>NZ_JAHXYZ010000001.1 GCF_019969685.1 Microbacterium sp. EST19A | reverse complement strand
GCGCCGGCATCCTCGGCGATCTTCGCCTGCTCGGCGGTGACGACGTCCATGATGACGCCGCCCTTGAGCATCTCGGCGAGGCCGCGCTTGACGCGCGAGGATCCGGTCGTGGGGAGGTCGGTCATGAAAGGGCTCCTGTCGAAATGCAACTGATCAAGCCAGCAACATAACACCGGGCAGACTCCGCGGCGCCGCTTTATCCGGAAGGATCGCCTCTGATCACCCGCGCTTTACGTGTCATATCAGCCCCGGGTCATATGGCATCCCACCTACAGCATTGAGAACGCGGGAGATCACCCCGGGAATCCGAGCGGAATCTGAGCATCGGACCGACGCCCAACAGAATACCAATATCCCAGCATTCGATTGCAGGGGCGCCCGAGAGGACGAAAGAAGCCGCATGCTGAGGGGTAGGCTCCCACTCACGGCCAGTCAGACACACTTGGCCGCTCTTGAACGCGATAGGGAAGGAGGTGAAGAATGCGCAAATACAGCAAGCCAGTGCTCGTCAAAATCGACGTCGCGAAGGCACCAGGATCATTCACGCTCTGATATCAAAAGGTCGGGGCGTGCTCCGCCAGACCGATCACGCCCCGACTGACGGAGGTAAGGACAGAATGAAACCGGAAAGCAAGCCTCTGCGCTCTTTCAGCGTTGCCACCACCTCGCAAGATGGAAATCTGTACCTCGTGCAGGGGGATGCAGCTTTTCGCCTTGGCGACGTGGAAACGGCGATCTGGGGGCTCAGCAACGGAAAGAACTCCATCGTCGATATTGCGAGCACTTTGTCGAGAGACTATGGGATTGACGTCAAGACCGCAATGAAAGACGTCCTGGACTTCGTGAAACAGCTCTCGGACGCGGATCTACTCGACGATGAATAGGGGGGCGCGTGCCATGGGCACCAGGGAGGGTCAGACCACCCTGGTGATCACGTGTTGCACGCTATGGTTCATCGCGATACTGCGGAGAGATGATCCAAACGTGACGATCCTCGTCGCAGCGATCACCATTCCGCTGTGGAGCTGGGTGGATCTGTACAAAGCATTCCCCCGAAACACGATTGTACGCAGAATTCTCAAATTCATTCCATACTTTGTACCCATTGCTACTTTTGGAATCTCACTCAAGCCCGGTCTCGCCTCGATTCTCATCTGCGCCGGCACAGCCGCAGTGTGCCTGATAGTCACGTACCCGCAAATAAAAGAGGTATTGAATCGCCGGGTCTTGGCTCTCATGCCGCGCCAAACCCTTTCCAGGCGCGCGAGCGAGGCTATCTTCTTTCTCGGATCAGCGATCGCGCAGGAATACCTTCATAGATACGTCTTGGTGCTGTATCTGATGGAGATCAAGATTCCGCTCGTGAACATCGTCGTCATCACCGCTGCGACCTTTGTGTTAGAGCATTTCATCGTCCGAGACGGTGGGCACACCGCAAAGAGCAGTCGCAACATCATTCTGTGGGTGACCCTCGGACTGATTTTCGGAACAGCCTCGGTGTGCAATCCTGATGCGCTTCTGGGTTGCATCATCGGACACGGCATGATCAACATGCCAGCCGCGATCAGACCCTTTCTCCGCGGAGCAAGGAAGGTCACCCTTGAACGCTGAACTCAGTCTCCGGAGTACCCAGCGGGCCCTGATGGATCTGGTTCCCAATGACGTAGCCGACACCTCGATGGTCTTCCTCAGCGGATCACTTGTCGAAGGGTTCGGAAACGCGAAGTCGGACATCGACGTCGTGGCGATCGGCGCGCGCGATACGAGCCTCGAGTTGCCCTCACCCTGGGTGCCTCTCGGACCGGGCAAAGTTCTGATACGAACCCTCGACGGTCGTCGCGTCGACATCGAGTTCATCCCGGTCGACGTGCTCGAATCCGCGATAGACAAGCTCGATTCGGACTCTTCAGACCGGCATCCGGCAACACGGGCATTGTCCAGCGAGCTTCTCTCAGCCTTGCACAGTCTCCACATCGGCATTCCTTTGAATCGACTCGACCAGTTCCATGAGCTGAGGAGCGCTGTTCCGTGGGCCACCCTGAACTCGGCGATGAGCGACGTCGCCGCCTATATGTGCCGCGCAACCGGGGAGGACGCCGCGGGAGCGATACTTGCGGGTGACGCGTACTCCGCCATGATCAGCTCAAAAATCTCTCTGGGCTATTCGATAGACATGCTCACCGCCCGCCTGGGCCACACGAATCCGAAACCGAAGTGGCGCGCCCGCAAACTTCAAGCGCTCGGCGCGAACGCCGTGCTTCATCGTTACATCGAGCTCGAGGCCGACACCTCGATCGAGCCCGTCGCCCTGTTGCGCCAGAGCAAGGCCAGGGTCAGATACACGCAGGAGCTCCTCATCGAGGTCTCGCAGCAGGTGTGCGAACAGTGAGTCATCGGCCGACAGCACCCTCGGGCATGGCCCTGTTCTGGTTGGGACGAGTCGCGAATGCGGCCGGTGCAGTCCTCCTATCGCTCGCGCTGCCCTATTATCTGGCGGTAGTGCTCATAGCAGATCCTCCGCTGATATCGATCGTCATGACGGGGTCCTTCGTTGCTGCGCTGCTTTCCCCCTTATATGCGGGCGTTCTCGCGGATCTATTGAATCGACAGAGAATCTGCGTGGCGGCGGAGCTCGGTCGCTTCGGCCTCGTTCTCATCCTGGCGATCCTCGTGATGGGCCATACACGAGACTGGGCGCTACTGTTCGTCATCAACTTCTTCATCGCCGCTTGCGGATCGATCGTCTCAGCAAGCCTGTTCGCTGGGATCGCGGACTTTTTCGAAGAACACGAACTGACTCGCGCGAACTCAAGACTCCAGGTCATAAGGACACTGGCGGACTCGGCGGGCTCAGCAGGGGGCGGTTTTCTTCTGGCGCAATGCGGCGCGTTCTTCGGATTCCTGGTCGCCGGAGCATCTTTTCTCCTCTCTGCCTTGGGTACTGCTTTCATCCGTTGGCCACGCGCCTCGCGCACCCTCCGGGCGGACGACAGGAAGATCGGATACGTGCGACGTGTGTCCCGTGGGTTTGAGTTCGCGATATCCCGGCCCCTCATGCGCGACCTTCTTCTCTCGAGCACCATCGCCAATGTTGCGATCGGGGTAAGCTCCATTTCTTTGCTCTGGTTGCTGGTGCGTGACCTGGAATTCCCGTTCCTCGCCTATGCTTCGATACTCGGAGTGGGCTCGGTCGGGGCGGTGACCGGGGCAATTCTGGCCCGATCGAAGAGACTTTCCACTGCGCATCCGATGTCGATCCAGATCACGGCTCTTCTTCTATACGGGGCTTTGCTCGGGGCTTACTCGGTATTGCCCCCCCTTTTCTTGGGCCGCCGTCCTCATGGCGTCGGTCATCGATTTCGCAGTAGGCGTCTCAATTTCCCTCTATGTAGTGAGCAACACAGTGCAACAGCAGACGCTTGTTCCGTCAGCAGAGCGCGGCAGCATCGGCTCGATTCGATCGTTCTCCATGGGACTCGCAGGCGCGGGAGGAACTGCCCTATCTGGCGTGCTGATAGCGTCCGTCGGGTCACGGTACAGTCTCCTGATTTCAGGGACAGTCCTCGCGTCGTGCTCCATCATCCTGGCCAGGCGACGAGCTATGCGAACCTGACAGACCCTGAATATCGTGAATACGCGCAGAACTCGCTACTGAACAGATCGAGAATGAGGAAGAAAGCTATGGACGAGCATCTCGGCAGGGTTGGATCTCGTAATTCATCGCGGACAGACTTGCCTTATACATACCGCATTCGCTACGCCGGGTGCACCGTAACGTACGGCACCGACTCACCGGAGGAACTCGAGTTCGTGAGAATGATCTTCGGGCCTTTCAATTTCCCCGAGATCGCGGACCCGCCGAAACTGGAATTTGAGGTGCTCTCGTACTCGGCGGACGGTGGCTCGATACCGCGTCGCCTCATTTCTGCGCTAGAGCCGTCGAATCTCTACGGCTACGAGGTGGGGCGGCGCGGTGAAGCACACTATGATCCGCTCGGGGATGTGACCGTGATCCAGAAGAGAGGCAGTAGAGATCTGACCCTGTACTCGCGACGACGAAGAAGTGTGCACTATCTGCGCTCTGGCGGCGACCTGCTCGATCCGTTACATGTCGAACAGTTGTTGAAGTACGCGATGCGGCTCGGAGCGATGAGCGACGGTTACCTGCCCCTGCACTCGTCGGCATGGGTCTCCGGTGGCGGCGGCGTTGTCGTCGCAGTCGGTGATAAAGGTGCGGGGAAGAGCACACTGATGCTCAACGCGCTCGGCGCGGGGGCTCGATACATGTCGAACGATGGGGTCTTCGTGCGTCGCGTCGCGGATACGGACGATCTTGAAGTCGTGGGATGGCCCAACCTGATCCGGATCGCGGATGGCACCTTGAGTGGCCTGCCACACCTTCGTGACCTGTTGCACCACGCAGGCGAAACACTGCCGCGGTCGCTTCACCCGTGGCGCGGGCCAGACGGCAAACTTCAGTTCTTCCATCCTTTGCTCGATATCGCTTTCGGGTGCGGCGATCCTGTCCTGAGCGGCCCGCTGCAGAGAACGTTGAAGGCAGACTTCTCCACCGAGCGCTCGGTCTCACGAATCGGGATGGATTCGATCGAGTGGAGCGCGATCTCCGCCGTCGTGAGGAACCAGCCCTGGGCGGCATGGCTGGACCCTCACGACGCTCCGATCATGTCTTCAACTCACGCGAAGCTCACGGCAGACGATCTCCCTGCTCCGTGTCCTTTCGAATACGGGCCGCCGAAGTCAAGACCCGACCGCGTGCTTGCCGGCGCAGGGTTGTGCTAGCTGTCGCGGAGCAGGGCCCGACTAGAGCCCCGCATGCGAGAACTTTCTTGCTCGTATGCGACGGGCTCGGTGTAGGCGCCACTCCTGATGCGCACGACAGCACACGGAACACGGTGAGGAACACGCTTCGCCATTCGCCCACAACCCGAATCCCGTTCCTCGACGACGCCGGGCTCCGGGCACTCGCAGAGAACTCACCGGGTAGCGTCGGACGATGCGCAACGCGACTCAGACCGACGAACGTCGCGAATGACTCCCTGTTCGGCCATCAGGAGATGCTGGGGAACCTCTACGACGAAAGGCTCAGCACCCTCCACCTGGACGACTTCTCCCGCAGCGTCCCCGATGGTGCGGCGCGTGCCGAACTTCGACGCCGACTCGGTGCCATCCTCGGTTTCGTCGCGGGGACAGGGGAGAAGGTGCTGCGCGCCTTCGGCGAACAGCACCTTGTCATCGGTGCTCCGATCGTCTACTTCTCGTCTCCGCGCGTGGCTCAGGTAGCCATGCATGTCAATCGGTTCTCGGCCCATGAAGCATGGGCGTGGGCGACTCGGTACGGCGCGACTCTGGACGCACTTGGATACACATTCGATCGGATAATAGTCCGTCGGTTCGAAGGTGCAGCGACCGATCGCTTCGTTCGCGTGTGGCGACGCGATCTGACGAGACCCCTGAGACCCTCCATCATCGGGCACCTCCGCCGCGCCCGGGGCACCACGACGGTGGGCGTCGGCAAGGTCGCGAATCTGGCTCACGACGGCGATTTCTCATGGACTGCCTCTTGTGCCTCGAACGATGAAGCATTGTCGATCGTAGAGGAACTGCGCAGCTCCGACGCACGCTCTCTCGTGGTGATCGCAACGTTGGATGATTTCGACGCCATACATGGGCACGGCCGTGATCCCTCGGGCTTCGCACGGGCACTGACGCGATTCGACGTCCAGGTCAGGGACTTCGTGAGCGGGCTCGGCGAGTTCGAAACCGTCATCGTGACGGCCGACCACGGCAATGACCCGACAGCGCCGGGACATGGGCATTCTCGCGAGTACGTCCCGCTTCTCGTTTTCTCCGGCGATCGCCGCATCGATCTACCGGCTGAAGGCTCATCGTTGACGACGGTCGCGTCTCTCATCGGACACCTGCATGGCGAGCGAACAGGACAGGTGACAACGTGACCATAGTCGAGCGGCTCTTCGTTCGGTTCAGGCCGTACGTCGTGCGTCCGCGCGTGCGAAATCAGGATGCGTAGAGATGTCGACACGCGAGCAGAGCGATCTCGAGATTCTCATGATCGGCGCAGGATCGCTCGGTGCAGCGATCAGTTTGTCCCTTGCGCGCGTGGGACGAAAGGTCGGAGTTTGGGGACGTGACATCCCCGCCGCACGGTCGCGTCTCAGAGCACTTTCGGAGATCGATCCCTCATCGGCGAGCAAGGCGGACAGGAACGTGTCTTTTGTGTCGAGCGAAAGACTCAGGCAGCGCGCGCCATCCGCGATCCTGGTGGCATTGCCCGTCTTCGCATTAGCACCCGTCATGACGGAAATCGAACACCGGCTCCCTCACGCTCCCATCGTGCATATGTCGAAAGGCCTCGAACCGGGAACCGGCAGGACAGCGACCCAAGTCCTGGCAGCTTCAATCCGGAGAGATCGTTCGCCAGAGTTCGGCGTGTTGAGCGGAGCCAATGCCGCACATATCGTCGCGTCGGGGAGCGATAGGACTCGCGCGGTCCTGGCGGCCCCGACGATCACGCTCGCGCACGCGCTCGTCGGCTTGCTCGAAACCGATGATCTGACGTTGGCGGCGAGCGATGACGTTTCGGGCGTTGAGTTGGCTGGGGCGCTGAAGAATGTTGCGGCGTTCGGTTACGGCCTGACGGTAGGCATGGGGGTGCAAGACAGGTTTGCTGTGCGTATGCTCGCGCGCAGCATCGAGGAGATCATGGTTGTGCTGGTGGCCGAGGGCGCCTCTGCGGACACTCTGGCCTCGGCGGCCTTCATCGAAGATGTCCTCGAAACGGCGCTCCTTCGCAAGTCCCGAAGTTTCGGTGCGGGGGTTCGCATCGGGGCTGGAGATACGCCCGAAGCCTTGCCGAACGATCTTGTGCGGTCCGAGGGGTTCGTGTCGTCGAAGGCAATTCTCAGTCGCATCGGCGGCAGGTGTCTCGGGACGCCCATGTTGAACCATATCTCTACGGCAACTCTCGGCAAGCTTGATTCGTGGGCTTTGATCTCTGAGTTACGCGGACGCTAGCTGTTTTTCCCCGACAGGTTGTGATCGTGCGACATGAGCGGAGCGTCTGCTGCCGAGCCGATGGCGAGTGCGGCGAACGGCTTGTCCATGATCGGCCGAGCGCGAGCAGCGACGACTCCCGCCACGGGGTCGATCGCTCACCGTCACGCTCTGAAGGTTCCAGGTACCCGGGGGGATGGGTAGTCCCGATTCCGCTGGACGAGTTCGTCCACACTCAGGAGGCTGAGCCGGACCGACGTGATCATGCCGTCAGAGACCCGCACCAGTTCGACACACTCCGCAGGCAGTGGTCGGGCGAAGCATCGCTCCTCCGTCGCGATCACCGCCTCCGACGCCGGCGAGTAGCCCAGGGTCACCTTGGTGGCATCACAGGAGGGCGTGACTGCGAAAGGCGCGGTCTCCGGCAACAGCCAGACCAACGGCTCACCGGCCGGCATCCTCACGCAGCCTCACCCCGCGTCGCGTCCTCGCCGTGCGGAATCGGAGATGCTCCCCCGATCGCCGTCCGAGGAACACCTCGGATCCGCACTGAATCGCGCTACGGCTCTACCGCTTCCCCGCGATCTGCCGTCCGACGATCTCGCGCATGATCTCGTTGGTGCCGCCGTAGATGCGGTGCACGCGGGCGTCGAGGAACGCGCGGGCGATCGGGTACTCGGTGATGTACCCGTATCCGCCGTGCAGCTGCACGCCGGTGTCGAGCACCTCCCACTCGCGCTCGGTCGCCCAGAACTTGACCTTCGCGGCCTCTTCCGCCGAGAGCTTGCCCTTCGAGTACGCGAGCAGCGCGCGGTCGATGTAGGCCCAGAGGGCGTCGACCGTGGTGGCCATGTCGGCGATCTTGAAGCGGGTGTTCTGGAAGTCGATGATCCGCTCGCCGAACGCCTCGCGGTCCTTCGTGTAGGCGACCGTCCAGTCGAGCGCGGCCTGTGCGGCGGCCGCTCCGGCGACACCGATCGACAGGCGCTCGAGCGGCAGGTTCATCATGAGCTGCACGAAGCCCTTGCCCTCGACGCCGCCGATGAGGTTCTCCTCGGGCACGAACACGTCGGTGAACGAGAGCTCCGCGGTGTCGTGACCCTGGAAGCCCATCTTGTGCAGCTTCTTGCCGTGGTCGAAGCCCTCCATGCCGTTCTCGATCAGCACGAGGCTGAACGCGTCGGGACGGTTGCCCTCACCGGTCTTCACGAACGTGACGACGAGATCGGCGGTCGCACCCGACGAGATGAACGTCTTCGCGCCGTTGACGAGGTAGCCGCCGTCGACCTTCTTCGCGGTGGTCTTGATGCCGCGGAGGTCTGACCCTGCTCCCGGCTCGGTCATGGCGAGAGCGCCGACGACCTCACCGGTGGCCATGCGGGGCAGCCACTTCTCCTTCTGCTCCTGCGTGCCCATGTGCACGAGGTACGGCACGGCCAGGTCGTCCTGGATGCCGAACGCGCCGGCGAGCGAACCCGCCCCGGCCGCGATGACCTCTTCGTTCACGACCGCGCGGAACCGGTAGTCCTGCAGCATCCCTGCACCGCCGAACTCCTCGGGAACCGACAGGCCGATGATCCCGGCCTCACCCGCGGCGAGCATCGTGGCCCGGTCGACTTCTCCGTCGGCGTCCCACTTCTCGATCGTCGCGTTGGTGACGTAGCGCTTGACGAAATCCTTGACGAGGTCGCGGAATGCCTCGTGATCCTCTTCGTAGATGTCGCGTTCCATGCGATCCTCCTGAACGTGTCGTGCGTCGTTGCTCCGGCGATTCTATGCGCGGATGCCGACACGAAACAGTCCATTGTGAGAATGCATCCCACAGAACGTGACACTGGGTACCGCACTTGTGGGATGCCGCAAAGCACCCCCTCGGCCCCGCTCAGGGTGCGTAGTCGGGCGCCGCCGGGAGTCCGAAGAACTCCTCCAGCGTGTGATATCCGCCGGCGTGATACGCGGCGGCGAGATCCACGCCGACGTATCGCAGGTGCCAGGGCTCCGGCGCGTAACCGGTCACCGGCGTGCCCACTTCCTCATACCGCACGATGAACCCGTACTCCCACGCGTTCGCCGCCACCCAGTCGCTCTGCCCGGTGCCGCCGAAGCCGTCGAGGCCGCCGCACGACGTCTCGCACGCGACCACGTCGAGCGCAAGACCGGTCTGATGCTCGCTGAATCCCGGCCTCGCCGACCCGGCATCCGCCTGCCCTTGCCCCTGCGCGCGCACGTGGGCGTCGTACGTCGTCACCTGCAGGCCGTACGACCGGTACCCGTTGTTCGCGCCGATGCGACCGACGCCGGCCGCCGCTGCCGCCTCGGCCATCTGCCCGACCGCGACACCGACATCGGAGCGCACCAGCCCCGAGCGCGTCGTCATCTGCAGCGGCACCGAGTCCAGCCCCGCAGGCTCATACTCGGGCGGATTCAGCGGGAGCGTCTTGTTCACCACGACCCACAGCCGCGCCGGATCGCTCAGCGAGATGCACGGCGCGTTGCCCGCGACCACGGCGGCCCGGAAGTTCTCTCCTCCGCCGAAGCCCGCGATCGCCGCCGCATCGTCACCGCTCGACAGCGCCGCCAGCACCGACGGATCGGCGCACGGGTCGGCGGCGATCGTCGCCCCGACCTTGACCGTCGGCACCTGCACGACGGCGACCGGCTCCGGCATGGTCTCGGGCGCGGCCGATGTCACCACCGGTGCGGACGCGATCGAGAACAGCATGCCGAGCGCGGTCACAGCGACACCGATCGGCAGGGCGGGACCGCGCATCGGGGAGCGCGGAGCCGCGTGCTGGGCGTGCGGCGAGGGAAGCATCACTCCCATTGTCCCCCGTGTCGGCGAAACCGCGAGACCGGGTTGCGAGCGGCATTGGTAATTCGTCATATGTTTGACTACCGTGGGAGGGTGCACCACCACGAGCGATCAGAGCGGATGCCGGTGGCCCGGCTCCGCACCGGAACACCCCTCACCCGCTTCGGCCTCGGCGGCGCCCAGCTCGGGAACCTCGGCCGGATCACCACCGACGAGCAGGCGCGCTCAGCCGTCGACACCGCCTGGGACCGCGGCTCTCGGCTGTTCGACACCGCCCCGCACTACGGCCTCGGCTACTCGGAACAGCGCCTCGGCGCACTGCTCGCCGACCGCCCGCGCGACGAGTTCGTGCTGTCGACCAAGGCCGGGCGCACGCTGGTGCCGCAACCGCACGCCGACGGACAGCTCGACGACGGCGGGTTCGCGGTGCCCGCCGCCTTCCGCCGGGAGTTCGACTTCTCCCGCGACGCGATTCTGCGCGGCGTCGACGCGAGCCTGGAGCGTCTGGGCGTCGACCGCCTCGACATCGTCTACCTGCACGACCCCGACGAGCACTGGGACCAGGCCTCCACCGAGGGGATCGGCGCGCTGATCGAGCTGCGCGACCAGGGCGTCGTCGCGGCGATCGGCGTCGGCATGAACCAGTCCGCCCTGCCGGCGCGGTTCGTCCGCGAGACCGACATCGACGTGGTCATGCTCGCCGGGCGGTACACCCTGCTCGAGCAGCCCGCCCTCGCCGACCTCCTGCCCGCCGCGCTCGCGCACGGCGTCGGCGTCGTCAACGTCGGCGTGTACAACTCGGGACTGCTCGCGCGACCCCGCGTCGCTCCGGACGCGACCTACGACTACGCGCCGGCGCCCGCCGCTCTGATCGCGCGGGCCAACGCGATCGCCGACGTCTGCGAGGAGTTCGGCACCGACCTGCCGACCGCGGCCATGCAGTTCAGCCTGCGGCATCCGGCCGTCTCGTCCGTGGTGCTCGGATGCCGCGACGGCAACCAGGTCGCGGAAGGGATCGCACGGCTCGAGGCCGACGTCGACGACGGGCTCTGGGACGCGCTGATCACCCGCGGGCTTCTGCCGGAGGGCGTTTTCGGCTGAGGCGGCGCCGAGGTGGGAGACCCTTCGTCTCGCACCGCTCGCTCAGGGACCGGGGAGGACTCGCGTCAGGACCCCGCGAGCTGCAGCACGCCGTCGACCCGGCGCGGCAGGTCGACCACGCCGTCGCGCAGTTCCTCGGGCAGCACGTCGACCGGGGCGTCCTGCCAGGCGAGCGGCCGCAGGAACCGCCGGATCGCGGTGACCCCGACCGAGGTGTGCTGCGTGTTCGTGGCGGGCCACGGACCGCCGTGGTTCATGCCCCACGACACCCGCACTCCCGTCGGGTAGCCGTCGTAGACGATGCGGCCGACCAGGTCGCGGGCGGCATCCGTCAGCTCTCCGCGCACGTCGGTCTCGTCCGGAGACGAGTGGATCGTCGCCGTGAGCGAGTGCGGCACCGCCTGCAGCGCATCACGCACCTCGCCCACCGTCGAGTACCGCATCACGACGACGAGCGGACCGAACGCCTCTTCGGCGACGGCGGGCGTGACGTCCTTCGCATCGATCTCCAGCACGGCCGGGGTCAGAGAGAACCCGTCCTCTCCGGCACGGGGCGCGACGAGGCTGCGCGCCCCGCCCTCGTCGATCAGGCGCGTGCGGATCTCGTCGAACGCGCCATGGATGCGGGAGTTCAACAGCGTCTGCGCCGCGGCATCCTGAGCCCGAGCGACCACATCGGCGACGAGTGCGTCACCCTCGGCGCCCACCGGCACGAACGCGACACCCGGCTTGGTGCAGAGCTGCCCGGCCGAACCGGTCACCGAGGTGAAGAGGCCCTCGCCGATGGCGGCGGTGCGCTCGGCCGCCGCGCCCGGCGTGATCACGAGCGGGTTGAGGCTCGACAGCTCGCCGTAAAACGGGATCGGCGTCTCGCGCTCGTCGATGATCCCCTGCAGGATCTTGCCGGTCGACAGCGAGCCGGTGAAGCCGACCGCCGTGATGCGCGGGTCGGCGACGAGCAGCGCTCCGGCCTGCTGGCCGTAGACGATCCCGAGGGCTCCGTCCGGCGCTCCGTAGGCGGATGCCGCGCGCGACAGCGACGCGAACGAACGCTGCGACGTGAGCAGGTGCGAGCTGTGCGCCTTGATGACGACTGGTCCGCCCGCGGCGAGCGCCGATGCGGTGTCGCCGCCGACGACCGAGAACGCGAACGGGAAGTTGCTGGCGCCGAAGACCGCGACGGGCCCGATCGGCACGAGCATGCGCCGCACATCCGGGCCGGGGCCGAGCGGGGTGTCGCCGGCGTGATCGATGACCGCCTCGAGGTAGCCGCCCTCGTCGACGGCATCCGCGAACAGCCGGAACTGGAAGGCGCTGCGCGACAGCTCGCCGTTCAGCCGCGCCGCGGGGAGCCCGGTCTCGGAGAGCGCCGCCTCGACGAGCGACTCCCGGTCGGCCTCGAGCCCGTCGGCGAGCGCGCGCAGCAGGCCCGCCCGCCATGCCCGCGGACGGGAGCGGAGCTCGGCGAACGCGGATGCCGCTGCCTCGGTGAGCGCTGCGACGCCGGCGGCATCCGTCGGTTCGATGTCGGTGGCCGACGTCGTGCCGGTGCGGGGGTCGGTCGTGGCCAAGAATTTCGTGTCCTGGGTGGTCATGCACTCGTCCTTCCGAGCAGGCCCCGCTGAGCGAGGTTGGTCAGGAGCGCGCCGATGCCGAAGCTCCACGGCGCGAGGTCTTCGCTGTGCTGCACGCGGTTCACCAGCGCACCGAGGCGCGGCGAGGCGATGCGCACGACGTCGCCGAGGTGATGCGTGAAGCCGTGGCCCACCTCATCGCGGTCGTCGGTGGGGGCGAACATCGTGCCCAGGTACAGCACGAAGCCGTCGGGATAGGCATGGTGCGCGCCGCTGGCCTGCTGGGCGAGGTCGGCGGGGTCGCGGCTGATCTGCGCCATGTGCGACGACGCCTTCATGCGGAAGCCGTCATCGCCGTCGACCGAGAGCGTGACGGTCTCGGATCGCACGTCGTCGAGCCCGAATCCGTCGTCGAACAGGCGGATGAGCGGACCGACGGATGCCGAGGCGTTGTTGTCCTTCGCCCGTCCGAGCAGCAGCGCGGAGCGCCCCTCGATGTCTCGGAGGTTGACGTCGTTGCCGAGCATGGCACCGACGATGTCGCCGTTCGAGGCGACGACCAGCACGACCTCGGGCTCGGGGTTGTTCCACTTCGACTCGGCCAGCACACCGACATCGGAGCCTGCTCCGACCGTGGCCAGCACGGGGGCCTTGGTGAAGATCTCGGCATCCGGCCCGATCCCGACCTCGAGGTACTGGCTCCACAGGCCCGCCGCGATGAGCACCTGCTTGAGGCGCGCGGCCTCGGGCGACCCGGGAACCAGGTCGCGGATGTCGCCGCCCAGCGCGTCGACGATCGTGGCGCGGATGCCGTCGGCCGACTCGGCCTCTCCCCGCGCCTTCTCCTCGATGAGGCGCTCGAGCATCGACACCGGGAACGTGACTCCCGACGCCTTGACGACCTGCAGGTCGATCGGCGACAGCAACCACGGCCGCGTGTCGTCGCGGGTGTCGGGGGCGGTGTTCGCCCAGACCTCGTCGAACGATCCGATGACGGGGCCGTCGGCCGCGCGCACGGCGGATGCCGGGTCGGCCGTCTCGGTCAGCGCGGCCATGGTCGGGAAGGTCGCCGACAGATCCTGCAGCCGGCCCTCGCGGAGCACCACCACGCTCGGACCCTCGGGCAGCTGGACGCGTCCGACGAGCAGCGCGTCGGCGGCATCCGTCGGGAGGACGTCGGTGAAGGGATCAGTCATGGCAGCTCCTGGTGATTCGTCTAGTCTGGTGCACCCGCGGGAGCAAGGGATCGCGCGGAATCAGGGCATCGCGCGGAATCAGGCCGATCTCTGGAGTTTCCGCCTGATTCCGCGTGTTCGCCTGATCCGGCGAGAAGAGAGAGCCCCGCATCAGCGCCGGTGGAAGACGCCGGGCCGCTTCTCGGCGAAGGCCGCACGCCCCTCGGCAGCGTCTTCGGTGGCGAAGGTGATGCCCTGCATCTCGCGCTCGTACGCGATGGCCTGGTCCTGGGGCAGGTTGAACGCCGCCCGCAGGTTCGCCTTGGCCGTCTCGGCGGCGATCGGCGGACGCGAGGCGATCGTGGCCGCCAGCTCCTGCGCCCGTTCGAGAAGGGCGTCGGCCGGGACCACCTCGCTGATCAGACCCCACGCGAGCGCACGCTGCGCGTCGATCGGATCGCCGGTCAGCAGCATCAGCGCGGCGTTGCTCGCACCGATCGAGTTCGCGAGCAGCACCGACATGCCGCCCCCGCCGATCCACCCGAGCTTGATCTCGGGAGCGGCGAAGCTCGCGGTGTCGGCGGCGATGCGGATGTCGCAGGTCAGCGAGGCCTCGAGCCCTCCCCCGAACGCGTAGCCGTTGATCGCCGCGATCACGGGCTTGCGGAGCTCACGCAGGGCGTCGCAGTAGTCGCGCCGGTTGCGGAACTCCCACGGCGTCTCGTACTGGTCGAGCGTCGAGATGTCGCTGCCGGCGCTGAACGCGCGACCCGTGCCGGTGTAGACGACGGCCCGCACCTCCGCGTCGTCGTTCAGCGCTCGCACGATGCGCACGAGCTGATCGCTCATGTCCTGCGTGACGGCGTTGAGCTTCTGGGGTCGGTTCAGCCGCACGGTCGCGACGTGGCCCTGACGCGCGACGACGATGAGTTCCTCGGTCATGGTCGTACCTCCTCGAGGCGGTCGGTGGTCAGCAGCGGAGCGACGCGCTCCTCGATCTCGTCGAGCACGCCCCCGGCATCCCGCTGCCCGGCGACGGCCGCACGCACGAGAGCGGATGCTGCGGACTGGAAGGGGATGTACCCGGCGACCCGCGGCCGCACCCACGCCGCCTCGATGGTCGAGAGAGTGCCCGAGTAGAAGCCGTGGGCGGCCGCGTCGACCGCGGCATCCGTCCACGCGGCCCGCAACCCGGGCTGCCCGTCGTGCGAAGGGATGAAGCCGCGCTGCGTCTCCTCGGCGAGAAGATGCCGCAGGTGTGCGAGCAGTGCGGGCGACGGCTCGGAGCGGCGCGTGACCGCGATGCCGGTGCCGCCGATGGTCGATCCGATCCTGCCCTCCAACGCCGGTGCGGGCCCGAACGCGACCGTCGGCGAGCTGTAGTTCACGTAGCCGTAGACCAGCGGGATGTAGCCGATGTCGCCCTGATCCCGCATGCGGTCGAGCAGGCCGATCGGGTTCAGCAGCTCGGTGCCCGCGGGCGCACGCGCCGAGAGCCGGGTGAGCAGATCGAGCGCGGCCAGCGCGATGTCGCGATCGAAAAACGACCCTCCCCGCCCCGGATCGTCGCCGAGCGACACCGCGATCGAGCACAGCGAGAGGAACGCGTGCGGACCGGCGAGGCTCGTCGCGACGAGGCCGCGCTCGGCCAGCGCCAACGCGTCGTCCCAGCTCTGCGGTGCGTCGAGCACGAGATCGCGCCGGCGCACCGAGACCTGCGTCGCGGCATCCAGCGGCAGTGCCCAGAGTCGCCCGTCGAGCCGGTACGAGGCGATGCTCGGACCGACCGC
This sequence comes from Microbacterium sp. EST19A, assembly GCF_019969685.1. Lineage (GTDB taxonomy): Bacteria > Actinomycetota > Actinomycetes > Actinomycetales > Microbacteriaceae > Microbacterium. Next base: position 1,998,481 of record NZ_JAHXYZ010000001.1, on the reverse strand, counting down.
GGCATCCGACCAGGCGCGCAGCTGCGCCTCGTCGAAGAGCTCGTCGAGCGGACGGATGCTGTCGCTCGCCAGCGCATCGCCGAGATGCGGATGATCCAGCACGAGCAGGTCGTAGCGACGGGCGAGCTCGTCGATCGGCGCGGACTCGAACCCCTCGAGCGACTGCACCTCCCACCGCACGGTGTCGCCGTCGCCGAGATCACCGGATGCCGCCTCGAGCGCGTTGCGCCCGCGCGGGTGATCCCAGGTCAGGCCGACGAAGTCGGTCATGAAGGCACCGCCACCGGCACCGCGGTCTGCGCGACAGCACCCGAATCCAGCAGCTCCTGCGTGCGCTCGGGCGAGACGCCGAGCTCGGCGAGGATCTCGGCCGTGTGCTCGCCGGTCAGCGGGGCCCCGCGGTCGATGCGGGCGGGCGTCTTCGCGAACCTGTACGGGAACCCGGGCGTCTTGATGTGGCCCTCGGTGGGGTGGTCGTACTCGACGAAGGTGCCGTTGTGGATGATCTGCGGGTCGTTCACGAGGTCTTCGTAGCCGTACACCGGGCCGACCCACATGCCGGCGGGGAGCAGCGTGTCGAGCCAGTGCTGCGTGCTCTGCTCGCGCAGGTGCTTCGCGACCGTGGCGTAGAGCTCGTCGCGGTGCGTCCATCCGTGCTCCTCGGCGTCGAGGCCGCGGAACGACGGCTCGTCCAGCACCTCGCCCAGCTTCTCCAGGTCGGCGAAACCGAGCGCCAGGTAGCCGTCGGTGGTCGCGAAGATGCCGTAGGGGGCGCGGATGTAGACGTGCGCGTTGGGCTCGGCGCCGCGCTTCTGCGGCACGCCGCCGACCGTGTACACGCTGAGCTCCTGCATCTGCAGGGTCGTGAGCGCGTCGAGCATGTTGACCGTGACGAGCTGCCCCTCCCCGGTGCGCTCGCGGTGCAGCAGCGCCGCCAGCACCGCTTCGAACGCGGTCGAGGCGGTGACGGCATCCGCCAGATACTGCCCGGCGGGAGACGGCGGCTCGCCCTCGCGGCCGGCCGAGAGCATCGCTCCGCTCATGGCCTGCAGGATGAGGTCCTGCCCCGGACGATCCTTGTAGGGGCCGTCCTCGCCGTAGCCCGACATCGAGACGTAGACCAGTGACGGGTTGATCGCGGCGAGCGATTCGTAGTCGAGGCCGAGGCGCGCGGCGACGCCCGGACGGTAGTTCTGCAGGAAGACGTCGGCCCCCGCGATCAGGTCGCGCACGACCTCGCGTCCGGCATCCGACTTCAGGTCGACGGCGAGCGACCGCTTGTTGCGGTTGAGCGAGAGGAACGAGACGTTGATCTCGTTGCCCTTCGCGCCGCCCGCCGCCGCGAAGCGCTGCCATTCGCCGGCGGTCGGCTCGACCTTGATCACGTCGGCACCGAGATCGCCGAGCCGCTGCGCGGCGAACGGACCGGCCATCGCGATCGAGCAGTCGATGACGCGATAGCCGTCGAGGATGCTGCGGGGAGTTTCAGACATGACCTACCTCGGGTGCGGGGGATTCAGACGGGGGTGTCGACGCCGCCCGCCGCGGAGGACCGCAGCAGCGCGTCGATGAGCTCGACCGAGCGGGCGGCGACCGTGACGTCGGAGTTGTTCTCGCGACTCTCGCCGGTGATCAGCTCGATGAAGCGCGCGGGCGGCACGAGGCACTCGTATTCGCCCTCGCCCTCGGCGATCGCGACCTCTTCGCGGCGCCCGTCGTAGCGGCTGAGCGTGACCCGCTCGCGCTCGACGTCGATCATCAGCACGCCCTCGGTGCCGAACAGGCGGATGTCGACCTGGTACTTGTCGCCGTCGGCGAGGGTGGCGGCGCCGGACAGCGAGCCGATCGCGCCGTTGTCGAAGCGGATGACGCCGGCGTCGAACAGGTCGACCGGCGCACCCGCCGTGATCACCCGCCCCGCGACCGAGGAGGCGCGAAGACCGGTGAGCCAGAACAGCAGGGCGGACGAGTGCGTGATCTGCCCGTGGGCGTAGCCGCCGCCCTTCTCCGGGCTCGACCAGGTGCGCGGGTCGGGTGCGGTGTCGGAGTTCCAGCGCTCGAGCATGTGCGACGGGTCGGTGCCGAAGAGCCCGCGGGTCGGCGAGGCCATGTGGCACATCGCGTACTGGATCTCGCCGATCGCCCCGGCCTCGAGCATCCGCTTGGCGGCGACCGTGAACGGCTTGTAGTTCCAGCCGTACGGCACGAGGAAGACCGTGCCGGCCTGCTCGGCCCGCGCGGCCAGGTCCCAGGCCTCGTCGGCATGCAGCGTCATCGGCTTCTCGCACAGGACGTGAAGGCCGCGCTCCAATGCCTGGGCGGCGAGGGGGTGGTGCAGGTCGTGCGGGGTCGAGATCACGACCGCGTCGATGTCGGCATCCAGCAGTTCCGTCGCATCCTCGGTCGCGAACCCGAAGCCGAAGGTCGAGCGGATGGCCTCGAGACCGTCGCCCTTGCCGCAGACGCCGACGAGTTCGACATCGTCACGGGCGGCGAAGAGCGGGAAGTGGTTGCTCGTCGCCCACCAGCCGGCGCCGATCGCGCCGAGGCGCACCTTCTTCTTCGCCACGTCGGTGCTCGTCACGTCGGCGCTCGTCACGCGGTCCACCGCCAGGTGCGGATGCCGTCTCGCTCGCCCTCGACGACCCGTCCCTGTTGCACGAGGCGCTCGAGGTTGCCGGTCATCGGGAAGATGAGGTACTCGGCCGCCGCCTCAGACCAGGGCCCGAGGTCGGCGGCCGCGCGCCGGACGAGCTCGAGGGAGGTGCACGCCTCCCCCGAGGCGAGCACCTCCGCGATCACTCGATCGACGCGCTCGGTGTAGGCGAGCGAGCCGTCGAGGAACACACCGACACCCGCCCCCTCGTACACCGGGTAATGGGCGGTGAGCAGCAGGTCGGCGTCGAACGCCTGCAGGCGCCGGATGCTGTCGACATAGGCGACCGTGTCGCGGTAGGTCGGCGGGAAGGCGGCCCGGCCGTCGGCCGTCGGCACGGTCTCGCCGAGCACCGCGTCGGAGATGAGGAGCGTGTCGTTCACGGCATCCCGCAGCGCGAGGTGACCGGGCGAATGCCCCGGCACCGACAGCACCTCGATCGTGCGGTCGCCGAGGTCGAACGTCTCGCCGCCGTCGAGGGCACGGGTCACGGCGACGAGCCCGGTCGAGCGGCGCACCTCGGCCGTGGTCTCGGGCGGATCGTCGAAGCGGTCGCGGGCGGCGAACTCGCCGTAGCGCCCGGAGATGAGCAGCTCGACGTCTTCGGTCATGGGCACGTCGGCGCGACCGGCGAGGAACTCGGCGTGCGGCGCGACCGCGGCGAGCGCCGCGTTGCCGCCGGTGTGGTCGAAGTCGCAGTGCGAGCTGATCACCCAGCGGATGCCGGCCGGATCGAAGCCGATCTCGTCGAGGTACGGCAGCAGGGTGCCGGGCACCGAGTCGGCGACCCCGGTGTCGAACAGCAGCGCGCCGTCGGGACCGGTCAGCAGGTACATCGCGATGAAGCGCTCGCCGAGCGGCGCTTGGATCCGGTGGATGCCGGGGCGGAGCTGCATCACTCGCCCCAGGCGCCGTTGTCGACCAGACGCAGGCCGGCACGCGGCGAGCGCACGTGCGGGCCGGCGGGCTCCTGCCAGTCGGCGTCGCTGCGCGCCCGGATGATGGCTGCCTCGTCGACCTGGATGCCGACGCCGGGCCGGTCGCCCAGCACGATGCCGCCGTTCTCGAAGGACTGGTCGAGCGTGAGCCCGAACGGGGATCCGAGATCCTGCACCTCGGCGGAGAGGTGGTTCGGCACGGCGGCGGCTGCGGCGGTGACCGTGTGGTTCGCGGTGAGACCGACCGGGCTGACCGGCAGGTCGCGGCTGTGCGCGGTGACCGCGACACGGAGGAAGTGCGTGATGCCCCAGACCGCTCCGGCCTGCACGATGTCGGCGCCGCCGGCGTCCAGCAGGGGCCGGTACTGCTCGAGTCCGGTGAGGTTCTCGCCGGTCGCGACCGAGGCCTTGATGGCGGCGCTCAGCCGGGCGTGGCCAGCGGCATCCCATCGACGGAGAGGCTCCTCGACCCAGGTGAGGTCGAGATGCTCCTCGAGGGCGCTCACATGACGCACGGCCTGCTTGAGGTTCCACGACTCGTTCGCGTCGAGCATGAGCGCGGGAGCCGCGCCGTTCGCGGAGAGGAGGTCGGTGAGGATGCCGAAGCGCCGCAGATCCGCCTCGACGTTGCGGCCGCCCTTGAGCTTGGCGGCGGTGTAGCCGCGGTCGGCGAAGCGACGGTACAGGTCGGCGAGCTGCTCGTCGGTCAGCGCGGCGTCGAGGCCGGAGGCGTAGCCGGGAACGAAGCGGTCGCCCGCACCGAGCAGGCGCCAGAGCGGCTCTCCCGCGAGCTTGGCCTTGATGTCCCAGAGCGCCGTGTCGAAGGCGCCGATGCCGCCGAAGGTCGCGCCGCCGTGCGACGACTTGAACACCCGTGCGAGCATCGCGTCGTAGAGCGTGGTGACGGCCCGGGGGTCCTGCCCCTCGATGGCGGGGAACAGGCGGTCGAGGTCGGCGTGCGATCCCATGCCGACGCCTTCGACGCCCTCATCGGTCTCGAGGATCACGAGAGGGACGTCGGTGACGCCGGATGCGATGAATCCGTTGACGTCGCCGACGGGCCGTCCCCAGTCGTGGACGGTGCGCAGTGTGCGGTACCCGGTGATCTTCATGTCGCCCTTGAGTGTGAGAGATCGAGCAGTACTAAACACCATACATCATATGTCTGGGGTTTCGCGAGTGTCCGGTGACGGGCGGGCGACGACGTGAATAGAGTGTCTGGCATGACCCTGCCCGCAGACGCCGCCACCGCCGGTCGCGCACGCACCCCGATCGACCGCATCGGCGCGACCGTGCTGAAGGAGCTCGTCCAGTCGATCGTGACCGGCGAGTTCGGCCCCGGAGACCTGCTGCCGCCGGAGAGCATCATCAGCGTGCAGTTCGGCGTGAGCCGCACGGTCATCCGCGAGACCATGAAGCGCCTGCAGGAGAAGGGCATGGTGACCGTGGCCCAGGGCCGCGGCACGCACGTGAACCCGTCGACGAGCTGGAACGTGCTCGACCCGCTGGTGCTGTCGACCATGATCACGAACGACTCCACACTCGGTGTGCTCGACGACCTGAGCGTCGTCCGCGCCGCACTCGAGGCGGCGATGGCGGCCTCGGCCGCGACAGCGGTCGACGACGACGCCCGCGCCCGTCTGCAGGAGAGCCTCGCCGCGATGGCCGAGCACGTGGAGGACTCGGCGGCGTTCCGCGAGGCCGACATCCGGTTCCACACCGCCGTCATGGAGCTCGCCGACAACGGCCTCGCCGAGAACATCGCCCGCGTGCTGATCACGCACGCGGTCGGCAGCGATCGCTTCACCGGGGTCGATCCCGCGCATGCGTTCGAGCTCACCCTCGCCGAGCACGAGAAGATCGTCGAGACGATCTCAGCCGGTGACGCGGAGGGCGCCCGCATCGCGATGAGCTCGCACATCCTCGGCTCGTGGTCACGCCGTCGCCTGCCGTCCGACAAGCGCTCCTGAGCGACGCGGCACCTCCCCCTCTCCTTCATCACGGTTGAACATCAGTCATGTGACCTTTGCTTGCTCGTTTTCATAAGACGTAGTATGTTTCCCATCAGAGACCTGCACCCTCAGGTCCTGCAGCACACTTCTTCATCAATGTTGAGAGGATCCGCAATGAAGCGAAGGATCGCCATCCCCGCCGCCATCGGTGTGGCGGCACTTGCACTCACCGGCTGTGGAGGTGCATCGCCCAGCGGCTCGTCCGAGGGCTCGGGCACCGACGACAAGCTGGTCATCTGGAACTGGGGCGACGCCGACGAGGCCGCAGCCGCCTACACGGAAGACGTCAAGGCCGCCTTCGCGAAGAAGCACCCCGACGTCGAGGTCGAGATCGTCAACCAGCCGTTCGACCAGTACTACACGCTGCTCGGCAGCGCGGTCGAAGCCGGCACCGGCCCCGACCTCGCACTGTTCAACGGCGGCACGCAGCTGAAGAGCCGTGCCGACACCCTCGTGCCCCTGACCGACGAGCTCGCCGACCTCGAGGACACCCTCGCCGGCTGGCCCGCCTTCCAGGCCGACGGCGAGACGTACTCGGCGCCGATGTTCCTGCAGGGCTTCCCGATCTACTACAACAAGGCGCTGTTCACCGCCGCCGGTCTCGACGCGGACAACCCGCCGGCGACCTGGGACGAGCTCTCCGAAGCCTGCGCCGCGATCACCGAGAAGACCGACGCGTCGTGCTTCGCTCTCGGCAACAAGGAGGGCCTCGGCATCGAGTTCTTCCTCTCCGGCTTCGCCTCCGGCATCTTCACGCCCGAGGAGTACGACGCCTGGATCGACGGCGACCGCGACTGGACCAGCGAGCACGCCACCCAGGTCCTGCAGATGTGGGCCGACTCCGCGGCCGACGGCTGGTACAACGAGGGCGCGAACTCCACCGCGATGTTCAACGACTCGTTCGACCTGTTCTCCGGCGGCAAGTCGGCGATGGTCGTCGGCCTCATGAGCGGCACGGCGCACTGGAAGCAGTTCGACGAGTTCCTCGGCGACGACCTCGGGTTCATGATGCCCGTGAGCACCAACGACGGCACCACCCTGGCCCTTCCGGCCGAGGGCGGCATCGGCTACGGCGTGCTGAACGAGGACAAGAAGGAGCTCGGCGTCGACTGGATCAAGGCGACGGTCGACCACGACGCACTCTCGGCGTACTCCCTCGCGGGTGGCCAGATCACGTCCGACACGACCATCGAGCTCGACACCGACATCGCGTCGGCGAACGACATCGTCGGCGAGCTGTCCGGCAGCAAGCCGCTGCTGCACACCGCCCTCGAGGCCGACACGCTCGACCTGCTGCACCGCCTCGGCCAGCAGCTGCTCGGCGGCGAGGTCACCGTGCAGGACGCCGCAGCCCAGCTGGCAGCGTCGGAGGGCTGATCCCTTGTCGACGACCGACACCACCTCGACCCGGAGCCTTGTTCTCGAGAACAAGGCTCCGGGCCGCGGCCGCGCCAGCCGCCGCGCTCGCGTCCGCGCCGACCTCGGCGTGCCGCTGCGCAAGAAGCCGTGGACGTCCGAGCGCCTCGCGCCGTACCTCATGGTGCTGCCGGTCATCGCGATCCTCGCCGTCTTCCGGCTCTACCCGCTCCTGCTCGGCGTGAACTACTCGTTCACCGGCGACCGGGAGCTCAACGGCCAGTTCATCGGCCTGGACAACTACTTCACCCTGTTGGGGGACGCCCGCTTCCAGGCGGCCGCCCGCAACGTGCTGGTCGTGCTGCTGTTCGTGCCGATCCAGGTCTTCGTCGCCGGCATCCTCGCGACCTTCGTCTTCCTCAAGGTCCCCGGCCACCGCTTCTACCGCAGTGTGTACTTCCTGCCGGTGGTGCTGTCGCCGATCATCATCGGCGCGATCTTCAACATCCTGCTCGCCGCCAACGGTCCGATCAACGGCGCTCTCGGCGCGGTCAACATCCCGAGCATCGACTTCCTCGGCCTGCCCGGCACCGCGCTGCCGTCCGTGCTCGTCGTGCACATCTGGGCCACCTTCGGCATGGCCTTCACGATCTTCCTCGCGGGCTTCGCGACGCTCGACGCCGAGCTGCTCGACGCGGCCAAGATCGACGGCGCGAACCTGTGGCAGCAGATCGTGCACGTCATCATCCCGAGCCTCAGCCAGACCATCCAGTTCGTGTTCGTCACGACCACGATCGGCATGCTGACCGGCCTGTTCGGCCTCCTGTACACGATGACCGCCGGCGGTCCGGGAGCGGCGAGCTACCTGCCCGAGTTCCTCATCTGGAAGCTCAACGGCGAGGCACGACCGGCGCTCGCGTCTGCGGCATCCGTCTTCCTCCTGCTGATCGTCCTCGTGATCGGCCTCATCCAGATCCGCGTGCTCCGCCGCGCCACGAAGGAGGCCTGATGCGCCGCGAACGCCTGGGCAGGTGGCTCATCGCCATCCCCATGATGCTGCTGGCCATCGCCACCATCGCCCCCATGCTCTACGGGCTGAACATCTCGCTCAAGACACGCAAGGACTACGTGCTCGACCGCCTGGGCGTGACCCAGACGTTCAACGTGCAGAACTTCATCGACGCGTGGACCAACGCCGACATGGGCCGCTACTTCACGAACACGATCATCGTCACGATCTTCTCGGTCGCGATCCTGCTCGTGCTCGCCTCGATGTGCGGCTATGCGCTCAGCCACCTGACGTTCCGCGGCAGCAAGGTCGCGTTCCTCATCATCCTGGCGATGATGATGATCCCGTTCCAGGTGATCATGGTCCCGACGATCAAGGTGCTCAGCGACATGGGGCTGATCAACTCGTTCCCCGGACTGATCATCGCGTACGTGGCGCAGTTCCTGCCGTTCACCGTCTTCTTCATGACCTCGTACTACTCCGGCATCCCGAAGGAGCTGACCGAGGCCGCCCGCGTCGACGGCAGCGGACTGTTCGGCGTGTGGTGGCGCATCATGGTTCCCGTGGGCAAGCCCGCATTGATCTCGATGGGCATCCTCAACGCGCTGTTCGTGTGGAACGACATCCTCATCGCGCTGCTCATCATGCAGTCGCCGCAGAACCGCACGGTCATGGTCGGCGTCAGCGCGCTGCGCGGCCAGTACCCTGACAACGTGCCGACGTACATCGCCGGAGTCCTCCTCGCGGTGGCGCCGATCATCGTCGTCTACCTGATCTTCCAGCGGCAGATCTCGGCCGGAGTCACCGCCGGCGCCACGAAGGGCTGATCGCATGAGCACCGACCGGATCGAGGTGTACGCCGCCCCGGACGGATCGCCTTACGCCGACGGCTCGCACGGCTACCCCGCGAACGATCTCGCGCACGCCCTCGCGCTCGTGCGGAAACGGCGCGAGCCGGGTCAGCGGGCCGTGATCTGGATGGCCGGCGGCGAGTACGCGCACGCCGAGCCGGTGTCGTTCACCGCGGCGGACTCGTTCACCTCGGTGGTCGCGGTGGACGCGTCTCACCCGCCTGTGCTGCGCGGATCCGTGCGGATCACCGGCTGGCGGCCCGTCTCGGTCAACGGCGTGGAGGCGTTCGCCGCCCCCTCCCCCCGCTCGGTCGCCCGCCGCCTCTACGTCGACGGCGTCGCGGCGGCCCGCCCCCGCCATCCGCGCGACGGATTCCTCCGTGTCGAGGAGCAGACCGGACTCGACCCGGCCGGCAGCTTCGTCGGCACGCTGTTCGACGGCGCAGCATCCTTCCGCTTCGCCGAAGGCGACATCCCCGCCCTCGTGCAGGAGGATGCCGTCGAGATCGTGGTGCCGCACTACTGGGTGCAGGAGCGGATGCCGATCACCGCGATCGACCGCGAGAACCGCGTGATCACGAGTTCGCTGCGCAGCATCTTCGCCCTGCGCGACGACGCTGCCGCCCTCTTCGCGCGGTACTACCTCGACAACGTCGCGGAGAGCTTCGGCGAGGTCGCCGGCGAGTGGTACCTCGACGCGACGGGAGAGCTGGTCGGAGCATCCGGCCCGCACGTGCTGTACCTGCCTGCGCCGGGCGTCGACATCGCCGACCTCGACGTGCGGATGCCGGTGGCCGAGGCCTTCGTCACCCTCGACGGCACCGCCGAGGCGCCCGTGCGCGAGGTGCGGTTCGAGGGCATCCGGTTCGCGGAGGCGGACTTCGAGAACGTGCCGGCGGCCGTGCCGCCGTTCGGCGTGCGGGAGGATCCGCAGCTTCCCGAGGATGGGCGCTACGCCGCCGACGTGCAGGCGGCGAGCAGTGTGCCCGGCGCCCTCCGGTTCTCGTTCGCGCGCTCCTGCGCGGTCGTCGGCGGGGCGATCGAGCGGGTCGGCGGGTACGGCCTCAGCCTCGGCCCCGGAACCCGTGGCGCACTGATCAGCGGGGTCGAGTTCCGTGATCTCGGCGCGGGCGCGGTGCGCTCCGGCGGCGGTATCGACGCGCTGGCTGCGGACTACAACCAGGCCAACGAGGTGTCGGACTGTGTGATCGAGCGCGGCGGACAGGTCTACCCGAACGCCGTCGCGGTGCTGTTCCAGCACGGCTCGCACAATGTCATCGCGCACAACGAGATCCGCGAGTTCCTGTACTCCGGCATCTCGGTCGGCTGGGTGTGGGACTACCTGCACAGCCCGTCCGAGGGCAACCGCATCGAGGGCAACCACATCCACCACCTGGGCGGCGGCCTGCTCAACGACATGGGCGGCGTGTACCTGCTGGGCATCGCACCCGGCACGGTGATCCGCGGCAACCGCATCCACGACGTGGAGTGCGCGAACTACGGTGGCTGGGGCATCTACCTCGACGAGGGATCCTCGCACGTCGTCATCGAGCAGAACGTCGTGCACGACGTCTCGAGCCAGGCGTACCACCAGCACTACGGGCGCGAGGTCATCATCCGCGACAACGTCTGGGCGTTCGGCCGCAACGGGCAGATCTCGATCACGCGGCCGGAGGACCACGTGTCGTTCACGTTCCACCGCAACATCGTCGTCGGCGACGGCATGCCCGCGTTCGTGGGGTATCCGGATCACCGTGACATCCGCAACTTCGGCATCGACAGCGACCTGAACCTGTTCTGGGACGCGGCGCCTCAGGCCGGGGCGACCAGGGCGGCGAACGCGGAACGGGCGACCGGGGCGGACGGACGGGTGGGTTTCGACATCGTCGAGCCGCTCGACGACGAGTGGCAGCGGCTCGGGCATGATCGGCATTCGGTCACGGCCGATCCCCTGTTCGTGGATGCCGAGGGTCGCGACCTGCGGGTGCGTTCCGGGTCTCCGGCCGAAGAACTGGGCATCCGCGTGCCGGACGTCCGCGGTGCAGGGCCACGGCCGGTCGCCGAGCGTCGGCATCCGCTGGCTGCGCCGACCCTGGTGGATCCGTTCCTGCCGACGCAGGGCTAGTCTTTTTCTTCGAATCTCGCTTGCGTTAAGCTCGTTCGCATGTTCGAATGAAGCATGCGCTGGCAGGGACAGAAACTCGGAGAGACGGATGCCGCGGCACTCCCCGGTCTCGAAGACCGGTCGAGCGTGCTGCGATCGGTGACGACCCCCGAGTTCGCCGGCATGACGTTCCACGAGGTGCTGTCGAAGTCGGCGCTGAACCATGTTCCGGGCGCCTCGCGCATGCCGTTCGCCTGGACGATCAACCCCTACCGTGGGTGCAGTCATGCCTGCCTGTACTGCTTCGCCCGGGGCACGCACGAGTACCTCGACCTCGACGGGGGCGCCGACTTCGATTCGCAGATCGTCGTCAAGGTGAACGTGGTGGACGTGCTCGAGAAGGAGCTGCGCAAGGGCAGCTGGCAGCACGAGACCGTCGCGCTCGGCACCAACACCGATCCGTACCAGCGGGCCGAGGGGCGCTACAAGCTGATGCCGGGGATCATCGAGACGCTCGCGGCATCCGGCACTCCCCTGTCGATCCTCACGAAGGGCACGCTGATCCGGCGCGACATCCCGTTGCTCGTCAAGGCCGCCGAGCGCGTTCCCGTCGACGTGCAGATGTCGATCGCGATGTACGACGACGAGCTGCAGAAGTCGATCGAGCCCGGGGCCCCGACGACCCAGGCGCGGCTCGACACCGTGCGGGCGCTGGCGGATGCCGGATTCCGCGTGACGGTCTTCCTGATGCCGATCATGCCGCACATGACCGACTCGGTCGCAGCCATCGACGACGCCCTGATGCGGATCAAGGCGACTGGTGCGCGAACCGTGATCTACGGCGCGCTGCACCTGCGTCCCGGTGTGAAGTCGTGGTTCTTCCAGTGGCTCGACAGGGCCCGCCCCGACCTCGTGTCGTCGTACCGCGGACTGTATCCGGGCGCCTCCGCCGAGGCTCCGAAGGCGTACCGGCAGTGGCTCGCCAAGCGCGCTCGACCGCTGATCCGCATGCACGGACTCGACGGCCGGCACGAAGACGACTACCCGCAGCGCGGAATCCGTCCCGGCCAGGGGCACGTCGAGTCGATCTGGCGTCAGGGAGGCGTACAGAGCACCGGCCGTGCGAGCACAGCCGTCACGTTCCGCACGACGGGTTCTAGCTCGGCTTCCCCCGCGCAGCCGATGCTCTTCTGACGAGCGGCCGAACCGAAGCCGCGTAGGCTCGACAGTTATGGCTATCGGCTCCACAATGCACACGTTCGACGTCCAGCTGGCCGACACCGACCGGGGCGTCTACGACGACTACGCACTGCGGGTCGCGCGGCATCCGTCCGAGACCGACGCCTACATGATCACCCGCGTCCTGGCGCACGGCCTCGAATACACGGAGGGGATCACGTTCGGCGACGGCATCTCGTCGACCGAGGAGCCGGCCGTGATCGTGCGCGACCTCACCGGCGCGATCATGGCGTGGATCGAGATCGGCGCTCCCGATGCCGAACGCCTGCACTACGGCAGCCGTCTCGCCGAGCGCACCGTCGTCTACACGCACCGCGACCCGGCGAAGGTCATGGCGCCGTGGGCGGGCAAGAAGATCCACCGGTCCGACGCGATCCGCGTGTACAGCTTCGACCCCGGCTTCATCGACGCGGCCGCCGCGCTGATCGAGCGCCGGAACACCCTCACGCTGACCGTCACCGAGCAGGTGCTCTACCTCGACCTCAACGGCACGAGTCTCACCTCGAGCATCCACGAGCACGAGCTCGGGTAGCACCTCGCCCTTCGGCGGAGATCTCTCCGTCGGGAGGGACCCTCGACCCTGAGTCTCAGCCGGACGCGGTGTTCTCAGCCCGATGAGTGAGAGCACAAGCGAGAGGCCCTGCCTCCGCCGAAGCAGTGACGGGGCCTCTCGAGGTGCGACTCAGCTCGTGAGGGCGGCCGCGGTCGGCACGCGACCCGCGATCTCCTCGATGATGTCGTCGTCGAGACGCGCGTTCTCGAACGGGGCGTCGATCTCGGCCCGGTCGAGCAGCTCGGTCATGCGACGCTGGCGCTGACGCGTGATGAGCGTGACGACGCGACCCGAGCGACCCGCGCGACCGGTGCGGCCGGAGCGGTGCAGGTACGTCTTGTACTCGTCGGGGGCGTCGGCCTGGACGACCAGGTCGATGTCGTCGACGTGGATGCCGCGGGCAGCGACATCCGTCGCGACGAGCACGTTCACGCGACCCGAGGTCAGGCGCTCCAGGTTGCGCGTGCGCTTGGCCTGGTTCAGGTCGCCGTGCAGCGAGACCGCCGGGATGCCGGCATCGTCGAACTGCTCGGCGAGCATGTCGGCGTAGGCACGGGTACGCGCGAAGACGAGCGTCTTGCCTGCACGGTCGACGAGCGACGTGAGGATGTCGGCCTTGTCGCGGTGCTCGATCACGAGCACGCGGTGCTCGATCTGGCTGGAGCCCTGGTCTTCACCGGCGACCTCGAAGACGGCCGGGTCGATCAGGAACTCGTCGACGAGAGCGGCGACCTCGCGGTCGAGCGTCGCCGAGAACAGGAGCTTCTGGCTGCCGTCGGCCGTATGACGCAGGATGCGCTGCACGGGCTCGACGAAGCCGAGCTCGCACATGTGGTCGGCCTCATCGAGCACCGCGATGCGGCAGTCCGAGAGGTCGAGCTTGCCCTGGTTGATGAGGTCCTCGACACGACCGGGCGTGCCGATGACGATGTCGACGCCCTTCTTGAGCGCACCGACCTGACGGCCCTGCGGCACGCCACCGTAGATCTGCGTCGTGAACAGGCCCACGCTGCGGGCGATCGGCTGGATCGTGCGGTCGATCTGCAGCGCGAGCTCGCGCGTCGGGGCGAGGATGATCGCACGCGGCGACCGTCCGAACTCGCGACGCTTGCCGGCCTGCGACTGCAGCACGCGCTCGACGAGCGGCGCGCCGAAGGCGATGGTCTTGCCGGAGCCGGTGCGGCCGCGGGCGAGGACGTCGCGGCCCTCGAGCACAGCCGGGATGCTGGCTGCCTGGATCGCGAACGGCGAAGCCGCGCCGAGTCCGGCCAGGGTCTCGACGATGTTCGAGCCGAGACCGAGGTCGCCGAAGGTCACGCCATCGACCTCGACGGCGGCGACGGACTTCGCCTCGAGGCGCTCGTGCACGACGTCTTCGCCCGGTGCGAACTTCGCGCCGGTCGACTCGGGACGGCTCGTCGCATTCCAGTCGTTGCGGCTGGGACGCTCGTTGCGCGCCGGCCGCCCACGGGTGTCCGAGGTCAGCGGGCGCACACGCTCGGTGCGGTACGCGCCACCGGTCGAGGGACGAGCCCGGTCGCCACCGCGGTCATCGCGGCTCGGACGGGCATCGCGGTCGTAGCGGGGACGCTCACTCGAACGATCGTTGCGCGGACGCTCGTCGCGGTCGAACGAACGCTGGGTGCGGTCGCGATCGAACGCACGACGCGCGCGGTCGGCGTCGAACGAACGGGCCGGACGCTCGTCGTCACGGCGCGGGCGCTCGTCACGGTCGAACCGCTGGCCGCCCCGCTCGTCGCGGTAGCTGCCGGGGCCGGTGGGACGCTGGCCCCGACGGTCGTCGCGCACCGGTCGTCCGCCATCGCGGTGGTCGTTGTCGCGGAAGCCCTGACGCTGCGTACCGGTTGCCCGGTCGTCGCGGCGCGGACGGTCGTCACGGTCGAACCGCTGGCCGCCGCGCTCATCGCGGTAGGTGCCGGGACCGGTGGGTCGACGCTCGTCGCCCCGGTGGTGCGGAGCCTCACGGCGTCCGGATTCGGCACGGCTGCGGATGCCGCGGGCTTCGTCGCGGCCCGCGCGCTCCTGCGCGTTCCAGCGCTGCTTCGGGGCACCGGTCTCCGCCTCGGCCGGACGGTAGCCGCGGTGGCCGGCGCTGCGGCTGCCCGGGCGACGGTCGTATCCGCCTGCGGCGGGGGCACTGCGACGCTCGCCGGCATCCGCTCGTCCGCCGCGCTCGGGGCGCGCGCCGTCACGGGCGGCGCCACCGGTGTGGCGGTCGTGGAAAGAGGTCTTCTTGGCGCCGTAGCGCGGCTCGAAGTTGGCGGCGGGGCGTCCGCCCCGAGGCTTCTTGTTCTTGGGCATTGCAGGTCTGTCCTTCTGAGTTCTCGCACGAGAACAGCGCTGCGCACACGCGCGAGCACCCAGTGCTTCCCAAAGAGAGATGAAGCTCGGGTTCCGGACTGTCAGCGGCCGGGGCCATTCATGTGATGGTTGATTTGCGTCGATCGACGCTCACCATCGGCCCCTGGACTCACACTTCTTACACAAAAACGTCCGCGCCCTGCGCGGGTGTCCGAAGCCGACCGAACGAGTCTAGCGGTCCCGCCTGAGAGAGTCATCCGCGCCATACGATTGCGGAGTGAACTCCGCATCCCCCACCGGCACCCAGGTCCACCTCCGATCCGGCGACGCGACCGCCCAGATCGCGCAGGTCGGCGCCTCTCTCCGCTCCCTCCGCATCGGCGACGTCGACCTGGTGCCGACGTACCCGCTCGACATCCCCACTCCCTCGTGCTCGGGCGTCGTCCTCGCCCCGTGGCCGAACCGCGTGCGCGACGGCCTCTGGGACGACGACGGCACCGCCCGCCAGCTCGCGATCACCGAGCCGAAGTTCACCAACGCCAGCCATGGCCTGCTCCGCTTCGTCGCGTACGAGATCGACCAGACGGATGCCGCGGCGACGCTCAGCGCGACGATCGTGCCGCAGACCGGGTACCCGTATCTGATCGAGACCTCGGTCACCTACCTGCTGACCGACACCGGCATCGACGTCGTCCACGTGCTCACGAACCGGTCGGCCGAACCCGCGCCCGTCGCCCTCGGCACGCACCCGTTCGTCACGATCGGCGACGTCGACCCGCACGAGCTGGTCCTGCGCGTGCCGGCGGCGACCATGTTCGACACCGACGAGCGGATGCTGCCCACCGGCACCCGTCCGGCCGATGCGGCTCTGCGCGACGGCATCCGTCTGGGTGATGCGTCGCTCGACACCGGCTTCACCGACCTCGTCCGCGACGACGACGGGCTCGTCCGGCACACGCTCACCGCCCCCGACGGTCGTCGGCTCACGGTGTGGCAGGGCGAAGGCTTCGACTTCGTGCAGGTGTTCACGACCGACAAGTACCCGGGCCAGCAGCTCGCGCTCGCGATCGAGCCGATGACCGCCCCGGCAGATGCGCTCAACAGCGGCCGCGGCATCCGTCGCCTCGCTCCCGACGAGTCCTGGACCCTCCGCTGGGGCATCTCGCTCGGCTGAACGCCCGCGCGGTCAGACGAGCCCGCGGTCGCGCAGCTCGCGACGCGTCAGGTGCGACAGGTCGGGCAGACCGGAGGCATCGACCGTGACCCCGTCGGACGCGGACTCCGCCGTCGCCGGGGCCTCGGGCCCGGTCGGCGCATCCGGACCGGAACCCGTGCCCGCAGCATCTGCCCCGCCGCCCTTGCGGGCCTGACGGCGCTCCTTGGCGCCTTCGACGAGGTTGTAGAGCGTCGGCAGCACGATCAGGGTCAGCACGGTCGAGGAGAGCAGGCCGCCGATCACGACGATCGCGAGGGGCTGCGAGATGAAGCCGCCGTGCCCGGTGATGCCGAGAGCCATCGGGGTGAGCGCGAGGATCGTCGCGAGCGCCGTCATGAGGATCGGGCGCAGACGCTTCTCGCCACCGGCCTTCACCGCCTCGATGGTCGACAGACCCTTCTGCCGGTACTGGTTGACCAGGTCGATCAGCACGATCGCGTTCGTCACCACGATGCCGATGAGCATCAGCACACCGATCAGCGAGGCGACGCCGAGCGGCACGCCCGTGACGATCTGCAGCAGGATCGCACCGGTCGCCGCGAACGGCACCGACACGAGCAGCAGCAGCGGCTGGCGCAGCGACTTGAACGTCGCGACCATCACCACGTACACGATGAGGATCGCGGCGAGCATCGCGAGTCCGAGCTGCGAGAACGAGTCGGCCTGCTGCGAGGCGACACCGCCGACCTCGGCCGATGCGCCGTCCGGCAGCTCCACCGCGGCGAGCGCGGTGTTCACCGACGCCGTCGCGACGGCGAGGTTGTCGGATGCCGGCGGCACGGTGATCGTCGCCGTGCGGCGTCCCTGCTCGGTGGTGATCGAGGTGGGGCCGTTGCGCTCCTCGACGGTCGCGATGTCCTGCAGCTGCACGATGCCGAGCGGAGTCGGGATCGTGAGCTCCTTCAGGGCGTCGACCGTGGTCGGCGGCTCGGGAGTGACGAGGTAGATCGTCAGTGCGGTGTCGTCGATCTCGACGGATCCGGCCTGGGTCGGGCGCATGGTGCTCGACACGATCGATCCGACGGCGACCTCGGAGAGCCCGCGCTGTGCGGCGGCCTCGCGGTCGACAACGACGGCGATGTAGGGCAGCGATGCGGCGAGGTTGTCGGTCACCTGGCCGACGCCGTCGCGACCGTCGAGCTCGTCGATCACAGCCGTCGTCGCGGTCTGCAGGTCGTCGGCGTTCGATGCCGACACCGAGATCTCGATGTCGCTGGAGCCGAAGCTGGCGGATGCCGCGACCGACACGTCGCCGACGTCGTCGCCGAGTCCGTCGATCGCGTCCTGCACATCGGCGCGCAGCTTCTCCTGATCGGCGTCGCCGTCGGTGAGCACCGAGTAGGTGACGCCCGCTCCGCCGGAGAACGCGTCACGCAGGGCCGAGCCGCTCGAGCCGATCGAGGCCTGCACGTGCTCGATGCCGTCGATGCCGAGCAGCGCGTCCTCGACCGCTACCGCGGCATCCGACTTCGCCTCGAGGCTGGCGGTCGGACCGAGGTCCTGCGTGACCGTCATCGTGTTCTGGCCGGAGTCGCCGAGGAAGTTCTGCTTCATCAGCGGGTAGGCGGCGAGCGTGCCTCCGAGGACGACGACCGCGATGATCACCGTGACACCGGAGTGCTTGAGTGTCCAGCCCAGGATCGGGCGGTACCCGCGCTGCAGCCGCGTCGGCGGTGCGTCTTCATGCTCGGGATCGATCGCCACGCCGTTCTCGTCGAGCAGCGGCTTTCCGGGGCGGAGGAACCAGTACGCGAGCACCGGCACGATCGTCAGCGAGACCAGCAGCGAGGCGATCATCGCGATGGCCACGGTGACGGCGAACGGACGGAACAGTTCGCCGACCATGTCTCCGACGAACACGATCGGGAGGAACACCGCGACCGTGGTGATCGTGGATGCCGTGACCGCCATCGCGACCTCGCGCACCGCGAGCCTGATCGCGTCGCCCTTGTCGGCATCGCCGACGTAGTGGCGTTTTATGTTCTCGATCACGACGATGGAGTCGTCGACCACGCGCCCGATGGCGATCGTCAGAGCACCCAGGGTCAGGATGTTCAGCGAGTACCCGAAGGCCTGCAGCCCGATGAACGTGATGAGCACGGACGTCGGGATCGAGATCGCCGTCACGAGGGTGGAGCGGATCGACAGCAGGAACACCAGGATGACGATCACCGCGAACGCGAGTCCGAGAAGGCCCTCGGTCGCGAGGCTCTCGATGGACTGCACGATGAACGGCGCCTGGTCGAAGATGATCGTGAAGTCGGCGTCCGGGAACGCCTCTTTGAGCTCGTCGAGCGCCGCGATCACGCCCTGCGACACCTCGACGGTGTTCGCGGCGGGGAGCTTGGTGATCGAGATCGAGAGCGCATCCTTGCCGTCGACGCGCGAGATCGAGGAGACCGGGTCGGACTCCTGCGCGACGGTCGCCACATCGCCGATGGTGAGTGTCGTGCCGACCAGCGGCAGGGCGGCGAGCTCGTCGACGGACGTGATCTTCGCGCCGGTCTGGACCGTGAGGGTCTGACCGTCCGCGGTGATGTCACCACCGGGGAAGAGGGTGCCGTTCTGCTGCAGCGCCGACGTGATCGCCTGCGTGCTCTCACCTTCCGCGGCGAGGCGTGCGACGTCGGGGGTGATGGTGATGCGCTGACCGACGCCGCCGATGATCTGTGCGGCGTTGACGCCGTC
Source organism: Microbacterium sp. EST19A (assembly GCF_019969685.1). Lineage (GTDB taxonomy): Bacteria > Actinomycetota > Actinomycetes > Actinomycetales > Microbacteriaceae > Microbacterium. The sequence goes on along the minus strand of NZ_JAHXYZ010000001.1, from coordinate 1,979,537 downwards.
GACGTCTTCGAGGTCGGGGATCGCGACGCTCTGGAGTTCGGCCTGGGCGTTCTCGGCATCCTCGAATCCGGTGACCGCCACCTGGATCACGGGGAAGTCGTCGATCGACACCGCGAGCACCTGCGGGCTGACGTCCTCGGGCAGCTGTCCCGAGATGCGGTTGATCGCCTGCTGGATCTTCTGCTCCGCGGTCGCGAGGTTCGTGCCGTAGGCGAAGGTCGCCTGCACGATCGAGGCGTTGGTCGTGCTGGTCGCCGTCGTCCCCTCGAGCCCGGGCACGCCCTGGATCGCGGCCTCGACCGGCGTCGACACGTCGTTCTCTACGACCTCCGGCGATGCACCGGGGTACGTCGTCATGACCATGAGGTTCGGCAGCTCGAGCGAGGGGATGAGCTCCTGCTTGAGGTTGGTCAGGGCGAGACCGCCGAACACCGCGGCGACGATCGTGATGAGGGCGATGAGCGCCCGGTTCTTCAGGCTCAGGACGGCGAGATTCGACACGGCGGATTCCTCGGTTCAGGGTGCGGACGGCGCTGCGGTGCGACCGGGGGTGGTATCAGTCTCGGGCATGCCGAGCAGTTGTGTGAGCACGGTCTCGATGAAGGGGCGGTCGAGGGCGGTGTCGCGGATCTGGGTGCTCCACATGACGCCGTCGATGAAGATCATCGCGGCGGTCGCCCGGTCGCGTCCGTACGTCGGCTCGAGGAACGAGACCAGCTGCTCGGACAGGTGCCGCGCGAGCTTGCGCAGACGGGGATCGTGGACGGCCGCGGTGACGACCGCGCGGTCGGCCTTCACGGCACGGGCGTCGTCGAGGCCGTCGGCGATCAGGTCGGCGATCACCGCGGGGCTGACCCCGCGCTCGGTGAGCGCGATGCGGACCCCGTCGAGTCGCGCGTCGACCTCGTCGGCGAGCGCACGGAGCGCGGCTGTCCGCAGGTCGTCGAGCGTGTCGAAGTACTGAGTCGTGGCTCCGAGCGGCACCCCGGCGCGTGCGGCGACGAGCCGGTGCGTGACGCCGTCGACGCCGACCTCGACGATCAGCTCTGCGGCGGCGGTGACGATCTCGCGACGGCGCGCTTCAGGATCGCGTCGGCGACGTGTGCTCTCCGCCATATCGACCTCCCTGGACATCCGTACATGTACATTTGTACATTTCCGGGATGGGAGGATGCTGGGAGCTGCTCCGCACTCAGAGCGCAGCCCCGAGAGCCAGTCCCAGCCCGGCTGCGACCAGCCCGAGCAGCAGCATCCCGACCGCGTTGAGGGCGGATGCCGGGCGCTCGCCGTCGCGCCACAGGGCGACCGTGTCGAGCATGGCCGTGCTGAAGGTCGTGTAGCCGCCGAGGAGTCCCGCACCGAGGAGGAACGCGGCCTCCGGCAGCGCGGTCGTCACGAGTCCGAGGGCGAACGACCCGGAGATGTTCACCAGCAGGATCCCCCACGGGAGCCGGCGTCCGGCGAACCGGGCGACGCCGAGGTCGACGAGATACCGCAGCACCGCGCCGACCCCTCCGGCGAGCGCGGCGCCGAGGAACAGGAGCGGGTTCACGCCGCGGCCTCCGACGCGCGACGCTGGCGTCCGAGTCGCAGGCCGAGTGCGGCGGCGGCGAGCCCCAGTGCGAGGCTGCCGATCGCATATGCCGCGGCGAGGATCGGCGCATCCGTCCATAGCTCTAGCGCTCCAGTCATGAACGCGCTGTAGGTGGTGAACCCGCCGAGGACTCCCGTGCCGAGCATCAGACGAAGGTCGGCGGATGCCGGAAGACGCGCGGCGACGACACCGATGAGCAGCGCGCCGAGTACGTTCGCGACGAGGATCGCGACCGGGAACCCACCCGCGTCGGGGAGGGCGAGTCCGAGCCCGAGCCGAGCCGCCGTTCCGATGGTGCCGCCGAGGGCGACGAGCAGAACGCGGCGGAGATTCACGTTCGCCACTGTAGCCGTCGGTGGCCGCCGTCGGAGGTGGCAGCGGACGACCCGAAAGTCAAGGCAGTGTGAGCCGCGCGTCCGAAGGCGTTGACTGGCCCGATGAAGCCCCTCTGGAAGATCGACGCGTCCCTCCCCCTCGGTTCGCCCTTCGAGGCGGGCGCCCGGCACGACGTCGTCATCGTCGGAGCCGGCATCACCGGTCTCACGACCGCGGTGATGCTGACGAGAGCCGGTCTCGATGTGGCCGTGATCGAAGCCGGGGACGTCGCCGAGCTCGCCACCGGCGGGAACACCGGCAAGCTCTCCCTCCTCCAGGGGAAGCGTCTCGCGGAGATCCGTCGGCACCATCCGGCAGCTCTCGTGCGCGCCTATGTCGACGCCAATCGTGAGGGCATGGACTGGCTGATCGCGTTCGCCGACCACGCCGGCGTGCCGTACACCTGGCGCACGGACCACTCCTACGCGCAGACGGCGGACGGTCTCGAGACCGTACGGGAGCAGCACGCGGCCGCGCGCGAGGCCGGACTGGACACGCGGATGCTGACACCCGGCGATCTGGGCACGACGCCGTTCCCGGTCTCCGGCGCCGTCGCACTCGACGACCAGGTCACCATCGATCCGGTGACGGTGACGCAGGCTCTCGCCCGCGAATACATCGAAGAGGGCGGGACGCTGCACACCGGCATCCGCGCCACCGGCGCTCACGTGCTCCCGTCGCCCCGCGTCGACACGGCGGAGGGGCCCGTGTTCGGCGAGCACATCGTCCTCGCCACCGGCAGCCCGATCCTCGATCGCGGACTGTACTTCACCAAGACCAGCGGGATGCGGTCGTACTGCGTCTCGTTCCGCGTTCCCGGTGACGTGCTGACCAGCACCTTCCTCTCGGTCGACGGGCCGACGCGCTCGATCCGTCCGGTGTCGGATGCCGACGGCCCGGCCGGCACAGCCCAGCTGGTCGTCGGCGGCAACGGGCATCCGGTCGGGCGCTCCGACAGCGAGCGCGCGGCGGTCGACGACCTCGTCTCCTGGACGGCGCAGCACTTCCCGGGCGCGGAGGAGACGCACCGCTGGTCCGCGCAGGATTACACCTCGCACAACGAGATCCCGTTCGTCGGGGCGATGCCACGAGGGCTCGGCGCCATCCGCTTCGCCACCGGCTACGCGAAGTGGGGTCTGTCGAACGCGCCGGCCGCCGCCCTGCGCCTGACCGCCGAGATCCTCGGCACGAGCTGGCGCGACCGACCGCGCTGGATGACCGCCATCAGCACCCGACTGACCGTGCCGGCGGATCTCACCGAGGGCGCCGTCGAAGGGGCGAAGGTGGCCGCCGCCGCCACCGCGGGATGGGTCGAGGCCGAATCGCGAGCGGTCCCCGTCCCCCAGCCCGAAGAGGGCACGGGCGTGCTGGCCAACCGCGGCGGCCTCCCGGTCGGAGTGTCGACCGTCGACGGCGTCACGCGCGCGGTCTCGGCGGTGTGCACGCACCTCGGCGGTGTGCTGGCGTGGAACGACGCCGAATGCAGCTGGGACTGCCCGCTGCATGCCTCCCGCTTCGCGCCCGACGGCACGCGCATCGAAGGCCCGGCGCTGAAGGATCTGAAGAACCTGCCGCGCACGGGCGGTAGCTGAGTCGTCCCCTGCCGCGGCGCGGCCGCGATCAGCTCTCGTGCCGGAGGTGCTGCACGTCGTCCCATCCCTGCTGCGGCGTCTCGCAGCTCTCGCGGAACACGTACTGCGAGGTGAGCTTGCGCTGACTGCTCGACCAGTCGATGGCCGGGCGGCGCTGCTCGGGCGGCAGGTAGCCGAGCCGGTAGACGGCCATGAGCTCGAGGTCGTCGGGCACGCGGAGGAGCTGCACGATCTCGTCCCAGCGGCCGGGCACCTCCATGGGGAACGAGATGAACTGGATGCCCATCCCGAGCTCGCCCGTGGTGAGCCAGACGTTCTCCATGGCCGCGCCCATGCTGAACACCGAGTAGAACGACGAGAGCTGTCCCGGCCGGTACTCGTTGCGGTCGAGCATGACGCCCAGCAGCAGCGGAGATCCCGCGACGAGCTTGCGGTTCTCGGCGCCGAGGGTCTTCGGCACTCCGAGGGCGTTCATGAGCGTCTGCCCGCGCTTGGTGAACACCTGCCCGGTGAACGGCCGCAGCGGAGCGGGGAGCTTGTCGAACAGCATCCCGCTGCGCTTCTCCTCCATCTCGGCCTGGCTGAAGCGGAAGTACGGCTTGTACCGCTCGAAGAACGTGCCGTTCGACATCGCCTCGGTCATGCTCTCGCCCGAGATGCTCGCGATCCTGTCGATCGTCTCCCGGCTCTCGATGACGACGAAGCGCCACGGCTGGCTGTTCAGCTGAGACGGCGCGCGCCCCGCCGCCTCCAGGAGGATCCGCTGGTGCTCCTCGGAGACGGGATCGGGCAGGAAGGCCCCGTTGGTCGTCTTGCGGCGGCGGATGGCGTCGAGCAGCTCCATGCGTTCACTTCCGGTCTGCGGGGCGGAGCGAGCACACGAGGCCCGCGAGGATGAAGGGCGCTGCGGCCAGCGCGATGAGCGGATGCCGACGCCCGTGGGTCCCGAGATACGCGATCGCCGCGAGAGGCGCGGCGGCGGGCAGCAGCACGAGGGCGGCGCGGTGGCTCGCCCGGCGCGGTTCCGCCCAGAACAGTCCGGTGACCGCAGCGGCGGCGGTCGTCACGCAGGTCGCGATGTAGAGCGCATGGTGCACCCACCGGAAGTTCGACGTGTCGATGACCCTCGTCGCGACAGCAGTTCCGAGCGCGACGTTCGCCGTGTACGCGACGGCGGCGGTGACGAACAGCGGCATGGCGCTCGTCCGCTGTCGTCGCTGCCTCATGATCCGACCATACGCCCGAGCTCCGGATGCGAGGAGCCCCCACCCTGGATCCCTGAGCTTGTCGAAGGGCGCGATACCGGTGCTTCGACGAGCTCAGCAACCCAGAGGTGGGGGCTCGGCTGCGGACGCGTCCTACAGGTTCGCGTCCGCGTAGACGCGGAGCGCGTCGCGGACGAACTCCGCGCCGTGCGTGCCGCCGGATGAGGTCGCGTAGTTCGCGCCGAAACGCGGGTCGGCGACATACATCTCGCCGAGACCGATCACGTACCCCTTCACGTCGCCGCCGGGGGCGGCCGCGGGCGTGCCGGGCACTCCCGTGAGCCACTCGACGTGACGTCGCGCGAGATCCTGAGCCTCGGCGGATGCCGCATCGATGCCGCTCTCCGCGGCGGCGATCCAGTCGCGCCCGAGGTCGGACACGCGCTGCTGCCACTCGGCGCGCTCGGCATCCGTCATCCCGCGCCACCAGCGGTCGCCGTCCGCGTAGGCGTTCTTTCCCCAACGCTCCTCGACCTCCTCCTTGTACCGGGTGTGGTCGAAGCCGTCGAACATGTTCTCTGCCATGAGTTCTTCACCTCCTCTCAGTGCGGTGATGGTGGATTCGACCGACGCGATCTGACGCGCCAGTCTGGCCTGCTCCTCGCGCAGCAGCGCGAGATGGGTCTGGAGAGCGGATGCTTCCGCGACCTGGGTCCCTGAGCCTGTCGAAGGGCCGAGCACGTCGGCGATCTGCGGCAGGCCGAGGCCCAGCTCCCGCAGCAGCAGGATCCGCTGCAGCCGCACGAGCGCGGGCGCGTCGTAGTGCCGGTAGCCGTTCGAGGCGATGCGCGACGGCGGGAGCAACCCGACGTCGTCGTAGTGACGCAGTGTGCGGCTCGTCGTCCCCGCGAGTCGCGCGATCTCCTGGATCGACCAGTCCTCCTGAACCACGGGTTCCTCCTCTCTCTGTGGTGCTTCTCAGCCTAGAAGTTGACGCTGCGTCAATGTCAACTGTCCTCATATGACAATATATAGCGCTCATATGCATTGCTTCCGCTCGGGAGCGCCTGCCACGATCGAGTTTCTTGATGAATGTCTGGAGGTGATTTATGTCCGTAATGACTGTGATCGAACCGACGCTGCTGAAGAGCCGCGTGCAGAACGCTCTCGACGACGCGCTTCTGCGCTTCGACGGCTGGTGGCTCGTTCTCCTCGCAGTGCTTCTCGTGTTCGGTGTCGCTTTCCTCGCGTCCCTGGCTGCATGGTGCTTCCTCGCGAACGGAGGCAAGCGCTTCACCGGGAACTGGAAGTGGGACAAGGGCGGCGTGTCCGTCTGGATCGAGTGCATCTAGCGCTCAAGCCCTCGGCGCATCCGCGAGGGTGCGCCGAGGGTCCGCCCGAGAACGATCAACCCGAGAACGATCAACCCGAACACGATCCGCCCGAAACGAAGGAAGAAACCGAATGCTGCTCGATGTCTCCGCCGTGGAGTTCGCCTATGCGAAGCGGACGCCCGTGCTGCACGACCTCTCGCTCTCGATCGCGCCGGGAGAGCGGGTCGGCCTCGTCGGCCCGAACGGCTCCGGCAAGTCGACGCTCATCCGTCTGATCGCCGACCTCCTGCAGCTGCGGCGCGGCAGCATCCGCATCGCCGGCCGCCCGCATCAGGAACGCGTCTCGCGCGAGAGCGTCGTCTACGTCGCGAGCAACGACTACCTGCCGCAGTTCCTCACCGGACGCGAGTACGTCGATCTCATGCACCGCTTCTACGGCCACGAGGCGGACGCGTCGCGGCTGGACGACCTTTTCGCCCGCTACCAGATGGAGTCGCGGCAGTTCGATCTCATCGAGGACTACTCGCACGGCATGCGCAAGAAGGTGCAGCTCATCTCGAGCCTGCTGCTGCGGCGTCCGCTGACGATCATCGACGAGACCCTCAACGGCGTCGACGTGGATGCGCTGTACGAGTTCGAGCGCGATGCGCGCGACCTGGGCGAGGGCAACGCGCTGCTGCTGTGCAGTCACGACTTCCGCCTGCTCGAGGCGGTGTGCGACCGCATCGTCGTCCTGTGCCGCGGAGAGCTCGCCTACGATCTGCCGCTGCGACGCGTGCACGACGAGTTCGGCTCCGTCGATCACCTCGTCAAGCGCGCCATCAGCTCTTCCCGAGGCGTGGCGTGAAGCCCGTCCTGACACTGACGGGGTTCCTGTCGCGCTTCCTCGTGCGCCGCATCCTGCGTCGAGGGGCGCTGCGGCTGGCGGTGGTCCGCTGGGGGCTCGCCGCCGCAGCGCTCCTCGCGTTCACCGCGTTCTGCGCGTTCGGCATCGTCACCCTTCAGCAGCTCGTCGCCGATCCGGCCCTGCTCGTACCCCTGCTGCGCGTCGCGGGCACGGCGGTCCCGATGTGGGTGCTCGCGATCTTCACCGTCGTCCGCGTCCTGTTCATGAAGTCGAGCGACCTCGTCGAGCTCACGTTCGGCTTCCCGCTCACCAACCGAGCACGAACCCTGGGGTTCATGCTCTTCGAGGCGATGCTCGTGGGCATCGGGGTCACGGTGATCCTCGGGGCGCTCGTCGCCGGTGCGCTCTCGATCGGCGGCCTCGGGGTGCTCGACGACGTCGTCGCATGCCTTGTGCTGCCGACCTGCGTCTCCTACCTTCTGGCGAGCGTCTACTACCTGCTCCTCGAGAGGGTCCTCCTGCAGCTCCGGCTCGCCCGGCTGCGGGCCTTCCTGGTGCCGGTCGTGCTCGCGGGCACGCTCATCGCTCTCGCGGTCGCCGTCTCGAGCCAGTCGGAGCGCGTGCTCTTCGCCGCCGCCGGAGAGGGCGAGTACTTCGCGCCCCAGCTGATCTTCGCCGACCTCGCCGCCTCGCACGGCCTCCTTGCCGCGGGAGGCGTGTGGCTCGTCGCGGTCGCACTGCTCGTCGCCCTCGTCTGCTCGGCCACGCCGCGCCAGTTCGACCCGACCCGGCGCTTCACGCGCGTCCCGCGAGTGCTCGGGGCGTCGGAGTTCGGCGCCTATTTCGTCGCGCACATCCGCGCGATCGAGACCATCACCGTCTACGGCCTCGTGTTCGCGGGTTCGTACGCGCTTTTCGTCGCCGACATCCGCCTGCCGCCCTTCCTCCTGATCGCGGTCACGATCCAGGGCGTGTACGCCTACGTGTCGACCGAGCCGCTGCGGGCCTGCGGTCCCCGCCGCCACGGACCGGTCCGGCGCTACCTGCTCGTGCTCGGCCCGCAGCTGCTCGCGCTTCTCGTCTGCGCCGTGCCGGTGGGCATCCTGTCGGCCCTCACCGGGATCGGATGGAGCGAGATCCTCATGGTCCTGGGGTTCTGCGCCTCGAACACGGTCGTCCTCACGCTCGCAGGAATCGTCTTCCCACCCGAGAAGGGCAATCCGTTCTCCGTGGTCGTCGGCGTCGCGGTCGCCGCCCTGGTCACCGGAACCCTTCTCCTCGGCGCGAGCCTGCTCGGACTGCCGACCTGGTTCAGCACGGTCGTTCTCGTGATCGTGACCGCCTGCGCCGCCACCCTCTCTGCCATCGGGATGCAGAAGATCGAAAGGATCGAACGTCATGAAGTGGTTGTTTAGGATCATCGGAAGCCTCGTGGCCGCTCTCGTCGCCACAATCGGCGCAGCCGTCATCACGGCGATCTGGCTCATGTTCTCGGCGGGTTCCGCCGAGGGCCGGCGCCTGGGATACTTCGGCGCCGTGTTCGTCGAGGTGAAGCAGACACCGCAGGGCACCACCCAGCTGGGAGTGGGGCTGGCCGACGCCCTTCCGCTCGTGCTGTCGGTCGTCGTCGTGACGTTGTTCCTCCTCGCCGTCATCGTCGTGCACGACCAGCTGCGCGCACGGAGGCAGCAGCTCCTCGCCGACGCCGGGTGATGTGGGCGACGACGAGTGACGTGGGCGACGACGGTCAGCGGACTCCGTGCTCGCGCGGTGCTCCGCTGGCTGGCGCTCGCCGCCTGGCCGATGCATCTCGTCTTCGGCGCATCGATGGCCGCGGCGACGGCTGTGGCGATCGTCTTCGATCAGCCGGGCATCCTCGACGCGCTGCTCGCCGTCGGGGTGCACTACGTCTGCGGTCTGTGCGCGTCGTTCGCGATCCATGAGCTGGGGCACGCCGTGGTGCTGTGCAGGGCGCCCGGCGTGACCGCGATAACACTGGAGCGCACGCTGCTGCGGATCTCCGTCCGGCCGCACGGCTCGATCCGCGGCCGAGACGCCTTCCTCAGCGCGCTCGCCGGCCCTCTGCTCTGCACGGCGATCGGCGTGGTGCTGTGGCTCGTCGCACCGCACCTGCTGCTGCACCCCTGGTTCCTGCTCCACGCGCTCTTCCTCACCCCCGCGTTCTCCGACGGCCGCATCCTCGTCGTCGGAGCCCGGAGCTGGGACCGATCGATTTCGCGGAAGAGGTGACACCCTCGGGATATCGACGTCGACAACTTTTCCTCCCGAAACTGCGCGTTCTCGGTACCGTCGTCAGATGACCGCATCGCATCCCCTCGCCCTGGCTCCCGTGACTGCACCGCCGAGCACGCCTGACGACTTCGCGAAGCAGTTCCTGCACAACCTCAACTTCGACCGCGGCGTCGCCCTGTCGGCCTCGAGCGCGAACGACCGCTACTTCGCCCTCGCCCACACGGTGCGCGACTATCTGATGGCGCGATGGCTCGAGGACCTGCGGCGACAGAAGGAGACTCAGGCCAAGGCGGTCTGCTACCTGTCGGCCGAGTACCTGCTCGGCCGTCAGCTCGACAACAACCTGCTGGCGGCCGATCTCGCGAAGGTCGCCGAGGAGGCCCTCGCCTCGTGCGGGGTCTCGCTCGATGAACTCCGCGCCCATGAGGTCGAGCCCGGCCTCGGCAACGGCGGACTCGGCCGTCTCGCCGCATGCTTCATCGACTCGTTGGCCACGATGGCGGTGCCGAGCATCGGCTACGGCATCCGCTACGAATACGGCATCTTCCGGCAGACGTTCGTCGAAGGCCAGCAGGTGGAGCAGCCGGACGCCTGGCTCACGCTGGGCTCGCCGTGGGAGTTCGCACGACCGGAGGATTCGCAGACCATCGCTTTCGGCGGCCACACCGAGAAGTACGACGATGAGGGTGTGGTCCGCAGCCGCTGGGTCCCCGCGTGGAACGTGCAGGCCGTGCCCTACAACTACATGGTTCCCGGCTTCCAGAACGGCCGCGTCAACACTCTGCGGCTCTGGAGCGCGGTCGCCACCAGCGCCTTCGATCTGCGCATCTTCAACTCCGGTGACTATGAAGAGGCCGTGCGGGCGCAGACCTTCGCCGAGAACATCTCGAAGGTGCTGTACCCCGAGGACTCGACTCCACAGGGCAAGGAGCTGCGGCTGCAGCAGCAGTACTTCTTCGTCGCGGCATCCATCAACGACTTCCTCGAGAACATGCTCGCCGACGGCTTCGAGCTCACGGACCTGCCCGAGCGTGTCATCTTCCAGCTCAACGACACCCATCCCGTGATCGCCGTGCCCGAATTCATGCGCGTTCTCATCGACGAGCGCCACCTCGAGTGGGATGCCGCGTGGGCGATCACCCGGCAGTGCTTCGCGTACACCTGCCACACACTGCTCCCCGAGGCGCTCGAGGTGTGGTCGGTCGAGCTGATGGGGCGGCTGCTCCCGCGCCACCTGGAGATCATCTACCGCATCAACGACGAGTTCCTCGTGGAGGTTCGGGAACGCCACGGCGACGACGAGATGCTGCTGCGCGACATGTCGATCATCTCCGAGCATCCGGAGCGATCCGTGCGGATGGCCTACCTCGCGACCGTCGCCGGCGCCAAGGTCAACGGGGTCGCGGAACTGCACTCGCAGCTGCTGCGCGAGAAGGTGCTCAGCGATTTCGACGCGTTCTTCCCCGGCAAGTTCACGAACGTCACGAACGGCGTCACCCCGCGCCGCTTCCTGCGCCTGGCGAACCCCGAACTCTCCGAGTTGATCACCGCTGCCATCGGCGACGGGTGGACCACCGACCTCGAACGCCTCCGCGAGCTCGAGCCGTTCGCGGACGATGCGGAGTTCCGCGCCGCGTTCGCTCGGGTGAAGGCGTCGAACAAGCGCCGCCTGAGCCAGGTCCTGCGCGAGCGGGACGGAGTCGAGATCAGTGACGGTCACATGCTCGATGTCATGGTCAAGCGCCTGCACGAGTACAAGAGGCAGCTGCTGAAGGTTCTGCACGTCGTCACGACCTTCGAGGGCGTGGTCTCCGGAGCAGTCGCGGCATCCGACATCGTGCCGCGCACCGTGATCTTCGGCGCCAAGGCGGCACCGGGATACACGATGGCGAAGCGCATCATCCATCTGATCAACGCCGTCGGCGAGGTCGTCAACAACGATCCGCGCCTCGAGGGAGCCCTGAAGGTCGTCTTCCCGCCGAACTACAACGTGACGCTCGCGGAACGCGTGATCCCGGCGGCCGATCTGTCGGAGCAGATCTCTCTCGCAGGCAAGGAGGCTTCGGGCACGGGGAACATGAAGTTCGCCCTGAACGGCGCCCTCACCGTCGGTACCGACGACGGCGCGAACGTCGAGATCCGGGAGCTCGTCGGCGACGAGAACTTCTTCCTCTTCGGCATGAGCGAGCCCGAGGTCGAGACCCTGAGCACGCGCGGTTACCGACCCGATGAGTTCTATCACGCCGACGCGAGCCTGCGACGAGCGATCGATCTCATCGCGTCCGGCGCCTTCTCGGGAGGCGACCGCACGGTGTTCGAACCCGTCGTGTCGAACCTGCTCTACGAGGACCGCTTCATGGTGCTCGCCGACTACGCGACCTATATCGACGCCCAGCACAGGGTGGATGCCGCGTACGCCGATCGAGAGGCCTGGAACCGCTCCGCCATCCTCAACGTCGCCCGCACCGGCTTCTTCTCATCCGATCGCTCGATCCGCGATTACATCGACCGGATCTGGCACACTCCGCCGCTCGACTGAGGCTGGCCGCGTCGGATCAGGCGACACTCTTGACAAGATCGAGATATATCGTGTTACTCTCGTAACACACGATATATCTCGATTCCACACATCAGGAGAAGCAGACATGACCGAGAAGTGGCTCATCGCCCCCGGCGAGGAACGCGTCATCGACATCGAATCCGTCAGCCGGCTCAAGGTCGGACTCGTCGGCGGCCAGATCGACATCGTCGCGCACGACGAACCCGGCATCCGCATCGAGGTGCACGGCGTCACCATCAAGGACCTCCGCGTCGAATCCCACGACGGCGAGGTCGAGATCGACCACCCGCAGCTCGGCTGGGACAACTTCCTCGAGGTGTTCCGCAACTTCGGCTCCGGCGGTCCGCGTGCCGAGGTGAGCGTCGCCGTCCCGCGCTCGATCGCCCTGAACCTCGGCGTCGTCAGCGCCGGCGCCCTGGTCTCCGGCATCCGCAACGACACCCGGCTCAACACCGTCTCCGGCGACATCATCGTCGACACCCTGATCGGCGACCTCAACGTCAACTCGGTCTCGGGCGACGTGCAGGTGCGCGGACTCACCGGCTCGATCACCGCCAACAGCGTCTCGGGCGATGTGGCCGTCACCGGCGCCGTCCGCAAGGCGACCGTCGACATCGTCTCCGGCTCGACCCTCGTGGACGCCGCGGGCGACGTGAACACGATCACCGTGAACTCGGTCTCGGGCGGCACCACGGTGCGCCTCGACGAGTCGCTCGCCGCGAACTACGTCATCCGCTCCCTCAGCGGACGGCTCCTCATCGACGGCGTGGAACGCAGCTCCTCCGGCCCGAGCAACTACACGGGCACGACCGGCGAGCTCGCGGGCCGCTTCGTCGACCTGCGCGCGAACTCGGTCTCGGGCGGCGTCACGGTCCTCCGACGCACCCCCGCATCCATCACCAACGACCCGGAGTGGGAAGAGTCATGAGCCCCGCCGTCTTCTCCCACGGCGACCTGCGCCTGTATCTGCTCTCGCTGCTCGCCGAGGCGCCGCAGCACGGCTACGGCATCATCCAGTCGCTCACCGACCGCACCGGCGGCACCTACACGCCGAGCGCCGGCACCATCTATCCCCGGCTCGCGAAGCTCGAGGAAGAGGGCCTGGTGTCCAAGACCGTCGACGGTCGCACGACGATCTACGCGATCACGGATGCCGGTCGCGCCGAGCTCGCCTCCCGCGAGGGAGATCTCGCGGGCATCGAGGCCGGCCTCACCGATTCGGTGCGGCTCATCGCCAACGAGGTGCGCCAGAGCGTGCAGGAGGCGATGAAGAGCCTCCGCGCCGACCTCGCCTCAGCAGAGCACGACGAGCGATCGGCGGCGAAGAGCCGGCCGCGACCGGCATCCGACGACGCCCGCATCATCAGTCGTGAAGAGCTGCACCGGGCGGATGCCGTCGTCAACGCCTTCCGTGCACGGGTGCGGACCGACCTGCGCACGCATGTGGCGAAGGGCGGCGTGCTGCCGGCATCCGTCGTCAGCGAACTCGAAGACGGGCTGGATGCCGCCGCACACGCGGTGACCCGTGCTCTCGGAGCCCTCGGCTCCGGGCGCTGAACGAGACCGTCGACGCAGAGGGGATCTGGCCGTTACTCCGGCCAGATCTCCTTCTGCGAATCCGGCACGGACTCGCCGAGCGGAACGACCAGCACGGAACGATGCTGCCGGTGCGTGAGCCGGGCGGCGACCGAGCCGGTGAAGAACTCCCTGATCGACTCGCCGATGCCGCGCTTGCGCGTGCCGACCACGATCAGCGACGCATCGAGCTTGGACGCGAGCTGCTTGATGGCCAGAGCCGGGTCGCCGACGAGCTGCCGAGCGGTCCAAGTGAGCCCCGAGCCGTCGAGCACGGATGCCGCCGCTGCCTGCACAGCCTCGAACTCGGCGGCGCCCGCGTCGAAGTTGATGTCGATGGGGGCGGAGTGCACGTACCCGTCGGGGTCTTCGTAGGTCACGAACCGCGTCACGTCGACGTGGGCGACGACCAGCGGCGCGCCCAGCAATCGCGCGAACCTGACGGCCTCGTCGAGCACGTGCCGATCTTGGTCCGGCTGCAGTCCGACGATGACCGCTTTCTGCAGCGCCGCGTTCTGTGCGACCTCATCGGACGGAGTGGAGGTGTTGTCGGTCATGAAGATCGTTCCCTTCACCAGCCTGGCCTCAGCCAGAGGGTCTTACCCGCGTGCTATTCTGAATGCTACTCTTACCGGCTTCGAACCGGTGTCGTGAAATGCGTCGGGCTCCTGCCGCCCGCAGCTGAAATCGTGAGGGGGTCTGGCGTATGGGCCGTGGCCGTCAGAAGGCGAAACACACAAAGATCGCCCGCGAACTCAAGGCGTACAGTCCGTCGGTGAACTACTCCGCGCTCGAGCGCGAGCTGGGTCATCCGACAGACGAAGACGCCTACGTCGACAAGTGGGCCGACGAGTACGAAGACGAAGACGAGGACGAACTGGAAAAGGCCTGACCGCCTGCTCCGTCGTTCTGCCCCCGTGCGACCCACGGGGGCTTCGTCGTGTCCGGACACATCGACCCGGCTGAGAGGATCTCTCCATGGCTCATGTCGTCGCGCTGTACCGCCACCCGATCAAGGGCCTCACTCCTGAGTCCGTCGACGCGCTCACCGTGCAGGCCGACGGGAGGGTCGCCGGCGACCGGGTGCTGGCGTTCCGTTTCGCCGACGCGGTGACACCGGAGGAGCGTGACGGACTCGACTACTGGCCGAAGGCGAAGGGCCTCGCTCTTCAGGACTTCCCGGCACTGGCTGCGCTGCGCACGAGCTACGACGATGCGTCGCGGCGGGTGCGGATCGAGCACGAGGGAGCACTGCTCGTGGAGGCCGGCCTCGACGACGACGGCCGCGCCCAGCTCGTGGCCGCGGCCACCGATTTCGTGCTCTCGACTCGCGAGGGGCGCCGGTTGCAGCGCCCCGGACGGCTCCCGCTCGTGCTGGTCGGAGACGGCGAGACGTCGCGGTTCCAGGATCGGGCGCGCGGCTACGTCTCGGTGCACAGCCAGGGCAGCACGCGTGCGCTGGGCGAGGCGCTCGGTGCGGACGCCGATGACCGCCGCTTCCGCTCGAACATCGTCATCGACGGCGTCGACCCCTGGGACGAGCTCGACTGGACCCGCGAGGTGCGCATCGGCGCCATGAGCTTCCGCCCGGCGGGTCCGATCGTGCGGTGCCTCGCCACGCATGCCAACCCCGACACGGGCGTGCGAGACGCCAGGGTGCTCACCACCCTCACCGGAGCGCTCGAGCAGGACGAGCCGACTCTCGGACGACTGCTCCTCCCCGCAGACGGAGCGCCGGAAGGTGTCATCCGTGTCGGCGACGAGGTGCACGCGCACTGAACCCCCGCGTTGCGGGCGGCAGCGCTCACCCGCCCCAGACGGCGCGGGCACCGGCTTCGCCGATGAGCACGACCATCACCGTGCTTCCGGCGCCGCTCACGACCGCCAGCACCGCCAGGATCACCCGGGTCGTGCGGCCCGGCCCGTCTCCGAACCGATGCCAGCACCACTGCAGCGTCGCGACGACGAACATCGCCAGAGTCCACGGCCAGAGCAGGCCGCCGAGATCCGCGTGATGCACGACGGCCGGCACCGGACCGACGCTTTGCGCCAGCGCTTCGCCGGCGAGCATCGTGATGGGCACGAGCACCAGTACGATCAGTGCGGCGATCGGCGTGACGATTCCGAGCCGCTTGCGCGCGGCGGGGAAGAGCGCACCCAGGATGAGGGCCAACGCCGTGAGCGGCACGAGGATGACCACCGCGTGCACGATGAGCGGATGCACGGGGAGCCCGGCGATCTCGAAGAGGTCCATACTCATGACACGGGATCGGCCCGCCCGAGGTTCAGATGAACTTCTCGCCGCCCTGTCTCGTGTTCTCCGGAGAGGACCCGAAGGAGGTCGCGGATGCCGCGGGATGACGCTGCGCGTCTCGGCGCGCTCTACGACGCGCATGCGGCGCCGATCTGGCGCTACGTCGTGCACCTCACCGGCGACCGCGCGGGGGCAGACGATGTGGTGCAGGAGACCCTGCTCCGCGCCTGGCGGACGCCGCGCATCCTCTCCGACGACCCGGAGTCCACGCGTTCGTGGATGTACACGGTGGCCCGTCACCTCGTCGTGGACGAGGTGCGCAGCGCCCACCATCGCCGGGAGATCGCGATGGACGAGCCTCCGGAGGCGTCGGTCCGCGACGCCACCGACGCGATCTTCGACGCGATCCTGATCGAGGAGGCGCTCGCGGCGCTCTCGGAGCCCCATCGCGAGGTCGTCGTCCGGGCGTATTACCGTGGCCTCACGGTCGCGGAGATCGCCGAGGAGCTGACCATCCCCGAGGGAACCGTGAAGTCGAGGCTGCACTACGGCCTCCGCGCTCTGCGCCTCGGTCTGCAGGAGAAGGGAGTGACGCGATGAACGCCGACCACGCGCGCTACAACGAGTGGGACGCCGCCTACGTGCTCGGAGCCCTCAGCGCCGCAGACCGCGCGGAGTATGAGGCGCACCTCTCGCAGTGCCCCGAGTGCCGTGCGGCCCTCGGGGAGGTCGCGCCGACGCTCGGCCTTCTCTCACGGGTCGCTCCCGAGCGGGCCGAGTCGCTGCTGCGGACCGCGGATGCCGAGACTCCCACCCCCGAGACTCCCGGCCCCGAGCATCGCGCGCGCGTGCTGTCGCTCGCCGCGGCGCGCGCGCGTCGACGTCGCCGCGCCTGGGTCGCGGGGATCGCCGCCGCCGCGGCGATCGTCGTGGCCGCGGTGGCCGTGCCGATCGTGTCGGCGCAGCTGCGGCCGCCCTCGACGACCATCGCGCTGGACCAGGTGGTCGACGCGCCGCTGACGGCCACGGTCGACCTCACGGATGTCGCGTGGGGAACCAAGATCGACATGGCGTGCGACTACGGCTCCGAGGGCGATGCCCCCGCGAACGGGTGGGCGTATGCGCTGGTCGTGGTGAGTGATGACGGTGTCGAGAGCGTGCTGTCGACGTGGCGGGCGCACCCGGGAACGACGGCACGCCTGAGTGCGGGCACCGATCTGTCGGCATCCGAGATCGCCGCGGTGGAGATCCGCTCGGTCGATTCGGGCAACGTGCTCATGCGGTCTTCCGTCGACGTGTCCTGAACCTTTCGCCCGCCGCTCTCGTGTTCCTCGTGACCGCACCCGCGGTCCTGCACAGGAGGTCCACAATGCTCTCGAGAGTCTCGAAGACCGCGGCGATCGCCGCTCTGCTCATGACGTTCGTCGTCTCCGGATGCTCAGCGTCCGGCGGCAGTACCGGTGGGGGAACGGACGACACGGGGGGCGCGTATGGCCAGTCCTCGGAGTCGAGCACCCCTGCTCCCAGCGAGGACTCCGGCGGGGCCGCACTCGCGGTCGCCGACTCGGACCTCGGGGAGATCGTCGTCGCCCCTGACGGGAAGACGCTGTACATGTTCGACAACGACACCCAGGGTTCCGGCGAGAGTTCGTGCTCCGGCGACTGCCTGACGAACTGGCCGCCCTTCACCATCGACGGCGATGCCCCCGCGGTCGAGGGAGTGACCGGCGAGGTCGGAACCATCACCACGGCCGCCGGCGACACGCAGGTGACGCTCAACGGCTGGCCCCTGTACTACTTCGCCGGCGACGCCGCCGAGGGCGACGTGAACGGTCAGGGAGTCGGCGGCGTCTGGTGGGTGCTCTCCCCCGCCGGTGAACGCATCGCCGACTGAGCGCAGCACGAGCCGGCCTGTCGCCCGCCGCGTCAGATGAACATGACGCGGTGGGTGGGGTGGTCGGTGTAGTGGCGGCCGAGGGGGCTGTGCCAGGTGATGGTGCCGTCGGGTTCTTGGGTGGCGGTCCATCGGTGGGCATCCGGGATGTCGGGGGGTTTGAGGGTGTGGTGGGCGCGGCAGAAGTGGGCGAGGTTGTCGATCCGGGTCTTGCCGCCTCGGGCGTGGTCGTGGTTGTGGTCGATGTCGCACCGGTGCACCGGTGTGCGGCAGCCGGGGAATCGGCAGTGCTGGTCGCGGGCACGCAGGAACCGGCGCATCTGCTCGGTCGGTGTGTAGGTGTCGGTCTGGGTGGCCATCCCGAACCGGTCCAGCAGGAGGCGGGACCAGCCGGTATTTCGCCCGGCGAGGAGCCGGGCGATGTCCGGGTGGAGGGGCCCGTGTCCGTCGAGGTCGGCGAGGCGGTCGTCGGCCCCGGCGAGAGTGGTGCCGGCGACGGTGACCTGGATCCGGCCCTGGATGTTCTCGAGCCCGGTCCCGTGGACGGTGCTCGGGTCGGCGGCAAGCAGCAGGTCCGCGAACAGATCCGCCTGGATCTGGTCCCAGGTACGCGTGTCCTCGCTTACGTTGCCGGTGTCCGCATCGGCGCCGGCGCTGTCTATGTCGAGGTCGAAGTCGATGTCTGACTCGGGGTCGGTCGCGAACGTGTCGTCGCTGACGATCTTGCCCTCGTCACGGCCGACGTTGCGGTCGCGGTCGCGGTCAACGTCGGTGTCGGTGTCGGTGTCGGTGTCGGTGCCGATGTCGCGGGCGGGCTGCTCGTCGGCGTCTTCACGAAAGACATCGCGTGCTGCACGCGCACCACGACTCTTGCGGTTCCGTATGACCTGCCGTGCCATCTGCGCCAGCCGGTCGGCGATCGCGACCGCCACCCATTCCGGCAACACCGCCGTTAACAACGCCAACCCGTCCCCGACGGACCGCACCTTCACACCCCGCTCCCCGGCCGCACGCTTGTGCCGCTCCGCCACCGTCTCACCCACCAACGCCGCCGCAACCTGCTTCGCATGCGCCGCCGTCCGTGCCGCCGTCTCCCGCTCCGCGAACACCAATACGGCCGCCTCGTAGAGCCCCATGACGTCGGCATCCACTCGCCGATTGCGGATCGCCTCCGACACGATCGCGCTCGCCCGACAGATCTCCCGCACATGCCCCGCACTGACCCGCCCCACCGCGAACGCCGCCCGCACCGCAGGCAAGTCCTCACTCACCGTGCGGGCATCAGCGAACGCGAACTCGACAGACCCTTGCGGGATCCGAGCCGCAGCAGAGAACTCCGCGACCATCGATCGGTGCATCGCATCCCGGTGATAGCCATTCCCCACGACATCCCTGTCGTGAATCGCGATCCGCTCGCCGAGCAGGTCCATCGCCTCGCATTCCAGAACCGCGGCCTGACGCTTCTTCTCCACCCACGCATCCAACACACGACAACGCTCCTCGAGATCGAGGTCGAAATCCGTGCACTGCTGAGCCATGACCCCAGTTTAGAACGTATGTTCGAATCAGGAACGGCTCAGCTCACGAGAATATCGGTCAGTCCCCCTCGATTCTCACCGCTCGACGTTCGCCAGCATGACCTCACCAGCGCCCGTACCGGCGCTCCCACTCGTCTTCGATCGTGCGCCGCCGCCCTGCGACGATGCCCGCGGGGATCGCCGCGACCAGGACGGCACCGACGACGATGAGCGGCACCTGCCATCCGTCGGTGGTCTCATGCAGCAGACCGACCAGCAGCGGGAAGACTGCGGCGATCGCGTACCCGATGCTCTGCACGAAGCCGCTCAGCGCGACGGCACTCTCGGGCGTGCGGGCGCGGATGCTGAGCAGCACGAGGCTGAGCGGGAACATGATCGCCGAGAGGCCGAAGACGCACACCCACAGCGCCAGCGCGGCGGTCGGCGCGAACAGCAGTCCGAGAACGCCGATGAGCCCGGCCACGACCCCGACGAAGAAGAGCGGCCGCGTCGCCTGATACCGCACCACGAGGATCGGAACCAGCATCGAGCAGGGCAGACCGATCAGGGCGAAGAGAGAGAGCAGGAAGCCCGCGGTGGCGGGTGTGACGTCGCCGATGTCGACGAGCATCGTCGGCATCCATGCGAAGGAGACGTACGCCATGGTCGACGATGTCGCGAACACCAGCGCGAGCGCCCAGGCCAGCGGCAGCCGCCACAGGCGGGCGAAATACCGCGGATTCGCGGGGGCGGTCGAGATCGGTCCGGTCGCGACGGCCACGGCATCCTGCAGGTCGTGACGACCGTCGGTCGGATCGAGCTCCTCCGTCTCGGCCGGCGCCGGCATCGGGTTCGACCGCTCGCGCAGAAGCAGCGTCACCCACGGCACCAGCGCGATCGCGGCGAAGAGGCCCCACATGCCCAGGGAGACGCGCCAGCTGAGCGCGTCGGCCACCGGCACGGCGACGAGCGGCGGCAGGAACGTCGAGACCGCCAGCGTCGTCGAGTACACCGTCATCATGACGCCGATGCGGTCGGGGAAGTACTTCTTCACCAGCGGAGGCAGCAGCACGTTCCCCGAGCCGACGCCGGCGAACACGAGCGCAGTCGCCGCGAGAAGGCCGACCGAGTCGAACGCGAGCCCGCGCAGCAGCATCCCCAGGGCCATCAGCGCGATCGCGGTCACCGCGACGCGTTCGAGGCCGAACCGCCGTTCGAAGAGCGGCGTGAGCAGACCGAAGATCGCGAAACAGACCGGCGGCGCCGCGCCGATCAGCCCGACGGCGACCGGAGAGACCGGGAAGTCCTCGGCGATGTGGTCGATGACCGGCGACAGCGAGGCGACGGCGGACCGCAGCGAGAACGCGACGAGCACGATCCCGACGAGTGCGAGCGCACGGCCCTGCCACAGCGGCCGGGCCGTCACGAGGTCTGCGACCCCTCCACCCAGGCGAGGTATTCGTCGGAGACGGTGCCGGTGACGTACCGGCCGTCGAAGCAGCTCATGTCGAGATCTGTCAGAGCGGAGCCCTCGATGATCGCGGCCTTGAGGTCTTCGACCTCCTGGTAGACGAGGTGATCGCAGCCGAGCTCCTCCGCGATCTCGGGGATCGTCCGGCCGTGCGCGATCAGTTCGTGACGCGACGGCATGTTGATGCCGTAGACGTGCGGATGCCGCACCGGCGGCGCCGCGGACGCGAAGGTCACCGAGGCGGCGCCGGCATCCCGCGCCATCTGGATGATCTCCTTCGAAGTGGTGCCGCGCACGATGGAGTCGTCGATGAGGAGCACGTTCTTGCCCTGGAACTCGGTCGACATCGCGTTGAGCTTCTGGCGCACGCTCTTCTTGCGCACGGCCTGCCCCGGCATGATGAAGGTGCGGCCGACGTAGCGGTTCTTGTAGAAGCCCTCGCGGTACTCGATGCCGAGCTTGCGGGCGACCTCCATCGCGGCGGGCCGTGACGAGTCGGGGATCGGCATGACCACGTCGATCTTGTCCATCGGCACATGCTTGGCGATCGTGTCGGCGAGACGATCGCCCATGCGCAGCCGCGACTCGTAGACCGAGATGCCGTTCATGACCGAGTCAGGACGCGCGAGGTACACGTACTCGAACGCGCACGGCGCGAGGTGCACCTCGGGCGCGCACAGCTTGCTGTAGAGGGTTCCGTCGTTCGTGATGAAGACGGCCTCACCCGGCTCGACCTCGCGGACGATCTCGTAGTCGCCGTTCTCGAGCACGAGGGACTCGCTCGTGACGACCCACTCGTCGCGGCCTTCAGCGCCTGCGACCGTCGACGGCCGGCGCCCGAGGATGAGCGGACGGATGCCGAACGGGTCGCGGAATGCGAGGAGACCGTATCCGGCGATCACGGCGATCACCGCGTAGGCGCCCTCGATGCGCGCCTGGGTGCGGGCGACCGCCTCGAAGACGCGCTCGGAGTCGAGGTCGACCGCGGAGGTCGTGGCCTGCAGCTCGCCCGCGAGCACGTTGAGCAGCAGCTCGGTGTCGCTGGAGGAGTTGAGGTGGCGCCGGTCGCGCTTGGCCATGTCGGCGGTCAGCTCACGCGTGTTGGTGAGGTTGCCGTTGTGGATGAGGATGATGCCGTAGGGCGCGTTCACGTAGAACGGCTGCATCTCCTCCTCGTTCGACGCGGTGCCCTTGGTGGCGTAGCGCACGTGGCCGAGGCCGACGTTGCCGAGGAGGGCCCGCATGTCACGCGTGCGGAACGCCTCGCGGACCATGCCCTGCGCCTTCGCGTTGTGCATGACGCCGTTGGCCTCCGCCGTGGCGATGCCCGTCGCATCCTGGCCGCGGTGCTGCAGCAGCAGGAGTGCGTCGTAGATGTCCTGATTGACCGGGGCAGAGCCCACCATTCCGACGATGCCGCACATGGGCTCTTACTTCGCTCCGTCCGCGTAGGCGCCGACCAGGCGCACCGCTCCACCGTCGACGCCTTTGGCGCCCTGTTCGAATTCGCCGGCCGGACGCGCGCCGAAGCCGACGGTCCCGACCTGCCACGAGGGCATGCCCTCGGCGTTCAGTGCCGCGATCGCGGCATCCTTCTTGTCAGCGGCGATGATCGCGAGGAATCCGATCCCGAGGTTCCAGGTGCCCTCGGCCGACTCCAGCGTGGAGCCGGCGATATCGCTCAGCACGCGGAAGACCGGGCTCGGCGACCACGTGCTGCGATCGACTTCGGCCCAGCTGCCCTGCGGGAGCACACGTGCGAGGTTCGCCGCGATGCCGCCGCCGGTGACGTGGCTCAGCGCGTGCACTCCCCCGGGCAGCGCATCGATCAGGCGCAGCAGCGGCAGCGTGTACAGACGCGTCGGCTCGAGGAGCGCCTCGCCCCAGGTCACGCCGAAGTCGGCGGCGTTGTCGCCGTAGCCGATGCCCGCGCGGGTGACGATGTGACGCACGAGCGAGTAGCCGTTGGAGTGCAGCCCGCTCGAGGACACCGCGATCACCGCGTCGCCGTCCTGAACCCGATCGGCGCCGAGGATGGCGTCGGCTTCGACGACTCCGGTCGCCGCGCCCGCCACGTCGTAGTCGCGCGGCCCGAGCAGACCCGGGTGCTCGGCGGTCTCGCCGCCGACCAGCGCCGTGCCCGTCGCCGAGCAGGCGTCGGCGATACCGCGGACGATGTCGGCGATGCGCTCGGGGACGACCTTGCCGCACGCGATGTAGTCGGTCATGAAGAGCGGCTTCGCACCCACCACGACGATGTCGTCGACGACCATCCCGACCAGGTCCTGGCCGATCGTGTCGTGCTTGTCGATCGCCTGCGCGATCGCGACCTTCGTGCCGACCCCGTCGGTGCTGGTCGCGAGCAGCGGGCGACGGAAGTCGCGCAGCGCGCTGGCGTCGAACAGGCCGGCGAATCCACCGACACCGCCGAGCACTTCGGGGCCGTGCGTCGCGCGCACGGAAGACTTCATCAGCTCGACGGCAAGATCACCTGCAGCGGTGTCGACGCCGGCTTCGGAATAGGGATTGGTGGGGGAGGCAGCCACCCGTCCAGCCTACCGCCCACGACCGACCCGGCTCTCCGCCGAAACAGACCTCGGACCATGACCCCGCTCCCGCCTACGATGGGGCCATGGCCGACAAGCCGCAGTGGCTCATCCGCGAAGACGCGAGCGTTCCGGTGCTCGTCGCGCTCGCGCTGCGCCAGATGCTCGGGATCCGGGTGCCGGAAGACCTCCCGAGCCTTCGCGAGCTCGCCGTACGCGCACCGGATGCCGTCGACGCCTCGGATGCTGTGGAGGAGCAGTGGCGGCAGTACTGGGACATGACGGTCGAGCCGCGTGCCCATCCGTCGGAGGTGCCGCTCGAGCTCATCGACGGCTTCGACACGCTCGTCGCCCTGCCCGCGACCGGCGCTGCCGAGCTGGGCGCCGCGATCGCGCCCCACGGCGAATCGGCTCTCCGCTATGCGCGCGCCGCGCATGACCGCTACGTGCACTCGATGAAGAGCAACACCGGCGGCGACGCGTACCGGGCCTACGCGAGCGCCATCGCGGAATTCGAGCGCGAAGTCGGCCGGCGAGCGCACTCGTTCGAGCTGAACGTGCAGGTGCTGCCGTTCTCGCAGCGCGGCATC
The DNA here is from genome assembly GCF_019969685.1 of Microbacterium sp. EST19A. Lineage (GTDB taxonomy): Bacteria > Actinomycetota > Actinomycetes > Actinomycetales > Microbacteriaceae > Microbacterium. The sequence continues at coordinate 1,955,930 of NZ_JAHXYZ010000001.1, read as the reverse complement.
TGGTGGATCGGCGCCCTCACCGTCGCCGTGACCGACGGACTCCGCCGCGATGTCGTGGCGTTCGATGCCGCCATCCGTCCGGTGATCGCCGAACTCGCGTAGCGCGAGCCGGCGAGGTCGTCACCCCTCCGGGGCGAACGAGCCGATCTGCCGGTCCAACGGCACCGTGCGCTCGACGGTCACGTCTCCCGTGTGCGCGGTCGTCACCGTCTCGATGAGGACGATCTCGACCTCGCTCTCGGCGACGGGATTGTGGCGCACGCCGCGAGGCACGACGAAGAACTCCCCCGGACCGAGGCGGACCTCCCGATCGCCCTCGAGCTGGATGAGAAGGTCGCCCGAGACGACGAGGAACATCTCGTCCTCGTGCTCGTGGGCGTGCCAGACGAGCTCTCCGAGCAGCTTGGCCACCTTGATGTACTGGTCGTTGACCTGACCGACGACCCTCGGCGTCCAGTGGTCGGTGACCAGCGCCAGTTCCGCCGCGATGGACGTCGCGCTGAGGACGGACAGGCCGCTGCCCCCGATGTCGGTGCCTCCCACAGGACTAGTCCGTCTCGACGACGGTCTCGCGGTCGACCCTGACCACGCGGTCGTGTCGACGGGCGACGCGTTCGAGGATGATGCCGACGACACCGCCGAGTGCGAGACCGATCGGCGCGGTCCACAGCAGCAGGAATCCGAAGACCTGGGCGGGCGGATAGACGACGTCGAGCGCCTGCGACTGCTCGAAGCTGCCCGCCCAGGTGAGCAGGGCAGCGGCGATGACGCCGACCACCACGCCGATGCCCATGAACACGCCATAGCGAGGCACGCGACGCACGGTCGCCTCGACGGTCTGGTGGGAATCGGTGGGAGCCATGTGTCCATTCTCCCACCGTTGCGATCAGCCCGCAGCCCGTGTGCCCTGGCGCTTTGCAGGTCGAGATCACGGATGCAGGTCGAGATCGTCGATCTCGGCCTGCATCCGTGATCTGGTCCTGCATCTGTACCCGGACGGCCCGAACGGATCAGACCTCCGTCGTCGCCTCCGCCGACTCACCCGTGCGACCACGGCGCGCGATGAGCACACCACCCGCCGCGGCGAGCGCGACGACGACGAGCCCGCCGACGATCCACGGCCACACCGGAGCACCCTCCGTGATGGCCGGTGTGGTCGCCGCGGTGACCGCTGCGGTCGCGTCCGAGTCGGTCTCGTCCTCCGCCGGCGCCGCGACGCCGCACTCGGCGTCCACCGGGATCACCGCGGTGACCGGGTCGAGCGCCTCGCCCGCGGCGTAGGTGCCGAATGCGGCGGAACCTGCCTCGGTGAGCCTCGTCGGAACGGCATCCAACGACAGGACTCCGTCGACCACCGCGGCGTCGCCGAGCGCGAACTCCGCGAGACGCACGCCCTGCTGGTCGACGCTGGCGCCGTCCTGCGTGGTGCCCGTCACATCGAACACGAGGTACCCGGTGTCGCCGGCGAGCTCGACGCGGGCGTCGGCCAGCGTGGTGTTGAGCGCGCCCTCATGACCCGTGAAGGTGATGCTGCCGCCGTAGGTGACGAGGCCTGCGAGGGTCTCGTCGTCGAACGAGCCGGAGCCGTTCGCCCAGACGTAGTCCGGGTACTGGTACGCCACGTCGGTGAGCGTCCAGCCGCCCTTCGCGATGCCCTCGATGTAGGTGCGGAAGGACTCCTTGTACCCCCACTTCAGCGTCGCCCCCTCGACCGTGCACGCACCGATCGCGGTGACCGCGCGGGTCAGTGTGAACGCGAGGCCGCGGTCGACCGAGCCCTGCAGGGTCAGGGTGTGCGGGCCGTCCTCGAGGCTGGCCGGCAACGTGCCCGACCAGGTCGCGACGCCAGTGGCATCCGCCGTCACCGTCTCGAGCAGCACCGGCGTCGAGTAGACGACGACCTGGATTCCGTCCTCGTTCGGCTGGAAGCCGGCGGCGGAGATCGTCGCCGCGCTGCCGGCCTCGAGGGCGGCGAGGTTCTCGTCGTCGATCACGATGCCGTCCGTCGCGGGCGGAGTCGACGGGAGCGTCGCCTTCGCCTTGACGGATGCCGCCGCCACCGTGCCCGTCGTACCGGCCGGCGCAGCCGCCGCCGAGCCGATCGTGAAGGTGACCGGGTTCAGCGCGGTCGGGTTGCCCGACAGGACGCGGTCGCGCCCGGCATCCGTCAGCGTCGCGGGAGCGGCGATGTAGCTCACCGCACCGGCCCCCGTGGTGCGCCCCGCACTGCCCAGGTCGAGCGTGGCGAACGCGATCTGCGCTCCACCGCTCGACACGTACAGCGTCGCGGCGTTCGCCGACGTCACGCGGATCACCGGGTTCGCGATCGTGACGTCGAGCACGCCGTGGTGCCCGGTGAAGCGCACGGCGCCGCGGTACGCGACGCTGCCGAGGCCGGTCGCGACATCGAAGTCCCCGCCGACCGACTGGCCGAACTGGAACTGCCCGCCCGAGCGCGTCGCTCCGTCGGACACGGCGATCGAGCCCTGCGCGATCGGACCTGTGATGTAGTTCACGAACGACGAGGAGATCGCCCAGCGGAGCGAACCCCCGGGGACGTTGGCCGGCGGGGTCACCGGGGTCACCGGCGGCTTCGGCTCCTCCGGCTTCTTGCCGAGCAGGGCGTCCCATTGCGCCTCGGTGATCGTCACCGTGGACCGGGCGAGCATCGTGTCGGCGTTCGGCATCGTGTGCTGCTGCCAGACGATGACCTCGTAGGTCTTCGTGCGATCGAGCGTGGCGGCGGCCGTCGTGAGGTCGACGCTGAATGCGCCCCAGGTGACGTTCCGGACGAACTGCATCGCGAGGAAACCGCCGCCCGCGGTGACATCCGCCTCCGTTCCCGCCTCGATCAGCGCGACGTAGGCGCCGGTGATGTCTCCGAGATTGGCCGCGGCGGCGCTGACGGTCAGCCCGTCCGCGGCCGTCGCGGTCTTCACCGTGGTGGTGACGGATGCCGAAGCGGGGAAGATCTTGTCCCATTCGCTGTCACTCACCGCGACGGTTCCTCGGGCGAGGATCGTGTCGGCGTTCGGCATCGTGTGCTGCTTCCACACAATCACCTCATAGGTCGTCGTGCGGTCGAGGTCGGCCGCCGCCGCGGTCAGATCGACCGTGAACGCGCCACCCGAGACCGGACGCACGTACTGCATGGCGAGGAAGCCGCCGCCGGCGGTGACATCCGCCTCGGTGCCCTCCTCGATCAGCGCGACATACGCCCCCGTGATCGCGCCGAGCTTCGACGCCGCGGTCGTGACGGTCAGGCCGTCGGCAGCCGTGGCCGCCTTCACGGTGTTCGTGACGACCGGCGTGATCGCGTAGTCGAGGGCGACGCTGCGCTCCTGGTCGGCGTTGACGACGCCGCCTGCGCCATAGGTGTAGACGCCGTAGGAGCCGGGGGATGCCGCGGCATCCTTCAGCGTCAGCGTGGCCTGGAACGTGCCGTCCGCGGCGATGTCCACCCACTGCGCGCGGATCGCGGCCTGGTATTGCGCCGGCACCTGGTCGAGCACGCTCTCGGCGAGCGCCCATGCCTGCGCGCCGACGGAGCGCGTCGACGACGCTGCACCCGTGGACGGCTGCCAGGTCGAGGCGAAGTTGCCGAAGACCACGTAGGTGCCCTGGGGAAGGTTCGACGGGATCGGAGCCCCGCGGCCGCCGACGTTCGCTGTCGGGTCGTAGCCCGAGCCCTTCACGACGACCTTGTCGCCGGCCTTGAGCGCGACGCCCTCCGCGGGAGTCGTCCCGTCGGCGAGGAACACCGAGATCGACGGCGAGACCGGCTCCGGGGCGATGGCGTCCCAATCCGCGTCGCTGATCGCGACGGCCGAGCGGGCGAGGATCGTGTCGGCGTTCGGCATCGTGTGCTGCTTCCACACGATCACCTCGTAGGTCTTCGTGCGGTCGAGGTCGGCCGCCGCCGCGATCAGATCGACCGTGAACGCGCCGCCCGAGATGCCGCGCACGTACTGCATCGCGAGGAAGCCACCACCCGCGGTGACGTCCGCCTCCGTCCCCGTCTCGATCAGGGCCGCGTACACACCCGTCGCCGCACCGAAGTCCGTACCCGCGACGGTCGCGGTGATTCCGGATGCCGCGGGGGAGACCGCAGAGGTCACGGAGATCTTCGGGGTGATGGCGTAGTTCAGGGCGACGCTGCGCTCCTGGTCGGCGTTGACCACGCCGCCGGCGCCGTAGGTGTAGACACCGTAGGACCCGGGCGTCGCCGCCGTGTCCTTCAGCGTCAGTGTCGCCTGGAACGTGCCGTCCGCGGCGATGTCCACCCACTGCGCGCGGATCGCTGCCTGATACTGCGCCGGCACCTGGTTCAGGACGCTCTCCGAGAGCGCCCATGCCTGCGCGCCGACGGAGCGCATCGACGACGCCGCACCGGTCGAGGGCTGCCACGTCGCACCGAAGTTGCCGAAGACCACGTACGTGCCCTGCGGAAGGTTCGACGGGATCGGGACGCCCCGACCGCCGACGTTCGCCGTCGGGTCATAGCCCGAGCCCTTCACGACGACCTTGTCGCCCGCCTGGAGCGCAACACCCTCGGCAGGAGTCGTCCCGTCAGCGAGGAACACCGAGATCGCCGCGGATGCCGGGGGCGTGCCCGGGTCGGTGCCGGGGTCCGTACCGGGGTCGGTGCCCGGGTCCGTACCCGGGTCCGTACCCGGGTCCGTACCCGGGTCCGTGCCGGGGTCCGTACCCGGGTCCGTGCCGGGATCCGTGCCCGGGTCCGTTCCCGGCGCCGCACCGAAGACGGCATCCCACTGCTCGCCGGTGATCCCGACGTCGCCGCGGGCGTAGATCGTCGTCGCGTCCGGGTTCGAGTGCTGCTTCCAGACCAGCACCTCGTAGGTCTTCGTGCGGTCGAGCGATCCTGCCGCGGCCGTGAGGGTGAACGAGCTCGCTCCCGCGCTCACCGCGGGGAACGGCATCGCGAACGCCGCGTATCCGCCGCCCGCCGAGATCGACCCTTCGGTGCCCTTGACGATGAGCGCGGCGTAGGCCCCGGCGACGTCCGGGAGTCCGGATGCCTGCACCTGCACGGTCACGCCCGACGGCGATGCGGCGGTGACGGTCGAGGTGACGCTGCCGTCGGCGGCGTGCGCGGGAGCGGCCACCACCGCTCCCGCGGCGACGAGGAGGAAGGAGATGAGGGCGGCGATCAGCACGCGGAGGCGGCTGCTCGTTCTGAGGGCGATTGCTGTGTCGTTCACGGGTTCTCTCCGGACCCCGGGGCACGCGGACACGCGCGCCGGCGGTGCCGCAATGCAGTCGGGCGAAGGGATGAGGATTGGTTAGGCTTAGCTAAGTAAGCCCACCTTCCTGAGCGTAGGGGGCTGCCTCGGACCGCGTCAAGTTTTAGGATAGCCTTGCCTAATGCGACGCGTTCTTGCCCTCTTCTTCGCAGCCGCTCTCGCCGTCGGGCTCACCGCGTGCGCGGAGCCGGGCGCGACCGCAGCCGCGCCGTCGGAGTCTGTGGATGCCTGCCCGCAGGCATCCGTCCCCCTCGCTTCTCTCGACCTGGTCGACGACGTGCGCGCCGTCACGGGAGGGTCGACAGCCTGCCTGCCGAACCACACGATCGAGCCGGTCGACGACGACACGGCACCCAAGCTGCCGGTGTCCGTCACCGACAGCGAGGGCCGTGCCGTGACCATCACCGACGTCGACCGCATCCTCCCCATCGACATCTCCGGGACGATCGCGTCGACCGTGTTCGCGCTCGGCCTCGGCGATCAGGTGGTCGGCCGCGACTCCTCCACCGACTTCGCCGGGACCGAGGACCTGCCGGTCGTCACGAAGACCGGTCACTCGCTGAACGCCGAGGCGATCCTCGAACTCGCGCCGACCGTCATCCTGACCGACACCACGATCGGCCCCAAGGAGATCCGCCAGCAGCTGCGAGACGCCGGCATCGCCGTCGTCGTCATCTCCAGCGACCGCCGCATCGACACGACCGATGAACTCGTCACCGAGATCGCCGCCGCGCTCGGCGTGCCCAGTCGTGGTGACGCCCTCATCGAACGGCTGAATGCCGAGCTCGACGCCTCCCTCGCCGAAATCGCCGACGTGGTGCCCGCAGAGGACGAGGACCGCGCCCGGATGCTGTTCCTCTACGTGCGCGGCAGCGCCAACGTCTATTACATCTTCGGCGAGGACTCCGGGGCGGACTCCCTGATCGACGCGGTCGGCGGGGTCGACGTCGCCGGTGAGATCGGATGGGAGGGCATGAAGCCGATGACGGCGGAAGCCCTCGTGGCCGCCCGCCCGGACGTGCTCGTGATGATGACGGACGGCCTGGAATCGGTTGGGGGCATCGACGGCCTCATCGAGCGGATCCCGGCGGTCGCCGAGACGCCGGCCGGCGCGAACCGTCGCGTGATCGACATGGCCGACAGTGAGATCCTCAGCTTCGGACCGCGCTCCGCCGAGGTGATCAGCGCTCTCGCTCGCGCCCTGTACGCCCCCGAGCCCGCGAAGTGACCGCCGAGGTCGTCACCTCGACGCCGGCCAGGCATCGGGGGCTGCGGTTCGCCCTGGTGACCGTCGGTCTGATTGTCGCGCTCGTGATCACCTGCATCGCGTCGATCACCAGCGGGCAGTACGACCTCTCCCCGACCGATCTCATCGGCGTGCTCCTGCACGGCGTGGGGATCGACACCGCCTGGGCACCCGCCGCCTCGACGGATTACGGCGTGATCAACAGCATCCGGATGCCGCGACTCGTGCTCGGACTCCTCGTCGGCGCCGCGCTCGCCGTCTCGGGGGTGCTGATGCAGGCGATCTTCGGCAACCCGTTGGCGGATGCCGGCGTGGTCGGGGTCTCGTCGGGCGCGGCCCTCGGCGCGGCCGGGAGCATCACCTTCGGCCTCGCCACCTTCGGGATGTGGACGACGCCCGCCTTCGCGTTCCTGGGCGGCCTCGCGGCCGTACTCGCGGTCTACTTCATCAGTCGCTCCGGCGGACGCACCGAGGTCGTGACCCTGCTGCTCACCGGCATCGCGATCAACGCCATCGCGGGCGCGGGCATGGCGTTCTTCACCTTCCTCGGGACGACCTCGACGCGTGAGCAGATCGTGTTCTGGCAGCTCGGCTCCCTCAACGGCGCTCTGTGGGCGAACATCCAGCTGGTCGCTCCGCTCGTCGGCATCGGCGTCGTCGCCGCCCTCGTCGTCGCGCCGACGCTCGACCTCTTCGCCCTCGGCGAGCGCACGGCCCGGCACCTCGGGGTGAACGTGGAGCTGCTGCGGATGGCCGTCATCGTGACGGTCGCGATCCTGGTCTGCGCGGCCGTCGCCTTCGCCGGCATCATCGGATTCGCGGGTCTCGTCGTGCCCCACCTGATGCGGATGATCATCGGGCCGGCGCATCTCCCCCTCGTGATCGCGTCTGCTCTGGGTGGTGCTCTGCTCATCGCCGTGGCCGACCTCGTCGCCCGCACCGCCGTGCCCTTGGCCGACCTGCCGATCGGGATGATCACGTCCCTCGTGGGCGGACCGTTCTTCCTCTGGCTCCTCGTCCGGACCCGCCGACGCTCGGGAGGATGGGCATGACCGTGCGGCTGCGGGGCGAAGACCTGACGGTGCGCGTCGGCGAGGGGCGCAGCATCCTCGAGAACGCCACGATCGACATCCACGCCGGCGAGGTACACGCCCTCGTCGGGCCGAACGGGGCGGGCAAGACCACGCTGTTCGGCGTGCTCGCGGGCGACGTCGCCACGGAGTCGGGCGAGGTCAGCCTCGACGGTCAGCCGATCGGCGAGCTGCGCCCGAGGATTCTCGCCCGGCAGCGAGCGGTGCTCCTGCAGGAGAACACGGTGACGTTCCCGTTCAGCGCCGAGCAGGTCGTGCGCATGGGGCGCACACCGTGGGCGCGCACGCCCGCCGCCGACGAGGACGACCTCGTCGTCGCCTCCGCGATGGACCTCACCGAAGTGACCGCTCTGCACACGCGTTCCGTGACCTCGCTCTCCGGGGGCGAGCGCGCCCGCGTCGCCCTCGCCCGGGTCATCGCTCAGAGCACCGGCATCCTGCTGCTCGATGAGCCGACCGCAGCGCTCGATCTCAAGCACCACGAGGACGTGATGCGTCTGATCCGGGCGCGAGCGGATGCCGGGATCGCCGTGGCCATCGTGCTGCACGACCTGAACGCCGCGCTCGCGCACGCGGATCGGGTGACCCTGCTCTCCGAGGGCCGTGTCGTCGCATCCGGACCGGCCGCCGAGGTCCTGACGGCGGCGCGCATCCAAGAGGTCTACGGGCAGCCCGTCGACGTCTTCCCGCACCCCGTCACGGGCGTGCCGCTGGTGGTCGCGCGCCGCTGAGGTCCCGCGGGATGGCTCAGGCGCCCGGGGGGCCGTCTCCGACGAGGGGAATGCCGTCGTCGTCGAAGCGCACGCCTTCGGCGATCAATCGCTCCTTCGCGGCGTGATGCACGACACCCCGTCGGGGCGGGTCGAACTCGAGGAGCTCCAGGAGGATGGCGCGCGTCGCGTTCGCGTGCTTCGCGACCTCGATGCGCACACCCCAGAACCGATCGGATGCGAAACGGGTCAGGGCTGCTTCGTCGGCGGCCGGATTCATCGCCGCCACCGCTCGGATCCCCTGATTCGGGTCGAGCGCGAGCTGCGCGAAATCCTCGGGCGTGCGCGCGCTGCGAGCCCGTGCGTAGCGACGCTCCTCATCGGCGATCTGCTCGGGCGACTTGCGCTTTCCCATCGCGGTCCCTTCGTCCGTGCAGCACAGGCTACCCGGTGCGTTCGACGGTCTTCCGGTCGCCTGGGATCCCAGACTTGGGTCCCTGAGCTTGTCGAAGGGGCTCAGCCCCGGTGCTACGGCCGCAGCGGCAGCACGTCGACGAGGCTGGCGCGGGTGCCTGAGGCGGCGATGCGTCCTGCCGTCTCGGCATCCGTCCAGACCTCCGCACCGGTCGCGACGGCGATCCAGGTGGCGGCATCCATCTCGACGACGTTCGGCGGGGTGCCGCGCGTGTGCCGAGGACCCTGGATGACCTGCACCGCACCGAACGGCGGCACCCGCACCTCGACGCTGTTGCCCGGCGCCTTCTCGTCGAGCAGCTGCAGCAGGTACCGCACCGCGGTCGCGAGGTCGGTGCGCTGCGGTGTCGTGCCCGCGGCATCCGCGGCGCGTACGGCGTCGAGAGCCGTGCGTCCGGTGATGATGTCGATCTTGCGGGAAGGCATGAGATCGAGGGTACGCCGCCGGTCGCCCGGGCGCCTCGCGAGGGGATGGGCGCTTCGCGAGGACGAATGCCGCGAATCCGTCCTCGCGAAGCGCACGAATCCGCGCGACGCGCACGCCCCTTTCGTCACTGCAGCAGGCATAGGCTCGACTCGATGACCCCCGATCCCGACACCCTGCATGGCGCACGCGCCGAGCTGCTCGCCACCGCGCAGCGCACTGACGGGTGGACGCGGGGCTTCCCCGCGGTATTCGACGGCGCCCACCCGGCATCCGTCCTGGTGCTGTTCGGCCGGCTCGACAGCATCCCGGCGGAGACCGACGAGTTGACCGTGGCCGCCGATCTCGATGTGCTGCTGCAGCGCCGCGCCGCCACCCTCTCGTCGCATCCGGGGCAGGTCTCGTTCCCCGGCGGACGACGCGAGGAGCAGGATGCCGACGCCGTGGCCACCGCGCTCCGCGAAGCCCAGGAGGAGACCGGCCTCGACCCGTCGGGCGTCGAGGTGCTGGCGACGCTGCCCGAGATCCCGCTCGCGGCGAGCAACCACCTCGTCACGCCGGTGCTCGGCTGGTGGCGGTCGCCCTCGCGCGTCGTCGCGGTCGACCATGCCGAGACGGTCGAGGTGTTCCGCGTGCCGGTCGCACAGCTGCTCGACCCCGAGACGCGGTTCACGTCGACGCTGCACCGCCTGGGGCAGACCTTCCGGGGTCCGGCGTTCGATGTCGACGGCACGATCGTCTGGGGCTTCACCGCCATGGTGCTCGACGCCCTCTTCGATGCCGCCGGCTGGACCCTCCCGTGGGATCGGACGGACGAGCGGCCGATCGAGCTCTGAGCCGAGGACTCGCGCACCGAAACGCGACGGCCACCCTCGGTAGGCTGGACCGGTGAAGATTCTCGTCCTCGGTTCCGGTGCCCGTGAGCACGCGATCATCCTCGCCCTGCGAGCGGAGCAGGCGGAGCACGAGATCTTCGTCTCTCCCGGCAATGCCGGCATCGCGCAGGATGCCACCCCCGTCTCGGTCGATCCGCTCGACGGTGCGGCGGTCACCGCGTTCGCCAACGAGCACGCGATCAACCTCGTCGTCGTCGGCCCCGAGGCTCCGCTGGTCGCCGGCGTCGCGGATGCGCTGCGTGCGCACGGCGTACCGGTGTTCGGCCCCGGCAAGGCGGCGGCTCAGCTCGAGGGCTCGAAGGCGTTCGCCAAGCGGGTCATGGATGCCGCGGGCGTGCCGACCGGCCGCGCGGTGCGCGCCTCCCGCACCGCCGACGTCGAGGCCGCTTTCGACGAGCTCGGCGCGCCGTATGTGGTCAAGGCCGACGGACTCGCCGCGGGCAAGGGCGTCATCGTCACGTCCGACCGCGCCGAGGCTCTCGCGCACGCCGAGCACTACCTTCCCGCAGGCCCGGTGCTCGTGGAGGAGTTCCTCTCCGGTCCCGAGGTGTCGCTGTTCTTCCTGAGCGACGGCGACACCGTCCGCGCGCTCAGCCCCGCGCAGGACTTCAAGCGCGCGCTCGACGGCGACGAGGGCCCCAACACCGGCGGCATGGGCGCGTACTCGCCGCTGCCGTGGCTCGCCGAGCAGTTCGGCAGCGAGCAGGCCTTCGTCGACGAGGTCACCCGCGACGTCGCCCTCCCGGTGATCCGTCAGCTCGATGCCGAGGGCACCCCGTTCATCGGACTTCTCTACGCCGGGCTCATCCTCACCCCCGCCGGTGTGCGCGTCATCGAGTTCAACGCCCGGTTCGGCGACCCCGAGACGCAGGTCGTGCTGCCGCGGCTGGTCACCCCGCTGTCGGAGCTGCTGTTCGCCGCGGCATCCGGCACTCTCGAGGACCAGCCGGAGCCCGTCTTCCTCGACGACGTCGCGATCACGGTGGTGCTCGCGAGCGAGGGCTACCCGGAGGCACCGCAGACCGGACGCCCGATCGAGGGACTCGCGGATGCCGCCGCCGTCGAGGGCGTGCATCTCGCGCACGCCGCGACCGCGAGCCCGGATGCTCCCGGCGGATCACTCGTCGCCTCGGGCGGACGCGTGCTGAGCGTCGTCGCCGTGGCATCCGACTTCCGCACCGCACGCGAGCGCGCCTACGACGCAATCAGCCGCATCGCGCTCGACGGCTCGCACCACCGCACCGACATCGCGGCCCGCGTCGCGGAGTAGTCCGGCGGATTCCTGACGAATCCTCCCGGGATTCCTGCCATCTTCCGATTTCCGGACGCTGCACGCTTGACTTCCGCAGCTTTCTTCAAGAAAGTAAGCGGATGCCGCTCCGCTCCGACTGGTCGTCCACGACGTGCCCCATCGCCCGTTCCGCCGATGTGCTCGCCGACCCGTGGGTGCTGCTGATCCTGCGTGAGCTCTTCTCAGGCCGCAACCGCTTCGATCAGCTGCGCGATGCCACAGGAGCCGCCGACTCGGTGCTCGCCCGCCGGCTGAGCGCCATGGTCGACGCCGGCCTGCTGGCCCGCGACGACGAGAGTCGGCCCGGATACGTGCTGACGGATGCCGGACGCGAGACCCTCCCGATCCTGCACGCCTACGCACGTTTCTCCCGCATCACCGACCCGGACGACGGCTACGGGCTCACGGTGAGCTGCGCGCGCTGCGGCGAGGCGGCGGCATCCGTCGACTGGTGCACCCACTGCGCGGCTCCCCTCGACGCCGACAGCACCCGGTGGGCGCGGCAGAGCATGGGCGGCGCCTCGTTCGCCCTGCTCGCCGGAGACGCGGCATGACCGCCGAATCGGTGGAGGAGCCCACGGTCACGCCCCCCGCGCGACCCCGCCGCTTCCATCCCGCCTGGACCGTCGCCCTCGTCGCGCTGATCGCGCTGATCGGAGCCGCGGGCTTCCGTGCCGCGCCCGGCGTGCTCATGGTGCCGCTCGAAGAGGAGTTCGGCTGGACGACGGCCGAGCTCTCGCTCGCCGTCTCGATCAACCTCCTGCTCTACGGGCTGATCGCTCCCTTCGCGGCCGCCCTCATGCAGCGATTCGGCATCCGTGCGGTCACGGTCGTCGCCCTGTTCGTGATCGGCGCCGGCGCAGCTCTGAGCGTGCTGGTCGCGACGCCGGGGCAGCTGATCCTCACGTGGGGCGTGCTGATCGGCCTCGGCACCGGATCGATGGCGCTCGTGTTCGCGGCCACCATCACCGACACCTGGTTCGCGACCCGTCGCGGTCTCGTCTCGGGTGTGCTCACCGCCGGGAGCGCGACCGGACAGCTCATCTTCCTGCCGGTGATCGCCGCCGCGGCTGAGGACATCGGGTGGCGCGGAGCATCCTTCATCATCGCGGGAGGCGCGCTCGCCGTCGCGCCGCTGGTCTGGATCTTCCTGCGCAACCGTCCGAGCGACCTCGGCGTCACGCGCTACGGCGAGACGGAACCCTACGTCGCCCCGGCACCCACGCCACGCGGTTCGGCGTGGGACGCCGCGAAGCTCGCCCTGAACACGCTGCGCGAAGCCGCACGCACCCGCACGTTCTGGGCGCTCGCGATCGGCTTCGCGATCTGCGGCGCGACGACCAACGGCCTCATCGGCACGCACTTCATCCCGAGCGCGCACGATCACGGGATGCCGACGACCACGGCCGCCGGTCTGCTCGCGGTCGTCGGCATCTTCGACATCGCCGGAACCGTGTTCTCGGGCTGGCTGACCGACCGCGTCAACCCGCGCATCCTGCTCGCGGCCTACTACGCGCTGCGCGGAGTGAGCCTGCTGTTCCTGCCCAGCCTGCTCTCGGCAGAGGTGCAGCCGAGCATCGTCGTCTTCATCGTCATCTACGGGCTCGACTGGGTCGCGACCGTCCCGCCGACCATCGCCCTGTGCCGTGAGGTCTTCGGCGCGAAGGGACCTCTCGTGTTCGGCTGGGTCTTCGCCGCGCACCAGATCGGCGCCGGCATCGCGTCGATCCTCGCCGGGATCGTGCGCGACCAGACCGGCCAGTACACGTTCGCGTGGTTCGCCGCCGCCGGGTTGTGCGCCGTCGCGGCCCTGGTCAGCGCGACGATCCGGCGCCACGGGCCTCGAGCGGCAGCATCCGAACCCGCCGTCGCGCCCGCGCAGCCCCTCGCCGACTAGCCGACACGCCCCCTCAGAGCACCTTCGAGAGGAAGTCCTTCAGGCGCTCGTTCTTCGGGGCGCCGAACAGCTCGGCGGGCGGGGCCTCCTCGACGACGACGCCGCCGTCCATGAAGACCGTGCGACCGGAGACCTCACGGGCGAAGCCCATCTCGTGCGTGACCAGCACCATCGTCATGCCGCCCGAGGCGAGGTCGCGGATGACCTGCAGCACCTCGCCCACCATCTCGGGGTCGAGTGCGCTCGTCGCCTCGTCGAACAGCATGATCTCGGGGTCCATCGCGAGCGCGCGGGCGATCGCCACACGCTGCTTCTGACCACCGGAGAGGGATGCCGGCTTCGCATCAGCCTTCTCCGCCAGACCCACGCGCTCGAGGAGCGACATCGCCCGCGAGCGTGCGTCGGCCTTCGACAGCTTGCCCAGCTCGATCGGCGCCAGCGTGATGTTCTCCAGCACGGTCATGTGCGGGAAGAGGTTGAAGTGCTGGAACACCATGCCGATGCGCTGACGCACCTCGTCGAGCTTGACGCTCTTGTCGGTGAGGTCGACGCCGTCGATGACGATGTGGCCCGACGTGGGCTCCTCCAGCTTGTTCAGGCAGCGCAGCAGCGTCGACTTGCCGGAGCCCGACGGACCGATGACCGCGACGACCTCTCCGTCTTCGACAGCCAGGTCGATGCCCTTGAGCACCTGGTTGTCACCGAACGACTTGTGCAGATCCTTGACCTCGATCTTGCTCATGCGTTGAACTTCCTCTCCAGGCGGTTCGCGAGCAGCGTCAGCAGCGTGATCACGACGAAGTAGATGATGGCGACGATGGTCAGCACCTGCGCCGACAGGTACGTGGAGGCGATGATCTGGCGCGACACGAAGGTGAGCTCGGCCAGACCGATGACGCTGATCAGCGACGTGTCCTTGAGGGTGATGATGCCCTGGTTCACGAACGACGGGATCATGATGCGGAACGCCTGCGGGAGCACGACCTTCTGCATCGTCTTCCAGTGCCCGAGGCCGAGCGAGCGCGAGGCCTCGGCCTGCCCCGGATCGACCGCCTGGATGCCGCCGCGGATGATCTCGGTCATGTACGCGCCCGTGTTGAGCGACAGCGTGATCGCACCGGCGACGAAGGGGTTGAAGGTCAGACCGGGGAACAGCTGCGGGATGGCGAAGAACACGAAGAACGCCTGCACGAGGATCGGCGTGCCGCGGAACACGAAGACGTACGCGGTCGCGAGCCAGCGGAACGGCAGGAACTTTGAGATGCGGCCGAAGCCGAACACCAGTCCGAGGATGAACGCGGCGACGAGCGCGACGAGCGTGGCGAGGATCGTGAGCCAGAGACCCTGCATGAGGGCGGGCCAGTACTGCACCGCGACCGAGAAGATGTCGGTCGCCTGCGTCGACGTCTCACCGCCCGCGAGGTAGGTGTCGACGATCTTGTCGTACTCGCCGGATTCCTGCAGGTTCGCGAGACCCGCGTTGAACATCTCGATCAGCTCGGGGTTCATGCCCTTGTTGACCGCGAAGCCGTACTCGCCGCCGAGCTCGGGCTCTCCGACGAGGCGGAATCCGGAGCCCTGCTGGATGCCGTACGCCAGCACCGGGAAGTCCTCGAAGTAGCCGACCGCCTGGCCGGCCTTCACGGCATCCACCATGTCGGTCGTGTCGGAGTACGGGGTGACTTTGAAGCCGTACTCGTCCTGGTTCTCCTCGGCGAAGGTCTGACCCTGGGTGCCGGTCTTGACCGCCACGGCTTCGCCGTCGAGGTCGTCGAGGGACTGGATGTCACTGGACTCGAGAACACCGAGCTGGATGCCGCTGGTGAAGTACGGGTCGCTGAAGTCGAAGGTCTGCTTGCGCTCGTCGGTGATCGACATGCCGGCCATGACGGCATCCACCTGGTTGGCCTGCAGCGCCTGCACGGCGGCGTCGAACCCGAGCTGCCGGATCTCGACCTCGAAGCCCTGGTCCTTCGCGATCGCGCGGAGCAGGTCCATGTCGATGCCGACGAGGTCGCCGCTCGCATCGGTGAACTCGAACGGGGCGAACGTGGTGTCGGTGCCGATGACGTACTTCTCGCCGTCTTCGGCGGCGACGGCGCTCGAGGCTCCGCCGAGAAGGGCGCCGACGGCGACGAACGCGGTGAGCGCGGCGGCGATGGCGGTGCGGCCGAAACCACGCGTGCGCGCGGAGGGTGTGCGGATCACGACGGATGCTCCTCGGGATCGGATGATGCGACCGGACAGCCGCCGATCATCCACCCTAACGGGCGGCCCTTCACACCCCGGCTCGACTGAACCGGGTCACGGTCGCGAGAACGCGTTCATCCGGATCTCGGAGAGAGGCCCGCTCAGCGACCCCGGAGCAGAGCCGGAATCGAGATGTCCTCATCCAGTTGCCGCCAGTGGATGCCTTCTCCCGCGCCGATGAGACGCCAGTCCAGGCGCTCCGCGGGGGTCCCGCCCGCGAGACGAGGAAACCAGTCGAGGGGGGCGCTGATCGTGCGTCCGTCCTTCATCCGAACGTGCAATTCCTGATCGTCGATCACGACGCCGATGGCCACGGCGTCATCAACCGAAGTACTCATCCCACGCCTCCTCGATCAGGTCGCGTCGAAACTCGACGATCTTGCGTAGCAGCCGAATTTCTCGACCGCTGAACCTTGTTCTCGCCGCCGATTCTACGGGCCTCAGCCAGAACTTGGCAGTGAATTCTGCCCGTTCCACATGCACGTGCGGAGGCTCCGACCCCTCATTGCTGTAGAAGAAGAATCGGTACCCGCGTACCCGCATGACCGTCGGCATCGGCCGAGGCTAGCGTCGCGTCGGCGCCTGCCTCGCCGGGGAGAACGTGTCACACGGCTAGCGGGGAGAACCTCACCGGACTGCTGAATGTGTGGGAGGAGTCCCACCCGCTCAGGTCGCGAAAAGGCACCCATCCGCGACCGGGATGGGTGCCTTTTCGAGACGCGGGCTATTCGATCGGGGCGGATGCCGTGACGTCGGTCTCGGCGGCCTCGGGCCGCTTGTCCTTCGGAGCGCCGCGCAGGAAGAGCGAGGCGATGAGGGCGACGAGGATCACGACGGCCGGCAACAGGATGGCCTGAGACATACCGGCCGAGAAGCCCTCGGCGACCGGCGCGGGGAGGGCGCCTCCGGAGCTGATCGAGCCTGCGGCATCTCCCATGCCCGGGAGGTTCGCCTCGAGCCGCGCCTGCATGAACGTCGCGATCGCGGCGGAGCCGACGACCGAGCCGATCGTGCGGGTCGTGTTGTAGATGCCCGCGCCGGCGCCGGCCTGACGCATCGGCAGCATCCGCGTGGCCGTCGTGGCGAGCGGTCCCCACATGCCGGCGCTGCCGATGCCGAGGAGCGCGGACGGGAACAGGAACATCCAGATCGGGGTGTCCATGTTCACCAGTGACGAGTACCAGAACAGTGCGGCGGCGAAGGCGATGAGGCCCGGGATGAGGATGAGCCGCGGGTCGGTGCGGTCGAGGATCCGCCCGGCGAGCGGGGCGAGCACGCCGGAGAGCACGGCCATCGGGATCATCAGGAGCGCGGCCTCGGTCGGGGCGAGCCCGCGGGCGATCTGCAGGAAGAACATCAGCGGCAGCGACATGCTCGTCACGGCGAAGCCCACCGCGGCGATCGCGACGTTCGCGCCGGAGAAGTTGCGGTCGCGGAACAGCGCGAGCGGCACGAGCGCCTCGCTCTTCGTCTTCCACTGCTGCAGCACGAACAGCGCGAGCACGACGATGCCGGCGATGATCAGACCCCACACCGAGATGGGACCCCAGATGACACCCCAGTCGTACTTCTCGCCCTCCTGCAGGCCGAAGACCAGGAGGAAGATCGCCGCCGCGCTGAGCACCACACCGAGGATGTCGAAGCGGTGCGGGTGCGTCTTCAGACGAGGCACGAGGATCCACGCGGCGATGAACGCGATCACGCCGACCGGGAGGTTGACGAAGAAGATCCACTCCCAGCCGAAGCCGTCGACCAGCAGGCCGCCGGCGAGCGGTCCGACGAGCGTCGCGACACCGGCGGTCGCGCCCCACAGCCCCATGGCGGCGCCACGGCGGTTCGGCGGGAAGGTGCGGGTGATGACCGCCATCGTCTGCGGCGTCATGAATGCGGCGCCGAGTCCCTGCACCGCGCGCGCCACGATCAGTCCCTCGAGCGAGTTCGAGAGACCGCACCAGAGCGAGGCGAGGGTGAAGATCGCGAGGCCGATGAGGTAGATGTTCTTCGGCCCGAACCGGTCGCCGAGGCGGCCGGTGATGAGGAGCGGCACGGCGTAGGTCAGCAGGTACGCGCTGGTGACCCACACCACGTTGTCGAGGTTGTTGGTGTTGGGGTCGAGCGCGGCCTTGATCGCCGGGTTCGCGACCGAGACGATCGTGGTGTCGACGAGGATCATGAAGAAGCCGATGACGAGCGCCCACAGGGCGGGCCACGGGCTCTTCGGTTCGTTGCCGGCCGCGAACGGTCCGGTCTCAGGCCCTGCGGCCTGTCGTGATTCGGTCATTGCTGTGCAGCCTTTCGCTGAGCGAGGTAGCGGTCGGAGTCGGTGAATGCCGAGGGACCCCAGGGGATCGTGTCGGCCTCGAGACGGGCGAGGAGGGAGTCGAGCCAGCGCAGCTCGGCCTCGAGAAGGGCTTCCTGGCGCTCGATCTCGACGAGCACCTGTTCCGGAACACCCTTGGCTGTTGCCTTGCGCAGGCCGTCGCGATGCAGGATGTGGTCCTCGTCGAGCGCCACCCGGCGGGCGCGGAGCAGCTCGATCGTGTCATCGCGCTCGAGGTTGTGCGCTTCCGCGAGGGCCACACGGAACTCGGCCGGACGATCGACCTTCGGGATCTCCCGCTGCACCCAGGCGATGACGGCTTCACGCCCGGCATCCGTCAGCGTGTAGGTGGTGCGCTCGGGACGGTTGCCGTCGCGGTCGATGCCGACCTCGTCGAGGAGTCCGGCCCGCTGGAGCCGGGCGACGGTGTGGTAGAGCGTGCCGTTCGTGATCGTGAGGAGCCGGTCGTCATGCCGTACCCGCAGCAGCCGCACCATCTCATAGGGGTGCATGTCGGCCTCGCGCAGCAGCGCGAGCACCATCACCCCCATGGGCGTGAGCCGATCCACGGCATCCTTCATGTTCCACCTCGATTAGTCCACGTGGACTATACGCCTTTTCCGACCCCGGGACAAGACGGCGGCGCGGCTCTGGAATGATGGGCGGGTGAGCACCTCTTCAGAAGGCACGGCCCGGACGATTCCCGGCTGGCGGCACATCTACTCGGGCAAGGTCCGCGACCTCCACGCGTCCGAGGATCCGGAGGACACGCGCATCCTCGTGGTCGCCTCCGACCGCGTCAGCGCCTTCGATTTCGTTCTCTCCCCCGGCATCCCCGAGAAGGGTGCGCTGCTCACGCGTCTCAGCCGCTGGTGGTTCGCGCAGCTCTCCGACGTGCCGAATCACCTCGCCGACGGCGAGATCCCGGAATCCGTCGCCGATCGCGCCATGCTGGCGCAGTCGCTGGAGATGCTGCCGATCGAATGCGTCGTGCGCGGCTACATCACCGGCTCCGGGTGGGCCGAGTATCAGGAGAGCGGCACGGTGTGCGGCCTCCCGCTGCCGGCCGGCCTGCAGAACGGCGACCGCCTGCCGGAACCGCTGTTCACGCCCGCCTACAAGGCGCCGATGGGCGAGCACGACGAGAACATCACCTTCGAGAAGGTCGTCGAACTCGTCGGCGCGGACCGCGCCGCCGAGCTGCGCGACGTCTCGCTCGCGATCTACACCCGTGCCGCCGCGATCGCCGAGGAGAAGGGTCTGATCCTCGCCGATACGAAGTTCGAATTCGGAACGGATGCCGACGGCACGCTGCGCCTCGCCGACGAGGTGCTCACGAGTGATTCCTCGCGGTACTGGGACGCCGAGGCCTGGAAGACCGGCACCACTCCGAGTGAGCGGATGGCGAGCTTCGACAAGCAGATCGTGCGGGACTGGCTGGCCGCGAACTGGGACAAGCAGGGCGAGCCGCCGCTGCTTCCCGAAGACATCGTCGAGCGCACGGCCGACCGCTACCGCGAGCTGATCGAGCGCCTCGGGGCGTGAGCTCTCCCCCACCCGACCTACGTCGGCGTGAAGGCATCCAGCCAACACTCAGGAATCGGTAGGGTGGCTCCAGCACTGTCGCGTTCCCCCGCGCGACATCCCCCGAACCTGAGGAGCCCGCATGGCCCTGTGGAAGCTGCATGGAAACGGCCGCACGGTCGAGCCCGGCGCCGTCGTCACCCCCGGCGAGCGCCTGAGCTGGCCGGCGACGATCGCGATCGGCGCCCAGCACGTCGTCGCCATGTTCGGCGCCACGTTCCTGGTGCCGACCCTGACCGGGTTCCCCGTGTCGACCACCCTGCTCTTCAGCGGTCTCGGCACCCTGATCTTCCTGCTGATCACGAAGAACCAGCTGCCCAGCTACCTCGGGTCCTCGTTCGCGTTCATCGCCCCGATCACCGCCGCCGTCGCCGCCGGCGGAACGGGTTCGGCACTCGCGGGCGTGGTCGCGGTCGGCATCCTGCTCGCCGTCGTCGGGCTCGTGGTGCAGTTCGCCGGTCTCCGCTGGGTCGACGCGCTGATGCCCCCGGTCGTCGCCGGCGCGATCGTCGCGCTGATCGGCTTCAACCTCGCCCCGACCGCCTGGAACAACTTCCAGATCGATCCGGTCACGGCGACCATCACTCTCGTCGCGATCATCCTGTTCGCGGTGCTGTTCCGCGGCTTCCTGGGCCGCATCTCGATCTTCCTCGGCGTCGCGGTCGGCTTCGTGTACGCCGCCATCACCGGCTCGTTCAGCGTGCCGAACGAGCTGCGCGGCGGCAAGACGCCCGCGGAGCTGATCTCGGATGCCCCGTGGATCGGCCTGCCGCAGTTCCAGCTCCCCGACTTCATCGCGCCGGGCACCTGGTCGACCATCGCCATGTTCCTGCCGGTCGTGCTGGTGCTCGTCGCTGAGAACGTCGGACACGTCCGCGGCGTCGCGAGCATGACCGAGAACCCCGACATCAACAAGCACACCGGCCGCGCGCTCATCGCCGACGGCGTCGCGACCACGATCGCCGGCGGTTTCGGCGGCTCGGGCACGACGACCTACGGCGAGAACATCGGCGTCATGGCCGCGACCCGGGTCTACTCGACCGCCGTCTACTGGGTCGCCGGGCTCTTCGCCATCCTGCTGGCCTTCTCCCCCAAGGTCGGCGAGGTGTTCAACTCGATCCCCGCCGGCGTGCTGGGCGGTGCGACCACCGCACTGTACGGGCTCATCGGCATCATCGGCATCAAGATCTGGGTCGACAGCCGCGTCGACTTCTCGCGCCCCGTGAACCAGTACACCGCCGCGGTCTCGCTCGTGATCGGCATCGCAGGGTTCTCGATGCAGCTCGGCGACTTCGCGTTCGGCGGCATCGTGCTGGGCACGGTCGCGGCGCTCCTCATCTACCACGTGGGCAACGCGATCGCCCGTGCGCGCAAGACCGGCGCCGATGACCCGAAGCCGCTCGAGGCGGTCGGTCCGCTGGGCGGCGACCCCGCGTAGTCACAATGCCGCGATGCGGAACCGAAGGCGCACGCCCGGGGGCAGCTGACCCGCGAGGTCGAGGCCGCGGTCGGTGAGCGCACCGATGATCGGGTAGCCCCCGGTGAGCGGGTGATCGGCGAGGAACAGCACCGGCTGCCCGTCGGGTGGCACCTGGAGCGCGCCGGTCACCGCACCCTCGCTCGGCAGCTCCCCGCCGACCGACCGCTCCAAGGGCTCATCGCCCTGAAGGCGGATGCCGACGCGATCGGAACGCGGCGTGACCGTCCACTCCTGGCCGGTGAGGGTGTCGAGCGCGGCGGCCGTGAACCAGTCGTCGCGGGGCCCGAGCGTGATCTCGAGCTCCACGAGCTCGCCGGAGGCCGGAAGGTCGCGGGGCACCGCCTCCGGCTCGACCGGATGCGGCGCGGCACCCCCGACCGGAACGACGGCGCCCGCTGCGAGCGCCCCCGGACCGAGACCGGCGAGCGTGTCGGCGGACCGGCTCCCCAGGGCAGGTTCCGCATCGATCCCGCCCCGCACGGCGATGACGGACCGCAACCCGCGGTCCGGTTGCCCGAGGGTCAGCTCGTCGCCGTCGACTGTGGCGAAGGGTGCCCCGTGCACGACGGCGCGAACGGCACCGCCGGCCTCGACGAGGGTGAGCGCGCCGATCGCTCCCGTGACCGCGGCGACGCCGGCACCGCGAAATCGCAGCACGGCTCCCCCGACGCTCTCGAGCACCGCGGCCGTGGTCGCGTTCCCCACCGCGCGGTTGGCGTCGCGCATCGCCCGGCGGTCCGCCGCTCCGGATGCCGAGACCCCGAGCGCCGCATAGCCCGGGCGTCCGGCATCCTGCACCAGCAACGGCAGTGACGCGCGCACGATCTCGACGGCCGGCACGGCGGTCGAGGGAGGAGAACCGGAAGCATCGGTCTCCGCGGCGGCGTGCCGAGCGGCGACAGGCCGCGACGGCTCACGATCGTCTCCGTTCTCCGACACCCGCGCCTGCGCTCGCACGTGCGTGAACCGCACCGCCGCGCCGGGCGACAGCAGCGCCGGCGGATCGCGGTCGATGTCCCACATCACCGCGTCGGTGCGGCCGATGAGCTGCCAGCCGCCCGGGCTCGCGCGGGGGTACACCCCGGTGAACTGTCCGGCGAGCGCGACCGATCCGGCGGGCACGCGCGTGCGCGGCGACGACCGACGCGGCACGTCGAAGAGGGGATCGCTGCTCACCACGTACCCGAATCCGGGCGCGAAGCCCGAGAACGCGACACGCCAGTCGGCGGCGAGGTGCCGGTTCACCAGTTCCTCCGCCGAGACGCCGAGCAGGGATGCCGCCTCGTCGAGGTCTTCGCCGTCGTAGTGCACCGGCACGGTGACCGCACCGGCGCCCGGCAGAGACGCGGTGTCGACCTCGGTCGCCGACAGCACCGCGGCGAGATCGGCAGCCGACACCCGCAACGGATCGAAGCGCATGAGCACCGTGCGGGCGCCGGGGATGCGCTCGACCACGCCGGGCAGCCCGTCCCACGCGAGGTTCAGCCGCATCGCCTCGTCGAGGTCGGACGCCTCGACGAGAAGCGCGCGATCGGATGCCGTCAGGATGCGCATCACGTCAGACCGGCGCGAACGGCGCGATCGCGACGCCCGCGCGCTCCAGCATCCGCGTGGTCTCAGCCGCCATCGCCACCGAACCCGGACTGTCGCCGTGCACGCAGATCGACTGCGCGACCACCGGCACGTCGGTGCCGTCGATCGCCCGGATCACACCGTCGGAGGCGAGGCGCACCATGCGCTCGGCGACCGCCGCGGGATCGTGCAGCACGGCACCCGGCTCGGCGCGCGAGACGAGCCGTCCGTCGGGCTGATACGCGCGGTCCGCGAAGGCCTCGGCGGCGACGACGAGCCCTGCCCGTTCGGCGACATCGAGCACGACTGCGCCCGACAGCCCCAACAGCACGAGGCTCGGGTCGATCGCGCGGATCGCCGCCACGACGTCCTTCGACTGCCGCTCGTCCCGCGCGATCGCGTTGTAGAGCGCTCCGTGCGGCTTGACGTACGCGACCCGCCCGCCGACGGCCGCCGCAAGGCCGATGAGCGCGCCGAGCTGGTACTCGACATGGGCCTGCAGCGTGGCCGAGTCGATGTCGACCGCGATGCGTCCGAAATTCTCATAGTCGCGGTAGCCGGGGTGCGCGCCGATGACGACGCCGCCCTGCACCGCCGCCGCGAGAGTCTCGCGGATGCCCTCGGGGCTGCCGGCATGGAAGCCGCATGACACGTTCGCACTCGTGACGAGGCGCAGCATGCTCGCGTCGTCGCTCACGATGCGGCCAGGGACGTTCTCGCCGAGGTCGGAGTTCAGGTCGATCGAAACCATGCGATCACGCTCCCGAGTCCAGTATCCCCGTCGCCCGCGGGCGACGCTCGCCATCGTGCAGGCGCACTGGCGGAGCGATCGGCGTCGTCGGCTCGGGCAGTCCGTACCGGCGGTGCATCCACCGCCGCGCATCCTCCAGCGGGAAGGTCTCGCCGAAGACCGCGAACTTCACGAAGACGCCCTCGAGGGTGCTGCGCAGCATGATCTCCTCGAGCGCCGGGTCTTCGGCGCCGCGCGCGCGGAACAGCTCGCGTACGGCATCCTCCGCCGCCGACGCGGCCGCCTCGTGACGGGCCTCGGATTCCGCGAACAGTCGATGAGTCGCGGGCTGCTGCTGCATCGCGAGGACGGCCCGCTGCAGCGGGAGCGCGTAGGCCGTGGCGGTGAGCGCTCCGTCGATCACCGCGGCGAGCGCCTCGTCGGGCGTCCCGTCGACGCGGGCGAAGCCGAGCACGGTCTCGAACCAGCGGTCGATGACGGCGGCGACCAGCTGGTCCTTGCCGCCGAAGTGGTAGTTCACCAGTCCCTGAGCGGCGCCGGCTCGCTGCGTGATCGCGGCGATGCTGGAGCCCGCGACGCCGCGCTCGCTGAAAACCTCGATCGCCGCCTGCAGCAGCGCCTCCCGTGCGCGCTCGCGCGCGAGGCGGTTCCGTTCATCGGAGCGTGCCATGCGGCATCCACCTCCTGCGTCGCGATCTGAATCTTCCGAAATCCTCCCCGTGCCGTATAGATTACTCACTGAATGTTCGTTCAATCTATGAACGGCGACGGATTCACCCCTCCCAGGAGCAGCACATGCATTCTCTCGCGCGCGTCGACTTCAACGACCTCGGCTCGATCATCGGCTGGCTGATCGAGCAGTGGTGGTTCTGGGCGATCATCGGCGTCATCGTGCTGTTCTTCGTCGTGGTCTGGCTGCTGCCCGACGCCAAGGTGAAGCCGTCGGAGCAGTTCTCGACGACGGATGCCGAGGCGAACGAGATCGCGCTGGGATTCCTGCAGATCACGAACCTCCCGTCCGGACCCTGGAACGACCCGACCGCCTCCGGCCTGGGCGCCCGGGAGAAGTCCGTGCTCGTCGACCAGTGGGGCGTGCACTCGCGGCAGGACTGGCTCGACAACATCGAGCGCCTCACCACCGACCGTCGCCGGCGTCAGATGTGGACGCTCTACCTCGCCGTCCGCACCGGCGTGGCCGAGCGCCTCGGACGCGCGCCCAAGGCCAAGGAATGGCTCGCGGCCATCGCGGAGGAGGGCGGCGACAAGCGGGACGCGCGCACCTTCGTCACCGCGATCGAGTACATCGAGTCCGAGGTGCGCAAGCGGGTCGGCAAGGACATCGTCGCCCCCGGCCTCTTCGTGAGGACGCTCGACGGCTACGCCATCGGCCAGGCCGTCGCGATGACCACCTGGGGTGTCGCGCTCGGTCATGCCGACGTCGCCGAGGCCCGCACGATCATCCATCAGATCAACGTGGACGCGCGTCCCCACTTCGCCTCGTGGGCGGACTTCGGGCTGAGCTACATCGCCGGTCGGGTCATGCACTGGAGCGACGGCAGCGTCGACGAGAAGTCGTTCGAGAAGTTCGGCGACGGCTGGTCGGACTTCAAGGCCGCCGCGACCGAGAAGCGCAACGGCCCGTGGGCGACGCTGTCATGGAGCCGCTGACCGTCGACCTGGAACCGCTGCGACGCAGCGCCGGATTCCGCGACATCCTCGCCTACGAGCGCACCTGCCGCATACCGCCGCACCGTCGCTTCGTCGCGATCCTCCTCGCCGTGCTGCTGTTCGCGGCGGCGATGCTGGTGGGGCTGTGGTTCCTCGGTCGCACCGACATCCTCGCCGTGGCTCCCATCCTCGGGGTGTTCGTCGTCGGGTACACCGTGCTCGCCGCGGTCGGGTTCCTCTGGTATTCCGTCGGCCTGAGCAGGCGCGTCAAGATCGCGGCCTTCGCGTGGCAGAACGGCTGGGCGTACGCCGACACGCTCGAGCACACCCGACGGCCGGGCGCCGCGTTCACCCGGGTCCTGCGCGGGCAGGAGCGTGCGGTCGTGGCGTCCGAAGACGAGCGGATGCCGTTCGAACTCGGCATCCATCACTCGGTGTCGCGCGGGCAGGAGCGGGCGACCGTGCAGCGGCCGTTCGCCTTCATCGAACTCCCGCTCCCGACGTCGGTGCCCCACATCGTGCTCGCGAACAGGCGGCGCAGCATCATCCCGACGCTGGGCCTCGGGCGGGGAGCTGCCCGGATGGATCTGGAGGGCGAGTTCGCCTCGACGTTCCGGCTCATCGTTCCCGAGGGCTACCAGCAGGATGCGCTGTACATCTTCACGCCCGACCTGATGGCGCGGGTGCTCGACCTCGGCTCGGGTGCCGAGATCGAGCTCGTCTCCGATCGCCTCTACGTGTACCTGCCGGCGAGCACCCGGTTCGATCGGGCGGACACCATGGCCGCGGCGATCACGCTCGCCGAGGAGTTCCACCGCCGCTTCGCCGCGCGCACGGAGCTGTACCGCGACGACGACGCCGGTGAGATCGCCGCTCGTGCCGGCGTCTCGGTCGGGCTCCGCGGACAGCGTCTCGGCGGCCGCGGGATCTCGATCCTCGCCGTCGCGGGCACGGCGGGAGTGCTGCTGCTGTCGGCCGGGGTGACGGCGTTCTCGCTCTTCGGCGGCGACATCCTGCGCACGCTCGGCTCCGGCTGAGCCCCACATACCCACGGCTGTGGGCCTGGCCCGGAGGGGGCGCCAGGGCCACAGCCGTGTTCATCTCTCCCGTGCCGCGAACTCGAGCCCGCTACGCCGAGGCGCGCACCACCAGCTCGGTCGGCAGGATCGTGGTGTGCGCCGGGTCCTCGCCGGCCAGTCGTGCCAGAAGCACTCCCGCCATCGCCTCGCCCTGCGCGTACATCGGCTGGCGCATCGTCGTGAGCTGCGGCTCGGTCGACACCGCCACCGAGGAGTCGTCGAAGCCGACGAGTGCCACATCCTCCGGCACCCGCAGCCCCGCCGATCGCAGGGCCGTGAGGGCTCCCCTGGCCATGAGGTCGCTCGCGACGAACACCGCGTCGGGCGTTCCGGCGGAGAGGATGCGGCGCATCGCCTCGGCGCCGCTGCCCTCGCTGTAGTCGCCGGCCTCCTCCGCGAACGCCTGCAGCCCGGCATCCGCGAGCACGCTCCGGAACCCCTGCATGCGGTCGATCGACGACACCATGGTCGGCGTGCCGGAGATCGTCGCGATCTTCGTGCGGCCGATGTCGACCAGACGACGGGTGGCGTTCTTCGCACCGGTGACGTTGTCGACGTCGACGACGTAGTCGGCCTCGCGCCGGCGCACCGGACGCCCGCCGTAGACGACCGGCACGGCATCCGCGATCCGGTCGATGAACGCGTCGCTGGTGTGGTGCGAGACGATCAGCGCGCCGTCGACGCCGCCGTTGCGCACGAAGCTCGTCATCTTGTCGCCCGGGTCGTCGCTCGCGATGAGCAGGTTGAGCAGGTAGTCCGAGCCGCCGAGCTTGCCCGTGATCCCCGCGACGATGGCCGCGAAGAACGGGTCGCCGAAGAACCGGTTCGTGTCCTCGGGCACGATGAGCGCGATCGCATGCGTCTGCCGGGAGGCGAGTGAGCGTGCGGCGCGGTTGGGCACGTAGTTCAGCTCGTCGATCGCCGCCCGCACGGCGGCGAGGGCCTCGGGGCTCACCGCCGTCGACCCGTTCACGACACGCGAGACCGTCGACCGGGACACCCCGGCGGCGGACGCCACCTCTTCGATGGTCGCTCGGGGCGACATCATCGTGCGCACTCTTCCATCGCCCTATTCTGTCTGATCGGCCCCGAGGCCCGTTCGAATCGCCTGACTGGTCGCTTTTCCGGCCCTGAGGCGACCATTCGCGCGATTCGAGCGGCCGGGTCAGAGACTGCGGCCGGCGATGATGCGCGCGTACTCCCGGCCGGAGTCCTTGAGACTGCGCTCCTGCGTGTCGTAGTCGACGCGCACGATGCCGAAGCGCTTGTCGTAGCCCCAGGCCCATTCGAAGTTGTCGAACAGCGACCAGTAGAAGTAGCCGCGCACGTCGACACCGGCATCCACAGCATCCAGCACGGCTCCCAGATGCAGGCGCAGGAACTCGGCGCGGTCGGCGTCGTGCACGCGCGTCTCACCCTCCTCGACCACCGCGACGTCGTCGTAGGCCGCGCCGTTCTCGGTCATGGAGAGCACGGTTCCGGCGGGTTCGGCGTACTCGGTCCACACCCGCTGCAGCAGGCGGGTCAGCCCCTCGGGCTGCACCTCCCAGTTCTGCGCGGTGCGCGGGAGCCCGCGCTCGACGGAGTGGATGCCGTCGCTCGAGGGGTACGGGCTGCGGGTGGGCCGCTCGGTCGCGGGGCCTCCGGAGACCGGGGGCTCCGCCGGCGCCTCTCCCGCGACGAGGTCACCGTGGTAGTAGTTCACGCCCTGCGTGTCGATGTGCTGCGCGATCGTCTCGAGGTCGCCCGCATGGATCGCGGACTCGAATCGCGCGACGGCATCCGCATCCACCGCCCGGATGTCCTCGACGATGTCGGCCGGGTACGCCCCGCGGTAGATCGGGTCGAGGAACCAGCGGTTGAACTGCCCGTCGACGCGGCGTGCGGCGTCGACATCCGCGGGGTTCTGCGGGTCGGCGGGGTCGGCGACCGTGTGGTTGAGCGTGATCCCGAGGTTGAGCGACGCGTCGCGGCCGCGCAGCTCGCGCACCGTCGCGCCGTGCGCGAGCAGCAGGTGGTGCGAGGCCAGCAGCCCCTCCGCGATGCTCGTGTGCCCCGGCGCGTGCTCGCCTCCTGTGTAGGAGAGGAACGACGAGCACCACGGCTCGTTCAGAGTGGTCCACACGTTCACCCGGTCGCCGAGCGCGTCGTGCATCGTGCCGGCGTACTCGAGGAACCGGTCGACGGTGTCGCGGTTCGTCCAGCCCCCCGCGTCCTGCAGCGCCTGCGGCATGTCCCAGTGGTAGAGCGTCAGCCAGGGCAGGATGCCGGCGCCGAGAAGCTCGTCGACGAGGCGCTCGTAGAAGTCGACGCCCTTCGCGTTCACCGCACCGCCGTCCGGCCGCACGCGCGACCACGAGGTCGAGAAGCGGTAGGTCTGCAGCCCGAGGTCCTTCATGAGCGCGACGTCGTCGGAGTAGCGGTGGTAGTGGTCGCACGCGACATCGCCCGTGTCTCCGCCGATCACCGCACCGGGCACTCGCGAGAACGCATCCCAGATCGACGCGGTGCGCCCGTCCTCGAAGGCGGCTCCCTCGATCTGATATGCCGCGGTCGCCGCGCCGAAGAGGAAGTCCGAGGGGAAGGCACGCGTCATACGGGTCATCCTTTCACCGCGCCGGCCATGATGCCACTGACCAGCTGTCGCCCGGCGACCACGAAGAGCACGAGCAGCGGGAGGGTGGCGAGCACGGCACCCGCGAGCACGATCGAGTAATCGATGTAGTACCCGGACTGCAGCTGGCTGAGAGCCGTCTGCAGGGTGGGGTTCGAGGGCGAGAGCACGATCAGCGGCCACAGGTAGTCCGTCCACGCGGTCATGAACGTGAAGAGACCGAGGATGGCCATCGCCGGACGCGCGGCGGGGATGCCGACGGTCAGGAACGTGCGGAACTGGTTCGCGCCATCCATCCGAGCGGCTTCGATCAGCTCGTCGGGGATCACGTCGACCAGATACTGGCGCATGAAGAACACCCCGAAGGCGGTGACCAGCGTCGGCACGATGACCGCGCCGATCGACCCGGTCCAGCCGAGCTCGCGCATGAGCATGAACAGCGGGATGATGCCGAGCTGCGTGGGGATCGCCATGGTCGCGATCACGAAGATCATCAGTCCCTCGCGGCCCTTGAAGCGCAGCTTCGCGAAGGCGTAGCCGGCGAGGGTGGAGAAGGTCACGACGGAGATCGTGATGATTCCCGAGATGAGGAACGAGTTGCCGAGCGCCAGCCAGAACGGGATGGCGTCGAACACCTTGGCCGCGTTCGTGAGGAAGTTCCCGCCCGGGACCAGCGGCAGCGTCTCGCCACGCGTGGCATTGGTGCCGCTGGCCACGACGACCGACCACCACAGCGGATACACGCTGCCGATGATGAAGGCGGCGAGCAGTCCGTAGGTGAGGAAGCCGGGGCGGCTGCCGATGCCCGCGTTCCCGCCCGTCGTGGTGCGGCGGCGGCGGATCTTCTCCGGCACGCTGAGAGCCTGGGTGGCGGTCATCGCGCCTCCTCCTTGGTCGAGTTCCTGCTCGTCGAGCGGGAGCGACGGCGCGCGGCGCGGTTCGTCGGGTCGCTGCCGGTGGCGATGCGCCGGGAGATCAGGAAGTTGATCACGCCGATGCCCACGATGAGCAGGAAGAGCAGGATGGCGACGGCGGATGCTTCGCCGAGGTTCCGCCGGAAGAAGGCGAGCTCCCAGAGGAACAGCACCGTCGTCTGGAACTGGCGGTCGCTGCCGCCGATGCCGCCCGCGGTCGAGACGTCGAACAGCCGCGGCTCGGCGAAGACCTGCAGCCCGCCGATCGTGGCGGTGATGATGACGAAGATCAGCGTCGGGCGGATCGTGGGGATCGTGATCGAGAAGAAACGTCGAGCGGCACCGGCGCCGTCGAGGGCGGCGGACTCGTACAGGTCACGCGGCACGGCCTGCATCGCCGCGAGCAGGATGAGGGCGTTGTAGCCGGTCCAGCGGAAGTTCACCATCACCGCGATAGCGATGTGCGACAGGGCGGTGTTGTGCTTCCACTCCTGGTCGGCGATGCCGATGAGGTTCAACAGGTTGTTGGCGAGGCCGTCGGCCTCGTTGAAGATGCTCGAGAAGATGATCGCGACCGCGACCGGGGTGACGACGAACGGGATCAGCACGCTCATCCGCCAGAAGGTCGGCGCGCGCAGTCCGCGATCGAGCAGATAGGCGATCACCAGAGCGACCGCCAGCTGCGGGATGGCCGACAGCAGGAAGATGCTCAGGGTGTTGCCGATCGAGTTCCAGAACATCGAGTCGCCGAGGATCTCGACGAAGTTGCCGACGCCGACGAACTCGCCCTCACCCTTCAGCAGGTCCCACTCGTGCACCGCCACCCAGACGGTGTACAGCAGCGGGAACAGGCCGACCAGCCCGAACAGCAGGAAGAACGGCGAGATGTAGAGGTACGGCGAGGCGTTCTGGTCGAACCGGGAGAGCCGGTGATGCCAGGGGCGCGTGGGCGCGGCATCCGTCTTCTCTGCGGATGCTGCGCGCTGCTGCTCCGCAGGCGGGGCGGTGAGTGTCATGGGGTGTCCTTGTCCCGGGATTCCGAGGAGTTCCGGTCGCAGTTCCTGCCGCCGACCGTGGGTGGAGGCGGCAGGAACTGCGACCGGAAGGGGATGTCAGTCGACGAGCTCGTTCAGGAGCTTGATCGCCTGGTCCCAGGCACCCTGGGTGTCGGTCTCACCACGGTCGAGCCCGCTGAGGGCCGGACCGAAGACGTTCTCCTGGATGACGGAGTCGTCGGCGCCCTTGAACTGCGCCACCACGCCCTTGGCGCGCTCGGCGAGGATCGCTCCGGTCGGTGCGTCGTTGAAGAACGCGTTCGGCGTCGCCTCCGAGGAGAGCGTCTCCTGCGCCTTCACCGTGGAGGGGAAGTTGCCCGCTGCAGCGGACTGCTTCACCTGCTGCTCGGGCTGCGTCAGCCAGTCGGCGAGCTCGGCGGCCGCCTCCTGGTGCTGCGAGCTCTCCGGGATCGACAGGAACGCGCCACCCCAGTTGGCCGCCCCTCCCGGGAACACGTCGGCGAAGTCCCACCCGGTCGCCGCGTCGCCGCCGCCGGCCTCGACCTGACCCTGCACGACGCCCAGCATCCAGCCCGGGCAGACGAAGGTCGCGAAGGTGCCGTCGACGAACGACTTGCCGCCGTTCCAGTCCCACGCGGTCTGTGCGGCGGACTGGCCGCCCTCGGTCGCAGCCCCCAGCAGCTCGAAGCGCTCCTTGAGCTCGGTGTTGTCCTCGACGTTCACCTCGCCGTCGGCGGTGTAGTAGCCCTCGTCGAGCTGGTTGACCATGGCGTTCCACACGAAGCCGGAGTGGTCGTACCAGGCCTTGCCGGTCTTCTCGGTGTACTCGGCGCCGACGGCGAAGTAGTTCTCCCAGTCGCCGTCGAGCAGCTGCGCCACCGACTCCCGGTCGCTCGGCAGTCCCGCCGCCTCGAACGCGGCGCCGTTGTAGCAGATCCCGCTCGGGCCGATGTCGGTGCCGTAGCCGATGACGCGGCCCTCGGCGTCCGTCGCCTGGCCGTACTTCCAGTCCACCCAGTCGGCCTTGCGGTCCTCGATGCCGAAGTCGCGCAGGTCGACGAAGGTGTCGGAGACGTCCATGACCGCGCCGAGCCAGCCCTCCTCGATCGCGACGATGTCGCTGAGACCGGAGCCCGCCGCGATCTTGGTGAAGGCGTCGGTGCGGGCGTTGCCGCCGGTGTCGATGTTGGTCGCCTCGATCGTGACGTTCGGATGCGCCTTCTCGTACTCCTTGTAGAGGTCTTCGTATCCGAAGGTTCCGAAGGTGGTGACGGTCAGCGTGACGTCCTCGTCGCCGCCCCCTTCGGCGGGGCCGGTGCTGCCGGAGCATCCGGCCAGGGCGAGGGCGGAGACGGATGCCACGGCGGCAGTCGCCAGGATCCGGTTGCGGGCACGTGTGTTCACGGTTCACTCCTTTGTGTGCGGGTCGTGCGATGTGATGCAGATGGTGCTTCGGGAAGTCGTGGGAGCGCTCCCACGAACTGAGACGTCACTATATGGGAGCGCTCCCACGGATGTCAAGCACGGCAGAGCGAGTAGCCTTGCCCGGTGCCCGAAGCTCCGCTCTCCCCCGCCCTCGTCCGCGCCGCCTCACTGATCCGCAGCATCCCGGACTACCCGGAACCCGGCATCGTCTTCCGTGACATCACGCCGCTGCTGGCCGACGCCGAGGCCCTCCGCGTCACCACCGAGGCGATCATCGAGCCCTTCGCCGGCCAGTTCGACGTGGTCGCCGGCATCGAGGCGCGCGGGTTCATCTTGGCCGGAGCAGCCGCCATCGCGGCGGGGGTCGGCCTGATCCCGATCCGCAAGGCGGGCAAGCTGCCGCGGCCCGCGGCATCCGTCGACTACGCCCTCGAGTACGGCACCGCGACGATCGAGATGCACGACGACCTGCCCGCCGGATCCCGCGTGCTGCTCATCGACGACGTGCTGGCCACGGGCGGCACGCTCGCCGCCGGGCGCGAGCTCGTCGAACGCCTCGGCAGCCACGTCGCCGGCATCTCGGTGCTGTTCGAGATCGACGGCCTCGGCGGCCGCGCGGCCATCGGCGACCTGCACACCGTGTTCCACTCAGACCCCGCGTAAGGCGTCGCGCGCGGGCCGGTAGACTGAGGGCGCCAGCCTTCCCGCGACTTCCGGAGCCGTTCATGCCCACCATCGTCGTCGACGTCATGCCCAAGTCCGAACTGCTCGACCCGCAGGGGAAGGCCGTCTCGGGAGCATTCGCCCGTCTCGGCGTCGAGGGGTTCAGCGACGTCCGCATCGGCAAGCGCTTCGAGCTCACCGTCGAGGGCGAGGTCACCGACGAGCTGCTCGCCGAGGCCAGGCGCGTCGCCGACGAGGTGCTCTCCAACGCCGTGATCGAAGACGTCGTGGGTGTCGAGGTCGTCGAATGACTGTGCGCATCGGCGTCGTCACCTTCCCCGGATCGCTTGACGACCGCGACGCGCAGCGCGCCGTGCGCATCGCCGGCGCGGAGCCCGTCGCCCTCTGGCACGGCTCGCACGACCTCGAGGGCGTCGACGCCCTCGTGCTCCCCGGCGGCTTCAGCTACGGCGACTACCTGCGAGCCGGGGCGATCGCCGCACTCTCGCCGATCATGGCCGAGGTGAAGGATGCCGCGGCCAAGGGCATGCCCATCCTCGGCATCTGCAACGGATTCCAGATGCTGGTCGAGGCGCACCTGCTGCCCGGCGGCCTGATCCGCAACGACCACCAGCACTTCGTGCGCCGCGACCAGAAGCTCGTCGTCGAGAACTCCGACACCGCCTGGACCAACGCATTCCGCACGGGCCAGGAGATCGTCATCCCGCTGAAGAACGGCGACGGCGGCTACATCGCCGACGACGCGACGCTCGACCGTCTCGAAGGCGAAGGCCTGGTCGCGTTCCGCTACGCCGGAGTGAACCCGAACGGTTCGCTGCGCGACATCGCCGGTCTCACGAACGAGGCGGGCAACGTCGTGGGGCTCATGCCGCACCCCGAGCACGCCACCGAGCCCGGCTTCGGCCCCGACACCGCGGTCGCGATGCGCAGCGGTGTCGACGGACTCGCCTTCTTCACGAGCGCGGTCGCCGCGGTCGCCCGCGTCGCGGCCTGACCGCCGCCCCGTCGACCGGCGCTCAGCCGACCGGCGCTCAGTCGACCGGCAGGCGGAACGGGTTGTCCCCGGCCGCCGCGAGCAGGTACCAGGCCGTCGTGCCCGTGTGCAGGCTGGCGTAGTACAGGTCGCCGAAGCCCGAGTCCAGGCCGTCGTTCGACGTCGCCACGATGCCCTTGCCGTCGCCGTTCGGCGCGTCGAGCTGTGCCTGCCGAATGCTTCCCAGCAGGTCGTCCACGCGATCCGCGTCTCCGGGTGCGTCGCGAAGCTCGAGCGCGAGTGCCAGGTGTCCGCCGCCCTCGAACCAGGCCTTCGACACGTCGACGTTGCTGATCGAGGGTCCCGTGTACGGGCCGTCCGTCGCGATCAGGTTCGCCAGCGTCCAGTCCAGGGCCGCGCCGTAGCGGGCGTCCCCCGTGGCGAGTGAGCTCCAGGTCTGCGCGTCCAGCGGGATGGGATGGGTGTTCACGGTCGAGCCGTCGAGGAGCGTGCCGGTGTCGACATGGCCGTCCGCGCTCTGCATCGCCGCGACGAAGCCCGCGGCGACGGAGGCCCGGTCCGCCCACACCGAGTCGCCGGTGGCCTGCGCCAGCTGCGTGAAGAACCCGGCCAGATCGCTGTTGTGCTCGGTGGACTTCCAGACGAGCGAGGTGCCGTCGTCGGTCTGGCCACCGGTGTAGCCGTAGGGCGCGCGCACCATGTCGGCCGTGTTCGTCTGCACCCACTCGCCGATCCGCAGCGCACCGTCGAGGTACTTCTGCTCGCCGGTCGCGTGGAACAGGCGCGTCAGGGCCATGCCCACCCACGCCTGGTTGCCGGTGAAGGTGCCGGGACCGGTGATCTCCACCCGTCCCTGCCGGATGCCGTGTGGCTCGTACGACGTGCGGACGCGGCCGTCGCCGATCGGATCCTCGTCCTGCACGAACAGCAGCGTGTCACCGATCGTCTGCGCGCGACGGAGGTCTTCCGGCAGCCCTCGGGCGGTGTACGCGATGACCACGAGCGCATCGTCGTAGACGAACGAGGGCGTGAAGTCCCAGCTCGGGGTGGTGAAGAATCCGCCCTGATAGCTGCGCGGCAGGCAGCGGTCGGCGGAGTCGCAGAACTCGTCGACGCGGGCATCCAGGAACTCGTACGCCAGCTCGACGGACTGTGCGGCATCGATGCTCTCGGGCACGATTTCCTCCCCGGGCGAGCCGGCATCAGAGGCAGCGGATGTCGCCCCGGTGAACACGGCCGCGGCGACGAGCGCGGCGATGATCGCCCAGGGGGCCGAGCGGCGCGGAGAACCGGACATGGAAAGCCTTCGGTGGGGAGTGACGAGTCGCACGGGGCGACCAGAGGCCGCCTCTGGAGCTTGTCATGCGCGGCGGGCCGCGGAATAGAGGCGAAAGTCTATGATTTCCGCCTCTTTCGGGCGTGCGCGTATAGCACCGTGCGCGGAGCCGTCAAGGCTTTTGCCCGACGAGGTCGCTCGGCGCACGATGAGGGCATGCCCCCCGCTCCCTCCGATCGTCCGCTCGCCTCGTACGCGCCGATCGGCGACGGGCGCACGGTGGCACTGATCGGGCTCGACGGGAGCATCGACTGGCTGCCGCTGCCGGAGCTGACGGACCTGCCCGTGTTCGCACGTCTGCTCGACGAGGACACAGGCGGATGCCTGGAACTCCAGCCGACGGCGGAGTTCGAGAGCGAACGCCGATACATCCCCGGGACGAACGTCCTGGAGACGACGTTCCGAACGGATGCCGGCACCGTGCGTGTCACCGATGCCCTCGTCTCCGGTGTCGCCGGCCGCCTGCCGTGGGCGGAGCTCGCCCGTCGGGTGGACGGCGTCATCGGCGAGGTGCCGATGCGGTGGCGCGTGCATCCGGGGTCCTCCCTGCAGACCGCCGCACCGTGGATGGAGAGCACCCCGCACGGCACCGTGATCCGCAGCGGTGCGACGGCGTTCGTCGTGGTGGGCTTCGACCACGGCCCGAAGCGCCCTGACCCCGACGGCGCGACAGGACCGCTGCTCGACGGGGCCTTCACGACCTCCCCGGGCTCCCGGCATCTGCTGGCGTTGGCGTCGACCCATGATGAGCCGTTGCACTTCCCCGATCCCCACAACGTCGACGTCGGTGTCGACCGGACCGTGGCGAACTGGGAGCACTGGTCATCGGTCTTCTCGTACGACGGACCGTGGGAGAAGCACGTGCAGCGGAGCGCTCTCGCCCTGAAGCTGCTGATCCACAGCCCGACCGGCGGCATCGCCGCGGCAGCCACCACCTCGCTCCCGGAGCGCGCAGAGGGCGGCAAGAACTGGGACTACCGCCACGCCTGGGTGCGCGATCTCGCGTACAGCACGCATGCGCTGGTGCGATTCGGACTGCGTGAGGAGACCCACGCCGCCCTGTCGTGGCTGCTGCGCACGATCCGCGCGCACGGCCCGGAACTGCACGTCATGTACACGCTCGACGGAGATCTCGTGCCCGAGCCGAAGGAGTACGACGTGCCGGGCTGGCGCGGGATCGGACCGGTCGTGACCGGGAATCCCGCGAGCGGCCAGCTGCAGCTCGGCGTCTACGGCGACCTGCTCGCGATCTGCCGCACCTACGTCGATGCGGGAAACATCCTCGACGCAGGCACGGCGCGTCTGCTCGCCGACATGGCCGACCGCACCTGCGATCTGTGGCGCAACCCGGACTCCGGCATGTGGGAGCTCGCCGAGCTCCGCCACTACACGTCGTCGAAGATGGGCTGCTGGAAGGCGCTGGACGACGCCGTCGCGCTCGCAGACGCCGGCGTCATCCCGGGCAGTCCCGAACGCTGGAGCGCGGAGCGCGATCGCATCCGGGGCTGGATCGACGAGAACTGCTGGTCCGCGGAGCGCAGCGCCTACGTGTTCTTCGCCGGCACCGACGAGCTCGACGCCTCGGTGCTCCTGCACGCTCCCAGCGGGTTCGACCGGGGCGAGCGCATGTCATCGACGATCGATGCCCTGACCGACGACGTCGGCGCCGGATCGTTGATGTACCGGTACACGGGTGCGGCCGCCGAGGAGAAGACCTTCGTCGCGTGCGCGTTCTGGCGCGTGGAGGCCCTGGCGTGCGTGGGTCGGCACGAGGAGGCGCTCACCCTGATGGACGATCTCGTCGGGCGCGCGAACGACGTCGGCATCTACGCCGAGATGATCGACGCCGACGACGGATCCGCGTGGGGGAACACCCCGCAGGCCCTGAGCCATCTCGCCTTCCTCTCGGCCGCCATGACGATCCGCGACATCGTCCCCGAAGAACTGCTCGGCGCGCGATGAGCGCCGAGCCCGAACCAGCCACCGACCGACCGACCGACCACAAGGAAACAAGGAGAGGACACCCCATGTCCCGTGACCAGTACACCTTCGTCAACCCCGCCGAGCTCTACTCGGACATCGAGCCCGAGAAGCAGCACATGCCCGAGCCCGGGCTCGACGCCGACCTGGCCCCGAAGGCCGACCTCGGCGAGGAGAGCTACCGCGGCAGCGACCGTCTCACGGGGCGCAAGGCGCTCATCACCGGTGGCGACTCGGGCATCGGCGCCGCCACCGCGATCGCCTTCGCCCGGGAGGGCGCCGACGTCGCGCTTTCGTACCTGCCCGAAGAGGAGGAGGACGCGGCCCGGATCGCCGGCATCCTCCGCGAGGCGGGCGCGAACGTCGCGACCCTTCCCGGCGACCTCCGCGACCCCGAGTACTGCCGGTCGCTCGTCTCGGATGCCGTGTCGGCACTGGGCGGCATCGACATCCTCGTGAACAACGGCGGGAAGCAGATCTACCAGGAGTCGCTGACCGACATCACCGACGAGCAGTTCGACGACACGTTCAAGACCAACGTGTACGCGATGTTCTGGATCACCAAGGCCGCGCTGCCGCACCTGCCCGCCGGTTCGGCGATCATCAACACCACGTCGATCCAGGCATATGCCCCGTCGGGCATACTCGTCGACTACGCCTCGACGAAGGCGACCATCAACGCCTTCACGAAGGGTCTGGCCGAGCAGCTCGCTCCGAAGGGCATCCGCGTGAACGCGGTCGCCCCGGGACCGATCTGGACGCCGCTGCAGCCCAGTGACGGACAGCCGCAGGAGAAGCTTGCGGAGTTCGGCGAGCAGACCGCCCTCGGGCGCATGGGGCAGCCCGCCGAGCTCGCACCCGCCTACGTTTTCCTGGCGTCGGCCGAGTCGAGCTACGTCATCGGCGAGACGCTGAACGTCAACGGCGGCATGCCGACTCCCTGATCTGCGCGGTCTGGCCGCCACGCTCCTAACCGAGTGCGGGCGGCCAGACCCCGATCAGTACGGCCATGACCAGCACGGTCACCAGCTCGTGCGCGATGTTCAGCGTCGTCAGCTTCGTCGAACGACCCTCGAAGGCGTCGTGCGTGATGAACCGCGCGGCCGTGAACCCGGCCCACAGCGTCACGCCGGTCACGACGGTGCCCCAGAAGAACGGTCCGCCGTAGAAGTGCCAGGCGATCGAGGACGCTCCGGCGAGCACCCAGGCGGTGATGAAGCTCACGATGACGGTCGTGATGATGGGCCAGACCGCGGTCGCCGCCGGTCGGTCCATGTCGACGTCCGCGAGCTTCGCCCAGCGCGTGCCGAACACCTTCGGGGTGTACCAGATCGCGCCGACGAGCATGCTCGACGCCGTGGCCAGCAGAACCGCCCAGTAGTTGATCTCGGGAACCATCTTTGCCTCCTCGAATCGGATGCCGTCAGGCTACTCCTGGCGGTCGATCCGGAACGGCCTTGGTGCGATCGAACCGATTCGATTCCTGCGCTGGCGGGCCTGTAGCCTGGTCCCATGGCACAGCTCGAGCAGATCGCAGCCCCCGGTTCCGAGTGGTGGCGCAGCGCCGTCATCTATCAGATCTACCCCCGTTCCTTCGCCGACGCCTCGGGCGACGGCATCGGCGATCTGCCGGGCATCACCGCACGGCTCGACTCGCTGAAAGACCTCGGCGTCGACGCGATCTGGCTGAGTCCCTTCATGACCAGCCCGCAGCGCGACGCCGGCTACGACGTCGCCGACTACCGCGACGTCGACCCGCTGTTCGGCACCCTCGCCGACTTCGACGAGATGCTCGCCGAAGCCCATGCCCGCGGCATCCGCGTCGTCGTCGACCTGGTACCCAACCACTCCTCTGCGCAGCACGCCTGGTTCCAGGCCGCCCTGAAGGCGGCACCGGGCAGTCCCGAGCGCGCGCGGTACATCTTCCGCGACGGCAAGGGCGAGAACGGCGAGCTCCCGCCGAACAACTGGGAGTCCGTCTTCGGCGGCGGCATGTGGGAGCGCATCACCGAGGCCGACGGCACACCCGGACAGTGGTACCTGCACATCTTCGACCCCACCCAGCCCGACTTCGACTGGAACAACGAAGAGGTGCGCGAGGAGTTCCGCTCGATCCTGCGCTTCTGGCTCGACCGCGGCGTCGACGGCTTCCGCGTGGATGTGGCGCACGGCATGATCAAGGCCGACGGTCTGCCCGACTACACGCCCCCGGCCGACGCCGATTCGATGGGTGGCGCCGAGGCGAACGTGCCGTACTGGGGTCAGGATGCCGTGCACGACATCTACCGCGATTGGCACGAGGTGCTCGCCGCGTACGAGGGCGACCGCGCGCTGTGCGGTGAGGCCTGGCTGCCCACGCTCAAGAAGACCGCGCTGTGGGTGCGTCACGACGAGATGCACCAGACGTTCAACTTCCCGTACCTGCAGACGGCGTGGGACGCGAAGGCGCTCGGCGACGTCATCCGCGAGTCGCTCGACGCCTTCGGCGACGTCGGCGCCCCGAGCACGTGGGTGCTCTCGAACCACGACGTCGTGCGGCACGCGACCCGCCTCGCCCTGACGGCCGACAACCCGCAGGGCGAGGGCATCGGCCCGAACACTCCTGACAAGCCGGATGCCGCGATCGGCTTGGCGCGTGCCCGCGCCGCGACGACTCTGATGCTCGCTCTCCCCGGGTCCTCGTACCTGTACCAGGGCGAGGAGCTCGGGCTTCCCGAGGCGATGGAGATCCCCGACGCGTTCCGCCAGGACCCGACCTGGTTCCGCACGAACGGCGAGCGCTACGGACGGGACGGATGCCGCGTGCCGCTGCCCTGGACCGCCGAGGGCCCGGCCTTCGGGTTCAACGACACCGGAGCCTCGTGGCTGCCGCAGCCGGCCTCGTGGGCGAGCTACGCGCGCGACGTCGAAGAGGCCGACCCGACCTCGACCCTCTCGCTCTACAAGCAGCTGCTGGCGACCCGCCGCGAGCACGGCTTCGGCAGTGGCTCGCTGGTGTGGGAAGACGCGGGAGCGGATGCCGTGGCGTTCCGCCGCGGTGACGTCCTCGTCGTGGCGAACCTGGGCACTGCACCCCTCGAGCTGCCGGCCGGCGCGCAGGTCGTGCTGTCGAGCCAGCCGCTCGAGGGCACGACGCTGCCCGTCGACACGGCCGCCTGGTACACGACGGCCTGATCGGCGCCCGGACTTCTGCGGCCGATGACAGCTTCTGCGGCCATTCCGGGCGGCTCAGGCCGCAGCAGTTCGGAATGGCCGCAGAAGTCGAGCCGCGCTCAGGTCACGACGCGACGATGAGCCCTGCGGTCGCGGTGCGCGCGGCGGCCAGACGAGCCTGCACGTCGGGCCAGTTCACGAGGTTCCAGAACGCCTTGACGTAGTCGGCGCGCACGTTGAGGTAGTCGAGGTAGTAGGCGTGCTCCCAGACGTCGAGCTGCAGCAGCGGCGTGACGCCGAGCGGGGCGTTGCCCTGCTGGTCGAAGAGCTGGAAGATGACCGGTCGCGCGCCGACGCTGTCCCAGGCGAGCACGGCCCAGCCGGAGCCCTGCACGCCGAGTGCGGTCGCGGTGAAGTGCGCGCGGAAGGCGTCGATCGAGCCGAAGGCGTCGACCAGTGCGGCCTCGAGTTCACCCTCGGGAGCTCCGCCGCCCTCGGGCGAGAGGTTCTGCCAGAACACCGAGTGGTTGATGTGGCCGCCGAGGTTGAACGCCAGGTCCTTCTCGAGCTTGTTGACGTTCGCGAGGTCGCCGGCGCTGCGGGCCGTCGCGAGCTGCTCGAGCGCGGTGTTCGCCCCCGTCACGTAGGCCTGGTGATGCTTGGAGTGGTGCAGCTCCATGATCTTGCCGGAGATGTGCGGCTCGAGCGCCGCGTAGTCGTAGGGCAGCTCGGGGAGAGTGTAGAGAGCAGACATGGCGTCTTCCTTTCAGAGGTGGGTTCTACGGAAGCGGGTGGAAGCGGCGGTCGAAGTAGACGAGCGGGCGACCGGGGGTTCCCGGGATCACCTCGAGCACCTCGGCGATGACCACGGTCGACGAGCCGACCGGCACCGTCTGGATGGGCCGACACCGCAGCGCGACGCGGGCCTCGGCGAGGTGCGGCTCACCGGTCGGCAGAGTGCTCCACCTCTGGGCCGGTGTGAAGCGCTCACTGCCGCTGATCGCGAACGCCTCGGCGAGGGCGGAGTGCTCGTCGTCGATGAGGTGCACGACGAACGACTCCGCGGCGAGGATCGCCCCCGCGCTGCCGGTCGCTCTCGTCACCGAGAAGGCGATCGCCGCCGGGTCGACCGCGACGGAGGAGACGCTCGACGCCGTGAGCCCGACCGGGCCGTCGGGGCCGGCGGCCGTGATGATCGCGACACCTGCGGGGTGCGCGCGGAACGCCGCCTTCAGCCCCTCGCCGACCTCGCTGGGGAGCGGGTTCATGCGTGCGCTCCCTGGGGCGGGAGGGCGGCGATGATGGGGTGGTCGAACGGATAGACCCCGGTCTTCGCGGCGCCGCCGGGAGAGCCGATCTCATCGAAGAACTCGACGTTGGCCTTGTAGTAGTCCTGCCACTCGTCGGGAAGGTCGTCCTCGTAGTAGATCGCCTCCACCGGACACACCGGCTCGCACGCGCCGCAGTCGACGCACTCGTCCGGATGGATGTACAGGAACCGCTCGCCCTCGTAGATGCAGTCGACAGGGCACTCGTCGATGCAGGCCTTGTCCTTGACGTCGACACAGGGCAGCGCGATCACATAGGTCATCGAGTGTTCTTCGTCCGGGTCATGACTCCAACGTAAAACCTCAACCGCTGTTGAGGTCAAATCGGCAGACGCGCATGACCGCATGTTGCACAGCGAGATGCGACCGGATGCTTCGGGGTCCTAGCGTCGCGGTAGACCCTGACCACGGAGGACAGCCCGTTCATGCCTTCACCCCGCTTCGCCCCCGGAAAGCAGTGGGTCGTCGTCGACACCGACACCGGAATCGACGACGCCCACTCCCTGCTGTACCTGCTCGCTCAGCCCGACGTCGAGATCGTCGGCATCACGACGGTGTACGGCAACTGCACGGTCGAGGACTCCGCGCGCAACGTCGCCTACGTGCTCGATGTCGCCGATGCCACCGGCATCCCGATCTACGGAGGAGCGGGGGCACCGCTCGAGGGCGATGCCTCGATCGCCTGGTTCGTCCACGGCCATGACGGACTCGGCGACCGCGGGCTGGTGCGCCCGGAGGCGACACTCGAAGCGGAATCGGCGGCCGACTACCTGGTGCGGATCGCGAACGAGAACCCGGGCGAGATCGACCTGCATCCGCTCGGCCCGCTCACCAACATCGCCCTCGCTCTCGAGAAGGACCCGGAGCTGTTCCTCAAGTTCCGCTCCGTCGTCATCATGGGCGGCGCAGGTCCCTACCCGGCTGCGGGGACCCCGACCGTCACCGACGCCAACACGCACAACGACCGCGCCGCGGCGGAGCGGGTCTTCGGGGCCGTGAATCGCGGCAACGTGATCATGGTCGGCGTGAACGTCACGTCACAGGCGCTGCTCGAGGAGCACGTGACAGCGACCCTGCTCGGGTCCGACCTGCCGGCCGCGCAGTTCGCCGGCACGATCCTCGACGCGTACAACGACTTCTACCAGTACAAGTGGGGACGACGGATCTCGGCAGCACACGACGGGCTCGCCTCGGTGATCCTGCACCGGCCGGAGATCGTGACGGGCTGGGTCGAGGGCCCGGTCGACTTCACCCCGGCCGCCGGATCGCTCGCGACCCGTGTCGCTCTGACGGCCGAAGGACTGCCGCTGGCCTGGGGCACACCCGACGGCCCGTCGACACGCGCGATCACCTCGTTCGACCTGACGGAGTTCCGCCGTCGCTTCCTGCACGCGCTCACCTACGGACGCAGCCGTCCGGCGCTCGACCCCGCCGGGCGAGTGGCCCCCGCGGCGTGGCCGCAATCGGGCCCTTCCAGCGCTTCTCGCGCGGCCGTTCGACAGGACTGACCGATGCCGGAGGATCTGCGCGCCTTCGCATCGGACGATCGGCCACCGAGCGGCCTCCTGCTCGCGGCGGCCGCCGCGTCGGCGCATCCCTCTTCCGACCGCAGCGTCATCGGCTGGCGTTTCCCGGCCCTGCCTGCGGCACCGGCGGAGACGGCGCGTGCGACCTGGGGCATCACGATCACCTCGGACGACACCGGAGTCGACCCGCGCGACGGCGCCGGGTTCTCGACGCTTCTCGCGCACGCCCGCTCGGAGCAGATCGTGCGCGCGCTCGCCCGGCACACGAACCTCGTCCTCCCTGCCGCCACCGCCCTCGTGGTGGGCGACGGCCCGATCGCCGAGACGATCGCCGACGCGCTCTCCTCGGGCGGCACCCGGGTCGTGCGCGCTGCGGACGCCGCGCTCGCACGGCTGCGCGCCCATCTCGGCGGTCTGCGCATCACTACCCCCACCGCGCCCTGGCCTCCGGCCGACCTGGTGATCACCACCGGGGAAGGTCACGCTCCGCTCGATCCGGCCACGTTCGGCTCGGTCGCGATCGACGCCTCGATCGACTCCACCGGTTTGACCGCGTCCGCCGGCGAAGAGGTGCGGCCGTTCGTGCGCCGCGTCGGGGCGCACAGCTGGGTGACCGCAGCACCCGGTCCTTTCGACGCCGGCGACGGCGCACCCGATCGGCCGAATCGTCTCGCCGACCTGCTCGTCGCGCTGTCGATCCTGCACACGCGCACGGACGCCGCCGACGCTCGACTCGCCGAGCTGGTGCTCGCATGACCGGCCGCATCGCCGATGCCACCCTGTGGCGCGAAGGCGCCGAGCGCATCGCCTGGGCGCGGGAGTTCATGCCCGCGACGACCGCGATCGCCGCCGAGCTCACCGACTCGGGTCGTGTGCGCGGGGTCCGCATCGCCGTGTCCGACGTTCTCGAGCCGAAGACCGCGACGGTCGCCCTGCTGCTCGCCGAAGCGGGCGCCGACGTCGTGGTCTCCTGCGTCGGGCGCGACACCGACGACGCGGTCGCCGCGGCGCTCGTGCACGCCGGCATCCCCACCTATGCGCAGCGGAACGCGACGGAGGCGGATGACCGCGACAACGTGCTCGCGCTGCTCGACCATCATCCGGACGTGATCGTCGACGACGGGGCCGGCACCATCCGACTCGCGCACACCGCGCGCCCCGACATCCTGGCAGCCATGGCCGGCGCGACCGAGCAGACGACGAGCGGCGTGCGGCCGCTGCGCACCATGGAGCGGCTGGGCGAGCTGCGCATCCCGATCATCGCCGCGAACGACGCACGCACGAAGTCGCTGTTCGACAACGCGCACGGCACCGGGCAGTCGGTCGTGCTGGCGGTCGCCGACCTGCTCGACGAGCCCTGGGCCGGGATCGACGTCGTGGTCGTCGGATTCGGACGGGTCGGGAGCGGTGTCGCCCGCCATGCAGCAGCCCTCGGCGCACGCGTGACCGTGACCGAGGTCGATCCGGTCGCCGCCCTTCAGGCGGTGTTCGCCGGGTACGCGGTCGAACCGCTGGCGGATGCCGCCGGGCACGCCGACGTGCTCATCTCCACGACAGGCATCGCGCACACGGTCACCGCCGCGCACCTCGAACGACTGCCCGACGGCGCCGCGGTCGCGGTCGGCGGCGGCGCGTTCCAGGAGATCTCGCTGCTGAACGCCCGCGAGGCCGGGGCGGAGGAGGTCGCGCGACAGGGGGCGATCTCCGTGCTGCGGTTGCCGAACGGCCGCCGGATCCGTGTGCTCGACGACGGTCACTGCATCAACGTGAGTGCAGCCGAGGGCAACCCCATCCAGGTCATGGACCTGTCCTTCGGCATCCAGCTGGCCGCGGTCGAGCACCTGCTCGCGTCGCGCGGCACTC
This sequence comes from Microbacterium sp. EST19A, assembly GCF_019969685.1. Taxonomy (GTDB): domain Bacteria; phylum Actinomycetota; class Actinomycetes; order Actinomycetales; family Microbacteriaceae; genus Microbacterium. Next base: position 1,911,100 of record NZ_JAHXYZ010000001.1, on the reverse strand, counting down.
TCTCCCCGACCGTCCACATCCTTCCGGCGGCAGCCGACGACCGCGTGGCGGCGCTCGCTCTCGGCGCGTTCCGCGGCGGGCTCGATGCCGTCTCGGACGCACAGCGCGACTACCTGACGTCGTGGATCCCCCGCGACATCGCCCCCTGAGCCTCGAATCGCCCGTACCGAGAGACCGGATCCGCATGAGCAGCATCACCCTCCACCGCGCACGCACGGTGCTCCCTGTCGCGACCCCGCCGATCGCCGACGGCGCCGTCGCCGTGCGCGATGGCCGCATCGTCGCGGTCGGAACGCACGACGCCCTGACCGCCGAGCTGGGCGAGACCGTCGGCGAGCGCCACGAATGGGACGGCGCGCTCACGCCGGGCCTCGTGAACGCGCACACCCACCTGCAGTACACCGACATGGCCGAGGTCGGACGCGGCTCCTATCCGAGCTTCGAGACCTGGGCGCTCGCCTTCGAGAAGGGCTACCGCACCGAGCACGATTGGGCGGCCTCGGCCGCCGAGGGGGTTCGCCTGTCGATCGCCGGCGGCACCACCGCGGTCGCGGAGATCGTGACCGATCCCGCCGCGGGCGCCGCCGTGCACGACGCCGGCCTGCACGGGATCGTGTTCTGGGAGGTGTTCGGCTGGAAGCGGGCGGCCTGGGAGCTCGACGGCCGCGAGCGCGTGCTGTCGCAGCTCGAGGCGCTCCCCTCGCCCCCGGCGACGGGCCTGTCCCCGCACGCGATCTACTCACTGGACACCGACGTGTTCCGCGCGCTGCAGCATCTCGCGGAGGAGCACGGTGTGCGACTGCACATCCACGCCGCGGAATCCGCATCCGAAGACGAGTTCGCCCGCTTCGGCACCGGCGCGCTCGCCGATCGGTGGCGCGGTCTCGGCCACTCCGACATGCAGCTGCTGTCGGGCGGCGGCTCGGGCGACGGCGTCGTGCGCTACCTCGACAGCCTCGGCGTGCTCACCCCGCACTCGCACCTCGCGCACGGCATCTACGTCGACGCCGACGACCGTGCGCTGCTGCGCGCGCGCGGAGTCTCGGTCGCCCTGTGTCCGCGCTCGAACGCCGTGATCGGTCTGGACGCCCCACCGGTCGCCGACTACCTGCTCGAGGGGAACCCGATCGGCGTCGGCACCGACTCGCTCTCCTCCTCGCCCTCGCTGAACGTGCTCGACGATGTCGCCGAGCTCCACCGCCTCGCGCAGGCGCAGGGATACACGGGCGACGACCTGCACGCCCGCCTGCTGCACGCCGCAACGGCAGGCGGCGCCCGCGCGCTCGGCCTCGGCCTCGGCAGCGGTCCCGCCCCCAGCGGTCTCCTGGCCGCGGAGGCGCGCGCGGACCTCGCCGTGTTCGCCGTCTCCTCGACCGACCCCCGTGACGCCCTGGCCGAGCTCGTCGAGAACGCCCCGGCGGCGGTCGCGACGATCGTCGACGGATGCACGCTCTGGACCGCCGCCCTCACGAACGGAACGAACCGATGACCGAACGACGACCGCTGATGTACGGGCTGTACGAGCAGGCATGCGTGGGCAACGGCTCCGGTGCCGTGAGCCTCTGGACGCATCCGGCCGACGAGCGCCTCGGCGCGACCTCTCTGAAGTACTGGCTCGACCTCGGACGACGGGCGGAGGATGCCGCCTTCGACCTGTTCTTCTTCGGTGACGTGCTCGGCCTCTACGACACGTACCGCGGAGGCGCGGCGACCGCACTGGAGTGGGGCGTCGAGTTGCCCGCGCACGACCCGCTCCTGCACATCCCCGCCCTGGCCGCCGTCACGGAGCGCATCGCCTTCGGCGCCACCGTGTCGACCACGTACGAGCATCCGTTCGCGCATGCGCGTCGGTTCAGCACGCTCGACCACCTCACCGACGGCCGCGTCGCGTGGAACATCGTCACCTCGTATCTGCCCGGCGCGGCGGCCAACTTCGGGCTCGACGTGATGGCCCACGACAGCCGCTACGACCGCGCGGACGAGTTCCTCGAGGTCGTCTACGACCTGTGGGAGCGCAGCTGGGAGCCCGACGCCTTCGTCGGCAGCAAGGAGCAGCGTCTGTTCGCCGACCCGTCGAAGGTGCATCGGGTCGACCACGAGGGCGCGCACTTCCGGGTCGCGGGTCCGCATCTCAGCATCCCCTCCCCGCAGCGCACGCCGTACCTGATCCAGGCCGGCTGGTCGCCGCGCGGGCGCGAGTTCGCCGCCCGTCACGCCGAGCTCATCTTCGTCGGCGACTCCGACCCGCAGGCGATCAGGACGGGGCTCGCCGGCATCCGCGCCCGTGCCGCCGAACTCGGGCGAGACCCGGAGCAGATCCGCGCCGTCGTGGGCATGAACCCGGTCATTGCCCGCACTCGTGTCGCGGTGCAGGAGAAGCTCGACGGCTACCAGTCGCATTACAACGCCGACGCCCAGCTCGCCGCCTACGCCGGATGGAGCGGCGTCGACTTCAGCAGGTACGCCGACGACGAGCCGATCGCGAAGCAGAGCACCACGCACACGCAGACCAAGGAGACGCAGGCGGATGCTCCGCCTCTCACCGCCGGCGACGTCCGGCGACGCTTCGCCTCGGTCACGGCCTTCTCGGACGACCGGTTCATCGGCACCCCCGACGAGGTCGCGGCGAACATCGAGGAGTTCGTCGACGCGTCCGGCGTCGACGGCTTCCTGCTGCACCAGTTCCTGTCGCCCGGCACGCTCGACGATTTCAGCGAGCTGCTCGCTCCGAAGCTGCGCGACCGGGGCCTGTTCGGGGGCTTCCCGGATTCCGGCACCCTGCGCTCGCGACTCAGGACCGACGGATCGGACGTGGTCGGGATCGACCATCCCGCCGGCGCACGACGCCGCTGACCCGGCGGGCATGACAGTGTGCGTCGGATCATTTCGTCATGTTTCCGACGCTGCAGACGCTCGGGCGCGGGTCCACGAGACTCATGCCAACCGGCATCCGCCACCCTTCTCCCGACGACCGGTCACAGCCCGGTCGAGCTAAGGATCCGCCCTCATGAGCATTCTCCGTGCGCGCACGTCACGCGTCGCTCTCTCGGCCTCGGCCGGGCTCGCGACCGTCATCCTCCTCGCCGCCTGTTCGCCCGCCGCCGAACCCGAGTCGAGCGGTGACGCCGGCTTCGAGGGCGTCGAGCTGACGGTCTGGAACAACATCGACTTCGACCCGTACCAGACGCTGCAGAAGGAGTACTTCGAGGCCTGCGCCGCCGACCTCGGCATCAAGGTCGAGGTCGAGACGCTGTCCGGCGACTACACCACCAGCCTGCTGCAGGCGGCGAGCTCCAAGTCGCTTCCCGACATCGCGCTGCTCAGCACCGACACGCAGCTGCCGCAGCTCGCCGAGCAGGGCGTGCTGGCCGACCTGGGTGAGCTGGGCCTGGACACCGAGGGACTCGCCGACTCCGTCGCCGACCTCGGTCAGTACGACGGCACGCTCTACGCGCTGCCGGTGCAGGTCGAGGACTACTCCGTCTTCTACAACAAGGAGATCTTCGACGCCGCCGGGATCACCGAGCTCCCCACCACGTTCGACGAGCTCGTCGAGGTGGCCAAGGCCACCACGACCGCCGACCACTACGGCATCGCGCTCCCCGGCATCGCCGGCGACGGCTCGACCTCCTCGTACTTCCTTCCGTTCCTGCTGAGCGCCGGCGGCGACCCGGCCGAGGTCACCAGCGACGGCGCGGCCGCGGCGATCGACCTGTACAAGACCCTCGTCGCCGACGGCAGCCTCTCGAAGGAGTTCGTGAACTGGGGCTGGGACGGCATCGACCAGTGGACGTCCGGCAAGGCGGCGATCACCGTCTCCGGGCCGTGGAACCTCGTCGACACGAGCCTCGGATTCGAGTACGGCACGTTCCCGATCCCGGCCGGCTCGAGCGCCGATGAGAGCAGCGTCGGCCTTCTCGGCTACGGCTACGGCGTCGCCGTGCAGGGCGACGAGAAGCGCGAGAAGGCGGCCGCCGCTCTCGTCGAGTGCCGCGCCTCGGAGGAGAATCAGATCGACACCGCGGTGCAGGGCGGCTACGTGCCGGCGCTGACCTCCGCGCAGGATGCCTTCGTCGCCGAGGTCCCCGCGGCCGAGGCCTTCGTCACCCCCGTCGAGAACGCCTTCAACCCGGCATCCCTCGGCACCGAGTGGAACGCGCTGCAGCAGAAGTACGTCGACGCCCTGCAGAACGCGACCGTCAACGGCGTGAGCGCCGAGGAAGCGTTGAGCAAGGCCGATCAGGGCTGATGACCGCAGTCACTGCGGCGCCGAAGCGACCGGAGACCGCCGTCTCCGGTCGCTTCGGCCTGACCCTCGTGCGGCGACGCAAAGTGGAGCTGTGGGCCTTCCTCGTGCCCGCCATCCTCTTCTTCGCCGTCTTCTTCCTCTTCCCGCTCGGGTACGGCGTGTTCATGAGCACGACGGACTTCACGACCGGCACGTTCATCACCGGCGAGGCGCCCTTCGTGGGCCTGCAGAACTTCGCCGACATCTTCCGCGCTGACGCGACCGGCATCGCGATCGTGAACACGCTCACGATCACCGTGGTCGCGGTCACCGCCGAGCTCGTGCTCGGGTTCGGTCTCGCGCTCCTGTTCACGCGTCGCTTTCCCGGGAGCCGCTGGCTCCCCGCGCTCATCCTGATCCCCTGGCTGCTGCCGGCCGTCGTGGTCGCGACGATCTGGAAGTCGCTGCTCGCCGGAGACGGCGCGGTCAACGACATCCTCCGCACTCTCGGCCTGCCGACGAACGCGTGGTTGGCCGATCCCGCGACCGCGCTCGCGTGCGTGATCGTCGTCGCGGTGTGGGCGAGCCTGCCGTACTGGTCGACGATCCTCGCGGCCGCGCTCAAGCAGGTCCCCGAGGAGCATCTCGAGGCGGCTGCCCTCGATGGAGCCGGTGCAGGCAAGCGGCTGTGGCACATCGTCATCCCGAGCATCTGGCCGGTGATCTCGGTGCTGGTCGTGATGAGCGTGGTGTTCAACCTGCTCATCGTCGACCTGGTGCTCGCTCTCACGCAGGGCGGTCCCGCGAACAGCACCATGACCCTCGGTGTGCTGTCGTACCGCGCGGCCTTCAGCACGTTCGAATTCGGCCAGGCGGGCGCCTACGGCATGCTCCTGCTGATCATCAGTCTCGGATTCGCGATCGTGTACACCTGGCTGTCGGCGCGACGGGAGCGTGCGGAACGATGACCGCGCACACGCCGCGTCGTCACCGCGGCTGGTTCTGGACGCTGCTCACCGTCGCGATCCTGATCGTCTATCTGTTCCCGGTGTACTGGATGCTGTCGGCATCCCTCCAGCCGGGTGCGAACTCGACCGACACCGAGTGGTTCCCCTCGAACGCCGCGCTCGACGGGTATGCCGATGCCTTCGAGAACGGCGGGCTCGAGGGGCTGCGGGTCAGTCTCGTCACGGCGTTCGGCTCGGTGCTGCTCACTCTCGTCGTGGCCGTCCCGGCCGCGTACTCGCTGAGCAGACTCCGGTCCCGTGCGGTGAGTCTGGGCCTCGTGCTCCTGCTGCTCGCGCAGATGATCCCGAGCATCGTGCTGGCGAACTCGTTCTACGCGATGTTCAACACGTGGGGCGTGCTCAACAGCTACGTGGGACTGATCCTGGCCAACTCGACCGCGGGCATCCCGTTCGCGATCATCCTGCTGCGGTCGTTCATGCTGCGCCTCGACACCGAGGTGATCGAGGCGGCGACGCTCGACGGACTGGGTCCGCTCGGCGCCCTGCGTCGGATCGTCGTGCCGCTGTCGCGCAACGCGATCATCACGGCCGGGGTCTTCACGTTCCTGTTCTCGTGGGGCGACCTGCTGTTCGGGCTGACGCTGGTCACGAAGACCGACATGTACCCGGTGACGGTGTTCATCTACGCGCTCGCGAACTCGAACCTGAACACCTGGGCCGCGACCATGGCGGCGTCGCTGATCGCGAGCCTTCCGGCACTGGTGCTGGTGCTGGCGGCGCAGCGCTACGTCAAGGAGGGCGTCATCACCGGCAGCGGGCGCTAGCGCCGGGTCGTGCGCCGACTCAGGCCACCTCGAACCCGGCGGTCAGCAGCACCTCGTCCCGCGACGACGGTCCGACGAGCAGCTCGAACGCCCCCGGCTCGACGACACGGATGCCGGCGGCATCCACGATCGTGCAGTCCGCGACCGGCAGCTCCAGTCGCACCCGCGCCGACTCCCCCGGCTCGATGTCGACCTGGCGGTAGGTCTTGAGCTCCTTGTCGGTCCAGCTCACGCTGGTCACGGCATCCCGCACGTACACCTGCACGGTCTCGCGCACCGGACGCTCCCCCGTGTTCGTCACGGTGATGTGCCCGACGATCGTGTCGTCCGCTCCCAACGCGGTCGACTCGAGCGCGAGGTCGGAGTACTCGACCGTCGTGTACGACCGTCCCTCCCCGAACGCCCAGGCCGGCGCCTGGGTGAGGTCGGCGTAGCGGTCGCCGTGCTGCCCGCGGATCTGGTTGTAATAGGTCGGCTGCTGGCCGACATGGCGCGCGAACGAGATCGGCAGACGCCCCGAGGGCTCGACGGCTCCGGAGATGATCTCGGCGAGCGCGCGCCCGCCCTGCATCCCCGGGTTCGCCGCCCAGATCACGGCGGCCGCCTGCTGCACGGATGCCGGCAGCACGAGCGGCTTCGACGCGAGCAGGACCACGACCACGGGCTTGCCCGTCGCGATCACCGCGTCGAGCAGCGCGTTCTGTCCGCCGATGAGCTCGAGCGTGGCGGTCGAGCGTCCCTCGCCGACGAGTTCGATGCGGTCTCCCACCACGGCCACGACCACGTCGGAGTCGGATGCCGCGGCGACGGCCTCGGCGATCAGCGCCTCATCCGGAGCCGACGGCTTCACCACCGGCGGGCGCGGCTGATGGTCGGGGAAGAACGCGCCCTGCGGGTCCTCCTCGAGCGTGAGGATCTCGGCCCCACGGGCGTGGGAGACGCTCCAGCCGTCGATGCGCTCCAGCCCGTCGCGCACGGTCGTGATCATCTCGCGCGGCTGGCCGTCGAGCCAGCCGGCCTGTCCCGAGCCGCCGGCCCAGTCGCCGAGCTGCGTCTGCGCGTCGTCGGCGAGCGGTCCGACGACCGCGACCCGCAGCGGAGCCGTCGCGTCGAGCGGCAGCACGCCGTCGTTCTCGAGCAGCACGATCGAGCGGCGTGCCGTCTCGAGGTTGAGGTCCGCGTGCGCGGCGCTGCCGACGACGGCATCCAGTTCCGCCCGCGGGAGACGCGGGTCCTCGAAGAGCCCCAGCTCGAACTTCAGCGTGAGGATCCGTGCGGCTGCGGCATCGAACGCGTCCTCGGGGAGGAGCCCCTGCACCACGGCATCCAGCGCGCCCTCGAAGAAGCCGGGCGTGGTCATGATCATGTCGTTGCCGGCGCTCGTCGCTGCGGCCGCAGCGTGCGCGATGTCGGGCTGGATGCGCTGCTCCCAGACCATGCGGCCGACGTTGTCCCAGTCGGTGATGAGCGTGCCGGTGTAGCCCCACTCCCCGCGCAGCACATCGCTGAGCAGCCACTCGTTGGTCGTGATCGGCACGCCGTCCATGGTCTGGTAGCCGAGCATGAACACGCGGCATCCCTCCTTCGCCACGCGCTCGAACGGCGGCAGGAACCACGAGCGCAGCTTGCGGCGCGAGATGTCGGCCTCGCTGGCGTCGCGCCCGCCCTGCGTCTCGGAGTACCCGGCGAAGTGCTTGGCCGTCGCGAGGATCGCGGTCGGGTCGTCCAGGCCGTCGCCCTGGTAGCCGCGCACCATGGCACTGGCGAGCTCGCCGATGAGGAACGGATCCTCGCCGAACGTCTCGCTCACCCGGCCCCAGCGCAGATCGCGCGAGATGCAGAGCACCGGCGAGAACGTCCAGTGGATGCCGGTGGCGGCGACCTCTTCGGCGGTGGCACGGGCGACGCGCTCGAGCAGTCCGGCATCCCAGGACGCGGCCATCCCGAGCTGGGTCGGGTAGATCGTCGCGCCGGGCCAGAACGAGTGGCCGTGGATGCAGTCCTCGGCCACGAGCAGGGGGATCTGCAGCCGCGTCCGGGCGGTCAGCTCGTTCGCCCGCAGGATGCGCTCGGGCGAGGTGTGCAGGATCGACCCCGCCTGCCGGCGCAGGATGTGGTCGTCGAGATCGTCGCGGGCGTCGAGCTGCAGCATCTGCCCGATCTTCTCCTCCACCGTCATGCGGCCGAGGAGATCGGCGACGCGGTCCGGGATCGAGAGGTCGGGGTTCTGGTACGGCAGGGACGTGGTCAGAGTCTGAGAGGTCATCACTTCGAGTTCTGTGTGTTCGTGGTCTTCGACGACGTCGTCGTCGAGGCCGTGGTCTTCTTCGGGGAGGTCGGGATGCTGCGGACCGCGGTGACCGCGTCGTTCACATTCAGCCCCTTCTTCTTCATGGCCCTGGCCCGCTCACCGGCGGACCGCAGGCGCGGGTTGACGTACTCGTCGATGCCGAAGTTGATCAGCGAGAGTGCGACGCCGAGGAGGGCGATGCAGAGCCCCGCGGGCACGTACCACCACCAGTAGTTCGGGAAGGCGCCGTTCTGCTGCGCCCAGTACAGGATCGTGCCCCAGTTGAGGTTCGTGATGGGGATGACGCCGATGAACGCGAGCGTCGTCAGCCCGAGCACCGCCGCGGTCACCGTGCCGACGAAGCTCGAGGCGATGATCGCCATGAGGTTCGGCAGCATCTCGACGAAGATGATGCGCCGGAGCGGCTCGCCGTTCGCCCGCGCGGCCTGGATGAAGTCGCGGTTGCGCAGCGACATCGTCTGGGCGCGCATCACGCGGGCGCCCCACGCCCACCCGGTGAGGGCGAGCACGGCGGCGATCAGCACGAGCGGCGGGTTCTCGAACTGCGAGGCCACGATGATGATCAGCGGCAGTCCGGGGATCACCAGGAACACGTTCGTCAGGGCCGAGAGCGACTCGCTGCGCCAGCCTCGGGTGTACCCCGAGACGACGCCCATGATCACGGCGATGAAGGTGCCCATGATGCCGGCGAGGAAGCCGACGATGAGCACACCGCGGGTGCCGTAGATGATCTGGCTGAGGATGTCCTCGCCCATGTGGGTCGTGCCGAGCAGGTGGGTCCACGACGGCGCCTGCCGGAGGGCCGTGTAGTCCTTCTCCAAGGGGCCGTAAGGGGCGAGCAGGTCGCTGAACAGCGCGACGAGCACGAAGACGCCGAGGATGATGAGACCCGCGAGAGACTTGCGGTTGCGGAACATCGCGAACGACGCACCGAGCTGCGACCAGAAGGTCTTCTCGGCGGGCGGCTTCACGGCCGGCGCCCGGAGCGTGGCCGTCTCCGGCATCCCGGTGTGCGCGGCGACGTCGTCCGCCGACGCGGCGGCGTTCTCTGCTGAGGGGGAAAGGGTCATCTCAGGCCTCCGACTGCCGAGTGCGCGGATCCAGCACCGCATAGGCGATGTCGGCGAGGATGTTGGCGAGCAGGACCGCCATCGTGATGATGAGGAATAGCCCCTGCATGAGCGGGTAGTCCTTCGCGGTCGTGGCGTCGAGCAGCAGCTTGCCGACCCCCGGGTAGGAGAACACCATCTCCATCACGATCGTGCCGCCGACGATGAAGCCGATCGACAGCGCGAAGCTGGAGAGCTGCGGCAGCACGGCGTTGCGCGCCGCGTAGCGCCACAGCACCCGGCTGTTCGGCATGCCCTTCGCCTGAGCGACGGTGATGTAGTCCTCGTCGAGCACGGTCAGCATCATGTTGCGCATGCCGAGGATCCAGCCGCCGAGCGACGCGATGACGATGGTCAGCACCGGCAGAGTGCCGTGCGCGATCACCTGGCCGATGAAGTCGAGTGTGAACTCGGGGCTCGATCCCTTGTCGTAGGCGTGGGATGCCGGGAACCAGCCGAGGGTCGTCGAGAGCACGGCGATCGCGATGAGTCCGAGCCAGAAGTACGGCACGGTGCTGAAGAACGTCGAGATCGGCACGATGACGTCGGCACGGCTGCCGCGGCGCCATCCGATGATCGCACCGCCCGCCGTGCCGATCAGGAACGAGAGGACCGTCGCGACGCCGACCAGACCGACGGTCCAGGGCAGCGCCCCGGCGATGACCTCGCCGACGGGCGCGAGACCGTTCGAGAACGACCGGCCGAGATCGCCGGAGAACAGCAGCTGCCAGTAGTCGAGGTACTGCTGCCAGACGGTGGTGTTCTGATCGAGCCCGAAGAGGATGCGCAGCGCACGCTCCGCCTCGGGACTGATCTGCCCGGCGTTCTTCTGCATGTACGCGGTGACCGGGTCGCCCTTGAGCATGCGGGGCAGGAAGAAGTTGATCGTGATCGCGGCCCACGCCGTGAACAGGTAGAACGCGACGCGGCTGGCGATGAACCGGACGGGGATTCTCATGCGTCTCCTCCGAACGGCTGCCGCGCCGGTGCGGCGAAGTGCTTCTCCGGATCGGGCGAGGCTGCGCGCAGCTCGCGGGTGTACGGATGCTGGGGGTTCAGGATGACGTCGTCGGCGATGCCGTGCTCGACGACCTTGCCGTGGTGGAGCACCATGATCTCGTCGCTGAAGTGGCGGGCGGTGGCGAGGTCGTGCGTGATGTACAGCACGCCCAGGCCCTCCTCGCGCTGCAGATCGGCGAGCAGCGTCAGCACGCCGAGTCGGATCGACACGTCGAGCATCGACACCGGCTCGTCGGCCACGAGCAGCGACGGGCGGGATGCCAGGGCCCGAGCGATCGCGACCCGCTGGCGCTGACCTCCGGAGAGTTCGTGCGGACGGCGATCGATCACGGCATCCGCGTCGAGGCGCACCTTCTCGAGGAGTCGACGCACCTCGGACTCGACCTGGTCGCTCGGCACGACGGCGTCGAGTCGCAACGGGCGCTCCACGTGATAGCGGATCGAGTGGGCCGGGTTGAGCGAGGCGAACGGGTCCTGGAAGACCATGCGCAGCTGCTGCCGATAGCGGCGGAGCCCTCGGCCGCGGCGCGGGATGGGCTTGCCGTCGAGCAGCACGCTTCCCGAGGTCGGCGTCTCGAGCTGGGTCAGGATCTTCGCGATCGTGGACTTGCCGCTGCCGGACTGCCCGACCAGGGCGATCGTCTGCCGATCGCGCAACGTGAAGCTGACGTCGTCGAGCGCGAGCAGGGGTGCGGAACCCCGCACGCGGTAGCGCTTGGAGACGTTCTGGAACTCGAGGAGCGTCATCGGACCAGCACTCCCCGCTCGCCGGTGAGGCGCGGGAACGAGGCGAGCAGCTTCTTCGTGTAGTCGTGCTGCGGGCGCTCCCAGAGGTCTCGGGCGGTGGCGAGCTCGATGATCTCTCCCTCGCGCATCACGGCGATGCGGTCGCTGATCTCGAGCAGGAGCGGAAGGTCGTGGGTGATGAAGATCACCGAGAAGCCGAACTCGTGGCGGAGCTGCGAGATCTGGCGGAGGATCTCGCGCTGCACCAGCACGTCGAGGGCGGTGGTCGGCTCGTCCATCACCATCAGCTGGGGGCGCAGCGCGAGCGCCATGGCGATCATGACGCGCTGGCGCATGCCGCCGGAGAGCTCGTGGGGGTAGGAGCGGATGCGCTCCTTGCCGACCGCGACGAGCTCGAGCAGCTCCTCGGCGGCGGCCCGACGCTCGCGGCGGCTGAGGTCGGGGCGGTGCACCTCGAACACGTCCTCGAGCTGGGCACCGATCGTCGCGACCGGGTTGAGGGCGTTCATCGCCCCCTGGAAGACCATCGACACCTTGTCCCAGCGGAAGCGCTGCATCGCATCGGTGTCGAGTGCGTTGATGTCGACGTCGACGCCGGAGGCATCGTGGAACGTCACGCTGCCGCTCGTGATGACAGCCGGCGCACGGAGCAGGCGCTGCACGCCGTAGGCGAGCGTCGTCTTGCCGCATCCGCTCTCCCCGGCGAGGCCGAGGATCTCGCCGCGCTGCAGCTCGAGCGTCACGTTCTTCACCGCCTCGACGGGCGGTTCGACGTCGTACACGACCGAGAAGTCGCGCACGCTGAGAAGGGGGTCAGGCATGGGGTATCGCTTTCGTGGGGCGGCGGGGTGTTTCGTCTCGCTTCGCTCGCTCAACGACCGGGGCTGGTGTGCCCCGGTCGTTGAGCGAGGAGCGAAGCGACGAGACGAAACGTCTACTCGGCCGGCTTCAGCTTGGTCAGGATCAGCGGCACGGTGACCTGCGTGGGGTCAGCCGTCGCGTACTGGTCCTTCTCGCCCGGCCACCCGACGTAGCCCCGCGTGTTGTACTCGCCGAGCACGGGGTGCGTGCCGACCGGGATCACCGGAACATCTTCCACGAAGATCTTCTGGACCTGTTCGATCGCGGCGGTGCGCTCCTCGTCGCTGGCGGACGTCGCGTAGGTGTTCAGCAGCTCGGTCGCCTCCGCGTTCTCGTAGCGGCCGAAGTTGAAGTCCACGTCAGCGCCCGCGAGCAGCCAGCGTCCGTCCATCGTGTCGGAGTAGAGGTCGTACGGCGTGGTGCCGCCGTCGGTCCAGTGCATGATGGCGTCGAAGTCGCCGCTGCGCTTGTTGGCCCACCACGTGTCGGCGTCCGGGGTGTCGACCTTCGCGTCGGCGCCGAGGGTCTCCTTGACCTGGTCGGCGATGAGGCTGATGCCGGTGACGTAGTCGTTCCAGCCCTGCGGCACCTGCAGCGTGAACGCGACGGGCTCGCCGTCGGGGTCGATCAGCGCGTCGCCGTCCCACGTGTAGCCGGCGTCCTCGAGGATCTTGCGGGCGCCCTCGACGTCGATCGAGAACTCCTCGCCCTTGTACTCGTCGGCGATGTACTGCTCACCGACGGGGGTCGGCAGACCGGTCACCGACGTGAGCTCGGGTCCGGCCTTCTCGCGGGCGATCTCGGTGTGCGCCGCACGGTCGATGACCATGTTCACGGCCTGGCGGAACGCGAGGTCGTTGAAGGGCTTCTGCTGGTGGTTGAGGAACAGCACGTCGGGCGAGAGCGTGTTGGCGGCCCAGAAGACGTTGTGCTCCGGGTCCTTGTCGACGAATGCGCCCTGCACGTCGGGGATGAAGGCCTGCGCCCAGTCGGCGTCGCCGTTGGCGAGGGCCGTGGTGAGCGCCGTGTTGTCGTTGTACGAGATGTAGTACAGCGTGGGCACGGCGAGGTCGCCGCCCCAGTAGTCGTCGCGCGCCTGGAGGGTGACCGACTGGCTGCTGAACTTCTCGAGCGTGTACGGACCGGTGCCGACCGGGTCGGGAGCGACCTCGGTGGTCGGGTCGGCGATGTCCTTCCAGATGTGCTCGGGCACCATCGGGATGTGCAGCACCTGCGCCTGCTTGACGAACTTCGACTCGGCGAAGGTCAGCACGACGTTGTCGCCGTCCTTCACGATGTCGGTGAGCTGGATGTTGCCGGTGTCGAACGCGGGGGTGTCACGGATCATCTCGTAGGAGAAGACGACGTCGTCGGCGGTGAACTCCTCGCCGTCGCTCCAGGTGACGCCCTTGCGCGGGGTCACGGTGAGCTGCGTGTAGTCGTCGCTCCACTCGACCTTCTCGGCGAGCCACGGGGTCGTCTCGTTGTCGCCGACGGCGTTGACCATCGCCAGCGGTTCGAAGATGACGTTCTTGTAGCCGAGCCGGTTCGCCGAGGAGTCGCCGACCCAGGGGTTGTTCGACTCGGTGGTGATCGCGCCGTCGGGCTTGGCGATCGTGAGTGCGGGCGACTCTCCGGAGCCGCCGCCGTCGTTCGAACCGCCGCCGGCTGCGCACCCGGCGAGGACCGAGGTGCTGAGGGCGGCGATAGCCGCGACGGCGATCAGAGATCTTCTGAGCTTCATTGCTTCTCCTTGGCACGGTCATTGTGCTGTGTGGGGGACATTCACTTACTGTCGAGAAAGTAAGTATTGGTGAGGTTACCCACTGGTAAGTAAGATGGCAAGTGCGAGCCCGGCGGAAGGGGGTCAGGATGACGGAAGAGACGCGAGTCCGTCCGACGACCCGTGCGAAGAGGGAGCAGATCCTCAAGTCCGCCGTCGAGATCTTCGGCAACAAGGGGTCGACGAACGGAACCCTCGCCGATGTCGCCGAACAGGTCGGCATCACGCATGCCGGCGTGCTGCACCACTTCGGCTCCAAACAGAAGCTGCTGCTCGAGGTCCTCTCCTACCGCGACCAGGCCGATGTGGCCGAGCTCGCGAAGAAGCACATACCCGGCGGCCCCGAGCTGTTCCTGCACCTCGTGCGCACGGCCTTCGCGAACGAGAAGCGCCCCGGCATCGTCCAGGCGTACACGGTGCTCTCCTCCGAGTCGGTGACCGACGACCACCCCGGCCGCGAGTACTTCGAGGAGCGCTACACGACGCTGCGCCGAGAGGTGAACGCCGCGTTCCACGAGCTCTGCGCGCAGGAGGGCGTCGCCGATCCGCAGAGCATCGCCGCAGCATCCGCCGCCATCCTCGCGGTCATGGACGGGCTGCAGCTGCAGTGGCTCCTGCATCCCGATGCCATCGAGCTCGGCGCCGCCAGCGAGTACGCGATCCGCGCCATCGTCAACGGCGTGCTGCACCCGGGCCCCGCGCTGGAGACGTACGCCCGCGAGTAGGCTCGGGCCATGACGATCGACCTCGAAGCGCTCTACATCGACCTGCACCAGCATCCGGAACTCTCGTTCCAGGAGACGCGCACCGCCGGCATCGCCGCCGCGCACCTGCGCGAGCTGGGTCTCGAGGTCGAGGAGGGCGTCGGGGTCACCGGCGTCGTCGGGGTTCTCGAGAACGGCGACGGTCCGGTCGTCTGGGTGCGCGCCGACATGGATGCCCTGCCCGTCGAGGAGCAGACCGGCCTGGCATACGCGAGCACGGCGAAGGGCGTAGACCCCTCAGGCAACACCGTCCCGGTGATGCATGCCTGCGGGCACGACATGCACGTCACCGCGATGATCGGCGCCGTCGAGAAGCTGGTCGCCGAGCGGGCCGACTGGACGGGCACGCTCGTCGTGCTGATCCAGCCGGCCGAGGAGTACGGCGCCGGTGCACGCGCGATGCTCGACGACGGCATCCTCAGCCGCTACCCGAAGCCCGACGTGGTGCTCGGCCAGCACGTCACCCCGCTCCCCGCCGGCATCATCGGCGTGCGCAGCGGCACCCAGATGGCGGCATCCGACGGGCTCACCGTGATCCTGCACGGCCGCGGCGGCCACGGCTCGCGACCGCACTCCACGATCGATCCGATCGTCATGGCCGCGGCCACCGTGATGCGCCTGCAGACCATCGCCTCCCGCGAGATCGACCCGCAGGGTGTCGGCGTCGTGACCGTGGGCTCGATCCACGCCGGCCTGAAGAACAACATCATCCCGGCCGAGGCGACGCTCGAACTGAGCCTGCGCTACCCGAACGAGGAGGCCCGCGAGAAGGTGCTCGCGAGCGTCGAGCGCATCGTGCGCGCCGAGGCGCTGGCCTCCGGCGCCGAGCGCGAGCCCGAGATCCACACCCTCCACACGCTGCCCGCCACGATCAACGACGAGGATGCCACGGCGCGGGTGACCGCAGCGCTGCAGCGTGCGCTGGGCGAGGCCGCCGTCATCGACCCGGGGATGTTCACCGGCAGCGAGGACGTCTCGTGGTTCGCCCGAGACGCCGGAGTGCCCCTGGTCTTCTGGTTCTGGGGCGGCGTCGACCCGACGCGGTTCGCCGAGGCCGCCGCGGCCGGGCGCCTCGACAAGGAGATCCCGACGAACCACTCGCCGTTCTACGCGCCGGAGATCCACCCGACCCTCGAGGTCGGCGTGACGGCTCTGTCGTCGGCGGCGCGCGAGTTCCTCGGCTGAGCTTTCGAATCGCGCAAGTGGTCGGTATCCGGGTCGAATACCGACCATTCAGGCGATTCGAAGAGCGAGGGCGACCCTAGCTCGGCGCTCCCGGCACGCACCCCGGCGGCTCGGAGTTGCCACTGATCGTGAAGTCGCCGCACGTGAGGAACAGCTCCTGGTTCATGCCGAGCAGGAACGCGGCGACCCCGATGATCGCGACGGCCACGACGACGAGCACCCGCCTGCCGCGGGGAATGTCTTCGCCGAACTCCGGCCACATGACGCGTGCGAGCACCCAGATCGTCGCCGGCACACCCAGCAGTGCCACGAGCAGCGCGAGCAGGTCGAGCGCGACCGTCAGCAGGTCGTCGCTCTCGAGGAACAGGAACGACAGCGCCAGCCAGAGCGACGGCACCAAGAGGGCGAGCGCCTTGAGCACCCGGGGCCGGCCTCGCGGCTGGAACAGCACCACCAGGAGCGCGCCGGTGGATGCCGCCCACACGGTGAGCAGCTGATCGAAGAAGAAGGTCCCCCACGCGCCCAGCGTGAACGCCGGCCACCACACCGCGACGCTCATGCCCACGATGACCACGCCCGTCGCACGGGTGGACGCGCGCGAATCGCTCCGCGGCGCGGCGATCTGTGCCCCGTCGTCTGTCATGTCGCTCCTATCGCCGTGCGGAGGGAGTCCGCGTCGGTGTCGAGCAGTCGCCGCTCCCGCTCCGGCGGACTGTGCGGGTGATGTGACATGGCGCCATGATCCCAGCGCACCCATGGCCGTGCAAGCGGGCGGGCTACGCCAGCACGCCCTGACCAGGCACCTGGGCGTTGCGTTCCGCGGCGTCGCGGGCGATCTCGAGGGCAGCCGCGAACGGCGCATCTCCATCGAGCCCGGTCAGCAGCCCGCCGAAGAAGGAGTCGCCGCTGCCCGCGGGGAAGCGGCCGACGGCGCGCGGCGGCGCGAGGTGATGGAGCTCGCCGGCGTACAGCGCCATGCCGCCGCGCACGCCGTCGGTCACCACCGCATCGACCCCGAACTCTCCGTGCAACACGGTGCAGGCCGACGCCGCGTCGGGCATCTCGCGGCCGAGCAGCTCGGAGGCTTCGGCGCGGTTCACCTTGACGAGGTCGCTCTGCGGAGCGAGCTGTGCGAGTGCCGCTCCCGAGGTGTCGACGGCGATGCGGGAACCTCGCGCACGCATCTCGGCGAGCACCGCCGCGAGCTCGATCGGAGGAACGCCCGGAGGAACGCTGCCCGACACCGCCGTCCAGCGCGCCGCGCGAGCCGTGCGCACCGTGTCGGCGAAGTGCGCCCACTCGTCCGGCGCGAATCCGGTCGCGGGCTCGTAGACGTCCGTGCTCGAGGCCCCGCCGTCGGACTCGACCAGCGCGAGGCACGTGCGCGTCTCCGCGGCGAGCGCGACCACGGTCGTCGGCAGGTCGGCGGCCTCGAGTCGGCGGCGAATCCACTCCCCGTTCGCACCGCCGAGGGCCACCGTCGCCCGCACGTCGGCTCCCAGTTCGCGCGCGACTCGGGCGGCGTTCAGCGCCTTCCCTCCGGCGACCCTCGTCGTGCGCGATGGCCGATTGATCTCACCGGGCACCAGAGCATCCAGTTCGTACGTCACGTCGACCGCGGGCGACAGGGCGAGCATCGAGATCACGGCCGTCGCTCCCAGGGGCGGACGACGCCGAGGATGCGCGGTGTGCCGTCGGCGAGCACCTCGAGCGCGGCATCCGACACCTCCTGCGGGGTGTGCCACCGCGTCGATCCGCCGTCGTCGACCCAGCCGAGCAGCAGCACGTCGGGCGCGACCACGGGTTCGATTCCGTGCGCCGGATCGGCCGCCGCGCTCGTCCGCACGAGCACGACGCGTCCGTCGACCGCGGCTGCCACCCGCGGGAGGGTCTGGACGGTGACCGCGGGCTCGTAGACGATCGCCGCCGTCCACCGCGCGGCGCCGAGCGCCGCGTCGAGGGCGGGGAGGTCGTGGGCGTCGACATGCAGACCGTTGACGCCTGCAGGCGAATGCCGCCGACGGCTGAGTCCGGTCACCGCCGCACCGCGCTCCACCAGAGCGGATGCCGCGGGTGCGAGGATTCCGGATGCGCCGACGACGAGAACCGAGGTCATGCGCTCCAACCTAGAACGCCTGCGGGCCGACCGGTGCCCCCGACTTCCCCTGGAGGAAGTCGAGGTCGAGCCCTTCGTCGGCCTGCGTCACATGCTCGATGTACAGCCGGGTCCAGCCGCGCTCGCTGTTCGGCACGACCGGAGGGGTCCAGCCGGCGCGACGGGCTTCGAGCTCCTCATCGGAGACGTTCATGTGCAGCGAGCGACCCGCGACGTCGAGCGTCACGGTGTCTCCGGTGCGGATGAAGGCCAGGGGCCCGCCGGCCGCCGCCTCCGGCACGACGTGCAGCACGACCGTGCCGTAGGACGTGCCGCTCATCCGGGCATCCGAGATCCGGACCATGTCGGTCACGCCCGCCTCGAGGATCTTCCGCGGCAGCGCGAGGTTGCCCACCTCCGGCATCCCGGGGTAGCCCTTCGGTCCGACGTTGCGCACGACGAGGATGTCGTCGGGCGTCACATCGAGATCCGGATCCTCGGCATCGACGAGGTACGCCTGCAGCGAGTCCCAGACGAGCGCTCGACCGGTATGCTGCATGAGCTCGGGAGCCGCGGCCGACTGCTTGATCACGGCGCCGCGCGGGGCGAGGTTGCCCTTGAGCACCGCGATGCCGGAGCCGACCGGCTTCACCGGGTTGTCGAGCGGACGGATGACCTCGCGGTTGAAGACCTCGGCCCCCGCGTAGTTCTCACCGAGGGTCGCCCCCGTGACGGTGAGCGTGTCGCGGTGCAGCAGATCGCCGAGCGTCTCGGCGAAGCCGGCGGTGCCGCCCGCGTACTCGAAGTCCTCCATGAGGAAGCGCCCGCTCGGCATCAGGTCGGCGAGCACCGGGATGTCGCGCACGAGCGTGTCGAAGTCGTCGATCGTGAGCTCGACGCCGACCCGACGGGCGAGCGCGAGCAGGTGGATCACGGCGTTCGTCGAACCCCCGAGCGCCGCATTCGCCCGCACGCCGTTCTCGAACGCCTTGCGGGTCAGGATCTTGGAGGGACGCAGATCCTCGGCGACCATCTCCACGATGCGTCGACCCGCGAGGTGCGCGGCGGTCGCGCGACGCGAGTCGTTGGCCGGGAGGGATGCCGTGCCCGGCAGCTGCATGCCCATGTACTCCGAGATGCAGGCGAGCGTCGACGCCGTGCCCATGGTCTGGCAGTGCCCCTGGCTGCGGGCCATGCAGCCCTCGGCCTCGGTGATCGCCGTGTCGTCGATGAGCCCGGCGCGATACGCCTCGGTGAACTTCCACACCGAGGTGCCGGAGCCGATGTCGGTGCCCCGGTGCTTGCCGTTCAGCATCGGCCCGCCCGTGATGAGCAGCGCGGGAAGATCGACGGATGCCGCGCCCATCAGGTACGCGGGCGTGGTCTTGTCGCAGCCCGCGAGCAGCACGACACCGTCGAGCGGGTTCGACCGCAGGGTCTCCTCGAGGTCCATCGCCATGAGGTTGCGGAGCAGCATCGCGGTCGGACGCACGATGGGCTCGCCGGCCGACGTGGTCGGGAACTCGAACGGCACTCCGCCGGCCTGCCAGATGCCGCGCTTGACGTGCTCGGCGAGCGCGCGGAGGTGGATGTTGCAACTGGTCAGCTCGCTCCACGAGTTCGCGATGCCGATGATCGGACGCCCGCGGAACGAGTCGTCCGGCAGCCCCTCGCTGCGCAGCCACGAGCGGTGCATGAACCCGGTCTTGCCCTCGGCCCCGAACCACTGCTGACTGCGCAGACCCGTGCCCCACTCGTGCTCGCCCTGTGGAGCGAACTTCTCGAACGGCTCCTGCGTCGAGCCGATGTTCTGGGCGCTCATGCGAACCTCGGAAGGTGCCGGGCCTGCGCGGCGATGAGATCGTCGGTGAGGGCGGTGGCGCGGTCGGCGTCGAAGATCGCCCCGTCGGCGATCATGGCCTCGACGACCAGGTCGCGGTTTCCGGTGAGCGCGGCCTCGACCGCCAGGTCGACCGAGGTGAGCCGTCGGGCGAGGATCGCCGTGAGCGGCTTGCCGAGGTCAGGGACCGCGATCGGACGGATACCGCGAGCCGTGGCCACACCGGGGATCTCGACGGCCGACCACTCCGGCAGCCCCGGGACCGAGCCGTTGTTCACGACATTGCAGCTGAACATCTCACGGGAGTCGAAGGTGATCGAGCGGATGATCGCGATCAGCTGCTCCTGCTCGCCGCCGGAGCGCTCGAAGATCGACTGGTCGAGGGGCTCTTCGCCGAGCGCCTGGCGCTTCATGCCCTGGTACCGGTTCTCGCCCCACTCCAGGATCTCGGGGAGGCTGAACGCGTCGATGCCGAGCTTCTTGCCGTAGTAGTCGCCGCTCTGGAACCGCTCGGGGAAGAACTCCACGACGTGCCGGTCACCGGCGGCGGCGAAGGCGCCGTAGCGCTCGAACAGCTCCCAGGCGAACGGGTTGTGCCACGCCGTCGGCTTCTCGTAGAAGATGTTGCCGATGTCGGCGGGGTCGGGCGCCTCGGCGAGCTCCGTGCGCACGCGCTCACGGATCAGCGGCCAGGCGTCCTGCCCTTTCCAGCGGAAGTCGTAGATGAAGGTCAGGTGGTTGATGCCCGCGTACAGCGTCGAGGTCTCGTCGAACGGTGCGTCGATGAGCTGCGCGAGCTCGCGCTGGATGTGGTGCATGCCGTGGCAGAGGCCGACGACCTCGAGCCCGGTCTCCTGGTGGATGGCCTGCACGTTGGCCGTCATCGGGTTGGAGTAGTTGAAGAAGAACGCGTCGGGCGCGAGTTCGGCGACGTCGTGGGCGATGTCGACCAGGACAGGCGTCGTGCGCAGCAGCCGCGAGATCCCTCCGGGCATGATCGAGTCACCCACCGGCTGGTAGATCCCGTGCTTCTGCACGATCTCGTGGTCGAGCTGCCAGGCGGGCCGACCGCCGACACCGACGCAGGTGACGATGAAGTCTGCCCACGGAAGCACCTGACGTCGGTCGGTGGATCGCACGATCCGGATGCTGTCCTCGACGCCGCGGGCGGCGACCATGGCCTCCGCGAGGTCGGCGGCGACGTCGAGCGCCACGGCATCCACATCGACGAGACGGATCTCCCATGCCCCGAGATCCTCGGCGCTGATCAGGTCGGCGAGCAGGCCGCGCGTGAAGACGGCGGATCCGGCCCCGATGAGGACGAGGACGCGGCGGTCGGTGGTGGTCATCGTTGAGTTCCGATCAGTGCGAGGGCGGGCGAGCTCAGGCCGTGAGACGGGAGCGGTGGACGAAGCGGTTGCGGAGCTCGCCGATGCCCTCGACACCGGCCGTGACGACCTCGTCGTGCTGAAGGTAGCGCGGCGGGGTGCGGAAGGCACCCGCCCCGGCGGGCGTGCCGGTGAGGATCAGGTCACCGGGCTCGAGCGTGACGCCGTCGCTGACGAACGCGAGGATGGTGGGCACGTCGAAGATCATCTCGGCCGTGTCGTCTTCCTGCAACAGCTCGCCGTCGACCTCGGCGTAGATGCGGTGGCCCGCAGGATCGCCGAACTCGTCGGGTGTGACCAGCTCCGGTCCCAGCGGCGTGAAGGTGTCGAAGGACTTTCCGCGGGTCCACTGCACGTCACCGAACTGCACGTCTCGGGCCGACACGTCGTTCGCGACGGTGTACGCGGCGACGTCGTCGAGCGCGGCGGGGGTGTCGCCACCGCAGCGGCGACCGATGAGGAGGGCGAGCTCCGCCTCGAAGTCGACGCCCTGCGTGAGGTGGTCCGGCACCACGACGTCTGCCGTGGGGCCGGTGATCGAGGTCGCGTACTTCGCGAAGGTGAGCGGACGCTCGGGCTGGGTGAAGCCGGTCTCCGTCGTGTGGTCCACGTAGTTTAGGCCCACGGCGATGATCTTGCCGGCGCCGGCGACCGGGGCGAGCAGCTCGAGATCGCCGAGGTCGACCACGGTCCAGCCTGCGGAGGTTCCGGATCGCCCGCTCTCCAGAGCGGCGAGGGCGTCGTCGGGGTGCGACGCCGGCGCGAGCCGGGACTGACCGGCATCCGTGATGACGATGCGCGGGCTGCCGTCGACGAGGGCTCTGGCGATTCTCATGCTTCTCCTTCGAAAGGTCGTGGAAGCAATGTTGTCACAAACACCCACAAATGAGCAAGAATAAGCAAATGCATTCAGAGATCATCATCGAAGTGGGCGGGAACCGTGCGCTCGCAGGTCGCGCCTCGCTGGCGCAGGGGGTCTACGGCACCCGCGGAAACCTCGAGCTCGTCGCCTGCGATGCGACCGATGGGCTCTGGGTGTTCTGGTTCAACGCCGACGATGCCGACGATCCGCTCGACACGCCGGAGGTGCCCCCCGGTCACTGGAGCGCCGGTCTCGCCTTCGCCTCCGGGTCGCGCTACCGCGACGCGCAGATCGTGCAGTCGACCCTCGGGCCCGATCACCTCGAGGTGCTCGCACTGACCGACGCCGGTGTGTTGGAGAGCTGGTACTGGTCACCGGGTCCGGGCTTCCAGCGGCGAGGCACGGATGCGGCGGCATCCGTCCGACGATTCCGGCTCGCGCATCGCGACGGCATCCTGACGGCGGATGTCGAGCGCGAGGACGGGACGACCGCCGTCCTCGCATCCGGCGTCGAGCACTACCCCCAGCGGATCTGGGCGGCGGTAGAGGGCACCGCCGTCGTGCGCGACCCCCGCGCGGAGGAGATGCTGCGCGCCCACGGCATCCGCGACGTGGTCGAGGGCACCGCCCGCGCAGCCCGCTCGACGCGCGACGGCGGCACGACCGAGCTCACCTGGCGCGACCGCCGCGGCATCCGCCATCTCGGCATCCGCGACTGATCCGCGGACTCTCTACGACCGGATGCCGCGGCGCCCGGCCGCGCCGCGCCGCGGGCGTGCGAGGAGGGTGGCCACGACACCGAACGCGGCGAACCCGAGGGGCACCCAGAGCGCCGAGCGGTAGGTGTCGATCTCCGAGTGTCCGGCATCCGCGGCGATCGTGAGCACCGCGCTCGTGGCGGCGAGACCGAAGGCGGCGCCGAACTGGAAGAACGTGTACAGGATGCCGCTCGTGAGGCCCTGATCGCGATCTGCGACCCCGTCGGTGGCCGCGATGGTGAGCGGTCCGTACGCGAAGGTGAAGGCGAGCCCGAGCACGAGGAAGCTCGGGAACATCAGCGCGTACGTCCAGTCCGGTGCGACCGGCAGGAACAGTGCGTACGAGAGCGCGGCGAGCGCGAGGCCGCCGATCGCCACGGGCCAGGTGCCGAAGCGCGCGACCATCCGCGGCGTGACGGTCGGAGCGAGGATCGCGTCGATCGCGAGCACCACCATCGCGAGGGCCGTCTGCAGGGCCGACCAGCCCCGCAGCTCCTGAAGGTACAGCACCACGATGAACTGGAAGCCCATGAACCCGGCCGCGAGCGATCCTGCGCCGAGGTACGCCCGCAGCAGCGCACGCGAGCGGAGGAACTCGGTCGGAATCAGCGGAGCTGCGGCGGTCCGCTGCCGGACGCCGAACAGCACGAGGGAGACGATCGCCCCGACGGCCGCGGCGATCACCAGGGGACCGGCGCCGTGCGAGAGTTGCTCGACGGCGAGCACCGTCAGCACGATGCCCGCGGTGAGCAGCATCGCACCCAGCACGTCGAAGGGCGTGCGCTCCCGGTCGGCCGCATCACGCGGGATGAGCGCGAGCCCGCTGGCGAGGATGAGGATGCCGAGCACGACCGGCGCGAAGAAGACCCACCGCCAGCCGAAGGCCGTGAGCAGTCCACCGGCGACGAGGCCGAGCGAGAACCCGGCGGCGCCGATCCCGGCGTAGATCAGCACGGCACGGTTGCGCGCAGCGCCCTCCGCGAAACCCGTCGTGATGATGGAGAGTCCCGTCGGCATCATGAACGCGGCGGCGATGCCGGTCGCGAACCGGGCGATGATCAGCATCCACCCCGCGTCCGCGAAGCCGCCCGCCATCGAGAACGCGATGAACACGGCGAGGGCGGTGAGGAACACCCGGCGGCGGCCGAAGCGGTCGCCGACGCGACCGCCGAGGATCATGAACCCGCCGTATGCGACGACGTAGCCGCCGAGAACCCATTGCAGCTGCGTGGTCTCGAGTGCGAGGTCAGCGCGGATGACGGGCAGCGCCACGTTGAACATCGCGATGTCGATGCCTTCGAGGAACGCCGCTCCGCAGAGGGTGATCAGCAGCAGGATGCCGGTTCCCCGCAGACGGATGCCGGATGACGCGGTCTCGGTGGTCGTGCTCACAGTGCCCTCGGTTCCTCGGTTACTTCTTGTGCGTAACAGCATCGTGCGTCATCATGAGGGCATGACGGAAGTACGCACTTCGGAATACGCAGGTTCCTGCGAAGTAACCGACATGCCGAACGACCCGTTCCAGTGGGACTCGCGCGAGGACTGCGAGGTCCGCCAGATCCTGGACCGGATCGCCGACAAGTGGTCGCTGCTGGTGATGGCGCTGCTCGAGAACCGCACGATGCGGTTCACCGAGCTGCTGAAGACGGTCGACGGAGTGAGTCAGCGGATGCTCACCGTCACGCTGCGTCAGCTCGAGCGCGACGGCCTCGTGTCGCGCACGGTGTTCCCGGTGATCCCGCCGCACGTCGAGTACTCGCTCACGGATCTCGGCCGCAGCCTCAACACGACGGTGACCGCGCTCGTCACCTGGACCGAGTCGCACCAGTCCGACATCGCGGCATCCCGCGCCCGGTACGACGAGGCCGTCGCGGGCTGACGCGCGCTGCGGACGCGTCTCTCGGATCGGATGCCGCAGCCAGGCGCCGCGCAGACGCGCGGGCTAGTTCACGCGGTGGATCATCGTGTTCGCGAACTGGTAGCGGTAGCCCGCGTCCTTCACAGCCTGGTCGTGACGGGGGCTCTGCCCGTAGGACGAGCCGTGCAGCCACACGAACGCGGGAGCCTCCTGGCCGGTCACGGCCTCGAGCTGCGCCTTCGACTCGACGACCTCGCGCCGGATGTCGTCATCGGACAGCGTCGTGTCGAAGCCCTCGTGGTGCGCGGTGTGCGGGAAGACGACGTGCCGCTGCGAGACCTCGGCGACCTCGTCCCAGCTCATCGCGATGCGGCCGCCCTTCGTGTCCTCCTCGACCAGCGAGATCCAGTGCGCGCGGGCGAAGGCTTCCTGGTGCTCCGGGTCGCAGTCGACGAACGACGTCGCGATCGGGAACCAGCCGGTCAGGCCGTACTGGTCGCAGAGCGGAGCGGCGACCGAGATCGAGTTGCGGTACCCCTCGTAGAACACCGGGATGAGGCCCGGCTTGTCCTTATGCCAGGTGCCCGTCTCGAACAGCCGGTCGAGGTCGTCGAGAGTGACCGGCGCGTAGTCGCGGGCGAATCCGGCGAGCTCCTTCTCGAGCTCGTCGCGCGCCCCGCGCGGGGTCGAGTGGTAGTTGACGACGCGGATGAAGTGGCCGTTGGCCAGCTGCTCGCGCTGCACATCGAAGGAGGGCTTGGTCATGAGAGGGTTCCTTCCCCGGTCAGTGCGGGATCGATCGGATCGGATGCCGCGGGCACGACAGGGTCGGATGCCGAGGCACCGACGACCGCGGGCGCCGTCTCATCGGTGATCGGCGTCGCTCCCGGCGCGAAGTGCGTGTAGGCGAGAACCTGCATCGCGGTGATGACGGCCCCCTCGTCGTCGACGCGCGCGAACGGCACCAGAGCGTCGCGGTACCGGTCGAGCACGGCGAGGAACGCGGTGCCCTCGGCACGCTGCGCATCGGATGCGGCGGCGGGGATCGGGCCGCGCTCGTCGGCGAGTCCGAGGACCATCGGGATCCCCTCCCGCTCGAGGCGGCGGTCATGGCAGGCGCGCATGAGACCGACGATGTCGCCGGCTTCGAGCAGCGCCGCAGCGCTCGGCTCACCGTCGTGCGACGACGGCCCCTGGACGGTTGCGGACATGGGTTCCTACCTCTCCGGGTCGGTGGGTACGGGGGATGAGATCACGTCGAGCAGCTGCGCGACCTCGGCGGCGATGGCATCGCGCGCAGCGGCCAGCGCCCGGCGCGGATCGACCCGGTCGCCGAGTTCGCTCCGCAGCGCGTTCGTGTATGCCGCCGACAGCTGGGTGCCGACGTTGACCTTGCGGATGCCGGCCGCCACGGCCGCGCGGATGCCATCGGCACCGACGCCGGACGAGCCGTGCAGCACGAGCGGCACGGGCACGGCTGCGGCGAGACGCTCGATCAGCGCGATGTCGAGCTCCGCGGTCTGGCTGGTCATCGCGTGCGAGGAGCCGACCGCGACGGCGAGAGCGTCGACCCCGGTCGCGGCGACGAACGCCGCTGCCTCCGCAGGGTCGGTGCGCACACCGGGGGCGTGGGCTCCGTCCTTACCGCCGATCTCGCCGAGCTCCGCCTCGATCCAGAGTCCGAGCTCCTGGCCGCGGGCGGCGACGCGCGCGGTCGCCGCGACGTTCTCGGCGTAGGGCAGCATCGACGCGTCGAACATCGCGGAAGCGAACCCGAGCCCGGCGGACTCCAGGACGAGATCCTCCGACTCGCAGTGGTCGAGGTGCAGCGCGACAGGCACCGAGGCGTCGTCCGCGAGAGCCCGGCAGGCCGCGGCGATCGGTGCGAGACCGCCGTGGAAGCGCACCGCGTTGTGACTGATCGAGAGCAGCACGGGCAGTCCGGCGCGCTCCGCTCCGGCGACGATCCCCTCCGCGTATTCGAGGGTGATGACGTTGAAGGCGGCGATGGAGGGCAGGCTCGCGCCCAGCCCCACCGCCGCGAGGGCGGGTGGGATCAGCATGTCTCGACGGTCACCCCCGCATCGCGCAGGCGCCCGAGCAGCGCGGCATCCGCTCCGTCATCGACGATCAGGCGCGAGATGCCCTCGATCGGGACCAGTCGCGCAGGACCGCGCCGCGCGAGTTTGGAGTGGTCGGCGAGCACGATCAGCTCGCGGGCCGACGAGGCCAGCGACCGGTCGGTCTGCGTCTCGGAGAGGTTCGTCCCGGTCACGCCCATCTCGGCATCCACACCGAAGGCGCCCGTGAACACGCGGTCGATGCCGAACTCGTCGAGCCCGGCGATCGTGAGGTGTCCGAGCAGGCTCATCTCCGAGCGGCGCAGTAGGCCGCCGAGCACGATGATGTCGATGTCGGGGAACTGCGACAGCCGGCTGACGACGCTGAGGCTGTTGGTGAGCACGGTGAGACCGGGGATGCCGCCGAGGAACGGCAGCATCGCCTCGGTCGTCGTTCCACCGGTGATCAGCACGGTCGAGTTCGGCGTGATGTACGCGGATGCCGCGCGGCCGATGCGCTGCTTCTCCTCGGCGAACGCCACCTCGCGCTGCGGGCGCAGGGGCTCCACGTCGTCGTCGACCTGCGCCGCACCGCCGTGCACGCGCTCGACGAGCTTCTTGTCCTGCAGCTCGTTCAGGTCGCGTCGCACGGTCGACGTGCTCACGCCGAGCAGCTTGGCCATCTCGCTGACCGAACCGGCACCGTAGGTGCGGATGTAGTTGAGAAGCTCGCGCTGACGCTTCGGCCCGATCAGGGGCTCAGTAACCGGCTGCACGGTCCACCTCATTCAGCAAGGGCCTGTTCTCGGCCAGTCGGGTCAGGTTCTCGACGACGAGGTCGAGTGTCTGTGCATGATACTGCGGGGCCAGTCCCGCGACGTGGGGGGTGATCAGCGCGCCGGGTTCTGTCCACCACACCGAGTCCGCGCCCAGCGGCTCCTCGTCGAACACGTCGAGGGCGACGCCGCCGATGCGTCCGTCACGCAGCCGGTCCAGAAGTGCCTGCTCGTCGACGATCCCGCCGCGGGCGATGTTGACGACGAAGGCGCCGTGCGGAAGCAGGTCGAGCTGCGCGGGCCCGATGAGTCCGCACGTGAGCTCGGTGAGGGGAACGACCACCACGAGGAAGTCGCTGCGGCGAAGGACCTCGTCGAGACGGTCGATCGGGAAGAGCTCCGCCGGGTCGTCGTCGATGGTCTGACGGCCGGTGTCGAACTTCTCGGTCGCCGCGACGCGAGCGCCCGAACGGCTGACCCCGAGCACGTTCATCCCGAACGTCGTGGCGAGCCGCGAGATCTCGCGGCCGATCCGCCCGTAGCCGACGATGCCCGCTGTCGCTCCCGACAGCTGCCGCGGCGTGAGCGACGCGAGCCGCTCCGCGTTCGAGGGCCAGGAGCGATCCAGACGGTGCCGCGCGATGAGCGGCATCCGATGGGCGAGCTCGAGGATCGACATCAGCGCGTACTCGGCCATCGGCACCGGGGCGATGCCGCCGAGCGTCGCGATCGGCACACCGCTCTCCCACAGCGTCGTCCCCCGCACGTGATCCACACCCGAGGTGTCGAGCTGCACGAGCCGCAGCGCGGGCACGTCGGCGGATGCCGGGAGCCACTCGCTCGTGTGCAGCAGGTCGACGGCGGCGAGGACCTCCGCCGGCGGCGGCGTCTCCGGTGTCATGCGGTGCACCGCGACCTGCGGCATCCGCTTCTGCAGCTCGTCGAACCAGGAATCCGGCAACGGGAGCGAGCAGAGGTACGTCAGTGTCATTTGATCCCGCTCCGGGCGAAGCCCTGCACGAAGTACCGCTGGAAGAAGATGAACAGCAGCACCATCGGCAGCACCGTGATCAGCGCGAGCGCCATGATCGCGTTGTAGTCGGGCGACGTCTGATTCTTGAGATACAGCAGTCCGATCGGAAGGGTGAACAACTGGTTGTCGTTGAGGGCGATCAACGGCCACGCGAAGTCGTTCCAGCTTCCCATGAGCGTGAGCAGGGTGAGCACCGCGATCAGCGGCTTGCACAGCGGCAGCACGACCTGCAGGAAGATGCGGAAGTGCCCGGCTCCGTCGATGCGGGCGGCCTCGATGATCTCGTCGGGGATGCCGATGAAGAACTGCCGCGCGAGGAAGATGCCGAACGCCGCGGCGGCTCCCGGCAGGATCACGCCCCAGTAGGTGCCGAAGATGCCGAGACCGGAGACGAGCTTGAACTGCGCGACCATGATCGCCTGCACGGGGATCATCATCGTCGCGAGGGCGAGGATGAACACCGCGTTGCGTCCGCCGAAGCGGAGGCGGGCGAAGGCGTAGCCGGCGAGCAGGTTCACGAACACGGTGAGCACCGTGACGAACGCCCCGATCACGACCGAGTTGCCGAACCAGTCGACGACCGGCACCCGGTCGAAGACCTTGGCGAAGTTCTCGAGCGTGAGCGTGCTCGGCCAGAGACGCAGACCCGGTTCGAACACCTCGCCGCGCGGCGAGAACGCCACGACGAGCATCCAGTACAGCGGGAAGATCACGACGAGCGAGACGACCGCGGCGATCAGCGTGCGCCAGACGATGCCCTTGCGCGACTGGCTCTGACGACGACGGCGACGACGCTGCACGCGCGCGGCGCCCTTCTCTCCGAGCAGCGCCGCGTCGGCGATCTGCACGACAGTGGTGGTTTCAGCCATGATGCACTCCTACTCCGCCAGGTCTCGCGTGCGACTGGTCTTCCACTGGATGAAGGTGAAGATGAGCGTGATGATGAGGATGACGATGCCGATCGCGGCGCCGTATCCCTGCTCCCTGATCTGGAAGCCGTTGCGGTACGCGTAGGTCACGAGCACCGAGGTCGAGTTGCCCGGGCCGCCGCCGGTCATGACGAAGATCAGGTCGAACACCTGGAACGACGCGATCACGTTCATGATCAGCAGGAAGAACGTCGAGGGTCCGACGAGCGGCACGGTCACCGACCGGAACTGCTGCCAGCGGCTGGCACCGTCGATGCGCGCCGCTTCGTACAGCTCGGGCGAGATCGACTGGAGGCCGGCGAGATAGATGATCATGTTGAAGCCCAGCCGCAACCAGACCGCGGCGATCATGACCGAGATCATCGCGGGGCCGCCCTGCGACTGCCAGCCGACCGAGTCGAGGCCGATGGCGTTCAGGATCTTGTTCACCAGGCCGTTCGACTCGTAGAACATGATCACCGCGATCATGCCCGAGGCGACGCCGGAGATGACCATCGGCAGCACGATCATGGTGCGGAAGACACCGCGCGCCGGAAGCACCGAGTTCAGCAGAACCGCGAGACCGAGGCCGCCGAGCAGCTCGATCGGGACGGTCACCGCGGTGAAGAGCATGGTCTGCGCCAGGCTCTGCCAGAAGACCGGGTCGGAGACGAGCCGGACGTAGTTCTCGAGCCCCACCCACTCCGGGTCGCCGAAGCCCTTCGTCTCCTGGAAGGAGATGATCGCCGCCCAGATGATCGGGACGAACAGGAACAGCGACATCAGGACGAGGTTCGGAGCGGCGAAGCTCCAGCCGACGAGAGACTCTCGCAGGCGGGCGGTCCGCTGCCCCGCCCGCGGCCGGGGCGACGCGACAGCGTTACCCCGGTCGCGGGTGGACAGAGCAGTCATTACTTGGCGGCTTCCTCGATGGCGGCCGACAGGTTCGCGAGCGTGTCGGCAGTGGACTGCCCGCCGATGAACGCGGCCTCGAGCTGGTCCTGCAGCGCCGTGTTGATCGCGGCCATGGCCGGGGAGGTCAGCTGCTTGACGTCGCTCGGCTCGATCGTGCCGGCCTGATCGACGAACACGGGCATGACGTCGGGACGCACCTTGAACTCCACGGCGTCGCCCTCGAGGTCGAGGCGGGTCGGCAGCTCATTGGTGTTGGCGCAGAACTCGCTCATCGCGTCGGCCGAGACCATGAACTTCAGGAACTCCGCGGCCAGCTCCGGGTTCTTCGTGTCCTTCGTGGCGACCAACGCGTTGCCGCCGAGGTCGGTCGCACCGCGCTCGTCCTTCGGCATCGGGATGGCCGTCCAGTCGAACTTCGAGAGCGAGTCGATGTCGGGCACGAGGAAGGATCCGGCGAAAGCCATCGCGACCGTTCCCTCGGTGAAGAGGTTGTCGGCGTAGACGGTGCCCTTGGTCGAGCTCGTCGGCGGGACCCATTCGTTCTCGAAGAAGCTCTTCGTGAAGTCGAGAGCCTTCTCACCCTCGGGCGAGTCGATGGTCGCGGAGGTGCCGTCGAGGAAGGTGCCGTTCGCCTCGAACAGCCAGCTCAGCCAGCGGGGTGCGCCGCCGAGCTGCCAGTTGTAGGCGAAGGGGTACTTGTCGGCGGGGAGCGCGCCGCGCAGCTGCGTGGCGACATCGGCGAACTCGTCCCAGGTCCACGCGTCGTCCTGCGTGGTGGGGAGGGTCGCCGGGTCGATGCCGGCATCCGTCAGCATCTGCGTGTTGACGAGCAGAGCGGACACGTCGGTCTGGTGGGGCACGCCGTAGGGTGCGCCGTCGAACGACACGGCCTCCCACATCGCGGGGGTGAACTCAGCGATCTCCTCGTCGGAGAAGTACTCGCTCAGGTCGAGCAGCTGGTCCTGGCTCGAGTAGACGCCGAGGTTGCCGTAGTCGACGCGGAAGAGATCCGGCGCCTTCCCCGAGGAGAGCTGGGCGTCGATGTTCGAGAACATCTGGTCGTAGGGCACCACGTTGAGCTTGATGTCGACGCCGTCGTGGTCGGCCTCGAACTGCTTGATGAGGTCCTTGAAGGTGGTCTCCTCGGACTCGCTGCCCCAGGTGGTGAAGGTGAGGGTCTGGTCGCCGCCCTCTTCGCTCGATCCGCCGCCGCCCCCGAAGCCGGCACAACCGGAGAGCACCAGTGCGCTGGCCGCGCCGATCCCGACGATGCCGATGAGGCGCTGATTTCTGATTCTCACGCGTCGATCTCCTCTTGTGATGTCGCCGACAGCCAGGGTGCTGCGTGGCGTCCGTTCGTTGCAGTATTCAACAACCTGCTCAATCCGTCAAGAACTTTCATTCCTTGCTCATTTCTGATTGAATCTGCACAGATCGTCGCCACATGCGCGCCGACGGAGAGACCTGAAGGACCACGATATGAACGACAGCATCGTCGGAACGGGCGCCATCACCCGGGCAGAGCTCACGAGCCAGCCCGAGATCTGGCAGCAGGCACTCGACCTCGCCGAACGTCATCGCGCCCTTCTCCCCGCCGCGGGCGAGAAGGTGCTGATCGTCGGCTGCGGCACCTCCTATTACATCGGCGACTCGTACGCGTACCTCCGCAACGACGCGGGGCTCGGACGCACGCGCGCCGCGATCCCCAGCGAGCTCGACTGGATCGATGACGACGAGCACATCGTCGTGATCTCCCGTTCCGGCACGACACAGGATGTCGTCGACCTCGTCGAGCGCTACGGCGCCACCCACCGCATCACCGCGATCCTGGGCGACACCGACACTCCGCTCGGCCGACTGTGCACCGACCGCACCGTGCACCTCGACTTCGCCGACGAGAAGTCGATCGTGCAGACGCGCTTCGCCACGACCGTGCTGACGACGCTCCGAGCCTCGATCGACCAGGTGCCCGCGACGCTCGTCGACGATGCGCGCACCGCCCTCGCGGAGACGCTGCCCACCGACCCCGAGCACGTGCAGCACATCGTCTTCCTCGGACACCGCTGGACCAACGGTCTCGCACAGGAAGCCGCCCTGAAGGTGCGCGAGTCCGCCGGCTTCTGGACCGAGGCGTACTCGATGTGGGAGTACCAGCACGGCCCCATCTCGTGCGCCGGCCCGAACACTCTCGTCTGGTTCCTCGGCGAGGCGCCCGACGTCATCGCCGACGACGTGCGATCGACCGGGGCAGCCGTCTACGTGAACGACCTCGACCCGCAGGCGAACCTGCCACTCGCGCACCGACTGGCCGTCGACCTCGCCGCGCTGCGCGGACGCAACCCCGACACACCTCCGTTCCTGAACCGCTCGGTCCTCGTCACCGACTGATGCCCGTCATCACGATCGCGACGGTGCCGCACGCCGCGGAGCGCGACCTGCTGCAGAGCGTGGCGGATGCCGTCGCCGACGCGCTGGAGCTGGCGCCCGGCGATGTGATCGCGATGTCGATCCCCGTCCGCGCGACCGTGACGAACGGCGCGACGACGGATGCCGACGCGAATCCGTGGGCCCTGATCAGCATCCACGGCTCCGACCGCGGCGAGGAGAAGACCGGGCGCGCATGCGGAGCCGCACGTCACGCCGCGGCAGACTGGAGTCGTCGGCAGGTCGCGGATGGCGGAGTCGACCTGGAAGGGGTGTGGTGCGAATGGCTGCTGCCGCAGCATCCGTAGGCCGACTGCTCGTCGTCGGCGAGCTGTGCGTCGATCTGATCATCGAGGTCGGGGACGAGCTCCGGTTCGGTCAGCACGAGCAGATCGTGCCGAGGACCACCCTCACCATGGGCAGCTCGTCCGCGATCACGGCGTGCGGTGCGGCCGCGCTGGGAGTCGACACGCGACTGATCAGCGTGCGCGGAGACGACACGTTCGGCCGCTTCCTCGACGCCGAGCTGCGCGAGCGCGCCGTCGACACCGCCGGGGTGCGCGTCGATGAGACGCTCCCCACCGGCGCGTCCACCCACCTCACCCGCCCGAGCGGCGACCGCGCCATCCTCACTTCGATGGGATCGATCGGCACGGTCCGCGCCGCAGACGTCACCGCTGCCGACCTCGCGTCGGCTGCGCACCTGCACGTCGGCAGCTACTTCCTCCAACACGCCCTGCATGCCGACGCGCCCGCGCTTTTCCGCGCCGCGCGCACGGCGGGGCTGACCACCTCCCTCGACGGCAACTTCGACCCCGAGGAGCGGTGGGACTCCGGCATCCTCGAACTGATGCCGCACGTCGACGTCTTCTTCGGCAACGAGGAGGAGCTGACCGGCATCACCGGTGCGGGCAGCATCGACGCCGCGATCGAGCATCTTCTCGCGATCATGCCCGCGGACGCCGTCGTCGTCGCGAAGCTCGGCGCCGAAGGTGCCATCGCCGCGCGGCGCACAGGCACCGGGATCGGACGCGCCCGCGCAACGGTTCCGGCGCTGGATGCGGAGCTCGTCGACACCGTCGGGGCCGGCGACACCCTCGCAGCCGGCTTCCTCGCCTCCCGCATCTGGGGTCAGCCCGTCGAGCGAGCCATCGCCTTCGCCGTGGCCTGCGGAACAGCATCCACGCGCGGCAGCGGCGGGGTCGGCGCCCAACCCGACCGGGACACGGCGACGGCGCTCGCGGCGCAGACCACCGTCACACGCTGAGGCGTGCGAGTCAGAGGCGTCGCGCTCAGAGC
Source organism: Microbacterium sp. EST19A (assembly GCF_019969685.1). Taxonomy (GTDB): domain Bacteria; phylum Actinomycetota; class Actinomycetes; order Actinomycetales; family Microbacteriaceae; genus Microbacterium. Next base: position 1,877,084 of record NZ_JAHXYZ010000001.1, on the reverse strand, counting down.
TTGCGCACCGTGATCGCTTCGCTGCCGTGCGACTGCCGCAGCGTGCGCAGGCATCGCGAACAGAGGATCTCGACCTGTCGCGGATGACCCTCGCCGCAGACGCAGTCGATCGTGACACGCCACTTGGCCCTGCGTCCGCAGGGCTCGTATCCGCTCTCGTCACCGTGATCGCATTCGCAGCGCTGGCGTCCGCGGTCGACGCCGGCGAGTTCGCCGAGGTCGACGATGCTCTCCGTGTCCAGCTCCGCAGATCTCACCACCAGGAGATGCTCCCAGGACACGCGTTTCCGCGCAACCGTCAGCGGGGTCTCAGCGGGACAGGTACTCCAGGTGCAACGCCAGCGAGGCCTCGAGCGTGTCGGTCTCGCCGGTGGCCCGGAGCACCTGCACACCTCCCTGGATGCCGGCGATGACCGAGGCTGCGACCGTCGCAGCATCCGCGTCCGACCGCGCCTCCCCCGCATCCTGCATCGCGCGGATGCCACGGGTGAGGCGAGACCGCCAGTCCGCGAGCAGTGCGGAGATGACCTCGGCGGCACCGGGAGCGGATGCCTGATCCATGAGGGCGGCGAGCGGACAATGGGCGCCGAGCTCGCGATATCGGGCGACGACGGCGGCGCTCCATCTCTCCCACCCGCGGCGATCGGTCAGGTCGTCGAGCTGAGGCTGCTGATCGCCGATCACGTGATCGGCCTCGCGACGGATGGCGGCGAGCAGCAGCTCCTCCTTGCCGCCGGGGAAGTAGTGGAACAGCTGTCCTTTGCTGGTGCCGGTGAGGGCGCGGATGTCGTCGAGCGTGATGTCACCGGGAGCATCGCTGCGCAGGTACGAGGCCGTCGCATCGAGGATGCGCCCGCGCGTGGCCTGTCCCTTGACGGTCAAAGTCATGAACTCATTCTCCCCGCTTCTGGACTCGCGGGTCCAGAAATTGCGGCGTACCGTCGCCGACATGACACGCAGATTGAACGACAGAACCGCGCTCGTGACCGGAGCGACGAGCAACATCGGCCGCGCCATCGCCGCCGCCCTCGCGGCGGAAGGCGCCTACGTGATCGTCTCCGGACGAGACGCCGACCGTGGCGCAGAGGTCGTCGCGGAGATCCGCGCCTCGGGCGGACGCGCCGACTTCGCCCGCGCCGATCTGACCGGCGACCGGGCGGCGAGCTCGACGTTGGCGGCTGATGCCCTCGCCCTGACCGGCGGACGCCTCGACATCCTCGTCAACAATGCCGGCGTGTACCCGCTTCACTCCACGGCGGATGCCGGAGACGACCTGTTCGACCACATCTACGGCGTGAACGTCAAGGCGCCGTTCCATCTCGTGCAGGCGCTCGTCGGCCCGCTCGCCGAGAGTGGCGGGGTGATCCTCAACCTCGGCTCCTGGGTCGCCCGACTCGCGGTGCCGTCCAGTCCGCTGTACTCGTCGTCGAAGGCGGCGATGGAAGCCCTGACCCGAGCGTGGTCGTCGGAGCTCGGGCCCCGCGGCATCCGCGTGGTGGGCGTCTCGCCCGGCGTCATCCGCCCGCTCGGATCGGATCCGGATGCTCCGCATCGCTCCGACGCATTGATGGCGGACGCGCCGACCGGGCGAGCGGGCGAGGCCGCCGACATCGCGGCGGCATCCGTCTATCTCGTCTCCGATGACGCCTCGTTCGTGCACGGGACGACGCTCGACGTCGACGGCGGACGCGCGAACGTCGCTGTCTCGGCGGCGCGCGAGGCAGCCTGAGGCCGGGACTCGTCGACGCGGTCAGCCGCCGATGGCGTTCATGCCGCGGGCGGGCTGCAGGAACGACGGGTCGTTGATCGCGTGGCCGGGCAGCTTGCCGTGCACGCAGGAGCGCAGCAACGCGGCGATGGCGTCGGCGCGCTGTCCCGGCACCGATCCTTCGCTCCGCATCACCGCGGTGAGGTCGTATTCGGCGTTCGAGAACAGGCAGTTGCGGAACTGGCCGTCGGCGGTCAGGCGCAGGCGGTCGCACGCGCCGCAGAACGGTGCGGTCACCGAGGCGATCACCCCGACCTCGTGCGGGCCGCCGTCGATGCGCCACTTCTCGGCCGGGGCGCCGCCGCGACCGGGAACCGGGTCGAGCTGCCACCGCTCGCCGAGCTTCTCGAGGATCTCCTCGCGGGTCACCATCGTGGAGCGATCCCAGGTGTGCCCGGCATCCAGCGGCATCTGCTCGATGAATCGCAGCTGTGCGCCCACGCTCATGGCGAAGGCGACGAGCTCGGGCAGCTCGTCATCGTTCACTCCGCGCATCGCGACGGCATTGAGCTTGAGCGGACGGAGTTCGGATGCCGCCGCAGCGGCGATCCCCTCGAACACGTCGTCGATCCGGTCGCGCCGCGTCAGGTCGGCGAAGCGCTGCCGGTCGACCGTGTCGATGCTGATGTTCAGGCGGGTGAGCCCCGCCGCGATCAGGTCAGGGAGCTTCTTCGCGAGGCTGATGCCGTTGGTGGTCATGGCCACCTCGACCGGTCCGTCCTCACCCCGGATCCGGGCGATCCGGCGCACGACCTCGATGATGTCGGCGCGCAGAAGCGGCTCGCCGCCGGTGAGGCGGAAGGTGCGGATGCCGAGCGACGCAGCCACCTCGGCGACCTCGACGATCTCGTCGGTGGAGAGGATGCTGCTGCGTGCGAGCCATTCGTTGCCCTGCTCGGGCATGCAGTAGGTGCAGCGCAGCGAGCAGCGGTCGGTGAGCGAGATGCGCAGATCGCGGTGCACGCGGCCGTGCGTGTCGACGAGGGCACCGGTCGTGGGCACCGGCGCGGCATCGGGAGCAGCGACGGGCGCGCGGACGCCGATCACGACTGGTACGGCCGTCATCGCTCCACCCCGCGCGTAGTCATCCTTCGAGACTAACCCGCGTCACGTCGGCGCGGGTGCGCATGACCTCGAAGACCGGCACATTGCCAGTGACGGCTGCGGTCAGGGAGTCCAGGCGTCGCGGTCGTGCGTGATCCACACCCGATCCGGATGGAGCGAGCGGATGAGCAGCTGCCCCTCGGACTCCGGCTCGTCGAGCTGACCGAACCACACGGCGGTGTCGCCCGCGATGATCGTGGGGCGGTCGCCGGTGTCGACGACGACGATCTGAGAGCCGCGCGTGTGTCCGCGCGCCGGCAGGAGCCGGATTCCCGGGAGCAGTTCGTGCTCGCCGTCGACCGGCACGTAGTTCGTGCCCGGCGCATCCACCCACTCGGGGATCGTGTAGTCCTCCTCGGTACGGGCGTCTTCGAGTTCCTGGCGCTGCACGTAGATCGGCTTCCCGGCGAAGAGGTGATTGCCGCCGCAGTGGTCGAAGTGCAGGTGCGTGTTCACGACCATGTCGATGCCGTCCAGGTCGAAGTCCGGTTGCTCATGAAGCGGATACGGCCGGGGCGCGAGGTCGGCCGCCGCGGGGTGCGCCTCGGTGAAGCCGGTGTCGACGAGAACGCGACCCTCGGGATGTTCGATGAGGTGCACGTAGACGGGCATCAACTCGCCTTCGGCCGTCAGATCGCCGACGTGGATGGGCGTGATGCTGATCCCGGTCATCGCGGAACCGCGTCGTCGGAATCGCGCAGGGAGTGGATCATGCTGCGGAGCATACTCCGGGCCGCGGACGTCTCGCGATCGCTCATTCCGCTCAGCATCCGCACCTCGACGGACCGGACCGCCGCGCTCGCCTGCTCGCGCCGTCGCTGGCCGAGCGGCGTGAGCTGCGCCGGCAGCACCTTCCCCACCGCGGCTTCGGCGGGGCGGGTCACGGAGCCGTCCCGCTCCAGCGACTGGAGCAGCACGTTCATCGACTGCCGAGTGACGAAGGTCCCCCGCGCCAGCTCGGAGTTCGACAGGCCGGGGCGCTGCGCGAGCAGCTCCAGGCAGGAGTAATGGGTGACGGTCATCCCGAGCGGCCGCAGCACCGCCTCCATCGAGGCGCGCAGTGCGCTCGACGCCTCTTTGAGGAGGTAGCCGAGAGACGTCTCCAGGTGGATGCGCTCTTCGTCTTGACTCATGTCAGTATTCTGACATACTCTGTTGCGTGTCAGAAAACTGACATCAAGGAAGGAACACCATGCCCGTCACCGGCCCCGACTTCATCTCTCTGCAGGCTCGCGACCTCGCCGCCTCTCAGGCGTTCTACGAGCAGCACCTCGGTCTCGTCCGCTCCCCTGCCGGCCCGCCCCACGCCGTCGTCTTCGAGACGACCCCCATCGCCTTCGCACTGCGCGACGTGGTGCCGGGAACGGATCTCGCGTCCGTCGCACAACCGGGAATCGGCGCCGCGATCTGGCTCCACGCCACCGACGTCCAGGACATCCACGATGCCCTGGTCGCCGCCGGACACCCGATCGTGTCCGCGCCGATCGACGGCCCGTTCGGCCGCACGTTCACGTTCGCCGACCCCGACGGCTACCAGATCACGCTCCACGACCGCGCGTAGAAACGGGCGGTGGTCGCTACGAAGTTCTGTCAGCACGCCACGAAACGCACGTCCGCGGGGTCGACCTGCAGCCGCAGTTGATCACCGGGCGCGAGCCCCACGGCATCCGCCAGCGCGATGTCGACCGCACCGGCCTCCGTGTGCACGCGGACGCCGGCGAGCGTCGACTCGAGCCGGGTGACGCGGGTCCGCCAGGCGCCGGCATCCGTCACCGTCTCGTCGACGATCCGCACGTCCTGCGGGCGGAACACGGCGGCGAGCGCCGCGCCGTCCGTCGCCGCGAGTGTGCGCGAAGCGGCATCCGCACTCGCCAACCGCAGGTCGCCGTGCCGCCAGGTGCCGCCGTCCGCGACACCGACGAGGCGGTTGACGCCGGCGATCGCGGCGACGAATCCGGATGCCGGTGACGCCAGCACCTCGCGGACCGCGCCGCTCTGCGTCACGCGACCGGCCTCGACGACGATCAGGCGCTCGGCCAGCGCGACGGCATCCGCCGCATCGTGCGTCACGGCGATCGTCGTCGTGCCGGCGAGCTGGTCGCGCAGCATCTGCCGGATCTCCCCCGCGGTCGCCGGATCCAGCGCGACCAGCGGCTCGTCGAGCAGCACGGCCCGCGGGGATGCGGCGAGCGCGCGGGCGACGGCGACGCGCTGCCCTTCGCCGCCCGACAGCTCGCGCGGCATCCGCTCTCCCGCTCCCGGCAGCCCGACGCGCACCAGCCACTCATCGGCGGAATCGCGCGCTGTGCGGGCGTCGACCCCTCCGGCGCGCGGTCCGAAGGCCACGTTCTCGCGCACGGACAGGTGCGGGAAGAGCCGGGCATCCTGTCCGAGCAGCACGACGCCGCGGCTCATCGGCTCGGTGCGGATGCGGGGCGCAGCGACCCGATCGACGACGCGGCCGCCGATGGATATCTCGCCGTCGGTCAACGGCTCGAGGCCGGCGAGCGCCTGCAGCAGCGTGGACTTGCCGGCACCGCTCGGCCCCATGACGGCGACGGTCTCGCCGGGGGCGACGTCGAGTGCCACATCCACGGCGAAGTGCTCGCGCTCGACGATCACGTGTGCGCGCAGCCCGCTCATCGCGCGGCCCCCGGACGCCAGCCGCGCACCAGCAGCAGCACCGCGATCGCGGTGACGAGCAGCAGCAGCGAGAGGGCCGCCGCGGCGCCCTGCGAGACGCCGGCGCCGTTGAACGCGGTGTAGATCGCGAGCGGCATGGTCTGCGTGACGCCGGGACGGTTGCCGGCGAACAGCGCCGTTGCCCCGAACTCGCCGATGGCGCGGGCGAAGCAGAGCACGACGCCGGCCACGATCCCGGGCGCCGCGAGCGGCAGCGTGATCCGTCGGAGGATCGTCCACCGGCTCGCGCCGAGCGCTGCCGCCGTGCGCTCGTGGTCGACACCCGAGGTGCGCACGGCGCCCTCGACCGCGAGCACGAGGAAGGGAAGCGCGACGAACGTCTGCGCGAGCACGACCGCGGGGGTGCTGAACGACAGTCCGATCCCGCCGAGCCATCCCGCACGCCCGAACAGGTAGAGCAACGCGACGCCGCCGACCATCGGCGGAAGCACGAGGGGAACCGTGACCGCGGCGCGCAGTCCTGCGGCGAGACGCGGTCCCGAGCGGGCGATGTACAGCGCGAGCGGCACACCGACGATGATGCAGAGGACGGTGGCGATAAGGCCCGTGCTCAGCGACAGGGCGAGGGCCGAGAGCGCGGCCTCCGACGTCACGTCGGCGAGGAACGTCGACCACTGCACACGGGCGACGAGCGCCGCGAGCGGGAGGATCAGGAAGATCAGCCCGACCGCGGCGGGAACGGCGAGCGCGCGGGGCGCGTAACCCCGCGCGCCGCCCGGACTCATGGCTTTCCGAAGCCGAAGTCGGCGAGGATCTTCTGACCGGCGTCCGACAGGACGAACGCCACGAAGGCCTCGGCGGCATCCGGATTGGCGGCGTCGGCGAGCGCCGCGATCGGGTAGTGGTTGACGACGTCGTCCGCACCCTCGGGCACGATCACCTCGATGTCGTCGCGGCCGATCACGTCGGTCGCGTACACGAACCCGGCATCGGCCTCGGATGCCGCGACCTTCGTGAGCACGGCGGTCACGTTCTGCTCGAGGCTCGCGGCCTCGACCGTCACGCCGGCGGCGGTGAGGAGCTTCGCGGATGCCGCGCCGCACGGAACCTCGGGAGCGCAGAGCACGGTGGTGACGCCGGCGAGGTCGGCAAGCGTCTTCACGTCACCGGGGTTGCCGGCGGGCACCGCGATCACGAGAGTGTTCGACGCGAAGAGCGCGGGGTCGATCGCGGCATCCCCCGCCTTGTCCATGTTCGCCTCGTCGGCGGAGGCGAAGACGTCGGCCGGAGCACCCTCGAGGATCTGCGTGACGAGCGTCGACGACCCGTCGTACACGGGGCTGACCTTCACCTCGGGGTTCTCGGCTGTGAACTCCTCGGCGATCGCGTCGAATGCCGCGGACAGGGATGCTGCGGCGTAGACGTTGAGCTCACCGCTCAGAGTGCTCTCCGCCGCGGTCTCGGAGGGGGAAGCGGACGGGCTGGACTCGGCGGCGCCCGCGCAGCCCGTGAGGACGAGGACGGCAGCGGCGAGCAGCGCAGTGGCGGAATGGCGGAACGTGCGATTCATGGGTCAGACCTTCGGGACTTCGACGACGACCTGGGTCGCCTTGACGGACGCGGTGGCGAGAGAGCCGACCTCGAGCTGCAGATCTCGCGCGGCCTCGGCCGACATCAGCGAGACGACGCGGTGCGGACCCGCCTGGAGATCGACCTGAGCCATCAGGCCCTCGATCTGCACGCGGGTGACGATCCCGACGAATCGGTTGCGGGCGCTGGAGAGGACGTCGTCCCCCGTCTTGACCTCTTCCGCAAGAGCGACAGCACGAGCCGCGAGCGCGTCGCCCGGGATCTCGGCCGGAACGGCATCCGTGACAGGAAGGAGGCCGTGGTCGATCCAGCGCCGGACGGTGTCATCGCTCACGCCGAGGAGCTGCGCCGCGCGCGCGATTCGATAGGTCTGCATGATCCGAACCTACCGCAGATGCGTACTCAATGGAAAAAAGATTCCGCATCTGCGAAGTATGGGGTCTCGATCGAGAGCGGCTGTCCCCCGAATGGCCGATACCGCGTGCGGCGGATGTCCGCGAAGATGGGCAGTTCCGGAGATTTCGAACGACAGGTGGAGCCCAGTGACGAGCGACACGACGACGCCGCCGGACCAACCGGGGGACGGCCTGTCCGAGTTCGCGGAGCTGCTGACCCACGAGCAGGAATTCACCTCTGATCGTGACCGGATCGATCCGCAGGTGCGCAGAAGACGCCGACGCCGGGGCCTCATCATCGCCGCCGTCTGCGTCGTCGTGCTGCTGGCCGCGACCGGAGGTTACATCGGGTGGGCTCTCACTGCTCCGGTGAATCCGCCGGCGGTGACCACCGCCACACCGCAGGCCCCGGCAGTCGAAGCCGCGGTCATCGCCACTCCCACGACGGCGGCTTCGGCCATCAGCATCGCGGGCGCCGACGCCTACCTGGGCGAGGCCGCGACAGGTATCTGGTCGTCGACCGGGACCGGCGAGGCCCTCCCCATCGCGAGCATCACCAAGCTCATCACCGCGCTCGTCATCCTCGAGGCTGTCCCGCTCGCCTCGGCCGATGACCCCGGACCGACGATCACGTTCAGCAAGGCCGACCATGAGCTCTACGACCGGTATTACGTGCAGGGCGCGACCATCGCCCCCATGCCCACCGGCACTTCGATGTCGCTGCACGATGCCTTGGCCGCCATGCTGATCCCCTCGGCGAGCAACTATGCCGAGGCCCTGTCGTCCCACATCTTCGGATCGCAGAACGCGTTCCTCGGCGCGACGCGCGACTGGCTCGCAGCGCGTGGCCTGACCGGCACGACGATCACCGAGCCGACCGGCATCAGCCCCCGCAACACGAGCACGCCGGCGGATCTCCTGGCGATCGGGAAGCTCGCCGCAGCGCATCCGGCGATCGCTCAGATCGTCGCGACCCCGTCGATCTCGCTCCCCGGCGCCGGTCAGCTCTACAACACCAACGGCCTGCTCGGCACGGCGGGGATCACAGGGTTGAAGACCGGCACCCTGGGCGAGGGCACGTACAGCCTGCTGTACACGGCGACGCTCGAGGTGGGCGCCGCCGATCCGCTCTCGGTGACCGGCGTGTTCCTCGGAGGATCGTCGCGCGACTCGGTGAACGCCACCGTGATCGCCACCTTGGACAGCATCCGCACCGGCTTCCACACGGTGCCCGTCGCGACGTCAGGCCAGGAGGTCGGCACGATCTCGACACCCTGGGGTTCCACCGCCCAGCTGGTGATCGGACGGGCCGCGTCGTTGTTCACCTGGTCGGACACGCCGATCGTCGTGACGATGGACATCGACGCCCCGCCGACCTACAGGGACGGCACCGTCGTCGGCAGCGTCACCTGGACCGCCGGCCCGAACACCGTCACCGCTCCCGTGCAGATCGCGGGGAACATCGACCCGCCGACCGAATGGTGGCGGCTCACGCATCCCTCCGAGCTCGGTTCCTCGACGGATGCCGGGGGCTGAGGCACCGGATCCCCTCGCGCCATCAGATCAGAGATCCCGCACGGCGATTCCGGGATAGTCCACGATGAGCCCCGCCCCGTCGTAGATCAGGTCGCAGACGAACTCGAACGTGGGCGACTCGTAGTGCAACGTCAGTCCCTCGTCGGAGCGAGCGATGAGCGTGTAGGTCTGGTCCAGGCGCTCGACCCGCAGATCGTCCGCGCGCACGAACGCCGATGACACGTCGAAGGCCTTCCCCTCGACGAGATCGAGCCGGTGGATCGGGAACGTGTTGGTGACCGCGGACGATTCGAAGTCGACGTCGGCACAGCCGTCCAGATCGGGCCTCGGCTCGCCGTCGACCACCCACCGGTCTGCGGCATCGCGGGTCAGCGCCACCTCTCGCCCCCCGGCCGCGGTGAGCGTGGTCGCGTGCACGGCGACCGTCCGCCACGCAGCATCCAGCGTCACGTCGTAGCCGACCGACCAGAGGACCGACTCCTCGTTCGCGGTCGTGTGCCCGACCAGTCGGTGGCCGTCGCCCGCCGATCGGAGGAACACCACCTCGAATCCGTCCCGCACGCCTCGATGCGTCCAACTCGCCTCCGGCGGCAACGGCGACAGTCTCATACGTCGAACCCCGACCACCCGCCGCCCGCTCAGGAGCGGCGGTACTCCGCTAGGATCGCGCCCTTCTGGGTGACCACGGATCGAGTGAGCTTCAGCGTCGCGGGAACGGTGCCGTCGGCGAACAGGCGCTTTCCGGCGCCCACGGTCACCGGGAGGATCGTGAGGATGTACCCGTCGACCAGATCGGCTGCCTGCAGGCTGTGCAGCAGGGTCGCGCTGCCGAGCATGACCAGCTCGCCGTCACCCGCCTTCTTCAGCTGCGAGATCGTCTCGACCGCCTCTCCGGCGACGAGCTCGCTGTTCGGGTGGGGCAGATCCGCCGCGGGGTTCCTGCTGGCGACGAACTTCGGAGTCGCGCGCAGGACGTCGGTGAACGGATTGGGTTCGGATGTCGCGAGCCAGTGGCCGACGAGATCGTCATAGGTCCGTCGGCCGAACACCATCCCCTCCGTCGCACCGCTCCCCGCCATCGCCGCGGCCCCCGCCTCGGGGTCGACGGCCATATGGTTCGCGGCCCACCCGCCGCGGGTGAAACCGTCAGAGGTGTCTTCGTCCGGTCGACCTGGAGACTGCATGACTCCATCGAGCGAGCTGAACTCCACGGCGATGAGCGTGCGCATGTCGGCATCCGTCTCCCGGGCGTCGGCGGCCCGTTCGGCGCCCACGATACTCGCCGCGCGTCCGTGCGCGACAGGCTCCCTCGTGCGATGCCTGCGTCGAGGCATACCCTGAAGCCATGGATCCTCTCGTCGCCCCCGCACCTGCTCTGGAGCCGACCGAACTCGTGCGCACCGCTCGGCATGCCGTGCTCACCGGCATCGGCGAAGAGGGGCAGCGGCGCCTCAACGCCGCGCGTGTCACGGTCGTCGGCGCCGGCGGCCTCGGCTCGCCGGTACTGCTCGCGCTCGCCGCGGCGGGCATCGGAGCGCTCACCGTGATCGACGACGACGTCGTGGAGCTGACCAACCTGCAGCGTCAGCTCGCCCACCGCGTCGAAGACATCGGCACGCACAAGACCGCCTCCGCCGCGCGGGCGATCACGGCACTCGCGCCGCAGACCACCGTCACGCAGCTGCCCGAGCGCCTCGATGCCGCGAACGCCGAACGCCTGCTCGCGGGAGCCGATGTCGTCGTCGACACGAGCGACTCGTTCGAGACCCGCCGCGAGGTCGCGGCCGCCGCCGAAGCCCTCGGACTTCCGCTCGTGTGGGGCGCGGTGCAGGAGTGGCACGCGCAGGCCACCGTCTTCTGGTCGCATCCGCCCCAGGGCGAACCGGTCGTGCTCGCCGACCTCTTCCCGCCAGGAACCGAGGGCGAACCACCCAGCTGCGCGCAGGTCGGCGTGCTCGGCGCGCTGTGCGTGCAGGTCGGCGGACTCCTCGCCGGCGAGGTCATCAAGCTCGTCACGGGCGCCGGTGAGCCGCTGCTCGGCCGGCTCGCCATGATCGACGCGCTCACCTCGCGGCAGCACGAGATCGCGATCCGTCCGGCATCCGCCGTCACCCAGGCGGTGTCCGCATGACCGGGCGTCGCACGGTCGAGGACCAGCTCGCCCGCGTTCTCGAGGCCGTGGAGGTGCTCGAGGCGGAGACGCGCGCGGTGAAGGATGCCGCAGGGCGCACGCTCGCCGATCCGGCCGTCGCCGCCCACGACATCCCGCTGTTCGACAACTCCGCGATGGACGGCTTCGCCGTGCGCGCGGCCGATGTCGCCACGGCATCCGAGGAGCACCCTGTCACGCTGCGGGTCGTCGCCGACCTGCCGGCCGGAGTCTCGATCGATCCGCCGCTCGGCGCCGGCGAGGCCGCGCGCATCATGACCGGCTCCCCGACGCCCGCGGATGCCGACACCATCGTGCCCTTCGAAGACACGGAAGGCGGTCTCGCGGACTCCCTCGGCGAGGTGCGGGTGCTTCACGCTCCCGCGAAGCCCGGCACGTTCGTGCGACGACGCGGCGCAGACCTGAAGGCAGGCGATGAGGTCGTGCGGGCAGGCGAGCGCCTGGGTGCCTTCCAGCTCGCGGCCGCGGTTGCCGCCGGAGTATCGGGGGTGACCGTGACGCGCGCGCCGCGCGTGGCCGTCATCTCCACCGGGAGCGAGCTGCTCGACCCGGGCGAGCCCGCCGAACGCGGCCGTATCCCCGACTCGAACGGTCCGCTGCTGGAGCAGCTGGTGGCGGATGCCGATGCCGAGGTCGTGCTCGTCGCCCGGGTGCCCGATTTGCCGGAGGCCGTCAGCGCCGTGACGGCCGAAGCCGTCGAGGTCGGTGCCGACGTGATCATCTTCACGGGCGGCGTGAGCGCCGGTGCGTACGAGCCCGTGCGCGGGGCGTTCGACGGTCGCGGCGAGGTCGAGTTCGTGAGCGTCGCGATGCAGCCGGGCAAGCCCCAGGCGTTCGGCGCGCTCGACGCCGGCGGCCTCGTCTTCGGACTGCCCGGCAACCCTGTCAGCGTCGCGGTGTCGTTCGAGGTGTTCGTGCGCCCGGCTCTCCTCGCGATGCAGGGTCGCACCGACATCCGCCGCGCGCATGCGCCCTTCACCGCCGATGCCGCATGGACCACGCCGCCCGGACGCCGCCAGTACCTTCCGGCCGTCGTCGACCTCGCCGCGCGCACGGTGCGTCCGGCCACGGCGGGCGGATCGGGGTCGCACCTGGCCGGAGGCCTCGCCCGCGCCCACGCGTTCGCGATCGTGCCCGCCGAGGTCGAGGCCGTCGCCGTGGGCGACGTGATCGATGTCATGCTGGTGGGATGAGCTTCCCTCACCTTGACGCGGCCGGCCGCGCGCACATGGTCGATGTGACCGCGAAGCAGCCGACCGTCCGCACGGCGACGGCACGCGGTTTCGTGCGCTGCAGCGCCGAGGTCATCACCGCCCTCCGCGACGGCACCGCCCCGAAGGGCGACGTGCTCGCGGTCGCCCGGATCGCGGGCATCCAGGCCGCCAAGTCGACCCCGGCGCTGCTGCCGCTCGCCCATGTGATCGGCGTGCACCGCGCCAATGTCGAACTCGACATCGTCGACGACGGCGTGCTGATCGAGGCGACCGTGGGAACCGCCGATCGCACCGGCGTCGAGATGGAGGCGCTGACCGCCGTCTCCGTGGCCGCGCTCGGAATCGTCGACATGATCAAGGGACTCGATCGTTCGGTCGTGATCGAGGACGTGCGCATCGTCGCGAAGTCGGGCGGGCGCTCCGGCGACTGGGTCCGCCCGGGAGAAGACGCACCCGGAGACGCACGATGACCCGCGTGCGCTACTTCGCCGCCGCCGCGGAAGCCGCGGGCACGGATGCCGAGGAACGCGACGAACCCACGCTTCTGGCCTTCCGTGCGGCTGTGATCGCGCAGCATCCGGCCCTCGTCGACATCCTGCCGCGCTGCGCCGTGCTCGTCGACGGCGTGCGCGCCGATGACGACCGGCCGCTCGACGACGCCCAGCTCATCGACGTGCTCCCGCCCTTCGCGGGCGGGTGAGGCGAGCGGCGGCTCAGCCGCCGATGCCCTTCCACGACGTGGTCCCGTCGGATTCGACCTGACGCTTCCAGACGGGCAGATCCTTCTTGATCGCCTCGATCACCGCACGGCACACCTCGAAAGCCTCGGCCCGGTGCTCGGAGGCGACGGCGATCACGACAGCCGCGTCGCCGACTTCCAGCCGGCCGATGCGGTGACTGACCGCCACCACGGCGGAGGCGTCGCCCCCGGCCTCTTCGGCGATCCGGCGCAGTGTCGCCTCGGCATCCGGGTGGGAGCTGTACTCGAGGCCGACCACGGGCGTCTGCGCGTCGGGGTCGTTGTCGCGCACGCGTCCGACGAAGGTCGTCACGCCGCCGAGCCGCGGATCCTCCACTGCGCGCAGGTGCGCGTCGAGGTCGAGCAACTCTTCGCTCATGGCTGCCAGTCGTACGTCGTTCATGTGTGGTCTCCGCCCTCTACCTGATCCACGATGTGCCCGGCGACGCCGAGAATCACGGGAACTCCGGATGCGACGGCACGCGTCGATCCGGGAAGATTCACGACCAGCGCCCCGTACGGGTCGATGATGCCGGCAACGCCCCGCGACAGCACCGACAGGGGCGTATCGGCCATTCCGCTGCGCCGCAGCTCTTCGGCGATGCCGGGGATCTCGCGGGTGACCACCCGGCTCGTGCCCTCCGGCGTCTGGTCACGCGGACCGACACCGGTGCCGCCCGTCGTCACGATCAGTCGGATGCCGCGTGCCGCGGCTCTGCGCAGGGCATCGGCCACGGAGCTCGTGCCGTCTTCGATGATCTCGGCATCCGGGCAGCTCCACCCCGCGGCCCGCAGCAGCTCCACGGCGATCGGACCGCCACGGTCTTCGCGCTCCCCGCGGAAGGATCGATCCGAGACGGTGATCACGAGAGCGGGATGCGACGTCATGGCTCCACCCTAGGTGCCGGGGTCCCTCGCGGAAACAGGCCGACGCGCGGAATCAGGCCGATCTTGTCGGAATCGGCCTGATTCGGCGCGTTCGCCTGATTCCGCGCGGGGTCAGCGCCGCACCCGGGTCAGGTGACGCGGATGAGCGAACGCTGCCAGCCGGACGATCCGTCGGGCGCGATCGGTGCACGTTCCTCGATCTGGAGGTCGCCGTTCTTGTTCACGGCGCGAACGGCGACGTAGTGCGTGCCGGGGGTCGCGTCCCACTCCATGAACCACTGCACCCAGGTGTCGTCGTTGATCGGAGTCGACATCGTGACCGCGGTCCACTCGCCTTCGTCGATCTTCACCTCGACGCGCTCGATGCCCACGGACTGCGCCCAGGCGACACCCGCGATCGGGATCTTGCCGGCGGGCACGGCCTCGCCGATGCTGGGGGTGTCGAGCCTCGACGAGAACTTGATCGGCGCCTCGGCGCTGTAGCCGCGAGGGGTCCAGTACGCCTCGTCCTTCGCGAAGGTCGTGACCTTGAGCTCGGTGAGCCACTTCGTCGCCGAGACGTAGCCGTAGAGACCGGGAACGACCATCCGCACCGGGAAGCCGTGCTCGGCGGGCAGAGGCTCGCCGTTCATGGCGACCGCGAGGATCGCGTCGAGGTTGTCGTCGGTCAGGGCCGACAGCGGGGTGCTCGCGGTGTAGCCGTCGACGCTCTTCGAGAGCACCATGTCGGCACCCGACTTCACGCCCGCCTTCTTCAGCACGTCACGCAGGGGGACGCCGAGCCACATCGCGTTGCCGGCGAGCTCACCGCCGACCTCGTTGGAGACGCATGTCAGGGTGATCGAGTACTCGTCGAGCCCCATGTCGAGGAGGTCCTGGAACGACATCTCCACCTTCTGGTCGACCATGCCGTCGATCGTGAGACGCCAGGTCGCGGGATCGATGGTCGGAACCGTCAGCGCGGTGTCGACGCGGTAGAAGTCCTTGTTCGGGGTGAACAGCTTGCTCAGACCCTTGATGTCGAGCTCGGCGCCCTCGGGGATCGTGACCTTCGACTTCGCCGAGGGCAGCTTCAGGGAGTCGCGGATGGCCTCGACCGACCCCACCGTCATGCTCACAGCACGCGATGCGACGCCGACGACGACGGCGGATGCTCCCGAGATCGCGGCCACCATGAAGAAGCGGCGGCGGTCGATGCCCTTGGGCGCAGCGGTCTCGGCGTCAGCGCTGACGCCTTCCGCACGCTCCGGGAGGACGGCGGCACGCCAGGCGCGCAGGCGCTTGACGAGGAGGAGGAGGACGATCGATCCGGCGATGGTGCCGAGGACCGGCGGCAGGAAAGCCAGCGCGGGGGCTCCGGCCCGGGTCACGATCGCAGCGGTCGAGAGCACACCGGCGATGATCAGCGCGACGACACCGAGCGGGGGCTTGATGAGTTGCAGGATGCCGGCGATCGCCGACGCGATGACCACGGCGAGGCCGAGGCTGCCGAGCAGCACGAGCTTGTCGTATTCGCCGAACGTGGCGATCGCGAACTCCTTGAAGGGCTGCGGAACGATGTCGATCACGAAGCCGCCGACCGCGAGGATCGGGCTCGCCGCGCGGGCGAAGAGGAGGGCGAACAGCTCGGCGACCGCGAGGAAGACCGCGCCGCCGATCACCCCCGAGAGGGCAGCCCACGCGATGAATCGTTTGCCGCTGCGGCGCTTGGCCATGATCGTCTCCTGTTCCACCGGTGAAGGTGCTCAGCGGTTGTTCGGAGACAGAGGGGAATCGGATCGGAGGCGCGCACGTCACCAGCGCATCCGGCCCGACTCGGACTCCGCAGAACGACACGAACTTCGTCGCAGGGACCAGCCGGATTCGTGCGAAGTCCGTGCTGTTCTGCGGATCGCGTTCCGCGACGGTCAGACGACGACGCGGTCCGGCCGCGCGTAGACGTTCATCGACGTCCCACGCACGAAGCCGGCGAGCGTCAGCCCTGACGCCGCTGCGAGCTCGACGGCCAGCGACGACGGCGCCGACACGGCGGAGAGGATCGGGATGCCGGCCATCACCGCCTTCTGCACGAGCTCGAAGCTCGCACGTCCGGACACCTGCAGCACGGTGCCGGTCAGGGGCAGCCGATCCTCGAGCACCGCCCAGCCGATCACCTTGTCGACGGCGTTGTGCCGACCGACGTCCTCCCGCAGCACCAGGAGCTCTCCGGTCGCCGCGTCGAACAGCGCGGCGGCATGGAGGCCGCCGGTCTTCTCGAACACGGCTTGCCCCTCGCGCAGCCTGTCGGGGAGCGACAGCAGCAGCGCGGCATCCACCGTCACGGCATCCGCCGCCACGTCGAAACGGGAGGTCTTCTCGATCGCCTCGATGGAGGCCGCTCCGCACACGCCGCACGAACTCGTCGTATAGAAGTTGCGGGCGATGTCGGTGACTGGCGCCTCGAGTCCCGACCGGAGAGTGACGTCGAGCACGTTGTACGTGTTGCCGGCGGAGAGCGCGGATGCCGGCGGCTCGCTGCCGATCGTCAGCAGCGAGCCCGGGCTGCCGCCTCCGGTGCCGGGTCCCCCGCAGTGGATCGCGGTGAGGAAGTCGCCGCCCGCCGAGATCACGCTCTCCGACACGAGGAATCCCGCCGCGAGCTCGACGTCGTGGCCGGGAGTGCGCATCGTCACGGTGAGCGGGCTGCCCGAGAGGCGGATCTCGAGGGGCTCCTCGACGGCGAGGGTGTCGGCACGCCGGCGGACGGTGGCACCCTCATCGGCGAGCACGATGCGCGTGACGGGAGAGCGTGCGGTGAGGCGACCCATCTCAGTCGCCCGATGCGATCGCGCCGGCACGGTGCTCGAGGCGCACGATCACGGACTTCGAGGTCGGCGTGCCGCTGACATCGGCGACCGAGTCGAGCGGCACGAGCACGTTCGTCTCCGGGTAGTACGCCGCGGCATTGCCGCGCGGGGTGGAGTACGGCACGATGCGGAACTCCTCGGCCCGGCGCTCCTCGACGGAGCCGTCGGGGCGTTTCCACTCCGAGACGATGTCGACGATCTCGCCCTCGGCGAATCCGCGCTCGACGATGTCGTCGGCATTGACCAGCACGACCCTCCGGCCACCGCGGATGCCGCGATAGCGGTCGTCCTTGCCGTAGATCGTGGTGTTGTACTGATCGTGCGAGCGCAGGGTCTGCAGCAGGAGGCGACCCGCCGGGATCACCGGGTACTCCAACACGTTCGCCGTGAAGCGGGCCTTGCCGTCGACGGTCGCGAACCGACGCTCGTCGCGCGGGCCGTTCGGGAGGAAGAAGGTGCGACCCTTCTGGATGCGGTCCTCGTAGTCCTCGAAACCCGGGATCACGCGGGCGATATGCGAGCGGATGAGGGCGTAGTCCGTCTCGAGGGCCGCCCAGTCGGCGCGCGGCACGTTCATCGCCGCACCCGGCGTGCTCTTCTCCGCCTCGACCTTCCCGTATTCGGGGAGTCCGCGCTCGGGATCGCCGTCATGTGACGCGGGCGCGTGCGCCGGCGATGATCCGTCGGCGAAGAGGTGACCGCAGAGGCGCGCGACGATGGCGACCTCGCTGAGCAGATCGTCGGCGGGCGGTACCAGGCGACCGCGCGAGGCGTGCACGGCGCCCATCGAATCCTCGACCGTGACCCGCTGCTCGGCGTCGCCGCGGCGGTCGCGATCGGTGCGGCCGAGAGTCGGCAGGATGATCGCGCGACGCCCCGTGACCACGTGCGAGCGGTTGAGCTTGGTGGAGACCTGGACCGTGAGGTTCACCCGGGCCATCGCCGCCTCGACGACCGCTGTGTCGGGGGTGGCCGAGACGAAGTTGCCGCCCATGCCCATGAAGACCCGCACGCGGCCGTCGCGCATCGCCCGGATCGCCTCGACCGTGTCGAAGCCGTGCTCGCGGGGTGCGGTGAAGGCGAACTCGCGGTCGAGCGCCTCGAGGAACGACTCGGACGGCTTCTCGTAGATGCCCACGGTGCGGTCGCCCTGCACGTTGGAATGCCCGCGCACCGGGCACACGCCCGCGCCCTTCCGCCCGATGTTGCCCTGCAGCAGCAGCACGTTGACGATGTCGCGCAGCATCGGCACCGAGTGCTTGTGCTGCGTGAGACCCATCGCCCAGCAGACGATCGTGGCCTTCGAGGCACGGACGTCCTCCGCGATCTCGCGCAGCCCCTCTTCCGAGACACCGGTCGCCTCGCTCAGCGACGCCCAGTCGGCGTGTGCCATGGCCTCTCGGTAGGCGTCGATGCCGCTGGTGTGGGCGTCGATGAAGGCGTGGTCGAGCACGCCGCCGTCGCGCTCCTCCACCTCGAGCAGATGCTTGCCGATCGCCTGGAACAGCGCCTGGTCACCGCCGGAGCGGATCTGCACGAACCGGTCGGCGATCTTCGTGCCGCCGAAGGCCACACCCCGCGGGGTCTGCGGATTCTCGAAACGCATGAGGCCGGCCTCGGGCAGCGGATTCACGGCGATGATCCTCGCGCCGCGCTGCTTCGCCTTCTCGAGTGCGGACAGCATGCGCGGGTGATTGGTCCCCGGGTTCTGCCCGGCGACGATGAGCAGGTCGGCATCGTGCACGTCCTCGATCGACACCGTGCCCTTGCCGATGCCGATGGTCTCGGTCAGCGCGGAGCCGCTGGACTCGTGGCACATGTTCGAGCAGTCCGGCAGGTTGTTCGTGCCGATGCCGCGTACGAGCAGCTGGTACAGGAAGGCGGCCTCGTTCGAGGTGCGACCCGAGGTGTAGAAGACGGTCTCGTCGGGGTCGTCGACCGCCGCGATCGCATCGGACACCTCCCGCAACGCGTCGTCCCAGGAGAGGGGGCGGTAGTGCGTCGCCCCCTCATCGAGGATCATCGGATGCGTCAACCGCCCCTGCTGGCCGAGCCACCAGTCGTCATGGCTGCGCAGCTCGTCGATCGAGTGCCCGCGGAAGAACTCCGGTCCGACCGTGCGCCGCGTCGCCTCTTCGGCGACCGCCTTGGCGCCGTTCTCGCAGAACTCCGCGATGTGGCGCTTGTCCTCCTCGGGCCAGGCGCAGCCGGGGCAGTCGAAGCCGTCCTTCTGATTCACCAGCGCGAGGGTCTGCACCGAGCGCACGACGCCCATCTGCTCGTTCGCGATCTGCAGCGCATGCAGCACGGCGGGCACGCCGACGGCGACCTTCTTCGGCTCCGAGACCTTCACGCGGGTCTCGTCGATGTCGGACTTCGGTGCCTTCGTCGCCATGGCGCCATGTTAGGCCAGCATCCGCGGAGTGGGGCTCGAGCCCCACGGCATCCGCTCCGCACACATCCTCGGCTTCTCACCATCTCCGAGGATGCTTCGACGCCCGGGCAGTGACAGAGTGGCATCGGAGAGGTGACCCGATGCCGCGCCCCAGCACACCCAAGCTGTCCATCGATGCGATCGTCGATGCCGCCATCACCTTGGCCGAGCAGACCGGCGGTCTCTTCACCATGGCCGATCTCGCTGCCGCGCTCGAGGTGCGTCCGTCCTCGCTCTACAACCACGTGGCGGGTCGGGCCGAGGTCGTCGATCTCATCCGCCACCGAATGCACGAGGAGATGGCGGTGCGCATCGACCCGCGCGCGGACTGGCGCACGGTGGTCCGAGAGTCGGCGCGTGCGCAGCGAGACGCCCTGGCGCGCCGCCCCTGGCTGACGATGCTCCTCGCGACGTCGCCCGCCGAGCTCGGCGCCGCCGCGTCGAGTATCGAGAACATCGCTTTCGTGCTTTCGCGGGCGGGATTCCGGGATGCCGACCTGCTGCAGATCATCACCGCGATCGACATCGTCGCGATCGGCGCGAGCCTCGATCTGCTGTCGCCGGAGCGGCTCTATCCGCGGGACGTGCTCGCAGAGTCGGCGAGCCTCTCCCGCGCGCTCCGACACGCTCCGCGCGACCTGCCGCGAGCGGAGTCGGCTTTCGTATTCGCCGTCGACCTGCTGATCAGCGGACTCGAGCAGCGCCTCGCGGCCGGCAATCCGCCCGCCTTCCCAGCCTCGCCCGCCTGACCCGCCCGGGCACGAGCGACGCACCCGGGCGGCGACTCGGCGTCTACTCCGCCGCGCGATACACGGCGGCGCTCCAGGGGAGCACCTGCCCGCCGTTTTCCGACGCGCGACTCGCGAGCAGCAGTTCTCCCCGCTCGCGAGGCGCCTCGAGCGGCGCGTCCGCGAAGTTCGCGACGACGAGCAGCTCACCCGATCGGTAGATCCATCGTTCGTCCGTCACCTCGACCTCCACGTACTCCGCACCGGCTCCGAGGTGTTCGGAATGCAGCGCGATGAGGTCGCGCACGAGATGGAGCACGGAGCGGGGATCGCTGCGCTGACGCTCGACGTTGACGGCAGCGTCCGGATGGATCGGCAACCACGGGGTGCCGGCGGTGAAGGCCCCGTCGTCCGTCTCATTCCACCGCATCGGCGCGCGCGCGTTGTCGCGGGGCCATTGCCCGTTGAGCCCTCCGGCGGTGAGCGGGTCCTGCTGCAGGTCGGAGGGGATGTCGCTGTCGACCATGCCCAGCTCGTCGCCGTAGTAGAGCGCGTACGTACCGGGGAGCGTGGCGAGCACAGTGTGGGCCAGGCGCAGCCGCCCTTCATCGTTCTGCGCCCAGCGCGTCGACATGCGCGGCAGGTCGTGGTTCGACCCCGCCCATACCGTCGCCGATCCTGCCGGGAACGAGGCGAACGATTCGCGTACGATCCGCGCGAGGGCCTGCGGCTCGAACGGGGCGAAGATCAGCGGGAAGTTGAAGCCCAGCTGCAGCTCGTCACCATCCCCGTAGTACGGCGTCAATTCGTCGACGCGGGCGACCCAGGTCTCGCCGAGCAGCAGCCGCGGCGGATCGAACTGTTCCGCCGCCGCGCGCCAGTCCCGGTACACCTGATGCGTCTCGGGCTGATTGAAGTTGTACTTGTGCTCGATGCCGTAGCGCCCCTGCACTTCGGTGTTGTAGATCACCGCGCGAGGATCCACGGGGTTGTCGCGCAGCAGCCTGTCCTTGTACAGCCCGTTCGCGACGTCGATGCGGAAGCCCGCGACGCCGCGCCGGTACCAGAAGTCCATGATCCTGGCGAACTCGGCGTGCACGCGCTCGTCCCACCAGTTGAGATCGGGCTGAGCGTCGAGGAAGTTGTGGAAGTAGTACTGGCCGGTCTGCTCGTCGAGCGTCCAGGCCACCTCTCCGGTGTCGTCGACCCAGTTGTTGGGGAGCGAACCGTCCTCCTTGCCATCCGCCCACACGTAGTAGGACCGGTGCTCCGAATCACGCGAACTGCGCGCGTCGAGGAACCACGGATGCTCGGAACTCGTGTGGTTCGCGACGAGGTCGAGCATGACCTTCATGCCGCGTTCCCCTGCCTGAGTGATCAGGCGATCGAGCGTGGCGAGATCGCCGAGGTCGGACTGCACGTTCTCGTAGTCGGCGACGTCGTAGCCCCAGTCGCGGTTCGGCGACGGCATCGTCGGCGAGAGCCAGAGCGCATCGACGCCGAGCCATTCGAGGTACTCAAGGCGGTCGATGATGCCCTGGATGTCGCCGTGACCGTCGGCGTTCGCGTCCTGGAAGGACCGTACATAGATGTGATAGAGCGTCGCGCCCCTCCACCACTCCGTCGTTTCGGAAGAGTTCTGCTGGTTCATGTCCCGGAGTCTCACAAGCGGGAGGATCCGGGGGCAAACATCCGGCGAATGCGGTTCGTTTCCTGTTTGACACTGCTTCGGCGTGGTCCCAGGTTGGAGTCACAGGCCTGCCACCCACCCGACCGGATCGCCAGACGGCGATCACATGCCGAAGGACTCACCGATGAGCCGCAGCACGCAATCCGACAATCAGCAGGGAACGCCGCACTCGACCGCCTCCGACCTCGGAGAGCTCAGGACGCCGGGCTTCGCCGAGCGACTCGCGTACGGCTGCGGCGACGTCGCCTCGAACCTCGTGTTCATCGCCGTCGCCTCCTTCCTCACGTTCTTCTACACCGACGTCGTCGGCATCGATGCCGGCGTGGTCGGCACGATCTTCCTCGTCTCCCGGCTCATCGCCGCCGTCTCCGACCTCGCCATCGGGATCGCGATGGAGAAGCGGCGGTCGCGGCGGGGCGGCAAGGCGCTGCCGTGGCTGAAGTGGTTCGCCGTGCCCTTCGGACTGTCCGTCGCGCTGATGTTCTCGGCTCCCGATCTCGGCGACACCGGCAAGATCGTCTACGCGTTCATCACGTTCAACCTCTGCGCCTCCGTCATCTACTCGGCGATCAACATCCCCTACGGCGTGCTCGCCACGTTGATGACGAAAGACCAGTTCGGCCGTGCACTGCTCAACACCTTCCGGATGGTCGGCTGCTACGTCGGCTCGATCGCGATCGCGGCGGTCACCCTTCCGATGGTCGACGGCTTCGGCGGCGGCGCACTCGCCTGGACGTACACGTTCCTCATCATCGGCGCGCTGGTCACGGCACTGTTCTTGATCACGTTCCGGTTCTGCCGCGAGGCGGTGTCCCCCGCCGAGGTCTCGACGGATGATCGGAAGGCCCCGCCGCTGCCGGTCATGCGTACCCTCGGTCTCCTTGCGGGCAATCGCTACTGGATGCTGCTCCTCGGCTTCAGCGTCGTGCTGAACATTCTCCTCACGCTCCCCGGCGTTTCGCTCTACTACGCGAAGTGGGTGCTCGGTGACGAGTCCGCCGCCACGGGCATCCTGACCCTCCGCATGATCGCAGAGCTCTCCGGCGTGCTGCTCGCCGTCCCCGTCGTGAAACGGTGGGGAAAGCGCAACGCCTGCATCCTCGCCTGCGCGGTGATCGTGGCCGGGCAGCTCCTGATCCTCATCGATCCGTCCACCCTCACCACGGTCATCATCGGGCAATGCGTCGCCGGCATCGGTGCCGGAGCCATCCTGGGTTCGATCTTCGCGATGATCGGCGATGTGATCGAGCACGTCGAATGGCGCAGCCATGTACGCGCCGAGGGCATCGTCTACAGCGGCATCTCGGTCGGCCAGAAGATCGGCGCCGGCATCGGCAGCATGATCATCGGCATGATGCTCGCCGGGAGCGGCTACGTCTCGTCAGCCACGGCGAGCGAACAACCGGAGTCTGCGATCGGGGCCATCGGCTTCCTGTTCATCTGGTTGCCGGTGATCTCCGCCGTCGCCATGGCCGCGCTGCTCATCGGCTACACGCTCGACCGCCGGTATCCGCGCATCGTGTCCGAGCTCGCCGCTCGGCGCGAGGCCGTCGGCAGCTGATCCTGCCCGGATCTCGGACAATCGCGCGTTTCTCGGATGCTCATGCCGAGAAACGCGCGGTCATCCGCGTCAGACCCCGACGATGTGCGGGGGCGGCGGCGGGGCGAGCGAACGGCGCGGCACGCCGTGGGCCTCGCGGTGCAGACGCTCCATGCGCGTGTCGAGCTCGGCCGCGGCTGCCGCGGCATCCGTCAGGCTGTCGACGAGGTGCGACGGAACCTGGTTCGAGAACTTGTAGTAGATCTTGTGCTCGAGGCTGGCCCAGAAATCCATGGCGATGGTGCGGAACTGCACCTCGACCGGCACCGACAGGGCACCGGTCGACAGGAACACGGGCACCTCGATGATGGCGTGCAGGCTCTTGTAGCCGTTGTCCTTGGGCTCGGCGATGTAGTCCTTCACCACGCGAACCGTGACGTCGTCCTGCTGGGTGAGCAGATCGAAAAGCTGGTAGACGTCGGCGACGAAGCTGCAGGTCACCCGCACCCCGGCGATGTCGGTGATCTCGGCCCGGATGCGGTCGAAGTCCGGCTCGTCGATCCCCTTGCGGGCGATCTTCTCCACGATGCTGTCCGGGGTCTTCAGCCGGCTCTTCACATGCTCGATCGGGTTGTACGCGTGGTCGTGGGTGAACTCGTCGCGGAGGATCGAGATCTTCGTCTCCACCTCACGCATCCCGAACTCGTACTCGCGCAGGAAACGCTGGAACTCGTCACGCAGTTCGCGTGTCTTGCGGATGGAGTCTTCGGTGACCTGAAGGGTCGTCATGCCCTCGACGTTACGTGCTCGTGATCGGAAAGGGCTGTGGATCGCTGATGCGTCGCAGAGGTCACCATGGATCCCTGCCAGGTTCATGTCGTTCTGCGAGATGCGTATTCCCCGGAGGCCGTAAGGATTCCGTGAGGGACGTGCGACACGCCGTAGGGATTCCGTGAGGATGTCGTGAGGATGCCGTCGGCAGGCGTAGTGTCGCCGGACGTGTCAGACGAAATCCGAGACAGCGCGGACGCCCCGCCCCTCGCCAAGCGCATCCTCATCGGTGACCCGCTGACGAGCGAGCAAGTGGAAGACCAACTGCTCCCGAAACGGATGGCGCTGCCGATCTTCGCGTCCGACGCCCTGAGCTCCGTGGCCTATGCGCCGCAGGAGCTGCTGATGATCCTGCTGATCGGCGGATTGACGTTCCTGTCGTTCACGCCGCTGGTCGCCGCCGCCGTCGTCGTGCTGCTGATCGTCGTCGTGCTCAGCTACCGGCAGCTCATCAAGGCCTACCCGTCGGGCGGTGGCGACTACGAGGTCGCGTCGAAGAACCTCGGCGAGATCCCCGGTGTGATCGTGGCCGCCGCGCTCCTCGTCGACTACGTGCTCACCGTCGCCGTGTCGGTCGCCTCGGGCGTCGACAACATCATCTCCGCGGTGCCGGGGCTCGACCCGTTCCGCGTCGAGCTCGCGGTCGGCGCGGTGATCCTCATCATCATCGTGAACCTCCGCGGGGTGCGCGAGGCGTCGCTGGTCTTCGCGATCCCCACCTACCTGTTCATCGGCTCGGTCGGCTTCATGATCGTGACCGGCATCATCCGCACGTTCCTCGGCGACGCGCCGATCGCGTCGAGCGCCGAGTTCTCGGTGCAGGCGGAAGACCTCAGCCAGGCCGCGGTCATCCTCCTGATCCTGCGTGCCTTCTCGAGCGGATGCTCCGCCCTCACGGGCGTCGAGGCCGTGTCGAACGGCGTGCCCGCGTTCCGCACTCCCAAGGTGCGCAATGCGCAGTCGACCCTCGTGCTGATGGGCTCGATCGCGATCTGCCTCTTCGCCGGCCTCACCGCTCTGGCCCTCATCGCCGGTGTGCACTACGCCGAGAACCCGTGCGACCTCATCGGATTCGACTGCACGAGTCCGCAGCCGAGCCTCATGGCGCAGATCGCCGCGGCCACGTTCGGCGGCGGCAGCATCCTCTTCTTCATCGTGCAGGCGGCGAC
This sequence comes from Microbacterium sp. EST19A, assembly GCF_019969685.1. GTDB lineage: Bacteria > Actinomycetota > Actinomycetes > Actinomycetales > Microbacteriaceae > Microbacterium. The sequence goes on along the minus strand of NZ_JAHXYZ010000001.1, from coordinate 1,851,799 downwards.
GGCCTGCGTGCTGCTGCTCGCGGCGAACACCGCCTTCAACGGCTTCCCGCTGCTGGGCGCCGTGCTCGCCCGCGACGGCTACGCGCCGAAGTCGCTGAACACCCGCGGCGACCGCCTGGTGTTCTCGAACGGCATGATCCTGCTCGGCATCGGCGCGATCGTCGTGCTGGTGGTGTTCCAGGCGCGGCTGACGACGCTGATCCAGCTGTACATCATCGGCGTCTTCGTGTCGTTCTCGCTCGGGCAGATCGGCATGGTGCGGCACTGGCGACGAGTCCTGCGGGGCCCGGCCGAGGACACGCCGGCGTCCGGAGTCGACGGCGCATCGGCATCCGATCGCCGGTCGGCGAAGGTCGGTCTCATCATCAACTCCGCCGGCGCCACGCTCACGGTGCTCGTGCTGGTGATCGTGACCATCACCAAGTTCACCCACGGCGCGTACCTCGTGTTCTTCGCGATCCCGATCCTCGCGTTCCTGATGCTCGGCGTGAAGCGCTACTACCGCGACGTCGACCACGAGATCGCGATCGACGACACCACGCGCTTCGGCGCGACGGGCGACCTCGCGATCGTCATGGTCAGCCGCCTGCAGAAGCCGGTCGCCAAGGCCGTCGACTACGCGGTCGCCGCGAAGCACGGCAAGACGATCGCGGTGCACGTCGCCGTCGATGCGGATGCCGCCACCGAACTGCAGAAGCAATGGGCCGACCACCTGATGCCGATCCCGCTCGTGATCGTGGAGTCGCCGTACCGGTCGTTCGCTCAGCCGGTGTCGCAGTTCATCAAGCAGTACCGGGCGAAGCACGGCTCCTCCGTCGTGACCGTGTATCTGCCGCAGTACATCGTGGGGCACTGGTGGGAGACGTTCCTGCACAACCGCCGCGCCCGCCGCCTCGCCAATCAGCTCATGCTCGTGCACGGCGTCTCGATCACGCTCGTGCCGTGGCTTCTCGACTCGTCCGAGCTCATCTACGGCCGTCGTTCGCGCCCCTTGCCGGGCCAGGAACGCGCCGGTCGTCCGGTCGTGGTCAACGGCCGCCGTGCGCACCGCCCCGGCGGTCCGCCGCAGGACTAGGCACCGCGGCATCCGTCTGCCGCCTTTCGGTCTCCGGCCTCCGGTCGCAATTCACGTCGCTCGGAAGGGTTCCGGTCGCGATTCGTGCCGCTCAGCGGCGGTCCGGGCGACATCTATCGCGACCGGAAGACCGAGCAGCATCCCTAGGCTGAGGTGATGGAATCACTCGTCCGCACCGAACGGCTGCAGATCCGCGCGATGACCGAGCCCGACATCGACGCGATGTGGGAATGGCGGCGGCTCCCCGAGGTGAACCGCTGGCTGGGACTCGCACCCGAGACTCTCGAGGCGTTCCGGGAACGCTACCGCGATCCGGAGCGGATGGCGGCGATGCACCTGGTCGAGCTGCTGCCGGAAGGCGACGACGGCGACCCCGTGCCCATCGGCGACATCATGATCAAGATCGGCGACGGATGGGCGCAGCTCGAGGTCGCGGATCAGGCGAAGGACGTCGAGGCCGAGCTCGGATGGGTGCTCGATCCCGCGTACACGGGCAAGGGGTACGCGACCGAGGCGATCCGCGCGGTGATGGACGTCTGCTTCGGACCGCTCGGGCTGCGTCGCGTGCACGCCGGATGCTTCGCCGACAACGAGCCCTCGTGGCGGCTGATGGAGCGTCTCGGGATGCGGCGCGAGGAGTTCAGCCGCAAGACTGCGCTGCACCGCTCCGGCGAGTGGCTCGACGGCATGAACTACGGCATCCTCGCCGAGGAATGGGCAGAGCGCTCGACCGCGTCCCTAGGCTGAGGTCATGAACTCACGCAGGGCCCTGATCGTGCGCGGCGGCTGGGCGGGCCACCAGCCGGTCGAGACGACCGACCTCTTCGTCCCGTTCCTCGAGCGCAGTGGGTTCGACGTGCGGATCGAGGACTCGAGCGAGACCTACGCGGATGCCGCGGTCATGGCGGAGACCGACCTGATCGTGCAGTCGGTGACGATGGCGGAGATCTCCGCGGCCGCCATCAAGGGGCTGCGCGACGCGGTTCTCGCCGGAGCGGGCTTCGCCGGATGGCACGGCGGCATCGTCGACGCGTACCGCGCCAACTCCGACTACCTGCAGCTGGTCGGCGGGCAGTTCGTCAAGCATCCGGCGAAGGCGCAGGAGCTGATCCGCGGAGACGGCGCCGACAGCTTCCTCCCGCACACCATCGACATCACCGAGCTCGGCCGCGATCACGAGATCACCCGCGGCATCTCGGACTTCGCGCTCACCACCGAGCAGTACTGGGTGCTGCACGACGACCTCAACGACGTGCTCGCGACGACGACGCATCCGGCCCGCGCCGATCAGCCATGGCACCGCCCGATCACCTCCCCGGCCGTCTGGACCCGTTCGTGGGGTGCCGGTCGCGTCTTCGTCGCCACCCCGGGTCACGACACGGGGGTGCTTCGCGACGCGAACGTGCGCACCATCGTCGAACGCGGGTTGCTGTGGGCGAGCCGAGGGGAAGCGGTCTAGCGCGGCATGGGCAAATGCTAGCGAGCCGTGCGGACACCGGGTTCACCCCGCGACGAGCGCCAGCACCAGCCCGGCGACAGCGACCGTCGGTACGGCCACCACTACTCCCCAGAGCATGAAGCGCGGCCAGCTGATCGTGACGCCGAGCGCGACGATGCGGTGGTGCCAGAGCAGTGTCGCGAGCGAGGCCCACGGAGTGATGAGCGGGCCGAGGTTCACGCCGATCAGGAGTGCCATCAACGCCACGGGGTCGCCCGCCGCGGGTTCGAGGATCAGGTAGGCCGGGAGGTTGTTCACGCCGTTCGCGGTGACCGCGCCCATCGCCGCGAGCTGCAGGAGCGCCCCCATGCCGTGTCCGCTCGGCGCGACGGACGTCAGGAAGTCCAGGATGCCGTTGGCGTGCGCCGCCTCGACCAGCACGAACAACGCCGCGGCCAGCCCCAGCGCCTGCCACGGCACCAATGAGAGTCGCAGCACGTGCCGACGCCGAACAGCGAAGAGAACCAGCATCAGCAGCGCTGCGGCCGTGGCCGGAATCCACACGTCGTGCGTGAGGGTGAGCATCGGCAGCAGCACCACCAGCACGCCGGCCGAACCCCAGAACAGCAAGCGGTCGGACGGGGTGCCTGCCTGCGGCACCCGGTAGGCGCCGAAGAGGGTGCGGCGATGCACGATCGTCAGGAGCGCGACGGGGATGAGCACGCCGACGAGCGTCGGCGCCCAGCTCAGCGCGAGAAACGCGGCAGGATCGGCGCCGATCGCGGGGGCGGCGAGCAGGTTGGTCAGGTTCGAGACCGGAAGAGCGAGGGATGCCGTGTTCGCCAGCCACACCGTCGCGAGCGCGAACGGCAGCGGGGAGACGCCGATGCTCTGCGCGAGCACCACGACCACCGGCGTCCCGATCACGGCCGTCGTATCGAGTGACAGGAAGACGGTGCTGACCACGGCGAGCGCGACGACCGAGGCCCAGAGCGCGATCACACGGCCGCGGCCCCAGCGGGCGAGCCGCTGCGCGAGCACGTCGAAGACACCGGCATCGCGGGCGAGCTCGGCGACGATCGTGATCGCCACCACGAACCCCAGAACCGGCGCTGTGCGCAGGCCGAGGGCACCGGCATCCGCACTCGGCAGGATGCCGCTGACGACGCACACCGCGGCGACGGCGATGAGCGCCAGGACGATCACCGTCCCCGCCCCGATCCGCCGCCTGGTCGCACCCACTCCGTGAGCATAGGGCCGGAGGCTGTGGTCGCGGTCGCAGTTCGTGCCGCCGCGCCGCATTCCGGTCGCAGGTCGTGCCGCCTTACGCGTTGAGGACGGCAGCAACTGCGACTGGAACCACGGACCGACCCGCCCGTCGTGAGGGCGGCGCATGGGTCGGGCGGGAACCCGTAGGGGAACCGTGAGGATCGTCGGATGCCGCCTCGCACGGGAGTTGTATCGACTCCGTGCTCGACATCATCTACATCGCGCTGACTCTCGCGCTGTTCGCCCTCGTCTCCCTCGTGGCCAAGGGGGTGGAGAAGCTGTGATCGTCTTCGAGATCATCGCCGCCGCCCTCGCGGTCGCCGCCGTCGTCTACCTCGTGGTCGCCCTCGTCGCTCCGGAGAGGTTCTGATGGATACGTCGATCTGGTTCGGCGTGCTGCAGGTCGTGGCCGTCGTCGTCGTGCTCGTGCTGCTCTACCGCCCGCTCGGGGACTACATCGCCCACGTCTATACGACCCCGCGCGACCTCCGCGTCGAGCGCGGCCTCTACCGGCTGATCGGTGTCGACTCCCGCTCCGAGCAGACCTGGCGCGCGTACGCCCGCAGCGTGCTCGCGTTCTCGGTCGTCGGCGTCGTGCTCGTGTACGCGCTGCAGCGGCTCCAGGCGTTCCTGCCGCAGTCGCTCGGCCTTCCCGCGGTGCCCGAGGGGCTCTCCTTCAACACCGCGGCCTCCTTCGTCGCCAACACGAACTGGCAGTCGTACTCGCCCGAGCAGACCATGGGCTACACCGTGCAGCTCGCCGGCCTCACCGTGCAGAACTTCGTCTCGGCGGCCGTCGGTCTCACGATCGCGATCGCCCTCATCCGCGGCCTCGCCCGCCGCGGCTCCACCACGATCGGCAACTTCTGGGTCGACCTGACCCGCGGCCTCGGGCGTCTGCTGCTCCCGATCGCCCTGATCGGCGCGGTGGCCCTCCTCGCCGGCGGCGTGATCCAGAACTTCGCCGGGTTCACCGACGTCACCACGGTGTCGGGCGGCACGCAGACGATCCCGGGCGGACCGGTCGCCTCACAGGAGGCGATCAAGCTCCTCGGCACGAACGGCGGCGGCTTCTTCAACGCCAACTCCGCGCACCCGTTCGAGAATCCCACCGGGTTCACGAACCTGGTGCAGATCCTGCTGATCCTCGTGATCCCGTTCGCGCTCCCCCGCACGTTCGGCCGCATGGTCGGCGATCACCGCCAGGGCTACGCGATCGCGGCCGTGATGGGCACGATCTTCCTCATCTCGACCTTCGCGCTCTCGGCCCTCGAGCTCGCCGGAGGCGGCAGCGCCCCCGAACTCGCCGGCGCCGCGATGGAAGGCAAGGAGCAGCGCTTCGGCATCCTGAGCTCCACGCTCTTCGGCACCGCGAGCACGCTCACGTCGACCGGCGCGGTCAACTCGATGCACGACTCGTACACGGCGCTCGGCGGCATGATGCCGATGCTGAACATGATGCTCGGCGAGGTCGCCCCCGGCGGCGTCGGCTCGGGTCTGTACGGGATGCTCGTGCTCGCGATCATCGCGGTGTTCGTCGGCGGGCTGCTCGTCGGCCGCACCCCGGAGTATCTCGGCAAGAGGATCGGGCCGCGGGAGATCAAGCTCGCGAGCCTCTACATCCTCGTGGTGCCGGCACTCGTGCTCGGCGGCACGGCTCTGAGCTTCGCGATTCCCGGCATCCGCGAGGACGTCGAGTCGACCAGCATCCTGAACCCGGGTGTGCACGGCATGAGCGAGGTGCTCTACGCGTTCACCTCGGCCGCGAACAACAACGGCTCGGCATTCGCCGGACTCACCGCCAACACTCCGTGGTTCAACACCGCCCTGGGCGTCGCGATGCTGCTCGGCCGCTTCCTGCCGATCGTGCTCGTGCTGGCGCTGGCCGGCTCGTTCGCGGCGCAGGAGCGGATCCCCGCCACCTCCGGCACGCTGCCCACCCATCGGCCGCAGTTCGTCGGCCTCCTCCTCGCCGTGACGGTCATCGTCACCGCACTCACCTACTTCCCCGTGCTCGCACTGGGACCCCTCGCTGAAGGACTCGTCTGACATGACACTCGACACCGACGTTTCTGAGCCCGACGTCTCGTCTCGCTCCTCTCGCTCGACGACCGACGCCCCGGCCCGCGCGTTCGGCTGGGCGCAGCTCGTGCAGGCACTGCCCGGCGCGCTGCGCAAGCTCAACCCGGCCTCGCTCGTGCGCAACCCCGTCATGCTGCTGGTCTGGGTCGGCGCGGCCTTCACCACGGCGCTGGCGATCGCCGAGCCGTTCCTCGGCGGCCCCGCCGACTCCGGCGGGACGCCCGTGCCCGCCCCGTTCACCTGGGGCATCGCGGTATGGCTGTGGCTCACCGTCCTGTTCGCGAACGTCGCCGAATCGGTCGCCGAAGGCCGCGGCAAGGCGCAGGCCGCGACGCTGCGGAAGACCCGGACCAGCACCATGGCGCGACGGGTCGTCGGTCACGACCTGGCCGCGGATGCCGCTGCCGAGCACGCGGACACCGTCGAGGTCTCGTCGGCGGAGCTCCAGCGCGACGACGTCGTGATCGTCGAGGCGGGCGAGCTCATCCCCGGCGACGGCGACATCATCGCGGGCATCGCGACGGTCGACGAGTCGGCGATCACGGGCGAGAGCGCGCCGGTCATCCGCGAGTCCGGGGGCGACCGCAGCGCCGTCACCGGCGGCACCCGCGTGCTCTCGGACCGCATCGTCGTGCGCATCACCTCGAAGCCGGGCGAGACCTTCGTCGATCGGATGATCGCCCTCGTCGAGGGCGCGAGCCGTCAGCGCACCCCGAACGAGATCGCGCTGAACATCCTGCTCGCCAGCCTGTCGATCGTGTTCGTCGTGGTCGTGCTCGCTCTCAACCCGATCGCGTCGTACGCCGCATCGCCCGTCAGCATCCCGGTGCTGATCGCCCTGCTCGTCTGCCTCATCCCGACCACCATCGGCGCCCTGCTGTCGGCCATCGGCATCGCGGGCATGGACCGGCTCGTGCAGCGCAACGTTCTGGCGATGTCGGGACGCGCGGTCGAGGCCGCCGGAGACGTGACCACCCTGCTGCTCGACAAGACCGGCACCATCACCTACGGCAACCGTCGCGCCCACGAGGTGCTCCCGCTTCAGGGCGTGGGAGACGCCGAGCTGCTGCGCATCGCCGCTCTCTCGTCGCTCGCCGACCCGACGCCCGAAGGAGCCTCGATCGTCGACCTCGCCGCGAGCCGCGGCATCCGGGTCGAACAGCCGACGGATGCCGTCATCGTGCCGTTCACGGCCCAGACGCGCATGAGCGGGCTCGACCTGGCCGACGGCACGCAGATCCGCAAGGGCGCCGGCTCCGCCGTGCGCGCATGGCTGGACCCGTCGTCGGGCTCAGGGACCGTGGAAAGGGACACGGAGCTGACCTCTCTGACGGATGCTGTCGCCTCCAGCGGCGGCACCCCGCTCGTCGTCGCGGTGAAGGGCCCTTCGACGGGCTCAGGCACCCAGGACGCCCGCATCCTCGGGGTCGTGCATCTCAAGGACATCGTCAAGGACGGTCTGCGCGAACGGTTCGACGAGCTGCGCAGCATGGGCATCCGCACCGTCATGATCACGGGCGACAACCCGCTCACGGCCGCCGCCATCGCGAAGGAAGCGGGCGTCGACGACTTCCTCGCCGAGGCGACGCCCGAGCAGAAGCTCGAGCTCATCCGGCGTGAGCAGGAGGGCGGCCGGCTCGTCGCGATGACGGGCGACGGTACGAACGACGCCCCCGCCCTCGCGCAGGCCGACGTCGGCGTCGCCATGAACACCGGCACCTCGGCCGCGAAGGAGGCCGGCAACATGGTCGACCTCGACTCCGATCCGACCAAGCTGATCGACATCGTGCGCATCGGCAAGCAGCTGCTGATCACCCGCGGAGCCCTCACGACGTTCTCGCTCGCGAACGACGTCGCCAAGTACTTCGCCATCATCCCGGCGATGTTCATGGGCGTCTTCCCCGGGCTCGCGGTGCTCAACATCATGCAGCTGCACTCCCCGGCATCCGCCGTCACCAGCGCGATCATCTTCAACGCCATCGTGATCGTGTTCCTCATCCCGCTCGCGCTCCGCGGCGTGAAGTATCGCCCCGCGAGCGCCTCGCAGATCCTGCAGCGCAACCTGCTGATCTACGGCCTCGGCGGCGTGATCGCCCCGTTCATCGGCATCAAGCTCATCGACCTCGTCGTGAGCCTGATCCCCGGCTTCTGACAGTTTGGAAAGGCCTCTCATGTCCTCCACCCGCACCGCCATCCGCACCACGGGCGTCGCCGTCCGCGCGATGCTCGTCCTCACCCTCGTGCTGGGTGTCGGCTACACCCTCGTCGTCACGGGGATCGGGCAGCTGCTGCTGCCGAACCAGGCGAACGGCTCTCCCCTTCCCGACGACAAGGGCAGCTCGCTGATCGGCCAGTCCTTCACGGACGCCGATGGTGAGGCTCTACCCGAGTACTTCCAGTCCCGCCCCTCGGCAGCAGGCGATGGCTACGACGGCACCGCGTCGAGCGGCAGCAACCTCGGGCCGGAGAACGCCGACCTCGTCGCCGCGATCGAGGAGCGGAAGACGGCGATCGCCGAGCGCGAGGGCGTCTCACCCGACGAGGTCCCGGCCGATGCGGTGACGGCATCCGGCTCCGGTCTCGACCCGCACATCAGCGTCGCGTACGCCCTGCTGCAGGTGCCCCGCGTCGCCGAGGCGCGCGGCATGAGCGAGCAGGACCTGCGCGCGATCGTGGAGTCTAGGATTCAAGGGCGGGATCTGGGATTCCTCGGCGAAGAGCGCATCAACGTCGCCGAACTCAACCTCGCGCTCGATGACGGGGAGGGTGCATGAGCGGAGCGCACGCGCGGCGCGGTCGCCTCCGCGTTCTCCTGGGTGCCGCACCCGGCGTCGGGAAGACGTTCGAGATGCTGGCCGAGGGCCGGCGTCTGCACGAGGAGGGGCACGACGTCGTCATCGCGATCGTCGAGACCCACGAGCGGGCCGCGACGCTCGCTCAGACCGTCGGACTCGAAGAGGTCCCGCGCCGGATCGACCAGCACCGCGGCGTCGCACTGACCGAGCTCGATCTCGACGCGGTGCTCGCCCGCTCGCCCGAGATCGCCCTGGTCGACGAGCTCGCGCACACGAACTCCCCCGGCTCGCAGCATCCGAAGCGCTGGCAGGACGTCGATCAGCTGCTCGCCGCGGGCATCGACGTGATCACGACCGTGAACGTGCAGCACATCGAGTCGCTCAACGCCGTGGTCGAGAAGATCACCGGCGTCGCCCAGCAGGAGACGATCCCGGATGCCGTGGTCCGAGCCGCCGACGAGGTCGAGGTCGTCGACCTCGCCCCGCAGTCGCTGCGGGATCGGCTCTCCGCCGGCCTCGTCTACCCGGCCGAGCGGATCGACGCCGCCCTCTCGAACTACTTCCGACTCGGCAACCTCACCGCTCTCCGTGAGCTCGCCCTCCTCTGGCTCGCCGACGAGGTCGACAGCGCCCTGCGCACCTACCGGGCCGAGCAGGGCATCGAGGGCACCTGGCAGGCGCGCGAACGCGTGGTCGTCGCTCTGACCGGCGGTCCGGAGGGCGAGACGCTGCTGCGCCGGGGCGCCCGCATCGCCGCCCGGTCCGCCGGAGGAGAACTCCTCGCCCTCCACGTGTCGGCGCAGGACGGCCTGCGGGATGAGACACCCGGCGCCCTCGCCGCACAGCGCACGCTGGTCGAATCGCTCGGCGGCAGCTACCACCAGGTCGTCGGCGACGACATCCCCGCGACCCTGGTCGAATTCGCGCAGGGCGCCGACGCCACCCAGCTCGTCATCGGCGTCAGCCGGCGCAGTCGCCTCACCGCCGCACTGACCGGCCCCGGCATCGGCGCCGAGGTGATCCGCCGCTCCGGTGACATCGACGTGCACATCGTCACGCACGCCGCAGCCGGCGGACGCCTCGCACTGCCGCGGATGACCGGCGGGGCCCTCGGGTGGCGGCGGCAGGTGCTCGGCTTCGCGGTCGCCCTCGTCTTCGGCCCCCTGCTGTCGTGGGTGATGTTCACGTTCCGCAGCCCCGAGTCGATCACGGCCGAGGTGCTCGCGTATCAGCTGCTGGTCGTCGTGGTGGCCCTGATCGGCGGCATCCGCCCCGCCGTGTTCGCGGCCGTGCTCTCGGGCATCACGCTCGACTTCCTCTTCGTCGCCCCGCTGTTCACGATCACGATCGCCCATCCCCTGCACGTGCTCGCTCTCGCGCTGTACGTCGTGATCGCGATCCTGGTGAGCATCATCGTCGATCAGGCGGCGCGACGCGCACGCACGGCACAGCGCGCGGCTGCCGAGGCCGAGCTGCTCGCCGCGGTCGCGGGCAACGTGCTCCGCGGAGACAACGCCGTGCTGGCCCTGGTCAGCCGCACCCGAGAGGCGTTCGGTCTCAGCGGGGTGCGCCTGCTCTCCCCCGACGGCGAGGTGCTGGCCAGCGACGGCGAGCCCGTGCCCGACGGCCGTGCGACGACCGTGCCGGTGGGGGTCGGCGCGAACGGCGCGGCCCGCGGCTCGCTCGAACTGAACGGCGAACCCCTCGCCGGGCCGGAGCGTCGCCTGCTCGACGCGATCGTGGCACAGCTCGCGGCAGCGATGGAGCACACCGACCTGCGCGCGACCGCGCTCGAAGCCGAGGCCCTCGCCGAGACCGACCAGGTGCGCAGTGCTCTGCTGTCGGCCGTGAGCCACGACATCCGTCGCCCGCTCGCCTCGGCCGTCGCCGCGATCGGAGGACTGCGCGGTGCGCACGAGCTCTCCGACGATGATCGCTCCGAGCTGCTCGCCACCGCCGACGAGAGCCTCGCCACCCTCTCCGCCCTGGTCACCGATCTGCTCGATGTGAGCCGCGTGCAGGCCGGTGTGCTCGCCGTGTCGGCGACGCGCCTGGAGGCGACGGCCCCGATCCTCGCGGCGGTCGACGAGCTCGGCCTCGGTCCCGCGGACGTCGAGCTCTCCCTCGATCCGGCCCTTCCCGTGCTGCAGGCCGACCCGGTGCTGCTGCAGCGGGTCATCGTGAACGTGCTCGCCAACGCGCACCGGCACGCCCCCTCGGGCACGCGCGTGCGGGTGTCGACGAGCACTCTCGGCGACCGCGCCGAGATCCGCATCATCGACCGCGGTGCCGGCGTCGCCCCCGAACGCCGCGACAGCATCTTCCAGCCGTTCCAGCGCTTCGGCGACACCGACAACACGACGGGGCTCGGACTCGGACTCGCGCTGTCGCGCGGATTCACCGAGGGCATGGGCGGTACCCTGACACCCGAGGACACCCCTGGCGGCGGCCTCACCATGGTCATCTCCCTGCCGCTCGCCGCGGCCCTTCGTCAGGCTCAGGGACCGCGAGAAACAGAGGCACAGTGAAGCTCCTCATCGCCGATGACGACCCGCAGATGGTGCGGGCGCTGCGGATCACCCTGGCGGCGCACGGCTACGAGGTGGTCGTCGCTCCGGACGGTGCCGCCGCGATCGCCGCCGCCGCGCAGACCCACCCCGACATCATCATGCTCGACCTCGGGATGCCGCGGCTCGACGGCATCGAGGTGATCCAGGCGCTGCGGGGGTGGACGAACGTGCCCATCATCGTGGTGTCGGGCCGCACCGGGTCCGCCGACAAGGTCGAGGCCCTGGACGCCGGCGCCGACGACTTCGTCACCAAACCGTTCCAGGTGGACGAGCTGCTGGCCCGGCTGCGGGCGCTCTCGCGCCGGTCGATGCCGGCGGGAGGCGAGTCGGTGGTGTCGTTCGCCGACGTGGTCGTCGACCTGTCGACCAAGACCGTCACCCGCGCCGGATCCCGCGTGCACCTGACTCCGACGGAATGGCGGATGCTGGAGCATCTGTCCCGGCACCCGGGCGCCCTCGTCACCCGGCAGGACCTGCTGAAGGAGATCTGGGGCAGCGAGCAGGTCTCCGACTCCGGCTACCTGCGGCTCTACATGTCGCAGCTGCGCAAGAAGCTCGAGCAGGAGCCGAGCGCTCCCGCGCACCTGCTGACCGAGTCGGGGATGGGCTACCGGCTCGTGCTCTGAGCGCTGCGGCGGCGGAGCACGGCCACGACGCCGGCGACGACGAGGAGGACCGCGACGATGATCGCCGTGACCGCGGTCGTGGTGCTCTCCGGCTCACCCGTCAGCCGCCCGACGGCGAGCCAGGCGAGACCCCAGGCCGTGGCGAGCGCCGGGGCGATGCGTCCGGTGAACCACGCGGATGCCGCGCCGATCACGAGCACGACGACGAGCACGGCCACCGCCCAGACCTCGGCCTGATCAGCCCAGCTCGCAGGGACCGTCTGCGTGAGCCATGCAGTGATGTTGGCGACGGTCGCGATGGTGACCCAGCCGAAGTGCAGGCCGTTCGCGCCGTCGGTGAGGATGCGGTCGGCGAGGTTCTTCGGACGGAAGCGACCCAGCAGCACGATGACGCGGCCGATCGTGGCGAGCAGCACCGCGATCACGATCCAGGTGAGGACCAGCGTGAGGAACTGCGCGGTGACGAGCCAGAGGCCGTTCAGCACCATCGTCGCCGCGATCCAGCCGCCGACCGCGCGCTGGCGCTCGTCGGCTCGCTGTGGCGGCAGCGCCTGCCACACGGTGTAGGCGATCAACCCGAGGTAGATCAGGGACCAGATCGAGAAGGCGGGTCCGGCCGGAGCGAGGTACGAACCCTGCGCCGAGAGGGCGCCGTCCTGCAGTTCGTTCACCGATGTGCCGCCGAAAGCGCCCGAACCGACGGCCGCGGCGATCAGCATGAAGGCTGCCGCGGCGATGATCAGTGTCTGGCGGAGGATGTCCTGCGTGCGGGATTCCATGGCAGGGACTCTAGCATTTAATCGCTAACCAGGTTAGTGACTTGCTTGGCTAGGCGGCGACCGCCGCGTCGATGAGCACCTCGGCGGCACGGCGCGCCTGCACCGCGACCTGCGGGTCGGCCGAGATCGCGGCTGTGCTCTGCGCACCCTCGGCGAGGATCGACAGCTGGGCGGCGAGCAGCGGAGACGCCCCGGCGCCCGCGACGAGCCCGGCCATGTACTCCTGGAACGACGCCTTGTGCGTGCGGACGATCTCGGCGACCTCGGGGTTCGTACCGCCCAGCTCGCCGAAGGCGTTGATGAACGCGCAGCCGCGGAAGTCGTCGGTGCAGAACCAGTCCTCGAGATATCCGTACACGGCGAGCAGGCGCGTGCGCGGGTCACCACCGGCATCCGTCACCGCGGCCGACAGGCCGTCTTCCCACTGCGCGTGCTTGCGCGCGAGGACGGCTGCGACGATGTCGTTCTTGGCGGGGAAGAGCGAGTAGAGGCGACGCAGCGACACGCCGGCCGCGGTGCGCAGCTCGTCCATGCCGACCGCCGCGTAGCCCTTGCGGTAGTACAGCTCATCGGCCGCCGCAAGGATCTGTTCACGCACCGTTTCCTCGTTCATGCTCTCAGTGTACTTGACATGAGAACGCACGTTCTCTATGTTGGACGTATCGAGCGAGAACGACCGTTCTCACCGGAACCGAAAGGATCAGGATCATGGGTTACATCACCGTCGGAAACGAGAACAGCGCCCCGATCGAGCTGTACTACGAAGACCAGGGAGCCGGTCAGCCCGTCGTCCTGATCCACGGCTATCCGCTCGACGGCCACAGCTGGGAGCGTCAGACCCGTGAACTCCTCGCCCAGGGCTACCGCGTCATCACGTACGACCGCCGCGGCTTCGGCCAGTCGTCGAAGGTGAACGCCGGCTATGACTACGACACCTTCGCCGCCGACCTGAACACGGTCCTCGAGACCCTCGACCTGCGCGACGTCGTGCTCGTCGGCTTCTCGATGGGCACCGGCGAGCTCGCCCGCTACGTCGCGAAGTACGGTCACGAGCGGGTCGCGAAGCTCGCCTTCCTCGCCTCGCTCGAGCCCTTCCTCGTGCAGCGCGACGACAACCCCGAGGGCGTGCCGCAGGAGGTCTTCGACGGCATCGAGGCAGCTGCCAAGGGCGACCGCTTCGCGTGGTTCACCGACTTCTACAAGAACTTCTACAACCTCGACGAGAACCTCGGCTCACGCATCAGCGAGCAGGCCGTCACCGGCAGCTGGAACGTCGCGATTGGCAGCGCTCCCGTCGCCGCCTACGCGGTCGTCTCCTCGTGGATCGAGGACTTCCGCGGAGACGTCGAAGCCGTCCGTGCGGCTGCCAAGCCCACGCTGATCCTGCACGGCACGAAGGACAACATCCTCCCGATCGACGCGACGGCACGCCGCTTCCACCAGGCGGTGCCGGATGCCGACTACGTCGAGGTCGAGGGCGCACCGCACGGCCTGCTCTGGACGCACGCCGACGAGGTCAACGCCGCACTGAAGGACTTCCTCGCGAAGTAGCAGCCGCCGGCTCCGGCATCCCCCTCCGTCTGGAGGCGGATGCCGGAGCCATCAGGCGCTGCGCCGCCTGCGGATCAGCAGGATGCCGCCGCCGAGCAGCAGCGCGCCGAGGGTCGCGGCGGCGGCTATCCACGCGCCGTCCGCTCCTGTCGAGGAGAGCGCGCCGGTCGAACCGCGCTCTGCCGGCCGCTCCGGGGAGCCCGGCGACCCGGGAGCACCGGGTGCTCCCGGTGATGCCGCACTCACCCGGACACCGGCGCCGATGCTCAGCTGATCCGGGGCGCCGGGCGTCAACGCGACCCGCACGAGGCCCGTCGCCGGATCGACATCCGAATCCGTCTCGGATCCGCCGACTCCGCGGAACGTGAACTCGAACCCTGCGGGGAGATCGAGGAACCCGACGTCGTAATCGCCCAGCGGCAGGTCGGGGAACAGGTACGCACCGCTCGGGTCGGTGCTCACGCGCTCGATCTCTTCGCCCGGCCCGCCGCCGGCCTCGTACAGGACCACGGTCACGCCGGGAACACCCGGTTCATCGGCGTCCTGCCGGCCGTCGCGGTCGCGGTCGTCCCAGACGCGGCTGCCGATCGATCCGAGCAGGGGAAGCAGGCCCGCATCCACGCCAGTCTCCCCGGGGGCCTCATCGGTGAGCGAGACCGGCGGAGTGCGACCCGTGTCGGGGGCGGGATCCGAGTCGAGCGCGCGGTCGTCGCCGACACCGGGGGTCGTGAGGACGGCCCCATCCGGGAGGCCCTCGAAGCCGACGGTGTAGTCCCCCTCCGGGAGCCCTTCGAACAGGTAGTTGCCGTGGTCGTCCGTCGCGGTGCGGTCGACCTCGGCGCCGTCACCGTTGCGCAGCACGACCGTCACGCCAGGCACACCCGGCTCGGTTGGATCCTGCACACCATCGCGATCGTCATCCGACCAGACCCGGTCGCCGATCGAACCCGGCGGCGGCGGGGCCACCAGACCCGCATCCACGTCGGTCACATCCGGCACCGCGGGCGTGGGGGAGATCGTGCCGGTCCGGCCTGTCGTGGGGTCCGCGTCCGAGTCCGTCGACGGATCGCCGCTCCGGGCGATCCCCGTGAACGAGAGTCCCACCGGAAGGCCCTCGAACCCGACGGTGTAACCGCCCAGGGGGAGATCGTCGAAGAGGTAGTGGCCGTCCGCATCCGTCGTCGTCCGAGCGACCTCGGCGCCCGCACCATCGCGCAGCACGACCGTCACGCCTGCGACGCCGGGCTCACCGGCATCCTGAGCGCCGTCCCGATTCTCGTCGCGCCAGACGGTGTCGCCGATCGAGCCCCGCGGCGGGCTGACCAGCCCCGCATCCACGTTCGTCACGTCGGGAACCGCGGGGGTGAGGGTGATCGTGCCCGTACGACCCGTCGCCGGATCTGCGTCCGAGTCGGTCGACGGGTCGCCGCTCAGCTTCGGTCCCGTGAACTGCAGACCATCCGGCACCCCCTCGAAGCCCACCGTGTAGCCACCCAGAGGGAGAGCGTCGAAGAGGTAGTTCCCCGACGCATCCGTCGTGGTCCGAGCGACCTCGGTGCCCGCGCCGTCGTACAGCACGACCGTCACACCCGGAACACCCGGCTCGCCGGCACCCTGGGCACCATCACGGTTCGCATCGCGCCAGACCGTGTCGCCGATCGAACCCCGCGGCGTCAGGAGACCCGCATCGACATCTGTGACATCCGGCGCCGTCGGAGGCAGAGTGATCGTGCCGGTCCGGCCGGTCGCGGGATCGGCATCCGAATCCACCGCTCGATCACCACCCGCAGCCCGCGGAGCGAAGGTCGAACCCGTCGGCAGGTTCGTGAACTCCACCGAATAGTCACCCATCGGGAGGCCGGTGAAGGAGTACTTCCCGCCGGCATCCGTCGTCTTCCGCGCGACCTCGTCGCCGGCACCGTCGCGGAGCACCACCGTCACACCCGCGACTCCCGGCTCCCCGGCATCCTGGATGCCGTCGCGATCGTCGTCGCGCCAGACCGTGTCGCCGATCGAACCCAGAGGTGTCACCAGGCCCGCGTCGACGTCCGTCACATCCGGCACCGCAGGGGTGAGAGTGACCGTGCCGGTGCGGCCCGTCGCGGCGTCGGCATCCGAATCCACGGCACGATCGCCGCCCACGGCCCGCGGAGTGAACGTCAACCCCGCCGGAAGACCGGTGAACTCGACGATGTGATCGCCCATCGGCTGGTTTCCGAAGCGATACTTTCCTGCCGCATCCGTGGTCGTGCGCGCCGTCTCGGCACCGGCACCATCGCGCAAAATGACGGTCACACCCGGAACACCCGGCTCGCCGGCATCCTGCACGCCGTCGCGGTCGCCGTCGCGCCAGACCGTATCGCCGATCGACCCCAGAGGAGACAGCAGCCCTGCGTCGACGTTGGTGAGATTCCTGTTCTGAGAAGTCAGCGTCAGGGCACCGGTCCGGCCGCTCGTGGGATCGGCGTCGGAATCGACCGTGTCGTCGCTGCCGGCCCGTGGTGCCGTGAGCGTGGCCCCGGTGGGGAAGCCCTCGAAGCCGACGGAATACACGCCGAGCGGCAGGAAGGGGAACAGGTACGTGCCTTGAGGGTCGGTCGCCGTCCGAGTGATCTCGGTGCCACCGGGTCCGTAGAGCACGACGGTCACGCCGGCGACTCCCGGCTCGTCGACATCCTGCCCGCCGTCGCGATCGTTGTCGAGCCATACCGTGTCGCCGATGGAACCGTACTCCCCGATACCGGCGTCGACGGTGAGGTTCGCGGGCGCTGCGGTGTCGATGCGCGCGACGCTGGAGAGACCGGTCGCCGGATCGGCGTCGGAATCCGCGTCATCGGCGCCGACGTTCGGCCGCGTGAACGAGAACCGGGCGGGGAGGCCCGTGAACCGCACCCGGTAGTCGCCGAACGGGAGACCCGGGAACAGGTACGAGCCGTCGGCCGCTGTCACCGTCGTGATCGGGTTGCCCGCAGTATCGGTGACGGGAGCGCCTGCGGCATCCGTCAACGTCGCGGCGACGCCGCCGACCCCGGGCTCGCCGGCATCCTGCACGCCGTTCCCGTTCGCGTCGTTCCAGACCCGGTCGCCGAGGGATCCCTGCTCGGGCAGACGGAAGGACACGCGCTGCAGGTCGGAGTTGTCACTGTCGCCGGGGTTGCCGGGAACGCGCAGCGTCTCCGTGAAGACGACGTTGCGCCCGTTGACGCCGTCGGCGCTGGTGGTGCCGTCGTTGGCGAAGTAGGCGGCGCCGGTGCCGAAGGTCGCCGCCGGGAAGGCACTGTACGGCGTCACCTCCGACGTGAGGTCGAAGGTCACCGCGGTGTACGTGCCGGAGAGGCGCACCGATCCGCACCCGGCGAAGTCCTTGTTCGGGCTGCGCGTGCGCGCACCCGCCGGCTGGTCCACCGCATTCGTGTCGCACCGGGCGTTCGTGTTGCGGTTTCGCACCTGCATGACCTTGTCGGTGATCGAGAGATTCGTGGCGCCGCTCGACGGCTGGGCGAACGACGCTCCCGCGCTCGTGATCGTCCAGATCGTGCTGTTGAACGAGCCGCGCTGATAGGCGCCGACGCCGGCCGCCGACCATCCCCCGAGACCGGAGATGTCGAGCACCACGTCGGTCATCGGCCGCGAGAAGGTGACCGTGAGCGTGCCGATGCTGCAGACACCGTTGAAGTTCTGGTGGGCGGCGCTGCCGAGCGGGCCGCCGCAGCCTTCCGAGCCGTTCGTGAGGATGCCGAGCGCCGGCAGCGCCGCGGGGGTCGGTGCACCCACGAAGGTCGCCGGCTGCGCGCCGTAGCTCGACTGGTTGGTGCCGGCGGCGAGGAAGCTGGCACCGGGTGTCCGGCCGGCGAGGGGCGTGAAACGCGCGTCGATCGCGACCGGACCCGTCGACGTCGGCAGCACGCTGGTCGCCCGACCCGTCGCCTGCGTCCGGTATGCCGTCGGCGTGTATTGGCTGGTCGCGGACCCCGGCGTCTGCAGGACCCAGGGGTCGTTGAAGACGTAGTCGTTCTGCTCGGCGGCGACGGATGCGGGCGCACTGACGACCTGCGCACCGAGCAGCCCGAGAGCGACCAGCGTCGCGCCCGTCACCATCGCGGTCGACCGCACGAACCTGTGTCTCTGCATGACGAAACCACCCCTCCGAGGACGAACCCCGGATCATGGTCGCAGAGGACAGATCCTCGATGTGCGGTATATTGATATTCTTTTGTTTATTACCGCGAGGAGACCTGCGTCGTCCCCGCAGACGCTCAGCCGCGCATCGCGACACCGCGACGCCAGTAGCCCATGAAGGCCACCTGCGACCGGTCGATGCCGAGGTCCTTCACCAGGTGACGGCGCAGCGTGGTGACGACACCGCTCTCACCGGCGATCCAGAAGTACCGCTCCGCCGGAGCGTCCGCCGCAGCGATCTCCTCGCCGAGGCCCGAATAGTCCGGGGTCTCCCAGACGAGGTCCTCGCTGTCGATGTCGGTCAGACGGATCTCCTCCGTCGCATCCGCGTCACCCAGGTATGCGAGCACGGCGGGGATGAGCGACAGGCCGTGCAGCTCGCCGGCGTCGCGGGGCAACCAGTGCACCTCGACGCCCTCCGGCACGTCGATCCGCAGGATGTCAGCCGGCGACGGAACCTCGATGAACGCGACGCCGCGCAGATCGCGCGGAGCGTCCTCCAGGATGCGGGCGATGGCCGGCGCGGCCGTCTCGTCACCCACGAGCACCACCGAACGGGCGCCGCCCGGCTCGTATTCCGCCCCTCCGTGCGCATCGGCATCCACTCCGCGGCGCGGGCCGACCAGGAAGAGCTCCTGCCCGACCTCGGCCCGGCTCGCCCACGACGACGCCGGGCCGGTGAGCCCGGGCTCGAGGTGCAGCACGAAGTCGACGACGACCTCGGTGTCGGCGCCGTCGACGCGCAGGTCGCGCACGGAGTAGGTGCGCATCGACCCGCGGTCCTCCTCCGGCACGGCGAGGAACGACTGCCACCAGTCGTCCGTCGACCGATCGAGCGGAGGAAGGATGCCGGATGCCGGCGGGAACACGAGCTTGATGCGCGAATCGAAGACCTCGCCCGGGGTGGCGAACTCGAACAGCTCGTCACCGCCGAACGTCACCCGCACGAAAGACGGGGAGACGCGGTCGACCGCGCGCACCTCGGCGCGGGCCAGGACGTAGGTGGGGCGCTCGGTGGTGGTCGTCTCAGCGGACATGATGCCTCCCGATAGGTGTGACCATGGGCTTTCCGGAAACCGGGTCGGTGGTGATCTGATTGGCGAGGCCGAAGACCTCTTCGACGAGGTCGGCGGTGACGACGGCCTGCGGGGTGCCGGCGGCGTGCACCTTCCCCTCCTTCATCGCGACGAGCTCGTCGGCATAGCGCGCGGCCATGTTGAGGTCGTGCAGCACCATCACGATGGTCGTGCCGCGCGAGACGCTCAGATCCGTGAGGAGGTCGAGCACCTCGATCTGGTGCGCGACGTCGAGGAACGTCGTCGGCTCGTCGAGCAGCAGGATGTCGGTCTCCTGCGCGAGCGCCATCGCGATCCAGACGCGCTGGCGCTGCCCGCCGGAGAGTTCGTCCACACTGCGATCGGCGAGATCCGTGGTGCCGGTCGCGGCGAGGGCGTCGGCGACGACCTCGTAGTCATGCGCGCTCCAGCGCGACAGCATCCGCTGATGGGGGTGACGGCCCCGGCCCACGAGGTCGGCGACGGCGATGCCCTCGGGCGCCACCGGCGACTGCGGCAGCAGACCGAGGATGCGCGCGACCTCCTTCGTGGGGCGGGCGTGCACCGACTTGCCGTCGAGCACGATCTCGCCGGACGTCGGGGAGAGCAGGCGCGCGAGCGAGCGCAGCAGCGTCGACTTGCCGCATCCGTTCGCGCCGACGATCGTGGTGATCTTGCCCGGTGCGATGGTGAGGTCGAGCCCGTCGATGATGGTGCGATCGCCGTAGGCGAGGGTCACCCCCTCGGCCGACAAGGTGTGCGAGACGGTCATAGCGAACCCCCGGAGCGGTTGGTGCGGACGAGCAGATAGATGAGATACGGAGCGCCGAGCACGCCGGTGACGACGCCGACCGGGTAGCGCTCGCCGAACGCGAACTGCCCGATCATGTCGCCGCCGAGCACCAGCACGGCCCCGACGAAGGCGGACGGCAGGAGCAGGTTCGCGCCGGGCCCCGTGAGACGGGCGGCGATCGGGCCCGCCATGAAGGCGACGAACGCGATCGGTCCGGTCGCCGCGGTGGCGAACGCCAGCAGCGACACGGCCCCGAGGATGAAGAGCAGACGCGTGGCATTGACCCGCACTCCCAGGCCCGACGCGGAGTCATCGCCGAGCTGCATCGCCCCCATCGCCCTGCCGCGCAGGAGCATGACGGGGACGATCACCGCGACGACGATCGCGAGCGGGATCACTCGCTCCCAGGAGGCGTTGTTCAGGCTGCCGGTGAGCCACTGCATGGCGGTCTGGATGTCCCACTGGACGGCGCGTGAGAGCAGGTAGGAGATGACGCTCTGCAGCATCGCCGCGATGCCGATGCCGATCAGGATCAGCCGTGTGCCGGCGAAGCCGCCCTTGATCGAGAGCAGGTAGATCACGCCCGCCGTCAGCAGCGCCCCGCCGAGGGCCATGAGCGAGACGACCGGCCCGTTCAGCGACAGCACGATGATGCCGATGACGGCGGCGGCTCCGGCACCGTCGGAGATGCCGATGATGTCCGGCGAGGCGAGCGGGTTGCGCAGCAGCGTCTGGAAGCACACACCGGCGATGCCGAAGGACAGGCCGGCGAGCACGGCCAGCACCGCGCGCGGCAGCCGCAGCTCGCCGACCGTGAAGGAGGCTCCCGGCACGGTCTGGCCGAGGATCACCTGGACGACATCGACCGGGCCGTAGAAGGTCTTGCCGACCATGAGCGCTGCGGCGAACAGGGCGAGGGTGAGGATGCCGAGCACGATCGACGCCCGTGCGTGCTGGCGATGGCGGGCCCTTCGACCGGCGATGATCGCGGCCGCGTCGGCACGGACCTCTGCGGCGGCAGGACCGCGGGCGGTGCGGAGGATGCTCACAGTTCCCTCACCTTCTGCCGACGGACGATCCAGATGAAGAAGGGGGCGCCGATGACGGCGGTGATGATGCCGACCTGGATCTCCTCCGACGACGGGGCGATCACGCGACCGATCACGTCGCTCGCGACGAGCAGAGCCGCGCCGGCCAGCGCCGAGAAAGGCAGCAGCCAGCGGTGGTCGGTGCCGATCAGCATCCGGCAGGCGTGCGGGACGACGAGACCGACGAATCCGATGGGCCCGGCGACCGCGGTCGCGGCACCGGCAAGGATCACTGCACCGACCGCCGAGATGAGGCGGGTGCGGAACACGTGCTCGCCGAGACCGGCGGCCATGTCGTCGCCGAGCGCGAGCGAGTTCATCCCGCGCGAGCTCGCGAAGCAGATGAGGGCGCCGAGCGCGAGCACGGGCAGGGTGAAGGCGATGCGCGGCCACTCCGCCCCGCCGACACCGCCGATCTGCCACGACTGGAAGGCCTGCAGCAGATCGACCCGAGGCAGCATGATCGCGCTGATGAGCGAGGCGAAGGCCGCGGAGGTGGCTGCGCCCGCCAGTGCGAGCTTCAGCGGAGTGGCGCCGCCGCGACCCAGGGAACCCACGCTGTACACGAAGGCCGCAGCCACCGCCGCACCCGAGATCGCCAGTGCCATCTGTCCGTACGGATCGGTGAGGCCGAAGAAGGCGAGCCCGAACACGACCGCGAGCGAGGCGCCGTTGGAGACGCCCAGGATGCCGGGATCGGCGACCGGGTTGCGGGTCACGGCCTGCATGGTCGCGCCCGACAGCGCGAGGGCGGCACCGACGACGATCGCGAGCACCGTCCGCGGGATGCGCTTGATGATGGCGGCCTGCGAGAGGGTGCCGTCCTGTCCGGAGAGAGCGGCGAAGACGTCGTCGACCGTCACCGCCCTGACGCCGAACGAGAGGGAGAGGATGCTGAGGACGACGATGATCGCGAGTCCGACGAGCAGCCAGAGAGTGCGCACCACCACCGGGCGCCGCAGATCTGCGGCGCCCGGGGCGATCGTGGCAGTTGTCGTCACTGAAGACTCATTCCGCGAGGGCGGACGGAGGAGTTACGGAGCCAGCGGCGCGGCCAGAATGCCGAGGTAGTCGCTGAGCCCCCACGGGATCGACAGGGGCGAGGGGTTGGCGGATGCCGCGATCGGGGTCGCGTCGGGGAGCACCGCGATGCGTCCCTCGGCGATGGCCGGGATCTTCGACAGCAGCGGGTCGGCCTGCAGCATCGGGATGATGGACTCGTCGCCGTAGGTGATGAACAGGTCGACGTCCTCGAACTTCGCGGCCTCTTCGGAGCTGACCGTCAGGTAGAACTGGTCGCTGTCCGCGTTCTCCTCGACGATCGAGGGGAACGGCAGGCCCAGTTCATGGATGTAGCCGGGACGCGTGTCGATAGCCGTGTAGTAGCCGATCTGGCTGAGGTCGGCCGGGTCGATGTACGAGAAGAGGACCTTCTTGTCCTTGAGGACGCTGTTCGCCTCGAGGGCGGCATCCGCATCGGCGTGCAGCTCCTCGATCAGAGCCTCGCCCTCGTCTTCGAGACCCAGGGCCTTCGAGTTCATCTCGATCATGTCGTCGACCGAGGTTCCCCAGGCGACTTCGGGGTACGCGATGACGGGGGCGATCTTGGAGAGGGTGTCGTACTCCTCCTGCGTCAGGCCGGAGTAAGACGCGAGGATGACGTCGGGCTGCGTGTCGGCGACGGCCTCGTAGTCGATGCCGTCGCTCTCGTCGAAGAGCACGGGGGTGTCGGCGCCGAGCTCTTCGAGCTTCTCCTCGACCCAGGGCAGCACGCCGTTGTCGTCGTCATCTCCCCACGCGGCCTTGCTCATGCCGACCGGGACGATGCCCAGCGCGAGCGGCACCTCGTGGTTCGCCCAGGCGACCGTGGCGACGCGCTCGGGCTTCTTCTCGATGGTGGTCTCGCCGTAGACGTGCTCCACCGTGACGGGGAACGCGTCATCGGATGCGGGGTTGCCGCCGGCGGACGAGGTCGACTGCGGGGCATTGGACGAGCAGGCGGCGAGGCCGACGGCGAGCACGGCGGCTGCGCCGAAGGCCAGGAGACGGGAGGTGCGCACGGGCGTTCCCTTTCGGGTTGCGGGTGAGGGTGTCGGCGCGAGATTCGCGCCCGAGGCTTTGGTAAGCCTGGCCTAATCTAACAGAAGGTTAGGCAAGCCTCACATCGAGTCGCTCCCCCGCATGGCCGCGCGAGAGGTCTGCGGCCACGAAGTTCTGCGGCCATCTCCAACTTCTGCGGCCTTGAGGGGCCGGTGAGGCCGCAGAACTTCGGATGGGCCGCAGAAGTTTCGGCCCCGGGCACACGAAAAACCGGCCGGATCCGTGAGGATCCGACCGGTTTCAGGAAGTCAGCGCGCGCTCAGAGAGCGCGGATGTTCGCCGCCTGCATGCCCTTGGGGCCACGCTCAGCGTCGAATTCGACCTTCTGGTTCTCGCGGAGCTCCTTGAAACCGGAGCCGGCGATAGCCGAGTAGTGGGCGAAAAGGTCGTCCGAGCCGTCATCGGGAGCGATGAAGCCGAAGCCCTTTTCCGCGTTGAACCATTTCACAGTGCCAGTGGCCATGTGTTTTCTACTTTCTATTTGACTTAGCCGTTTGCACGGCCTACGCGGAATCGGAACATCCGACACGCGCGCTTGCTCAAGGTACCACGGCTGGCTGACGTGCAGCAGAGAACGTCGGATTCTGTTGGATCAGCGCCGCTTCGGTGCGCGTGCTCACACCGAGCTTCCGCAGCACCGCCGACACGTGCACGCTCACCGTCTTGACGCTGATGAAGAGTCGCTCGCCGATCTGTCGGTTACTCAGCCCCTCGGCGATCAGCTCGAGAACCTGCCGCTCGCGGGCGGTCAGCGGGTCGACCTCGGAGCGGGAATCAGAGGCGGATCCGGCGGCAGGACGAAGTCCGGCGTCGGCAGCGAATCGTGCGACCGCCCCCTGCAGCCGCGCATGACCGAGAGACTCCGCGATGGCGGCCGCCTCGGCGAGCAGGTGCGTCGCCGCAGCGCGATCGCCGTCGTGCACCAGCATCCGTGCCTTCTCGAGGCGCAGGACGACGCGGAAGGCGACCGGCACGTCTTCGCCGTCGGCGCTGCGTAGACCCGCGTCGACGGCATCCGGGCGCGGGTCGAGGAGGGCGTCGAGGATCGTCGACCACGCATCGCCCTGCAGCTGCGCGGGTTGCGCGACCCACGCGGCACGCACGGAGTCGGCGTCTTCCTGGACGTCGGCACCCTCCGCACGCAGCTCGGCGATCAGGGCCGCACCTTCCAGCAGCAGGCGACGCTGATGCAGCAGCGCGGGCTGTTCGTCGTGCAGCATCTCG
Source organism: Microbacterium sp. EST19A (assembly GCF_019969685.1). Taxonomy (GTDB): domain Bacteria; phylum Actinomycetota; class Actinomycetes; order Actinomycetales; family Microbacteriaceae; genus Microbacterium. The sequence goes on along the minus strand of NZ_JAHXYZ010000001.1, from coordinate 1,827,175 downwards.
AGGATCGTGTCGAGCGCGCCGCGGAGATCACCCGCACTCTCGGCCACGGCGACGGTCATCATGACCCGGTCGTACCAGATCTGCCGCTCCGAGCCGCCCGTCTCATGGAACGCGGGCAGCCATTCCTTCAGCACCTCGGCGGCTTCGGCAGGCCGACCGCGCCAGGCGAGCACGCGCACCCGCGTCATGCTCATGTACATGCGGAACACGCGCAGGGTGCCCTGCATGAAGTCGCGTGCGAGCATCTCCTCCACCCGCTCGATCTCGCCGAGCTCGAGCAACGGCACGATCATGTTCTGCGTCATGATCGATCCCGTGGTGCGCTCGACACGGAGCTCCCGCGCCCGACGCAGCCCTTCTTCGGCGACCTCGACCGCCTCGCGGTAGCGGCCGAGCAGCGTCAGCAGGTCGGAGTAGTTGACGCGGTAGCGCATCTCGGCGTTCGATCCGACGGCCAGCTCTCGGGCTCGCTCGTACTCGCGCACGCCGGCCTCGACGTCGCCCAGGTGCGCCAGCGAGCCTCCGCGCACGTTCGCCGCGACCGACAACTGGTCGGTGGAGTCGGCGCGCACGGCTGCCCGCTCGGCCTCGTCGGCGAGACGGATGGCCTCGGCACGATCACCCGAGATCATGCGGCGGCTCGCGAGATGGTTGAGCAGCTCGGCGCGGAACACGTCGTCGTCGAGGTGCGCCTCGGCGATGGCCAGAGCCTGCTGCAGCAGCGGGATCGCCCCGAGACGCCCCAGGTTGACGAGGTACAGCGCCTTGTTGCGCAGCAGGCGTGCATGCTGACGCGGGTCGACCGTCGACGGGTCGAGCTCGTCGAGGGCGAGGTTCGCCACGGCCAGCGCCCGATCGCCGTCGCCGGCGTTCCGCAGGATCGAGCCCAGCAGGAGCAGCAGCTCGAGGCGCTCGGTGGCAGCGGCATCCGCGGCGTCGGGCACCTGCGGCCACAGCTCCAGCACGAGCTCTCCGAAGCGTGCGGCGCTCGCGAACGCGTAGCGCGCCTTCGCGTGGCGCATCGCTCGCGCGGCCGCGATGAGAGCACGCCGGTCGTCTTGCGCGAGCTGCCAGTGGTACGCGAGCGCCGCGTCATCGCCGCTCTCGGTGTCGGCGCAGTGCGCCTCGAGCGTCTCGGCGTAGGCGCGGTGGAGCCGCGCGCGCTCACCGGGGAGGAGGTCGTCGTGCACGGCCTCGCGCAGGAGGGCGTGCCGGAAGCGGTAGTCCTCGTCGACGACCACGAGGATGCCGGTGCGGGTGGCCTCGCGCAGGGCGTCTTCGAGCCGCAACTCGGGCAGGTCGGCGAGGAGCACGACCAGCGGATGCGACAAGGGACGCTCGGCGCCCGACACGACCTGGACGACGTGCCGTGCGTCGTCGCCGAGCCGATCGAAGCGCGCCAGGAGCAGGTCGCGCAGGCTGTCGGGCAGGGGTCCGTTCGAGCAGCCGGCGATCTCTTCGATGAAGAACGGCACGCCTTCAGCACGGTCCTGCATGCGCTCGAGTGCGGTCGCCGAGATCGGCTGCCCGGTGATCTGCTCGGCGAGCTCGCGCACGGCGTCGTGGTCGAGCCGGGCCAGCGTCAGGCGCTCGAGCAGGCGCGAGCGCGTGGCCTCGCCGATGAAACGGCTGACCGCATCGCCCCGGCGCACGTCGTCGGTGCGGCAGGTGATCAACAGCAGCACGCGGCCGCGGCTGAGCGCGCGCAGCAGGAACGACAGGATCGCGAGCGTCGACTCGTCGGCCCAGTGCAGGTCTTCCACCACGAGCACCTGCGGGGCGCGCTCGGACGCCGCCTCGATGAGCGACGCGATCGCGTCGCGGAGCCGCTCGGGACTCGTGCGCTCCCGATCCGTCGGGGCAGACGCGAGCTCGGGCAGCAGCATGCCGAGCGCATCGGCGCCCACACCGACGGACTCGCGCACGCGCTCGACCCCCATGCGCGCGACGATCGAGCGGAGGATGCCGGTCAGCGGGCCGTAGGGCGTGCGCGAGGCGCCGAGGTCGAGGCACCAGCCGACGTGCACGTCGGCCTGTTGCGCGATGTCGCCGCCGAACTCCCGCAGCAGCCGCGACTTGCCGATGCCGGCCTCGCCCTCGACCAGGAGGGCCGCGGGCACCCCGTCGCGCACGACGTCGAACAGTCGACGCACCTCGGCGAGCTCGGCGTCTCGGCCGACCATCGCGGCGCTGGGAGCGGACGGGGGCATGCGACCATCGTCCCACTCCCCTCCGACATGCGGGTCGATCCCGGCATCCGGAGCCGACCCCGAGGGCGTGACCGTCACTGCGCCGGTGCCGCCGCCCGGTCGCATCCCGCGGTCGCACGGTCGTCGACGGTCCGGGGCGCCGTGGTGCGCGTGGTCGACGCGGCCTCGCGGCCGCTGCCGGCCATGCGCCGCAGCATCCGACGGAACGCGCCTTCCCGACGCGGCACGATCTGATCGGCGTGCTCGCTCAGGAAACGGCGCTGCTCGGCCGCGCGTTCGATCTGCTGCTGCTCGAAGGTGGTGATCTGCTGGCTGAGATACGGGTGCTCGAACATGATTCTCCTCGCGGTTCGCTGTATCCCTACACTCCGCTCTGAGGGGGCCCGGCCGGATCGGACGGATGCCCTATCTTTCGGATGCCGATGCCTAGGTGACGTGGCGCCGGCCGTCGACGGCACGCGAAAGGGCCCGACGCAGCGGGAGGCTGCGACGGGCCCTGCGGTCCGGATGGATGCCGGTCAGGCGGGGACGTCACCGCGCCAGGCGCCGGTCTCAGCACCCTGGGCTTCGATGAACTCCTTGAAGTTCTTGAGATCCTTCTTGACCGCATGCGAGCCGGCTCCGACGAGGGAGCCGAGCTTCTCGAGAAGCCCCTCGGGCTCCCAGTCGATCTGCACGGTCACGCGCGTGGACGTCTCGGCGAGCTTGTGGAACGTCACCGCTCCCGCGTGCTCGGTCTCGCCGCCGGTGCTGTTCCAGGCGACGCGCTCATCGGCGTGCTGCTCGGTGATCTCGGCGTCGAACTCGCGTTCGATGCCGCCGACCTTGACCTTCCAGTGCGTGTGGGTGTCGCCGGTCTGCGTGATCGACTCGACCTCGTCGAGGAACTTCGGGAAGCTCTCGAACTGGGTCCACTGGTTGTACGCGACGTTGACGGGAACGTCGACGTCGATGGTCTCGATGATCTGCACCATGTGATGCTCCTCTTTGCTCGTCTTTCGTGTTCCTCCATTCAGCAGGCAGAGGTCACGAAGGGCGATGGGGTTGACAGCAGTGTGCGCTGGAGTCGCTCACCACGCTGGGAAGCGATCACGCCGCCAGTCGGCCCACCGCTCGCGCGCGGATGAGCACGGCCGTGCCGTCGGAGTAGGCGACGGGGAGCTCCTCGACCGCCACCACCTCGATCGTCTCGGGATCGGCCCCGGCGAGCCTGGCCCGCTCGGTCGCCTCGGCGGCGGCATCCGCGCGGGACGCACGCCGATCCGAAGGGTCCGCGCGGTAGATCTTCTCGATCTGGCCGGCGACCTCGCCGAGTGCGGCACCGACGGCGTTCGCCGCACCGAAGTGATCGGGGCGGATCAGCGAGGAGACCCCGTCGAGTTCCGAGGGCGCGATGATGCCTCCGCCGCCGACGAGGATCACCGGCACCGGCGCGGCGTTCGGCTTCATCCGGTCGATCGAATCCTCGAGGATTGCCCGCATCGCGGTCCATGCCGCGGAACCCTGCTCGGGGTCGACCGTCGGACCCGCCAGCCCGGCGATCTCCGCACCGCCGAAGGCGAGGGCGATGTCGGTGGCCGTGAGGGTGGCACCGCCGAACGCGAGGCTCTCCTGCGGCAGACGGTAGCCGACGCTGTCGGGACCGACGGTCACCCCGTCGCCGTGCGGGCGGATGATCGTGCCACCGCCGAGACCGACCGAGAGCACGTCGGGCATCCGGAAGTTCGTGCGGATGCCGCCGATCTCCACGGCGTGCGCGGACTGACGGGGGAAGCCGTCCACGAGCACGCCGATGTCGGTGGTGGTGCCGCCGATGTCGACGACGAGGGCGTCGGTCGCCCCGGAGAGGTGCGCGGCCCCGCGGATGGAGTTGGTCGGGCCACAGCCGATCGTCAGCACCGGGAACTCCAGCGCATACTCCAGCTGCATCAGCGTGCCGTCGTTCTGACCGAAGTACGGGGTCGCAGGGATCCCCCGCGCACGCAGCGCGGCGACGAACCCGCGGGCCATCTGGGTCAGCGTCTGCATCAGCGCCGCATTGAGGACGGTCGCGTTCTCGCGCTCCAGCAGTCCGAGCGAGCCGATGCGCGCCGACCGCGACACCGGAACGCTCAGCTCGTCCGCGACGATCGCGGCGACGCGCTCCTCCTGGCTCTCGTCGATGGGCGAGAACACGCCGACGACCGCCACCGCGTCGACCTCGCCGCGCATACGGTCGCACGCGTCGCGCACCGAGTGCTCGTCGATCGGCGCCAGCAGCCGGCCGTCGACCTCGAACCCGCCGGACAGCAGGTACGCGTGGTCGCCGATCGCGCGCCGCAGGTCATCGGGCCAGCCCTCGAGCGGCGGCACGGCGGTCGTCGCCGGAGCGCCGAGGCGCAGGATGCCGACGCGTCCGAGGCCCCGGCGTTCGACGATGGCGTTGGTGCAGTGCGTGGTGCCGAGCATCGCGTGCGACACGAGAGCGGGGTCGACGCCGGATGCCGCGAGCACGGCGTCGATCGCATCGGCGACCCCGTCTCCGGTGTCGCGCGTGGTGGGCCGTTTCACGGAGGCCACGACGGCGAGGCGGTCGTCGAGGATCACGGCATCCGTGTTCGTTCCTCCGACGTCGATCCCGATGCGGTAACCGGCCATCAGGCGGCCTTCCCTTCCGTCGTCCGCGCGATGGCCGGAGGAGTGGCGTGCTCGCGCGGGATGTCTTCGACGGGCACCCAGTCGACGTCGTATCCGAAGTGCGCGGGCCCGGCGGTGAGGAGTCCCATCGGCGTGCGCCACTTCTCGTGGCAGGGGATCGCGATCACCGCGACGCGCGCGCCGTAGCGCAGCGCCTCGGTCGTGATCGGCATTCCGGTGGCGAGGTCCAGCACCGTGATGAGGTCGGGCGTCACCGCGGCGAGCGCACCGTCGCGGCGGGCGAGCAGCATCTCGTTCTGGAAGTCGAGACGGAAGCTGCTGCCGCGGTCGGCTCCGACGCCGTCGAGTTCGGCCGCGCCACGGGTGAAGCCGCCGTCGACCGCGCGCTGCAGGTCGGCGACCTTGCCCTCGAACAGGCGCACCGCGTCGAGGTCGGCGCACAGGGCATCGATGCGCTCGTCGTCGCGGAGCTCTCGCCCGGCGGCATCCCGTCCGCGCAGGACGCGGCCGATCCGCTTCGCCAGGGTGAGGGTGCCGGGAATCGCGCATTCGCGCACGACGTCGCCGCCGTAGGCGTAGTCGATCATCGTCGCCCCGCCGCCCATCTCGACGGTCACGGCGCGGGCGATGCGCTCCGACCACGCGCCGTCGACCGGCCGGCTGACGACCTCGTTGCCGTGGTGGTCGACCATCACGGTGGCCCCGGGGCCGTAGCCCGCGAGGTGGAAGGTCACCATCTGGGCCTCGGGGAAGGCCCGGCCCATGGCGTCTCCGTCGACGACCGGGAGCCCCGCGAGCGCGGCCGTGGCGATCGGGATCATCGAGTTGCCTCCGCCGACCTCGATCGGCATCACCGCCGTGGGGCGGCGACCGACCGCGCGCTCGATGGCGGACAGTGCCGCGAGCAGCTCGGACTCGGCCTGGATGCGCTCGACGCTCACCGAGGGTGCGCCGATGCCGCCGATCGGGATCACGAAGTCGTCATCGGTGAGCTCGTCGACCTGGAGCAGGGCGACCGGGCCGTGCAGACGGATGAGGCGCTTCGCCATCAGCGAGCCGACATGCGGGTCTCCGCCGCCTCCGGTGCCGAGCACCGCGGCGCCGAGGGCGATCTCGTCGATGTCCCCCTCGGTGAGGTGCGCGCGGGTCATGCGCTGACCCCGTCGTCGAGGCGCGCGGGCTCGGCACGGGCAGGGGCGGATGCCGCGGCATCCGGCTCCACCTTGCGACGCAGCGGCACCAGCGCGAGGTACACGAGGAAGCCGACGATCAGACCGTCGAGGGCCGAGATCGTGGTGAGCGTGAACCAGCCGAAGCCGGGGCCGTCGGCGGGGTTCGTCGTCGCCACCGCCACGAGGATGCCGACCACCCAGGCCGCGATCGACCAGCCGTCGGCCGTGGGGACCGCGGCTCCGTGCTCCCAGCGCGGACCGCGTCGACCGGTGAAGAACGCCGCGAGGTACACGCCGCCGTACGGGGCGATGATGATGCCGATCACGAGGATGAAGGGCACGAAGTAGTCGGCGGCGCCGATCACTCCGATGATGATGCCGATGACGCCGAGCACAGCCGTGACCGTGCGGCGGTCGAGCCGCTTGCTGATCGCGGCGAACGAGAGTCCGGCCGAGTAGAGGTTCGTGGTGTTCGTCGTCCACTGCGCGAGGATCAGCACCACCACGGCGACGCCGCCGAGGCCGAGGGCGAAGAAGATGGCCATGAGCTCGGTGCCGTCCATGATCCGCGCGAGCAGGATCGACACCACGATGATGATCGAGTTGCCGAAGAAGAAGCCGACGAAGCCGGCGATCATCGCCTGCTTCGGCGTGCGGGCCCAGCGGGCCATGTCGGGGGCGAGAACCACGCCCAGGATGAAGATGCCCATCACGAGCGAGACGGCGCCGCCGAAGGTGATCGTCTGCTCCACGGGCGCGTCGAGCCCGGACGGGCCGTTCACCGCGAACGCGACGATGACGCCGACCAGCAGCAGGAGGAGAAGCAGCGGCACGGCCAGGGCGCTCAGGCGGTTGATGGCGCGGTAGCCCCAGAACGCGGTGAGCGCCATGAGCACGGCGCCCACGCCGGTGAAGAGCTGCACGGGGATGTCGATGCCGGTGAACTCGGCGAAGGCGATCTGCGCGTTCGCGCCGAAGAATCCGGCCTGCACCGCGAACCAGCCGATGAGGCTCACCGAGATGGCGAGGGCGAGGATCGCGCCGCCGACCTTCCCGAAGACCGCCCGGGAGATCATGGCGCTGCTGAGCCCTGTCGACGCGCCGACGTAGGCGCAGGCCATGGCGAGCAGTCCCAGCAGGAGCGAGCCCAGCACGGTGGCGGCGATCGCGGGCCAGAACGCCATGCCCGAGGCGAGCGCGACGCCCAGGAAGGCGCCGGAGAGGTCGATGCCGATCGCGATCCAGACGGTCGCGATCGACAGCCAGCTCTTGCGCTGGTCCTGCGGCACGACACCGTGCTCGTAGTCGGTGGTGGTCATCATCTGCTCCTTCAGGAGTGGCCGTGCGGGGCCGTCCGCGGGATTCGGGTTCCCAGAGATGCGGAGGGCCCCGCAGGGCGGGTTTGTTTTCAGCGGGAGAGGATCGTGGCGAGGTGACGCCAGGCCTGCTCGAAGCGCTCGCCGTACACTTCGGGTGCGTAGTGCGTGAGCTGCAGGAAGAGGCCGTCCATGATGACGAAGACCAGGGCGATGAAACCGTCGGCGTCTCCGTCGATGAAGCTTCCGGAGGCGACGCCGTCGTCGTACGTCTGGCGCACGGCCGCGGCGAGCTTCGATTCGGAGTCGAGGAAGATCTCGCGGAGCTGCCGTCCGGCGGGGCCGTATTCGGTGACGGCGGCGCGCAGACTGAACTCGGCGAGGTCGGGGCGGTCGCGGTAGTAGGCCTCGATGCCGCCGAGCAGGTGCCGCAGGCGGGCGAGCGGCTCGAGCTCGCCGCTGCTGCGGGCCAGATCGTCGAAGAACGCCGTGTGCTCGATGGCGACCTCGGCGTAGACCGTCTCGTACAGAGCTTCTTTGCTCGAGAAGTGCGCGTAGAGGGAGGGCGTCTTGATGCCGACGGCCTCGGCGATCTCGCGGAGGCTCGTCTCGGCGTAGCCCTGGCGCGCGAAGATCGTGCGGGCCTCGGCGAGGATCGTTGCTCGGGTCATGATTGCCTAACGACTATTAGTTAGGCAGAGAGTATCCCCGCTTCTCGGTATCGCGCAAGACCCCTCTCGCGACATCCGCACGACTACCGTGGGACCCATGCGCATCCCCGCCGCCATCCGCGCCTCGCAGCGCTCGCCGCTGCTGCAGGTCGGGAAGTCGGCGGCGGCGACGATCGGCGCCTGGCTCATCGCGGGCTGGGTGTTCCCCGCCCAGCTGCCCGTGTTCGCCGCGATCGCCGCGCTGCTGGTCGTGCAGCCGAGCGTGAACCAGTCGCTGTCGAAGGCCCTCGAGCGCAGCATCGGCGTCATCGCGGGCGTGCTGATCGCCGTCGGGCTCGGACTGCTGCTCGGGTCGTCGAGCTGGGTCGTGCTGCTCGCGATCGTCGTGGCGATGCTCGTCGCCTGGCTCGCGCGCACCTCTCCCGGCACCGGGAACCAGATCGCGATCTCGGCGATGCTCGTGCTCGCGCTGGGCTCGTCGAGTCCGGAGTACGCATTCGCCCGCATCGTCGAGACCCTGATCGGCGTCGCGATCGGCATCGTGGTGAACGCGCTCATCGTGCCGCCCGTACTGGTCGCCCCCGCACGCCGCGACCTCGGTCTGCTCGGGAAGGAGCTCGCCGCGAGCCTCGACCGCCTGGCGGACGCACTGCCCGAGCCGCAGACGCCCGCGCGACTGCAGGAGCTGATGCTCGAGGTGCGGTTGCTGCGTCCGATGAAGGACGCCGCCGAGGCATCCCTCGCCGCCGGCGAGGAGTCGCTCACCCTGAATCCTCGTCGCTCCACGCATCGGGCCGAGCTGCGCGAGATGCGGATGCTGGTCGACAGGCTGTCTCCGATCGTCACGCAGACCATCGGGATGACCCGCGCCTACTTCGACCACTACGACGACTCCATCGGCGACGAGCCCGTGGCGACGGCGATCGCGGAGCAGCTGCGCCGCGCCGGGCACGATGTGCGGCTGGCAGTGCAGATCGCCGACGTCGCCCCCGAGCCCGAGGCGCTGACCTCGGCGATCCCGGCGCTGACCGCGCCGCTCGTCGTGCGTCCGCCGTCGTCGCAGCACTGGATCCTGATCGGCTCGCTCCTGGAAGACCTGCGCCGCATCCACGGAGGACTGCTCGGCGAGGACTGACGCCGCAGGCCTACCCTGGACGCATGCCCGACACGACGCTGGCCGAGGCGCTCGGCGATCTCGCCGCCCTCGAAGACCCGAAGATGCGCGCCGCGAACGAGAAGCGCGGCGACGACCACGGCATGAACCTCAGCCGCCTGAGGGCGGTCGCGAAGAGGATCAGGACCGACCAGCCGCTCGCACAGGAGCTGTGGGCGACGGGCGAGACCTCGGCGCGACTGCTCGCCCTGCTGATCTGCCGACCGCGCGACTTCACCGCCGATGAGCTCGACGCGATGATCCGCGAGACCCGGCCGCCGAAGGTCAACGACTGGTTCGTGAACTACGTCGCCAAGAAGACGCCGCTCGCCGAGGAGATGCGGCTGCGCTGGTTCGACGACGCCGATCCGACGGTCGCCGCGGCGGCCTGGTCGCTGACGACGGAGCGGGTGATCAAGAACCCCGAGGGCCTCGACCTGGCGCACCTGCTCGACCTGATCGAACGCGATATGAAGGATGCTCCGTCGCGCCTGCAGTGGTCGATGAACGAGACCCTGTCGAACATCGGCATCCACCACCCCGCGCTGCGCGCACGGGCGCTCGACATCGGCGAACGACTGCAGGTGCTCGCCGACTACCCCACCGCCCCGGGCTGCACCTCGCCCTTCGCCCCGCTCTGGATCGGCGAGATCGTGCGGCGGCGCGAGGGCTGACCTAGCCTGAAGGCATGAGCACGCACATCGCCGCAGAGCCCGGTCAGATCGCCCCCATCGTCCTCTTCCCCGGCGACCCGCTGCGCGCGAAGTGGATCGCGGAGACCTTCCTCGACGACGCCGAGCTGTACAGCGAGACCCGCGGGATGCTGGGATTCACCGGCACGTGGGAAGGACACCGCGTGTCTGTGCAGGGGTCGGGCATGGGTCAGCCGTCGATGGCGATCTACGCCAACGAGCTGTTCGAGTCGTACGGCGTCGAGACCATCGTGCGGGTCGGCTCGTGCGGCGCGCTGACCGAGAAGCTCGCGGTGCGCGACATCATCATCGCGAACGGCGCGTGCACCGACTCGGGCATCAACCGGGTGCGATTCCACGGGCTCGACTACGCTCCGGTCGCCGACTTCTCGCTGCTCCGCGCCGCCGTCGAGGCCAGTGAGTCCGAGCCCCCGGCATCCGCCGTGCACGTGGGACTGCTGATGTCGAGCGACCAGTTCTACAGCACGAGGCCCGAGCTCAACGAGCCGTTCGTGCAGCACGGCGTGCTGGGTGTCGAGATGGAGACCAGCGGCCTCTACACGCTCGCCGCGTACTACGGCCGGCGGGCGCTGAGCATCTGCACCGTCTCCGACCACATCGTCACCGGCGAGGCCACGACGGCGCAGGAGCGCGAGCAGACCTTCGGCGACATGATCCGCATCGCGCTGCGGGCGGCGACCGCGGGTTGAGCGTCGTTTCGGCGTCGCGAGAACAGGCGAACACGCGGGATCAGGCCGATTCTCGCGAGAACTGCCTGATTCCGCGCGTCTGCCTGATTCGGCGCGGCCGCCGGCAATTCACGCGGCGACGGACGTGCGCTCTCCCAGGTACTCCGCCCAGGTGCTCCCCGCCCGCACCGCCGTCTCGTCGGCGAGGTTGTCGCCCGCGCGGTAGGCGCGACCCACGCCGCCCGGGATGCGCAGCGGCAGCAGCCGGTGCGTGCGCCCGCGAGCCGCGTCGAAGGTGCGCACGAGATCCGCGACCTCCTGCACCTCGGGCCCGGCGAGATCCGCGACCCGGCCGGCGGGCTCGGACAGCGTGAGCTCCGCGAGCCGCGCCGCGACGGCATCCACTCGGACCGTCTCGAACCGCAGTCCTCTCGGCGCGATCCGCATGCGCGACAGCGCCTTCACGATCGGCAGGGCGAAGTCGTGCAGCTGGGCGACACGCACCACGGTCCACGGGATGCCGGACTCCGCGAACTCGCGCTCCGCAGCCGCCTTCATGCGGAAGTAGCCGATCGGCATGCGGTCCGCACCGACCACCGAGATGAGGATCAGGTGCCGCACACCCGTCCGCCGCGCCGCCGCGACGAGATTCCGTGCCGCGACGTCGTCGCCCTTCGCGCCACCGGCGAGGTGCAGCACGGTCTCGACGCCGTCGAGCGCCTCGGCGAGCCCGGTGCCCTTCACGGTGTCTCCTTCGAAGGAGCGGATGCCGGGGGCGGCGGCATCCGCGTGCCGGCTGAGGATGCGCACCTCGCGGTCGGCGGCGCGCAGCAGCGGAACCGTGTGGCGACCGATGTTGCCGGTGCCTCCGGTGACGAGAATGGGAGTGCTCATGATGGTCTTCCTTCCGTGTGTCGCGAGGGCCTGTCACATCTCGGCCGTCGCATCCGTCGAGATCATGACGAGCGGCGACGAGGAGATGTGACATGGACGACGAGGAACTGGCCGAGAGGTTCGAGGCAGCTCGACCACGGCTGCGGGCGATCGCGACGAGAATGCTGGGATCGAGCGCTGATGCCGACGACGCGGTGCAGGAGACCTGGTTGCGCCTCGCCCGATCGGATGCCGACACGATCGACACCCTCGACGCGTGGTGCACGACGGTCGTGTCGCGGATCAGCCTCGATATGCTCCGCGCTCCGCGGTCCAGTCGAGAGCGCTCGTGGGAGATCGAGCCGTGGCGCGACGAGCCCGTCGACGCCGCACCGGATCTCGCCGACCTCGTCGATCGCTCCGACCGCGTCAACGTCGCACTGCTCGTCGTGCTGGATGCACTGACGCCGGCGGAGCGGATCGCTTTCGTGCTGCACGACGTGTTCGGCCAGCCTTTCGACGAGGTCGCCCGTGCGGTCGACCGCTCCACCGACGCGGCGCGGCAGCTGGCCTCACGGGCGCGGCGTCGACTGCGCGAGGCATCCGTCCCGGACCGGGCCGACCGACACCGAGGGCGCGCGCTGGTCGAGGCGTGGCTGACCGCGGCGCAGGAGGGCGATCTGGCCGCGCTCCTCGGGCTGCTCCACGAAGACGCCACACTGCACGCCGACTACGGCACGAGCACGCAGGATCTCCATGGCGCCGCCGAGATCGGCGCCCAGGCAGTCCTCGCCGCGCGTCTCGCGGCGCACTCCATCCCCGTGCTCATCGACGGCCGCCCGGGTGTCGCGGCATCCTTCGGCGAGCGCATCGTGTCGCTCATGTCGTTCGAGATCGAGGACGGGCGGATCGTCGGCCTGCAGGTGCTCGCCGACCCCGAGCGGTTGGCCGGCATGACGATCTGAGATACGGCGGGCAGGGGCATCCGACCGGCTCAGGCGGACTTCTCAGCCTCGGGCGGACGATTGCTCGGGATTCCTCCGCCCGACGACGAGTTCTCCTCCCGACGCGGGTGCGACTGATCCGCAGCAGTAGGGGATGATCGAAGGATGCTCCTCGACGCGCTCCCCGACGGATCCGACCCGGATGCCGTCTACCTGGCGTTCGTCGAGTGGGCCGAGTCCACCGGCATCCGCCTGTACCCCGCGCAGGACGAGGCGGTCATCGAGATCGTCTCGGGCAACAACTTGATCCTGTCGACGCCGACCGGCACCGGGAAGTCGCTCGTCGCCGTCGGCGCGCACTTCGCCGCTCTCGTATCGGGCCGCCGCAGCTTCTACACCGCGCCGATCAAGGCCCTCGTGAGCGAGAAGTTCTTCGCCCTGGTCGATGTGTTCGGCGCGCAGAACGTGGGCATGATCACGGGCGACTCCTCGGTCAACGCGGACGCTCCGATCATCTGCTGCACCGCCGAGATCCTCGCGAACCTGTCCCTGCGTCAGGGCACCGAGATGGACGTCGGCCAGGTCGTGATGGACGAGTTCCATTTCTACGCGGATCCCGAGCGCGGGTGGGCGTGGCAGGTGCCGCTGCTCGAGCTGCCGCAGGCGCAGTTCATCCTGATGTCGGCGACCCTCGGCGACGTGACGACCCTCGCCGCCGACCTCACCCGGCGCACCCACCGCGAGACGGCATCGGTCACCGGCGTCGAGCGGCCCGTCCCACTGCACTTCTTCTACGAGACGACGCCGATCCACGAGACCATCGACGATCTGCTGGGCACCGGCCAGGCGCCGATCTACGTGGTGCACTTCTCGCAGGCCGCCGCGATGGAACGCGCCCAGGCCCTGTCGAGCACGAAGGTCGCGACCCGTGAGCAGCGCGACCAGATCGCCGACCTCATCGGAGAGTTCCGGTTCACCACCGCATTCGGCAAGACGCTCTCGCGGTTCCTGCGCGCCGGGATCGGCGTGCACCACGCCGGGATGCTGCCGAAGTATCGGCGCCTGGTCGAGCAGCTCGCCCAACGCGGTCTGCTCCGCGTGATCTGCGGAACCGACACCCTCGGCGTGGGCATCAACGTGCCGATCCGCACCGTGCTGCTCACGGCCCTGACCAAGTTCGACGGCACGCGGATGCGGCAGCTCAACGCCCGCGAGTTCCATCAGATCGCCGGACGAGCGGGACGCGCCGGCTACGACACCGCGGGCACCGTCGTCGCGCAGTCGCCGGAACATGAGAGCGACAACGCCGCCGCGGTGAAGAAGGCCGGCGACGATCCGAAGAAGAAGCGCAAGATCGTGCGCAAAAAGGCGCCCGACGGCTTCGTGTCCTGGGGCGAGCCGTCCTTCCGCAAGCTCATCGACGCGACCCCCGAGACCCTGACGTCGCACATGCAGATCACGAGCGCCATGATGCTCAACGTGATCGCCCGCGGCGGCGACGTGTTCGCGAATATGCGCGCATTGGTATACGACAACCACGAGCCCCGCTCTCGGCAGCGCGAACTCGCCATCCGTGCACTCGGGATCTTCCGCACGCTGCGCGAGTCGGGCATCGTCGAGCGGACGGATGCCGGGGAAATCCGTCTGACCGTCGACCTGCAGCCGAACTTCGCGCTGAACCAGCCACTGTCGCCGTTCGCCCTCGCGGCGTTCGAACTGCTCGACCCGGATCCGAGCGCTGCGGCGAGCTCCGCGTCGCAGGGCGTGGGCACCGGCTCGTACGCACTGGACATGATCTCGATCGTCGAGTCGACGCTCGACGACCCGCGGGCCGTGCTGAGTCAGCAGGAGTTCCTGGCGCGCGGCGAGGCCGTCGCCGCGATGAAGTCCGAAGGCATCGAGTACGACGAGCGGATGGAGCTGCTCGAGCAGATCACGTATCCGAAGCCGCTCGACGAGCTCCTCACCGCCGCCTTCGAGACGTTCAGCGCGGCGCAGCCGTGGATCCGCGACTTCGAACTGCATCCCAAGTCCGTGGTGCGCGACATGTACGAGCGTGCCATGTCGTTCGGAGAATATGTCGCGTACTACAAGATCGCCCGCTCCGAGGGAGTCGTGCTCCGGTACCTCTCCGACGCCTACCGCGCCGCCTCGCAGACCATCCCGGAGGAGGCGAAGGACGAGGACCTCCGCGACCTCATCGAGTGGCTCGGCGAACTCGTCCGCCAGGTCGACTCGAGCCTGCTCGACGAGTGGGAGGAGCTGCGTGCCGGCATCGACAACGGCCGCTTCGACGGCGGGCCCGCGAGCGACGAGCCGATCGTGCCCCCCGCTCCGAAACGGCTCACGAGCAACGTCCGCGCTTTCCGCATCCTCGTGCGCAATGAACTGTTCCGCCGGGTGCAGCTGGCGGCGCGGGAAGACGTCGGCACCCTCGCCGAACTCGATCCCGAGTTCGGTGCAGATGCGTGGAACACCGCGCTCGACGGTTACTTCGCCGACCACGACGAGATCCTCACCGGCGCGGATGCCCGCAGCTCGAAGCTCCTGATGCTCGAGCAGGGCCCCGCGCAGTGGACCGCCCGTCAGATCTTCGACGATCCCGCCGGAGATCACGACTGGGGCATCTCGGCGACGGTCGACCTCGCGGCATCCGATGAGGCCGGCGAGGCCGTGCTCGTCGTGACGGGCGTCGACCGCCTCTAGATCAGCATCTTCTAGATGGTCCGCCAGGTGAATCGGCCGCCCAGCAGGGTCGCCGCGACCTGCATCTCGCGCAGCTCGTCGCGGTCGCTCGCGTAGGGGTCCCGGTCGCTGATCACGAGATCAGCGGGCTGCCCGACGGCCAGCGACGTGCGGACGGATGCCGCGAGCGCGACGTCGAGCGGCAGACGCTGCTCCGGATGCCACGCGTCACGGTCGCCCCGACTGCGGGCGGTCGCCGCACTCAGCGAGATCCACGGGTCCAGTGGCGCCACCGGGGCGTCGGACCCCAGCCGCAGCGACACTCCCGCGCGATGCAGCGAGCCGAACGCGAACGCGCGCCCGGTGCGCCCCGCCCAATGGTGGTCGGCGACGTCGCGGTCATCCATAGCGTGCTCAGGCTGCACGCTCGCGATCAACCCGAGCCGCGCGAACCGCGCGAAGTCGTCTTCGCGTACGAGCTGGGCGTGCTCGATCACGCCCTTCATCCCGAGCGCCTCGAAAGTGTCGAGCACTTCGGTGTTCGCCCGGTCCCCGATCGCGTGCACGGCCGCCTCGATGCCCGCACCCCGCGCACGCTCCAGCAGCCGCCTCAGCTCGGGGATCGGCACGCTCTCCATGCCGCACGCGTGCGGATGCGCGGGGTCCATGCCGGGGTACGGGTCCCAGCACCACGCGGTGCGGGTGTTCAGAGACCCGTCGACGATCACCTTCAGGCGGCCGAAGGTGATGAGCCCCTGCTCGTCGACGACATCGCCGGTGCGTCGACCGTCGGAGATGACCGACTCCAGCCGATCGGACCACACGGCGATGTCGGCGCGGAGGCTCGTGATCCCGGCCGCCGTGCGCTCCGACCACTCGGCGACGTTGTCGGTCTTCTCGTACTCGACGATGCCCACGATGCCCCGCGAAGCCGCGTCGTCGGCGGCCTCCCGATACGCCGAGTGCGGCAGGTCGCCCGCCTGATCGAACGAGTGCAGCAGCTGGATCCAAGGGCCCTCGCGCAGCAACCCGGTCTCATCGAGCGCGAGACCGAACCGTCGCGCGGCCGCACGATTCATCCACCCGCAGTGCAGATCACCGCTCACCAGCACGACCGGCACGTCCGAGACGGCGGCATCGAGCGCGTCCAGCGAGGCAGGCACGGGCCAGAGGCCGTCGCGGAAGCCGTAGCCCATCAGCATCCCGTCGCTCAGCGGTGCTCCCTCGGCGCGGGCGCGCCGCACCACGTCGAGCACATCGTCAGCGCTGCGCGTCTCGGTCAGGTCGACACGACGACGACGGATGACGTGCTGCGTGAAATGCACGTGCCCATCCCACATCCCCGGTCCGATCCACCGTCCGCCGGCATCGACGACCTCGCCCTCGGCATCCGTCGCACCCGCCGGGGCGATCCGCGCGATGACGCCCTCGCGCACGACCACATCGACCGGCTCGCCGCCGTCGTAGGGACGGACGTTCCGCAGGGTGACATCACCCCCGGACGACGCGGTCATGCGCCGTGCTCCCGTCCGTGCACGCGCGTCATCCGCGCCGCCAACGCGGGGTTCCGGTACGGACCGGGCTCCCCGAGCGCATCGATCACACGGTCCACGACCGCGTCCGGCTTGTCCTGACTCATCTTCTCTTTCGCCTCGAATCGATCCACGCGCAGCCGGAAGCCGACTGTGCCGTGCACGATGCGCTCCGCATACGCGCTGTTCTCGAGGGTCCCTCGCATCAGGTACGGCTCGGGCAGCACGTTCTCGAAGTGCGCGACGAGCCGGTCGAGCACCCGCAGGTTCTCGTCGTCCGCCAGGAGCTCGGGGGTGCCGTGCAGGTGCGCGACCGCGAAGTTCCAGGTCGGCACGGCCGGCGACGCGTCGTACCATCCGGGCGAGACGTACCCGTGGGGACCGTAGACGATCACCATCAGCTCGTGCGCGCCGAGTTCGTGCAGGCGTTCGTCGGGACGCCCGACATGACTCACGAGCACGATGCCCTCGGCATCCTCCTCGAGCAGCAGCGGATAGTGCGAGGCGACGAGACCCTTGCCCGGGACGAAACTCACGATCGTGCCCCACGGGTTCTCGCGCACCAGGGCGCGCACGGTCTCGACGTCGTCGAGCATGTAGTCCGGCGTGTGTCTCATCAGGCACCCGCGATCGCGGCCAGTCGCGCGGCACGGCGCTCCTGCTGCACATCCGGGTCAGGGACGGGTGCAGCCGCGAGCAGACGACGCGTGTACGGATCTTCCGGATGCTCGAGCACCTGCGTGCGCGACCCGGCCTCGACGACGCGACCGGTGTTGAGCACCATCACGCTGTCGCACAGCTCGTCGATCACCGCGAGGTCGTGGCTGATGAACACGCACGCGAACGCGAGTCGGGACTGCAGCTCGCGGAACACCTCGAGCACCTGCGCCTGCACCGACACGTCGAGAGCACTGGTCGGCTCATCGGCGATGAGCAGCGCCGGATCGAGCGACACCGCCCGGGCGATCGCGACCCGCTGCTTCTGTCCTCCGGAGAGCTCGTGCGGAAAGCGGTCGGCGCGGTCCGAGAGCCCGACGGATTCCAGGAGCTCCTCGACGCGATCGTTCAGGTCTCGCCCGCGCAGCCCCAGGATGCTGTGGAGTGGCTCTTCGACGCTCTGCCGCGCGGTGTACCGGGGGTTGAGCGACAGCGCGGGGTTCTGGAAGACGACCCCGACGCGCCGACGCGTGCGCCGGCGCTCCGCGCGCGAGGCCGTGCGCATGTCGACGCCTTCGATCCGGATCGTGCCCTCCGTCACGGGAGCCGCGCCGATCACGGCGCGCCCGATCGTGGACTTGCCGCTGCCGGACTCGCCGACCAGCCCGAGGATCTCGCCCTTCTGCACGTGGACGCTCACGCCGTCGACGGCACGGAACGCACCGCGCAGTCGACTTCCGTACGTCACGACGAGGTCGTCGATCTCGAGGACCGCGTCGGCGGCATCCAACGACGCACCGGCGCCACGGGACCCGATGCGCGGCACGGCGTCGAGCAGCTGTCGGGTGTAGCCGGCCGTGGGAGTGAGCAGCACGTTCCGCACCGCTCCCTCCTCGACGAGCGCACCGTGGCGCATGACCACCACGCGGTCGGCGAGTTCGGCCACCACGCCCATGTCGTGCGTGATCAGCAGGATCGCCCTGCCCTCGCGGCGCCCGAGTCGGGCGAGCACGTCGAGCACCTCGGCCTGCACCGTCACGTCGAGCGCCGTCGTCGGCTCGTCGGCGATGAGCAGCTGCGGGTCGGATGCCAGGGCCATCGCGATCCCGACCCGCTGGCACTGTCCACCGGAGAGCTCGTGCGGATACTGCTTCATGCGGCGCGCGGGCTCGGGGATGTCGACGAGCTCGAGCAGCTCGATCGCGCGCCGACGAGCCGCGCGGGAGCTGAGCGAGCGGTCGTGCGAGCGGACCGCCTCGATGACCTGGAACCCGATCGTGAAGACCGGGTTCAGCGAGGCGACCGGGTCCTGCGAGATCAGCGCGATCTCGGCGCCGCGCACCTTGCGCAGCTCGTGCGCCGGCAGCCCCAAGAGCTCCCGGCCGTGCAGCCGGACGGAACCGGCGGCCGTCGCGCCGTCGGGCAGCAGGCCGATGACAGACAGCGCCGTGACCGATTTTCCCGAGCCGGATTCGCCCACGACCGCGACGACCTCGCCGGGGGCGACGTCGAGGTCGAGACCGTGCACCACCTCGACCGGTGCCCGCTTACCGAAGGAGACGCGCAGGTCGCGCACGCGCAGGACGGGTTCAGTGGCATCCATCGATCACGCTTCGTCCTCGCCCGCATCGCGAGCGCGCTTGTGCTCGTGCCAGTCGGCGAGCATCTTGTGGTGGTAGTCCTGCACCCATTCCAGGTAGTCGCGTCCGTTGCGCAGACGCACAGCGGCATCGGTCTCGGTCGGGCTGAGCCAGCGCAGGGCGGTGTCGAGCGAGCGGATCTCCCGATCGAAGTAGCGGCGCTCGTTGGCCAGGAAGCTTCCCCACGGGTCTTCCTCGGCCATGAAGTAATGGTTGCGGTCGCCGGGCAGCGAGTGACGACGGATGAAGTTCGTGTCGATCAGCCGCCGCGTCGCCATCGAGACCGCACCGGTGCTGGCGCCGAGAGCCGCAGCGAGATCCGCCGACGAGATGAACGGCCGATCCATGATCATCAGGTAGCCGAGCACGCGTCCGTCCATCCGCGAGGTGCCCGCCATCTCCCAGATGAGCGAGATCTCCTCGGCGAACTGACGGCGATACTGCTCGCGCTCGGTGGCGGCGACGTTGTCCTCGGTCATGCGTTCTTCCCTTCCGGCGGCGTTCCGATCAGCATGCCAGTCACCGTCTCTCCCGCGGATCGAAGACACTGCGCAGCTCTTCACCGATCGCGACGACGGCGAGCACCGTCAGCGCGAGGAGCACGCTCGGCAGCAGCAGCACGTGCGGCGACGCCTGGAAGACCCGCGAGCCTGCGGCGATCTGCAGACCCCACGAGATCGCGGGCGACGACAGGCCGACACCCAGGTAGGTGAGCGTGCTCTCGGCGACGATCACCGCGCCGATCGTGAGAGTGGCGAGCAGCAGCACCGGCTGCACGGCGTTCGGCAGCACGTAGCGCGACACGATGCGCCCGGTACTCAGTCCCATCGTGCGTGCGGCGAGCACGTGGTCGGCCTTAGCGACCGACCGCACCGAACCGCGCATGAGGCGGGCCATCATCGGCCACCCGAAGATGCCGAGCACCAGTCCGACGGTCAGCACGTTGCGGGCACCCAGCACGTTGAGCACGACGATCGCGGCGAGCAGGAAGGGGAAGCCGAGGAAGACCTCGGTCACGCGCGAGATGATCCAGTCCGCGACCGAGCCGCCCATGCCGGCGAGCGTCCCGAGCAGCAGGGCGATGACGAGAGCGATCGCGGTCGCGAGGAATCCGACCGACAACGAGGCCTGTGCGCCGTAGACGCCGTTCGCCCAGATGTCGCAGCCCTGCACGTCGAACCCGAACGGGTGCCCTGCGCTCGCGGTGCCCGCGCTGTCGGCGAGATCGCAGGCGCGCGGATCGCCGTTGCCGAAGAGCCAGGCGAACGGGGCCGGCGCGACGGCGAAGGCGCCGATGACGAGGAGCACCGCGGCCGCGATCCAGAAGAGCGGCCGGCGCACCAGCATCCGTCCCGCCCCCTCTCGTCGGGAGGCGAGCGGGATGGCGGTGGTCTTCGGCACCGTGATCTTCGCGGTGCCCGGGGTCGGGTTCAGGGGGTCAGCCACGTCGGATCCTCGGGTCGAGCAGCGCGTGGAGGGCGTCCACGATCAGCGAGGTGAGCAGGAAGATGATGATCAGTGCGGTCGAGATGCCGACGACGAGGGTCGCCTCGTGATCGCGGATCGCCAGGAACAGCAGGTTGCCGACACCGGGGAGGTTGAAGATCCCCTCGATCACCACGGCACCGCCGAGCAGGAAGCCGAGATCGGTCGCGAGGAACGTGGCCGTGGGGATCAGCGAGTTGCGCATGACGTGCAGCCCGACGACGCGTGACTCTCCGATGCCCTTCGCCCTGGCCGTGCGCACGTAGTCGGCATCGAGGTTCTCGATCATCGATCCGCGCACGAGACGAGAGACGGATGCCAGCCCGAACAGCGCGATCACCATCGACGGCAGGATGTACGCCAGCGGCCAGCCCTCGCGGATGCCGGCGACCGGCAGCCAGTCCAACCGCACCCCGAAGATGATCTGCGCGGTGATGCCGAGCACGAAGACCGGGATGCAGCTGAGGGCGATCGAGATCACCAGCAGTCCGCGGTCGATGATCGTGCCGCGCTTGAGCGCCGAGACGATGCCGACGGCGAGACCGAGGATGATCTGGATCGTCCAGGCCGTGAGAGCGAGCGTGATCGTGACCGGCCATCGGGAGGCGAGCTGATCGGCGACCGCACGCCCGCGCAGATCCACGCCGAGGTCGCCCGTGAGCAGGTTGCCGATGTAGTTCGCGTACTGGACCAGCAGCGGCTGATCGAGCAGGTAGCGCGCGTTCAGCGCGTCGATCACGGACTGCGGCAGCTGCCGGTCGCCGGCGAGCGCGCGGATGGGATCGCCCGGCATGCTGAAGACGGTGAAGTAGATGATGAACGTCACTCCGAAGAAGACGATCGCGAACCCCACCAGGCGCTGCAGCAGCTTCAGTGCGAGTCCCACGCGCGCGTCCCTTCGAGCTGCGCGTGCGCGGCGAGGATCGCCCCGTACTGCACGCCGACCACCGCGCTCAGCGGCAGCGGCGTGGATTCGCCGCGCTGGAGCGCCTCGTGCAGCCAGCCGTCGAAGAGGGTCTGGGCCTCGACGGCGACGCGGCGCAGCTCCGGAGCCGCGGTTCCGGCGTCGACCTCGGCGCGCAGCGCGCGCACCAGCATCCCGCCCCACCGCAGTCGGTGCAGGCGCACGAGGCCGGACAGCGTCTCGACCTCCGAGACCGTGGCGAGGCGGTCGGACTCCTGCGCGGCGCGGGCGAGACTCTCCTCACCGGCCCCGGTCGCCGCGGGCGCGAACACGCGAGCGGCGCGGAGCAGCGGGGTGTCGAGGCGCAGGTGCGGCTCGACGCGGGTGAGGAGCGCGGTGAGCCGGGTCCCGGCATCCACCAGCTTCTCGCCCGACTCGCGCAGCGCATCGCGGTAGCGGGTCTCGCTGATCGTGGTGTCGTCGGCGAAGGGGTCGCTGAACTGCGGCAGTTCGGCGATGAGCGACAGGGTCCCGTACTTCTGGGCGTACGACGTCGATGCGTCGCCGGCGGATCCGGGCGGGTAGGGGTCGAGGCCGTAGGCCTCCGTCCAGTCGTAGGCGTCCTGCAGAGTGCCCATCTCGTAGATCGCCGACGCGAGCACGGTGAAATGCGCACCCTCGGCCTCACCGGTGTGCAGCGGCACCCCGAGGGCTGCCGGCAGCGCATGCAGGATCGGGTACAGCTCTGGTACCGGACGCGAGAGGTAGAAGTAGGCGCCGCCGCCCTCGCTGTTGTGCAGTGGCACGTAGAGATCGGGTCGCGCGGTGTCGATCGCCCGGGCGAGCGCCTGCGTCTCGGGCATCATGGCGTCGAAGTACGCCTTCTTGTAGGAGAAGGGGAACGTCCACTCCACCTGCTCGTCCGGCGCCGGACGGTAGAACTCCCGCGCATAGCGCTCGCGGTCGGAGGGATCGGCGAACCAGCCCTCGTTGAGCCGCATGCCGTCGGGATCGGCGCAGGGCACGATGTGCCAGGTCGTGTCGAGCTCCTCGCGGAACGCGGCATCCGAGGCGAGCTGCTCGGTGAGATGCAGGATCGTCAGCGAGCCGATCGGCTCGTTCGGGTGCACTCCACCCACGACGAGCGCCGAGCGCGTGCCCTCGCCGATCGAGTAGAGCGTGATCGGCTCGCCGAGGCGGCTGGTGCCGATCCGCTCGCTGCGGATCAGGTCGGGGTGCTGTGCGCGGAGCGCCTCCATCTGCTCGTTCAGCGCGTCGACGGTCGGGAAGGAGGTGTGGCTGGGCGCCGCGCCGGCACGGCGGAGGATGTCCTCCACCGTGCCGGCGGTCGGTGCCGCTGCGGAGTCGTGCACGAGGCGTCGTTCTCTCTCTGTCGGATCAGGATGCCGCGGAGTCGGTGACGACCTTGGTGAGGTCGACGCTCCCCGACACCGTGGACAGGTCGGAGATGCGATCCGAGGTGACGTAGAGGTAGCGGTTGCCGAACAGCGGCACCGTGGGGAAGTCCTCGAGGATGCGCTCCTGCACCTTCACGTAGCCCTCGGAGGACTCGTCGAAGGTGGCGGCCGCGTTCGCCTCGGTGATCAGCGCGTCGACCTCGGGGTTCGAGTAGCCGCCGGCGCCGAAGTTGCCCTCGCCCGTCGCCGTGTAGACCGCGGTCAGCGTGTTCTGCTGGCTCGGGTACAGCGCACCCCAGCGAGCGCGGAACGGTCCGTTGACCTCGTGCGCGCCGACGGTGTCGACGAAGGCCGCGAAGTCGACCGACGGGGTCGCGACGACGCTCTCGATGCCGAGGTTCTGGCGCAGCTGGTTGGCGATCGCCTCGAACAGGTCCTCCTGGCCCCAGTTGGCGATGTAGTGCACCGCCAACTCGCCCTCGAATCCGCCGGCCTCCTCGAGCAGCGCCTTGGCTGCCTCCGGATCGAACTCGCAGTACTCGCCGCAGACGCCCTCGGGGTCGCCCGGCATGCTCGGCGCGGTGAGCGATGTCGCCGGCACCTGGGATCCGCCGAAGATGGCGTCGTTGATCGCCTCGCGGTCGATCGCCATCGAGATGGCCTGTCGGATGCGGGGATCCGCGAACCGCGGATCGGTCAGGTCGAATCCGAGGAAGTCGACACCGGGGGCGTCGAGCTCGTAGACGTGGTCACCGAAGTCGGTGCGCGCCTGCGCGACCTGCGATCCGGCGATGGCGACGATGTCGACCTGGTCGGCCAGAGCGTCGGTGTAGGCGGTCGTGGTGTCGAGGTAGGGCACGAAGGTGACGGCGCCGACATTCGGCTCGGTGCCCGCGTAGTCCTCGTAGGCGACGGTCTCGATCGGGTCGGTGTCGGACCAGCCGTCGACCAGGGCGAACGGGCCGTTGCCGACCGGCGCCTTCTCCCAGGCGTCGATGTCGTCGAGCGCTTCGGACGGGAGCGGGTACAGGCCGGTCTGCCCGGCGGTGAGCTGGAGCGGGAACTGCCGGTCCGGAGCGTTGAGCTCGACGGTGAAGGTGAGGTCGTCGACCACGGTGAGCCCGGCGAGCTCGGTCGCGGTCGGCTCGGCGCCCTCGGCGGGGTTCATGTCGGCGTAGCCGACCACTCCGGCGAGCTGTGCGCCGTTGACCCAGGCGTTCGGCCCGTAGGCGGCGTGGTTCCAGGTGTCGACGTAGTCCTGAGCGGTGACGGGGGTGCCGTCGTGGAACGTCCAGCCGTCGCGGAGCGTGATCGTCCACAGCTTCGCGTCGTCGGACTCGACGGACTCGGCGGCGACATTCGTGATCTCACCCGCGTCGTCGATCGCCGTCAGCGGCGAGAACAACGCGATCACGATGTTGTACGAGGTGAACTGGTTGGCCGGGACGAGGCTGTCGGGCTTCTCGACGGCGAAGCGGATCGGGTCGGCGTCGCCGGCGTCATCCGTGTCCGGCGACGACGCGGAACAACCCGCGAGCGACAGTGCCAGGACCGCGGACGCGGCGATCATCAGTCTTGCAGTGCTGTGCATAACTCCTCCTTGAGCCACACCTGACGGTGCCGCATCGAGTGTGGGCGGGCTCATACCTGCGGGATTTCGCAGGTGTTCCCAGCACGCTAGATCGCGGCGCTTCAACAATCAATGAAACTTCAGTAGAAATTGAAAGTTGTAATAGGAGTGAAACAGGAGGGACTCATGGGCGCAACAGAAGGGGTCGTCCGTTACCGAAACGTGACCGACGCCGTGCGGCGATCGGACCGGTGTTCGCCATCGGCCGGCGGACCGATGGCGAACCGTTCCTCGGTCAGTGACGGTCGCTGAACGCGATCACGGATGCGCAGAGCGCATCGGCGACAGCCTGCCCGTCGATGTCGAAGAGCACGTCGACGTTGGGCTCCCCCTGCCACCGATCGATCATCTGCACGACCGTCTGCCCGCGCGTGTGCTCTCCGTGCAGCTCGACGTCGACGTGCAGATGACGCACCGTGAACCAGTCGGGGTTGAGGGCGTACGCGACGCACGGCACATCGTTGAGGTGCATGCCCTCGGTCTTCCATTCCGGCATCTCGGTGGTGTCATCGTGGCGATCCGGGTACCCGATCATCTCGCAGAGCGCGCGGCCCATCGGCGACTGCGACTCCCAGAGGGCGGCGACATGGTCCGGCGAGAGAGCGAAGCTGCGCGAGACGTCCAGGCCGACCTGCGTGAGCGGAGCACCGGACTTGATGACGATCTCGGCCGCCTCCGGGTCGTTGTAGATGTTGGCGCTCGCGACGGGAGTGACGTTGCCCCAGGTGAGAGCCGCCCCGCCCATGTAGATGATGCGGCGCACCGAGCGCGCGAACGCCGGCTCGAGCTTGATCGCCAGCGCGACGTTCGTCAGCGGAGCGAGCGCCATGATGGTGACCTCGCCGGGAGACGACATGACCGTGTCGATCATCCGCAGCACGGCGTCCGTCGGCACATCGGCGTCCGGAGCAGGGTCGGGGTACTCCCAATAGCCCACGCCACCGGGGCGGTGGATGTGCTCTGCGTAGTGCGGCTCGCCGACCAGCGGCCGAGCGGATCCCTGCCAGATCGGAAGGTCGGGACGCCCGGCCAGGTGAGCGATCTTTCGCGCGTTCGCCGTCGCGGTCTCGACCCGCACGTTGCCGAAGACCGTGGTCAGCGCCTCGATCTGGAAGGCGTCGGACGAGAGCGCCCAGAACAGCGCACCCGCGTCGTCGATTCCCGGGTCGGTGTCGATGATCAGTCGTTCCATAGCCATGCTTTCTCTCCTGTCCTACCGGCGCACTCGCCGGTCGGACGCTTCACGGGGTTCCGAGGTCTCCGAAGTCGTCGCGCTGGCGGCGCGAGCGGCCCGGGCAGCACGTGCCGCCCGGAACAGGTACCAGCAGTTGATCAGGATCAAGGTGATGTTGAGGGCGACCATGGGTGCGCTGCCGAGCAGCAGGTTGTAACCCATGAGCAGCGAAGAGGCACCGAGGTTCACCCATCGCAGGCGCAAGATCGTCGGCTGGAGCAGCGACACGATCAGGAGGGCACTGCCGGCCCAGCCGACGACCTCACGCCAGACGTCCATCAGCGGGTCACTTCCCCACGAAGAGGCCGTTGCGGCGCTTGGCGACGATGTACAGCACGACGCTGATCGCGCAGAGGGACGCGATGTAGATCGGGAACACCCACAGCATCCCCTGGCTCTGCAGCCAGAGCAGCAGGTACGAGGCGGTGCCGCCGAAGATGGCCACGCCGAGTCCGTATCCGAGCCCGAGAGCGGTTCCTCGGATGTGCTGCGGCAGGAGCGAGTTGGCCACGACGACGAAGATCGTCATGTTGAGCAGCAGCACGATGGCGCCGCCGAACATCACGCCGGCGAGCGTTCCGACCCCCGGCTGCGAGTACAGCAGGGCGAGGAAGATCGTCGGGATGGCCAGCAGCCGCGCGACGACGAACCACCGCGACATCGGGAACCTGTCGAGGATGCGGCTCAGGACCAGGGCTCCGACCGTCAGGAAGATGCCCATTCCCGTCGTGATGGCGAACACCGCGGTGGGGTCCTCGCCGAAGGTGCCGTTCGCCAGGTTGGGGAGCCCGGCGATCCACGTGTAGTTGTACGCCTGGATCGCGCCGACGATGAACACGGCGGCGAGCACGCTCAACCAGTACTTGCGAACATCGCGCCAGACCGAGTTCTCCTTGGTGGGAATCGCACCGACGGTGCGGATCGCCGCGGTGTCGAGTGTCTCGGGCAGGGTGCGACGCAGCCACAGCACGAGCAGACCGAACACTCCGCCGATGAGGAACGGGATGCGCCAGCCGAAGGCGGCCAGTGCTGCCGGGCCGAGGAGGAGGCTGATGAAGAAGATCGACAGCGGTGCCAGCAGGTTGCCCAGGTTGTTGAAGAACGCGAAGAAGCCGGCGACGTAGCCGGGCCGGTTCGGCACGAGCTCGAGAGCGTACGCCGTTCCGAGAGGCGCTTCGACGCCGGCGGAGAGCCCCTGCAGGAGCCGCGCGAGGACGACGATGATCGGGGCGGCCACGCCGATGGTCTGGAAGTCGGGCAGCACTCCGATGATGAAGCTGCCCAGCGCGACGGCACCGACCGCGCCGATCATGATCTTCCTGCGTCCGAAGCGATCTGCCACGAACCCGAACACGACACCGCCGAGCGGACGTGCGACGAAGCCGACGGCGAACACGGCCAGCGCGTTCAGGGTCGACGCGAGCGGACTGTCCGAAGGGAAGAACGCGGCGCCGAGATAGACCGACAGCAGTCCGAAGATCGCCCAGTCGTACCATTCGAGTGCGTGTCCCCAGCTCAGCGCCCGGAGGTTCCGGCGCTCTGTCTTGCTGGCCTTGCTCGTCAACTGCGGCGGCTTCGCGGCCACCATCTCTTCAGTGCTCATGGAGCTCCCTTGCTCTGCCTCCGGGGCGGAGGGCGATCGACCTGTGCGTGCGGATAACTCCTGGTCATGGGCCGAGTCCTGTCGTACAGCAGGGTGCTCGCATCACGGGAAGCCGATCCGATTCTGACTATACTATAGCAATATTCTCCCCGATGATGGAAAGAGGAATCACGTGAGATCTCCGCTGAGCGACTCCGATGCGCAGCTCATCGACGCCGCATCCGACCTCCTCGTGCGCGCGCATGATGCCGACGCCCACCGCGTCGCCGCCGCTGCCCGCGGCGCATCGGGCGAGGTCTATCTCGGCCTCAGTCTGCGATCCCCGCGGGTGAGCGTCTGCGCCGAGAGCTCGGCTCTCGCCAATGCCAGGATCGGGGGCGAGGAGACCATCGAGGTGATGGTCTCGGTCGGACTGCGAGCCGACGGCACCGCGGTCGTCGTGAACCCCTGCGGCGTGTGCCGTGAGGTCGTGCCGGCGATCGCCCCCGGCATCCGCACCCTCGCCGACGAAGGCGGCGGCCGAGTCGTGTCGGTCGAGGCGGGCGATCTGCTGCCGATGCCCTGGGTGCGGGCGCGCACCTACGAATAGGCTGCCCCCGCGCGGCGACGCTCGACGTGCGAGGGCCGCCGCGCGGGCCGCATTCTCAGACCGTCAGCGCCACGGGAGCGGACGCCGAAGCACCTCGCCGATGCGCTCGAGCACACCGTCGAAATCCATGTCGAACACGACCCGGTGAACAGGCCGCGTCTCGTTCTTCACCGGATGCACTCCGGCGAGGTAGCGGTCACCCGTCTCGGGATCGAGGAATGTCTCCAGCGGGCGCATGACCGCGCCGGTCACGAGCTCGGGATGCAGCAGACTCGCGACCGCCATGCTGTCGTTGATGCCCATGACGCGTCGACCTTCCGGCTGCGGGTAGGAGCGCGAGTAGAACCCGGCGTAGTCCCGACTGATCTCGGTGATCAGCTGCGCCGGAGCGAAGCCGGTCCTCGACGCGATGTCGAGGAAGAAGTCCTCGGGAACGAGGGCCTGGCGCGTGACGTACGGTCCGCACCAGGTGACGTCGCCCGCATGCTGGGCGACGATGCGCGCGGCGTCGATGTCGAAGGACACGTTGGGGTCGCGCGAGACGCGGAACCGGCGATCCTCCCAGGGCGCGGTGTCGTGGTACAGCGCCGGTCCGAGCGTGCCGACGATCGTGGTCGACCGCAGCCGTTCGAGCAGCCGGGGCTCCGCATCGAGCGCGGTCGCGAGGTTCGTCTGCGGACCGAGCGCGAGGTAGTCGAGCTCTCCCTCGTGCTCATCGAGCAGGTCGAGCAGGACAGGGACTCCGCGAGGCTCCGACGCCACGGGGCTGGCCGGGCGCAGACCGGTGTTGCCGAAGCCGTCCTCGCCGTGGATGCCGGGATTCAGGCGAAGCTCCTGGAACAGAGGGGCATCCGCGCCCCGGTAGACCGGAACATCCTGGCGCCCGCAGGTCTCCAGCACGTAGCGGGCGTTGTCGGCGGCACGCTCTCCGGTGGTGTTGCCGAAGACGCTGATCACCGCAACGATCTCGACCTCGGGGTCGGCGGCCAGCAGCATCAGGGCCAGGGCATCGTCCACACCGGTGTCGGTGTCGACCACGACTTTTCTCATGGGTGTTCTCCTCGTACAGGGGTCAGGGACGGGACAGCCCGAAGGCGGCGAACGCGTCCTGCGCCGACGTCTCGGTCAAGAGGGTGACGAACCGCGCGGCATCCTCGCCCGCCCCAGGACGGGCGCCGACGGCGAAGCGACCGTACGACTGCAGGCCGTGCGGTATCGGCTCGACGATCTGTGCGCCGGACACCGACCGCAGCTCGCTGATCTGCTGGATGGCGACGTCGGCACGGCCGTCGAGCACCGCGTCGACCGTCAAGCCGCTCTCGAAGCGGACGGCTCGCTCGTCGATGCGCTCGAGGAGTCCGCGCTCGCGAAGGACCTTCATGAAGTGCAGGCCACTCGCCCCGCTGAGCGTGTACGCCACGGCGCGGGCCGCGAGCAGGTAGTCGAGGAACGCGTCCTCTGACGCCTCGGCGGGCGCGGGCGAGCCGGCGAGCCGCGCGAACCCCACGGCCGACACGGCGATCTCCGCGGTACGCGACGGGTCCAGCACGCCGTCGGCCGCGAGAGCGGTCACCGCCGACGAGACCCCCAGCACCAGATCCGGGCGCTCCCCCGCGGCGATGCGGTCGAGCAGCACGGTGGTGGGCTCGAACGTCGCCTCGATGCGGGTGCCCGTCTCGCGTTCGAAGGCGGGGATGACCTGCTCGACGAGGGGGTTCTTGACGACGAGACCGCTGTACAGGGTGATCACGGGTGAGTCCTTCCGGAGGGAGCAGCGAGCGCGCTCAGCTGCGCCGGGGTGAGGGGAGCCGTGGCCAGGCCGCGGGTGAGGAGGAAGAGCTGCGCCGTGTGCTCGAGCTCTTCGACGGCATCCAGCGCTGCGTCCAGGTCGACGCCGGCGACGACCGGACCGTGGTTGCGCAGCAGCAGGGCGTGCGACGCGCGTGCGGCCTCCTCGACCGCGCTCGTCGCGGCCGGGTCGCCCGGCGCGAAGTAGGGAAGCATCCGCAGCGTCCCGATCCGCATGCCGTAGTAGGCCGTGAGCGGCGGGATCGGATCATCGGCATCGATGCCGGACAGGCACGACACCGCTGCCGAGTGGACGGAGTGGGTGTGCACCACCGCGTGCGCTTCGGGGCGCACCCGCAGCATCGCGACGTGCAGGAACGCCTCCTTCGTCGGCGGCGGTCCGTCGATGTGCGTGCCGTCGAGAGCCACGACCGACAGTCCGTCCGCGTCGATGTCGGCGAGGCTGACGCCGGTCGGGGTGACGAGCACACGCTCACCCTCCCGCACCGCGAGATTGCCGGTGCGCCCGTGGGTCAGGCCCCGACGGTGGATGGAGTGCGCGACGCGCTCGATCGCGCGGCGGGCTTCCGCGCTCACGACCGCGTCCCCTGCCGCGCGACGTCGATGAACAGGTCTTCGTCGCCGAAGTTCCCCGACTTGAGCACGAGGTGCACGTCGCGCTTCTCGTCGTGGATCCACGGGGCGCCGGGCGCGACCTCCTCCTCCACGACGGCCACGGCCGTACCCAGGGACCGGATGACCTCACCCGAGGTCTCGCCACCGGCGATGAGCATCCGTGTCACGCCGCGATCGGCGAGCGCCGCGGCGACGAGACCGGCGGTGCGCTCGTACAGCTCGCCGGCGCCCGGCACCTCCTGGCGACGCTCCGAGGCGGGACTGGACGAGTAGATGAGCGCCGATGCATCGGACGGCTGACGGTCCCACCACTCCAGGGCGCGGGCGGCCAGATCCTCGGCGGAGTCGTCGGGTTCGGCAGCCACGCGATACGCGGGGAGCCCGGATGCGATGAACCCGTCGATCTGCTCCAGGGTGCGGCGAGAGCAGCTGCCCGCGATGATCGCGGTGCGGCCGGGAGGGGGTTCGGGGGCCGGTTCGCCGGCCACCGTCTCGCGCAGGGCGAGCGCCCCGACGAGGCCCGCAGACCCCGCGACGAGCAGCTCGTCTCCGGCGGCATCCGCGAGCACGGCGAGATCGGCGTCGGTGACGGCGTCGGCGATGAGCTGCCGGATGCCGTCGGCGCGGGCGCGATCCATCGCCTCTCGGACAGCGTCGGCACCTCGTTGCACGACCTCGAGCGGCAGCATCCCGACCGGGTGCGCGGACTGGGCGGCGAGCAGGCGGAGGACCGACGAGTCGCGCATGGGCGTCACGGGGTGATCGCGCATGTGGGTCTCTGCGAGCAGGACGTCGCCGACGAAGAGGTGGCCTCGGTAGACGGTGCGACCGTGCAGGGGCGCGGCGGGCGTCGTCACCACCAGGTCGGCGCCGAGCGCTTCGGCGACCGCTTCGGTGATCGGGCCGATGTTGCCCTCGGCCGTGGAGTCGAACGTCGAGCAGTACTTGATGTAGATGCGATCGGCTCCCCGCTCCCGCAGCACGGCGAGCGCGGCGAGGCTCTGCGCGACGGCCTCGTCCGCGGGCAGCGACCGCGTCTTCAGACCGATGACGATCCCGTCGGGGTCGACCGAGGCCTCGGCGATGTCGGTGCCCAGTGCGAGGAGGGTGCGCAGGCCGGCACGCCGCAGGGCTGCGGCCACGTCGGTCGCCCCGGTGACGTCGTCGGCGATGACGCCGATCATCGAGAACTCTCCTCGAGCGCGGCCGTCAGTCGGCGTGCGGCGGCGGACGGCCCGTCGAGGACCACCGCACCGAAGCGCTCGGCGAGGGGACCCGCGGCCTCCGCGAGCGAGTACTGGGCGAGCACGACCAGGTCGTACGGCTCCTCGACGCCGGAGATCGCCGTCGCGAGCACGTCGACGAGCGCCGACGCGGGAAGAGGCACCGCCGCCTCGGGGACGACGACGGTGTGCGCGCGCGCGGATGACCCGGCTTCGCTGAAGGCGCTCGTCAACCGCGTCGCACTGTCATCCGCGGCCGACTCGAGAGAGGCCACGAGCAGCACGCGGGCGGGTGCGGCGGCCACGGCCTCCGCGAACAGCGGACCGTCGGCGGAGAGGACGGCGGCGCCGTCGACCTCGCGCTCGCGCCGGTCGGCACGATCACCGAACTGGGAGCAGGTGAGCAGCACGCCGTCGGCGCCGCCCGCGAGAGCGATCTCGATGAGGCCGTCCATCCGGGCGGCGAGCGCTCCGGTGATGCCCCCCGCGGTGCGGGCGTCGGCGAGCAGTCGATCGTCGAGCAGGTTCCACACGGTCGCGCCGGGAAGGGCGGCGGAGATCGCGGCCGCGGCCGGCGCGATCGCGAGCGGCGTGGCGCTGATGAGCGCGATTCTGTGGTCGGTCATCGGATGCTCCTCTCGATCCAGGACAAGCCTTCACGGGTACCGGCGACGGGTGCGTACTCGCATCCGATCCAGCCGGCGTAGCCGCTCTGCGCGATGCGGGCGAGCACGCGCTCGTAGGCGATCTCGCCGGTGCCCGGCTCACCGCGCCCCGGGTTGTCGGCGATCTGCACGTGTGCGACCAGGGGATGCAGCTGCTCGAAGCGCTCGATGACGTTCCCGCGGTCGACCTGCGCGTGATAGACGTCGAACAGCACGCCGACGACATCCGGATCGACGGCCTCCGCGACCGCCGCCGCCGTCTCCATCGATGCCAGCCCGTAGCCGGGCTGATCGCGCTTGTTGATCGCCTCCAGCGCGAGACGCACTCCCGTACCCCGCGCCTGCTCGGCCGCCCACGCGATGTTCGTCACGTACGTCGCGAAGGCCGACTCGGCATCGGCCTCGGCGGGCTTGATGCCGGCCATGACGTGGACGACGCGGGCGTCCAGGACCGCCGCGTACTCGAGCGCGCGCAGCACGCCGTCGCGGAACTTCTGTCGCGCTCCGGGCACGTAGGCGGCACCCGAGGCCGTGCGAGAACCCGGAGCACCTGCCGGCGTGTTGATGAGGATCTGCGCCAGCCCGGCATCGTCCAGCAGCCGACGCACCTCGGTGGGCGCGAGCTCGTACGGCGACGCGAACTCCACCGCGGTGAAGCCCGCCTGGGCGGCGGCGGTGAAGCGCTCGGCGAACGGCACCTCGGTGAACATCCACTTCAGGTTGGCCGCGAGGCGCACCGGGCCCGACGACGTCTCGATGATCATGCGGACACCGCGTTGTACTGCGGGTTGACCACGAATTCCGGGGCCGCGCCGCCGAGGGCGCCGATCACGTTGCGCGCCGCCATGCGGCCCGACTCGCCTCGAGCCTCGCGGGTGGCGCCGGCGACGTGGGTGGTCGCGAGGATGCCCGGGGTGTGCAGGAGCGGGCTCGACGCGCCCAGCGGCTCGTCCGCGAAGACGTCGAGGGCGGCGCCGCCGATGCGCCCGTTCCGCACGGCGTCGACCAGCGCGTCCTCGTCGACGATGCCGCCGCGCGCGGTGTTGATGAGTACCGCGTCGTCCTTCATCAGAGCCAGACGGGAGGCGTCGATGAGGTTCCGCGTCGATTCGTCGAGGAAGAGATGCAGGGTCACGAAGTCGGCCTCGCGCAGCAGCTCGTCGAGACCGAGGCGACGGATGCCGTGGGTCGCGGCGAATCCCTCGTCGAAGTACGGGTCGTAGGCGACGATGTTCATGCCGAAGCCGGCGGCGATCGTCGCGACCGCCTTGCCGATCGATCCGAGTCCGAGGATTCCGAGGGTCGATCCGTGCAGTTCCCGGCCCGTGAGCTGCTGCCATGTCCCCGCGGCCAGGTTGCTCACGTTCTCGGGGATGCGCCGGGCACAGGCCAGCGCGAGGGCGAAGACGTGCTCGGCGACGGCCTGGCGGTTGGCGCCGGGCGTGACGCACACGGGTACCCGCCGTGCGGTGGCGGCCGGCACGTCGACGCTGTCGTAGCCGACCCCCGTCCGCACGATGAGCTGCAGGTCGGTCGCGAGCGCGAGGTCGTCCTCGCCGAGCGGCCGGGTCCCCGCGATGATCGCGCGCACGCCGGACAGCGTCCGGGCTCGGTCCGCCGGGGAGAGCTGCGCCAGCTCGGGCTCATGGTGGGTCGTGAGACCTGCGGAGCGCAGCATCCGATCCACTTCGTCGCCGGGTTCGAGGAACGCGGTGGTGATCAGCACATCGTGGGAGTCGGTCGAGGTCACCAGATCCCTCCTTCGTAGTCGGGGGCGGCGAAAGCGCCGCCGTGCAGGGTGGGTGCGGGGGCGGAGAGATCGACGCCGTCGGCGTGATCCGCTGCGTCGTCGAGCGGCACGTATCCGATGGCGGCCCAGCCGGCGTCGCCGTTCCACCAGCGGCCGGTGTTGGCCGAGCAGCCGTAGACGACCTGGCAGCCCACCGGCGCACTCTCGATCGCGCAGCGGAACAGTTCGACGCCGTCGCGCCAGCTCAGCCAGAGGGCGAGCTGACGGACGTCTTCGGGCTGCGGGCGGAAGGTGCCGATGCGCACGAGCACCGACTCGATCCCCCACTTGTCGTGGTAGAGACTGGCGAGCGCCTCGCCGAACGCCTTCGAGACGCCGTAGTAGGTGTCCGGCCGGAGCAGTGCGCTCTCGTCGAGGACCTCGCTCGCGGGATGGAACCCGACGACGTGATTGGAGCTCGCGTAGACGACCCGGCGCACGCCGGCCCGTCTCGCCGCTTCGTAGACGTTGTAGGTGCCGTCGATGTTGACCCGGCGGATGTCGTCGAACGAGGACTCGTCGGCGATTCCGCCGAGGTGCACGATGACGTCGACGCCTTCGGCGGCGGTCGCGAGCCCGTCCAGATCGGCGAGATCGCCGACGACGATCTCCTCGCCGGGGAAGAGCTGCTCATCCGACGCGGAGCGCGCGAACAGCACGACCCGGTCGTACCGGGCGGCGAGACCCTCGCGGATCACCCGGCCCATCCGCCCGGTGCCTCCGGTGTACAGAACTGTCGTCATCGTCGTGTTCTCCTCCTGCGTCATCGGCACTCAGCCGATGCTGCGGTCCTCTTCGCCGTGGGTCGCATCGGCGAAGTAGCCGATCGCCGCACGCTGCGGATGCTGTCGCCGCGCTTCGCCGTTCTCCCAGCGGAGCGCCACGTCGTGTCCTGGCACGAGAGTGGCTCCGGTGTCGGTCAAGAGCGAACGCAGCGCGCCGATGGTGGCCACGCTGGCGTCCGCGTCGAGTGTCGAGTCGACACGGCCCGAGGCCAGTTCGTAGACGTTCTTCACCGCGTCGCCGGCGAACACGCGCTGCTCATCGGCGCGCTCGAGATAGAAGGCGAGGTGATGCGGAGTATGACCGGGGCTGTCGATGGCGTGGATGCCGGGAAGCACCTCTTGTCCGCCGGACATCCGCGCGACACCGCTTGTACGCCGGAGCAGCTCCTGCACATGCAGGTCGGGGATGAAGGGGGTACCGGCCGGCTGATCCGCCGCCCAGCGCAGCTCGCGTTCACTGACCCAGGTGGTCGCGTGCGTGAACATCGGGAAGTTGGAGACATGATCCCAGTGCATGTGGGTCAGCAGCACGTCGGTCACGTCATCCGTCGTGAGCCCGTATCTCTCCAGGCCGGCGTGGATGAGAGGGACGTAGGCGGGCTGACCGGCGTCGATGAGCACTCGGCGGATGCCGTCATCGAGGAGCCAGAGACTGCTCCAGCCGAACGCGCCGTGGGAGCTCGATTTCCCGGGGAATCCGTCGATCAGCGGACGCGCGACGTATCCGGACGATCCCGTCGTTCCGGTCTCCGTCGTCGGCGTGACCTCGCTGTTCTGCGCTCGCATAAAAAATAGTATAGCGCAAACACCGAGAACTGCACCGAGGGATCAGGCGTCGAGAAGCCTCTCGGTCGCGCCGATGATGTGACGGCGCATCGCGTCGGCAGCCTTGTCCGCGTCACCCGCGGCGATGGCCTCGTAGACCTCATCGTGTTCCGGCGCCGCACTGACCGCTCCCGTGCGGCCGACCTTCGAGAATAGACGGAAGCGCTGGATCTGCCCACCGAGAGCGGCGTACGACAACTCCAGGAAAGCGTTGCCGGACTGCGCGGCGATCATCGTGTGGAAGCGGGCGTCGCTCCGCCAGTACAGATCGAAGCTCTCGGTCTCGGTGTCGGCGACCTTGGCCGATCGATAGAAGTCCTCGACGGCCTCCCGAAGTCCCTTCAGGAATTCCGGTGTGGCGCGCTGGGCGGCCTCGTAAGCGAGGCGCGGCTCGAGCAGCACACGCGCTTCACCCAGCTGCTCCACCTCGGCACGCGTCATGACAGGGGCGACGCGATAGCCGCGCAATGCCTCACGTTGGACGAGTCCGGTGTGCTCCAGTCGGGCGAGCGCCTCGCGCAGAGGCGTCTGGCTGACATCGAGCTCGCGGGAGAGGGCCCCGATGTTCAGGCTCTGCCCTGCCGCTCGCTCCCCCGACATGAACTGATGCAGCAGCACATCGTACATACGGTCGGCGATGGGCTGCTTCGTCGATCGCCCGGCCACATCGTCTCCTTACACTCCGTCCCTCGAACAGTATCGGCCGTCTTCCCAGGGACCGGGGGGACTCGCGGCCATCATCGGTTATTGGCCGGCCCGCACGCACAGCGACCGAGCACACCGGCCGTTCATGTGGCCGGCCGGTCGATCCGCGACACGACGTGCAGCGGCGGGTCGATCGGGTTGTCCGGCTCCATGTCCCCCTCGCCCACCCGCCGGAATCCCGCCTTCTCGAGCGCGCGCCACGAACCGATGTTGCCGGCGACGACGGGAACGATGATCGCGGGAGCGTCGGGGTAGGAGAGCCAGGTGTCGGCGACGACCGCGCGGATGATCGCCGTTCCCAGCCCGCGCCCGGTGCTCGCCGCGTCGGCGATGAGGTAGTCGATCGTCACCGCACGATCGGGCACGTCGACGATCGCCGCGAGCTCGTCGAAGTCCTCGGCGTAGTCCGCGATCCGTGAACGCTGCACGAGCGCCGCGGGCACACCGTCGATCGACACGAGCAGGTCCTCACCGGCCTCCTCACCCCGCGTGCCCGGCCCGAAGTCCCGTGCCACACCGGAGACCGAGAAGTCATGATGCCAGTAGCGGTGCACGTGCGGCCGCGACAGCCAATCGGCGAGCAGCGGGAAGTCGCCTTCGACGACGGGGCGCCAGGTGATCCGCGGAGCGACGGGACGATCCATGCGGCCATGATCTCACCGCCGGGCGGCGGTGATGCGGACGAACAGGCTGATCCACACGACGACCAGGATGCCGACCACGAGCTCGACGGCCGTCAACGTGTAGTACCCGGTCGCGAACAGGATGAACTGCACCACCAGGATCACGACGAACAGCCAGCCGAGCGCCGTGAAGAGCCGTGGCAGCCCGGGGATCAAGCGCGGCAGGAAGACGACCACGACACCGAAGACGATGGCCATCGCCGCGGCGCTCAGGGTGTGCGGCACGTAGAACGCGTCGGCGGGGAGGGCTCCGACCAGCATCAGCGAGATGCCGACGACGATGAGGCCGAGCCGCACGCGCGCGACGCCGCGGGCGGGTGCGGTGGGAAAGCGGCGGGTGGCGTACCGGGCGAGCGTGGTGACGATGAATCCGCCCACGACCAGCGTGACATTGAAGGCGACCGCGGATGGATCGTCGGTCTCGCCGAGCGCACTGAGATTCCTCTTCCACCATTCGCGATCACCGGCGGTCAGCATGCTCGCGAAAAGTCCCTCGATGAGGAACAGCGGCAGCAGCACGGCCAGAGACGACGCGCTCATGCGCGTGCCCGACGTGAACGCGATGTAGGCGCTCAGACCGGCGGTCGTCCCGGCGATGAGCATGCTCGGGAATCCGAAGACCGGTGCCCCGGTGAGTCCGCTCTCGACGACGCCGGAGAGGAGCGACCACGACACCAGGCTGATCACGCCGTGCGCGAAGGCCAGCGCCGCGATATCCAGCACGTTCAGCACCGGGTGCGTGCCGCCGGGCGCACGGACGACCCACCGACCGGCGACGAAGGCCACGGCGGCCACGATCGCCGATGCGACCGCACTGTACAGGCCGATGGACTCGTCACCGGTGATCGGCAGCGGACGCAGGCGGAAGATCACCAGGACGACCAGGGCGCTCGCGACCAGCGCGGTCGCGCCGACCCCGAGGGCGAGTGTCTCTCGTCGTCGGTCACCCGAGACCCCGGTGGCGACGAGGAATTCCCCTGATGATCGCCGAACGGCGTCGATCACCCGCGAGGGCACGTCCGGGCGCGCAGTCTCCGTCATCCATCAATCCCACCAGCGAGGTGCGGATGACGACAGTGTGCCTCTGTCACCGACCCCCGTGACATCTGTCAGAGAGCGCGGAGCGACCGGACGAGCCCGTCACCCTGTCAGCGCGGCCCGCACCATCCGGCTGACGAGGTCCGTGTACTCGACCCCGGCCGCCGCGAACATCCGCGGCACCTGCGACGCGGCGGTCAGCCCCGGCATCGTGTTCACCTCGTTCAGCACCGGGCCGTCGTCCGTGAGGAAGAAGTCCATCCGGGCGACGCCTGCGCACCCGAGGGCGTCGAACATCGCGATGGCCGCCCGCTTGAGCGCCGACGCCTCGGCGGCGTCGAGCGGGGCGGGCACCGTGAAGCGGGCACTTCCGTCGTACTTCGTCGCGGTGTCGAACAGTCCGTGCGCGTGGATCTCGAGCGGCGGCGCAGCCCAGCGGATCCCGCCGGCCTCGCGCAGCACCGCCACGTCGATCTCCCGTGCCCGCACGACCTCCTCGACGAGGATGCGCCGATCGAACCGCGCCGCGGTGCGCAGCGCCCCCAGCAGGTCGCCGGCCTCCGTCACGAGGCTCACGCCGTAGCTCGACCCTGCGGAGACCGGCTTGACGACGACCTCCTCCTCGAACTCCGCGTCGCCGATGTCGTCGGCAGAGACGAGCCGTCCTTTCGCGGTGCGGATGCCGACGGCATCCGCCACGAGCTTCGTCGCCCACTTGTCCATGCCGATCGCTCCCGCCCGGAGGTCGGAGCCGACGATCCTGGCGCCGGCGAGCGCGGCCAATGCGGCGAGGGCGCCGTCCTCTCCGAGCGCTCCATGCACCGCAGGGAATATGACGTCGGCCTCGGCGATCAGCGGCAGCGCGAGGGCCAGCGATTCTCCGGGCGTCGTGCAGGGCGGGATGCCGTCGGCCCGCCAGATCCCGTCTCGGTCGATCGTCACCGTGGTCACGGTATGACCCGTGATCCGGAGCGCCGCGGCGACGGCTCCGGCCGACGCGAGCGACACCTCGTGCTCGGCGTTCTGCCCGCCCCCGATGACCAGCACGTGCGGCATCACGCGATGCTCCGCTGCACCCGGGCGCCGATGCCGGTCACGATCGTGTGCGGGATGCTGCCCGCCCACCGCGCCCACTCCTGCACCGACGGCACCGCGCCGCCCTCCGGACCGAAGACCGTGACGGCCGTGCCGCGCGGGAACACGGCATCCCCCGTGTCGACGACGATCTGGTCCATCGACACCCTCCCCACGAGCGGATGCCGCGCCCCGCCGATCTCGACCGACGCGCCCTCTCGCAGCTCCCGCGGGATGCCGTCGGCGTAGCCCACCCCCACGACGCTGAGGTTGGTCGGACGCGACGTGACATGCGTCGCGCCGTAGCCGATGGGCGTGCCCGCCGGCACCGCCGCGCTCTGCACGACCGACGCCGTGAACCGCGAGGCCCCGGTCAGCGTCACCGAGTCCGACGGGTCGATGCCGACGAGCCCCGCTCCGATGCGCACCATCCCGAAGTGCGTCGCCGGATCGGTCAGCGCCCCCGACGTCGCGGCGAGGTGCACGAGCAGGGGCCCGAACCCTGCTCGCAGCACCGCGTCGCGCGCCTGCCGCATGCGCAGCACCGCGGGCTCGTTGGCCCGCGGGTCCCCCTCGTCGGCGCGCGGCAGATGCCCCATCACCCCCACCACCTCGACGCGCCTTCTCCCCTGCCGCGCGATGCGCAGCAGCTCCGGCCACTCGCCCAGTGGGCACCCTCCTCGCGACATGCCGGTGTCCAGGTGCAGGTGCACACGCACCGGCGCCTCCGCGTCGGCCACCAGCCGGCGCAGCTCCTCGACCGAGCCGACCGCGATGTCCACGCGGTGGCGCGCGGCCTCGTCGGCGTCGACCCCTGCGGGGTTCAACCACGACAGGATCGGTTCGCGAAGGCCGGCATCGCGCAGGGCGACCGCCTCCCTGACATCGGTGACGCCGAGCCACTCGGCCCCGGCGTCCACCGCCGCCTGGGCGACGGCGACCGCACCGTGTCCGTAGCCGTCGGCCTTCACCACCGCCATGATGCGGGCACGGGTCCCGGTGCGCACCCGGCGCACGTTCTCCGCCACTGCGGCGGGCAGCGTCTGGAGCGTGGGCGCCGGCAGGAGCGAGAGCGCGGTGCGCTCGGTGGCGAGCAGAGCGGTCATGGCTGCATCCTCGGGTCTTCTGTGGGGTCGGCGTACTGCTCAGGACAGCCGTCTGTCACGGCATCCGGTCGCAGTTCGTAGTGCCACGACTCGTTCGCGTAGGTCTGACAGAGGCCGTAGTCGGAGCCGTGCTGGGCGAGCCAGTCGAGGGTGGGCAGCGGACCGAGATCGACGGCCTTCCCCGACACATGGGCGGAGGTCTGCGGCGTGGCGACCCAGCGGGCGGCTTCCGCCTCGGAGCCGTACTGGCTGATCGCGTCCTGCAGCATCCGCTCCTGCAGCGCGGCGGACCGCCATCCGCTGTTCACCCGGAACTCGAGTCCGTCGGCGGCGGCATCGTTCGCAGCGCGCTGCAGGGCGTCGAGCAGTGCCGGGTCGAGGTTGCCGATCGCGACGCGATCGATGTCGAACACCGTGGGCTGGTCGCCGTCGCGGATCACGCCGTCGGCATCGCTCGGGGCGATCACCGAGCCGGGGATGTCCTGTGGCGGCGGCGCAGCGGTGTCCGTCGTCGGGGTCTCGTTCGAGACGGCGGCGGATGCGGCGGCGAGCGACTGCTGCACGGCGAAGGCGAGGAGTACGACGGCGACGAGGGCGATCGCGGCGACGATGAGTCGTCGGCGGCGCCGGATGCCACGGGAGACGGGGATGGTGCGGGTGTTCATGTCTTCAGTGAAGGAGGATGCCGGTTGCCGGGGCGTATGCGCTTTTCCATATGCTGCCGATATACGCGGGTGCGTAGGATCGCAGCCATGCGTGTGCTGATCGTCGAGGACGAGCCCTACCTCGCCGAGGCGGTTCGCGATGGGCTGCGCCTGGAGGCGATCGCGGCCGACATCGCCGGCGACGGCGACACCGCCCTCGAGCTGCTGAGCATCAACGCCTACGACCTCGCCGTGCTCGACCGCGATGTTCCCGGCCCCTCCGGCGACGACATCGCCCGATGGATCGTGGCATCGGGCACCGGCATCCCGATCCTCATGCTGACCGCCGCCGACCGCCTCGACGACAAGGCGTCGGGGTTCGAGATCGGGGCCGACGACTACCTCACCAAGCCCTTCGAGCTGCGCGAGCTGGTGCTGCGGCTGCGCGCGCTGGATCGACGGCGGCAGCGCGCTCGCCCGCCGGTGCTCGAGGTCGCGGGGCTCCGCCTCGATCCGTTCCGCCGCGAGGTGTACCGCGACGGCCGCTACGTCGCCCTGACCCGCAAGCAGTTCGCCGTGCTCGAGGTGCTGGTCGATGCGGGCGGTGGCGTGGTGAGCGCCGAGGAGCTGCTCGAGAGAGCATGGGACGAGAATGCCGATCCGTTCACGAACGCCGTGCGCATCACGGTGTCGTCGCTGCGGAAGCGCCTCGGCGAGCCGTGGCTGATCCTCACCGTGCCCGGCGTCGGGTACCGCATCGAGACGGATGCCGATGCCTAGGCGGCGCGGGATGAGTGCGCGGCTCAAGCTCACCCTGAGCTACGCCGGCATCGTGGTGTTCTCGGGCGTGCTGCTGCTCGCGGCGGTGGCCTTCTACCTCCTGCGGTATGTGCCGGACTCCGTCGACGTCTTCCCCAATCGCTCAGACCTGATCAGGGCGTTCGTGCCGGTGGCTGGCGTGGTGATGGTGGTGTTGATCGCGCTGGGGCTCGGCGGCGGCTGGATCCTTGCCGGCCGGATGCTGGCCCCGCTCGACCGCATAGGACGCGCGGCGCAGCTCGCCGCCCAAGGCTCTCTCTCGCACCGCGTCTCCCTCGAAGGTCCGCGCGACGAGTTCCGCGATCTCGCCGACGTGTTCGACTCGATGCTCGAGCAGCTCGAGGCGCAGGTCGCCGAGCAGCAGCGGTTCGCCGCGAACGCCTCGCACGAGCTGCGCACTCCGCTGGCAATCTCGCAGACGCTGCTGGAGGTCGCCCGCACCGATCCCTATCGAGACGTCGACGCGCTGATCTCCCGCCTGTACGAAGTCAACGCGCGAGCCATCGAGCTGACCGAGGCGCTCCTCATGCTCAGCCACGCGGAGCGTCGGTCGTTCCCCCGCGAAGTCGTCGATCTGTCGCTCCTGGCGGAAGAGGCCGTCGAGGCTCTCCTTCCGCTCGCGGATCGACGCGGGGTCGCCGTCGAGGTGGGCGGTGTCGCCGCTCCGGTGCTGGGCTCGTCGGCCCTGCTGCAGCAGCTCGTCACGAACCTCGTGCTCAACGCGGTCGTGCACAACCTGCCCTCCGGCGGGGCCGTCGCGGTGCGCACGCACCTGCAGCCGCACGCGGTGGCGCTGGTCGTCGAGAACACCGGCGAGGTGCTGCCCGCGTACCGGGTGGCGACTCTCACCGAGCCGTTCCAGCGCGGTGCCGAGCGCACCCGCGGCGAAGATCATGCCGGGGTGGGCCTCGGTCTCGCGATCGCTCAGCGCATCACCCAGGCGCACGGCGGAACCCTCGTGCTCACCCCGCGCGCGGAGGGTGGCCTGATCGTGACGGTGTGGCTGCCGCATCCGTATCCGGCGCCGCTGGGCTGAGCGCGGGGCCGGCACACCCGTCGGGAGTTGGCACGGATGTC
This sequence comes from Microbacterium sp. EST19A, assembly GCF_019969685.1. Lineage (GTDB taxonomy): Bacteria > Actinomycetota > Actinomycetes > Actinomycetales > Microbacteriaceae > Microbacterium. Next base: position 1,784,584 of record NZ_JAHXYZ010000001.1, on the reverse strand, counting down.
GGTCCAGATAGCGGATCTCGCCCGGCATCCGTACTTTCTCCCGACAAGTGTGCCGAGCGGATGCCGATGCGGCCCGGTCAGCCCGCCCCGGACCCCCGCACCAGCCTCCCCGCGATCTCGACCATCGCCTGTCGCACCTCGTCGCCGTCGAGCACCTCGAACTCGATGCCGCACATGCCGATGTACAGCGCGAACTCCGCGGGCGAGCCGGATCCGGCGGTCAGGATGCTGGTGCCCTCGGTCTCGGGAACCACCTGCGCGACCGTCGCATCGAAATGGCGACTGACTTCGTCGGCCGGCGCCTGCATGCGGAACGTCGCGCGATACCGGTACGGCGCGGTCGTGATGCTGCGGGTGGTGAACCGGCGGAGCGCCTCGTCGGGGATGTCCTTCCGCGGGAACTCCTCGCGCAGGATGAGCGGATGCCGCATCCGATCGACCCGCAGCGTGCGCCATGCCTCCCGTTCCGGATCCCACGCGACGAGGTACCAGCGCTCGGCGGTGTGCACGACGCGGTGCGGCTCGATGACGCGGCGGACCTCCTCGCCGTCGTGGCGGGTGTAGTCGACCTGCATCCGTCGGCGCTCGGCGATCGCGGTGGCGATGGTCGTGACGACCGCGATGTCGACGTCGTCGTGGCGCGTGGTGAGCGGCACCATCGCCTGCTCGACCTCGACGATCTGCCGTCGCGTCGCCGGTGAGAGCGATTGCTCGAGCTTCGCGAGAGCGCGGGCGGAGGCCTCCTCGATCCCGGTGACGGCGGCGGTGGCCGCGGCTCGGAGCCCGACGGCGATGGCGACCGACTCGTCGACCGTGAGCGTCAACGGCGGCACCGCCGCACCCGCACCGAGGCTGTAGCCGCCATGCCTGCCCCGCGTCGCCTCGATGCCGTAGCCGAGTTCGCGCAGATCGTCGATGTCGCGGCGCAGGGTGCGGGCGCTCACCTCGAGCCGCTCCTGCAGTTCGGTTCCGCTCCATTCGCGTCTGGCCTGGAGCAGAGAGAGGAGCTCGAGGGTGCGTCCGGTGGTGCGGGTCATGTCCCCAGCCTCTCTTGCTATCCGGTCATATTGTGGCCGTTTAGGTCGAGAGAGTGAAGTCATGAACACGAATCAGATCGACTCCCGCGTCCAGCCCTTCCGCATCGAGATCTCCGACGACGCCGTGCAGGACCTGCGCGCGCGGCTGCGGAATGCTCGATTCCCGCAGCCCCTGCCGATCGACGACCGGAGCACCGGCATCCCCTCCGCCGAACTCCAGAGCCTCATCGCCCGCTGGGCGGATCACGACTGGCGCGCCACCGAGGAACGCCTCAACGCACTCCCGCAGATCATCACCGAGATCGACGGCCAGCCCATCCACGCGGTGCACGTGCGCTCCCCACATCCGGATTCGACGCCGCTGCTCCTGCTGCACGGCTGGCCGGGATCGTTCCTCGAGTTCGAGGCGCTGATCGGTCCGCTCACCGACCCCGTCGCGCACGGCGGCGACGCCTCCGACGCGTTCGACGTGGTGATCCCGTCGCTCCCCGGTTTCGGCTTCTCGACACCGCTGATCGGCGCGACCTGGGGAACCGGCGAGATGGCCGCGGTGATGCTCGAGCTCATGACACGCCTGGGCCACGACCGCTTCGCCGTGCAGGGCGGCGATGTGGGCGCCGGCGTCGCCCCGGAGATCGGCCGGCTCGCACCGGAGCGCGTGATCGGCGTGCACGTCAACGGCTCGCTCGGCAACTTCGCGGGCGACCTCGACGACGAGACCGTCGCGTCACTGACCCCGCTCGAGCAGGACCGCGTGCGGCGCATCCGGGAGTTCATGCAGAACGAGTTCGGGTACATCGCGATCCAGTCGACGCGCCCCGGACTCGTCGGACAGGTGCTCGCCGACAGCCCCGTCGGGCAGTTCGCCTGGATCCTCGACAAGCTGCAGGCGTGGACGCATCCGACCGACGCGTCCGCGATCGACGTCCTCGGCGAGCGCTTCGTGTTCGAGAACGCGGCGCTGTACTGGTTCACCGCATCGGCGGGCACGTCGGCCTTCGTCGGATACGCCCAGCAGGGCGACTGGGGCGCCGAGCCCGAGAGCTCGGGCGTGCCCACCGCCGTGATCGTGTTCGCGCACGACGTCGGTCTGCGCTTCGCGGAGGAGAAGGGTCACAACATCGTCCGCTGGACCGACGTCGAGGGCCGCGGCGGACACTTCGCCGCCATGGAGGAGCCCGAGATGCTGGTCGACGACGTGCGGGCGTTCATGCGGTCGCTGCGGTAGTCGGCGGCCACGGGTTCATCTGCAGGCAGAAAGTACGGATGCAGGTCCGGAACACCGTTTCGGACCTGCATCCGTGTTTTCGACCTGCAAGTGGGCCGATGCCGGGACGCGCGGATGCCGGGCCCACGGGCCTCGCGCCGTGAGCACCTTCTGCGGCCATTCCGAACTTCTGCGGCCGGATCCCCCGATCCGGGCCGCAGAAGTCGCGGATGGCCGCAGAAGTTGCGTCGGATGCTGCGGGTCAGGCGACCTGCGAGCCCCGCAGCGCGGCGACCTCGCGGCCATAGGCGACCGCGTCGGTCTCGGCGGCCTCCTTGAGCTCCTGCGCGGTGTCGGCGAAGGCGTCGAGCGCCGGGTTGACTCCCACGAGGGTGAACGGACGCTGCACGACGCGCAGGTCGAGGCCCCAGACATCCGCCAGTGCACGACGCAGCCAGCCGGTCGAGTGGTCCCAGCCGTCCTTGGGGGTGCCGGGCGCGTAGTTGCCGCCGAGGACCGTGACCAACGTCGCGGGCTTGCCGCGGAGCGCGGTGCCGGTCGGGTCGATGCGCGAGTCGGTGTAGGCGAGGTCGAACCAGGTCTTGAAGTGCTGCGAGACGCCGTAGTTGTAGAGCGGCACGGCGAACAGCAGCGCGTCGGCGCCGATCAGCTCGTCTGCGAAGGTCGTGGCGAGTGCGCGGGCCTCGTTCTGCGCGGGGGTCCGCTGCGCGGCGTCGACGAACCCGCCGGTCACGGCATCCGCCCAGGCCGTCGCGGGAACGGGGTCGGCGGCGACATCACGACGGGTCACCGTCGAGTCGGGATGGGATGCCGTCCACTCGGCCTCGACGAGGTCGGCGAGTGCGCGGCTGGCGGACGACGCGGGAAGGATGCTGGCATCCAGGCGGAACAGGGACATGTCTGACCTCTCGTTTTCGTAGTCGCTAGGTTTTTCTTAGCGACACTGGTTAACGTAGCACGAGTAGGATGGGGGCATGCCCGAGCTCGAGGAGGCAGTGCAACGGTGTGACGCCGCCGTCACACTCGCCTTCAGCGTGCTCGGCAAACGGTGGAACGGCATGATCGTCGCCTCTCTCGGCGCCGGCCCCTCGACCTTCGTCACCCTGCGCCGCGCGGTCGCCGGCATCAGCGACACGGTGCTGTCCGACCGGCTCGCCGAACTCGCCGAGACCGGTCTCGTGGCCCGCACGGTCGACGCCGGACCGCCCATCACCGTGTCGTACGCGCTCACCGCGAGCGGCGAAGGACTGCTGCCGATTCTCGACCAGCTCGGCGCCTGGGCGTCGACGAACCTGGAGCGGCGCGCGCGCTGACGCGACCGGCATCCCGCCGCCCCGGCATCCCGCCGTCCCGTGTCGTGGGCGTCCGGGCGCCGTCTCCGGAGTATGCTCGGCGCGGGATCTGGGGCCCTGTTCTCATGATCTGATCGGTCCCGCCTGCAGGAGGTCCCCGCCGATGACCGGCCCCGCCTCGATCGACCGGATCGCGCCCCGCGTGCCACGACGACCGCGGATGCATGTGCTCTCGGTCATCGCGATCACCGTGGTGGTGACGGTGATCGTCGCCGCCGCACTGGTCGTCCCCGTTCTGATCGGTGGTCTCACATCCACGGTCGACACCGAGGAGCGGACGGTGCACCTGACCGACGGGACCGCCGAGGTGCAGCTCGTCCTGCCGCCCGACTGGTCGTGGCGCGGGCACTTCGGCGATGAGTCCCGCGGCGTGGCCGGAAGCCCCGATCGGCGGATGACCATCGAGCTCGAACTCGCGGCCGAGGCGGAGCCCCTGGCGGTGATCGAGGGCATCGCGCCCGGCCCGCTGGGCCCCGCGAGCGAGGAGCCGCTCGTCGACGGCCCGGCCGACCTAGCGACCGTCGTGTACGCGCGGGTGCTCGATCAGGATGTCGTCGTCGGCGCGATCGCCGACGGCCCGGTGGTCGTGACATTCATCGCCTCGCCGTCCCCCGCCTACGACGCCGAGCTCGCCGATCTCCTGGCCACGCTCGAGGTGGTCCGGTGAACGGGCGACACCGGCGGCCCCTCCTCGCGGTCGGAGCCGTCCTGACACTCCTCCTCTCGGCCTGCGCGCCCGACTCCGTGGCGGGATGGGAGCCGCGGCAGTGGTCCGTCAGCGGCTCGATCGTGCGGTCTCCTGCCCCTACGGATCCGGGCCACGCGTCGACCCTCGACATGCGGCTGCAGAACGACGACGTCGACATCGATGCACGGTGGGCGTCGCTGCCCGGAGCGCCGGCGTTCAACACGGCGGTCGAGGCCGTCGTGCGCGCGGCCGTGCAGGAGCAGGTCGTGGTCAGCGGACGGCCCTATCGCCCGACCGCGCACCCGGTGGGCGCCGGCCTCGGCGAGCGCGGATGCGCACCGGGGTCGACGACCGCGCCGGCGGCCGAGGTCCTGGGGGAACGGACGGGCACGGTCGTGGTGTGCGAGATCGTGCTGGCCCGGGGAGCCATGTTCGGCGAGCGGATCCGCGTGCTCACCGCCAGGTCAGGCGGTGCGGTCGACGACACCTCGACCACGATCTACACGGATGCCGCCACGGGCACCGTCGCCACAGACACGCAGCTCTTCACCGATCCCGCGGCGCTGTGGCCCGCGTACATCGACACCCTCCGGCGCGACGCGGGCAGCGTGAGCCCCCTGCCGGTCGGCCCCCCGACCGACGCGCAGCTCGCGGTCTTCGAGGATGCTCTCGCGCACGCGGAACTCGCCGCCGGCGAGATCGTCATCCCGGTGCCGGCAGAGCTCACGGCGCGCGAGCTCGACGGACTGGCGGCCTGGCGGGAGCGATCGCTCGAGCATCCGCCCCGGGTCGCGCTGCGCGAGCCGCAGACGTCCGGCGCGTTGAGCCCGGTCGGCGAGGAACTGCTGGCCGCGGAGGGAGTGTTCACGGGGCAGCCCTCCGCGGGTGCCGGGTTCGAGCATGTGCCGTGCGACCTCGTGCCGTGCATGGCTCTCACGCTCGATGACGGTCCGTCGTCGCTCACGCCGCAGTTCCTCGATGTGCTGCGCGACGAGCACTCCGCCGCCACGTTCTACATGCTGGGGCAGAACGCGCAGTCCCATCCCGACACCGTTCGCCGCGTCGCGGCGGAGGGCCACGAGATCGGCAACCACACCTGGGACCACTCGTACCTGACCGGCCTGACCGACGCGCAGATCGGCTCCGAGCTCGGACAGACGGCCGTGCTGCTGCGCGAACTCTCCGGGCAGGCGGTGAGCACCTTCCGCCCGCCCGGTGGATACGTCAACGACCACGTCGTGGGCATCGCCGGGCAGCCCGCAGTGCTGTGGAGCGTCGACACACGCGACTGGGAGCATCCGTCCGACGACGATCTCGCCCGCTACGCGATCGAGACGCCCGACGTCTCGACGATCATGCTCATGCACGACATCCAGGCGGGATCCGCCCGTGTCTTCGCGGAGGTCGTCGCCGGCCTGCGCGACCGCGGCTTCTCGCTCGTCACGGTCGAGGCCCTGTTCGGCGGCACGGTGCCGGGCGGCATCGTGCGGCACGGCCCGCTGGTCTGATCGACGCGTCCGGTCTCACCAGTCGGGCGAAAGACGCGCGTCACCAGGGGCTGGATTCGTAGTCCTTCAGGAACACGCCGTGGATGTCTTCGCCGGCCTCGCCGCGCACGATCGGGTCGTACACGCGGGCCGCACCGTCGACCAGGTCGAGCGGAGCATGGAAGCCCTCTTCGGCCAGGCGCACCTTCGTGTAGTGCGGGCGCTCGTCGGTGATCCAGCCGGTGTCGACGGCGGTCATCAGGATGCCGTCGGTCTCGAGCATCTCGCCCGCACTCGTGCGCGTGAGCATGTTGAGCGCGGCCTTCGCCATGTTGGTGTGCGGATGCCCCGGACCCTTGTACCGGCGGGAGAACTGCCCCTCCATCGCCGAGACGTTCACGACGTATTTGCGGGGGGAATCGGATGCCGCCATCGACGCGCGCAGACGACTGATCAGCAGGAACGGTGCGGTGGTGTTGGCGAGCTGCACCTCGAGCATCTCCAGCGGATCGACCTGGTCGATCGACTGGACCCAGCTGTTGGTGCGGTTGACATCGGGCACGAGGCCGCCGGCATCGATCGCGGTGCCGTCGGCGTGCTTCTCGAGCGACGACGATCCGGGGGCCATGGCGAGGCGCGCGAGGTCCTCGGCGGTGAGCGCCTGGCCGCCCTGCTCGGCGACCGTGCCGCCGAGCGCCGCGACAGACAGCAGCGGATGCGCGTCGACCGAGGCCTGCAGCGCCTGCGGGTGCGGGTCTGCGGTGTGCCCGAAGGTCTCCATCTCGGGCAGCGGTCCGTCGGGAAGCGGCTGCAGTTCGGCATCCGCCAGCAGCGAGTACGAGCCCGGCGAGCGCCGCACCGTCTGCGCGGCGTTGTTGATGAGGATGTCGAGGGGTCCCTGCGCCGCGACCGAATCGGCCAGCCCGATCACCTGGGCGGGATCGCGCAGGTCGATGCCGACCACGCGCAGCCGGTGCAGCCAGTCACCCGAGTCGGGCAGCGCCGAGAAGCGGCGCACGGCGTCGCGCGGGAAGCGCGTCGTGATCGTGGTGTGCGCCCCGTCGCGCAGCAGGCGCAGTGCGATGTGCATGCCGATCTTGGCGCGGCCGCCGGTGAGCAGGGCGCGCTTGCCGGTGAGGTCGGTGCGGGCGTTGCGCTTGCCGTGGCTGAAGCGCGCGCAGTCGGGGCAGAGCTGGTGGTAGAACGCATCGACCACGGTGTACGGCTGCTTGCAGATGTAGCAGTTGCGCGGCTTGAGCAGCTCGCCCGCGATCGGGGCGTCGACGACGCTGGTCGCGAGATCGGCGCCGCGGGTCTCATCGTCGATGCGGTCGGGGGCGCCGGTCGCGGTGCGGGCGACGACAGCCTTGTCGGCCTCGGCGATCGCGTCGCGGATCTCCTTGCGGCGCACGCGCTTGACGGCCTTGAACATCGCGGCGGTCGCGTGGCGCACGGCGACGAAGTCCGGATGCTCATCGTCGATCTGATGCAGGTTCGCGAGTACCCGCAGGGTGGTCGCGAGATCGTCGGGGTCGATGCCGTCGCCGAGCACGTCGCGCAGCTCATCGCTCGCGGTGACCTCGCCCGCGGGGTCTCCGAGCTCGTCGAAGGGTCCAGGCGCGTCGGTCATTGTGCCGATTTTACGCGAGAGTCCTGGGGGTCAGCCGCGCTGCGTGTGCGGCATCTGCTCTCTCCCCTTGATATGCAAGTAGCGGCTTGCCTATCATGGCAGGCGTGACCGATCTGTTCCGTGCGCTCGACGACGAGACGAGGCGACTCATCCTCGACGAGCTGTCGGCGCGCGACGGGCAGACGCTCTTCGAGATCTGCACGACCCTCGCGATGCGGCACGGCGTGACCCTGACCCGTCAGGCCGTGTCGCAGCACCTCGCGGTGCTCGAGTCGGCCGCGCTGATCTCCACGGAACGGCGCGGCCGCTCCAAGTTCCACTACTTCCACCCGGAGCCCATCGCCCGCATCGCCGAGCGCTGGCCGAACACACGGAGCACCCCATGAGAATCGAACTGACCAGTATCTTCGTCGACGACCAGCGCCAGGCGCTCGCGTTCTATACCGATGTGCTCGGCTTCACGAAGCACCACGACATCCCGCTCGGCGACGCCGCCTGGCTCACGGTGAGGTCGACAGAGGCGCCCGACGGCCCCGAGCTGCTGCTCGAGCCATCCGACCACCCGGCCGTGAAGCCCTACCGTGACGCGCTCGTCGAGGACGGCATCCCGCTCGCCCAGTTCGCCGTCGACGATCTCGCCGCGGAGCACGCGCGCCTGACCGGCCTCGGCGTCGTGTTCACGCAGCCGCCGACCGACATCGGCAGGGCCTTCGTCGCGGTGCTCGACGACACCTGCGGCAACCTCGTCCAGCTGATCCAGATGAAGGCCGCCTAGCCCCGCTACGCGATGCCGCCGCCGTCGACCACGAGCGCCGAGCCCGTGACGTACGACGAGTCGTCGCTCGCGAGCCAGACGACGGCCTGCGCGACCTCGTGCGGCTCGCCCATGCGGCGCAGCGGACGGTCGGCGGCCTCGGCGAGGAACGCGTTCGTGTCCTGCGAGAGCTGACGGGCCTCTTCGCGCAGCATTCCGGTGTTCACATCACCCGGGTTGACCGAGTTGACGCGGATGCCGGCCGGCCCGTGGTCGATCGCCAGCGCGCGGGTCATGTTCACCACGGCGCCCTTCGAGGCGCAGTACGAGATCGCCTGACCGCCGCCCTTGAGGCCCCAGCCCGAGCCGGTGTTGATGATCGAGCCGCCGCCCGCAGCCTCCATGATCGGCACGATGTGCTTGCACATCAGGAAGATCGAGCGCACGTTCACGCCGAAGACACGGTCCCACTCCTCGACGGTGGTCTCGACCGCGGTCGTGCGGCGGATGATGCCCGCGTTGTTGAACACGACGTCCACGCCGCCGAACTCGGCCACCGCGGTCGCGATGACCCGCTCGATGTCGGGCTCGCTCGCCACGTCGGCGGAGATCGCGACGGCCGTGCCGCCCGCTTCGCGGATCTCGGCCGCGACGGCCTCGGCGGCCTCGGCGTTCAGGTCGACGACGGCGACCGACGCGCCCTCCGCGGCGAGGGCGATCGACGTGGCACGGCCGATGCCGCCGGCTCCTCCGGTGACGATGGCCTTCTTGTTCTCGAGTCGCATGGGATTCCTTTCGGGTGCTTTCAGACGGGGGTGAGTTCGGGGGCCGCGACGGCGTACAGGCTGCTCGTGCCGACGCCGGTGACGATGCGCACGTGCCCGGCGAGCCGCGCATCGAGCTCGAGATCGCCGGTGTCGACGAGCAGCGGGCGACCGAGCAGGTCGATGATCTTCTGTTCCGGCGCGACGACGAGCAGCGGGTCGTCGCCGAGGGCGCGGACGACGGATGCGGAGAGCTGCTGGTTGCCGCGACCGAGCAGGAAGCCCTGCCCGCCGATGACGGTGACGACGGCCTGTGCGGGCCCGCGGGCAATCTCGGCCAGGAGCTCCTGCTCGCTCGCCCCGCGGACGACGACCGCGCCGTCGAGCACGACGTCGACGCCGAGCGGGCTGCCCTCGACGCCGAGCTGCCGGGAGATCGCAGCGGTGGTGCCACCCGGACCGAGGAGGTAGCGGATGCCGGGCAGCATCCGCGCGACCGCTCCGCGCGCGGCGGCTTCGACGGCTGCGGCTTCGGATGCCGGGGTCGCCGCCTTCCGCGCTTGGGTGCGTCCGGCGAGGTACGGCACCCGCAGCATCCCGTAGAGAGTGGGGTCGACGCGCGCCCGTCGCATCGCCGCCTCGTCGATGTCGAGCACCTCGCGGTCCGCAGTGGGCAGCCCGCCCCGCGTCACCCAGTCCGCGGCGAGCGCACCGGCCGCCCGTGGACTCACCGCGAACACGGGCGAGTACATCTTCACGCCCGCCGGGATGCCGAGCACCGCCGGCATGATCTCCGCTCCGAGTCCGGCTGCCGCATCCCGCAGGGTCCCGTCGCCGCCGACCACCAGGATCAGCTCGGCGCCGGCCGCGGCAACCGCGGCGACGGCGCGCTTGGAGTCGACGGCATCCGTCGGCCGCGCCGAATCAGGCAGACGCGCGGAATCAGGCAGATCCAGCGGGAAATCGCCTGATTCCGCGTGTTCGCCTGATTCCGCGCGGGTGCGAGACGTCGCGGCCGCCGAGTACACGACGCACGGCACGAGCCCGGCGCCGCGCACGGCATCCGCTCCCATCTCACCGGCCGCGGTCGCCACGACCAGCCCCGGATGCTGCGCCGCCAGCACCGACAACGCCAGGGCCGTCCGTTCCTGCACCCGCGAACGCGCGCCCCGCGAGACCGCGAGGCGCTGCACGTCCGCACCGTCGGAGCCGGCGAGCCCCGCAGGCCCGCCGATTCCGGCGACAGGGTTGACGACCAGGCCGATCACGAGGCGATGGACTCCTCGAGCACCGGCTGCGCGACGGCATCGGTCGGCATCTCGTGGAAATACTTCCGCCGGTAGGCGCGCCAGGTGACGGCCCAGAGCGCCGGGTCGTCCAGGGAGTCGTGATGCGTGTGGTGCACGGTCTGGTTGTGCGGGGCGGTGCGCACGAGCTCCGGATCCTCCCGCGCCTCCTGCGCCACCCGGGCGAGCGCCGTGACGTACTCGTCGATCTCGGCCTTCGAGTAGCACTCGGTCGGCTCGAGCGTGAACGGCTGCGGCACCACGTAGGGGTGGTGGCTCGTCCAGTAGTGGAAGCCGTAGTCCGCCATGCGGATGCCGATCTCCTCCGACGTGATGCCGGTGTCTTCGAACAGCTCCTGCCAGGAGTACCGCACCTGCTCGATGCGGCGGCGGCCCGTCGCGTAGGGCGCCGAGGCTCCCGGGATCTCGAGCACCTTCTTCAGCAGGTAGTTGTTGTTCAGCACGGCGATCTGCGACGCGGTCAGCAGGCCTTCCGCGCCGAGTGCCATGATCCACGCGTACGCGCGCACCACATGCAGGATGACCCCGTGCGCCGGGGCGACGTGTCCGATCGACAGCTCCCCCGGCTCGCGCACCACGAATCCGTCGCCGACCTTCTCGACCCGAGGGCCGGGGAGGAAGGGCGCCAGGGCTGCGGAGACCGCGTTCGCCGCCGCGCCCGGACCGCCGCTGCCGTGCGGGGCCGAGAACGTCTTGTGCAGGTTGAACTGGCAGACGTCGAAGCCGGCGTCGCGGGCGCGGGTGATGCCGAGGATGCCGGCGGCGTTGGCCTGGTCGTACGAGGCGAGGGCGCCCACGGCATGCGCGGCGTCGACCCACTCCCGGATCGCCGGGTTGTAGATGCCGGTGTCCTCGGGATTGGTGACCATGATCGCGGCTGTCCGCTCGGACAGCGCGGCCTTCAGCGCGTCCAGGTCGGGGTAGCCGTCGGTATCCGGGTAGATCGTGATGATCTTGTACCCGGCGACCTTGGCCGCGGCGGCGTTCGACGGGTGGCTGAAGATCGTCGTGATGACCTCGTCGCGCTGATCTCCCTCGCCGCGGGACTCGTGGTGCGCCCGGATCATCGCGATGTTCGTCCAGATGCCGGCCGATCCGCCCGGGGAGGCGAGCGAGACGGCATCCATCCCGGAGATCTCCTGCATCATCTGCTCGAGTCGCCAGATGAGCTCCAGTGCGCCCTGCGTGTCGGCCGGGTCCTGCGCCGGGTGCAGCGCCCGCAGCTGCGGCACCTCGATGAGCTGGTCGTTGATCTTCGGCGAGTACTTGATGGTGCAGGTTCCCTGGCCGATGTCGACGTTCAGGTCGGAGCCGAGGTTCTCCTGCGACAGTCGCAGATAGTGCTTGAGCACGCGCATCTGCGCGATCTCGGGGAGAGCCGGAGGCGACGGCCGCCGCATGCCCTCGGGAAGGGATGCCAGGACGTCGCCGACCGCGTCGCGCACGACAGGCTCGACGGGCGTGATCGACACGCCCCGCTCGCCCGGGGTGGACAGCTCGAAGACGATCGGCTCGTTCCAGCTGGCCTGGTGGAAGCGGCGCGGGCCGGTGGTGGGGGCGATGGGGAGGCTCATGCGCCGTGCTCCTTCGTCGTGTCGGAAGATCCGGTGTCGGAGGTGAAGGCCGCGACCGCGTCGGCGAGACGGTCGATGTCGGCGGCCGAGGTGGCCTCGGTCACGCACACCAGCAGCGTCTGCTGGTCGAGCGCGATCCCGGGTTCGATGCCCTGGGCGCGCAGCGCCGTGATGACGTCGGCGGCACTCGTCGCGGCGAACCTCACCGTGAACTCGCGCAGGTGCAGCGCGGCGTCGCCGAGCTCGACGCCGGGGATCGCCTCGAGCTTCTGCTGCGCGTAGCGCGTGCGGGCCAGCAGCAGCTCGCCCAGCTCGGCCATGCCGGCGGGGCCCATGAGCGAGAGGTAGACGCCGGTGGCGATCCCCCACAGGGCGGCGGCGGTGCCGACCCATTCCTTCCCCTCTTCGCGCTGGGCGAAGGAGGTGCGCTCGTAGGCGACGTCGCCGAAGCCGTACTCGCCCGGCACATCGGTGGACTCCAGGCCGAACAGGCGGGACGGCATCTCCATCACGAACCGTTCGTCGTCGTGCACGGCGATGAAGCCGGCGTGCGCGCCGCCGAACCACTGGTGCAGTCCGAGCGACTGGATGTCGCCGGTGACGATGTCGGCGCCCTGCATCGACGGCGGGGTCAGCACGCCGTAGCCGATCGGGTCGGTGCCGACGACGACGATCGCGCCGACCGCGTGCGCGGCCTCGGCGATCTGAACCAGCCGGGTCTCGACGGCGCCGGTGGCGCTGGGCGTCTCGATCCAGACGGCCGCGACATCATCGCCCAGCAGACCCGTCAGGGCTTCGATGTCGGCGACGCCGTCGGCCGTGGGCACCTGCTCGATCGTGAGGCTCGTACGGATGTAGTCGTGCACCTTGGAGAGCTTCTCGGGCAGCACGTCGCTCAGCGCGAGCACGCGCCCCCGGCCGGTGAGACGGCCCGCCATCGCGAGCCCGGTGGCCGTGGCCTGGTAGCCGTCGTAGGTCGGCACGTTCACGACGTCCATCGCGAGCAGCTCGGCCATCAGCGACTGGTACTCGAACAGCGCCTGGAACCGCCCGTGGTCCTCGTACGGCTCGCCCGCGTAGGCGCTAAGGAACTCGCTGCGGCGGATCACCTCGTCGACGACGGCGGGCACGTAGTGGTTGTAAGTGCCGGCGCCGAGGAAGCTCAATCGCTCCTCGGTCGAGCGGTTGGAGGAGAGGATGCCGCGGACGTGGCGCGCGAGATCCTGCTCGGCGATCAGCGGCGCCGGCAGGTCGAGCGGTCGGTTCAGGCGCAGCGAGTCGGGGACGTCGGCGTAGAACTCCTCGACGGATTCGGCGCCGACGGCGGCGAGCATCGCCGCGCGCGATTCGGGTGCCGTGTTGGGGATGTACGGATGCACGAACGTCGTCATGCTTCCTCCTTCGGATCGTGGTCGTGCAGAGGCGAGGTCAGGGTGGCGAAGGGCACGGTCTCCGACCGCGGGGCCGCGAGCACCGCGACGCCGTAGCGCCCGAGTTCCAGCCGGCCTTCGTGGCGGATGCCGGTGAGCAGATCGGTTCCGGGACCGCGGAGGTCGAACGCGACCGGCGCGCGTCCGTGGTTCAGGTAGAACGTGTAGTCGGTGGTCTCGTCGGCCCGGGTGACGACCTCGACGTCGACGTCCGTGTCGTCGCGGGCCGGAAGCCCGGCAGTGCGCAGCACGTCGCGGAAGATCGGCAGCATCCCCTCCGGCTCGACCATCGCGCTGAGGTACCAGGCCGAGCCGTCGCCGACAGCACGACGCGTGACGGCGGGCAGCCCGTCGAGTTCGCCGCTCGCATAGGTGCCGCGCACCTCGACGTCGTCATCGGCCTCGAGCCACTCGCTCCAGCTCGGCACCGCGAGGCTCTCGCCGGCGTAGTCGATCGTCTCGGAGAGACCATCGGCGATCGGCCACTGCTCGTCGACCTCGATGCCGAGGAGATCGCGCAGCAGTCCGGGAGCTCCCCCCTCGTGCACCTTCTCGGTGGCGTCCACCACTCCCGAGAAGGGGCCGACGACGAGGTGGCCGCCGCGCTCGACGAACGCCCGCAGCGCATCGGCCTGAGGCTGCTCCACGATGTAGAGGTTCGGCACCACGACCACGTCGTACCCGTCGAACGGACCCGTGGCACGCACGGCATCCGTCGGCTGCCCCAGCGTGTACAGCGCGCGGTGCCACGACCGGGCCTGCGGCGCCCACTGCAGCCGCTGCGACGGCAGCGACTCGACCGCGCTCGTGCCCCACCAGGAGTCCCAGTCGACGACGAGGGCGACGCGCGAGCGCACGCGGGTGCCGCGCACCGGCTCGAGCTTCTTCAGCTCGAGCCCGAGGGTCTTCGTCTCCTGGAAGCTGCGCGACCGCTCGCCGCGGTGGCCGAGCATCGACGAGTGGAACTTCTCCTGGCCGTACTTCGCCTGGCGCCACTGGAAGAACATCACGGCATCCGACCCGTGGGCGACGGCCTGCATGCTCTCGACGCGGATCTTGCCCGGGGCCTTCGGCACGTTCACGTCGCGCCAGCTCGTGGCACTCGCCGACGACTCCAGCAGCAGCCACGGCTGCCCGCCCTTGAGCGAGCGCATCAATCCGTAGTTCAGGGCGGCGCCGACGTGCGAGGTCGGATCGACGGGCTCGGGGTAGGCGTCATCGGTGACGACGTCTTCCACGGCCGCGAAGTCCCAGTAGTCGAGGTCGCGGAACATGCTCATGAAGTTCGTGGTCACCGCGATGTCGGGCGTGACCTCGCGGAGCACGTCGATCTCGACCTGGAAGAGCTCCAGCAGGGCGTCGGACGAGAACCGCTCGAAGTCGAGGAGCTTGGTCGGATTGACCGGACCCGGCGCCTTCTTCGGCGTCTCGATGTGGTCCCACGACGTGTAGCGCTGACCCCACACGTTGACGCCCCAGGCCTCGTTGAGCCCGTCGAGGTCGCCGTAGCGGTTCTGCAGCCAGCGGCGGAAGTGCCGGGCCGACTCGGGGCACCAGCAGCGGGAGATGTGGTCGCCGTACTCGTTCGAGATGTGCCACATCGCGAGCCCCGGGTGCGCGCCGTAGCGCTCGGCCATGGCGCGGGCCATGCGCGCGACGTTCTCGCGCCAGATCGGCGACGAGGGGCAGTAGGTCTGGCGGGAGCCGAACTCCAGGCGGTGGCCGTCGGCATCCCACGGCGCCATCTCGGGGTGCGCCCGCAGCAGCCACGAGGGCGGCGTCGCGGTGGCGGTGGCGAGGTCGATCGCGATGCCCGCCTCCCACAGCAGGTCGATGATGCGGTCGAGCCAGGCCCAGTCGAAGACGCCGGGTTCCGGCTCCAGCTGCGGCCAGCTGAAGATCGGCAGACTGACCATGTTCACGCCTGCTTCGCGCATCAGGCGGATGTCGTCGCGCCAGGTCTCCTCCGACCACTGGTCGGGGTTGTAATCGCCGCCGTAGGCGAGCGCGTCGAGGCGGACGCGCCGGGTCGGCTGGTCGGCGGCGGATGCGGGCACGACGGCTCCTCTCTGAGTTTCGCCCCGGGTGCGTTCCAGCTCTGGTGCTTTTCCGTAACCGGTTGTATTCTGTATACAACACACTAGGACGTCGGTCGGAGGTCGTCAAGCCATAGGCTGACGAGCAGGCGGCAGAACGGGAGAGGCATGGCGATCGAACGCAGGAACCTGCGCTCGCAGGTGCGTGCGGAGCTTCTGGAGCGGATGCGGGCCGGCCTCGTGCAGCCCGGAGAAGGCATCAACGAAGTCCAGCTGGCCACCGAACTCGGCGTCAGCCGCACACCCCTGCGGGAAGCGCTCATCGCCCTCGAGTCCGAGGGGCAGATCGAGAGCGAGAACGGCAAGGGCTTCCGGTTCGTCCCGCTCAGCGCCTCCGAGTTCCGCGATCTCGCGCCCGTCATGGCCGCGCTGGAGAGCCTCGCGCTCGAACTCAGCCCGCCCGACGAACTGCGTGAGATCGGCATCCGTCTCAAGGACATGGCGGACGCCTTCGCCGACGAGCTCGTCGAGCATCAGCTCGTCATCACCAAGGACGACGAGTGGCACAGCGTCATGCTGTCGGCCTGCCCGAACACCCGTCTGCTCGCCGTCATCGAGAGTGTGCGCAGCTCGTTCCATCGGTACGAGTCACTGCTCGTTCCCGAAGACGTGAAGGTCGAACGCGTCGCCGCCGAGCACGCCGAGATCGCGCGGCGCCTCGCCGCCGGCGACATCCCCGGCGCCGTCGACGCACTGAAGCTCAACTGGCTGCACGGCATGCAGCGCATCCTCGACAACGCGACGAGCAGCTACTTCACCGCGTAGTCGCGCCGCTCGGCGCGCATCCTTCGGGGTCGTTCAGCGACCCCTGCTCACCGTTCCGCCGCCTGCTGCTCGCCGTTTCACCACCTTTCGCGTCCCTCTGGGCGGCTCGTCAGAAGAGCCGTAGTATGTCCACGTCAACATAGCGCCCACGGCTCATCGCTGAACGATCCTCATTAGTTCATGTCTCGAACTTGACCGCAAGAGCTTTCCGGAAGCTTCTCCCTGAATTCATGACCAGGGCGAGAAGGTAACGAAATGATCACGTCCGCTTGACTTCGAGACTCGAACTCAAGAAAGTAGGTCGAGCGAAGCCGACAGTGAAGCGGATTTCGCCCGGGCGTCGACAGCGACGCCCCCGTTCACAGCGAAGGAGCTTGGAATGAAGAAGAAGTACGCACTCGCCGCACTGGGTCTGGTGGGAGCACTCGCCCTCGCCGGCTGCGGTGGCGGCGGCGCCGGCTCGACGGCCGGCACCGACAAGGGTTCCGTCGACAAGGGCGACCTGCTCATCGGCGTCTCGATGCCGACGCAGACCTCCGAGCGCTGGATCGCCGACGGAAGCGCCGTGCAGGACGGCCTCGAGGAGTCCGGCTACCAGGTCGACCTCCAGTACGCGGGCGACGACATCCCCACGCAGGGACAGCAGATCGACCAGATGATCACCAAGGGCGCCGACCTCCTGATCATCGCCGCCATCGACGGTACGGCGCTCTCGTCGCAGCTCGACGCCGCGGCCGCCGCGAACATCCCCGTCATCTCCTACGACCGGCTCATCCGCGACAGCGAGAACGTCGACTTCTACGTCACCTTCGACAACTACAAGGTCGGCGTGCAGCAGGCGACCTCGCTGCTCACCGGACTCGGCGTGCTCGACGCGGAGGGCAAGGAGACCGGCGAGAAGGGCCCGTTCAACATCGAGCTCTTCGCCGGATCGCTCGACGACAACAATGCGCACTTCTTCTGGCAGGGCGCCATCGACACCCTCCAGCCGTTCATCGACGACGGCGTGCTCGCCGTGCCGTCGGGCCAGACCGATATCGAGCAGGCCGCGATCCTGCGCTGGCAGCAGGAGACCGCGCAGAAGCGCATGGAGGACCTGCTGACCTCGACGTACGGCGGCGGCACCAAGCTCGACGGCGTGCTCTCCCCGTACGACGGCCTCTCGCGCGGCATCATCACCGCGCTCCAGGGAACCGGCGGCCTCGGCCCGGACATCGCGGCCGGACTCCCGATCGTGACGGGACAGGATGCCGAGATCGGTTCGGTCAGCCTGATCAACCAGGGCGTGCAGTTCGCGTCGATCTTCAAGGACACCCGCAAGCTCGCCGAGCAGTCCGTGGTCGTCGCTGAAGACATCCTCGAAGGCAACGAGCCCGAGGCGAACGACACGAAGACGTACGACAACGGCGTGAAGGTCGTGCCGTCGTACCTGCTCCAGTCGGACATCGTCTACAAGGACAACATCGGCCCCCTCCTGATCGACTCCGGCTACTGGACGCAGGCCGAGGTCGACGCGGGCGTCGCCGAATAGTCCCACCTCCGTCGGGCGCGCGGCCACCGGCCGCGCGCCCCTCGGTCCGATCGGAAGGACCACATCTGATGACGTCACCCATCCTGGAGATGCGCGACATCGACAAGAGCTTCCCGGGCGTGAAGGCGCTGCAGGGCGTCAACCTCGACGTGAAACCCGGCGAGATCCTCGCGATCTGCGGCGAGAACGGAGCGGGCAAGTCCACGCTCATGAAAGTGCTGTCGGGGGTCTACCCGCACGGCAGCTACGGCGGGCAGATCATCTACGAGGGCGTGGAGGCGAAGTTCGGCTCGATCAACGACTCCGAGCAGGTCGGCATCGTGATCATCCACCAGGAGCTCGCCCTGATCCCGTACCTCAGCGTCGCCGAGAACATCTTCCTCGGCAACGAGCGGCGGGGCCGCGGCGGACTCATCGACTGGGATCGCGCGAACTCCGAGGCGAGCCGGCTGCTCGCGCAGGTCGGCCTCGACGAGGACCCGACCACCCCGGTCTCACAGCTCGGGGTCGGCAAGCAGCAGCTCATCGAGATCGCGAAGGCGCTGTCGAAGAACGTGCGGCTCCTCATCCTCGACGAGCCGACGGCCGCGCTGAACGACACCGACTCCGCACACCTGCTCGACCTGCTGCGGCGCCTGCGCGACGAGGGCATGACGTCGATCATCATCTCCCACAAGCTGAACGAGATCGCGGCGATCGCGGATCGCACCACGGTCATCCGCGACGGGCACTCGATCGACACCCTCGACATGAAGGATCCGGCGTCGACCCAGGACCGCATCATCCGGGCCATGGTCGGCCGCGACCTCGCCAACCGGTATCCCGAGCGCACGCCCGACCTCGGCGACGAGGTGCTGCGCATCGAGAACTGGACGGTGCATCACCCCACCCAGCCGGGTCGCGTCATGGTCGACGACGCCTCGCTCCACGTGCGCGCCGGCGAGGTCGTCGGCATCGCCGGCCTGATGGGCGCCGGACGCACGGAACTCGCGATGAGCGTCTTCGGCCGCACCTACGGGCGCAACGCCAGCGGGCGCGTCTTCGTGCGCGGCAAGGAGGTCAACACCTCGACCACGAGCGCCGCCATCCGTGCCGGTATCGCGTACGCGACCGAGGATCGCAAGAAGTTCGGTCTGAACCTCATCGACGACATCCGCCACAACATCACGATGGCCTCGCTGCGGCTGATCGCGCCCGGCGGGTGGATCGACGCGAACCGCGAGCTCAAGGTCGCCGAGCAGTACAAGGCGGAGCTCAACATCAAGTCGCCGACGGTGCTGCAGATGGTCGGCAACCTGTCCGGCGGCAACCAGCAGAAGGTCGTGCTCAGCAAGTGGATCCAGACCGGGCCGGAGGTGCTCATCCTCGATGAGCCGACCCGGGGGATCGACGTCGGAGCGAAGTACGAGATCTACACGATCATCAACCGCCTGGTCGCCGAGGGGAAGGGCGTGCTCGTCATCTCCTCCGAGCTGCCCGAGCTGCTCGGCATCTGCGACCGCATCTACACACTGGCCTTCGGCAGGATCACCGGCGAGGTGCCGGCCGCCGAGGCGACCCAGGAGAACCTCATGCAACTCATGACTGTCGAAAGGACGGCCGCGCCATGACCGGCGTCACGAATCTCTTCAACCTCGTCACACGGAATCTGCGTCAGAGCGGCATCCTGGTCGCCTTCGTGGCGATCGTCGCCTTCTTCGCGATCCTCAACCCGACGTTCCTGTCACCGGGGAACCTGACGAACATCGTCCTCCAGTACTCGTACATCCTGATCCTGGCGATCGGCATGGTGATCGTCATCATCGCGGGGCACATCGACCTGTCGGTGGGCTCGGTCGTCGCGCTCACCGGTGCGGTCGCCGCCGTGCTCGTGATCAGGGGCGGTCAGCCGTGGTGGGTCGGCGTGATCGCCGCGCTCCTCGTCGGCGTGCTCGTCGGCGCGTGGCAGGGCTTCTGGGTCGCGTTCGTCGGCATCCCGGCGTTCATCGTGACGCTCGCCGGCATGCTGCTGTTCCGCGGACTCACCTTCCTCGTGCTCAGCAACGTCTCGCTCTCGCCCTTCGGCGGCACCTACTACTCGATCGCGAACGGCTTCTTCAACGGCCTGTTCGGCGGGTACGGCGTCGACGTCTTCACGCTCGTGATCTTCGCGATCGGGGTCGTCGGGTATGCCGTCTGGCAGGTGCGCACGCGCCGCGGCAAGATCGCCCACCAGCAGACCATCGAGGCGCTCCCCTGGTTCATCGCGAAGATCGTGATCATCGCCGCCGTCGTCATGTGGTTCGGCTACCAGCTCTCGACGAGCCGCGGCCTCCCGTTCGTGCTGATCCTGCTGGCGGTGCTCATCATCGCCTACTCCGTGATCACGCAGAAGAGCGTTTTCGGCCGTCACGTCTACGCCATCGGAGGCAACCTGCACGCCGCCCTGCTGAGCGGCGTGAACGTGCGGAAGATCAACTTCTGGATCTTCGTGAACATGGGCCTGCTCGCCGGTGTCGCCGGCGTGGTCTTCTCGTCTCGCACGAACGGCGCCCAGCCGGGAGCCGGCAACATGTTCGAACTCGACGCGATCGCAGCCTGCTTCATCGGCGGCGCGGCGGTCACCGGCGGGGTCGGTCGCGTGGGCGGGGCGATCATCGGAGGCCTGATCATGGCGGTGATGAGCAACGGCATGCAGCTCATGGGTCTCGACCAGGCGACCCAGCAGGTCGTGAAGGGTCTCGTGCTGCTGATCGCGGTCGCCTTCGACGTCTGGAACAAGCGTCGGGCGGGGGCCGCCCGCTGACCTCGGCGGCGGCGTCCCCTCGCGGTAGGCTCCCGCTATGAGCAGATGGCCCGGCGGTTCCCAGTCGGGACTGCGTGAGGCCAACACGGCGAAGATCGTCGATGCGGTCAAGCGCTTCGGCGGGCTCACTCAGGTCGAGCTCGCCGAAGCGACGCGCCTGTCCACGGCCACGGTGTCGGCGATCGTGAAGGAGCTCTCGCAGACCGGCCTGGTCGAGACGCGGCCCACGTCGCGGAGCGGCCGCCGGGCGCAGCTCGTCACGATCGCCCGCCGCGCCGGGCTCGTCGCGGCCGTGCAGATCGGCAGCCGCAGCATGCGCGTGCGGCTCACCGATGTGGGCCAGGACGTGCTGGCCGACCGTTCGATGCCCCTCCCCGCGGACCACGCCGAAGACACGGTGCTGGACCGCATCGCCCTGCTCCTCGTCGACATGCTGGCGATGATCGCCGCGGATGCCGACGATCTGATCGGCGTCTGCATCGGCATCCCGGCACCGATCGACCCGGAGTCGGGGCTCGTCGCCTACCGCGGAGTGATGCGCCGGTGGGAGGACCAGCCCGTCGCCGAGGTGGTGCAGCAGCGCCTCGGCTGCCCGGTGCTCGTCGAGAAGGACGCGAACCTCGCCGCCCTCGCCGAGGCCACGCTCGGCACCGCCCGTGACGTCGCCGACAGCCTGTTCGTGCACGCCTCCTACACGACCAGCGCGGGCATCGTGCTGGGCTCGCGGCTCTATCGCGGGCGCTCCGGCACCGCCGGAGAGATCGGCCACGTGCAGGTCGATCCGTCGGGGTCGATCTGCACGTGCGGGCAGCGCGGCTGTCTGGAGACGCTCGTCGGCGCCGAGGCGATCACCGCGCCGCTGCGAGCGACGTACGGCCATGTGACCTTCCGCGACGTGATCGCGCAGGCCGCGTCGGGCGACCCGGGATGCGCGCGCGTGATCGCCGACGCGGCCACCCTGATGGGACGGGTGGTCGCCGGGGTCTGCCAGTCGCTCGCGCCCGAGGTCATCACCGTCGGCGGGGAACTGGTGGATGCCGGGCCGATCTTCCTCCTGCCGTTCGCCGCGGCCGTCCGGGAGCACGCGCCGCACAGCCGCGTCGCCCGTCGCGATCCGGTGCCGTCGTCGTTCGGCAAGGATGCCGTGCTCGTGGGGGCGACGATCCACATCCTGCAGTCGACCGATCCGTCGCAGCTGCTCGAGGTGCGCTCGTGAGCATCACCGCATCCCAGGCCGAACCGCTGCTCACGCTGCGCGGAGTGACGAAGTGCTTCGGCGCCGTCGAGGCGCTCACCGACGTCGACTTCACGGTCAACGCGCGCGAGGTCGTCGGACTCATCGGCGACAACGCCGCGGGCAAGTCCACGCTGGCCAAGATCATCTCCGGCGCGCTCGCTCCGACCGCCGGGGAGATCCACATCAACGGCGATCCGGTCGAGATCGGCTCACCGGCCGACGCGCACTCCCTCGGCATCGCCACGGTGTTCCAGGATCTGGCGGTGTGCGAGAACCTCGATGTCACGGCCAACGTCTTCCTCGGTCGTGAGCTCCGCACGTCGAAGGGCATGCTGCGCGAAGCCGACATGGAGACGGCGACCCGGCAGGCGATCGACGACCTCGGCGCCAGCATCCCCTCCATCCGCGTGCCGCTGAGCACGCTGTCGGGTGGGCAGCGGCAGGCGGTCGCGATCGCCCGCACCCTCATCAGCCAGCCGCGACTCGTGGTCCTCGACGAGCCGACCGCCTCGCTGAGCGTCGCCCAGACGGCCGACGTGCTCACGCACATCGAACGGTTGCGCGAGATGGGTCTGGGCGTGATCTTCATCAGCCACAACCTGGGAGACATCCAGGCGGTGTCCGATCGCGTCGAGGTGCTGCGGCACGGCAGGAACAACGGATCCTTCGCGGGTCAGGACGTGAAGCACTCCGACCTCATCGCTGCGATCATCGGGACATCGCGGGGTTCGCGCCCCTAGGAGTCCGCCGAACAGTGGAGTCCGCGCTCCGCGGGGGCTACGGTTGACGCCACGAGCGTCGAAGGGCAGCGAATTGGGCGGAATGGAAGAGGCGACCGAGCCGGTCGAGATGGATCCGATCATGTCTCCGACGCTGACGGATGAGCAGTGGGAGCGCCTGGTCGCGGCGGGGGTGCCCGAGGCTGTCGCGATCGGCGACTACGTCTTCCGCACCGGCGAATCGGGTTACGACCTCATCGTCATCGAGTCCGGCGAGATCGAGGTCATCCGCGACGCGCTGCGATGGGTGGGCGAGGTCGTCATCACGACGATGGGTCCGCGCACCTTCGCCGGCGAGCTGGGCCTGCTGAACGGGCAGGGCGCGTTCCTGTCGGCCCGCGTGACGAAGCCGGGGCGCGTCCACCGCGTGACCCGAGCGGCCCTGCGCACGCTGATGAACGAGGACGACGAGCTGTGCGACGTGATCCTGCATGCTCTCTGGGCGCGACGGGAATCGCTGCGCACGGGGCCTGCGGCCATGACGCTGAAGTTCCTCGGCACCACGACGTCGAGCGACTTCCTGGCGCTGCGTCGCTTCGCCGAGCGTCTCGACCTGGTGCACAAGGCGGTGGCCCTGTCGCCCGCCGAGCTCGACGACCTCGGCGCTCTCGACACGCACCAGTTCACCCTCGAGGACCTTCCTGTGGCCTTCATCCAGGGCGAGCCGCTCGTGCGTGCGACGCCCGGACTCGTCGCCGAGCAGCTCGGCCTCAGCTACCAGGCGCAGGCCGACGAGATCGTCGACCTGGTGGTCGTCGGCGGTGGGCCCGCCGGGCTCGCCGCCGCCATCTACGGCGCCTCCGAGGGTCTGAGCACGGTGCTGCTGGATGCCGTGGCACCGGGTGGCCAGGCCGCCGCGACGTCGCGCATCGAGAACTTCCTCGGGTTCCCGTTCGGTGTCAGCGGCGGCGACCTGATCGGGCAGGCGATCCTGCAGGCGCTGAAGTTCGGGGTGCGGGTCTACGCACCGTGCGAGGCCGTCGGGCTGACGCGCGTCGGGCCCGACCTGCTCGATGTCGCCCTGTCGGACGGCCGCCTGATCCGCGCGCGCAGCACCATCGTCACCTCGGGAGCGGCCTACCGGCGCCTCGACCTCGACCGCTGGGAGGACTTCGAGCGGTCCGGGGTCTACTACGCCGCCACCCCGCTCGAGCTGCGGCAGGTGCAGGGCAAACCCGTCGTGGTCGTCGGCGGGGCGAACTCCGCGGGGCAGGCGGCGCTCTACCTCGCGGCGCACGGGTCGCCGGTGCACCTCGTGGTGCGCGGCGCCGACCTGAGCACCCGCATGTCGAGCTACCTCGCCGACCGGCTCGCCGACGACCCGCGCGTGCGCGTGCACACCTCGTCGAACGTGGTCGGCCTCGAAGGCGACGGCACCCTGGAGTCGGTGCGCATCGACAGCGTCGGAGCCGTCGACGCCCGCGGCCTGTTCTGCTTCATCGGAGCGACCCCGGCGACGTCCTGGCTGCCGACGCTCGACCGCGACGCCGAGGGCTTCATCCGCACCGGGACCGACGTGGGCATCCAGACCCTCGAGCAGTGGCAGGGTCTCGGCCGCGAACCGCTGCCGTTCGAGACGTCGGCGCCCCGGGTGTTCGCCGCCGGAGACGTGCGACGCGGATCGATGAAGCGGGTCGCCGCCGCCGTCGGCGAAGGATCGAGCGCCGTGGCATCCGTCCATCGCGCCCTCGCGTTCTGAGACAGAGATATGAGTCGTTCTGAGAGAGGAAAGACATGACTTCCGACATCGACACGAATGCAGCGCCGTCCGGCACCGGATGCCGGGACTGCGACGAGCAGGACGGGTTCTGGGTGCACCTGCGCCGCTGCGCCGCCTGCGGGAACGTGGGCTGCTGCGACACCTCACCCGGCCAGCACGCCACCGCGCACTTCCGCGAGAGCGGGCATCGGCTCATGCAGAGCTTCGAGCCCGGCGAGGACTGGTTCTGGGATTTCGTCGACGAGGCGACCTTCGAGGGACCGGAGCTGGCAGCCCCGACCAGCCATCCCGCCGATCAGCCCGCGCCCGGTCCGAAGGGACGCGTGCCTGCGAACTGGCGCGACTACATCCACACCTGAGGCCGCGTCATCCCGACAGCGTGACCGCGAGGTCGATGAAGAGCGCGGCCGACCAGCCGAAAGCGGTCGTCGCGGTGCGGGCCTTCTGACCGGTGCGCGGGTTGAAGTACTCGTGCGGCCCGCCGCCGTGGATCACGAGTGCGACGGTCTGCTCGCGCAGCTCTCGCGCCCGATCGGCGTATCCGGATGCCTCGAGCCCCTCGGCGACGAGGACGTTGGTGTTCACCCAGACAGGGCCTCGCCACATCCGCTCGGCCGAGAACTCGGGATCGGATGCCGCCACCGTCGGCAGCCCCCACGCCAGCGCGAACCGCTCGGGGTCGTCGACAGCCGCACGCAGCCCCTCGGCGATCGGCTCCGGCAGCGTGCCGGTGAGAAGCGGCATCAGGCCGACGATCGTGTCGCTGAGCTGCACCTCCCCACCGCCCGCGGCGAGGAACCTGCCGCGCTCGGCATCCCACATCTCCAGCAGCAGTTCCTGCGTCGCCGCAGCCCGCGCGGCGAACCGCGTCAGGTCGGCACCCGGCTCGTAACGGGCGAGCAGTCCGGCGATCTCGAGATCCTGCCGCACGAGGTACGCCCCGAGGTCGGGCGCGGCAGTCGGCAGAGGGCCGTCGAAGATCGGGCTGTCGTCGAGACCCGACGAGTACGGATGCCCGTACTCCGGCATCCCGTCGTGATCGAGATCGCTGCCGGCGAACCACCAGTCCTGCGAGCGGATGACGCGGCCGAGCTGCTCGCGTGCCCAGTCGGGTGCGTCCTCCGCCTCGAGCACCTTGCGCAGCGCCCAGGCCGCGAGAGGCGGCTTCGTCAGGGGCACGGGAGCGCTCGGGTCGGCGATCTGCGAGCCCGCGCGGCGCAGGTTCGCGCGATCGCTCTCGGGCAGGTCGTCGCTCGTGGCGAGCACACCCTCCTCATGCACGACGTCGGGCAGCTGTCCGTCGGGCTGCGGGAACCGGAACGCGATCTCGAGCTGCTCGCGGGCGAGCTCGGGGTCGCCGTGACGCAGACCGACCGCGATGAAGTACGCGTCCCACTGCCAGAGTCCGACGTAGCCGATCTTCGACGGGACGATCGCCCGCGCATCGCCCAGCGACGGCAGCTCGACGATGTTCGCGCCGAGCACCCACCAGCAGAACGCGGTCATCTCCTGCAGGTCGTCGCGCACCGTCGGGCACTTCGCGAACCAGTCCGACCAGATGCGGTCCGTCGCCGCGAGCGCGGCATCGTGGTCGCCGGGCTCGACGGTCACGGAGCGGTCGGCGGCGATGCGGATCCGGATGCCGTCGCCGAGCGGATGCCGCCACACGCTGCCGTCCGGGAGCTCGAGCCGCACGGTCAGATCGGCGGTCCCGCCCAGACTCAGCGTCGACGGGTCGGCGAAGGTGAGCGTGGCGGTGGGATCGGGCGCTTCCCCGAAGGTGATCCGCCCCGGGAGCACGTCCGTCACCGGCAGCACCTGCCCGTCGGCATCCGACACCGTCAGACGATCGAGAACCCGGCACTCCGTGAGCCGCCGCTCGTACTCCGAGGTGTGCACCCGCACGCCGTCGCCCTCGCGGAACACGAGCACGCGCGACCGCGGGAGGGTGAACGGCGCCGACACCAGGTCGAGGTGGCGCCCGGCGAGGGCCGCGGCATCCGTCATCATCGTCCTCCGAGGCCCGAGGCGGCCATGCTGTTGAGGATCTTGCGCTGCCCGATCACGAACACGATCAGCATCGGGACGGTGGCGATCGCGGAGGCCGCCATCACGAGGCCGTAGTTGACCGAGCCCTGCTGACTCTCGAACGCGTTCAGCAGCAGCGGCACCGTGAAGAGGTCGGGCGAGTTCAGCAGCACGAGCGGGAAGAGGAACGCGTTCCACACGTCGAGCGCGACGATGATGCTGAGCGCGGCGAGTCCCGGCTTGAGGTTCGGCAGCACGACGCTCCAGAAGATGCGCCAGCGGCCGGCGCCGTCGACGATCGCGGCCTCCTCGAGCTCGCGCGGGAGTGCCAGCACGAACTGCCGCATCAGGAACACGGCGAACGGGTTCGCGATGACGCCCGGCACGATGAGCGCGAGGTGGGAGTCGACCCAGCCGAGGTTCGACATGAGCAGGTAGAACGGGATGAGCGTGACCTGCTTGGGGATCATCTGCGTCGCGAGGAACACGATGAACAGCACGCGGCTGCCGCGGAAGCGGATGCGCGCGAACGCGTAGCCGGCCATCGAGGCGGTGATGAGGGTGCCGACCACGACGAGCAGGGCGATGTACCCGCTGTTGAGATACGCCTGCCCGAACGGCACGGCGTTCCACGCCTCGGCGTAGTTGTCGAAGGTCCAGGGGTTCGGCAGGAACTCGAGCGGGTTCTTCAGCAGCTGCGGCAGCGTCTTGAACGAGGTGAGCAGCATCCACACGAACGGGAACACCATCGCGATGCCGGCGACGATCAGCACGACGTGCAGGGCGGTGGATCCGAGGCGTCGGCGCGATCGTCCGCCACCGGGTCCGCCACGACCGCGTCGGCGGTATCCGGGCGCGGTGAGCGCGATGGTCGAGTCGGTCGCCGGAGCAGGACCGGTCAGCGGCGGGGTCTGGGTGCTCATGCGGGGTCATCCTCGTAGTGGACGAACTTCTTCTGTGCACCGAACTGCACCAGCGTGATGACGAGGGTCAGCACGAGCAGGATGATGCTCGCGGCGCTCGACGGACCGAACTCGAACCGCCCGAAGCCCAGATCGAAGATGTGGTAGACGATCGTGCGGGTCGCGTTGTCGGGCCCGGCGTTCTGCACGAGCACGTAGACGGTGTCGAACGTCTGCAGCGACGAGATGAAGGCCACGACCGACGAGAAGAAGACGATGGGCGAGAGCAGCGGCAGACGGATGCTGGTGAACAGCCGCCAGGGACCGGCGCCGTCGATGCGCGCGGCCTCGATCACCGAGGGCGAGATGTTCTGCAGCCCGGCGAGGAAGATCACGACGTTGAGACCCATCGACGACCAGATCGTGACGATGCAGACGGCGAGGAGGGCGAGCTTCGGATCCTGCAGCCAGTCCGGCGGCGTGATGCCGAAGATCTTCGAGATGGTGACCGACAGCAGGCCGTCGGAGCGGAACATCTGCTGCCAGATCATCGCCACGGCGACCGTCGAGGTGACGACGGGGGCGAAGAAGAGGATCAGGTAGAGGGTGCGCGTCTTCAGCTTCTCGAGCGCGACCGCGACGATCACCGAGAGGCCGAGCCCGATCGGCACCGTCACGACGGCGATGATCAGGGTGTTGAGGATGGCGCGGCCGAGCAGCGGATCCTGCAGCTGATCGGCGAAGTTGGCGAAGCCCACCCAGGTGAGGTCGGTCAGGCCGTCCCAGTCCGCGAACGCGAGCACGAGGCTCGCGGCGAAGGGCAGCACCACGAAGAGGCCCATGCCGATCATCTGCGGGCCGACGAAGATGTACCCCCAGAGGCGATCCCGGCGGCGCCAGGGCGCCTCCTTGCGCAGGGGCGGGGCGGATGCCGCAGGTGCTGCCTGCGGCATCCGCCCGTTCTCGGTGAGAGTGGTCACTCTTACTTCTCCGACCGGTCCTTGATCACGTCGGCGATGGTGTCCAGCGTCGCCTGGGCATCCGCCTTGCCCTCGTAGAGCTTCAGGAACTCGTCGGCGATCGCGGTCGGGAGGCCCGGGACCATCGCCTCGGCCGGGTAGTCCTCGAAGCCGATGTCGCGCATGTCGAGGAAGGTCTGCGCGTGCGCCGGGTAGTCGCCCTCGAGCACGACGTCGTCGGCGCCCTTGATCGACGGGACCGCGTTGCCGCCGCCCTGGAGACGGAACGTCTGGCCCTCGGCCGAGAGGAACTCGGTCCAGAACGTGAACGCCGCATCCTTCACCTTGGTCTTGGCGTTGATCGCGAGGAAGCTGGTCGCCACCCCGGTGGGCGCCGCGGCGCCGTCGGGGGTCGGCCACTGCACGATGTCGTAGCTGTCCTGCTCGCCCGTCGCGTCGACCGTGCCGATCGTGTAGCGGCCCTGCACGAAGAAGCCGGCCTTGTGCGTCACGAACACGCTGTCGGCTCCGGCGCCGTCGGGGAGGGTGTCGGCGACGACGAAGGTGCCGTCCTCGAAGAGGTCGCCGAGCTGCTGCACGGCGTCGACGGTGTCGGCATCCTTGTTCGCGACGAAGGCGCCGGAGTCGTCGTACGGAGCGTCGAGGCCCTGCGACGACAGCCAGCTCCAGTGGGTGGCCCAGTAGTTCCAGTACATGGTGCCGGTGAGGCCCGCGTCGTGCAGCTTCGCGTTCATCTCGAGGAACTTGTCGGTCGTCCACTCGCCTTTCTCGGCCAGGGTCGCGGGATCCTCGGTGATGCCGGCGGCGGCGAGCGCCTGCTTGTCGTACCAGAACACGTCGGGGTTCGAGTCGTTCGGAGCCGCGTACACCTCGCCGTCGTTCTCGGCGGCGCCGAAGAGACCGGGGAAGAAGTCGTCCTTCTTCGTCTTGCTGTCCTTCGAGTCCATCAGCTCGTTCAGCGGCATGAGGCGCTTCGAGTCGACGAACTGGCCGATCTTGTCGTCGCCCACGTAGAACACGTCGGGGGCGGTGTTGCTGGTGAGCTGAGCGAGCAGCTTGGAGTGGTAGTCGCCGTAGTCGGCGACGGGCTGCAGTTTGACGGTGATGTCGGGGTGGCGCTCCATGAAGTCCTTGTTGAACTCCTCGTAACGGGTGAGCTCGTCGGCGGTGCCCCAGGTGGACCAGACGACCGTGGCCTTGCCGTCGGCATCCACGCCGCCGCCTCCGCCACCGCCGCTGCACGCGGCGAGCCCCAGTGCCAGAGCGCCGGCAGCAACCAGTGCCAGATACCGCGTCACGTTCGCACGTGCCATCTCGCTACCTCTTTCATCGTCGGAAGATCGTGTCGGGAGAGCCTCTCGGGCTCATCAGTATTCTGTATACAGAACGCAATCCTGTCAAGATGCGAGTGCTGCCGCCGCAGGTGGCGGAGAATGACGGGATGGATGCCACTGACCCGCATGTGCTCGGCCCCGGACTGCTTCCGACACCGTTCACCGCCGACGAGATCCGCGACGCGACGGGTGCGGGCAAGGTGATCCGGCTGCTGCTGGAGGGCCCGGACGGCCCGCTCGGCGAGCACGTCAACCGCTTCCGCGAGACGGATGCCGAGGGCGCGACCCTCGACCGGTGGGCGGCCGCCGACCCCAAGGCGATCGTGTCGAACCGGGTCACCTGGGCCGAGCTGCAGGGTCATGCCGCGTTCGACGCCGGCACGACGAGCGTGTCGACGGTGTCTCTGACCACTCCCCTCGGCGACCTGACCTGCCGGAAGTACGACACCGACGACGGCGTCTTCTGGTTCTCGATCGACCATCCCGGCATGCCGGTGCAGTACGAGTCCGACGGCATGCGCACCACGGTGCTCGCCATCGAGAAGGACTGACGGCACTGGCGCCCGCCCGAACTGCGCACGCCGAAGGCGGGCCCGCCTTCACGGACCCGCCCTCGGACCTCAGTGACCGGCGGCGCCGACCACCACGAACTCGTTCGGCACGACGCCGAGCGCCGCCGATGCCGACACCTCACCCGAGTGCAGATCGATCGCGAGGATCTTCTCGGACGCGGGCTCCGTCACGTAGGCGATGTCGCCGACGACGTGCAGACCCGGGTGGGGCTGCTGCCACTCCGCAGGGCTCTCCCACGGCTCGATGACGCTCCACTGGTCGATGACCGCGCCGGTCTCGTCGAGCAGCGACAGGTTGCCGTCGGAGCTCAGCACCACGATGTCGTCGTGCGCGTCGCGCCCGACCCCGCGCCAGGTGTACTCCATGCCGTCCGGCAGGTCGACGACGGAGAGCTGCTGCGTGTCGGTGTCGATCAGCGCGAGCGTGGACAGCAGGTAGCCCTCGCTGTCGGGGTCGGCGTTGTAGTCGCCCACCGCGATCGCGCTGGTGTCGGTGACGTAGGCGTTGCCCGTGCGGCCGAACTCGTCGGGAGCGTCGAGCTTGGTGAACCCGCCGTCGGAGAAGAGCAGCACGCCGTCCTGGCATCCAAACATCACAGTCTCGCCCTTCAGCGCTCCCTCGCCGTGCACGCTCGGGCACTGCTCGTCGCGGGCGAGCTCGGTGCCGTCAGCCGCCAGATGACGCACGCCCGTGCGGGCCTCCGCGGTGCCGATCGTCGACAGGGTCGTGCCGTCGGAGAGCTCGATCGCGACGCCGTGGTGGGCGGCCTCCGATGTGAGGGTGTCGAACTCCGGCAGCGTGCCGGTGCCGATGGCGTCGGTGTCGAACACGCGCACCTCGCCGGTGCCGTCGTCGAAGAGCGCCGTGCGCCCGGCATGCGGGGTGACGTGGCCGGCGGCTTCGGCCTCGAACACCTCGCCGGTGAACGCGACCTCGCCGGACGCGAGACCGGTGTCGAGCACGTGGAAGCCGTCTTCGGCGGTGACGAAGACGTGGCCGTCGTGGTCGCCGGCGCCGTTGACGCGCAGGAAGCCGTCGAGCTCGACCTGGTCGACGGTCTCGAGGGTCTCTCCGTCCAGCACGAGGACTCCGCCGTCATAGGTCACCGCGATGCGGGTGTCGGCCTCGTGCTCCTCTTCCGGTGCGGCGGATCCGCCGGATGCTGCGGGTGATGCGGTCGCGCATCCGGCGAGCGCGACGACCGCGAATGCGGCGAGCGCGCCTGCCGCGAGGCGGCTGCGGACGGGTAGGGACATGGTGTCTCCCTTTCTCTGTTCTGCGGGTGGGTGCGCGGGATGCGCGCGGCGACGGGTGCCGCCGAGGTGCGGGGTCAGCCGACCTGGCGGAGGAGCCAGGGGTCCAGGTCGGTGAAGGTGCGGGTGACGACGGCGTCGGCGTGGTCGATCTCGTGCACGGCTCCGGCGGCAGGATCGCTGACGTAGGCGTGCCGGGCGTCGACGACCAGCTGCACGCGGTCGCGGAGCGCCGGGTCGGCGACGGATGCCGCCAGCAGCGGTTCGGTGCGGGCGAGGACCGTGCCGTCGGACGACAGCACGCGCACGCGACCCTCGGCGTCGATCGCGACGGTTCGCCCGTCGTCGTCGCCGATCGCGACCGCGCGCACCAGCGGCACGTCGGAGGGGAGATGCGTCCACTGCCGCTCGCGCACGTCGAGCAGCCAGGCACCCCGGTCGCCCGCGACGCCGGCGAGATCAGGGCGGTCGGCGCGACCGGAGAGCTCGGTGGCCCCGGGGGCTCCGACGGGGTACGCGACGGTCTCGACGGCGAGCGCTCCGCCGACCTCGCGGGTGAAGAGCACGGCGCCCTCCGCACACGTGAAAACCGCGCCGACGCGCGTGATGTCGGCATCCGACGGTGAGGTGCACGGGGTCGTGAGGGCCGAGACGGGGGTGCCCGTCGTGTCGGTGACCGCGATCCCGGCATCCGCTGTCGCCAGCAGGTGGTCGGCGAAGGGGACGACGGAGCCGGTGGCACGGATGCCGGTGCGCGCGGCATCATCGAAGCCGGCGGCGAGGTCGTCGTGCGCGAGGACGACGAGGTCGCCGTCGTCGAAGCGGACCGTGGCGCGCTGCGCACCCGCGGTGATGGTCGCGTCTCCGGCGCCTTCGAGGGTGCCGACCATGCGGGGCTCGCCGAGGAAGGAGTGCGTGTGGTCGCCGTGCGGGGCGGTCCAGCGGGCGGTGTCGATGACGTCGACCGCCGTGCCTCCGCCGGCGGAGTGCGCGATGTAGACGAGGCGGCCGTCGCTGTCGATCTTCTCGATGTCGGGTCGCGCGGCGGAGATCTCCGAGCGCTCCTCGCTCTCGAGGTCGAGCAGGGTCACGGCGCCCTCGGCGTCGGCGATGACGAGGGCGAGGGCCGGTGATGCGACCTCGGCCGCCGTGCCGGCGTCGAGGCCATGGCCGTCGGATGCCGGCGCCGGCACGGCATCCGGGGCGGGCGGAGCGACGCAGGCGGCGAGCGACAGCACGGCGATCAGGGTCGCGGCGGCCGTCGCTGATCGGCGAGGTGGGAAGACGTCCATAGGCGTCTCACCCTATTGAGAATGATTATCAATCTCAAGCCGAGACCGCGACATATCGATATTCGGGCTGTGGCCGAACGTCCGATGCTGAACGTCCGCGGCCCGGCGTAGGGTCGCAACATGAGCAGCACAGCATCCTTCGAGCGTCACGGCGTCGTCCCCTCCTATCTCCTCGCGCGTCTGGCCGAGTCGGGCCGATTCCCCAGGGCGGCGGCCGCCGCTCGGAAGACGCTGACGGTCGGCAGGCCTCCGTTCCGCGCCCGCATCGACCTCTCGATCGACGAGAACGGCGACCTCGTCGCTCAGCTGTCCGACGCGCCGAACCGCACGATCAGCGACGCCGGCAACACGCAGGAGCTGCCCGGTGCGGTCGTGCGCACGGAAGACGACGCCCCGGTCGACGACGCCGCGGTGAATGAGGCCTTCGACGGACTCGGCGCGACGTTCGAGATGCTGCTGTCGGCGTTCGGCCGCAACTCGCTCGACGATGCCGGCGCGCCACTCGATGCGACCGTGCACTACGGCGTCGACTACGACAACGCGTTCTGGGACGGGCAGCGCATGGTGTTCGGAGACGGCGACGGCGAGGTGTTCCAGGACTTCACCGGCTCCACAACGGTCATCGGGCACGAGCTCGCCCACGGCGTCGTGCAGCACACCGCGAACCTCGAGTACCAGGGGCAGCCGGGCGCGCTCAACGAGTCGATCGCCGACGTGTTCGGCGCGCTGACCGAGCAGTACTCCCTCGGGCAGACCGCCGACAAGGCGACCTGGCTCATCGGCGCAGAGATCTTCACCGACGCCGTCGAGGGCAAGGCCCTGCGCTCCATGATCGAACCCGGCACGGCCTATGACGACGACGAGCTCGGCAAAGACCCCCAGCCCGCCCACATGAGCGACTACGTGCGCACGACCGAAGACAACGGCGGCGTGCACATCAACTCCGGCATCCCCAATCGCGCGTTCGCCGTCTTCGCGATCGACCTCGGCGGCAACGCCTGGGAGCGCGCCGGCACCACCTGGTACCGCGCCCTCACCGGAGGCCTGTCCAGCACCGCGACCTTCACCGAGTTCGCCGACGCCACGGTCGCCGCGGCGACCGAGATCGACGACGAGACTGCTGCTGCCGCTCGACGCGCGTGGACCACCGTGGGAGTCTATGAGGATGAGCGAGTCCCCTCCTCCGACTGACGTCCGCGTCGTGATCGCGGTGGTGCGCTCGGGCGGCATCGCCGGCATCCGTCGTCAGTGGCGGGTCGAGGCCGAGGCGCCCGACGCCGATGACTGGATCACGCTCATCGACAGCTGCCCGTGGGATCAGGAGGCGGATGCCACCGCCGGCGCCGACCGCTTCGTATGGAGCATCCGCGCCCGCACCCCCTCGGAGCGTCGCGAGCGCGACCTGAGCGACTCCGAGGTCGACGGCCCCTGGCGGGCACTCGTCGATGCCGTCCGCCAGGCGTCGAAGAGAGCCGGCTGACCGCTCCTCCGGTCCTGGTCGCGGGGCAGCCCTGCCCATACCTGCAGCAGCCGACCGTGCCTAGGCTCCGGGGTATGACTATTGCGAAGAAGCGCGTGTCCACTGTCGTCGCCGGTGCCATGGTCGCCGGAATCCTCCTGCTCGCGGGGCCTGCTCCGGCGCAGGCCGCGGGCCAGCAGTGGGGTGTCGGTCCGTTCTCCAGCCTGGCCGCCTGCCAGGCGGCGATCCCCGGTTACATCTCCTCCTGGACGAAGATCAGCCAGGGCTGCACGTACTACCCGGTGCAGGGCGGCTTCACCGCCAGCGGCTACTACTTCCACTACCGCACGATCGGCTGACCCCGAGGGTTCGCCGCTCTTCCGGCATCCGATCAATCCCGTGTGAATCCGGTCGCCCCGCCTCGCGGCGGGGCGACAATGGGACGTATGGGACTGTTCGATCAGCGCAAGGAAGAAGAGAACCAGTGGGCGGGCCTCCCGTCCGAACCGCTCGACCGGAGCGCCGCCGACCTGCTCGACACGGCGCCGCCGGTCGATCCGATGGCGCTCGGCCTCGGCGTCGATGTGAACTCGATCGTCTTCCCGGTCGCGGCTCCCGCGCCCGATGCCGTCACGATCGCGGATCGTGAACCCGAGGACGAACCGGGCGACTGAGACCCCACGTGCCGGTCCGGCATCCGGGCCACCCCCGGCTACGGTGGAGGGATGACGATCACCGCCGCCGCAGACGGCTCCGCCCTGGGCAATCCCGGCCCCAACGGGTGGGCCTGGTACATCGACGATGACAACTGGGCAGCGGGCGGATCCGCGCACGGAACGAACAATCAGGGCGAGCTGCAGGCGGTGCTCGAGCTGCTGAAGGCGACGGCGGGCACCGACGAGAAGCTGCACATCTGGTGCGACAGCCGCTACGTGATCGACTCGGTGACGAAGTGGATGCCGGGGTGGAAGCGCAAGGGATGGCGCAAGTCCGACGGCGGGCCCGTGCTCAACCGCGACCTGCTCGAGGGCATCGACGAAGCCATGCGCGGGCGCGACGTGCAGTTCTCCTGGGTGAAGGGGCACGCCGGCGACGACCTGAACGAGGCCGCCGACGAGCGCGCGAACGCGGCGGCCACCGCCTACAAGAACAAGCAGGAGCCGCGCCGCGGTCCCGGCTTCACGAGAGCGACGGATGCCGGGGCCGCCGTCGCGGCATCCGCTCCGATCGCGAGTTCTGCGGTTGCCGCGCCCGCAGCGCCCGTCGCCACCGCCGCGCCGGTCGAGACGCTCTGGGCCGAGGCATCCGATCTGCTCGACGGTCTCGACGCACCCGTCGACGACCCGATTGAGGTGCGCCTCGCGCTCTCCGGCGATGAGCACGCGCGGCTGCGCGATCGCGCCGAGGCGCAGGGCGTGTCGCTCGAAGAGGCGCTCCGCCGCCTCATCTGACAAGCGGATGCTGCGGCGTACACTCGCAGCATGTCGACTCCCGCCCGCACCATCGGCCGCCTCTTCCTGGGTTCAGCCCTCGTCTTCGCCGGGGTCTCGCACCTCACGTTCGCGCGCGAGGAGTTCCAGGCGCAGGTGCCCGAGTCGCTGCCGCTCGACCCCGACGTGACCGTCGTCGCCTCGGGCGTGGCCGAGGTCGCGCTGGGTTCGGCGCTGCTGCTCGCCCGTCGCCGCCGCGGACTGGTCGGCGTCATCGCCGCGCTGTTCTTCGTCGCCGTGTTCCCGGGCAACCTCGCGCAGTGGATGCATCACCGCGACGGCTTCGGGCTCGACACCGAGATCAAGCGCTTCGTGCGCCTGTTCTTCCAGCCCGTGCTCGTCGTGCTGGCCCTCTGGTCGACGCGCACCCCTCGACACTGACAAACGGCGAGGTCACGGGCGCCGATCCGTAGACTCGGCTGATGGCATGGACGGTGACGCGACGGTGAAGGCCCGCACGGTCTTCGGCGTGCTCCGTCTGGGCGCGGCCGCCATCTGCCTGGTCTCGCTGATCCATCGGCTGGCGTGGGGTCTCGCCTCGAACACGATCGCGAGCCAGAACTTCTTCGCGTACCTGACGAACCAGTCCAACATCGCGTTCGTGGTGCTGCTGATCGTCGCGGGCGTCATCGCGCTGCGGCGTGCAGAGGATCCGCGCTGGCTGACCGTCGCCCTCGCGCTCGTGCTCTCGTGGACGATCACGGCCGGAATCGTCTTCGCCGTGATGGTCTGGCAGGGCGGTGAGCGCGGCATCCGCATCGATGTCCCCTGGTCCGATCAGGTGCTGCACTTCTGGCTCCCCGCGTGCACGATCGCGGCGTGGGCGCTCGCGCCGGGCCACCGTTCCGTGCCGTGGCGGGTCGTTCCGATCACCCTGGCGTATCCGGTCATCTGGGGAGTGTTCACGCTGTGGCGCGGGCCGCTCATCGGCTGGTACCCGTACTACTTCCTCGACCCGCGGCAGGTGAGCGGGCCGGCGGAATTCTTCATCTTCTCGGGCGTGGCCCTCGCCGTGTTCGCCGCGGTCGCCGCGATGCTCGTCCTGATCAGCCGGATGCCGACGCGCGAGAAGTGGCGCGAGCCGGATGAAGGGGACCGGGTCGAGACGACGCGGCCCCTCGTGTCCGTGGGTCAGGACGCGTAGATCGCGAGGGACTCCATCGCCGACTCGAGAGCCTCGGTGTCGTCGAGCGCCGCGAACTCCTCAGCGGCCGCACCGCCGACGATCCCCACCAGGATGTTCTCGCCCGTCGCCGGCCGCAGGTTGATCCAGGTGCGGATGCCGACATCGGCGCCCACCGTGTGCCAGACGGCCGCATCCACGTCCCAGAACGCCTCGTCGAACTGCAGCCAGATCGTCTCGATACGACCCATGCCGAGCGCGCCGATGGCGTTGCGGTTGCTGAACGGCAGCGGCGGATCGAACTCGAGATCCTGTTCCTGCAGCACGCCGAGCGGCACGGTCACGATGACCCGATCGAACGACAGGGCCTCGCCCGTGCCGAGCCGCACGCTCACGCCGGTGTCGTCGTAGGCGAGCCTGCTGATCGGCGACGACAGCGA
Organism: Microbacterium sp. EST19A; assembly: GCF_019969685.1. Taxonomy (GTDB): domain Bacteria; phylum Actinomycetota; class Actinomycetes; order Actinomycetales; family Microbacteriaceae; genus Microbacterium. Next base: position 1,747,546 of record NZ_JAHXYZ010000001.1, on the reverse strand, counting down.
GACCTTGACGCCGTCGAGGGCATCCTCGACGAGCGGGGTGAGGTCGTCGCGCGCGCCCTGCACGGCATCAGCACCGTCGACTGCGTCGGCGCCCTCGACCGGGTCGGAGGGCAGCAGAGGCGGGAACCAGCTCGAGAGGTCGGCGGCATCCGCTCCCGCTGACGTCGCCAGGAAGGAGAGAAGCGCGGCGGTCGACGGGTCGTCGGGGTCGCCACCGGCCGCGACGAGTGCCTCTGTCAGCGCGATGTCCGCCGGACCCGCCTGGGCCTCTGCGATCGCGGCTTCCAGGGGCTGATCGTCGACCGGTTCGACATCGCCTTCGGGCGCGCGCCACTGCGCGCCGTCGAGGTCGATCACACCGATGTCCCACGACTCCATGCGCCGGAGCAGGTCATCGTCCGCCGCGCTGAAGAGCCAGGCTCCGAGCTGCACCGGCATCGGCCAGGCGTCGTCGGTCACCGAATGGATGCGGCCGCCGATACGGTCACGCGCCTCGAAGACCGTGACCTGCATATCGGCCCCCACGAGGCGTGCCGCGACCGTCGCACCGGCCAGCCCTGCACCGATGACGGCGATGCGCTCCCCTGACGCCGCAACGTCCTCGACCTCATCCGCGGCGCGCGCGCCGGAGCGGATCGCGCCCCGCATCGTGCCAGGCTCGTCGGCATCCGTCGCCTCGCCCGCGAAGAAGACGCGGTCGCCGACGGGCCGGGCGAGCAGCGACCGGGTCTCGGCGAGGACCCCGACCGGGGTGAAGCTCACGGCGCCATACGAGAACGGGTCGGTGGTCCACGAGCTGCGGAGGCGAGCGGACGGCTCCGGCACACCCGGCTGCGGCTGCGGGTCGCGGGTCGGCGTGGGGGTCGGAGTGGGCTCCGGATCCGGTGTGCACGACGCCAGCAGCACCGAGACGGCACCGACTCCGGCGCCCATGAGCAGAGTGCGGCGCGTGATCCTCATCGTGTCGCCACTTTATCCCGCCTCGCAGGTGTGAGCGACAGCATCCGTCGGCGAGGGGCTCAACAAGTTCGGGTGAACGGGTACCGTGAGCGCATGAGCGAGGAGCGGAGCGCGTCCCTCGCCAGGACCGCCATCTGGGTCGCCTGCGTCGCCGGGCTTCTGCACGCGGCATCCAGTCTGTACTGGGCATTCGGGGGTCGCTGGCTGTTGCCGACCGTCGGTCAGTGGGCGGTCGAGGCCCTCGAGGAGTCCCCGCTCGAGGCGGGCCTGTTGCTCGGCGGCATCGGGGTCGTCAAGGCGCTCGCGGCGCTCATTCCTCTCGCCGTCGCCTACGGCCGGATGCCCGGGGCGCGATTCTGGCGTGCCGTCTGCGCGATCGGCGGAGTCGTGCTCATCCTCTACGGTGGCGCGAACGTCGTGGTGAGCGGTGCCGTGCTGCTCGGCCTCGTGCGACCCGAGGGCGGATACGACCGGCAGGCGATGATCGGTCACGCGTTGCTCTGGGATCCGCTCTTCCTCGTCTGGGGACTGGCGCTCATCGCGTGGTTGCGCCTTTCTGCTGTTCACAACTCAGGAAGAACCGCGGCCTGATGGCAGAAACCGGCCGATCCTCGAGGGGATCGACCGGTTTCTCCTGAGTACTGAACGCTCAGACGGCGAGCAGCTCCTTCTCGAGGCGGGCGTACGAGGCCTCCATGCCGTCGGCCATGCCGGTGGCGAGGATCATGTCGCGCGTCTCCTTGTCGGGGTACTCGATGTAGAGCGTGATCAGCGTCGCGCCGTCCTCCTCATAGAGGTTCAGGTCGTTGAGCGTCTCGACCGGCATCCCGATCATCCGCTCGGTCTGCACGGACCGGCGCGGGGCGTCGACCAGCAGCGTCTCGCCCTCGAAGCCGAACGGCTGGCCCTCGGTGTCGCCGATCGGCGCCCACGAGGTTCGGTACGACTGGCCGACCTCGGTGGCGACGACGCACTCCGTCATCTCCCAGCCGTCGGGTCCGAGCAGCCACTGCTTCATGAGCTCCGGTTCGTTGTGGGCGCGCCAGACGAGCTCGCGCGGTCCTTCGACGAGGCGGGTGATGCGTACGTGCACGTCGTCGAGCAGTTCGACGTTCGTGCCCTTGCCCTGCGCGTAGTCGCGGAGGTCCTGCAGCACGGTGTCGAGCTGGCTCATCGCGAGCTTGATGCCCTCGACCTGGCCCATCGAGACGACCTGCTCGATCGCGTCGACCGAGGCGAAGTGGCTCGTCGTCACCATGCGGGTGCCGTCGGCGGTGGACTCGAAGTCGAACGACATCCGCTGCGCCGGGAATCCCTCGAGCGGCTTGCCGTCTTCGTCGACGAAGGAATCGAGCACCTCGAACCGGTGCGGGGCGTCGATGGCGAGGAACTCCCACGAGCCGGACGAGCGCTCTCCGCGGGGTCCGTTCATCGTGTAGACGGCGTGACCGCCCACGGTGTGGTCCCATTCGCTGAAGGTGGCCGGCCATCCGGGAGGCCCCCAGAAGCGCTCGAGCTGGCGCGGGTCGCTGTACGCGCTCCAGACCCGCTCGACGGGAGCGGCGAAGTCGGCCACGACCGTCATGGTCAGGTTCTCGGTGTCGGTGATGACGTCGGTGACAGGCATTGTCAGTCCTCTTCCTTGGATTCGTTCTGCGTCGGTGCCGGCTCCGCCAGCAGGTCGTCGAGCCGGGCGATGCGCGACCGCCACAGTTCTTCGTATCGGGCGAGGAGCGCCCTGGCGCGGGCGATCATCTCGGGGTTCGCGCGGACGAGCCGCTCGCGTCCCTCGGCGCGCTTGACGATGAGGTTCGCGGCTTCGAGCACGGCAACATGCTTCTGCACCGCGGCGAACGACATCTCGTATTCGGAGGCGAGGGTCGAGACGGACTGCTCACGCTCGATCGTCCGACGCAGGATGTCGCGCCGGGTCGACGTCGCCAGTGCGTGGAACACACGGTCGACCTCCGCTTCGCTGAGTTCTCTTTGTACAACCATTTGGTTGTAGGTTAGGGCGAAGCGGAGGGCATGTCAAGTGTTTTCCGGGCTCACGTCGGCCCACCTGTTGGGAGCCTGCACAGATATCGGGTGAAGTCCTCGAATCCTCCCGACATCCGTGCTTTCTCCCGACATCCGTACCGCGGCGCACGAAGGCACCGGATGCCGCGGAACCGGGCCCCGCGGAACGCAGAAGTGCCCGCCACCTCACGGTGACGGGCACTTCCGGCGTTCAGAGCACAAGACTCACTCGTACGTTGCCAACCTCATCGTCGCGGTCGCGCTGTGCGCGGCCATGCCCTCGGAGTCGGAGATGACCTGCACGGCGTTGGCGAGCTCGGGCGTCGCCTCGCGCGCGATGCGCTGGTAGGTGAGGGGCTTGAGGAAGCGCGAGACCGAGAGGCCGGCGCTGTGCTTGGCTCCGCCGGCGGTCGGCAGCACGTGGTTCGTGCCGGCCATGCCCTTATCGGAGTAGGCGACGGTGCTCCACGGGCCGATGAAGAGCGAGCCGTAGTTGCGGAGGTTCTCGTGGTACCAGTCGTCGTCGGCGGTGAGCAGTTCGAGGTGCTCGGGCGCGAGATCGTCCATGAGAGCGGCGGCCGTCTCGCGGTCCTTCGCGACGGTGACGACACCGTAGTCACGCCAGGCTGGGCCGCAGATCTCGGCGGTGGCCAGCGTCTCGAGCTGACGCTCGACGGCGGCGATCACGGCGCGACCGTGATCCTCGGAGGTCGTGACGAGCGCGGCGGGAGAGTTCGGGCCGTGCTCGGCCTGACCGAGCAGGTCGGCGGCGACGATCTCCGGGTCGGCGGTCTCGTCGGAGATCACGGCGACCTCGCTCGGGCCGGCGAGCAGGTCGATCGCGACCGTGCCGAACAGCTGACGCTTGGCCTCGGCGACGAATGCGTTGCCGGCGCCCACGAGCATGTCGACGGGCAGCTCGCCCAGCAGGCCGTACGCCATGGCGGCGAGCGCCTGCACTCCGCCGATGACGAAGACGCGGTCGACACCGGAAAGGTGCGCGGCGTAGACGACGGCGTCGTTCGCGTTGCCGTCGGGCTGCGGGGGCGTGCACGCGATCACCGTCGGGACGCCCGCGGCCTTCGCGACGCCGACGGTCATGAAGGCGCTCGCGGTGAGCGGGAAGCGTCCGGCGGGCAGGTACGCACCGACGCGCGAGACGGGGATGTACTTGGCTCCGGTGACGATGCCGGGAACCAGCTCGGTCTCGAAGTCGCTGAGATGCTCCCGGGAGACCTTCGCGAACGCCTGGGTACGCGCGGCGCCCAGCTCGATCGCGGCCTTCAGGTCGGGGGCGAGGCGGTCACCGCTGGTCGCGATCTGCTCGGCGGTGAGCTCGATGTCGGTGCCCTGGTAGTTGTCGAGCTTGCGCGCGTAATCGAGCACAGCGTCGAGCCCGCGCTCGCGGATGTCGGCGAGCATGTTCGTCACGGTCTCGATCACGGCCGGATCGCGCTGCGCCGCCGGTGCGTCGATCAGCGGGGTCTTGAGGTGGTGGAACGACCCGTCGAGGCGGGAGAGGACTGGTGAGGAGTAACGCATGCTGGAAGGCTAGATCGCTGCGATCCATCCGACAAGCCTGATGGTCCGAGAGCAGTCATCGGGTTTACCATTGGCTGTGACCATCACCCAGTTGACCGCGTTCCTGGCGTCCCTCGAGCACGGATCCTTCACCGCCGCGGCCGCGCATCTCGACATGACCCAGGCGTCCGTGTCGGAACTCGTCGCCCGCCTCGAACGCGAACTCGGCGTGACGCTGTTCACCCGTGGGAGCCGTCGCCTCGTCCCCACGGAGGCCGCGCTCGAACTGCGCCCGCACGCCACCCAGGCCGTGAGCGCCGTGCAGAACGGCATCGACACGATCCAGGCGCTCACCTCCCTCGACCGCGGCACCTGCACGTTCGGCGTACTCCGCAACGCCGCCTACTACGCGCTCGCCGACCTCGCCGAGACCTTCCACCACCGGCATCCGAACGTGCGGCTGCGGCTCGTGGGTATCAACTCCGCACACGTCGCCCGGTCGATCGCGAGCGGCGAGCTCGAGGCCGGACTGCTGGTGCTCCCGGTCGACGAAGACGGCTTGGAGGTGCGCCCGCTGTTCCGCGACGAGGTGCTCTACGCCTCAGCTACCCGCCCACTCGACGCCGGCCCCGTCACGATCGACGAGGTCGCCGCGGCCAAGCTCGTGCTCTACGACGCCTTCGCCGGATGGGACGACCCGACCCGGCGGCAGCTGCTCGAGCGCGCGCGGCTGCGCGGCCTGTCGATCGAGCCCGCGGTGGAGGTCGAGAACGTCGAGACGGCGCTGAGCCTCGTCGCCGCGGGCGCCGCCGACACCATCGTGTCGCGGTCGATCACCGAGGCGGAGGGCTTTGCCACCGGCATCCGCACGTTCCCCTTCGCCGAGCCGATGCACGACACGATCGCCCTCGTGCAGCGGGAGGGGATGCTGCTGTCGCCGGCGACCAGCCGGCTCGCCGAGCTGGCCGAGCGGATGCTGCGCGAGAGACTGCCGGAACACGAGGGCCGCACCCCGCTCGGCTGACCCTTCGACAGGCTCAGGGCCCACCTAGGCTCAGGGTCCCCCGCTCGCCCGGGAGGACTTCGCACCCGTGGGCTGAGCCTCGGGCGCGGATGCTCCTCCCCACGCAGAGTTCTCCTCCCGACGGCGCGCCCTTCGACAGGCTCAGGGACCCACTCTCACTCAGGGGACCCACGGTCGCTCGGGAGGACTTCGCACCCATGGGCTGAACCCTGGGCGCGGATCCTCCTCCCGACGCGGAGTTCTCCTCCCGACGGCGCGCCCTTCGACAGGCTCAGGGAGCCACTCTCACTCAGGGACCCACGGTCACTCGGGACCCCACCTCAGTACAGGTCGCCCCGCCGGTCGTCGAACAGGTGGTTGTGCGGCGGCAGCGACTTCTCGCGCACGGCGGCGAGCGAGAGCACGGCGGTGGCGCCCATCACCGCACGGAATGCGACGATCCAGCCCTGCTCGTCGATGATGGCGGTGCCGTCGGTCCAGTCGACCCCGCGCTCGGAGCCCCAGCGGTCGGCGATGACCACCGGCAGGCGCGAGGAGCGGGCGGATGCCATGGCCTGGATCAGCTCCGGCGCGTGCTCCCCCTCGGGCCTCGACACGAGCGGCCAGTTCACCGACAGCGCGAGCACATCGGCTCCGGCGAGGGCCAGCCGGCGCGGCACCTCGGGGAACTCGTTGTCGTAGCAGATCGCGACGCCGAGGCGTCCGAACGAGGTGTCCACGACGAGGCCCGCCTCCGTGCCGTGGTCGAAGACGAGCTTCTCGGCACCCCAGAGATGCGACTTGCGATAGTCGGCCAGCCGCGCGTCACGCGTCAGCACGGCAGCGGTGTTGAAGAGCTGCTCCCCGGCGGACTCGGCGTAGCCGACGACCACGACGGCATCCGCCGGAATCGCCGCCTGAACCAGCGACCAGCGCGCGTCGTCCGCCGTGAGCGACGCCTTCTCGGCCTCGGCGCGATCCTCGAACACGTACCCGCTCGTCGCGAGCTCGGGCAGCACGATCAGTCGCGCATCGCGACGCCCCGCGGCCACGATCGCTTCCCGGATGCGTTCAAGATTCGCCTCGACGTCGCCGATCACGATCTCGGGCGACAGCGCGGCCACGCGCAGGTCATCGATGTCTGCAGGCATACCCTCATCCTCCCCCTCGGGAACGACGGAGCGCGAGGGGCCGAAAGCCCCTCGCGCTCCGTCGTTGTTCTCAGTCGTCTTCGGTCGCGGTGACCATCACTCCGAGCGGAGCGAGGTAGCCGTTCGGGTCGATCGTCCAGTCGGCTGCGGCGGCCGCCTCGACGACCTCCGGTGCCCACTCGAGGTAGACGCGGTCGTCGCCGCCGTTGATCACGAGCACCGTGCCGGAGCCGGTCTCGTCACCCTCGACGCAGCGGTACTCGCGCCACGCGCCCTCGGGAACGGAGAACGTGTCTCCGGCGCCGAGGTTCACGGTCGTCGACGGGTCACCGTTGAGGGTGACCTCCCAGCGACCGGTCTTGAACAGCAGCGCCTGCGTCTTGTCGTGACGGTGACGCAGCACGCCCTGGCCGGCCTCGGCCTTGACCCACGCGAGGTTGAACGAGTGGGGCTCGGTCACGTTCGGCACCTGGCGGCGGTTCTCCGACATGCCGTAGCCGATCACCGTGGCGAGCTCGACGCGGCCGCCCTCGACGGCCGAGGTCAGCAGCGCCGCAGACGAGTACTTGCGGTCGCCCGGCTGGATGACGCGCGAGCGCATGTCTTCGACCGTGTACGTGGTGAGCTCGTCGATGTAGTGCTGCTTCATCGGCGTGATCAGCGGCACATCGTCGGGCAGCACGTCGCCCGCGACCGTGTCGATGAGCTTGTTGTCGGCCGTGAGGTGCAGCCCGTAGGACTCCGCCTCGCGCAGCACCGACGGGCCCCAGATGATGCCGCCGTTGTCGTCGCGACCGAGCACCGTGTAGAGGATGCCGTCGTCGGGCCCCTCGTTGGTGAAGCCGCGGAAGATCCAGGTGGGGATCGTGACGATGTCGCCGTCGTGGCTGATGTACTCGCCCTGCTTGCCGTCCACGCCCCAGCGGAGGCGGAACTCGCCGCCGAGGTTGATGAAGACCTCGGCCGTGAAGTGCAGGTGGAGGTTGTTCGAGATGCCGTTGGGCATTCCGGCGGCTCCGGTGTTGAACCCGTGGTTGACCTCGAGGTTCACGTACTGGCTCGCGTTCTGCGAGACACCCGCGCCGATGAAGGAGTAGTTCTCCTTGCGGTCGGAGCCCGGCGTGCGGCAGTCGATGAATGCCGAGTTGCACGGCACCCAGTCGGTGCGGCGGATGGTCCGTCGCTCGATCTCGGACGCATCGACGATCACGTCGGTCGCGTCGATGATGGCGTTGCTCATTTCTTCTTCTCCTTGGTGATCAGTCTGTGATCAGTAGATGTTGGCGAAGGCGACGGGCTCGTCGCCGCGCTGGCCTTGGATCTGCGCGCGAAGCGCGATGTCGTCCCACAGACGGACCTCTTTGACGAGGGCGCCGTTGTGGAAGGTGAACTGCGAGATGCCGAGCACGTCGACCGGCTTGCCCGTGAGGGGTCCGTAGTTCGGGACGCCGTTGTAGTCGCCGACGAACTTCCACACGACGGCGACGCGGAGACCCGCGTACCGCACGTCGTAGTTGGTCTGGATGTCGCGGATCTCGAACTGCCCGCCGGGGAACGACTCGAGGAAGCGCAGCAGCGCTCGACGGTAGCCCTCCGGACGGATGACGAGGCGGTTGCCGACCGTCAGCAGCACGAGGTCGCGCTCGAAGAACTTCTCGACCTTCTGCAGGTCGCGATCGTTCCAGACGGTCTTGATCAGGTCGATGACCTTCTCGACCTCGGCGCGGTACTCGTCGGGGCGCTCCCCGGAGTCGCCCTTCGCGATCGGGTCGGCGGGTGCCGGCTCGTTCCACGATCCGGAGAAGCCGCGGAAGGTCTGCGCGCTGGCGACCACGTCGAGGTCCTCACCGCGTGCCAGGGGCCCGGCGAGCGTGTCGCGGACGACCCACTCCTCGACCATGCGGCCGCGACGGTAGAGGCAGTTGGCGATCGTGCGGCTGAACTCGGAGGTCTGCAGGTGACCGGAGAGGACGAGGTGGGAGCTGAGGAACGCGTCATCGCCGCGCGCCTCCCAGATGACGTCTTCGGCCTGACCGGTGCGGTCGGGCGTCGCCGAGATGCGCATGAGCGAACCCTCGATGACCTCGTCGCGGTTCGAGGACGTGCCGAGACCGCCGTGCACGATCGAGTCGGGCTCGTAGTTCTCGCGGATGTAGTGGATCGACCGATCGACCCAGATCAGGTCGGTGACCTCACGGATGAAGTCATCGGGGTCCTTGTACGGCAGATAGGCGACCGGATCGAGAGGCACGCTGTTTCACTCCTTAGAAGATGAGTCCGCGTTTCATCGATGAACGCGGGCTTCCTTCGTCAGTGTATGCGTATGCACAAACGAGTGCAAGAGAGAGTTTCCTGACACACGGGTGTCAGAGGCGGATGCCGGGTCAGCCGGCCTGCGCGGCCGCGAGGGTGCGGCGGGGCACGAGTGCCGACGCGAAGCGCATGTTCTCGATCGGCGCCTCGCGGTCCTCGATCCGCCGCACGATGAGGTCAGCGGCGGCCGACGCCATCCCGGCGATGTCGTAGCCGACGGTGGCGAGGTCGACGATCGGCCAGGCCGCTTCGGGGAGGTCGTCGAAGCCGACGACCGAGAGGTCCTCCGGAACGCGGAGACCGGCGCGGTGCGCGGCGTTGAGCACGCCGTAGGCGACGACATCGTTTCCGCAGAACAGCAGCGTCGGGCGATCATCTTCGCCGAGGAGGGATGCCGCGGCCTTCTCGCCCTCGTCGGCGCTGTAGCGCGGCACCTTGCGGGTGTACGCCTCGGCGAGCGGCAGACCGTGCGCGATGAGCGCGTCGCGCAGCGCGGACTCGCGCGCCTGCGCCGTACTGGTGTTGCCCGGGCCCAGGACGGCGCCGATTCGGCGGTGCCCCAGCTCGACGGCCCGGTCGACCGCCTGCCGGTAGCCGGCCACCGGATCTACCACCGTGGCATCCGCCTCGACGAGCGATCCGATGCGGTTGAAGTAGACGAACGGCAGGCCGCGGTCCTTGAGGCGCAGGGGAGCTGCGGACTCGACCGTGGTGGTGGCGAGGATCAGCCCGTCGAGCCCGTTGGCGAGCAGGCGCTCGACGATCGTGGCATCATCGGCGGTCTCGGTGTGGAGCATGAGCTGATAGCCGAGCGCCTCCAGCTCACGGTGCACCGGCGCGATGATGTGCGAGTAGAACTGGTTGTCGAGATCGGTCAGCAGCAGGCCGATGCGGCGCGTGCGGCCGGAGGACAGGGCGCGTCCCGCTTCGCTGGGCACGTAGCCGAGCAGCTGGGCCGCTTCGCGCACCCGCGTCTTGGTGGCGTCGGACACCCGGGAATCGTCACGCAGGGCCCGCGAGACCGTCGGTTGCGAAACTCCGGCCAGCCTCGCGACATCGCGACTCGTGACGACCATGTGACGCCTCCCCCTCAACGCTCGGAATTCTAGCGCCTTGACGCCCGCATGCATACGCGGTCATAATCAGAGCATACGTATGCAACGAAAGGATGGGCCATGCCCCTGCATCTGAAGTCCGCGCCGACGAAGACGTTCGCGGACACCGCGCAGCAGGATGTCGCAGAACGAGTTCGCGGGATCATCGGAGACATCCGCGAGAACGGCGACGCCGCCGTCCGGCGGTACGCCGAGCAGTTCGACAACTGGAGCCCGGAGTCCTACCGGCTGTCGGATGCCGAGATCGAGCGGATCATCGGCACCCTCTCGCCGCAGGTGATCCAGGACATCGAGTTCGTGCAGACGCAGGTCCGCCGCTTCGCCCAGGCGCAGCGCGACTCCCTCGTCGACATCGAGGTCGAGACCCTCCCCGGGGTCTTCCTCGGCCAGAAGCACGTGCCGGTGCAGGCCGCCGGCGCCTACATCCCCGGCGGAAAGTACCCGCTGACGGCATCCGCCCACATGACGATCATCACCGCGAAGGTCGCCGGCGTCCCCCGCGTCGTCGCGTGCACCCCGCCGATCCGCGGCGAGATCCCCGCCGCCACCATCGCCGCCATGAAGATGGCCGGCGCCGACGAGATCTACCTCCTCGGCGGCGTGCAGGCCGTGGCCGCCATGGCCGTCGGCACCGAGACGATCGAGCCGGTCAACATGATCGCCGGCCCCGGCAACGCCTACGTCGCCGAGGCGAAGCGCCAGCTGTTCGGCGAGGTCGGCATCGACCTGTTCGCCGGGCCCACCGAGATCCTCATCGTCGCCGACGAGCACGCCGACCCCTTCTTCACCGCGGTCGACCTGCTCTCCCAGGCCGAGCACGGCCCCGACTCCCCCGCGGTGCTCGTGACGACCTCGCAGAAGCTCGCCGAAGAGGTCATGGACTGGATCGAGAAGATCCTCCCCGGCATGCCGACCCGCGACTACGCCGGTCCCGCCTGGCGCGACTGGGGTCAGGTCATCGTGGCCGACGACCTCGACGAGGCGTACCGCATCGCCGACGACTTCGCGTTCGAGCACGTGCAGATCTTCACCGAGAACCCCCGCGAGGCCCTCACCAAGATGCACGACTACGGCGCGCTCTTCCTCGGCGAGAACACCTGCGTCTCCTACGGCGACAAGGTGATCGGCACGAACCACGTGCTGCCGACGCTCGGCGCCGCCCGGTACACCGGCGGCCTCTGGGTCGGCAAGTACCTGCGCACCGTCACCTACCAGGAGGTGCAGAACACGGAGTCGTCGGCCGAGCTCGGCACCGTCTGCGGTCGGGCCGCTCGCGTCGAGCTCTTCGAGGGCCACGCCCGCTCCGGCGACGCCCGCGCCTGGCGTCACGCCGGCAAGGAGTTCGCCTGGATCGAAGACAGCCAGGCGGCGTTCGCGGAATCGCGATGACCGACCTCACTGGTCGCACGGCCGTGGTGACCGGCGGCGGCAGCGGGCTCGGAGCGGCCATCGCCCGCTCGCTGCACGCCGCCGGCGCCGACGTCGTGCTGGTCGGCCGTGACGAGACGAAGCTCGGCGCCGTGGCATCCGCTCTCGGTTCGCGAGCCCGTGGCTTGGTGTGCGATGTCTCGGATGCCGCCTCCGTCGACGCTCTGCGCGACGCGCTCGGCGACACGGAGGTGTCGATCCTCGTGAACAACGCCGGCATCCCCGGCCCGGTCGCGGCGCTCACCGACATCGACGTCGACGACTGGGACGAGGTGTTCGCCGTGAACGTGCGCGGCACCTTCCTGCTCTGCAAGGCGCTGCTGCCCGGCATGATCGCGCGGGGCGACGGCGACGTCATCAACATCGCGTCGGTGTCGGGCAAGCGCCCGCTCGCCCATCGCACCCCGTACTGCGCGTCGAAGATGGCCGTGATCGGACTGACATCGACCCTGGCGTTCGAGGTCGGTCCGGCGGGTGTGCGCGTGAACTCGCTCTCTCCCGGCCCGGTGCAGGGACCACGGATGGAGCGGAACTTCCGGCTCGAGGCGGAACGCTCCGGCACGACCATCGACGACGCCGAGCAGGTGTTCGTCTCGCGCGCCGCGCTCGGACGCATGGTCACCGAGGAGGAGGTCGGTGCCGCGGTCCTCGCGATGCTGGCGATGCCCGGGATGTGCGGGGCCGACGTCGACCTCTCCGCCGGTATGGTCGCCTGATGACGTCTTTGCGTGCGCGTGCTCTGGCCGGAGACAAGCTGCTCGGCGCCCTGCTGCGGATGCCGGCGGAAGAGCTCGTCGAGATGCTCGCGGTCGCCGAGTTCGACTTCGTGCTCATCGACTGCGAGCACGGCCCGGCCGACATCACCGCCCTCCGCAACCACATCGCTCTTGCGGCGGCGCACGGCGTGCCGGTGATCGTGCGGGTCGGCGAGAACGACCGGGGTCAGATCCTGCGGGTGCTCGACCAGGGCGCCGAGGGCATCCTCGCCCCGCACCTCGACACCGCGGCGGATGCCGCCGCTCTCGTCGACGCGTCGCTGTATCCGCCGGTCGGCAACCGCGGCTTCGCGACCTACAGCCGTGCCGGTCGCTTCGGCGAGGTCGATCCCGCCGAGCACCTCACCTGGTACCTCGAGAACACGCTGGTGCTCGGCATGATCGAGTCGGCGGGCGGTGTGGCCGACGTCGAGGCGATCGTCGCGACGCCGCGGCTCGACGGCATCATGGTGGGTCCGGCGGATCTCGCCGCGAGCTCCGGGCCCGACGACCAGTCGGTGCCCGACGCCATCGCCGCCGTGCACAGCGCGCTGGCTGCGGCGGGCTCGCTGCGGATGGACATCGTCGGCACGCGCACGGCGGCCGAAGCGTCCTTCGCCGCCGGCGCCGACCTCGTCGTCTACAACCTGGCGTCGTCGCTCATGCGGCACCTGCGCGACCTGGCGTCGCCGGAGCGCTGAGCCGCCGGCATCCGCTCACCAGCGTCCGCGCACGGCATCTATCCGCGTCCGGAGGAGTTCTCGCTGTTGGGCGGATGCTGACGCCGCAGGTCTCCGCCCATGACGGAGTCCTCCTCCAGAGGGCGTGAGCCGCGCGGGAGCTCAGCGCTTCCAGATGTCCCGGTAGACCGGGAGGAAGGCGAGCAGCGCGGCGAGCACCGTCCCCACGGAGAGGATCGGCAGGGCGGGCTCCATGATCCAGGGCGAGTTCGAGCTCAGGCCCATGCCCATCACCATCCAGGCTCCGAGCGTGCCGGCGATGAGCAGCACGACGAATGTGAGCGTGATCCGCTGCGTGAGGGGCGAGATGTCGCTGCGTGCGAGTGACGGCAGGAAGAGCAGCGCCCCGATGATGACCACGATCAGCACGATGAAGGCGACACCGAACGGGGCATCCCCGGAGGAGACCTCGCCCGACTCGTCCGGGCCGAGGAGTCCTCCGACGAGCCCGAAGAGGTTCACGGTCTGCTCCTCGCCATCGACCTTGTCGGTGACGAACGGCACCAGCAGGCCCAGCACGAGCAGGATCTCGGTGACGATGACCGGGAAGACGAGCACCGCCGCCTCCAGCGCACGCACCCTTCGCTCGAGCAGCCGCTGAGCCGCTTCGGTCGTGGTTCCCGTGGCATCCTGCGTCATGATTCCGCCCCCTTGTTCTGGCGAGTGTACCGATCTCGCGCGCACAGTCTCAGGAGGAGTTCTCCCTGAGGGGCGGATGCTGGCGCCCCAGGGCTCCGCCCAACACCGAGTTCTCCGCCTGACGCGGTGGGCCGAGGGCGTGCCAGCGCCCTCAGCGCCGCGAGGCCCCGGACGCGGCATCCGCCAGCTGCGTCTGCCACGACCGCAGCAGTGAGCCGAAGGCCTGCGGACGCTCGAGCGGCAGCAGGTGTCCGGCATCGAGGGTGACGAGTCGGGCGTCGGGCATCCGCGTGACGATCTCGGTGTGGAAATGCGGCGGAGTGATCACGTCGTCGAGCCCCGACACGACGAGGGTCGGCACAGACAGGCCCGACAGCCGCGCGAGCAGGTCGCCCCGGCTGAGTTGCAGCTGCAACTGCGTCCGCAACCGCGCCTCGCCCGTGGCGTCGCCCATGGCCAGCGTCCGCTCGACGAGTTCGGGGCGCTCGCGCACGGCCTCCTCTCCGAGCAGCGCCGGAAGGATGCTGCGCTGCAGCTCCCGGGCATCCGTCCCGGCGTCGAGCAGCGCGAGCCACTCCTGCCACGCCCCGCGCTGCCCGACGGTCGGCGCCTTGGCGTTCGTCGACACCAGGCAGAGTCCGGCCACACGGTCGGGAGCCGCCAGCGCGAGCGACATCGCCACGATCGCGCCGAGCGAGTGCCCGACGAGCACGAACCGCTCCGGCAACGCGTCGAGCAGCGCCTCGACCTGCAGGGAGATGGTCGGGCGGTCCAGCACAGGCTGGACCGCCCCGTCTAGTCCGGCATCCGCCCACAGATCGGCGGTGCAGTTCATGCCGGCGAGCAGGACCAGCGACACGTCAGCCCTTGACGGCGCCGTCGCTGAGTCCCGCGACGAGATACTTCTGGGCGATGAACGCGATCACGAACACCGGGATCGTGAGCAGCATCGACGCGGCTCCCGCCTGTTGCAGCATCGGCAGGGTCTGCCCGAGCTGGGTGGCGATGAAGACCGGCACGGTCTTCGACGATGTGTCGGTGAGCACGAGCGCGGTCAGGTACTCCTGGAACGCGAACAGGAACACGAAGATGCCGGCGGTCAGGATGCCGGGGCCCATCAGCGGGATCATGACGCGACGCAGCATCCCGATCCTCGTGCAGCCGTCGATCATCGCGGCCTCGTCGAGCTCCTTGGGGATCTCGGCGAAGAAGTTGCGCAGCAGCCAGATCGTGAAGGGCTGATTGATCGCGACCAGGGCGATCGCCAGGGCGAAGGTCGTGTCGTAGATGCCGAGTGCCCGACTGATGTCGTACATCGGCAGCACGACCGCGAAACGCGGCAGCGCACGGAAGATCAGCGCGAGCACCAGCAGGATCGCCGAGACGTAGCTCGGGAACCGCGACAGCGCGTAAGCGGCCGGGATGCCGATCGCGAGGGCGATCACGGTCGACACGACGGCGACGACCAGGGTGTTGACCAGGTAGTCGGCGAAGTACGTGGTCTGCCACAGGTCGACGAACGCCTGCAGCGTCGGCTGGTAGTCCCAGAGCACCGGTGGGTTGGAGAACGCGACGTCGGTGGGCTTGGTCACCGAGAGGGTCATCCAGATGAACGGGCTGAGCACGACGATGCAGAGGATGCCGAGCAGCAGACCGGTGATGTACGGCGGGCGGTTGACCCCGCGACGCTTGCGCTTCGGTGCACCCTTGGTGACGATGGCCCTCGTCGAGAGTTCTGCGGAGGTGAGACTCATCGTTCGGCCTTCGCTTCCTTGAAGATGCCCCGGATGAACGGGATCAGCATGATGAGGATCAGGAGGATGGTGAGCACGTTGATCGCACTGCCGAGACCGAGGTTCTCGGCCCCGTCGGCGAATGCCACCGAGTAGACGTAGAGCATGATCGACTCGTTCCCGATGTTCTGCGCCTGTGGCGACAGCGGGATCAGGTTGTCGAACATGCGCAGCACGTCCATGATCGTGATCAGCGTCACGAAGCCGAGCACCCCGCGGATGGTCGGGATGATCACGTTGATGTGCGTCTGGAAGCCGTTGGCGCCGTCGATCTTGGCGGCCTCCTTCAGCTCGTTCGGAACTCCCTGGAGCCCCGCGAGGATGATGAGCATCGCGAACGGCAGCATGTGCCACACGGTGTTCGCGATGACGAGGATCGCGTTCGGCACCTGGTCGGTGAACCAGAGCACCTGCGAGCCGCCGAAGAAGCCGATCAGCCGGTTCACGACTCCGCCGAAGTTGTCGTCGAAGAGCCACGAGAACGCGACGGCGCCGACGAGGTTCGGCAGCACGTACGAGACGAGCATGATGCCGAGGACCAGCGGGCGGGATGTGGTGATGCGGTTGATGCCGGTGGCGATGATGTAGCCGAACACCAGCAGGATCGCGGTGGTGACCACGGTGACGGCCACCGTGAAGAGGACCGCCTTGTGGAAACGAGGATCCGTCAGAGCGTCGGTGAAGTTCTCCAACCCGACGAACGTGCCGGGTGTGCCGTAGCGGACCTGCTCGAAGCTCCACTGCACCGTGCGCACCAGCGGGAGCACGAGGAGTGCACCCATCACCAGCAGGCTCGGAGCGAAGAGCAGCCAGAATTCGCGTGCCTTCATGTGCGTCCTCCCTTGGACGGACTGTGGCCTGAACTCGCGCTCAGGCCACAGTCATGGACGTCGGTCAGTGGTCAGCCGGCGACCTTCTCGCCGGCGGCCTGCATCTGGGCGAGTCCGTCGTCGACAGACACCTGGCCGTTGAGGATCGAGACCAGGATCGGACGGATCTCGTTCGTGATGTCGGCGATGACCGGCGACACGATCGGCGGCATCGCGCTGGCGATCGAGTCGTTCGCTGCAGCGCCGTAGGGAGAGTTCTTCTCCGTCACCATTCCCTCGCGGGCCGGGTAGGCCGCGGGGACGGATGCCTTCGAGGCGTCTTCGCTGACGGCCGAAGCCATCATCTGGAACAGCATGTCATGGTCGAGCTTCGTGTTGAACGGGATCGACCAGCCGTCGATCGAGAGGCGGTTGTACGAGTACGCCGCATCGTCGGTGAGCTTGGGCGCACCGGCGAAGCCGAACGAGTCGGCGAGCTTCGAGTTCGCGTCGAGCGTGAGGTCGAACATGCGACCGGAGAACATGATCGACATGGCCGCGGTGCCGTTGAACATCTGCTGCTGCACCTTCGGCTGGTCGAAGGTCGTGACCTGCGGGTCCATGTAGGGCTTCAGCGAGAGCATCGCCTCGACGGCCTGCTTGGCCTCGGGGGTGTCGAGCGTGACGTCGCCGTCGGGGTTGACGAAGTCGGCGCCGAGCGAGTTCATCGCACCTTCGAAGCCGGTGGTGACGTCGGCGGTGGCGAGCCACGGCAGCGCGATCGGGTAGTCCATGAGCCCGGCGCCCTTGATGGCCTCGGCGGCGTCGATCATCTCGTCGAACGTGGTGGGGACCTCGAGGCCGAGGTCGTCGAAGATGTCGGTGCGGTACGCCATCACGAACATCTGCGCCTGCATCGGGATCGCGTAGATGTCGCCGTCGTAGGACATGCCCTCGACCATGGACTCGCTGATCTCGTCGAGGCCGTAGTCGGCGGCGTACTTGTCCCAGAGGTCGTTCAGCGGGATGAGCTTCTCTTCTTCACCGAAGCCCGGGATGACGAAGCCGTACGTCTCGATGATGTCGTACGTGCCGGTGTCGCCGGAGAGCGTCGCGGTCGTCTTCGTGACCTGGCCGCCGAAGTCGATCGGGTCGTGCTTCAGCGTCACGTCGTCGGTCGAGCAGCTCGAGACCATCGTGTCGGTGAAGGGGTCGATCGCGGAGGAGTTGTAGGCGAGGACGTTGACCGTCGTCTTGCCTTCGGGTGCCGTGTAGTCACACGTCACCTTCGTCGAGTTCGCGTTGTCAGTGCGGGATCCCGCTCCGCAGCCTGCGAGGGCGACGATGCCCACGGCTGCGATGGCGAGTACCGGCAGTGCTCGATGCTGTGTGTGTCCCATACGGGTGATGGTATACGTATGCAGTCAACTTAGGGAAGCCTATTTTTTGCGAATGTATTCCCTCTGAATACGTATACGTAACGATTCGTCGCGGGCTCTTGCGGGCGATCCCCCGGAACCGGGGCTTGCGGCGGGTTCAGGCCTGCTCGGCGGCTTCCAGCCACCGCAGCCCCGGCATGTTCAGCGAGCTCCTGCCGCCGCGCTCGACCACGACCATGAGCACATCGTCGCAGTTGCGGCAGCGCACGACGTATCCCATCGGCTGACCGTAGACCGCCGCCTGCGCGAGCACGGCCACGTCGCCGCAGCCCGCGCACTGCCCGCGGGCCGTCGTGGGCTCGAACGAGAGGAGGTCGCCGATCGGTCCGGCGAGGACATTGCCGTCGAGAGTGCCCATCAGATCCCTCCGAATCGTTCGGTGCGGACGCGGTCGCTCGCGTGGCCGAGGGCGATCATCGCCCGAGCGACGACCTCCACGAAGCCGTTCGGGCCGCAGATGTAGATCAGCGGCCGGTCCGCGGGCGGCACCGTCGCCTCCGCCAGGTCGTCGGCCGTGAGGCGGCCGGGTGAACGCGACCAGTCCGGTGGCGTCGTCCGCGTGTAGTGCCAGGTCGTCTCGACCGTGGCCGTGGGGGCGGAGAGCTCGTCCGAGAAGAACGCGTCCTCCGGAGAGCGCAACGAGTACAGCAGGCGCATCGGCGCGGCGCTTCCGGACCGCGCGTGCGCTCGTGACATCGCGATGAGCGGGACGACGCCGGAGCCGCCGCCGATCAGCTGCACGGGAGCCATCTCCTGCGGCTTCCACACGAACCATCCGCCGAGGGGTCCGCGGAGCTCGACCGTGTCGCCGATCTCGAGCTCGTCCACGAGGAAGGGCGACACCTCGCCGTCGGGCAGGAGATCGACGGCGAGCTCGATCTCCTCGGATGCCCCGACGCTCGCGATCGAGTAGGAGCGCACGGCCTGGTAGCCGTCGAGCGCGGTCAGCCGCACGTCGACGTGCTGCCCTGCCTCGTTCCCGGGCCAGCCGTCCACGGCGAACACAAGGCTGCGCGCGGTCGGCGTGAGGCCGCGGGCACGAGTGAGCGTGCCGCCGTACCAGCCCGATGCGGGGCTCGTCACGCGTAGCGCTCTTCTCGCCAGGGGTCGCCGTGCATGTTGTAGCCGTTCTGCTCCCAGAAGCCCGGCTCGTCGTCGTCCTGCAGCACGAGGCCGCGGACCCACTTCGCGCTCTTCCAGAAGTAGAGGTGCGGAACGAGCAGCCGTGCCGGCCCGCCGTGCTCGGGGTCCAGCCCGTCCCCGTCGTACTCGTACGCGATCCACGCCTTCCCGTCGAGGATCTCCTCCAGCGGAAGGTTGGTCGTGTACCCGCCGTAGGAGTGCGCCATCACGAAGTCCAGGCTCGTCTCGACATCGGCGAAGAGGGTGTCGAGCGAGACGCCGCGCCACGAGGTGCCGAGCTTGGACCAGCTCGTCACGCAGTGGATGTCGACGGTGATGTCCTCGGCCGGAAGAGCCTGAAGCTCATCCCAGTCCCAGCGGTGCGTCGTTCCGGTCTCGGTGCGGATGAGGAAGTCCCAGTCCGTCGTCTCGACCTGCGGTGTCGGCCCGGCCGACAGCACCGGGAACCCCTCCGTCAGATGCTGACCGGGCGGGAGAGCAGCGTTCTCCTCGCGGCGGCGACCTCCGAAAACAGCCATGGCTTCTCCTTCCGGCGCGACCGGGTCCGTCGCAGACAGCGCTCCGATGTCGATCGCGCAGCGCCACTCCCATTGCTAGCGCTCTGGCGCCGAAATAGCCAGTGGCTTTGCATCGAGCACGGGCGGCACGGTCGCGCTGTGCCGGATCAGGCGCTCATGGCTCGCAGACGGGGACCACGCGAGAGCTCGGCGGAGAGGAGCGGCGAGGTCAGATCGAGCCCGCGGGAGGACGATGCCTCCGCCATCATGGCGGTCAGGAGCTCCCGATCGAGAGCGACCTCGTCGGAGACGTCGAAACGCAGCGGGATCGAGGCGTTGATCCACAGCGTCGCGCTCGTCTTCTCGTGCTCGGGGAGGGTCAGGGCGAATGACTCGCCACGACGGAGCTTCGTGAGGGCGACGGTGCGGACGTGCGCGAGCAGACGGTCGTCCAGTTCGATCGGTTCGGTCGAGCTGGCGTAGTTCATCGTTCCCATGACTGTCCCTTCGATGCGAGAAGTAGTATGAGAAATATATTACTAGTCTAACTAGCTAAATCTCATCTCTCACTCGGGAAGGGAGTCGATCTCCTCCGTGAGACGTCGGAGGAAGCGCGCGACATGGGCCGCCTGATCGTCGGTGAACTCCTCGGCCACGCTCTCGATACGACGCGAGAGCTCGTCGACGGGCGAGTTGATGTCACGGAGGGAAGGACGCAGGATCTTCGATCGGGCGTCGTCCGGATGCGGTGCGACCACGATCTGTCCGCGATCCTGCAACCGCCTGATGAGACTCGTGATGGCCGCGGTACTGACGCCGAGGTGCGCGGCGAGGTCGCCCGGGGTGGCCGGGTAATCGGACGGCGCCTCGACGATGAAGCGCATCGCTGCGCGGTCGGTGTCGTTCGGCGCCCGCATCGCGAGGAGGCGACGCGTGAACTGCGCGTCGGCACGACGGAGATCCTCGACAGTGCGGACGAGGGATGCGTTCGCCACCTGAGTTCGGGTCGTCATCACACTCCTCGCGTCGTTCACGCGTCCATGCTACTCGATCGTCGGATAACGAGATCGTCTAGGAAAGCCGGTGCGACCTGGCGCTCTCGTGCGCGACTCGCGAGCGGGGATGCGATGATGGATTCAGGTCTGCCGTTGGGAAAGGACGCCATGGCTGAGCGAGAAACCTTCGAGGATGCCGGATACATCCGGTATTCCGACATGCTCGACAGGCTCCAGCAGCGGTTCCCCGATATCGCGACCCGGCGCGTCGCCCAGATCGTCGCGGCCGAGATCGACGCCATCACGGGTGGCGTCCCGCCCATCGTGCCGGCGGAGGTCGAGACCGGCGCATCCGAGATGCTGGAGCGCGAGCATCTGCGCGCCCGGCCGGACGGGGAGGTCGCGTGATGCAGCAACCCGAGGAGTTCGGCCGTTCCG
The DNA here is from genome assembly GCF_019969685.1 of Microbacterium sp. EST19A. Lineage (GTDB taxonomy): Bacteria > Actinomycetota > Actinomycetes > Actinomycetales > Microbacteriaceae > Microbacterium. Next base: position 1,726,788 of record NZ_JAHXYZ010000001.1, on the reverse strand, counting down.
GCTACTGGTACCCCGATTCCGAGAGTGCGACCACGGTCGACGTGCTCAACATGCTGCGCCGCTACCGCGGAGCCGAGACGGCGATGCGCGCTCGCACCCGCGTGTCGATGGGCATGAACGAGACCGACCTGCTGGCGCTGCGCTTCCTTCTCCGCGAGCAGAGAGCCGGGCGCATCGTCCGCCCGATCGACATCGCGCGGGCGCTGGACATCTCGACGGCGTCGACGACGACACTGATCGACCGACTGGAGAAGGGCGGACACGCGCGGCGTGAACCGCACCCCACCGACCGGCGCGCCGGTGTCGTCGTTCCGACGACGCACAGCGACGACGAGGTGAAGTCGACGCTCGGCGCCATGCACCGACGGATGCTGACGCTCGTCGACGAGCTCTCCGATCAGGAGCGCGCCGTGGTGACCCGATTCCTGGCGGGCATGACGTCGGCGATCGAAGAGGCCTCCGATCTCGACGAGGAGCTCCGCGACGTCATCCGCTCGCACGAAGAGGACTCGACCGACCGGTAACCGCTCTGGAGACACGGCGAGGGGGAGACGATCGCGGATCGCCTCCCCCTCGCGGTTCACCCGAAGGATCCGTCAGCGCTTGAACGCATCCTTGACGTTCTCGCCGGCCTGCTTCACGTCGGACTTGGCCTGGTCGGCCTTGCCCTCGGCCTCGAGCCGCTCGTTGCCGGTCACCTTGCCTGCGGCCTCCTTCGCCTTGCCGGCGATGTCTTCCGCAGCGTTCTTGATCTTGTCATCGAGTCCCATGGGGGCTCCTCCCTTTTCTTGTCGGCACGAGGAGGCGCATGAGCATGGCGACGAACGGTCCGGAGCGCAAGGGGATGAGCCGCATCCCGGAGCCCTGACCGATGGCGCGGTGCGCGGGCAGCGGAAACGCCGAGTGTTGCTCGGCGATCGCCGTATACGCGTCTTCAGCCGTCGACATGACAACCTCCTCGCGAGAAAGATTACTAGCCTAGCTAGCAATACATCGAACTCGCGATCGACCCTTGACAGCGCGCGGCGTCGCGCCCTATGGGCGACGCTTCTCCAGCGCGAAGCAGAGCAGCACGGCCACCAGCCCCGCCACCGGGGCGATGAGCAGCCCGGCGCGCAGGCTTTCACTGTCGGCGATGTACCCGACGAACGGTGGAGCCAGCAGGAATCCCACACGCAGAAGCCACGACACGATCGTGAGTCCGACGCCGTGTCGGAGCCCGGGCAGCTCGTCGGCCGCGTGCATCGCCGCAGGGATGAGCGTGGCGATGCCGAAGCCCAGGGCGGCGAACCCGAGGATGGTCCCGAGGATGCTGGGGAAGGCGAGCGCGAGCCCCATCCCGGAGGCCGCGATCAGCCCGCCGGCGCCGGCGACGAAGCGCTGACCGAACCGGTCGGTCAGGCCGTCGCCGAGGATGCGGCCGATGAACTGCGCGAGCATGAGGGCGATGAACCCGAGGGGAGCGATCGCGGCGGCTGCCTCGAGCGAGTCTGCGAGGTACAGCGTCGCCCACGAGTTGCCGGCATCCTCGCCCACCGCGCCGGCCATCGCGATCAGGGTCAGGGCCGCGAGCGTGAGGATCGTGCGCAGGCTCGGCCCTCGGCGCACGGCCGCGCGGATCTCGCCGCCGTCGGCGACGGCATCCGTCTCGCCCGCGTCATCCGCCGGCTCCTCGTCGCGACCGGGCAGGCAGAAGCGCAGCGCGCCGATCGCGACGGCGGCGAACACGGTGGTGGAGATCGCGAGATGGATGCCGACGGGCAGACCGACCGCGATCGCGACGGCGGCCATCGCGCCGCCGAGCACCGCGCCGATCGACCAGATCGCGTGGAAGGAGTTGATGATCGAGCGTCCGTACCGGCGCTGCACCCGCAGGCCGTGCGCGTTCTGCGCGACGTCGGTGATGGCGTCGAACGCCCCGGTGAGGAACAGCGCGCCGGCGAACAGCAGCGCCGACGGCGAGAGTCCGGCGAGCAGGTAGCCGATGCTGGTGAGCGCGGTGCCGAACACCGCGAGGCGGCCCGAGCCGAAGCGGCGGATCAGCACGGCGGCCGCGAGACCCGCCACGATCGCCCCGGCGGGGAGTGCGGCGAGCGACAATCCGTAGGCGGTGTTGTCGAGTCCGAGCGCGGCCTTGATCTCGGGGTAACGCGGCAGGATGTTCGCGAATAGCGCGCCGTTCGTCAGGAACAGTGCCGAGACGGCGATGCGGGCGCGGCGTGCCGCGGCATCCGGGCCGGGTCTCGCGGCCGTGGCCGTCTTGTCGCTCGGATCGTCCATCGCGCCCATCCTTCCACGGGCGCCCGACTCTCCGTGATCGGCCTGCTCTGTGGTCGGCCTGATGCCGCGGTCAGAGGCCTTCGGCGATCTCCTTGATCGCCGCGAGACGACGGTCCCACTGCCGCCCGATCGCGTCGAGCTTCGCGGCGGTGGCGGCGAGCTCGGTGCCGATCACCCGGTAGCGCACCTCACGACCGACGGGCACGGGCTCGACGAGCCCGACCTCCTGCAGCACCGCGAGGTGCTTCGCGATGGCCTGACGGCTGACGGGCAGGCGCCCGGCGAGGGCGGATGCCGAGGCATCACCCTCGCCGAGAGCCGTCAGGATGCTCCACCGCGTCTCGTCTGCGAGCGCCGAGAACATCGGGATCAGGGTTCCGGTGGTCATGCGTCGCTCTCGACCGTCTCCGATTCGACGAGCGCGACCATCTTGTCGAGCTCGGCGTCCCAGCCGGTGCGGTGGCTCTCGAGGTTCTCCCGCGGTGCGGAGGTGCGCTCGAAGCCGCTCTCGACGACGGTGAGCTGCGTGCCGCCGTCGACCTCGTCGAGGGTGAACGTGAAGACGGTCGAGGTGCTCTCGTCGATCGCGTCGGGCAGTCCGTCGGCCGCGTCGTCGTTGTTCCACCGGTAGCTGATGAGACGCGGTTCGTCGTAGGCCTCGACCCGCAGCGGGATGACGTCGTAGTCGGGGAAGCTCATCGTGCCCGTCGCGCCGACGCCCGCGCCGTCGAGCACCGTGCGCCCGAACCAGCGGGAGATGTGCTCTGGTTCGGCGACGGCGCGCCAGACCTTGTCGATGGATGCCGCGATGCGGATCGTACGTCGAACCGAGAAGGTCTCCTCGTCGACGACGGAGCCTGCGTTCTCTGTCATGTTGACCATGATGCGTCCTTTCGTCGCGGAGCGGTGGGATCACCACTCATCTGCAATTCAAGAGTTGCACATCGATCTCCGCAATGCAACCCCGTAGTTGCATAAAGTCGGGCGCCCTACATCCCCGACCGGCCGCGCGCCACCCGCTTCTTCCTGTCGCTCCCCCGGCATAGCCTCGACCCATGACCGAGCTCACCCAGCCCACCGGACAGGAAGAGGCGCTGCGCGCCGTTCCCCGCGAAGACGGCACCGCACCCCGCGCCCTCGTGCTCGGAGCGACCGGCTACATCGGCGGTCGCCTGACCCCGCGCCTGCTCAACGCCGGCTACCGGGTGCGGGTGCTGGCGAGAGACGCCGTGCGCGCGGCATCCTTCCCCTGGGGTCCCGACTGCGAGATCGTCGAGGGCTCGGCCGACGATGCGGATGCCGTCGCCGAGGCCGTCGACGACGTCGACGTCGTCTATTACCTGATCCACTCGATGACCGCCGGCAAGGGATTCGAGGAGAGCGACGAGCGCGCCGCGACGACCGTGGCGGAGGCCGCGGCCCGCGCGGGCGTGCACCGGCTGGTCTACCTCGGCGGCCTGCATCCCGACGACGTGAAGCTCTCACCGCACCTGCGCTCGCGCGTCGAGGTCGGAGAGACGTTCCTGCACTCCGGGGTCCCGACGCTCGTCCTCCAGGCCGGTGTCGTGATCGGGTCGGGGTCGGCGTCGTTCGAGATGATCCGGCACCTGACCGACGTGCTGCCGTACATGCCCGCGCCGAAGTGGGTGCGCAACCGCATCCAGCCGATCGCCGTGCGCGACGTGCTGCACTACCTGCTCGGCGCCGCGCGGGTCGACGAGAGCGTGAACCGCGCGGTCGACATCGGCGGCCCCGATGTGCTGCGGTACGGACAGATGATGAACGGGTACGCGGTCGAGGCCGGATTGCGGCAGCGGGCGATCGCGTCGCTGCCCGTGCTCACGCCGTGGCTCGCCTCGCACTGGGTGAACCTCGTGACGCCGGTACCGCGATCGATCGCACGTCCTCTCGTCGCGTCGCTGCAGAACGAGTGCGTGGTGAAGGACCGCACGGTCGACGACCTCATCCCCCGGCCTGACGGCGGACTCACCCCGTACCGCCGCGCGGTCGCCCTCGCCCTCGGCCGCGTCAATGCCGACAACATCGAGACCAGCTGGCAGGACTCCGAGGTCTCGGGAGCACCGAGCGACCCGCTGCCCAGCGACCCCGACTGGGCGGGTCGCACGGTGTTCACCGATGCGCGATCGCTCGAGACGAAGGCATCCGTCGACGATCTGTGGCGCGTGATCATCGGCATCGGCGGAGAGAACGGGTGGTACTCGTCGCCATTCCTCTGGGCCGTGCGCGGGGTGATGGACCGGCTGGTCGGCGGCGTCGGACTGCGGCGTGGGCGACGGAACCGCACCGCGGCGCGCATCGGCGACGCGATCGACTTCTGGCGCGTCGAGGCCGTGTCGCAGCCGCATTCGGGAGACGAGGATGCCGGACTCCTGCGGCTCCGCGCCGAGATGAAGGTGCCCGGCGAGGCGTGGCTCGAGCTGCGGGCGATCGCCGACGGCGCGAGTGCCCGTTACGAGCAGCGGGCGGTGTTCTTCCCGCGCGGACTGAGCGGGCGGCTCTACTGGCTCGCGGTGCTGCCGTTCCACGGCTTCATCTTCGCGGGCATGGCGGCGCGCATCACGGCCGCGGCCGAGACGGGATCAGGTCACGGTCCATCGTGACCCGGGGTAGCCTCCCGACCAGCAGTTGTACCGATCTCCGCCTGCACCAGAGCCGCGAGAACAGGAAACGCCGTCGTCACTGTGCGCCAGAGCAGATCACCGTCGAGCCGATCGTAGTGATGCACGACGAAGTCGCGGCTGCGGGCCGCCTGACGCCACACCGGGTCGGTGAAGCGATCCTGATCCGCGTGCAGGAGGCGCTTCGCGAGCTCGCCGATGCGATTCGACAGCGCTTCGAAGGCCAGGGGGAGAGCGGCATCCTCGTCGAACGCGTCTCGCCCACGATCGACGAGCCGGGCTGCCGCGGCGAGCGTATCGCGAAGATCGCCGAGCCATCGATCCACGCGATCTGCGGAGTTCACAACCTCACCGCATCGTGCAGTATCGCCGCATCGTGTTCCGGATTCAGAGCGGCCGCGCTCACGACGGACACGGGTACCCCCAGCAGCATCTCCATATCGATCTCGAACTGAGCGATATCGAACATCGTCGCTTCCGCGCGCGGAGTGACCAGCAGGTCCACGTCGCTCAGCTCGGTCTGCTCCCCTCGAGCGACGGAGCCGTAGACCTGCACGTCTTCGAGGTGGGATGCTGCGGCCAAGCGTTCGATGAGAGGCCTGAGAGAACGCAACCGGTCGAGTCCGATCACCGTCGGGCTCGCCTTCGTGAGCGCGCGATAGCGATCGAAGGGGAGGAGGGCGGCTTCCGGCCGACGGTGGGATCCGATGATCACCGGCGCGACCGATCCGTCACGGAACGTCGCGATGATGCGTGAGAGGCCGGCTCGCGCATCCGAGACTGAAGTCACTTCCATCGCCACTCCTCAAATCTGTACTGATTATTGTACAGAAATGAGGCCGCGACCGAGAGCTCTGATCGTCGGGCGCGCGGATCGCTGGGCTCAGCGAGACGACCAGCCGGCGTCCCGCAACCGCTCGAACGCGTCCAGCAGCAGGTCCAGCGTGAAGGCGAACTCGAAGTCCTCGTCGCAGCGCCCGGCCGTGACATCGTCTCCGTCCGACGAGGCGAGCGCGATCGTGAGGATGTGCGGGTAGACCGCGCGCACCTGCTCGATCATCTGCGCGCGGAGGGCGGGATCATCGGGCACCGGCAGCGCGTCGTCGTCTTCGAAGGCCTCGGGGCTGAACCCCCAGATGCGGTGGCCGAGGGCGTGCATCGCGTGGTGGGTCAGGTCGGCACTGAATCCGCCCTCAAGGAAGAGTCCCGTCATGTCGTTCATGTACTCGAGCACCGCGGGCGTCCGGGTGCGTCGAGTCTCGATGACCGCGCGCGCCCACTGGTGCCGTGACAGCACGGAGCGCGCCGAGAGGATGCGCGTCCGCAGGGCGTCGCGCCACGGCTCCCCGGTGCCGGCAGGGTCGTACTCGGCGATCAGCAGGTCGATCATCCCGCTGAGCAGATCCTCCTTGTCGGCGACGTGCTTGTAGAGCGCCATGGGCACGACGCCGAGCTCGGCGGCGACGTTCCTCATGCTGACCGCGTCGATCCCGCTCATGTCGGCGAGATCGACAGCGGCACGGAGCACGCGCTCACGCGACACCCGGGTGCGCGGTACGGCAGGCATGCCCCTCCTTCTGCGGTCGCATAGTCGTTGACGGGTTTACACCGTACACCTATGCTCGAAGGCCAGAAGGTATACACCGTACACCTCACGTCGAAGTCAGGATGCTGCCATGAACCCGTCCCGTCGCACCGCCCTGCTCGCCGGCATCCTGTATCTGCTGACCGTCGCGACCTCGATTCCTGCGCTCGCGCTCAAGGAACCCGTCCTCACCGATCCCGCCCTTCTCGACGCGGGAGGCGGTCCGGCATTGAGCGCGGCGGCGGCGCTCGAGGTCGTCATGGCCGTGGCCTGCGTCGGCACAGCCGTCGTGCTGTATCCCGTGCTGCGGCGCGTGAGCGATGGAGCCGCCCTGGGCTTCGTCGCTGCGCGCATCGTCGAAGCCGGCCTGGTGATGGCCGGAGTGATCGGGATGCTGTCGCTCACGGCCCTGCCCACCGAGGAGCGGACCGGCACCCTCGCCGACGTGCTCCGCGCCGTGCACGACAGCGCCTTCCTGTTCGGGCCGGGACTCATCCCCGCGGTGAACGGCCTGCTGCTCGGGTACGTGCTGCTCCGCGCCCGTCTGGTCCCCCGCGTGCTGCCGGTATTGGCGTTCATCGGCGCCCCGCTGCTGGTCACCTCGGCCGGTGCGACACTGTTCGGCGCAGTGGATCAGGTGTCCGGACTCGCCGGTGCCGCGGCCCTGCCGATCGCCGCGTGGGAGATCGGACTCGGGCTGTGGCTCACCTTTCGCGGGTTCCCGCGCGATGTTCCGGAATACGATCTCGCGACTCGGTGAGCGCGGGCGTTGCTCGCCTTGGCCGGCTCCTAACCTCAGCCCATGGCATTCACGACACGTGCAGGAAGGACCGTGGCGATCGGAACGGGAGCGATGACGACTGCCATCGTCTTGAGCGTCTTTTCACTGCTCCTCCTCCTCATCCCCTTCGCCGTTGCCGTGGCTCTGCTCGCGTGGTTCGTGCTGCCCGATGCACGGCCCCTCGTAGAGGAATCCCTCCCCGCCGGACTGACGTTCGCGATCAGCGCCCTCGGCGCACAGATCGTGCTGCGGGCAGGAATGGTCACGTGCTGGCTCGCGGCCTTCGTCGGACCGAAGAACCTCGTCCGCGATCACCTGGCTGCGTCGATCGGATCGCGGACAGCTGCCTTCGCCGCATCCGCCGGGGTGCTCAGCCTCGTGCTGATCGTCGTGATGAGGTTTCCTTTCGGGGAGGCGCGCGGCCCGATCATCATCGTCTTGACCGCCTCCCTTCTCACCCTCGATCTCGCGACGCTCCGAGGCGTGCGCAGGATCTCGCGGACGAGTCGATCCGCCGCGTTCTTCTCAGGCATGTCGGAGAAGGAGAAGAAGGTGGCGGACCGGCCATGGCCCGTACGTCAGCGGCCGAGCTTCGCCGACCCGAGCACCATCGAGTCGATCGACGACGCCTGGCGGTACAGCCGCCGAGCGACGGATGCCGCCGAGCTCCACACCTGGATCGGCGCCGGCATCATCGTCATCTTCACCGCGTTCATCGGCTCGTCGATCTCCGCAAGCTGGGAGGAGCCAGGGCCACTCTCGATGATCTCGGTATATGCCGTTCTCGGGTTCGCCGCCCTCGGCTTCTGGATCCAGCGACGTGCTCGAAGCTATCGATCGCTCGCGAACGAGTTCTCGGTACGCGCCCGGGTCCTGGAGGCCCGGCGAGAGGCAGCCAGCCGGATCGATCAGAAGCCTCAGCGCTCAGCTTCGGGATTGTGGAATCGCCTGCGACGGCGGTTCTTCCGGCGACGCGGCTGAGACCGGCATCCGCAGCAGCAACGGCATCCGCGCGGTCCGCGGCCGCCGTTGGCGGCATCCGCGTACGCCTCGCAAGGAGATGTGCGCTTCCGAAGGACGGAATCACGGATTTCGTCCTTCCGGAGCGCACATGCCCTCCTCGGATGCCGTTCAGCGCGGGCCGCGCCGACCGATCCCCGCGAACGCGGAGTGCAGGAGCGGCAGGGCCGAGACGCAGATCAGCGTGATACCGAGCGGCGGCAGCGGAGCCACGAGCAGCGCGCCACCGACGAGCATCGCGGCGAAGAGCACTCCCGAGGCGATGCGGCGGGCGATGCCCTCGAGGCGGTCGAGGCGGCGCTCCAGGCGCGAGGTGTCGAACGACACGTTGCCGTCGTCGATGCGCGTGATGATGTCGTCGATGCGCTTCGGCAGGCGCATCGTGATGGCCGCGGTCTCCATGGCCTGCTTCGCCATGTCCTGGATGAGGTTGCCCGACTCGTCGCGCAGCAGGCGCCCGGCGTAGGGCTCGGCAGCATCCCACACGTTGAAGGACGGGTCGAGGCCGCTGCACATGCCTGAGGTCAGCGACACGGCGCGGATCAGCAGCAGCATGTTCTCGGGCAGCTGGAGCGGCAGCGAGCGCACCATGTCGCCGAATTCGTCGGCGAAGTCCTTGAACTCGCGCGGATCGACCTTGCTCAGCTCGGCGAAGCCCATGCCGCCGAACCGTCCGAACAGCGCGGTGAGCGCACGCTCGAGCTCATTGGTGTCGGCGGAGGGCAGCAGCACGCCGATCTCCTTCGCCGCAGCCACGAGCCCCCGGCTGTCGCGCCCGGCGACCGCGATGAGGAGAGTGCGGAGGCCGTTGCGCAGACTGTCCGGAACGTCGGCCATCATCCCGAAGTCGATGAAGGTGAGGCGGAAGTTCACCCCGACGGCATCCGGCGTCGCGTTCGGGACGGGCGTCACGAAGATGTTCCCGGGATGCGGATCGGCGTGCACGAAGCTGTGCGTGAAGACCTGGTCGAACATGACCTCGGCGAACACGGCCGCGACCTCGGACGGATCGATGCCCGCGGCACGGAGCGCGTCCGTGTCGTTGATCTTGATCGCGGTGACGTCCGACAGGGTCAGCACGCGGCGGGTCGACCGCTCCCAGACGATCTCGGGAGCGTCGACGCGCGGGTCGTCGACGAAGTTCTCACGGAACCGCTCGGCGCTCGCGGCCTCGTGCAGGTAGTCGATCTCCTCGAGGCTCGTGTGCGCGAACTCCTCGACGAGCGCGGGTGCGTCGACCCGGTCGGCGACGAGCCGCACCCGCGTCAGCCACCTGCCGACCCGGCGGAGCGCCGCGAGGTCGACGGCGACGATCTCATCGATCCCCGGACGCTGCACCTTCACGACGACGTTCTCGAGGCCCGTGTCGGACGCGTCGATCTCCGAGAGCCGGGCGCGATGCGCCTGCCCGAGGGATGCCGCGGCCACCGGAGTCTCATCGAACCAGGCGTAGGCCTGCGACAGCGGCATCCCCAGCTCGGCCTCGGCGACGACGCGGAGGTCGGCGAAGGGCACCGCGGGCACCTCGTCCTGCAACCCCTCGAGCTCTGCCGTGATCTCGGGCGGCAGCACGTCGAGGCGCGACGACATGAACTGGCCGACCTTGATCATGAGGCCGCCCAGTTCGATCGCCAGTACATGGAACCGGCGAGCGAACTTCTGCATGCGCGGACCGCGCGTGCGCTCCGCGATGGACGTCATCCCGAAGCGCGGCAGGACGAGCTCGAACCACCAGATCTTGACGAACTCGCGCGCCGCGAACGACAGGATGCGGCGATAGCGGGCTCGGTGGACGCCTTGTGCCGCAGCATCCGTCATCGGTGGGTCTCCTTCTTCACCCCGGCGTCAGTCCTGGGCGAGGATCGAGTAGAGCTTACGGCGCGCGTCGTCGAGGATGTCGATGGCGCTCTGCACCTGCTCGGGCGAACCGCTCCGGCCGACCGCTGCTGCGGCGCTGGCGAGGTCGACGCCGGCCTTGGGCAGGGCGGTGAAGCGCGGGTCGTTGCGGTGCCCGTCCTTGCCGGCGGTCGGCTCCCACGGAGCCTTCGACTCCGACGACTCGGCGGCCACGGCGCGTCCCGCCTCGGTGAGCGAGTAGGTCTTGCGACCGTTCTGCTCCTCGGCGGAGATGAGGCCCTCGTCGGCCAGCAGCTGCAGGGTCGGGTAGACCGATCCGGCGCTGGGCTTCCACGATCCGCCGCTGCGCTCGGCGATCTCGTTGATGATCTGGTACCCGTGCATCGGCGCCTCGGCGAGCAGCGAGAGAACCGCGGTGCGGACGTCGCCGCGAGCCATGCGCGAGCCGCCGGACGGACGCTGCTCGAAGGACTTGCGGAGCTGGTCCATGGCATCGAAGAGCGCGCCGGCGGGGCCGTTCGCGCCACCGAGGCCGCCGGTGCCGAAGATGTTGCCGAGCGGGTTGTCGGCGTTGCTGCTGCCGGATCCGCCGAAGGGGAATGAGTTGTTCATGATGACCTCCTGGGTCTGCGGTGAACGATAGTCAACGATATATCGTTCAGCCTGGAGGTTGGGTGGGAATTCGCGCAGCACACGCCCGGAGGAAAGGCAATCCCCGTGAAGCTCACAGCCGCAGATGATGCACTCGTGGAGATGTCTCCCTCTGCTGAAGTCCGCCCGCCGTCCGTCCGGGTGAGTGTCGTCGTGCCCGTGTTCAATCCGGGCCCCAGTTTCGACGACCTCATCGCCTCTCTCGAGCGGCAGAGTCTCGATGCATCGCAGTTCGAGGTGCTCCTCTGCGACGACGGCTCCGACGCGCCCACGCAGCAGCGCCTCGAGCAGGTGGCCCGCGCGCATCCGAACGTGCGGGTGCTCGCGCTTCCGCACTCCGGGTGGCCGGGCACGCCGCGAAACGAAGGCGTCGCCGCCGCGCGGGGAGACTACGTGCAGTTCGTCGACCAGGACGACTACCTGTTCGACACCGCTCTCGAGAAGCTCGTCGAGTATGCCGACGCGCACGCATCCGACGTCGTCGTCGGACGGGAGGTCGGGATCGGGCGCCCGCTGCCGTCGCGCATCTTCCGCAAGGACATCCCCGACGCGAAGCTCGGCGAGGATCCCCTGCTCGAGATGCTCACGCCGCACAAGCTCTTCCGCACCGCGTTCCTCCGCGAGAACGGCATCCGCTTCCCCGACGGCCGGGTCCGGCTGGAGGATCACCTCTACGTGATGCAGGCGTACTTCGCGGCCCGCACCATCTCGATCCTGGCGAGCGTGCCCTGCTACGCCTGGGTCAAGCATCCCGGCAGCGCGAGCTCGTCGCGCATCGATCCGGAGAGCTATTTCCCGCACCTCGAAGCGGTGCTCGACATCGTCGAGGAGAACACCGAGACCGGCAGGATGCGGGACCGTCTGCTGCGGCACTGGCTTCGCGGCAAGATCCTGAAGCGACTGAGCGGAAAGCGGATGCTGCGCTATCCGGCCGAGTACCGGACGCGCCTGCTCGACGTGGTGACGCCGCTGGTGGAGACACGGTTCGGCCCGGGCGTCGATGCCGGGCTGGCGTTCCCGCAGCGCATCCGCGTGGCGCTGCTCCGCGCCGGGCGGCGTGACGACCTCGTGCGGTTCGCCGAGTTCGAGGCGGGGTTGAAGGCCCGGGTCGCGGTGACTTCTGCGGAGTGGTCGCGCGGCGGCGGGCTGCATCTCGCGATCAAGACCGCCGTGACGCAGGGCGGCCGGGAGGCCCTCGTGTTCGACGACGAGACGGGGCGCCTCTCCTCGCTGCCTCTGGAGTCGCTCGACGAGTTGCCGCCCGCGGTGCTGGTCGCCGGTCGCGAGCTGCGCAACGACAGGATCGAGGTGTTCCTGGAGGGCGAGAAGCCCGGGACCGAGCGGCGCATCGTGAACGAGAAGCTGCGCGACGGCGGCACGGTCCGCGTGGCCATCGACCCCCTCAAGGTGTTCGGTGGCGAGGGCGCACCCTCGGCGCTGCGATTGACGGCGAAGGTGCGTCGGGCGGGATGGACCTTCGCGGTCCCCGTGACGGCGGATGCCGGTGCGCTCGCGCGCGCCGGGGCGTCTCCGCTGCTCGCGGGAAGCGCGGTCACGATCACCGCCGCCGATGGAGGTGCGGTCGAGGTGCGTCGATCGGGCTCGGGGCGGCTGCGCGACCTCGCCGGCAAGTCCGTGCGCCGGATGCGGCAGCTCGCTCGCGGGTAGCGCCGGCCTGGCGTCAATTCCGAGGCAGGGTCAGGATCTCGGCGCCGTCCGCGGTGATCGCGATGGTGTGCTCGGTGTGGGCGGTGCGGCATCCGGTGGCGCTGCGGAGGGTCCACCCGTCGGCATCCGTCACGAGCTCGTCAGTGTCGGCCATGATCCACGGTTCGAGGGCGAGGAGCAGGCCAGGGCGGAGCTTGTAGCCGCGACCGGGTCGGCCGTCGTTCGCGACGTGCGGATCCTGGTGCATGGTCGAGCCGATGCCGTGACCGCCGAACTCGAGGTTGATCGGGTAGCCCGCAGCGCTCAGCACCGTGCCGATCGCGTCGGAGATGTCGCCGATGCGCGCACCGGGCCGGGCGGCGGCTATGGCGGCGGCGAGCGCGCGCTCGGTCGTGTCGATCATCGCCTCGTCGCGCGGATCGCGGGCCGTGCCCACGATGAAGCTGATCGCGGCGTCGGCCGAGATCCCGCGCAGCGTGACGGCCAGGTCGAGGGTGAGGAGGTCGCCGTCGGCGAGGGCGTAGTCGTGCGGCATGCCGTGCAGGACGGCGTCATTCACGGCCGTGCAGACATAGTGGCCGAAGGGTCCGCGGCCGAAGGACGGCGCGTAGTCGACGTAGCAGGAGACGGCTCCGGCATCTTCGATGAGCTGCTTCGTCCAGCGGTCGAGGTCGAGCAGGTTCACGCCCACGACGGCGCGCTTCTTCAGTGCCTGCAGGATGTCGCCGACGAGCGCGCCGGCGTCTCTCGCACGGGCCAGCTCGGCGTCGTTCAGGATCTCGATCATGTCTTCTTTCGGAGCTTTCGTCGGGAATGCCGATAACTATCCCGGTAATACTATCCCGGGATTAGTATGGGCATCATGATGGTCCGGATGCCGCTCACCCCCGCCGAGGTCGAACGCGGCGAACGCCTCGGCGCCCTGCTGCGACGAGCGCGCGGCGAGCGGTCGATGCTGGCCGTTGCGCTGGACGCCGGCGTCTCTCCGGAGACGCTGCGCAAGATCGAGTCCGGCCGCGTCGCGACGCCCGCGTTCTCGACGATCGCCGCGATCGCCGACGTGCTCGGCATCTCGCTCGACGCCGTGTGGGCCGAGATCGGGGCGGATGCTGCGTCGCGCACGACCGGCCGGCGCATCGCGTCGTAGGGACTATTTCGCGAGAGCCGGCTCACTCGCCTCATCGCGCAGGAGGCTCGGTACCTTCGCATCGATCAGCAGGTACACGAGAGCGAGCACCGCGGCGAGCGCGAGCACCAAGACGGCGTTCACGAGTGGGGAACCGAGGCCGATCTTCGTGACGTCGAGGAACGGATAGGGGTACCAGAGCGAGAACTGGCCCTGGATGAAGATGTAGATCAGCCAGAGGACAGGCAGGATGAACGCCCCGGCGATGGTTCTGGCTGTGAACCGATGGCGCGGACCGAAGAGCAGCCAGCCCAACACCATCGCCCATGGTGATACGTAGTGGAACCCGATCGTCGCCACGAGCGCCCAGCCGGTGAGGTGCACCATCGGCGCCAGGATGATCGCGTAGACGAGCCCGGTGATGGTGATCGCCAGGAGGGCGTTGAGTCGCGCGACCTCCCACCATGGCCCCCCCCGCAGCGGGTTCGCGACGAGGAGCAGGCAGACGATCATCACGACGATGTTGCTCTCGATGGTGAAGAAGCTGAACAGCCTCCACAGTCGGATGCCGATGCTCAGCGAGTCTCCGCTCTCGCCGGAGTTCGCATCCGCACCGCCGGTGAAGAGCAGGGCGATCTGGATGATGAGCGAGCCGAGGATGATGGCCGCGATCGCGCCGTACCACCATCGAGCGGCGGTCTGCAGAGCCGTGTTCTCGCGCTGTGTCATGCCGATATTCTGGCGCAGACGAGGTGCGCTACGACAGAACTGCTCGCAGCACGGGCTCCGCATCCGTGTCGACGACCACGATGCGGCCCGCAGGGAGATCGTCGAGTTCGTCGGGAGACACGAGTACGACCGGCACCCGCACGCCGTAGATCTCGGCCGCCACCAGAGCGCCCGTCACGACGATCGCGTCCCGCGTCTCCAGCAGTAGCGCCGCAGGGGCGACACCCGCGCGGATGAGTTCGGCGAGCACACTCGAGGACGAGCTCGAGCCGCGACCCGCACTCATCGCGAGCACCGCACCCGCGACACTCGCCCCGCGATCGGGGTGATGCCCGTCGATGATGGAGCCGTCCGGGCCGACCCCGCCCCAGAACGAGAGAGGGGCGCGCAGCCGCTGCAGCGGACCCGTCCCGTGTCCCTCCAGGAGCACCTCGCTCATGAGGCCGACCCCTCGAGCACGACGCGTCCGGCTCGAGCCGAGGCGACGCATTCGCGCATCGAGCCGAGCAGCACGTCGACCCCGATGTTCGCGGGCGCGTAGTGCGCCCACTTGCCGGAGTTCGTCATGACGCGTCGCACCCGCGGCGACAGCATGGCCGTGACGTAGGTGCAGGTGTCGACGACGATCCGCACCCCGGCGTCGCGCATCGCCTGGGCCGCACCGTTCTGCTCGGCGAGGGCGAGCTGTGCACGGCTGGTCGAGACGAAGAAGTCGACGTCCGGATGCAGGGGCGTGCCGTCGCGCAGCAGGTCGGCGAGCAACGTGAGCTCGTCGATCGATGCATGCGGAGTGCCGATGCTCACCGCGTCGATGGTGCCGGTCCCGAAAGTCGACAGCTCGCGCCGCGCGGCATCCAGCATGTCGGTCGTCAGCACGTGCGTCTCGTCGGCCGCACCGCCCTGGAGGGCTGCCCGCAGGGTGGGCGCCTCGGGCGTCCTGCCGACGACATGGAAGAGACCGACGCCGCCGGCGGATGCCGCGGCGGCGCCGAGCGCCTTGAGCTGATCCTCCGTCGCGTCGACGCGCAGGCCAAGGAAGACCGGGTTGCGCGTGCCGCTGAGACCGCCGGCGAGATAGCCGAGCGTCGGCCAGAACGTCTCCGCGTCGATCACCGCCGCCGGCAGCGCGGTGCAGTCGACGATCACCTGCCCTCGTCGCGCGGATGTCGCCTGCAGCCCCGAATACGGCGCGCGACCGGTGATCGCGGCCGCGATGTCGAGGAAGTCACCGTACCGGTCGGTGCGCGCCCCGAGCACGCTGTTGGCGAAGACGATCGCGTTCGACTCGGCCCAGGCGACGTGCTCCCCCAACCCCGGCCTGCTCGGCAGCTGATACGGCGCGCACGTCCAGCTGGCGGAGCATCCCATCGCCAGATAAGCCGACATCAGCTCGCGCCCGCCCTGCGCGACGGCACGCTGCTCGTCGGAGTCGGTGCGGACGTAGTGCGGATGCAGCAGATCCATCGAGCCGACGTTGAGCGTGGTGGGAATGCGCACCTTCGCCCCCAGCTCGACGAGCCGGTTCGCGAAGTCGAGGCTGACCTGCCCGTGGAACAGCGCCGAATCGACGTGCGCCGACGTCACCTCGACGAGACGCGGCGCCTGCAGGGTCTTCGCGAGCTGCACGACGACGCGCATCGCGAGCGCGACGGCCTCGCCGTCGACGCCCGCGAGCATCGACTCCTCGTCGGGGGTGAGCTCCAGCGTGGTCGTCTCCGTCATGCCGCGTCGTAGTCGGTGGCCGCCACGAGCCGCTGCGTGTATTCGTGCTGCGGATCGTCGAGGACGGATGCCGTGGCACCCCGCTCCACGATCTCACCTCTGAGCATCACCACGACGTTCTCGGTCACCTGCCGCACCACGCCGAGGTCGTGCGTGATGAAGAGGAGCGAGGTGCCGAGCTCCTCGTTCGCCGATCGGAGGACGGCGAGGATCTGCGCCTGCACGCTGACGTCGAGGGAGGCGACGGGTTCGTCGCACACGATGAGGTCGGGGTTCACCGCCAGCGCGCGGGCGATCGCGACCCGCTGGCGTTCGCCGCCGGACAGCGCCCGCGGACGCCGCGACGCGTACGACGCCGGCAGCCGCACCAGCTCCAGCAGCTCGGCCACCGTGAGCGAGCGCGAGGAACCGGACTTCGACAGCGCCTCGGTGAGGGCACTGCCGACGCTGTGCGCGGGGTTGAGCGAGGTGTAGGGGTCCTGGAACACGCACTGCACCGCCCGGCGCACGGCATGACGGTCGGCGCGGCTCATGTCGGTGTACGAGGTGGCATCCTTCCCGCCCACGATGATGCGTCCCGACGACGGTGTCTCCAGTCCGAGCACGCAACGGGCGAGAGTCGTCTTTCCCGAACCCGATTCACCGATGATGCCGACGCTCTGTCCGCGTTCGACGACCAACGAGGCGTCGATCACCGCCCGCTGACCGGGACGACGGCGCGTGCCGAACGTCTTGCTCAGCGATTCGATCACGAGCGCGGGGACCGTCGAGCTATCAGCGACGACGAGAGCGGGATTGGTCTGCACGGCGAGCTCTTCGCCGATCCGCTCGTCGGAGAGGACCTCGTCGCGGATCTCCTCGATGCGGATGCAGGCGCTCTCGTGATCGGCGTCGATCTCGCGCAGCGGCGGCGAAGCCGCGAGGCACTCCGGGCTCACCCACCGGCATCGGTTCGAGAACGCGCAGTGACCGACCGTGTCCCTGGCCGGCACGATCGAGCCGGGAATGCTCTCCAGCACAGTCAGCCGCTCACGGCTGCTGGGGATCGATCGCAGCAATCCCTCCGTGTAGGGATGGGCCGACCCCGCACGCAGCGCGTCGCCGCTCGCCTTCTCGAGGATGTTCCCCGCATACATCACCATGACCCGGTCGCTGTAGGTGAAGCCGAGCTGCAGATCGTGCGTGACGAGGATGACCGACATCCCGCGCTCCCGCTGGATACGGCGGATGAGGTCGAGGATCGCTCGCTGCGTCGTCGCGTCGAGCGCGGTGGTCGGCTCGTCGGCGATGAGGATCTCGGGGTCTTGCGCCATCGCGGCGGCGAGCGCGATGCGCTGACGCATGCCGCCGGAGAGCTGGAACGGATAGCGGCCGAGCACGCTGTCGTCGGTGATCTGCACCTCGGCGAGCATCCGCCGCACGGTGTCATCGAGATCGCGTCGACGGCGACGTTCGGGGGGCAGCGACTCGACCAGGTGCGTGCGAATCGTCTGCAGCGGATTGAGGATCGTGAAGGGATCCTGCAGCAGGAGCGCCACGTTCTTGCCGCGGATGCCGGCGACCTCGCGCTCCGGTGAGCCGATCAGCTCGCGTCCGCCCACCCGCACCGATCCGGTCGCGAGCACCCCGGCCGGCAGCAGACCCGCGATGGTCCGCACCGTGATCGACTTGCCGCTCCCGGACTCGCCCACCAGACAGAGCGTCTCGCCGCGGTACAGGGTGAGGTCGGTGCCGAACGTGAGCGGTATGCGCTCGCCGTCGCGCTCGAACGAGAGCGACAGGTCGCGCATCTCGGCGACGACCTCGGGCTGGATCATGGTGGTCATCGTGCTCCTCCGTCCTTCGACACCTTGCCGTACCAGCGGTCGGCCGCGAGAGTGGCCGCGAGACCGACGAGGATCAGTGCGATCGAGGGAGCCAGCGACCCCCAGATGTTGAGCTCGAGGATCGAACGGTTCTCGTTGATCATCAGCCCCCAGTCGGGCACGCCCGGAGGGACGCCAAGGCCGAGGAACGACAGCCCGGACAGGCCGACCAGCGCACCGACGAAGCCGAGGAGCAGGTTGGCGACGACCGTCGGCAGCACGTTCGGCAGCACGTGACGGAACGCGATGACCGGCTCGCTCACATCGAGCGTCCGCGCCGCCTCCACGTACGGAAGGGTGCGCTGCACGAGGGTGACGCTGCGCACGATGCGCGCTTCGATGGGCCAGCCGAAAAGGATGAACATCGCCACGGCGACCCAGTAGCCGCCCGAGAAGACGCCGACCACGACGAGGGTGGTCAACAGCGACGGGAACGCCCACACCAGGTCGGTGATGCGCATCAGGAACCCGTCGAGCGCGCCGCCGCGGAAGCCGGCGATGAGGCCGACGACGGTGCCGAGCAGCGTGGCGCCGATCGCCACCGCGACCGCGCCGATGATCGCGGTCTGGCTGCCGGCGATCAGGCGCGACAGCACGTCGCGTCCGAGGTCGTCGGTGCCGAGCAGGTGAGCGGCGCTGGGCGCGGTCGCGCCGAGCACGATATCCTGCGCGGTCGGATCGAGCGGTGTGATCATGGGCCCGATGGCCGCGCACACCCCGGCGATCACGAGCACGACGATGCACGCGACGGTGACGACGGTGATCCTCGGCCGCCGTGCCCGCTCCTTCGCCATCTGGGTGACGATGCGCTGCGTGGTCATCGCTGACCTCCTGCCATGCGGATGCGGGGATCGACCACCGCGTAGAGGATGTCGACGATGAAGTTGAAGACGAAGACGATCGCGGCGAGCAGGATCGCGATGGCCTGCACCACGGGCATGTCCTTCGACTGGATCGACTCGACGAGCAGCGAGCCGAGTCCGGGTATCGAGAAGATGTTCTCGATGAAGACCACGCCGCCGAGGCTGCCGGCGAGCAGCAGCCCGGTGACCGTGAGCACGGGCAGCATGCTGTTGCGGAAGGTGTACGCGCTGAGCACCCGGATCCGGGACAGCCCTCTGGCACGGGCGAAGGTGACGTAGTCGGCGCTCTCGACTCCGAGAACGCTCGCTCGCATCTGCCGCGCGACCACGGCGAACTGCGCGATGGCGAGGGTGATGGCGGGCAGCAGCAGGTGCCACAGCCGATCGGCGAACCCGTTGCCGGCGCCGAAGACGGGGAAGATGCCGAGGGCGATGCCGAAGACGTAGAGCAGGATCGTGGCGGTCGCATAGACGGGGGCCGCGAGGAAGACGACCGACATCCCGCTGATGAGCGCGTCGGCGGCCTTGCCTTGGCGCAGACCTGCGACCATCCCCAGCGGGACGGCGGTGATGAGCACCAGCACGATCGCCATGAGGGCGAGCGTCGCGGAGATCTCTAGCCGTCCGCCGATGACCGTGGTCACGGGCTGGCGCTCGACGATCGACGAGCCGAAGTCACCCGTGATGGCGCCGGTCACCCAGCGCCAGTACTGCGCGATGAACGGGTCGTTGAGATGGAACTGTTCGCGGATGGCCGCCAGGGTCTCGGGGGTCGCGGGCTGCCCTTGCAGGAGGGTGCGCTCCACCGACCCGGGCGCGAGGTAGAGCAGGGCGAAGACGAGCACTGACACCACGAGCAGCAGCGCGACGGTCTGACCGAGCTTTCTGAGGAGATAGAGGGCCACACTGACTTCCTTCTTCTACGTCGGAACCGGGAGACGACGACGGAGCGGGACGCTGTCGCGCCCCGCTCCCTGCCGTCACGGGGCGACGGTGACGCGGTGGATCCAGTCGGCACCGCGCGGCGCGAAGTCCTCGTAGGCCCAGTCGTTCCCGAGTACGAGCAGCTTGTCCTCGGTGTACAGCGGGATGTAGGGGACATTCTCCGCGAGATCCTGCGAGATCGCGACGATCGCCGCCTTGCGCTCGGCCTCGTCGAGGGTCGACGACAGGATCCCGAGGTTCTCGTCGGCGACGGTGCTCGTGTATCCGGCGGTGTTCGAGTCGGTGAACACGTTGCGCAGCGTCTCCCACGGATCGAGCGACCCGTAGCCGGTGTAGATCAGACGCAGGCCCTGCGGCTGATCGATCTGACCGGTCTCGTCGTAGAACTGCTCCGCCGACACCGAGGTCCCGTTGAGCGTGATGCCGATCTCGGCGAGGTCGGCCTGCAGCACCTGGAAGACCACGCTGTCGTACTCGGCGAAGGTGGCGTCGATGGCGAGGCCGTCGGGGTAGGCCGACTGCGCCAGCTCCTTCTTCGCTGCGTCGACGTCGTTGTCGTAGACCTCGATCTCGTCGGTCAGCTCCGCACCGTCTTCACCGAACATCGCCACGAGCTGCGGGCGCGTCATGATGGCATCGGCGGGGTCTCCGTTGCCCTTGAGCTGCGCGGTGACGAGATCGTCCTTCGACACCGCGTAGGCGATCGCCTTACGCAGGTGGACGTCGTCGAACGGCGCTTCCCGCACATCGAGCGAGAGGTACTCCATGCCCAGGCCCGGGGCGAGGGTCGTCGTCACGGCGTCGCTCGACTCGTATCGCTCGGCGTCGGAGAGGCTGGCTTCGAAGGTGCCGTCGATCTGGCCCTGGGTGAGGGCGATCCGCATCGTCTCGGCATCCGTGATGGTCGTGAAGGTGACGGTGTCGGCGGCGGGTGCTTCACCCCAGTAGCCGTCGTACCGGGTGAGCACCGTGTCTCCGGTCTTGGAGTACGACTCCGGCTGGTACGGGCCGGTGGCCATCGTGAGGGCATCGGGATCGCCGAGGCCCTCACCGGCGTCTTCGGCGAACGCCTGCTGCACGATGAAGCCGTTCGAGGCGATCGCGACCGGGAGGAACAGGGGGTCCACCGTGTTCAGCGTGACGGTGACCTCGTTGTCCCCAGTCGCAGTGGCCTCTTCCATGGCGGTGAAGTTGTAGCTGGTGAGGGATGTGTCCTCGGCCACGCGATTGAGCGAGAAGGCGACGTCCTCGGCGGTGAGGGGGTCGCCGTTCCAGAAGGTGACATCGTCGCGGAGCGTGAAGACATAGGTCGTGTCATCCGGCGTCGTCCACGACTCCGCCAGCCACGGCTCGATCTCACCGGTGCGGCTGGCGTGCACGAGGGTCTCGAGCATCGCCGCCTGCACGGTGTAGGAGACGGCGGAGATGGCCTTGGTGTTGTCCAGGCTCTGCGGCGCGGACACCAGCGCCCAGGTGAGCTCTGCGTCGGCCGTCGACTCCGGCGACGAGCCGGAGCAGCTGGACAGCGCGAGGGCTGCGACGATACCGACCGCAGCGATGGCGGAAGCCCTTCGGGCAGGCATTGAGGTTGTCATGAGCAGACGGTAACACGATTGGGTGTAATACCTCACTCTTTTTTTCGAATCATCCAGACCGTTACAGGGCTGCAATATTCCGTGAGAGGCGCGAAATATTCGACGACTAGCGCAGAGAGGGCGCGTCCGTGATACCGTTCGAGGCGTAAGGCCTCACCAGACTGACGGCCTGACGGAGATGTGGAGGACAGGGTGGCCATGACACTCGACTGGTCGGACGCGACGGCGGGCACCGAAGTACGCCAGCAGAGCTATCGCGCACAGGCGGCGGCGATCCTCCGCTCGCAGATCGTGTCCGGACGCCTCGAAGCCGGCACGCTCCTGTCGATCGGCTCGGTCGCCGAGCGCCTGAAGGTGTCGATCACGCCGGTGCGCGAGGCCCTGCACGACCTCGCGAAAGACGGCCTGGTCGAGATGCGGCGTAACCGCGGATTCATCGTGCGGCGTCCCACTCCCGAGGAGCTCGACCAGATCAACGAGGTGCGCGCGCTGCTCGAGATCCCCGCCATCCGCACGATCACCGAACGCGGGCTCATCGAGGACTATGAGCCGCACCGTGAGCTGTGCCTCCGCACCCGCGGCTACGCGATGGCGCGAGACTGGGCATCGTTCGTCGCGACCGACCGCGAGTTCCACCTGGGTCTGCTGCAGGGGCTCGGCAACGACGAGCTCGTCTCTCTCGTCGGAACTCTTCGTGACCGCAGTCGCCTGCTCGGCCTCGACAAGATCGCCGACACCGTCACGTTCGAGCGGTCGCTGCAGGAGCACGACGACCTGATCGAGGCCATGGCCGCCGGTGATTCCGAGCGCGCCGCCGAGATCATGGCCGTGCACATCCGTCACGTCCGCGGCCTCTGGGCGGGCGTGGACGAGGGCGATCAGGCACATGACGCATGATGCCCTCGTCGAGAAGGGCGACCCGCTCACGCTGACGGCGGTCATCTCCGCAGTCCGCGAAGCGTTCATCGACTTCCACCACGGCGACTTCGAGTTGCCGGTGCGCGTCTCGTTCGGCGACGGTCGGATCCTGACCATGCCCGTCCATCACCGGCCGAGCGGCACCGCCGTCGTGAAGGTGTTGCGCATCGAGCCGGACCGCGACCCCGCCATCTCCGGGGTCATCGTCTGGACGGCCGAGAGCGGCGAAGCGGTCTTCGACGCCGCCGAGCTCACCGCCATCCGCACGGGAGCGGCCAGCGGCGTCGCCACCGATCTACTCGCCGCACCGGATGCCGCCGTGATGACGATCATCGGCGCCGGCGCGCAGGCCTATCACCAGGTCGCCGCCGTGCTCGCCGTGCGGCCGATCCGCGAGGTGCGGATCAGCGTGCGCACGCCCTCGCGAGCGGATGCCCTCGTCGCACGGCTGCAGGAGACCCACCCCGACGTGCGGACCACCGTGGTGAACGATCTGGCGCTGGCGCTCCGCGACTCCGACATTCTCACCTGCGCGACCTCGGCGATGACTCCTGTCTTCGACGCGGACGATCTGCCCGCTCGCATCCACATCAACGCGGTCGGCTCGTACCGACTCGACATGCGCGAACTGCCTGCCGAGGCGTTCGCCGACGCCGACGTCGTGATCGACAGCTGGGACGCCGTCCGCGAAGAGGCCGGAGACCTGATGCCGGCGCTCGCGACGGGCCATCTGCACGAGGCCTCCGTCAGCGAACTCGGCGCGCGCCTTTACGACAACACCGGACCGCGCGCGTCGCGGACCATCTTCAAGTCGGTCGGACTCGCGATCCAGGACTGGGCCGCAGCGTCCGTCATGGCCGGGCAGACCGCGACGACCTCTCTGGAGCAGACCGATGACGACCCCTCCTTCCTTCGATGACGTCGCCGCCTGGATCGCCGGCGTCGACGTCGACCACCGCTTCCTGCAGGTCGACGAGATCGACGAGGGCTTCGCGGAGCTCGCGCAGCAGCATCCGTCTTCTGTGCGCACTCGCCGCGTCGGCACCTCGCGACTCGGCGAACCGCTCCTGCTGACGACCGTCGGCGCCGGGTCCCGCGATGCGCTCGTCGTCGCCGGCGTGCACCCCAACGAGGTCACCGGATTCCGGACCGCGGCGAGCCTCGCCCGTCTGGTCGTCGACGACGAACGATTCCGGGCGCGCTACGACTACACCTGGCACTTCCTGCACAACCTCGATCCCGACGGGGCACGCCTCAACGAGACCTGGTTCGACCGACCGGGAGATTTCGAGGCCTACGCGCGGGGGTTCTTCCGGCCCGCACCAGAGGAGCAGCCGGAGTGGACGTTCCCGACCGACTACAAGGACGCCTTCTTCGATCGGATGCTGCCCGAGACGCAGGCGCTCGCACGGGTGATCGACGACATCCGGCCCGAGCTCTACGTGAGTCTCCACAACTCCGAATCCGGCGGCGCCTACTGGTACGTCTCGCACTGGGACGCCCAGCTGCTCGACGACCTGCACCGGGTCTCCGAGACGGCCGGAGTGATCGTCGACCGCGGTGAGGCCGAGTCCCCCCACCTCACCCTCCTGGCTGCCGGGGTCTTCCGCGCCCCGCGGTTCGCGGCCGAGTACGACGCCGCCGAGGCCGCGGGCGAAGACCCTGCCCAGGGGTTCCTCGGCTCCCAGTCGTTGGAGTACGCCGCCGCCCGGGGAGCGGTCACGCTCATTCCGGAGGTGCCCTACTGGAGCCCCGCTGCCCCTTCGACCGCCGAGACCGATGAGTCGCACTCCGCCATGATCGACCGCACCGCCGGCCAGCTGGGAGCGGTCGCGGAGCGCCTCGACGAGCTCCGCATCCGGGTGCGGCCGTCCATGACCGTGGTGTCCCCCTTCTGGCTGGCGGCCGAGGCGTTCCTTCCGTTCCTGGTCGCGGATGCGAAGGCCGACAGCGTCCGCGCCGGCTCGTCGGCATCCGATCGGCCCGCCACGGTCGCCGAGACTGTGAGCCGGGAGACGCGGGTGCGCGGATTCATCCTGCGATACGGCGGGATGTTCCGTCGGGCCCTTCAGGCGCAGGTCGACGCCGGCCTGGCCGATCCCGCCGTGCGCGCGGCGACGGCCGAGGCCACGGCGATCGTCGAGGAGTGGCTGGCGAAGAGCGACCCGGTCGACACCGAGCTGCTGCCCGTCCGTGCGATGGTCGGGCAGCAGCTGGGCTCGATCCTGGTCGTCGCCGACGAGATCGCGCGCCGCCGGGCGTGACGGCGGGAGGCAAAGCGGCAGGAGGCGGACGACGCCAAGAAGGCCGCGCGCGATGCATACGTCGCGTGGAAGGTGGAGCGGACGAGGGAGGACGGCGTGATTCGTTTCGACCCGCGCGAAGACCCGCTCCCCCCGCTCCCACTGTGGGAGGCACGATGGATGCCCAACGAGATTGCTGCTGCGCTCGGCCAGCCAGGCGTGAAGCCGGACGCGCTTCAACTGTTCACCGGCGACCTCACGCTGGAAGAGATTGCCCGATTCGCGCCGTTCGGGGCAACGAACCCGCTTGAGGTGCGTCAGCTCATCGAGGACAACACTCCTGACGCGCTCGCGCAGGTGATGTGGAAAGAATGAAGGCACCGACATCGAAAACTGGAGCGCCCGAGTGAACCGTTTCGCGCAGATATTCCTTTTCCTTCTTGGGTTTGCGGGAATCGTCGTCGGCTTGTGCGTCGGATTGAACAACCCCGTGACGACGATGACGTGCACGATTCCGGCACCAGCGGCTCTCCTCTCGTTCGGGACGGGCACGGACTACCAGTGTTCGTTCTCCGACGGAATCCTGTTCTGGAGTTCATCGGTTATGGCCTCCGGGGCTGTGTTCGTCTCGCTGGCTTTCACTGACATCTGGAAGGACAAGCGCCGACCCAGCGAGAAGTTGCAAGAGCCGGTGACGGAGCAACCAAACATGTTGACCGAGACAAGGCTCGCCGCGATTGAAGGTCAACTTGCGGACGTGGTGCAGAAACTCGTAGATATTGCCAAGTCCTCCCCGAAAGACCTAGAGCCACTCCGAGCGGAGATAGCAAGTCTTGCCGCGGAGGTCGGTTCCATGCCGAGAAGTGGACGAGAGATGCTGTTCGGCAGAAAGCCGAAGGCGAGCACCGCGCCAAGCGCGTCGACCGATACGACGGTCCTACCCACATCACAGCCGGCGGATGTCGTTCGAGCACATCCAGACACCGGCCAGCCCGAGGCATAGCCTCCCATAGACCACACCGGCCCCGACCCGTACGCCTTCCCCCGGTCGGAGCGGCGATAGTAAAACCGTGCGGACTCAGGCAACAAGCTCACCAGCTTGTTTGCGTCCCGCTGTCCGCGCATCGGTATCCTGTTCCAATGACAACGCCCGTCTACATGAGCACGGACATCCCGGACCGGCTTTGGGACGCATCCGCGCGAGAAGCACGTTTTGTCGTCACCAACTACACAAGGACGGATGAACATTCGGTCTTGAAAGTTGCGCTCTCTTTCGGTCTGGCGACGGAGTATCTCATCATGTCGGCCTTGGCATCGCTCGATGTTGCCCTCCTGGCGGACCACACCAGCACCTACTCGAAGTTGGCGCTATCGACGGCCAGGGCGGGTCTAGGCCTCAACATCAAACAGCTCAAGACCGTGAACTACGGAACTGCACTGAAGGTGCTCCTAGAACACCGTCCCTACGTCGTCAACAAAGACGTGGACAGTGTGATGGGCATTAGAAATGCTGCGGCGCACATGGCAATGGGGACTCAGCAGGACAACTCTGATGCGATGTCAGCGTTCCTCAAGGTGGTCGAAGGTCTGCATCGTTATCGTCCAACGCTTGTCGAGGACGACTACTGGGGCGCAGATTGCCTGGATGTCGTTCAGAACCTTCGGGATGAACAAGTCAACCAGCAGAAGGCGGACTTTGACGCGCTCGTATTGGCGGCAAAGACCCGCAAGCAGGCTCTAGACGAGCAGGTGCCCGCGTCGGAACGAGAGCATGTCTACTCGGGTCTAGAGAGCCGACTCGTCGAGGAAGCACAGAAGTGGCCTTCTGAGTCGCGAAGCGCGTCAGAACACCCCTGCCCAGCGTGCGGGCGAACCGGAAGAGTCGGATGGACCCGTCACCTGTGGGATGACTTCGAACAGGTCGCGACTTATGACTCCGTGACGGACGGCTCCGCACCGGCAATCTTGGTCACAGCGGAGCGCGAGGCTACCGACTTCAAGTGCCTCGTCTGTGGGTTCGAGATTGGCAAGAGCGGCATTCATCTTCTGCCGAATCTCGGCGATGTCTGGGTCGTGGAGGAAGAGCGTCACGAACTCAGAGACGATGAGCTATCGGACTATTACGACTCACTCGAAGCTTACGAGCCGGACCCAGACATCTGGCTGGGGGAGCGATGACGGAAGCTCACGAACGACCGCTGGAACGTCATACGAAAAATCAACGCGTTGTCTGACACTTCGCTCACCGCGGAGCGCATTCTCAGCCCTGCATCGCTCCACGCGGTTGCAGAGGTGCGCAGCTCACCGACCTGCCCCGGTATCTATGGGTGGTGGATGAAGAGGGGCGCACTCGACATCCCTGATGCGCCGTACCAGGAAAAGGACGGTCACCAGCTCCTGTATGTGGGCATCTCGCCCAGAAGACCAAGCGCCGCAGGACGTACATCAAAGAGCACTGTGCGAGACCGGCTAGTCACGCATGCAACCAAGGATGCCTCGCGTTCCACGCTGCGGCGCACGCTCGGCGTTCTCCTCGCCGACGACCTTGGACTAACCCTCGGGGTGCACCGCGGACGTGAGCACTACGGGTCTGAGGGGGAAGCACTCATCACCCAATGGCTCGTTGCTAACGCACGCGTCGCTTGGGCGGTAGACCCCGCACCGTGGGAGGCGGAGGAGGAGATGCTCGCGCAGGCGACGCTCGCGCTGAACCTTGATGGCCGTTCCGACGCGTTCGCGAGGTCCATCTCGGACCGAAGAAAGGCGGCCATGGCCGCGGCTCGTGCGGCCGTGAGCTCATGAGCGAAGTCGCTGATGTCACGCTCGCTCTGCTCGGCCGTTTTGCGCTCACGCAGTACGTCATCGACGAAATCGCGAGTCGAGGCAGCGGTGAGGACGCAGCCTTACGCGATGCACTAAGCGGAAGATGGGATGTTGAGAAGGTCATTCAAAAGTGGGAGGCGAGAAATCAGCAGCTCCTTCACCACATGCAGCGGAAGGGCTGGTTTGATGTCAAGACCTGGCATGCGAGCGTCCTCGCTGGAAAACTCAACGACGACATCAGACCGGTCTACTTCGAGTTCTATTGCGAACGCGAGCTAGGTGAGTCCGGCAAGCATCGCGCGTTCGCAGCGAGCTATGAAGAAATACGACGGCTACGCAACTTCGTCGCCCATAACATTTCACTCCGCGCTGCCACTGACCCCGAAAGGCTCGCAGTCGGCTGGTTCCGGGACGAACCGTTCGGACCGTGGCTTGACGCAAATCGCGGCGGACTCGACCTCGCCTTCATGACGAAGGCGTTAGAACTCGCCGACTGGCTCGCGGACGTCGTCCGGTGGACGAGCTGGCGGGCCAGCGGCGGATACTTCCGCGAGAAAGATGTTCGCGGTGTTCCATTCTCGGACGAGAACGAACCGCCCTCGGAGCCTCCCCACACTCTCGGACTACCGTCCTACTCGCCATCTGGCGAAGACTGAGCGCGCCTCCTCGATGTCCCTCACTCAGGCCATTCGAACGTGAACGGGGACTGCGCGCGGAACGCGGTAGTAAGACGCGACGCCACATCAGGTACCAGGCCTTCATCCTTCAAAATCTGCTGCGTCGCGGCGACGATGAGGCACTGAATGAGTTGGTGCGCTTCGAGGTCCGGGTCCATTTGGTCGGGCCGCCCAGAGCCTAAGTGCGAGTTGTCATGCGTTGGAGCGTACTGCCCGGCAAGAGCACCCGACGGGTGCGCATACGCCGTCTCCTGCCGCCACATCGCGTACAGCGACCACGGCTCCGATTCGCTGCCTACAACGGCGGCACGCAGCTTGCGTACCTGCTCCTGGAGTGTTCCCTTCGTAGGAGTATTCAACTCGAACGCATTCATCTCGGCCGGGTCGAACGGCGCTTCCTGGCCTTTCCTCTCCAGATAGGCGAGCGTCTCGTTCGTGTCCTTGCGGTCCGCGTCGAGCATGACGGATGCGGCTGTGTGGCGGTCGGCCTGAGATAAACCACTCAACCAGATGAGGCGGATGGCGGCCTCCAGTACCAGGCGTCGGTTCGGGGCTGCCGAGGACGCCTGACCAGCGCGCGTCAACGTTGCCAAAGCAATGCTCTGCGCGGCAGCCGCGCGGCACAAGCCGACGGCGACCTGCGGCACGAAATCGCGCAGCACTACGTCCGACATGTCCACCGCGAGGACTGCACGAGCGGTTCGTTGAACGATGGCCGCATTCACCAAATGAGGCGACGTGCTTCGCCTTGGGTGGGGTTTGGCTTTCGACCTCTTGCCGCTCATGCCCCAACGTTACCGGCGGGGTCGCGAGGCACTCGGTTGAAGCCTCGCCGGACGAGCATGCTGACGAGTGCGTCGGTGGCTTTCATGGTGAAGTCCACCACGTCAGCCAGTTGGTCAACGTTGGTCTCGACGTTCAGCACTCCGCCGTCGGGTGAATCGACGTGCGTGCGGACTCCGCGCAGCATCACGGTGAGAGTCTGCGCGTGTGTGTACCGCGAGCAGATAGTCCACCAGTAGAAGAAATCATCGCCGTCCCGGCCCAGGTACTCACGTGCCGTGCTCACAACCTTCGTCGGGGCCGCACCCTTCTTCGCGAGCGTGTTGAAGTCGAAACCCATCCGCTCACAGACCCGCTCAATGACCAGCCGTTGCTCCTCGTGCATCCGAGCGGCGGCCTCGTCGACCTCACCAGAGAAGCGACGTATGGGCTTTGACTTCTCCCACTCGTAGATGGCAAGACGGGTTGCGTGCTCGATGCGCTCCTCCCGTCTGTCCGGGCCTAGCACCCAAATCGCTGACGCCGCCGCCTCCAGAACTGCTCGCCACATCGTGTGGTCCGCGTAGATGTAGATGAACGGACGTGGGTCATCGTTGGTTGGGGAGGTCGCGCGGTACCAGGCGCGAATGTGGTCCACGGCTGACGCCACGAATCCCTCCACCACCCGATTAGGGATGTGGTCGCTCCCGGCTGCGTCGGCGTCTCCCTCGGCATCGCCGCCAGGTTCGACACGAGGAGTCGAGTCGAAGTAGAGGTTGACAAAGACCGCGAAACCTTGTCGGGCAAGCAAGATTCGGCGGTCGGCGACGGAGATGACGGGGTCTCCGCTAACGGCCCCGATGCGCTCGACAATGGCTGCTTGCAAGGCGCTTAGCGCGTCGCTCTCGGTAGCCCCGAATCGCCGAACTACCTGAACGTCGCTGCCGTCCAGCGGGCGGACGCGAGCGTGCGCGACGAACGCGCCGCGTGCGCGCAGAGCGTCTGTTGTCGGCGCGACGGCGATGTGGCCGTGGGTACCGGGCTGGAGCGGTGGTCTGGGCACGGTTTCATCATAAACGTGTCCAGGAGCTTGCGGTGGAGACGTTTAATCGATACCGTATCCATTGTGCCAGGAACGCTACTAAAGGTCAGCCCGTTCTGACAGCGGGAACTGCCAGTCCATAAAAACGGGGACGGTCAGACCGAGACAGGAGCGCTGATGCCCGCTGTCTCGCCAGCGTCGATGTACTCCTGAGCCTTGTCGCTCGGCTCGCCGCTCGGGCGGAACAGATACGTCGCGCTCCCCTTCTTCCCGAGGGCACGCCAGGCGTCCGACGTGAACGTGAGTCCGCGAAGGTGACTACTTCCGGGAGGGCTGAGCTTCAGAAGTTCGGACTCTGCGATACCCAGCTCGGCTGCCCTCTCAGGTGACATCGCGAAATATTTATTGTTGCCCGTGACCATGCCGAGGGTGGTGTCTCCCCACGTTTCCAGCGTAGTGAAGTCGCCGCTCTGGAGCAGACCGCTGTAGACGCTGAGCGCATCAGCCGAAAGCAGTGAAGGCGTCCACTTCTCGGCCGGGTCAGTCGGTGTCCAAGTGGTCACAGCGAGCGTCTCGGACAACGCTGCTGCGTTCTGCGCTTGGAAGATAGAGGCGTGCTTAGCGCTCCCCTCCTCATACCCATCCGCGAGTAGGAGGACGACCTCTTCCTGCACCTCAGCGAACACGCGCTCAGTGAAGAGCACCAGGTCCACCCGCGCGAACCTTTCGAAAAGGAAACGGCGCACCTCGGCGGCGTAGTTCACGCTCAGCAACTCCGCGGGAACGACGAGGGCGAGGCGTCCGCCCTTGCGCAACATGAGTGCCGAGTGAACGGTGAACGCGGCCCACGACGAGGCCAGGCCCGACATGTTCACGCCCGCCTGAAGCGCGGCCTCGCGGCTGCGCGTGCGCGCCTCGCCGGAGAAATCTTGGTACCGAATGTAGGGCGGGTTGCCGATGACGGCTGTGTACTTCGGCTCCGGCTTCACCAGGAAGAAGTCACTGGTGAAGATGCGTGGGTCGCCGCCCGCAGCACGCACGAGACGTTCGGCCTCGGCTGCGCTGGCATCGTGTATCTCGACGCCATCCACGCGAGGGGGCACCGTGAGGGTGCCGGTTGCGGCCTGAAGCTCGGTGAGTCGACGAACAGCTTGCGTCAGGAACGCGGCCTCGCCGCACGAAGGTTCGAGGACCAAATCGTCGGCCGAACGGACAGCCCAGTTGGTTGTGAACTCGGCGATGGCGTCGGGGGTGAAGAACGCCCCGCGCGCTTTCCGTAGCGTCGCGGTGTCGGGGACGACGGCAAGGTTCGGACGCATACTCCTATTGTGGGGTGAAGGTCTGACACGGCGGACCAGCGCCGCACCCTCCCATCTGGTGGGGCTACGGTCAGACCGCTACATCTTGTGGGACGGCCTCCGGGAGGAGTTCCGGTCCCATCGCCCACGCGCATCACCGCGCTGGGCGCATGTCATCTCGTACGTGGAAGAGGCCTGGTATCTGAGCGAGTCGTAGCTTCAAGCGCGGCATGATGAGCATATGAAGAGTGACCGCATACTGCCGAGCGACGGTTGGGTCTGTGTAACACACCTCGTTGACCCGTACCTTCGCCAGGACTTGAGCGCTAGTTCCCGCACCACCGACTGCTCGATATGCCCTGCCGAAGGGTCCGATGCTGTCCCGCTGGAACGACTCGCGTCTGTAGTGCTCGCGGCTGCCCGGAAACGCTATGACCACGAGGGCTTCGTTCCCGACATGAAGCAAGTACTCGCCAAGGTTGCGCACAGCGAAGTCGTGGATTCGACGCTCACCGGAGCTGTCACGGATGATGCACTCGAAGTCCTGCTCGCTGAGGTGACATCGCTGATTGTCCCGGCGGGGTCGTGGTACGAAATGTTCGATGAAGGCACAGCTGTGGGGATGCAGTTCTCGTGGCGAGATTTCGACTATCGCGTCAAACATCAGTCTCGATTGTTGATTCCGCCGACAGGTGAGAAGCCCGTCACGGCGCCTGAGTGGAACTACGTCCTGGCGCGGGAGATGCTCGATTTTGCATCCGACAACTGCGAACCTCTGATACTCGCCCCTGGGACGTTGCTTTACCGTGCGCGTATCGAGCGAAACGTTCGGGAGTTGGAAATGCAAGTCCGACGCAATCCGAGCAAAGAGATGGGGCCGCCGCCGCCCGAGTTCGCATCGGCGGGGCGTCTCAGTGCGGCCGGTATGCCCATTCTGTACACGGCGCGCAAGGCGAAGACCGCTTGTGCTGAGGTCGCCTCGCACAGTCCGTACGACGAATGTGTCGTCGCCACTCTTGAGGTCAGGCAGCCGCTTCGGCTTATCGACCTGACTGTCATTCCCGACCTTCCGAGCATCTTTGACCCTGCGTACAGCGACTTCGCGAGCCGTCGCGCCTCCTTCGAGTTCTACCGCGACCGCATGATGGAGTACATCCCCGGCGACGACCGACAGGCAATGGAGTACCTGCCTTCACAACTCCTCACGGAGGCGTTCCGATGGCTAAGCGTCCCCACCATCCATGGCATCGCTTATCCATCGGTGGCTGGCGTTGGCGGAACCAACGTCGCATTGTTCTTCGACGACAACGAGTGGATTACTGAGCCGGGTGAGCGGCCGAACTACCTCGCGTCTCCCAGCAAGCCGAACTCGCACATTCCGGAAGAGTTCGAGTTCAGGGGGGTTCTTGAAGTGCGGCCCGAGTCCGTGAGGCGGTACAAGGTGGAGCGACGCGCCATCATCCACCGAGCACGCTGAAGCGCGGCCTGCGCTTCGTTGAACCTGATAGGTGTGACTATAGGTGTGACCAAAGCATCTTCCGACAGAGAGCGCAACCACAATCCGCAAAAAACGGGGTCAAAACCACGCAGGGCGTCCCGAACGATCGAATCTCCTAGGCTCCACACTGTGTTGAGACAGTAAAGACGAAAACCCTCGGAATCCTTGGATTACCGGGGGTTTTCTGTCATCGGTGGCAGTGCCTGACGAGCAGGCCGAGCGAGCGCAGAAGCCATACGTGGACTACGCCCGAACGTGGAGACGGAGGCCTCAGCCAGACTGTAGTCAAAGGGAAGGAGGAAGCCCGATGGATGGTCTCTCTCGAGCTGGGCCTTCGACCCGGTGAGGCACTTGGCCTCTGCTGGAGCGCCATCACCGGGGTGCTCGATGACGAGCGACCGTTCCTGAGGGTCAAGCGGCAGCTCAAGTGGAAGCCCGCCGCCCACGCTCCTGCGTGCCAGCGCCTCGCGGACGGGAAGCGGTGGTCCTGCGGCAAATCCTCAGCGAGTTGCACTCTCTGGCCGGAAGGCGCTGTCGAGAAGGGTGGCAAGGGTCGCATCTACCTTGAAGAGACGAAGAGGAGCAGCCGCGTGCGTGTGATTCCACTCGCCGAACCGCTCATCACTCTGCTCCGTGAGCAACGCGCGCGACAGGACGAGTGGCGTGAGGCGAACCCGCAGGCGTGGGTGCGCAACGCGTCCGAGAGACCGGACCTCTCGGACCTTGTCTTCACCATGCCAAACGGCGCTCCTCGACGGCAGCAGACCGACTCGAAGGCGTTGGCGGACATCCTCACCAGGTTGGGTGAGAAGGGCATCAGCGCCGAGTTCTCGCCACATGGTGCAAGACACATCGCTATCACCCGCATGGCGTTGGCCGGAATGAACGAAGCGCTCGTTCGTCGAATCGTCGGACACATGGACCAGGCCACGACTGAGCTGTACCTCCACTTGAAGGCGGAAGACAGCCGTGATGCGCTGACAGCCCTCGGTGAGGAGAGCGTGAAGGCCTATCTCGCGATGGAATCTGAACGTGCTGACGATGCACGGCGGGCGAGACGGCGGCGGGCGTCAGCCCGAGACGTGCTGCGCGAGGGCGAGCAGCGTGCGACCGCCCACGCCCGTGCCGCCCAGCGGGGTGAACCCGTAGGGCTTCTTCCGGTTGATCGCCGGACCGCAGATGTCCAGGTGCGCCCAGCGCGGCACGTGCTCGGCCCGCGAGACGAAGTGCTCGAGGAAGAGCGCGGCCGTCAGCATCCCACCCGGCCGGTCGGCCTTGTTCGCGATGTCGGCGACCCGGGAGCGGAGGCCTTCGGCCAGATCGACCGTCAGCGGCATCCGCCAGACCCGCTCATCGGCCGAGGTGGCGAGGCCGGCGAGATCGTGAGCCAGGTTGTCGTCGTTGGCCATCAGGGCGCTGACACGATCGCCGAGCCCGATCTGCTGTGCACCGGTGAGCGTGGCGATGTCGACGACGATGTCGGGATGCTCTGCCGTCGCGGCCACGATCGCGTCGGCCAGCACGAGGCGCCCTTCGGCGTCGGTGTCACGGACCTCGACGGTCGTCCCGTCGAAGAGGGTGATCACGTCACTCGGACGCTGGGACGTTCCGGAAGGCACGTTCTCGGCCAGTGCCATCCAGGCCGTGACGCGGACCGGCAGCCGCAGCCGAGCGCACGCGAGCACCGCCGCCAGCACGGCCGCGGCGCCCGACATGTCGAAGTTCATGTAGTCCTGCTCGGACAGCTTGAGGTTGATGCCGCCCGCGTCATAGGTGATCCCCTTGCCCACGAAGGCGAGGTGGGCGCGGGCAGGAGCCTCGGGGACGTAGTCGACGCGCACGAGCGCGGGCTCGTGCTCGCTGCCCTGACCGACGCCGATCAGTCCGCCGAAGCCCTCCGCGCGCAGCGCGTCGGCATCCCGGATGTGCACGTCGAGACCCTCGGCGCCGGCCAGCTCTTCCGCCACTTTCGCGAACGACGAGGGGTAGAGCAGGTTCGGCGGCAGGTCGATGAGCGTGCGCGCGAGTCTCGTCGAGCGGGCGGCCACGATCGCCGCCGTGACGTCGGCGTCATCCGCCTGCGTGCTTCCGACGATCACGTCGATCTGGACTGTGCGCAAGGTCGACGCATCGGCGCCCGGACGGTGGATGCCGGGATAGGAGTAGCCGCCGAGCAGCGCGCCTTCGATGATGGCCCGCACCTCTGCGGCGGAGTCGACCGGCAGGGCGAAGGTGAGCGCGGCGACCCGGGTCGAGGCGCGTGCGGCCGAGCCGGCGGCGCGTCGCAGGCGAACCGTGGCGTCCGCTGCCGGATCGGCGTCGTCGAGGGCGGTGAGGGTGAAGAAGTCGTAGAGGCTGCCGGCCGGGGCGGCGACGATGACGGCTACGCCTTTCCAGTCTTCGGCGAGCGTCTCCAGCGAACCGGTGAGCGCCTCACGTGTCGCGGGATC
The DNA here is from genome assembly GCF_019969685.1 of Microbacterium sp. EST19A. Classification (GTDB taxonomy): domain Bacteria; phylum Actinomycetota; class Actinomycetes; order Actinomycetales; family Microbacteriaceae; genus Microbacterium. Next base: position 1,691,751 of record NZ_JAHXYZ010000001.1, on the reverse strand, counting down.
GAGTCGCGCATGCGGGTCGACGACCACCGGACGTCCGCTCTCGGCACGGACTCCGATGACGAGACCCCACGGTCCGGTCGGTTGCTCGCCGCCGTCGTCGCCGCCGTCGAGGGTCACGGTCGGCAGGCGGTCCGCCTCGGCGAGGATGTCGAGAAGCGAGGTCATCGTGGTCCGTTCTTTCGAGGGCTGTCGTGGATCATGGCGGTGGCTCCGACCATTCCAGGGAACTCGATCTGGTCGTCGGTGTCCAGCGCGTCCGACTTCGCCGGGCGCTGGGCGATGTAGGCCCCGGCGATGACGGCCACCCCGCCGATGATCTGCGCGGGCCCGAGGTTCTCACCGAGAAGCAGCCAGGCGATCACTGCGGCGAAGACCACCTCGACGTAGGCGATGGCGCCGGCGATGACAGCGGACAGGCGACGCACCGCCGCCCCCTCCAGCAGGAACGCCAGGATCGCGCAGACGATGACCAGCCACAGGAACGGGAGCCAGCCGGAGATCTCAGCGCCGGCCAGCGTGACCGTGCCCCCGATGGCCTGCCACGGCAGCGTCCACGGCAGCGTCACGACGGTGAGCACGCACGCGCCGACGACCGCCCCGGAGGCGGTCATGACCAGCACGTCCGCCGACCCCTTGAGGTCTTCGATGACCAGGAAGTACGCCGCCTGGCACACGGCCGAGCCGAGGCCGGCGAGCACGCCCGACAGGTCGAAGGCGAGACCCGCCCACACCTCGACCACGATCATCAGACCGATCAGCGAGATGATGACGCCGATCGCCGCTGAGCGAGGCACGAACCGCCGGCGCACGAACTTGGTCCAGCCGATGATGAGCAGCGGACCCGAGAACTGCAGCAGCACCGCGACGCCGATGGGCAGGCGTGAGGCTGCGTAGAAGAAGAGCGTCTGCGAGGCGGCCATGCCGATCGCGCCGTAGGCGACCAGCAGCCGCCATGAGGATCGCCAAGCGGCGATGAGCGCTCTGCCCCTCAGCAGCAGGACGACCGGGAGGAGCACCGCGGCGGCGCCGGTGACGCGCAGCCACGAGACGTGCTGGGGCTCGATCCCGGCCTCCATCAAGGTCTTGCCGACCGGCCCGGAGGTTGCGAAGATCGCGCAGGCGACCACCGCGAGAACGAGTCCGACGCGGCGAGTGCTCTGCGCGGTCACGCCCGTGCCGCCGCGCGCACGCGGCTGCCGCGCTCGAGAAGCGGCGCCATCCAGGCCTCGATGTCGTCGATCGTGCGGGGTAGGGCGGCGCTGAGGTTGATCGGGCCGTCATCCGTCGCGACGATGTCGTCTTCGATGCGCACGCCGATCCCGCGGAATTCCTCGGGAACCGACAGGTCGTCGGCCTTGAAGTACAGGCCGGGTTCCACCGTGAACACCATGCCGGGGCGGATGACCGCTCCGCGGTAGTTCTCAGGTCGGGATGCTGCGCAGTCGTGCACGTCGAGTCCGAGGTGGTGGCTCGTGGCGTGCGGCATCCACCGGCGATGATGCTGTCCGTCGTCGGAGAGGGACTCGGCGGCCGTCACGGGAAGGATGCCCCATTCCTCGAGGCGCTGGGCGAGCACCGTGACGGCGGCATCGTGGGGGTCCTGGAACGGGCGCCCGACGACGGCGGCCGTGATGGCGGCATCCGTGGCGTCGAGCACCGCCTGGTAGATCCGCCGCTGCGCGTCGGTGAACGTGCCGGATGCCGGAACCGTGCGGGTGATGTCGGCGGTGTACAAGGTCTCGAGTTCCGCGCCGGCGTCGAGCAGGACGAGATCCGTCGCGCGGACGGGGCCGTCGCAGGCATCCCAGTGCAGCGTGGTGGCGTTGTCGCCGGCGGCGGCCGTCGAGCCGTAGCCGATGTCGTTGGCCTCGGTGCGTGCCCGGCCGAGGAACGCCGCCTCGACGACCCGCTCGCCCCGTGCGACCTCGACGGCGCGGGGAAGGGACTCGACGACGTCTTCGAAGCCGCGGATGGAGATGTCGACGGCCTTCTGCATCTGCGCGATCTCCCACGGAGTCTTCGTCAGACGCAGTTCGTCGAGGGCGGTGGCGAGGGCGCTGTCGAGGGCGCGGTCGAGGTCGCTGTCGAGGTCGCTGTCGTCGGCAGGGTCGCTCGTGCCGTGCAGGCCTTCGGCGGAGAGCAGCTTCTCGACGGCGGGGGCGGCATCCGGCACGACGCGCAGCGGGCGGGCGAGGCCGCGCAGGAAGTCGACGAGTTCGCTGGTCGGCCGCACCGAGATCCCGAGCGCGGCCTCCAGCTCGGGCATCGACGGGCGGCGACCCGTCCAGTACTCGCCCGCGCCGCCGTCGAGGTAGAAGGCCTCGGTGCCCGGGCCCATCGGCTCGCGCTGGAAGAGCACGGTCTCTACCGCGGCGCCGCCCACCACGACGAGCACGGCATCCGCATCGCTGCGCGCGCCGAGACCCGTGAGCTGCGCGAACGACGTGTGCGGACGGAAGACGTAGGTGACGTCGTTGGAGCGGATCTTCGCCGGCCCGCTCGGGATGACGAGAGCCGCGTCGGGGAATCGCTCGGCCAGGTCACGGCGCCGCTCGCCCGCGAGCGCGATCGCGTCGGGGTCGAAGCCCCAGTCCTTCGTGGTCTCGCCCCAGCCCTGCGACATCATCGCCGAGAGGGCGTCGGTCCGGCGGGGATGCGTGCGTCGCGGTGATTCCGGTGATTCCGGTGATTCCTTCGCGGTCTGCTCTTCGCCGTCGGTCTGCTCTTCGCCGTTCTCGCTGAAGATCTCGTCCGTCATGGCACACCTCTCGTCGCACACCTCTGTCGCCGCATGTCGCTTGCTGAGTAAGGTATCACACCTTTATCGCGAATGATCCGCGGTACAAGGCGGTAGGTGCGGCAATACCTCACCACGCGCGGTGAGCGACAGCGGACATGACATGATCTCGAAGACAACCCTGCGTCGAAGGAGTTCCCCATGGCCCACGCCCTCGTCACCGGCAGCTCACGCGGCATCGGTCGTGCCGTCGCGCAGGTCCTCGCCCGGCGGGGAGACCGCGTCGTCGTGCACTACGCCTCGGATCGCGCGGCGGCGGAAGAGACGCTGGCCTCGCTCGACGGCACCGGGCACGCTGTCGTCGGCGGCGACATCGGCGACCCGGCCGAGGCGCAGCGCGTCGTCGTAGAGGCTCTCGCCGCGGTGGGAACGCTCGACATCCTCGTCAACAATGCGGCGGTCGCGCCGAACGAGGCCAACGCTCATCCGGTCGCGTCGACGTCGTACGAGCACTGGCAGGAGTCCTGGGCGCAGATGGTGGCGGTGAATCTGCTCGGGGCGTCGAACGTGACGATGCTCGTCGCGCAGCACCTGATCGAGCGGGGCGCGGGCGGGTCGATCGTGAACGTCGGCTCGCGCGGAGCGTTCCGCGGAGAGGCCGAGCACCCGGCGTATGCCGCGAGCAAGGCCGGGTTGCAGGCGTTCGGGCAGTCGATGGCGCTCGCGCTGGCCCCGCACGGGATCGCGGTGACGTCGGTCGCGCCCGGAGTGATCTCGACCGATCGGCAGACGTCGCTCCTGGACGGCGCGTCGGGCGAGCGGGTCCGAGGTCAGAGCCCCTTCGGCCGGGTCGGGACGCCCGAGGAAGTGGCGGATGCTGTCGCCTACCTCACCTCGCCGCAGTCGACGTGGGCCTCAGGCAGCATCCTCGATCTGAACGGGGCGTCGTACTTCCGCTGATCTCGCAGGCACCGAGACGGCGCGGGGCGGCTCGCCGCCAGTCACGAAGAGCTCGCGCGGGTCCCGCAGGTCGGGCAGCGAGACGATGTCGCGGCCGAAGAGCACGCCGGGGATCCAGCCCAGCAGCACGCGCACCTTGCGGTCCCACGTCGGCACGGCCAGCACGTGGTAGCCACGGTGCATGACCCAGGCGAGGAAGCCCTTCACGACGATCCCGCGCCACTGGAAGATGCCGCGGCCGAGACCGAGGGTAGCGACGACCCCGAGGTTGTGGTGCACGTAGTCGACCGGCTGCCTACCGCGCAAGGTGCGGACGAGGTTCTTCGCCAGCCGTCGCCCCTGCCGCACCGCGTGCTGCGCGTTCGGGACGGTGCGCGCGCCCGCGGCATCCTGCGTCAGGTCGGGAACGGCGGCGTTGTCGCCGGCGCCCCACGCATCCTCGACGACGCGTCGTTCGACGTCGTCGAACACGCGGAGGTCCGCCTGCACGGCCAGCAGGCCGCGCTGATCGATCGGCAAGTCGGTGTGCCGGGCGGTCATCGGATTCGCGGCGTTGCCGGCGGTCCAGATGAGCAGGCCGGTGTCGTATTCCTCGCCCGTGGAGAGCACGATGTGCCGACCCTCGGCTGCGCGGAGCTGGGTGCCGAGATGCACGTGGGCGCCGCGGCGCTCGAGTTCCCGCACGACCCAGGCGCCCGGGCCGTCGCTGACCTCGGGAAGGATGCGCTGTGCCGCCTCGACGAGGTGGAAGTCGAGGTCGGCCGGAGAGAGCATCGGGTACTTGCTCAGTAGGAAGGTGGCCAACGAGAGCAGTTCGCCGAAGACCTCGACGCCCGAGAATCCGCCGCCGACGACGGTGACCGAGAGGGTGCGGCGTCGCTCTTCACCGGGTTCCATGGCGGATGCACGTTCGAACGCACCGAGTAGCGACTCACGTATGGCGACGGCCTCTTCGGCGGATTTGAGGCCGATCGCCTCGTCGAGGATGCCGGGGATCGGGAAGGTGCGGGTGACGGCCCCGGCGGTGACCACGACGATGTCGTAGGGGTATTCCCGGTCCGGTCCGTCGATCGGACGGATCACGGCGACCTTCTCGGCGTGACGCACCTGCACCACGCGTCCGGTGATCACGTTCGTGCGGGTGAGCTTCCGCCGCAGCGACACCGCGACGTGGCGGGGTTCGACCGAGCCTGCCGCGGCTTCGGGGAGGAACGGCTGGTAGGTCATGAACGGTCGGGGCTCGACCACGGTGACCTGCGCTTCGCCCGGACGGAGCTTCTTCTCCAGACCCCAGGCCGTGTAGAAGCCTGCGTAGCCACCGCCGATGATCAGGACGTTCTTCATCTCTCTCTTCTCTCTGCCTTCACTTATCCGACGACGCAGCGCCCTCGAATGTGAGGTCGGATGCCCGATTCTCGAGCTCTCGGAGCTGCTCGCGCTCTTCAGCGTCGAGAGGTTCGAGACGCTGCTCGAAGAACAGGTGCGCGAGCGCGGCGCGCACTCGCTCGCCCGGCATCCGTCGGCCTGTGAGGGCAGGCTTGTCCGTGGTCGAGAGGGCGGGGTTCTCGTCGATGAGCCGCCAGCGCTCGTGCGGGGTGAGGGGCGCGTGGACTTCGACATACTCGCCGCCGGGCAGGCGGACTATGCGGCCGGTCTCGTAGCCGTGCAGCAGGATGTGCCGGTCCTTGCGCTGCAGCGCGATGGCGATGCGGCGAGTCAGGATGAACGCGAGCACGGGACCGGCGATGACGGCGGCCTGGAAGAAGTGGATGGTCGTCTCGAGGCCGATCGAGAAGTGGGTGGCGATCAGGTCTGCGCTCGCGGCGCCCCAGAGCGCGCAATAGAAGACCATCGCGGCGACGCCGATTCCGGTGCGGCCCGGTGCGTTGCGCGGGCGGTCGAGCAGGTGATGTTCGCGGGTGTCCCGGGTGATCCATGCTTCGAGGAACGGGTAGGCGACGATCAGCAGGAGGAAGAGCCCGACGACGGCGAGGGGGACGAGCACGGCGAAGGTCCAGGTGCGTCCGAGCCATTCGACCTCCCAGCCGGGTGGGACGAGGCGCAGGGCGCCGTCGAGGAATCCGGTGTACCAGTCGGGCTGGCTGCCGGCCGAGGCATCACCGGGTGATGACGGTCCGTACGCCCAGATCGGTGCGATCGTGACGGTCGACGAGATGGCGACGAGGAGTCCGCAGACGATGAGGAAGAGTCCGCCGGCGCGGGCGGCCATCTGCGGGAACAGGTGGATGCCGACGACGTTCTGCTCGGTGCGGCCGGGGCCCGCGAACTGCGGCGCGCGGTGGCGGAGCGAGGAGCGGATGCGCAGGACGAGGAAGAGGACGAGGGCGGCCGGGAACACGAGGATGTGCAGCGGGTAGAGGTTCTCGATGATCCGTCCCGGGAACTCGCCGCCGAACAGCAGGCTCGACAGGGTGGTGCCGATGAAGGGGATGCCGAGGACGATTCCCTCGACGATGCGCAGTCCGGTGCCGGAGAGCAGGTCGTCGGGCAGCGCGTAGCCGCTCCAGCCTGCGGCGAGGGCCATCACGAAGACGAGGAACAGCAGCACCCAGCCGGCCCGGCGCGGGCGTCGGAAGGCTCCGGTGAAGAAGCTGACGAGCATCTGCAGGATGAGGGCTGCAGGAAGGAGGAGTCCCGCCCAGTGGTGCGCGTGGCGCATGAGCAGGCCGCCGGGAATCTCGAAGGAGATCGCGAGCGTCGAGGCGTAAGCCTGCGACATCTCGATGCCGACGAGCGGCGGGTAGGTGCCGGCGTAGCGCATCTGCTCGCTGGAGGGGACGTAGACGAACATCAGGAAGATGCCGGTGATGAACAGGACGACAAGGGCGGCCAGGGATACGACGCCGAACAGGTTGGTCCAGTGCAGGGGGATCGATCGGCCGCGGAGGTCGGCGATGACTTTGCTGGCGCGTCGGCCACTCCGGCTCTGACGTACAGCGGTGGACAGTCGTTCGGTGACGGAGACCCGGCGGCCCTCCGTCGTCGCTCTCAGCATCACGTTCTCGTCTCTCTCGGCCCTCACTATGTCGACGATGTCGGGCACACGAATGTGAGGTGCGCGACGGATGTCTTCACCAGCTATGACCGGACAGCCCGCGATTCTGCGACAGATCTGAGCGAGGTATCGAGGAGGTCGGAGCGGAGCGCGTCGCGGCGGCCCGGTTCAGGCGCGGCTGCCGTCGTTGCGGAGGCGATATTCAGGCGCTGCTGCCGTTGTTGCCGAGGCGATATTCAGGCGCTGCTGCCGTTCATATCTTGCGCGATCTGGGTGTCGTCGACGCGTTCATGCGGCGATGTCGAATCGGTGGCGACCGCCGGTGCGGGGTGTGCGGGCGGGGTCGACGTACGCGGGCGGGATGAACCACACCCGGGCAGTCACACCGGTCCCGTCGACCCGGATCTCCCACCCGTTGTCATGGATCCGGTGATGACACGTCTCGCACAGGAGCACCCCGTTGGACAGGTCGGTCGGCCCGTGATCTCTCGTCCACCAGCGGATGTGATGCGCTTTCGTCATCCCGGGTGGGAGCCCGCACATCGCACACCCACAATCCCGTTCGGCCAGGGCCAATCGTTGCGCGCGGGTGAACAAGCGTTTCTCCCTCCCCCAGTCCAATATCTCGCTCTTTCCGCCGCACACCCACGGGATGACCCCGCCGGCGGCGGCCATCCGTCTCGCAGCACCGATGTTCACGGGGTGGTCCATCCCGTCGATGGTCGCGGACCCTGACCCGGACTGCAGGTCATCCAGGGTGAGACGCACCACGACGGTCGCCCCGGCGAGAGGGACCCGGGACTCGCAGTCGAGGACGTGCGCGCAGAACATCGCGAGAGCATCGGCCTGCAGCATCGGTACGGTGCGGCGGTCCGCATCCGGAGCATCCGGGTTCGGGGCATCCTTCCGGGCGGCGAACGCCGCGGACACGTATCCGCGCAACGCGGTCACCACGGGGGCGGCGGTCTCCGCGTCGAGGACCGCGTGCAGGTGCACCATCCCGTCGCGTTCGACGATCGTGCACGACCGCTTCGCCCGGCGTTCCTCATCCTTCGGTTCCACCCCGTCGGGGTCCAACCACGCCTCCGCCCGAGCAATCAACTTCCGGACGTCATCCAACCCCAACCCGGCACACCGAGCCGCCAAGGTTTCTTCCGCCAGGCCGATCCGCTCCACCCCAGCCACCACCCGACACCGATCCAACAACCCCACGATCGACCCCGCGGCAGCGACACTCAACGCCCCCGATGCGAGGGCTTCTCGCAGAACCTCGTAGCGGGCCGGCAGCTTCGCCCCCAACAGGTCCGTCCGTGGCGCGGTCGCCTCCCCCACCCTCACCAACCGCATCGCATCACCCGACGACACGCCCCCGGTCGCGGCGAGCAGTTTCGCCGCCGTCCGGAACCCGTGCTCTTTCGCCAGGCTCCCCGCGCCGAGCTCGGTCCGCGACTCGTACGCGATGCGCGCCGCAACATCCGCATGCGCCGCATCCAACCGGCGCCGCAGCACCCCGATCGCCTGATCCACGGCGATCAACTGCTCCCGCGACAACCCCGTCGCGTCATCCGCGCCCGCCCACACCTGATCGAGGCGGGAGACCGCCTCGATCAGACCAGGGAGCTTCGACATACCCACAGTTTACCCGCAGACCACCCGACATTCGAAGATATGTTCGATGTCATTCCGGCATATCGCGGGAAACCTTAGAGAGGCACGACAGACAGCGTGGAGAGAGTAGCGGGCAGCGCGGAGCGCCCGTCGCTTCGACGTCCGCATCCGCGCACTTCGCGAGCCCCTCATCCCTCGCAGCGGCGAATCCCGCAGCCGACAAGCCGTGTCGTGGCCACCGCTCGCGACATCGGCATCCGTCGCCCCATGACGTCCGCCTCGGCAGCACACCGGATCACCGCACCCACACGACACCGCACCAACGCCGCACTTCGGAGCGCCGGCACCCGCCGCCGCGGCACGACCCCCCTCGAGACCGAACGTTCACAGCCCTCAAGACACCGCGCCAGCGCCACCCCTTGCTGCGCCAGCACCAGGGCTTCTACTTCCGCAACACCGAATCCAACAGCCCCGGAAACAGCATGTCGAGATCGTCGCGCCGGAGCGTCAGCATCCGTCGACGTCCGTTCGGTTCGTTGCGGATGACACCCGCCTCGCGCAGCACCTTCATGAAGTGCGACTTGGTCGACTTCGGGAGGTTCGGGTCGGTGGCGTGGCAGGCGGCCATGTCGAGAGGCCCGTCGACGAGCTGACGCGCGATCGCCAGGCGCTCGGGGTCGCTGAGCGCGAAGAGCACGTCCGTGAGCTGGATCTCGGATCGCTCCGGGTGCGGAAGATCGCCTGGCATAGTTCGAGAATAGTTGAACAATCGCTGATTCGCGAGTACGCTCCGATAGTTCGATGATTCTCGAACCTCAGAGGAGCGCGCATGACCACCACCCAGCCGATCGCTGCACCGCCGGTCGACCCTGCCCTTCGACAGGCTCAGGGACCCACCGCCCGTCGCGCCCGGTTCGGGTTCGTCCTCGCGATCGTCGCCCAGATCGCCATGATGACCGGAGCGAGCGCGCCATCGCCGTTCTACCCCGTGCTCGCGCAGAACATCGGCTTCGACGCGATCGTCATCACCGCCGTCTTCGCGGTCTATGCCGTGGCACTGCTGCTGACACTCCTCACCGCCGGCTCGCTCTCCGACCACATCGGCCGTCGCCCGGTCGCGATCGCCGGCTTCCTGCTACTCGCGGCGAGCATGTTCCTCTTCTGGCACGCGGATGCCGTGCCGCTGCTGTTCCTCGCCCGGATCCTGCAGGGCGTCGCGAGCGGTCTGCTCATCTCGGCCCTGTCCGCCGCCGTGCTCGACCTCGCCCCCGGCGGACGCACCCGCACCGCCGCCCTGTGGAACGCGCTCAGCCCGGGCATCGGCCTCGCGGCGGGTGCGCTGCTCTCGGGCATCATCCTCGATCTCGCGGATGCTCCACTCCTTGACGTCTTCGCCCCGCTGACGATCGCCTACGTGGTGCTGGCCGCGCTGTTCCTGCTCGCCCCCGAGACCGCACCGCGCAAGCCGGGCGTCTGGGCATCGCTGAGCTTCCGCCTGTCGATCCCGACTCCGATCCGCGCGGACTTCTGGCGCGCCGCCCCCGCGGTCGTCGCCGGATGGGCGACCGGTGGACTCTTCCTCTCGCTCGGCGCGAACATCGTGCACAACGAGCTCGGCGGCGACGCGCACCTCTGGCAAGGACTCGCCGTCGCGATGCTCGCGGGCGTCGGCGCGATCACCGCCGTCGTGATGCGGCGGCGGTCTCCGCGCACGCTGGTCGTGTTCGGCACCGCGGCGCTGGCGGTCGGAACCGCTCTCTCCCTGATCGCGCTGGGCATCGGCTCGCTCCCCTTCTACCTCGCCGCGACCGCGGTGACCGGCATGGGCTTCGGCACCGGATTCTCGGGCGTCGTCGCCTCGCTCGCTCCGCGCATCCCGGCGACGCAGCGCGCTGACACCTTCGCCGTCATCTACCTGCTGGCCTATCTCGCCTTCGGGGTTCCGGCTGTGATCGCCGGCTCGCTTGTCGGCGTCGTCGGCCTCGAGGGAGTCTGCATCGGCTACGGCGTCGTCGTGATCGCCCTGGCCCTCGTCGCGCTCGTGTCGCGCGTGCGTCGAGCGGAGTGACCTGACTGCGGCAGCATCCGCCGCTCCCGGCATCCGCACTCACGCTTTCGGGAGGAGAACTCGCCGCAGGGCTGAGGAATCCATAGGGATCCTCCTCCCGACCGTGAGTTCTCCTCCCGACACCCGAGGCAGACCCTCACCCCGAGACGACCGCTCACCCCCGCCGCCACACCGCCACGACCCCCGCGCCGATCACGGCCAGCGCGGCCGCACCGAGGAAGAGCCAGGCGAAGCCGCCGGTGAGAGCATCCGCCGCCGTCGCGCCGCCCGCCTCGAGCGTCGCGGTGCGCAGGCCGGCGATGGTTCCGAGCACGGCCAGGCCGACCGCGCCGCCGATCTGCTGACTGGTGTTGATGAGCCCGCCGGCGAGTCCGGCCTCGCCGCCCTCGACTCCTTCGACCGCGAGTTGTGTGGTGGCGACGAACGCTCCTCCGAGGCCGACGCCGATCAGCAGCGTGGGTCCGAGGAGCTGCGTCAGGAAGACGGCATCCGACGGCGCCGCAGCGAGCCAGACGAGCCCACCGGCGAGCACGAGCAGCGATCCGGACAGCACCGGGCGCGTGCCGAGTCGAGCGATCAGCGCGGGCACCACTCCGGCGACGAGCACGAGAGCGCCGGCGAGCGGCAGCTGCGAGAGTCCGGCGGCGAGCGCGTCGTAGCCGAGCACGGCCTGCATGTAGACCGACAGTGCGAAGAACAGGGCGACCATCGCGGCTCCACCCAGCAGCATCACGACGTTGCCGAGCGCGAGGTTGCGGTGGCGGAACACCGACAGCGGCACGAGCGGCTCGGCGGTGCGGCGCTCGATCACGACGAACACGGCACCCAGCACCAGCGCCGCGGCGAAGAGCACGAGCGGCAGCGGATGCACGAATCCCAGCTGTTCGACGGCGCTGAAGGCTCCGACGAGAGCGACGAGTGCGGCGGTCACGGTGACGGCGCCGGCGGCATCCAGTCGTCCCTGCATCCGAACGCCGTCACGCGTGATGAGGAGCGGGATCGCGATCAGCACGATCGCACCGACCGGCACGTTCACGAAGAACACCGACTGCCAGCCGAGGGTCGCGGTGAGCACACCGCCGAGCAGCACGCCGGCGGCGGATCCGATGCCGGCGACGCCGCCCCACACGCCGAGCGCCTTGGTGCGCTCCGTCGCGTCGGGGAACAGGTGCGTCAGCAGCGCGAGAGCGGCCGGGGCGAGCAGCGCCGCGGATGCCCCCTGCAGCGCGCGAGCCGCGAGGAGCATCTCGGCCGACAATGACAGCCCGGCCGGAGCGGATGCCGCGACGAAACCGCCCGCGCCGATCAGGAACACGCGCCGATGACCGTATCGATCGGCGAGCCGTCCGCCGAGGAGCAGCAGGCCGCCGAACGCGAGCACGTACGCCGTGATCACCCAGGCGAGGGCGGCGGTGTCCATGCCGAGCTGACGCCCGAGCACCGGCAGCGCGATGTTGACGATCGAGGCGTCGAGCACCACGAGGAACTGCGCGAGCGCGAGAACGCTGAGCGCGAGCCAGCGGCGTGAACTGCGCGGCGCAGCATCCTGCGCGGTGGGAATGGTGAGAGTGCTCATGATCTTCCTTTCGAGGTGATGAGTGATTACTCACTCACTCTTGTGGACAGACGGAAGGCCGAACCGGACGGATGCCGATTCAGCCGGTGATTCAGTCGGGGTGGCGGATGCCGCGGGTCAGCAGGGTCGCCCACTGCTCCGGGCGTCCGTCGAGCTGCGTGGTGACGATGAGGTGGCACAGCTGGCCGAACGCGATGAAGCGCTGCACGTCTTCGTCGGAGCCGCCGGAGCGACTCTGCGCGAACGTCGTCACGCGACCCAGACCCGAGCGGAGCGCTGCTCCGATCTCCGGGATCTCGGCGACGGACTGTGCGTGCACCTGCAGCATGAGCAGCGTGCGGTCCGAGATCAGGTGCGCGTACGCGTCGCCCATGGCGTCGAGGATCGCCTCCGGCGTCTGGTTGGCAGCGGCATCCGCTCCTTCCTCGAGGGCGACGAGAATCGCCTCGAAGCAGGCCTCGAGCGCGGCGATGAACAGCGCCTCCTTGCCCGCGTAGAGCTTGAAGACGTAGGCCGGCGAGATCTTCGCCTCGCGGGCGACGTCGGCCACGGTCGTGCCGTGATAGCCGCCGCGCGCGAACTCGGCGAGCGCTGCCGTCGCCACGAGGGGGCGGCGGGCGTCGGCCGTGGAAAGGATTGAGCTGCGCGTCGTGGACATATGAGTGACTGTACACTCACTCTTCACGCACGACAACCACGACTTGCATGATCGAACGATAAACGATAGATTTCTGCTGTTCTTCGATGAAAGGTGGGGTCATGGGCAAAGTGACGATCGTCGTGCTGCAGGTCGTGATCGCGATCGCGCTGGTCGGCTCGGTGGCGGTGCAGGCTCTCATCGCGCCCCTGCTCTGGCTCGACCTCGGCGAGGAGGAGCTCTGGGGCCGCATCGTCTTCGTCGGCATCGTCATCGTCGGCGTCGCGACCCTGCAGGTCTTCGGCATCTGCGTCTGGCTGCTGCTGAACAAGGTGCGGCGGGGATCGATCTTCTCGGAGTCGTCGTTCGCGCCGGTGAACGTGATCATCGGCGCGATCCTCGTGGCCGCGGCGCTCACGTGGGTCCTGGCCGCGATCCTGGCTCCCGGCACGACCGCGCCCGGAGTCGTGGCCCTGCTCGGCGGCGCGGGAGTCGTGCTCGCCGGCATGGCCCTGCTCGTCGTCGTCATGAAAGCGCTGCTGCGTCAGGCGATCGACCGCGAGGCGGAGGCCCAGACGCTCCGCTCCGAGCTCGACAACGAGGTGATCTGATGCCCGTCGTCGTCGACATCGACGTGATGATGGCCCGCCGCAAGATGAGCGTGGGCGAGCTGGCCGAGCGCATCGGCATCACGCCGACCAACCTCGCCGTGCTGAAGAACGGGCGCGCGAAAGCCGTCCGGTTCACGACACTCGATGCGCTGTGCGAGGTGCTCGAATGCCAGCCCGGCGATCTGCTGCGCTGGGAGGCGGACCCCGCCGACTGACAGCCCCGGTCAGCCGCCCCCGGTCAGAGCGACTTGCGTCGCCGCGGAGCCGCCGAGCGCGGCGGGTTCTGCCGCATGTGATCCCGGACCCGTCCGAGCACCCGGCCGAGCACGGCGACGTCGTCGTCGGAGAGCGGTTCGAGGAACAGCTCGTCGAGCACGGCGATGTGCCCGGGGAAGACCTTCGCGAGCACGGCGCGCCCCTCGTCGGTGAGGGTGACGGTGATGCCGCGCTCGTCCTCCTGCGAGGGCGCCCGCGTGACGAGTCCGCGCTGTTCGAGCACCTGCGCCTGGTAGGTGAGTCCGCTGCGGCTGTAGACCACTCCGTCGGCGAGGTCCGTCATGCGATGGCTGCCGGTCGGCGAATCACCGAGTCGCGCCAGCAGCTGGAACTGCACGTAGCTGAGGTCGCCGGCATCCTTCAGCTGCTGCTCGACCGTGTGCCGCAGCAGGCTGCTCACCTCGATGAGCGAGAAGTACGCGTCGAGCTGCGTCGGGTTCAGGGGCCGCGGTGCCGTCGTCATGTTCCGAGCGTAGCAGTTGCTTCGAATCTGAAGCAGTGCTATCTTCGTCAACAGGTGCTTCGAATTCGAAGCACACGATGCAAGAGCAACGAGGAGAAGATCATGAAGGTTCTGCGATTCCACGAGACCGGCGGCCCCGAGGTCCTGCGCTACGAGGATGCCGAGCGCCCTGAGCCCGGTGCCGGCGAGGTGCGCATCCGCGTGGCCGGGTCGGCGTTCAACCCCGCCGACACCGGCATCCGCTCGGGCACGCTGCCGTTCCCGGTGGCCCTGCCGCACACCCCGGGATACGACGTCGCCGGCACGATCGACGCGATCGGCGACGGCGTGACGGCGTTCCAGCCGGGCGACGCGGTCGTCGGCTTCCTGTCGATGACGGCTGACGGCTCGGCCGCCGAGTACGTCGTGACGCCGGCGGATGTCCTCACGGCAGCACCGAAGAGCATCCCTCTGGCAGATGCCGCGGCACTCCCCTCGATCGCGCTCACCGCCTGGCAGGCGCTCTTCGACGAGGGCGGGCTCACCGAGGGTCAGCGGGTGCTGATCGTCGGCGCCGGCGGATCGGTCGGAGGGTATGCGATCCAGCTCGCGAAGCGCGCGGGTGCGTATGTCATCGCGACCGCGAGCGACCGCAGCCGCGCGAGCGTGACGGATGCCGGCGCCGACGAGGTCATCGACCACGCGGGCACCGTGCTCACCGATGCGGTGTCGGAGCCGGTCGACCTGCTGCTGAACCTCGCACCGATCGAGCCGTCGGAGTTCGAGGCACTCGTGCCCCTGGTGCGTGACGGCGGCGCGGTCGTGTCGACCACCGCCTGGATGACCACCCCGGGTGACGAGGCGCGCAACGTCTCGGCGCACACGGTGTTCGTCCGGTCGGATGTCTCGCAGCTGGCGAAGCTCGTCGAGCTGGTCGACAGCGGCGAGCTGCGGGTCGAGGTCGCTCGGCGGATCCCGTTGAGCCAACTGGCCGAGGTCCACGCGCAGGCGGCGACCGGCACGCTCCGCGGCAAGGTCATCGCGATTCCGGATGCCGCGGTGTGAGGTCGGGCGCGCAGCATCCGCTCTGTTCGCGGTTCACGCGGGTGCGCTCCGGGAGGGGATGTGCGCTTCGGGAGGACGGAATCCGGGATTCTGTCCAC
Organism: Microbacterium sp. EST19A; assembly: GCF_019969685.1. GTDB lineage: Bacteria > Actinomycetota > Actinomycetes > Actinomycetales > Microbacteriaceae > Microbacterium. The sequence continues at coordinate 1,676,657 of NZ_JAHXYZ010000001.1, read as the reverse complement.
CCGAAGCGCGAATCTCCTCCCGAGGCGTACGCCTACCGCGCCGCGAGCAGCTCCCGCATCCGCGCAGCCTCGTCCGCCGGCATCCCATACCCGTGCTCGACTCCCGGGTACACGCCCCCGCGGACCTCGGCCGCGTAATCCGCAACCCCGGCAACAGCCGCACCCCGCAGGGACGCGTACCGCTTCACGAACTTCGCCGCTCCGCCGTCGTACAGGCCGAGCAGGTCGTGGAACACGAGCACCTGGCCGTCGGCATCCGCTCCGGCTCCGATCCCGATGACCGGGATGTCGAGCAGGGGCATCAGCGCCGCGGTGACCTCCGACGGCACCGCTTCGATCACGAGCATCGAGCAACCGGCGTCCTGCAGCGCCAGGGCGTCATCGATCACGGCGAGCGCAGCATCCGCTGTGCGCCCCTGCGCGCGGTAGCCGCCGAGGGCCGTCGCGGTCTGCGGGGTGAGGCCGACATGACCGACGACCGGGATGCCGGCACGCACGAGTGCCCGCGCCCGGTCGACCGTCGACCCGCCGCGCTCGATCTTGACGAGGTCGACGCCGGCCTCCTTGACGAAGCGCTGGGCGGTCGCGATCGCGAGTTCGTCCGACGCCTCGTACGACCCGAAGGGCAGGTCGCCGACGAGCAGCGGCACCGTGAGCCCGCGCCGCACGGCCTTCGTCAGCATGAGCATCTCGTCGACCGTCACCGGCACCGTGCTGTCGTAGCCGAGCACGGTCATGGCGGCCGAGTCGCCGACGAGCACCATGTCGACGCCCGCCTCCTCGACGATCTGCGCGCTGGGGTGGTCGTAGGCGGTGACCATGACGATGGGTTCGCCGGCATCCTTCTTCGCGGCGAGGCTCGCGAGGGTGACGCGCTTGCGGGGTGCCGCGTGCGCGCTCACAGCGCGGCCTCGGTCAGCAGGCGGTCGACGGCATCGTCGACCTGGATGATGCTGTTCGCGCGGTCGACGTGCACGACTGTCGGCGTGTAGTCCGTGAGGTCTTCGGGGGAGTAGTCGGCGTAGGAGATCACGATGATCGTGTCGCCGGTGTGCACGAGGCGGGCGGCGGCGCCGTTGACCTGGATGACGCCGGATCCGCGCTCTCCGACGAGCGTGTACGTCTCGAAGCGGGCGCCGTTGTCGACGTCGACGACGTGCACCTGCTCGTGCGGGAGGATGTCGGCGGCCTCGAGCAGGTCGGGGTCGATGGTGATCGATCCGACGTAGTGGAGGTCGCTGCCGGTGACGGTCGCGCGGTGGATCTTCGACTTCAGCATGGTGCGTCGCATCACGCGCTCGCTTTCAGGGTGTGGTTGTCGATCAGCCGAGCAGCGCCGACGCGGGCGGCCACGGCGAGAAGCGCATCGTTCTCGACGCGCGTGACCGTCTCCAGGGTCGACGCGTCGCGCAGTTCGAGGTACTCGGGCGTGATCCCGGCTTCGGCGAGCACGCGCTGGGCGGCGGAGAGGATGCTGTCGGCATCCCGCTCCCCCGCCTCGCAGACGGATGCCGCGGCGTCGAGCGCCCGGTTGAGCGCGGTGGCCTGCGCGCGGGCATCCGCGTCGAGGTAGACGTTGCGCGAGCTCATCGCGAGTCCGTCGGCCTCGCGCACGATCGGGCAGGCCTCGATGCGCACGTCGAGGTCGAGGTCGCGCACGACGCGGCGGACGACGAGGACCTGCTGCGCATCCTTCTGCCCGAAGTAGGCGACGTCGGGTCGCACGATGCCGAACAGCTTCGTGACGACGGTGGCGACGCCGTCGAAGTGGCGTGGTCCGCGGGCGGCTCCGTCGAGCACATCGGTGAGGCCCGCGACGTGGATGTTCGTCGCGAATCCGTCGGGGTAGATCTCGGATGCCGCGGGCGCGAAGAGGATGTCGACGCCTTCGGCCTCGGCGAGCGCGGCATCGCGAGCCTCGTCGCGCGGGTAGGCGCCGAGGTCTTCGTTCGCGCCGAACTGGGTCGGGTTGACGAAGAGCGAGACCACGACGAGGTCGTTCTGCTCGCGCGCACGGCGCATGAGCGAGAGGTGCCCCTCGTGGAAGGCGCCCATGGTGGGGACGAGGCCGACGGTCTTGCGTTCGTGCCGGGCTGCGTGCACGGCGGCGCGGACCTCGGGGATCGTGCGGAGGATGTTCATTCGGCCGTCGCCTCCGGTTCGGGGATCACGGTCGGCGGGGCCTCCGAGCCGATCGTCGGCTTTCTGGTGGCGCGGCTGGCGACAGCGCGGGTCGCGCTGACGAGTTCGGAGAAGAGCGGGGCGAGGTGCGGGGCGGCCTCCTCGACGGCGTCCCGTTGGCGCTCGATCGTTCGCGCGTCGCCGCGGACGACGGGTCCGGTGAGCACGTCCGGGGCGCCGGTGGCCACCCAGTTGTCGACAGTGCGGCGGACCAGCGGGGCGAGCAGTTCGCGGGCTTCGTCCGCGGGGATGCCCGCTGCGGAGGAAAGCTGCTCTGCCGCGTCGAGCAGTGTCAGCACGAAGTTCGAGGCGAAGGATGCCGCGGCGTGATAGCTCGCGCGGTGCGCGTCGTCGACCGTGAACGGGCGAGCACCGAGGGCGCGGGCCAGGTGATCGGCGATGGCGAGGGCCTCGTCGGTGCGGCCGGCGATCGCGGCACCGATGCCGTGGAACACGTCGGGCGTCTCGGAGCCGGTGAACGTCTGCAGCGGGTGGATGCTGAAATCGACGTCGTCGAGCGCAGTCGCGCCGGAGACGTGTCCGACGAGCCGCACGTGCGGACGCGCGACGAACGCGACGGCCGGGATCGCGGCATCCGGCACGCAGAGCAACGCGACGTCGGCAGACGGCATCGACTGGTTCCGACGAAGCGGCCCGAGGACCTCGAAGCCCGCGGCTCGGAGGCTGCGGGCGAGAACGCCGCCGAGACGTCCGGCGCCGATGACGGCGATGGTCGTTCCAGGCGCGAGAGCAGAGGCAGGATTCATGGTGTGAGCCGGTCAGATGGGATGACGCGGATGCCACGAGTATCTGCCCGAAGCGGCGTTCGCTCCAAATCTGGGAGCAATGTGTCATCTGCAGGTGGCATTTAGATTGTCAGAATTACGCTCGTCAGTCATCATCGGCTTGCATATTGATCTCAGTATCTCGACTCGGCCCGCGTGGAGAGATCGACGAGTGCCCCACCGATTAGGCTCCCCCTATGCTCCGCCGCACCATCGAGCTCCACGTCGATCGCGACAGCGTCGCCATGGGCGATGACGTCGTCTCGCACGCCGGCGTCCTGTCGGTTCCCCGGGGAACGCTGCTCAGTGCGGCGCTCGAGTCGGCCTCGCCCGAGATCCGCTCACCCGGCTGGTCGTGGGTCGCAGTCGTCGATGGCGCGACCACGGCCGTGTGGTCCGTCGACCACGGTGTGCAGCTCCTGGTCGCCGACCGGAAGATGAAGCGCGGACCGGTCGACGTCTTCTTCCGCTACTTCGTGCAGATCGACCCGGCATGGCTCTTCGACCGGCTCTCGCAGGGCGCCGGTGCCGATCGGCGAGCACTCGAAGAGGAGTACGCCCCGATCGCGCGCGAGAAGTACCGGGCCGAGCTCCGCCGTCGCGAGCGTGAACTCGACGGCCGGTTCCTGAGCGCCGAGTGCGTCGATGCCCTCCGGCACTACGGCGCCGACATCACCCTGCACGCCGACGTCGCCTGCGACTTCACCCACGACGGCGAGACCTGGACGGCGAGACGTGCAGACACCATGTTCCAGGTCTTCCGGGGCCGGGGTGGACCGATCGCCTCGATCCGGCCGCATGCCCTCGGTGAGGCCTGGCTCGTCGGCATGCTCGGCGCGGCGGCGCGCACCGCGGCAGGGCGTGCCGAGCTTCCCGACGCCGAGCCCGGTCCCGGCCTGGAGCTCACGGCATCCGGTGGCCGGTGGATGTCACGCGGGGCGACGGTCGTTCAGGTGTACTCAGAACTCGCCGCTCGGGTCGCACAGTTCGCCTACGGACGCTCCGTCACAGAAGTGCGCACGTTGCTCGACACCTGACTCCGGTCAGCCGAGCGCAGCCTCCACCTGCCGCGCCAGCTCCCCGGCGTCCGGCGCATCCCCACCGAGCAGGTCGTACGCGAGCAGCAAAGACCCGACGATCGGCGGCACGGTCGCGACCGAGATCGTCGCGCGCCTCCCGTCGACGTACGGCGCCCGGATCCACCCGAGAAGGAACTCATTGCCCGACTGCAGCAGTCCGCCGCCGAGCAGCACCGGCACGGGTCCCTGATCGTCGGGCCAGTCGAGACGCCGGCGAGTGGTCTCGATGAAGGTCACGACCTCGTCGGCCACACGCGCGACGAGGGCCTGCGCCACGGCATCCCCCTGCGTCGCGCTCTCGAGCGCCACCCGCGCGAGCTCGACGAGGCGGTGCTCCGACAGCCGCCCGAGCATGATCTCCTCGGTCACCTGCAGCGGCCGCTCGAGACCGAAATGCTGCGGGACGGCGTCGGCGAGCGCCGTCGGCGACCCGCGACCGTCCTCCGCACGGCAGGCGAGGGACAGCGCCTCGCGACCGAGCTCCATGCCGCCGCCCCAGTCGCCGCTGACCGTGCCCATCGCGTGATACCGCACGTGCACGTCACCGCGGACGCCGACGCAGTTGATGCCGGCACCCGCCACCACGGCGACGCCGTCACCTCGGTCGGGTCCGGTGCGGAGCAGCGCGAAGGTGTCGTTCAGCACCGTGATCCGCTCGGCGAGCGACGCCTCGGCCGCAAGCTGGGTCATGGCATCCTCCTGCTCGGGCAGGTCGATGCCGGCGAGTGCGAGGCAGGCCGCATCGAACCCCGAGCGCGCACCGCCGGCTCGTTCCGCGAGGTCGATCAGCGGGGTCAGCATCGAGTCGAGCCCGCCGAGTCCCGACTGCAATCCCGGCCCTGACGCGACACCGACGACTCGGCCCTCGAGATCCGCGACGACGACGTGCGTCTTGGAGTTGCCGACATCGACGCCGAGTACGAGCCCGTTCCCGTGCGGCTCCAAAGAAGACGACGTCACGAGACCTCGACCGCGAACTGCGGCAGGTGCGCGGCGCTCGACTCGAGCAGTCGCGGCACGAGACCCTCGACCATCTCCCACTGGCCGATGAGCGGATGCGCGAGCATCGCCCGGCGCACATCGTCGATGTCTCCCGAGAGAGCCGCCTTCACGGCGATCCGCTCGTAGGCGCTGACGTGCTGGATCGGGCCGAGCAGCTCGGGCGGCACGGCGGCCTGCGGCTGAGGAACCACACCCGCGGCGCTCACGAGGCACCGCGTCTCGATCACATCGTCGTCGGCGAGCCCCGGGATGAGACCGGCGTTGCGCACGTTCAGCACGTGGGCGGTCGGCTCGTCCGCGTACAGCGAGGCGAGCAGGTCGACCGCGGCCTCGCTGTAGAAGGCACCTCCGCGCTTCGCGAGCTGCGGCGGCTTCTCGAGCAGCAGCGGTGACCTGTACTGCTCGAGCAGTTCGGCCTCGAGCTCGGCGACCACCGTGGCGCGCGGCGTCTCCGAACGGAGCCGTTCGAGCACGGAATCGTGGAAGTAGTAGTACTGAAGGTAGTACGACGGGATCGCGCCGATGAGCCGGATCAGCTCCTCCGGGAACGGGTACTTCTCGAGCACCTCCGGCATCCGCTCGTCGAGCAGCCGAGGCAGCACGTCTTCGCCGTCGACGAGGATGCGGCGCGTCCACGAGAAGTGGTTGAGCCCGACGGGGTCGACCGAGACGCGGGCCGGTTCGATGTCGAGCACCTGCGCCGCCCACCGCTCCACGCCGATCGCGTAGTTGCACAGCCCGATCGCGCGATGCCCCGCGTCGAGCAGCGCCCGCGTGACGATGCCGACCGGGTTGGTGAAGTCGATGATCCAGGCATCGGGCTTCGCGACGCGACGCACCTCGTCGGCGATGTCGAGCACCACGGGAACGGTGCGCAGCGCCTTGGCGAGTCCGCCGGCACCGGTCGTCTCCTGCCCGATGCAGCCGCAGTCCAGCGGGAAGGTCTCGTCGCCGAGCCGCGCGGCCTGCCCGCCGACGCGCAGCTGGATGAGCACGGCATCCGCATCGGTCACGGCTTCGGTGCGATCCGTCGTGAGCGTCACGTGGGTGTCGAGGCCCTGGTGCGCCAGCATCCGCTTCGCGAACTCCCCCACGACCGACAGGCGTTCCGCGTGGACGTCCATGAGCACCAGCTCGTCGACCGCGAGACGGTGGTGCTGGGCGGCGAGTCCCGAGACGAGCTCGGGGGTGTAGGTGGAACCGGCGCCGATGACCGCGACCTTCATGTGGGGATCCTTCCGAATCGTTCGTCGATGTGTGAGAGAGCGGATGCTGCCGCCCTCATTCCTTCACTCCGGACAGCGCGATGCCCTGCACGAACTGCTTCTGGGCGAAGAAGAACAGCACGATCACCGGGATGACGAAGAGCAGCGTGGCCGCCATGGTGAGGTTCCATTGCACCGAGTGCACCGACCGGAACTGCGAGAGCCCGATCGACAAGGTGTACCACTCCTGGTTCGAGGCGAGGTACAGCAGCGGATTGAAGAAGTCGTTCCAGCTGTAGAAGAACGCGAAGAGCGCAGCCGCGGCGATGGCCGGCTTCACCATGGGCAGGAACACGGTCCAGAGCAGTCGCAGCTCGGAGGCGCCGTCCATGCGTCCCGCGTCGAGGTACGTGCGCGGCACCGACACGAAGAACTGCCGCAGCAGGAAGATCGTGAACGCGTCGCCGAAGAGGCTCGGGATGATCAGCGGCAGCGGAGACCCGACCAGTCCGAGCTGCGCGTACGCGGCGTAGAGCGGCACGATCGTGACCTGCGGCGGCAGCATCATCGCGGCGATGACCGCGACGAACAGCACGCGCCGCCCGCGGAACCGGAAAGTCGCGAGGGCGTAGGCGACCGGAATGCTGGTGGCGACCGCGAGGATCGTGCTCGACCCGGCGATCAGCAGCGTGTTGGCCATGTACCGCAGCAGCGGCACCTTCTCGAAGACCTCGACGAAGTTGGCGAGGTTCACGGGGTCGGGCCAGATGCGGCTCGTGAGCGCCTGGTCGTCGGTCATCAGCGCGGTCGTGATGATGAAGAGCAGCGGCGCGAGGAACATCAGCAGCAGCGCGATGAGGATCGCGTGCCGTCCGACGGCTGCGAGCAGCCGCTGACGGCGAGCGCGGGCACGGGTCGCGCGCGGCGATGGCGTGGTGGAGCGGCCGGATGCCGGCGCGACGGGTCGATCGATGATGGCGGTCATGGTCAGCCTTCCTCGCCGTGCACACGGCCGCGGGTGGCCCGGATGAGCACCAGCACGACGACGAGGGTCGCCGCGAACAGCACCATCGAGAGCGCGGCCGCGTAGCCCATGTTGAAGTAGCGGAATCCCTGCTGATACAGCACCTCGGTGAAGAAGAGGAGGGTGTTCTGCGGGTAGCCGATGTTGTCGGCGGTCACGCCGGATCCGCCGCCGATCACGGTGCTGACGACGTAGGGCTGCGCGAACAGCTGCAGGCTGCCGATCACGCCCATGATCGTCGAGAACAGGATTACGGGCGAGATCGTCGGCAGCGTGATGTGCCAGAAGCGGCGCCAGCCGTTCGCGCCGTCGAGCTGCGCGGCTTCCTGCATCTCGAGCGGCACTTCGAGCACGGCCGCGAGCAGGATGACGATCGTGTTGCCGACGCCCCAGGTGGTGAGCAGCAGCAGCGACACCTGTGAGGTCGCGGGGTCGCTGAACCAGAGCGGCTTCGGTAGTCCCAGAGCGCCGAGGATCGCGTTGACCGGACCCGTGCCCGGGTTGAGCACGAACGAGAAGGTCATCGCCGCGGCCACGGGCGGCAGCAGCGTGGGCAGGTAGAAGAGGGTGCGGTAGATGCCGGCGCCCGAGCGGACGCGGGCCAGGGTCGCCGCGATGCCGAGCGAGAACATCAGCTGCAGCGGCACCGAGACGAGGCAGAACACGAGGGTGTTGCGGATCGCGGTGCCGATCTGCTGATCGCCGTCGAACATGAACTGGTAGTTGGCGAGCCCGATGAACTGGGGCGCGTTCACCATGTCGTAGCGGGTGAACGAGTAGGCGAGGTTCGCGACCAGCGGGTACCCGAAGAACAGGACGAGGCCGATGAGCCCCGGGCTCAGGAAGGCCAGGATCGTGAGGGTCTGGCGCCGCTTCCGCTTACGGAGCGCCCCGGAGCGGTCGGGCGACGTGGTCGCCTGACCGCTCCGGGTGAGGGGTGCCGTCGTCACGGCGCGTTCCCTCCGGAGGCCTGGGAGATCTGGCTGTCGATCTGCTTCGCGACGCCGGCGAGCCCCTCTTCGGCATCCTTCACGTCGCCCGCCTGCCAGCCCTGCAGCCACTGACCCAGGAGCTCGCGCGGTGCGGCGCCGGCCGGGGTGCCGGGGATCGAGCGGGTGTTCTCGTTCGCGGCGATGTCGAGCATCACGTTGAACTGATCGATCGTGCGGATGCTCTCGTCTTCGAGCGCCGCGGTCGTGGTGGGCACGTTGCGGAGTTCGAGGGTGAGGTCGACGAGGTTGTCGGTGTCGGTGGCGAGGTACTCGGCCAGCAGCCAGGCGGCGTCGGAGTGCTTCGATCCGCGGGGGATGCCGACGGTCGTGCCGCTGATCGTGCCGCCGCCGTACGTCGCCTCGTCCACGGTCGGGATGGGGGCGGTGCCGTAGTTCAGGTCGGGAGCCTGGTCGTCGATGAACGCGACGCGCCACTCGCCGTCGACGGCCATCGCGAGCCGGCCGGTGTGCAGCGGGTTCTCGGCCGAGAACTCGGCGCCGAGGCCGGCGACGTACTCCTGGAGGTCGTCGTAGCCGTACCAGTCGATGAGCTCCTTCTGCCATTCGAGCATGGCGGCCCACTGCGGGTCGGAGGCCATGGCCGCCTTGCCCTCGTCGTCGTACCAGGTGAGGTCCCAGCCGGCGGTGAAGGTCGCGACGTTGTTCTCCTGGAAGTCGAGGAACGGCACGAAGCCCGCGACCTGGATGCTGCCGTCGGCGTTGCGCACGGTGAGCTTCTTGGCGGCCTCGGCGAGCTCGTCCCAGGTGGTCGGCACGGCGACGCCGGCGGCATCCAGCATGTCCTGGTTGAAGTAGAGGCCGTAGACGTCGGCCATCACCGGGAGCGCGCAGCGGTCGCCGTCGTAGGACGTGTACGCCTCGGTCGATGACAGGATGCCGTCGACATCGGCATCCGACTTCGCGATGCGATCGTCGAGGTTCTGGAAGACGCCCGTGGAGCAGTAGCTGGCGACGGCCTCGCTGTTGTTGGCGAGGGCGACGTCGGGGGCGGTGTTGCCGCGCACGGCCTGCAGCAGGGTGTCGTCGTTCTGGCCGCCGGTGTGGTCGACGGTGATCCAGGGGTACTTCTCCTCGAAGGCGTCGAGGCGGGCGTCGATCACGCCTTCCTCGCGGTCGGTGAAGAAGCTCCACAGCGAGAGGGTGATCGGGGTCTTGTCGTCGGGGCCGCCCTCTCCGCCGTCGGCCGGTCCCGAGCCCGTGCCGCAGGCGGTCAGGGCGAGGGCTGCGACGGCGATCGCGGCGAGTGCTGCTGGTCGAGTGCGCATGTGTACTCCTCCGTTGGGGTGGTGCAGGCGGTGAGGGCTCGGGTGCTGCGGGTGCTACTGCGGGGCGGATGCCGTGGCGTCGGCAGCCGCCTCGGGGAGGAGGCTCGCGGCGTCGCGGTCGAGGTTCACGTGCACGTTGCCGTGCTCGTAGGCGAACGTGGCGGGGAACTCGGGGTGGAACCCCTCGGCGGCGAGAAGTCGCGCCGTCGAGGAGGCTTTTCCGGCGCCGTGCACGACGATCTCGACGCGGCGGGCGTCGGAGAGGGTGGCGAGGCCGACGCTGACACCGTGGGTCGGCACGTCGTCGAGCGAGTCGAACTCGGGGAAGGTGCCGAGGTTGTCGAGGCGCGTCGAGTCGGCGAGCGGGATGATGCGGGTGCGGCTGTCGAGTGCGCTGCCGGGAGGGTTGAAGGCCACGTGGCCGTCGGAGGAGCCGACCGCGACGTAGAAGATGTCGATGCCACCGGCATCCGCGATCCGCCCGTCGTAGGCCTCGGGGTCGGCGGGGTCGGGCGACCAGAGGTGGGCGACGCCGATGCCGGTGAGGGGCTTGACCGCGTCGCTGAGCTTCGCGATCACCTGCTCGCCGTACTGGCGGCAGCTGTAGTGGGCGGTGACGGGGGGAGCCGTCCAACCGTCGCCGTCGGGGATCGCGTAGTCGTCCATGAGCACGAGGCGCACGTGGCCGAGGTCGCGGGGCGTCTCGCGCAGCTGGGCGGCGAGGGCGTCGATCACGGGAGTGAGGGTGCGACCGGCGGGGATGCCGACGATCAGCAGGCGACCCTCGGTCGCGGCACTGTCGATGGACTCGATCAGTTGGGCCGCGAGCGTCGCGCTCAGCTCGTCGACGGTCGAGCTGATGGAGTGGGGCAGGGTCACAGCGGTTCTCTTCTCGTGGTGGGTGGCGTGATCACTGTAGGGCGATCGTGCACGATCGAGAGACCAAAATGGACCAGATTAGACCAAAATACTAGATTGGTCGTAGCGTAGGAGCATGACGAACGAACCGCGCCGGGCGGGCGCAGGAGTGGCGGATGCTGCGGCCGACCAGCTCCGGCGACTCGTGCGGGCGGGCGCCTTCACCTCCACGGGACGGCTGCCCAGCGAGCGCGACCTGGTCGAGCAGCTGCAGGTCAGCCGCACCACCGTGCGGCGTGCGCTGGCGGCGCTGGCCGAGGAGGGGCTGGTGAGCCCGGCGCCCCAGTCCGGGTGGTTCGTGAACGAGGCGCCGCTGGGAGAGCCTCCCCGCACGCTCATCAGCTTCACCGAGATGGCGCGGCGCCGCGGGGTCGTGCCGGGCACGCGAGTGCTGTCGCACGTCGTGCGCGAGGCGACGCTCGACGAGGCGCAGCAGCTGCAGACGGGTCCGCTCAGTCCGGTGGTCGAGGTCGAGCGGCTGCGGTCGCTCGGCGATACGCCCATCTGCATCGATCACACGGTGATCCTGCTCGAGCGCACGCCCGGCATCGAAGACGTCGACCTGTCGGACACGTCGCTCTATGCGGAGATGGGCGCTCTGGGCACGGAGCCCGCGCGATCGAACTTCGTGGTCGAGGCGATCGGGGCGGATGAGCGGGAGGCCGAACTGCTCGAGGTACCGGTGGGGAGCCCGCTGCTGTTGGGGGCCGAGACGGCGTTCGATGCGGTCGGGAGGCCGATCCTCATCGGGAGTACGAGGTACCGGGCGAATGTGTACCGGTTCTACAGCACGATGCTGCGGCGGTAGGGCTCGGGCGACGCGTCGCGAGGGGGACATTTGTCACTCGTCCTGATGACACGTGGGCACTGGGCACGCGGCCGACGATCGAGTGCGATGGAAGCATGTCCATATTCGACGAAGACGATGCCGACGCGCTCGGCATGCTCGGCGATGCCGACGACGGAACGACGCCCCGCCGCCAGAAGCGCGGTGACGGGAGTCCGCTCCCGCCGTTCCGCTGGTGGCATCTGGTTTCCGGTCGAAAGCTGTTCTCGCTGACGTTGCCGCGGCCGGGCGGGCCGGATGTGATCTACGCGGTGGATGTGCGGACCCATGACGACGGCGATCCTCGTGCACACCTCTATCGCGACGGGGCGCAGGCCGTCGTGTCGAAGCTGCCGGCGGCGTTCACGGTCGAGGGCGGCGTGATCCAGGTGCGGGCAGGGACGTACGGCCTGCGGCGGATGCACTACGTCACGCCCGATCGATCCGAACGTCGCCTCACTCCGCATCCGAGATCGGCGATCGGCCGCCGTCTCCGACTCGAGCAGACGCACCCGGTCGCGAGCCGATGGATCGCCGCGGTCGCGATCGTCGTCCTCCTCGTCGGTGTGGGAGTGAACGTGCCGCAACTGGTGCAGGTGATCTCAGAGATCCCACCCATCGCGGAGCGCTTCGGCACGTTCGTCTCCCCTATCCATCTCCCCCTGTGGCTCAACATCACCCTCGGCGCCGGTGCGGCGTTGGCCAGCATGGAGCGCGGCCTCCGCCTTCGCTACCACTGGATGCTCGACGGCCTCGGCAATTGAGCGACCGGGGATCCGCTCGCGATCAACGTTTGGGCCTTGGGTCGCTGAGCTTGTCGAAGCGCCCGTCATTCGACTTTGCAGGGTGGAAGGTCGACGGTGCCAGCCGATCCGCAGGTGAGTCTCATGCCCCACGTTCGATCGCCCCGGCAGTTCACCATCTTGAACTCCGACCAGTTGTAGCTTCCGAACTTGCCCGGCCAGGCCCAGAAGATGACGGCGGAGTCTTCGAACTTCACCTCGATGCCGCTGTCGCCGAACCATGTCCATGTCCCTTGGCCCGAGTAGAGGCCGCCCGAGTCGTCCCAGCAGATTCCGGAGTCGGTCTTCACCCATTGACCCTCCGGCACGTCAGAAAGCTCGGCGACGCCCTCGGGAGAGATCGTCAGCGACATCGTCGGGTCTGTCGAGCTGGAATGTCCATCTATGCGCCCGCCCTCCCACGCCGCTGAGGGCTGCGGCCTGGATTCGGGTTCGCGTTCACCGCAGGCAACTAAGCCAGCCGTCAGAAGGATGGTGGCAGAGGCAATCGCCGCAACTCGTCGGAGCATGCCGCCATTCTGTTCGTGGTCGATGGGAAAGCTCTGGGCGCGATGTGGGAGCGAGTTCGTGGGTGTGGAGGTGCCGGGCGAGGTATGAGGTGTGCGAGGATCACCGTCCCAATCGATCGTCCAGCCAGTCCAGCATCCGCTCTGCCGTCAGGGTTCGGGCCAGGGGTTGGCAGTGTTCGCCCGCTCCTTCGGCGGCGGTGAAGCGGATGACGGTCGACACGTTCGGCGTGAGGCTCGCGAGCTGGTCGGACTGTCCTGGCCAGAACTGCTCGCCCTCGGGCGCGAGGATCGCGAGCGGAGTGACGATCTGCCCCGCGACGTCGGCGACGGTGTACTTCCGGACGGCTTCGATCGTCTCGCCGTAGCCCGTGGTGCCGTAGGGGCGGGCGCGGAATCGCCAGGTGCGGGCGGTCTCGGGAGAGAACTTCATCCCGAGCTCCATCTCCTTGTCGAACTTCGCGGTCTCCCCCGCGTCGAGCAGCTTCAGCAGGCTTTTCGGCAGGTGTCCGGTCCATGAGGTCGACACGTCGACGACGCCCGGATCGGTGATCGCGGCGGCGAAGCGGTGTTCGAAGGCGAGGGCGCGGGCCACCCAGTACCCGCCCTGGCTGATCCCGTAGACGGAGATCGACATGGCGTCGACTCCGTCGAGACGGGCGACGAAGTCGAAGACCGGGGTGAGCACGTGTTCCCAGTCGGGGCGGAACGGCACGTTGCGTTCGAAGAGCTCGGACTGCTGGCCAGGTCCGTCGAACACGAGCACGTTGTATCCGCGTTCGAGGGCGGGCGCCACGCACGAGGCCCAGAGGGCGGCGAGTGAGCCGTCGCTTCCGTTGACGGCGATGAGCGTCGGGGCGCCCTCGGCGACGGACGGTCGGAAGAACCAGCCGGGAAGACTGCTGGCCTCGTACGGGATGCTGACCTCTTCGACGCTCGCGGAGGTGTGCGCGATGAAGCCGTTCCAGGCGTCCTGCTGCTTGGTGAAGGTGGGGGCGAGGTCGTCGGTGCTCTCCAGGGCGCTGACCGCATTCACGGCGACGCCGTAGTAGGCCGAAGCGCGGAGGAAGGCGCTGGCCGCGCTGACGCGGTGCGTGCCTGCGGCGGCTTTCTGCGCCGTCGCGAACGTGCGATCGGCAAGGTCGAACCAGGCTTTGTACCAGCCGTCATGATCGTTCTTCTTGATACCGGCGGTGGCGGCGAGGACCTCGCCCGGCTCGCCGGCGCCGTACACGCTCTGACCGAGGACTCCGCGGATCTCGTAGTCGTAGTCGGGATTGTCGTTGAAGGGCCGGATGCCGGTCGGGGCGTGGTGGAACGGATCCGGGAGATGAGCGTTCATGGGGAGGTCGCCTTTCCGGTGGGGAGCGCGGATGCCGGTATTCAAGCAGGTCGGCGAAGGGTTGTGGAGGTGACTTTTACGCGCCCCCCGGTCGTTGAGCGAGCGAAGCGAGACGAAACGCGGTGACATCGTCCGGACGGTCTGCTACGTTCCGGAGAACCCCGGCGTCACGCATCAAAGGAGACCGGCGCATGAGACCACTGCGGTATGCGATCAACGTCACGCTCGACGGCAGCGTTCACCACGAGGCGGGGCTCACTCCCGACGAGGAGTTCATGGACTTCTGGACCGCCGAGATGGATCGGTCCGATGCCGAACTGTACGGCCGGGTGACCTACGAGATGATGGAGTCCGCGTGGCGGCGGCCGGCGGACGGCGTGTGGCCCGACTGGATGGATGAGTCCGAGGTCCGGTTCGCCGAGCGCATCGACCGTGCCAAGAAGTACGTCGTGTCGAGCACCCTCACTGAGGTCGACTGGAACGCCGAGCTGCTGCGCGGCGACCTGGGCGACGCGGTTCGCCGACTTAAGCAGGAACCGGGCAAGGGCCTCTCCGTCGGCGGCGTAACACTCACTCTCGCGCTCGCGAACCTCGGTCTGATCGACGAGTACACGTTCGCCGTGCATCCGGTCCTCGCCGGGAGCGGGCCGCGGTTGTTCGATGGGTTGCGGGAGCGGATCGAGCTCGAGTTGGTGGAGCGGCAGGAGTTCCGGTCGGGCGTTGTGGTGCAGCGGTATCGGGCGCGGGCTTGAGACGCCGGTCGTTTGAGCGAGCGCCAGCGAGCCGAAACGCCCTTCAGATCGAGATGCTGAACCGCACGCGTTACAGGCCGATGATCTGTGCCTTCATCGCCGCTGCCTGCTCCGGAGTGATCGCCCCCGCCCGTTCCAGCTCCACGATCCGCTCGATCTGACTCGTGATGTCCGGGGCGCTGGCGGCGGGTGCCTCGGGAACCGGGTCGGCTTCCGCAGGGCGCACACGTTGGATGCCAGCGGCGATCGCATTGACGCGCTGAGCAGTGGCTCGCGCGTCGGAGAGCGCGCCGATGGGGATCCGTGTCTTGAGCACCCATCCTCGTGATCCGATGTGGAATTCCGCCACCCGGGTGTCGGTCTTCTCCTTCTTACCGAATGCCATGGCAGGGATCAGCGCGGTTCCCGGCAGGATCGAGCCGAACGCCGCGGCGGTCATAGAGGGGCGCGTGGTGACCTGCACCTGCCCATCTACGTACACCTGAGCCTCGGTGAGGACATCGATCGGATAGGCCACCCTGCCCATGTGCACGCGGTCGTCGAAGACGACGATGTTGGGCCCGAAGGCCGCCCCGACGACGACGCCGACCTGCTGCGGGATGTGCGCGCCTCTGGCCACTCGCAGCTCTTGGAGTTTCGCCGCGGCGAACTCGACTCCACTCTTGACCTTCTGGGATTTTGCCCACACGATCAGATCGTGGGAGAGTGCCACTTCTCTGGCATGATCGGCGGCGGATAGAACCTCTGAGATTTCATCGATTCTCCGCACGAGCGCCCGCCCATAGACGTCGCCTACGGCGGTCAGCTTCTCGGCGCGCGTGACCTTTGCGGTCGTGAGCGTCCGACCTGTGGCAACTGTGAATTGCCGCGCGATCTCCTCGACGACCTTGCCTGCCTGGTCCTGCATCTTCGACGGGACGCTGATCTGGATGACCTTGCGCCCTTCGCGGAGCTTGATCCCGACGGATGTCCGCTCGAGGGTGGAGATGTCATCCCAGAGAACAACTCTCGGCTTGTCACCGACGGCACCGCGTCCGAGCCACGAGGTTCCCTCGAGATACAGACCCTCTGGTCGCAGATCGACGATCACACCGGATACAGCGAAGGGCAGCAGCGGTCCTTCCGGAATCGGAGGGGCCTGCTGGGAGACGGAGCTGACGGGATCGGGGGCGACGAAAGTAGGCGGCGGAGCGATCGGTCGGTGCATATCCAGCCACCGCTCGCCGTCCCAGTACGACTCCCACTGATCGCCGTTCGGATACCAACCCGCACTCGCCATGCTCATATCGTTCTCCATCGCGCCGCTCTCTCCCTCGAGAGCACTCCAGCCGAATCTACTGCGCGGTGTTCGCCACTCCGCGGCTCGCCTCGACCTGCGCGCGAACGATTTCTACCGCGGCGAGGATGGTCGGACCGTCCTGCGTTCCGATGGCGTCAGTGAGGCTGTCCTGCGTAGCCTCCAGAGCGGCGAGGGACGCCGGCCAGGTGGCGGCGACGTTCTCCGGCACATCCAAGGCCTGAAGCTGGCCCTGGTTGAAGGCCAGTTCCCCGCTGTTGCTGAGCAGGCGCCAGAAGCCATCCTCGTTGACTGTCGTGACGATGTCGTCGAGGTCTTTGAGCATGTCATCGAGGTGCGAGCCCGCCTGGGCACGGAAGCCCACCGCGTCGACCGTCTCGACGACTGGCGCCGGCGGCGGCGTCTCGACGACTTCTTCCGGCGTCGGGCTCGGGACCGAGACCACAGGGGCGGTGCTGGCTTCGGAGGCCGTCTCGGAACGGCCTCCCGAACCGATCGCCGCTCCGACAGACCCCACGACGATCACACCGGCAGCGATCGCACCTCCGATGAGCCACTTTCTCTTCGACGAAGCCGGAGGCTTAGGCGCTCCAGGAGCAGGCGCGGAGAAAGCGGCGGCTCCCGGTGCGGGTGGCGGCGAGAACTGCGGCGCGGCTGCCGTAACGGGCTCGGGGACTGCGATGGGGGCGACGTGCTCGGTCCACCGTCCACCATCCCAGAACCGATTCTGCGTCGGATCTTCGGGACTCGGGTACCACCCGGCGGCGACGTTGCTCACGTTTGCTCCATGCTGCTGAAGTGCCCCCAGTTGGGCCCATCTGAGAGTAGCGACCAGCTGGGCCCAACCTGCCCGCACGCGGTTACGATTTCGTCACGCCTTCGTCGGGAATGGCGGCGACAGGGCGACCGTGACCTCCCGCCCGACCTCCGGTGTCGGAATCACCGATAGCATCAACTCGAGATTTGACCTATGGATTCCCTGAGAGGTCGATCACCGCTGAGAGGAACCTGATGTCAGACCCTACGCCCGCGCCCGGTTGGTACCCCGCGCCGCACGCCAACAATGAGCAGCGTTACTGGGACGGTGCACAGTGGCTCGAGCCGCAGCCCGCAGCCCCGACCGCGGTGCTTACAGACGCCGTGCCGGCCGCCGGCGCCGCCCCCTGGGCGAGTGCAGCGTCGGCGGATGCGGCGGCGGAGTCAAAGCCGACCCCTGTCCTGTCGATCGTCGCGCTCATCGCCGGCATCATCGCGTTCTTCACGGGGATCGTCCCGATCCTCGGAGTGATCCTCGGCCTGGGCGCGATCGCGCTCGGTGTGTTCGCGCTCATGAAGCAACAGCGCAAGGGTCTCGCCGTTGCAGGTATCGTGCTTGGCAGCATCGCCGTCATCACGTCGATCGCCGTCACGGCCGGGATCGCTGCGAACCTTCCCGCATCTGACAAGAAGCCGGTGGCAGCGGTGCAGCAGACCAGTGAACCGGCTGACGAGGAGGTCGCTGAGGAACCGCCCGCGACGATCACTGTCCCCGACGTCGTCGGGCTGCCCGTCTCCGACGCAATCACCGTGCTCGAGGATGCCGGGCTGGACGCCCCTCAGCTGACGTCGTTCGAAGACCCGGCCGCCCTGGTCGTCTCGACCAGCCGCGCCGCAGGCTCAGAAGCCACCGAAGGCGCAGCCATCACGATCGTCGTGGCCGAAAAGCCGAAGCTCACCCTCGGCCAGCAGAACGCGATCGCGAAGGCGCAGGACTACCTCGACTATTCCGGGTTCTCCCGCACGGGCCTGATCGGCCAGCTCGAGTACGAAGGGTTCTCTACGGAGGACGCGACGTTCGGCGCCGACAATGCCGGTGCTGACTGGAACGCAGAAGCCGCGGAGAAGGCCGCCGACTATCTCAACTACTCGTCGTTCTCACGCCAGAGCCTGTACGAACAGCTCGAATACGAGGGGTTCCAGGCAGCCGAGATCGAGTACGCCCTGTCGGCCGTCGGTTACTGATCTCGCTGTCCCCAGGACGGGGGACCGCCACCCAGGCAGAAAGCTGGGTGGCGGTCTCTTTCATTCGTCAGCGGCGCGAGAAGGTGTCCCCCGATTCCTTGCCGGCGGTTGGCCGGGAATGAGCAGACGCCTCAGATCGCGACGCCTACTGCGCGCAGCGCACCCAGGAAACCATCCGCTGACGTGAAGTGGTGCGTCGGCATCCCCAGTGCCTCCGCGCCCGCGAGCGTGCCGGCCGAGTCGTCGGTGAAGAACACCTCCGATGCCTCGAGCCCGAGCGCGTCGAGCACGTGCTGGAACGCGCGCTCGTCGGGTTTCGCCCAGCCGATCTCCGCGGAGTTGAAGATCGCTTCGAAGCGCTCGATGAGCCCGAGCTCAGCCGCCTCGGCAGGGATGGTGTCGGTGCCGTTCGTGAGGATGGCGGTGCGGATGCCGGCGGCTCGAAGCGCATCCACGATGGCAAGCACCTCGGTGTCGACCGTGGATGGCTGACGTCCCCACTCTTCGGCCGCTGTCGTGGAGCCGAGCGTTGCACCGACCCGATCGACCCAGGCGCCACGTGAGATCTTGCCCGTCGTCACCTGTTCGAGCAGCCTCGGCTCGAAGGCTGCTTCCAGAACGCTTCCGGGCGTCAAGCCGTACTCGACCTCGATGTCGGCGGTGTAGCCCGCGTCGAAGTGGCGGACCACGCCATCGAGATCGAACAGCACTGCGTGGATCGGAGCCACAGGCTCAGGGGCCCGTCATCGGTACAAGGTCGACGTCGATGAATCCGAAGGGGAAGGGGCTGAAGATGGTCCCGCCTCCCCGAGCGAAGTCCTCGATCGGGACCAGACGCAACCATACCCAGGACACGACGATCGCCACGATCACGAGGGCGACGACGATCAATGCGGCACGGTCGAGGGTCCGCAGGGCCGTGGACTCGTCAGACGCCTTCATCACACGTCCGATCGCGATCAGGATGATCAGTGCGATGCCGACGAAGAACACCGGACTCGGCCCGAGCGTCAACTGGACGCAGCGGGGAGCTTCGTCCACCGCCTGGCCCGACGCGTCGATGAATCCGCCGTCGCTGTCCACACCACCCGCGCAGTAACCCGCGCTGCCTCGCGTCAACGCGGCATATCCCAGCACCGCGACCACCGAGATCATCAGAACCCGGCGGATTCTCCCGATCACTGCGCGGCCTGCGAGTGCAGCGGCATCCGCGCTTGCGGGAACGGTACGGAGCAGAGTCACGGCGGTCTCCTTCGAGATCGGTCCTCTTCATCATGTCGCAGGGCTCAACCGGTGGGAAGCGCCGCAGCCCGGTCGTTGGGCTACGCTTCGGTTCGCTTCGCTCGCCCAGTGGGGTCTCCGCGAGACGAAACGCGTAGGTCATGGCCCCGGTGTCTGCCTGCTGAGCCCCGTGGGCGCAGCATCCGACACATACAATCGCGATGCAGGAGAAGCGCCGGCTCGGGCTTCGGTGCCGGCGTGAGTGAGGGGTCAGAGGATGTTCGGTAAGAAGAAGCAGAAGATCAGCCTCAACGACCTGATGGAGCAGCTCCGGCCCGACCTGAGTCGGGAATCGCTCGGAGTCGGTCCCGCCTTCCCGGGCGTCACCCCGAACCCGCTCCTGAGCGGTGAGGCCCGCAAACGCAAAGCGGAACTTCGCGCAGGGGCACTCGCGCTCGGCGTTCTCGTGGGCTGGCGGGAGGTCAGCAGCGACGGCAGTCCCCGCGTCGTCCTCATGCTCGATGTCGATACTGCCGACGGCATCTCGTTCCGCGGTATCGCCGACGAAGACCTCACGATCACCGAGCTCACCCGGCTCGCCCCCGGACAGACGATGCCCGTGCGCTACCGTCCGGCGGTCATGGACCACTACGTCGCCCTCGCCGGGGATGCGGATCCGGCCGACGTGCAGAAGGTTGCCGACGAGATCGCTCGTCGGAAGCGAGACGGAATCTGAGTTCATCGAGCGAAGGTTGTTGGTCCGGGCCGCTCAGGCGTAAAACGGATATGACCAAGAACAACAAACTCCCCCGCCCTACTCACGATCACACTCCCGGTCGCCGAATGCTGCGGAAGTGGACGAACGTCGCGGCCCGAGCCTTCACAGTCGGGGCATTCAGGATGCTCGGTGCCCTCGCTGTGCTCCTGCTTTCCTCGCTCGGGTGAGTCGCCCCGGGACTGAACGAAGAAACGTCACTACGCGAGCAGCCCCAGCAGCGCCGATGCCGCCGCGGCGAGACCAGTACCCGCTGCGTTCGACGATGCGTCCGTCGCGAATCCGACCAACCATCGCAGCGCGGACCGCACCTGCGGCTCCCGGTACGACCGGGCGTCGTTGGCTTGGCTGAGGATTGCGGCGATCTCTGCCAGACGGGCTGAAGTAGCGCTGTCGTACCGCCCCATCTCGCGGTGGATGTCGAGCACCAGCTCATCGACCCGACGTTCGACCTCGTGCCAGTTGAACTCAACATCGCCGGTGAACACCTGATCACCCGTGCCGAAGTGCGCCGGTCCGTTCACGACGACCGATGGCTCCGACGAAGGCCGCATCGTGTACTGCTCGTACGACGACTGCGTGAGCGCTGCGGATTCGGGAAGGTTCGTCCGCAGGACTCTCTGGAACGTCCAGTCGAAGCCCGGAAGGATGATCCATCCACGACTGACCATGTACCGCAACAGGGTGAGGAGCTTGTCGTTAGTCCATCCGATGCTGCGCCAGTACGAGAGCGGCACCTTGATCGGCTCCCGCGGGCCTGAGCTGTACGCGCGAAGGTCCGTCAGCACGGCCTCGGCCATCTCGTCCATCTCGAGCTGGTCGAACTCCACCGACTCGAACTGTCGGATGCGCCACCGGACGACTCCGAAGATCAGCATCGCGATGACGATCAGAATGATCAACGAACCGTATGTTCCGAGCCACTCGCCCATTCGTGCCTCCCCAGGAGCCTCTTCGCGTCGCCGAAGAGTACCAGCGCAGCTCGACTGCGATCCAGACAGCGGGAGCCCACATCCTGCGGGCAGCGGATGACAGGCAGGGAGAGGGGAGCAGCATACCGGTGTACTCGTGCGCGGCCCCGGTGTGTCCCGGCCGTCGTGCCGTTGGAGTCTGCCTACCGTGACCGGGCAGTGAGCTTCTTTCTCGCTGACAGCACAAATACGGAGGGTGATGAAATGCGTCGAATGTCAGGACGATCACGGGTATCTGGAGGTGTGGCTGCTGTTCTGGTAGCCGCAGTGATTGCGGGAGCTTCTGCCCTACCCGCGTCAGCGGACGATGGGAGCGGGGCCGATGACCTAACCGTCGATGCGTCATCTCAGACGATCACGGTGGAAGCGAGTGATATCAGTCTCCAGCTGCCGGGCGAACCGACGACCACAGCGGTGGATACATCGCTCGTGTCGGACGACCTGTTCTCCGGGCAGGGTGCCGCGTTGCTGAATACCACCACCGATTCTGCTGTGCTCAGCAGTTTCGCCACCGATGACGGCGTGCAGACCCTCATCCAGATCGCGGGCGCGGACGCGCCGGCTGAGTACCGCTTCCCGTTGAACCTTCCCGACGGTGGACAAGCCGCGCTGTTCGATGACGGCGCGGTGATCATCTCGGATGCGTCCGGGGTCGCCGTCAGCGGATTCCGCGCACCGTGGGCTGTCGATGCGAACGGTGCACCGGTACAGACATCGTTCCGTATCGACGGAAATGAACTCGTTCAGGTGGTCAACTTCGGCGCGGACACAGCTTTCCCGGTGACGGCGGACCCTGACCTGGGTACGGAATGGTGGGGCTACTACGTCCAGCTCACTCGCGCCGAGACGAAGCGGGCGGGAACGATCATTGCCAACAACCAGGGACCTGTCGTGCTCGCTGGTGTTGCCTGTGGCGCGATACCCGCCCCGCCTGCCGTCGTTGCCTGCGGAGCTGCGATCGCGCTCGCGTACTTCAAGATCATCGACCCCATCAACAGAGCCAATAATGCGGGCAAGTGTGCCGCGATCAACTACCCGTGGCTCGCCATCTCCAACCCGCAGGTGGGGTGGACGTCGATTAACGTTACGACTGTCAACTGCCGGAGGTAACTGTGTCAAAGCACCTTTCCAGAGCACTGATCGCGATCCCGTTTGCGTTGTTCCTGTTGCTCATGCCCCTGATTTCCGGGCTGCCCATCACATGGTGGAACGTTGTCGCTGCGGTCTTGTTCGTCATCGTGTTCTACGTCAGCCAGACCTACTACGACAAGCGTCGCGAGCAGAAGAACAAGGCTGACCGCGCTTCCTAGCAATCACTCATCGCGAATTCGTCTCGTAGTGCTCCAAGAAGGGACCTCATGACCGGTCCGTAGAACCGGAGTACCACGCACAACGGTTGAGGGTGCCAACCTGGCAACGAAGGTCGGCACCCTCAATCGCGTTCGCAGAAGGTTCGCTCACCTTCATCTGGGTACCATCGCGACTCGACCCGCGGATACTGCGTTTGGCCCGTCGGGGCCCACGGCATCCGCCCTAGGCTGGATCGTCTGCCCCCTCGGGGCGCCCTTCCCAGGATCCTCCATGTCTGCAACGACGGTCGATGATCGTGCCCGCTATCGGGCGAATCCCACGGTGCTTCAGGCGCTGAAGAATCCGCGGATGCTGACCCGCGAGGTCCTGGCCGGACTCGTCGTCGGGCTCGCGCTGATCCCCGAGGCGATCGCGTTCTCGGTGATCGCCGGCGTCGACCCGAAGGTGGGACTGTTCTGGTCGTTCATCATGGCGGTGTCGATCGCATTCCTCGGCGGACGTCCGGCGATGGTGACCGCGGCGACTGGAGCCGTGGCGCTGGTGATCGCTCCGGTCGCGCCGACGTACGGGCTGGACTACTTCATCGCGACGGTGATCCTCGCGGGGGTTTTCCAGGTGCTCATCGGGGTGCTCGGCGTCGCGAAGCTGATGCGGTTCATCCCCCGCAGCGTCATGGTCGGGTTCGTGAACGCGCTGGCGATCTTCGCGTTCAGCTCGCAGTTCCCGCAGCTGATCGACGTGCCGTGGCTGGTGTATCCGCTGGTGGCGCTCGGGATCATCGTGATGATCGTGATGCCGAAGATCACCAAGATCGTGCCGGCTCCGCTCGTGTCGGTCGTGATCGTGACGGGCGTCGTGCTGGCGTTCGCGATCACCGTGCCGACCGTCGGCGATCAGGGCGAGCTGCCCCGCAGCCTTCCCTCGTTTTTCGACCCAACGCCATTTTCGCTTCGAGCGACGACCTGATGACCTTGTTCTCTTGGTTGGAGGATCCGGAGCGGGTTGCGATTGATCTCACGAGGTCGCATGTGTGGGAGGCATCAACCGTTTCCGCGTTGGATGCCATCGAGACAAAGTATGCGGTGTCAGGAAGACGATGGAGGTCGTTGGAATGAACGAGAGAACCCAGCGGATGCGGAGGCGGTTGACGGGCGGGGTCGGGCAAAGCAGCAGCGACTATGCGCACCGCCCCCTTCTCGACGCCGTGACCGGCTTCTGTTCCCCAATCGGGCGGCCGCTGCCCCAGCGACGTTCCGGGTCGACCGAAGCGCAACCCTGCGATATTCTGCAGTCGACGAGGGGGACCTTTGGCAATCATCAAGACACTTGACGCGTACAGTGTTCACGGGCACCTGCGTGCAGGCGCTACAGACGAACAACTTCTGGACTATGTGACGTTCTTTGCGCAGCTGGCTAGTGACGGCGTGGGCGAGTCGGTGCGAGTTGGAGCCGACACAGTCGCGCTTGTCGAGGTCGTCGGGCTCGGCGCCAGGACTGCTTTCCGCTTCGCTTCGGGCAACGCGAGCGAAGTGGCTGAGGCCTATGACCCCGCAACCGGGACGACGACCGCTGTCCTTCTTGACCGTGAGCGGTTCATCGTGAACTGGGTCTGGGTCATCGTGGATCCCACAGCCCGGATAGTCGCTCTCGAACGTAAACGACCCGGCGTACCCGTTTTTCAGTTAGAGCGGTTCATGAACGAGTTCGGTCGAAATAACGCCTATCGGCGACTGACCGTGTCGCTCCACCCGGTCCCGAGCCCTTCTTTCACCGAGGAGATCCTGAGCTTTACGCGGATTCGCGAAGCTTCGGTCACTATCCAGCGCCCGAACCACAGCTTCGACGCAGCAGCACGCGAAGCTGTTGCTCAAATTGCAAGGGACTCGAACGCGGGTACCGCCACAATTCAGATCAACGCGGAGCGTAAAGAATCACTCGAGAAGAACAGCGGGATCGTTGCCGATATCATCGCCTTCGCCAGTAACGCGCTCAGTCCTATCGTCAACGCAGTCGTAAAGGGCGTTCGGCCGGGGTTCGGCAAGGAGCGGACGGTGTCGCTGCACAAGCACCAGCTGAAGGCCACCGCAGAAGTTTCCACTACCGCGACACCCGCTGAGCAACTGGAGACGTTGGATGCGACAGCAGCAACTCTAATATCTTCCGCCTCGGACTCGGCTAACTCGATTGAAGAGTTCGGCGCGCTCGGTTCAGAAACCGCCGACGGCTGAGCGAGATGAAAGTGGCATGACGGATCCACGCGCTGAACCCAGTGGGAAGCTGCGCTCGGACGCGGAGTCGGATCTCAAGATCTTTCGTGGCCAGGTGGTTCCGCGGCTGCGGGGGATCTTAATGAGTTGGTCCTCAGCGATTGCAGTCGTCTTCGGAATCGGCACTACGTGGGCCGCCATAACTCTCCCAGCGCGAGATCTCATGATCGAGTCAATCGCGGGGTTTGGTTTAACCTACGCCTCAATTTCTCTTGCTGCATGCGTTAGCGGTCTAGTACTGTCGCTTGCCCTGCCCGGCGAAGAGAGACTCCGACGCTGGTCTGGTATGCGAGGGTTTACTCCAGGAAAGAGCCTTCTCAGCGACCTGATATTTACTTTTTTTTGGGCAGCCGTTTGTCAGTTTATGGTGATGCTCACCTGCATCGCGGCTCTGCTATTCGGCGGAACGCTGCGTGTAGAGCCTCAACTACCGCTTCCGAACAGCCACACCTTTGCGCTAGCAGGAGCCCTGGTGATCGTATTCTACGCATTCGCTCAGCTCGCGGTTGTTCTTCGCACGCTCCTCCAAGTCGGCGTTTTAGTTATCCAAGAGGAGCAATCATCAAACTAGAGCCCCCATACGAACGGGTTCCTCACGGACAATCGAACCGCGGATCAGATGCGATGTGCCGGACCATCTCCCAGTTTCGTTTGGGCCACACGAGGCCGTCGAAGGCGTTTTTCACACTGCCACCCGCGAGTCGGCGCCCTTAGCAGCGTCGCGGCGGGCATGATGAGCGGAAGCGACCGCTTGCGTCGTGCCGTGCGTTGGGAGCAATGTGGTTCTCATTATTGCGTTGTCCGGTTCCGTGGCCTCTGGAAAGACAAGCCTCGCCACCGCGTTGAGTGAACGTTGGGACGGACGCGTGGTGTCGACGCGCGATGCGTTGAGGCGAAGAGCCGCGGCCCGCGGAACGCACCTGAATGATCGGGCGGCCATGCAAACCTTCGGCGATCAGCTCGATATCGAAACAAGAGGCGAGTGGGTCACCGAAGTCGCTGCCGAGACGACCGGCGACAGCGCGCGGCTCTTGATCATCGATGCGGTGCGAATTCAGGATCAAGTTTCCGCACTACGAGCGAGATACGGGCGCCAGGTCATTCACGTCCATCTCGTGACCACCGACCGGGAGGAACTGGCGAGGAGATATCGTTCTCGCGGAAAGGTCGTCGGAGAGATCACCGAGTTCGATTCGTATGACGCGGTCAGGGACAATCCGACTGAGGCCGCCATCGATCAGCTCGCTGATCACGCCGACGTCGTCTTGGACACTCTGCGCAACACGCCAGCTGACTTACTCGTGCGTTGCGAAGCCCGCTTAGGCCTGCTGCCCTCACCGACGCAAGCGCTAGTCGATGTCTTGGTCGGCGGCCAATTCGGCTCGGAGGGTAAGGGGAATATTGCCTACTATCTTGCCCCGGAGTACGACACCCTCGTGCGCGTTGGGGGTCCGAATGCCGGACACAAAGTAATGCACGCAGGACAGTCGTACACGCACCGCTCCCTCCCATCCGGTGCACTCGCGAATCCCCAAGCGGATCTAGTAATCGGGCCGGGCGCAGTACTTAACTGGGAGGTTCTGTCGCGAGAGTTGGACGAGACAGGGGTAGACCCTGCCCGCATGAAGATAGATCCCCAAGTGATGATGATCACCCCCGAAGATATTGCGGCCGAAGTCGAACTACGTGCCGCCATACGGTCCACCGGTGAGGGTGTTGGCGCGGCTGCTGCTCGGCGCATCCGCGATCGGAGCCTCACCCAGACAACGCTGGCAAGAGACGCGGCCGAGCTAAAACCCTTCCTGTCGCCGACGGCCGACCTGTTGAACGCCGTGTATGAGCGCGGCCAGCGGGTGCTTGTCGAAGGAACCCAGGGCACCGGGTTGAGTCTCTTTCATGGACAGTATCCTTGGGTGACCAGTCGCGACACCACCGTGGCCGGAACGCTTGCGGAAGCCGGGATCGGGCCGCGACGGGTTCGCAGAGCGATAATGGTTGTCAGAACCTATCCGATACGAGTTCAGGGTGGCTCCGGGCCGATCGGCCACGGGAAGGAGCTGACCTGGGAAGAGGTTCAAAAACGCTCAGGAGTCTCGGACGCGCAAGCGACAGAGCTTAGCTCTGTCACGAGACAGGAGCGCCGCGTCGGTGAGTTCGATTGGTCGCTTCTACGTCGATCTGCGGAGCTCAACTCGGCAACTGACATCGCATTGACGTTCGCAGACTATGTTAATGTCCGAAATAGGACTGCGTACCGGTACGAGCAACTTACCGACGAGACATTGCAGTTCGTCGAAGAGGTCGAAAGCGTGACAGGCGCATCAGCCTCCCTCATCACAACCGCTTTCTCAGAACGGAACATTATTGATCGCCGAACTTGGCGAGCGGCGAGGAGATAGCTTTGAATCGCGAGGACTTTATCTCTCGATTTCCGCAAGTCTTCCATATGGCGGAGTCTGGATCATGGCCCTCCATTTTGGAACGCGGTTTACTTTCTACCCAAGCGCTCGTAGATATGTATCAGCCCGGGGAGGCGCTTCGTCGTGAAATTCTACAACAGGTACGAAGGCGTATGGTCATACTCCACCGCGAAGGTCTGCCAGACGCCGCTGTTCGCGACCAGCTTCCCTTGAAATTCATCTCTCAGCGTTTGCTCCCCGGTGACACACTCCAGGACTTCCTCGATGCGCTCAACTCCAGAGTCTTTTTCCACGTAGCCGAAGACCGTCTTCACCGCCTTCTCGGAGCCCGAGCATATCGCGGAGCACCACACGACGTCCTTATCTGCGACACTCGAAAATTGCTGCTGGCGCATGACGATGTGGACCTGGCTCCATACAACACGGGCAGTGTGCATGTCCCCAACATGCCCGCTCGAGGACCATCAACTTTTGTTCACCTGGAGGACTATCCATGGGAATATTGGCGTCGAAAGCGGGGTGAGACCGATGCTGTCGTTGAACTGACGATAAAACATTCTGCCCTGCTAGAGTCCAGCATTCTGAGGGTGGAAAGCTGGTACGACGGCAAACTCGCTTCAATTACGTTCGAACGCTAAATCGTCGTGCGTCTACGTGGGCTCAGATCACCAGTCAAGAAAGAGGGGCGGCTGATCGAGGAGCGTGTTCCGGATGTCTGGCGGAAAATATCCATCTCCCTTGAGGACTTTGCCGTCCTGGCGCAAAACGGGTGAACCATCCGGCCCCAACTTGCTCATGTTTGCCCGATGAATCTCCCTCAGGACCGCATCGAGGTCAATGCCATACGTGATAGCCGCCCCGTATGCTACATAAACGATGTCCCCCAGCGCATCAGCAATCGCGACGACATCTTCATTCGCGACAGCCTGCTTGAACTCCTCAAACTCCTCGCGAATCAGTTCAATCCGCAAGTTGCTCAACTCCTGCCCTATTGAACCGCGTGGTCGCGAAGCGATCGGCAGGTTGAAGGCCACATGGAACTCGCCTACCAGATAGGTGTTTTGCGCGTTGCTCGCCCGTCTCTGCGCTGTCTTTCGAGCCACAACTCGCGGTGGAAGCCCAAGGTCGAGCTCGGGCTGAACGTACTTGCCGCCCCCCTCTGTTCTCGCCACCAAGCTCATCTTGCGTCCCATACGGCAATAGTCCTCCCCCTCACACGATTCTTCAACTCATGAGGTCCGAGGCTCCATCCTCGACGCCGCACCTCGCACTCTAGACTCCCGAATGGAGAGACGGAGATGGTGCGGCGCGCATCAGCTTGCGACCCGGCGCGACCGCAGAAGCGAGGCATTTCAGCTCACCGCCTGGCTGCCCACCGCTCGGGGGCGACGAACGACGGTATGAGCCAAGCCAGTCCGAAAGGCACTCGGGCGCCAGGCGAACGGAGACCGTTCTCGGGCCGTCCAGGATGCGGCGCGCTGTGGTGCTTCACGGGCGCCTCGCCTCTGGAGTGGCACGTTCGGAAAGAGGCTTGGCGACACGGGGCGCTGTCGTCATTTGCGCCTGGGTATGGCTGAGAGGATGTCACTGCGTGTCACATCATCGCGACCGGCCTGCTCACCGATCGCGTTCCGCACGGGTGCTTGCTAGGGCTCGTGCGCGAAAGCTGGACGCTCAGACGATCAGCTGAAGGAGAAGGTCTTGTCAAACACCTCGATCAACCACGGAAGAATCGCCTCGCTCATCTGGGGCATCGCCGATGACGTGCTGCGAGACCTTTACGTCCGGGGCAAGTACCGCGACGTGATCCTCCCGTTCACAGTGCTGCGCCGACTCGACAGCGTGCTCGTCCCGACGCGCGACGCGGTGATGGCGATGAAGAAGATGCTCGACGACGCAGGCATCGCTGATCAGGACGCCCCTCTTAGAGATGCAGCCAGGCAGGACTTCTACAACACGTCCGGGTTCTCGCTGCAGGAGCTGCGGCACACATCGAATTCGACGCGGCTAAGGCAGAACTTCGAGGCGTACCTCGATGGGTTCTCGCCCAACGTGCAGGACATCATCGACAACTTCGAGTTCCGCAACCAGCTGCCGCGGCTAACCAAGGCCGATGCGCTCGGCGCGTTGATCGAGAAGTTCCTAGCTCCTGATCTGGACCTCTCACCGAGAGGTCTCGACAACCACGGGATGGGCACCGTCTTCGAGGAGCTCGTACGCCGTTTCAACGAGGAGAACAACGAAGAGGCCGGTGAGCACTGGACTCCCCGCGACGCAGTGCGCTTGATGACCCGGCTCATGTTCGAGCCGATCGCTGATGAAATCCCATCCGGGACGTACCGTCTCTACGACGGTGCGATGGGCACCGGCGGCATGCTCACCGTCGCTGAGGAGACGCTGAAGCATCTGACCGAGTCATCTGGGAAGAGGGTCTCCACTCACCTGTACGGGCAGGAGATCAACGCCGAGACCTATGCCATCGCGAAGGCGGATCTGATCCTCAAGGGCGACGGCAGGGCCGCCGACAATATTGTCGGTGGCCCGGAGTACTCAACCCTTTCGAACGATGCTTTCGCCGGGCAGGAGTTCGACTTTATGCTCTCGAACCCGCCATACGGGAAAAGCTGGAAGACCGACCAGGATCGCCTCGGCGGTGCAAAGAAGATCATCGACCCTCGCTTCATCGTCACGCATGACGGTGACAGCGAGTACTCGCTCGTGACCCGCAGCAGCGATGGACAACTGATGTTCCTGGCGAACCTGATTTCCAAGATGAAGCAGGAGACTGAGCTGGGCACTCGGATCGCCTCTGTTCATAACGGATCCTCGCTGTTTACTGGTGACGCGGGCCAGGGTGAGAGCAACATCCGCCGCTGGATCATCGAGAACGACTGGCTTGAGGCGATCGTCGCGCTACCGCTCAAGATGTTCTACAACACCGGCATCGCCACCTACGTTTGGGTGCTCTCCAACCGCAAGGAGCAGCGCCGCAAGGGCAAGGTGCAGCTCATCGACGCGACCGGCTGGTCCACGCCGCTGCGCAAGAACCTCGGGGAGAAGGGCGTCGAAGTCAGTTCGCGCGACGCTGACAAGGTGCTCGAAGCGTTCATGGCGTTCGACCAGTACGAGGGCACCGATCGATCAAAGGTTTTCGACAATGCCGACCTGGGCTACAAGAAGATCACCGTCGAGCGTCCGCTCCGCATCCTGGGCGTGGAGGCGAACCGGGTGTACACGGCGAAGGAGATCAAGCAGCTGAAGGAAGAGGGCGTGCGTGACGAGACTGCGCCGGCGGTGGTCAAGAAGGCGCTGCCATACGCCGCGGTTGCTGACGCGCTGCATGGACGGTACGAGACTGTCATCGACGGGCGAACTCGCGTGGTCGAATACGAGCCCGACACTGAGCTTCGCGACACCGAACAGGTGCCCTTGACCGAGCCGGCTGGCGACAGTGCCGACGGTGTGGAGGCGTTCTTCCGTCGCGAGGTGTTGCCGTACGCACCGGATGCGTGGATCGACGAGTCGAAGACGAAGATCGGATACGAGATCTCGTTCACCCGTCACTTCTACAAGCCCGCCCCGATGCGCACGCTGGCCGAAATCCAGGCCGACATCCGCGCGCTGGAAGCCGAGACGGACGATCTGATCGCCGAGATCGCAGGAGGGGAAGCGTGAGCGAGCGCGCGAACAGCATCGACGGGGTTGCCAAGACGATCGCCGAGATCCTCAAGGACAAGAAGTACTCGATCGACTACTACCAGCGTGAGTACAAGTGGGAGACGAAGCAGCTCGCGGAACTGGTCACAGACCTCACCGCGAAGTTCCTCCAGCTCTACAGCCCAGACCACAAGCGCACCGCGGTCGGGGGCTACCCCGGCTATTACCTCGGATCGATCATCATCTCGCAGAAGGGAAATCAGCCCTTCGTCGTTGATGGCCAGCAGCGACTCACAACGCTCACGCTGCTCCTCACATATCTGCGTCGCCTGCAGAGCGAGCTCGGTACCCCCGAGGTGAAGATCGACGAGCTGATCTACTCCGAGTCGTACGGCGAGAAGTCGTTCAATCTCGATGTGGCCGATCGCAACGACTGCATGCAGGGTCTGTTCGAGCAAGGCGAGTACGAGGCGCCACCCGAGTCTGTCGAGTCCGTGCACACGCTCGTGGCTCGATACGGCGAGATCGACGGGCTCTTCCCCGATGAGCTCAAGGGCGACGCGTTGCCATACTTCATCGACTGGCTCAAGGACCGAGTGCAGATTGTTCAGATCACGGCGTACAACGACGACGACGCCTACGCGATCTTCGAGACGATGAACGACCGCGGACTCAAGCTCACGCCGGCCGACATGCTCAAGGGCTACCTGCTGGCGAACATCGACGACGGCCTGCCCCGCGCGAAAGCCAACGACCTCTGGCGGTCGTGGATGCGCCGACTTGACGATCTCGGGGAGGGCCTTAGCGCGGACTTCCTGAAGACCTGGCTGCGTAGCCAGTACTCGACCAAGATCCGCGAGCGCAAGAAGGACGCTAAGCCCCAAGATTGGGACCGCATCGGCACCGAGTTCCACCGGTGGCTCCGCGGAGACTCCAAGCGAATCGGCCTTACCAGCTCCGATGCATTCGGCACTTTCGTCACCCGCGACCTCGACTTTTACGCACGCCAGTACGAGCGCCTGTCTCAGGCCGAAATGACGTTCGATCCGGCGAGTCCGCTGCGATTTATCCGCTTCAACGCCGACCATCGCTTCACACTGCAGGATCAGATGCTGCTTGCTCCGCTGCGCATCGACGATGACGCCGCGAGCATCGACACCAAGCTGGAGATCGTCGGCCGGTTCGTCGACATCCTGTTGGCATGGCGCGTATGGAACTTCCGTGCCACCGACTACTCGACCATGCAGTACGGCATGACGGCTCTCATGTTCCGCATCCGCGGACTCAGCACCACTGAGCTCGCGCGTGAGTTGCACCGGTACCTTCTCAACGAAGACGAGACGTTCGACTCGAACGACGACCTTCTCATGCACCAGCAGAATCGTGGGCAGCTGCACAAGATCCTCGCGCGCCTCACCGACCACGTCACCACGCAGTCGGGGCAAGCGTCGAACTACGTCGAGCTCACCAGCGGCACCGGGGTGAAGTACGAGGTCGAGCACATTTGGGCGAACCACGCTGAGCGTCACACCGACGAGTTCGCTCACGAGTCTGACTTTGCCCGTCACCGCAACCGCATCGGGGACCTGCTGCTACTGCCGAAGCAGCACAACGGCAGCTACAACGACGACACCTACGAGCAGAAGCGACCTCGCTACTTCTCACAGAACCTGCTGGCGGCATCCCTCGATCCGCAGGCTTATGAGAAGAACCCAGGGTTCGTTCGATTCGTGCGAAACACCGGGCTCGACTTCCGTGCGTACGACGCGTTCACCGCTAAGTCGGTCACCGAGCGAGGGGACCTGTACCGATCCATCGCCAAGAAGGTGTGGGACCCTGAGAAGCTACTCCGCGTCGCCGGGATCGCGGAGGCGGAGTGATGTTCCGCAACTTGCCGCGCTATGACAACTATCGGGCCGCTGGTTCCTGGGTTGGCGAGGTGCCCGATACATGGAGGTGGGAACCCGGGCGAACTATCTTTGTGGAGCGCAAGAATCCTGGCCATATCGAAGAACAAATGCTGTCCGTCACGATAGGTCGTGGAGTTATTCGGCAGATTGATTTGCTCTCGTCCGGTTCAAAGAAGGACTCCTCGAATACTGACAAGTCGAAGTACAAACTTGTCGAACCAGGTGATCTGGTTTACAACAAGATGCGAGCATGGCAAGGTGCGGCTGGAAGGTCCGCGCACCGCGGCATCGTTAGCCCGGCGTACATCGTAATAAAGCCACGGTGCGCGTCTGCCGAGTATTTTCACCACGTCGTGCGAACGTCGATGTTCTCCAAGGAAGCTGAGCGCTGGTCATACGGGATCACGTCTGACCAATGGAGTCTTCGGCCCGAGCACTTCAAGATGATCCGCTTCCCTCTACCGCCAGCAGAAGAGCAGGCGGCGATAGTGAAGTACCTCGCCCACGCCAACGCCCGCATCGACAAAGCTATCGCCGCCAAACGCCGCCTAGTCTCCCTCATTGAGGAACAAGGGAATGCTCATCGGGCGATGGTGTTGAGTGAACTGGGTTCGTCGCAGCGGTTGGCAACCACGCTTTGGGAGGGGCCCACAAATGGTGTTTCTCCGGAGGTCTCGCAATCCGGGGAGCTGAAGACGTTCAGCATCTCGGCAGTTCGCAATGGTGTTGTTGGCGTTCGCGATTCAGATGTCAAGTACGTCGATCACTCAGCGGTGTCAAATCTCACGAAGTATGAACTACAAACCGGCGATGTCTTGATGGTACGTGGCAACGGAAACATCAAGCTTGTGGGTCGCGCGGCCCTCGTTTCTGAGGACATGCCTGGCAGTATTTATCCAGACCTACTGATGCGTCTTCGTTTTCGGCCTAACGCGAACCCTGGATTCATGGTTGCTGTTCTGAACTCGCCGTTGGTTCGAGCTCAGATCGAAAATACGGCTCGGACTGCAGTTGGAACATTCAAGTTAAGCGGGTCAGATGTTCGTGGGATACGAGTTCCTGTCCCAGATCTCCGCCTCCAAGAGCAGATCGTTCGCCAGCTTGATGAAATCAACGTATCCGGCTCCCAGATCGTTGGCCGGCTTGACAGGGAGGTCTCGCTCCTCCAGGAGTTCCGTGCCCGACTCGTTGCCGACGTCGTTACCGGCCAGGTTGATGTCCGTGCGATCTCTGCGGCGCTGCCTGACGCACCTGATTCGTTCGACGCCCTGACCTCAGCGTTCGACGATGATCTCGAGGAAGCACTGAGCGAAAGCGAGGAGTAAGCATGCAGCGACTCAACGAGGAGAGCCTGGAGACGCTCATCGTCTCTCAAATGAGCGAAGGCGGCTGGGTCGAGGGTGCACGCTCCGACTATGTCGCGTCCTACGCGCTCGATCTAGGCCAGTTCACCGCGTTCGTCGAGGCGACCCAGCCTGCCTTCGTCGATCTGCTGGGCCTCGCAGCGGATACGTCCACGCGCCACAAGTTCCTCGCACGGCTCCAGGGGGAGATCACGCGGCGTGGCGTCGTTCATGTGTTGCGCAACGGCGTCGACCACCACGGTCTCCACATCGATCTGTATTACCCAACGCCGGTGGACGGGAACGAGAAGGCGGCCGACCTGTTCCGCGCGAACAGGTTCGAGATCACCAGACAGGTGCATCACAGTGTCAGCAACGCGGGCGACGCTGTGGATCTCGTCGCGTTCGTCAATGGCCTGCCAGTCTTCACCTTCGAGCTGAAGAACAACATCACGAACCAGACCGTCGAGGACGCCGTGCAGCAGTACCAGCGCGACCGAGACCCGCGCGAGCCGCTGTTCGCGTTCGGACGCACGATCGCGCACTTCGCACTCGACGATCAGCGTGCGCGGTTCTGCACCGAGCTCAAGGGTGCTTCGTCGTGGTTCCTACCCTTCGATCAGGGATTCAACGACGGTGCAGGCAACCCGCCGAACCCTGATGGGGTCATGACGGACTACCTGTGGCGGCGGGTGCTCGCGCCGTCGAGCTTGGCGGGGATCATCGAGAACTACGCGCAGGTCGTGATCGAGAAGAGCCCGAAGACTGGCAAGAAGGTGTCAAAGGCAATCTTCCCTCGCTACCACCAACTCGAAGTGGTGCGCCGTCTCCTTGCTGACGTCGAGGTGAACGGGGCTGGCCGTCGCTATCTCATCCAGCACTCGGCGGGCAGTGGCAAGTCGAACTCGATCGCGTGGTTGACCCACCAGCTCACCGAAGCCACACATCAGGGCCACATCGCGTTCGACTCGATCATCGTCGTGACGGACCGCATCATCCTCGACAACCAGCTCACGCAGACCATCAAGTCGTTCTTGCAGGTGGGGTCGACCCTCGTGCACGCCGACCGGTCTGGAGATCTGCGGCGGGCGATCACAGCGGGCAAGAAGATCATCGTCACCACGGTGCAGAAGTTCCCGTACATCCTGGACGACATCGGAGCCGACCACCGCGACCGTACCTTCGCGATCGTGATCGACGAGGCGCACTCGTCCCAAGGGTCCAAGACGTCAGCGGCGGTCTCGCGGGCACTCGCCGGCGTAGAAGCCGACGATGACAATACCGTCGAGGACCGGATCAACCGGATCATCGAGAGCAAGAAGTTGCTGACAAACACGAGCTACTTCGCGTTCACCGCGACGCCGAAGAACAAGACCCTCGAGATGTTCGGCGAGCCGGTTCCCAACGCTGAGGGCGGCACCGGGTTCCGGCCGTTCCACTCGTACACGATGAAGCAGGCGATCCAGGAGGGCTTCATCGTCGACGTGCTCTCCAACTTCACGCCCGTGGGCAGCTACTACAAGCTCATGAAGACCGTCGAGGACGATCCCGAGTTCGACGCGAAGCGCGCCTCGAAGAAACTTCGTGCGTATGTCGAGGGAAACGAGCACGCGATCGGGCAGAAGGCCGGCATCATGGTCGATCACTTCCTCGCGCAGGTGGTCGCGAAGCGCAAAATCGGTGGTCAGGCGCGGGCGATGGTCGTGACCTCGTCGATCGCACGATGCATCGAGTACTTCCACGCGATCCGTGATGCACTCGCCGCGCGGAAGAGCCCGTACAAGGTAATCGTCGCGTTCTCCGGTGAGCACGAGTACAAGGGCATGAAGGTCACGGAGGCGAGCTTGAACGGCTTCCCCTCCAACGCGATCGCGGAACAGGTGAAGACCGAACCGCATCGGATCCTCGTCGTCGCGAACAAGTTCCAGACTGGCTACGACGAGCCGCTCCTCCACACGATGTACGTCGACAAGACTCTCTCGGGGGTGCTGGCCGTACAGACGTTGTCTCGACTCAACCGGGCGCACCCGTCCAAGCACGACACGTTTGTGCTCGACTTCGCCAACGACGCCGAGGACATTCAGCGCGCGTTCGAACCGTACTATCGCACCACGGTGCTGGCGGAGGAGACTGACGCCAACAAGCTGCACGACCTGGTGAGTGACCTCGACACCTTTGGGATCTATACCCTCGAGCAGGTCGATGAGTTCGTCGCCCGATACCTGGCGGGGGAGAGCCGTGACCGGCTCGACCCGTTACTTGATGTCAGCGTGGCCGAGTACATCGAGCTTGTTGACGAAGACGATCAGGTGATGTTCAAGGGCAACGCAAAGGCGTTCCTGCGCACATACAACTTTCTTTCCGCCGTCCTGCCTTATGGGAGCAGCGAGTGGGAGAAGCGTTCGATCTTCCTTGATCACTTGGTGCCGAAGTTGCCTGCCCCGAAGGAAGAAGACCTCTCGGCCGGCATCCTGGAGAACATCGACCTGGAGTCGTATCGAGCCGAGAAGCTGAACGCGATGAAGATCGTGCTCGACGACGAAGATGGCACGCTCGCGCCGGTCCCCGCCGCCACTGGCGGCCACCTGGCCGATCCCGAACTCGAAAGGCTTTCAGCGATCGTGAGGAGCTTCAACGACCACTTCGGCAATATCGACTGGAACGACGCTGATCGGGTCGAGCGCTTCATCACGGAAGACATCCCCCGCCTCGTCTCGGAAGACGAGGCCTACCAGAACGCGCAAGCCAATGACGATCCCGTGAACGCCCGCGTCGAGAGCGATCGTGCGCTCGGCCAGGTAATGCTGCGGCTCATCTCCGACGACACTCAGCTGTTCAAGGAGTTCCAGGACAACAGCAGCTTCAAGCAGTGGCTTGCGGAGGCCGTATTCAGAGCGACCTACCGGAAGTCCGCCTAGCTATTAGCTCCGCGTCTGTGCGACCTTCCATCCCCGGCGAACCGCTCCCCCGAACTAACCTGCTGCGCCACCCTTCTCAACGCCAACAACAACGGCTCCACGAGCACCGACCCCAGCACCACGTACCGCACCGCAGCCTCCGCGGACTCCGTCGGCACCCCGGCGATCTCTGCATCCGCGATCCGCCGCATGCTCGCGAGGTACTCCTCCATCGCAGCATCCGGCACGACGAATCCCGCGTTCTCCAACCCCTGCAACGCACGCGCCACAGCGCTCAGCACCGCCGGGTCGCACATCCCCGGCGTCCAGCCGAGCCCGGTAACAAGGAGCTCGGCCTCCGTCAGATCCAGCGCTTCATCCACCGGCGGAGTGATCGCACCGTGGGCCGCACCCAAGAGCAGGTGCGGACTCGCCGGCGGATCATCCAGCGTCGCCAGTACCCGCCGCGTCTCGACGATGCTCACCCCGGCGTCGAGCAGAGCCCGGATCACCCGCAGCCGCTCCACGTGCTTCTCGCCATACGCGGCCTGGGTCGGCGCGCTGCGCTCGCCCTCGGGGAGCAGCCCCTCGCGCAGGTAGTACTTGATCGTTGGCACGGTCACGCCCGTCTGGGCCGACAGTTCGGAAATTCTCATGGCCACCTCTTGACTTCGATAGTAGCGCTATCCATTATGGATAGCGCAGCTATCCAATCAGGAGGAGTCATCATGTCGAAAGTCATCACGGGCCGCATGACCCACCGCCACGAGGGCGAGCTCGTCGTGTTCCACATCGGGATGCAGATCAACCGCTGGTGGCGCCCCGACCTCTGGGTTCCGGTCTTCTTCTCGATGCCGCCGATGCTGCGCGAACTCTCCACCGACCCCGACTCGGGCATGCTCGGCTACCAGCTGCTCTTCGGATCTGGCGGACCCTACGTCGTGCAGTACTGGTCATCGGTGGACAAGCTCTACGCCTACGCGTCCAGCCCGTCGCAGGAGCACCGTCCCGCCTGGACCCGCTTCAACAAGATGGCACGGAAAGCTCCGGGAGCGGTCGGCATCTGGCACGAGACCTTCCTCGTCGACCGCGCCGAGAGCGTGTACGTCTCGACCAAGCCGATGGGGTTGCCGAAGGCGACGGAGATGGTTGAGGTTGGGAAGCGGCAGGACCGCGCGCAGGCGCGGTTTGCGGAGGGGCGTACGGTGGCCGGCCGAGGCGGAGCGGTCTCGCATCTGAGCACATGATCCGCCCCGCCCGACCCTCACGTCTGATCCGCCGGAACCGTAGTCGCTCGGTGAAAGATCACCGCCATCACGGTGAACCAGACAATGTATGGGATCGCCCCGATCAGGACAAGCGGCGGTTGCAACTGAGGATTGATGAGAGAGACGACAGCACATACGACAGCGTTCGCCGTCACCGCTACCGTCCCGGCCAAATGACCGAGTGGGCGCGTGATTGTGCGGAACCACGTCGTGTCACTCATCGGCACGGTCCTCCCCTGTACGTATCCACCCACCAAAACAACCCAGGAATCACGATGGGCGAGGTTGCGGTCACCTGAACGCAACGCTTCGGACTGGAATTCTCCGCGACTCCTGCCTGATAAGCCAGCGTGCCGCTCGCGATGGCGCAGACGGCCGCCATCGCACCGCAGTTGCCGGAGCCGATGACGCCACCCCAGCCTCCGATGGCAATGCTCGCAGTCTCGGCACGATTGAAGCGCACGCGCACCTGGATGACATTTGGACTGTCGAACGTCGGATCGGCAACCACGGGGTACGTCGCCCCGCTGCTCTGGTGCTCTACAACCTGCGTCAGGACCCCACCGTCCGCGACGTAGTAGGTCTCGACAGCCGCGCCCGCGGCATCCGTAGCCCAGGGCACAGCGATATCTGCCACGATCGTAACGATCTGAGCCTCAGGTCCCGCCGCCGCACCATCGATTTCCGCATCCTTCAGGACGAGGGCACTACCGTCTTCCTGAATCTCGACAGTCGCGTCGGTGCCGAAGTCGTAGGAGAACGATTCGGTCTGCGCTTCCGAGGCGATCACGGTGCTGACACGCATTGCATCAGCCGCGGCGAGAACGTTAATTGACGGGACCGCGCTGTCGCCAGCGAAGGTCACCGAGCCGTCATCGCTGACGGCTGCCTCACTCAACGCGGAGGCTCCCGGCAGCGTGACCTCGGTCACGTGCTTACCATCGGCCGAAGCAAAAGAGAGCCCATCGTCCGGATCGACCCCCGTCGCGATCGTGGCGCCATCATCGAGCGACACAGTCAACAGATCATCGGAGTGCACCGGCGGAAGCGCCTCCAGGTCACCGGGAGCCACCGCGGCGACCGCCTCAGCGACAGTATCCGGATCGGCCTCGGTTGAGGCGAAGGCCGGGGACGTGCCCGCCAGGACCAGTGCGCACGTCACCGCAGTGGCGATCATGGCTTGCCCGGCCGAGAGCTTCGTCTTCGATCTCAGCTCCGGCAAGCTTGCTGCTTCCGCGCGACGAATGGTTGTGCCCATAATCTCACTCCCTGTCTTCGTGTCGTTGCACCCTTGTTCGAGCAATAAAACCACACATATGAGGACAGACCGATATTCTCGTAGAGCCGATGGAAGTCGCTAGTGTTGCGGTTGCGAGGCGCCCGCCGGTCGTCGCAGCGTAACCGCAGATCAGGAGGAACATCATGCGTATCAAGACGCCGTCCACCAAGGTCGGGTATCTCCTCGCCGTCGTCGTTGGGATCACGATCACCGTAATTCCGCTCGCAGCCATCAGTTACGAACTCGGGTTCGCGTGGGGGGCCGTAGCTCTCGTCGCGGCTGTCGTGGTGGCGGCTCGAACATTCCGTGGCGCGGGTGAGCCTGACGCCCCGCGCCCCTGGTGGAAGATGACCAGCACACGAGGCAGCGGAATTCTCCTGAGCGTGTTGTTCTTCGTGCAGGGCATCGCGGCATCCGTCGGAGCGTTCGCATCACCAAGCCCATCGCTCGCTGTCACCGGTGGCGTGGTGGCGCTGATCGTCGCTGTCTTCTACCTGAACTCAGCCATCCGGGTTCCGCATCACGCGGCGCAGCCGGTTTGCGCAGAGCTCTGAGCTCTGAGCTGAGGGTCTTCCAGTAGACATGGTTCTGGAGATCGGCGGCGAGCTCGTTGTCTACCTGGTCGCGTGCGCAGTAGGAGTGAGCATCGGTATCAGTTCCGCAATGACACCGCCCAGGGGGCTAGGCGTCATCGTGACGGTGGTCAGCGTGATCATGACGGGCGGCATCGTTGCGACCGGATTCTTCCTCGGGGCGGAGGCGCCGTGGGTCGGTCCAGTCTTCATTCTCGCGGCCATAAGCATGCGGGTGGTGGCGGGCGCCATCGAACTGGCCCGTTACCCTGCGCTGAGTGGAGAATCTTTTCTTCTTCGATCGATGTTGGTGCTCTTCCCTCGACGGGCTCGGATCCCGACGGACGAAAGCACGACGAGGCGGTGAGGAATGAATTGTGAAGGCCGAGGCGGCACAGGTATCGCCGAGCGCCTCTTCCTCATCGCGTCTTCCCTCGGGATCGCTATCGGGATCGTCGCGACCGCGGGGATGCTGCTCGCAGCCACCGCGTTCGCAACCGCCAGCACGTTCGTCATCCCGCTCGTAGCCAGACCCGAAGGGTTCCATGACGCGCAGGGCACGCACGCGGTCACCGTCACCGGGTCCTGGGCGATGGCAGGTGCCGCGACTATCATCCTCACGCTCCTCCTGTCATTCTTGGTACTTCGACGGTTCGGATCATCGCAAAGCCCCGGAAAAGAACGTACGCATGCAAGCAGATGACACCATGCCTTGGACCAAGTCACCGCGGCGTCGGTTCCGAGTGCTCTTCTCACCCCTTCGCCTGAGCCTCTTCATCGCCGCGATCATCTTCGCGATCGCGTTGAACATCGTGTACATCACCAACGGCGGCTCACCCGAATGGATGGGGGCACTCTCCGTCGTGCCCCTCTTCGCTTGCGCCGGCTGGACAGTAGCCACGGACTACACCCACAGGCAAGAAGAGAAGAGCCAGTCAGCACCGACGAAGCCGCACTGACCGACAGCAGACCCGTCACAGCATCCCCACGACTTCCTCCCGCACCCACCCCCGCAACCCGGTCTCCGTCGTCGTCACGACCGTCCTCTCCTGTTCCGGCACGAACCCCTCGCGCATGCCGGTCGACATCCCGAGCACGGCATCCGCCATCGCCTGCGGCATCCCCGCCGCCCGCAGGCCCTCGAGCATCGACGCGTCCGACACCTGCTCGACGACGACGTCCCGCCCGAGCTCCTCCGAAAAGATCGTCTCGACCTCGGCCCACGTCAGATCCTCCGGCCCGTGCACGGCTTGCACCCGCCGTCCACTCCACTCGCGATTCAGCAGCGTCAGCGCAGCGACCTCGGCGATGTCACGCGGAGCGACCCACGCCATCGGCGCCTCCAACGGCAGAACCGTCGTCAGCC
The DNA here is from genome assembly GCF_019969685.1 of Microbacterium sp. EST19A. Classification (GTDB taxonomy): domain Bacteria; phylum Actinomycetota; class Actinomycetes; order Actinomycetales; family Microbacteriaceae; genus Microbacterium. The sequence goes on along the minus strand of NZ_JAHXYZ010000001.1, from coordinate 1,635,401 downwards.
TCCCGGTCCGCAGGGCGGCCACATCGAGGAGCAGATTCGAGAAGAAGTACCCGCACCGCAGATGCGTGACGTCGATTCCGAGAGCATCCAGCGCCACCTCGGTCGCAGCGAGCCCGTCGATCTCGCCGACGCCATGGCGCTTCTCCGCACCGATGCTGCTCTGGAACACCACCCGTCCGATGCCGTTCTCCGTGACCGCCGCGACGAGCGCTTCCGTCGCCCGCGCATAGTCGGCCAGCGGATCCTCCGACATCACCGACGGATCCACCCAGTACAGCGCGTCGACACCGCGCGTCGCCGCGACGACCTGCGCGGCATCCTGCGAATCCGCCTCCGCGACATCCACGTACTCGCGCAGCTCCGCATCGATCGAGTCGGGTTTCCGGGTCAGCAGCAGCGGACGGATGCCGGCGCGCACCAGCATCCGAGTCAGGTGATGGCCCACGTTGCCGTTCGGGGTGGTGAGGGCAATGCGCATGATGTTCCTTTCGTCGCGTGTCAGAACACGCTAGACGCAGATGCGGCCTGATTCTGGCCGCATCATGCACGATCATGGAGCGGTGGAATCGCCATCGAACCGCATCCTGCACCTGCTCTCACTGCTCCAGACCGGCGGCGAATGGACGGTCGACGATCTGGCAGAACGCCTCGAAGCCAGTCGCCGCACGGTCCGTCGTGACGCGCAACGACTCCGCGACCTCGGCTACGACGTGCGATCGCGCCCGGGTCCCGGAGCCGCGTACCGACTGCATCCGAGCACGAAGATCCCGCCGCTGCTGCTCGACGCCGACGAGGTCGCCACCATCATCACCGGCCTGCTGGTGCTCGAGACATGGACTCCGGGCGACCCCTCCGCATCGATCGCCCGCGCGAAGCTCGAACAGATCCTTCCCCCGACCCTTCGCCGGCGCGCGGCCGCGACGGCGCTCTCGACGCAGATCCTGCAGACCGACCCGACCCCGGTCGACTTCACCCTCGTCGGGACTCTGTCGGATGCCGTCGCCCACGGCTCGCGCGTCGCCTTCGACTACATTGACCAGCACGGATGCGAGACGCACCGCACGGTCGAGCCCTACCGGCACGTCCTGCGCCAGCGGCAGTGGTACGTCATCGCGTACGACATCGACCGCGAGGACTGGAGGCTGTTCCGACTCGACCGGATGCGCGACGCCCGGATGCTGCCCGGCGTGCACGCCGGACGGGAGTTCCCGTTCGACTCGATCGAGGGATGGCTGACGAGCGACTTCGGGCGAGTCGGAGGGGCAGGGTGAGGCGATTCGTCTCGGCGCGCAGCGCTACGTGAACATCCCGAGCTCGGTGACCGTCGCAGTCGTCGGGTCCCAGAGTCGCAGGCCCGTGGCATGTCCGTGGATATCCCCGCCGACGTGACCGACAGCTCGCTCCAGATCGGAGATGCGGAGCCGTCGAGCGAGCGTGACATGCGGACTCCACTCGCCCGGCGCCGTGTGCGGGGCGTCGTCTCCGCGTCCGGCAACCGCGTGCACCGCCGCGTGGATGTCGAGTAGTTCGGCGGTCGGCACGACGCTGCGGGCCAGCACTCGCCGCTCGCCCACGCCGAACAGCAGAGGAGCGCTCAGCGTGAAGGGGAATGGCGCGCGCTCGAGGAGTACCTGCGCGTCGAACCGGGCCAGATCGGTGCGTACGAGAAGAGTCACGTGCGGGCGGTTACTCGCCGAGGTGTGATGCGCGAGGCTCGACATCCCTTCTGCGGCGAGCGCATCCCACTCGGCGCGAACGGCTGCCTCCGTCGCCGGATCGAGCAGCAACTCGATCGACAGGAAGGAGGGCTTCGGCTCGGGATCTCGCACGCACTGATTATCCCGTGCGGGCGTTTCGTCTCGCTTCGCTCGCTCAACGACCGGGAGACGGGGCGCGTTTCGTCTCGCTTCGCTCGCTCAACGACCGGGGGCGAAATCGACGGCGAACCGCCCCAGCCCGAACGTCTCCAACGACTCGTGACGCGCCCCGCCCAGCACCTCATCGGCAACCGTCGCCGCGAGATGTGCCGCCAGCGTCACTCCACTGTGCGTAGCAACGGCGTAGATGCGCCGATCGGCGTCGACCCAGTCCGCGACCGTGAGCCCGTCTTTCGGGAGCACCCGCGTGCCGAGCTTCACCGACTCGACCGTCGCGTCTCGCAATGACGGGTACAGCTCCTGGACCCGGTCGAGCAGGATGCCTGGCACCGACCAGATCTCGGGATCGGTCTTGGCCCACTGGCCGCCGGTCGGGTGGTCGGCGAAAGTGATCCCCCCGTTGCGCGCGGGTCGAAGAGCGATCCCGGTCGCACGGACGAAGTGTCGGATGCCGGAGTCGACACGGCCGGTGGTGCTGATGATGCCGACCGACGATCCTGGAGTTCCCGTGCCGTCGGCGTTCTCCGACGGATCCAGAAGCGGGAAGTCGATCCCCGCGTCCGCCAGGATGGTCCGCGTTCCGTTGCCGGCCGCGATCACGACCGCGTCGGCGTCATAGCGCTCTGCGCTCCCGTCCTCCGCGACAGCGATCACGTGCCCCTGGCCGACCTCGCGCACCGTGCGGAACGGACGGAAGACCGCGCCGGCCGTGATCGCCTCGTCGATCAGGCTGAGACACATCGTCTCCACGTCGATCCAACCTTCACGGGGGTAGATCGCGCCCCCGGCGATGCGCGCAGGATCGAGCTGCGGCTCCCGCGTCAGAACTTCCTCCCGGGTGAGCACTCGCGCGCCGTATTCGTCCCAGGCGACGCGGGCGACGTTCGCCTCCAGCTGCTCGAGCTCCGACGCGGATTGCGCCACCTGGATCATCCCAGTCTGGTGGAACCAGCGACCACCGCGCCGGGCCTCACGCTCGTGCGCCTGCATCCCGAGGAAGTTGAGCAGGCTGTACTCGGCCGGCGCCTTGTCGTTGCCGTTGATCCAGGCGAACGTCGCGGCGCTCGTCCCCGATGCGGGTTCTGCGGCGTCGATGACCGTGACGTCCGCCCCGCGGCGGACGAACTCGGCCGCGAGCGAGCATCCGATCACTCCGGCTCCGATGACGACGATTCTGGTGCGATTCATGCTGGCGATTCTCCGTGGGATTCGTGGCTCAGAGGGTTCCGACGGAGGCGAAGAACTTCTTCGCCCGGTCGGTCTGGGGATGGTGCAGAAGCGTGCCGGGAGCTCCGCGCTCGATGATCTTGCCGGCATCCATCATGATCACCTCGTCGGCGACCTCTTCCGCGAATCGCATCTCGTGCGTGACGACGAGCATGGTCGATCCGTTCGCCGCGAGCCCGCGCATCACGGCGAGCACCTCGCTGACGAGCTCTGGGTCGAGCGCGCTGGTCGGTTCGTCGAACAGCAGGATCTGCGGTTCCATGGCGAGCGCCCGAGCGATGGCGACACGCTGCTGCTGCCCACCGGACAGCTCACTCGGATAGTGATCCGCCCGATCCGACAGCCCGACCTGCTCGAGATATCGGAGGCCTGCCTCGGTCGCCGACTTCTTGTTCGCCTTCCCGACCAGCGTCGGGCCGATCGCGACGTTCTCTAGGGCCGTGTAGTTCGGGAACAGGTTGAAGTGCTGGAAGACCATGCCGAAGTTCAGCGTCTGACGCCGAGCGACCGAGCCGCTGACCGGCACGCGGTGGCCGCGGCGCACCTCGTGGCCGATCATCTGGCCCTTCAGGAAGATGGCGCCGCCGTCGATGGCCTCCATCATGTTGACGGTGCGCAGCAGGGTGCTCTTCCCCGAACCGGACGGCCCGACGATGCAGGTGACCGTCCCGGCGTTCACATCGAGGCTCACATGATCCACCGCGCGCAGCTCACCGAAGTGCTTGCTGACGTTGACCAGCTGCAGCAGAGGAACATCCTCGTTCGTCGTGTCGGTCATGTCACGCTCCTGCCAGGTCGGTCTGCTTCGCGGTGCTGGCGAGATTCCGACGTGCGAACCCGCGCCCGAAACGCTTCTCGAGGCGCGACTGCCCGAACATCGCCAGCGAGGTCAGCACGAGGTACCAGATGACGGCCACGGTCAGCAGCGGAATGGTCTCGAAGTTTCGCGCATAGATCGTCTGGACCGTGGTCAGCAGCTCGGTGTATCCGATGACGGAGACGAGCGAGGTGCTCTTGAAGATGGTGATCACTTCGTTCGCCATCGACGGCGTGATCACACGGATGAGCTGCGGGCCGAGGATCTTCTGGTACGCCCGGAGGGGCGGCAGACCGAGCGCCTTGCACGCTTCGAACTGTCCCGACTGCAAGGCCAGGACGCCGCCGCGGAACACCTCGGCCGAGTACGCGCCGAGATAGATCGCGAGGCCGATGATCGCGGCGCTGAAGCGCGAGATCACCTCGTTGGTGGGCACCTCGAAGAGGCTCGGTCCGAAGGGGATGCCGATTCCCAGGGTGGGAACGAGAGCCCCGAAGAAGAAGACGAGCAGCAGCATCACCAACGGCGGCATCGCTCGCATCAACCAGATGTAGAGGAGCGCGAACGTGCGCAGGACCACGAGCTTCGACATCCGGCACCAGGCGGTGAGCATGCCGAGGGCGAGCCCGACGACCGTGGTGAGCACCGTCAGGACGATGGTGTTCAGCAGCCCGTTGAGAACGACCTGGCTGAACAGGTACGAGAAGACGAGCTCCCAGTTCCAGTTCTCGTTGAAGACGAACAGCTGAATGAGCACCAGGCCGACGTAGACGGCCAGCACGATGCTGACCCAGAATCCGATACCGACGCGGGGCTTGATCGCCAGTGTCGCGAGCTGCTCGCTCGACCACTTCGGCGTGGCGAACCCCTGTGTCGTCGGGTGGGGGACGGTACTCATGACTATCCCTCCATCGAGACGTCGCTGTTGATGTCCATGTCGGGCAGGGCGGAGTCGCTCAGCCCCCACTTCTCCATGAGCTCGGCGTACGTGCCGTCCTCGACCAGCTGCAGAAGGGCGGCCTGGAGAGCATCGCGTAATTCGGGATTGTCTTTGTGGATGCCGATACCGAGGATGCTCTTCTGCTCCTCGTAGACGATCTTGAACGCATCGGGACTCGTCTTCACGTTGTACGCCATCTGCGGGAAGTCGCCCCAGAAGGCATCGGCTTCACCGCTCTTCACCGACAGGATTCCCGCCCCGGTGTCGTTGTACCCGTTGATCGAGAGCTCCTCGGCTCCGGATGCCGCGCACTCGGCCGCGATCGCTTCGAGGCTCCCCTGCTGCGACGTGCCCCGGGCGTATCCGATGCTCATCCCGCAGAAATCTTCACGAGTGATGGTGTCGGCATCGAAGTCGGCTGCGGTGATGATCGCCGTTCCGTTGCGCATGTAGTCGATGAAATCGATATGCGTCTGTCGTTCGACGAAGTCTGCGACCGACGCGATGACATCGAATCGCTTGGCTTCCAACCCGGGCATGAGGCCGTCGAAAGTACCCTCTTCGAACTTTGCTTCCGTGCCGAGAACCCGGGCTGCTGCCCGCAGGAGGTCGGGGTTCAGCCCGGCGATCTCACCGTCGCTGTCGATGAACTTGACCGGCTCGACGTCGGCATTGATGGAGATCGAGAATCCGTCCTTGTACTGCTCAGGGAGCAGCGCGGCGATCTCGTCATTCTTCTCGACGGAAGCGACGATGTCCGCGGCATCGGACTGCTGGCCCTCCCCGTCGATCTCTGGATTCGCGCACGCAGCCATACCCAGGACGAGGGCGGCTACACCGACTGTCGACACGATCATGCGTTTCATGTGATCTTCTCCGTGATTGGCGACGCGTCGTTGCGCCGGTTGAGGTCGTGCTTCGGGTGTCTCGCGGGCGAGCTACGAGGCGTCGGGTTCGTTCTCGTCGGAGTATTCGATGTAGAACTCCATGGCCCCCGGCTTCAGGTAGTACGCCGCAGACTCGGCCAGCTGCCCATTCGGCTGCCACATCAGGCGACGACGGCGCAGCACGGGGATGCCGGGTTCGAGATCGAGCAGAGCTGCGTTCTCCTCATCGAGCAGCACCGGGTCGAAATACATGCGGGACCGCGCGATCGCGACTCCGTGTTCCGACAGGTAGGAGCGCACCGCCACGTCGGTCAGCGACTCGTCGAGGAGGTCGGGCGTCAACGCGAAGGGGATCGCCGCGATCTCGACGACCGTGGCTTTGTCGTCGGCCGGATCGCGACGCACCCGAACGAGTTGGATGACGGGCTCGGCATCGTCGACCCCGGGAAGAGTGACGTGCGCTTTCCCCGCGGGGATCACAGCTCCCGATATGACTTCCATGCGTCCGGGGAGATTGGCATCTCCGATGCGCGGGTCGACAGAGCGCATGAGGTTCATCTGGCGCGCGCCATCGGCGACATGCGTGCCGAGCCGCTTGCGGCGGATCACCAAGCCGGCCTGCGCGAGATCGTTCAGAACGCGCTGCGCCACAGATCTGCTCACCTTGTACTCCGCCTGCAGTTCGGCCTCGGTCGGCACCTTCGCGCCCGGAGCGAGCTCGCCGGAGACGATCCGTGCTTCGAGACTCGCCCGGATTACCTGATACTGCGGAGTGGTCATGGATAGACCGTACATAACTTTAAATGACCGGTCAATAGTCATCTTTGGTTTCTGCGAGGACAGTCCGTGTCCGCATTCCCCGCTACGTTGGTCCACTCCCAGAGAACGGATCCCTCCGATGGCAGGCGAACGAACGTACCCGGTGCTGCCCTGCGCCGACCTCGACGACGCCCTCGAGTTCTATGGATCCCTCGGATTCGCGACGACGTTCATACAGCGCCGCCCCTACGCGTGCGCGGTCGTCGCCCGACATGACCTCCACATCCACCTGTCGATGTTCGACGGCTTCGACCCGGAAGCTTCGTACGCGAGCGTCATCATCACCGTCCCCGAACCCGGCGAGATGCATGCGGCGTTCGCGGCCGGCCTCAAGGAGCATTACGGCAAAGTGCCGCTGAAGGGCATCCCGCGCATCCTGCCTCTAAGACGGAAAGCCGGCACCGCCACAGGATTCTCCGTCGTGGATGCCGGTGGCAACTGGTTGCGCTTCTACCGCGCTCCCACCGGGAACGATGAACCGGAAGAGGCGGATCCGCGAACAGGGCTGGCCCGGGTCATCGACGTCGCGGCGCGCCAGGGAGACGCTCGCGGCGACGAGGCACAGGGGATCACCGTGCTCGACAGCGGACTCATCCGGTATCCGGACGCTCCGGCCGCGGAGCGGTTCGAAGCGCTGCTCTATCGGGCGGAGCTGAAGATGCGGATCGATCGCGACCCGGCGGACGATTTCGCGGCCGCGGAGCTGCTCGCGAAGGAGCATGAGCTCGGGGCGGATGCTGAGGGGCAGGTCGCGCGCGTCCGCGAAGCGCTAGACGGGTGAAGGCGTTTCGTCTCGCTTCGCTCGCTCAACGACCGGAAGGGGCGCGTTTCGTCTCGCGGAGACCGCACTGAGCGAGCGAAGCGAGTCGAAGTGTCGCTCAACGACCGGAGGCAGGCGCGCCCAACCCTCCGAAGAACTCTCGCAACTCTGCGACCACGACCTGCGGCTGCTCGAACGACGCAAAATGTCCGCCCCGCTCCAGCTCATGCCACTGCCGGATGTCCGTGAACCTCCGTTCGGCCCAGCGCCGTGACGGACGAGGATTCTCCGCCGGGAAGATCGACGCCCCGACGGGCACCTCGATGCGATCGACGACGTCGGTGTTGAAGATCGCCCAGATGTCGGGAAAGCTCTCCCAGTACAGCCGAGCCGACGACGCACCGGACCCCGTCATCCAGTAGGTCATGACGTTATCGAGGAACTCGTCTCGGCTGATCACCGAGTGGAGGTCGCCGCCGTTGTCGGTCCAGGCCCAGAACTTCTCCAGCATCCACGTGCAGAGCGCGACCGGGGAATCGACGAGCGCGTACCCGATCGTCTGCGGCTGGTGCGAGTGCATGGCGGAGTATCCGGACCCGGTCGCGTTCGCGCGTTCGAGGTCGTCGAGCGCCTGCTGCTCGAAGGCCGTCAGACTGTCAAGCGTCGTCCGGTCCGGCGCCACGAGCGGAGGGATCAGGTGCAACCCGATCACCCGGTCCGGGAACTGCCTGCCGAGACTCGCGCTGACGCTCGTGCCCCAATCGCTGCCGGCGGCCCCGAACGTCTCGTAGTCGAGCCGGTCCATCAGTTCCGCCCACGCGCGCGCGATGCGATCGACGCCCCAACCGGTCTCCGTCGGCTTCCCGCTGAACGCGTATCCCGGCAGCGACGGGATGACCACGTGGAACGCCGGAGCATTCGGAGCACCATGAGTCTCCGGCTCGGTCAGCAAACCGACGAGCTTGAGGAACTCCACGAACGAACCCGGCCAGCCATGAGTGAGCAGGAGCGGCGTCGCATCCGGATGAGAAGAACGCACGTGCACGAAGTGGATCTCGAGCCCATCGGCATCCGTCGTGAACTGCGCGAACGAGTTGAGCCGGTCCTGACGAGCGCGCCAGTCGTACTCATGGAGCCAGTAGTCGCACATGTCCCTGGCGACACGCAGCGGAAGGCCCTGGGACCAGTCGTCGACCGTCTCCTTCTCGGGCCAGCGCGCTCGAGCGAGCCGATCGCGGAGGTCGTCCCACGCCTCCTGCGAGTAGGCGATCTGGAACGGACGAATCTCGGTCATGACGCCCACCCCTCACGGTCGGATTGACTGCCGTCTCGTTCCATCCTCCAGCAGGGCGAACCGCGTGGGGCGATTCTGCGCATCTTCCCCACGCGTGCGGGATGTCGGAGACACTGGATCTATGAGCATCCGCGCGAACCTGCGATCGTCAGCCACACGCTGGCCGACGATCATGGTCCTGATCACGTCAGGGATACTGCTGCTGCTCGCCGTCGCGACGTTTTTCGCTGTTCCCGCCATAGCCGTGGGAGAAGCCGACGTGTTCGTTGCGTGGATGCCGTGCGTGTACGGCGTGACGATCGCCGCAACCGTGTTGGCGACCCTCGTGCTTCAGCGGCGTTCGAGCGCGAAGGGCTGAGGGCTGGGGCATTCGTCTCTGGCCACGAAGTCCATCACGCTGAGATCAGGGCCTCGTCTCCACGACAACCACAGTCGAGTCGACGCGGGCCGACGTCTCATGCTGCTCCCCGACATCGAACCGGACCGCCGTTCCGGGAAGCAAGGTCACCTGCTCGTCACCGCATCGAACGATGACTTCACCGATGACGACGCCAAGTGTCTGAGCAGCAGGTGCAGAGTGCATGCCGATGAGCCCTCCACTCGCGAGGTGCGCGACCGTCACGCGGAAGTCGCCCGACCCTCCGCCGAGAGGAGACATCAGGGCACCGCGGCTGCCGAAGCTTGTCAACTCATGCTGGTCGAGCTCAAAGACGTTCATGCGGAATCACCTTCCTGCGGTTGGGCTCCCAACAATAAGTGCCGCTGGACTGCATCGCTCGACACGTGCACGACCGCAGACCGAAAGCCTGAGAGGATCGCACAGTGAGCGCCACCGTGACGATCCCGAGAGGGACCACCGTCATCGTCGACGGCAGCCACCACGATCTCGTCCCCGGCACCTGCCCCGTCCACGCCACCAACGCGGCCGGACAGCCGGTCCCGGCCGGCGATCGCCCGCACTTCCTCGAGGTCGATCTGCCGACCGCCGCCACGACCGGCATCGGCGTGATCCTCGTCCGCATCCCCGCGTACGAAGACGTGTTCCCTGTGCAGACCGTCGGCGGCACCGTGCGGTTCGCGATCAACAGCTCCGGGGCGCACTGACAGCGCGCGCCACGAGGCGCAGCGACCCACTACCCTCGCACCATGCCTCACGATCGTCCGCGCGCCTGGATCTTCGACGTCGACGGCACTCTTGCGCTCATCGGCGACCGCTCGCCGTACGACATGCGCAAGGTCTCGATCGACACCCCGAATCCTCCGGTCGTGCTCGCGGCCCAGGCCTTCGCCGCACACCCCGATGTCGACGAACTCATCGTCGTCTCCGGCCGCGACGAAACAGCACGGCGTGCGACCGAGGCGTGGCTGACCTTCAACGAGGTCCCCTTCGATCGACTGCTGCTGCGTCGCACGGGAGACACGCGACCGGATCACATCGTCAAGGCCGAGATCTACGACTCCCGCATCGCGCCTCGCTTCACCGTCATCGGAGTGGTCGACGACCGCCGCAGCGTGGTGAAGATGTGGCGATCTCGCGGACTGGTGTGCTTCCAGGTCGCCGAGGGCAACTTCTAATCTCATGGAGTACGAGTCGGTCGTCCCACAGCCGCCGCTCGACGGCCTGATCGACGACCTCTACTTCCTTGAGGGTGCACCGCCGTACCCTCGGCTGACGCTGCCGCCAATGCCGGGTTCGTTCCTCATCATCAACCTCGGTGACCCGTTCCATATCCGCGCGGGCGGCGAGATCGCGGCATCCGCGTTCACCGACGGCTGCGTCGTCAGTCCACCCACCCGCGCGCTGGAGTTCGGCTACCCGACCTGGACCCGTTCTATCGGCGTGCACTTCCAGGCCTGCGGGCTGGCGCCGTTCGTGCCGATGCCTGTGTCCGAGTTGTGCGACCGGCCGGCGACGTTGGCGCAGGTGTGGGGCCGGGGTACTGTCGAGCGGCTGCAGGAGGAGCTCGTCGCGGCGAGCGAGCCGGTCGCGATGTTGGCGATCCTCGAGAACGAACTCGTCCGACGGATGCACGAAGTCCCGGGTCTGGACATGGTGCGCCGTGCGAGCAGTGCCATCGTGGAGACCGGGGGAACCGTGGCCATCGGCGAACTGGCCTCGGATGCCGGTGTCAGCAGCACCCATCTCACGCAGAGATTCAGAGAGATCGTCGGCATCGCACCGAAGCGGTTCGCGCGCACGCGACGTCTTGCCGCCACTCTGCTCGCGATCGATTTCGCCGAACCGATCGACTGGGCGGATGTCGCCACCCGCGCCGGCTACTTCGACCAGGCGCATTTCGGCCACGAGTTCCGAGCCTTCACCGGACTCACCCCGACGCGGTATGTCGAAGTCCGACGGCGGTTCCTGCGCGAGCATCCGGATCATGCGCTCGACAACTGGTCTTTCCCGACCGATTGAATTCCTACAAGATTCGCCACGCGCGACGCGCTTAGCTTGAAGGCACCGCAGAGCAGAGGAGCACCCCATGGGCAAAGTCGTGATGTACGCATCGGTGTCGGTCGACGGATTCATCGCCGACGAGAGCGACCAGCCAGGGCCGCTGTTCGACTGGCTCGTCAACGGTGATGTACCGCTCGACGACAGCGGCATCCTGAAGGTGTCGCAGACGTCGTTCGACCATGTCCGTCCGTATTGGGACTCGATCGGGGCGACCATCGCGGGCCGTCACGTCTTCGATATGACCGATGGATGGGATGGCGTGCCCCCCGGCGGGGTGGACCATGTGGTCGTGGTGTCGCACCGGCCGGCACCCGAGGGCTGGGACACCGAGGCGCCGTTCCATTTCGTCGACGGCGTCGAGGCAGCAGTGGCGTTGGCGAGGGAACTGGCGGGGGACCGCGTCATCGAGGTCGCGGCCGGCGACGTCGGTGGGCAGGCGCTGGCCGCCGGACTCATCGACGAGGTTCGGATGGATGTCGTGCCGGTGGTGTTCGGGTCAGGCAAGCGATTCTTCGGAGCGGTCGAGGGGCAGCAGATGCTGGAGGATCCGGCCGAGGTGCTTCCGGGTGAGCGGGTGCTGCATCTGCGGTATCCGGTGAAGCGGTAGTCGGAAACGCGTTTCGTCGCCTCGCTGCACTCGTCGCTCAACGACCGGACGTCGCTCAACGAGCGGGCGCCGCTCAACGGCCGGGCGCCCGCATCGCTGCCCACTCCCGCAGCTGCGCGTCGATGATCTCGCGCATCCGCTCCCCGGAGAATGGATCGCCGTGACCCGGGTAGACGGTCTGGATCGGTAAGGCCCGCAACCGCTCGAGGCTGTTCGCGTACGCGCCGCGATCCGAGCCGTGCAGGTCGTCGAGCAGCACGTCGTCGTAGATGACGTCACCGCTGAACAGGGCACCGGTCTTCGCTTCGTAGAGCGCCAGCGAACCGGATGTGTGACCTGGCAGATGCAGAGCGGTCAGGATCCGGTCGCCGAGGTCGATGGTCTCGCCGTCGAGCAGGTCGCCGGTCGCCGGCGTGGGTCGCAAGCGGTGCACGAGCGGGTCGAAGTCCGGATGCGGACGAGCGGTCAGCAGCACCTCGGGCATGGCCTCGTCGCCGAGCGAGAGCCCGAGCTGGCTCGCGAGAAGCGGCCCGACGACCGTGTCGCCCACCGGGGAATCCGTTCTCTCGGCCGGATGCGCCAGGATCACGTCGAACTCGTGCGCGGATCCCATGTGGTCGAGGTGCGCGTGCGTGACGACGAGCACAGGATCACCCGCGAAGAGCTCCGGCACCTCTTCGCGCAGCGCGGCGACACCCAACCCGGTATCGACGACGAGATTCCTCGTCTCACCGCGGATCAACCAGATGTTCGCCCGCAGGAACTCGTGGACGTGCGGCTCATCGACCCGCACGATGCCGTCCGCGCACTCCCGCTTCCGGAACCACGGCCGGATGACCGCCAGCGACGAGGTCATGCGGCGACCTCCGCACTGCGTGGTTCTGCATCCGTCCTCGGCGACGCGAGGCTCGCACGGATGCGACGTCCTGCGAGAAGCGCATAGAGCCCACCCGCGACGAGCGAGCCCACGATCGGAGACAGGTCGGCGCCCCCGAGAGCGGCAGCGAGCGGGCCCATGTAGAACGTCGTGCTGACGAAGAGCGCGGTCGCCACGGCCCCCACGACCAGTGCGGTCAGTCCGGCGAGATTCCAACCGCGGCGGAACCAGTTCGATCCTCCGGGGCTCTCGTCCTCGAGCGAACGCCCGTCATACCGGTTGCGCCGGATGATGATGTCGACGACGTAGATCGCCATCGAGGGAGCGAGGATCACAAGGCTGACCTCGAGGAGGCCGCTGAGCGAGTCGAGGAAGTTCGAGACGAATAGCGCGTACAGGGTGATCCCCACCGCGATGACAGCGTCGAAGATCACCGTGACCGATCGGCGCCAGCGCACCCCGGCGGCCAGCAGCGCCAGGCCCGTGCTGTACGCGGTCAGAGAATTGTTGGCGACCGAGCCGACGATGACGATCACGAGGAAGATCGGGTAGAACCACGAGGGCAGGATGCTGGCCATCCCGGTCGTCGGATCGGACATGTCCACGACGGTCCCCGCCAGAACACCCAGGATGCCGATGGCGACGGCGGGCAGGAAACCTCCGAAGCCGGTCCAGAACGCGACGTGCGACGGGTTCGAGTCAGGCGGAAGGTAACGCGCGTAGTCCGCACCCACCTGCCACGACAACGGCGCCGATGCGATGAGCGTGAACCCGGCGAGAGCCACCGCCCACAACGGTGCGCCCTCGAGGGATCCGCCCGCCGGCTCGTAGCTGAAGTCGGCCCGGAGCAGGACGAAGAATGCCATGAGCGCGATGCCGATCAGGAGCACCCAGGTAATCCAGCGGCTGAACCGCAGGATCGTCGCGTGGCCGTAGACGCTGATGGTGAACGTGAGCAATGCGAGCCCGAGCACGAGTGCGCCCTGCACCCAGATCGGAGCCTGAGGCGCGAACCAGAGCACGAGCGCGAACCCGACCGTGGCCCCGACCGACAGGTTGATCGCCTCGTACAGCACGCCGACGAACCAGCCGCAGACCAGATTGAGCACGCGGTTTCCGCGGACCCCGAAGAACGCGCGACCGATCACCTCGCTGGGCACTCCGCTGCGCGGGCCGGTGATGGCGAGGAAGCCCACGCCGACGAAGAACAGGTTGCCCGCGATGACCACCGCGATCGCCTGCCAGACGTTCAACCCGAACAGCACCAGAAGTCCGCCGAGCACGAAGTACAGGTAGGTGACGTTGGACCCCGCCCAGACCGTGAACAGATCGCGAGGCGATCCGTGCCGCTCGACGAGCGGGATGGAGTTCGTGCCGTTCTGCTCGACGCGGCCCGGCGCTGCGCTCTGGGGTTCCAGGTCCATGCTGATCTCCTCGCTTTATTGGCCTCCATGCCAACAAGATGAGGACGACAGTACGCCCTGTTGGCCACTTGGTCAACAGTTAGGACTCTGCGGGGTCGAGTGCGCCCGACGGGAGTCCCAGCTCCCGCTCGGCGGTGCGCAGTACGAAGTCGAGCACGTCTTCGTAGTCGAGGTCTGATCCGGCGATGCCGGCGCGTACGGCAGCACTCGCCGAGAAACCGTCGACGAGGGCGAGGATGCGCATGGCCGAGTGAGGTCCGGCATCCGGGAAGATCCCCGCAGCCTTGCCCTGCGTGATGATCGCCCCGAGCTCGGCGATGTCGTGCTCCATCGCCCGCACCACGACCCGCTGCAGGGCCGGTCGTCGCGCGCTCTCGCGCCACGCGTCCAACCAGAGCAGCGCGATGGGGTCGTGATCATGCGAACCGAGCAGCGTCAGCATCGCGCGCAGCCGCTCGAGCGGCGAGTCGGGCAGCAGTGCGTTGGTCTGCTCGCGTTCGTTCGCGGCGGCATACTCGAAGGTCGCCGCCAGAAGCTCATCGACCGATCCGAAGTAATGGCTGACCAGGCCCTGGGCCACTCCGACCTCTGCGGCGACGCGGCGCGCGGTGATCGACGTCAGGCCTCCCTCGAGCGCAAGTTTCAACGAAGCCGCGAGGAGCTCGTCGCGTCGATCCGCTCTCGAGCGCCGAGTGAACGCGCCGCCGCGTGGTTCTCCAGCCATATCGAGAGGCTACCCGGCACTGCAGGCGTTTCGTCTCCTCGCTGCGCTCGTCGCTCAACGACCGGGGCTGCTCATCGACCGGAAGCCGCGATCCCCCGCAGCAGCACCGCCACCGTCGCCTCGACCCGCGCCTCGTCCAACGGCCGCCCGAGCAGTGCGGCATAGCTCGCCATGGCCACGAACTGGTCCGCGATGGCGGCGGCATCGGCATCCGCCCGCACGTCGCCGGCGGACACCGCCAGCGCCACTCGCGCCGCCACCCATTCGCGAATCGGCGCGGCCAGCTTCTCGTTCAGAGCGAGCCCCAGCTCGGGGTCGGACGCCGTGACCACGATCAGCGCCCGCGCGATCGCGACGCCGTCGGCATCCGCAAGCGAGGTGCTCATCGCCGAGAACCAGGCCCGCAAGTCGGCCGCGAGGTCGGCGGTGAACGGCACCGCGACGTCCGCCGCCGGCAACCCGCCCTCGAGCAGGGCCTCGCCGAGGATCGCGGATTTCGACGGCCACCACCGGTAGATGGTCTGCTTCGAGACGCCCGCGGCATCCGCCAGCCCCTCGATGGTCACGGCCTCGTACCCGTGGTCGGATAGCGCGGCGCGCATCGCGTCGAGCACCGACTGACGGGCTTTCTCACTGCGAGGACGAGGCACCATCCGAGCGTACTCAGGCGTACACTGAATCATAAGTAGACGCACCGTTGCGAAACCCGAACAAGGAGAACGAGCATGGCCCTCACCGCACACTCCACCATCGGCGAATGGCTCGACGACCCGACCGGCGGGCCGATCATCCGCAGCCTCTTCGAGAAGACGGGTGCCGACCCCTCGCTGCTCACTCCCGTGCTCGGCCTGCCGCTGCAGCAACTCGTCGCGATGAGCCAGGGCGCCATGCCGCAGTCCGTCGTCGACGACCTCGTGCGCGCGGCCAACGGCGGCGAGATCCCCGCGGACGACGACTCCGCCGGCTGGACCGAGAAGTCCACCTCCGGACGCTTCGCCGGCAAGACCGTGATCGTCACCGGCGCCGCATCGGGCATCGGAAAGGCCACCGCCTCCCGCATCGCCCGCGAAGGCGGACGCGTGATCGCCAGCGACATCGCCGCCGAGAAGCTCGACGCCCTGAAGGCGGAGCTGCCGGATGCCGACATCATCACGGTCCCCGGCGACCTCACCAAGCAGGAGGCGATCGACGCCGTGCTCGCCGCCGCGGGCGACCGCATCGACGCCCTCGCCAACGTCGCCGGTATCAACGACGACTTCTCCCCCGCCGCCGAGACGACGGATGCCGTGTGGGACCGCGTCATCGCGATCAACCTCACCGCGCCGTTCAAGCTGATGCGGGCGGTGCTCCCTCTGATGGAAGCCGCCGGTCGCGGTGCGATCCTCAACGTCTCGAGCGAGGCGGGCCTGCGCGGCAACGCCTCGGGCAACGCCTACACGGCGAGCAAGCACGGCATCATCGGCGTCACGAAGTCCGCGGCGTTCATGTACGGGCCGAAGGGCATCCGCGTGAACTCGGTCGCTCCGGGAGGCGTGGCCACCGGCATCCCGATGCCGCCGAACATGTCGGAGTACGGCTCGGGACGTCTGGGCCCGTTCCAGCAGGCGATCCCGTCCGTCGCGACGGCCGAGCACCTCGCCGCGTCGATCACGTTCCTGCTCTCGGACGACGCCGTGAACATCAACGGCGCCGTGCTCGCGAGCGACGGGGGATGGTCGGTTCAGTAGGCAGCCCTGCCGCGATGCTGGACCAGAAACGCTTCTCTTCCGACCCGGGGGGGGTGCGTTTCTGATCCAGCGCGACGCCGGCCCGTCAGGCAGGCCGACGGGTGAGCGTGATCTTGACGGATGCCTCAGCACTCGCCTCTGCGATGAAGAGCAGCTGGCCCTTCGCGCTCAGGGTGAGACCGACCTCGATCTGCGACACGCCCCACCCGGCGGAGTCGTCGTCGATCCCGTCACCGATCTCGGTGAGCTTCTGGATCGTCTCCTGCCAGTTCGCCTTGATCGCGTCGACGCTCGCATCGACGACACGACCACCCTGGCGGAGCGGGCCGGACAGCGTGTACCGGTCGATGTCTTCCCGGAACTCCACTGACGTATCCGGCAGCTCCGGCGCGAGGATCTGAACGGTCCAGTCGTCTTTCGCTTCGCTCATCGTCCACTCCTCGTTCGAGAACGTCATCAACCGCACGTCGACGCCCGGCTTGGGATCAAGCTATCCGTTCGAGCGCGCCGGATGAAGCGCAGGACACAAGGCGACGCCGGTTCTCAGCGACGCGCCCTGCGGACGGCATCCCCCATCGCCGAAACCGCCTCCTCCAACACCGGATGCGGCGTCGCGAACACGATGCGCACGAAGTCGGCATACTCGCGACCCAGCAGCCGTCCTTCGGTCAGCACGACCCCGGCCTGCTCGCGGAAGAACTCCGCCGGCGGACCGGGGATTCCGAGATCGGCCGTACCGATCCAGCCGATGTATGTCGCCTCGGGAATGCGGTACTCGGCGCCGGGGAGATGCTGCTGCACCAGACCGGCCAGTGCTTGCCGAGAACCATCCAGATATGCGATCACCTCATCCAGCCACGGCTTCCCCTCGCGATATGCCGCCGTCGAGGCGACCACCCCGAGCGTCGACGCACCGTGCTGCACGGCGAACCCGAACCGCTTGTACAGCTCCTGATCCGCATCGTTCGAGGTGATCAGCTGGGCGGTCTTGAGCCCCGCGATGTTCCAGGCCTTCGACGCGCTCGTCCCCGTGACGGTGTGCGCGGCGGTCGCCTCCGAGATCGACGCATACGGAACGAACGGTCGGCCGTCGAACCGCAACGGCGCATGGATCTCATCGGCGAAGACCCGGCCGCCGTGACGCTCCACGACCTCGGCGATCGCCTCGAGCTCCTCGCGACCGGCGATCGTGCCGGTCGGGTTCTGTGGGTTGCAGAGCACCAGCGTCCGCGCCCCCGCAGCGAAGGCGTCGTCGATCGCCTGCAGGTCGTGCTGCCAGCGCCCGTCGACCTCGACACCCGGAACCTCGATCACCGGATGCCCGATCCCCGGCAGATATGTCAGGAACGGCATGTACGCCGGAGTCGGCACGATCACGGGCGATCCCTCGGGCACGTACTCCCGAACCGCGACCCCGAGAGCAGCCATGACATCCGACACCGGATGCACCCGCTCCGGGTCGACGAACCACCCGTACTCGTGCTGCATCCAGTCCGCGGTCGCCACACCGAGATCGGCGGCGACCGGCGGCGACAGGTACCCGAGGTTCTCATCGACCACGGCCCGCTGCAGCGCCTCGGCGATCGGGGGCGCGAAGCCGAAGTCCATCTCCGCGACCCATGCTCCGATATGACCCGGATGCAGACTCCACTTACGACTGTGCGGACGATCGAGATGCACGCGCGAGCGGGCGTCGAACGGGTGCGGAGTGTGCGGCTCGGTCACAGCGGATGCCGATCAGGCGCAGCGGCCGCAACAGGAACGGCGGGCGGAACAGACGGTCACGGGAACTCCTTCGTGGGGGAGCCTCCAATCTAGAACGCCTCGCTGTACGCGCATATCGCGTGTCCGTCCGTGACGGCGTCGCACCGGCATCCGCCCTGGCCAGCGTCGTCCTCGCTGCCTAGGCTGGTCGGCATGGTTCGGATCGCCCCGGTACTCGTCGCTGATGACGCAGCCCTCTCTGCACTTAACCGGCTGCTCCCGCAGCTGTCGACAACGGCGACGCCTCTGACCATCGACGACCTGGCAGACATCATCGCGACGGACACCGCCCTGCTCCTCGCTCATGTCGACGACGTCGCGGTCGGCACCCTCTCGCTGATCTTCTATCGGACACCATCCGGTGTGCGCGCACGGATCGAGGATGTCGTCGTGGACGAAGCGACACGTGGTCACGGCGTCGGCAGAGAGCTCACTCGTGCGGCGATCGACCTTGCTCGTTCTCGCGGTGCCCGCAGCGTCGATCTGACATCGCGGCCGTCTCGGGTCGCCGCGAACGAGCTCTATCGGTCGGAAGGGTTCGAGCTGCGCGACTCGGCCTCCTACCGCTTCGCGTTCTAGAACCCCTGTCCACCCGATCGCCCCCTGCCTAGACTCGTCCGCATGCTCGCCATCGTCTCGATCGTCATCCGCGTGAACGACCTCGACGCGCAGACCCGGTTCTGGAAGGCCGCGCTCGACTACATCGAGCGCGACGCTCCCGAAGACGACTGGGTCGTGCTGAAGCCGCTCGGCGCCGATGCTCCCTGCATCGCGCTCGACGCGCAGCACTCCGACCGGGTGCTGCCGCCGCGCATCCACCTCGACATCTACGCCGAGGATCAGACCGCCGAGGTCGAGCGGCTCGCCGGACTCGGCGCGCGAGAGGTGCACTGGGACGGCCGGCCGGCCGACGCCGACTACGTGATCATGGAAGACCCCGAAGGCAACCGCTTCTGCATCGTCGACCGCCCGCACTGGCCGGGCTGGAAGCGCCACCCCGACCTCTGAGCCCTACAGTGGCCCGAGAACCCTGCCGGGATCGGCAGCCAACTCCAGCGTCTCGAGCACGGTCAGCAGCTGCCGCTCCTCGAAACGGAAGTGGCTCTCCATGATCGCCACGATGCCCTCGAGGTGCCGAGACAGCTCGTCGGGCGAGGCCGCGGCATCCACCGCCTCCTGCAATCCGCCGATCAGGTGCCCGATCATCGAGTGATCCTGCTCGAGCTTGCGCAGCGTCTCTCGCAGCTCCGGATGCTCCGCGGCGATCACCGGGAACAGCTCGCGGTCCTCGCCCTCGTGATGCCGCGTCAGCGCCGTGCAGAACCCATGGCAGAACAGCAGCAGATCACGAGTCGCCGATCCGCCCGGTGGTTCGCCCGACGCCAGCGCTTCCTGCGTGATCGACAGTGCTGTTCGCAGACGCCCGTGGACGCTCCGCAGTTCGTTGCTCCAGGCGACGAGCCTGGTCTTCTCGCCCTCAGTCACGTGAGGGCGAAGGGGTCGACGTGTTCATCGTCGTGCTCCTTCGGATCCCACGCCTCCATGTCTGACACAGCCTGCCACCGACACGCGACGCTCCCGAGAATTTAGCACGACGGAGAGCGGGTGCGGCCGTCGGCCCGGCGACCGCGCCCGGGGCAGGCGTTTCGTCTCGCTGGCGCTCGCTCAACGACCGGGGTGTGAGCATTACATATACTTATTAACCTCGCAATCCGTCTGAATTCCCGGGCTCCCCATGATCCACGTCCCCATTTATAGATATAAATAGACTTATTCCGGATTCCGTCCTACACTCGGTCACGTCGCCCAACGCAGGGCGGCGGAATTCCGACCGAGGAGCATCGTGGCTCAGACCCATTCGGCCTTCATCCGCTCTGTCGTGGAGCGCGTCCGCGAGCGCACCGACGAGGCCACCACCGCCATGTTCGAGCGCTGCTTCGAGAACACGCTCGGCACCACGCTCCGCGAGATGCCCGACGGCACGCTCTTCATGCTCACCGGTGACATCCCCGCGATGTGGCTGCGCGACTCGACCGCCCAGCTCGGCCCCTACCTGCACTTCGCGGTCGAGGACCAGACGATCTCCGACATGATCGCCGCGGTCTCTCGCCGGCAGATCGAGTACGTGCTGCTCGATCCCTATGCAAACGCCTTCAACGCCGAGGCGAACGGTGCCGGACACCAGGGCGACCTCACCGAGCAGTCGCCGTGGGTGTGGGAGCGAAAGTACGAGGTCGACTCGCTCTGCTACCCCGTGCAGCTCGCCCACGACCTCTGGACGCTGACCGGACGCACCGACCACCTCGGCGACTCCTTCGCCCGCGCCGCCCGCGCGATCATCGCCCTGTGGCGCACCGAGCAGCACCACGAGGAGCAGTCGACATATCGGTTCCAGCGTCTCGACGGCCCGACGACCGACACCCTGGTCCGAGATGGACTCGGCGGCGAGACCGCGCCGACCGGACTCACCTGGTCGGCCTTCCGCCCGAGCGACGACGCCTGCGAGTTCGGCTACAACGTCCCCGGCAACATGTTCGCGGCGGTCGAGCTGCAGCACATCGAGACGATCGCCCGCGAGGTGCTCGGCGATGACGACCTCGCGGCGAGCGCCCGCGAACTCCGCGACGACATCGCGCACGCGGTCGAGACCCACGCGGTCGTCTCCTCCCCCGCGGGCGACGACGTCTACGCCTACGAGGTCGACGGGCGCGGCGGCATCCTGCTCCTCGACGACGCGAACGTGCCCAGCCTGCTCTCGCTGCCGATGTTCGGCTGGTGCGGCGCCGATGACCCGCTCTACCTCGCCACCCGCGAGTTCATCCTCAGCACCGCGAATCCCACCTTCATCGCCGGCGCACTCCCGTCGGGGACCGACTCCAGCGGCCTTGGCAGCCCGCACACACCCGCCGGCCACGTCTGGCCCATCGGGCTGTGCATCGAGGCCCTCACCACCGAGGACCCCGCCGAGAAGGACCGCATCCGCCGTCTTCTGCTGGAGACGGATGCCGGAACCGGCTTGATGCACGAGTCGTTCCTCGTGACGGATCCCACCACCTTCACCCGCGAATGGTTCTCGTGGGCGAACGCGATGTTCTGCGAGCTCGTGCTCGACATCACCGGACTGCGAACGCTCACCCGCGTGCCCCTCACGGAAGCGCGCAGCGCATGAGCGTCCCGACGCTCGAGCGTCCGGCATCCGACATCGAACCGACCGCCGCCGCCGGAAAGCCGCCCCGCGCCCGGAAGTCGCGCAACCCGTCCGCGCGTCAGATGACCTGGAACGCCTGGCTGTTCCTGCTCGTGCCCGGCGTGCTGTTCGTCGTCTTCATGGCCCTGCCGATCGTCATGGCGCTCGTGATCAGCTTCACCGACTACGCGATCGTCGGAGACTTCGAGTGGCTCGGACTCGACAACTACTTCCAGATCGCGGTCGACCCGTTCTTCTGGATCGCGCTGCGCAACACCGCGTACTACACGATCCTCTACGTACCCGCCGGACTCATCGTCGCCCTCGGCTCCGCCCTGCTGCTGAATCGCCGTCACCGCGCGGTTCGGCTGTTCCGGACGCTCTTCTACATCCCCGTCGTCGCCTCGACCGTCGCGACGGCCACCATCTGGTTCTGGATGCTGAACCCGCAGAACGGCCTTCTCAACGTCGTGCTCGGGTGGTTCGGCATCGACGGACCCGCGTGGCTGTACGAGTCGCAGTGGGCGATGATCGCCATCGTCATGATGAGCGTCTGGGCCGGCTTCGGCGCCAACATGATCATCTTCCTCGGCGGACTCCAGGGCGTGCCGAACGACCTCTACGAAGCCGCCCGCCTCGATGGAGCGAACGCGTGGCAGCAGTTCCGCTACGTGACCCTGCCGTCGCTCACCCGCACGACGTTCCTCGTGTCGACGCTGCTCATCATCGGCGCGTTCCAGGTGTTCGACCAGGCCTACGTGCTGACCAAGGGCGGCCCGGGCAACTCGACCGTCACGATGGTCTACTACATCTACAACAAGGGCTTCGGCGCCCTCGAGATGGGCTACGCGTCGGCGCTGTCGTTCGTGCTGTTCCTCATCATCCTCGTGTTCTCCCTGCTCAATGCGCGGCTCACGAACAGGAGGAACGTCTGATGACGATTGCCCTGCCCACCCAGCGGAAGAAGACGACGAAGCAGAAGGTCGGCACCGCCGGCTGGTACATCGGCGTGGTGCTGATCAGCATCATCACGGTCGCCCCGCTCGTCTGGACCATCTCGACCTCGCTCAAGCCGGCGAGCGAGATCCTGTCGGGTGCACTCAACCTCATCCCGGCGAACCCGACGATCGAGAACTACCTGCGGGTGTTCGAGGAAGTGCCGTTCGGACGCTACTTCGTGAACTCCCTCGTGCTCGGCATCGGCGGCGCGGCGACGAACATCTTCTTCGGGGCCCTCGGCGGCTACGCCCTCGCGAAGCTGCGGTTCAAGGGTCGGGCGGCGGTGTTCGCGGTGTTCCTGTCGTCGCTCATGATCCCCGGCATCATCACGATGATCCCGTCGTTCCTCATCCTGCGCGGCATCCCGTTCGCGGGCGGCAACGACGTCTTCGGACAGGGCGGGCTCGGCCTGATCAACACCTACTGGGCCGTCATCATCCCGGGAGCCGCCGGAGCGTTCGCCGTCTTCTTCATGAAGCAGTTCTTCGAGACGCTGCCCGACGAGCTCGGCGAGGCCGCCCGCATCGACGGCGCGAGCGAGTTCCGCATCTTCGCGATCATCTACTTCCCGCTCGCGAAGGCCGGACTCGCCGTACTCGGCATCATCAGCTTCCAGGCCGGATGGAACAACTTCCTCTGGCCGCTGATCGTGCTCAACAGCCAGGACATGATGACCGTCCAGGTCGGGCTCGCCTCGTTCGTCAACAACTACGAGACCGCGTTCGGACCGCTCATGGCCGGCACCGTGATCGCGAGCCTGCCCGTCCTGCTCGTCTTCCTCTTCGCCCAGCGCTACATCATCGAGGGCGTCGCGCACGTCGGCTCGAAATGACTTTTCCCCTTTCACCCACCACCAAGGAGAGTTCGATGAAGAAACACCTGCGAGTACTGAGCGTCGTCGCCACCGCGGCGCTCGCCGTGACCGTGGCCGGATGCGCCTCCGGCGATTCCGGCGGCGGCGACGGAGACGGACCCGAGCCCGTCGTCATGTGGGGCTCGTGGTCGGGCGACCAGGTCGACCAGCTCGAGGAGCAGGCCGCCCGCTTCAACGAGTCGCAGGACGAGTACGAGGTCTCGTACGTGCCGCAGGAGCTCGTCGAGGAGAAGCTGCTCACCGCTCTCGCCGGCGGACAGGTTCCCGATGTCGTGCTGTGGGACAGGTACCAGACGTCGCTCTACGCTCCGAAGGGCGCCCTCGCTCCGATCGACGAATTCGTCGAGAAGGATGACATCGACACGAGCATGTTCTACGAGCCCGCGCTCGGTGAGATGACGGTCGACGACACGCTCTACGGCCTGCCGCTGCTGGTCGACAACCGCTCGCTGCTCTACAACAAGACCCTGCTGGCGGATGCCGGAGTCGAGGCGCCCACGAACTGGGACGAGCTCAAGACCGCCGCCGAGGCCCTCGCGGTCTCCGATGGCGGCAAGCTCAGCCAGGCGGGAATCGACCTCAGCGACCCGGGACTCTTCAACATGTATCTCGCCCAGGCGGGCGGGCAGCTGCTCAACGACGACCAGACCAAGACGGCGTACAACAGCCCCGAGGGCATCGAGGTCCTCGAGTTCTGGAAGAGCCTGCTCGACGCCGACGTCTACGAGCAGGGCTTCGGCGACACCGGAGACTCCTTCGCCGAGAGCAAGACGGCCATGAAGCTCGACGGTCCGTGGGCGCTCTCGACGCTCGACAAGGTCGACGGCCTCGAGTACGGCGTCGTGCCGCCGCCCGCCGGACCGAACGGCGACACCGGCGCCTACATGGGCGGCTTCGGGCTCGTCATCCCCGAGGGCGCGAAGAACGCCGAGGGTGCGTGGGAGTTCATGAAGTGGTGGACGACCGAGGCCGAGAACGGCGTCGCGTTCGGCGAGATCGCCGGATGGATCCCCGCGAACATCGAGGCCGCGAACGACCCGTACTTCACCGAGAACGAGCACTACTCCGCCTTCATCGAGACGATGAACTACGCGCAGGCCCGGCCGAACGTGAAGGGCTACTCCGACGTCGACGGCAAGGCGCTCGTTCCCGCACTCGAGCGGTTCCTGTCGGGCGAGATCTCGGCCGAGCAGGCGCTCAAGGAAGCCCAGGAGCAGGGCGACCAGATCCTCGAGCAGAACCGCTGACGCGGCATCCGCTCTTCAGGTCGCGAAAACGGCCGCCTGCCCCGGTTCCGGTCGCGAAATCGGCCGCATCTCAGGCCCGGATGCAGCCGTTTTCGCGACCGGAACGACTCGAACGTCGCCGTCGGCGACAGAAAAAGGAATCATGACCAGCACGACCGCTGAGACCTGGTCGGCCCACGCCGACATCGCCCAGCAGAGCCTCGACCACTTCTTCCGGGTGGGCGGCTCCCAGTACCTGGCGAACAGCCACCCGCACGACCGCGGCAACACCGAGGTGTTCAACTACTGGTGGCTCGCCCACGTGATCGACGCCCGCACCGACGCGTGGGAGCGCTCCGGCGACCCGGCGTGGCGTTCGCTCGCGATCGTCGCCCGCGACAACATCGTCGAGCGCAACGGCGGTCAGCTCTTCAACGACTACTTCGACGACATGCTGTGGTTCGCCCTGGCCCTCGAGCGCGTGCATGAGGCCACCGGAGAGCAGCAGTACCTCGACGAGGCCATCGCGATCTGGGACCACGTCATCGCCGAGGGGTGGAACGACACCCTCGGTTGGAGTCTCGCCTGGCGCAAGCAGCAGCTCGCCTACAAGAACACCCCGGCGAACGGTCCGCTCGTGATCCTCGGGGTGCGGCTGAGCCGGCACGACGACTCGCGCGACTACCTCGGGTGCGCGCGCACGGCCTTCGACTGGCTCACGGCGAACCTCGTCGGCGCGGACGGCTTCGTCGAGGACGGCGTGAACCGCGAGGGCGACGGCGCGGTCGACACCCAGTGGCGGTTCACGTACAACCAGGGCCTGTACGTGGGCGCGGCGGTCGAGCTGTTCGGCGCGACCGGTGACCGGTCGTACCTGGAGCGGGCGGTGCAGACGGCGGTGGCCGCGGTGCGTTCGCTGAGCGACGGCACCGTCTTCCCCGACGAGGGCGACGGCGGCGACGAGGGCCTCTTCAAGGGCGTGTACTACCGGTATCTCGGGGAACTGCTCGCGGTTCTCGCCGCGGAGGACTCGTTCGCGGACGAGCGTGCCGAGCTGGAGGCTTTCCTTCGGGCCGGGACGGATGCCCTGTGGGCGAACGGCCTCGTCGGCGGACGGCTGCGCCCGGGGAACGACTGGTCGAAGGGTCCGGTCGAGTGGATCCCGTACTCGACCATGGTCAGCGCGATCTTCGCGGTCGAGCAGCGGGCGCGGCTGGAAGCGCGGGATGCTGAGGCGGGGGATGCTGCGGCAGGGGATGCCGGGGCCGAGACGGTGGTGCCGGAGGGGGTGCCCGCGGCGGGGTGAGGGCCGTGCACAAGGATCCGCCCGTGGGCTTCGGCCTGCGGGCGGATCTCTGTGTCTGCGGTATCCGGGGTGGTGACGTTTTTCGGAGGACAGGACTTTTCTCGGAGGAATCCCCGTGAAACCCTCCGAGAAACGTCACAGTCTCAGGGATTCGTCGGGTTCTAGCCCCGCGGCACCGCCGACGAGGCGCCCACCACGAGCTCGACCGGCAGGACGACCTTCTCGATCGCGTGCGACGCGTCGATCTGACGGCGCACCGACTCGATCGCCTTGACGCCCAGCTCGTGCTGCGCCTGGCGGATGTGGGTGTACCGGAACATGCGGGTGTCGAAGAACGCGTCGGGGTGGTCGAAGCAGACGATCGAGATGTCGGTCGGCACGTCGAGCCCGAGCCGGTCGCACGCCTCGCGCAGCATCAGGGCGATGTTGTACTCCGCGGCGACGTAGCCGGTGATGTCGGGATGCTGCTCCACGAACTCGACGAGCCGGGCGATGTCGTCTTCGGCGGTCTCGGAGCTGCCGGGCACGGTGGAGCCGATGGTCCGCAGCTCGGCCCGGTTCTCGAGCGGAAGATGGTTCATGGCGTGGGCGTGGATGTAGCCGCTGCGCCGGTCGTCGCTCGATGACACGTGGCTGGTCGAGCTCACGAACCCGATCGTCTGGTGTCCGAGCTCCAGCAGGTGCTCGGTGGCGGCGCGACCGCCGGCGGCGTTGTCGGAGCAGACGGCCGACACCGGGATGCCGTCGAAGATGCGGTCGAGGATCACGACGGGGAACTTCTTCGCGACGAGCTCGAGCGCCGCAGGCGGGATGTACTCCGACGAGCTCGGCAGCAGGATGAGGCCGTCGACACCGGCATCCACCAGCGCCCGGATGCAGGCGTCCTCTTCGTCGAGGTCGCCACCGGAGCGCTTGATCGCGACATGCGTGCCGGCACCCGTCGCCGCGAGGATGCCCTCGATGATCTTGTTGCCGAACGTGTCGTCGAAGCTGGTCAGCACGCAGCCGATGAGGGTGGAGTCCCGGTGGGGCTCTGCGGTCACGCGCACCGTGGCCGTGGTCGGCGTGGCGCTCGTGACGACCGTGCCGATACGCGGCCGGCGCATGATCATCCCGTCGGTGCGCAGCAGCTCCAGCGCACGCTTGACGGTGATCGGGCTGACCTCGAACTGCTTCGACAGCTCGGCCTCCGACGGCAGCTTCTCGCCGACGGCGTACGTCCCCTGCGTGATCGACTCGCGCAACGATTCATAGACCCGCTTGTAGAGCACGCTGTCCCCTCGCCGTGAATAGTTATATTTAATCTACAGGGGCAGGCTTACAGCGACAAAGCCCCGAGCACAGCACGTCCGGAATCTCCGGTTTCGTGGCGGGAATCCGGCTGCGCGATCGAGCGTCGAAGCGGATGATCGTAGGAGAGGAAACCCTACGAAGGAGCGACATGCGCGCCATCACCGTCCAGGACAGAGAAGCAGGGGTCGGCGGACTCCGACTCGCCGAGCGCCCGTACCCGCACGCGGCCGAGAACGACGTCGTCGTGCGTGTGCACGCGGCCGGCTTCACACCCGGCGAACTCGACTGGCCCGCGACCTGGACAGATCGCGCCGGACGCGATCGCACCCCCAGCATCCCCGGCCACGAGGTCTCCGGCGTGGTCGTCGACCTCGGGTACGGCACGACGGGTCTCACGATCGGCCAGCGGGTGTTCGGCCTGACCGACTGGGCCCGCGACGGATCGCTCGCCGAGTTCGTCGCCGTCGAGGCGCGCAACCTCGCTCCGCTCCCCGCCGACATCACCTCGACGCGGCCAGCCTGCCCATCTCGGGCCTGACGGCCTGGCAGGGCCTGGTCGAGCACGGCGGAGTCCGCGCGGGCCAGACGGTCATGATCCACGGCGCGGCGGGCGGGGTCGGCGCTTTCGCGGTGCAGATCGCGAGGGATGCCGGTGCCGTCGTGATCGGGACCGGTCGGTCGCACCACCGCGACGACGTGCTCCGTCTCGGCGCGCACCGGTTCGTCGACCTCGAGTCCGAGTGGCGCGGCGACGAGAACCAGGCGGACCTGGTGTTCGACGTCCTCGGCGGCCAGGTGCTGACCGATTCGGTGGCGCTCGTCCGCCCCGGCGGCACCCTCGTGACGATCGCCGAGCCGCTCGCCGAAGCACCGTCCGGCGTGCGCGCCGTGTTCTTCGTCGTCGAGCCCGACCGGTATCAGCTGGCGGAGCTCGCCCGCCTCGTGCGCGACGGCCGTCTCACCCCGCAGATCGGCGGCGTCGTGTCACTGGAGGATGCCGCCACGGCCTTCACCCGCCGCGGGAACGGCAAGGGCAGGATGATCGTCGGAGTCGCGGAGGACGCGTAATTCCGAGTCAGAACCCGTGACGATTCGCGGAGACGATGACGAATCACGGACACATTCGTGGAAAAGTCTCCGCGATTCGTCACGACCTCCGTGATTCGTCACCGCGAACCGGGCGGTCTATCCGACGTCGTGCCCCTGCATCCGTCCCACCGCGACGCGCACCATCGCCGCGTTCGTCGAGGCCGGCATCCCGTCGGGCAGGGTCAGCACATCCTCGAGGCCGATCCGGGTGTCATGCCCGAGTTCGACGGCGAGGTCGAACGCGGGCCAGGCCGAACCCTCCTCGCCGTGCAGCAGGATCGGCATGCCCGGCTCCTCGAGCAGCACGTGCGCGATGAGGCCCTCGGCGTGGTCGCGCACGACCTCCGCCGCCTCGTCGGGCAGCTCGACCAGCACGCGCAGGCAGTCGCCCCGCACCGGGGAAACCCGCCAGACCTCGAGGCCGCCGGGATCCCAGATCCCCGCCTCGACGCCGATGCCCCGGCCCTGCAGCAGGGCGGCGACCGCGTCGGCTCCCGCCTCGTGCCAGTTCACCGAGGCGAAGTCCGGAAGCTCCGTCCACCCCGCGATCGCCGCGAGACGCTGTTCGACATCGGGCTCGGCCCAGGCCCCGGTCGTCACGCCGACCGGCACGTCGGGGCATGCGGCTCGCACCGCACGCAGCCATCGCGCGACGTCATCGCCGTCGAGGCTGTCCTTGCCCGCGGCATCCTTCGGGTGGACGTGGATCGCCTGCGCTCCGGCGGCGACAGACCTCGCCGCGTCCTCCGCGACGACGGCCGGATCGGCGACCAGCCACGGATGCTCCGCGATGTCCCTGGCGCCGTTGACGCACACCTGCAGCAGCACGTTCGTCACGCGCTTCGTCAGCTGCCGGAACCCGACTCCGCGCGTCGGCTTCCCGCCTCGAGCACGTCGCCGGCCGGAAGCTCCTGGTGCCCGCCGAACTGCAGCCGCATGGCCGACAGCACCTGGTTCGCGAAGTGGTCCTCACCGCGCGACGCGAAGCGTTCGAAGAGGGATGCCGCGAGCACGGGCACCGGAACGCCGACATCGACCGCGGCCTTCACCGTCCAGCGTCCCTCGCCCGAGTCGGAGACGCGGCCGGCCAGGCCGTCGAGTTTCGGGTTCTCGTTCAGGGCCGCGGCCGTGAGGTCGAGGAGCCACGACGAGACCACGGAGCCGCGGCGCCACAGCTCGGTGACCTTCGCGGTGTCGATCGGGAACTGGTAGAACTCCGGCTCTTCGAGCGGCGCGATCTCGGCGGAATGCTCAGCCTCGCGGATCCCGGCGTCCGCATTGTCGAGCAGGTTGAGGCCCTCGGCGAGCGCGGCCATGATGCCGTACTCGATGCCGTTGTGGACCATCTTGACGAAGTGACCGGCACCCGAGGGACCGCAGTGCAGGAAGCCCAGCTCCTCCGGCGCGAAATCCCCGGTGCGGCCCGGGGTCCGCTCGATCTCGCCGGCACCGGGAGCGATGGTGCGGAAGATCGGCTCGAGGCGCTGCACCGCGGCATCCGGTCCACCCACCATGAGGCAGTACCCGCGCTCGAGGCCGAAGACGCCGCCGCTCGTGCCCACATCGAGGTAGTCGATGCCCTTCTCGCGGAACACCGCTGCGCGGCGCACGTCGTCGCGGTAGTTCGAGTTGCCGCCGTCGATGAGCGCGTCGCCGGATTCGAGAGCCGCGGCGACCTCGTCGGCGACCTGTCCGGTGAGCGATGCGGGCACCATCATCCAGACGGCGCGCGGCACCTCGAGCTTCGACACCAGATCCAGGATGCTGTCCGCGCCCACGGCGCCCTCGGCGACCAGTGCCTGCACGGCATCCGCGTTCACGTCATAGACCACGCACTCGTGACCTGCGCGCATCAACCGGCGAACGATGTTCGCACCCATTCGTCCGAGTCCGACCATCGCCAGTTGCATTGCATTCCCTCCGGAAGTGTTCGCGACGATGCGCGTGATGCGCGCACCTGGGGCCGATGCTACGCCTCCGAGGTGTCTCGTTCCTCACTGGTACAGGTCGCGAGGGTGCGGTTCTTCGCCCGGCGCATCCGCGGACGGCCCCTCCTCCGATCGCACGGTGTGCTGCACCTGCCGTGCGACGGCAGCCCCGCGCCCGACCTTCACGGCTTCCGCCTCGCTCTCGAAGCCGTCGCCGAGCGTGTGCGATTCGCCTTCGATGCGGTTGAACCAGATGCCGTC
Organism: Microbacterium sp. EST19A; assembly: GCF_019969685.1. Classification (GTDB taxonomy): domain Bacteria; phylum Actinomycetota; class Actinomycetes; order Actinomycetales; family Microbacteriaceae; genus Microbacterium. The sequence goes on along the minus strand of NZ_JAHXYZ010000001.1, from coordinate 1,605,033 downwards.
GCGGTGGAATGTCTCGATGTCGCCTGCAGCCATGCGGGTGATCCCTTCCTGTCTGCGCCCCTTTCTAGGCGAGGCGGACGAGGAGGGAGGAGGCCCTTGACACGTCATGGCGGCGGCGGCGGGCGCCGGCGGCGACGTGACGCTCGAACCGTCCACACCTCCAGTATTCTGCGGGGCGCTGGTAACGTTCCCTTGGATCGCACGCAGGACCAGGCAGGCGGGACTGCGGCAGCACAGGGCGGAGGGCAGGGCATGGGCGAACGCACACGCCGCCCCACCGTCAAAGAGGTCGCACTGCGCGCCGGCGTCAGCCCCATGACCGTGTCGCGCACGCTCTCGGGCGGCCTCAACGTCAAGCCCGACGTGCAGCAGCGCGTGCTCGACGCCGTGGCCGAGCTCGGCTACCACCGCAACGAGAACGCGCGCAGCATCCGTCCGGGTCACAGCAGCGGACTCATCGGCGTCGCGATCACCAACATCGCCAACCCGTACTACAGCACCTTCGCGCTCGGCGTCGAGGAGGAGGCCGCGCTCACCGGCCGCCGCATCCTGCTCGGCAACACGTCGGAAGACGTCACGCGCGAAGCCGACCTCGTCGGCGACTTCCTCGGCCGGCGGGTCGACGGGCTGATCGTGGTGCCGGCCGGCTCGGCATCCGCTCATCTCGCGAGTTCGCAGAGCCAGGGCGTTCCCGTCGTTCTCGCCTCGCGCCGCATCGACGGACTCGAGGCCGACAGCGTGGTGCTCGACGACATCGACGGCGCCTTCCGCGGCACGACCGCCTTGATCGACCGCGGCCACACCCGCATCGGCTACCTCGGCAACACGCTCTCGATCTTCACCGGCGCCCGTCGTCACGCGGGGTACGTGCGGGCGCTCGAGGGGCGCGGCCTGACCGAGGACCCGCGCCTCGTCTCGGCGAACCAGCAGACCGTCGACCAGGCCCGCGAGGCCACGCGTGCCCTGCTGCGCGTCAAGAACCCGCCCACCGCGATCTTCTGCGCCAACAACCGCAACGCGATCGGCGCGCTCAAGGAGATCAGCCACCAGATCGGCACCGGGCTGCGCGCGGCCGCGGAGTTCCCCGAGCTGATGAGCTTCGACGACTTCGAGCTCGCCGAGCTCTCCCCCGTGCCCATCAGCGTGATCGACCACGACCCGCGCGAGCTCGGACGCACGGCCGCGCGGCTGCTGCTCGATCGGCTCGACGGCGGCGAGCGCGACGCCCCGGTGCGCGAGATCGAGCTGCCGGTCGCGTTGCGCGGCGTGCGCTGAGGCTCCAGCGCCGCTCAGCCGCCTGGTCGGCCCGTGCGGCGTGCGCCTCGGAAGGACTTGTGCACCTGCAGAGGATGGCGTCGCAGCATCCGTCCTCTGGAAGCGCGCATCCCCTCGCGAAGCGCCCGGAACCCGCGACGGGACTCGCCCCGAGAAGGGTGTTGACACTCGCGCGACCTCATTGATAACGTTACCAACATTCAACGAGGAGGACACCGATGGAGCTGTGCATCGATTTCGGGGGCACCGAGATCAAGCTCGCCGTCATCGACGATGCGCGCGTCCTCGCCTCGGGCAGGATCCCGGTTGAGGGCGGCGCGGCCGATCTGGCCGCCGCTGCCGTCGAAGCCCGTCGGCTTCTCGCCGAGACCGCCAGAGGAGCGGATGCCGTCGGCATCGCGGTCCCCGGAGTCGTCGATCCCGCCACCGGACGGATGCTGCACGCCAACGCCAAGTACGACTTCCTGCGCGACTTCGACCTGAACGGCTGGTCGCTCCGAGAGTTCGAACTCTCGGCCGTCGTCGAGAACGACGCCCGCGCCGCCCTCGTCGGCGAGACCTCGACCGGAAGCGCCGCCGGGGAGCGCGACGCCGTGCTCGTCACCCTCGGCACCGGCATCGGCACGGCCGCCTTGATCAACGGCATCCCGCTGCGCGGACGCACCGGGCACGCCGGCATCCTCGGCGGACACGTGACCATCGACATCGACGGGCCGGTGTGCCCGTGCGGGAACATCGGATGCGGCGAGGCCCTCGCGAGCAGCCGCACCCTCCGCGAAGCGGGCGACGTGAAGATGAGCGACATCTTCGCGAGCGACGCGCACGCCGACGTCCGGGACGGCTTCCTGCACGTGTGGGGCGCCGTCGTCACCACCCTCGTGCACTCCTACGATCCGGCGGTCGTGATCCTCTCGGGCGGCATCCTGCGCGCGGGAGCCGCGGTCCGCGAGCCGATCGAGACCTACGTCGGCGCGCACCTGTGGCCGTCGATGACGGCACCGCGCTTCGTCGTCCCGCCCGAGCCCGAGCTCGCCGTCGCCCGCGGCCTGAGCGTCCTGGCCCGCACGACTCCGTCCCCCGCCACTCACTCCCAGGAGGATCAGTGACCACCCCGATCAGCGACATGCACGAAGGGCACACCACCCGAGGTCGCTACGACACGCAGCCCACGATCGCCCTGCCCGAGGGCGAACGGATCCTCCGCGGCGCCGAGGGCTGGCTCGAGGCCGCCGAGGTCGCCGAGGTGCGCGCTCGCGCCACGGGCACCGCACCGGTGCTGATCGTCGACACGTATCCGGGCGTCGACATCCCCGCTCTCACCGCGAAGGTGCGCGCCGCCCTGCCGGACTGGACCGTCGTCGACGTCGAGACGGCCGCCCGCCCGGAGGCCGAGGTCGAGCAGCTGATCGCCCCGAACCTCACCGACGATCGCGTCTTCGGCGTGATGAGCCACTTCGCCCTCGCCGACTTCTACGACGCCGAGAGGCTCGAGGCTCTCGCCCGCGACATCACCACCGAGCCGACCGTCGTGATCGGCTGGGGCGCCGCCCTGCTCGAGCCGCTGCTCGACGGGCCCGCGGCATCCGTCCTGGTCGACATGGCGCGCTGGGAGATCCAGCTGCGCCAGCGCAAGGGCGCCACCAACTGGCGTGCCGCGAACCCCGGCGAAGACAACCTCCGCAAGTACAAGCGGGGCTTCTTCGTCGAGTGGCGTGTCGCCGACCGCCACAAGCGCGGCCTCTTCGACACCCTCGACTTCGTGCTCGACGGCAACGCCATCGCGCCCGCCGAACCGCACGCCGACTCTCCGGATGCCGGCATGATCTCGGGCACCGCGTTCCGCCAGACGCTGAAGGATGCCGCGACCCGGCCCCTGAGGGTCGTGCCGTTCTTCGACCCCGGCGTGTGGGGCGGCCAGTGGATGAAGAATCTCATCGGCCTCGACCCGTCGAAGGACAACTACGCCTGGTGCTTCGACTGCGTGCCCGAGGAGAACTCGCTCCTGCTCGAGGGCGACGGCGGGGTCATCGAGATCCCGGCGCTCGACCTCGTGTTCAGCCGCCCGGTCGACCTGCTCGGCGCGAAGACCTTCGCGCGGTTCGGGGCCGAGTTCCCGATCCGCTTCGACTTCCTCGACACGATGGATGGCGGCAACCTCAGCCTGCAGGTGCACCCGCTGACCGACTACATCCAGAACACGTTCGGCATGCATTACACCCAGGACGAGAGCTACTACATGCTCGACGTCGGCGATGACGCGGTCGTGTACCTCGGCACCAAGGAGGGCATCGACCGCTCCGAGATGCTGCAGGATCTGGCGACGGCGCAGGACGGCGAGCATCCGTTCCCCGCCGAGAAGTACGTGAACGCGTTCCCCGCGAAGAAGCACGACCACTTCGCGATCCCCGCCGGCACCGTGCACTGCTCGGGCGCGAACTCGATGGTGCTGGAGATCTCGGCGACGCCGTTCATCTTCACCTTCAAGCTCTGGGACTGGGGCCGCGTCGGCCTCGACGGCATCCCGCGTCCGGTGCACCTCGACCACGGCACGCGCAACATCCAGTGGGACCGCGACACCGCCTGGGTCACCGACAACCTCGTCGGCCAGGTCGAGACCATCGCCACCCACGACGACGTGACCGAGGAGAGCACCGGGCTGCACGAGCTCGAGTTCATCGAGGTGCGCCGCCACTGGTTCGCGCAGGGCGCCGACCACGACACCGATGGCACGGTCAACGTGCTCAACCTGGTCGAGGGCGACGAGGTGCGCGTGATCAGCCCGACCGGCGCTTTCGACCCGTTCATCGTCCACTACGCCGAGACGTTCATCGTGCCGGCCGCCGTGGGCGCATACCGGATCGAGCGCACCGAGTACTCGCGCAGCGCCCGCTTCGCGACCGTCAAGGCGTACGTGCGCGGCTCGCGCACGAGCGACAACTGAACAGCACACAGCAACCGAACGAACGAAGGAGTTCTGCATGAACGCGCGAAGCAAGATCGCCGCCAGCGTGGCCGGCCTGATCATCGGCGGGCTCGCTCTCGCCGGCTGCTCGGGAGGGGGAGGGGATGCCGGTTCCGGCGAGGTCACCGGCACCCTCGACTTCTACACCGACAAAGCGGCGTGGAAGCCTGACTTCGAGTCGCTCAACGACACGAGCGGCGAGGCGGCCGACATCACGCTGAAGACGACCGGCTATTCGGACGCCAACCAGTACGACGCCTTCATCAAGCAGTCGTTCCGCACGGCCAAGTCTCCCGGCCTCTTCACCTGGCACACCGGCGAATCGCTCAAGGAGCTCGTCGACGAGGGCCTGGTCGCCGAGACCACCGACATCTGGAAGAAGGCCGTCGACGAGGGCTGGGTGAGCGAGGACCTGCGCGACAGCTACACGTACGACGACAAGCAGTACTGCGTGCCGATGAACATCGCCTACTGGATCATGTTCTACAACAAGGCCGCCTTCGCCGACAACGGCGTCGAGGTCCCGACCACCTGGGATGAGCTGAACACCGCGGCCGAGACGCTCAAGGGCGCCGGAGTCACGCCGTACTACCAGACCAGCGTGCTGTTCACCTTCCAGTGGTTCGAGCACCTGGTCGCCTCGACCGACCCCGACCTCTACGAGGGCCTCACCACCGGCGAGGTGAAGTACACCGACCCCGAGATCGTCGACATCATGAACGTCTGGCGCGACGAGCACGAGGACGGCTGGTTCAGCGACGCGGGCAGCACGACCGACCCCGCGGTCGGCCTGAAGCAGGGCGACTACGCGATGATCAACTTCGGCACGTTCTTCGCGGGCAACCTCGCGGGCGCCGGGATGACCACCGACGACTACGGCATGTTCGCGATCCCCGCGGTGAACAGCGACCTCGAGACCACCCCGGTGGCCGTCGAATCGGGTCCGCTCTGCACCGCCGAGAACTCGAAGCAGCGCGACCTCGGTCTCGCCTACGCCGAGTGGTGGATGTCGCCCGACGCGCAGACCGCCTGGAACGATGCGCACGGCGACGTCGCGTTCAACCCGAAGGCCACGGTGTCCGACCCGGCACTGGCCGAGATCGGCGAGCAGATCGCGGGCGACGGATACTCGCTCTACGACCGGTTCTTCGAGGCCATGCCGACCGAGATCGTGACCACCGCGATCGAGCAGTTCGGTGCCTTCAACGCCAACCCCGGCGACCCGATGCCGTACCTCGAGAAGATCCAGGCCACGGCTGACAAGTACTGGGCAGAGCAGGAGTAGTCACGCCGATGGCGCACCAGAAGACGCCGTACCAGTGGTCCGCCCGGGGCTTCATCGCCCCGGGCGTGTTCCTGGTCGCGATCCTGCTCTACCTGCCGCTGCTGTGGACGGTGTTCCTCAGCTTCACGGAATACAACGGTCTGGGAAGCCCCGATTGGATCGGCCTCGACAACTACGTCGAGATGTTCACCGACGGCGACTTCGTCGGGTCCGCGCTGAACACCGTGCTGTGGGTCGTCGGCACGCTGATCATCCCGGTGGGCATCGGTCTCACGATCGCGCTCCTGACCTGGAACCTCCGCGGCGGCATCTGGCTGCGCCTTCCCTTCCTCATCCCCTACGCCCTGTCCGGCATCGGCGTGGGCGTGGTGTGGTCGTTCATCCTGTCGTCCGGCGGTGCGCTCGACCAGGCGCTCGCGGTGTTCGGCGTCGTCGATCCGCCGCGGTGGCTGCTGGATGCTCCGCTCAACACGATCGTCATGATCATCGCCTCGTCGTGGCAGGGCGTCGGCGTGAACGCGCTGCTGTTCACGATCGGCCTGCAGGCGATCCCGAAGGAGCCGCTCGAGGCCGCGCGCATCGACGGCGCCGGCGGCATCCGCCTCTTCACCAGCATCCTGTGGCCGATGCTGCGTCCGCTCACCGCGGTCGTCGTCGGCCTCTCGATCGTCGCGAGCCTGAAGACCTTCGACATCGTCTGGGGCATGACGAAGGGCGGCCCCGGCACCGTCTCGGAGACCCTCGCGCTGACCATGTACAAGGAGACCTTCGTGAACAGCGACTACGGTCTCGGTTCGGCGATCGCGGTGTTCCTCACCGTCATCACCCTCGTCGCCTCGGTCCTGTATCTGCGCCAGCAGCTCTCGCCGAAGAAGGAGATGTGAGCATGTCGAAAGCCATCAGGACGGCCGTCCTCGTCGTCCTCGGCCTCATCTGGCTGCTGCCCGCGTACCTCCTCGTCGTCAACGCGATGAAGGACCCGACGACGTTCACGTCGAAGGAGTCGTGGATCCCCACCGACTTCCACCTGTTCGAGAACTTCGCCGACGCCTTCACGCTGTCGGGCCTCGGCAACAGCATCCTCAGCACCCTGATCTACTCGATCGTCTCGCCGATCATCGCCGTGCTCGTGGGCGCGGCCGCCGGCTTCGCGATCGTCGCCCTGCGGCTGAAGCGCGGGTTCCTGTGGTTCGTCGTCATCTTCGGCGGCACGGTGTTCCCCCTGCAGATGGTGCTGCTGCCGCTGTTCGACGCCTACTCGCGCATCGGACTGTTCGACACCCGTGTCGGCATGGTGATCATCTACACCGTGATCTCGATCCCCTTCTCGGCGTTCGTGATGCGCAACTTCTTCACCGGGGTCGCGCACAACGTGTTCGAGGCGGCGGTGCTCGACGGCGCGACCACCTGGCGCATCTTCACGCGCCTGTACCTGCCGATGGCGTCGAGCGCGCTGGTCGCGATCTTCATCCTGCAGGCCACGTTCGTGTGGAACGACCTGCTGCTCGGCCTCACGCTCAGCCAGTCCGACGACATCCGCCCGATCATCACGACGCTGTCGGGCACGCAGAGCACCTACGGCGGCGCGCAGATGTCGGTCGTGCTCGCGGCGGCCGTGCTCGTCTCGCTGCCCACCGTGATCCTGTTCCTCTGCACCCAGCGGTTCTTCGCCAAGGGCCTCGCGCTCGGACAGTACTGACTCTCTCGCTCTGGAAGGCATCATGCATCCCCTCATCCCCACCGTCGATGACCTCGCCGCCGATGCGGTGACCCACCACTACGACGACATGATCGCGCCCACCGGCCTCACCAACATGTTCGGGACCGTGCGGGTCGACCACGACCTGACCGCGGTGAGCGCCGTGCAGTTCCCGCCGGTGTCGCAGGGGCTCACCCAGACCGCGGTGCTGTTCGTCGACGGGAGGCTGTTCGCGTCGTACGGCGTGCCCGTCACCCACGAATGGCGTGCCGACCGGGTGGTGCGTCGCGCGACCGTGGGCGACCTGGAGATCGAGAGCACCACGGTGTGCGTGCCGGGGAAGACCGCGGTGGCGATCGACATCGCCGTCCGCAACACCGGGACGTCGGATCGGGACGTGCGGCTCTCGCTGTCGGCAGCGGCGCGTGTCACACGCTCGAAGGAGTCCTGGCTCGACGCCGAGTCGCCGTCGGAGAGCGACACCGCGACCGTCGACGGCGAGCGCCTCGTGTTCTCGTCGGCGGATGCCGGGGCGTGGAGCGTGCAGGGGATGATCGGCGGCTCGGCGGTGCTGAGCGGAGTGGCATCGCTTCCCGAGGAGTTCGAGACCGGGATCGGCGGGAACGGCCGCGGCGGTGAACTGAGCGTCACGCTGGCAGTGCCGGCCGGTGGGACCGCACGGACCGCGTATGTGCAGGCCGTCGGGATCTCCTCCGACGACGCGACGCGCACCTACGACCTCGTGACCGGCGACGTGTCGGGTGCCGTCGCTGCGGCGGAGGAGTTCTGGAACCGTCAGCTGCGTGCCGCCTTCGACCCCGACGACGGCGAGTTCTCCGGGTCGCTGCCTGTCCTCGAGACGGCATCCGCGCCGTTGCGTCGCCTGTACTGGTGGGCGGTGCTCGGCGTGATCTGGTTCCGTCGCGACTTCGCCGGGAACGTGCTCGGCCGGTCCTACGACACCCTCATGCCGAACTACTGGGGCACGACCACGTTCATCTGGGACTACAGCCTCAGCTCGGTCAGCCACGCCCTGCTCGACCCGGCCGAGATGCGCAACCAGGTACGGCACTGGATCTCCCTCGACATCCACTCGCACTTCGGCACGTCGTCGCTCACCGGCGGCCCGGTCGGCCGCTGGTACTCGGTCAACGACTACGCGATGACGCGGCTCGTGCACGACTATGTGCGCTTCACCGGAGACACCGCGTTCCTCGACGAGATCGTCGGCGATCACACTGTCGCCGAATCGGTGCGGCAGTGGGCGCTGGCCTGGAAGAAGTTAAGCCGAGGCACCACCCTCGCGGACTACGGCGAGATCGACAACCTGCTCGAGTGCGTGAGCTCCTACACGCACGAGGTGGCGAGCCTGAACGCCGCGAACGTGTGGAGCATGCGCACGGTCGCATCGCTCGCCGAACTGCAGGGCGACGCGGATGCGGGCGCGGCACTGCGCGCCGAGGCCGATGCGCTGCTCCCCGCGGTCATCGAGCGCTACCTTCCCGGCCAGGGGATCTTCGCGGCGGGGCAGCCCGACGGCACGCTGCTGCCGGTGCGGCACTGCTACGACTTCAGCGTCGTCGGCACGACGATCGCCGACGACCTCGCCCCCGGCATCCGCGCCGAGATGGTCGACTTCTTCCAACGCGAACTGCAGACCGAGAACTGGATGCGGGCGCTCTCGCCGTGGGATCCCGACGCCAGCTACAGTCCGCGTCCCGACCACCAGTGGAACGGCGCCTACCCCGCCTGGCCCGCGGATGCCGGGCGGGCGCTGGCCGCCCTCGGCGCCCCGGAGGTGCTCACGAACTGGATCGAGGGCCTCTCCCGCACCGCCAATCAGGGCCCGATGGGGCAGGCGCACTTCGTCGAGGAGGCCGTGCCCGGTATCAACGGCGGCGCGCGCAAGGCCCCGCCGCAGCTGCCGTACATCATCGACTGGTCGTGCTCGTCGTCTGGTGCCTGGGTCGAGCTCGTGATCGAGGCGCTGTTCGGTGTCCACGTCGCGGCCGACGGTGAGATCCGCGCGGCCGGCTGCGTCGCGGCGATCGACCCCCACGCCCGCCTGCGCGGCCTGCGCGTCGGCGAGGGGATGTACGACATCGACGCATCCGGAAGGGTCTCCCCGACCCCCGGCCACTGAAGACGAGACGCCCGACACACGAACACGAAGGAGTGATCGACATGAGAAGAAGGACAATCACCGCAGGGCTGGGCGCCGCCGGAGTGGCTGCCGCCCTCCTCGCTGCCGCGCCGGCGACAGCATCCGTCCCCATGGGCGGCGGACACGGCGGCGGGCACGGCCCCGGACAATGCTCGCTCGTCGACAAGACGCTCACGGCGACGGCATCCGTCGATCAGGGCCTGACCGACACGTTCACCACCTACGGCAACACGGGCGGCGCGTGGACGGGCGGCGACAGCACCTACTCGCTGCCGCTCGGCACGGGGAAGACCGGTTGGTTCTTCTCGGACACGTTCCTCGGCACGGTCAACCCCGACGGATCGCGTCCGACCGACTCGCCGTTCGTGAACAACTCCGTGGTCGTGCAGGATCGCCGCGGTGGACTGACGACGATCACCGGCGGCACGCCCGAGGCTCCGGCCGGCATCATCCCGCCCGAGGCCGACGGCTCCTGGTACTGGATCGGCGACCCGACGCCCGCGAAGCACGGCGACGTGCAGGTGCCGCTGCTGCAGTTCGAGCGCACCGGCACGGGCAGCTTCGACTTCCAGTGGGTGGCGAACCGCCTCGCCACTCTCGACGGCGACACCCTCCAGCTCGAGTCCATCACCGATTCGCCCTCGGCGACCGGCATCAACTGGGGCTCGTGGACGCTCGAGGAAGGCCGCACGACCTACATCTACGGCGTCGCCGACCCGGGCGGCGTGCGCTCCGGATATGTCGCGAAGGCCGAGGGACGCGACGGGATCGCCGGTGCCTGGACGTTCTGGAACGGCTCCGGATGGTCGGCGGCGGAAGCGGATGCCGTGCCCGTCGTGCCGTACGTCGCGAACGAGTTCAGCGTCTCCGAATTCAAGGACGGCTATCTGCTGGTGACGCAGGACACCTCGGAGTTGTTCAGCACCCGCATCGTCGCGCGCACCTCGTGCTCGCCGACGGGTCCGTTCACCGACCCGGTCGAGCTGTACCGCACACCTGAGACGGGTGCCGCGGGCTCGTACGGCGATGCGGATGTCTTCACGTACAACGCCCACGAGCACCCGAATCTGCGTCAGGGCAACCGGATCGTGCTGTCGTACAACGTGAACACCTTCGACAACGTCGGCGATGTCTACGACGACGCGTCGATCTACCGTCCGCGGTTCATCGACGTGCAGCTGACGGTGGGGCGGTGACCGACGACCGCGCACGGTTGCACGGCCTGCTGGCCTCCGGCGCGCCCGTCACGTGGGTGCTGACGGGCGACTCGATCACGCACGGACTCATCCACACCCGCGGCGCCCGGAACCACGTCGACCACCTGCACGAGCTGATCCGCGGCGACCTGGGGCGCGTGCAAGACGCCGTGATCAACACGGCCGTCACGGGCTGGCGGGCCGATCTGATCCTGGGCGACTTCGAGCGTCGGGTGGGCGCCTGGCGGCCGGACGTCGTCACTCTCATGATCGGCACGAACGACTGCACGACCGAGTGGCTCGACCCTCCGATCGAGGTGGCGGCGTTCGCCGCGTCGATCGCGGACTTCGTGCGGCGCGTGCGAGCAGTCGGGGCGATCCCCGTGCTGCAGACCCCGCCGACCGTCGACCTGCTGCACGCGCCGGATCGAGCCCGGATCGGCGAGTTCGCGCAGGCGATCCGCGAGGTGGCCGAGCGGGAGGACGTGATCCTGGTCGATCAGCACGCGCGCTTCGAGGAGTTCTCGGTCGGGACCGGACCGGGGAACGAGCGGATGCCGTGGGGCCTGCTCGATGATGCCTTTCACCCGAGTGCCGCAGGTCACGCGCTGCTGGCACTCGGCCTGGCCGAGGGGCTGGGTCTCGACGCCCCCGGGTCCCGGGTGCTCACGGCTTTGGCCGCGCAGGTCGCGGTGGCGCGGCATCCGTCCTGGCCCCCGGCGTGATCACTCCATCACTCCCGTGAACCACCACCCCGCATGATCTACTCGGCGGGTGTGGCGCCGAGCTGCCGCCACATGCGCTCCAGCACATCGAGCTGGACCGGCGTGTAGACGTCGACGAGCACATCGATGACGGCCGCGGCCGATCGGCGCTGTCCGGGTGATGACATCGATTCGGGGTGCTCGAGTTCGACGTCGAGCATCGACGCCTGCTCGGCGAAGTGCGCGGCGATCCGCTCGCGGGTCGCCTCACTCGCATCGTCCGTGAGCGTGTCGAACTCGTGCGCGACCGCGTCGCGCGCCGACGCCTCCATGATCTGCTGCCAGTACTCCGCACTCTCCTCGCCGTAGAGCTGGGCGAGCACGGCGTACAGCGCACGATCCTGCGGAGAGATCTTGGCCGCGTTCGCCGCCGCTGACAGCCGCGGCGGCATGTCGGCCGGCACCAGCAGGCGTCGGAATTCGGCAAGCTCAGCCCGAGCCTTCTCGAGTCTCGCGATCGCCGCCCGGAGTTCGCCATCGGCCATGTCGAGTGCCGCTTCGTTCTCTTCCGGGGGCCCGTCGTTGATCGCGGCGATCTGTTTGAGCGCGAGGCCCAGCGCGCTGAGCCGACGGATCTGTACGAGCCGGACGAGGTGTTGGGTGCGGTAGACCTTGTACCCGTTGGCCAGCCGCTCCGGCTCGTCGAGCAGACCCTGCTCGTGATAGTGGCGCACCGCGCGCAGGCTCGTGCCACCGAGTTCCGCGAGTTCTCGCGTGCTCCAGGCCATGATCGCCGTCCCCTCCCGATGCAGCCGATTTGAGTATGCCGCGGCGGCACAGTGTCTGCTGGTCGCACACACTCTATGACGCATCGTTGCCGCTGGCGCGAGCCGGAAGGAAGACATGACCACCCCTCATTCACCGCGCAGGATTCCGTGGAACCGGGTCTGGCCCCCGGCCGCCCTGTTCGCCCTCATCCTGACGAACACGTGGAGCCTCTCGCAGACCGGACCCGTGGGCTTCGTCTTCGGCCTCGGACCCGCGGTTGTCCTCGGCATCCTCACCGGGGGCACCTTCCTGTGGCTCGACCGCTGGGAACGCGAACGACCCCCCTTGTTGTTCTCCGCCTTCGTCTGGGGCGCATCCTTCGCCGGACTCGGAGCGATCGTCCTCCAGGCGACGTTCGAGAATGTGGCGACCGCTCTCGCCGGACCGGCCTTCCAGAAGTGGGCCAGCGCGCTCATCGTGACGCCGATCACCGAAGAGGTGCTGAAGGGGCTGTTCCTGATCTGGCTGTTCCGCGTGCACCGCCACCGCATCCGCGGATTGCTGAACGGCATCGTGTTCGGAGGACTCGCCGGCGCGGGCTTCGCGTTCTCCGAGAACATCTACTACTTCGGAGAGGCCTTCGTGAAGTTCATGGCTGCTCCGACCGACCCCGAGGTGATGATCAACTTCATCGGCACCTTCGCCGTCCGCGGCTTCATGGCCCCGTTCCTGCATCCGTTCTGGGTCGCGCTCTTCGGACTCACCCTCGCACTCGCCACCCGTCGACCGCCCGGCGTCGCCCGCGTGCTCGTGGGCTCGTCTGGGCTCGTCGTCGCACTCGTCCTGCACGGTGTCTACGACTGGGCCGCCATCGTCGGAAGCACCTCCGACGGATTCGCGGTCTTCAAGTTCTTCGGTGTCGCGATCCTGCCGCTGATGATCGCGATGACCGTACTCGCGATCGTGCTGCGTCGCCGGGAAGGCCGGGCGATCGAACGCCGACTGCCGATGCTCGCCGACGAAGGACGGATCGCCCACGAAGAGGTATCGAGCCTGGACAGTCTGCGCCGACGTCGCCGATGGCGCGCCGATCTTCGTCGCTCTCGAGGCAGGGCGGCCGCGAAACTGCTCGGCCGCTACCAGGCCGAGGTCAGCGCTCTCGCGCTGATGCAGGAGCGGAACGATGATCCGAGCGACGTGGAGTCCCAGCGCAGCGAGCTCGAGATCGTCCGGCAGCGGATGCTGATCGCCGCAGAACGAGGAGTGTGACATGGCCACGTCGACACAGCCTCCCCGCCGCGGATCGATGGCCGCGATCCCCGCCGGCCTCGAGTACCAGCAGGTGCTCGCGGCGACGCGTCCGGCCTGGTGGCGCGGCGTCCTTGCCATCGTCCTGATCCTCATCGGCCTCTTCGGCATCGGGATCGTCCTGCAGACGATCGGGGCGATCGCGAACGATGCGCTCGGACTCCTGAAAGCCGGCGAGGTCGGCTTCACCCCCATCTCGCACCTGTCCGGGCTGGTAGGGGTCGCGCTCCTCATCCCGTGGAGCATGCTCGTGCAGCGCTGGGTCTTCGGAGTCTCGATGCGTTCGCTCTTCTCGGTCGTCGGCCGACTCCGCATGGATGTGCTCGGCCGCGCCCTGGTGATCCTCGCCCCGATCTACGCCGTGCTCCTCGTCTTCGTCACGCTCGACCGCGCGACGGGCACATGGTCGCGGGTCGACCTGCTGCTGATGGTCGCGATCACCATCGTGGTCGCGCCGCTGCAATCGGCCGCCGAGGAGTTCGGCTTCCGCGGCGTAGTCTTCCGCGCCGCGGCGACCTGGGGTCGAGGCCCGGTGATGCGTTTGATCATCGGAATCGTGGTGTCAGCCATCGCCTTCGCCGCGGTGCACGGCGCGGGGGATGTCTGGTTGATCCAGTACTACCTCGCGCTCGGGGTGAGCTGGGCCGTGATCACGTGGCGTACCGGCGGTCTCGAGGTCTCGATCGTCGCGCACGCCGTGAACAACACGATCGCGTTCATTTATCTCATCGTTCTGCACGATGACTTCGGTGCGAGCTTCGACCGATCGGCCGGCTCCACCGGCCCGGTCATGCTCCTGCCGACGGTCGTGACGCTGGCCGTGGGGGCCGTGGTGTGGATCGTCACTCGACGCCGTGGGCCTGCCCTGACGCCGGCAGCGGCGGTTGAAGGGCGACAGCCCTGATGATCGTCATCCGCCGTCCGTGGGAGATCATCAGGGCGAACGTCCGCACCTACGCGGCGGTGAACGTCGTGATCTACGGGTCGCTCTTCCTGGCGTTCGTCCTGGGGGCGGCCTTCCCCCGCCTTGCCGACGCGGGTCTCGGCGCGATGACGGCGTTCGCCTCGACGAGTCCGCTGGGCGGCCAGGTCGAAAGCGCTCCGGAGAGCAGCATCCCGGTGTTGGCGGGCGTCATCCTGATCTCGACGCTCGTGTTCGGTGCGCTGGGCATGGCGACCATCCCGTCGCTGCTGATCCCCTGCGCGGGTGTCATCGTGCACATCGCTTTCGCCTTCCTGCTCGGCCTGACCTACGCACCACAGGATGCCGACGGATGGGTGGTGTTCGGGGCCCATCTCCCGACCCTCCTGCTCGAGCTGCAGGGCTACATCCTCGTGCTGCTCGGGTCCGTGCTGCTCGCCCGGTACTGGCTTCACCCCCGCGCGCACGGCCTCGCGACCCGGCGGGCGGGATACATCCGCGGCCTCGTCGAGAGCGCATGGCTGTACGTGCCGGCTCTCGTCGTGCTGGTCGCGGGAGCGGTCTACGAGGCCATCGAGTTCCTGGTGATCCTGGCCTGATCGCGGCTGGGGCGTGCACGACTCCGCAAGAACATGCGCCGGAGGGTCCGAAACACCCTGATTCGGGCCGGATACGCAGTGCTTCTGCGGAGTTGTGCACGCCTTCGTCTGCTGCCCTTCGGTGCCCGGCGTGATCACTCCCGCGGGGCGGGCGCCTTCAGGAAGCTCGTGGCCCACGCCACGACGATCGCGATGACCGCGATGCCCATGCCGGTGAAGACCGCGAATCCAGGGCCGCTCCGGTCGAGCGCGAGACCCCCGGCGAACGATCCGAAGGCGATGCCGACGTTCACGGCGGATGCCGGCAGCGACGCGGCGAGCGGAGCCCCGGGACCGGCGAGGCTGACGACCCGGTGTTGGATCGACGGAGCCGTGCCCATGCCCAGCATCCCGATCCCGAGCACGGCGAGACCGGCGATCCAGGCATTCCCACCGAACGCGAGCAGGACGCTGAGCGAGAGCAGCACGCCGATCGCGCCGATGATCAGCATGCGCGAGGCGTTGGCGTCGGCGAAGCGCCCGCCGAGCGCGGAGCCGACCGTCGTCGAGACGCCGTAGACGAGCAGGTAGACGGTGACGAGCGGTCCGCTCAGGCCGGTCACCTCGTCGAGGAACGGCACCAGATAGGTGATGGCGGCGAGCATGCCCGCGAAGGTGAGGAAGCTCACGCTCAGCACCGCCAGCACTCGCGGGGCGAAGGCATGTCGCGCCTGGCCGAGGGCGCCGCTGCCGGCGTCGGTGGGCACCGACGGCAACACGAAGACGAGCAGCACCAGCACGATCGCCGCGACGATGACCACCGCGACGAATGATCCGCGCCAGCCGACGGCCTGACCGAGCAGCGTCCCCAGCGGAAGGCCGAGCGCGCTCGAGGTCGCGAAGCCGGAGATCACGACCGACATCGCACGCCCGGTGCGCTCGGGCGGCACGATCGACGTCGCCGTGACCATGGCCGCGGCGATGAACAGTCCCTGCGCGGCGCCGATGACGACGCGGGCCACGAGGAACACGGGGTAGTCGGCGACGAGCGCGGGCAGCAGGTTCGCGACCAGGAAGACGGATGCCGTGGCCAGCAGCACGTGCCGACGGTCCAAGCGCGTGGTCGCGAAGGTGAGCAGCGGCCCGCCGATCGCGAGGCCGAGCGCGTTCGCCGTCACGAGCGCGCCGGCCGCTGCGATCGACACGGACAGGTCGTCGGCGATGAGGTCGATCATCCCGACGACGAGCATCTCGGCGCAGCCCATCACGAAGGCTCCGGCGAACAGCACCGCCAGCACGGCGGTGGGGCGGACGCGGGTGCGGGTCATGGTGGTCATGGTCTCTCCTCCGTTATGTGCAACTCCAGAGTTGCACAAGGCAGAGGGTTATGCAACCCACAGATTGCACTAGCATACTCCGATGGCAGTCGTGGCGGGTGATCCGGCCACGGACTCACCACAACTGCCACGGGAGCGCCGCGCTCAGGCGGCCTGCACGTCGACGACCCAGGTCACGCCGAAGCGGTCGGTCAGCATGCCGAAGCCGGCGGACCAGGCCGAGGCCGCGAGCGGCTCGACGATCTCGGCACCCTCCGCGAGGCCGGTCCAGTATCCGGTGAGCTCGTCCAGCGACTCCGCCTGCAGCGACTGGAAGAACGTGCGATCCGTGATCGTCGTGCCGTTCTCGCGTCGGGTCGTGCCGGCGGTGGCGGCGGCATCTGACTCGTCCGTTCCGGGGATGTCGTACGCCATCAGACGGATGCCGGCGGGACTCGCGATCTGCCCGAAGACGACCTTGTCGGCGCCCGGGACGCCGGCGGGCATGCCGAAGTCGCCGTAGGTGGCGAGCGTGACCTCGCCGCCGAAGACGGACTGGTAGAAGGCGAGCGCCTGCCGAGCGGTGCCGCGGAAGTTGAGGTGCGTGGTCGTGGTGGTCATGCTGTTCTCCCTGATTCCTGACGGCTGGAAGCGCCGCCGGAATCAACGATCACAGGGGTAGAGGTCAGATTCGGTCCTCTACTTCCATCCGCGGAGGAACGCGATCACTTTCTCGTCGGGCATCTCGCAGGCGCGCAGGTGGTCGGCGGCCGTGGTGCGGTACACATTCGCGCTGACGAGGTCGGTGCCGCCCAACTCTTCGGCAGTGATCGTGATGACTCGCCCGCCGATGCGCGTGGTGCGAGACAGCCCGTACGGTCGTCCGTCATAGGTCACGCGCGTCCACCCTTCGGGCACGCGCTCGACCAGGGTCGACAGGCTCTCCGTCGGGGTTGTCCGGTCCATGATGTCCTCGGCGTTGACTAGGCTCGACCCCGGATCGGGTCCGGGAGGCTCACATGACAGCATCGTGCATCTCGCCTCGAATGGACCCGCCTGCCGGAGGGCGAGCATGACCGTGCCGTTCGAACTCTCCGATTCTCCGCGCGACGTCGAAGCGCTCCGCGACCGGGTGCGGCAGACGCGCTGGGCGCCCGATTGGCCGGTGGAAGACTGGCAGGCGGGCACGAGTGCGTCGGAGTTGCAACGCCTGGCCGCCTACTGGGCCGACGGTTTCGATTGGGAGGCGAGCGGGCGCAGCATCCGTGCTCTGCCCTGGGCGAGCGCCACGATCGACGGAACGCCCCTCAGCTATCTCCGCTTCGACGCCGAGCAGCCGGGCGGTCTGCCGATCGTTCTCACGAACGGCTGGCCCAGCTCCGCGCTCGAACTCGTCGACCTCGCCCGGCGCCTCGTCGCGACACCGCCCGACGGAGGCATCCCGGTGGTCGCGACCGTCATCGTCCCCGCACTTCCCGGATTCCCGTTCTCGCCGCAGCGGCCCACCGTGCAGGAGCACACGCACGAGCTGTGGCACCGCCTGATGACGGACGAGCTGGGATTCGCGCGCTACGCCGCGCACGGAGGCGACCTCGGCGCCGGCATCACCTCACGGCTCGCGGAAGCGCATCCCGAAGCGGTCGTCGGCGTGCACCTCCTCGCCGTCGCCGCACCGCAGGAGTTCGACGAGAAGACCGTCACCGCCGAGGAGCGGGCCTACCTCGACGACGTCGCATCCTGGACGGCGACGGAGGGGGCGTATCAGCACCAGCAGCAGACCCGGCCACTCACCCTCTCGCCCGCCCTCTCCGACTCTCCGGTCGGACTCCTGTCGTGGATCCTCGAGAAGCATCGCGCGTGGAGCGACTGCGGAGGTGACGTGTCGCGGAGGTTCTCCGACGGCTACCTCCTCACCCTCGCCTCGCTGTACTGGTTCACGAACTCGATATCCACGTCCTTCCGCCCGTACTGGGAGTACGCGACGGGACTGACCCCGCGGGTGAGCCGCGTCGAGGTGCCGACAGCGGTTGCGGTCTTCCCCGCCGACCTGACCCACCCCCCGCGGAGTTGGGCGGAACGCACGTACAACGTGGTGCGCTACTCGGTCATGCCGCGCGGCGGGCATTTCGCTGCGCACGAGGAGACGGAGCTGCTCGCCGCCGACATCGAGGCCTTCCTCCGCTCGCTCGCATAGAGGCCAGTTCCCGTCCTCTTCTCCGGGCACAATGGGGTCATGACCGGAAGCTCCGCCCGCATGCTCGCGCTGCTGTCGCTGCTGCAGACGCAGCGCGACTGGCCCGGCCAGGTGCTCGCCGAGCGACTGGAGGTGAGCCCGCGCACGGTGCGCCGCGACGTCGACCGCCTGCGCGAGCTCGGGTACCGGATCGGCGCGATCAAGGGACCGGATGGCGGCTACCGGCTCGCCGCGGGGTCGGAGCTTCCGCCGCTGCTGTTCGACGACGACCAGGCCGTCGCGATCGCGGTCGCGCTGCAGAGCGTGCCGTCGAGCGGCGTCGACCTCGAGGAAGCCGCGAGCCGCGCCCTCGCCACCGTGCGGCAGGTGATGCCGTCGCGGCTGCGGCACCGCGTGGACGGCATCCGCTTCTCGGGCACGGAGAACGCGACCAGGGTCGATCCGGCCGTGCTCGAGGCGGTGAGCGCTGCGGTACGGGAGAAGCGGATGCTGCGCTTCGACTACGGATCCGCCTCCGATCGGCCGGCCCGACGGACCGAGCCGCACGCGATCGTGGCGCGCGAGGGGAAGTGGTACTTGATCGCCTGGGATGTGGAGGCCGAGGACTGGCGCATCTTCCGGCTCGACCGACTGAGTCCCCGCATCCCGACCGGGCCGACGTTCACGCCGCGCGAGCTGCCGGCGAAGGATGCTGCCACCTATCTGGCCGCGCGATCGAAGGGCTCGGTGTCGGAGGACCGCTGGCCGTGCGTGGGAGAGGTGATCATCCGGATGCCGGCGCGCGAGGTCGCGCCCTTCATCGGCGACGGCGCGCTCGAGGAGATCGACGAGGACTCGTGCCGCATCACGGTGGGAGCCTGGTCGTGGGTCGGGGTGATCGCCTCGGTCGCGCGGTTCGATGCGCCGTTCGAGGTGGTGGGGCCGGAGGAGCTGCGGGCGGCAGCGGGGGTGTTGGCGGGGCGCTTCGCCGCGGCATCCGGCGCTCCCGTCGCAGAAGCGGCGGGTTGATCGCCGTCGCACCCGCCACAGCTGCCACGGGAACGACGTCCCGCCACCGCCGGTAGACTGAAAGGGCCCCGCCGGCCCCTTTCTTTGGAGTGCGCGTGACCACCGCCCCTGCACCTGTCCACAAGCACGTCCCCGACTCCGTCGACAACGCGATCGCGACGCCGGAGAAGGAGCAGCCGTACGGCGCCCTCGGCCTGAAGGACGACGAGTACGCGCGCATCAAGGAGATCCTCGGCCGCCGCCCCACCTCGGGCGAGCTGGCCATGTACTCCGTCATGTGGTCGGAGCACTGCTCCTACAAGTCGTCGAAGAACTACCTGCGCCGCTTCAGCCAGAAGGTCTCCGACGAGATGAAGGAACGCCTGATGGTCGGCATGGGCCAGAACGCGGGCGTCATCGACGTCGGCGAGGGCTGGGCCGTCACCTTCAAGGCCGAGTCGCACAACCACCCGTCGTTCATCGAGCCGTTCCAGGGCGCGGCCACCGGCGTCGGCGGCATCGTCCGCGACATCATCTCGATGGGCGCCCGCCCGGTCGCGGTCATGGACGCCCTGCGCTTCGGCGCGATCGACCACCCCGACACCGCCCGCGTCGTGCACGGCGTGACGAGCGGCATCAGCTTCTACGGAAACTGCCTGGGGCTTCCGAACATCGGCGGCGAGACCGTGTTCGACGCCGTCTACCAGGCGAACCCGCTGGTCAACGCGCTCGCGGTGGGCGTGCTGCGCCACGAAGACCTCAAGCTCGCGAATGCGACCGGCGTCGGCAACAAGGTCGTGCTCTTCGGTGCCCGCACCGGTGGCGACGGCATCGGCGGCGCGAGCATCCTGGCATCCGATTCCTTCGATTCCACCGGCCCGACCAAGCGCCCCGCGGTGCAGGTCGGCGACCCCTTCGCCGAGAAGGTGCTCATCGAGTGCTGCCTCGAGCTGTACCGCGGCGAGCTCGTCGAGGCGATCCAGGACCTCGGTGCCGCGGGCATCTCCTGCGCGACCAGCGAGCTCGCGGCCAACGGCAACAGCGGCATGAAGGTCTCGCTCGACAACGTGCTGCTGCGCGACCCCACGCTCACGGCCGAGGAGATCCTCATGTCGGAGTCGCAGGAGCGCATGATGGCCATCGTCGCGCCCGAGAAGCTCGACGCCTTCATGGACGTCGTGAACAAGTGGGAGGTCGAGACCTCCGTGCTCGGCGAGGTCACCGGCGACGGACGCCTCATCATCGACTGGCAGGGTGAGCGCATCGTCGACGTCGACCCCTCGACCGTCGCGGTCGACGGCCCGGTCTACGACCGCCCGGTCGCGTACCCGACGTGGATCGACGCACTCCAGGCGGATGCTGCGGAGAACCTGCCCCGCTCTTCGGAGCCCGACGTTCTGCGCGAGCAGTTCCTCGATCTGGTCGCATCGCCGAACCTGGCCGACACGAGCTGGATCACGAACCAGTACGACTACTACGTGCTCGGCAACACCGCACTGAGCTTCCCCGACGACGCCGGCATGATCCGCGTCGACGAGGAGTCCGGTCTCGGCTTCGCGATCTCGACCGATGCCAACGGCCGCTACAGCCAGCTCGACCCGTACGCCGGTGCGCAGATCGCCCTGGCCGAGGCGTACCGCAACGTCGCCGTCACGGGCGCCGTGCCGACCGCGATCACCGACTGCCTGAACTTCGGCTCGCCAGAGAACCCCGAGGTCATGTGGCAGTTCGGGCAGACGGTCGACGGCCTGGCCGACGGATGCTACGAACTGGGCACCCCGGTCACCGGCGGCAACGTCTCGTTCTACAACCAGACCGGCGACGTGCCGATCCACCCGACCCCCCTCGTGGGCGTGCTCGGCATCATCGACGACGTCTCGCGCCGCATCCCGTCGGGGTGGCAGGACATCGGTCAGAACATCTACCTGCTCGGCACCACCTCGACCGAGCTCTCGGGTTCGGCGTGGGCCGAGGTCGTGCACCAGCACCTCGGCGGACGCCCCCCTGTCGTGGACCTGGCAGGCGAGAAGCGCCTTGCCGGCCTGCTCTCGGCCGCCCGCGACGAGTGGCTGATCTCCTCGGCGCACGACCTCTCCGAGGGCGGCCTCGGCCAGGCCCTCGCCGAGGGCGTCTCCCGCTTCGGCGTCGGCGCCCGCGTGTGGCTGAACGAGATCATCGAACGCGACGGCGTCGACGCGGCATCCGCTCTGTTCTCGGAGTCGACCGGTCGCGTCATCGTGACCGTGCCGCGCGAGGACGACGTGAAGTTCCGCGGCCTGTGCGAGGGCCGCAACTATCCGGTCATCCGCATCGGCGTGACCGACAGCGAGCCGCAGCTCGAGGTGCAGGACGTCTTCACGGTGTCGGTCGCCGAGCTGCGCGAGCGCTCGAACGCCACGTTGCCGTCATACTTCGGACCCACCGTCACGGAGCCCGCGACTCCCGGTCGTTGAGCGACACTTCGACTCGCCAGGCTCGCTCAGTGCGGGTCTCCACGAGAGGAAACGCATGAGTGACCTGAGCAAGCCCGACGACGACTACGGCGACCTGGGCGAGCCCCGCAACCGCCGCATCCGGATCATCGCGTGGACGGTCATCATCGCGCTGATCCTCGGCGGCGGCGGCGCGACCCTGTTCACCCTCCTCCCCGGCTGAGGGTTCGCGCGGGGACGACACGAATCTCGCAGAACGACAGAGACTTCGCAGGAATCAGCTGAATTCCTGCGAAGTCTCTGTCGTTCTGCGGGGTTTTCTCACGCGCGACCCCTCCTCCACAGCACGCGCAAGAACAGACTTCCCCACAGCCCCTGAAAAACACCCCTCGAATGTGAGTACCCCCGCGCAGGATGCGATCACCACGAACAAAGGGGACGGCATGACCGACGCGAAACTCGATCTGATCGCCAAGCTGCTGGCGAAGGCCGAGAGCACCACACCGGAGGAGGCCGAGGCTCTCACCGAGCACGCCGAGCGCCTGATGGTGAAGTACGGCATCGAACAGGCGCGCATCGATGAGCGCCGCGGGCGCCTGGGGCAGGAGCGTGAGGAGATCGTCCAGGAACGCATCGTCTTCACGGGCACGTACGCTCGCGACTTGCGAGAGCTCGGCGCCAGCATCGCCCTGGCGCTCGACACGGTGTGCCCGCTGCACGCCGAAGGGGCGGGTTCCCTTCTGTACTTCGTCGGCCACGCGTCCGACGTGCAGCAGGCCCGCACGCTCACCGCGAGCCTCGAAGTCCAGGCGATGGTGGCGATGCGCGCGTGGTGGGCGCTCCATCGCGACGCCTACGGCCCGTTCACCGAGGGCGACCGGCGCCGTGCGCGCAGTGGCTTCATCCGCGGTTTCGCCGCCGGTGCCGCCGGTCGTATCCGCGACAGCCGACAGACGATCGTCGACGAGGCCGGCACCGGCACGGCGCTCGTGCTCGCTTCCCGCCGCGAGCGGGTGGAGGACGCGGTCGACCGGATGACGACGCGACGCGGGCGCGCCCGTCGCGGGGCGGATGCCGGGGCGTTCATGCACGGCCATCGCTCGGGCAGTCAGGCGCAGACCGGCTCTCGCGCCGCGGCCGTGGGCGGGGCTCCCCGGTGAACCGGGCCGGCGGAGCCGCGCGCAGAAGAGGAACCCCGGCCGTCGAGGGAACATGGCGACGCGACGCGCCCCATCCCAGCCTGAGGCGTCTCGCGGCCACACTTCTCGCTCGACGACCGGGGGTGGGATGGAGCGACCCTCCCCAGCGTCGCCGGCACGACGGTAACCCGCGCGTGGCGAATCCTCCATGGGGAGAACTGCCCACCTCCGCGAACATCCTCGGTTCTCTAGGCGAAGAGGAACCGGACGAGCTGCTCCAGCGATCCCGTCTCACCGGATCTCCGGCCGAGGGACTGCACGATGATGGCGCCCAGGATGGCGGCGCCGATCTGGTCGACCGGTGCATCCGCGGGCAGCTGACCGTCGCGGATGCCGGCGCGAAGGCGCTCGGACAGATGCTCTTCGACGCCGAGGCTCTCGGTGAGGTGCGTCCCGACACCGGCGTCCTCGGTGGCAGCGGAGACCAGAGAGCGCAGAAGCGCGCCGCCCTCCGGCGCATCGACCAACGACATGACCGTGCGCAGCCAGGCAGCGACATCGGCGACCAGATCGCCGGTGTCGGGCACCACGAGGTCCACGGGGATGAGGCGGCCCTCGGCGAGGCACTCGCCGATCAGCGCACCCCGAGAAGGCCACCAGCGGTAGATGGTCTGCTTGCCGACGCCGGCCTCTTTCGCGATGCCCTCGATCGTCAGGCGGTCGTATCCCTGGTTGTGGAACAGGCGTGCGGTCGCGTCGAGGATCGCCTCGCGGGCAGCGGTGCTGCGAACGGGTCCGCTCCGATGCTCGTTCACCCTCTCAGGATAGCCACAGTTCTCTAGACGAGACGTACCGTATGATCACTTCGACCGAGGGAGAACACATTGGCTTCGCTGCTGTACCGTCTGGGTTCGTTGGCCGCGCGCAGGGCCTGGACCGTGATCGTCTCGTGGATCCTGATCCTCGGGCTCGGCGTCGGCGCATTCTTCACTCTCGGCGGCACCCTGAGCAACAGCTTCGACATCCCCGGGACCGCGTCCGGAGCCGTGACCGACGAGCTCGCCGAGAAGCTTCCTGACACCGCCGGCGGCACGGGAACCGTGGTGTACCGCACCGAAGACGGCTCGGCTTTCACCGATGAGCAGAAGAAGGCCATCTCCGAACTCGCCGTCAGCGCCGAAGACCTCGACGGCGTGGCATCCGTGATCGACCCGTTCGACGCCCAGCAGCAGCAGGCCGATCAGGCGCAGGAACTCGCCGACGGCGAAGCGAAGATCACCGACGGTCGCACGCAGCTCGACGCCGGCCAGACGCAGCTCGACGAAGGGCGGGCACAGCTCGACGCGGGACTCGCCCAGCTCACCGCGGCTCGCACCCAGGCCGAGCAGGGCGGAGCCGGTGCCGAGCAGCTCGCCGCACTCGATGCACAGCTCGCCGCGCTGAACGCGCAGCTGGCCGAGCTCGAGGCGCAGCAGGCGACGATCGACTCCTCCCGGCTCGAGCTCGACGACAACAGCCGGCAGGTCGAACTCGGCTCCACGCTCCTCGACCTGGCCGACGGCATCGGGGTCGTCTCGGACGACGGCTCGACCGCGATCGTCAACGTCTCGTTCGTCGACCCGCGACTCGAGCTCTCCGAAGAGGTCAAGCAGGGTGCGATCGACCACTTCGCGTCCGAGCCCATCGACGGCCTCGAGGTCGACTTCGGCACCGACATCGCCCAGGGCGTGCCCGAGATCTTCGGCATCGGAGAGGCCGTCGGTCTCGCCTTCGCCGCGATCGTCCTCATCGTCATGCTCGGCTCGCTGATCGCGGCAGCCCTGCCGATCGTCACGGCGATCGTCGGCGTGGGGGTGGGCGTCACGGCATCCCTCGCATTCTCCGGCGTCGTCGACATGGCCTCGGTCACGCCCGTGCTCGGAGTGATGCTCGGGCTCGCCGTCGGCATCGACTACTCGCTGTTCATCGTCAACCGCCATCGAAAGCAGCTGCTCGCCGGGGTGCCGGTGCGGGAGTCGATCGGCCTGGCCACGGGCACCTCCGGCACGGCCGTCGTGTTCGCCGGAACCACGGTCATCGTCGCGCTGTTCGCCCTCAACGTGACCGGTGTGCCGTTCCTCGGCCTGATGGGAACCGTCGGCGCGGTCTGCGTCGCGGTCGCCGTCCTCGTGGCGATCACCCTCGCCCCTGCGATCCTCGGGCTCGTCGGCACACGTCTGCTGCGGCGCAAGACCCGCGCGACCATCGGTGCGGAGCACGCCGCCGGCAAGCCCGTGAAGCGGATGTCGACGCTCCGCGCCGTCGTCACGGCGCTCGTCAGCGTCGCCGCCCTCCTGATCATCGCGGTCCCCTCGATGTCGATGCGCCTCGGGCTGCCCGACGGTTCGAGCGAGCCGAGCGACTCCACCAGCTACCGCGCGTTCCAGTCCGTCGACGAGCAGTTCGGCGAGGGTGCGAACGGTCCGCTCCTCGTGACCGCGACCCTCGACGAGGCCATCAGCGACGACGACCTGCTGTCGACGCAGGCCACCGTCGCGCAGGCGATCGCCGATCAGGACGACGTCGTGGCGGTCGCGCCGATCGCGGCATCCGACGACAACACGCTCCTCGCATTCCAGGTGCTCCCCGCGGAAGGACCCAACAGCGCATCCACCGAGCGGCTCGTGCAGGACCTCCGCTCGATGCCCGCGATCGGCGACGGGATCGTGGTGGGCGTCGCCGGCCAGGCGGCGACCAACATCGACATCTCCGAGGCCCTGGCCGGGGTCCTGCCCCTCTACCTGACCGTCGTGGTCGGCCTGTCGCTGCTGATCATGATCGTCGTGTTCCGCTCGCTGCTGGTGCCGCTGATCGCCACCGGAGGGTTCGTCCTCTCCCTGTTCGCGACGTACGGCCTGATCGTCGCGGTGTTCCAGTTCGGCTGGGGCGCCGACCTCATCGGGCTGCACAGTACCGGGCCCATCCTGAGCTTCCTGCCGGTGATCCTCGTCGGCATCCTGTTCGGGCTGGCGATGGACTATCAGCTGTTCCTCGCGTCCGGGATGCGCGAGGCGTACGTGCACGGCGCCTCGGCGAGGGATGCCGTCGCGCAGGGCTTCCGCGCCGGGCGCTCGGTCGTCATCGCCGCCGCGCTCATCATGGTCTCGGTCTTCGGCGGGTTCATCTTCTCGGAGTCGACGATCATCCGCTCGATCGGCTTCGGGCTGGCGTTCGGCGTACTGCTCGACGCGTTCGTGGTGCGGATGCTGCTGATGCCGGCGCTCATGCACCTGCTCGGACGCTCGGCCTGGTGGCTGCCCCGCTGGCTCGACCGCCTCCTGCCGAACGTCGACATGGAGGGTGCTGCGCTCGAGCGCGATCACCCGGGCATGCAGGCCGTCGCGATCCCGACCGGCGACACCCCTGCCGGCCACACGCCGGCCGGCCACGTCCCGTCCGGCCACGCGCCTGGCGACGAGGCGCCGTCGGCTTCGGATGCCGCACCCGGAGACCGCCCGCTGCTGCGCCGAGACCTCAAGCACTGAGGCAGGCGGGCTCCGGCGCAGGCCTGTCGGCGCCCCTGCCTAGAGTGGGCGAATGACCACCGACCTGCGCTCCCTCTTGGAAGAGCTGCGCACGCAGGCGACGGCACGCGTCGCATCCACCTCTGCGGCGCTGGCAGAGCTCACGCACGACCGCGAGGGCTCGAACGACGACGACGAGCACGACCCCGAAGGCGTCACCCTGTCGTCGGAGTGGTCGCGGCTGACCGGTCTCGCCGATGCCGCGGCATCCGAACTCGGGCAGGTCGACGACGCATTGGTGCGAATGGATGCCGGCACCTACGGCGTCTGCGCGAACTGCGGTCGACCCATCCCCTCGGAGCGCCTCGAGGTGCGTCCGTTCGCCGTGCACTGCGTCGCCTGCGCGGAGAAGCTCGGACGCTGACGCTCGGTCGTGGATGGCCTGTCGATAAACGCGGGCGGCGTACCCTGGTGGCGAGAATCGGAGGCATCATGACCATCCAACCGCGAGACGTCCGCCGCGACGAAGACATCGAGGGGTATCTGCTCGGCTCTCCGGTGAGCATCATGCGCGAGTACATCACGACCCCCGGCAGAGGGCCTCGACTGCACCGGCATCCGTACGCCGAGACCTTCGTGATCCATCACGGCCGGGCGCTGTTCACCGTCGGCGACGAGCAGGTCATCGGCGTCGGGGGTCAGATCCTCGTCGTGCCCTCACTCGTCTCGCACCGCTTCGAGGTGCTCGACGGCGGCACGTACGAAGCCACGCACGTGCACGCGAGCGACCGCTTCATCACCGAGTGGCTCGAGGAGGATCGGCCTCACCCGACGTCGGGTTAGGCGAGTAGCATCCCCTCCATGACCATCAGACTGGAGAACGTCGGCATCGCCGTCCGTGACCTCGAAGCGACCATCTCGTTCTTCTCCGACCTCGGTCTCACCGTTCTCGGACGCGACGAGGTCAGCGGTGAGTGGGCCGACACGGCGGTCGGGCTCGATGGCAACCACGCGAAGATCGCCGTGCTGCAGACGCCCGACGGACAGGGGCAGATCGAGCTCTTCGAGTACATCCATCCCGACGCGATCGAGACCGAGCCGACGCTGCCGAACGAGATCGGCATGCACCGCATCGCCTTCGCGGTCGACGACATCGACGAGTCTCTCGCGATCGCCGCGCGGCACGGTTGCCATCCGCTCCGCGGTGTCGCGAACTATCAGGACGTCTACAAGCTCACGTACCTCCGCGGGCCCAGCGGCATCCTCGTGATGTTCGCGCAAGACCTCACGAAGAGCTGACACCGCCGAGCCTGAGCCGCGGTCGGGCTTCCTGAGCCGCGGCCGGAACTTCGCAGAACAGCACGAACTTCGCAGACGTACCCCGGAATTCCTGCGAAGTTCGCGTCGTTCTGCGAAGTTCGCGCGGGACTCTCCTCGACTCCCGCGCGCGATCACACCCCCGAGACGGCCTCCGCGATCGCGGCACCGAGCTCGACCGTCGTGGCCGTGCCGCCGAGGTCGGGGGTGAAGGGCGCAGCATCCGCTCCCCGCGCGAGCACCGACTCGATCGCGGCGAGCACGGCGGCACCGGCATCCGCGTGCCCGAGGTGGTCGAGCATCATGGCGCCGCACCAGATCTGTCCGATCGGGTTCGCGATGCCGCGGCCGGCGATGTCGGGCGCCGAGCCGTGCACGGGCTCGAACAGACTCGGGAAGTCGCCCTCCGGGTTGATGTTGGCGCTCGGGGCGATGCCGATCGTGCCGGTGCAGGCGGGACCGAGATCGGACAGGATGTCGCCGAACAGGTTGCTCGCCACGACCACGTCGAACCAGTCGGGGTGCAGCACGAAGTTCGCGGTGAGGATGTCGATGTGGAACTGGTCGCGCCGCACGTCGGGGTAGTCGGCACCGACCGCGGCGACGCGCTCGTCCCAGTAGGGCATCGAGATCGAGATGCCGTTGCTCTTGGTCGCCGAGGTGAGGTGCTTCGCCTCGCGGCGCTGGGCCAGGTCGTAGGCGTACCGCAGCACCCGGTCGACGCCGGTGCGGGTCATCACGGTCTCCTGCAGCACGAACTCGCGGTCGGTGCCCTCGAACATGCGGCCGCCGATCGAGGAGTACTCTCCCTCGGTGTTCTCGCGCACGACCCAGAAGTCGATGTCTCCCGGTGACCGTCCGGCGAGCGGCGACACCACACCGGGCATGAGCCTGACCGGCCGCAGGTTCACGTACTGGTCGAACGCGCGCCGGAACTGGATCAGGCTCCCCCACAGGCTCACGTGATCCGGTACGACCTCGGGCCAGCCGACCGCACCGAAGTAGATCGCGTCGAACCCGCGCAGCGTCTCGAACCAGTCGTCGGGCAGCATCTGCCCGTGCTCTTGCCAGTACTTCGCGCTGGCGAAATCGAACTCGGTGAATTCGAGGGCGATGTCGAAACGGGATGCCGCGGCCTTCAGCACACGGAGCCCCTCGGGCATGACCTCGGTGCCGATGCCGTCGCCGGCGATCACGGCGATGCGGTGGGTGGTTGTCATGGGGTTCCTTCCGGTTGCGGGTCGTTCCGGTCGCAGTTTCTGCCGGCGCACGATGCTCCGGTCGCAGTTCGTGCCGGTTGTCTCGCGTTCGAGCGGCAGGAAGTGCGACCGGAACGCGGGTGGCGGACGCGGCGCGGCGAGCTAGAGCACGTCGAGCTCGTCGGGGTGGTGGCAGGCGACGCGGTGGGTGCCGCCGTGGTCGATCAGGGCGGGAACCTCCTCGGCGCACACCTCGGTGGCCTTCCAGCAGCGGGTGCGGAAACGGCATCCGCTCGGCGGCGAGACGGGACTCGGCACGTCGCCGGTCAGCACGATCCGCTCCCGCGCCCGCTCGGCACGCGGGTCGGGCACCGGGATCGCCGACAGCAGCGCCTGCGTGTACGGATGCCGAGGCCGCTCGTACAGTTCGTCGACGGGGCCTTCCTCCACGAGCTTGCCGAGGTACATGACCCCGACGCGGTCGCTGAGGTGCCGCACCACCGAGAGGTCGTGCGCGATGAACAGATACGTGAGACCGAGGTCGCGCTGCAGGTCGTCGAGCAGGTTCAGCACTCCGGCCTGCACGCTCACGTCGAGGGCACTGACCGGCTCGTCGAGCACGATCACCTCGGGCTCCACGGCGAGCGCCCGCGCGATACCGAGTCGCTGCCGCTGTCCGCCGGAGAACTCGTGCGGGAACCGATCGGCGTGTGCGGGGTTCAGCCCGACCTGCGTCAACAGCTCCTCGACCCTGCGCTCGTGCTGACCCCGGTGCAGCCCGTGGATCACGAGCGGTTCGGTGAGGGTCGCCCGCACGGACTTGCGCGGGTTGAGCGAGGCGTACGGATCCTGGAACACAAACTGCACGCGACGCCGCAGCGACCGCAGCCGCGAGCCCTCGATACTCGTGACGTCGTCGTCGCCGAGCCGGATCGAGCCGCCGTCGCTGGACTGCAGGCGGGCGACGCTGCGCCCGAGAGACGACTTGCCGCAGCCGCTCTCCCCGACGAGGCCGAACGTGTGGCCGCCCTCGATCGAGAGGCTGACATCGGAGACCGCCTGCACCACATCGCGCGTGCGGCCGAACAGGCCACCGCCGACCTTGTACTCCTTGACGAGGTTCTGCACGGTCAATCCGGTGCTCATGACACCACCTCCTTCTGCCATTCGCCGACCCGCACGCACGCCGCGGTGTGCCCGGAGCTCACCACGACGGGCGGCGGCACGACCGCGTCGCACAGCCCGGCGACCGCGTGCGCGCAGCGCGGAGCGAAGCGGCATCCGTCGGGCCAGGCCGTCGCCACCGGCGGCTGACCCGCGATCTGGTACAGCCGCTCGTCGCGCGAGGCCCGCCGGTCGATCCGCGGCAGCGACGCCAGCAGCCCTGCCGTGTACGGGTGCGCGGTCTCGTAGAAGAGCGGATCGACGTCGGCCGTCTCGACCAGCCCGCCCGCGTACATGACCAGGACCCGGTCGGCGGTGCCGGCGACGACGCCGAGGTCGTGGGTGATGAGCAGCACGGTCGTGCCGGTGCGGCGCTGCACCTCGCGCAGCACCTCGAGCACCTGCGCCTGCACGGTCACATCGAGCGCGGTGGTCGGCTCGTCGGCGATCAGCAGGTCGGGCTCGTTGGCGATGCTCATCGCGATCATCACGCGCTGCCGCATGCCTCCGGAGAACTCGTGCGGGTAGCGGTCGACCCGCAATTCGGGCGAGGGGATGCCGACGATGTCGAGCAGCTCGATCGCCCGCGCCCGGCGCTCGGCCGTGGTGGTATCGGGCCGGTGCACGCGCACGGCCTCGACCAGCTGCTCGCCGACCCGCATGACCGGGTTGAGGGCGGTGAGCGCGTCCTGGAACACGACGGCGATGTCCTTGCCGCGGATCTCGCGCAGCGCGGCATCCGACATCCCCACCAGCTCCTGGCCACGGAACCGGATCGACCCCGTCACCACCGCCTTCTTCGGCAGAAGCCCCATGATCGCCATCGCGGTCATCGACTTGCCGGATCCCGACTCCCCGACGATCCCGACCGTCTCGCCCTCTCCGAGCACGAAGGACACGCCTTCGATGGCACGGGCGAGCCCGGCATCCGTCGGGAAGCTGACCGACAGATCCTCGACCTCGAGCAGCACCTCGCCGCCCACGGTGTTCCGGGCGCTCACAGGTTCTTCCCCTGCGGGTCGAGCGCATCGCGCAGTCCGTCGCCGATGAAGTTCACGCACAGCACCGTCACGAGGATGAACAGGCCGGGGAAGTACAGCAGGTACACCTGCGGGGTGCCGACGTAGCCCGCCGCCTGGCTGAGCATCGAGCCCCAGCTGGTCTGCGGCGGCTGCACGCCGAACCCGAGGAAGCTCAGCGTCGACTCCGCGATGATCGAGGATGCCACGGCGAGACTCATCGCGACCACGATCACTCCGGCGAGGTTCGGCAGCAGGTGCGAGACGACGATCCGGAACCCGGATGCTCCGATGCCCCGTGCCGCGTCGATGAAGTCCTTCTCCCGCAGCGACAGCACCTGCGAGCGCACGACGCGGGCGATGTAGGTCCACCCGAGGGCGGTGAGGGCCAGCACGATCGTGGTGGGCGACGGTCCGAGTCCCTGCAGGATGACGGCCAGCAGCGCGATCGCGGGAACGATGAGGAACAGGTCGGTGATGCGCATGATGAGCTCGCCGATCCATCCGCCGACGTAGCCCGAGATCGCCCCGAGCGCGGTGCCGACGACGGTGGCGAGCAGGGCGACGGCGAGGCCGATCGCGAGCGAGATCTGCCCGGAGAAGAGGATCTCGCTGAGGTAGTCGCGGCCGAGCTCGTCGGTGCCGAGCCAGTGGGCTCCCGATGGCGGGGTGGGCCCGGTGAGCAGGTCCTGCTGGCCCTGCGGATACGGTGCGATCCAGCCGGCGCCGAAGCATGCGATCAGCAGGATCACCAGCACGATCAGACTCACCACGCCCAGTCGGTGCCGCAGGAACCCCTTCAGGAGCTGCCTGGTCGGAGCCTTCTGCGGATCCTGCTCGGCGAGCAGCTCCTCGCTCCCCGCGATTCCGGCGCCGCTCATGACAGTCTCACTCTCGGATCGAGCACCGCGTAGGCGATGTCGGCGATCAGGTTGCAGATCACGACCGCGACGGCGACCACGATCATCCAGGGCAGCAGCACGAACACGTCTCCGGCGACCAGCGACTGCAGGAACAGGCGTCCCATGCCGGGGATGGCGAAGATCTGCTCGGTGACCACGAGCCCGCCGATGAGGATCGCGGCGTCGAGCGCGACGACCGTGACGAACGGGGCGAGCGAGTTGCGCACCGCATGCCGCCAGATGACCTGGCGCCGCGGCACGCCCTTCGCGCGGGCGGTGCGCACGTAGTCGCTCGACAGCGCGTCGAGCATCGCGGCGCGTCCGAAGCGGCTCCACGAGGCGACGAGCGCGATCATGAGGGCGGCCACGGGCAGGATCAGATGACGGATGTAGTCGAGCACGCCGGTCTGGCCCGGGGAGTTCAGCCCGATGAAGAACAGCGGAGGCTCGCTGAGCCCGAACGCCTCCTTCGGCCAGACGGCGAAGGTCTGGATCAGGATGAGGCCGAACCAGAACGCCGGCATCGCGATGCCGAGGTACGAGGCCCCGGTGAGCAGGTTGTCGCCGAGCGAGTACTGCCGCACGGCCGAGTAGACGCTGATTCCGCCGGCGATGAGGATCGCGATGAGCAGCCCCCAGAACGCCAGCTGGAGCGTGGGCCACAGCGCCTCCCCGATCAACGGGAGCACCGGGGTGCCGGTGCGCGTGCTCGTGCCCCAGTCGCCGACGATCATCGACCGCAGCCAGAGGAAGTACTGCTCGGGGATCGAGCGATCGAGCCCCAGCCGCTCGACCTCGCGGGCGAGCGCCGTCGGGTCCTGGGCCAGGCGGAGCTTCGCGAGCGGATCGAACGTCGCCCGCACCGCCCAGAAGAGCACGAAGGAGGCGATGAGGATCACCGGGATCGAGTACAGCACCCGTCGTGTGATGAACGTGATCATGTCGTCGCCTCCTTCCTCTCCGAATACGCGGTCGTGCGGATCGCGGGGTCAGCCCGCGAGGCCCCACTCGGCGAGGTTCCAGAACGGGCCCTCGATCGGGTTGATCTGCAGCGGGCCGCCGACCTTCTCGCTCCACAGCAGCACGTTCGGCACGGCGTCAAGCGGCAGGGACGGCACGTTCTCGGCGATCAGCGCGTCGCCCTCCTTCGAGGCGGCGATCCGGGCATCCGCGTCGATCTCGCTGTCGACCTGGGTGAGCAGGTCATCGAGTCCGGGGATGTCGGCGCGGTAGAAGTTGATGCCGGAGAATCCGTTCGCGTCGCTCGGGATGTTCGTCGACGCGAACGTCGCGCTGAGCGTGGGGTCCGGGAACGTGTCGACGAGCGCCCAGATGCCGGCCTGGAAGTCGCCCTCCGGCGCGATCGTGCCGAACAGGTCGGCCGGGGTCACCTGATCGATCGTCATCTCGAACCCTGCATCCGCCAGCTGCGACTGCAGCACCTGCACCGTGAGGTCGCGGCGCTTGTTGCCGGCGAGGGTCTTGATCGAGAACGTCGCCGTCTCGCCACCCTTGGACCAGACGTCATCGCCGTTCTTCTTCCAGCCGTCGCCCTCCATCAGCTCGTCCACCTTGTCGAGGTCGAGCGTGTACTGCGAGAAGTCGTCCGACGCGAACGGCGCGACCATGGGCGAGTTGAAGCTCTGCTGCGCCTTGTCGACGCCGAGGCTGCCGAAGAGACGCTTCACGATGGCGTCGCGGTCGATCGAGTAGGCGAGCGCCTGACGCACGGCGACCGAGTCGAAGGGAGCTGCGGAGTTGTTCAGCCAGATCGCCTCGAGGTTGCCGCTGCGAGCGTCGACCTGCGACTTGATGCCGGGGAGTCCGGCCTCGATCTGGGTGAGCGCGTCGAGCTGCGGGGTCGGGGCGAGCACGCTGACCTGTCCGCTCTTGAGCGCCTGGAACGCGGCCGTGGTGTCGGGGAGGAAGAGGAAGGTCACCTTGTCGAGGTGCGGCTTCTCGCCCCAGTAGTTCTCGTTCGGCACGAGCGTGACCGACGTGCCGCGGGTCCACTTCTCGATCTTCCACGGTCCCCCGCTGAAGTCGTAGCCGTCGGCCATCATCGCGCCGCGGTCCTGGCCCTCGAGGATGTGCGCGGGCATGATGCCGTAGACGCTGAACAGCGTGCGCCATCCGGCGTAGGCGGAGTCGAGCGTGACGACCGCCTTCTTCGGGTCACTGACGTCGACGGCCGTGATCCGGTCGTAGCCGGTCTTGTCGAAGATGTCGTCGCCGTCGCGGATCTGCAGCGCGGTGTACTCGAAGTCGGCCGAGGTGATGGGCTCACCGTCGGACCACACGGCCTCCGGGTTGATGTCGTAGGTGACGGTCTGCGTGCCGTCATCGGCGACCTCGGCGATCGGCTCGCCCGTGACGAGATCCGACGGCACCGGCACCCACTCGTCGTCGACGAGACGGGTCTCGAACACGGCCGGCATGGTCGGGATCTGCATGACGTAGGTGCCCCAGATCGAGCCGCCGCACGTGGCGATCCAGTCGGCGCAGTCGGGCTCCTGCTCGGCGCCGATGACGAGCTCGCCGCCGTCGACGACGGCGACCTCCTCGTTCGTCTCCGCCGGGGTGGGCGTCGAGGTGCAGGCGGCGAGCGAGCCGATGAGCGCGGCGACGGTCAGAGCCGCGAGGACGCCACGACGGGAAGGTCGGGAAGAGGGTACAGCGGTGCGAAGCAATGATTTCGACATGGACGGATCTCCAGTGAGCGTGCGACGAAGGAACAGTGCAGAAGTGCTGTGGTGCGGGTGGTGGTCTGACTCTAGAGCTGACCGGAAAAGATAGCAAGCCTTTTAGTCAATGTTCCTGACTAGGGGCGAGGCCGGTGCCGTCCCAGCGCTCTCCGGCGAGGGTCCGGCGCGCCATCTCCTGCATGCGGTGCTGGCTGATCGCGGCCCCTTCGAGGCCCGTGGGCTCGTGCCCGCCCTCGAAGATGTCGAGCACGATGTCGCCGCCCCGGGCGCGCAGCCGGTCGACGTAGCCCTGCACCCCCACGACGGGTGTGCGGGTGTCGATCGAGCCCTGATTGATCCACACGGATGCCGTGACATCGTCGAGGTACGTGATCGCCGAGAAGCGGGAGACGAGCTCGGGCGGCACCCACGAGCTCCACACCGTGCGCACCGCGGGGTTCATGGCCTCGATGGTCACCGACCAGTCGGCGACCGCGACGTGAGCGAGCCCCCCGGCGAACAGCTCCGGGAGCCGACCTACGCTCAGCAGCGTCATGTGCCCGCCGTACGAGGCACCGGTGACGAACGTGGATGCCGGATCGGCGAGCCCCTGCCCGCGGAGCCAGCCGATCGCCGCGGCGACGTCTTCGATCTCGCGGTCGCCGCCCACGTTCCAGAAGCCCTCGCGGAACGCCCGCCCGAAGGTCACCGAGCCTCGGTAGTTCAGGGATGCGTACGCGTAGCCGGCCTCGAGCCATGCCTGGGCGGAGGGGTCGTAGCGGTCGACCGTCACGAGCATCGGCCCGCCGTGGATCTCGAGGATCGTGCCGAGCGGCTCCCGATCGGCAGGCCGCGCCGACCACAGCTGCACCGGCGTGCCGTCGGCGCTCGTGACGAGGGTCGAAGTGAGCGGCTGTCCCTTCGGCACGGATGCCGGCGCGATCAGAGTCGTCTCGGTGCCGTCGGCCACGACCTCTGTGACGCGCAGCGGGACCGCCCAGCTCGAGCGCATCGCCCGGACGGCGCCGCTCGGCGCGTAGTACGAGGTCCAGTAGTACGGATGCAGGTTCGCGATGTCGGGCTCGGCGAAGCTGCCGCCGTCGAGCACGGTGCGCACCGCGGCATCCGCGTCGTCGATCTCGATGAGCCGATGGAGGCCGGCGTCGACGTGCAGTGCGAGGATGCGACCGCTCGGGGCGTGCCAGTCGAGGGCGAGCACCTCTCCGGCGAGCTCCGGAAGGTCGAAGTCGCGGCGCTCGCCCGTGCGAGGATGCCAGATCGCCGGACGCGAGAAGCCGCTCCGCTCGGTGTTGAGGAGCAGTCGCTCGTCGCCGGCGACGGAGGAGAAGCGCACGCCGCGGACGGGCCCGTCCGGAAGGTCGTCGAGTGTGGCGACGGTCGCACCGGTCGCGGCATCCACCACGGTCAGCAGTGGACGACGGATGCCGGGATTGTGATCGGTCGTGTCGATCGACACGACCGAGGCATCGGAGGAAGGAAGGCCGAACCAGGCCTCGACCGGGTTCGAGTAGACGATCTTCGGCTCGCCCCAGGGTGCGGCGGGAATCGTGAGGACGTGGAACCCCTCCTCGTCGACGATCGTGGCGACGAGAGTGGAGCCGTCGAAGGACATCGCGAGCCCGCGCAGCACGTAGGGCTCACGTCCGGGAGTGAGCTCGACGCGCTCGGAGCCGTCGGGGGAGATGGCGACGAGGGCGCCCACCTCAGAGCCGCCGCCATCGTCGAGGTCGACGATCCAGCGGCCGTCTGGCGTGATGATCGCGCCCGTGCTGACGTCGAACGGCAGCAGCTCACCCGGGGCGTCCGGCGCACGCCAGACGCGTCCGCGCGCACCCTCGACATGGTTCTCGATCACGAGGGCGAGGTCGGCGGAACCCGCCGCCGGGCGCACGGTCATGAGGTACGGAACGGTGAAGCGCTCGTCGAGGGCCTTCATCGTCGAGTCTTCCGGGGTGTGCAGCATCCTTGCTTCTCCTCGTCATCGCCAGTGTCGTTGACTATAGCATTGGCTAGCCTCTGGCGACCAGGTCCCGCGTCATTGTCGACGGGCATGACAGGAGCCGTGACGACGGTGGGGTACCGTGAGTCTGCGTGATCGACGCACGGTAGGACAGCGAAACGGAGCAACTCGATGGCGACTCGGAAAGCCGCAGGTCAGGCGAAGGCGCCGGCCCGTCAGACCGGCACCCCCGCACGCCCTCGCCGCGCACGCGACTCACTCAGCCGCGACATCATCGTCGCCGCCGCCGATCGCGTCGTCGAGCGCGAGGGACTCGATCGTCTGACGTTCCAGGCGATCGGCGAGGAACTCGGTGCACACCCGACCTCGATCTACCGGCACTTCCGCGACAAAGAGGAGCTGCTGCTCGCGCTCATCGACTCGCTGCGCCATCGCTCGTACAGCGGCGGCATGGTCGCGACCGACGACTGGCTCGCCGACCTGCGCTCGCAAGCCCACCTGATCCATGACCACTACATGCGCTACCCGGAGTTCGCACTGCAGATGGCGCTGCGTCGTCCGACCGACTTCGGGTCGATGGAGTACTCGATCGGGGCCCTGCGCCGCGGCGGCTACGACCGCGAGCAGGCCGCCCTGTACGCCCGAGCGCTGGGGCAGTTGATCCGTTCAGCGTCCAGCATCCAGGCGGCTCTCTCCGCACTTCCGAGCGAGGTGCAGGACGCCGACGAGCTCACCTGGCAGATGGATCAGCGACGCCTCGATCCTGCCGAGTACCCCGAGATCGCATGGGTCGGCGAGGCCCTGCCGGGCATCCGCGACCCGCGCGCCTGGGAGACCGCGCTCGACCTGCTGCTGGAGAGCATCGAGCGTCACGCGCCCGGCGCCTGACTCACCGGGTGAGCTCGTCGAGCATGCCGGCCAGCAGTTCGATCCGCTCCATCATCGAATCGACAGACACCCACTCGTGATCGGCGTGCGCCCCCGCGCCGCGCGGTCCCAGGCCGTCGAGCGTGCGGGCTCCGACCGCGGCAGTGAAGTTGCCGTCCGAGGCTCCCCCGGCGGAGACCGCTTCGATCGCCGGATGCTGAAGGCGCGCGGCCGCGCGACGGGCGCACTCGAGCAGCTCGGCGGAGACGCGCTCCTCCATCGGGGGGCGGTTGATCCCGCCGGTGACGTCGACGGTCACGCCCTCGGTGTGGGCGCCCAGCCCCTGCATCCGCTCGTCGACGCGTTCGAGCTCGCCGAGCGTCCAGGCGCGCACGTCGACGCGCACCTCCGCGTGCTCGGGGATGACGTTGGTCACGGTCCCCGCCTGCGCGACCGTCGGACTCACGGTCGTGCCGGCCTCGTCGTCTGCGAGGTCGGGCAGAGCCAGCACGTGATGGGCGAGCTCGGCCAGCGCGCTCCGACCCTTCCACGGTTCGAGCCCGGCGTGCGCCGCGCGGCCCGTGAAGGCGATGCGGTAGATGCTGCCGCCGCGGCGGGCGATCTTGAGCGCCCCGTCGAGGCTGGGCTCGAGCACCAGCACGTTGCCGGTGCGCCGGGCCTCTCTCTCGATGAGCGCGCGCGACGTCAGCGAACCGGTCTCCTCATCGCTGGTGAGCAGCACGGCGACCTCTCCGGGTCGCGCGATGCGTTCGAGCGCATCCGCGATGATCACGACGCCGGCCTTCATGTCGAAGACGCCGGGGCCGGTCGCGCGGTCCTCGTCGAGCCGGAATGGGCGGTCGGCCGTCGTCCCCTTCGGGAACACCGTGTCGAGATGCCCGAGCAGCAGCACCTTCGGCGCATCGCCTCCGCGCCAGAGCAGGTGCCGGACTCCGTCGACGACCTCGACGACACCGGGCTCTCCGATCACCGGGTCGAGCCACGAGCG
Organism: Microbacterium sp. EST19A; assembly: GCF_019969685.1. Classification (GTDB taxonomy): domain Bacteria; phylum Actinomycetota; class Actinomycetes; order Actinomycetales; family Microbacteriaceae; genus Microbacterium. The sequence continues at coordinate 1,566,459 of NZ_JAHXYZ010000001.1, read as the reverse complement.
CACCACGGCCTGCGCGGCTGCGAGGCCCTCGGCATCTCCGGTCGGCGTCTCGATCGACACGAGCTCGTCGAGCCGCGCGACAGCACGATCCCGCGCGTTCATGCCGCGACCCCGATCGCGAGGAAGGACTGCAGAGCGGATGCCGTCGCCAGCGGCGCCTCTTCGGCCAGGTAGTGATCGGCGTCGATCGCTGCGCCGGTGACCCCCGGCGCGTACTGCTCCCACACCGCCGGCACGTCGAAGTTGCGGCCGACGTAGCTGTGCGACCCCCAGAGCGCGAGGGTGGGGCAGCCGACCACGCGTCCCGCGTCTCGGTCGGCGCGGTCATGATCGAGGTCGACCGTCGCCGCGGCCCTGTAGTCGGCGCCCGAGGCGTGCACGGTGTCGCTGTCGAAGCAGCGCAGGTAGTCGTCGAACGCGTCGGGCAGCGCCTCTCCGTCGTGACGACGGCCGGTGAAGCGGCTGCGCAGCCAGGTCTCGCGGTCGCCGTCGATGAGGGTCTCGGGCAAGCCGTCGGTGCGGGCCAGGAAGAACCAGTGGAAGTACGCCGTCGCCATCTCCCGATCGACGTTCTCGAACATGTGCAGGGTGGGCACGATGTCGAGCACGGCCAGCCTCGTCACGGCATCCGGATGATCCAGCGCCATGCGATGCCCGACGCGTCCGCCCCGGTCGTGTCCGACCACGGCGAAGCGCTCGAAGCCGAGCTCCCTCATCAGGGCGACCTGGTCGCGCGCCATGTCGCGCTTGGCGTAGTGATCGCCGCGCGGCTTGGCCGAGTCGCCGTAGCCGCGCAGGTCCGCCGCGACCACGCTGTGATCGCTCGCGAGAGCCTCGGCCACATCGCGCCACATCGCCTTCGTCTCGGGGTAGCCGTGCAGCAGCAGCACAGGGTCGCCGTCGCCGCGCACTTCGGCGGCGATCCTTGTCCCGTCGCAGTCGATCATGAGCGATCGCTGCTCGTGCGAAGAGGTCATCATTGCCCGTCTCTCGATCTCGGAACCGTAAGTCAGTCACGTTGACTATAGCAATGACAATCCCCGTGTGACCAGAGCGCCGACAGGACGACGGATCACCAGCCGCGCAGGCGCTCCCAATGATCGCCTACCGCGATCGCCCCCTCGACGTCCGTCCCGCCCTCGATCACGTGGTACCCGTCGTGCTGCGACGCGGTCGCGCAGGCGTGGTTCGGAAGGATGCGCAGCCGCGCGCCCACGGGCAGGTCGGGAACCTCCGCTCCATCCCGTGCGCCGATGATGCCGTGCTCCTGGCTCACGCCCGTCACCAGCAATCCCTCGCGCATCCGCCCGTCGAGGTCGGCCACCAGGCCGTATCCCTGGTCACGCTCCTGCACGGCGGTCCCGCGATCACGCGACAGCGCCATCCATCCGCCATCCGTCATCAGGTCGCCCGAGGGCGTGCGCCCGATGATCGTCACCACGACCGACAGCGCGATGTCGTCGACGTCGCACACACCGATGCCGGCCATGACGAGATCGAAGAAGACGTAGTTGCCGGCGCGAACCTCGGTCACCCCGGAGAGATCGTCGGCGGCGTGAGCGGTGGGCGTCGATCCGAAGCTCACCGTCGCCACGTCGTGCCCGGCCGCGCGCAGGCGGTCGGCGGCATGCACGGCGACGTCGCGCTCGTGATGCGCGGCATCCCTCCGCGCCTCCGGCGTCGCCGCGAAGTACGACTCCCCCGCGTGCGTCAGCACGCCGCCGAGGTCGCCGCCGCGCGCGAGCTCAGCACCGATCTCGAGCAGAGCCGCGCCGTCGGCATCCACCCCGCCGCGGTGCCCGTCGCAATCGACCTCGATCAGCGCCGGGATCGTCACGCCTGCGCGGGTCGATGCCTCGGTCACGGCTCGCGCCTGCGCGAGCGTGTCGAGCAGCACCTGCATCACCACACCGCGTCGCGCGAGTTCCACGACCCGGGGCAGCTTGTGCGGATCGATGCCGACGGCGTAGAGGATGTCGTGGTACCCGGCGTCGGCGAAGGCCTCGGCTTCGTGCAGTGTCGAGACCGTGATGGGCCCGGTCGCCCCGTCGAGCATCAGCCGAGCGACGGGAACGCTCTTGGCGGTCTTGACGTGCGGGCGCAGGAGCACTCCCTGGCCGGCCAGCCTCGCGGTCAGCCGCTGCGCATTGCGTCGCGCCTTCTCGATGTCGAGCACCGCGAACGGCGTCGACGGGTCGGCGAGCGTCGGGGCTGCGTCGGTCATCGGTCTTCCTCTCTCGGCCCGCGGGCCTCTCTCGACTCGACGATCGCGGCGACGGCGGTCGCCTGCACCTCGAGCGCGGATCCGTAGTGCAGGCCGGCGACCTGCGCCACCGCCCTCGCGGGTCGGTGGTCGCCGAGCCATCGGCGGTAGAGCGCGTCGAAGGTGGGCCAGTCGGCGATGTCGGTCACCGACACCGTCACCGAGATCAGGTCCTCCCGACGCGCCTGGGCCGCACGCAGACACGCGTCGACATTCGCGAGTACCTGGCGCGCCTGCGCCTCGAACGGCTCGGATGCGAGCGTGTCGCCGCTCGGCGTGATCGGCAGCTGGCCCGAGAGGAAGAGTAGGCCGCCGTGCCGGGCGACATGCGAATAGTGGCCTGCCGGCGGCATCAGCTCGGGGCTGTCGATCAGCGCGATCGACGGCGACTCTGCTGCGGTCATGACTTGCCCTCGCTGTTCGCGTAGTTGTACACCGTCGCGCGCGAGACGCCCAGCTCATCGGCGATGATGCGGCCCGCGTTGTGCGAGGCGAAGTACTCGGCCTCGCGCAGCTGCCGCACCAGCTCGCGCTTCACGTCGCGCGGCAGGCCGCGAGGCGTGGATCCCCGCTCGGCCGCGAACTCGGTGATGGCCGCGCGCAGCGCGATGCCGTTGCGGTCGAGCAGGGTCTCGAGGCGCTGCGTCGGCGGCCGGAAGTCCTCGGTCGCGACCAGGCGCGACAGCGTGTGCGAGAGCGGGGCGAGCACCGAGACGTCGACGTTGAGGCACAGCGCCGCGATGAAGTCGCCTTCCTGATTGCGGATGCCGATCGAGGTGCTCTTCGCCGCCCGCCCGTCGGGGAACTGGTTGGCGTAGTTCTGCACGACATCGGGATAGTCGGGGTCCTGGATGCGTCGCAGGCCCAGTTCCGTCGCCGAGTCGCCGACCTCCCGGCCGGAGAGGTTGTTCTCGATCGCTCGGATCGCGTGGTCGGGGTCGCGCAGGTCGTGCAGGACCACCTCGCACATACCGGGGAACATTCGACCGAGCGCCTCGGCGACCTTGACGAGCTCGGTGACGAGGTGCTCGTCGACATCGCTGTCGCTGCGCGCGTCGGCATCCGCTCGAGAATCGACCGCATCTGTCATCGTGGACCTCCGGGAGTTGTCTTGGACCCAATAGTCTGAGTTTAGACAGTATGGTATAGCTAGATCCAGACCTCTCCGACATCTGAATGAACGGACCCGCCATGTCTCCGCGATACGACGCCGTCGTCTTCGATCTGCTGACCGCACTGGTCGACTCCTGGACGCTGTGGGACGGCGTCGCCGGCAGCGAAGAGGAAGGACGCCGGTGGCGCGGGCGCTACCTGCAGCTGACCTACGGCGCCGACCGGTACCGGCCCTACGAAGACCTCGTCGCCGAGGCCGCCGCCCTCGAGGGCGTCTCCCCGAAGAAGGTCGAAGACCTCGTCACCCGATGGGACTCCCTGCAGGGATGGCCCGAGGCCGCCGGTGTGCTCGCTCAGCTCGACGGGAAGGTGAGGACCGCCGTCGTCACCAACTGCTCGGAAGAACTCGGACCGCGCGCCGCGAACTCGCTCCACCACGGGTTCGACGTGTTCGTGACCTCGGAGCGCGCCGGCTTCTACAAGCCGCGCCCCGAGCCGTACCGCCTCGCCCTCGCCGAACTCGGGACCGACCCCGCGCGGACGCTGTTCGTCGCCGGCTCGAAGTTCGACATCCCGGGTGCGGGGGGAGTGGGGATGCCGGTGTGGTGGCACAACCGCATCGGCATGGATCGCGGCGATCTGCCGGAGCCGCTGGCCGAGCGACCCACCCTTGACTCCCTGCCGGGTGACGTGCTCGGCTGAGGCAGCGGTCGCCTCAGAGCGCGCCGAAGGCGACGATCGCGCAGATCGTCCCGACACCGAGCAGCACGGGCGCCCCGAGGATGCCGCACCAGAAGCTGCGCGCCGCCACCTTGTCGGACACGAGCGCAGCGACTACCGCGGCCGCGGTCACCAGCACGCCCGCGACGGCGAAGATCGGCTGCGCGAACACCCACGCGAGCGGCAGGAAATGGATGCCGACGACGGCGAGCACCAGCGGAGCGATGAGGTCCTGCCGCTTGCGCTTCGTCGCCCAAATCGCCAGCACGACGATCGCGACCACCTCGAGCCAGAAGATCGCGATGTACCAGGCGAACGCCGGTCCGCCGATGACGATCGCGGTCGGCGAGGTCCAGTTGCGGATCGCCGCCGGGATGCTGATCCCGGCGAGCGCCGCGCCCCCGAGGCTCAGCACACCGAGCACGACCCGCCAGATCCAGTGCTTCGGCGGCCGCTCCTGGCCCCACCCCGCCCATACGAAGGAGGCCACCCCGAAGATCGCGCCGGTCATCAGCAGGTCGCGCGGGAACTCGGTGATGATCATGCGCCCCAGGGTATCCGTGCCGGTCGTTCCGCCCCCGGCGGCCGGGCACGAAACGCGCAGAACAGCAGGAGCTTCGGATGCCGGGGCTCACGCCCCCGCGACCCTCGCCCGGTAGTCGCGGGGGCTCTCCCCGCGCTCGCGGCGGAACGCGGCGCTGAGGGCGAACGGGGTGCTGTATCCGACGGCATCCGCGATCGAGGCGAGCGTGCGCGACGGGTCTCGCAACAGGTCGGCGGCCATCTTCAGGCGCCACTCGGTGAGGTACGTCATCGGCGGCTGCCCCACGAGCTCGGCGAAACGGCGTGCGAAGGTCGCCCGCGAGACGTTCACGGCCTCGGCCAGGGTGGCGAGGGTCCACGCGCGGGCAGGGTCGGTCTGGAGCAGTCGCAGCGCGGGCCCGACGACGGAGTCGGCCTGGGCGCGGGACCATCCGTTCTGGTGCTCCGGATCGGCGAACCACGAGCGGATCGCGCCGATCAGCAGCAGGTCGAGCAGCCGATCGAGCACGACCTCCTGTCCGGGGAGATCGCGCGAGATCTCGTCGGACAGCACGCGGACGAGCGAGGAGCTCGCACCGTCCGACGGCACGAGCGCCACCGGCGGCAGCATCCGGAGCAGGGTGTCGCTCACCTCGCCGCGCACCTGGTACGTGCCCGTCAGCATCACGGTCGAGCCCCCGGCGTCGTTCCCCCAGGTGCGCACGCCGACCTCCGTGAGGTAGTGCCAGTCGACCCCGGGGCGGAGCGTGGGGTTCTGCGCCGCGTCGATCACGACATCCACCGGGCTCCGCGGGTCGTCGGCGACGGTGTAGCGGTGGCCCGGTCCGCGCAGCAGCACCATGTCGCCGGGGGCGACCTCGACCGCGTCGCCGTCGTCGGGCACGATCCATGCCTGCCCCTGCGTGAGGACCAGGAGGGTGAGGGGCGCGTCATCCTCGATGCGCATCGCCCAGGGCGGTGAGAGCACCGAACGCAGGATGAACGCTCCGGCGGCGCGAGAACGATCGAGGAGCGCGGTCATGCTGTCCATACCCGAGAATCTAGACGATCACGTATGTTCCCGCGCATTCTGAAGATTCCACGTCTCACCGCCGAGCGCTTCACTGGAGCCATGAACATCGCAGATCTCGTCGCCTCCGGAGCGCTCATCGCCGTCGTCGCCACCGCCGTGGTGAGCGGAGTGTTCTTCGCGTTCTCCTCCTTCGTGATGCCGGCGCTCGCACGGCAGGCATCCCGCGACGGCATCGCCGCGATGCAGTCGATCAATGTCACGGCCGTGCGGCCGGCGTTCATGAGCCTGCTGTTCGGCACGGCGGCGCTCACGGCGGCCGTCGGCATCGCGGGCCTCGGCGATCCACGCCTCGTGATCGGCGCCGCCCTGTACCTGGTCGGCGTCATCGGCGTCACGATCGCCGCGCACGTGCCGCGCAACAACGCCCTGGCCGGAGTCGACCGCGACGCCCCGCACGCGGATGCCGTCTGGCGCCGCTACCTGACGGGGTGGGGCCGGTGGAACCACGTGCGGTGGATCGCGGGGGCAGCGAGCTCCGCGGCTTTCCTCACCGCGGTCGTGGGGTGAGGGCCTCGACCACGGCGAGCAGCGGCGCCATGTCGTAAGCCGAGGTGTTCACGCGCAGCGTCGTGCCGGTCGAGGACTTCACGACCAGCATCCGCCGCCGGCCCTTGCCGCTCGTGCGGTGCGAGACGATGTCGCGGTAGCGGATCACCCGCTCCGCCCCGAAGACTGTCCGGAAGGCGACCGCATCGACCCCGGGCGCCACGTACCAGTTGCGATACACCAGCAGCGTCACCAGACCCGCGGCCACCAGCACGACCGACGCGATGCGGAACGGCACCGGGTCGCGCATGTCGCCGCTGCCGAATCCGAGCACCGACGCGAAGAGTCCCAGGCCGACCAGCGCCGCGGCCGTGATCGCGACATATCGCGGCAGCCGGATGCGCGCATCCCGGGCCTTCGCCTGACTCGGCCGCGCGAACAGCGAGCGCACGAACACCACCACGACCACCAGCGCCACCGCGAGAAGGACGATCTTCAGCACGAAGGCGGGGATCATCCTCCGACGGTACCAAGCCCACCGCGGCATCGCGCACCGCTCCGCTCGTGGTTCGATAAGAGGGACCATTCGTCGCGCGAAGTCACCGACGCGCCGCATTCAAGGAGCATCCGATGACCACCGACCGGCCGATCGTCGTCATGGGGGTCAGCGGTGTGGGCAAGACGACCATCGGCCAGGAGCTCGCCCGCCGGCGCGGCACCGCGTTCATCGATGCCGACGACCTCCACAACGCGGCGAACATCGCGAAGATGAGCGCGGGCATCCCGCTCGTCGACGCCGATCGCTGGCCGTGGCTCGATCTCGTCGGCGAGGCCCTCCTCGCCGAGCCGGGCGTCGTCGTCGCCTGCTCGGCCCTGCGGCGGATCTACCGCGACCGGCTGCGCGCGACGGCACCCGAGACTCTGTTCGTGCACCTCGCCGCGGCGCCCGCGCGGGTGGCCGCACAGGCCGAGGCGCGCGAGGGCCATTTCATGCCGCCGGCACTGCTGCGGTCGCAGATCGCCACGCTCGAACCGCTGGAGCCCGACGAGCTCGGCATCACCGTGATCGTGGATGCTGCGCCCGACGCGCTCGTGGACCGGATCCTCGCCCTTCTGGCAGGTGAGCCGGAGCGTTCCGAGAAGTAGGCTGAACCCATCATGCAAGAGTTCTGGCAATGGGCGGGCAACTTCTGGTGGCTCATCTTCCCGATCATGGGGATGGCCGGCGGTGCCGCGAAGGCGTGGGAGCGCAACTCGAGGCGCCGTCATGAGCGCCGCCTCGAGACCTTGAGGATGAAGGCCCAGCTGAAGACCGCCGAGATCGAGGCGCGGGCACTCACCCAGCAGGGCCGGCGCCGCGGCCCGTCGATCGTCGACACCACGGCATCCGTCGCTCCGAACGACCTGCTCGTGCGGCTGTTCGCCGAGCACGACGAAGTCACCGCACGCTGGCTCGACTACGAACTCGATGTCGCGAAGCTCATCGCGTTCCCGGCGATGAGCGACGGACGCCAGCCGCTGACCGCCGCGTTCCTGCGGGCCAAGAAGACGGCGGATGCTCTGCGCCCGGCATCCGCCGAGGCCAAGGTCAGCGAGCACCAGGTCGCCGAGTACCTGCAGGCCGTGGGCGACTACGCCGTCGCGTTCGAGATCGCCGAGAAGGACGCCCGGCGCCTGCGCGACTCGACCTTCACCGAGCCCGAGCGCAAGCGCCTCGACCGCGCGCAGCAGCTGCTCAAGGTCGCGGTCGACGAGTCGGCCACGCAGGCCGAGCGGAACGTCGCGTACAAGCGGGTGCGCGAAGAGCTCGACGGACTCATCCTGCTCTCCGACGACGCGGTCACCGTGCTCGAGAAGCAGGTCGCGCGCGAGATCGCGGCGGCACCCGCCCCCGCGACCGAGCCGGCCCCCGCGCCGGAACCCGAGCGGATGCCGGAACCCGAGCGGATGCCGATCGCCGAGCCGCTGCGCCCCGCCCCTCCGCAGCGCGAGGGCGCGTGACCCCCGAGAGCACGACCGGTCGTCGCAAGACGATCGTCATCACCGGAGCCTCCGACGGGATCGGCGCCGCTGCCGCCCGTCAGCTCGCGGCATCCGGCAATCGTCTGATCCTCGTCGGCCGATCGCCGGAGAAGACCGCGGCCGTCGCGAACGAGACGGGCGCCGAGTTCTTCACCGCTGACTTCGCCCGGCTCGACGATGTGCGCGAGCTCGCCGCGAAGCTCGCCGACGCCGTAGGCGACGACGGCATCGACGTGCTGGCGAACAATGCCGGTGGCATCTTCGGAGACCAGACGCCGACCGTCGACGGCTTCGAGAAGACGATCCAGGTCAATCACCTCGCACCGTTCCTGTTGACCAACCTGCTGTTGCCGCAGCTGCGGCAGGCGGATGCCGCGATCATCAACACCTCGAGCGTCGGGCATCGCCTCTTCGGGCACATCGACGTCGACGACCTCGACAACCGCCGCAAGTTCAGCGCCAACAAGGCGTACGGCGACGCGAAGCTGGCGAACGTCCTGTTCACGAAGAGCCTGCACGCGAAGTTCCATCCGGAGGGTCTGAGCGCGGTCGCGTTCCATCCCGGGGTCGTGCGCACGAACTTCGCGGCCGGTTCGTCGAGCGTCATGCGCCTGATCTATCGCACCCCGCTGCGGCGCCTGCTGACGATCAGCACCGACAAGGGCGGCGAGACGCTGCGATGGTTCATCGAGGGCACCCCCGACGAGACCTGGTTCTCGGGTGCCTACTACGACGAGCGCGTGCTGAGCACCCGGGTGAATCCGCAGGTCGACGACGAGGCTCTCGCCGAGGCGCTGTGGCAGAAGAGCGCGGAGCTCACCGGTATCGACGTCTGACCCCCAGCATCCATCCACGGAGGGAACACCATGCTCATCGACCTCACCGGCAAGACCGCGCTCGTGACCGGCTCGACCCAGGGCATCGGACGGGCGATCGCCACGGCACTGGCGGATGCCGGAGCCCGCGTCGCCGTCAACGGACGCAGCGCCGACACCGTGGCATCCGTCATCTCCGAACTGCAGGCCGAGCGGTCTGAGCGCGACCTCGTCCCGGCGCCCGGCGACGTCACCGATCCGACCGGTGCGGATGCCGTGCTCGCCGCAACCGGCGACGTCGACATCCTCGTCAACAACCTGGGCATCTTCGGCGCGACGCCCGCCCTCGACATCACCGACGAGGAATGGCGCCGCTACTTCGACGTGAACGTGCTCGCGGCGGTGCGCCTGATCCGCGCGACGCTGCCCGGCATGAAGGAGCGCGGCTGGGGTCGGGTGCTCAACATCGCGAGCGACTCGGCGGTCGTGATCCCGGCCGAGATGATCCACTACGGCATGTCGAAGACCGCGCTCCTGGCCGTCTCGCGCGGGTTCGCGAAGGATGCCGCCGGCACCGGCGTGACCGTCAACTCGGTGCTCGCCGGCCCGACCCACACCGGCGGCGTCGAGGACTTCGTCTACGAGCTGGTCGACAGGGCGCTGCCGTGGGACGAGGCGCAGCGCGAGTTCATGAAGCTGCACCGGCCGCAGTCGCTGCTGCAGCGGCTCATCGAGCCCGAGGAGATCGCGAACATGGTCGCGTACCTGTCCTCGCCGCTCGCCTCGGCGACGACCGGGGCCGCGGTGCGCGTCGACGGCGGCTACATCGACTCGATCGTGCCGTAGCCGCTCAGGGAGCCGAGTGACCCGACTGCTGGTTCAACCAGTCGAGGATTGTCGGGTCGTCCGCCGGCGTCGCGCTCCCTGCCATCACTTCGGCGAGTGGCCGATAGGCGCCCGCGCGATCCGCGACGTGCACGCCGTCCGAGCGCCCTCGCTCCATTCCGAAGCGGACGCTGCACGCTCCGCGGTCGAGCAGGAGCTGCCAGACGTCCATCTGCATCGGGCCGTCGAGCCGGCGCACCGACCATCCGGCTTCGAGCATTCGGCCCGCCAGCCGAGCAGCGTCAGCATCCCGCGCCGACAATCGCTCGAGGAAGTCTGCGATCTCAGGGCTGCTCACGCTGGTCAGGGTACCGCGCCCGGGGGCGAGCTTCGCGGCCGTCGCCGAGGAACGCGGAGAGGAAGCGCGGAGAGAAGGGGAGTAACATGGCCCCTCGGGTCGCGTGACCCTCGAGAGTCCGAAAGGCGGTGATGGCGATGTCCGGTGATAGTTACGACGCCGCCACCGCTGCGTCGAGACTCCCTGCGCTTTCGCGTTGAGCATCCGCTCCACGAAATCGCACGTCCTTCCGCAGCGTCGGCGGCGTCTCCCGCCCTCTGACTGATCTGCGCACGGAGCCTTCTGCTCTCGTGCGCCTGCGAGAACGGATGCGCATCATGGCGCTCATCGACAACGGCGTGTACGTCCACGGACGTCGCGTGGAGACCCCGAAGAACCTGGACGAGACCTACCGGATGATGGATGCCGCGGGCGGCACCGCCTGGATCGGCCTGTACCGTCCGAGTCCGGAGGAGCTCACATCGGTGGCGCGCGAGTTCGACCTGCATCCGCTCGCCGTCGAAGACGCCCTCTCGGGCCACCAGCGTTCCAAGGTGGAGCGCTACGGCGACACGCTGTTCGCCGTGCTGCGCCCCGCCCGCTACCGCGACAAGGAGGAGTCGATCGAGTTCGGCGAGCTGCACCTGTTCGTCGGTCCCGACTTCGTCGTCACGATCCGGCACGCGGAGTCTCCCGACCTCGCGGCCGTGCGCCGGCGGATGGAGGCGAACCCCGACCTGCTCGCGATGGGACCGGAGGCCGTGCTCTACGCGATCCTCGACGAGGTCGTCGACGGGTATGAGCCGATCGTCGCGGGTCTGCTGAACGACATCGACGAGATCGAGGACCAGCTCTTCGGCGACAGCGACGACGACGCGCTCTCCCGGCGTATCTACGAGCTCTCGCGGGAGGTCATCAACTTCCAGCGGGCGGTGCACCCCCTGAGCGGAATGCTGGAATGGCTGCGTCGCGGCTCGGAGAAGTACCGGATCGACGAAGAGCTGCAGCGGTCGCTGCGCGACGTGCTCGACCACGTGATCCGGGTGAACGAGCGGGTCGACTCGTTCCGCGCGATCCTCGAGAACGCGCTGACCGTGCACTCCGCGCTCGTCGCCCGCCGCCAGACGGATGCCGGCCTGGCGCAGAACGACGAGATCAAGAAGATCTCCTCGTGGGCGGCGATCATCTTCGCTCCCACGCTCGTCGGCACGGTCTACGGCATGAACTTCGAGGTCATGCCCGAGCTGCACTGGGCCTTCGGCTACCCGATGGCGATCGGCGCGATGGCGGCGTTCGCGGTCGCCCTCTACGGGGTGTTCAAGTACAAGCGCTGGCTCTGACGGGCGGGGGCCGGTACAGATGTCGGGCGACATGCCAGATGTCGGACCATACGGGACAATCGGTCCGACATCTGGCGTGTCGTCCTGCGGGTGCACCTGCGGATGCCCGGTGAGCGGATGCCGGGATGCGGATGCCGGATGAGGCGGATGCTGTGGCTCAGCGCGCCGCGTCATCGAGGGCGTCGCGATCCCTGACCTCGATGTTGGCGACCTCGAGCTCGTCGTCGAGCTGTACCAGGATGCGGGAGTCGGGGAACTGCTTCGGGGCGTCGAAGGCGAGCAGCACGGCATCCGCGAAGACGACGACCGAGGTGGCCTCCAGATCGTCGCGCAGGTCGATCTGCTCGACCACGGGCTCGTCGTCGACCGCCTCGTCGATGTCGTCGGCGATCTCATCGATCACGGCCCGCCAGCGGGACTCCCCGATCGAGAGGATGCGGGTGATCGTGGCGACGAGCGCGTCCTCATCGAGCGCGTCGTCGTCTTCGAGCTCGGGGTCGACGTTGACGGTGACGACCGTGCCGGCGGCGTCGATGCTCGCCCGCCCGTAGATCAATCCGTTCTCGGCGACCGGTTCATCGAGGAGTCCGCTGTCGACGATGCGAGCGAGGAGGGCGTCGAGCAGGGGCTGGGTCATGAGTCCAGTCTTTCGCATCCGGCCGCGTCGCGGGTGGCCGATAGGCTCGACGCGTGCCGAACGCCGAACCCTCCGCATCCGCATCCGCCGCCTCCGATCTGCTCCGCCTCGCCGGCGCACTCACCGGCGCCGAACCACTGAACTGGGTGATCACGGGCGACTCGATCACCCACGGCCTCGTGCACACCCAGGGCGCTCGCAGCTACCCCGAGCACCTGCACGAGCTGATCCGCGGTGAGCTGGGGCGCACCCGCGACATCGTCATCAACTCGGCGATCAGCGGGCATCGGATCACCGACATCCTCGGCGATTGGGAGCGACGCGTCGCATCATGGCATCCGGATGTGGTGACTCTCATGATCGGCACCAACGACTCGGCGACGGGCGACGGCCGGGTGCACGTGGAACCTGACGAGTATGCCGAATCGCTGCGGGAGTTCGTGCGTCGCGTCCGTGCGCTCGGGGCCATTCCTGTGCTGCAGACGCCGCCGTCGGTCGACGTCGTGCACGCACCGGAGCGGTCTCGCCTCGGCGAGTTCGCCGACGCCGTCCGCGCGGTCGCGGCGAGCGAAGACGTGATCCTCGTCGACCAGCTCGCCCGCTTCACCGAGCTCGGCAACGGCGGAGTTCCCTGGGGCCTGATGGGCGACGCCTTCCACCCGAACGCCGCCGGCCATGCCGCCCTCGGCCTCGAACTCGCGAACGCGCTCGGCATCCATCCCCCGGGATCACGCACCCTCACCGTGCTGGCGGCGCACGTCGCGACGGGCCGACTGAACCCGTAGATCTGGACAGCTCGGCGAGACGGGCGCATGCTGAACCCATGACCGCATTCCAGACCACCCACGCGTTCAGCGGATTCAGCGTCGACTCGATCGACGCGGCCCGCTCCTTCTACGGCGAGACCCTCGGCATGGACGTCTCCGACAACGCCATGGGCTTCCTCCAGATCGCCCTGTCCGACGGCGGGACGATCTTCATCTATTCCAAGCCCGACCACACGCCGGCGAGCTACACGATCCTGAACTTCCCGGTCGACGACGTCGAGGCAGCGGTCGATGAGCTCAACGCGAAGGGTGTCGTGACCAAGATCTACTCCGACCCCGACATGGGCACCGACGAGAAGGGCATCTCGCACGGCGAACCCGACAAGGGCCCGGACATCGCCTGGTTCAAGGACCCCGCCGGCAACGTGCTCGCGGTTCTCGCCGGCTGACGGCTGACGGCTGACGGCTGCCCCGCGGGATCACCGGCCTCGCGGGAAGCCGATCGCGCGCAGCTCGGGAGCCAACTGCTCCCACTGCCACTGCCGTTCGGCAGCTCTCGCCGCGTCGCCGCGATGGAGGCCGACCGCCTTCGCCGCGTAGGTCGCGGCGTGCGGGGAGTGGTCGAACATGTGGGCCACCGCGACCGCCTGACCCGCGGCGCGTGCTGCGGCGACCGCTGCCGGCGCATCCGCCGCATCCCGTGCGGCGGCGTGCGCGGCGAACGCGGCGGTGCGGCATTCCGTCATCGGGATCTCGCCGCGCATCCACGCGCGCAGGGCTGCGATCGCGGCGCGCGGCCTGTCGTCGCCGGGTCGCAGCTCTTCGAAGACGGGCAGGGAGCGATCGGCGCAGGCGACCGCCCACTCCGCGATGGCGTGATGGACGGGCAATTCGGGGTTCGCCCACTTCTGCTTCTGATCGTCGCTCACCCGACGATCGTGTCAGCAACCTCGGACGCTCGCCGGAACACGCCCGTCGGAGCAGTGGACTACAGGCGCGCGGCCAGCCACTCGGTCTGACGCAGCCACTGCACGGTCTGCCCGCCCTCGTGCCCGTTGAACTCGTAGACCTCGATCTCGGCATCCGAAGAGCCGCAGAGGTTGAACGCCGCGAAGACGCTGGAGGGCAGCACGATGGGGTCCATCAGCGCCACGGAGAACAGCACGGGGGCCGCGATCCGCCGGGCGAAGTTCACGCCGTCGAAGTACGAGAGCGTTTCGAAGGTCTCGTCGACGCGCCCACGATGCACCGACAGGTAGCGGCCGATCTCGACGAACGGGTTGTCGGGGGTGAGCGGCACCGAGCGGCGGAAGTGGCACAGGAACGGAACGTCGGGCATCACGGCGGAGACGGCCGGATGCAGCGCCGCGGCCGCCAGGCTGATCCCACCGCCCTGGCTGCCGCCGGTCACACTGATGCGGTCGCCGTCGACGGCATCCAGTTGACGCACGGAGTCGATCAGCAGGACGGCGTCGGTGAAGACGCGGCGGTAGTAGTACGTGTCCGGATGCCGGATGCCGCGGGTCATGAAGCCCGGGGTCGCGCCGTCGGAGCCGTGCGGGTCGGGGGTGTCGCCGCCCGATCCCCAGCCGCCACCCTGACCGCGGGTGTCCATCAGGACGTGAACATACCCCGCGGCCGCCCACTGGAGCCGTTCGCCCGGCAGGCCGCGCCCGCCGCCGTACCCGATGTACTCCACCACCGTCGGAAGCGGTCCGTCGACCCGGGGACGGGTGATCCAGGCGCGGATCGGCTCGCCGCCGAACCCGCTGAAGGTCAGATCCTCGACGATCAGCTGCGTGATCGGGGTGGCGGCCGGCTCGACCTTCGGCGGTGCGGCGAGCGCCCGCGATTCGGCGAGTGTCCGCGCCCAGAAGTCATCGAAATCCGCGGGCTCCGCCACGTCGGGCCGGAAGGAGCGGAGCTGGTCGAGGGGGAGATCGGTGAGAGCCATCCGCGTCAGGCTAGCCGAAGGGGCTCTCCGGGTGCACCGTCCATCGTGATGATGGCGCGGCCGGAGACGCGGCCGGCGGCGAGGGTGTCGAACGCCTCCTGCGCGGACTCGAGCGAGAATCGTCGGGTCACCAGACCCTGCAGATCGACACCGCCCTCCGCCGCCAGCGCCACGACCTTCGGCAGCTCCTCGCGCGTCCGCGCCCCGAAGGATCCGACGATGCTCTGTCCGCGCCGCACCAGGGTGGTGATCGGCACCGCGGCCGTCGCGGCGCCCGCCGCGATCCCCACGGCGACCATTCGCCCGCCCTCGGCGAGCGCGGCGATGGCGAGTTCGAACGTCTCCGGACGGCCGAGCGCCTCGAACGCCACATCGACACCACCGGGCACGACGGCTCGAATCGCGGCGAGGGCGTCCTGCGTGGTCGAATTCACGACCACGTCAGCGCCGAGCGCGCGAGCCGCGTCGAGTTTGTCGTCGTCGACGTCGACCGCGATGATGGGTGATGCTCCCAGGCCGGATGCGACCTGGATGATGCTCGAGCCCACGCCTCCGACAGCGACCACGACGACGGAATCGCCGCTCGTGAGACCGCCTCGAGCCGTCGCCCCGAATGCGGTGAAGACCGCGCATCCGAGGATCGCGGCCTCCTGCAGCGGCACTTCCGGCGGCAGGACCGCGACGGCCGACACGGGCACAACGGCATACTCCGCGAGACCGGACATCGAATACATCGAGATGCGCTCTCCGGTGCCGCGACGCAACCGGGACGTGCCGTCCAGGAGGTTTCCGTGGACCCGGTTCTGCTCGAAGAAGACGGGGCAGAGGTCATCGCGTCCGCGCAGGCACTGGCGACACGATCCACACGGCATGATGAACGCCCCGACGACCGGCATCCCGACCTCGATGCCACTGTCGCCGAGATCGTCTCCGAGCTCCACGACGACTCCGCTGACCTCGTGCCCGAGAACCGCAGGCGCCGGGAACGGCACCTCGCCCTTCAGGAGATGCAGGTCGGTGTGGCAGACACCGCAGGCGGCGACCTTGATCAGCACCTCACCCGCCCGGGGTCTCGGCACCGGGACGTCTTCGACGACGAGTGGGGATCCGACGCCGTCCCAGATGGCGGCGCGCATCGAGGCGGGGAGGGCGGCGGATCGCGCCGCGGGGTTCTCGTACATGGTGCTTCCTTTCGTCACGGCCTTCGTCACGGAGCGATGAGCAGGAGGATGCCGCGGACCAGGACCGTTCCCGCACCGACGAGCGCCAGCGCGACCAGCAGACCTCGGGCGACCTGCGGAGTGACGACGCGGGTGAGCACTTCTCCGATCGCCATGCCGACGAGGCACGCGGCCGCGACGCCCAGCCACATCCACGGTTCGAGATTCGGAATTCCCCCGGGAGACAGCCAGAGCTTGGCGGCGAGCGACATGCTGCCGATCGTCACGAAAACGGGCTGCATCGTCGCGGCGAACGAGCGATGGTCCCATCTCGTCAGCACTCCGTAAATGCCAAGCGGTGGTCCGCCGACTCCGGCGGTCACGTTCATCGCGCCGCTGAGAGCACCCGCAGCGATGAGGGGAGGCACGTGGTCCGGCGACAGGCGCGATCGAACGAGCAGCGAGGAGACCAGGCCCGTGATGATGAGGGCTCCGACCAGGATGTCGAGCCAGGCGACCGGCAGCACCAGCAGCAGCAGGGCGCCGGGGATCACTCCGATGATCGCGGACGCGGCGAGGATCCCCCAACGGCGCCAGTCGACGAGAGCGAACGATCGCACAGTGAGGGCGACGGCGACGACCACACCGCACACGTTGACGAGGAAGACACCGCTGATCGGGTTCAACAGCAGCACGAAGAAGGGCGAGGCGACCAGCGCGAATCCCAGACCGGTGATGCGCTGCATGCCCGCCCCCACGACCATGATCGCGAGGAGGATGGCGAAGGTCGTCAGCTCCATGCGACGTAGCGCGTTTCCTGGAACTCCTCCATACCGACGGAGGAACCCTCACGCCCGATGCCGGAGAGCTTGGTGCCCCCCATGGGAGCGAACGCCACCGACGGGACGGCGTCGTTGATGCCGAGGATGCCGACGTCGAGGCGTTCCGCGAGCGACCAGCTGCGCGCCGAGTCGCGGGTCCACGCGTAGGCGGCGAGACCCATCGGAGTGTCGTTCGCGAGGGCGATGGCCTCATCGTCGGTGCGGAAGGACCAGACACCGGCCACCGGCCCGAAGATCTCCTCGCCGAAGATGCGCGCATCGGTCGGCGCATCGGCGATGAGGGTCGGTCGGACGAACGAGCCCTCTGCGGGCACGTCTTCGCGTTCGGTCACCCGTCGGCCGCCACGATCGATCGCATCCTCCACGAACCCCGTGATCTCGGCCGCACGGGCAGCCGAGATGACAGGTCCCATGTCGGGGATCTCCGAGCCGTCGCGCGAGACGCCCAGACCGTGTCCGAGGCTGAGCGCGTCGAACCGCTGCGCGAGCCGCTCGGTGAACTCCGCGGCGATCTCCTCGTGCACGAGGAACCTGTTGGCGCCCACGCACGACTGCCCTGAGTTGCGGAGCCGTGCGATGACCGCGCCCTCGAGCACGGCATCGAGATCGGCATCCGGGAAGACGAGGAAGGGAGCGTTCCCGCCGAGCTCGAGGAGCGGTCGGACGATTCCCTCGGATGCCTGCGCCATGACGCTGCGGCCGACCGCGGTCGAGCCGGTGAAGCTCGCCACCCGCACGGCGGGGTGCGCGATCAGGGCGGAGGTGACCGCCCGAGCGGGACCGTGCACGAGGTTGAGCACCCCTGCCGGAACGCCGGCGTCGTGCAGGGCCTGCACGAAGCCGGTCGCGGCCAGAGGAGCCTGCTCGGACACGCGCGCGACGACCGTGCATCCCGCGGCGAGCATCGGGGCGAGCTTGCGCGCCTGGATCGACACGGGGAAGTTCCACGGTGTGAGAGAGAGGGCCACCCCGGCCGGGCGCTGCAGCGTCAGGTGGCGACGGCCTTCGCGTTCGCCGTCCATGATGGCTCCGCCGCCGCGGCGCGCCTCCTCGGCGAACCATCGCAGGTATTCGCCGGAGAACGCCAGCTCTCCCTGCGCCTCGGGCAGTCGCTTGCCCGCCTCTCGAGCGAGGGTCTCGGAAAGCTCGTCGGACCGTTCGGCGAGCAGGTCTGCGGCATCGCGCAGCACGTCCGCACGGTAGCGCGGCGTGGTCGCCGACCAGGACTCGAAAGCATCCGCCGCAGCATCCGCGGCGCGCTGCGCCTCTGCCACCCCGGCCCACGCCACCTGGCCGACGACGGTCCCGTCGGCAGGGTCGGTCACCTCGCGGAACTCGTCCGCGGACTCCCAACGGCCGGCGATGAGAGACAGTGCCTCGGAGTTCATGATCATCCCTTGCTCGCGCCTGCGGTGATTCCAGCGACGAAGTAGCGCTGAAGGAAGATGTACGCCACGACGACCGGCATCGACGCGATGATGACGCCGGCGAACATGGCGGGATAGTTCGTCTGGAACTCACCCTGGAAGCCCAGCAGAGCGAGCGGGAGCGTCTCGTAGGCCGCGTCCTGGACGAAGAGCAGCGGGAACAGCAGGTCGTTCCAGATGATCACGAACAGGAAGATGGCGGTCGCCGCGATCGACGGCGTCGACAGCGGGAGCACGATCGACCAGTACGTGCGCCAGGGTCCGGAGCCGTCGATCGAGCTCGCCTCGTACAGCTCGCGCGGGAGCGTCTTCATGAACCCGCCGAGGATGAACACCGTGATCGGCAGCGAGTGCACGACCTCGATCAGGATGAGCCCGACGAGCGAGTTGAGCAGCCCCATCGACGCGAACATCACGTACAGCGGCACCATGATCGCCTGCGCCGGGATCGACATCCCGAGCACGAGCACGCCGAAGATCAACCAGCCGCGCCAGCCGGGGATCCGGGCGACCGCGTAGGCGGCGAGGCTCCCGATGAACAGGGCGAGCAGCAGCGAGACCGCTGTGACGATCACGCTGTTGACGAAGGGCGTTCCCAGGTCGGCCGTTCCGAAAAGGGTCTCGTAGTTGGCGAGCGACGGAGCCGACGGCGGCGCGAACGGCGCGGAGAACAGCTCCTGACTGGACTTGAAGCTGCCGAAGATCACGACCGTCAGCGGGACGATGATGAGGATCGAGTAGACGAGGAGGATGCCCCATCGGGAGACTTTGGCGATCATGGTTCCCTCAGCTCTGAGCCTGGGTGAACTTCAGCACTCGGCGCTGCAGGATCACGACGGCGCCGATGAGCGCCATGAAGATGATCGATTCGGCAGCGGCGTAGCCGTACTGGAAGTTCGCGAAAGAGGTGTAGATGCGGGTCGAGAGGATGTCGAGCGCCGTCTGCGGCGGGTTGCCCACCATGCCCAGCACGAGGTCGAACGCCTTGAACGCCTGGATGGTGGTGTAGGCCACCACGATCGTCATCGCCGGGGCCACGAGGGGCCACGTGATCGACTTGAACTGCTGCCAGCGGCTCGCGCCATCCACTTCGGCCGCCTCGTAGAGTTCGCGCGGGATGTTCTGCAGCCCCGCGATGAAGACGACCATCATCTGCCCCGAATGGAACCAGACCTGGGTGACGGCCAGCCAGATGATCGCGGTGTTCGCGTCACCCAGATAGCTGCCCTCGAGCCCTCCCAGTCCCACGGCTCGGAGGGCGCTGTTCGCAAGTCCGAAGCTGGGGTCGTAGACGAACTTCCAGATGAATCCGACCGACACCGACGACAGGATCGTCGGGAAGAAGAACAGCGCACGCAGCAGCACGGAACCACGGGAGTTCCGCACGAGCAGCAGCGCGAGCACCAGGGAGAACATCGTCTGGAAGATGACGACGATCAGGAGGAACTGGAGGTTGTTACCCAGCGCGTTCGCGAAGAGGCTGTCCTGGGTGAAGGCACGGACGAAGTTGTCGACGCCGACGTAGTCGAACGTCGCCGAGTAGCCGTCCCAGTTCGTGACCGCGTATTGGAACGACTGCGCCAGCGGCAGCAGGAAGAAGAAGGTGATCAGCGCGAGCGCCGGGAGGGGGAACAGGAAGAGTCTCCAGTCCACCCTCATCGGACTGCGCCTGCGAGTATTGCCAGCCATCAGCTCTGCTGCTGGTCGATGATCTGCTGCGCCGCTTCGGCGGCCTGCTCTGGCGACGTACCTGCGGCGACCTTCACGCACGACTCCCACACCGCGTTAGCCATGTCCAGGTTGGTGAACTGGTAACGGGGGGCGAGCGCGATCTTCTTGTCGAGGAAAGCAGCAGCCTTCGCGAGGTCGGGGTTGGTGTACTCGACGCCCGCGACCGTGACGAACTGCGCCGTCTCGTTCGCGTAGTACTGCGCGGACTCCTTGCGGCTGAGGAACTCGACCCAGGCGAGGGCAGCGGGCTGCACCTTGCTGGCGGCGTTGACGCCGAGCATGAAGGTGGCGTTGTAGACGCCCTCCCACTTTCCCTTGCCCTTCGGCGCGGGGTTGGGGAAGATCATGTCCATGTCGAACGTGCTGCCGAGGCCGCGCACGGTCGCCAGGCTGTAGGAACCCGTCGCAAGCATGGCCGCCTGACCGCTCGCGAACAGCTGCTGCGACGACTCGTAGCTCGTTCCGGTGAAGTTCGTCTGGAAGAACGGCGCGAGCTGCTGGTACTTCTTCAGCACCTTGAGGAACCAGTCGTCGGTGACCTTGAGCTTGCCGGCCTGCACTTGCGTGAACATGTCGTCCGAGGGCGCGTCGTAGAGCACGAGGCTGTTGACCAGCTGCGCTGCGTTGCCCTGATCGCCACCCGGCCAGGAGATCGGTGTGACACCGGACGACTTCAGCTTGTCGCAGGCGTCCAGGAAGGAGTCCCAGTCGGCCGGGGCGACATCGGCCTTGGCCTTGTCGAAGAGATCCACGTTCGCGACGGGCATCAGGAGGACCGTCTGATACGGGATCGCCAGCTGCTTGCCGTCGGCCACGCCCGCCTCGATGAGCTCGGGGGTGTACGACTTCGGCGCCTTGGTCGCAGACAGGTCGGTGAGCACCTCGGCATCGACGAAGCTGGCGAACTGGGCGCCGCGGAAGCTGGTGAGGGCATCGCCGCTCGCACCGTTCCGCACGCGCTGGAGCGCCTGGCGGGAGTAGTCGTTCGAAGCCGTGATGTCTTGCACGACGGTGACGTCGGCGTATTCCTTCCGGAATCGCTTGATCAGTTCGTCGAAGGCGTTCTGATCCTCACCACGCCAGTGTGCGAAGGAGACTTCGCCGGTGGCTTTTCCGGATGCCGGAGGCGTGGGGCCGGCTGCCGGACCTGCCGCTCCGCCGCCGGGGCGGGTTCCGGGGGCCGCACAGGATGCGAGCAGCATTCCTGCTCCGGCGATTCCCGCCAGTTGCAGGATGTTGCGCCGGGTCATGCCGTTCTCGGGCTGGACCGTCATGTTCTGTTCCTCTCTCGTCGTTGAGCTGACACACCGTGGGGCCGTGGTCGAGTGATCGTAACACCAGATTCTCACCTGTGGCAAGAGGTCTGACCACTGACCTCAAAACACATGCCGACGACGGTGATCACACCGCCGGCGCCTCCGGGGATTCGAGCGCGTTCGCCCGCAACGCCGTGCGGTAGGCAGCGCGGATGTGACGACGTGCGGCGGCACGCGCGCCCGCCTCGTCACCCGTCTTGAGTGCGTGCAGGATCGCTTCGTGATCGTGACGCGACTTCTCGAGTCGCCCCTCGACCTGGATGGTCGTACGCATACCCTCGCGGATGAGATCGTTGAGCACACCCAGCGTCTGATCGAGGAACGGGTTGTCCGCCGCCGCGGCGATGCGCATGTGGAACTCGACATCCAGGTCCTGGAGCGTCGACCAGTCCTTCACAGGCTCGGCAGCCTTCGCGTTCAGCGCACGCAGCGCGTCCTCGACAGCGCCGAGCGCCTCTTCGTCGCCGATCTTCGCCGCCCAGCCGGCGGCCGGGACCTCGAGCGCCTCGCGCATGTCGAAGAGGTGGTTGACCGTCAGGATGGCCTCATCCAGCCCCTTGCGCAGACCCTCGTAGAGCGGTGGACGCTGGATGAACACGCCCTGGCCGCGCCGGACATCGAGGTAACCCCGGGCCTCAAGGAACTTGACGCCCTCCCGCACGGACGGCCGCGAGACGCCCAGCAGTTCGGCGAGCTCGCGTTCCGAGGGCAGCCGATCCTCCGGCTTGAGGGCCTCGGTCTCGATGAATCTCAGGATCTCGTCGGCCACTCGCTCCGGCACACTCGAACGATCACCGACGGCTCGCCAGCTCACCATGCTCGTATCTCCCCTCCCGCATCACGCGGCAACATCGCCGTCGGCGCAATGATGCTCATCCTATTGGCCGGTCCACCGTGTTCCATGGAGGGAGCAAGGGCCATGTCGACCAGGAAATCCTCGCCGTGCGGGTCCCCGCCGCCGCCTGCGCGCAGGGCGCTGAACTCGTCGGGATCCCACTCGAGGCGGAATGCGCCGATGCGCCATCGGCCATCGCCGCCGGCGGGCACCGATGCGCCGAACGCGCCCCAGGGGATGCCGAAGACGGCGTCCCAGCCGCAGACGTTCCGTTGCGCATCGCGCCGGATCCGCGCATCGGTCACCCACCCCGCGCAACTCCACGAGTCGTCGAAGACCTGCACGGGCCCGCCCGGGTCATGCACGCGGAGGTCTCGGACGGTACCGATGGGGCTCACCTGGAACTCGTACAGGCACGGGTCTCCCGGCGGGCGCAGGTAGACCTCGACGGCGCCCTCCTGCCACACCTTGTCCTTGTACCGCGTCATCGTGACCCGGATCTCCGCGGCCTCCGCCGTGAATCGCACCCAGAGGAATCCGTCCGTCGATGCGGCCTGCACGAGCGTCGACATCCGCGGGGCAGCACCCGTCTCGGCATCCACCAGCGACCGGCCGGGAAGAGCCGCCCAACGCGGATCATCCCATCCGCTCGGCGTGCTGTCCCACAGGGGAACGGCGAGCGCCGCACCCGCAGATGTCTTCTCGCTCACGCGCCCGCGGCTGCCTTCTCCTCGACGAGCGTCTCGCGCCAGTCCACATCGGCGAACTCCGCACGGGTCACCATGCGGTTCTCCGCGACGGCGATCTGCGACGCATAGCAGGTGAGCATGTTCTCGAGGCCCGTGCGCCAGTTCGTGTACGGCTCCACACCGTCGAGCACCATGGCGCTGAAGGCGTCGTGCATCTCGTAGTAGCCGTAGTGGTGCTGGTCGGCCAGAGGGCTCGTGGTCGGGATCACCGTCCGGGTGCCGTCGTCGGTCTCGACGTCGAACTTCTCGAACGTCCCACGGATCGTGCCGCGGTCGCCGACGAGCAGGAAGTCGTCGGAGTGCGTCAGGGAACGCCGGAAATAGGTGAACGTGTGCGCCGCCCGGAAGCCCGGGAAGTCGATGATCAGCACGCCGTTGTCCTCGAACTCGAAGTCATCGGGGAAGGTCTCGCGACCGCCGAAGCCCGCGATCGCCTGCCACGGGAGCTCCCCGCTGAGACGGTAGATCATGTCGAGCCAGTGCACACCCTCCTTGATCATCGAGCCATCGACCTCGGCGTACTTCTTGCGGTGAACCGGTCGCCACGGGCCGCGGTGGTAGTCGAACCGGATCTGGCGCGGCGTCCCGATCTCACCCGAGGCGATGATCTCGCGGATCGCCGTCGCGAAGCCGCTGTAGCTGAGCTGGAAGCCCAGCATGTAGTGGTTCGGGTTCTGTCGAGCGGCCTCGGAGATCGCGAAGGCCTCGTCCATCGTGCGGGCCATCGGCTTCGTCGACAGGACGTACTTGCGCGCCTCGAGAGCCTTGATCGCGAACGGGGCGTGCAGCACATCCGGCAGGACGAGCACGACGGCATCGATGTCGTCACGCGCCAGCACGGCGTCGAAGTCGGAGAGATACTCGACGTCGCCGAATCCGGGGGCGTTGCGCGAGGCCTTCACCCAGTCCTTGTGGTGCTGGAACACGGCGGCGCTCGCATCGACCTCGTCGATGTTCTCCTCACCGGTGAGCCAGTGCCACGGGCGAGGGTTCGTGTCGCAGACGGCGACGAGGGTGTAGCGCGGGTGGTGCAGGACGGTATAGACGTCCTCCAGGCCTTGGACGAGTCCGACGATCGCGACGCGGACGGTAGTGCTCGACATGATTTCCCTTTCGGTGGGTTTTGAGGAGGTACGGATCAGGGTTCGAGGGCCGAAGCGGTCTGCGTCTGCGGATCGCTGCGCGGAAGGATGCTGCGCCCGCCGTCGCAGCGGATGATCTCGCCGACGATGAAGCTCGCGCTCGGCGACGCGAGGAACGCGATCACGGCCGCAACCTCCTCAGGCGCTCCGAAGCGGTCGAGGAGACTGGTGCCGGGCGGCGCCGTGTCGGGAGACACCCAGGCCGCGATCGCGCCCGGCTCGACGGCGTTGACGCGGATCCCGCGAGCGGCGTAGTCGATGGCCATCGAACGGGTCAGCGTGGCGACCGCTGCCTTGGACGCGGCGTAGGCCGCCCAGCCGGCGATCGGTCGCTCGCGCTGCAGGGCCGTGAGATTGATGATGGCGCCGCCTCGCGGCATCCGCTCGACAGCTTGACGAGTGCAGCGGACGACGCCGAGGACGTTGACCTGCAGCACGTCGTCCCACTGGTCGTCGGTCAGCTCGCCGACCTCGCCCCGATGGTCGTATCGCGCCGCGTTGTTGACCAGCACGTCGAGTCCGCCCCACGCCTCGTCGATGGACGAGAAGGCATGCTCCACCGCGGCGGCGTCGGCCAGGTCCACGGGAACGGCGAGATGGCCCTCGCCATGAAGCGACGCGAGCACCTCGCGCACTCGGTCTGCGTCTCGGTCGAGCACCGCGACCTGATGGCCATCCGCGGCGAACCGCCGTGCGGTGGCGCGGCCGATGCCGGCTCCTGCTCCGGTGATGACGATGCGATCAGGCATTCCGGCTCCCGTCGTGACGTACAGAGAACGTGCGGTTGAGATGAGCCTCGGTCAGGAGATCGGTCACGCGGTGCCGCGCATCGCCCTGAGTCACCTCGGCCGTGCCGGTGCAGAGCCACCAGTAGAGCATCGTCTGCCCTTCCGCGAGGAAGTCCCACGTGTAGTAGGCGCGGGCCTTCGCCTGCAGCGCGAGCTCGATCGATCCCGCTCCCTCCGGGAGCTCGATGGCGACATCCCACGCCTGCGCGACGAGCATGTTCGTCTGGGGATCGAGCCACGTCCGCGTGGTGCGGACCGACAGACCATCGCCGGTCACGTCCCACGTCTGCTCGCCCACGGTCACCTGCGCCCAGGCAGAGCCGAGCGAGGGTCGCGCGAGCAGGGCGACGCTCAGTCCCTCACCCGAGGCGGTGTACCAGCACACGCCCCCGCCGGTGAGCAGACGCACCGGATCGTGCGTGCGCCCGAGATGGATGTGCCGCTCGTGCACGGCGTGCGCATCGCGGATCGATACGCTCCTGCCCGGCAGGATGAGCTCGCCGGACGCGCGTCCCGATGCGATCCACCAGCGGTTCGCCCGGGCGTCGAGGCTCTCCGCCGGATCGGTGAACCACATGGGCTCGGCATCGAGGTCGATGCGGATGTCGGCCTCGACGCCCGCGTGGGATCCCGCGATGCCGAAGGTCGGTGGCGCCGCCAGATACGTACGGTGCGGTGTCGTCCACTCGACGGCGCCCGGCGTCGATGCGACGGTGACCTCGGACCAGTCGTAGTGATCGCGCTCATCCCAGCCGATCGCGATGAAGTCGTTGTCGTGCAGCTCGGGCGGGGCATCCGCCGGCGCCGCGACGAAGAGCGTCTGGTCGAGACCGAAGTTCCCAGGACGATAGGACCCGCCCTCGAGTCCACGGATGAGGTACGGCGAGCTCCAGAAGAGGTAGTCGGTGTCGGCGTCGCGGCCGCGGATGCTCCAGCCGTTGTTCTCCCAGAGCTGCTTCTCCTCGCCGACACGGTCCCGGTGATCGAGGTACTCCGATGCCGGGAAGCTGCTGTCCTCGATCACGCGACGCCTCCGTCCGCATACGGGTGCGTGTTCGAGCCGACCCGCAGCTGCGCGAGATGCGCGCTCACCGCGTCGGCGAGCGTCAGCGGTGAGGCATCGGGCCAGCGCCCGAGCCGAGCGTGCACATCGGCGCAGACGCGGGCCAGCCGGTCGGGTGCATCGGACTCGATGACCGCGTCCGCTGCCGAGACCGCGGTTCCGATCGCGTCCACCGCCTCCGCGCTCGCCGCGAGGAAAGCGTCCACGGAGGCGCCGGTGAGCCGCGCCTCGTGCGCGGCATCCATCGTCTCGAGGTCGAGCGTGCGCAGCAGGTCGACCGTCGAGCGATAGGCGAGCACATCGATATAGTGCGGCGGCAGAAGGCACCCCTCACCGTCGATCACTCCCCACCCCATGACGGCATCGCCGAGGAAAGCGTGCCTGCGGGCGTCCGAGACCACGACGACATGCCCGCCCGAATGACCGGGCGCGGGCAGCACGCGCCAGTGCTCGCCGTCACCCAGGTCGATGCGCGCAGCGCCCGTGAGCCGAACGTCGACGGCGACAGCCTCGCCGGCACGCGAGCGCAGCTGCGCCACCCGATCGTCATCGAGCACGACGCCCTCGTCGCGAAAGCGGTCGTATCGCTCTGCGACCAGCACGTCGAGATCCTCCATCAGCCGCGCGTCGAGCGCGTGCGCCATCGTCACCAGCTGCGGAACTGCTTCTCGCAGTTCCGTGATGCCGCCGAAGTGGTCGACGTCGCCGTGGGTGATGACGGCGATGTTCCGCGCGGGCGGCGTCAGACCGCGGGTGGCGAGTGCGGGAAGGATGGCATCGCGGGGCGTCCCGGCGATGCCGGCGTCGATCCACAGCCAGGCGTCCGATCCGCAGACGATCGCGGTGCGCACGGGCTTCACGCGGCCGATGCGCCCCTCGACCATGATGATCTCGGCGGGCATCAGGAGTCCCGCCGATACCGTTCGAGCAGCTCGAGATCGACGTCCACTCCGAGGCCGGGACCGTCGGGGAGGTGGATACCGCCGCCCTCGCGGCGCGGGCTCTCGACGAGCAGGTCCGACTCGTTCAGGTCGTACGCGAGCGCGCAGGGGAATTCGAGCTCCGGAAGCGCCGCAGCGACCTGCAGATGCGCGGCCTCGGAGATCCCGAGGGGCACCCGCTCACCGAGAGTCATGCGCGCGCCGAACGAGCGCGCGATCGCCGCTATCTCCATGACCGGCGCGATGCCGCCGCATTTGCCGATGTAGGCGTGGAGCACATCGGCGCCCCGACCCGACAGCAGCACCCGGGCTTCGGGCGATGACACGAAGCCCTCGTCGGAGATGATCGGCACCGCTGACTCCTGCACGACGCGCGCGTTGGACTCGACGTCCCAGAACGCGCACGGCTGCTCGACGGCCTCGAGTCCGTAGGGGGTGTAGCGGCCGATCGCGGCCACCGCCTCGGGCGCGGCCCACGCCTGGTTCGCATCCAGCCGGATCCGGATGCCGTCGTCGACGACCTCGCGAATGGCGCGGAGACGCGCTTCGTCGGCACGGGGGTCGGCGCCGACCCGCACCTTGAGCAGTTCATACCCGGCGGCGACGTAGTGCTGGGCGAGCTCGGCGGACTGCTCCGGGCTTCCCACACCGACGTTCTTGACGGTGGGGATGCGCTCACGACGGATCCCGCCGATGAGCTGCGCGACCGAGAGGCCGAGGTGCTTTCCCTGCAGGTCGAAGAAGGCCATCTCGATCGCCGCGCGGAGGGGATTCCAATGCCAGAGCCGCTCCACCGCCAGCATCTCCTGCTGATCGATCGCGCGGTGCAGCCCCTCGATGTCGAAGATGTCGCGGCCGACGACGACCCCGTCGAGCTGATCCTCGACGACCCGGTGCATCGAGCGCACCCGGGTGACGCACTCCCCCCACCCGTAGCTGCCGTCGCGTGTCGTCACCCGCACCAGCGAGAACCACGAGGACTGATCGGAGTTCCCACGCTGCAGCGCGAAGACGCCGCGGCGCGGCACTCGGACGGGGAAGACCTCGATGCTCTCGACGAGGACGGCTCCGTGCGGCATCAGCTCTCCTCCTTCGTGACGCCCCCGGAGAGGGCGCTGAGATCCGGGACGTCGAGTTTGATCAGGGCGGTCTCGAGTTCGCGCAGCTCATCGGTCGACAGCCCGGTCAGCGGTGCGGCGAGCGTCGGGGTGCAGATCCCCTGCAGAGCCAGTGCGCCCTTCGCGCCGGCCGGGAAGGGTCCGCGTCGCAGCGCGAGGATCAGCTTCGTGAGAGCCGCCTGCGCGTGGCGCGCTGTCGACAGGTCTCCCGTGCGGATGGCGTCGACGAGGCGGACGACCCGACCCGGTGCGACCGAGGATGCGAGGGTGATCCCTCCGGCCGCGCCGAGCAGAATGCTGGGCAGGATGAGCGAGTCGGTGCCCACGTAGGTGAACCACGGGCGATCCGTCGTGTCGCCGATCGCGATCACCTGCTGCAGATACTCGAGATCGCGGTTCGAGTCCTTGACTCCGGCCAGCGCGCCGGATGCCGCGAGGTGCGCGACCGTGGCCGGCTCGAGGCGCACACCGGTGAAGGCGGGGATGTGATAGCCGAGCACGGGTGTGCTCGCGACGCCGGCGATGTCCTCATAGAGCGCGATGACGCCGCGCTGGTCGAGCACTCCGTAGGAGGGTGGTGCCACCAGCACGGCGGCGATCGGAAGAGCGCAGACGCGCTCGACGTCGGCCCGGGTGTGGTGCAGGTCGGTGGCGGCCACGCCGACGATGACGGGCACGCGGCCGCCGACGGCGTCGAGGCCGACTTCGACCGTGCGCTCGCGCACGGCGGTGCCGACGGAGGCCACCTCCCCGGACGATCCGAGCACGAGAACGCCGTCGACACCGCTTCCGACAGCTCGGTCGATGAGGGCGCGGAGGGCCGGCTCGTCGAGTTCTCGATCGACGGTGAGGGGCGTGGGCAACGCGGGAATCACGCCGTTCGGCAGGGTGGACGGGTTGGCTGAGGTGGGGGTCGACAGTGACACGTGGCCGATGCTAGCATCACCATCACACGTTGGCAAGAGGTCAGACCACTGACCAGCTGATTGATGGACCGAAGGAGTTTCTGGTGGCAGCGACGCGCGCGATCCTCTCGATCGATGCGGGAACGACGGGCACACGCGCGGCGTGGGTCGGAGAGGACGGTGTCGTCCGCGACGTCTGCTACCGCCGACTCACTCTGAGCGCCGGATCGTGGGGCGTGATCGAGCAGGATGCGGCGTCGATCCTCACCCATACGATCGACGCCGCCCGTGCGGCGATCGCTGCAGCACGCCAGGCCGGTGTCGAGATCGAAGCGCTCGCCCTCTCCACTCAGCGTGCGACGGCGGTCCTGTGGGACGACCGGACCGGCGAGCCCCTCGCCCCCGCGGTGAGCTGGCAGGACACGCGATTCGCGCAGCGGCTGAACACCTTCGCCGAGGAATGGGACAGCCGACTGCGCGCCTCCGTCGGGCGCGGCGTCGGCATCCGCTCCCCCTTCCTCTGGGCCGCCGATCTGCTCGCGCGGGATGCGGCGGTCGCACAGGTCCACGCCATGGGCGCGCTGCGACTCGGCACGATCGAGACCTGGCTCCTGAACCGACTGTCACTCGACGGCACGCACGTCGCGACCGCGTCGATGGCGGCAGCGACCGGCGGATACCGCCTCGCCGAGCATGCCTACGAGACCAACTGGATCGAGGCCCTCGGCTGCCCGCTCGACATCCTCCCCGCGCTGCGCGAAGACGTCTCCCACCTCGCGACCACCTCACCCGTCGTCCTGGGCATCTCCGTGCCGATCCTCGCGGCGCTCGGCGACCAGCTCGCCGGGGGCGTCGGTCTGGGAGCGATCCGGCGCGGCCAGGTGCTCTGCGTGCACGGCACCGGAAGCTTCGTCGACGTCCTGGTCGGCAGCGAACCACCGGCGGCGCCCACCGGACCCGTGACCTCGATCGTCACCGCGCGCCGCGACGGGGTGTCGTCCTTCGCGCTCGAATCGTTCACGGCGAACACCGGATCCGCGCTGGAATGGCTCTGCCGGGGCATCGGCCTCTTCGACGCTCCCGCCGACATCTCGCGCATCGCCCAGCAGGCCGCCGGCCCCTCCGACTCGTGGTTCGTCCCGAGCCTCACGGGCCTGCGCACGCCCGAGGATGCCGACGCGCGCGGCTCTTTCACCGGACTGAGTCTCGGGACGACCCGGGAAGACCTCGCGCGCGCTGTGCTCGAAGGCATCGCGCACTCCGTGGCGACCACGGTCGAGCAGACCGCCGCCGCGGCGAGGACCGACGTGGACCAGGTGATCGTGGGCGGCGGGCTCTCGGCGAGCGATCTGTTCCTGCAGCTGCAGGCCGACACCACGGGGATCCCGATCCTGCGGCCCCCCGGCGCGAAAGCCGCATCTCTGCGCGGCGCGGCGTTCCTCGCCGGCTCCGGCCTCCTCTGGGAAGACCTCGAGGCCGCCGTCGCGACGATTCCCGCGGCCGATGTCTTCGCCCCGTCGACACCGCCTGTCGAGCGCGCCGCGCGACGACGCCGATGGAACCACGTGATCGAAGCCGAACTGATGCTGGCGAACAGCCGCCGCACGATGAGAGAGGAACAGCAGTGAACCTGCTCCCGATGAGAAGACCGGACGCGCTCAAGGCCGCCATGGCCGCGGCCCCCCAGCCATCCCGCAGATCCGAGGCGATCGCGCGACTACAGGGCGAGGAATTCGACATGGTGATCGTGGGCGGCGGGATCACCGGCTCCTACGCCGCTCTCGACGCCGCACTGCGCGGGTACCGCGTCGCCCTGCTCGAGAAGGACGACTTCGCGTCGGGCACGTCATCGAAGTCGTCGAAGATGATCCACGGCGGCCTGCGCTACATCGAGCAGGGGAACCTTCCGCTCGTGCGCCACTCCCTCCTCGAGCGGCAGCGCCTGCGCAAGAACGCGGCGCACCTCGTGCAACGGCTGCCCTTCCTCTTTCCGGTGCTGTCGAGCGACGGCGTCTTCGATCCTCGCCTGGCGAAGGGATTCGAGGCGCTGCTGTGGAGCTACGACCTCGCCGGCGGCTGGCGCGAGGGCGTGCTGCATCAGAAACTCACCCCGCAGGAGGTGCTCTCGCATTGCCCGACGTTCCGCGACGGTGCGCTCAGAGGTGGACTGATGTACTACGACGCCCGGGCGGATGACGCGCGCCTCACCCTGACCGTCGCGCGCACGGCCGCGTTCCACGGCGCGGTCGTCCTGAACGGCGCGAAGGTGACGGAGGTCGTCCGCACCGGACGGAAGGTCGCGGGCGTGGGCGTCGAGGTGGACGGCGCCGACCTCCGCGTCCGTGCCCGGACGGTCGTCGTCGCGACCGGCTCGTGGCTGCGCGAGTGGACGGGCGCAGCAACCGAGGTGGAGACGCCGAACATCCGACCCGCCAAGGGCGTGCATATCGTCGTGCCATGGCTGAAGATCCGTAACGACTGCACCGTCACGATCCCGGTGCCCGGGCGCGCCCGACGGGCGACGATCACCCGTTGGGGCGACACCGCCTACATCGGGACGACCGATGAGGACTACACCGGCGATCTGGACGATGTGCACTGCACTCGCGAGGAACGCGACTTCCTGCTCGAAGGTGCCGCCACGGCGCTCGACACCGACCTCGAGCCCGACGACGTCCTCGGCAGCATCGCCGGCACGCGACCGCTTGTCGCGCCTCCGGGAGGCAAGACCGTGGAGGTGAAGCGCAACCATGAGATCCGGGTGGACCCCGACGGCCTCGTCACTGTCGTGGGAGGCAAGCTCACCACGGCCCGCCACATGGCGGAGCAGACGATCGATGCAGCGCAGCGGGTGCTCGGCACCTCGCGGCGGTGCCGGACGAAGGATGCGCCCCTCCTCGGAGCCGCCGGCTACGACCCGCAGTCGATCGTCGCGACCGGAGGGCTGGCGGCGCACTTCGGCGAACGCTATGGCACGCAGGCGGGCGTCGTGTCGACGCTCCTCGCATCCGACCCCGACCTGCAGCAGCCACTCATCGACGGTCTGCCGTATCGCGCGGGAGAGGTCGTCTTCTCGGCACGCTACGAGTTCGCCCGGTCGATCGACGACGTGTTGTCCCGCCGCACGCGCGCGCGGCTCGCCGCACGAGACGCCTCGGGAGCGGCCGCCCGTCGCGTCGGCGAGTTGCTGCAGGGCGAGCTCGGCTTCGACGATGCCGAGCTCGAACGCCAGATCGACCACTACCTCACCACCATCGCCCGCGAGCGCGACGTCCTCACCGGCGCCGCGGAAGGAGCACACCAATGATCAGCAGAGAAGCCATCGTCCGGGGATACAACCGCGGCAACTACACCGTGGGCGCGCCGACTGCGCCGCACTGGGGCGGCCGCACCGTGGCCCCCGCATCCGAGACGAGCACGGGCCTTCAGACCGATGTCGTGCACGTGCCCGCCGAGACGCTCGAGCAGCTGGCGGCGACCTCGGACGAGATCGTGGCGGCGCGTGACGAGATCATCGCGGGGACGCGCGACTGGTGGGCGCGATCGATGATCGCCGAGACGTCCGGCGAACCGGCGACCCCGGAGGCCGTGATCGTGCGCGTGTCGACGGTCGAGCAGGTGCAGGGTGTGCTGCGCATCGCATCCGCGGCGTCGATCCCGGTCACCGTGTCCGCAGGGCGGAGCAACGTCACCGGCGCTGCCCTTCCGCTGCGCGGAGGCATCGTGCTGGACGTGTGCGGACTCGACCGCTTCATCGGCTTCGACGATTCCAGCCAGATCGTCGAGGTGGAAGCCGGGATGTTCGGCGACCTGTTCGAGACGCGCATCCAGGAGGAGTTCGGGATGACCACGGGCCACTGGCCCTCGTCGTTCGCCATCAGCACCGTCGGCGGATGGGTCGCGTGCCGCGGAGCCGGTCAGCTGTCGACCCGCTACGGGAAGATCGAGGACATGGTCTTCGGCCTCGACGTCGTGCTCGCCGACGGCACCCTGATCACCGTGGGCGACGCGGGCCGCGCTGCAGTCGGGCCCGATCTGATGCAGCTCTTCGTCGGCTCCGAGGGAACGCTCGGCGTCATCGTGCGCGTACGGCTGAAGCTGCACCGCCTGCCCGACTACGGCGCGGCCGTCGCCTACGGGTTCCGCACGTTCGCGGAGGGTCTCGACGCCTGCCGTCGCATCCTGCAGGCCGGTGCGACTCCCGCGGCACTGCGACTGTACGACGAACTCGAGAGCGGCGTGCAGTTCGGGCACGCCGATCTGAACGTGCTCCTCATCGCCGACGAGGGCCCCCGCGGTCTGGTCGATGCGGGCCTCGACATCGCCCGGCGGGAGTGTCGAGAGATAGGCGGCGCCGTGCTGGACGGTGACGCGATCTTCGAGCGCTGGCTCGACACGCGGTATCTGACCGGGAAGAGCTCGGAGGGATTCACACCCGGTCCGGGCTTCGTCTCGGACACGCTCGAGATGATCGCCCGGTGGCGCGACCTCCCGGCCATCTACGACGAGGTTGTCGCCGCCCTCTCCGCGGTGCCGGGCACTCTCGCGGGTTCTGCGCACCAGTCACACGCTTACGTCGACAGTGCGTGCCTCTACTTCTCGCTGCGCGGTGATGTCGAGCCCGAACGACGAGCAGACTGGTACCGTCGGGCCTGGGATGCCGCGAATGCGGTGCTCCTCCGGTACGGCGCCACTCTCAGCCACCACCACGGCATCGGCCTCCTCCGTGGCGACTACATGCGCGACTCGCTCGGAGCGGGTTACTCCGTGCTGGAGCAGGTCAAACGCACGCTGGACCCGCAGAACATCCTCAACCCCGGAAAGCTGGGCCTGCCGCTATGACCGACGAGCTCCTCGTCATCGCCCGCTACGTCGCGCTGCCCGGCGAGGAGGCCACTGTTCGCTCTCTCCTCGTCGAGCTGGCCGCCGCGAGCAGGCGGGAGGAGGGCAACATCTCGTACGAGGTGACCCAGGACATCATGGAACCGGAGCGGTTCGTGATCGTCGAGGTGTACACGGACGACGCGGCGTTCGCCGCCCATCGCGAATCCGAGCACTTCCAGCATGTGGGTTTCGGGCAGATCATCCCGCGACTCGCATCCCGGGTCGTGCAGAAGATCTCCGGCGCTGCCCGCGTGTAGCGGTCCGTTCGCGCCTGGCTCACGCGGCACTGCCCGCGTTCGAGTCAGGCGCGAACCGCGTGCGGCAGGGCCGTGGACTCCCCTCGGGTGAGCCGCTGTCCTCGACGGTGCACGATCTCGGCCTGCACGGCGATCATGATCGCCACGACCAACAGGATCTGCGCGAAGCTCGATCCGGTCTGGATGCCGGACAGCTGCGCGAACACCGTGATCGCGATCTTCGTGATGATCATCGCGATGAAGAGCGACACGGTCAGCCACGTTCCCTGACGAAGCACGTCGCCGTTCTCGTCGGTCCACACCCGCGTGAGCAACCCTCGGGCCACTCCCACCACGGCGCTCAGAGCGATGCCGATCGCCAGGACGACCCAGCCGCCGGAGTCTCCCGGGAGCACCCAGCCGCTCACGCCCAGACTGACCAGGCCGACCCCACCGTAGATGAGCGCCATCTTGAAGCGCCCCGCACCGCCTGCCGGGCCGACGCGGGTCTGCCGATAGATCGCGTAGGAGACCATCGCTGCGAGGAAGACGAGCTGAATGAGATTCATGATTTCTCCAAGTTAAGATACGAACATGTTTCTTAAATGAGAACATGACTTGATAGGATACGCAAGTGGATCTTATTTCCGAGCCGAATAAGGCAAGCCGTCGCCGTGGCGATGAACTCGAGGCGGCCCTGCTGTCCGCGGCGTGGGACCAGCTGATGGAAGCCGGCTACGGCGGCTTCACCTTCGACGCGATCGCCGAACGCGCGCACACGAGCAAGCCCGTGCTGTATCGGCGGTGGCCGACCCGATCCGCACTCCTCGCTGCCACCCTGGGCAGGCGGGGAGCGGCCGACGCGCTCCGCGCCCCGGAGACCGGCAGCGTCCGCACCGACCTGATAGCGGTGCTCGAACAGGCGAACGAGCGACCGGAGCGCTTCCTCGTGATGTTCAGCGTCATCGCAGGGGGCTTCGCCGAAGAGGGTCTGCGCCCGGAGGACATCCGCGACCAGTTCCTCGCGCAGACACCGTCGACCGTGGGGAGGATCCTCGACGAAGCGCGGCACAGAGGAGAGATCCCGGATGCGCCGATCGCCGCCTCGGTGCGCGACGTGCTGTTCGATCTGTTCCGTATGCGGCTGTTCCTGGCATCCTCTCCTCTTCCACGCAGAGATCTCATCTCGCTCGTCGACGACATCTACCTGCCGCTCATCACCGCCTGACGCACGCTTTCGCCGCTCGGCGCTCGACCCGCTCGTCCGAACTTCGCAGAACGACACGAACCTCGCAGAGATCCCGGGGATTCCTGCGAGGTTCGTGCTGCTCTGCGAGCGCGCGCGAACTTTCTCGAAAAAGTTCAGTATTCGGTGTTGCTAAGTACCGGTACTCAGTGTTACTTTGTACCGGTACCCAGCAACACTGAGTACCGAGACAAGAGAGAGGAGGACCTGATGGGCAAGCAGATGACCGAGATGCTCAAGGGCACTCTGGAGGGCATCGTTCTGGCCCTCCTGGCCGAGCAACCGGCTTACGGGTACGAGATCACCGCGCGCGTGCGCGACCACGGGTTCACCGACATCGCCGAGGGCACGATCTACGCACTGCTCGTGCGCATCGAGCAGAAGAGCCTCGTCGACGTCGAGAAGGTCCCGAGCGAGAAGGGCCCGCCGCGCAAGGTGTACAGCCTGAACGCCGCGGGCACGCAGGAACTCGAGGACTTCTGGAACACCTGGAGCTTCCTCAAGAAGCACATCGAAAAGCTGAACACGAACAACACCGACAACAAGGAGAACTGATCATGGCCGCGAAGTGGATCGAAGCCCTCACCGGATCGCTCGAAGAGAAGCGACAGTACAAGCAGGCTCAGGCCCGCATCAACGCGCTCCCCGAGCCGTACCGCGAGGTCGCGAAGGCACAGCAGCGCTACAACATGTACTACGGCGGCGTCACCGACGGCGACGTCATCGTGCAGATGTTCCTCGACATCGCCGACCTGTGGGAGCGCGCCGCGATCGACGGCACCCCGGTCGCCGCGATCGTGGGCGATGACCCCGTCGAGTTCGCCGAGAACTACGCGGCGGCGTACGGCGGTCGCCAGTGGATCGACAAGGAGCGCACCCGCCTCATCAAGGCGTTCGACGACGCGAAGAAGAAGGAGAACGAATCATGAGCAACGCAGCCATCAGCGTGAAGGGACTGAAGAAGTCCTTCAAGGACCTGCATGTCCTGCGCGGCGTCGACTTCGAGGTGCAGAAGGGCAGCATCTTCGCCCTCCTCGGGTCGAACGGCGCCGGCAAGACCACCGTGGTGCGCATCCTCTCCACCCTGCTGAAGGCGGATGCCGGAACGGCGACCGTGCAGGGCGTGGATGTCGCGACCAACCCGCTCGGCGTCCGCGAGAAGATCAGCCTCACCGGGCAGTTCGCCGCGGTCGACGAGATCCTCTCCGGTCGCGAGAACCTCGTGCTCGTCGCGAAGCTGCGGCACCTCCCCGACGCGGGAAAGGTCGCCGACGACCTGCTCGCGACGTTCCGTCTCACGGATGCCGGTGCCCGCAAGGTCGGCACCTACTCGGGCGGCATGCGCCGCCGGCTCGACATCGCGATGAGCCTGGTCGGACACCCCGAGGTCATCTACCTCGATGAGCCGACCACGGGCCTCGACCCCGAAGCCCGCATCGAGGTGTGGGACGTCATCAAGGAGCTCGCGAACACCGGCACCACGGTGCTGCTCACCACGCAGTACCTCGACGAGGCGGAGCAGCTGGCCGACCGCATCGCGATCCTGCACGAGGGCCGCATCATCGCCAACGGCACCCTCGCCGAACTGAAGAAGCTGCTCCCGGCCGCCAAGGTCGAGTACGTCGAGAAGCAGCCCACCCTCGAGGAGATCTTCCTCACCCTCATCGGCCCGTCTTCCACGAAGGAGAACGCAGCATGACCACGCACTTCGCCGCCGACACGGCGACGCTCACCGGCCGCTCCATGCGGCACATCTTCCGCAGTCCCGACACGATCATCACGACCGCGGTCACCCCGATCGCCCTGATGCTGCTGTTCGTGTACGTCTTCGGCGGCGCACTCCGTCAGAGCACCGGCGCCGAGAACTACGTGAACTACCTGCTTCCCGGCATCCTGCTCATCGCCATCGCATCCGGCATCGCCTACACGGCGTTCCGGCTGTTCACCGACATGCAGAGCGGCATCTTCGAGCGGTTCCACTCCATGCCGATCGCCCGATCGAGCGTGCTGTGGGCTCACGTGCTGACCTCCCTCACCGCGAACGCGATCACCCTCGCGATCATCTTCGGCGTCGGATTCCTGATGGGCTTCCGCACCGGGGCAAGTGTCGGGGCATGGCTCGCCGTGATCGGCATCCTGATGCTGTTCACGCTGGCCCTCACCTGGCTGGCCATCATCGCCGGTCTGAACGCCAAGACGGTCGACGGCGCGAGCGCCTTCTCGTACCCGCTGATCTTCCTGCCGTTCATCAGCTCGGCCTTCGTGCCCACCGACACGATGCCCGGTCCGGTGCAGTGGTTCGCCGACAACCAGCCGGTCACCTCGATCGTCAACACCATCCAGGCGCTGTTCGCCGAGAAGCCCGTCGGCAACGACATCTGGGTCGCTCTCGCCTGGTGCGTCGGCATCCTCGTGGTCGCCTACGTGTTCGCGATCATCTCCTACCGGAAGAAGGTCAGTTGATCTCTTCGAGCGGGACGGGACGCTCCGTCCGGGGTTCACACCCCGGCCGGGGCGTTTCGCTGCGCTCGGCGCATGCGATGATGCCGCGGGCTGGGGATGACTTCTCGGCGTTGGGAGGAGCCTCCGACCCCGGTAGTTCCTCCCGACCCCGAGATCTCCTCCCGACGCGGTGCCCCTCCCGACGCGACGCCCCCCTCACACCGTGCGGAGGGCGGTCGTCGGCGACAGCCGTGCGGCGCTGACCGCGGGATACAGCCCCGCGATCACGCCGACCACGAGGGCCACGAGCGGCCCCCCGACCAGCACGACCACGGGTATCGTCGCCGCCTGTCCCTGGATCGCGGCGTACAGGACGACGCCGAGCGCCCCGCACAGCACCCCGGCGATGCCGCCCAGGCCGCCGAGCACGATCGCCTCGGCCACGAACTGCCCCGCGATCTGCCCCGATCTCGCACCCAGCGCCCGCCGGAGTCCGATCTCGCCACGACGCTCCAGCACCGCGACGACCATCGTGTTGGCGATGCCGATCCCTCCGACCAGCAGCGCGATCGCCGCGAGTCCGACCGCGAGGCCGGACAGCGAGTCGTCTGCGGTCTCCCTGGCTCCGGCGAGATCGCCGAGTCCGGTCACCTGCACATACGGAGAGCTGGGGTTGGCGGCCCGGGCGATCGCATCGCGCACCTTCTCACCGATGCCGCCGTCGGCCATGCGCACGTAGATCGCGGCGATGGTGTCGTCGCCTTCCGCCGACACGTGCTCCGCCGCCCAGCGGTCGCCGAGGAACGCACTCGCGTCGATCGATTCGGCGAGCCCGGCCGAATCGAGGATGCCGATCACGGTGTACCACTGCTCTCCGATCCACACCCGCACGCCCGGCTCCGTGATGCCCATCCGCGCGGCGGCCGCCGATCCGAGCACGGTCACCGGCAGCGAGCGATCGGTCTCGTCGAACCAGCGACCCTTGTCGACCGAGCCCTCGACCGAGGCCAGGAAGTCCGGGGTCGCCGCGTACGCGGTCAGTCCGTTGCCCTGGCTCTTCGGCATGAGGTCGTTGCGGTACACCCCGGTGTCGTCGGGCACCTTCTCGAGCACCCCGAACTGCTCGACGCCGGCGACGCG
Source organism: Microbacterium sp. EST19A (assembly GCF_019969685.1). Lineage (GTDB taxonomy): Bacteria > Actinomycetota > Actinomycetes > Actinomycetales > Microbacteriaceae > Microbacterium. Next base: position 1,527,600 of record NZ_JAHXYZ010000001.1, on the reverse strand, counting down.
GCCGATCATCTCCGCCGCCGTCTCGGGCAGCGCGACCGGTTTGTTGTCGGGGCCGTAGCCGGGCTGCACCACGACCATGTTGGCGCCGAGCGCGTCGAGCTTCGCCAGCAGTTCAGCCTGGTTCGAGGCGGCGATGCCGGTGATGGCGGTGAGCGCCGCGATGCCGACCGCGACCCCCAGCGCCGAGAGCGCCGTGCGCATCTTGCGACTGCGTGGCCCGATGAGTGCGGTGCGGATGCTGTCGGCGACACTGAGCCGCGGCATCCGCTCTCCTCGGCGCCTCATGCCGCCACCTCTTCCCGCTCGCGCGCGCCCGTGTCGCTCACGATGCGGCCGTCATGGATGCTGACCTGCCGCTCCGTGCGGGCCGCGATGCTCGCATCGTGGGTGATGATCACCACGGCTGTCCCCGATCCGGCGATCGAGGTGAGCAGTTCGAGGATCCGCTCCCCGGTCGTCGAATCGAGCGCCCCGGTCGGCTCGTCGGCGAACAGCACCGACGGCTCGCCGACGATCGCCCGCGCGATCGCGACGCGCTGCTGCTCTCCACCCGAGAGCTGCCCCGGCCGATGCTTCATCCGAGGGCCGAGGCCGACGCGCTCCAGCGCGGCCGCCGCACGCACGGCGCGCTCGGCAGCCGGAACTCCCGAGTACAGCAGCCCGAGCGCGACGTTCTCGACCGCGCTGAGCGCCGGCAGCAGGAAGAACTGCTGGAACACGAACCCGATGCGGCGAGCGCGGAGAGCCGCGCGTTCGCGTTCGGCGAGGAGCGCGGCATCCGTCCCGTCGATGAGCACCGTGCCGCTCGTCGGATCGTCGAGGGTCCCCATGATCGAGAGCATGGTGCTCTTGCCCGACCCGGATGCTCCGACGACCGCCACGAGCTCGCCGCTCTCGATCGCGAGACTCATGCCGTGCAGCACCCGCAGCGGCGGACTGCCGGGATACTCCTTCACCACGTCGACGAGCTCGACCACGGTTCCGGGGTTCACTGGGCCACCACCACGGCGTCGCCCGCGGCGAGCTTCCCGCCGACGATCTGCACCCGGGTGTCGGCGATGAGGCCGACCTCGACCGCGACGCGCTCGACCTTGCCGCCCTTGCGCAGCACGTCGACCGCATAGCCGCCGTCGGTCGTGGCGACGAGAGCGGTGACGGGCACCACGAGGGCGTCCTTCACCTCCGAGGTCGCGAAGACGACCTTCACCGCGCGCAGCCCGATGCCCTCGGCGACCGCGGGGTCGGCGAACTCGATGTTCGCGGTGGGAGGGGTGGTCTCGCCCTCCTTCTCCGTGGGCTGACCGCCGGGATCGACGGCGGTGACCGTGGCCGGCACCGCCGTGCCGTCGGGGAGGACGACGGTGACGGCGGTGCCCGGAAGGATCTCGCGCGCCTGCCCGTCCGTGAGCTTCGCGACCACCCGCAGGGCGGTGCTCGTGTAGGTCAGCGGGCTCGCGCCGGCGGAGTCGCCCAGCTGCGCCTTGACCGATTCGACGCGCACGGATGCCGCGGTGATGGCGACGACGTCGCCCAGTTTCACGACGCCGTCCTTCGTCACGCCGAGAGCCTTCTGCCATGCCTTGACGTTGGCCTCGGTGACCGCGGTGAACTCGTCGTCGATCGTCATGTCCTTGCCGAAGCCGAGATCGGCGAGCGCCTGTTCCAGCTGCCGCACATCGGGGCCGTTCTCGACCCCGATGCCCAGGTCGCGCCAGAACGGCCGGTCGCCGCGCATCGCGATCACGGGCTTGCCGTCGACCTCGTAGATGGCCTGCCCCACACCGATGAGGTCCCCGGCGGCCGGCAGGCGCGTGATCGTCCCGCCGCGCCCGGGGAGGGCGATGGACGCCCCGTAGCTGAGGCTGCCGTTGATGCGCAGGTCCGAGGTGAGCGTCGTGAGTTCCGCCTCGGCGGTGACGGGCTTCTTGCTGTCGTCGGGCGCTTCGGCGACCGAGCTCCACGGCTGCAGCACGGCCAGCGTCACCGCCGCCGCGACGAGCAGCACACCGACCGGCACGAGGACCCGCGCCGCCCGGCGGCTCATTCGTCGCCCCCGGAAGGGATCGTGGTCGCCGCCATCATGCCGCCCTCGAAGTACTCGCCGAGCACGGCGTAGAAGTCGAAGTCGACCGCTTCCACGCTGTCGGGGGTGAACATCGGCGGCATGTCGCCGACGGTGTCCTTGCACGCCTCGAACAGCGTGCGCGCCTCGTCTTCGGTGATACCCACGGGCAGCTCGAGCATGCCGTCGGCGTCGGGGTCGCCGAAGTCGGTGAAGCCGTTCTCCCGCGCGCAGGAGGCGAAGGCCAGGGCCGTCTCGATCATCTCCTCCGCCGAGAGCATCTTCGTCTCCGAACCATCGGCCGCCGAGATGTCGGGCTCCGGCTGCTCGAACTCGGGGACCTCCTCCTCGCACTTCTCCCAGGCGGCGCGCTGGCCGCCCTCCTCGGGGTAGCCGGCTGCCTCGGTCGATGCGAGCCAGGTGCCGTCCTCGTCGGAGAAGACCATCATCATCGGCAGCGACTCGCCGTCACCGGCGCCGTCGAGCGACCCGGCGTCGGCGCTCATCGTGCCCGTCTGACCTTCGCCGGGAGCATCCGGCATGAGCAGGCCCACCTGCCCGCCCTCGACGATCTTCGCGGTCTGCCCCTCACCCGTGAGGCAGGTCACGAAACGCGTCGCGGCGGCATCGTTCCCGCCGTCCTTCGCTTTGTCGTCCGCGGACGGCGCGGAGCAGGCGGCGAGCGCGACCACGGCCAGGATCGCCGGGATCACCGCCACGGAACGGCGGATCTTCACATCGAACATGACATTCCCTTTCTTCCGGTCGCAGGTCGTCCGCGACTCTGCAGTCAGTTCTATGGAGGCGGTGGTTTGCTGTCGGTATGACGGCGCCTAACCGGAAACTAACCTCGGACCGCGCATCCTCGGATGCAGGAGGTGCCATGCGTCTGCTGCTGGTCGAGGACGAGGCTGATCTGGCCGACACGCTGGCCGACGGCCTGCGTCGAGAGGGATATCTCGTGGATGTCGCGCGCGACGGATCGAGCGCGCTCACCGCGGCCGCATCGGCCGACGTCGACGTGATCGTGCTCGACCGCGACCTGCCGGTGCTCAGCGGCGATGCGGTCTGCCGCACGCTCGTCGCGCAGGAGTATCCGGCCCGCATCCTCATGCTCACGGCGGCCGGCACGCTCGGCGACCGGGTGGCGGGGCTCGACCTCGGCGCCGACGACTACCTCGCCAAGCCGTTCGCGTACGTCGAGCTGCTCGCGCGCATCCGTGCTCTCGGCCGACGCGGGGGTTCGGGTCGGCAGCAGGCGGTGCTGGAGTTCGCCGGCATCCGACTCGACACGGCGCGACGCGTCGCGGAGCGGAACGGCACGCCGATGCGCCTCACGCTGAAAGAGTTCGGGGTGCTCGAGACCCTGCTCGCGGCGGAGGGCGGCTACGTGAGCGCGGACGACCTGCTCGACGAGGTGTGGGATGAGCCGCTGGAGCGCACGCGCGGCGTGGTCAAGATCGTGGTGCACACGCTGCGCCGCAAACTCGGGGAGCCCGCGGTGATCCAATCCGCGGCCGGCCACGGCTATCGGATGGGGACGACATGAGACGACTGAGCTTCCACACGCGGCTCGTGATCATCATCGCGGGCGCGTTCATCGCGGTCGGCGCCGCGCTGCTCACGGTGCAGTACCTGGTCGTGCAGCAGCTCTTCGCCTCGGCGCTCTCGGTGACTGCGGCGAGCTGCGTGCCGGTCTCCGGAGTCGCGAGCCTCACCGAGGGGACGAGCGCGATCGACGGCTCGGACTTCACCGAGGTCTCACCCCTCACCGACGACAGCCTCGCGTACGGGACCGCGAGCACCGGCTGCGCCTTCGTGGCCGATTCCGCCGACTTCCAGCTGGCCACGCCCATGGAGACGGTGTCGGTGGATGCCGTCGGCGGCGCCGTGCTGCAGCAGTCGACCTTCCTCGCCGACGAGGTCGGCGGCGGTCTGCTGCTGTGGTCGGTCGTGGTCCTCGTGGCGTTCACCGGCGTCGCCGCCGCCATCGCGTTCTGGCTCGCGAGACGATCGCTCGGGCGCATCGGCGAGGTCACCGCCACCGCGCGCGACATCTCCGAGCGCGACCTCGGGCGCCGCCTCGCCCTGCCCGGCCCTGACGACGAGATCAAAGAGCTGGGCGACACGATCGACGGCATGCTCGACCGCCTGCAGTCGGCCTTCGCCGCCCAGGACCGCTTCGTCGCCAACGCCTCGCACGAGCTGCGCACCCCGCTCACGACCACCCGCACCGCGCTGGAGATCCCGCTGGAGCAGGGCAGCGTGCCCGACGACCTGCAGCCGAACATGCAGAGGGCGCTGCGGGCGACGGAGCAGAGCGAGCGACTGATCACGGCTCTCCTCACCCTCGCCCGCTCGCGCACCGGCCTCGAGCACGTGGAACCCGTGGCGCTCGACGAGGTCATCGCCGAGGAACTCGAGGAACTCGATCGGCAGGACGTGGCCGTGCACGCCCGCGTCGAAGAGGTCGCCATCGACGGCGACGGGATGCTGGCGGCCCGGGCCGTGCGCAACCTGCTCGAGAACGGCATCCGTCACAACGTTCCCGGCGGGGAGCTGTGGGTGCGATGCCGACGCGAGGGCGACCATGCCGTCATCGAGGTGGAGAACACGGGCGCACGGATCAGGGCGGAGACCCTGGCCCTTCTCACCGAGCCGTTCTATCGCGGTGACGCGAGCCGCACCTCGGCCGGCCCCGACGGCACCGGCCTGGGCCTCGCGATCGTGCAGAGCATCGCGACGAGCCACGGCGGCGAGCTGCGCCTGACCGCGCGGAGGGGCGGCGGGCTGGTGGCGGTGCTGCGGCTTCCGGTGCGGGAAGGGAGCCCGAAGACACCTCCTGCGATGTAGGCGTCGTCACCCTCCGGGCTGACGACGGGGAACGCGTCCGCGGCGAGAGTGGAAGCATGAGAAATGCCTTCCTCCCTCGGCTCGCCGCCGCCGGACTCCTCGTGACCGTCGGCCTCGCGGCATCCGGCTGCAGCGTCGTCGATGCCGTGGTCTACAAGCAGAAGTCCGCGGAGTACGCGGATGCCGCCGCCTTCGAGTCCGACGGCGACCTCGATGCCCCGTGGCTCGCGGCAGACGGCACGGCGATCCGGGTCACGCAGTCGACGCAGGCGGACGATGCGACCGTCGCCGTCGTCAGCGATGAGGAGCTTCCCGCTGATCAGTGCGTCGAGGTGCCGCGACAGTCGGCCCCGGCGTATGCGCTCGACGACACGATCGACGTCTACGCCGTCGACACGGTGTTCGCGTGCGGCGCATGGAGTGTCGCGAAGACGCCCGACGGGTGGCTCGGCTGGACACCCAACCACCCCGACGAGGCGGCGCAGAGCCCGGTCGGCTGACTTCCGGTCGCAGTTGCGGCCGGTTGCGCGCGTTCCGGTCGCAGTTCCTGCCGCCCGAACGATCGGAAGGCGGCGTCAACTGCGACCGGAACACCGTCCCGACCGGATGCCGCGGGTCAGCTGCTGACGACCCAGTCGAACTGGTCGCCGTTCTCCTCGAGCCAGGCGTCGACGGCTTCGGCCTCGCGGCCCTCGCCGTACTCGTTCACGACGAGGTCCTCCAGCGAGCCGTACTGCTCGTCATCCAACACGATCTTCGAGATGAGCTCGGCGGCCTCGGGGAACTCCTCGGCGAAGCCCTTCGTACCGAGGAAGTGCAGGCCCTCGGCCTCGCCCATCGCGCCCTTCGGGTCTTCGAGGTCCTTCACGGGGAAGGCGTCGTTGGCCCAGAACGGACGCCACAGCGTGACCGCGATGTCTTCCTTCTTCTCGGTCGCGGACTTCAGCTCGGTGAGCATCGCCGCGGTCGAAGAGGTCACGAGCTCGTACTGGCTGTCGAGTCCGTACGTCGGCAGCATCTTCTGCGTCTGGGCGGTGAGGCCGGCACCGGGCTCGATGCCGTAGATCTTGCCGTCGAGGTCGGCATTCGCCAGGTCGTCGATCGTCTCGAGGTCGGAGTACTCCGGCACGGCGATGGTCAGCCGTGCGTTGTCGTAGTACGTGCCGAGGTCTTCGATCGACTCGCCGTAGGTCGCCATGTACTCGGCATGCGTGACCTCGGGCCACGCCGACGGGAACAGGTCGACATCGCCCTGCGCGAGCCCCGTGTACAGCGGCCCCGCCTCGGTCAGCGTCTTCAGTTCGACGTCGTAGCCGATCTTCTCGAGCTGATCCTGCAGCAGGTACGCGGTGCTGAGGCCGTCGGTCCACGACGGGAGGAACCCGAGCGTGATCGTGCCCTTGTCCCCTCCGCCGCCGGTGCTGCCACCGCCGCCGAGCTCGATGGTGCCGCCTGCTCCGTCGCTTGCGCATCCGGAGAGGGCGAGGGCTCCTGCGGCGCCGATGGCCGCGATGGTCATGATCCTGCGCTTACGCATTCTGGAGCTCCTTCTCTTCGACGGTCGTCTCGACGACCGGGGCGGATGCCGCAGCGGCAGCAGTCGCCTGGCGCTGCGCGCCGCGTCGGCGGATGACCGCCAGCAGGGATGCCGGGTTCTGGCCCAGCGTGCCGAGCGCGGCGGTGACGCGGTCGAGGAAGACCGCGATCAGCACGACGCCGAGTCCGGCCTCCACGCCCTTGGCGATGTTGACGGTCGAGATCGCCTCGACGACCATCTTCCCGAGGCCGTCGGCGCCCGCCATCCCGGCGATGACCGCCATGGAGAGCGCGAGCATGATGACCTGGTTGATGCCGGCCAGGATCGTCGGCATCGCGAGCGGAAGCTGGATGCCGCGCAGGATCTGCCCCGGCTTCGCGCCGAAGGCCTGGCCGGCCTCGACGGTCTCGGAGTCGACCCCGCGGATGCCGAGCTCGGTCAGTCGCACACCCGGAGGCAGCGCGAAGATGACCGTCGCGACGAGTCCGGGAACCACGCCGATGCTGAAGAACACGATCGCCGGGATCAGGTACACGAACGCCGGCATGGTCTGCATGAAGTCGAGCACGGGCTTCAGCACCGCGCGAACCGTGGAGTTGCGCGCCGACCAGATGCCGAGCGGCACGGCGATCAGCACCGCGACGAGTGCGGCGACCAGCACGAGGCCGAGCGTCTGCATCGCGGGCACCCACAGGCCCATCGCGACGATCAGCGTGAACGAGACCACCGTTCCGAGCGCCAACTGCCAGGAGCGCACGAACCAGGCGATGAGCGCGGCGAGCGCGATCACGACGAAGAAGTACGGCAGCAGGAGCAGCGAGGTGAGTCCGTCGACGAGGAACGTCACCACGAACGAGACGACGTCGAGGAGGCCGTCGAGATTGACCTTGACCCAGTCGACGCCGGCTTCCACCCAGCTGCCGAGGGGAATGCGGAAACCATCCATCAGCGCACCTCCTCGATCACGTCGGCTCCTGAGCCCGTCGAAGGGCCGGGATCCGTCCATCCGTCGTCGAGCACGGCATCGATCTCGGCCTGCGGCATGGGCATCAGCGGCAGGATGATCTCCTCCGTGGCGCCGGGTCCGGGGCCGAGGGCTGCGAGCAGCGTCACACGCGGGATCACACCGGTCAGGCGGCCATCGGCATCCACAACGGCGAGCGGCAGCGGCGACTCGACGGCGGGGACGAACAGGTTCATCAGCACGTCGTCCTCGCGCACGCTCTGCAGCACCGGCTTGAGCACCGAGTCGAGCGTCGTCGCGCCGGAGCGCACGAGCTTCACGGCATCCCGGTCGGTGACGACGCCGAGCAGCTGGCGGTCGCGGCCGACGACGTAGGTCGCCGACATGTAGGCATCCCGCATCTGGCGGAGCGCCGTCCGCGGGCCGGCGGTGTGCGGCACGACGGGGCGCGGGCGCTCCATGACGTTCGCGGCGGTCAGCACGCGGGCGCGGTCGACGTCCTGCACGAACTGCTCGACGTAGTCGTTGGCCGGATCCATGAGGATGTCCTCGGGCGTGCCGATCTGCACGATGCGGCCGTCGCGCATCACGGCGATGCGGTCGCCGAGGAACATGGCCTCGTTCAGGTCGTGCGTGATGAACACGATCGTCTTCTGCAGCTTCTCCTGCAGTTCGAGCAGCTGCTCCTGCATCTCGCGGCGGATGAGGGGGTCGAGCGCGCTGAACGCCTCGTCCATGAGCAGGATGTCGCTGTCGGCGGCGAGCGCGCGGGCGATGCCGACGCGCTGCTGCATGCCGCCGGAGAGTTCGGACGGCATCTTCTCACCCTGGCCCTCGAGGCCGACCAGCGAGAGGATCTCCTCGGCCTTGGCCAGGCGCGCGGTCTTGTCGACGCCCTTCAGCTCGAGCGGGTAGGCGACGTTCGCGGCGACCGTGCGGTGCGGCAGCAGGGCGAAGTGCTGGAACACCATCGAGATGCGGTCGCGGCGGATCTCGCGCAGCTGCGTGTTCGGGATGCCGGTGATCGGATCGCCGTTGACGGTGACCGAGCCGGAGGACGCGTCGTGCAGGCCGTTGAGCATGCGGATGATGGTGGACTTGCCCGATCCGGACAGGCCCATGATCACGAAGATCTCGCCGCGGTTGACGGTGAAGCTGGCGTCGATGACGGCGGCCATTCCCGCGTCGGCGACGTCGGTACGGCTCTCACCGGCCTTCAGCCGACGGACGGCCTGGCTCGGATTCTTCCCGAACACTTTGAACAGATTGCGCGCTTCAAGAGCGATTTCGGACACGTTTCCCCCGCGGCTCAGCATGGGTGGCTGGGCCTGCTTCGGTTACGCCCGGGTGATCCTCACGAGGCCGTTCGACATGACTGCTGTGGCGGCGCGGGCAGCGGATTTCGGATCCGCCGCAGAGAGCATCGACCGTACGTCCACGCCTCTTCGCAGCACAGCTCATCGAAAGAAGGACGTGGTCGCGGACTGGTCTTTCGGGCCGTCAGGCCCACAGACCAACGTAACGAAATGGCTGATCAGGGGCAAATCCGCAATCCCGAACGCGCCCGGGTTTTCCCCGCTGACCGGGGGATTGGTCATATGTTCAGTTGCGGATGCTGCGCTCGGTCAGTGACGGATGCTGCGCGTCACGGTGAACTTGGATGTGCGATGCAGCTGCTCGGTCGGGCCGATGATCCGGGTGAGTTCGGCCCGGTATCCGAGCGAGGAGTTGAAGACCGTGAAGAGCTCGCCGCCGGGACGGAGGAGGCGTGCAGCGGCTTCGAAGAGACGGGTCGCCGCCCCGGCGTGGATGCTGTTGCCGAGGTGGAACGGCGGGTTCAGGAGCACCACATCGGCACTCGCGTCCGGGAGCTCGGAGCCGGCGTCGTCGTGCGTGACCGTGACACGGTCGTCGACGCCGTTCGCCGCGACCGTCGCCCGAGCGGATGCCGCGGCTGCCGCCGATCTGTCGGTCGCGATGACCCGATCCTCGGGGTGCGCGAGCGCCCACGACACGGCGAGCGCGCCGGTGCCGCAGCCGAGGTCGATCACATCCGCGGGCCCCGGAGCTTCGGGTCCCTGAGCTTGTCGAAGGGCCGCCAGCCCGAGCACCTCGAGCAGCGTTCGCGTCCCGATGTCGAGCCGCGCCCCGGCGAAGGCCCCACCGTGCGCGACGAGGATCAACCCGTCGTGCGCGGCTGTCACCGGATACGGCCGCGCGGCCGGCACGGGAAGAGGCTCCGATGCCACCACCAACCGGGACTTCCGCTCCGCGCGCTCGGCCTGCACGTGCGCGAAACTCCGCCCGAGCACTTCGTTCTGCCCGAGGGTCATGTGCTTCACGCGACCGCCGGCGACGAGCACCGCGTCGGGCGCGGCCCAGCGGGCGACGGCATCCGCGATCTCCTCCAGCTCGGCGAGAGATTTCGGCAGCTGCAGCAGCACGAGCCGGGCGCCCGCGAGCAGCTCGGCGTCGAGCTCGTGCGATGCGAAACCCCCGAGTCCCAGCTCCTCCGCATTGCGTCGCAGCGCGCGCCGCCCGGTCGCCAGGTCCTGATGCACGCGGATGCCGTGGCGCCCGGCATCCGTCAGCGCCAGGGTGACCGCGCCGTATTCGTCGCCGATCACGGCGATCTCGTGGCCCGGAACGTCCAGCGCGAGTGCCCGCTCGACGAGGAGGGTGTCGGTGACGTCGTGGGCCTGGAGGTTGTCGGCCTCGACATCGGGCCAGCGGCGCAGGCGACTGTAGGGGAACTCCGGCACCAACCCACTGTACGCGGCGGCCGTAAGGATTCCGCATGCGTTTTTTCGCAGTATTCACAAAATCGTGAAACGGGCGTAGCGTCCCCGCCATGACCACAGTCATCGATACCCAGAGCCTGACCAAGCACTACGGTCACGTGCACGCCCTCGACGGCCTCGACCTCACCGTCGAGCAGGGGCAGGTGCACGGCTTCCTCGGTCCGAACGGCGCGGGGAAGTCGACGACGATCCGCATCCTCCTGGGGCTCGCGCGACGCACCGGCGGCACGGCGACGGTGTTCGGCGAGGACCCGTGGAACCGCGCCGTCGACCTGCACCGCCGCATCGCGTACGTGCCGGGTGACGTCAGCGTCTGGCCCACACTGTCGGGCGGCGAAGCCGTCGATCTGCTGGCGCGGCTGCGCGGGGCGCACACGAAGGATGCCGCCTACCAGCACGAGAAGACGCGGCTCATGGATGCGTTCCAGTTCGACCCGCGCAAGAAGGGCCGCGCGTACTCGAAGGGCAATCGGCAGAAGGTCGCCCTCATCGCGGCGTTCGCGGTGCCGGCCGACCTCTACATCCTCGACGAGCCGACCAGCGGGCTGGACCCGCTGATGGCGGTGATCTTCCAGCGCGAGGTCGCCCGCGCCCACGCGAACGGCGCGACGGTGCTGCTGTCGAGCCACATCATGAGCGAGGTCGAGCAGCTCTGCGACCGGGTGTCGATCATCCGTGCGGGTCGGATCGTGGAGAGCGGCACCCTCGCCGAGCTGCGGCACCTCACCCGCAGCGACGTGTCGTTCACGGCATCCGGCGTCTCCCTCGACCAGATCGAGCGCATCCCCGACGTGCACGACGCGACGGATCATGGTGATCGCTTCCGTCTCGCCGTCGACAGCGATCGGACCGCCGCGGTACTCCCGGCTCTGGCGGCCCTCGGCATCAGCGATCTGCGCGTCGCCCCGCCGTCGCTCGAGGAGCTGTTCCTGCGCCACTACGGCGACGACCTCGCGACCCTCGAAGCCGCGGAGGACGGCAACCCCGATGACTCCGCGAAGCCGCAGACCCGGCGCGGCCGTCGCGCGAAGGAGCAGGCGTGATGTCGACCTTCACCGTGCTGCTGCGGCAGCGCATCCGGCGCGACTGGCTGCAGCTGACGCTGTGGATCCTCGGTACCGCGGCGATGGCGGGCGCGGGATATGCCGGCGTCTCGCAGTCGTACTCGACACTCGAGGATCGGCAGAACATCCTGGCCGCGGCGCTCGCGAACCCGGTGATCCTGATGTTCCGCGGGCTGCCGTCGGGCACCTCGGAGGGTGCGTTCATCGCCTTCGAGATCCTGCCGTGGCTCGCGCTGCTCGCGGCCCTCATGAGCACGTTCCTCGCTGTGCGGCACACCCGCGGAGATGAGGAGGCCGGACGCTCCGAACTCGTCTGGGCCACCCCGGCCGGACGGCGACTGCCGACGATCGTGACGATCGTGCACGGCATCCTCGCCAACGTGGTTCTCGCGGTACTGACCGCGCTCGCACTCCTCGCCAGCGGACTGCCTGCAGCGGGATCCGTGCTGTCCGGAGCGGCCGCCGGCGCCACCGGCATCGCGTTCCTCGGCATCGGGCTGCTGGCCGCGCAGCTGATGCGCACCTCGCGCGGCGCGAACTCCCTGACCGTGTGGGTGCTCGTCGCGACCTTCCTGATCCGCGGCATCGGCAACGCGGCCGGCACGCCCGACGACGACCTCTCCGGCATGACGAGCGCCTGGTTCGCGTGGATCTCGCCCTTCGCCTGGGCCGAGCAGACCCGCCCGTACGACGCGGACCTCGTGGGACCGGTGTTCCTCGGCCTCGGTCTCGGACTCGTGCTCGCTGCGGCATCCGTCGCTCTGCAGTCGCAGCGCGACATCGACGCGAGCTTCGTCGCCGAGCGGCCCGGCCGCGTGTCGGCGCGGCCTGCCCTCGCTTCGCCGCACGCCCTGGTCTGGCGGCTCACCTCGGGTTCGATCGTCGGATGGGCGGTCGGCGGCGCGGTCACCGGCATCCTCGCCACCACGCTGAGCGGTCTCGTCGACCAGATCTCCGGCGATAACCCGGCCGTCGCCGACATCCTCAAGAAGATCGGCGGCGCGACGGGCGGACTGGACGAGGTCGTCATCACGGTGTTCTTCACGCTGCTCGGCATCCTCGCGGCGTGCTGCGCGGTGCAGACGGTCGTACGCGCGCGGCAGGAGGAGGCGCGCGGCACCGCCGAGGCCGTGCTCGCGACGCCCGTCGGCCGCGTGCGCTGGCTCGCCGACTACGTGATCGTCGGGACCGTCGCGGTGCTGATCGTCGTCGCCGCAGCCGTGCTGGCCGGGTGGGCGGGGATCCGGTCGACGGATGCCGACGGCTCGCTGTACCGGATCGTCGCGGTCGCCGGTCTCGGACAGGTCGTCGCGGCCTCGGTGTTCACCGTGCTCACCGCGCTGGTGTTCGTGCTCGTGCCGCGCGCCACGATCGGACTGGCCTGGACCCTCGTGCTCGTCGCGACCATGCTCGGGATGTTCGGCCCCCTGTTCGGACTGCCCGAGTGGACAGCGAACATCTCGCCGTTCGCGGTGACCCCGGTGGTCGACGGCGACGGCGTCGACGTACGCGGACTGTGGTGGCTGGTGCTGGCCGTGGGCGCCGGCCTCGCGGGATCCCTCTCGCTCATGGGGCGCCGCGAACTCGCGACGGGCGGCTGAGACATGGGTGACCACCACCGCGCCGTCGAGCCCGCCGAGCAGGCGGCGGCGATGCTGACCGCCGCCGGGATGTCGCGCATGCCGGCGCGCGTGATGATGGCGCTGGTCGCCGCCCCCGACGGCGGCTACACGGCGGCCGAGATCGGCGACAGACTCGGCGTGTCGGCCGCGGCGGTGTCCGGGGCCGTCCGCTATCTGCAGCAGCTGCACTTCATCCAACGCCGCTCCTCGCCGGGCGATCGGCGCGACCGGTACGAGTTCGTGCACGACACCTTCGCGAGTTCGATGGCCGGGAACGTGCCCGTCTACACGAGCCTCGCCGGATACATCGACGACATCGCCGCCGAGCACGGCGACGATGCCGGTGCTCAGGCGCGGGCGCTCGAGCTCGCCGAGTTCTTCCGGTACCTCGCCGCGCGGATGCCGCAGATCGTCGAGGAGTGGCGCGCACAGAGGGGTTGACACTCTCCGAGGTTCTATGGTTAGTTACTCATGTAGGTAACCCATGAACCACCTGGAGGACTCGTGATCGAAGAAGGCAAGCCGCTCTTCCTCCAGATCGCCGAGCAGATCGAGGACTCGATCGTCGACGGCTCGCTCGCCGAGGAGGCACAGGCACCCTCGACGAACGAGCTCGCCTCGTTCTACCGGATCAACCCCGCCACCGCAGCCAAGGGAGTCGCCATGCTCACCGACAAGGGAGTGCTCTACAAGCGCCGAGGCATCGGCATGTTCGTCGCCGAAGGCGCCAGGGACATGCTCCTCGGCGAGCGCCGTTCGGCCTTCGCGGATCGCTACATCGATCCGCTCCTCGCCGAAGCCCGCACGCTGGGCCTCGGCCCCGAAGACCTCGCGGACCTGCTCCGGCAGCGCGCCGCGCAGACCACCATCGCAGAAGGGAAGACCCCCGCATGACCGCCGTCATCGAGGTGCAGAACCTCAGCAAGCGCTACAAGGAGAAGCGAGCGCTCGACAACGTGTCGCTCAGCATCGAGGGGAACGCCATCTACGGCCTGCTCGGCCGCAACGGCGCCGGCAAGACCACCCTCATGTCGATCCTCACCGCGCAGAACTTCGAATCGTCCGGAACCGTCAAGGTCTTCGGCGAGCACCCGTACGAGAACGCGCACGTGCTCAGCCGGATCTGCTTCGTCCGCGAGAGCCAGAAGTACCCCGACGACGCCTACCCGAAGCACGCGTTCAAGGCCGCGCGCCTGTTCTTCCCGAACTGGGACCAGACGCTCGCCGACGAACTCGTCGCCGAGTTCCAGCTGCCGATGAAGCAGACGATCAAGAAGCTCTCCCGCGGGCAGCTCTCCGCGGTCGGTGTGATCATCGGCCTCGCCTCCCGCGCGGAGATCACCTTCTTCGACGAGCCGTACCTCGGACTCGACGCCGTCGCCCGGCAGATCTTCTACGACCGCCTCGTCGAGGACTACGCCGAGCACCCGCGCACCATCATCCTGTCGTCTCATCTGATCGACGAGGTCTCCAACCTCATCGAGAAGGTCATCGTGATCGACAACGGTCAGATCCTCCTGAACGAGGACACGGATGCCGTACGCGAACGGGCCGTCACCGTCGTGGGCGACGCGGCCAAGGTCGACGCCTGGGTCGAGGGTCGCGAGGTCCTGCACCGTGAGGCTCTGGGACGCGTCGCATCCGTCACCGTGCTCGGCGCCCTGTCGGCGGCGGAGCGCGCCGAGGTCACGGCATCCGGTCTCGATCTGGCGCCGGTCTCGCTGCAGCAGCTCGTCGTCCGGCTCACCCAGAAGGCGGAGCACTCCGCCACGAGAGCGTCCGCCACGAAAGAGGAGGTCCGCTGATGCGACGCACCGTCAACGTCATCCGCCTGCAGCTGATCAACAAGGGCACCTTCGTCTGGTACCCGCTGATGATCCTCGGTGCGGCGACCGTGATCTCGATCCTCATCTACGCGATGATCCCGGTCGACACCCCGAAGTACGGCGGCGGCGGCCAGGCACCGCTCTGGTACTTCTTCGCCATCGGCCTGTCCGCGATGACGCTCACCTTCCCGTTCTCGCAGGCGATGAGCATCACCCGTCGCGAGTTCTTCTTCGGCACCATGCTCACCGCGATCATCGGCAGCGCCCTCATGGGCGTGCTGTTCCTGATCGGCGGCGGCATCGAGGTCGCGACGAACGGCTACGGGGTGAACGGGTACGTGTTCTACCTGCCGTGGCTGTGGGATGCCGGACCCCTCGGCGCCTTCGTCGTCTACTTCACCCTCGCCCTGTTCTTCTTCGTGATCGGGTTCACCGGCGCGACGATCTACAAGAGCTGGGGGCAGCTGGTGCTGCTGATCGTGGGCATCGGGCTCACGCTGCTGCTGGTCGGACTCGTGTTCCTGGCGACGCGGCTCGAGCTCTGGGGCAACGTCGGCGCGGCGATCAACGACCTCGGCGCCCTGGGTCTCGCGCTCTGGGGCCTGCTGATCACCGCGGTGCTCACGGGAGTCTCGTTCCTGGCCTTCCGGAGGGCGATCCCCTGATCCGCCGTTGATCCTTCGATGCCGGTCGTCCTTCCGGGCGACCGGCATCGTCGTGCGCCGGCGCCATCGACGACGGCACTCCGCCCCTGCCTTCACACGTGGCCGTCGATGTGTGAACGCGCCCCCGCTAGCATTCAAGCCGTAATGCGGCTCCGTTCTGGGGAGTTCGGGCCGCGGGGGACGACCGTGCATATCTGCGTGCACTGTGCTGATTTCTGGGGAGAACGACATGCATGTCACTGGGGAACGCCGCTGGGGAGCGGTGGACAGTCGCGGAATGCGCCGGCTGCGGAGGGCGACGCTCTGGGGAGCGGTCGCCACCGCGGTCGCTCTGGCCTTCGGCGGGATCGCGGTGCCGGTGGCATCCGCCGACACCGCCCCGGCGGCCGGCGCTCCCGAGACCTACGCGGCCGACGGGCTGCCGACTGTGCAGATCGACGGCGTGGTCTACGCACAGGAGGTCGTCGGCAACACGGTCTACGTCGGCGGAAGCTTCGCCCAGGCGCGCCCGGCCGGTTCGCCCGCCGGCTCGAACGAGACGCCGCGCGCGAACCTGCTCGCCTACGACCTGACGACGGGTGCGCTGATCAGCTCCTGGAATCCAGGCACGAACGGCACTGTCCTCGACATCAAGAAGTCGGCCGACGGCTCCCGCATCTACGTCGCGGGCATGTTCTCGCAGGCCGCCGGTGCGTGGCGCTACCGCGTCGCGGCGTTCGACACCGCCACCGGCGCACTCATCACCTCGTGGGCGCCGGAGGCGAACGGTCGCATCGACGGCATCGCCGTGACAGATTCCACGGTCTACCTCGCCGGCGAGTTCACCACGATCAACGGCACGCAACGCACCAAGGTCGCCGCGGTGTCCACGTCCACGGGCGCTCTGACCGGTTTCGCGGCCGATGTGCAGGGCGGCTACGGCGCGAAGGCGGTCGTCGTCTCGCCAGACAAGAGCAAAGTCGTGATCTCCGGTTCCTTCACCTCGGTCAACGGCTCGACCAATCCCGGCCGCGGGATCACCGCCCTGAACGCCGGCACCGGGGCGATCATGCCGTGGGCGATGAACAGCGTCATCCGCAACGGCGACGTCAAAGCCGTGATCTTCGGCCTGTCTTCCGACGGCGAGAGCGTCTACGGGACGGGGACCACGTATCAGACACACCCTGCGGGCACCCTCGAGGGCTCCTTCCGCGCGAACTGGAGCGATGGCAGCCTGCAGTGGATCGAGGACTGCGGCGGCGACACGTACGACGTCGCGCCCGTCGGCGACGCGATCTACGTGGTCGGCCATCCGTATGACTGCACCTCGGTC
Source organism: Microbacterium sp. EST19A (assembly GCF_019969685.1). Lineage (GTDB taxonomy): Bacteria > Actinomycetota > Actinomycetes > Actinomycetales > Microbacteriaceae > Microbacterium. Next base: position 1,510,894 of record NZ_JAHXYZ010000001.1, on the reverse strand, counting down.
GGCGGGTTCCCGTATACGGGGCCGTTCAAGAACTCCCTCGCGTTCTCCAAGGCTCCGACCGCGAAACGCACCTTCGGCGGCGCTGCCGCGGCTCCCTCGCTCCTGCACTGGTTCCCCGACTGGGTGCCCGGCACCTATACGGGTCAGTCGCAGGGCCCGTGGCAGATCACCGCGGCCGGTGACTACCTGCTGGTCGGCGGCGAATTCCTCAAGGTGAACGGCGCGGCTCAGCAGGGCATCGTCCGGTTCGCGAAGAAGAGTGCCGCACCCAACAAGCAGGGGCCGCAGGTTCAGGGAGGCGCGTGGACGCTCACCACCGCGCCCACCAAGGACGGCAATCTCCTCTCCTGGAGCGCCAACTCCGACCGCGACAACCAGAGCTTGCACTACCAGGTCTTCCGGCAGGACAAGGGGATGACCACTCCCCTCTACGAGACCGACCAGCTCTCGAGCTTCTGGAACCGACCGGCGATGTCCTACCGCGACACCACGGCGGTGCCGGGCACCACCTACAACTACCGGGTCAAGGCGATCGATGCCTTCGGCAACAGCACGCAGGGCGACTGGACACCGGTCCGGACCGACCCCAAGGGCACCCCGCCGAATCAGGCGCCGACCGCGGCCTTCACTCCGACGCTCAACGGGCTCGCCGTCGCGGTCGACGGCTCCGCCTCGACCGACCCCGACGGAACGATCTCGTCGTACGCGTGGACCTTCGGCGACGGCAGCACCGCCACCGGCGCGAAGGCATCGCGCACTTACGCGACCGCCGGGACCTATACGGTCACGCTCACCGTGACGGACAACCGAGGAAGCGCGACGTCCGTCAGCAAGCAGGTCACCGTCGCGGCGCCGCCGACCGCCGGGCCCCTGGTGTCCGACACCTTCGCCCGTACGGTCGCAGCAGGCGGGTGGGGGTCCTCCGACATCGGCGGCGCCTGGACGCTCGGCGGCGGATCCACCGCGTTCTCCGTCGCGAACGGCAAGGGAAGCGTGGCGCTCACGCCGTCATCGACGCGGACCGCCCGACTGGGTCTGTCCACGACCGACGCCGCGATCCGCGTCTCGGTCGCCGCCGATCAGGTCGCGACCGGCGGCGCGGCGACCGCGACCGTCATCGGTCGTCAGGTCGGCGCGTCCACCTACTCGGCCCGGGTGCGGTTCGAAGTCGGCGGCGCTGTGCGGCTGTACCTCCTGCGCGATGAGGTCGCCCTGGGCTCGTACCTGATGCCCGGCGTCACGTACACGCCGGGCACCGTCCTCAACGTGGCGGTCTCCGTCACCGGCGCCAGCCCGACCACACTCGCGGCCAAGGTCTGGAGGTCCACCGACAGCGAGCCGGTGACATGGCAGGCCACCGCGACCGATACGACGGCCGCGATGCAGACGGCGGGGACGGTCGGGCTGACCAACACCGTGTCCGGGGCCTCGACCCTGCCGTCGATCACCTTCATCTGGGACGATCTCACCGTCGCCACACCCTGACGGCGCGGCACCGTTACCCGCCGCGGCCTCCGGAAGCAACCCGTTGGCCGCGGCGGATGCGCGCGACTACCGTCGCTGCACGTGAAGACCTCCCCCATCGGCACGCGCCGTTCGGGCATCGCCCGCAGCCTGGGCGAGGCCGTGCACCCGGCGCGACTGCTGCTCGTCGCGAAGACGACCCTGGCCGTCGGCCTCGCCTGGACCATCGCCCCGCACATGCCCGGTGTGACCGACGAGTACCCGTACTACGCACCCCTCGGCGCCCTGGTGAGCATGTACCCGACCCTCATGGGATCGGTGAGGTCGGGCCTGCAGACGCTGATCGGCCTCGTGACGGGGATCGGCCTCGCCACCCTGGTGGTGCTCACCGTCGGACCGACCTGGTGGACCGTCCCGCTCGTCATCGGCGTCGGAGTCCTGCTGTCGGGCACGGGCTGGTTCGGCGCCGGTCGCGAGTACGTGCCGATCGCGGCGCTGTTCGTCCTCGTCGTCGGAGGACAGGATGCCGACGACTACTCCCTCGGCTATCTCACGCAGATGGCGGTCGGCGTCGTAATCGGGCTGCTGGTCAACGTGCTGATCGCTCCGGCACCGCTCACCGGGGCCGCGGCCGCGCGCGTCGATGCGTTCCGCGCACAGCTCGGTGCGCACCTCCACGACATCGGCTCCGCGGTGTCGGAGTCGTGGCCGCCCGAGCACGAGCAGTGGGCGGATGATGCGGCATCGCTCGCCGACACGGCGGCGTCCCTGCGGGCCGCACTCGCCGAGGCCGACGAGAGCCGGCGCGGCAACCTGCGGGCATGGGGCCGCCGAGGCGAGACCGCGCACATCCACGGGCAGCTCGCCACGCTCGATCGCGTCGCCCACCTCATCCGCGATATCTCGGATGCCACGGCGGACACGATCTGGGAGCGCCCGGCCGCGCTGCCCCTCGACGCCGCCCTGCCCGAGCCGCTGTCAGAGGCGTGCCACGCGGTCGCCGACGTGATCGCGCAGGAGGACCCGTCATCGAGCGAGGGCCACCGGCAGCGGAGCGAGGCCGCGGGCGCAATCCGACGGCTGCTCGAGCTCGTCGACGACCGCACGCTCGATGTGCACCGATCGATGGGCCCGGGAGTGCTCACGGCCATGCACCTGCGCCGGATCCTCATCCTGAGTGGGGAGTGATCGGCGGGATCGTCGCAGAACAGCAGGGACTTCGCAGGGATCTGCCTGAAACCCTGCGAAGTTCGCGTCGTTCTGCGAGGTCGGTGCGCGGGTCAGATCGTGTCGTCGGCCGCGACGAGGTCGAGCTGCCAGAACCGGCCGGCCGGGTCGGCATCGTCATGCGCCTTCTCGGCTGCTTCGAGAACCTCGTTGAGCGCGGTCATGGCCGCGTCGAACTCGCTCTCCGTCAGCCGGATGGTGCGCTGCGTGAACGCGGCGTGCACATCGGCGGTGCGGCCGCTGACGTACTCGGGCGTCCAGGCGAGCACTCGGCGGACGAGATCCGCGTGGTCTTCGGCGAGCGCTCCGACGACGGCCGCCCCGAGAGTCTCGTCAGCGACGGGGTTCTCGGGTCCGCCGAGGTTGAGCGCGCCTTTCCTGGCCGTCCAGACCCGGTCACGGCGATCGCGCGCCTTCTCCGGGGCCTCCTCGATGAGGCCCGCATCCGCGAGCGTGCGCAGGTGGAAGCTGACACTGTTCGCAGGCACGCTCAACTCGGCGGCGACGTCGGCGGCGCGCAGGAATCCGCGTCGCGCGATCAGCCGCAGGATCTGGCGGCGCAACGGGTGGGAGTAGGCCTTGAGCATGGCCGACGTCATCCACACGGTGTCTTCGTTCGAACGACTCGCCTTCTTGTCCTCCATGCCCCGATCCTACCTGCACCGAAAGTTGCGCAATAAGACTTGCGCAACTGTTCTTGCGCATCTATGCTCGACCCATGACCATCGCGACCGCCCCGCACCGCCTCTGGCGGAATCGCCGTTACCTCACGTGGCTGGTGAGCGACACGAGCAAGGGCCTCGCGGCATCCCTCTTCGCCTTCGCCATCCCGCTGCTCGCGCTCATCGTCACGAACGACCCCGCTCAGGCGGGCATCATCGGCGGCGCGGGCATGGTCGCGCGTCTGCTCATGACCCTCGTCGGCGGCATCCTCGCCGATCGCCACCGCCGCATCCTGCTCATGCTGCTCGGCTCGCTCCTCGGCATCCTGCTCGCCGGGGCCTTCACGCTGCTCGCTCTCGCCGACGCGCTCACGTTCGGATCGCTGCTCGTGATCGACGTGCTGCTCGCCGCCCGCAGCGGGCTCTTCGACGTCGCCGGCGAGAGCGCGATCAAGGAGATCGTGCCGGATGAGGCGATGGGCCGCGCGCAGGCCGCGAACCAGGGAAGGGATGCCGCGCTGCAACTGGCCGGCGGCCCCATCGGCGGACTCCTGCTCGGGGTCGGCGGATGGCTCGTCGGCGTCGCGATGACCGTCTGCCACCTGGTCGCCGCCGTGACGGCCTGGATGCTGGGGCGCGAAGCGCGCCGCGCCGGAATCGTCGACGCCGGGGCGGAAGCCGACGACGCGGCGACCGCACCGGCAGCCGCACCCAACGCCTGGGCCGAGCTGCGCGAGGGCTTCACCTGGCTGATGTCGCGCCCCGACCTCGGCGGCGTGCTGCTCATCATCACGACCATCAACCTCGGATTCAACGCCGCCATCACGACCGTGATCTACGCGCTGCAGCAAGACGGCTACCCCGAGGTGCTGATCGGCGCGATGACCGCGGGAGTCGGGGCCGTGATGCTCGTCGGCGCCCTCTTCGCACCTCTGCTGGTGCCGCGGTTCGCCGCCGGGCGGCTGGCCGTCATCGGGCTGTCCATCGCCGCGATCGGGGCGATCGTCGTCTCGATGGTGACCGAGCCCTGGGCCATCGTCGCGGTGCTCGGCGTCGCCGTGCTGATGATCCCCGCGCTCAACGCCGCGATGATGGGCTACTTCATGGTCGCGACGCCCACCCAGCTGCTCGGTCGCGCGAACAGCGCCGCGGGCGTGCTCGGCATGGGTGCCCTGCCCCTCGCGCCGCTCATCGCCGGCTTCGGGCTCACCTGGATCGGCCGCGAGTGGACCCTCCTCGTCTGCGCCGGGCTCTGCGTCCTCGCCGTCGCCCTCGCTCTCGGCAACCGGGCGCTCCGCGCGCTGCCCGTGGAGTCGCGCTGGGCGGAGCACGCGAAGCAGTACGAATCGGTCTGACGCGTGTCGGGCCCGGCCCGTATGATCGGCGGCACACCTCGCGACCCACCGACCCCGACCCGCAGGAGACCACCGTGGCCGAACCGACCATCACCGAGAAGCCCCTCCCGTCCGTGCGTCTCGGCGCGCTGAGCGAATCCGTCGCCTCGCAGCCCGAGGTCGCCCCGGTCGTCGGCCCGCTGTTCGACCGGGTCGCCGAGACGCTCATCGCCTCGGGAGCCGAGCTCGGCGTGCCCGTCGCCGTGTACGAGATGGACGAGTCCGGGGTGCGCATCACCGTCGGCTTCGTCTACGACGGACCGCAGGTCGACGGTATCGACATCGTGGAGTTGCCGGCCGCGGCATCCGCTCTCACCGCCGTGCACCACGGCGTCATGGCGACGATCGACCAGAGCTGGGATGCCGTCTTCACGGCCATCGGCGATCGTGGGCTGCGCGCCGAAGGCCCGTGCCGCGAGGTGTATCTGACGTCGGAGTCGGACGACCAGATCGACTGGGTCACCGAGCTGCAGCAGCCGGTCACCGCACCATAATCGCCGCGGTCCCCGACGGCGCGGTCAGAGCGCGCCGGTGAGTGCCGCGATGCCGAGGATCACCGAGACGAGGGCCAGCACGAGCGCGATCGAGATCAGCACCACGTGCACGCGGAGGAACGCCGTCGCCTTGCCGTTCTCGTCGCGTGCACGCGGATCGTTCGCGACGCGCGTGTAGAACCGGGGCCAGACGATCGCGTTGAAGGCAGCGTTGAGGAAGAGCACGATGGCGAGGGGAATCACCCCTCCACGGTAGCCGCCGAATTCTTGGACCCGAACATGTATCAGGATGCTCTTGCCGTGCTCCTGGTAGATGTGATCACAATGGGCTTCATGATCGACGGTGCACCCGGCGCCGCTCTCGATCCTGCTTCGGGCGGGGGCCCGGCGCGCTGGCAGCGAGCCGCAGACCTCTTCGACGCATGGCGCGAGGGTGACGGTCGCGCGATGGACGAGCTCGTACGTCTGATGACGCCCGTGCTGTGGCACGTCGTGCGCGCCTACGGCCTCGAGCGCACGCTCGCCGAAGACGTCGTGCAGACGACGTGGCTGCAACTGGTGCGGGGGCACGCGGCGATCTCGGATCCGCGGGCCGTGTCGGCCTGGCTCACGACCACGGCACGTCGCGAGGCGTGGAAGATCGGCAAGGCGCACGGCCGCATCGACACGACGGATGCCGACGACCTCGACGCCCTGCTCCCCGAGCAGGCGTCCGCCGAGGAGCACGCGGCCATCGGCGACGAGAACCGCCGGCTGTGGCAAGCGGTGCAGCGGCTGGCCGAACGGTGCCAGCGCCTGCTGCGCGTCATCGCCTTCGAGGACCGTCCCGATTACGCGCGCCTCGCCGCGGACCTCGGGATGCCGGTGGGCAGCATCGGACCGACCCGGAATCGCTGCCTCGCCAAACTGCGCGCCCTGCTGGACGCGCCGACGCCGCGGACGGAGGGGCTGTCATGACCGCACACGACGACGCCGAGGTGTTCGCCCGGCTCCGCACGCTGTGGCGCGAGATCGATCCGGTGCCGGCGGGGCTGATCGACCGCATGGTCGCCGCGGTCGCCACCGACGACCTCACCCACGAGTACGCGCTGCTCACTCTCGTCGAGGGCGAGCTCGGCGCGGTGCGCGGCGACGCGGATGCGCTCACCCTGCAGTTCAGCGACGGCACCACCAGCATCCTCCTGCACGTCACGACGACGGCATCCGGACGCCGCCGGGTCGACGGCTGGGTCGACACCGCGACGGCGGAGATCCTGCTGACCCAGGGCGAGCGCACGATCTCGACATCCCCGGCGGAGACCGGTCGGTTCGTGTTCGACGAGGTTCCGCACGGTCTCACGCACGTGCGCCTGACCACGGGTGACGGCGACGACGCGCGGACACTCGCGACCCCGCAGTTCGAGTTGTGATCGCGGGCGCTGCCCGTCGATGATGCCGCGGGGCGACCCGCAAGGGAGAGGATGATCCATGGAGCAGCCCAAGGGATGGACCTGGCAGGACCGCGCGGAGGGCTCGATCCGCCGTGGCACGGCCCTCGATCCGAGTCTGGAGCCGGTCGACGGCATCCGCGCCTTCCCCACCGCCTACCTGCCGCAGCGTCTGCTGATCACCCGCACCGAAGACGATCAGGAAGAGTTCGACCGGGAGATCCGGACGCTGCGCGACGCCGCAGACTCGTTCGGATGGCAGCTCGAGATCGAATCGGGCGCACGTGTGGCGCGGACGGTCATCCCCGGAGTGCCGGGGTTCCTGCGCGCGCTCCTCACGACGCCGGATGAGCCGGGACGCGGTGAGGCGCCGATCGCTCCGGACGCCTGGCGCGTGCTGCAGCGGGCCCGCCGCATGTCGCATTCGACGATGCCGCGCACGAGCCTCGAGCACGTGCTGTCGATCGACCCCGTCGGACTCAATCCGTTCACCCGCACGAACCCGTTCACCCGCACCAACCCCTTCACACGCACCAACCCGATCCGCGGGGCCGGAGCGGGCGGCAGCGACGACTACCTCGAACCCGGTCGCGGCGCGCGGCAGCCCGTGAGCTGGCTCGGCCCGGCGCCGCAGCGCGGACCCGCCCCGAAGCGCGGGCGACGGCCGGTCGTCGCGGTGCTCGACACCGGATGCGGGGAGCATTCCTGGCTGCCCGCCGACATCGTCACCCGCCACGTCGAGCTCGACGGCGTGCCAGTCGGTCTGACCGACGACGCCGATCCGGAACGCTATCCCGACCTCTACGGGCAGCTCGACGGCGAGATCGACGCGGTGTCCGGGCACGGCACGTTCATCGCGGGCATCGTGCGGCAGGCGGCTCCGGATGCCGACATCCTCTCGGTCCGCGTCGCCGGCGCACTCGGCATCATCGACGAGAGCTCCCTGCTGGAGGCGGTCACCCAGATCGTGGAGCTGCTGCGTCGTCATCGGGAGAATCCGAAGACCGGCTTCCCCATCGATGTGCTGAACCTCTCGCTCGGCTACTACCACGAGACCCCCACCGACGGCCTGTTCAGCCTGACGCTGTTCGGGTTGCTCGCGAAGGCGCGCGAGCTCGGCTGCGTCGTCGTCTGCTCGGCGGGCAACGACGCGATCGACCGTCCGTCCTTCCCCGCGTCGCTCTGGCCGTGGCCGGGTGCCGACAACGGCATCCCGGCGGACAAGGGCGCCCCTCTCGTGTCGGTCGGGGCGCTCAACCCGTCGGCGCAGTCGGTCGCCCTGTTCTCGAACGTCGGGCCGTGGGTGCAGACCTATGCGCCGGGGGCGGCCGTCGTGAGCACGTCGCCCGCGTTCGTCGGCGGAGAGCAGGCGACGACCAGGGCCGATGTCGACGGGCTGCGCCGCGAGACACTCGACCCCGACGACTACCGCGGAGGGTTCGCGGTGTGGAGCGGCACGTCGTTCGCCGCCCCGTATGTCGCCGGACGCATCGCCGCGCAGCTCGGGACGGTGCCTGCGGAAGGAGTGAAGCCGGATGCCGCGGCCAAGGCCGTCGCGGCGGTGCTGAAGACCCTGCCGGTCCCGGTGGATCGGGGCTGACGCGTCGGCCGCCCCGGCATCCGGCATCCGGCGAGATCCGGATGCCGGGAACGGATGCCGTTCCGCGCTCTTCCGCGCGGCCCCGCCGCACGGCATCCTGGACGGATGCCCCTGTCCGCGAGCGAGCTGCACCGGCGCGGCGTCGAAGCGGCGAACGCGCGAAGGTTCACGCAGGCGCGGCGCGCGCTCGACGCGGCATCCGCCCGCACCGACGATCCTGATCTGCGTGCGCGCATCGACGGGACCGCGGCGTACGTGCTCGCCCAGACCGGGGAGCCGGCCGCGGCGGAGCAGCTGTGTCGTGCGGCGCTCGCCCGGTCGGGTCTCGGCGCCGAGACGATCACGGTGCTCAGCGGCCAGCTCGGCACCCTGCTCATGCACGGCGGGCGGTTGGACGAGGCCGAGACGATGCTCACGCAGGCGATCGACACGTTCACGGAGATCGGCGTGGAGTCGGTCGAGCTCGCGAACTGCCTGATGAACCGTTCGGTGATGCGGATGCAGCGGCACGAGCTCGATGCCTGCACCACGGACCTGCGTCGTGCGGTCGCCGTGTACGAGGCGACGGGCGACGAGGAACCGCTCGCCGAGGCCCGGCACAACCTCGGCTACGCGGCGCTGCTCGGCGGCGACCTCGTCACCGCGCTCACTCTGATGACCCGCTCGCGCCCGACGCTCGCGGCGACCAGCGACCTCGCCGCAGCGATCAGCGACCTGGACCGCGCCGAGGTTCTGCGCGATGCGGGACTGACCACCGAGGCCGAGGCACTGCTCAGCCGGGTCGCTCGGGAGTTCGGAGCGCAGCGCATGCGGCAGGCTCGTGGGGAAGCGGAGTTCCATCTCTCTCGATCGCTGCTGCGTCATGATCCGCCGGCTGCCGAGCGGGCCGCACGCACCGCCGCCCGCCGCTTCCGCTCGCTCGACAACGCCGCCTGGGCGGCCCGTGCCGACGCGGTGCGGCTGGAGGCGCAGCAGCGCGCCCGACCGCAGCGCGCCATCGCCTCGACGGAGTTCGCCCGCACCGCCGCTGCGCTCGAGCGCAGCGGGTTCCGCACCGAGGCCGCGGGGCTCCGGCTCAGTGCGCGAAGAGACGGGACCGGACGGATGCCGCGGGTCGACCCCGCGGCTCCGACGCCGCTGCGCCTCCGCGCTCAGGAGGTGCGTGCGGCTCGGGCCTCCGCCGCGGGTCGTCCCCGCGATGCCCTGCGCGCCGCGGCCGACGGACTCGATCTGCTCACCGCGTGGCAGCGATCGTTCGGCGCGCTCGACCTGCAGGCGTCGGTCGCGATGCACGGCAGCGACCTGATGTTCGCCGGGCTCTCCGCGGCGGCTCACCTCGGCGATCCCGAGATCCTCTTCGAGTGGTCGGAGCGTGCCCGGCATTTGAGCCAGCAGGTCGCGCCGGTGCGGCCACCGCACGACGCCGCTCTCGCGGAGGATCTGGCGGAGCTGCGGATGCTGCGCGCCGAACTGGCCGGCCAGGACTGGACGACCGACGCCCGGGTGCGCGGCCTGCGCGACCGCGTGCGCGAGCGGCAATGGGCGTCGACGGGGTCGGGCGGCACCCGCGACCGTCTCGGACTGGCCGGGGTGACGTCGTCGCTCTCGGCGGACATCGCGGTTCTCGCCTACGTGTTCACCGGCACCGCGCTGCACGCCGTCGTGGTGACGGCATCCGGTGCGACGATCGTGGGTTTGTCGTGGCCGCGGGTGCGCTCGGCGCTGGATGGGCTCCGCGCCGACCTCGACATGGCCGCGCTCACGCGCGGCGGCGTGATGGGGGCGGTGACCGAGCGCGCGCTCACCTCTCGGTTGCAGGCTCTCGACGAGGAGCTCGTCCTCCCCGTTCGGCGGGCCGCGCCGGGTGCGGAGCAACTCGTGATCACGGTGCCCGGCGCCCTCGGCGGAGTCCCCTGGGCGATGCTGCCGGGCATGGTCGGCACGCCGTTCACCCTCGCGACCTCGGTGTCGCGCTGGCTGGCCGTGCACAATTCAGGAAGAACGCGCGTTCCGACCCCGCAATCCGCCCCGACCGAGGGGATCGGGGCGGATCTTGCTGAGTTACGAACGCTCGAACGCGGTGACGGTTCGCCGCGCGCCGGGTTCACCGCAGGGCCGAGGGTGCCACGCGCCGACGAAGAGGTGCGCCTCGCGGCCGCTGCCTGGACCCGCAGCGACCACGAGCCGCAGACACTCGACGGGACCGCCGCGACGGTCGCCGCGGTGACCGCCCTCGCCGCCGCGGTCGACGTGCTGCACATCGCCGCACACGGACGGCATGCGGTGGACAACCCGCTGTTCTCCGGCTTCGAGCTGACCGACGGCACGCTCTTCGGCTACGACGTCGATCTCATCCCACAGGTCCCGGCGACCGTGATCCTCTCGGCGTGCGAGCTCGGCCGCTCGTCGGTCCGCTGGGGCGAAGAGGCGCTCGGGATGACGCGGGTGTGGTTGCACGCCGGCGCGGACTGCGTGATCGCCGCGCCGGTCGCGGTGCCCGACGACGACGCGTGCGAGCTGCTGAGCGCGGTGCACACCGGCCTGGCGCGGGGCGTCTCTCCGGCGGTCGCGCTGGCCGCGGCATCCGAGTCGACCGGCATCCGGGCCCCGTTCCAATGCCACGGGAACGGATTCTGAGACGCTCGCGTATGCCATCGCGCCGCCTGGCCATTCTGCGTCTTCATCAGCGCGACTTAACTGGACGCATGACCTCCACGAAACCTTCCCCCGCTCCCCTTCCCGACTCCTTCACCACCGCGCCGACCGTCGTCCTCGGCGGAACCGGCAAGACCGGTGCCCGCGTCGCCGAACGCTTGCGTGCTGCCGGCAGCCCGGTCCGGCCGGTCGGCCGTCGCACGCCCATCCCGTTCGACTGGGCGGACCGCGATACCTGGGACGCGGCGATCGCCGGTTCCGAGCGCGCCTACGTCGCCTATGCGCCCGACCTCGCCGTCCCTGGCGCACTCGACGATGTGCGGGCCCTCACCGATCGACTGATCACCGGCGGGGTGCAGCGCATCGTGCTGCTCTCCGGGCGCGGTGAACCCGAGGCCGCGGATGCCGAGGACATCGTGATCGCCTCGGGCGTCGAGTGGGGCGTGGTCCGATGCTCGTGGTTCTTCCAGAACTTCACGGAGAGCTACCTGCGCGATCCGCTCGTGCAGGGGGCGCTGCACCTCCCCGCAGGGGGCGTGTCCGAGCCCTTCGTGGATGTCGACGACGTCGCCGACGTGGCCGCCGCGACGCTGATGGATGCGAGCCTCACCGGCCGCGTCCACGAACTCACCGGACCCGAGCTGCTCACGTTCGGCCAGATCACCGAGATCGTCGCCCGCTGCACCGGCCGCACCATCGACTACATCCCGGTGTCCGCCGAGGAGTACGCGCAGGCGGCTCTCGCCGAGGGCGTCCCCGCCGAGGTCGTGACCCTCCTCCGCTACCTGTTCGGCGTCGTGCTCGACGGCCGCAACGAGAGCGTGACCGACGGCGTCGAACGTGCTCTGGGCCGCGCACCGCGTTCGTTCGAGTCCTTCGCTGCGGCATCCGCTGCTGCCGGCCTGTGGAAATGACGGAGCCGTTGACCACCACATTCGACCCGAGGAAGATCAACATGAGCACGAAGGAGAACAACATGTCTGCATCCGGTGATCGTCCAGGAGACGCCCTCCTGGTGATCGACGCACAGAACGGCGTCTTCGCGAATGCCCATGAGCGGGATGCCGTCGTCGCCAGGATCGCGTCCCTCGTCGAGCACGCCCGCACGGCGTCGGTGCCGGTCGTCTGGGTGCAGCACTCCTCAGACGACCTCGTGATCGACAGCGAAGCCTGGCGGATCGTTCCCGAACTCGAGCCTCGCGACGATGAGGCCGTCATCCGCAAGGTGCACGGCGACTCGTTCGAGGACACCGCCCTCGAAGAGGTCCTGACGAAGATCGACGCCGGCCACCTCCTCATCAGCGGCGGCCAGACCGACGCCTGCGTGAGATCGACCCTGCACGGGGGCTTCGCTCGCGGCTACCACGTCACCCTCGTCTCGGACGCGCACACCACAGAGGACCTCAGCGCCTGGGGAGCACCTCCCCCCGAGCAGGTGATCGCGCACACGAACCTCTACTGGGGTTTCCAGACCGCCGCCGGACGCACCGGCAAGGTCGTGCCGGTCGCCGAGGTCGACTTCATCCGTTAGCCACCTGCAGGATGACGAGGCGTTTGGTCGGGCGGGTCTGCGCGACGTAGAGATCGCGCAGACCCGCGTCGCCGGCCGAGCGGATGCCATCCGGGTCGATGATGACGACCGTGTCGAACTCGAGACCGCGCGCGTCGGGAGCGGCGATGACCGTGGCGGCGGTCTCGTCGATCCTTTCCGCCAGGCCGCCGGTGCGTTCCCCGGACGCCACGACGCCGATCAGCTCACCCGGATGCTCGTCGCGGGTTTGCGCGATGACGTCGTCGAGAACCTGATCGATGTCATCCTCCGAGGCGATCACGGTGGCCGGGAGCTCGCCCTGGCGGAGGGAGCGGGAGAGCCGCTGGTCAGGGGCGATGAGCGCCAGCAGGGGTTCGGTGGCCGCCAGGATCTGCTCCGTGGTGCGGTAGTTCACGGTCAGCGTGTGATGAGCGAACCGGTCGCCGACGAAGGGGTCCAGCGCTTCTTCCCACCGCCGGATCGTCGTCGCAGGGCCCGCCTGGGCGAGATCGCCGACGACGGTCATCGATCGCTGCGGACACCGCCGCAGCAGCATCCGCCATTGCATCTCGGTGAGCTGCTGCGCTTCGTCGACGACAATGTGACCGTAGGTGGTCTCCGGCGGGCCGTCGATGAGGGCCCGGGCTTCGTCGAGCAGTGCGAGGTCGGCGCTGCTCCATCCGGTCGCTTCCGCATCGATGTCGACGACGCCGCGGACGGCGTCCTCAGCGCGGAGCCTCGGCCAGACCCGCTCGATGGTCCGGTCCACGCCGGGATCGTCGAGGAGTTCGTCCCTCACCCGATCCCAGCCAATGTCGAGGTCACCGGCGGATGCCGAGCCGTGCGAGGTGCCGGTCTGGACGTGCTCTCCCGCGAACATGCGCTCGAGGTCGATCCCCACCACGTCCTTCAGCTCGGACTCGAATTCGGAGTCCTCCCGCGCCATCTGCTGCTCGAGCTCGTTCACCAGCTCTTCGACGATGTGCTCGAGGAAGCGTTCGCGTGCCGGGTTGTGTCCGATCCCGCCCTGTTGTGCGCTGCGCCGGGCGGCATCGACCACATCTGAGCCAAGCAGCACCGTCCCGTGTGCGGTGCGCAGCGTGAGCGGCATCCCGAGCGGCTGTCGTACCTGCACCCATTGCGCGAGTCGATCGGCGAACTCCGCGCGCCCCTTGAGACGTGCGACGTCGTCGGGCTCGGTCGTCGTCGGCTCGATGCCGACCACATCGGACAGCGTCGCCAGCTGCACGTCGTTCTCCCCGAGCGAGGGCAGCACATCGGAGATGTAACGGAGGAACCGCCGGTTCGGGCCGTACACGAGGACTCCTCGATCGGCGATCGCGGGGAACGCGTAGAGCACGTACGCCGCCCGATGCAGCGCGACGATGGTCTTGCCGGTGCCCGGCCCGCCGTCGACGACCATGACACCGCGATGCGGCGACCGGACGATGTCGTCCTGCTCCTTCTGCAGCGTCGACGCCGCCTCACGCATCCGCCCGGTCCTGGCACCGCTCAAGGCCGAGACGAGCGGGCCGTCGCCGATGACATCACCCTCCGTCGGCTCCGTGCCGTCGAGGATCTCGTCGCTGACCTCGACGACATCTCGATCTTCGAGGCGCAGGTGCCGACGACGGCGCAACCCCAGAGGCGCGGCCGCGGTCGCCGTGTAGAACGGTCGCGCCGCTTCGGACCTCCAGTCCACGAGCAGCGCGTCTCCCTCGGCCGTGCGCAGCCCGATGCGGCCGACGTACAGCGTCTCTCTGTCGACTGCGTCGATGCGGCCGAAGCACAGCCCTCGCTCTGCCGACCGCCACCGGCGGATGTCGTCGGCGACGCGCAAGAGCTCCGCATCCCGCGCGAACAGGTCGCCCGCGCCATCGACGGGCGCGGACTCCGCCCGGGAGCGGGCGGAGAAGCTTCGGCCCAGCTCGGCGTCGAGCCGCGCGTACATCACATCGATCGCCTCCTGCTCCTGTGCGATCTGCTTCGCCTTGCCGGCACCTGCACTCATCTGCATCCCACTCCTCATCCGGCGTCAACTATGCGGGGCGGATCCGTCGAGTACAACGTTGACTTCGTCACGCTCTCGTGGCCTCCACGCACCCTCATCTCCGTCGTCGGGAGATGGGCGCAGGCAACGCTAGCCGCGGGAGTGACCGACCGGATCGTCTTCTCTGAAGTCTCGGCATACCCCCGGCGCACTCATATCCGCGTGCTATCTGACGATTCGATGAAGAGTTTCTCCATTCGATGTATCAGAACGGATGCCGCGCGCTCCTGTCTTTCAGAAGGTGCCAATGCGAAGGACCTCGAAGGTGGAGGTGCGAGGAGGCGCAGTCGATCGGGGACATCCGCTCGCTGGGGAGCGCGGATGCGACACGGACACCCTCTGCTCCGAGTGTGCCGCGGCTGGGAGGCCGCGGCACACTTTCAGGGCCTCGGCGATCTGGGGACGCCGAGGCCCTTCGGGTGCCCGGACCACGCTCGCGACGCTATGCCGTCGCGACCACCGTCCCCTCGTAATCGGGGAGTGCGATCGCCTCGGACTTGTCGAGCATCCGGGCGACGATCTGACGCATCGGCCAGTGATGCATGAGCCGTGCCGAGAGGACGCGCATCCGGAGCATGAGCCGTCCTCGCGGCAGGAAGCCGTCGACGCCGCCGGGAGGCAGCGTGTGCGCGGCCGTGACGTACGGCCGCATGATCTGCTCGTAGCGCCGGAAGGCCGCGGCATGATCGCCGCGGGCACGGCCCAGCTCGCCCGCCAGCACGTACGCGCCGACCAGCGCCAGGCTTGTTCCCATCCCGGTGAGCGGTGACCCGCAGTACCCGGCATCGCCGAGCAGGGCCACGCGGCGGCGGGTCCACTCGTCCATGTGCACCTGGCTGACCGTGTCGAGGTGGAAGTCGTCATCGGCGTCGGCCGCTTTCAGCAGCTCCTCGGAACGCCAGCCCATGCCGGCGAAGACCTCGCGCAGGAGGCGCTTCTGGCTGGCCACGTCGCGCCGATCGACATCGACGCCGGTGTCGGCGAACGCGAGCATCGCCTTCGCCGATCCGTCGCGCTCGGGCCGGAGCCCCAGCATCCTGCCCGGCTCGTTGTACATGTCGAACCACGAGTCGAGCGGGCCCGCGTCGGGGACCGTGCAGTACCCCAGGTATGCGCCGAGATGCACGACGAAGTCGGATTCCGGTCCGAAGGCGAGTGCCCGCACACCGGAGTGGATGCCGTCGGCTCCCACGACCAGGTCGAAGGTGCGCACGAGCCCGCTGCGGAAGGTGACGGTTATGCCCTCCGCATTCTCCGACAGCGCGGTGATGCGGTCATCGAAGATGATCTCGGTGTGGTCTTGGATGAGTTCGTGCAGGATGACCGTGAGGTCGCCCTTCATGATCTCGATCTCGGTCACCGGGCTGCCGTCCCCGACGAAGAGGTCGGCCCGCATCGTGGCGAGTTCGCGGCCCGCGCTGTCGACGTAGCGGAGCCCCTTCTCGTGCACGATTCGGTCGCGCACGCGGGGCATGATGCCCATGCGCTCGGCGACGACCTCACCGAGCCCGCGCAGGTCGACGGCCTGTCCGCCGACGCGGAGATCGGGTGCCTGCTCGACGATCGTGGAGCGGATGCCCTGTCGGTGCAGCCAGTGGGCCAGGGCGGGTCCTGCGATCCCTGCGCCGGAGATGAGTACGCTGTATTCGTTCATGTCGTGCACGCTATCCCAGGCATGTACAGTGTACAAGTGTTCTATTTTTAAGGTGGTGTACTAGTACAGTGCGAGCGACTTCACAGAGCATCGCGACCGAGATCGCCGAGCGGATCTCCTCCGGCGAGCTGGGCCCCGGCGACCGCGTGCCCTCCGCGCGCGGCATCACCACCGAGTGGGGCGTCGCGATCGCCACCGCGACCAAGGCGCTCGCGCAGCTGCAGCAGCAGGGACTCGTCGTGTCCACACCCGGCATCGGGAGCGTGGTCGCCTCGACGACGGCCCCGACGCCTGTGCGCCTGTCGACGGCGACGATCGTCGCGACCGCGGTCGCGATGGCCGATGCCGAGGGCATCGACGCCATCTCGATGCGGCGGATCGCCGCCGAGCTCGGCGTGCCGACGATGTCGCTGTACCGGCACGTCGAGAGCAAGGACGGACTGGTCGTGCTCATGATCGATGCCGTGCTCGGGGAGGATTCCTTCCCCCCGCCGTCGGACGCGGATTGGCGCGCCGATTTGGAGGTGTCGGCCCGGCTGCAGTGGGCGGGTTTCCTGCGGCATCCGTGGCTGGCCCGAGTGATGTCGGTCACGCGGCCGCAGCTCGTGCCGAACGGCTTCCGCTACACCGAATGGTGCCTGCGAGCCCTCTCCCCGCTCGGCCTGAGCATGGAGTCGATGATGCACATCAGCGTGCTCGTCTTCAGCCACGTGAAGGGATTGGCGATCGACATCGCGTCCGAGGCTGAACAACGGCAGGACACCGGTCTCACGGCCGACGAGTACATGACGACGAGGGCGACGGACATCGCTGCGATGATCTCGCCGACCGACCTGCCGATCCTCGCGACCCTCGTGCGGTCCGACGACTTCGACCTCGACATGGACGCCCTGTTCGAGTTCGGCCTCCAGCGGCTGCTCGACGGGATCGAGACCTGGCTGGCAGCGAGCCTTCCGCCTCAGACGAGCAGCACCGCGTAGCCGGCGTCGAAGCCCCGAGGTCGCACCTCGTCGATTGTTGCACCTAGGGTGAAAAGGTCGGTGCACCCCGGACGAATATCCCCTCCAACGTCCACACGTCGAGCGCCGGCATGGAGGTTCCATGTTTTTCTCGCAACTGATGGATCATGCTCGTCGGCACAGAACCTGGTGGAGCGTCGTCAGCGCCCTCCTCGTCACCGCGACGTTCTGCGGCCACTACTCCCTCACCCAGAACGTGGTGAAGCCCGCGCCGGCGTACTCCGCTGAGCCCACGGCGACACCCACGCCCGAGCCCACGCGCACTCCGGAGACCGCCCCGGCGCCCCGGCCCACCTCGACACCCGAGCCGACCGCGGCACCGGAGCCCGCACCTGCCCCCGAGCCGGCTCCGGCTCCGGCACCCGCACCTGAACCGGCGCCGGCACCTGAACCGGCGCCGGCACCTGCACCGGCACCGGCACCCGCACCGGCCCCGACGAACGACGATGCCGCGGCCGCCGCAGAGGTACTGCGCCTGGTCAACGTCGAGCGCGTGGCCGCCGGCTGCGCGGCCGTCACGGTCAACCCCGTCCTCGCCGAGGTCGCACGCGCGCACAGCCAGGACATGGCGGACCAGGCGTACTTCAGTCACACGTCGCTCGATGGGCGCTCGCCCTGGGATCGTCTGGCGGCCGCGGGGTACTCCGCCGGCAGCGGTGAGAACATCGCGGCGGGTCAGGGCACTGCTCAGGCCGTGATGTCGAGCTGGATGAACAGCTCAGGTCACCGCTCCAACATCCTCAACTGCAGCAGCACGACGATGGGAATCGGCATCGGCCACGGAGGCCCCTACGGCATCTACTGGACGCAGGTGTTCGGCCGCTCCTGACGGTCGACGCTCTTCTGAGTAGTCCGTGACGAGGGTCCGGGGCCGTTCGGCCTCGGACCCTCGTCATGAGAAGTCGACACGTCAGGCGACCAGCACCTCGTAGCCGGCGCCGCGGAGAGCGCTGATGGCATCGGCATCCGCTCCGGCATCCGTGATCACGGTGGGGAAGAGATCCGCAGCGCCCACGGCGGCGAAGGCCACGACGCCGAGCTTGCTGCCGTCGGTGACGACCACCGCGCGGCGAGCGCGCTCCGCCATCATCCGGTTCACGGCTGCCTCGCGCTCGTCCTGCGTCGTGGCACCGGCGACGGCATCCATCCCGTTCACGCCGATGAACGCCATGTCCAGCCGGATGCCGCGCAGCAGCTGCTCGACGAACGGCCCGACGAGCTCGTAACTGCGCGAATGGATGACCCCGCCGGTGACGACGACCTTGATGTCGGGTCGGGTGGCGAGCTGAGCGGCGATGTTCACGGCGTTCGTGACGACGGTGATGCCGCCGTTCGCGGCGAGGTCGTCGCGGGCGGCGAGAGCGGCGGCGATCGAGGTGGTGGTGGTGCCGCCCGACAGACCGACGACCATGCCCGGTGCGACGAGAGCGGCGGCCGTCTGGGCGATGCTCTCCTTCTCGTGAGTGCGCAGGTGGCTCTTGTAGCGGATGGGCAGCTCGTAGGCCACGGTCTGCGCGACCGCGCCGCCGTGCGTGCGGGTGAGCAGCCGCTGCTCGGCGAGACTGTCGAGGTCGCGGCGCGTGGTCGCCGCCGATGCCTCGAAGCGGTCGACGAGTTCGTCGATCGTGACCTCTCCCGCTTCGGCGAGGAGGTCGAGGATCGCGTTGAGTCGCGCTGCCCGTTTCATCTCGCCACCGTATCGGCCCCGACGAGAGCGAACAGGCGCAGCATCCGAGCGGCTTCGTCGGCCAGGGCGTCACGGGCCGGCGCGAGGTACTTGCGCGAGTCGACCAGCCGTTCGTCGGCGGCGAGCCTCTCGCGGATAGCCCGGGTGAAGAAGCCGTTGAGGTGCGTCGAGACGTTGACCTTCGTCATGCCCGCCCGCACGGCGTCGGCGATCACCGCATCGGCCACACCGGAGGATCCGTGCAGCACCAGCGGCACCGGGAGCGCGCGGCGCAGCCGGGCGATGAGGTCGAGGTCGAGCGACGCTGTGCGGTCGGTCATCGCGTGCGAGGATCCGACGGCGACGGCCAGCGCATCGACGCCGGTCGCGGCCACGAAGGCCTGCGCCTCGTCGGGGTCGGTGCGCACGCCGGGGGCGTGGGCTCCGTCCTTGCCGCCGACCTCGCCGAGCTCGCCCTCGACGTAGACGCCGGCCGCATGCGCACGCGCGGCGACCTCGGCCGTGAGCGCGACGTTGTCGTCGTAGGGGAGCGCGCCGCCGTCGAACATGACCGAGCCGAATCCGAGCGCGATCGCCTCGTCGACCAACTCGGGACGCTCGGCGTGGTCGAGGTGCACGGCGACAGGCGTCTGCGCCCGACGGGCCAGCGCGAGGGTGGCGAGGGCGATCGGCTCGAGACCGCCGTGGTAGTCGGCGCAGTTCTGGGAGATCTGCAGGATCACCGGCAGCTGCGCGAGCGCCGACGCGCGCACCAGCCCCTCGGCGGTCTCGAGATGGATCACGTTGAACGCGCCGATCCCGGTGCCGGCAGCGGATGCCGCGGAGACGAGTTCGCGGGCGGAGACGAGGGTCACGAGAGGTCCTTTCAGGACGAGACGGGCCGGAACGACGCAGGATCGGGTCGCGAGACGCGGAGCTGCTGCTCGAGCTCGGTCCAGCGCGGGGAGATGTCGCCGGCGAGGGGCATGAGCACGGCGGCGGCCGACCATGCCGTGGCTCGGCGGAGGATGAGCTCGGGGTCGCGGACGCCCTCGGCGTACAGCACCGCGCAGGCGGCGACTCCCGCATCGCCGGCGCCGGTCGGGTTGCCGGCGAGCGGCTCGTCGAGCCGGGCGTGGACGAGGTCGGATGCCGAGACGGCCAGCATCCCGTCGGCTCCGAGCGACAGCAGCACCAGCTCGGCGCCGCGGGCGATCAGCGACCGGGCGCCCTCGACCGGATCCGCGATGCCGGTCGCCTCGGCGAGCTCGGCCGCGTTCGGTTTGAGGACGGTCGCACCGGCATCCGCCGCACGCAGCAGCGCAGGGCCCGAGGTGTCGGCGATCACCGGCACGGCGGCATCCTTCCCGACGGCGATGAGCATGGGCAGCAGCGCATCGGGCGCGCCCGGCGGCAGGCTGCCCGAGATCACGAGGACGCGCGCGCTCGGCAGCCGCTCGACGACCTCGGCGAGGAGCACGGCCCATTCGACGTCGCTCGGGTTCACGCCGCGCTCGTTGATGATCGTCGTGTCGCCGAGGGTCTCGTCGACGAGGGCGATGCTGCGCCGCGTCTCGGCGGCCACCGGAACCAGGGCGTGCGGGACGCCGCTCGCGCCCAGCTCGGCGGCGAACTCCTCGCCGACGCGTCCGCCGCTCGTGGTGACCGCGAGCACCGCGGCGCCCTCGGCATGGGCGACCCGCGCCACGTTGAGCCCCTTGCCTCCCGCGCGGCCGACGCCGGCATCCGCGCGGTGCGTGCCGCCCTCGACAAGCCGGTCGACGCGCCAGGTGAGGTCGAGTGCCGGGTTCGCGGTGACCGTGAGGATCACGTGAGCTCCCGTGCCCGCAGCGCCGCTCCGAGCAGACCCGCGTTGCCGGAGAGCTCGGCGGGAACCAGTACGGGAAGGCGGTGGAAGCTGAGGCGCTCCGCGAGGCGCGTGCGCAGCTCGTCGAAGAGGGCGCCCCCGGCACGGGAGAGCCCGCCGCCGATGACCACGGCCTCGGGTGCGACGACCGCGGTCAGCTGCGCGAGAGACAGGGTGAGGGCGTCGAGCGCGGAGTTCCAGATCTCGCCGGCGACCTCGTCTCCGGCGGCCGCCCGGGCGATGACGTCTTTCGCCCCATCCGGTGTGATGCCGGTGGCGTCGCGGTAGCGGCGCGCGATCGCTCCGGCGGAGGCGACCGCCTCGAGGCAGCCCCGGGCACCGCACGCACAGACGGGGCCGTCGGCGATCGGCGAGTGGCCGATCTCGCCCGCGTAGCCGCCCGCGGTGTACGGGACGCCGCCGACGAGCAGTGCCCCGGCGATCCCCGTGCCGATGACGAGCACGACCGCGTCGGCGTAATCACGGGCCCCACCCAGTCGACGCTCGGCCCAACTGGCCGCGCGGACGTCGTGGTCGAAGGCGACCGGCAGACCGAGACGCGCACTGGACAGGTCGCGCAGCGGAGCGTCGTGCCACCCGAGGTTGCTCGCGAACACGCCGAGGCCGGCATCCGCATCGACGATGCCGGGCACGACGAGGCCGGCGGCCTGCGGGATCACGTCGGGGTGCGCGGCGCGGAGTTCGCCGGCGAGCACCTCCAGACGGTCCATCAGCACGCTCGTGCGGTCTCCGTCGGCCACCGGAGTCGGGCTGCGGCGAAGCCCGAGAACATTGCCCTCGGCGTCGAACAGCGCCGACTTGATGTCGGTGCCGCCCACGTCGAAAGCCAGCACGGGCGCGCCCGCACCCAGGGCGCGCACGGCGGCGAGCTTCTCACCCGCAGCGTCGCGTTCGACGTCGCTTCCGACGACCGAGCGCTCGGATGCCGCGCCGTCAGGCCTGGTCATGGGAGGTTCCGCTCATGCATCCAGGATGACGGATCGCGTGAGGTTACGGGGCTGATCGGGGTCGAGCCCGCGGGCGAGAGACCGGTCGAGGGCGATCCGGTGCAGGCGCGCGAGGTCGGCCAGCGGGTCGATCGCACGGTGCTCGAACCGCGCGCCGGTCGCCTGGACCTGCGCACCCAGGCCCTCGGGGGCTTCGCCGAAGTGCCAGGTCACGCGCCCGGGGGCGGCGATCGCGATCGGACCGTGGCGGTAGTCCATCGAGGGGTACGACTCGGTCCACGACTGCGACGACTCGCGCATCTTCAGCGCGGCCTCGTGCGCGAGACCGGTCGCCCAGCCGCGGCCGAGGAACGTGTACTGCTCGGCGTCGCGGAGTTCGTCGTCGTCGGCGGACTCGGTGAGCACGGCCCTCGCGTCGGCGATCGCTCCGCTGAGGTCCTCACCGAGAGAGGCGCGGAAGAGCGCGAGAGCCGTCGTCGCGAATCGCGTCTGCACGACGGACTGCTCGTCGGCGAAGGGGAGCAGCACCGCCTCGTCCACCAGCGAGACGAGGGGCGAGTCGGGGTCGCCGATGACGCCGATCGTCGGGACGCGGCCCTTGACGCGGTCGACGAGCTCGAGCACCTCGGTGGTGGTGCCGGAACGGGTCAGCGCGACGACGGCGTCATAGCCGCGGTCGACGAATGCCTCGGATGCCGCGAACGCATCGGTCTCGCCCTGGCCGGACGATTCGCGCAGTGCGGCATACGACTGAGCCATGAACCAGGAGGTGCCGCAGCCGACCACGGCGATGCGGGCCCCGGACGCCGGCAGCAGCGCCTGCGCATCGCGGAGATCGGCGGCGATCGCCCACGTCTCGGGCTGCGAGTGGAGCTCTTCGCGCATGTGCGCGCCGGGCAGCTGATCGGTCATTTCGACGTCCTCCAGAATGAGAAGTTGCATACTTGTGATTGTTTGAAGCTTGATTCGATCATAGTATGTCGACAACAAAGGTCAATGAGGGAACAGGCTTGATTTGTTTGTTCCCTTGACAAATAATCATACGAGTTCCATCCCGAGCCCACCCGGCTTGATCGATCGCAGCTGCCGTCCGGCGAAGCGATCACCACGCACTGTCGCGTGATCGTGCTTGCGACTGTGCACCACACCCCTTCCGGAGACGGACCCGTTCCCGGAACGGACACTCACAGTGAGGAATGCAATACACATGAAGAAGTCACTGCGGTTCGGCGCCGCCGCCATTGCGGCCGTCGCCACGCTCTCGCTCGCTTCGTGCGGGTTCGGCGGTTCGGCCGGAGACGGCGGCGACGCGGACGGATCGACCACGCTCGACCTCCTCGTCCCCAGCTACTCGGACGGCACCAAGGCGAACTGGGAGACCGTCATCGACGGTTTCGAGAAGGCCAATCCCGACATCAAGGTCAAGCTCGAGGTGCAGTCGTGGGACAACCTCGAGAAGGTCGTCTCCACCAAGATCCAGGCCGGCGAGGCACCCGACATCTACAACGGCGGACCGTTCGCCGGCTTCGTGGGCGATGAGCTGCTCTACCCGGTGAAGGACGTGGTGTCGGAAGACACCTTCGCGGACTTCCAGGACTCGTTCATCAAGAACGCCGAGGTCGACGGCGAGGCGTACGCACTCCCGCTCATCGCCTCGGCTCGTGCCCTGTTCGTGAACAACGCACTGCTCGACCAGGCGGGCGTCGAAGCGCCCACCGACTGGGACTCCCTGCTGGATGCCGCGACCAAGGTGTCCGCGCTCGGTGGCGGCGTCGCCGGCTACGGCATGCCGCTCGGGTCTGAAGAGGCGCAGGCCGAGGCGGCTGTGTGGCTCTGGGGCGGCGGCGGATCGTTCGGCGACGCGTCCGAGATCACCATCGACACCCCCGAGAACCTGGCCGGTGCCGAGCAGATCAAGAAGATGATCGACGCGGGTGCGACGCAGGCCGACCCCGGTTCGACGCAGCGTTCGCCGCTGATGGACATCTTCATCCAGGGCAAGATCGGCATGCAGGTAGGCCTCCCGCCGACGGTCGGCCAGATCGCCGAGGGCAACCCCGACCTGGACTACTCGATCGTTCCGATCCCGACGAAGGACGGCTCGCCGTTCACCCTCGGCGTCATGGACCAGCTGATGGCGTTCCAGAACGACGACGACAAGAAGGAAGCGATCACCAAGTTCTTCGACTACTACTACTCGGCCGACGTGTACGTGCCGTGGGTGCAGGCCGAGGGCTTCCTTCCGGTCACGAAGTCGGGCTCTGAGGCACTCGCCGGCGAAAAGGCGCTCAAGCCGTTCCTCGACGTGCTGCCCGACGCGCAGTTCTACCCGTCGACGAACCCGAAGTGGTCCGCCGCCGACGGTGCCTTCAAGTCGCTGTTCGGTCAGCTGCAGACGCTCCCGGCGGCTGACGTGCTGACGCAGATCCAGGCGCAGGTCGACGCGGGCTGAGCCCGCTGGACGGAGAGGTTCGGGTATTCCCATGAGCCAGACAACAGAGTCCTCGAACCTCGCGGGGGCGGCCACCGGCCGCCCCCGCACTCCGGACGCCATCCCGCGGCGCAAGTCAGGCGGCAAGGACCTCCTCCAGGCGCTGCCCTGGATCGCGCCCGCCCTGCTGCTCATCATCGGAGTGGTGTTCTTCCCCGCCGGTGTCATGTTCTTCAACTCCACGCGCGACATCTCGCTCTCGGGCCTCGACAAGGGCTCGGTCGGATTCGACAACTTCGCCACCGTGTTCGCGTTCGCGGAGTTCTGGCCGATCCTCGGCCGCACGGTCATCTGGGTCGTGTCGGTCGTCGCGTTCACGGTCGTCATCTCACTGGGGCTAGCACAGATCCTCAACAAGGCGTTCCCCGGCCGGCAGATCGTGCGCATGGCCGTCATCGTTCCGTGGGCCGCATCCGTCGTCATGACGACGATGGTGTTCTACTACAGCCTCGAGCCGTACTTCGGGGTGTTCAACAAGTTCCTCTACGACATCGGCCTGAGTGACGACGCGGTCGGATACGGCTGGACGAAGAATCCGGCGACCGCCTTCGCATGGTCGATCGTCATCGCGATCTTCGTGTCGCTCCCGTTCACGACGTACACGATCCTCGCCGGGCTCCAGTCGGTGCCCGCCGACGCGATCGAGGCGGCGAAGATGGACGGCGCCGGCCCCGCGCGCACCTACTGGTCGATCATCCTCCCGCAGTTGCGCAGCGCCCTCGCCGTCGCCGTCCTGATCAACATCATCAACGTGTTCAACTCGCTGCCGATCCTCAAGGTCATGACCGGCTCGATCCCCGGCTACGGTGCCGACACGATCATGACGATGATCTTCAAGTACATCGAGCTGCAGAAGAAGGTCGACGTGGCCAGCGCCCTGTCCGTCGTCGCGTTCCTCATCGTCATCGTGATCGTCGCGATCTACGTCAAGACCGTCAAGCCCATGAAGGAGGTCTGATCATGACCGTGACCGAGACCGAACTCGTCACCACCACGGGTCGCGGCGGGCGCAGCCTCCCTCCGCTGAACGGCCGCAAGCGCCGCTACACCGAAGATCAGGTCACGCTGCCGCGGGTCATCCTGCGCACCGCCGCCGGCTTCCTCGTGCTCGCGATCTTCGTGCTGCCGTACCTGATCATGTTCTTCGGCTCCGTGAAGACGAAGCCGCAGATCCGCTCGGTCGACCCGACGTACTTCCCCACCGAGTGGCACTGGGAGAACTACATCACGATGTGGTCGACCCCCGAGACGCCGCTGCCGTACAACCTGATCTCGACGATCATCATCGCGGTGTTCGCGACGCTGCTCGTGCTGGTCGTCTCGCTGCCCGCGGCGTACTACACGGCACGGTTCAAGTTCCCCGGCCGCATGGTGTTCCTGTTCCTGGTGATCGTCACCCAGATGCTGCAGCCGGCGGTGCTGACCTCGGGCCTGTTCCGTCAGTTCACGACTCTCGGGCTCGGCGACACGTGGGCGGCGATGATCTTCATCAACGCCGCGTTCAACCTCTCGTTCGCGGTGTGGATCATGCACTCCTTCTTCGCCGGCATCCCCAAAGAGGTCGACGAAGCCGCGCAGATCGACGGCGCCGGACGCTTCACCGTCCTGTTCAAGATCAACCTGCCGCTCGTCTGGCCGGGCATCGTCACCGCGATCGTGTTCACGTTCGTCGCCTGCTGGAACGAGTTCGCGGCATCCCTCGTCATCCTGTCGACCGACAAGAACCAGCCGCTCTCGGTCGCACTCACCAAGTTCGTCGGCCAGTACGAGACGAGCTGGCAGTACGTGTTCGGCGTCTCGATCGTCGCGATCCTGCCCGTCGTCATCCTCTTCATGCTCATCGAGAAGCGCCTGGTCGGCGGCTTGACCGCCGGCAGCGTGAAGTAGGTCCGTCGCACTCCCCGGCATCCGCGATCGACGGCGGATGCCGGGGCGTCAGGCGTCGGCCAGACTCGGCATGCGGCGCTGTTCGCGGCGGAACCGGCTCGGCGAACTGCCGAGGCGCTGCGTGAACTGGCGCGAGAAGTACGAGGGATCGTCGAACCCGACCTGCTGGGCGATGATGCTCACCTCGAGGTCGGTCTCGACGAGCAGCGACTGCGCGCGGGCGAGACGCGACTCGATGAGCACTTGGAGCGGTGTCAGCCCGGTCGCCGACACCGTCGCCGACCGCAGCTGGGGAACGCTCATCCCGAGCTCGTGGGCGCGGGTCTCCATCGAGACCTGACGGGTGGCACCCCGGGTGAGCGCGTCGATGAGGTCGGGGGCCGAGTCCGGCATGGTCATCGCGGCGAGGTCGGCGATCCAGCCGTAGCTCGCCGCCGACGCACGGAGCGCGCCGACCGAGCTGCCGTCCGCCAGATGCTCATGCAGGCGCTCGAAGGTCGTCGGCAGGGATTCCGGCATCCGATCGAGCGACACGACCGGTGCGGCGCGCCGCCACGCCCCGAGTTCGTCGAGCGCACCGGTCGCCGCACCCGAGAACAGGACCCAGTGCTCCGTCCACCCTGCGCGGTGCGGCCCGTATCCGTGAGCCACGCCCGGGAACAGCCAGAGGAGCGCCGGTGCCTCTACTCTGATCTCTCCCGTGAGGGGACTGGAATACCACCCGCTCCCCTCGCTGATGACGACCACGGCGTGGGAACGCAGCTTGCGGCCCCGGAATCCCTCATGACTGCCACGGTATTCCCCCGCACCCAGGCAGGCGATGGTGACATCGGTGAGCGCGCGTGCGGGATTCGCGTAGATCGCCCAGTTGTCCATGATCGTCCAAGTCTGGTCCGTCAGCCCCGAAAATACAAGAGTTCTCGAGGGAAATCCATGGACGAATAGTCCTATCGCGGTCGAGGCTGGAGGAATGATCACGTCCAACGGCTATGTGCTCGAAGAGCGGCCCGAGCGACTCGGTCGGCTCGAGCCCGTACCGACATCGCTGCGAGCCGACAGGGATGCACTGTGGGACCGCCTGCGTCGAGACGGCTATCTCTATCTCAGCGACCATCTCGATCCTGCCCTGGTCCGCGACTTCCGTACCTATTATTTCGACATGCTCGCACCGACGGGCCTCGTGGAGCCGGGAGGCGCCGACGAGGGCATCGACTCGAATGCCGACATCGACCTGGCCCTGACCCGTCGCGTGCTCTTCGACGATGTCGTACCGGGCGACCGCTACGCCGCCCTGACGTCTCACCCGTCGATCCGCGGATGGTTCCAGTGGTTCCTGGGCGACGACGTGCACCTCCACAAGCGCCGCATCATCCGGCACACCCGTCCGGGCGAGACCGGGATCGGCACCGCCACGCAGGCCCACTACGACCTCGTGTACCTGCGCGAGGGCACCGACCGCGTGCTGTCGATGTGGATCCCCCTCGGCGACTGCGCCGTCGAGACGGGCGGACTCGCCTACCTGGAGGGGAGCCACCACCGCGTGATGGCGCAGGAGCGCGCCGGCACCCTCACGATGCCGGCCGCGTCGATCACCGCCGACCTGCCCGGACTGGCCGACGAGTACGACTCCCGCTGGCTCATCAACGACTACCGGGCGGGCGACGTCATGGTGCACTCCGCGCACATCGTGCACGCCTCGACCGACAACGTCGATCCGCATCGTCGCATCCGCCTGTCCACCGACATCCGCTACCAGCGCGTCTCCGACCCGATCGACTGGCGATGGCAGGAGCATTGGTTCGAGGGCGACGGGCTCTGAGCCGAGACGGCTGGCGCGTCAGGCGAGCCGGATCGCGAACTTCTGCGGCCATGTCCAACTTCTGCGGCCCATTCCGAGCGAGCTGGCCGCAAAAGGTGCGATCGACCGCTGAAGTCGAGGACCGACGCAGCCCTGACGTGCGCGTCAGGCGTCGGAGGCGGATGCTGCGAGCAGCTGCTCGGCGCTCCACCGCACCCCGAGTGCCGAGGTGAGCGCGGCCTGCGCGGCGCCGGCCGAGAGCGCGACGCGGGGATCGGCGTAGCGGACCGGAACCTGCGAGGTCCCCCGTGAGGCGTAGCCGGTCTCACTGCGGAGACTCTCGAGGAACCGCGGCCCGAGCACGGTCGCCGGTCCGCCGATGACCACTTCGGCGGGGTCGAGGAGGGCGCTGATGAGCTTCACGGCGCGGGCGAGTGCGCGGGCACCGTCGTCGAGCTGGCCGGGATCGGCACGGGCGGCGAGCACCGCGAGTTCTGCGGCATCCATCGCGTCGGAGAACTCCGCGCCGAGCATCGCTCCCATGGCGGATGCCGATTCCAGGCATCCGCGCCGGCCGCAGCTGCAGTCCCTGGCCGCGTCGCCGAACACCACCTGCACGTGTCCGATCTCGCCGGCACGGTCGCGCGGTCCTGGAGCGAGCTCGCCGTCGAGCGTCACCGCCGCACCGATGCCGCCGCCGATGTGGATGAAGAGTCGGTAGCCCGCGGGCGACTCGTCGCGCCCGGCCTCGGCGATGGCCTCGGCGTCGACGTCGTTGATGAGCAGGACCGGCGCGTGCAGCAGTCGCTCGAATCGCTCGGCGAGCGGCACGTTCTCCCACTTCAGCTGCACGCTCTCCAGCACGGAACGGCCATCCGTCGTGCCGGGGAGCTGCACCCCGGCAGCAAGCAGACGGCCGCCGACGTCGGCGGCCACTGCGGCGACCGCGGAGTCGAGCACCTTGTCGCGGTCATCCGCGGAGTAGGTGACCCGCCGTACCTCGAGCTCGGCGCCGTCGAGCGCGACGAGTGCGAGGTGCGCGTGCCGTGGTTGGATGACGACGACGAGGATCAGGTGGTGTTCGGCGTCGATGCTGAGGGTCGTCGCCCTCTTGCCGCCCGTGCTGGCGGCCTGCTCGCCCTCGACGACCAGCCGGTTCTCGATCAGTTCCGCGACGAGCGACGACGCCGTGGCCGCGGTGAGACCCGTCGCCCTCGCGATGCCGGCACGCGTCTGAGCGCCCGGGCTGCGGAAAACCAGCTGCAGGGCCCGCCGGAGGTTCGCACGCCGGACTGATGCCTGCGTGTCGAGGGCGTCATCGGTGTTCAGCATGGGGTCCGTTCGGGCGCTCGGGTGCGAGCTGTTGACAGATCGTGCAGTGATCCGTAGTCTCTCCGTAAGTTTATTCATTGAACTTAGTTGGCCGTGAGGCCTCTCACAACTCCGGACGGGCGAGTGCTGCACACACCGTCGCCCGTCCGGCACTTCTCTCAGCGGCCTTCTGCCGCTTCGGTGTGATGGCGGATGACCTCGGCTACCACGAAGTTGAACCACTTCTCGGCGAACTCGGGGTCCAGGTGCGCCTCCTCGGCGAGAGCGCGAAGGCGGGCGACCTGCTGCTCCTCGCGATTCGGGTCGGATGCCGGCATCTCGTGCTCGGCCTTGAGATGCCCGACCTGCTGGGTCGCGCGAAAGCGCTCGGCCAGCATGAAGATCAGCGCGGCGTCGATGTTGTCGATGCTGGCGCGAAGTCGGAGCAGTTCGGCCCTCGGGTCCTCAGCGGCTGTCATGCCCCTACTCTAGAGCCGCAGAACGCCCGTGTTCCGACGACCCTCAGCGCTATCGTGAGCACATGAGCAACGAAGAGTCGCCGGCCTCCGCGCCCACCGACGACACGGCATCCGTCCCCCCGCTCGATGCCCCGGAAACCGTCGTCGCACCGCGTGCCGTCGTCGAGCCGATGACGCCCCGGGGCTCGTTCTGGACCCGCATCGATCGCCCCTTCGTGTTCGGATTCCTGGTCACGCTCGGCGGCCTCGGCGCCATCGTGCTCGGCCTCGCGCTCACGAGCCTGTCGACCGTGCTCATCTACATCGCCCTCGCGCTGTTCGCCGCTCTCGGTCTCGACCCCGCCGTGCGATTCCTCGAGCGCCGAGGACTCTCGCGCGCGATCTCGGTGCTCTTCGTCATCCTCGGACTCGTCATCGTGTTCGCGCTGCTGCTGTGGATGGTCATCCCGATCGTGATCGACCAGATCTCCAGCTTCGTGACCTCCGTGCCGAGCATGGTCCGCGAATTCACCAAGACCGATCTCTACGCCACGCTCGCGGCGCAGTTCGGCGAGCAGTTCCAGGACCTGGTCGTCGAGGTGCAGAAGTTCCTCTCCGACTTCGGCAACCTCGCGACCATCGGCGGCGGAGCCCTGAAGGTCGGCGCGTCGATCGCATCCTTCATCTCCGGCACGATCATCGTGCTCGTGCTGACCCTGTACTTCCTCGCGAGCCTCACCGGGATCAAGAACAGCCTGCTGCGTCTCGCCCCCGCCCGCGACCGCGCACGGGCGAGCGACATCACCGACCAGATCACCGACTCCGTCGGCGGCTACGTGATGGGGATGGTCGTGCTGGCGTTCTGCAACGCGCTGCTCGCCTTCCTGCTCTACTTCTTCCTCGGCCTGCCGTTCCCGCCGCTGATGGCGACCGTGGCCTTCTGCATCACCCTGATCCCGCTCGTCGGCTCCGTGCTGTTCTGGGTCATCGGCACCGGCATCGCGCTGTTCACGAACCCGATCGGCGCCCTGATCTTCGCGATCGTCTACCTGATCTACATGCAGATCGAGGCCTACGTCATCACCCCGCGCGTGATGAACCGTGCGATCTCGATCCCCGGTTCGCTCGTCGTGATCGGCGCCCTTGCCGGCGGCACACTGCTCGGACTGCTCGGCGCGCTCGTCGCCGTGCCGGTCACGGCATCCATCCTCATCATCATCAAGCAGGTCTGGGTGCCGCGGCAGGACGCCCGGGTCTAGCGGGCGCCCGTCCCCCGGACGCAGAAGTGCCCGGACCCGCTGCATGAAATCAGCAACGGGCCCGGGCACCTCTTCAGGACGCGAACTCAGACGAGGTCGTTGTCCTCGAGCCACTTCTTGGCGATGTCGGCCGACGACTGCTGGTCGACCGTGCTGAGCACGTTGAGCGACACGAGCTCCTCGGCGGTGAGCTTCGCGCTGATGGCGTTCAGCACATCGGACACCTGGTCGGCGATGTCGCTCGACACGATCGGCACCACGTTCGACGAGATGATCAGGTTCTCCGGGTCTTCGAGAGCGACGATGTCTTCGGTCTCGAAGGCCGGGTCGGCCGTGTAGATGTCGGCGACCTGGATCTCACCGGCGAGCAGCGACTCGAGCGTGGTCGGGCCGGTGGCCGAGAACGTCAGGTCGACGCCGTAGACCTCCTTGGCCTTGGCCGGGCTGTACGGGCGCTCCTCGAACTCCGGCGCGGCACCGATCGTGACCGGGGTGGTCACGTTCTTCAAGTCGCCGATCGTCTTGAGGTCGTTCTCCTCGGCGAAGCTCTTGAGCACGGTGTACGTGTCCTGGTCGGACGCCTCGGCGAAGTCGAGAGCGGTCAGGCCGTCGGGCAGCACGTCCTGCAGTGCGGCGTAGACGTCATCCGGAGCGGTCACATCGACGCCGTCCTTCGAGAGGTACTCCAGCAGGCTGCCGGTGTACTCGGGGAAGACGTTGATCTCGCCGGACTCGACCTCGGGCATGTACGCGTCGCGCTGGCCGATGTTGAGCTTCTTCTCGACCGTGAACCCGGCGCCTTCGAGCGCCTGGGCGTAGATCTCGGCGATGATCTCGTTGGAGTAGTACCCCTGCGAGCCGACGACGATCGTGTCGGAGCTGCCCGAACCGGAACCGGCGTCGTCGGATGGCTCTTCGAGCGGGTTGCCGCCGCAGGCGGTCAGGGCGAGTGCGGCTGCGGCCACCAGGCCGACGGCCAGGACGGAGCGCTTGCCTCGTGCTGTGAACATGGACTTCCTCTTCTCTGGGACTTACTCAGTGCTGTGAGTGCGGGTGTAACGAATGCGGGAACGATGCGGTCAGGCGGCGGCGGTGGCGGTGGACGGCTGCGCGGCGGGTGCGAGCGGCCGGGAGCGGCGCCGACTCTGGCGCCCGGTGCGCACTCCTCGGGGAACGGCGGCATGCTGCGCCACCGCGAGCAGGAGGTCGACGAGCAGAGCCAGGACGGCGACGATCAGTGCGCCGCCGAGAACCTGATCGAAGCGTCGCAACGGGATCCCCTGGATGATCGGGTACCCGAGCCCGCCGAGGTTGACGTAGGCCGCGATGGTGACGGTCGCGATGACCTGCAGCAGAGCGGAGCGGATACCGCCGACCAGCAGCGAGAGCCCGAGAGGCACCTCGACCTTCCAGAACACCTGCCACTCGGTCATGCCCATGGCCCGCGCAGAATCGAGCACCCGGCGGTCGATGGCCTCGAGACCCGTGTACGCACCGGCCAGGAGCGACGGGATGGCGAGCAGCACGAAGGTGATGATCGCCGCCTCGGGGATGCGCAGCACGCCGAGCAGCAGCACGAGCAGCACCATGAGGCCGAAGGCGGGGATGGCGCGAGCGGCACCCGAGACGGCCACGGCGATCTCCCGCCCTCGTCCGGTGTGGCCGATCAGCCAGCCGGTCGGCAGAGCGATGACAGCGGCGATCAGCACCGAGATCGCGGTCAGGGCGAGATGCTGCCCCAGCAGCACGGGCAGGGCATACGGGCCCTCCCACTGCTTCGGGGCGAGGATCCAGGCGATGGCGTCGGCGAAGAGATTCATGCGGCAGCCCTCACGGGGACGGCACGGCTGGCGGAGACGCGGCTGGTGGCCGTGGTCCACGGCATCAGCGCTCGTCCGATCAGCAGCAGGATGAGGTCGATGACCAGGGCGATGACGACCACCGCGACGACGCCGGCGAGCACCTCCGCGATGATCCGACGCTCGAGGCCGTTGGTGAACAGATAGCCCAGGTTGGTGACGCCGATGAGGATGCCGACGGTCGCGAGTGAGATCGTGCTCACGGCCGCGACGCGGAGTCCGGCGAGGATCACGGGACCCGCGAGCGGGAATTCGACGGCCCAGAAGCGCCGGAACGGCGCGAAGCCGGTGGCCGTCGCGGCCTGCCGCACGCCGTCGTCGACCGAGTCGAGACCGTCGGCGACGGATCGGACGAGGATCGCGACCGCGTAGATCGTCAGCGCGATCACGAGGTTGGTCTCGCTGATGGCCGAGTAGCCGAGAGTCGCCGGCAGCAGGATCAGCAGCGCGAGCGACGGGATCGTGTAGAGAAGCCCGGTGAGCACGATGATCGGTCCGCGCACGAGTCGGTAGCGCCAGGCCACCCAGCCGAGCGGCAGGGAGATCACGAACCCGATCACGATCGGCACGATGCTCTGACGCAGGTGCACCAGCGTCAGTTCGAGGATCAGTCCCAGGTTGTCGGTGACCCAGTTCACGGAGCACCCTCTGCCCCGGCATCCGGTGCGCCGATGCTCTCCGGCTCGGCCACGATCGCGCCCTGCGTGCGTCCCTCGGAATCGACTACGACGGTGCCGTTCGGCGTCTGCTTGAGGCGCAGCGCGCGGCGGCCGCGGTCGGCGCCGATGAACGCGGCGACGAAATCGTCGGCCGGGTTCTCGATGATCTCGCTCGGGCTGCCGACCTGCACGATGCGCGCGCCCTTGTCGAGGATGACGACCTGGTCGCCGAGCAGGAACGCCTCGTCGATGTCGTGCGTGACGAAGACCACCGTCTTGTCGAGTTCGTGCTGCAGCCGGAGTGTCTCCTGCTGCAGGTCGGCGCGAACGATGGGGTCGACCGCGCCGAAAGGCTCGTCCATGAGCAGGATGTTGGGGTCGGCGGCAAGGCCGCGGGCCACTCCGACGCGCTGCTGCTGGCCACCGGAGAGCTGGCTCGGGTAGCGCTCCGCGAGCGCCTGATCGAGGCCGACGGTGTCGAGCAGCGCGCGGGCCCTCTTGTGCGCCTCGGGCTTCTTGACACCCGTGAGCCGCAGCACGGTGGCGACGTTGTCGATCACGGAGAAGTGCGGCATGAGACCGGAGTTCTGCATGACGTAGCCGATACGACGGCGCAGCTGCACCGGATCGCCGACGAGCACGTTCTCACCGTCGATCTCGATGTCGCCCGAGGTCGGCTCGACCATGCGGTTGATCATGCGCAGCAGGGTGGTCTTGCCGCACCCGGACGAGCCGACGAACACGGTGGTCTTTCGCGACGGCAGCACCAGGCTGAAGTCGTCGACCGCCACGGTGCCGTCAGGGAACTGCTTGGTGACGTTGCGGAACTCGATCATGGGTCACTTTCCAGTCGGTCGGTCGACGAGGCGCGCATCGGCGCCCCGGCGACGGCATACGGAAGTCATGCGCTGATCTGCACGCGCGGGTCGAAGGCGACGTAGCCGGAGAAGTCCTTGCCGACGCGGTCGAATGCGGAGGGGTACGGGGTCGGGTAGGACCACGCGTAATCGGTGTGCAGCTCGTCTCCGGTCTTCACCGAGAAGTACTGGGCTGCGCCCTTCCACGGGCAGGTGTAGGGCGTGGGGCTCTCGACGAGCGCTCCGGGCGCGATGGACGCCGGCGGGAAGTACCAGTTCCCTTCGATGCGGACGAGATCGCTCTCGTCTGCCTCGGCGATGACGGTTCCTGCGATGACAGCCTTCATGGTCCTGCCTCCTCGGATGTGTGTTCGAGCGTATAAGACGGCTGGGACATCCGGGCGGGGGGTTGCGGGGAAGCCGTCAATGTGAGAAATATTCGGATGCTGTTCGATGCGGCCCCGGGAACGGATTGCCGGCCGCCGAACGGCGGTCGTCAGGCCGAGTCGCGCCCATACCCCTCGAGCAGGCGGAGCCAGATCTCGCTGATCGTCGGATACGCCGGAACGGCGTGCCAGAGGCGGGCGATCGGGACCTCGCCGACGATGGCGATCGTCGCGGCCTGGATGAGTTCGGCGACCTCGGGACCGACGAACGTCGCGCCGATCACGATGTCGCGCTCGGTGTCGATCACCAGGCGGGCCTGCCCCTCGAAGCCGTCCTCGTAGACGCTGGCTCCGGCGACCCAGCCCAGGTCGTAGTCGATCACCGTCACGTCGTGCCCCGCTTCCCGAGCGGCGGCTTCGGTGAGTCCGACGGAAGCGACCTCCGGGAACGAGAAGGTCACCTGCGGCACCGCCGCGTGATCGGCGGTGGCGACGTGCCGGCCCCACGGGCCATCGTCGACGTCGTCGCCCTTCGCGCGCGCGGCGATCGCGTCTCCGGCGGCGCGCGCCTGGTACTTGCCCTGGTGCGTGAGGAGCACGCGTCCGTTGACGTCGCCCACGGCGTAGAGCCAGTCGATGCCGGGCACGCGCAGCGTGTCATCCGTCTCGATCCACTTCCCCGGTTCGAGGCCGACCGTCTCGAGGCCGATGTCGCGGTTGTGCGCCGACCGTCCGGTCGCGACGAGCACCTCGCTCGCCGAGATCTCCTCGCCGCCGTCGAGGGTGATCGTCACACCCTCATCGCCGCGGTGGACGGAGGTCGTGCCGGTCGAGGTGCGTACGTCGACGCCCAGCTCCTTCAGCCCCGCGGCGACGCGCTCTCCGGCGAAGGGCTCCATCGACGCGAGAAGTTCGCCGCGCGCGATGATCGTGACCTTCGAGCCGAGCGAGGCGTAGACCGTCGCCATCTCGACGGCGACGACGCCGCCGCCGATCACGGCCAGGCTCTCCGGCAGCTCCTCGGCAC
This sequence comes from Microbacterium sp. EST19A, assembly GCF_019969685.1. Taxonomy (GTDB): domain Bacteria; phylum Actinomycetota; class Actinomycetes; order Actinomycetales; family Microbacteriaceae; genus Microbacterium. Next base: position 1,475,224 of record NZ_JAHXYZ010000001.1, on the reverse strand, counting down.
TGGTCGCCTCGCGACTGGTCCACGGCGCCGCCTCGCGCAGTCCGTCGATCGGCGGGATCACGGCCTCGGATCCGGTGCTGATCGCGACCGCGTGCCGGGCGCGCAGCACGCGGGTGCCGCCGTCGGCATCCGTCACGGTGACCTCGCGCTCGCCCGTGAGCCGGCCGAAGCCCCGGGCGAGGTCGATGCCCGCCGAGTCGAGCCATTTCACCTGACCGTCGTCGGACCAGTTGCTCGTGAACGAATCGCGCCGGTCGAACACCGCACGCACGTCGAGCTTTCCGGTCACGGCCTGCGACGCTCCGCCCACGTGCTGCGCCGCGCGCAGCGCCTGCGCCGGACGCAGCAGCGCCTTCGAGGGCATGCACGCCCAGTACGAGCACTCGCCTCCGACCAGCTCGCTCTCCACGATGATCGTCGTGAGACCGCCCTGCACGGCGCGGTCCGCGACGTTCTCGCCGACAGCTCCTGCGCCCAGGACGATCAGGTCGTATTCATCCGTCTTCGCTGCAGCATCCATGTGTCGCACCTCTCCGTCGCCCAGTCTCGCTCAAGAGCAACGCCGAGTCACGGGTGAGTGTTCCGCGCGCGGCGATTCCCGCGGCATCCGGCGGCATCCGGCTTCCATCCGCAGGTTCAGATCACGGATGCAGGCGCGAAACGCGGCGTGTCGACCTGCGCGTGTGATCTGGACCTGCGGATGCACGCCGCGCGGCCGTCCTCAGGCCGCGACCGCCTCCCGCGGCGCGCGACGGGTGGCGAATGCCCGCGGGTACGCCCGCTGCAGCGCGACGACGACGAGCGTCGCCGCCGCAACCTTGATGAGGTCTCCGGGGAGGAAGGCGAGGCTCGACAGCGCGGTGGGGACGAGCGGGACGCCCGTCACGAGCGCCTGGACGGGGATGCCGAAGGCGTAGACGACGAGCACGCCGCCGATGAGGGATGCCGCGGCGGCACGCCACCACGTGACCCGCCCGGTGCGCATCAGCAGGCCGATCACGATCACGCCGGCGATCCAACCGACGAGGTAGCCGGCCGTCGGGCCGACGAACACGCCGAGGCCTCCGCGGCCGCCGGCGAGCACGGGAATCCCCACCGCCGCGAGCACCAGCACGAGAATGATCGAGAGCGGCGCGATCCGCGGACCGAGCACGAGTCCGGCCAGCATGACGCCGAGCGTCTGGGCGGTGATCGGCACTCCGCCCGGCAGCGGCACGACGACCGTGCCGAGCACGATGATGAGGGCGGCGAACACGGCCACGCGGCCGAGGGTCGCGCTGGTGTCACGGGTCGAGGGTGCCATCGGGATTCCTTCCTGAACGGTGTTCACCTGAACACTGTTCAGCACAGTACTCACCGAAGGACCTCGCCCGCAAATCAGGTCCTCGTCGGCACCAGCACGACCTTCCCCCGCTGGCGACGCTGCTCGATCGCGTCGTGCGCCGCGGCGGCATCCTCGAGACGGTACTCGTCGACGGGCGGGGCGGTGCGTCCCTCCGCCACGGCGGCGAGCGCTCGGGTCTCGAGCTCCCGCAGATCGGGAAGAGCCCGACCCAGCGGCACCGCGACCGTGAGCGAGCGCGCGACGATGTCGGTGGAGTCGAGCCGCACGATCTCGCCGCTCGACCAGCCGATGATCACGACCCTCGCTCCACGACCGAGGCTCTCGACCGCCGCACGTCCGGTCGCGCCGCCGACGCCGTCGATCAGCACCGACGGCTGTGCGCCGTCGAGGAGCTCGGCCATCTGCTCCGGCCAGGTGTCGTCGGTCGCATCCAGCGCGTGGAGACGGCCGGCCGTTCGCCGCCCGCCGTGCGCCAGCTGCTCGACCACCGCTCGCTTCGCCTCACCGCCGTAAAGCGCGACGACCGTGGCACCCTCCGACAACGCGAGCTGCACGAGCTGGCTTCCGAGGCCGCCCGAGGCTCCGGGGATGATCACGACGTCGTCAGGCCGGAACTCGACCGACTCGAGCACGAGCTGCGCCGTCCGGCCGGTGCCGATCGCGGCGACGGCCTGGGCGAACGGCATCCCAGCGGGAACGGTGTGCAGCGCTGCGGCCGGAGCGATCGCCGACTCCGCATAGCCGCCGCTGCGGAAACCGACGTGCGCGACCACGCGCGTGCCCAGGAGAGCCGTGTCGACGTCGGGACCCACGGCCTCGACGGTGCCGGCCACCTCGCGCCCCGGCGTCATCGGCAGCGCCGGCTTCGGCATCGACGGCGGACCGTCGCCTCGGCGGATGTCGGTGTCGACCGCGTGCACTCCGGCGGCGGCGACGCGCACGAGCACCTCGCCCTCGCCGGGCTCGGGTACCGCGGCCTCCTCGACCCTCAGCACTGCCGACGAACCGAACTCCCGCTGCACGATCGCCCGCATGGTGCGCTCCTTCTCCACCGTGACGCTCATGCGCCCTCCTCCTGCACGGTCGCGCCGCGCCCGGCATCCGTCCGTATCCGCGGCGCGATCAGCGCGGCAGCCAGGGCGATCACGGCCGCCAGGATGAACACGCCCGTGAACGGGTCGGCGACCGCCACCAGCGCCGTGAAAAGGCTGCCCGTCACGGCGAGCGCCAGTGCACTGCCGAACGAGTCGGCGACCGTCATGGCGCCGCTGTTGAATCCTTGGTTCTCGGGGGTCGACATCGCGAGCGTCAGGGCGCTCGAGCGCGGGCTCATCAGCCCCATGCCGACTCCCGCGATGACCCAGGCGCCGGCGACGAGCAGGGCGTCCCAGCGGAACGCCGCCACAGCGACCGTCAGCACGATGCCGACCAGCACCAGGACCGTACCCACGCGCACCGCGGTGACGCTGGAGAGCCGGACACCCATGCGTCCCTGAACCGTCGCGGCAGCGGACCACGCGAGGGCCCCTCCGGTCAGCGACAGCCCGGCGAGCGTCGGCGAGAGCTCGTAGGGGTCGGTCAGCAGGTACGGCAGGTACACCTGCGCACCGAAGAACGCGGCACCGGCGAGCCCGCGGACGAGGATGACCGAGGGCAGCCCGCGGCGCGCGCGCAGCGTCCCTCGCGGAACGAGCGGGCGTACGGCGATGAGCGCCACGACGATCGCGACCACGGCGAGCACGGGACCCACCGCGGGGATGTCGCCGACCAGGTTCAACGCGAGCACCGCGACGGCCGCCAGCACCGACCAGCCGAGCCGGCCGAACGCCCATGGTGCGGTCGCGTCTCCGTCGTTCGCGAGGCCGCGCAGGGCGGGGATCACCATCACCAGCGCGACGAGCACCAGGATCACGACGCCGAGGAACACCCAGTGCCAGCTCCAGAGCTCGGTCACGGCGCCGGCGACCGTCGGCCCGATGAGGGAGGGGATCACCCAGGCCGCCGCGAAGCCGGCGAAGATCGCGGGGTGGAGCTCCTGCGGGTAGACCCGGGCGACCACGACGTACAGCGCGACCATCAGGCCGCCGCTGCCGAGTCCCTGGGCGAAGCGCCCGGCGACGAGCACCTCCATGCTCGGCGCGAGTCCGGCGATGAGGAGGCCGATGACGAACATGGCGACGGCCGTGTACAGCGGAGCGACGGGTCCGCGACGATCCGCCCAGTTCCCGGCGACCACCATGCCGATCACGCTCGTCGCCAGCGGACCGGCGAAGGCGAGCGCGTAGAGCCGCTCTCCACCGAGGTCGGCGCTGACCGTCGGCATCACCGTCGTCACCGCCAGCGACTCGAAGGCCCCGAGGAACACGAGCGCGCACGCACCGATCGTGATCCATAGATACTCGCCGCCCATGATGCGCGGTGCGGCGGCACTCGGCGTCGCGTCCACTCCTGTTTCCGTTGTCATGATGACGACGCTAGGACTTCAACTAAGGTTGAGGTCAAGCCGAGCACGTGAGGAGAAGCGATCATGCCGCAATTGGACGGCGACAAGGACCGAAGACTCACGATCGGAGAGGTCTCCGGACGCAGCGGCGTCGCCGCATCCGCCCTCCACTTCTACGAACGCAACGGCCTGATCGTCTCGGAGCGCACCTCCGGCAATCAGCGTCGCTACGGCCGCGACACCCTGCGCCGTGTCGCCTTCATCCGGGTCTCGCAACGCGTCGGCATCCCCCTCAAGGACATCCGCATCGCCCTCGAATCCCTCCCCGAGGGCCGGACGCCCACCAGGAAGGACTGGGCGCGCCTGTCGCAGACCTGGCGCGACGAACTCGATGCGCGCATCCGTCAGCTCGAGCATCTTCGCGGCGACCTCGACGGATGCATCGGCTGCGGCTGCCTCAGCCTCACATCATGCGCGCTGCAGAACCCCGAGGATGTTCTCGGGCGCAAGGGCGCGGGCCCGATCCGCTGGCTCGCGAAGGGCATCCCCGCAGACGAGTGAGTCGGCTAGCGCACGAGCAGGAAGTGCGTCGGCGCCGGGACCTGTGCCTCATGACGGATGCCGAGGGGCGCGCCCGTTCGTTCGTCGAGGTCGAGCAGGGTGACCGTGTCGGACCGCTGACCGGCGACGAGGAGCTTGCCCTCGTGGACCAGGTGATGACGCGGCCAGTCGACGCCCGAGTCGGCGAGCGCGACGGACTCGAGGGAGTCGCCGTCGCCACGGACGCGCAGCGCCGCGATCGTGTTGCTGCCGCGGAGGGCGGTGTACAGGAACTGGCCGTCGCGGGTGCGGGCGAGCTCGGCCGGGAAGTCGAAGCCGACCTGCGCGATCGGACTCGACAGGGTCGACGACACGACGCGCCAGGTGCCGTCGACGCCGGCGGCGAGCGTGAACACCTCGCAGGAGTACTCGGTCACGACATGCAGGTGACCGCTGGGGTGCACGACCATGTGACGCGGACCGGTTCCGAGCGGGAGCACGACCTCCTGGTCGAGGACGAGGCCGTTCGCACTCTGCTTCCAGAACCGCACGAGGTCGAAGCCGAGGTCGGTGGTGGCGATCCGGCCGTCGGGCAGGAAGGCCGCGGCATGGGCGTGCGAGACCCGCTCCGCGCTCGATCCGTACGGGTCGGTCGCGGCGACGCCGTCGCCGGGAGGAGTCGCCGCCGGAGCATCCGGATCCTCGTCGCCGAAGAGGGCTGCGCGCAGCGCCGCCGCGGCATCCGTCTTCGCGTGCGCCGGCACCAGACGGCCGGCGGCATCCAGACCGATCCGCACCACGCGTCCGTCGCCGTAGCAGCTCGCGATCAGGAACGCGCCGTTCGGTGCGACGGCCAGGTGGCAGACGTTCTCGCCCACGCGAACCGGGTCGCCCAGCGGGGACAGCGCCGATTCTCCGGTGCGGGCGAAGGCCTGCACCTGGGCGTCATCCTCCAGCGCCGCGTAGACGACATCGAGGGACGGATGCCGCGCCAGCCACGACGGCGACGGCGTCTCGACGACAGCGCCGCGGTAGGCGAGCGTCGTGGCCTCGCGACCCTCGTCGCCCGCGAGCAGGCCGATGCCGTCGGCCGAGCCCTCCATGGCGGAGCCGTAGCCCCCGAGCCAGAACCGCGTCACGCGCTCGCCCCGTTCAGTCGACGAGATCGTGGCGGACGATGACCTGGTCGCGCTCCGGGCCGACACCGATCACCGAGATGCGCGTGTTGCTCATCTTCTCGAGTGCCAGCACGTAGTCCTGCGCGTTCTGCGGCAGGTCCTCGAACGTGCGAGCCGTGGAGATGTCTTCGCTCCAACCGGGGAAGTACTCCAGCACCGGCTTCGCGTGATGGAAGTCGGTCTGGTTGACCGGCACCTCGTCGAAGTGCACGCCGTCGACGTCGTAAGCCACGCAGACCGGCACCTGCTCGAGACCGGTGAGGATGTCGAGCTTCGTCAGCACGAGGTCGGTGATGCCGTTGATGCGGGTCGCGTAGCGCGTGATGGGCGCGTCGTACCAGCCCACCCGGCGCGGACGCCCCGTCGTCGTGCCGAACTCGAAGCCCTGCTTGCGCAGCCACTCGCCCTGCTCGTCGAACAGCTCGGTCGGGAACGGGCCCGAGCCGACGCGGGTCGTGTACGCCTTGACGATGCCGACGATGCGGTCGAGGGCACCGGGGCCGACGCCGGATCCGGTCGCTGCACCCCCGGCGGTCGCGGATGACGAGGTGACGAACGGGTAGGTGCCGTGGTCGATGTCGAGCATCGTCGCCTGGCCGCCCTCGAAGACCACGACCTCGCCGCGGTCGAGCGCCTCGGCGATCAGGTAGCCGGTGTCGGCGACCATCGGGCGCAGACGGTCGGCGTACGACAGCAGGTCTTCGACGACCTCGTCTGCGGTGATCGCGCGGCGGTTGAAGATCTTGACCAGCAGGTGGTTCTTCTGGTCGAGAGCACCCTCGACCTTCTGCCGCAGGATGTTCTCGTCGAAGATGTCCTGGATACGGATGCCCACACGGTTGATCTTGTCGGCGTAGGCCGGACCGATGCCGCGGCCCGTCGTGCCGATCATGCGCTTGCCGAGGAAGCGCTCGGTGACCTTGTCGAGCGTGCGGTGGTACTGCGTGATGATGTGCGCGTTCGCGCTCACCTTGAGCCGGGAGATGTCGATGCCGCGGGCGGCGAGCGCCTCGAGCTCGAAGAACAGCACCTCGAGGTCGACGACCACACCGTTGCCGATGACCGGCGTCACGCCGGGAGAGAGGATGCCGGACGGCAGAAGGTGCAGCGCGTACTTCTCGTCGCCGACGACCACGGTGTGCCCGGCGTTGTTGCCGCCGTTGAACTTCACCACCCAGTCGGTGCGCTCACCGAGAAGATCGGTGGCCTTGCCCTTTCCTTCGTCGCCCCACTGCACGCCGACGATCACGATTCCTGGCATGGGTGTCCCCCCTGCTTTCGCCGGGTTTGCACCGGCCGATGAGCTGGCCCTCTTCGGGCGGTCCCATCCTATCGGGAGGGGGTTTCCGGGCTGTTTCGGGAGTAGTGCGCCTCGATGCGTCGCCACTCCGGAGAACCCTGCACCGGCGCCCGCAGCGACTCGGGCATGACGAACGCCTGCTCATGGGGCCGTCGAGTGCTGCCGGGGTTCGGGGCCGGGAGCAGTTCGTACGGCACCCACGGATCGTCGAGGAGCCACGAGCGGATCTCGGCGGCCTCCGCCGGCTCCTCGGTCCAGCGATGGAACCAGCCCTCCACGTGCTTCGTGGTCTCGCCTGCAGACAGATGCGGTGCCACCAGCTCTGCGTACTCCGGGGAGAACCAGGAGAGCCACTGCGGCTGAAGCGGCAGCCCTGCCCACGCGCCGCGAACGGCAGGAACCTGGGCTGTCTCGAACATGGTGTCATTCAGCTCCGCTGAGGCGAAGAAGCTTCCCGATCTGCGCGCGACCTCGACGAAGAACTCCTCGAAGGACGCTTGCGTGCCCGCGCGTTCCCAGGCCGCGAAGTCGAACCTCAGGGCGATCTGCTGGTATCGGGACTCGAGGTCGTTCGTCCACCCGGAGATGGTGCCGTGCGGGAAGTGCTTGCCCGTGAGAATCAGAGGGGACACGTCACACTCTTCGCGATACATGTGATCGAAGGTCGAGGCGTCGTCGCGCGGGAACCTTCCCTGCATCGGTTCGTGCGTTCCGAAGCGGGAGGGCACCGCAGCCGGGCACAGCTCGGTCGCGACGTCGAGGTAGATCCGGGCCAGGTCGCGGGAATCGTCTCTCAGGCGGAACCAGTTCAGGTGGAGATACAGGTTCTCGCTGAATGTCATGCCTGAAGGTCCACGACGAGCCCATCGAGCCGGTCAGCCAGCCGCGACGCAAACCCGAGTGCTGCCGAGAGCTGTCTCGGATCCGCTTCGAAGGAGAAGCCTGCCGAGGTATCAACGAGGTACGGCACCTGGATGCTGTAGAACATGGTCGGAGGGGTGTTCCCCCTCCATTCGTCGGGGACCTCGTCCGGGTCCACTTCCATCGGGCCGTCGACGTGGAAGCAGTGCTCGCCCGAGCACTTCCACCCGACTTCACCGACTCCGCCGGTCGCGCGATCACCCTTCGCCGTCAGTTCTCTGTCGGCCTTGACCGTCTTCACGAGTTCACGCGCTGTCATCGCTCGCTGCCCATACACTTCCACGTCGTACGACATCTCTCCCCATCCTCCGGTTGCCCCCGCCACGCTACCGACGAACCGACGTCACGGGGGAGATATCGCGTCCGCGGCACGCTGGCGGGAAAGCGAGGGATGCTGTCGCTCCAGGGCCTCGCTCGATGTCGGAGGCCCCTGACAGGATCGGGGGATGCCTGAAGCCGTGTCCGGCGATCCCGGAGCCCGCACGAGTACCGCCGCGCCCGGCAAGCAGACCGCGCCCAAGAAGCAGGGCGCACTCGTCCTCGTCGCCGCGTTGGTGACCGTGGTGCTCTGGGCCTCGGCGTTCATCGGCATCCGCGGCGCCGGCCCGCACTACGACCCCGGGGCCCTCGCTCTGCTGAGGATGGCCGTCGGCACGGTCGTGCTGACGATCATCGCCGTGCGGCACGGCATCCGTCTTCCCGAGCGTCGGCACTGGTGGCTGATCGCGGTGTGGGGCGTCGGCTGGTTCTGCGTCTACAACCTCGCGCTCAACAGCGCCGAGCGCACCCTCGACGCCGGCACTGCCGCGATGGTGGTGAACCTCGCACCGCTCATGGTCGTCATCTTCAGCGGACTGTTCCTGCGCGAGGGCTTCCCGAAGCCGCTCGTGATCGGGGCGCCGATCGCGTTCCTCGGGGTCGTGCTGATCGGCATGAACTCGTCGACGAAGGAAGGCCCCGACATCACGGGTCTCCTCCTCGCCCTTCTCGCCGCGGTGATGTACGCCGGGTGCACGCTCGTGCAGAAGCGTCTCCTCACCGCCGGGACCGATGCGACGACGCTCACGTGGCTCGGAGCGATCGCCGGCACCGTCGCGCTGCTGCCCTGGATCGGCGGTCTCATCGATGCCCTGCAGTCCGCGCCGCTCGACTCGACGCTGTGGGTCGTCTACCTCGGCATCTTCCCCACGGCCGTCGCCTTCACCACCTGGGCGTACGTACTGCAGCGCAGCACCGCCGGCCAGACCTCGGCGACCACCTACGTCGTGCCGGCGATCGCGATCCTCATGTCGTGGGCGATCCTCGGCGAGGTGCCGACACCGCTGATGTTCCTCGGCGGCGCGCTGTGCCTGCTCGGCGTGCTCGTCACGCGCATGCGCGGGCGGCGCCGCGCGGCCTGACGCCCTGATTCGGGTCGCACTTTCTGCCGGCCGCGTTCGTTCCGGTCGCACTTTCTGCCGCGCCTGCGCATCCGCAACGGCAGGAACTGCGACCGGAACGCCCCGCAGCAGCACGAACTGCGACCGGAACGACCCGGAGCAGCCACCCGTCCTCGCCTCAGCGCTCGCCGATCACGTTCCGCGCGATGCCGAGTTCGGCGAGCCGGGCGGCAGCGAGCGTGCGCTTCAACTCCAGTGCCTCACCGATCTCTCCCGCCAGCCGCGGACGGCTCTGGATCAGCGCGTCAACCGTCGACAGCGGCAGCACCACGACGGTGAGGATCTCGCCGGCGATCGTCGCCGCCTGCGTGCGCTCCCGGGTGAGCGCGGTGTGCCCGACGATGTCGCCCTTCTCCGCGCTCGCGAACTCGATGCGTCCGCCATCGGCCTCGACCGCGAGCACCGCTCGGCCCGACACGACGACACGCACCTCATCGGGCACGATGCCGCTGGGAAGCACGAGCTCGCCGACGCCGTACCGCTCCAGGCGCGCACCCGCGGTCACGGCCTCGATGTCATCGTCGCGCAGATGCAGCGTCGGCGCGATCGCCGTGATCGCCTCGACCAGGCGCTGCGGTTCAGCGAGCGGATCGGTCGAATCGCCGTCGAGGGCGAAGCCCCGGCGCCGTGCCGCGTACCAGAGCCACGACAGGTACATCGAGAGGGCGCGCGAGGCGTCAGCGGGTCCGGCCACTGGAATCGACACCCCGTACGCGCCGGCGCCCGAGTAGTTCACCGTGACATGCTCGCGCGGCAGCTTCATCGGCAGCGCCTCGGCCACAGAACGCAGCAGCGACATGACCTCGTGCGGCGGATCGTCGGTCGAGAACTTCACCGGGGTCTCGGCGGAGTGCGGCCCCTCCGGCTCGCTCAGGTTCGTGAAAGACGCCCCGGAGAGCGTCGAGTTCGGCACGATCTGGATGCCGGCGCCGGTCTCGATGTGCACCGCGCGCCAGTTCACCTCGACGACCCGGCCCTTGACGCCCGCGGCATCCAGCCAGTCCCCGATCTTGAAGGGCTGCTCGAAGAGCAGGAGCAGACCCGAGATCACCCCGCCGACGGCGTTCTGCAGGGCGAGGCCGATGACGATCGACCCGACGCCGAGCGCCGTGAAGATGCCGCCGACGTCGGCATCCCACACCCAGGAGAAGAGCAGCGCGAGACCGACGCCCACGAGCACGAGCCGGCCGATCTCGACGAAGATCGTCGGGATGCGCCCGCGCCAGGAGTCCTTCTGCGCATTCGCGAAGAGCGCGACGTTGAAGGCGGAGAGAACGAGCAGGATCACGAGGAAGCCGAACACCGTCGCGACGACCCGCGTCCACACCTGATCGGCGGGCGACTGGATCGCGAAGGCGAGCAGCGCGAACAGGGCGCCGACGGGGATGACCCCGTTGCGCAGCATCCGCAACGGCTTGGCCACCGGATTGCCGCGACGCGTCAGCGCCCCGATCATCTCGGTGAGCACGACGAGGAGCACCGGCACCCCGACGGCGAGCGCGATCACCCACCACGCCCATCCGTCCGCGAACGCCTCGTCGAGCATCAGACCACCTTCCAGACGGTCTCGGTCCTGCCCTGCGTCTCCACCGTCCCCGCTTCGACGTAGTTCACCAGCTCCTGCGTGCGGTCGCGCACGGTCTGACTGACGTAGATGCCCGGTTCGCCGGTGACCGAGCGCACGCGGTACGCGAGGTTCACGGCGTCGCCCCACAGGTCGTAGGCGAGGGTGGTGCGGGCGACGAGACCGCTCGTGACGGTGCCCGTGTCGACGCCGGCGCGGAGCGCGATCTGCGTGCCGTTCTGGGCGTTGAAGCGCTCGAGCACGCCGAGCAGATTCCGTGCGAACTCGACGCTGCGGCGGATGTTGTCCACCCGCGGCACGATCAACCCGGACGAAGCCAGATATCCCCCGCGGAGCGTGCGGACCTTCTCGACGCCGGCCTTCTCGGCCGCCTCGTCGAAGCCGCGCATGAGGGTGTTGAGGAGCGCGATCTCCTCTTCGGCGCTCTGACCGCGGACCGCGTCGTCGAAGCCGACCAACTCCGCGAAGACCACCGAGACGTTCTCATGCGCCTCGGAGATCGCCTCATCGCCCTGCTTGTACTTCGCCGCGACACTCTCGGGCATGAGGGTGTGCAGCAGCTTCTCGTTCTCCTTCTGCTGCTCCTCGATGAGGTCCTGTTTGATGCGCAGGCTCGAGGCCATGTCGTTGAACGCGCTGCCGAGGTCGCCGAACTCGTCGCGCGAACCCTGCGGCACCTGCACGTCGAGATCTCCCTCGGCGACCCGGTGCACGGCTCCGACCAGGCGGTGGATCGGGCGGGTGAAGACCTGCGCGAGCAGCAGCGACAGCAGCGAGACGCCGAGCAGGATGCCGAGCAGCGACAGCAGCACATTGCGCGTGAACACGTTCACGGGTTCGAACGCCTCAGCCGTGTCGATGCGCGCCACGATGACCCAGTCGAGCCCCTCGATCTCCAGCGGGGCATAGGTGGTGACACTGTCGCCGCCGATGTAGTCACGGCCGACGACGGTGCCGCTGCGCCCGGCCTGCGCCTCGGCCACGGCGAACGTGTTGACCGGCTGCAGCAGCACAGTGCCCTTGACCTCGCCGATGCGGTTCGCGATCGTGGGCGCGATCCCTCCGCTGATGAGCCGCTTGACGTACTCCTCGGGGTTCTCCTCCAGGCGCCGCGAGGTGCTGCGCATGAGGTCGTCGCGCCCCACCAGGTAGACCTCGCCGGTGTCGCCGAGGCCCTGCTCCTTCCACTGCTTCCCGCCGGTCATCACGTCGTTGATCTGGTCGACCGGAACCTGGAGAGCCATGGCGCCGGTGATCCTGCTGTCGTTGCCGACCGGGGAGATGATCCACATCGTCGGCACGTTCAGCGAGGGGATCCAGCGCTCGAAGTCGGTGAGACCGATGGCGTCCACCGAGTTGGTCGCGATCGTGTCGCGGTAGGTCTGCGCGAACACGGTGTCGCGATACGGCCCGGTGTTCAGGTTGGTTCCCAGTTCGACGCCCTTGTAGGCGGAGAACACGACGTCGCCGTCGAGGTTGAGCAGCAGGGCGTCCTCGTAGCCGGCCTGCTGGATCAGACGCGTGAAGTAGTCGCCGTATCGCTCCGCTCCGGCCGAGTAGCTCGTGCCGTCGCCGCTGTCGTTGCCGACGAGCAGCTTGTCGTAATCGGTGTCGAAGTCCTGGTTCTTCGTCGTGTACTGCAGCTGCAGGTAGCGGCCGGCGTCGGATTCCGGGATGAACGCCTCGGAGCCGTACTCCTCGCCCGCGCGGGCCTCGAGTTCGGGGATGAAGGTGTCGGCGTAGTAGCCCTCGAGCTGCGCGAACTGCTCGTCGGTGACCTCCTGCCCCTGCAGATCGTCCCAGGCCGCGTTCATCGTGTTCGAGAGCGTCTGCGCGCTCAGGTTCCGCGATTGCAGAGAGGCGTCGCGCTTGACGTCCTCGATCGCCTCGGTGATCTCCGCAGCGCGCAGGGAGCGGATGGTGATGAGCTGATCGACGGCCGCATCGTGCAGCGAGTCCCGACCGTTGATGAACCCGATCGCGCCGACGACCACGGACGAGATCAGGCTCACCGCGAGCAGCATGATCAGGAGCTTCGACTGGATGCTCAGCCCGGCGCGGCCGCGCCAGGACCTTCGCGCTGTGACCGCCGTCGCCGAATCCGTGCCGCTGTCGCTCATGAGCCCCTCCGCCGTCGCGCCTGCTGCGTCCGAGTCCGAACATATCGATATATCGGTCCCGCGGTCTACGGTGCGATTCCGCTACAGTGACCGGCGGAGGCGAATATGACGACCTGGTGGCCCTACGCGCGACTCGCAGCAGCAGTCCTCGCCGTCGCGGCGATCGTCGCCCAGCTCGCTCGATCGATCGAGGTCGCCGGGAGCGCCGACACGGACTACGGCCGGCACATGCCGACGGTCATCGCGAACTTCTTCAGCTTCTTCACCATCGAGTCGAACGTCCTGGCCGCCGTCACCCTCGCGATCGGCGGCATCTGGGCACTGCGGCAGAAGGACGCGAAGCTCGTCGAACCGCGGTGGTTCGCCGTGCTGCTCGTGTGCGCGAGCACCTACATGATCGTGACCGGCGTCGTCTACAACACCCTGCTCCGCGGCATCCCCCTTCCCCAGGGATCCACGGTCCCCTGGTCGAACGAAGTGCTGCACGTCGTCATCCCCCTCGTCATGCTCCTCGACGTGCTGTTCGCCCCGCGGCGCCGCGCTCTCGGCTGGGGAACCGTCGGCATCGCCGCGATCTTCCCGATCGTCTGGACGGTCTTCACCCTGATCCGCGCGAATCTCGTCACCGCTCCCGCTACAGGCAACCCGTACTGGTACCCCTACCCGTTCCTCGACCCGCACCAGTCGGGCGGGTACGTCGCCGTGGGCCTCTATGTGCTGCTGATCGCCGCGATCATCATCGGCGCCGCAGCCCTCGTGGTCTGGGTCGGCCGGCGGCGCGGCGTCCGCTCCCCCGCCTCCGCCTGATCCGGGCACTCCTGCCCGCCGGTCACGCCGCCGGATGCGGTTACGCTGGTCCGCGGGGGATGGCTGCGACGAGTGTCCCCGTGTGACTGAGGGAGCCACCCATGAACGAGCCCTACGCGCAGGACCCGCAGGCGAGCTCTGCGCCCCCGCCTCCTCCTGCTCCGAGCTACCCGCCCGCGCCCCCGGCGCCTTCCGCGGGCTCGGTGACGCACGAGGCACCGAGCTCGGCGACGCAGGGCGTCTCGGGCTCGAAGAACCAGGGGGCGCCGACCGACGCGGAGATGTCGCGCGCGGCCGCCGTGCTCACGGTGATCTCGGACTCCTACTCCGCGAAGATGGTCGGCCAGGACCGCCTGCGGATGAGCCTGCTCGTGTCGCTCATCGCCGGCGGACACATCCTGCTGGAGAGCGTGCCGGGTCTCGCCAAGACGACCGCCGCCAGCACGCTCGCCGACACCGTGAAGGCGCAGTTCAAGCGCATCCAGTGCACGCCCGACCTGCTCCCCAGCGACATCACCGGCAGCCAGATCTACGAGTCGGCGACCGGCTCGTTCCGCACGGTCCTCGGTCCGGTGCACGCCAACTTCGTGCTGCTCGACGAGATCAACCGCTCCAGCGCCAAGACCCAGAGCGCCATGCTCGAGGCGATGCAGGAGCACCAGACGACGATCGGCGGCGAGATCCACCCCCTGCCGAAGCCGTTCCTCGTGATCGCCACGCAGAACCCCATCGAGCAGGAGGGCACGTACGAGCTGCCTGAGGCGCAGATGGACCGGTTCCTGCTCAAGGAGATCGTCGAATACCCGAGCCCGGCCGAGGAGTTCGAGATCCTGGGCCGCATCGACTCCGGCGTGCTCGACCCCGACCGGCACGTGACGAGCGCGGTCACCCTCGACGACGTGCACCTGCTGCAGGATGTCGCCAGCCGCATCTACGTCGACCCGGCGATCCGCAACTACATCGTCTCGATCGCCTACGTCACCCGGAACCCGGCGCCGTACATCGGCGACGAGCGCGCTCGCCTCATCAAGTACGGCGCGAGCCCGCGTGCGAGCATCGCGTTCCTGCAGGCCTCTCGCGCCCTGGCACTGCTGAACGGCCGCGCGCACGTGCTCCCCGAGGACATCCGCGCCCTCCGCCATCTGGTGCTGCGCCACCGCCTGCTGCTGACGTTCGAGGCCGACGCCGAGGGCATCCGCAGCGAGGAGATCATCGACGAGATCTTCGCCGCGGTGCCGACCCCCTGACCCGCCCATGCCCAGCCTGATCACCCAGGTGAAGAGCAAGCTCTTCATCCACTCGTCGCGCAAGTCGCTGCACGCCCTCGACGGCGCGTACGCGTCGCTGCTGCACGGGCGCAGCCTCGACTTCGAGGATCTGCGCAAGTACGAGTACGGCGATCAGGTGCGCGACATCGACTGGCGCGCCACCGCACGTCTGGGTGCCCCGCTGGTCAAGCGCCACCGCGCGATGCGCATGCACACGATCATGTTCGTCGTCGACACGGGCCGCTCGATGACGGCGCTCGCGCACGACGAGAAGGCGAAGAAGGATCTCGCGATCCTCGCGGCCGGCGTGCTCGGAGTGCTCGCGCTCCGCCACGGCGACGACTTCTCCACGGTCTACGGCGACGCCGACCGGGTGCGCCGCCGCGCTCCCGGCCGCAGCGAGGGTGCGCTCGAGCACGCCCTGCGGACGATCGACAAGGCCATCGACGAGAGCACCGCCCCGAGCGACCGCGACGCCCTGCTGTCGTACGTCACGCGCACCGTCTCCCGGCGCATGATCGTCGTCGTGATCACCGATGAGGCGCCGATCACCGACGAGACCGAGCGGATGCTGCGCCGCCTGCGCGTGCAGCACGATGTGCTCTGGCTCACGGTGCGCGACGCCGATCCCGTGCTCGATCACACCACGCGCACGATCCGCAGCGATGTGGACAGCCGGTGGGACGTGCCCGACTTCGTGCAGGGCGACCTCGGCATCGTCGGCGAGCTCACCGCCCAGACCGAGGCCGATGCCGCGCACCTCGCCGAGACGCTCAAGCGCATGGAGATCAGTCACGCCGTGCTCGACGGGCAGGACGACGCCGTGTCGCAGCTGCTGCAGCTGCTGAACCGGAGGTCTCATGCCGGGATCTGACGAGCTCTACCCTCCGGCCCAGTACGGCTGGGGATGGATGCTGCTCGCGATCGGCATCCTCGCCCTGCTGGTGCTCGGCGCCTGGCTGCTGATCGTGCTGACCCGTCCGCGACGCGCGCTCGCCACCGCGGGAGATGCCGGTGGGCAGTCGCTGCTCACCGGCGACGTTCTCTCCCAGCTGCGCACCGAGTACCTCGAGCGCATCCAGATGGTGGAGACGGACTACCGCGAGCGCAGGCTGTCCGCACGGAACGCCAACCTCGAGCTGAGCCGCGTCGTCCGCACGTTCGTGAACGAGTACAGCGGGCTCGAGGCCCCGGTCCTGGCGCTCGACGACCTCGTCGCGCGGGGCGTGCACCCCGCGCTCATCGATGCGATGGGCCGGCACTACTACCCGAGCATCTTCCGTCAGGGACCCGCGATCGATCCGGTCGCCGGTGCCGAAGCGGCGCGGACGGTGGTGCGCACATGGCATTAGCGAACTTCTGGATGATCATCGTCGCGATCGCGGTCGTGCTGGTCGCCCTCGGCATCGGGCTCGCGCTCGGTCTGCGCCGCAGCGGTCGCGGCGGTGCGGGCGAACGGGCGCGGGTCGCGCGCGCGGAGCGCCTGCGCACGCTCCCGGCGTTCCGCCACGCGCTGACGCGCCGTGTGCTCGCGCTGACCGGCATCCTCGTGCTCGGCACCGTGACGACGGTCGCCGCCGGCGTGGTCGCCGCCCGGCCGATGTCGTCGCAGACCATCCAGCCGGTCAACACCAGCCGCGACATCATGCTGTGCCTCGACGTCTCGGGCTCGATGACCGAGGTCGACGTCGAGGTGATCAGCGTCTTCGAGGACCTGCTGGAGGACTTCGAGGGCGAGCGCATCGGCCTGACGATCTTCAACAGCTCGCCCGTGCAGATCTTCCCGCTGACCGACGACTACGACTTCATCCGCGAGCATCTGGCCAGCATCAAGGAGAGCTTCGACTACGTCGACGAGATCCCGGAGCACTGGGTCGGCACGCTCAACGGCGAGGGCGCCTCGCTGATCGGCGACGGGCTCGCGGCCTGCACGCTGGGCTTCGATCGCCCCGACGACGAGCGGTCGCGCTCCGTGATCTTCGCGACCGACAACGAGATCAACGGTGCCTCGATCGTCACGCTGGAGGAGGCCGCCGGCTTTGCGAAGGCGAAGGGCGTGCGCGTGTTCGCGCTGAACCCGGTGCAGGGCAAGGATGCCGCCGTCAGCGCCGAGCTCACCGCCGCGGCCGAGACGACCGGCGGCGCGGCGTACGGCCTGCGCGACACGACGACCGTGTCGGACATCGTCACCGAGGTGCAGGAGCAGGAGGCGACCGAGCTGCGCGGCGAGGCGCAGGTCGTCTGGACCGACACCCCGAACCTGTGGATCGTCGTGCTGGCCGTCGCGCTCCTCTCGTTCGCCGTCGTGCTGTGGAGGGTGAGACTGTGATCTTCCAGCCCGTCCTCCATCCGCTGCTGCTCGTGCTGCTGTTCGCGCCGGTCGTCGCTCTCGCCGTCTGGCTGATCGTGCGCGGTCCTTCGACGGGCCGAGAGACCCAGGGGGCGGGATCCGGCACCGCGCGCGCGAAGTCCGGCGCGCGCGTTCTGTGGGGGCTTCGGCTGCTGCTGATCCTGGCCTGCTTCGTGATGCTGCTGCGGCCCGGCATCCCCGGCGGCGCGACGCAGACTCTCGCGACCGACACCGACATCGTGCTCGTCGTCGACACCACCGCGAGCATCGTGGCCGAGGACTGGGACGACGGCCAGCCGCGACTCGACGGCGTCCGCGAAGACGTGCGGGCGATCGTCGAGGAATACCCGGGTGCGCGCTTCGCGCTCATCACCTCCGATGCGGCGGCGGAGCTGCGGATGCCGTTGACCACCGACACCACGGCCCTGATCGGGTCGCTGGACGTGCTGCGACCCGAGGTGACCAGCCAGTCGCGCGGCAGCTCGATCGGCATCGCCGCTCCTCTGCTGTCCGAGACCCTGGCGGCGGCCGCGGAGTCGTCGCCCGACCGGGCGCGGATGGTCTTCTACTTCGGCGACGGCGAACAGACCGTCGGCACGCCGCCCGAACCCTTCACGACGAGCGCCAAGTACACGGATGCCGGTGCCGTCTTCGGCTACGGGACGACCGAGGGCGGGCCCATGCGCATCACCGGCGGCGGCCTCGGCGCCGACGAGGGGTACATCGAGTACGAGGGCGGGAACGCGCTGTCGGTGATCGATGAGGCGAACCTCGAGACCGTCGCGGAACAGCTCGGTGTCGAGTACGAGCACCGGACGGCGGATGCCGCGCCCACGCTGCCGGCCGCTCCGTCGACCACCACGAGCTACGCGGAGTCCGGCGAGGTCGGCAACGTCACCGAGCTGTACTGGATCGCCGCCCTCGTGATCGTCGCGCTCCTCGGCGTCGAGCTGCTGCGCGCGACGATGCTGATTGCCCGGCTGCGCCAGCTCAAGGCACCGCGTTCATCGGTCGTCGAGCGAGGTGCGAAGCGACGAGACGAAACGCGCTCGACGACCGAAGGAGGTGCCTCGTGACTCCGCAGGACGAAGCCGCTGCGGCCCGACTTCGGTCGAATCGTCGTCGGCGCAGCATCCGTCGCTGGGTGGCGATCGGCACGCTCCCGCTCACGCTCGCCGCACTGCTCTTCGTGGGCAAGCTGCTGAGCATGTACGCCTTCGCCCACCAGGCGGTGACGGCCTACGTCGTCGACGACTACGCGGGTTCTGAGGCGGCGGCGCGCAACCAGGAGTTCCTGAACTGGTTCGAGCCGTACAAGGCGCCGTTCAACGTCGGCACGGCGCTCGGTGCGGCCGAGCAGCTTCCCGAGGCGAGGGCGAAGCTCGAGGAGGCGCTGGACCTCGCAACCGGCCTGGAGGTGTGCGGCGTGCGCATCAACCTCGCCCTGGTCGTCGAGCGGATGGGCGATGCGGCCCGCGCGGACGGTGACGGTGCGACGGCGGCGCAGCTGTACGGCGAGGCGCTCACGATCACGATCGAGACCCCCGAGGAATGCAACAGCGAAGAGGCGCAGGAGCAGTCCTCCGACCCCGAACGCGACATGTCCGACACACTCGAGGGCACGGAGGGGCGGCTCAAGCAGAAGCAGCAGGAACAGGAGCAGGAGCCGCAACCGCAGGAGCCGCAGACCGAGGAGGAGCCGCAGCCCTCCGACGAGAAGATCCGCGATCTGCAGGACAAGCTCGAGCAGGGAACCCAGGAGCGCGACCAGCAGCAGGGCGATGACCCCGGCGGCTCGGGAACGGACAAGCCATGGTGATGGACCACGAGAAGCAGCGCGCACGTTACCTCGCCGGCGCCGAAGGTGCGCCTCCCGTGCCACCGCCCGGCGGGTACCGCGGCGCGCGCCGCCAGCAGGGACCCATCGCGGGCCCCGTGCCCCCGGTGCCCGTCCCCGGCGCGACAGCGACGCTCGAGGCCGAGAAGAAGCCGGCAAACGCGCTCGGCTGGATCGCTCTCTCCGCCGCCATCCTGTTCGCGTTGATCCTGCTCGGCACCCTGCTCGCCGGCGGCACCGACATCCTCTACGGCGTGACCATGCTCGCGCTGCAGCTCATCGTCGTCGCGGTGATCATCGCGGCCCTGTTCTCCGCGCGGGGACGGATGCTGGGCGCGATCGCGCTCGTCGTGACGATCCTGTTCAACGTGGCGACCGTCGGCGGAATGAGCGCGCTGCAGACGTCGGCATCCGGCAACTACGAGGGCGTGAAGACCGACGAGCAGAAGCACGCGGAGGCGTACCCGGCGATCAAGGGCACCGACCCGCAGCAGACGCTGAGCCAGCAGTCCCTCGAAGAGGTGCGCGCTCAGTCCGATGAGCTGTTCGCCGACATCCGCGAGAGGCTGACCGCCGAGTTCGGGTTCACCTGGGTCCAGGTCGGCGAGGAGGACCTGCGCCCGGAGCGCAACGGCTACGGCGGCGAGTCGATGCTCGTCGAGTACACCTCGACCGGATGGGCGACGAACGAACCGATCCGGGACTACGCGCAGAAGCTCGACGTGATGGCCGCGATCGACGACGTCGTGATCGAACACGGGCTGTGGGATCTGTACGCGTTCAACGACCCGTCGATCTCGGGCATGGACCCGTCGGTGATCGCGAAGCTCTACGGCAGCGACGACCCGCGCACGCAGGACACGTGGGAGTACTACACCGAGAACTACCCCGACCCGCTGCGGTTCTACGCGAACATCTACGACCTCTCGCATGACGAGGACGGCGGATTCCTGACGGCTCGTGAGGCGCAGAGCGCGCGCACCGGCGAGCCGCTGGAAGGTCTGCAGCTCTTCGTGATCGCCAGCGGTGTGCTCAGCGAGGCCGACCGCGCGGAGTTCGAGAAGAAGCTCGAGGAGTACCCCGGCTTCGGCTAGGCATTCCACCCTTCCGAATCGCGCAAGTGGTCGCTTCGGAGGTCAGATCACGACCATTCACGCGATTCGAACGGTCGTCGCTCAGTCGGCGAGGCGGAGCAGCATCCGGGCGAGCACGAAGCGCGCATGACCTCTGGATGTGCGCGGGTCGTAGCCGAGCGTCTCGGTGAGGGCGGCGAGCCGATCCTGCACGCTCGAGTGGTGCCGGCCCAGGCGGACGGCCGCGGCGCGCACGCTCTGCTCGTCGATGACGGCGTCGAGCAGTTCGAGACTGCGGCCGTCCAGGCCGGCGAGCGCGGCGGCATCCGGATGCAGGGCGCCGGCGTCGGCCGTCTCGGCGACGAGCAGCAGCGCGCCGAGGTCGGCGGCGGCGAGCACGGGCTCGGCGGGGGTGGTCAGCCGCACGGCGATGAGGGCGGCTGACCAGGACTCGGGCAGCTGCCCTTCCGTCCCGGTCGTGCCGACGCCGCGGCGGAGTTCGGTCGCGTCGTCCCAGGCGTCCTGCACCGCGAAGTCCTGCGGCAGGATGGTCGCCCGCGTGAGTCCATGCCGCGTGGCCACGACGGCCGACGGATGCTGCGCCCGAGGTGCCGGATCGGGTAGCGAGGCGACGACGCGGAAGAGTCCGGGGGTCAGCCGCAGGCGCGACAGGGCACCTGCTCGCTCATCGACTCCCGCGTAGGAGCTGATGGCGAGCTCGACCGCGCTCTCGGGTCCCGCGGATCGGCGCGCCCGGATGATGCCGAGCGCGAGAGCGAGTCGCTCGAGGATCATCGCGTCGTTCGTGTGCGCCTCGCCCTCGCGCTCGATCCACGCGACGGCATCCGGTCCGCTGTGGCGCAGCATCCAGCCGTCTCGGGGATCCAGCGGATCGATGCGCACTCCGTCGGCACGTACGCGCATGATCTGCCGACCGTCGCGCTGTCCGACGGTCGCCCCGCTCAGTACGGCGGCGCCACGGAGCATGCTCTCGACGCCGACGGATCTCTCGACGAGGGCATCGAAGTAGGTGACGACTTTGAGCGTCTCGCTGGCATCCGGGTCGAGGGCGGTGAGACGCCCCAGCAGATCTTGCATGTCGGGCTCCATCGCGCGGGAGTTCCACCCTACGGGGTCGTGTGCGCGACCCCGTAGGGAGACGTCAGGCGAGCAGGCGATTCACCCAGCTGTCGCGGGCGGCGAGCATGGCCTGTGCGACGGCCGCGTGCGGCGCGAACATGTCGAACCCGTGGAATCCTCCGGCCCACACGTGCAGTTCGGCCTGGACTCCGGCCTCCCACAGGCGCGTGGCGTAGGCGACGTCCTCGTCGCGGAACACCTCGGCGCTGCCGCAGTCGATGAAGGCAGGAGGCAGCCCCGTGAGGTCTGTCGCGCGCGCGGGAGCCGCGTAGATCGAGACGTCGGCGCCGCCCTTGCGGTCGCCGAGCAGCGCGGTCCAGCCGGTGATGTTGGAGCCGCGGTCCCAGACGCCGATCCCGTCGATCTGGTGGGTCGAGACGGTCTCGTCACGGTCGTCGAGCATGGGGTAGATGAGCAGCTGGCCGATGAGCGCCGGTCCACGGCGGTCGCGGGCCAACAGTGCGGTGCCGGCAGCCAGCCCGCCGCCGGCGCTGGCTCCTCCGATGAGCAGCCGGGAGAGGTCGATGCCGAGCTCTCCCGCATTCTCCGCGGTCCACAGGAGCCCCGCGTAGCAGTCCTCGACCGGGAACGGATCGGGGAACTCCGGAGCGAGCCGGTACTCGACGGTCACGATCACGCCGTTGAAGCGCTCCGCCCAATCGAGGAAGCCGACGACGCCGAGCCAGCGGTTGCCGATGATCATGCCGCCGCCGTGGGTGTGGAAGAAGCCGGGCCCCGTTCCTGTGCGCCCCTCTTTCTCGATGACCGAGACGACGATCTCGTCGCCTTCGTGGCCGGCGATCGTCACATCGCGGCGGGTGAAGCCGCGCTCATCGAGGACGGCGAAGATCTCGTCCTCTCCGCTGACCGGTGACTGCCGCATCAGGGGGATCATCTCCGAGGTCAGCGTCGACGGCATCTGGTCGGCGACCAGGGCGAGGGCGGCTTCGAGCTCGGGGTCGAAGGGCGGGCGGGCGAGTGTGTCGGTCATCAGAACTCCCTTGTTCTCGCCGTCTGCGTGGCGGCGTCCCGCCAGCATCCTTCACGTCTTCCCCGAGGGTAACCCGCCACCCGCACCCGATCTGCGGGCGCGCGGCCGCCAGGTGGCGGGCGGAGGTCTCGATCATCGTTCCGGTCGCAGTTCGTGTCGCAGCGCCCCGCTCCGGTCGCAGTTCCTGCCGCCCCGGCGCGGATCGGACGGCATCGAGTGCGACCGGAACGCGGGGGGGATGCCGGCGCGCCGGGTCAGCCGGCGAACGACAGGGCCGCGGCGAGCGCGAAGCCGAGCACGGTGGCGAGGCCGGTCGACTCCTTGGCCTTCGACTGGGCCTCGGGGACCATCGAGTCGACGAGCATCACCAGCAGGGCTCCGGCGGCGAATCCGCTCGCGGCCGTGCGGAACACGTCGCCGGTGACGGTGGCCAGTGCGAAGCCCGCGACCGTGGCGAGCGCGCAGATGACGGCCACCCCCGCCCACAGCAGCAGCACGCGGCCCTTCGCCATTCCGCCCTGGAGCAGGTCGGCGGCCGAGCCGATCGACTCCGGCAGGTTCGAGACGAGGATGGCGACGACGAGGGCGATGCTGACGGGTTCGCCGGAGGCGAGACCGATACCGAGGACGAGCTGCTCGGGGATGCCGTCGAGGAGTGCACCGACGGCGAGCTGCCCTCCGCCGGCCTCACCCTTCTTCTTCGCCGCCCTGGCATCGAGGATGCGCGCGGCGATGTAGTACGCGAGGGCGCCGGCGGCGACTCCGGCCACGAGTGGCACGGCCCCACCGCGGTTCAGTCCCTCTTCCCAGAGCTCGAAGGCGATCGAGGCCATCAGCGCGCCGGCGCCGAAGCCGAGGACGATGCCGAGCCAACGCGGCGGCCACTTCCGCAGCATCGCGAGGACCGCGCCGATGAACAGGGGCGATGCCGCGACCACGCCCCACAGCACTGCTTCGCCCATGTCGACCTCCGTGGACACTCTCCCACGGTGAGCGCGGGTTGAGGAGGACGCCGCTCCTGCCCAGTGAGCGGTTTCGGACGATTTTCCCCAGCCGTCGGCTGGGTGAGTCGACGCTCGAACGACGCAGACCTCCGGACGAGTTACCTGGAGCCATGATCAGGAGGCGTCGTCAACAAAACATTGACGCTCGGCATGCGCGACCGTTACGCTGACCGCATCCGGATCGCGCCGAGCGCCCGGAAGCACGGAGTGGACGACGCCGACATGATCCACGCTGTCGATCATCCGATCCGCTACCGCGAGCAGGAGTATCAGGGAGAGGAGCGCATTCTGATCATCGGAGCCGATCGCGTCGGGCGGCTCCTCGAAATCGTCCTGGTGCCGGCTCAGAACCCGTCGCTCATCATTCACGCGGATCGACTCCGACCCAGTCGATACCACTATCTCTGAGGGAGGACCCGTGACCAGGACAGCCGTCCGAGACGATCGCGATCAGGACGTGGAGGCGTTCATCGACAGCATCCGTCCTGAGACGATGCGCGACGCATCCCGGCTGCGCGACATCGCCGCGGCCCGCGCAGCACGTGACGCCGCCGACCGACAGCTCACGGCTGCTGTCGCGGCATCGAGAGCAGCGGGGGACTCCTGGACGATGATCGGTCTCGCGCTGCGCACCTCGAAGCAGAACGCGTTCCGCAAGTACGGCGCAGCAAAATGACGACCGAATCGAGTGGAACCGCGCCGAGAGAAGCGTTAATCGGAACATCTGATGAGTGACAGACCGGGCGAGGTCCTGCGCCTTCCCGCGTTCGCGCTCTTCTGGTCGTCGTCCACCCTCGGGGCTTTCACCGGAGCCGTCAGCGCCGTCGCGTTCCAGGTGCTCATCGTCACGACGCTGGACGCCTCCGCCTTCGAGATCGGGCTGCTCAACGCGGCCAACGTGGTGCCGTACCTGCTCTTCGGCCTGATCGTCGGGGCGCTGATGGACCGGTGGCGCCGCAAGCCCGCCATGGTGCTCGCGAGCGTCGGCCGCGCGCTCGTCCTCGGGGCGATCCCGGTGCTGTGGGTCACCGGCACCCTGACCGTCTGGACGTTCGGGGCCCTGTTCCTGATCTTCGGCGCTCTGACGCTGATCGCCGACTCCGCCGCCCAGCCGATGCTCCCCCGGCTCGTGCCCCGGAACCGGCTCGTCGCCGCGAACGCCAGGCTCGGACAAGCGGGCACCGTGGCGCAGACGACGGGTCCGGCGCTCGGCGGTCTTCTCGTGGGCTGGCTCAGCGCTCCGATCTCTATCCTCATCGACGCGGTCGGCTACCTGGTGAGCGCCGTGCTGCTCAGCCGCATCAAGGTCGACGAGGCGAAGGCGGAGCGACGGACGGATGGGCGCCACCTCGGTCACGACATCGTCGAGGGTGTGCGGTGGACGTACTCGCATCGCACCCTCGCCCCGATGGCCGCCTCGATCAACTTCTGGTTCCTCGGCAACAGCATCGCGCTGACGGCCTTCGCCCCGTATGCGCTGCGAGAGCTCGACCTCGGCGCTCTGGTGTTCGGACTCGTGCTCGCGATGGGCGGCGTCGGCGGCTTCCTCGGAGCACTGCTCGCCTCGGCGGCCGGTCGACGCTTCGGAGTCGGCGGAGCGGTGCTCGCCGGGCGCACTCTGTCGGCGGTGGCGTGGCTCGCGGTGCTCGTCCTCCCGGCATCCGACAACATCGCGATCATCGCGATCCCGCTCGGCATCGGCCAGTTCCTGTTCGGACTCGGCATGGGCCTCGAAGACCCCAACGAGATGGGCTACCGGCAAGCGGTCGCCCCGGATCAGATGCAGGGGCGGTTGAACGCCTCGATCCGCACCGTCAATCGAGTGATGTTCCTGATCGGCGCGCTGGTGGCCGGCGGGCTCGCCACCGCCTTCGGGTTCCGCGTCACGATCGGCGTGAGCGTGGTCGTGTTCGTCGTGGCGGCGCTCATCGTCCTGCTCTCACCGCTGCGCACGGCGCGGCACGAAGACCTCTGATCAGTCCCCGTAGTCGACGTCGGGCGTGACGAATGTCGCCGTGTATTGCTCAGTGCAGGGTGTGAGGACGTAGACCTTTCCCCAGCCTTCGGCCATGAACAGCGGATCGTCCTGGACGAATCGCGTGCGCCGATCCTCGGCCTCGATCACCACCCATCCGTCACCGTTCGTCCACCAGCGGGCCTCGCCGACCACCGGCAGGACGTCTCCGGAGAGGCATCGTCGGTCCCCGTCGGCGTCCCGCTCCTCGGTACCGAGCCATACTCCGCGGACATCTGCGGTGCCGTCCGCGTTCAGAGTGAAGGCTGCGGCGATCTCCCCACCATCAAGGTCGTGGTAATCGGCGGGGAACTGGAGCTGCGAAGTCATCTCGTCGCGCGTCGCGCCCGCGACGTTGAACGCCTGCACGCTCACCATCATCATGACAGCGAGCCCGCACGCGCCGCCGTAGATCCACCAGGCCCGCGCACGGAGATGCGGCCGGTCACGGATCACCATCAGCACGGCGACCAGGCCGAACAGGATCGCGATCAGCAGCACGAGGATCCACGCGAACCACGAATCAGCCCCCGGAGGGCCGAGGAAGTCAGCGAGCCTCTGCACGCGGTCACGCTATTGGCCTCGACCGCGAACCCCCTGTGAGCCACTGTCGTCATGCGGCACAGGGCGACACGCCGCCCGCGGATAGACTGGAAAGCATGTCCAAGGTCCTCCAGTCCCTGCCCGTCGGCGAGCGCGTCGGCATCGCCTTCTCCGGAGGACTCGACACCTCCGTCGCCGTCGCATGGATGCGCGACAAGGGCGCCGTTCCCTTCACGTACACCGGCGACCTCGGCCAGTACGACGAAGACGACATCGCGTCGATCCCGGGACGCGCGCTCGAGTACGGCGCCGAGGCCTCGCGCCTGATCGACTGCAAGACTGCCCTGGTCGAAGAGGGCCTCGTCGCTCTCTCCTGCGGAGCATTCCACATCCGCTCCGGCGGCCGGACGTACTTCAACACAACGCCCCTCGGCCGTGCGGTCACCGGCACACTGCTGGTGCGCGCGATGAAGGAAGACGGCGTCGACATCTGGGGCGACGGCTCCACCTACAAGGGCAACGACATCGAGCGGTTCTACCGCTACGGCCTGCTCGCCAACCCGCGTCTGCGCATCTACAAGCCGTGGCTCGACGCCGACTTCGTGACCGAGCTCGGTGGACGCAAGGAGATGAGCGACTGGCTCGTCGCGCATGAGTTCCCGTACCGTGACTCCGCCGAGAAGGCGTACTCGACGGATGCGAACATCTGGGGCGCCACCCACGAGGCCAAGACGCTCGAGCACCTCGACGTGTCGCTCGAGACCGTCGATCCGATCATGGGCGTCAAGTTCTGGGATCCTTCCGTCGAGATCGAGACCGAAGACGTCACCGTCACCTTCGAGGCCGGCCGCCCCGTCGCCATCAACGGCGTCGAGTTCAGCGACCCGGTCGCCCTCGTCATGGAGGCCAACACGATCGGCGGACGCCACGGCCTCGGCATGAGCGACCAGATCGAGAACCGCATCATCGAGGCGAAGTCGCGCGGCATCTACGAGGCCCCGGCCATGGCGCTGCTCTTCATCGCCTACGAGCGTCTCGTCAACGGCATCCTGAACGAGGATACGCTCGCGACCTACCACGAGCAGGGCCGCCGCCTCGGCCGCCTGATGTACGAGGGACGCTGGCTCGAGCCGCAGTCGCTCATGCTGCGCGAGTCGATCCAGCGCTGGGTCGGCCTCACCATCTCGGGCTCGGTCACGATCCGCCTGCGTCGCGGCGACGACTGGACCATTCTCGACACCGTCTCCCCGAACCTGTCGTACGGTCCGGAGAAGCTCTCGATGGAGCGCGTCGGCGACGCTGCCTTCGGCCCGGTCGATCGCATCGGCCAGCTGACCATGCGCAACCTCGACATCGCGGACTCGCGCTCGCGTCTCGAGCAGTACGCGGGCCTCGGCCTCATCGGCGGCGCCACCGGCGAGCTCGTCGGACGCGTGACGGCGGGCGAATCGGGAGAGATCACCGGTGCGGTCGAAGACGTCGACGAGAACCTCGCGGATGCCGTGGACGTCGCTTCCGAGGGTGCGGCGTTCGACTCCGGAACCGACTGAACCGATTTCCAGAAGGGGGCGGATGCTGCGGCATCCGCCCCCTTCGTCGTGTCTGCCTGTCGGATGCTGTGAGTCCTCCGAATTATCTTGCACACTCTTGTGCACTATAAGTACCATGGAGGCATGACCACCCGTGCACCCCGCCGCGATGCCGTCGAGAACCGCGCCGGCATCCTCGACGCCGCCCGCATCACCCTGTCGAGCGACCCGCATGCCTCCGTCGACGTCATCGCGCGCAGCGCAGGGCTCTCCCGCCGCACCCTGTACGGCCACTTCGACGACCGCGACGCTCTCATCCGCGAGCTCATCTCCAGCGGGGCGCAGCGCTTCAACGCCATCGCCGCCTCGGTCGACGACCCCGACAGCCGCATCGCCCTCGCCCGTCTCGCCGCACGGCTCTGGCAGGAGGCCGCGCACGTGCAGGTCGCCGCCGCGCTCGCCCTCGACGAGGCGCACGTCGAGCACACGGCCGCGGCCCTCGCACCACTCCGCCGCACCGTCGCCGAGCTCGCCCGTCGCGGCCAGGACGACGGCAGCTTCCGCACCGACCTCGCCGCCCCCACGCTCGCCCGCCTCATCGAGGAGATGGCCCGCACGGTCGTCTCCAGGACGGATGCCGCGAGCACCGGCGCCGCGAACCTCGCGGTGCGCACCGTGTTGAGCATCGCCGGGCTGTCGTGGCGCGAAGCCGACGAGCTGCTCGCCGCGCACCCCGACATCGTCGCCGCAGACGCCGACCAGGAGGCGCACGCATGAGGATCACCCTGTACGACGTGAGCAAGGGCCGTGGCGGCGAGGCGCTGCCGCGGACGAGCCTCGAGTTCCACACCGGCGCCGTGCGCTTCGCCCTCGCCGAGACCGAGCAGCGACCGACCGTGCTCGGCCTCATCGCCAGCGGCAGGATGCGACCCGACACCGGTCGCGTCACCCTCGACGGCGCCGAGAACACCAAAGACCTCCGGCGTCGCGTGGCCCTGGTCGACGCTCCCTCGGTCAGCGACCCGCACGCCGACATCGCACTCGCGGGCGTCGTCGGGGAAGAGCTCATGTTCGCCGGAGTCGGCGCGACACCCATTCACGCACGCCGCTGGCTCGCGGGGCTGGGGTTCGCCGAACTGGCATCCGTCCCGATCGGGAGCGTCGATCCGGCCGCCCGCGTGAGGATCCTGTGCGAGCTCGCGGTGCTGCGCGACGGCGTCGAGGGCATCGTGCTCGTCGCACCCGACCGGCACGGCGGCAGCCCCGACGGCTGGTGGCGCATCGCCGGAGAGTTCGCCGATCGCGGCTACGCCATGCTCGTGGTCGTCGGAGGCTCCGCAGCCGTCGCCCTCGAGCGGATGCAGGAGTTCGACGCGATCAACGCCTCGGGCCCGGTCGAGCCGCTCGTGCTCGAGGAGCCCGCCGACGCCACTTCGGGGGCCGACACGCGCACCGCCACCGACACCGACACCGAGAACGGAGACGCGCGATGAAGGTCCCCTCGATGATCGCGGCCGAGCTGCGACGTCTGACCGCCAGCAAGATGGGCATCATCGCGCTCGTCGCGCTGATCTGCGTGCCGATCCTGTACGGCGGCCTCTACCTGTGGGCGAATCAGGATCCCTACGCGAAGTTCCCCGAGGTGCCGGTGGCGCTCGTGGTCGACGACGAGGGCGCCCCGGCGACCGCCCCTTCGACGGGCTCAGGGGCCGAGGGCTCAGACACCGTGAACTACGGCGAGGACGTCGCCGAGAACCTCATCGAGGGGAACGCCTTCGACTGGCGGCGGATGACGGCCGATGAGGCCGCCGACGCCCTCCGCGAAGGCACCGTCGACTTCACCGTGACGATTCCCGCCGACTTCTCCTCGGCCCTCACCTCGGCGGCGGGCGACGATCCCCACCAGGCGCGCATCGACCTCGAGACCAACGACGCGAACAACTATCTCGCCTCGTCGATGGGCACGCAGGCGGTGGAGAAGATCCGCAGCTCCGTGGCCGAGATGGTCGGCAGCGAGGCGGCGGAACGGCTCCTCACGGGCTTGAGCGATGTGCGCGACAGCCTGGTCACCGCCGCCGACGGCGCCTCGCAGCTGACCGACGGCGCGAACACCGCGGCATCCGGCAGCTCCACCCTCGCCGACGGCACGGCGCAGCTCGCCGACGGCACGGCACAGCTGGCCGCCGGCGCGCAGACCCTCGCCGACGGAGCGCAGCAGGTGAGCGCGGGCAACCGTCAGCTCGCCGATGTCGCCGACCGTGCGGGTGCCGCCGTGCAGCAGGCCGCCGACGCGTTGCCGCAGGTGCGCACCGACATCGCGACCAGACTCGCCGAACAGGGACTGACCCCCGACGAGATCGACCAGGTCCTCGCGGCCCTCGACCCTCTGGCGACCCGTCTGCAGGACGGCAACACCCGCGTGCAGACCGCCGTCGGTCAGGTCGATCAGCTCGCCGCGGGCGCGGCATCCCTCGCCACCGGCGCGTCCGACCTCGCGACCGGGGCGGGCACGGTCGCCTCCGGTGCAGCATCCGCGAACACGGGGGCCGCACAGCTCCGCGACGGACTGGGCACTCTCGCCGCCGGCGCTGCCGAACTGCGCGACGGCCTCTCCGACGGTGTCGGGCAGATCCCGGCATCCACCCCCGAGCTCCGGTCCCTGCAGGCCGACACGATCGCCGACCCGGTGAAGGTGTCGAGCGACAAGGTCGCCTCCGCTGAAGACTACGGCGCAGGACTGGCGCCCTTCTTCGCCGCCCTCTCGGCCTGGATCGGCATCTACGCACTGTTCCTGATCGTCAAGCCGATCTCGCGTCGTGCGGTGACGGCACTGCACTCTCCGGTGCGCATCACGCTCGCGGGCTGGCTCACACCCGCGATGCTCGGAGCCGTGCAGATGGTCGGCCTGATGGGGATCCTCGCGATCACGCTGGGCTTCACGTTCGACAATCCGCTCGGCACGCTGGGGATCATGGTGTTCGCCTCCGCGACGTTCGCGGCGATCATCCTCGCGCTCAACGTGTGGCTGGGGTCGGTCGGACAGTTCCTCGGCCTCGTGCTGATGGTGCTGCAGCTGGTCACCGCGGGCGGCACTTTCCCCTGGCAGACGCTGCCCGCTCCTCTCGCGGCGCTGCATCATGTGCTGCCGCTGGGATACGTCGTCGACGCGATGCGTCAGCTCATGTACGGGGGTGACCTCGCGCGCGCCGGATGGGATGTGGCGGTCCTCGCTCTCTGGCTGGTCGGCGCGCTGGCGTTCGCGATGATCGGCGTGACGCGGATGACGCATCGACGCACACTCCGCGACCTGCAGCCCAGTCTGATCGGGTGACCGGATCCTCCGCGGGGATATGATGCGAGGGCGCGGCCCTGAAACGCGCACCGGGGCTCGGTGGGACTGAGTCCCACCTGCTACCCGAAAGAGCGCTCAACGATGACGACTGATTCGCCGGAGATTGCCGTCCCCTCACGCCCCTCGCTGGGGGTGCGGATCGGGCGCATCGCGTTCCTCGTCGTCGCCGGGATCATCGTTATCGCGGTCGCCGCGGCCTTCTTCGTGACGTGGACGATCCAGCGCTCCTTCCCGCAGACCGAAGGCACGGTCGCGCTGAAGGGACTCACCTCCGAGGTCACGGTGCAGCGTGATGCGAGCGGCATCCCGACGATCACCGCCGACTCGACCGACGACCTGTTCTACGCCGAGGGCTTCGTGCACGCCCAGGACCGGTTCTTCGAGATGGACTTCCGCCGGCACGTCACCGCCGGTCGTGTTGCCGAGATGTTCGGCGAATCACAGGCGGGCACCGACGCGTTCCTCCGCACCCTCGGCTGGCGCAAGGTCGCCGAGGCCGAGGTCGCGGAGATGGATGAGAAGACGCTCGGCTACTACGAGGCGTACGCTGACGGCGTGAACGCCTACCTGGCGTCGCGCTCCGGCGCCGAGCTCTCGCTCGAGTATGCCGTTCTCGGCATACAGAATCCCGACTACGCCCCCGAACCCTGGGAGCCCGCCGACTCGGTCGCCTGGCTGAAGGCGATGGCCTGGGACCTGCGAGGCAACGTCGAGGACGAGACCGAGCGCGCCCTCCTCGCCGCCGAGCTGGATGCCGGAGCATCGGATGCCGGTGACGACACGAGCGCGATGCTCGAGAAGCTCTACCCCGACTATCCGTTCGACGAGAACCCGGTGATCGTCCCGAAGATCTCGACGGTGCCCGCGATCGAGACCGGCGTCGACCCGGCCGCGTACACGTCGCCCGAGACCGACGATGACGTTCAGCAGGCGGTCACGACCGTGGAATGGGAAGAGACCGCGAGCGTGATCGAGGCCGCGAGCGTGCTCGTGGGCGACGTCGGGGAGGGCATCGGCTCGAACTCGTGGGTCGTGTCGGGCGAACTCACCGAGAGCGGGATGCCGCTGCTCGCCAACGATCCGCACCTCGGAGCTTCTCTCCCCTCGGTCTGGTACCAGGTGCAGCTGAAGTGCTCGACCGTGAACGACGCCTGCCCGTTCGACGTGGGCGGCTTCTCGTTCTCCGGGCTTCCCGGGATCGTCATCGGGCACAACCAGAAGGTCGCCTGGGGGTTCACGAACCTCACCACCGATGTCACCGACCTCTACGTGGAGAAGATCGAGGGCGACGAGTACTGGCGCGACGGCGTGCTCGTGCCGCTCGAGGAGAGCACCGAGACCATCAAGGTCGCGGGCGGCGACGACATCGAGCTGACCATCCGCTCGACCGTGCACGGCCCGATCATCTCCGGGCTCACCGACGACTTCACGGCCCTCGCCGAGGACCCCCTTCCGGCTCTGGAGGCCGGCGGCGACGACGACCAGGTCGGAGCCTCCGGCGGCACGCTTCCCGAGCCGAAGGAAGACCCCGAGTACGCGGTCAGCCTGCGCTGGACCGCTCTCGACCCGGGCACCACGGCGACGGCGATCTTCGCCCTCTCCACCGCGCAGGACTTCGACGACTTCCGCTATGCCGCGTCGCTCTTCGACGTGCCGGCGCAGAACCTCATCTACGCGGACACCGACGGCAACATCGGGTACCAGACCCCCGGCCGCCTGCCCATCCGCGGCGCAGGAGACGGATGGATGCCGCAGCCGGGGTGGAACAGCAGCTACGACTGGACGGGCTTCATCCCGTTCGAGGAGCTGCCGGTGTCGTACAACCCGACGTCGGGCTACATCGTCACCGCGAACAACGCGATCGTCACCGACGACTACGACTACTTCCTCTCGCGCGACTGGGACTACGGCTACCGCGCCGCACGCATCGCGCACCTCATCGAGCGGCGGGCGGCCGCGGCGCCGCTGACGGCGGAGGACATGCGCGCCATCCAGATGGACAGCGAGATGTGGATCGGCAAGCAGCTCACGACCGCGATGGAAGACGTCGAGGTGTCGGGTGCCGGCCCGCGCGAGGCGGTGGAGCTGCTCCGCTCGTGGGACGCGCAGAACACGGCATCCTCCGCGGCGGACGCATACGCGAACGTGCTGTGGTCGAATCTCGTGCAGAACATCTTCGGCGAGCGCGAGCAGCCGCTGCCCATCGACGGTCAGAGCCGGCTCTTCACGGTCGTCGCGACCATGCTGGAGAACCCGTCCGATCCGCTGTGGCAGAATCCGCAGCTCGACGTCGACGGCATGGAGGAGATGCTCGCGCTCTCGGCGGAGGACGCCTACGACGAACTCGCGGCAATCCAGGGCACGACGATCAGCCGCTGGAACTGGGGCGACCTGCATGCCATCACCCTCACCAGCGACACCCTCGGCTCGTCCGGCATCGCCCCGATCGAAGCCCTCTTCAACCGCGGCCCGTTCCCGGTCAGCGGCGGCGCCTCGGTCGTGAACGCGACGGGGTGGGAGCTCGGCACCTCGTACGCGACCACCACGGTGCCGTCGATGCGCATGGTGATCGATCTGTCGGACCTCGACGCGTCGACGTGGATCCACCTCACCGGCGCATCGGGTCACGCCTTCGACGAGCACTACATCGACCAGACGGCCGACTGGGCCGCCGGCATCCAGCGCCCGTGGGCGTTCTCCGCGAAGGCGGTGGATGCTGCGGCGGTCGACGTCCTGGTGCTGACACCCGCCGGCTGAGCATCCGCCCAGCACCGTCGACTAACGTTGTCGGGTGCCGACCAGCTACCTCGCCCCCGCGGGCACCCCCGTCACCCTGCTCGAGTTCGAGCACGCCGGGGCGACCCTCATCGCCGAGAGCTTCGGAGAGGGCGACCACACCTTCCTGCTGCTGCACGGCATCGGCATGGGGCGCAGCGTCTACCTCGACGTGGTGCAGCGACTGAAGGGCCGGGTCATCGCGCTCGACCTGCCCGGGTTCGGCGAGGCTCCCGAGCCCACCCGCAACCTCACGATGGAACGGCACGCCGACCTCGTCGCCGCCTACCTGCGTCACGTGGACTCGGGACCCGTCGTGGTCATCGGTCACTCCATGGGGAGCCAGATCGCGGCAGAGCTGGCGGCACGGCATCCGTCGCTCGTCGAGGGGGCGATCCTCGCCGGCCCGACGGTCGACAAGGCCGCGCGCAACGTCGCCTCGCAGGCGCGCTACCTGCTCATCGACCTGCTCGGCGAGCGGCCGCTCGTGATCTGGCGCGGGGCGCGGGAGTACCTCCGCGGTGGACCGCACCTGATCCGCAAGATCCGCGCGACCATCGTGCACGAGCCGGAGGATGCCTTCGTGCGCATCCACTGCCCCGTGCTCGTGCTGCGTGGCGAGGACGACCCGCTCGCGACACCGGCCTGGTGCCAGACCATCATCGACGCCATCCCCGGCGCCGAGCTGAAGATCATCCCCGACCACGGTCACGGCACCCTGATCAGCGACTCGGAGCCCGCCGCGCGCCTGATCCAGGCCTTCGCCGACGGGCTCTGACACTCGTCCGCGCCACGAGCGCGACCGGCTACGCCGCCCCGCGCTCCGAGGGCACCCGGCGTCGCATGCGGCTGTCGCCGATCTCGACACCGCGGTAGACCATGTCCATGGC
Source organism: Microbacterium sp. EST19A (assembly GCF_019969685.1). Taxonomy (GTDB): domain Bacteria; phylum Actinomycetota; class Actinomycetes; order Actinomycetales; family Microbacteriaceae; genus Microbacterium. The sequence continues at coordinate 1,440,780 of NZ_JAHXYZ010000001.1, read as the reverse complement.
GCCGATGCTCTCCCCGGGCGGCACGATCGCGTCGATGCGGTCGAGCACCTCATCCGACAGGACCACGTCGGCACCCGCGAGAGTGTCTTCGAGTTGCTCCATGGTGCGCGGGCCCGCGATCGCCGAGGTCACACCCGGATGCGCGACGACGAAGGCCATCGCGAGGTGGGTGAGCGGGATGCCGATCTCGTCGGAGAGGGCCACGAGCTGCTCGACGGCGGCCAGCCGGCGCTCGTCGCGGAAGTGACGCATGCCCGTGCGCTCTGCACGGAAGTTGTCGTTCGCCTGCCCGGCACGGTACCGACCGGTGAGGGTGCCGCCTGCCAGCGGGCTGTAGACGAGGGTGCCCATGCCGTACCGCTGGGCCACGGGCAGGATCTCGCGCTCGATCTCTCGGTCGAGGATCGAGTAGTTCGGCTGCTCCGTGCGGAAGCGCTCGAAGCCGCGGCGCTCGGCCACCCACTGCGCCTCGACGATCTCGGAGCCGCGCATCGACGATGAGCCGATCGCTCTCACCTTCCCCTGCCGCACGAGGTCGGTGAGCGCCGAGAGGGTCTCTTCGATGTCGGTCTCCGGGTCGGGGCGATGCAGCTGATAGAGGTCGATGTGGTCGGTCTGCAACCGGCGCAGCGATCGCTCGACAGCCTGCACGATCCACCGGCGGGATGCGCCGCGGTGGTTGACGTCGTCATCCACGGGACCCCAGAACTTCGTGGCGAGCACGACGTCGTCGCGACGGCCTTTGAGCGCCTCCCCGACGACCTCCTCCGAGTCGCCGTAGCGATCGGCCGTGTCGATGAAGTTCACGCCTCCGTCGAGGGCGCGATGGATGATGCGGATGCCTTCCGATCGATCCGGGTTGCCGAGCGAGCCGAGCATCATCGCGCCGAGCGCGTACGGAGTCACCTTGATCCCCGTCCGACCGAGAGTGCGGTACTGCATGAGTCCTCCTTGCCGGCATCCACCGGGATATCGTGTGAAGATGTAAGCGGAACACCGTCCCGTTAAATCCGAATATACGGAACAGTGTCCCGTTTAGCAAGCGAGCAAGGAGATACCGGATGCCACGTGCCGATGCCCAGCGCAACATCGACGCTCTGCTGGCGGCGGCGAAGGACGAGTTCGCCGAGCACGGCGTCGATGTGGGCGTGCGCTCCATCGCTGCGCGTGCCGGCGTCGGAACCGCGACGCTCTACCGGCACTTCCCTCTGCGCTCCGACCTGATCGCGGGCGTCTTCCGGCGCGAGATCGACGACGTGACGGCTCAGGCCACCCGGCTGGCCGAGAGCCACGAGCCGTTCGAAGCGCTCGCGCTCTGGGCCCAGCGCTATACCGAATTCGTGGCGACGAAGCATGGGCTCGGGTCCGCCCTCCGCTCGGGCGAGCCCGCCTACAGCGGTTTGCGCGACTACTTCGAGAGCAACGCCGGACCCGCACTCGGCGAGCTGCTCGACGCCGCCGCGAAAGCCGGCGCCATCAGGGGCGGAATCGATCCGATCGAGCTCATCGGCGCGATCGCGAACCTCAGCGTGCCGCCCCCCGGCAGCGCCGACACGTCGCGCGCGAGCCGCATGGTGGGGCTGCTGCTCGACGGGCTGCGGTACGGAGCGACGCCGGCGGCGTAGAGCTCGCGCTACCCCGCTCCGGGAGGGGTCTGCTTCGACTCGGCCAGCTCGTCGACGATGAGGCTGCGCTCATCGGTCGTGCCGTTGCGATAGGCCTGTCGGCCGACCATGTGCGCCGACAGCGGCGCCGTCGCGAACTGCATCAGCACGATCGGGGCCACGAGCACGAGCCCGATCAGGATGCCGCCGATCGAGCGCTGCGACAGCGCGATGGCGACGCAGATCAACAGCAGCCCGAGCACCTGCGGCTTGGTCGCCGCGTGCAGGCGGGACGGCACATCGCGGAAGTGCAGAAGGCCGACCGCGGCAGACAGGCACAGCAGGGCGCCGAGCAGGATGAGGACGAGCACCGCCACATCGATGACGGCGTCGGGGATCAGGAGACCGAGCACGTTCATTGCGTCGTGTTGTCCCTTCTCGCGACGAAGCGGGCGACGGCGATCGAGCCGAACACCCCGATCGCGGCGATGATCAGCAGCACCGGGATGTTGCGGGTGTGCCCGTTGATCGCCATCTCTGCGCCGAGGACGCACATCACCTCGGTGAGCAGCACGTCGGAGGCGACGGCACGGTCGAGGATCGACGGTCCGCGGATGATCCGGATCACGGTGAGGATCGCCGCGACACCGAACACGATCATGATCGCCATCAGGAGGATGTTCATCGTGCACCGCCCTTCGCGCGTCCGCCGGTGCCGCCGACGAGCCCGGCTCTCTCGTCGGCCTTGAGTGCACGGTACTGCGCCGGGTCTCCCAGCGCACGCACGATCCGACGTTCCCAGAGGAGCACGCCGGCGCGCTGCATCTCGACGTCTGCCGCATCACGCACGCCGATCACGTGCAGGTACAGGATGCGACGATCACGGTCGGCCTCGACGATGAGCGAGCCGGGGATGAGCGACGACGTGACGGCGACGTGCGTCATCACGAGGTCGTCGGCGTAGCGCAGGGGCACCGCGATGATCGCGGCGCCGGGCTGGCGGCGGAAGTCGAACACCTGTCGCGTGACCGAGAGGGCACCGCGCAGCACCGCGAACAGGAACTGCACCACGAACAGGGCCGTGTACCAGAGGTTGATCCGCCCGGACAGCGCGACCGTCGGCAGGCGGAACACGCGCGTGACGAACACCGCGACGATGAGTCCGGTGAGGAACGACAGCACGGTGAACTGCGCCCACAGCAGCATCCACAGCACGACGAGCCACGCCAGGAACGGCAGCTGCACGCGGATGTCGCGCCAGAGGTGACGTCGGGTGTCACGCGCCATCAGCCCACCTCGTCTTCCAGCTGCACGAGGCTCACGGGCTGGAGCAGCCCCGCGCCGATGCGGTCGCAGAGCGCGTACAGAGGACCGGCGAAGATCGTCAGCGCGAGTGTGACCGCGACCATCCCTCCGGTGGCGACCGTCATGATCTTCGGGATGCGGCGCGTCTTCTGCTGCTCGTCGGCGGCGGGCGCGCTGCCGAGGTACGAGATGCGGCTCTCGGTCTCGGTGGAGTCCTCCTCCTCGCGCCAGAACGCCAGGTTCCAGGCGCGCATCAGCGCGTACAGCGTCAGCAGCGAGGTGACGATGCCGCCGATGATCAGCACGATCATGAGGGGGGTGCCGACGGATGCCGCTGCCTCGAACAGCGCGAATTTGCCGATGAACCCCGAGAAGGGTGGCAGTCCACCGAGGTTGATGGCCGGCACGAAGTAGAGCACGGCGATCACCGGCGCGACCTTGAGCAGGCCCTTCACCCGCAGGATGGACGTACTGCCGGCTCGACGCTCGACGAGTCCGACGGCGAGGAACAGGGTCGTCTGCACGACGATGTGGTGGACGATGTAGTACACCGTCGCGCCGATCGCGGCGGGTGTGGCGATCGCCAGACCGAAGATCATGTACCCGACGTGGCTCACGAGGGTGAACGACAGGATGCGTTTCAGCTCGGCTTGCGCGACGGCGCCGAGCACGCCGATGATCATGGTCGCGAGGGCGATGATCAGCAGCAGGGTGTCGATGCTGTTCGACGCGAAGAGCTGCGTCTCGGTGCGGATCAGCGCGTAGACGCCGACCTTGGTCAGCAATCCGGCGAACACCGCCGTGACCGGGGCCGGGGCGGTCGGGTACGAGTCCGGCAGCCAGAACGACACCGGGAAGATGGCCGCCTTGATGCCGAAGGCGATCACGAGCATGAGGTGCAGCACGAGCTGCGTCTCCTGCGGGAGCTCCGACATCCGCTCGGCGATCTGGGCCATGTTCACGGTGCCGAGTGCGCCGTAGATCATGGCGATCGAGGCGAGGAACAGGATCGACGACACCAGCGAGACGACGATGTAGACCGCGCCGGTGCGGATGCGGGACTCGGTGCTGCCCAGCGTGATCAGCACGTACGACGCCACGAGCAGGATCTCGAAGCCGACGTAGAGGTTGAACAGGTCGCCCGCGATGAACGCGTTGAAGATGCCCGCCGCGAGGATCAGGTACGAGGGGTTGAAGATCGAGATCGGCGTCTCGTCGGCGCCGTCGGCGACGCCCTGGCCGATCGAGAAGAGGAGGACGGCGAGCAACACGATGCTCGACACCAGCACGAGCAGCGCCGACAGCCGATCGACGTACAGCACGATGCCGAAAGGCACCGGCCAGCCGCCGACCGAGACGGCGAGCGGCGCACCGGCATCCACCACCACCAGCAGGATCGCGGCGATCACCGACACGATCGCGAGAGTGGCGACCGTGACGAACACCTGCAGGCGGGCGTTGCGGCCGAAGACGAGAGTGACGGCCGCACCGAGCAGCGGCAGGGCGACGAGGAGCGGGACGAGGGCGGTCATGGCCGGTCCTCCTCGTTCTCGGGGCGGTCGGCGGGGCGGTCGGCGGGGCGCACGTCTGCTGCGTCGAACGGCGCATCGTCGTGGATCGCCGGGTGGTCGCGCATGTGCAGCACCGTGATCGGAGCGGTCTGCACGCCCACGAAGTCGGTCGTCGCCTCCTCTTCGAGGTTCGCGTCGTCCTCCAGCACGTCCTCGTCGGCGTCGGTGCGCTCGCGGAGCGCGATGTCGGCCGCGTCGTCCTCGACGGTGTCGGCCTGGCCCAGCTGCCAGGAGCGGTAGATCAGGGCGAGGAGAAACGCCGAGACAGCGAACGTGATCACGATGGCCGTGAGGGTCAGCGCCTGCGGGAGCGGATCGCTGACCTCACCCTCGGCGCCGTAGAACGGCGCGTTGCCCGGCACGCCCATCACGATCAGCAGCAGCAGATTCGTCGCGTTGCCCAGCAGCAGGAAGCCGATCAGCACGCGGGTCAGGCTGCGCTCGAGCATCGCGTACACACCGCACGCGAAGAGCACCGCCATCACGACGATCAGGGTGAGCGAGACGTCCATCAGCTGCGCACCCCGCTCTGCGTCGGGCTCTCCTGGGGGCGGAGCGCGGACTGGCGGTCGACCTCGGCGCCGAGGCTGCGCAGCACGTCGAGGACGAGCCCGATCACGACGAGGTAGACGCCGATGTCGAAGATGGTCGAGGTGACGAACTCCATGTGTCCGATGCCGGGGATCTCCCACTCCCAGAACGAGCTCGTGAGAGGCGCGAGGCCGAAGAAGAGCGGGATGACGGCGGTGCCGACCGCGAGGATCAGGCCGGTGCCCAGCAGGCGACCGGCATCCGTCGGGGCGGCGGCGCCGAGCTCCCACCGTCCGCCGGCGATGTACCGCATGACCAGCGCCATGCCGGCGACCAGCCCGCCCGCGAACCCACCGCCGGGGAGGTTGTGCCCGGCGAACAGCAGGAAGATCGACACGACGATGATCGTGTGGAACAGGATGCGGACGATCACCTCGAGCAGGATCGACCGGTTCTCCGGTTTCATCTTCTGACCGCCGACGAGCCACGCCCGCGGGCTGTCCTGGTTCTCGGAGGTCTGGAAGCGGATGCCCTCGGTGGTCTCCACGAGGGGACGGCTGCGGGCGGCCTTGCGCGTCGCGCGGGGCAGCACCTTGGTCGCGGCGAGCAGATCGGCGCGATGCGTGACGAATACGAGGGACGCGACCCCGGTCGCCGCGAGCACCAGCACCGACAGCTCGCCCATCGTGTCCCACCCGCGGAGGTCGACGAGCGCGACGTTGACGACGTTCTTGCCGTGCCCGAGCTCGTATGCGAGCTTCGGGAAGGCGGCGGAGATCGGATCGGCGACGCGTGACTGGGTCGCGACGACGGCGACGAAGGCCATGGTCACACCGACGCCGATCGCGAGCAGCGCGCGCGGGATCCGGCCGACGGAGGCATTGTGCTCGCCCATCCGCGCGGGGAGTCGGCGCAGCACGAGGGCGAACGTCACCATGGTGACGGTCTCGACGAGGATCTGCGTGAGGGCCAGATCGGGGGCGCCGCTCGTCGCGAACAGCGCGACCATGCCGAGCCCGGTGACCGAGACCAGCACCACGCCCGTGTACCGCTTCTGCGCGCGGACGGCGAAGACGCCGGCGACGGCCATGATCGGCGCGACGGCGATCTGCGCGGGTGTGTGCCACGCCGAGAGGTTGTAGCGGTCCACGTCGCTCGCGATCAGCGCGGTCACCTCGGCGGCGACGAAGACCACGAAGATCGTCCCGACGTAGACCGGCAGCGAACCGCGCTGGGTGAGCGTCGTGCTGAGCACCGACAGACGGTCGATGCCGCGCATGACGAGGTAGTACGCGTCCGCGGCCGTGAACGGCAGCATCCGCGCCTTGGCGTCCCAGCCGGTGCGGCGCGAGAGCCAGAAGACGCCGAAACCGAGCAGGATCGACAGGATCGAGATGCCGAGGGCCGGTTCGAGCCCGTGCCAGAGCGCCAGGTGCCCCGGCCCCTCGACGGCCTCGCCCGCGGCGTCGAGTCCCGGCGTCGCGGTGACCGCATACCCCTGCAGGGCGTGATCGAGGGCGGGAGCGCCGATGCCGGCGGCGAGCGTGAGTCCGGCGAGGATGATCGGCGCCGACAGGAAGCCGACGGGAGGGTCGGGCCAGGCGGTGTCGGGCAGGCGCTGTCCCTGCTCGTCACGCTTGGTCCAGAACGCACCCCAGAGGAAGCGGATGCCATATGCCGCGGTGAGCATGGAACCGACGCTGACGCCGATGATCGCGACCAGACCCCACGGCGACCCGTACTGCGCGTCTTCGAGCAGAGCGGTGAGCGTGGACTCCTTGGCGACGAAGCCGAGAGTCGGGGCGATGCCGGCCATGGACGCCACCGAGATGAACGCCGCTGTCGCCATGACGGGTGCCTGTCGCCCGACACCCGAGAGCTCGGTGATGTCACGTGTGGAGAGCTGGCGGTCGATCACGCCCACGATCAGGAAGAGAGCCGACTTGAAGAGCGCATGACCGATGACCAGCGCGAGGCCGGCGAGAGCAGTGGCCTGCGTGCCGTATCCGACGACGATCGCGAAGAAGCCGAGCTGGCTCACGGTGCCGAAGGCGAGGATGCGTTTCAGGTCGGTCTCGCGCAGCGCCTGGATGCCACCCAAAAGCATGGTGATGATGCCGAGGGTGATCACGATCGGCCGCCATGGTCCGCTGAACGCGAAGATCGGGGCGAAGCGGGCGATGAGGTAGATACCCGCCTTCACCATCGCCGCGGCGTGCAGGTAGGCGCTCACCGGAGTCGGAGCAGCCATCGCGCCCGGCAGCCAGAAGTGGAACGGGAACAGCGCCGACTTGCTGATCGCGCCGATCAGCAGCATGACGATGGCCGCGTCGACCATCGGTCCCGTCGGAACGATCTCCAGGATCTCGCGGATGCTCGACGTGCCGGCGTCCACCACGAGCAGCACCACGCCGACGAACATCACGAGACCGCCGAGCGTCGTCACGAGCAGCGCCTGCAGGGCGGCACGTCGGCTGGCCGCGCGGCGCCGGTAGTGGCCGATGAGGAGGTACGAGAGGATGCTCGTCACCTCCCAGAACATCACGAGCATCACCAGGTCGTCGGTGAGGACGAGGCCGTACATGGCACCGGCGAAGCCGAGCAGCACGCCGGCGAACGAGCCGATCCCGTTCGTGTCGTCGAGGAAGTACCAGCGGCAGTAGAACAGCACGAGTGCCCCGACGCCGGTGACGATCAGCGTGAGCACCCACCCGAGCACGTCCATGTTCATGGACAGGTTCAGGCCGAGCTGAGGGATCCACGGGACCGAGACGAACGGGGGCGAACCGCTCAGGACCTCGGGAGTGCGCACCAGCGCGTGGATGAATGCCGCGGCCGGAATGAGCGCCGCGATGATGAACGCCTGCGAACCCAGCCAGCGCACCAGCACGGGCATGAGCAGAGACCCGAGGAGGAACACGGCGAGGAGCGTCAGCATATACGCGGCTCCCTCGGGGCTCGTCGGCCAAGTGGCTCAGGCGGGCGGGTGTCCGTCCAGTTTACCGGCGTTAGGGAACCGTGAGGACCGCGGCTTCTGCGAGCGTGCGAGAGTGGTCGCATGCGGCGGGTGTGGGTGCGGGAGTCGACCGGGTGGATCGGTGCGCTCGGTGTCAGCATCCTGATCGCGGGTCAGGTCGCGGCATCCGCTCGTTCGGAGCTGCTGTTCCGCGACGGGGATTCGCTGGTCGTGGCGATGTTCGCTCGCTCCGTGCTCGCCGGGGGGCTGCAGGACTGGGCGATGTCGAGCGTCCTGTTCCTCCCGGAGTCGACGGTCTTCGCCGGTCTCGACGCGGTGCTGCCGCTCGACGTGAACGCTCTCCTCGCCGTCAGCGCCGTGGTGAATCTGCTCGCGCTCTACGGCGCCCTGCGCCTCGTGGCCGGTCGGCGTCGCGACAGCGGGGCTCCGGTCGCGTGGTCGCTGATCGTGCTCGTGGTGTTCGGAATCCTCGCCGCGACCGAGACCTCGGCCTCCCGCGATGCTCTCGAGCTCGCTTCGCTGCAGCTGACGACGACGTACTACGCGGCGACCGTGGTCGGTGTGGTGATCTCGATCGGGCTGGTGCGGCGCGTGCTCGACCGCGGACGCGGAGGGATCGGACTGTTCGTCGCGCTCGGCGTGGTCGCGGCCATCTCGACGCTGACGAATCCGCTCTTCGCGGTCTGGGCGACCGTGCCGCTCATCGTGATCATCGTCATCGGAATGGTCGGATCGACGGCGAAGGCGAGGTCGGCGGCGCTGCTCGCAGTGCTCGTCGGCGGCACGGCGCTGGGCCTGCTCGCTCGCATGCCGTTCGCGGCATGGATCGCCAACACCGGCGCGGGTTACGCGCAGCCGGAGCAGTGGAACCAGTCCGTCGGCTACTACGGGGGTCTTCTCGCCGACCGCCTCTCGACCCCGCTCGGCGTCATCGGCGCCGTGCTGACCCTCGCGCTCCTGGCGTGGGCTGTCGTCCGGACAGCGCGAGCAGACGACGACGGCTCACGCCTCGTCGCGACGATCGCGTGGCTGGCGCCCGTCCTCGTCGTGATCGGCGCGATCGCTCTCGGCACCCACGCGGCTCGCTACCTGCAGCCGCTGGCCTTCGCGCCGGTGCTCGCCGTGGTGGCGTCGCCCCGAGCATTCCGGATGCCGTCGGCAGTGTCGCGCGTCGTGCTCTCGGTCGCGGCGGTGCTCGTGCTCATCAGCGGCGCCGTGAGCATCCCGCGCCTGGCCGCTGCCGCCGAAGCGCCCGATCCCGATCTCGTCTGCGTGACGGACTGGGTGAACGCATCCGACCGCACCGGCGCCGGACAGTTCTGGACGGTGCGGCTGCCGAAGCTGCATCTCGCCGATCCTTCGCAGCTCGTGCAGGTCGACCATCAGCTCAACGGCTACGCGTGGCTGGTCAACCGCCACGACTTCGACATCGGCGAGGTGTCGTTCCTCGTGGAGGACGCGCAGACCGTGCAGTGGCAGCTGCCGGTGCCCGCCGTGCCCGAGGATGTCGTCGAGTGCGGCCGATACCGCATCCTCGATTTCGGCGACACGACGCTGCCGCTCGGCCCGCAGCGAAGCTGAGTCCTCAGCGCGCGGGCGGGGCCGTCGTCGTCCCGGCGCGGAACCGACACGTCAGGTGCTGCGTGATGCCCGGTTCGCCGCGCAGCATCCGCGCCACCTGCTCTCCCGCAGCGCGCCCCTTGTCGACCGCCGGCTGCACGCTCGTGGTCAGAGTCAGGTGCGACAGCCCGTCGACGGCTATCCCGTCGAATCCGGCCACGGAGAGGTCTTCGGGCACGCGGAGACCCAGCTCCTCGGCGGCACGGATGACGCCGACGGCCAGCAGGTCGCTCTGGGCGATCACGGCGGTCGGTCGCGCCGCGGCGTCGGCGAGCAGCATCCGGCCGACGAGCACGCCCTCGTCGATCAGGCTCCCCGAGGCCGAGATCGCCGGGGCATCGGGGTAGACCTCGCGGAAGCCCGCGAGCCGATCGATCGTGACGTCGACCGTCGCCTTCGCGAGCCGTTCCCCCGTGACGACGCCGCGCTCACGGTCGCTGTCGAGCGGGAGCGTGACCAGGGCGACGTCGCGGTGTCCGAGGCCGTGCAGGTGCCGAGCGACATCGGCCGATGCCTCGGCGTTGTCGAGCATGATGCGCGGAATCCCCTCGCCCGCGTCGCCTTCGATCACGACGACGGGGAGGCCGCGGCTGCGGACCACCTCGAGGGACGCGCGGGTGCGTCCGGAGCATCCGATCAGCACGAAGGCGTCGACGGGCGCGCTGGCGAGGGCGGATCCGTCTTCGCCCGGCTCATCGCGCATGAGCAGGATGCCGGCGCTGAGCTCTGCGAGGCCATCGGTGAGTCCATCCATCATGGCCGTGGTCACCGGGTCGAGGAACGCCGCCCGCAGGTGGCCTTCGAGCACGACCGCGACGATGCCGCTGCGTCCTCGGCGCAGCGACGCGGCCCGCGGGTCCGGTCCCGCGTAGCCGAGCTCTGCGGCGGCGGCGAGCACGCGCTCCCGTGTCGCGGCGGCGACCTTGGCCTTGCCGCTGAAAACGACCGAGGCCGTGGACGTGGCCACGCCGGCCTCGCGCGCGACGTCGGCGATGGTCGCCCGGCGCGGCGTCTCGTTACTGCTCATACTCCGAGGATAACCCGGTTCCGTGCGCAGGAGTCGAATCGATTCGATAGGCTGTCCCGCATGGACACCGCTCTGACCCGTTCGCAGTTCGTGCGCTGGCGCGCCGCGATCTTCGCCATCTTCTTCGCCAGCGGCCTCTCGATCGCGACGTGGGCGTCGCGCGTGCCCGCGATCAAGGAGGCGCTCGGGCTCGACAACGCCCAGGTGGGATCGATCCTGCTCGGCATGGGCGTGGCATCCATCATCGGCATCTCGACAGGACCCGCGGTGATGGTGCGAACCGGAGCCCGGCGCGGCATGCTGCTCGCGATGCTCATGTTCGCGGCGGGCATCGCTCTCGTCGGACTCGGTGCCGACGTCTTCGGATCCGTCGGGGTCGTCCTGGCCGGCATGGCGCTCTTCGGCTTCGGCAACGGATGCCTCGACGTGATGATGAATGTCGAGGCGACGGCGATCGAGCAGCGAATGGGAAAGACGATCCTTCCCGTGTTCCACGCCCTGTTCAGCTTCGGCACGGTGATCGGGGCGGGCATCGGCGCACTGGCCGCCGGCCTCTCGGTCAACGTCGCGACGCATGCCGGTGTCGTCAGCGCCCTGATCGTCGTGATCGCCGTCGTCTGCTTCTTCCAGGTGCCGGTCAGGGCGGCCGCTCTCGACCCGGAAGGCAGCGAGAAGCCGCCGCTCCGCCAGCGCCTGCACACCGCCCTCGAGGCGTGGCGCGAACCGCGCACCTACCTGCTGGGCGTCGTCATGCTCGGGATGGCCTTCGCGGAGGGAGGCGCCAACGACTGGATCGCGCTGGGCACCGAGCAGGGGCACGGACTCTCCGACGGCACCGGCGCCGTCTCCCTCGCCGTCTTCTCGATCGGAATGACCCTCGTGCGGCTCTTCGGCGGCCCGATCGTCGACCGCGTCGGCCGTGTGATCGTGCTGCGCGTCCTCGCCGTGACGGCGGCGGGCGGCATCCTGCTGTTCATCCTCGCCCCGAACCTTCCCTTGGTCCTGGTGGGCGCTGCGCTCTGGGGAATCGGTGCTTCGCTCGGCTTCCCGTTGGGCATGTCCGCCGCAGCCGACGACCCGGCGAAGGCCGCGGCCCGGGTCAGCGCTGCGGCCACGATCGGCTACATCGCCTTCCTCGGCGGCCCGCCTGTGCTGGGCATCATCAGCGAGCACATCGGGCTGCTCAACACCCTGTTCATCCTGGTGGTCCTCGTGGGGCTGTCCGGACTGTTCTCGGGAGCGGCCAGGCCGCTGCGCGAAGACGAGAAGACCGCGGCGACGAAGTAGGCTCGACGGGTGCGCCTCGTCATCGCCCGCTGCTCGGTCGACTACACCGGTCGGCTCAACGCCCATCTTCCGCTTGCCACGCGTCTTCTCGTGCACAAGGGAGACGGGAGTCTGCTCGTGCACTCCGACGGCGGCAGCTACAAGCCGTTGAACTGGATGAGCCCGCCGTGCTCGCTGTCCAGCGAAGAGCCCGGCGAAGAGGAGGCGAGTGCCGGCGTCGTCGAGGTCTGGCGGGTCACGCACAAGAAGACTGGCGACGCTCTGCGGGTACAGATCTACGAGATCATCCACGACACCTCACACGAACTGGGCATCGACCCCGGCCTGCAGAAGGACGGCGTGGAGGCCGACCTGCAGCGTCTGCTCGCCGAGCAGGTCGAGCGCATCTCAGAGGGCGCGACTCTCGTGCGCCGCGAGTACCCGACGGCGATCGGCCCGGTCGACCTGCTGGTGCGGGATGCCGACGGCGCCGCCATCGCGGTCGAGATCAAGCGCCGCGGCGACATCGACGGCGTCGAGCAGCTCACCCGCTACCTCGAGCTGCTCGGGCGCGATCCGCACCTCTCCCCCGTGCAGGGCGTCTTCGCCGCGCAGGAGATCAAGCCGCAGGCCCGCGTGCTCGCCGAGGACCGCGGCATCCGCTGCCTGGTGCTCGACTACGACGACATGAAGGGCATCGAGTCCGGCATCCCCCGGCTGTTCTGAGCGCTCAGCGGGACGTGATGAGCCGCGGCTGCGGGCCTTCCAGTCGGGCGACGGCGATCTTCACTTCCGTCAGCTCGTGCTCGACGCCGGTCACTCGATCTTCGAGGCGATCGAACCGCGCGTCGACCTTGTCGAACCGCGCGTCGATCCTGCGGACGAACCAGCCGCACAAGCCGGCGACCGCGGCGATGACGGAAACTGCAGACGCGACCGTCGTGATGACCTCAGCTGACACGAACATGCCCCCATTCTCGCCCGCGGATCCCCCGCTGTCACGACTCTAGAGCCGCGATATTCTCGTCGGCACGAGCCGTGGAGAACTCCATCCGCTGCACACCTGTGCAGGAGGCGCTGACGTCCGCCCACCGCCCCATAGGCTGGAGGCATGCCCTCTTCTTCTCCCTACTCGTGCGTGCTCTGGGACGTCGACGGCACCATCGTCGACGCCTCCGTCGGCATCCTGCGCCGCCTGAACGTCGCCCTCACCCACTTCGGCCGCCCGGCGCCGACGCGCGAGGAGCTGATCCACTGGATCGGACCGCCGATGTTCGAGTCCTTCCAGGACCAGGCCGGCATGACTCCCGCCGAGTCCGCTGACGCGGTGACCTTCTACCGGACGCTCGGCAAAGCCGACGGCTACACGACCGACGCCGCCACCTATCCTGGCGTCGTCGAGCTGATCAACGACCTCCACGCCGCGGGCGTCCCGCAGGCGACGGCGAGCTCCAAGCCCGAGAACCAGGTCGACGCGCTGGTCGACCACTTCGGCCTGCGCCCGTCGTTCCTCACGACCGTGGGCGCCACGCCCGACGAGTCGACGCTCGCGTCCAAGACCGACATCGTCGCCGAGGCCCTGCGGCGTCTGACGGAACTCGGCGCCGACACGTCGCGGCCCGTGCTCATCGGCGACCGGCACCACGACGTCGAGGGCGGCAATGCCAACGGCGTGCCGGTGGTCTTCGTCGAGTGGGGCTTCAGCGACCACCACGAAGGCGACGAGGCGGCGTTCCGCGCAGCATCCGTCGACGAGCTCCGGTCGCTGCTCCTCGCCTGACCGCACCGGAAGAACCGCGCGACGGCGGCAGGAAACCCGCAAAAAGCACAGAACTCCCCGCCGGATGTCGCGCGAGGCGAATCCGGGCGGGGAGTTCTCTGAACCGTCCGCTCTTAGAGCGGACGGATGTTCTCTGCCTGCAGGCCCTTGGGACCCTGCGCGACGTCGAACTCGACTCGCTGGTTCTCATCGAGAGACCGGTAGCCGGATGATTCGATGGCGGAGTAGTGCGCGAAAACGTCGGCGCCGCCGTCGTCGGGGGAGATGAAGCCGAAGCCCTTCTCCGAGTTGAACCACTTGACCGTGCCCTGAGTGCTCATGTACTGCCTGTTCGTTCTACTGATGAAGAAGCCGACGCAGGTATGCCCCGACATCGCTAACGGTAGTGGAGGCGGCCCCGAGGGGAATAGCACGGGCAAGAAGGTAATCCAAATGTTGCACGAGCGGCATCCGCTCGTCACATCGCCGCGGGCATCGGGCACGATGAACGCGCCCGGAAAATGGTGTGGCCCTCACCGCGGGGGGAGCGATGAGGGCCGAAGACGACCGGAGGGTGCGTCAGAAACAGCCTAGCTCTTTTTCCAGGTCCTTGTCCCCCTTTTGGGGGACAAAACCGAAAATCGGTGGGCGGATGGCGATAGCGGCCCCCTCGAATAGTCCATTGGGGACTGAACTACTCGAGGGGGCCCAATCGCGTGCACGGATCGCCTTGCCTCTGGGGAAGGCTGCCCGTCATCTGGGGAGAGACGGAGACGATCGATCCCCTTGTGCACGCACCTTCACCATAGGGGAGGATGCGCGATCTCCGCCACGGACCCGAGCGGCTACGCTGAGCCGGTGACGATGCTGAACAAGGACATGACGCTGTGCATCTCGCTGTCGGCGCGGCCCAGCAACAACGGGACTCGTTTCCACAACTTCCTCTACGAGACGCTCGAGCTCAACTGGATCTACAAGGCCTTCGCCCCGACCGACCTCGCTCAGGCGATCGCCGGTGTGCGCGGGCTCGGCATCCGCGGCTGTGCGATCTCGATGCCCTATAAAGAGGACGTCATCGCCCTCGTCGATCGGATGGATCCGTCGGCGACCGCGATCGACTCGGTGAACACCATCGTGAACGACGACGGCGTGCTCACCGCGTACAACACCGACTACTCGGCCATCGCGCAGCTCATCGAGCGCAATGGTCTCGACACCGCCTCGTCCGTGCTCCTGCGCGGGTCGGGCGGCATGGCGAAGGCGACCGCGGCCGCGTTCCGCGACGCCGGGTTCACGACCGTCACGATCGTCGCCCGCAACGAGGCGAACGGGCGCGCACTCGCGGACCTCTACGGATTCGAATGGCTTGCGGATGCCGGTGACGCCACGGCCGACGTGCTCGTCAACATCACCCCGATCGGCATGGCGGGTGGAACAGAGGAGCATGCGCTTTCATTCTCGGCTGAGGCGATCGCCGCGGCATCCGTCGTCTTCGACGTCGTGGCGCTCCCGTCCGAGACGCCGTTCGTGGCCGCCGGTCGGGCGGCGGGGAAGACCGTGATCACCGGGGCCGAGGTCGCGACGCTGCAGGCGCTCGAGCAGTTCGTGCTCTACACCGGCATCCGTCCGTCCGCCGAGCAGGTGCGGGCCGCCGAGGAGTTCATGCGCGCTGCGCCGTGAACGAGCAGTGAGAACGCGGAAGTGCGTGATCGGGAGAGCGATACCTGGGTAGCCTAGGCGCATGAGCGCGCCTCGCATCGCCCCACGGTCCATCGCCCGGCGGACGACCGCTGCCATCGCCGCCACGGCGATCGCGGCCCTGGTCCTGGCTGCGTGCACCGGGGGCGGCGGCGAGGACGGCACGACGACCGACGGGAGCCAGGGCTTCCCCGACGACGGCTGCACGCACATCACCATAGCGACGTCGTCCGAGAAGGTGAACATGCTCGACGAGCTGGCCGCCGCGTTCAAGGACTCTCCGGAGCACGACGGGCTCGACACCTGCGCGACGGTCCGCCCGACGAACGTGTCGTCCGGCAACGCGGCGCGCTACCTGACGGCGGGCGACGACTGGCCGAGCGACGACCGCTCCCTCTGGCCGACGCTCTGGTCACCGGCATCCACGGTCTGGACCGACCGCGTCGCCGCGGCCGCATCGCCCAGCCTCGTCGGCGAACCGGCGTCGTTCACGCGTACCCCCGTCGTGTTCGGGATGCCGGAACCGATGGCCAAGGCGCTCGGCTACCCCGAGAAGCCGATCAGCATCACCGATCTCGAGGGCCTCTGCCAGGATCCCGCCGGGTGGGGCAGCGTCGGCAAGGACATCTGGGGCGCCTTCAAGATCTCGAAGACGAACCCGAACACGTCGACCACCGGCCTCTCGACGATCCTGATGCAGTCCTACGAGGCATCCGGCAAGGCGGATGCGCTCACCTCGGCCGACGTGGATGCCGCTGCCGACTTCTCGCGCGTGTTCGAGGAGTGCGTGATCCACTACGGCGACACCACCGGCAACGTGCTCGCGACCCTCTACGACGAGACGCAGAACGGCGCGAACGGCTCGGCGTACGTCTCGGCGGTCGCGCTCGAGGAGACGTCGCTGCTCAACTACAACCAGGGCAACCCCGACTCGCACACGGTGCAGCCGGGAGAGACTCTGACGCCCCCGAAGACCAAGCTCGTCGCGGTCTACCCGGCGGGCGGCTCGATGTGGTCGGACAACCCGGTCACCGTGCTCGGTGCGGACTGGGTGACGGCCGAGCAGCGCACCGCCGGCGAGGCGTTCGCCGAGTTCCTGCAGACCACGCCCGCGCAGAAGATCCTGCCGGAGTACGGCTTCCGTCCGCTCGACGAGTCGGTGCCGCTCGGCGACCTGTTCACCGCGAAGTTCGGCGTCGACCCCGCGCAGCCGGCCGTCACGCTGCCGAAGCCCGAGGTCGATGTCATCTCCACCGCGATCGACCAGTGGACCCAGGTGCGCAAGCCCTCGTCGGTGCTCGAGCTGATCGACATCTCCGGCTCCATGGACGACCCGATCGGCGACGGCCGCTCCCGACTCGACGGCGCGATCGAGGGTGCGCAGACGACCCTCGGCCACTTCCGCTCCTCCGACGAGGTCGGCGTCTGGGCGTTCACCACCGGCATCTCGTCCGATGAGGGCGAAGGAATCCAGGTGCTGCGCGACGTCACGGCGCTCGGAGCCGACGGCGAGAAGCTCGACTCCTCGCTGGATGACCTGCGATACGCGCAGCGCAACGGCACGCCTCTCTACGACGCGGTGCTCACGGCGTACGAGGCGATGAGCGAGCGGGCGGAACCCGGCCGCATCAACGCGATCGTCGTGCTGTCGGACGGAGAGGACACCGACTCCACCACCTCGCTCGACTCGCTGATCGCGAAGATCGGCAAGAGCTCGAAAGAGGGCGGCGACGACGCGCCGGTGCGCATCTTCACGATCGCATACGGCGAGGGCGCCGACCCGACGGCGCTGCAGCGCATCGCGGATGCCACCGGCGGCCAGATGTTCGACGCCTCGGATGCCGAGCGCATCGACCTCGTCTTCGCCTCCGTGATCAACAACTTCTGAGGTGGGAATGTACATCGCCGCGGCATCCGACAACCCGTGGGTCAACGATGCCGTGGCGGGGCTCGACTCGGGAAACATCTACATCGACCCGAGCGTGTCGGGAGCGTCCTCCCTGCAGGCGGAGCTCGCCGGCGCCGTCCCCGGCGACGGATCGATCGCGATCGTCGTGCTGCCGGCTCAGGCCGACGACAACAACGAGTACGCCAATCAGGTTCTCACCGAGATCGCACGATCGTCCGACCAGAAGACCATCGTGCTCGCGGTGGGCGATGACGTGCAGGCGACCTCGACCGTGATCGACGCCGACGAAGCACTGCGCATCGCCAACGAGAGCGAGACCGCGGCCGGCGGCAACACGCCGGACGCGCTCGTCGCGACCGTGCAGCAGATCGTCGAGGAGACCCCGACGTCTCCCGGTGGCGGCACGGGCGGCGGCGCGGATCTGCTGCTTCCCGTGGTGATCGGCGGCGTGGTGATCGTGGCGGGCATCGGCACCGCGATCGGCCTGATCACGCGGCGGCGGCGGAAGAAGCCTGCGGCGAGCGCGGACCCCGTGCCGGCCGGCATCCGTCTGCGCGTGAATCGGCTGCGCGAGCTGCGTGCGGACTACGCGGCGCTCCCGGGCAATCCGGTCGCGGCGGAGACGGCCGTCGGCATCGACGCGCTCGCCTCGCACGTCGAGCAGCTGTTCGTGCGCCTCGACGCGAAGGCCGGCGAGGATCAGAGCGTGCTGGCCGAGGCGGAGTACTCCGACAAGCTCGCTCGCCTGGTGGCGGCGCTCGACCGCGACTACCTTCTCGATCTGCTCACGCGCCCGGACCTCTGGGATGCGCCCGACGAGCGCGTCGGAGAGGTGCGCGAGGCGCTCTCGGCAGTCACGACGCAGATCGTCGACAACATCAAGCAGGTCAACGCCCGCAAGGGACTCCTCTTCCAGGTGTCGCTCGACTCGCTCATCGGGCGGTCGGAGCTGCGCGACTGGGAACGGCAGTTCAAGAAGAGCGCGGGAGAGTAGCCGGGTTCAGCCGGCGCGGGCTTCGGCCAGGTACGCGAGCCGGTGCAGCGTCTCCGCGTTGCGCCAGCGCAGCATCGGCGCCGTCAAGAAGCGTGGGACGAGGGTCGCCGGGCCCTCCACGGGCTCCTCGTCGATGCGCACCAGGCACCCCGAGCTGAGTCTCCGCGCGCGGATCGTGACCGTGGCCTCGCCGACCGGCCAGCCTCGTGCGCGCATCACGGCGCGGTGCGGCGGGTCCCACTCCTTCATCTGCGTCGTGTCGTCGAGCAGGGCGGGCCAGACGCCGAAGGAGTGGTGAAGCTCGGCGGCGGGGCTCGGCCAGGAGTCGTCTACGTCCCGCATGCGAGATGCTCCGACCACCCACGTGGGGTAGAGCCAGCCGTTCCCGAGCACGCGGAAGACGTCGTCGGGGGTGCAGTCCATCGTGCGAGTGTTGGTCGCCATCCTGTCTCCGTTCCGTGATCATCGTGCGCGGCTGGCACGCGGTGCGCGAGGCGGTTGACAATCCGGGATGTTGACCCTGGGAACCGATGTGTCAACCCGCTGTGCGATCACGCTGTCGGCGGGCAGTGTGGCGAAGGTACGACGATGCGGAGGACACGATGAAGGCACTGACCTGGCAGAAGAAGCGCACGGTGACGGTCGAGGAGGTCCCCGACCCCGTGATCGAGCAGCCCGAGGACGCGATCATCCGTGTGACATCTTCGGCGATCTGCGGCTCCGACCTGCATCTGTACGAGCTTCTCGGCCCCTTCCTCGATCGGGGCGACATCCTCGGTCACGAGCCGATGGGCGTCGTCGTCGAGGTCGGTTCGGCCGTGACGAAGCTCACGGTCGGCGACCGCGTGGTCATCCCCTTCAACATCTCCTGCGGCGAGTGCTTCATGTGCCGCCGAGGACTGCAGTCGCAGTGCGAGACCACACAGGTGCGCGAGTACGGCAGCGGAGCCTCGCTCTTCGGATACACCAAGCTCTACGGTCAGGTGCCGGGTGGTCAGGCGGAGTACCTGCGGGTGCCGCTGGCCGACTACAACCACATCCCGGTGGGAGCGGACCTGCCCGACGAGCGGTACCTCTTCCTCAGCGACATCCTGCCCACCGCCTGGCAGGGCGTGGAGTACGCGCAGGTTCCCGAGGGCGGCACGCTCGCGGTGATGGGTCTCGGACCGGTCGGTCAGTTCGTCTCACGGATCGGACGCCACCGCGGATACCGCGTGCTCGCGGTCGACCCGGTGCCGGAGCGGCGTGCGATGGCGGAACGACACGGCATCGAGACCTTCGACCTGACCGACACGATCGTCGACGAGCTGCGCGACCTCACCGAGGGTCGCGGGGCGGACTCGGTCGTGGATGCCGTCGGCCTCGAAGCGCACGGCAACGGCGGGGTCGCCTTCATGCAGCGGGCCGTCGGCCTGCTGCCGGACGCGGCTGCACGGCAGGTGATGGACAAGGCCGGCATCGACCGGCTCGCCGCGGTCTATGCCTCGATCGACGCCGTGCGCCGCGGTGGAACCGTCTCGCTCAGCGGCGTCTACGCCGGTGACGCCGACATCATGCCGATGAAGACCCTGTTCGACAAGCAGATCAGCATGCGCATGGGGCAGTGCAACGTGAAGAACTGGGTCGACGACCTGCTGCCTCTGGTGGAGGACGTCTCCGACCCGCTCGGCGTCATGGATCTGACGACGCATCACGCGCCGCTCGAGGATGCGCCAGGTCTCTACAGCACGTTCCAGAAGAAGGAGGACGGCTGCATCAAGGTCGTGCTCCACCCGTCGACCGTGTAGCAGTCGAGAGCCACAGACATGCGGGGGCGGAGAGCCGCGCCACGGAGGGTGTGACGGGCTCCTCTCCGCCCCCGCAGCAGTTCAGTCGCCGGAGTGGCGGGTGCCGATGCCGGGTTCGTCATTGTGCGCGGACCCGTATGACTCGGCTTCGTCCTTCGCCTCGTCCTGCGTGGACTCGTCGACGCCCACGGCGCCGACCGCGCCCGAGTCGGCGCCGCCCCCGCCCGCAGGAGTGTCGCCGACGTACAGCAGCTCACCGGAGCCCTCGCCCTCGCGGGCCTTGAGGTGCTCGGTGATGACCGCCTGCGCGTCGGACTCTGCAGGCGAGGCGACGTCGGCCGGTCGGGGCTCTTCGGCGCCGGTCATTCGGCTGTCCTCAGGTCGCTCGGAGCGTCGCCGCTGTGCCCGGTGCCTTCGCCCTCCGGGGCGAGATCGCCCTGACCGTCATCCCCGAGCTCGGCCTCGAGGAGTTCCTCTCCCTGGGTCTCGGGCTGCTCGACATCCGTGGGGAAGGTGCCGTCTGTCGGGTCCATGCTGTTGATGAGTCCTTCGGGATTCGACATGGTGCTCTCCTCTTGTTGGTGGCTCCAGCATCGATCGGATGCCGCGCGCACGCAGGTCCGTTGACACGGGGCGGCGGCGGGGGTAGCCCGCCGCTACCCGAGCCCGGGGCCGCTTTGCAGGTTGAGACCACACGTGCAGGTCAGATCGGGCCGTTTCGACCTGCAATCGTTGATCTCGCCTGCAGATGGTGGCGCGCGGCGATGTCCCGGGCGGCGGTCAGTCCCGCGGCGCCGCCGTTGACGCGCGCACGAGGAGCTGGGAGCCGAGCGTCACGACGTCGCCTACGTCATGCCGGCATATCGGGATGCTGCCGGGAAAGTGATTGCTGGCGCTTCTTCGTACTTCTACTCTGTGAGTGTTCCCATATGAGTACGTTAATGCCTCGTATGAATACATACCGATACTGAAATAGCGAGGGGGTGCAGACATGGCGTTCACCGTGAACCGAGTACCGACCGACATCAAGGTCAGTTGGGGAGTCATCTGATTTTCGACATAACCCGACGTCAGGTCACGGCAACCATACGTCGCTGCCGTGGCCTGGCCCGACCGGGAAGAGAGACATGAGACCACAGATCCGACGGTCGCTTCCCATTTACTGGGTGCACAATTCGATGGTGCGCATAGGCGCTCAACAAGGAATCACCAGGGAGCTCGAGGATCCTAAGGGCGAGCTGCGCGTGCTACTTCCGCTTCTCGACGGCACTCGATCGCTGGAGTCTGTGATCGCCCGAGCTGGCGAACTGATGCCGAGGCTTCGCGCGGAGCAGATTCGAGAGGGCTTAGCGCTCCTTGACGAGAGTGGCCTCATCGAAGACGCATCTCTTTATGATGAATTGCCCGAGCGACTCCACGCGAATCAGGCCTTCTTCACGGCCGCTGCAGCGACGAGCGATTCGAAGGGGAACCGAGCGCAGGGTGTGCTGCAAGAGTCGCACGTCCTGCTCCTCGGGCTCGGCGGCGGCGGGAGCGCGTGCCTCCCGCAACTTCTTGCCCTCGGTCTGGGACGGCTCACCATCGTCGACTACGACGTCGTCGAGACAAGCAACCTCAATCGCCAGACGCTTTTCCGGACGTCCGACCTGGGTCGAAAGAAGCTCGACGTGGCACGTGAGTACGCCAAGGCATTCGCCCCCTCGACCGAGGTTTCGGCCTACGACCTTCGAATCGAAGGAGTCGAGCAGGTGCAGCACCTCGCGGAGGGGACTGCGGGGATCCTCTGCACAATCGACGAACCACCCTTTGTAGCTCAAAGGCGCGTCAACGCTGCGGCGATCGCATTGAAACTGCCCGCGACCTTCCTCCTCTCCCAGCACACGCGAGGCAGAGTGTTTTCGGTCAAGACCGAAGAATCCGGTTGCATGGATTGCCTGCAGATTCATGACGAGTTGAACACTGTCGACTTCCTACCGCAGTACCGCGCACTCATGTCACCGGAACGTCCGGGCACGACCGCCGCGATCGCCCCGCATATACAACGTCTGGCGTCATACGGAGTGGACGAGATCCTGCGTTTGACGACTCGCTACGCCGCCCCGATCGCTCTCGGGAAACAGGTCGAGATCGACTACCTGACCGGCGAGCTAGGAACTCTGATGGCGTGGGACAGGCATGAAGGCTGCCCCACATGCGGGACAGCCGATCCCCGGTTCGAGTATGTCTTCGAAGTCGCGCCTCTCTGACTTCGTGAGACGCACATCATCGGTGGAGGGGTACGGATTCACGTGACGACAGACGGCAGCACGACAAACGACGGAGGAGCCGACAGCCCGCCTTCCTTGTGGCAAGTGCGCGACTACAAGGTGTGGTTCTCGGGCGACACATTCTCACAGCTCGGCCTGTTCGTGGGGGTGTTCGCCTTCACCCTCCTCGCCTTCCACGTGACGGGAGACCCAGCCGTCGCCGGTCTCATCGGCAGCGTCAGTGCACTCGCGCAGGCGTTGTCGATTCTGCCGGGCGGCCTGTTGCTCGATCGGGTGGACCGCCGCGCGTTGATGATCGGATCAGGAGCGGTCGCATTCATCGTTTACGGGGCCCTGGCCCTCGCTGCTTGGGGCGGCCTACTCGACGCGATCTCTCTCCTCGTGTTCGCCGTGGTGGGAGGCATTTTCGGCGGGCTGTTCGCGAACGTCACGGATGTGGTGCTTCCCCGCATCGTGGGCAAGCAGCTTCTGCCGGACGCCTCCGCGGCGAATCAGGCCCGCGACGCCGCGATCCAACTCGGCGCATCGCCGTTCTCGGGCCTCCTCTTCGGAGTCCATCCCTCACTGCCATTCATGGTGACCGCCATCGCACGACTGGGAGAGGCGGGCGCAGGCATCGCTCTCCGCACGGATCTGCGTCCGGGAGCGGACGGGACGGCTTCGTCAGATGAGGCCGATGTCACGGCCGGCTTACGGTGGCTCCGCCGATGGGCCCCGCCCCGCGTGCTCATCCTTATCGTGCTGGGTGTCAACTTCGCGCTGGCGAGCTGCGGCACCGCAATCGTCTTGAGCCAGCAGCAGCTGTCCACCGAACCGTGGAAGATCGGCGCCATCCAGACCTTCCAGGGTGTGGGGATACTTCTCGGCGCGATCGCACTCATGCGTGTCTCGCGATTCATGACCGGCGGAACGATCATTCGGGTATCGATCTGTGTGGTCGGCGCCGCATTCTTCGGGGCGATCTTCACCCAAGACGTCTGGCTCATAGCGCTCTTGGCGTTGGTCGCCTCTCTTCCGCTCATTCCTCTGAACGCCATGCAGGGTTCGTACCTCGCCCTCCTGATCCCCGATGCACTCCGCGGCAGGGTTCTGTCCATTCAGACGTTCCTCGGTTCCATCGCCGCCGCCATCGCGCCCGGTGTGGCCGGTCTGCTGTTGAAGTACGGCGGCTACGTCGCGGCGATAGCGGTCCCCGTCGGACTCCTCGGGATCATCATCATCGTCGCGCTCTTCTCACGTTCCGTCGCCGGCATTCCGCGCAAGAGCGACCTCGAGGGCGTCGATCCGCTGCGGCTGTGAGATTTCGTCAGGCGCGCGGTGCCGCCGTCGAGGCCCGCACGATGAGCTGGGAGCCGAGCGTCACGACGTCGCTCATCACCGCGCCGGAGATCGCCTGGAGCAGCAGATCGACCGCAAGGGCACCGCAGCGCTCGATCGGCATCTGCACGGTGGTGAGACCCGGCGTCACGGCACCGGCGAGATCGATGTCGTCGATGCCCACGATGCTGATGTCATCGGGGCAGCGGCGGCCGAGTTCCGACATGCCGGCCTCGAGGCCGAGTGCGACGAGGTCGTTGTAGGCGACGACCGCCGTGGCGGTGCTGGCCGCGGCGAGCGCGGCGGCGGCACGGCCTCCTTGAATCGACGCGGCATGGTGGCTGAGGCGGGTGAGACGGATGCCGTGGCGCTCGCAGGCGCGCGAGATGGTGTCGAACCGGCGGGCGTCGGCCCACGATCCACGCGGCCCGGAGGCATACGCGACGTGTTCATGGCCGAGGGCGACGAGGTGCTCGATGGCCTGGGTGGGACCGTGCTCGGTGTCCATCACGACACAGGGTGCCCCGTCGATCTGGCGGTTGACCACCACATACGGCGTGCCTCCGACCGATGCGAGCACCTCGTCGTCGGGGAGGCGGGGAGAGCACAGCAGCATCCCGTCGAGCTTGCGCGCCTGCTCGATCTGCTCGCGCTCGCGGCGCAGATCTTCGTCGGCGTCGAACAGCACGATGCGGTGACGGCCGTGCCAGGCCTGACCCTGGATGGCTTTGAGGAGCATCGCGTACACGGGGTTCGCGATGTCGGGCACGATGACGCCGAGGGTGCGCGTGGCCACGCTGTTCTGCGGGTTCGTGTAGCCGAGATCGACGGCGGCCTGCAGCACGCGCTCGAGCGTTCCGCCGGCCAGACGCTCCGGCTCGCCGAAGGCGCGCGACGCGGTCGCGATGGACACGCCTGCCCGTCGTGCCACGTCGGTCAATGTCGCTGCCACGTTCGCCTTCCGCTTCGTCGTCACTCTATGATCGTGCATCCCGAGTGTGAAACGGGTTGACAAGTTTGTACAACTGATACACACTTCTTACATGACGATCATCGCCGATCACCCCCGGCCCGAGCGCGCGGGCATCCTGCACCTCGGTCTGGGCAGCTTCCATCGGGCGCACCAGGCGGTCTACACCGCCTCCGCGTTCGCGGCATCCGGCGGCGACTGGGGCATCATCGGCGTCGCGTCCCGTTCCCGCACCATCGTCGACGCGATGCACGCGCAGGATCTCCTCTACTCCGTCGCGACGATCTCGCCCGACAGCACCTCGCTCACCGTTCCCGGCGTGCACACCGACGCCTTCGTCGGCGCCGAGCACCCCGAGCGTGTCGTGGCCCAGATCGCCGATTCCGGCATCCGCATCGTCACGCTCACGGTGACCGAGAACGGCTACAGCTACTCGGCCGCCACGCAGCACCTCGACCTCGACGACGCCACCGTGCGGGCCGACCTCGGCGGAGGCGCTCCGCGCTCCACGATCGGCCAGCTCGCCCGAGGCCTGCAGGCGCGTGCAGCGGCCGGCGCCGCGCCCCTCTCGGTGCTCAGCTGCGACAATCTCTCCGCCAACGGCGCACACACCGAGAAGCTCGTCCGCGAATTCCTGCAGGCGCTGCCGCACGCCGAAGGCGCCGACGCGCTCACCTTCCTCGACCAGGCCGTCACGTTCCCCTCGAGCATGGTCGACCGCATCGTGCCCGCGACGACGCCCGAGCTGCGCGACCGCGTGAGCACGCTCCTCGGCGCGCGCGACGAGATCCCCGTCCCCGCCGAGCCCTTCACCATGTGGGCCATCGAAGACCGGTTCGCCGGAGGTCGCCCGGCATGGGAGGCGGGCGGCGCGGTGTTCACGAGCGAGGTCGGCCGCTACGAGCAGATGAAAGTGCGCCTGCTGAACGGCACGCACTCGCTCATCGCCTACCTCGGCGCGCTCCGCGGCGTCGCGACCATCCCCGACGCCATCGATCTCGACGACGTCGCGAGCGCAGCACTCTCGGTGCTCCGCGGCGAGTACGAGCCGTCGATCGAGGTGCCCTCCGGCGTCGACATCCGCGAGTACGAGACCCAGCTGTTCGAGCGCTGGGGCAACAGCGCTCTCGGCCACCGCACCAGCCAGGTCGGCACCGACGGCTCGGTCAAGCTGCGCCAGCGCATCCCCGAGCCGGCCATGCTGGCGCTGAGCCGCGGCGAGATGCCGCACCTGATCGCCCTCACCGTCGCCGGATACCTCTCCTGCATCGCCCCGCTCGCCGGCTTCGACCCCGGGCCGCATGCGGCGGCGATGACGGATGCCGCCCGCGAGCGCCTCACCGCCCTCGCCGTGACCGCGCGCAACGGTCGCGAGCTCGCCCGGCGCGTGATCACCGAGCTGCAGCTCTTCGGCGACGGCCTCGCCGGGCACGATGCGTTCATCGCCCGGGTCGGCGATCTGATCGATACCATCCAGCGTCAGGGAGTCAGCTCGGCCATCGCCGATGCCGTCGCCGCATCGCAGACCACGAACTCATCACTCACCAGCGCGAAGGAGATGCAGCCATGAAGGCTCTCGCCATCCACGGCAAGGAAGACATCCGCTGGGAGGACCGCGAGGTTCCGGTCCCCGGCGACGGCGAGGTCCGCCTGCGCGTCAACTACGTCGGCATCTGCGGCTCCGACCTGCATTACTACTTCCACGGCGCCAACGGCGAGTACACGATCCGTCAGCCCCTGACCCCGGGTCATGAACTGTCGGGCGTCGTGGACCTCGACCCCTCGGGTCGCCTGGCACCCGGCACCCCCGTCACCGTGCACCCCGCGCGCTACGGCCCCGTCGTGCCCGGCCTCGAGGACCTGCCGCACCTGCGTCCCGGCGGCGACTACTTCGGCAGCGCCGCCGCGGACCCGCACCGTCAGGGCGGAGCATCCGAGTACCTGATCGTCGAAGAGCCCATGATCCGGGTGCTGCCCGCGTCGCTGCCCCTCGAACGCGCTGCCCTCGCCGAGCCGCTGGCCGTGGCGATCCACGCCGTGAGTCTTGCCGGCGACATCACGGGCAAGCGCGTCCTCGTGATCGGCGCCGGCCCCATCGGGCTGCTCGTCGCCGCCGCGGCCGTGCACGCCGGCGCGGCCGTCGTCGGCGCGAGCGATGTACGCACCGAACCCCTCGATCGCGCCCAGTCCCTCGGCGCGACCGAGGTCTTCCTCGTCGGCCGCGACACGATCGACGACGAGTCCTACGACGTCGTGTTCGAGTGCTCCGGCGTAGGCGTCTCGCTCACCCAGGCCGTGCGTGCCTCCCGCCGTGCCGGCACGATCGTGCAGGTCGGGATGCTGCCGAACTCCGAGATCGGCGTGAACCTCGCCCCGATGCTCGCGAAGGAGCTCACGATCCGCGGCGCCTTCCGGTTCTCCACCGAGATCGACGACGCGGTCCGCCTGCTGGCCGAGTCCGACGCCCTCGGATCCGTCATCTCCCATGTCATCCCGGCATCCGACGCCGTCCGGGCGTTCGAGGTCGCCCGCGACTCGTCCGCCTCCGCCAAGGTCCTTCTGGCTCTCTAGCGACACCCGCTGCCCCGCGCCCCTCGCGCACATCACTACAAAGGAGTATTCCGATGAGCAGTTCCTCTCTTCCCGGCGTGGACGCCCCGGCGCCCCCGCCCGTCGCCAAGCGCTCGATGGGCGACCTCGTCCGCGCCGCCGTCTCCGGCTGGCTCGGCACCGCCCTGGAATTCATGGACTTCCAGCTCTACTCGCTGGCCGCGGCCCTGGTCTTCAGCCAGCTGTTCTTCGCCGGCGAAGATCCCGGCATGGCGGTCGTGCTCGCGATGGCCACCTACGGAGTGGGCTACGTCGCCCGCCCCGTCGGCGCCTTCGTCTTCGCCCGTATCGGCGACAAGGTCGGCCGCCGCAAGGTGCTGTTCTACACGATCCTGCTCATGGGCGCTGCGACCACGCTGATCGGCTTCCTGCCGACGTACGCGCAGGTCGGCATCCTGGCTCCGATCCTCCTCGTGATCCTGCGTCTCGCCCAGGGCTTCGGCGCGGGCGCCGAGATCTCGGGAGCCGGTGTGATGCTCTCCGAGTACGCTCCCTCGAACCGTCGTGGTGTCATCGCCTCGCTGGTCGCGCTCGGCACCAACTGCGGCACGCTCTTCGCATCGGCGATCTGGGCGATCCTGCTCGCGGTCATGCTCGAGAGCGATGTCATCGAGTGGGGATGGCGCATCCCGTTCATCGGCAGCGCCGTGATCATGTTCTTCGCCCTGTGGGTGCGGCTCAACCTCAAGGAGAGCCCGGTCTTCGAGGAACGCACCGACGTCGTCGACGGCAAGGCGCTCTCCCGCGACGAGGTCGTGAGGCTCGCCACCGAGACCAACGACATCCGCACGTTGGAGTCGTTCGAGCGCAAGCCCATCAAAGCCGTCATCGTGTCGTTCTTCCTGCGCTTCGGCCAGGCGGGCAACTCGGGCATGGTGCAGACGTACCTCATCTCGTTCATCACCATCACTCTCGCGATGTCGAAGGAGGTCGGCCCCGAGGTCGTCATCGTCTCGTCGCTGATCGGGTTCCTCACGATCCCGCTGATGGGCCTCCTCGGTGACAGGTTCGGCCGCCGCCGCATGTACATCATCATGACCTCGCTGTCGCTCCTGCTGATCGTGCCGACGCTGCTGATGATCAACACGGCGGAACTCGTCTGGGTCTTCGTCGGCTACGCCCTCATCCACAACATCTCGGTCCTCGGCCTCGCGTCGATGGAGAACATCTCCATCCCCGAGATCTTCGGCGCTCGCAACCGCTACACGCTCACCGCCATGGTGCGCGAGATCGCGGCCATCATCGCCACCGGCATCGGTCCGATCATCGTCGCGGCCTGGGTCTCGGCGACGACCGGAAGCATCGTGCCCGTCATGGTCCTGATGGGCGTGTTCACGGCATCCGCCCTCGTCGCCGCCATCTGGGCTCCCGAGTGGACGGGGCGCGATCTCACCGATCCGCGCGCCGCGATGTGACCACCCGTACCTTTTCTGACCCGGGGGTGCGGCCGCCCGAACGGCCGCACCCCCCTTTCTCATTGAGGAACCGCCATGACCATCGAGCTCGTCGACGTCAACATCACCAGCCCCGGCCGCAACTTCGTGACGCTGAAGATCACGACCTCCGACGGCATCGTAGGTCTCGGTGACGCCACCCTGAACGGCCGCGAGCTCGCGGTCGCCGCCTACCTCTCCGAGCACGTCTCGTCGATGCTGATCGGCCGCGACGAAGATCGCATCGAAGACACCTGGCAGTACCTGTACCGCGGACCCTACTGGCGTCGCGGGCCGGTCACGATGGCCGCGATCGCCGCCGTCGACATGGCGCTGTGGGACATCAAGGCCAAGAAGGCCGGGATGCCGCTGTACCAGCTGCTCGGCGGCGCCAGCCGTGAGGGCGTGCGGGTCTACGCCCACGCCTCCGGCACCGACTACGCCGCACTGAAGAACGCGATCACCGGCTACGAGGAGCTCGGCTACACGGCCGTGCGCGTGCAGACCGGTGTGCCCGGGCTCGGGCAGATCTACGGCGTCTCGTCGACCGGCCCCGGTGTGCGCTACGACTACGAGCCGGCCAAGCGCTCCGGCGCCCGCCCCAGCGAAGAGACGTGGGACACCCGCAACTACCTCAACCACATGCCCGGGATCTTCGCGCAGATCCGTGAGGACTTCGGCACCGACCTGCGCATCCTCCACGACGGACACCACCGCATGTCGCCGATCGAGGCCGCCCGCTTCGCGAATGAGATCGAGCCCTACGATCTGTTCTGGCTCGAGGACTGCACCCCGGGCGAAGACCAGACCGCTCTGCGTCTGGTGCGCCAGCACTCCACGACCCCGCTCGCGATCGGCGAGGTGTTCAACTCGGTGTTCGACTACCAGACCCTGATCACCGAGCGCCTGATCGACTATGTGCGCTCGGCCGTCACGCACACCGGCGGCATCACAGCGATGAAGAAGCTGCTCGACTTCGCCGCGATCTACGGCATCAAGTCCGGCATCCACGGCCCGACCGACATCTCGCCGGTCGGCATGGCCGCGGCCCTGCACCTGGATCTCGCGATCCACAACTTCGGCATCCAGGAGTACATGCCGCACAACGAGCAGACGCTCGAGGTCTTCCAGACGTCGTTCACGTTCGACAAGGGCTTCCTGCACCCGGGCGAGAACCCCGGCCTGGGGGTCGATCTCGACGAGGATGCCGCGGCTGGACACGAATACACCAAGGCGTACCTGCCGGTGAACCGTCTGCTCGACGGGACCGTCCATGACTGGTGAGATCGGCCGGGTCGCCCTGCCGCAGCGCACGGTCGACTCGCGACTCATCGTGGTGGCCCGCGCGCAGCGCGCCGAGGACTACGACGCCGTGCTCGACGTGCTGATCGATGCCGGCATCCGCAGCCTCGAGCTCACCCTGACGACGCCGGGGACGTTCGACCGGATGCCGCACCTGCTCGCACAGTACGGCGATGTCGTCGACCTCGGAGTGGGCACGGTCACGAATGCAGCAGATCTCGCTCGCGCCGTCGAAGCCGGCGCGAGCTACCTGGTCACGCCGATCACCTCGGCGGCCTTCGTGCGGCAGGCGACAGATGCCGGCGCGGCGATCGTCCCGGGCGGATTGACGCCCACCGAGCTGTTCGCCTCCTGGTCGGCCGGGGCATCCGCCGTGAAGATCTTCCCGGCGGGGCAGGTCGGTCCCGCGTACCTGAAGGACCTGCGCGGCCCGTTCCCGGACCTGGTCGCGGTGCCCTCGGGCGGGGTCGACCTCGATGGCGCGTCGGCATGGCTCACCGCCGACGCGGTCGCCGTGAGCGTCGGCGGGCCGTTGCTCGGCGATGCGTTCGCGGGTGGCGACCTGGTGGCGCTGCGCGACCGGGCCCAGGCGTTCGTCGAGGTGTGCGCGCGGTGAGCGAGGGCTCGGTCGTCACGTTCGGCGAGACCATGGCACTGGTGCGCACGACCGACATCGGCTCGCTGCGGCACGCCCACGGGATGGCCCTCGGCATCGGCGGCGCGGAGACGAATGTCGCGATCGGCCTCGCGCGTCTCGGGGTCGCCGTGTCATGGCTCGGCCGCGTCGGGGACGATTCGCTCGGCGAGCGGGTGGCGCGGGAGATCCGCGCGGAGGGAGTGGGCGTGCGGGCCGTGGTCGATGCGGATGCCGCGACCGGGCTCATGATCAAGGAGCGGCCGTCGGTGGCTTCTACCGCCGTGCACTACTACCGCGCGGGGTCCGCCGGGTCGCGGGTCTCGGCGTCCGATCTTCCCGTCGGTTGGATCGAAGAGGCGTCGCTGCTGCACGTCACGGGCATCACGCCGTTGCTCTCGGCATCGGCTCGCGCTGCCGTGCTCGCCGCGGTCGATCGCGCGCGGGCCGCCGGGGTGCGGGTCAGCTTCGACATCAACTACCGGTCGGCGCTGGCTTCGGCGACCGTGGCGGGTCCGGTGCTGCGTGAGATCGCGGAGCAGGCCGACATCGTGTTCGGCGGCGCCGACGAGTTCGCGATCCTGTATCCGGATGCCGGTCCGGCGGAAGCGGCGGCCGCGCTGCAGGATGCCGGCGTCGAGACCGTCGTCCTGAAACAAGGCCCTGACGGAGCATCCGTCTTCGTCGCTGATGCGGTGATCGAGTCCTCCGGCTTCGTGATCGATGCGATCGACACAGTCGGCGCGGGCGACGCGTTCGTTGCGGGGTATCTCAGCGCACTGCTGGAGGGTCTCGACATCGACGCGAGCCTGCACCGCGCCCATGCCTGCGGGGCGATGGCGTGTCTCGTCCCAGGGGACTGGGAGGCGGCGCCGACGCGACGCGAGCTCGCTCGGTTCCTCGCCGGTGATGCGGATCCGGTCCGGCGCTGACGGCTGACGGCTGACGGCGATCCACCGGCGGGGAGCGAGAGGGCACCGATATGCTGGGCCTGCGCCGAACCGTCCGGTGCGGATCCCTGCGGGTGGTCCTCTGCAGAAGGATCACGATGACCGACGACGCCGCTGCCCGTACGCGTGTCTCCCGCCGCACGCTCCTCGGCGCCGCCGCCTGGTCTGTTCCCGTCGTGGCGGTGGCCGTCGCGACGCCGCTGCACGCCGCCAGTCAGCTCGCGATCGATGCGTCCGGGGTCGTCCTGGAATTCACCGACACCGACATCGCCAACGGGGCAGGAGGCAGCTCGACCTTCCGACTGAGCGGTCAGGTCGCACTTCCTGCCGCGCCGGCATCCGCGGTCCCGATGTCGGCGACGATCACCTGGCAGGGCACCGGCGCGAACGCCGGCAGCACGGGGCTCTATCTGTACTCGAACGCCACGCCGACAACCGCCGGACGCATCGACGGTTGGACGCTCGTGCAAGGCGCGGCCGATGACTCGCTCCACGACACCTACATCTTCCAGACGACTCTGGCTGGAGGAGTCGCGCAGGCCACGACCGTCTCGCGGTACGACGACGACCCCTCCCAGGGGTTCATGTACGGGGCCGAGACGGCGGTCGGCGGGCTCTTCTACGATGGCATCATCACCATCCGCTTCTCTGCGCCGGGGTACACCGACGCCGTCCTCACCGTGCCGTTCGACCAGCCGCAGCCCGGCTGATCGCGGACCACTGCGTCATCATCGCCATGGCTTCGCACTCAGGACAGACGCCGGAGCCACGGGTCTCTGCTCCACGGCTCCTCGCGCACGCCGCGCTCAACGCGCGACCGATCGCCCTGGTCTACCGGCTTCTTGCGCTCGCGGCCATCGTGACCGGGATCGTCCGATATTCCGACATTCTGACCGGGCAGCCGGACGGGACGACCCTGCTGTTCTACACGATGCTGAGCAACCTCATCTGTCTGACGTGGATGCTGCTCCTCATCATCCGCACGGTTCGAGATCTTCGGCGGCGAGGCCCCTCGGGAACGTCGACGCCCAATGCTCGATGGAGCGGGGCCGTGATGATGGCGATCACGGTGACCATGCTCATCTATCTGGTCGTGCTGGTTCCCACGAGGATCCAGGATGGCGACAGCGACATCTTCTCCCTCACCGACACGCTCATCCACGTCGTCACGCCGTGCCTGCTGATCGTCGACTGGCTCTTCTTCGTCCCCAAGGGAGCGTTCCGTCGATTCGATCCGCTGCTCTGGACGCTCCTGCCCTACACGTACCTGCTGTTCGCCTTCATCTTCGGCGCTGCGGGCGGTGAGTTCACGCCGGGGCAGAGGTATCCGTACCCGTTCATGGACGTCGAGACCCTGGGGCTGCAGGGCGTCGCGCTGTGGATCGTCGCCTTGACGATCGCGCTCATCGCCGTCGGCTACGTCTATCTGCTCGTCGACCGCGTGCTCGCGTCGATCGCCGGCCGTTCCGTCGGCGATCCGTCGGCGCGAACACCCCGTCGCTGACCACGTCCACCGGCGAACTGCCAGCGGCTCGCGCGTAGGCTCGACCGATGCCCGAGAACCCGAACGATGCGACCGATGCGTTCGTCCGCGTCCGCGGCGCCCACGAGAACAACCTTCGAAGCGTCGACGTGGACGTGCCGCGCGATCGGATCGTCGCTTTCACCGGGGTGTCCGGATCGGGCAAGTCCTCGCTCGCGTTCGGCACGATCTTCACCGAAGCCCAGCGCCGGTACCTCGAATCGGTCGCCCCGTACGCACGGCGCCTCATCCAGCAGGGTCATGACCCGCACGTCGACTCGATCACCGGACTGCCCCCGGCCGTCGCCCTGCAGCAGCGGCGCGGTGCTCCGAGCTCCCGCTCCAGCGTCGGCACGGTCACCACGCTGTCGAATTCGCTGCGGATGCTGTTCTCGCGCGCCGGCACCTTCCCCGAGGGCTTCACGACACGACTCGACTCCGACGCGTTCTCGCCCAACACCGTGGCCGGCGCCTGCCCGGAATGCCACGGCATCGGCATCTCGCACACCGTCACCGAGGACTCGCTCGTACCCGACCCATCGCTCAGCATCCGCGAAGGAGCGATCGCCGCATGGCCGGGTGCGTGGCAGGCCAAGAACCTGCGCGACATCACCATCGTGCTCGGCTACGACGTCGACCGCCCGTGGCGCGAGCTCGATCAGGCCGACCGCGACTGGATCCTCTTCACCGACGAGCAGCCGGTCGTGCAGATCACCCCGCAGCGCGATCGCGTCGCGAAGCCCTACAACGGCATGTTCTGGAGCGCCAAGAAGTACGTGTTCCACACGCTCGCCGACTCGAAGAGCCAGATGATGCGCGAGAAGGTGCTGCAGTTCGTCCGCTCAGGGCCGTGCCCGCTCTGCCACGGCACCGGCCTTCGACGCGAAGCCCTCGCCGTCACCTTCGCCGGTCGCACGATCGCCGAGCTGAACGCCCTGCCGCTGACAGAGCTCGCCGACGTCATCCGTCCGACGACCCTGCTCACCGACGCCGCACCTGCGGTGCCGACGACGCTCTCCGGCGAGCGCACCGACGTGGCCGTCGCGCTCACCACCGATCTGCTGGCGCGCATCACCGTGCTCACCGACCTCGGCCTCGGCTACCTCGGGCTCGGCCGCGTGACCACCACCCTCTCCCCCGGCGAAATGCAGCGCCTTCGGCTCGCGACGCAGTTGCGGTCGGGGCTCTTCGGCGTGGTCTACGTCTTGGACGAGCCCTCGGCCGGCCTGCATCCCGCCGACGCCGAGCCGCTGCTCGACGTGCTCGAACAGCTCAAGCGCTCCGGCAACTCGGTGTTCGTGGTCGAGCACAACATGGACGTCGTGCGGCACGCCGACTGGATCGTCGACGTCGGCCCGGGTGCGGGCGAAGGCGGGGGCGAAGTCCTCTACAGCGGAGCGGTCGACGGACTCGCCTCGGTCGCGGCATCCGTCACCCGCCCGTTCCTGTTCCCCGATGAGGGCGCTGCCACGGAGAGACCGGAACGCCGAGACAGCTCGACCTGGCTCGAGGTCGAGGGCATCTCGCTGCACAACCTCGCCGATGTCGATGCGGCGATCCCGCTCGGAACCTTCGTCGCCGTCACCGGCGTCTCGGGGTCGGGCAAGTCGACGCTGGTCAGCCGGGTGCTGCGCGACGTCGTGCGCTCGCATCTGCAGTCGGGCGCCGCCGTGGCCGACGACACCGACGATGACGGGGACGCGACCGGCGAGGCCGGCCTTGCCGAGGCGACCCTTCCGGATGCCGGCGTCGACACGCTCACCGTGCGACGGACGAAAGGCCTGGAGCACATCGACCGTCTCGTGCGCGTCGACCAGAAGCCGATCGGTCGTACGCCCCGGTCGAACCTGGCCACCTACACCGGCCTGTTCGACGCCGTGCGCGCGACGTTCGCGAAGACCGATCTCGCTCGCGAGCGCGGGTACTCCGCCGGGCGCTTCTCGTTCAACGTCGCGGGTGGTCGCTGCGAGACCTGCCTCGGCGAGGGATTCGTGTCGGTGGAGCTGCTGTTCCTGCCCGGCAGCTACGGCCGATGCCCCACCTGCGACGGCGCGCGGTACAACGTCGAGACGCTCGACGTCACCTATGAGGGCAAGACGATCGCCGAGGTGCTCGCGCTGACGGTCGAGCAGGCATCCGACTTCCTCGCCGGCATCCCCGCGGCGGCACGCAGCCTGCAGGCGCTGCTCGACGTGGGGCTGGGCTATCTCCGGCTCGGACAGCCCGCGACCGAGCTGTCGGGTGGCGAGGCGCAGCGCATCAAGCTGGCGACCGAGCTGCAGCGGGCGCGCCGTGGTCACACGCTCTACCTCCTCGACGAGCCGACGACGGGGCTGCATCCGGCCGACGTTCGCCGGCTGCTCGCGCAGCTGCACGCGCTCGTCGAGGCAGGCGACACCGTCGTCGTCGTGGAGCACGAGATGGATGTCGTCGCGTCCGCCGACTGGGTGATCGACCTCGGGCCCTCGGGCGGAGATGCCGGCGGAAGAGTCATCGCCGCGGGAACGCCGGAGCACGTCGCCGGTGACCCGGCCAGCCGCACGGCGCCGTACCTGGCCGCACGGCTCTCGCTCTGAGAATCCTCAGGTCGTCGGGCTCAGTGCCGTCGGACCCGCAGCAGCGCGACATCTCCCTCGTTCGCGACGAGCTCGGACACGGCCGCGGGCCCGACCACCGTTCCGGGCGGCAACGCCTCCGATCCGGCCCGCACCTCGCCGCCGAGCACGACGACGGCATCGGCATCCACCTTCACGGTTCCGGCGAAGCGACGGATCTGCCAGCGCATGCCCCCGCTCGATCGGCGGGCCATGAAGTTCACGACCGAGATCCGTCCGCCCTGGGTGTCGGCGAGGACTCGACTCTCGCCGCGGAAGGCGATGCCGGCATACTGCGACACCGGACGGCCGACCCCGTCGATCTCGAGGGTCACACCCTCGGGGCTGAGCGGGATGAGCACCCGATCCGCGCCGAGGAACGGCGAGAACGGCATCCGTCCCTCGATCTCGGCGAGGCTGATGCGCCAGGCGGGTCTCGCCGCCAGCACCCGCGTGACCCCGAGGCCGTTCGCCCATGGTTCGGGTTCGACATCGGCCGGTCGGACGATCTCGAGGTCAGCGCGGGTGCGGTGCAGCATGTTCTTCTCAGCGGATCGCGGTGGGACCGGTCTCGCCGGTGCGGACGCGGATGACCTGGAGCACGTCGGTGACCCAGATCTTGCCGTCGCCGATCGCGCCGGTGCGCGCGGCTTCCTGGATGGCGTCGAGCGCCGTCTCGAGCTCCTCGTCGTTGACCACGGTCTCGATGTAGATCTTCGGAAGGAAGTCGACCTTGATCCGCTGCGAGCGGTAGACCTCGACCTTGCCGGTCTGGGCGCCGTGTCCCTTCGCGTCGAGGATCGTCATGCCCGCGATGCCGACTTCGGCGAGCGCGATCTTTACGGGTTCGAGGGCACTGGGCTGCACGACGGCGGTGATGAGCTTCATGATGCTGTCCTTTCTCGGTGCGCGGCGCTCAGGAGCGCACGTCGTCCAGGTCGTAGGCGGTCTCGGCGTGGAGGGTGGTGTCGAGGCCGGTGACCTCGGTGCCGTCGGCGACGCGCAGGCCGACCGTGACCTTCAGCAGCCACGAGATGAGCGCGGTCACGACGAAGGTGTAGAAGAACACCGCGACGATCGCGAGAGCCTGGGTGCCGAGCAGCCCCCAGTCCCCGCCGAAGAAGATGCCCGTGGCGCCCGCGGGCGAGGCGGGATCGGCGAGGAACCCGATCGCGAGGGTGCCGAAGATGCCGGGGAACATGTGGATCGCGACGGCGTCGAGCGCGTCGTCGTAACCCAGCTTCTCTTTGAGGCTCAGTGCCGCGAAAGCGACGACGCCGGCGAGGAGGCCGATGATGATCGCGCCGACCGGTGACACCGAGTTGGCCGCGGGCGTGATGCCGACGAGCCCGCCGAGCACACCCGAGATCGCGCCCAGCGAGGTCGCCGCCTTGCGGACGATCCGCTCGACGATCAGCCAGCCGAGCAGTCCGGCGCACGCGGCGATGAGGGTGTTCGTGACGGCCACGCCGGCGCTGTCGTTGATGCCTCCGGAGGATCCGCCGTTGAAGCCGTACCAGCCGACGAGCAGGAGCCCGCCGCCGACGATCGCGATCGGCAGGTTGCCGGGGCGGCCGACGTGGGGGAAGTCCCGGCGCTTGCCGAGGAAGAAGGCGAGCACGAGCGCCGCGACGCCCGCGTTCATGTGCACGGCGGTTCCACCGGCGAAGTCGATCGCGTGCAGCTGGTTGGCGATCCAGCCGCCGACGGTCGAGCCGTCGGCCGAGTCGAACGCGAACACCCAGTGCGCGACCGGGAAGTAGACGAGCGTGGCCCAGAGGCCGCTGAAGATCAGCCAGGTCGAGAACTTCATGCGGCCCTCGACCGCTCCGCCGATGATGCCGACCGTGAGCCCGGCGAAGATCAGCTGGAACACGGCGATGAGGATCGCGGGCACGGTGCCCTCCGGCGTCTCCGCGCCGAGGAGCGACTGGATGCCGAACAGGCCGGTCGGGTCGCCGATGATGCCGGCACCGCCGACGGAGTTCCCGAGGGTCAGACCGTAGCCGTAGAGCACCCAGAGCACGGCTGTGACGGCGAAGCCGCCGAACACGATCATCATCGTGTTGAGGATGTTCTTCGTGCGCGACAGTCCGCCGTAGTACAGGGCGAGTCCGGGCAGCATGAGGGTGACGGCGACCGTGGCGGTCAGCATCCATCCCGTGTTCACCTGCGAGGTGATATCCATGTCGATCTCCTTTCGGGTAGGGGGTCTAGCGGGTGAGAAGGTGGGTCAGCACGTCGGCGAGCGCGTCGACGCCGGCCGTGATGTCTTCGGGTCCTGCCGTCTCGGCAGGGGTGTGCGATGCTCCGGTCGGGTTGCGGACGAAGAGCATCCCGGTGGGGATGACGGCCGCCAGCACACCGGCGTCGTGCCCGGCCCCGGTGTCGAGCACCGGCGCGTGGGGAAGGACCGACTGCATGCGGTCGCGCAGCGCGGGATCGAACGACACGGTCGGCGAGAACGACTGCTCGGTGACGGTGACGACGCAGCCCTCGGCATCCGCTGCGCGCTCGGTGCCGGCGGTGACCTCGCTGACGATGCGCCGCACCGCCTCCTCCGAGTGGTGCCGCACGTCCATCCAGAGATCGACGGACGAGGCGATCACGTTGGTGCCGCCCGGCGTCACCTTCACCCGACCGACGGTCCCGCGCGCGTCGTCCACGACGAGGGTGTGCACGCGCAGGCTGCGGATCGTCTCGGCCGCCACGACCACCGGGTCCTGTCGGTCTGCCATCCTCGTGGCCCCGGCGTGATCGCCACGACCCTCGATCCGCACATGCCAGCGGCCGTGAGCGATGATCGCTCCCGCCAGGGCGACGGGCTGATCCAGGTCGATGAGCCCTCTGCCCTGCTCGACGTGCAGCTCGACGAACGCCGCGATGCCGGCGAGACGATCGGCGTCGGCACCGATGATCGACGGGTCGAACCCCGCGTCGGATGCCGCATCGGCGAAGGACCGCCCGCTCTCATCGGTCAGCGCGCGCACCCGGTCGGGATCGACGGCGCCGGCGAGAAGGCGGGAACCCAGGCAGGCGATGCCGAACCGCGACCCCTCCTCCTCGGGGAACACGGCGACGGCCAGCGGCCGCACCGGCTCGATGCCGCGGTCGCGCAGCACATCGACCGCGGCAAGCGCACTCGCGACTCCGAGCGGGCCGTCGAAGTTGCCGCCGCCGGGGACCGAGTCGAGGTGCGAACCGGTCACGATCGCGCCGCGCCGGTCACCGGCATCCGGCACGTCCCACCAGGCCCAGAGGATGCCGTTGCCGTCGGTCTCGACGTTCAGGCCGCGAGCCGTCGCGTGGGATTCGAACCATCTGCGCAGCTCGAGCTCGGCCGGTGAGAAGACCGGGCGCGAATAGCCCCCGCGATCGTGATCGACGCCGATGCCCTCGATCTCGGCCAGCAGTGCGTTCGCGTCGGCGTGTGTCGACATCTCACACCCCCGCGAAGCGCTGGCCGGCGGCGCGGAAGCGCTCGCCCGCGTGCTGGGATCCGGCGACGAGGTCGAGCACGAGCTCGCCGAGCAGCGGGGCGAACTTGGCGCCCTGACCGGAGCACGGCGACAGGATCGTGATCCCGTCGACGCGGTCGATGATCATGTCGTCGCGCGGGACGTTGGTGAACAGGCAGGTGGTCTCGGCGTACGGGGTCGCGAAGAGTCCCGGCGAGAAGTGCTCGACAAAGCCGATGACGCGCTTGCGGTTGGCCGGATCGATCCGCCCGTCCTGATCGCGTGCGGACGGGATCACGCGTCCGCCGTTGTACTCGGCGACCTTCTGCCCGCGGAACTGCGCATCGCGGCCGCCCGGAAGACTGTAGGTCTGGATGTCGCGCCCCTTGTAGATGAAGGTCGGCCACGAGGTCTCCTCGCCGACCGGCGTCTCGCCGCAGTCGCGCACGTCGCGGTAGAGGAAGTGGAACGCGTTCTCCTGGCGCACCTCGAACTGGGGCAGCGCATCGACGAAATCCGTGGGCAGATCGAGCTCTCCGAGCAGTGCGGGCAGCCAGCCGCCCGCGGCGACGATCACCTGCTCGGCGTGCACCGTGTCACCCGTCGAGGAGGTGACGACATACCCCGAAGACGCGCGCCGCACCGACGCGGCCTCCCAGCGCGTGCGCACCCGGGCGCCGGCGACGCGAGCGAGATCGATCATCGCCTCGACCGACGCCTCGGCGTCGATCACGCCGGCTCCCGGGTGCCAGAGCACCTCGCTGTCGAAGTTCAGCTGCGACCAGCGCGCCTTCGCATCTCCCGCTGTCAGGAGTTCATGCTCGACGCCCTGGCTCTCGAGCACCCCGGCGAGTCGGCGTGGATCGCGCACGACGCCGCAGTCGAGCGAGCCGCTGGGGACCACGAGCCGCTCTCCGGTCGCCGCCTCCAGCTCATCCCAGCCGCGCTTGGCCTGCACGACGAGGTCGACGAAGAACGGGTCGAGGTAGGCGTAGCGGAAGATGCGCGCCGACCCGTGGGAGCTGCCCAGAGCGGATGCCGGTTCGTCGCGTTCGAGCACGATCACGTCTTCACCCGATTGCGCCAGTCGCCACGCGGCCGCCGCACCGCTCAGCCCGGCGCCGATCACCGCGAACGTCGCGGACTCGTGCACGGCCTGTCCGTCCGTCATGCTCATGGCTCAGGCCAGGTCCGGGGTGTTCCAGAGGTTCAGCTTCGTGCCGATGCCCAGCTCGACCGCGTTCTCGTAGACGGTCTTCGCCCAGGCGACGTCTTCCACGCCCATGCCGCCGACGCTGAACAGCACCGGCTGCTCGTCGAACTCGCGGCCGGGCACGGTTCCCTCGAAGACGTCGCCGATGTTCACGACCCGCGACTCGTCGAGCTCGCCCGCCTCGATCAGGTCCTGCCAGTAGAGGCCGATCATGCCGAACGCCGTCTCGTGCGACGGTGCCGGGTACT
The DNA here is from genome assembly GCF_019969685.1 of Microbacterium sp. EST19A. GTDB lineage: Bacteria > Actinomycetota > Actinomycetes > Actinomycetales > Microbacteriaceae > Microbacterium. The sequence goes on along the minus strand of NZ_JAHXYZ010000001.1, from coordinate 1,400,214 downwards.
CCTCGGCCCACGCCTCGTAGATCTTCTTCGCGTCGGCGATCAGTCGCGCCTTGCCCGAGAGCGTGTACTCCTTGTCCATGCGCAGGTTCGCCGGCAGGCTCAGGAAAGCGCCGGGCTTGATCCAGTCGCCGTCGATGTAGGGGTAGTTCTCCGACCCGACGAGGCCGGTCACGGCCTCCGAGACGATGTCGGAGTCGCGCACGGCGGCTTCGACCGTCTCGGCGATCTCGATCGTCGTGAACTGGGGGTAGTGCTCGCGCACGTAGTCGGCGAAGGCCTCCGACGTCGAGCGACGACGGCCGTTGATGCGGATCGTGTCGAGCGAGGGGCGGGCAGCGGTCATGGCGTGCAGGGCGCTCTTGTTCATCGCGCCGGGGCCGATGATGCCCAGGGACTTCGCGTTCACCGGGGCGAGCTTCTTCGCCGCCGCACCCGGGACGGCGGCCGTTCGATACGCGCTCTCGAGGTTGCCCGACATGATCGCGAACGGGGCGCCGGTCTCCTTGTCGTTCAGCACGATGAGGTGGATGGAGCGGGGCAGACCCTGCTCGCGGTTGTCGATGTTCGACCCGTACCACTTGACCCCTGCGGTGTCGAAGCGCCCGCCGAGGTAACCGGGCATCGCCATGAAGCGGCGGTCGGCGGCATCCAGCGGCATAGTCGGGAACGGCGAGGATGCCGGGAAGCCGACTTGTGCGCCGTGCGAGTTCGCGGAGTTGCCGGCCATCCGGTAGTCGCCCTTGGCGACGAGGATCAGCACCTCCTCCATGACCTCCATGCAGCGCTCCATGTCTTTCACGCCGGCGGCGATGACCTCGGGCTCGCTCAGGTAGAGCATGTCGATCCGGGTGCTGGTGGCGGTGTCTGAAGTCATGGTCGGGTCCTCCGTGTCGAGTGCGTCCAGTCCAGTTGAACGGTGCAAGCAATCCCAGGTCAAATACGATTTCTGGCGCTGATTGATAGCGTTTCGCTCGCAATGCGCCCGTAACGGAGCGGTAATACGAAGGCCGTATCGTGACCGCATGGAACTCCGTCAGCTGCGCTATTTCCTGGCGGTGGCGGACGAGCTGCACTTCGGTCGTGCGGCCCAGAAGCTCCACATGTCGCAGCCGCCGCTGAGCGTGCAGGTCGGTCGGCTCGAGCGCGAAGTCGGCACGCCGCTGTTCGAACGCAGCACGCGCCGGGTCGCTCTCACACCCGCCGGCCGCCACCTGCAGGAGCGCGCGCGGAGGATCGTCGACGAAGTGGATGCCGTGCGCGCCGAGATGCGCGACTACGTCGACGGGCTCGCCGGACACCTGACGGCCGGCTTCGTCAGCTCCGCGAACTACACGGTGCTGCCGGAGGTCGTGCAGCTGTTCCGTGCGCGGCGGCCGAACGTGAATCTCACGCTCGTGCCGCTCACGTCGGGCGAACAGTTCGATCGCCTGCGCGACGGCACGATCGACATCGGGCTCGTGCGCGACGAGATCCCGCGGGCCGGCCGATCATCGCCGGTGCTGACCACCGAGGTCGTCTTCGAGGAGCGGCTGGTCGCGTGCCTGCCGGTCGCGCACCCGCTCGCCGGACGCGACGAGGTGACGGCCGCGGAGATCATCCAGGTGCCGATGATCGCCTACCCCCGCTCGCTCATGCCGGGTTACGTCGACCGGGTGACCGAAGTGCTCGGCGGCGCCGGCGTGCCTCGCGTCATCGAAGAGGTCGTGCACCAGGAGACGGCCCTGGGCTTCGTCGCCGCGGGCCTCGGCACGAGCATCCTTCCGGAGTCCGTACGGCAGCTGGTGCCGCCGTCGATCGCGGTCGTGCCCCTCGCGGGGTCGCCGGTCACGCGACTCCTGGCGGCCTATCCGGTGAAGGAAGACGAGAGCGCGGTCGTGGCGGCGTTCATCGCGTGCCTGCAGGATGCCGCGGGAGCCCTCGCGTCGCCCGAGCGTGCTGCTCCGCTGAGCGCGTGACGGGTCACCCGCCTCCGTTCACCCGCAGGAAAGACACCTGGTAGACGCCGGGGTCGAGAGACTGCATGGTCGACCTCTGGTGCGCCGAGGACTTGTCACTCAGCCATCCGGAAAGCCCGAAGGCGTGCCCCGGGGTGCCACCGTCCGGGACGGCGGTCTCCGCCCACGCGGCGATGTCCTCCACGGGAACGGGCAGGAGCGCTCGCGGGCCACCGGCAACCGCTCTTCGTCGCGAACCTATCCGAGCGCGATCAGCGTCCGCAGCAGGGCGGGACTCAGCGGGCGGTCGCTGTAGACCCGACGCGGCATCCCGGATGTCAGGACGTCGTCGGCGGGTGCGTCGCCTTCCCACCGGAGAGACAGACCCGCGCGTTCGAGCGTGCGCCAGGACGCCACGTTGCGAGTGAGAGCGCGCGCCGAGACAGGCAGGTCCGGCTGCGCGACAAGGGCCGCGCTGATCGCCGCCTTGCTGAGTTCCCGCGCGAATCCTCGTCCCCAGGCAGCCGGTGTCAGTCGGAATCCGAGGTTCCACGCCGGCACCTCGGGATCGCGCACCGCCACCCCGCCCAGTCCGACGGTCGCACCGGCGGGGAGTTCGTCGATGGGAGACCGCAGCCGCACAGCCCACCAGCCGAGCCCGAGCCGCCGCCACGACGCGGCGTAGCCCTCCAGGAGACGGCGCGTCTCGTCGATGTCGGCATCGACTCCGGCCGGCAGGTGCTCCCACGTCGCCGGATCCGACTGGATCCGGAACAGCGCCTTGACGAGCGCGGGCGTGGGGTCGTCGAGCGGCGTGAGGATCAGACGCTCGGTCAGCGTCTCGTCGTGCATGGCGATCAGAAGCCTTCCGGTTCCCGCGGCGTGTAGGCGCTTTCCAGCTGTGCGAGCTCGGTCGATTCCAGGCGGATGCCGGCTGAGGCGACGGCATCCTCGATGTGCTCCGCCTTCGTGGCGCCGACGATCGGGGCGGTGACGGCGGACTGCTGGGCGACCCAGGCGAGGGCGATCTGGGCACGGGACACGCCCCGCTCCGCGGCCACTCGGGCGACGGCCTCGACGATCGCGCGGTTCGACTCCTCTTCGCGGTGGTACAGCGTCGCGCCGAACTCGTCTGTCGCGGTGCGGGCCGTCGTCTCGTCCCAATCGCGGGTGAGGCGGCCGCGCGCGAGCGGCGACCACGGGAGCACGCCGACGCCCGAGTCGAGGCAGTACGGATGCATCTCGCGCTCCTCCTCGCGCTGGAGCAGGTTGTACTGGTCCTGCATCGACACGAACGGCGTCCATCCGTTCTGCACGGCGACGTGCTGCGCCTTCGCGAACTGCCAGGCCCACATCGACGAGGCCCCGATGTACCGGGCCTTGCCCGAGCGCACGATGTCGTGGAGGGCTTCCATCGTCTCCTCGATCGGAGTCTCCGGGTCCCACCGGTGGATCTGGTAGAGGTCGACGAAGTCGGTGCCGAGGCGGCGCAGGCTGGCATCGATGCCGGAGAGGATGTGCCCACGGCTGAGCCCGCCCTGGTTCGCGCCCGGCCCCATGCGGCCGTGCACCTTCGTGGCGATCACGACCTGGTCGCGCTGGGCGAAGTCCGCGAGCGCGCGGCCGACGAACTCCTCGCTCGTGCCGTCGGAGTAGACGTCGGCCGTGTCGAATGTGGTGATGCCGGCCTCGAGCGCCTGGCGGATGAGAGGACGACTCGTCTCCTCATCGAGGGACCAGCGGTGAGTGCCACGGTCGGGGGCGCCGAAGCTCATGCAACCGAGTACCACCGGCGAGATCTTGAGGCCGCTGTTCCCCAGTCGTACGTTGTCGGTCGTCTCCAGCATCCGTCTTCTCCCTCGATCGTCGGCGCGCGCTGCGCATCTCGACCCAGCCTTGCACGTTCTCAGAGGATGGTCGTCAGGACCCCGCCGTCGGCGCGGAGGGCGGCACCGTTGGTCGCCGACGAGAGCGGGCTGGCGAGGAAAGCGACGAGGTGGGCGATCTCCTCCGGCCGGATGAAGCGCTGCAGGAGCGAGGTGCCCCGTACCAGCGACCCCTTGAGCTGGTCCACGTCGAGGTCTTGCAGCGCGGCGATGTTCTCGACCGCGGCTGCGACGCCGTCGGAGTACGTCGGGCCGCCGAGCACGGTGTTCACGGTGACCCCCGTTCCGCGCGTCAGCTTGGCGAGCCCGTTGGCGACGGCGAGGGCGGCCGCCTTCGTCGCGCCGTAGTGGATCATGTCGGCAGGCACGTCGACGGCCGATTCCGTGCCGAGGAAGATGATGCGCCCCTGGTTCCTCTCGAGCATCCCGGGCAGCAGTCGGCGCGAGAGACGCACGGCGGCCATGACGTTGAGGTCGAAGTACCGGGACCATTCGTCGTCGTCGACCTGCGCGAAGGGTGCGACATCGAAGACGCCCGCGTTGTTCACCAGGACGTCGACCTCGCCGAGGGACTCGAGGAGATCATCGACCTGCGCCGGATCCGAGAGATCTGCCGCGATGCCGGAGACGTCGGTGTCGGGCGCGTCCGCGAGGATGCGATCGACCGCGACGGTGACGCGGTCATCGGTGCGTCCGTTGATGACGACGGATGCTCCTTCTGCCGCGCATGCGGCCGCGACGGCATGACCGATCCCCTGCGTCGAGCCGCTGATGAAGACCTTCTTGCCTGCGAGATCGAGATTCATGGTGTCGTCCGTTCTCATCTGTAAATTACTTGTTCAGGAAAGTAAAGACTAGGTCGCTTCACTTTCCTGAGCAAGTCATGGCCTAAGGTGGGGATCATGACCGGCACAGGATCACCGGACGCACTGAAGCCCGAAGAGCTCGAGACGTGGTCGGCCGTGGCGACCCTTCTCGAATGGCTGCCGGCCGCCCTCGACGGGCAGCTGCAGCGCGATTCGGGTATCAGTCACTTCGAATACGGCATCCTCTTCGCTCTGTCCGAAGCCGATGACCGCACGCTGCGGATGAGCGAGCTCGCGGGCTACGCGAACAGCACCCTCTCCCGCCTGTCCCGTGCCGTCGCACGACTCGAGACCAAGGCGTGGGTGCGGCGCGCTCCAGACCCGACCGACGGACGGATCACGCTCGCGACACTCACCGATGAGGGATCGGATGCCGCGCGCGCGGCAGCGCCCGGGCACGTCGCACTCGTGCGGCGACTCGTCTTCGACACGCTCACGCCGACGCAGACCACGCAGTTGCGCACCGCGAGCCGACGCATCACCGGTGCGATCCGCGAGCAGAGCGGGTGGATGCCGGGCGCCTGACGCGCGGCTCCGCCGACTACTCGATCTGGCCGATCGGCTCGCGCTTCTCCGCCTGGAACTGATCCTCGGCACGGCCCCGCGCCCAGTAGGCCGAGATCGACAGGGACTCGCGGGGCACCTCGCGCTGCTTCAGCACGGCCCGCACGGACTTGATCGTGCCCCGCTCACCGTGCGCGAAGACCTGCGGGTGCCCGTCGGCCCAGGGCAGGTCGCCGAGTGCCGCGAGGAGCTCGTCGTCGGACTGCGTCCACGTCACCGTCAGCCCCGACGGCGGCTCCGGCAGCACCCGATCGGCGGCGTCGGCCACCGAGAGCAGCACGTGACCCTGCGTCGCGGCATCCATGCTCTCGATCGCCGACGAGATGGCGGGAAGCGCGGTGTGGTCGCCGATCAACAGGTGCCACAGCGCGGCAGGATCCGGGCGGTAGCCGCCGCCGGCCCCGCTGACGACGAGCGTGTCCCCCGGCTGCGCCGCACGGGCCCAGGGGCCCGCCACACCCTCGTCGCCGTGCACGACGAAGTCGATGACGAGGCGTCGTGCCACCGGATCGGATGAGCGGATCGTGTACGTGCGCCGGGTCGGCAGCTTCTCCGGGCTCTCCTCGCGCAGCAGCGCCAGGTCGTACGGCGGTGTCAGCCCGTGACGCGGATCGGCGAACAGGATCTTCACGTACTTGTCGGTCGAGTCGTTGTCGCGGAACGCGTCGTACCCGTCACCACCGGCCGTGATGCGGATCAGGTCGGGACTCACCTGCTCGACCTGCTGCACCGTGAGGACGGCCTGTTCGGGTGCTCTGCGCGGCTGCTCTTGTGTCATCAGGTCTCAAGTCTCCGGATTCGGGGCGGGCGGTCCGGTTCCAGTCTGCCCGGGCCTGAGGGGTGCGGGGCCGGTCGCGCTAGACCGCGCCGTGCTCCTCGGGCTCGATCAGGAGCTCGTAGAGGTCGCCGCGGTAGATGGATCGCGTGATCTCGGCCACGCGTCCGTCGGCGAGGCTGCCTCGCGCGACGACTCGCAGACAGGGCTGATCCACGGTGATCCCGAGGAGTTCGGCCTCACGGGGAGTGGGCAGCACCGCGGCCACCCGCGACGACGCACGGGTCAGGTGCACGTCGTAGCGGCGACGGAGGATCTCGTAGAGGGAACCGGTCAGGTCGTTGCCGAGCAGATTGGGGAAGAGCTCGGCGGGCAGCTGCGAACTGTCGATGCTGAGCGGGGTGTCGTCTCCGAAGCGCAGACGCTCGACGGTGTAGACGGATGCCGAACCGGCCATGCCGAAGTCCGTCGCGACCTCGGGTGCCGCGGGCGCGATGCCGGCCGAGAGCACCTCGGCGCGGGCGGTGCGACCGGCCGCGCGCATCGAGTCGGTGAACGAGGCGAGGGTCATCCGCTTGGTCAGCGACGGCTCGGCGACGAACGTGCCCTTGCCGCGGATGCCGACGATGCGCTTGGCGTTGATGAGCGCTTCGAGCGCGCGGCGGACGGTCATCGACGACACGTTGAAGCGCGCTGCGAGCTGCTGCTCGGTGGGCAGCTGATCGCCCGCGCGCATCTCGGCGATCTCCGCCGACAACTCCTTCAGCACCACCTCGTACTTCGCGGCCACGTTCCCCTCCTTCCGCGCGAATCGTCAAGTTCATGACTATCACGCATCCGCCCTCAGGCCGCCCGAAACGATGATTGCGGTTCTTCGACGGACGGTGTAACTTCCTTGTAACCCTAGGGTGCTACACATACCCTATGGTAATCAAGACCCATCCCGAATGCACCTGTTCCAACGGAGGATTCTCATGAGCGCTGCAACACCCGCCCGCTCGCGTGCACCACGGCTCGCCGTCCGCGTCGGCGCCGGACTCACCGGACTCACCATCGCCGCTGCGGGCATGACCGCGTGCGCCCCGTCCGGCTCGACCGGCGACGCAGGCAGCGGCACGACCATCAACGTCCTCGCCGAGGACATCTCCTACACCGACAACTGGAAAGAGCTCCTTCCCGAGTTCGAGAAGCAGACCGGCATCAAGGTCAACATCGAGACCGTGCCGTACAGCGACCAGGCGGCGAAGATCCTGCTCAACTTCAGCCAGAAGTCGAGCGACTACGACGTCGTCTTCACCGACAACACCTACGGCACCGGATACTTCGAGTCCGGCTACGTCGACGATCTCGCGAAGTTCGAGAAGGACGGATCCGACTTCGTCGCGTTCGACGACTTCTACCAGCCGTACATCGCGCCCATGCAGAAGGACGGCGCGACGTTCGGTCTCCCGGTCTACGGCGAGAGCACGTGGCTGATGTACCGCACCGACCTGTTCGAGCAATACGGCATCGACGGCCCGCCCACCACGATGGACGAGCTCGAAGCGGCAGCGAAGACCATCAGCGAGGGCTCAGGCGGCGAGGTCGCCGGCATCACGCTGCGTGGAGCCCCCGGCATCCAGAGCGTCTACCCCTGGGCCGGCTTCCTCCGCGCCTTCGGCGGCGACTTCTACGACGGCGACGAACTGGCCGTCGACTCCGACGAGGCGGTCGAGGCCACGCAGTTCTGGTCCGACCTGCTCACCGAGTACGGCCCCTCGGGCGTCGGCAACTTCGACTGGGAGCAGAACCGCATCGCGTTCACCCAGGGCACCGCGGCCATGACGATCGATGCCACCGCCAACGGCCCCTTCAACGAGGACACCGCTGCCAGCGTCATCGCCGGCAAGGTCGGCTACGCCCCGATCCCGTACGCGATCTCCGACCCGCCCGAGAGCGGCAACACCGACAACTCGCTCAACGTGCACGCGCTGTACCTCAGCTCCTTCTCGAAGAAGAAGGAGGCCGCCTACAAATTCATGGCCTGGGCGACCGGCCAGGACGTGCAGAGCAACGCGGTCGAGAACACCGAAGCGGTCGGCGTGACGCTCGACGCGGTCCTCGAGAGCCCGGAGTACAACGAGAAGTACGGTCCCTTCAAGGAGGCGCTGCTCGCGCAGCTCGCCACCGGCAACGTCGACTACCTGCCCGCAGGCACCGACGCGAATGCGATCATCACCGAAGTCGGACAGGCGCTGTCCCGCACGCTCGCCGGCGAGGCCAGTGCGAAGGACGCGCTGACCGCAGCCCAGGAAGCACTCAAGACGCAACTCGGCTGACCCACCGAACGCCGGAACGGAAGAACAAGACGATGACCCAGCTCACGACGCCACCACGTCCCGATGCCGAAGGCGCCGTCAAGGACCCTCCGTTCCGGCGTTCCCCCCGCCGCCGCCCGCTGCGACCCGGCCTCGCGAGAGCGAGCCTGGCCCTCCCCGCCGTGATCGTGATCGTGCCCCTGCTCGTGATCATCATCCTGCAGGGCGCGAACCTCGTCACCCATGCCGAGAACCTGCTCCGCCCCGGCAGCGAGGACATGTTCGTCGGCTGGGACAACTTCACCCGCGCGCTCGCCGACCCGACGCTCCTCGGCTCCATCCGCGTGACCCTCGTCTACGTCGTCGCGGGCGTCGGCATCGAGCTCGTGCTGGGCGTCTCCATCGCCCTCGCACTGCAGGGCCGCATCCCCGGCAAAGGCGTGCTGCGTGCGCTGATCCTCATCCCGATGGTTCTGACCCCGGTGGTCGCCGGCCTCATGTGGCGGCTGCTGATGGATCCGACATCCGGATTCATCAACTGGTTCCTCGACACGGTGGGGATCGGCGGACACGCGTTCCTCGCCGACCCGGCGACGGCCCTGGGCGCCGTCATCCTCGTGGAGGTCTGGCAGAACACCCCGTTCGTGGTGATCATCGTGCTCGCCGGGCTCGAATCGCTCGACCCCTCCCCCTTCGAGGCCGCCCAGCTCGACGGCGCCGGCGGATTCCGGATGCTGCGGAACGTCACGCTCCCGATGCTCGCGCCCGTGCTGTCGATCGTGGTGCTGCTGCGGGTGATCGACGCGGTGAAGACCTTCGCGATCGTCAACACCATGACGAAGGGCGGGCCGGGAACGTCGACGCTCGCCATCAGCAACTACGTCTACCGGCTCGGCTTCGAGACCTTCGACATCGGATACGCGACCACGGTCGGCGCGCTCGTCTCGCTCGTGGTGCTCATCATCCTGTTCCCCACCGCCACGCGGCTCATGGGCCTGCGCATCTGGAAGGCCCGCCGATGAGATCTCGACGCAGCATCCTGCACTCCCTCCGCGTCATCGCGGTCTACGTCTTCGTCCTGTGGTGCATCCTGCCGGTCGCCTGGCTGGTGAGCACCTCACTCAAGAGCGACGTCGATGCGTTCAGCCGCGAGCCGGTGTGGTTCTTCGTGCCCCAGTTCGGCAGCTACGTCAGCGCCTGGGTCGACGGCGGCATGGGGCAGGCGATGCTCGTGAGCGCGGCCGTCGCGATCATCAGCAGCGTGATCGGCATCGTCGTCGGGCTCCCCCTCGCCTACCTCACCACCCAGGTCTGGCCGCCGGAGTCGGCGTGGTCCGCCCGCGTGACGCTCGCCATCCTGTTGCTCACGACCGTCCCGCCCGTGCTCACCCTGACGCCGTTCTACCGCGCGTTCTTCGGAGTCGGGCTGACCGGCAACCCTGTCGGGCTCACGGTCGTGCACACCTTCTATGCGATCCTGCTCGCGGTGCTCATCTTCCGCTCGTTCCTCGTCGCCTTCCCGCGTGAGATCCGCGAGGCGGCCATGATCGACGGCCTCGGTGAATGGCGCACGCTCTTCCAGTGCGTGCTTCCCAACGTCTGGGGTGCGGCCTTCGCGACGTTCGTGCTCGCGCTCATCCAGTCGTGGAACGAGTTCCTCTACGCGCTGGTGCTCACCAGCGGCGACAGCCAGACGGTCCCCGTGACCATCGCCGGCTTCCTCAGCTTCTTCGGCACGAACTGGGCGCGTCTCACCGCCGCCGGCGTGATCGGCGCGCTGCCCATCGTGATCTTCGCGATCCTCGTCCGCAAGCACATGGCGCGCGGCCTGTCCTTCGGAGGTGTCAAGTGACCGGCACGCTCGCCGTCGACGTCGGCCAGTCCGGATGCCGCCTGCGCCTCGACGACGGAGACGTCATCGAGGCTCCGCTGGGCGTCGTCGCGCTCACCGGCGACGAGCACGTGACCGCACTCGCGCAGACCGTGATCGACCTGGTGCCGCCCGGCACCCGGCCGGAGCTCGTCGGCGTCGGACTCTCCGGATTCGTGGAGGACTCCCCCGCGCCGGCACGACTGGCCGAGAGACTGCGCGTGCACCTCGGCGCCCGCACGACCGTGGTCGCAGCGGATGCCGTCACGGCCTTCCTCGGCACGGTCGGGGCGCGGGCCGGGACCGTGGTGATCTGCGGCACCGGGGTCGCGGCGCTCGGCGTGAGCGACGCGGGAGGGCTTCGACGCATCGACGCCCGCGGATACCTGCTGGGCGACTTCGGCGGCGGCGCCTGGATCGGCCAGCGCGGACTCCAGGCCGCGCTCGACGCTCTCGAGGGTCGAGGTCCTGCGACCACGCTCGCCGACGCATCCCTGCGGCTCGGCTCGCCGGCCGACATCTACCACGGCGCGATGGGCTCGACCCCGGCGCCGCAGTACATCGCCGCGTTCGCGCCCGACGTGATCGGCGCCGCCGATGAAGGGGATGCCGCGGCCCTCGGCATCCTCGCCGATGCGGCGGATCAACTCGCGCGGACGATCGGCGCCGCGCGTCTCGGACCCGGTCCCATCGGGCTCACCGGCGGTCTGACCCGGTCGTCGTCGTTCGTGTCGGCGGTCCGCACCGCCCTCGATCGGCGGGACGTCGAGGTGGACGAGTTCGTGGTCCAGCCCGACGCCGGCCTCGACGGCGCCCGCATCGTCGCGGAAGACACCCGCATCCGCTCGGCATTCGCCGGTCTCATCGCAGTGAAGGAGTAAGAATGCTCGACCTCGAGACGCTTCGGGGACGCCTGATCGTGTCCTGTCAGGCGCCGGACGGATCGCCGCTGCGTGATCCCGGCATCATCGCGGCCATCGCCGAAGCCGCCGTGCTCGCGGGCGCCGCGGCCGTGCGCATCAACAGCGCCGAGCACGTGGCGGCCGTGCGCAGACGAGTGGACGTGCCGATCATCGGGCTGGAGAAGGTCGTCACCGACGGGCAGCAGTGGATCACGCCCACCGCCGACCTCGCCAAGGCGCTCGTCGACGCCGGTGCCGACATCGTCGCCCTCGACGCCACTCTGCGGACGCGGTCGGGCACCCCCGACGTCGACGCGCTGCTCCCGGCCGTGCGCGACCTCGGTGTTCCCGTCATGGCCGACATCGACGGCTTCGACGCCGGCCGGCACGCCGGGGAGCTCGGCGCCGAGCTCGTGGGCACGACGCTGTCGGGCTACACGAGCGCGCCGCAGAACCGCAGCGGCGATCCCGACATCGCGCTGGTGGGCCGGCTCGCCGCGCTGCCGACGCCGGTGATCGCGGAGGGGCGCATCAAGTCGCCCGATGAGCTGCGCGCGGCGTTCGAGGCGGGCGCGTTCGCGGTCGTCGTGGGAACATCCATCACCGAGCCGATGGCGCTGACCAGGCGCTATCTCGCAGCAGTACCGACGCTCACGAAGGGAGCATCAGCATGAGTGGCACGTCCACGCGCATCGCCGTCGTCGGCGCAGGTCGAATGGGACAGGTGCACTGTCGCATCGTCGCCGAGAACCCGCGGGCCGAGCTCGCCGCCGTCGTCGACCCGTTCGAGGAGAGCGGTCGCCGCGTCGCCGCGCAGTTCGGCGCACCCTGGTATCCGACACTCGCTGCGGCTCGCGACGCCGTCGACCTCGACGGCGTGATCATCGCGGTTCCCGACCGGCTGCATGTCGGCGTGACCGTCGAGGCACTGGAAGCGGGCCTGCACGTGCTCGTCGAGAAGCCGCTCGCCGACACGCTCGAGGGTGCACGGACCATTGCGGATGCCGCGGCGAGCGCGACCGGTTCGAAGGTGCTCGTCGGGCACGTGCTGCGGCACGATCCGCGCTTCCGCTCGGCGGCGAAGATCGTCGCCGCCGGGCAGGTCGGCGACCCGGTGCACTTCCGCGCGTCGAGGATCGTGCCTCGGAGCGTCGGCTTCGCGAACAACGGCGCCTCGCCGATCTACATGTATCAGGGCATCCACGACATCGACCTGGTGCAGTGGATCTCGGGCAGCCCGATCGTGCGCGTCTCCGCCACCACGGCCGCCAAAGTGCTCCCCGCCGCCGGCAAGGAGGGCGTCGACGTGGCGCTGATCCTCGCCGAGCTGGAGAACGGATCGGTCGGCACGATCGAGATCTCCTGGGTCCTCCCCGGATCCACCCCGAGCGGTCTCGCGTCGCAGTTCGAGCTCTACGGCACCGAGGGCAACGTCAAGGTCGATGTCACAGCCGAGGGCATCTCGCTCGACACGCTCGACGAGTTCCGCCTGCCGAACACGATGCTCGACCCAGAGCTCGACGGCCGGCTCGAGGGCGTCGTGCCTCAGCAGTTCGACTGGTTCCTGCAGATGATCGAGTTCGACCAGCCGAGCCGCATCGGCATCGACGAGGCCGTGTCGGCCGCGCGGGTGCTCGACGCGATCGACGAGTCGCTCCGCACGCGCACCTGGGCCGAAGTGCAGCGCTGACGCTCTCTTCGAACGGAGGAAGGCCGGGCCCCTCGCGTCCGGCCTTCCTCGTCTCAGCTCCCGCGCAGATCTCGGATCGCCTGCACGACGAGATCGTGATCGTCTTCGGACGCGAGACCGGAGACGGTCGCCACGGCCACGACGCCGACGCCCGCCACGCGCACCGGCACCGCTCCCCCGGCGACGGCGTACTCCGCAGGATCCAGCCATCCCGGCTCGAACATGTCGCGCCCACCGGCGGCGACACGGGCCTCGAGCAGGGCGGTGCTCGTCTCGAAGCGGAACACGGTCGCGGCCTTCCGCCGCGCCCAGTCGTCGTTGTCGGCCGTCGCGCCCGGCAGGGAGGCGTGGAACAGGATGCCGGATGCCGTGCGCACGTCGATCGCGACCGGGAAGGCTTCGGCGAGCGCCCGTTCCGCGATGGAGCTGCCGAGACGCCAGGCGTCAGCGCGATCGAAGCGCGTCAGTTCCAGGTCGCGGTGCTCGGCTTCGAGCCGGTCCAGCCATGCGTCGTTGCTCATCGGTCTGTGTCCTGTCGTCGTGTTCTTCGGATGCAGCAGGTCTACAAGACGTCCGCGACTGCGGCGAACGTCCGGTCGGGGTCTTCGATCTGCATGTCGTGATGGATGCCGTCGATACGGCGGATGTCCCATCCCTCGCGCTCGAGCGCCGCGGCCGTCGCGTCGGACAGCACGGCGGGCGACTCATCGGAGAGGACGATGGTCGACGGCACGTCGGGCGGGGTGATCGCGATCGGGTGGAACGCCACCTCGCGGAAGATGCCGACGGCCATCTTCGCGTCGAACTGCTGCTGGGCGTGCTTCATGAGTTCGCGGATGCTCGGGTCCAGGGCCGCACGCTGGGGCGCGCTGCGTCGTGCCTGCAGCAGGCCCATGACGCCGAGCGAGAGCGGCGCGACGGCCCAGAAGGCTCGACCTGCGAAGCCCGACGTCGGGAGCGAGAGCTCGAAGCCCGGGTCGAGGTAGATCGCCCGATCTGGCTGCAGGCGTCCGACGGCGCGGACCAGCACCGCTCCCCCGAGCGAGTGGCCGACGACGCTGTGGAGTCCGGTCGGGAGCGCCTCGACGACATCATCCGCGAGTTCGCCGAGCGTGTACGAGGGTGCGCGGTCGCTCTCGCCGTGACCGCGGAGGTCGAGAGTGGTCACCGTATAGCGGCCCGTCGCCAGCATCCGGTCGATGAGCGGCTGCCATGTCGAGCCCGCACCGCCGAGCCCGTGGATCAGCCCGACGTGGAGCTCACCCGAGCCGGAGGTGGTGGAGTGGAGGCGCATGTCGCCATTCTCCACGGTCCGAGCCTTCCGTCGTGGTGCAGCATCACAACCAGCCGTGATCGCGCGCAGCCCGTGCGGCGTCGTGCCGGGTCTCGGTGCCGGTCTTCTGCATGGCACTGGAGAGGTAGTTGCGCACCGTTCCCGGCGCGAGGTGCAGGCGCCGGGCGATCTCCTTGACGGCGTAGCCCTCTCGGGTCTCCCGCAGTGCATCGGCCTCGCGCTCGGTCAGCGGGGAGTCGTCGAGCACCGACGCCTCGAGCACGTCATGGGCGATCCAGCGCCCCCCGGAGTGCAGTCGGCCGATGACCTCGGCGATGTCTTCGGGGTCGGCGCCTTTGCTCATGAAACCCCGCACCCCGAGCCGGAGCGCGCGTCGCAGTACGCCCGCGCGGGCGTGCCGCGTCAGCATCAGCACACGTTGCGCCGGGCGCTCCGACATGATCGCCGCGACCGCTTCGAGGCCGTCCATCTCGGGCATCTCCAGGTCGATGACCAGCACGTCCGGCCGGTGCTCCAGCGTCACGGCCACGGCCTCGCGACCATTCTCGGCCTGCGCCACGACGTCGATGTTCCCGTCGAGCGGGAGCAGTGCCGCGAGCGCTGCGCGCAGCAGCTGCTCATCGTCCGCCAGGACGATTGTGATCGGATCGCCGATCGTCATCTCTCGACCCTCCTCACGCTGTCGGGCTGCGCTGTCTCCGAGCGATCGGCGGGGATCCGCGCTGCGACGACGAAGCTGTCGGATCTGCGCTCGATCCGCATCGTGCCGCCCTCGCCCTCGACGCGCTCTCGCAGGCGTGCCAGACCGCGCAGCGGCGAGTCGCCATCCGCGGCCAGCCCGTCGTTGACCACTTCCACGGCATCCGAGGAAGCGGTGATCACGACCGTCGTCGGATGTGCATGGCGGAGCAGGTTGGTCATGGCCTCGCGCAGCACCTGAGCCAGGAGAGGGTTCGCGGTGCCGCCGGTCCCCTGATCGAGCTGCACGTGCACGGCGATGCCCGCGGCCTCGCCGAGCCGTTTCGCATTCTCGAGCTCCGCCGCGAGGCTCATCTCATGGCGCGCGTACGCCAGCTCCCGCGACTCGGTGATGGTCGCGTCAGCGAGGCGGCGGATCTCGCGCAGCTCGCCCTCGGCGCGCTCGGGGTCGGTGTGCACGATTCGTCCGGCCAGTGCGGCCTTGAGCTTGATCACATGCAGCGTGTGGCCTTGGATGTCGTGCAGGTCGCTGGCGAAGCGCCCCCGCTCACGCGCGACGGCGAGGTCGGCTTCGGCCTCCTTCGCTCTCTCGAGCCGCCGCGCGACCTGCCATGCCTGTTCGCTGACCAGGATGACCCCGGTGATGAAGAGCGTGCCGACGGCCGGGATCACCAGATATCCCGCGACAAGGTCCCAGGCGAGGGGATGGAAGACGAAGGCGGTCGCGCCGATCGCCGCGACGCCCGTCGCGAAGGCCGCGATCCAGAGCTTCCAGCGAGGCAGCCGGACGATGAGCAGTGCGCCGATGAGCGAAAGCGGGACGAAGCTGATCGGGCTGGACGCGGTGATGCCGCCGATGACCCATGCCGCCGTCGTGAACATGAGCGCGAAGATCGCCCGGCGAGGATACCCGTCGAGACTCCACTCGCGCAGCACGCCGAGCGTGAGCAGGTAGCCGACGGCCATGGTGACGCCCTCCCACCACGACCGGGCGGTGAGCGCGACGCCGAGCACGCTCAGTGGCGCGATCGCTGCGACAGCAGTGATCATCGCCACTCGGCGCATGCGGGTGTCGGTCGGTTCGGCTTCCTGCGTCGTGTCGGTGATGGTCAGACCTTCGTCTCCGCTTCGGTCCGTTTGATCGCGCGACCCACCAGGGGTTTCGCGATCAGCGCTGCGACGAGGAGACCGAGCGCCACATACTGTAAAGCCCCGTTGCGGAGGAAGATTCCCGAGATGCTCTCGGGAAGGGTGATGAAGAGCCCGAAGTCGAAGTAGTACAGGCCGATGTAGGCGAGGAAGACCGTCGCAGACAGGACGATGATCGCATTGAGCGCCAGGTCGAAGATTTTCATGATCTTCCTACGTTCGTCGCGATCGTCCGATCCGGGTAGTGACGTGGTGTCACTGCTTTCCGTGACACCCCGCCACTGACCGGGGATCGCCGGATCGGATGCACTGGAGGCATGTCATCTCCGCACCCTGCCATCGACCTCACCGCGCGCGTTCCGCTCTGGCGGCGCCCCTTCCAGGTCATCCGCGCGAACAGGCCCGCCTACCTCATCATCAACGCGGCCGCGTACGGTCTCGCCATCATCGGATTCGTGATCGGGATCCTCTTCCCCGACCTCAATGCGGCCCGCGTCACCGCCCTCGAAGATGACGGAACCGGCGAACTGGTGCGCTGGCTGGTCACGATCCCGCCGCTGTTCGCACTCATGATCCTCGGGGTCAACCTCTTCCGACTCAGCCTGCTGACGATCGTGCTGCCCTCGCTTGTCGTGCCCTTCGCCGGACTCGCCTTCTTCGGCTACTGGGCCGTCGAGACCGGCATCACTCTCGCCCCGGCCACCCCGGAGCGATGGGTGGGTCTGATCCCCCACTCGCTGACCTTCATCATCGAGCTCCAGGCCTACGTGCTCCTGCTGCTCGGCGCCTTCATCCTGGGCAGGAACTGGCTCTTCCCCCGACGTGTCGGCGCGAAGAATCGGCGTCAGGGATATGTGCGCGGCCTGAAGCAACTCGGCCTGCTGGCCCTGCCCGCTCTCGTACTGCTCATCGTCGGAGCGCTCTGGGAGGCGTACTCGCTGCGCTACTTCATCCATCCGCTCTCGCAGTGGCTGCTGTGACGCTCCGGTGGGGCCCTGATTATCGGCCCGATCCGCGGAGGGGACTCGAGTCCCTCCGGCGCACTCCACCCGCCGCCACGTTCCCGAGATCAGCGAACGCAGGAGCATCGGGCGGCGCGCGGAGCCTCCGCGCCGGTGGGGCCCTGATTATCGAGGGGCCCACCTCGCACACGCGAATGAATGACAGAAGGCCGAACCCTCCGGGCCCGGCCTTCTGTCATTCGTACTGTGCGCGAGGGGGGACTCGAACCCCCACATCCTTGCGAATACTGGCACCTGAAGCCAGCGCGTCTACCATTCCGCCACTCGCGCGAGTGTCTCGTTCCGAAGAACTCAACTTCCCGAGGATATCACGCGATTTTCGCCGCGCGGCACACGCAAAACCACCGCTCGGCGGCGTTCCCCCAGGTCACCTGGCTACGATGTCCCTACCGGTCGGCATGCCAGAGGAGCCCAGTGGGACTACTTGACAGCTTTGAGAAGGGTCTCGAGCGCGCAGTCAACAGCGCGTTCGCGAAGACCTTCCGCAGCGGCATCCAGCCCGTGGAGATCGCTTCGGCGGTCCGTCGTGAAGCCGATACGAAAGCGGCGGTCGTCAGCCGCGACCGCATCATCGCGCCCAACAGCTTCGTCGTGCGTCTCAGCACCGACGACGCGGATCGGATGCGGAGCCTCGGCAACGCTCTCACCGACGAACTGCACTCCCTGCTGACCAAGCACGCGAAGTCGCAGGGCTACAGCTTCTCCGGCCCCCTCTCCATCACCCTCGAGGCCGACGAGAAGATCGCCACCGGAACCGTGCGCGTCGACTCCGGCACCGTCGAGGGTCGCGTCAGCTGGCAGGCCGTCGTCGACGTCGACGGACGCCGTCACACTCTCTCCCGCGCCCGCTCCGTGATCGGCCGCGGCTCTGACGCCGACATCACGATCGCGGATGCCGGATCCAGCCGCAAGCACGTCGAGATCCTGTGGGACGGCGAGCGCGCCATGATGCGCGACCTCGGCTCCACCAACGGCACGAAGGTCAACGGGCAGAAGCTCCGCGAAGCCGCTCTCCCCTCCGACACCACGATCACCATCGGCCGCACCGACCTGGTCTTCCGCATCGTGCCGGTGTCGGCCCCGCCGGCGCGCCCGGCGCGCCCGACCGACGACTCCACCCGCGCGTTCGGGGGCTTCGGATGAGCGAACTGATCCTCCTCCTGCTGCGCATCGGGTTCCTCCTGGTGATGTGGTTCTTCGTGTTCGGCGTCGTCTATTCGCTCCGCGCCGACCTGTTCGGCGTGAAGGTGCGCAAGCTCCCGGCTGAGGCCACGGCCGGCGCAGCCGCCGCGCCGGCCGCTCCCGCGAAGCCCGCCGCCGCGTCGCGTCCGGCATCCGCCAAGCCGTCGACCGGGCCCGCGACGATCGCGACGGCGAAGCGCCTCGTGATCACCTCCGGGCCGAAGACAGGCCTCGAACTGCCCCTCGGCGCCGACTCGATGACGATCGGCCGCTCCAGCGAGTCGGCGCTCGTGATCCGCGACGACTACACGTCGAGCCACCACGCCCGCCTCATGCTGCGCGGCGACGCCTGGGCGATCCAGGACCTCGACTCCACGAACGGCACCTTCGTCGCTGGCCAGCGCGTCACCGGCGGCCCCGTCAACCTCTCGCTCGGCACCCCCATCAAGGTGGGCGCCACGACCTTCGAGCTGCGAGCCTGACCCCGGCATGGTCTTCGAAGGCTCGAGCGTCGCGATCTCCCACACCGGGAAGGTCCGCTCCAACAACCAGGACTCCGGGTACTCCGGAGCCAACCTGTTCGTCGTCGCCGACGGCATGGGCGGCCACGCCGGCGGCGACGTCGCCTCGAGCATCGCGATCCATCGCCTCGAACCCCTCGACCAGGCCTACGCCTCGACCGAAGACGCGCAGGCATCGCTGCAGGCGGCCGTCACGACGGCGGCGGGCGACCTCATCCGCGCCGCGAAGGACCGCCCGGAACTCGCCGGCCTCGGCACCACCGTCAGCGCGATCATCATGGTCGACGAATACGCGGTCATCGGCCACATCGGCGACTCGCGCATCTACCTGTACCGCGACGACGCGCTGACCCAGATCACCGCCGACCACACGTTCGTGCAGCGGCTGGTGGACTCCGGCCGCATCACTCCCGAAGAGGCGCGTTACCACCCGCGCCGCTCCGTGCTCATGCGGGTGCTCAGCGACATGGACTCCGATCCCGAGCTCGACATGTTCGTCATGCACACGCAGCCCGGCGACCGCTGGCTGCTCTGCTCCGACGGCCTGTCCGGCGTGGTCGACGAGCCGCAGATCCTCAAGGCCATGCAGCTCGGCATCGCCCCCGGCCGCACCGCCGACAACCTGCTCAAGCGCGCCCTGGACGGCGGAGCACCCGACAACGTCACGATCGTGCTGGTCGACGTGGGTGGACAGCATCCGATCCACTCCGGCACCGCCACGGTCGTCGGCTCGGCCGCCAACCCGTCCGGCGTCTACGTGCCGCCTGCACGCGCGACGCGCGGCAACTGGCTGCACCCGGTGCGCCAGGCGGCCAACGAGCCCAGTCACTTCGAACCAGCCCCCGAGTACCTCGAGGAGCTCATCGAAGAGGATCGCCGCCGCGCCAAGCGGCGCCGCCTCGGCTGGATCGCCGGTGTGCTCGTCGTCCTCGTCATGCTGGGTGTCGCCGCGTTCGCCGCCTACAGCTGGACACAGACCCGCTACTTCATCGGCGCCGATGACGACAGCGTCGTGATCTTCCAGGGCGTGCAGCAGAACATCGGCCCGATCACGCTGTCGACGCCCCTCGAAGACACCGACATCCTGCTCGCGAACCTGCCGCCGTACCAGCGGGCGTCGGTCGAGCGCACGATCACCGCGCGCTCCCTCGCCGACGCGATGGCCATCGTCGACCGCCTGCGCGCGGGCGCCGACGCGAACGCCATCGAGCAGACGCCTCTTCCCACGCCGATGCCCACGCCGACCGAGACCCCGGCCGGAGGTGAGGGATGAGCACCGACGTCGCCGCCGACACCAGCGTCATCAAGGCGCTGAAGCGCATCCGGATGCCGCAGACGCAGCGCAACCGCGAGTTCTGGCTGCTGCTCTTCGCGCTGGCGATCAGCGGCGCGTCTCTCACGCTCGTGCAGCTCGGCGCGCTCGGCGTCATCGACCCGGTCGTGCTCGCGATCGGCGGCGGGCTCGCCGTGCTGGCCTTCGCCCTGCACTTCGTGCTGCGGGTCGTGGCGGCCGACGCCGACCCGTTCGTCGTGCCGATCGCGACGCTGCTCACGGGCCTCGGCATCGCGATGATCTACCGCATCGACATCGCCAAGGCGAACACCGGCTGGGACGCGTACTCCACCAAGCAACTCGCCTGGACCGCCATCTCGTTGGCCGGCGCCATCACCATCGTCATCCTGCTGCGCAACTACCGGATCCTGTTCCGGTACACCTACATCTTCGGACTCGCCGGCATCCTGCTCCTGCTGCTGCCGTTCGTGCCCGGCCTCCGCATCGACGACGCGAACGCGGCCGTCTGGGTCTCGCTCGGCGGTGCCTTCGCATTCCAGCCCGGCGAGATCGCCAAGATCTGCCTCGCGATCTTCTTCGCCGGCTACCTCGTGCGCACCCGCGAGAGCCTCACCTCCGTCGGAAAACGGGTGCTCGGGATCACCTGGCCGCGCATGCGCGAGCTCGGACCCGTGATCGTCGTCTGGGTCATCTCGCTCGGCATCATCATCTTCCAGCGCGACCTCGGCACCGGAACCCTCATCTTCGGCATGTTCGTCGCGATGCTCTACGTGGCGACAGGCAAGACCAGCTGGGTGCTCATCGGCCTGACCCTCGTGGTGGCAGGCGTCGCCCTGGCCACACAGATCCTCAGCTACGTGCAGGGTCGTTTCACCAACTGGCTCTTCCTCTTCGACTCTTCGAAGGTCGACCCCGACGTCGCCGGCTATCAGCCCATGCAGGGCCTGTTCGGCCTCGCCCGCGGCGGCCTCATCGGCACCGGCTGGGGTCAGGGCCGCCCCGAGATCACGCCCCTCGCGCACAGCGACTACATCATCACGAGCCTCGGCGAAGAACTCGGCCTGATCGGCCTGTTCGCGATCCTCTGCCTCTACATGGTGTTCGTCAGCCGCGGCATGCGCATCGGCCTCGCCGGCCAGGACGACTTCGGCAAGCTCCTCGCGACCGGGTTGTCGTTCACGATCGCCCTGCAGGTGTTCATCATGGTCGGCGGCGTCACGCGCATCATCCCGCTCACCGGCCTGACGACGCCGTTCCTCGCGGCCGGCGGCTCATCGCTCGTCGCCAACTGGCTCATCGTCGCGCTCCTGCTGCGCATCTCCGACGGCGTGCGCCGCCAGCCGAGGGTGGTGATCGGCTGACATGACCAAAGAACTCCGCCGCCTCAGCATCGTGATGCTGTTCATGTTCATCGCCCTGTTCGCCGCGAGCAGCTGGATCCAGGTCGTCGAGGCCGACAGCCTCGCCCAGAACAGTCACAACAAGCGCACGCGCCTGGACAGCTACCAGATCCAGCGCGGGTCGATCATCGTCGACGGCGCGGCGATCGCGACCTCGATCCCGAGCGACGACCAGTACCAGTTCCAGCGCGTCTACGCGGATGCCCCGATGTGGGAGCCGGTGACCGGCTACTTCAACCCGGCACTCGGTTCGGCCACCGGCATCGAGAAGGCGATGAACACCGACCTGTCCGGTACCGGGTCCAACGCCTTCCTCGCCGAGATCGAGCGAATCCTCTCCGGCCAGCCGCAGCGCGGTTTCAGCGTGGAGCTGTCGCTGAACACCGCCGCCCAGACCGCGGCGTACGAGGCCCTCCAGGGTCTCAAGGGCGCCGTCGTCGCGATCGACCCGAAGACCGGACGCATCCTGGCGATGGTCTCGACCCCCGGCTTCGACACGAACCTGCTCGCCTCGCACGATGCGGATGCCGCGAACGCGACCTACGACCAGCTCGTGGACGACCCGACCAAGCCTCTCTCCAACCGCGCCATCGCGGGCGATCTGAACCCCCCGGGCTCGACGTTCAAGCTGGTCGTCGCCGCGGCCGCCTTCGCGAGCGGCGACTGGACGCCGGACTCGACTCTCCCGAACCCGGCCCGGTACACGCTCCCCGGCTCGTCCAATCAGGTCTCCAACGCCTGGGGCGGCACCTGCGGCGGCGGCGACACCGTGACCGTCGCCGAAGCGATCCGTCTGAGCTGCAACATTCCGATGGCCGAGCTGGCCGTCGAGGTCGGCGACGACGCGATCCGTCAGATGGCGGAGAAGTTCGGATTCAACAGCAGCTTCTCGACTCCCCTCGAGTCGACGGCCTCGAGCTACCCGCGAGCACTCGACGACGCGCAGACGGCCCTCACCGGATTCGGTCAGGGACAGGTCACCGCGACACCGCTGCAGATCGCCATGGTGGCCGCCGGCATCGCCAACGACGGGGTCGTCATGAACCCGCAGATGGTCGACGCGGTGATCGGGAACGACCTCTCGGTCATCCGATCCTTCGAGGAGAGCGAGTTCGGCCGTGCGATGGAAGCGGAGACGGCCGATCAGATCACCGCAGCCATGGTCGCGAGCGTCTCAACGGGGGCAGCGCAGGGTGCAAGAATAGACGGGATCGACGTGGCGGGTAAGACCGGGACGGCAGAGAACGGAAACAGGCCGCATACGTTGTGGTTCACCGGTTTCGCACCGGCGGACGACCCCGCGGTCGCAGTAGCGGTCGTCGTCGAAGACGGCGGCGGACAGGGACAGTCAGGCAGCGGCGACACCATCGCCGCTCCGATTGCGAAGAAGGTCATTGAGGCGGTGCTAGGCAGATGAGGCCGACGCAGGGTGTGTCGTTCGGTGGTCGCTACGAGCTGCTGTCGCGTATCGCGATCGGCGGCATGGGCGAGGTGTGGGAAGCGACGGATCACGTCATCGGACGTACCGTCGCGATCAAGATCCTCAAGGACGAGTACATGGGGGACCCCGGGTTCCTCGAGCGATTCCGCGCAGAGGCGCGGCACGCGGCGCTCGTCAACCATGAAGGCATCGCCAGTGTCTTCGACTACGGCGAGGAGAACGGCAGCGCCTATCTCGTCATGGAGCTCGTGCCCGGTGAGGCCCTGTCGACCGTGCTCGAGCGCGACGGCGCGCTGAGCGCCGACAAGACGCTCGACATCGTCGCCCAGACGGCATCCGCTCTGCAGGCGGCCCACGCGGCCGGACTCGTGCACCGTGACATCAAGCCGGGCAACCTGCTGATCACGCCCGACGGTCGCGTCAAGATCACCGACTTCGGCATCGCGCGCATCGCCGACCAGGTACCGCTGACGGCGACCGGTCAGGTCATGGGAACCGTCCAGTACCTGTCGCCCGAGCAGGCCTCCGGTCACCCGGCGTCCCCCGCGACCGACACGTACTCGCTCGGCATCGTCGCGTACGAGTGCCTGGCGGGCAAGCGCCCGTTCACGGGCGAGTCGCAGGTCGCCATCGCGATGGCCCAGATCAACGAGCAGCCTCCGCCGCTGCCGCCGACCGTGCCGATCCCGGTGCAGAACCTCGTCATGGCGATGATCGCCAAGAAGCCGTCGGATCGGCCGTCGTCCTCGGCGACCGTCGCCCGTGCGGCTCAGGCCCTGCGCCGTGGCGACCTGAACTCGGCTGCCATCGCCGTGCCCGCGATCGCCACCGGCGGCATCGCCGGGAACGACGACGCGACCCGGATGCTGTCGGCAGCCGGAGACGAAGGCGCCACCCGCATCCTCCCCACCACCGCGCAGCTCCCCACCGAGGAAGCGGCGGAGGAGAAGGAGAAGAAGAAGCGCAGCCCGTGGACGTGGCCGCTCATCGCCCTGATCGCGCTGCTCGTGATCGTGCTCGGCGGCACCATCTGGGCGCTGTCGCAGCAGGGCGGCGGCGACGACGACCCCTCGGCCTCGCCGAGCACGTCCTCCACGCCGACCAAGACACCCACGCCCACGCCCACGCCGACAGAGACGCGCGTCGATGTGACGGCGCTGAAACTCAACGGCATGGACTGCGCCACGGCGACCTCGACCCTCACGAATGCCGGCTTCGCGAGTGACATCACCTGCGCCGACGGCGACCCGGCCCCGACCGACGCCGAGGTCGGCAAGGTGTACAGCGTCGCCCCCTCCGGCAACGTGCTCACCACGACGCCGATCGCGCTCACGGTCTACGCCGCACGCACCGCTCTGCCCACGCCGACCGACGCCCCCACCATCACGGGTGACCCGGTCGCCGGCGGCACCGTGACGATCGCCTGGGGCACCGGCTTCACGTGCCCGAGCGGTTCCACGCTCTCGGGTTACGTCGTGTCGCTGCAGAACGGCACGTTCGTGTCGGGCGGACCCAACTTCCAGCCGACGCAGCGCAACGCGCAGGTGAAGGTGGCGGATGCCGCGGGCCAGCAGCTCATCGTGACCTACCAGGGCATGTGCTCGGGTGGCGACCAGCGCACCTCCAACCCCTCACCCCCGCTCTCGGTGACGATCACGGCCCCTGGTGGCGACGACGGCGAGGGTGACGGCGAAGGCGGAACCGCCGGGTAGCCTAGATCCAGCTCAGTCAACGTCGTTCCAAGGGGGGTCATCCGTGTCTACAGAGCCGCGCGTTCTCGCGGGTCGATACCGCGTCGACGAGCTCATCGGGCACGGCGGCATGGCGAAGGTGTACCGCGGATTCGATCTGACGCTCGGACGCGCGGTCGCGATCAAGATCCTCGACCCCGACCTCGCTCGAGACACGGCCTTCCGCACGCGATTCCGGCTCGAGGCGCAGGCGGCGTCGCGCATGGCGCACCCGTCGATCGTGCGCGTCTTCGACGCCGGTGACCCCTCGTCGAACGACCCGTCGTCAGACGACCCGCCCTACATCGTGATGGAGCTCATCAGCGGCACCCTGCTGAAGGACATCATCGCGAAGGGCCCGGTGCCCGTCGAAGACGCGGTCCGCTACGTCGACGGCATCCTCGAAGCCCTGGACTACTCGCACCGCGCGGGTGTGGTGCACCGCGACATCAAGCCGGGCAACGTGATGGTCACCGACAAGGGCCAGGTCAAGGTGATGGACTTCGGCATCGCCCGAGCCGTCTCCGACTCGTCGTCCACGGTCGCCGAGACGACGCAGATCATCGGCACTGCCGCGTACTTCTCCCCGGAGCAGGCCAAGGGCGAGCCGGTCGATGCCCGCGCCGACCTCTATTCCACGGGCGTCGTGCTGTACGAGCTGCTCACGGGGCGCCAGCCGTTCCGGGGCGAGTCCCCCGTGGCCGTCGCGTACCAGCACGTCAGCGAGACCCCCGTTCCCCCGACCGAGGTCAACGAAGACGCCCCGGGCGCCCTCGACCCGATCGTGCTGCGGGCCCTCGCCAAGGATCCGTACCAGCGGTATCCGGATGCCGCGCACTTCCGTGCCGCCCTCGACTCCGCCCTCACCGGCGCCGCTCCCACCCGCAAGCAGGTCGGAGCACTGACGAGCGAGCTCTACGGTCCGAGCCCGCGCCAGGCACAGGAGACCGCGCGCTCGTTGCGCCAGCTCAGCACCGACACGACGATGGCCCGCACCCAGTCCGGTCCTCCGGTCGCGTGGATCTGGGCCGGAGTCGCGCTGCTGGCCGTGCTGCTGGCATCCGTCCTCTTCTGGGTCGTCACGATCAGCATGCGTCCGCCCGAGGTGCCGAGCTCCTCGCGCGTCGTCCCCGACCTCGTGAACGTCTCGTCCGAGCGCGCGCAAGACGATCTCGCGAAACTCGACCTCACATCGACCATCGTGATCGAGGCGAGCTCCGACATCGCCGAGGGGAACGTCATCCGCACGGATCCGGCGGCGGGCGTCGCCATCGAGGAAGGTGCGGCTGTCACGCTCTACGTCTCCTCCGGTGAGGATGTCGTGGTCGTCCCGCCGTTGGAGGGCATGGCCCTCGCCGATGCGAAGAAAGCCCTGCTCGACGTGGGGCTCGAACTCGGCACGGTGATCCAGCGGAACGACAAGGCGATCAAGGCCGACACGGTGATGACCGCGAGCGAGAAGGCCGACGCCGAGGTTCCGCCCGGCACGGTGATCGATCTGGTCGTCGCCAGCGGCAAGGTGACGCTCACCGACCTCACCGGCTGGACGGTGGATGCGGCCACAGCCAACCTCACCGAGCTCGGCCTCGTCGCCTCACCCGTCGAGGCGGCGGACTGCCCGGCCACGGAGCCGGCAACCGTGCACTCGATGTCGGTTGCGCCGGGCGACGTGCCGATCGGCTCCACGGTCGAGCTCCGGTTCTGCACCGGGTCGTAACGCGTCGGCTTCGGCTGGCTTCAGCGGGACAGCGGGTGCAGGCGCTCGGAGAGTGCCACGGCATCCGCATCTCCGCAGAGTTCGAGCCAGTTCGCGAGCAGCCGGTAGCCGCCTTCGGTGAGCACGCTCTCGGGGTGGAACTGCACCCCGAGGATGGGCAGTTCCCGGTGCGCGAGCCCCATCACGGTGCCTGTCTCCGTCCACGCCGTCACGATCACGTCGGCCGGAAGAGCGGATGCCGCGAGCGCCAGCGAATGGTACCGACCCGCCTCGAACGGCGAGGCGATGCCGGCAAAGAGTGCGGAGCCGTCGTGCGTCACGGACGACACCATCCCGTGCATGAGTTCGCGCGCCTCGGTCACGGGCGTTCCGAAAGCCTCTCCGATCGCCTGGTGGCCGAGGCACACGCCGAGGAGCGGCATCCGCATCCGCGTGGCGATACGCACGGCGTCGAGCGACGCACCGGCGTCGGACGGGGCACCGGGTCCGGGGGAGAGCAGCACGGCGTCGAAGTCGGGGAAGAGCTGTTCGAGGGCCGCGGCATCCGTCGCATCCGACTCGATCATCGTGGTCTCGGCGCCCAGCTCGTGGAGGTAGCCGACCAGGGTGTGCACGAAGCTGTCGTGGTTGTCGACGACGAGCACGCGCGTCATTCGACGTCGACCTCGCCCGGCGTGATGATGGGGCTGACCCAGGGGAACACGTACCAGAACAGCCCGTAGAGCACGGCCGCGATCACGGCGACCAGGATGATCACGCGCACCCACCACGGACCGGGCAGCAGACGCCAGAGTGCGGAGTACATCAGTCTTCTCCCTCGGAGACGGCCATGGTCAGATCGACGGCGCGGCCGGGGGCGGCGGCGGATCGGTGAGGGCGGTCGGAGGGCCCTCGGCCCGGGGCTGGAAGCTCTCGAACACGCCGTAGGCGACGATGCGCTCGGCGAGAGAGTATAGCGGCGAGCAGGCGGTGAGGGTGACGTACTGCTCACCGGTCTGCTGGTCGGGCATCTGCGGAACATCGGCGAGGACGTCGGTCTGCGTCGGCGTCACGTACTCGAGCGTTCGGAAGCGGTAGGTGTACCACCCGTCCACCGTCTCGACGACGATCGCGTCGCCGATCTGGAGCTTGTCGAGCTGATTGAACGGCTTGCCCCAGGTCGTGCGGTGCCCGGCCATGGAGAAGTTGCCGACCTCGCCGGGCATCTTGGAATCCTTGTAGACGCCGATGCCCTTCTGGTCGAGGGTGCGGGACCGGCTCGTGCCGCCGTAGATCCCGAAGTTGTACTCGCTGCCGAACCGGGGGATGTGCATCTGGGCGAACCACTCCCCGTCGGCGGGCGCCGCCGGAATCGGCGCCTCGTAGACGGTGGTGCCTTCGTCGGTCTCGACCAGCGGCGGCAGCTCGGGCGCCTCGCCCTGCGCGAGCTGCTCCGACCTGGCCGCACCTTCGTCGTTCTTCTGCGCGCTGATGATGATGTCGCCGATCCACATCTGCCAGGCGACGAACAGGAGCACGATGACGCCGGCGGTGAGGAGCAGCTCGCCGAGGACGCTCGCGAAGGTCGCACGGGAGCGCGGACGCTCGCGTCGCGGGCGTCGCCCCCCAGGCACGACGGATGCACTCATGGCGTGATCTTATCGCTCGGTCCTGTACGACGGACGAAGGTCTGGGTGCGGGATAGGCGTCATGGGTAGAATGTCCGCATGGCACGTGAGCGTAAGACCGAAGAACCCGCCGTCGAGCGCGCCGAAGGCGACTCCGCTCCCAACGCCGTGTGGTTCAAGCCGGTGATGATCGGCTTCATGCTGCTCGGTCTCGCGTGGATCCTCGTGTTCTACATCTCCGGCATGCAGTTCCCGATCCCGGGTCTGAGCAACTGGAACCTGGCCATCGGCCTCGGCATCGCCCTCATCGGCTTCCTCATGACCACCCGCTGGCGCTGATCCGCCTCTCACGCTTCACGAAGGGCCCCTCGCACCGCGAGGGGCCCTTCGTCTTTCCTACCCTCTTGCCCGACTCGGCTTGACTCAGGTTGGTGCATCACGAAGTCGGATGCAGAGGTCGCGGGCGGACTCCCGGAGTGAGCATCGGGAGGGGCCCGCGCAGCGGGAGGGACCCCGCTCTGCGAACGAAGGGAGTCCGCCCGCGAGCGGACCCCCATAAACCCCTACCAAGAGTTATCCACAGCCTTGTGCACAGCCTGGGGAGAATTACACCGGTGTTATTCACAGGGGTTAACAACCCTGTTAACAACTCAGCTGAGGATGATGAGCGGCGGCACGAAGGCGACGACCACGCCGAGCAGCACCACCAGCACGGCGAGCAGCACGATCTGCCAGACGCGTTGCTCTCGGCGCTTCGTGCGGGTGAGGATCAGTGCCACGAGGGCTCCGACGATCGCTCCGCCGAGGTGCGCCTGCCACGCGATGTTGCCGATGAAGAAGCCGAGGGCGAAGTTGATACCGAGGATGACCAGCAGCCCGGTGACGTTGGCACCGATGTGTCGTCCGATGATCAACAGGGCCGCCATGAGCCCGAAGATGGCTCCCGACGCGCCGACGGTCGCACTTCCCGGAGCGAGAACGGCGACCATCACCGATCCGCCGAATCCGCTGATCAGGTAGAGCGCGAGGAACCGCGCGCGGCCGAGCATGGGTTCAAGGCTCTGCCCCAGCATCCACAGGGCGAGCATGTTGAGGGCGAGATGGAAGAACCCACCGTGCACGAAGAGCACGCTGAGCAGCCGCCACGGCTCGAACGGGAATGGGAACAGGTTCGGATAGAGGTAGGGAGCGCGGAAGAACAGCGCCTGCGTGATGACATCCCCGACACCCGGGATGAGCTGCACCAGGCCGATGAACGAGGTCACCGCCAACAGGACGTACGTGACGATGGGCCTGCCGCTGCGGACGGCCGTCATCGTTCCGCCGGCGCTGCGTCCGCCCCAGCGGCGCTGCGCGCGCTTCTGCGCGGGAGTGCGATTCTTCTGCTGCTCCTTCATGCACTCCGGGCAGATCACGCCGACCGGTGCCTGCGTCTGGCACTCGGGGCAGATCGTGCGGAGGCAGCGCTGGCAGAGCACGAAGCTCTGCCGATCCGGATGCCGGTAGCAGAAGTTGTCGCGGTTGTCCGCGAACTCAGGCGTCGTCATCCGGATCGGCCGAAGGTTTCGTCAGGCCGCGACGATGTCGATCGACTGCAGCACGACCGGCTCGATGGGGCGGTCGCCGGCAGCGGTCGGAACGGCGGCGATGGCGTCGACGACGGCCTTCGAGGCGTCGTCAGCGACCTCGCCGAAGATCGTGTGCTTGCCCTGCAGCCACGGCGTCGGGTCGGTGGTGATGAAGAACTGCGAGCCGTTGGTGCCCTCGGGCTTGCCGGTGATGGCGTTGCGGCGGAGGCCGGCGTTCGCCATCGCGAGGATGTAGGGCTCGTTGAAGTTGAGCTCCATGTTGATCTCGTCGTCGAAGTTGTATCCGGGGCCGCCGACGCCCTGACCGAGCGGGTCGCCGCCCTGGATCATGAAGTTCGGGATGATGCGGTGGAAGACGACGTCCTTGTAGAGGGCGCCTTCGCCCGGCTTGCCGGTGGCGGGGTGTGTCCACTCCTGGGTGCCGTCGGCCAGGCCGACGAAGTTCTTGACCGTCTTCGGAGCGTGATCGCCGAAGAGGTTGATGACGATGTCACCGTGGTTGGTGTGCAGGGTTGCGACGTGGGAAGCGTGAGCCATGAGTCCATTGTCTCAGAGCTTCCGGTGAGTTCGCCCGTCGTGGCATCCGTCGTGAAGCGGTACGTACGGTACCGCGCGGCTTCCGAGTTTGCAAGGGTGCGCAATTTCCCGACTCCCACCCAGCCTCGTCTGGCAAGATGGGGAACCCGCACTGCAATGGACAGGAGAACATCGTGAGCCTCAGCCGCAAGCGGAAGAAGCAACTGCGTCGTCTGCAGAAGGACGCCACCCAGCTCTGGGAGTCCCAGCAGGATGTCGTCGGTCATGCCGCCGACATCGCCCGTGAGGCGAGCCGTCAGCTCGGCGGTCTCGGACGCGAGCAGGTGCTGCCTGTCGTGCAGGACACCTACAACCGTCGTGTCGCCCCGGTCGTCGACCAGGGCGTGAAGATCGGCAGGCATGTCGTCGACGACAAGGTCGTTCCCATCGTCGGCGGCGTGGTCGGAAGCGCCCTCACCGCCTGGGACTACGCGAACGCCAAGCGTCACGGCGTCGCGCCGCCCGCACCCCGCGGTGCGTTCGGCAAGAAGAAGAAGACCGTCGGCCTCGGATCGGTCGTCGCGATCATCCTCGGTGCCGCCGCCGCAGTGGGTGTGCTCTACGCCGCATGGCAGGCTCTGCGTGCGGACGACGAGCTCTGGGTCGCGGATGACCCGCTCTCCGCTCCCGACGCGTGACCTCGTCTGATCTCCCCTCCGACCCTTCGGGTGTCGGAGGGGATCAGCATGCCCGGGTGCGGAATGCGGCCGCCGCGCGCGGCCTGAGCATCGACATCCGGGAGCGCCCCGCGGCGAACAGCCTGTTCGAGGCGGCCGCGCTGCTCGGCATCGATCCGTCGGGCATCGTCAAGACCCTCGTCGTGAAGCGATCCGACGACACGTACCTCTTCGCGCTGGTGCCCGGCGGCCGCTCGATCTCGTGGCCGAAGCTCCGCGCGCTCGTCGGCGTCAACAAGCTGCGCCTGCCCGAGCCCGAACTGGCGCTCGCGGCAACCGGGTACGAACGGGGCACGATCGTGCCGATCGGCAGCACCACCGACTGGCCGATCTATGCCGACGAGACGATCGTCGGTCAGCGCATCGCCATGGGCGCCGGCGCGCACGGCTTCAGTCTCTTCGTCGAGGCCGACGACCTGATCGCGGCCTACGGCGCGACCGTCGCCGACATCTCGGTGCCCGAGCAGCCGCGCGACTGATCCGTCAGAGGATGCCGGCCATCCGCAGCGCGATGTCGACGAGCTTGACCCGCTGCAGTTCGGCGACGGCCTTGAGCGTGAACCATTCGGCCATGTCGGTCGAACCGTCGGTCTCGAACCGGAGCTTCCCGCCGGTGACCTCGGCCCGATAGACGATGCGGAGGGTGTGCAACGGCTCGGCCGCTTTGTGCACGCGGCGGCTCGCCGGGATCACCCTTGAGTGGATGCCGAGGAGCTCGCCGACCTTGACCGAATAGCCGGTCTCCTCGCGCAGCTCGCGGCGCACGGCATCCTCGGGCGCCTCGCCGGGCTCGAGCCCACCACCGGGCATCGTCCATGCGACACGGCGGCCCTCGGTCCAGCGCGCGAGCAGCAGCCGGTCGTCGTCATCGGTGACGACCGCGTATGCCGCGACACGCAGGTCCATGTTCCTCACCCTATCCGGCTGGTCGGACACGCCCCGACCGTGAGTCGGCTCACCGAGACTCGGTCGGTCGACGACGGCTCTGGACGCGTCCCTCCCGCGTGAGGATCATGGACTCATGACTCTGGATGTGAGCGACGGCCCCCGCGTCGAGCATCGCGAGGCCGTGCCGACACTCGGCATCCGCCTCGTCACACCCTTCCGCGGCATGCTCGGTACCCGGGATCGCCTGCTCGACGAGCTGTTCACCTGGCTGGAGGGTCATGACCTGCAGGCCGAGGGACCCTTCTTCCTGCGGCTGCACGTCGTCGACATGGCCGCCGACATGGACATCGAGGTCGGCGTGATGGGGGTGACGGCCGACGGAGACGAACGGGTGCGACCCGGCACGGTGCCGGCCGGAGACTACGCGCTCCTCGCGTACCGCGGCAGCTCCCTCCAGGCGAATCGGATGCTGCAGGCCTGGGTCGGAGAGACGGAGCGCCGTTTCGACACGGATCCGCCCTCGGGCGCGTGGGTGGGACGCTTCGAGATCCTGCGCACGGACCCTCGACTCGAGCGTCGGAAGACGGTGTGGACGGTCGAGCTGGCCTTCCTGCTCGAGGGGTGAGGATCGGTCAGGAATCGAGAAGGCCGCGACGCCCGGCATCCGTACGCTGAAGACACGACCCAACCCCACGAAAAGGAGCCGATCATGGCTGATGACGACACGACCTTCAGTGCCGAAGAGCGCGAGGCGATGAAGGCGGCTGCAGCCGACAAGCGCAAGGCGAAGTCCCGCGCGAAGAAGACCCCCGAAGAGGTGCGCGCCGAAGGCGAAGCCGACCTCAAGGAGGCCATCGCGAAGCTGTCGGACGCCTCCGACAAGAAGCTCGCGGCGGGCCTGCACGAGCTGGTCTCCGAGGTCGCGCCCGACCTCGTACCGCGCACGTATTACGGCATGCCGGCCTGGGGCAAGGACGGCAAGGTGCTGTGCTTCTTCCAGCCGGCGAGCAAGTTCAAGGTGCGTTACGGCACGTTCGGCTTCGAGCCGATCTCGAACCTCGACGACGGCACGATGTGGCCGACGGCGTACGCGCTTCTCGAGTTGACATCCGCGAACAAGAAGGCGCTCACGGCGCGGATTCGTCTCGCGATCAGCTGACGCGGACGCGGGTGCGCGACGGCGTGGCCGCGCACCCGCCGCTCAGCCGTTGATGACCTGCGGCACAGCGACCGACTTCAGGCCTTCGACGCCGAACTCGAGGCCGTAGCCCGAGGACTTGTGCCCCCCGAAAGGGATCATCGGGTGCACACCGCCATGCGAATTGATCCACACGGTCCCGGCCTGGATGCGAGCCGCCACCGCGCGGGCCTGTTCGCGATCGCCCCAGACGGACGCGCCGAGACCCACGTCGAGACCGTTGGCGCTGGCAACGGCATCCTCCACGTCGGCGTAGCGGATGATCGGCAGCGCCGGCCCGAACTGCTCCTCGTCGACGAGGGCGACACCGTCAGCGACATCGGCGACCAGCGTCACGGGATAGAAGAGCTCCCCGAGCTCGGTCGCAGGCGTGCCCCCGGTGACGATGCGCCCGCCGTGGCGCGCAGCATCCTCGACCAGATCGCGGACGATCTCGAACTGGGCATGATTCTGCAGCGGACCGAGCACGTTCTGCTCGTCGAGGCCATTGCCCATCGGGGTCTGGCGCACGACGTCGGCCAGCGCCTCGACGACGTCGTCGTAGACCGAGTCGTGCACGTAGAGCCGCTTGAGCGCCGCACACGTCTGCCCGGTGTTGATGAACGCCCCCCAGAAGAGGTCCTGCGCGATGGCCGTGGCGTCGGCGCCGGGCAGCACGATCCCGGCATCGTTCCCGCCGAGCTCGAGCGTGAGACGGGCGAGGTTCTTCGCGGAGCTCTCGACGATGCTGCGGCCGGTCGCGGTGGATCCCGTGAACATCACCTTGCCGATGTCGGGGTGCGAGGCGATCCGCGCACCGACTTCGCGGTCGCCGGCGACTCCGATCAAGACGTCGCGGGGCAGCACCTGGTTCATGACCTCGATCATCGCGAGCACGCTGAGAGTCGTGTACCCGCTCGGCTTCACGACCACCGTGTTCCCCATGCGCAGCGCGGGGGCGATCTGCCAGATGCCGATCATGAGCGGCCAGTTCCACGGCCCGATCGCACCGACCACGCCGATCGCACGGTAGTGCAGTTCGGCGTGGATCTCGCCGTCGTCCACCACGGTCTCCGTCTCGAGCGGCGTCGCGGCGGCGGTGCGCAGCCACGCCGAGCAGGCCCCCACCTCGAAGCGGGCGTTCGGTCCGTTGAGCGGCTTGCCCTGCTCGCGGGAGAGCAGACGAGCGAGCGGCTCGGCGTTCGCGTCGATCGCATCGGCGACCCGGTTCAGCAGCGTGCTGCGCTCCGCGTGCCCGAGCGCATCCCACGCGGGCTGAGCAGCCTTGGCGCGGGCCACCGCGGCATCGAGCTCCTCGACCGTGTGCACGGGTGCGCGACCGATGGGCTCGCGGGTTGCCGCGTCGAGCACTTCGCGGCCCTGTCCCGCGGGCGCGCCGACGCGCTCCAGCAGAGCGGCCTCATCCAGAACCGGGGCGGTATTCGACATCACTGTCTCCTCACGATGGGTGCACGACTCGATTCGTCGCGCAGTTCGAGTCTGCGGTCGGGGTGGCCGGGGGATTTGACTGCCCGTGCGGCGAGCTTGCCGGTCCGTGATCGAACCGCGTCGCCGGCGCGAGGGGTCAGTGCCCTCCGCCGCGGTACGGGCCGCGGGCCGCCAGGCGGTCGAGATGCGCACTCACGGCGAAGTGCGGGTCGACGGGGGACTCGCTCGGTCGTGTGGCGAGCGCGGCGGCCCATTCCCCGAGGAGGGGAGCGAACTTGAAGCCGTGGCCGGAGAGGCCCGTGACGGTGACGATCCGTTCGCTCTCGCTCACGTCGACGATCGGCGAGCGGTCGGGCGTGTAGGCGCAGTGATGCACGCTGGACCGCACCGGCTCGGGGTTCAGCGCGGGGAAGAACTCCTTGGCCTGCTGCCCGATCTTCACGAGCTCGTGCCGCGTGTAGGCGTGCGGCACCTCGTCGACGTCGCGCAGGACCGGCCATGTCGGGTTGCTGCTCGCCTTGATCGAATAGCCATCGAGGCTCGGCACCCCGAAGAAGTGCACCGGCCCGACGTCGCGCAGGAACGCGGGGAAGCGCTCCGGCAGGAAGTCCGCGATGTCGGTCGGCATGAACCAGGTCAGCCCCAGCACCTGCAGCCGCAGCAGATCGCGCAGCCGGTCATCGAGACGGGTGGACCACGAGCCCGCGGCCAGGATCACCGTGTCGGCCCTGATCGCCTCGGTCGGGGTGCGCACCACGACGCCGCCCGGATCCTCCTCGATCGCGAGCACTCGGGTGTTGAAGCGCAGCCGGGCACCGGTGGCCTCGGCGAGATCGAGCGCCGCCATCAGCGAGACCTCGGGACGGATGCCGCCACCGTGGTGGTCGAGCACCCCGACATCGCCGTCATGCACGTTGTGCTGCGGGTGCGCGCGCCGCAGTTCCTCTGTGTCGAAGAAGGTGTGCGGCAGGTCGAACTCCCGCACCGTGTCGAGTGTCGTGCGCATCTCCACGCGGTCGGGCTGGGCGATCGACAGCGCACCCACCTCGAGGTAGAGCTCGCGACCGGACTGCCGCTCGAGCTCGCGCCAGAGCTGCCGCGACTCCTGGAGCATCGGCACGTACCGCCCGCCCTCGTGATATGCCGTGCGGAAGACGCGGGATTCGCCGGCGTACGAACCGCGGTCGTGGACCTTGCCATACTGCTCCACGCCGATGACCTCGACGTCGTCGCGCTGCGACAGCCGCCACGCCGCGAGCGCGCCGACCGACCCCAGACCGATGATGACGATGCGCTTTCTGACCGGTGCGCTCATGACGACTCCTGACGAGAGGACGATGGTGGAACGGCGGCGATCACGCGAGCGCCGGAGTGTCCCAGAGGAGAAGTTCCGTGCCGATGCCCTCGGCCACCGCCCGACGATAGACCACCGTGCCCCAGGCGACGTCCTCGACCGGCATCCCTCCGACGGAGTAGAGGAAGATCTCGTCGTCGCTCCTGCGCCCCTCGGCCTCGCCGCTCATGATCGCGGGGAGGTTCTCCAGCACCTCGGCACCCACGTCACCCGAGCGGATGCGGTCGAGCAGGTACATGCCGTGAAGACCGATGTGCTCGTGCGCGGGGTGGGGGACCTCTTCGCTCCAGGCCTCGTACAGGCCGCGGAAGTCGGCGACGTGCCGCGCTCCGTGCAGCAGGTCCTCATCGATCATGATGTCGGCGGGCAGGCTGACGACGGCTCCGGGCTTGACCCAGCGCTTCTCGATCCGCACGTAGTTCGCCGAACCGGCGGGTGTCGTCGGTGCGATCGTGACCAGGTCGCTGTCGCGGACCGCCTCCTCGACGCTGTCGACGACCGTGACCGACGTGAACTGCGGGTGGTCGCGACGAACCCACTCGACGAAGGAGTCGATGCTCGATCGGCTGCGCCCCGCCACCTTCAGGGTGTCGAGTTCCGGGCGCACGGCGACGAAGGCCTCGAGCGTGGTCCTGTTCATGACGCCCGGCGCGACGATGCCGACACTGCGGGCGTGGGGGTCCGCGAGATGGCGGGCGCCGACTCCGGGCACTGCGCCGGTGCGATAGGCACTCAGCAGGTTGGCCGACATGTGGGCGAGGGGCGCGCCGGTGTCCTTGTCGCTCAGGGTGAGCATCAGGATCGAGCGGGGCAGGCCGTGCTCGCGGTTCGCCATGTTCGACCCGTACCACTTGCATCCGGCCGTCTGGAAGCTGCCGCCGAGGTAGGCCGGCATGGCCATCATCCGGCGGTGCGGCCCGTCCACAGGCATGCCGTCGTGATCCGATCGCGCAGGGAATGTGACCATCGAGCCGTGGGAGTTCCCCTCCGGGCCACCCATCCGGTAGTCGCCGGCGTGGACGAGACCCAGGGTCTCCTCCATCACGTCGACGCACCGGCCCATGTCGGTGACTCCGGCCGCGATCGTGTCGGGCTCGGACAGATAGCGGAAGGACAGTCCGGTGTCGGGGGCGCTCACGGGGATTCCTCTCCCCGCTCGCCGAGGAGCGGATTGTCCGGCAGCTCGGTGCCGTGGCCGATCTGACGATAGACCTCAGGGCGGACTCGTCGCAGCCACAGCGCCCAGAAGACGGCGAGAGCCGAGGGCACCAGGATCACGGCCGGAAGGATGAAGGTCGTCGGCGTGGATTCGGCCTGACCGAGCAGCACGTCCCAGTTCAGGAGGATCAGCACCCACACGATCGCCAGCGACACGAGAGCGATGATCGGGGCGATCAGCCTGCTGCCCGCACCCACCTCTCGCTGATCGCGTCGGAAGAACCCGATCACGGCGATGGAGACGAGCACCAGGAGGAGGACGAGTCCGAAAGCACCCAGATTGGTGAGCCAGGTGAAGAGCGTGATCACGGGATACGGGCCGTTCTCGGGGTTCCAGCCCTGCTCGCCGATCGCGAAGCCGACGATGACGACGACCGCGATGGCGGACTGCAGCAGCGATCCCGCCCAGGGGGCGCCGCTCTTGATCCGCACCGTGCCGAGCACCCGGGGCAGCACGCCCTCGCGTCCGAGCGAGAACGCATACCGGGCGACCGCGTTGTGGAAGCTGACGAGGGCGGCGAAGAGGCTCGTGATGAACAGGATCGACATCACATCCACCCAGATGACGCCGAGGTGCTCCGCGACGAAGTTGAAGAACAGCGGGGGACCGGCCTCCTCCGGCGCGATGCCGGCGGGGTCGGTGATCTTGCTCGGACCGACGGCGAGCGCCAATGCCCACGACGAGATGGCGTAGAAGATGCCGGACACGCATACCGCGAGGAACGTCGCCCGCGGGATGGTGCGCTTCGGATCCTTCGACTCCTCGCCG
This sequence comes from Microbacterium sp. EST19A, assembly GCF_019969685.1. Lineage (GTDB taxonomy): Bacteria > Actinomycetota > Actinomycetes > Actinomycetales > Microbacteriaceae > Microbacterium. Next base: position 1,362,677 of record NZ_JAHXYZ010000001.1, on the reverse strand, counting down.
TAGATCGCCGCCGACTCGAAGCCCATGAAAGCCGCGATGCCGAAGGCGAGGACAGCGCCGACGCCGGGCACGAAAAGCGCCGACGGGGTGATGGGCGCTGCCGTGAACCCCTCGGCAGGACTGCCGAAGGCGACCAGGTCGAAGACGATCACCGCGACGAACTCGAGAGCGACGAGCACTCCCAGCACCTTCGCCGAGAGGTCGACCCGATGCACCCCGAGCACGCCGACGAGCACGATCGTGAGGAGCACCCACACCCACCACGGGCTCGCCCAGCCGGTCTTGGACTCGATGAACGAGCTGATCTGGAACCCGAGCATCCCGTAGATGCCGATCTGCATGGCGTTGTACGAGAGGAATGCCAGCACGGACGCGCCGACGCCGGTCGGACGGCCGATGCCCTGCGCGACGTAGGCGTAGAACGCGCCGGCGTTGGTGACGAAGCGACTCATGGCCGCGTAGCCGATCGCGAACACGGCGAGCGCGAGCGCCAGCACGATGTAGCCGAAGGGGATGCCGTCGACATGGGTGACGGCGTAGGCGCTCGTCACTCCGCCGGCGAGGACGGTGAGGGGCGCCGAGGCCGCGATGATCATGAACGCGACCGCGAAGACGCCGAGGCGCCGGTGCTCGGCGGTTCGCGTCGTCGACGTTGTGGGGGTGGACGTCACCATGGCGCATCTCCTTCGGTGCTCGGGTATGTCCTCATACTCGCCAGCCGCACGCCGCGTCGATTGACGGCGAGGGCAGAACACTTGTCTACGCGGGCACAGGGGGCTGATGCTAAAATGCAGCATCGTATATGATCGGCCACAGTGGGGTGAGCCTTGATGCAGAGTCTGTCGTTCCTCGATTACCGCCATGCGGTGTCCCGTGCCGTCGTCGCGCTCGACGTGACCGCGCCCGAGCAGGATCGCTTCCGTGGCGCGATCGATGCGACCGCGGCCGGCGACATCCACGTCTTCGCGATCGACGCCGACGGACACGGCGTGCACCGCACCCCCTCACTCATCTCCCGAGCCCCGCAGCAGTACTTCAAGTTCTCTCGGATCGAGCGCGGAAGCGGCCTCATCGTGCAGGACGGCCGCGAGACCGCGCTCGGCAGCGGCGACATGGCGCTGTACGACACCGACCGTCCGTACTCTCTGCTCTTCGACGACGCGGTGCAGATGTCGGTCGTGATGTTCCCGAAGGTGCTGCTCGACATCCCGTCGGAGGACACGAGCCGGATCACCGCCACCCGTCTGAACGCCGGCGGGGCGCTGGGCGCGATGGTGGGGCCCTACCTGGGCTCGCTCGCCGAGGGCGCGCACCACCTCGACAGTCGCATCGCCCGACGGATGCTGCGGACCGCGGTCGACATGCTCAGCACCGTGCTGGAGGCGAACCTCGCCGCGACGGACGGGCCGGTGAGCGCGCACTCGGCGACGCTGACGCACATCCTCACGTACATCGACGTGCACCTGTCCGACAGCGAACTCTCGCCCTCTCAGATCGCCGCGGCGCACTACATCTCGGTGCGGCATCTTCATGCGATGTTCAGTGAACAGGGCTCGACCGTCTCGACCGTGATCCGCCGGCGTCGACTGCAGCGCTGCTATGACGCGCTCATCGACCCGTATCAGGCGCACCGCTCGATCGCCGAGATCGCGATCGCCGCCGGCTTCGTCGATGCCGCGCATTTCAGCAGGGTCTTCCGTGCACAGTACGGGGTGCCTCCACGCGCCGTGCGCGCGAGTTGATCGCGCTCCAGCCGTTGACATCCGCGAACAGGAAGGCGCTCACGGAGCGGATTCGTCTCGCGATCAGCTGATCGGGGACGGTCGCACTGGAAGGCCGGAGACAGCGACGACCGCCCGCAGTAGCGTGGACGCCGTGAGCACCCTGCCCTTCTCCTCGTCCGTGTACGAAGCCCGCCTCGAGCGGGCAGCCGCCCTTGCCGCTGATGCCGGCCTCGACGCGATAATCGTCGGTCCCGGCGCAGATCTGCAGTATCTGGTCGGGGTCGAGGGCGACACGATCGAGCGCCTCACCGCGCTGATGATCGGTCCGGGCTTCGCCCCCACGGTCGTGGTTCCGCGCATGGAGCTCGCGAAGGTGCGGTCGACCGCAGTGGGCGAACTCGGTCTCGCCGTGGCCGACTGGGTCGACGGAGAGAACCCGTACGACCTCGTCGCCGCGGCCGTCGGTTCGGTCGGCCGCGTCGGCGTCTCCGATGCGCTGCCGGCGCTGCACGTCATCCCGATCGCCGCTCGTCTCGGCGTGACCCTCGAGCTCGCCACCCCCGTGCTGCGCGAAGGACGCATGATCAAGGACGTCGCCGAGATCGCCGAACTCAGACGGGCGGGCGACGCGATCGACCGCGTACATCGCCGCGTGCCGGAGTGGCTGCGGGCCGGACGCACCGAGCGCGAGGTCGCCGCCGACATCGCCGACGCCATCGTCGCCGAGGGTCACCGAACCGTCGAGTTCGTGATCGTCGGTTCGGGCCCGAACGGCGCGGACCCGCACCATGAGGTCTCGGACCGCGTGATCGAAGACGGTGACATCGTCGTCGTCGACATCGGGGGCGCGGTGCCGAGCGGGTACAACTCGGACAGCACCCGCACCTATGCCGTCGGCGACCCCGACCCGCGCGCGGCCGAGCGGATCGCCGTGCTCGTGCGGGCGCAGCAGGCCGCCGTCGATGCGGTGCGCCCCGGCGCGACGGCATCCGACGTGGATGCCGCTGCCCGCGAGGTGCTGACCGCGGCCGACATGGGCGACGCGTTCCTGCATCGCACGGGTCACGGCATCGGCGTCTCGGTGCACGAGGAGCCGTACATCGCACCGGGGAACGACCTGGTGCTGCGCGAGGGCATGGCCTTCAGCATCGAACCCGGCATCTACTTCGCCGGCAGCTGGGGTGCGCGCATCGAGGACATCGTGGTCGTCACCGCCGACGGCGGCGAACGGCTGAACGTGGCCCCGCACGAGCTGACGGCCGTCCGCACCGACTGACGGCTCCCCACGCGGAAGAAACCGCCCTCCCGGAATGACCGGGAGGGCGGTTTCGTGGGGCCTGCGGGGGTCAGGCCTCCTGGCGCCGGCGGCGGATCACCAGGATGCTGCCGGCTGCGAGCAGCACGAGCACCAGGGCGAGGAGCGAGAGGGGGATCGCCCCGCCCGTTCCTGCGAGACCGTCGCCGTTCCCGGCTGCCGCGGTCACCTGCAGCGCACCCTGTGCGCTGAGACCGGAGTCCGCGCCCACGGCGATCAGGGTGTGCGCGCCGACCGGAGCGGAAGCGGGCACGGTCACGACGATCCGGAATGCTCCGGTCCCGTCAGCGGTGACCTGTCCGAGGCGGATCGGGTCGGAGTGCAGCGTCACGGTGACCGTCTCGCCTGCCGCGAAGCCGCGGCCGGTGATCTCCAGGCTGCCGCCCTGCACCACGCTCTTCTGTCCGAGCACGACCTCCGCGTCCAGCACCGGGGTGCCGCGCACGTCGAGCGTGAGCGGCTCGGAGTCGGAGCCGTTGTAGGCCTCCGGGTCCGACGGCACGAAGCGGGCGATGAAGGTGTGCTCGCCCGACGTGGCGATCAGCACGTCTGCGCTGGCCGTCCCGCCGGTGACCGTGGCCGAACCGACCACCGTGTCACCCTCGAGGAAGTCGACCTTGCCGGCCGCGCCCGCGGGCTTCACGGTCGCGATCAGGGCCACGGATTCGCCGGCCACCGGGTCGTCCGACCCCGCGACCAGCGCGACCGTGGTGTCCTTCGGCGTGGTGGTGTCGGCCGACACGCGGATGGATGCGCGTGCCTCGGTGTTCGAGACATCGCCGAGAGCGACGACCGGGTGGTCGCCGTCCAGCGCATCTTCGGGCACTCCGAGCTCGCCGCTGATCGCGCCGGCATCCGTGGCCTGCACGACGACCGGCTCCTCGTCGTCGATGCGGATCGAGACGTTCTCACCCGGAGCGAAGCCGGTTCCCGTGAACGCGACCGTGTCACCCGGCTGCGCCTCGGCCGGGACCACGATCTCGGGCTCGTACGCGGGCACGGGCTCCTCGACCGCGATCTGCACCGCGGCTTCGGCGGACTTCACGCCGTCGTCCGCCGTGATCGTCACCGTGAAGGTGCCGGCCGTGGCGTACGTGTGGCTCGAGGCCACGGCGCCGTCGGTGACGTCGACCTCGACGACGGGTGACCCGTCGCCCCAGTTGACGACCGCGGTGGTGTCATCCGTGCCGCCGGTGACCGTCGCGAGCGTCGCATCGAACGACTCTCCGGCGATCTGGCCGGGCACGGTGCCGGCTTCGACGACGAGCGGCGCGGTGGCCGCCCGGTCGCCGTCCGAGGCGAACGCGAACAGGTGCACGCGTCCGTCGTTCAGTTCGCCCGGCTCCGTCGGCATCGTCAGCGACTCGACCACCTTCGGGGCGCCGTCGGCGTCCACGTCGAGCGCGATCGGTGCGGTGGCGTAGATGGCCGTGTTCTTGGCACCACCCGACTCCGCGCCGGTGCCGGAGAGGCGACCCTCCGAGACGGTGAGCACGGTGTTGCTCTTGTAGGGGCTGCCCGATGCGCCGACCCAGTCGCCGAGGCTGATCGTCACCGTCTGCGTGCTGCCGTCGGTGAAGTGCAGCACGGCATCCGAGTCGCGGTTGCTCTCGGTCGCGGTTCCGATGAACGCGAGCTGCGTCGCGCCGGCGCCGAGCGAGAGCTTGACCGTCTGGCCCTCACCGGTGATGTTGTCGGGAGCACCCGCCGCCACCGCCGGAAGGTCGTACGTCAGCTCCGTGCCGGGGATCGTCAGGGTCTGACCCTGCACGAATCCGTCGGCCGCCAGCTTGTCGCGGTAGTAGCCGTGGCCCTGCGAGTCGCAGTTGGCCGCGGTCAGACCGAGGTCGCCGATGCAGACGTTGTTGAAGGCTCCGAGGAAGGTCTCGTCGCGGTAGACCACGACCGACGCGGTGGCCTGGGCCACGGCTCCGGCGGAGTCGCGCACCGTGACGACGGCCGAGTAAGTACCCGGAGCGGTGAAGGTGTGCGGGGCGCTCACCTTCCAGCCGCCGAGGTCGTCGCGCACGAGTGCCGCGTCCGCCACCTCGGTGCCGTCGCCGTAGTCGACCGTGACGGTGTAGCCGGCGGCATCCGTCTCGGTCCCGACGATCGTCGCCAGCTGGCCGGTGAACTCGGTGTCGACCGCGACGCGCTGGGCGGGGCCTGCGGCGATCGAGAGCCCGTCAGCCGCCGAGGCGGAGGCGAACAGCTCGACCTCGGACAGGGCGAGGGTCGCACTCGCACCCTGCAGCGTGAGCTTGACGCTGGTGTAGCCGTCGGCGCTCTTCGCGGTGAAGGGGCGGGTCTGCGTGTCCCAGGTGAACGACTCGGCCTCGCGGCTGTCGATCTCGTTCCACGTCGTGCCGTCCATGGAGCCTTCGAGCTTCCAGCTCGACGGGGCATCGGCCTTGGCCGCGCTCGTCAGCGTGTACTGCCCGATCGAGACCGGTCCGGACTGCGAGGTCCACACGAGCTCGGCGGAGTCGCCGGCGAACGTGACCTTCGAGTTCATGTTGTCGTCGACGAGGGATCCGACCGGCGTGCCGTCGGTCGCCGTGAGGGTGCCGCGGCCGGGCTTCGTGGCATCCACCAGCGTGGTGGGCACCTCGAGCTGCTCGCCGAGGTCCTTCGCGCCCCAGGCCGACGGGGTCTCGCTCATCGTGAAGTCGAGCGTGCCTCCCTCGCGCACCAGGTCGCCGTCGAACGTCGTCTCGGTGATCGCCTCGCCGTTGACGCTGACGCCGGCCACGTAGTCCGCGCCCTCGGATGCACCGGGAGCGTTGATCACGAGATCCTTGTCGCCGATCGAGAGCGTCGCGCTGTCGAAGAGCGGCGTGCCGATCGTGTAGTCGCCGGAGCCGACCTCGAGCGGGTAGAACCCGAGTGCCGAGAAGACGTACCAGGCCGAGAACTCGCCGTTGTCCTCATCGCCCGGGTAGCCCTGGCCGATGTCGGACCCCACGAAGAGACGGTCCTGGATGTCGCGGATCAGCTCCTGCGCCCCGGACGGGTCACCGGCCTCGGCGAGCACGTACGGGATGTGGTGCGCGATCTGGTTCGACATGCCGAGCATGCCGAGTCGCACGTCGCGGGCCTCGCGCGCCTCGTGGATGCCGGAGTAGTCGGCCTTCTCGCGGACGGTGAGGAACTCGTGCATCTCGTCGACGAGTCCCTGGCGGCCGCCGTACAGCGCCGCCAGCCCGTCGACGTCGTGCGGGGCGTGGAACCCGAAGGTCCAGGCGCTCGCCTCGGTGAAGGCGCCGCCCCAGGCCTTGCGATCGAAGTCCGCACCCGAGGTCCACGAGCCGTCGGCGTTGCGCGACGTGAACGTGCCCGCCTCGGGGTTGTACATCTCGACGTAGTGCTCGGCACGCGCCTCGAAGTAGGTCGCCTCCTCCTTCAGCTGCTCGACGCGCTCGGCCGGAGTGTTCGGGTCCTCGGAGAGGGCCTTCGCCATCTCGGCGATGCCGAAGTCGTTGATGTAGCCCTCCAGGCCCCATGATGCGCTCTCGTGCGTCGTCGCCTCGGTGTACCCGAGGAAGATCGACTGCCCGAGACCCTTGCGGCCGACGGCGTTGGATGCCGGGAGCACGGTGGCGTTCTTGACCGCCGCGTCGTAGGCCTCGAGTGCGGTGTCGGTGCTGAGCGAGCCGGCGAGGTAGGCCTCGGCGAACGCCACGTCGGAGCTCGTGCCCGTCATCAGGTCGGCGTAGCCGGGGGAGGACCAGCGGGCGATCCATCCACCGTCGCGGTACTGCTGCACGAATCCGTCGACGAGCTCTTCGGTCACGTCGGGGTACAGCAGCGAGTAGAGCGGCCAGGCCGTGCGGTACGTGTCCCAGAAGCCGTTGTTGACGTAGACCTTGCCGTCGACGATCGCCGCGTTGGTCTGCGTGTCGGTCGGTTGTCCCGTGGTCGGCGAGACCGGGCTCGCGTACTGGTAGACCGGGTCGGATGCCGTGCCCGTGTTCTCGAACTGCGAGTTCGGGTACAGGTTCAGCCGGTAGAGGCTCGAGTACAGGGTGACGAGCTGCGTGTCGCTCGCTCCCTTGACGTCGTGCACGACGCCGAGGCGCTCGTTCCACGCATCGCGGACGGCGGCGTGCGCCTGGTCGAACGAGACGCCGTCGAGCTCGAGGCCGTGGTTCGCCTTCGCCTGGTCCTGCGAGATGAACGACGACGACAGACGCAGCTCGACCGTGCGGTCGGTGGTCGTGTCGAAGGCGGCGAAGCGGGCGGTGCCGTTGCGGTCGCCGCGGGTGGTCGCGCCGGCGTTCGCGGGCTGGCGATCGAACGTGCCGTACACGTACATGCGGGTGCGTCCGGGATAGCCGGAGCCCCCGTCGACCCAGCCGGAGACGGTGTCGCCGGAGATCGTCAGCTTCGAAGAGTTCACCAGCTGGTCGATCAGCACCGAGCTCGCGTCGCCGGTGAACTCGAAGCGGTAGATCGCTCCGTGATCGGTGGCGGTGACCTCGGTGTTGATGCCGTTGTCGAACTCGACGCCGTAGATGTCGGGCCGCGCGGTCTCGTTCTCGTGGCGGAACGTGAGCTTGCGGTCGTTGAGCGACGACGTCGGGTCGGCGTTCGCGGCGGGGATCACGGCGATCTGGTTGCGGTCGCCCATCCAGATGCTCGGCTGGTGCGAGAACCCGATGCCGTTGAGGGCGGGGAGGTTCTGCGCGTTGTTCGCGCGCTGGTACTGGTAGAGCGTGCCGACGTTGTCGGCGTTCGTCATCGGCGTGATGAAGTTGAAGCCGTTCGGCCAGGCGGTCGCGGGCAGGTTGTTGCCGCGCGAGAACCCACCTGTCGAGTTCGTGCCGCGTCGGGTGTCGACATAGGAGACGAGACCGTCGGAGGTGTCGCGCTCTTCCGCCGTGCCGATCGCGACGTCGTCGAGCCAGCCGCTGAACGCGGTGGCGCCGGTCGGCACCTCGACGCCCTTGACGTCGGTGCCGGGGTGGTCGTAGCGGAACAGGATGTCGTCGACCGTGCGGCCCGCGAACTGGCCGAGGTCGACCGTCACCTTGTTCCACTGATTGGGCCACAGCACGTTCGCCTGTCCCTGCTGCCGCGCGTTCGCGCCGTAGCCGTAGGAGTCGACCGCGCCGCTGGTGGAAAGCGTCGTTCCGTCGTCGAACGTCAGGTCGACCGCGACGAAGGTGGCGGCGTAGGTCTGCTCGCCGTCGAGCACGGGGAAGACGAGGTACGAGAGCTCGCTGTCGTCCTCGACCGCGAGTTCGACGTCGTCGTAGAGCACGCTCGTCGACGACGCGGGGCCCGCGTCGAGATGGCGGCCGGTGTACTGCAGCGCCTTGGTGCCGGAGAAGCCGACGCCCGTCTTCGCGGTGTCGGAGCTGGTCGGGCCGTTCCCGATCTGCAGCATGAGGTCGGCAGGCTCGGCCGTGGCGCCGTCGACGGCGATCGGCTCCCAGCCGGCGAGCTGCACGATGTTCTTGCTCGGCGTCTTCGTGGCCAGCACGTCGAGCCGGTAGTAGAGGAACGACGCGCTGGGCGTCGCGAGCGTGAACGAGCGGGTCTCGCCGCGGCCGGTGAAGAACTCGCCCGAGCGCTCGTCGACGGTGATCCAGTCGGTGCCGTTGTTCGACCCCTGGACGCGGAAGTCCTTCGGGTCGCGGTCGGGCTCGTCATTGCCCGAGGTGAGCGTGTAGCTCGCCATCGGCTGCGCGGCCGCCAGCTGGTACTGCACCCAGGCCTTGTTGGTGAACGCGAGCCATTTCGACGCGGCGTTGCCATCCGCGACGAAGGCGGCGCCTTCGCCCGGGGCGTTCTGAGCGGATGCCGTCACCGCGGTGACTCCACCGAGCACGCTGCCGGGCACGAAGCGACTACCGGTGACGTTGACCGCTTCACCGGTGCCGGTCAGCACGGGCGCGGCATCCGCGGATTCGAACGACGATGCGAACGTCGCCGGCGCTGCGGCGGACGCCTGCATCGGCGTCAGCATCGCGGCGGTCACGGCGAGCGCGATACCGGCGGCGACCGCTGATCGGCGGGCGGGTCGTGCGGGCGTGGGGCTGGGGACCCTCATGGTTGCTCCTCGAAACTTCACTGCTCTGTGTCGTCCGTCCGCCGCTCATCGCCCTCGCGAGGCGGCTTAACGTTTATGACACCGCTGTCATATGATGAGGACGCTATCACAGCGCCGGTGATGTCCGGAAGATGCATCTCACATCCATGGCCCGCCATAATGAGCTATCCGCCGCCCCGGCGGCAGGGGGACGCATGACCACACCAGACGATCAGGCCGTCGTGCCTCGTCCGACACTCGCGCAGGTCGCGGCCCGCGCCGGCGTCAGCCTGAAGACGGCCTCGCGCGCGCTCGGCGGAGAGTCCTACGTCAGCGAGAAGACCCTCGCCAGCGTGCTCGCCGCCGCCGCCGAGCTCGACTACCAGCGCAACGCCGCCGCCAGCCTGCTCGCGAGCGGACGCCTCGCCGACTCCATCGGACTGATCACCGGGGACTTCACGAACCCGTTCTACTCCGCGCTGGCGCACGCGATCGAAGACGAGATCCGTCCGCACGGGATGCACCTCTCCGTCGCGAACTCCCGCGAATCGGCCGAGCAGGAGCAGCGGGTCGCGCACGACCTCGCCGATCGGCAGACCAAGGCCGTCATCACCGTCTCGGCGACACCCGACCACGCCGGCTATGCGCAGCTGCAGTCGCGCGGCATCCCCGTCGTCTTCGTCGACCGCCCCGCCGAGAACGTCGAAGCCGACTCGGTCGTGTTCGATAACCGCGAGGGCGGGCGCCTGGCCGCGCGGCACCTGATCGAGGCCGGACATCGTCGCATCGCCTTCATCGGAGACTACGCATGGCTGCCGACGTACCGTGAGCGTCTGGCCGGCATGGGCGACGTGCTCGACAGCACGGATGCCGACTGGCGCGACCTGCTGCGCACCGACGCGCACGACGTCACCTCGTCACGTGCGTGCATGCGCGACCTGCTCGCCCTCTCGGATCCGCCGACGGCCGTCGTCGCGGGGAACAACCGCATCCTCCTGGGCGTCATGGAGGAGATCGCGGAGGGCCCCGGGCCCGCACCGGCGGTGATCGGCTTCGACGAGCCCGAATGGGCGCAGGTGCTGGGCATCAGCGTCGTCACCGGCGACGTCGAGGCGCTCGGACGGCAGGCGGCGCGGCTCGCGGTTTCTCGGCTGAGCGACCGCACCCGCGGTTTCGAGAACGTGGTGCTGCCCATGCGGCTCATCGCCCGGCGATCCACGGCGGGCCGCGGCTAGAGTCGGACCATGGTCGAAGTGGTCGGTGAATCAGGTCCTGCGGTTCTCCTGCTCCCCGGCGGCGCGGAGGCGGTCGACGGCTTCTTCCCCGGTCTGGTCGAAGGCCTGCTCGCCGATCCCGGCTGCCGCGTGCTGCTCTACGACCGCCCGGGCAACGGTCCGTCCGACGAGCCCGACGGATTGCGCGTCGCCGCAGACTCCCTGCACGACGCGATTCTCGAGGCCGGGATCGGACCGGTCATCGCGGTGGGGCAGAGCCTGGGTGGTGCGGCCGCGCTGCTGCTGGCCGCGCAGCACCCTGACGACGTCGCCGGCCTCGTGCTGCTCGACCCGACGCCGATCAACGACCCGGACCTCGCTGCGAAGGTCGCGCGCAACGCGAGGCTCAGCGTGAAGCTGTTCGACGCGCCGGTGATCGGGAGCCTCCTCCGTGGCATGCTGCGCCGCAGCGCGAGGAAGTCGGCCGCCCGTCACGGAATGGATGCCGAGACCCGCGAGGCCATGCTCACCATCACCGACCTCGACGCGGCGAAGCTCGGCAGGGCCGTGGTGGGCATCGAAGACATCTCGCGCGATCTCGATCTGACCGGCATCCGGCACGTTCCCGCTGTCGTGGTCACCGCCGATCGCAAGCCCGGCGACAGCATCCGGCGCGCCCACGAGAACCTCGCGACCGCCCTCGGTGCGACGCTCGTGAGCTGGCCGCGGGCCGAGCACGCGGTGCACCTCACGCATCCCGTCGAGGTGCTCGAGGAATGCCGGAAACTCGCGCGGACCGTAGCCTCCGACTGAACGGCCCCGTTTCTCGCCGCCCCTTCCGGAGGACTTGTGCACTTCGGAAGGACGGATGCCGCGCAGACATCCTTCTGAAGCGCACATGCCCTTCCGGACCGCGCACCGCGTCACACGAGAGCGGCGGCCTGCCGCACCTCCTGCTCGCGCAGCGCGCGCTCGACCGCATCGACATCGCGCACCGCACCACGGTCCGCCGAGGTTGCCATCGCCGCATACGCCCGCAGCGCCGGCGTGACGGGCCGCACCCGATCCTTCGCCCGGTAGCCGCCTTCTTCGAGCAGCACCGCACGGCGCCGTTCGAGCTCGGACTCGTCGACGCGGAGAACCATCGAGCGCGACGGGATGTCGATGTCGATGATGTCGCCGTCCTGCACGAGCGCGATCACCCCGCCCGCGGCCGCCTCGGGTGAGACGTGGCCGATGGACAGACCGGACGTGCCACCGGAGAAGCGCCCGTCGGTGATCAGCGCGCACACCTTGCCCAGGCCGCGTCCCTTGAGGAACGAGGTCGGGTGCAGCATCTCCTGCATTCCGGGTCCGCCCTTCGGACCCTCGTACCGGATCACGACCACGTCGCCCGGCTGCACCTTCTTGCCGAGGATCTTCGCGACCGCTTCCTCCTGTGACTCGCAGACGACGGCGGGGCCGGAGAACACCAGGATCGAGGGGTCGACGCCGGCCGTCTTGACGACCGCTCCGTCGACCGCGAGGTTGCCGCGCAGCACCGCGAGACCGCCGTCGACCGAGTAGGCATGCTCGACGTCGCGGATGCAGCCGGTCGCGGCATCCTCATCGAGAGCGGCCCAGCGCTCCGACTGCGAGAACGCGCTCGACGACCGCACGCCGCCGGGCGCCGCGTACCAGAGCTCGCGCGCGGCATCCGTCGCCTTCCCGCCGCGGATGTCCCAGTCGTCGAGCCAGCTCGCGAACGACGTCGAGTGGATGGTCGAGACGTTCTCGTCGAGCAGTCCGCCGCGGCGCAGCTCGCCGAGCACGGCGGGGATGCCGCCAGCGCGGTGCACGTCCTCCATGTAGTACATGCGGCCGTAGGCCGGGTTCGGCGCGATCTTCGCCAGGCACGGCACCCGACGCGAGACGGCGTCGATCTCGTCGAGACCGAAATCGATGCCGGCTTCGTGCGCGGCGGCGAGCAGGTGCAGGATCGTGTTGGTCGAACCGCCCATCGCGATGTCGAGGGCCATGGCGTTCTCGAAGGCGGCGAAGCTCGCGACCTCGCGGGGGAGCACCGAGGAGTCGTCCTCGTCGTAGAAGCGATGGGTGATCTCGACCGCCACCTCGCCGGCGCGCTCGTACAGTGCGCGGCGGGCGGTGTGCGTCGCGAGGACCGAGCCGTTGCCGGGGAGCGCGAGGCCGAGCGCCTCGACGAGGCAGTTCATCGAGTTCGCGGTGAACATGCCGGAGCACGAGCCGCAGGTCGGGCAGGCGTTCTCCTCGATGCGCTTCATGTCGGCATCCGACACCGTGTCGTTCGCCGCTTCGGAGATCGCATCGACCAGGTCGAGCGTGCGCACGGAGCCGTCGACCAGCGTCGCCCGCCCCGCCTCCATCGGACCGCCCGAGACGAACACGGTCGGGATGTTCAGGCGCAGCGCCGCCATCAGCATGCCCGGCGTGATCTTGTCGCAGTTCGAGATGCAGACGAGGGCGTCCGCCTGATGCGCGTTGACCATGTACTCGACCGAGTCGGCGATCAGGTCCCGCGACGGCAGCGAGTACAGCATCCCGCCGTGGCCCATCGCGATGCCGTCGTCGACCGCGATCGTGTTGAACTCGCGGGGGATGCCGCCGGCGGCGGAGATCGCATCGGAGACGATGCGTCCGACGGGCTGCAGGTGCGTGTGGCCGGGGACGAACTCGGTGAAGCTGTTCGCGACGGCGATCATCGGCTTGCCGAAGTCGGCGGCGTCGACACCGGCGGCGCGGAAGAGGGCACGGGCGCCGGCGGCGTTGCGGCCATGCGTGACGGTGCGGGAGCGAAGAGGGGTGGGCATGATTCCACTCTCGCCGGGGCGGACGGATGCCGGAAGACGGCGCTGACACTAGTAGTGGGAGCACTAGGTTTGTTCCATGGCGAGCGACGAGGAGCAGCGCAAGGAGCTCGGTGCCTTCCTGCGCGCCCGGCGCGAGCAGCTCGACCGCGGTGCGTACGGTCTCCCTCCCGCAGGCCGCGGTCGCACCGTCGGCCTTCGGCGCGAGGAGATCTCGTACCTCTCCGGCGTCAGCGTCACCTGGTACACCTGGCTCGAGCAAGGGCGAGACATCAACCCGTCGCGACAGGTGCTCGATGCCGTCGCGACGGCACTCCATCTCAGCGTGGCCGAGCACGACTATGCGCTGCGCCTGGCCGGATTCTCGCCCACCCGCCCCGGTTCGGGCGAGGCGGTCGAGACGGCTCCCGCGCACGTGCAGCGCTTCCTCGACGCGCTCGAGGAGCACCCGGCCTACGCGCTCGCACCCGACTGGGGCGTGGCTGGATGGAACAGCGCGTACGAGGCGCTCTACCCGAACGTCGCCACCACCCCGCCCGAGCAGCGCAACCTCCTGTGGCTGATCTTCACCGACCCGGCGGTGCGCGAGCTGCTCGACGATTGGGACGACACCAGCCGCCGCTTCCTCGCCGAGTTCCGTGCTGAGGCCGGGCCACGACTCGGCGACCCCCGCTACCGCGACCTGGTCGGGCGTCTCATGGAGGCGAGCCCGGAGTTCCGGGAGCGCTGGGAGAGCCACGACGTGCGCGGGTTCGAATCCCGGGAGCGCGTGTTCCAGCATCCGACGCTCGGGCGGCTCGTGTTCGAGCACCACCAGCTGCGCCCGTCGGATCAGACCGAGATCCAGCTCGTCGTGTACACCCCGTCGGATGCCGCGGCCCGTGCGAGGTTCTTCCGCCGCCGCGACTGACGACGCGTCATCCGTCAAGCCTCTGTGCAGGTGAGATATCGGCGGGCAGACTGCTGGGCATGACGGAGCACACACCGGACGGCCACCACATCGTCGTCGACGGCCGGCGCTGGCGCGCGACCGATCCGTCGATCCCCGAGGCCTTCCGGCAGGAGCTCGTGGACGAGCTGATGGCTGCGCGACGGGCGGTGAAGTCGGATGAGGACGACGCCCGGCGACGGGTGCATGACGCGAAGACCGCCCTCGGCGAGCGCGGAGAACCGTGGTGGGAGGAACCGACGGATGCCGCGTTCGAGGAGCGCGCGGCAGCCGCCATCCGAGCCCTCGTACGCAAACGCAGCGAGTCGTCGATCTGTCCGAGCGACGTGGCGCGAGCGATCGGCGGCGGCTCCTGGCGATCGCGCATGGACGATGTCCGACGTGTGGCCGCCGAGCTCGCCGGCCGCGACGAGATCGTCGTGACCCAGAAGGGCCAGACCGTGCGGATCGAAGAAGCGCGAGGACCGGTGCGGATCAGCCGCGGTCCATCACTCTGAAAAGAATGTGGAGCCTAGGAGATTCGAACTCCTGACATCCTGCTTGCAAAGCAGGCGCTCTACCAACTGAGCTAAGGCCCCGTGAGGGTGTTTCTTGAATTGAAAGTGTGGGGCTACCAGGACTTGAACCTGGGACCTCTTCATTATCAGTGAAGCGCTCTAACCACCTGAGCTATAGCCCCGTCAACCTCCAAGACTTTACCGGAGAAAGGCGGAAAATCCGAATCGAGCGCGAGGCCCTCGCCGGGGCCTCGCGCTCGAGTGGGGTCAGTTGCCGGGGCGGATGGTCACGCTTCCCGCCGACAGCGTCACGTCGATCGTGCGGCGGTCACCACCGGACTGGTCGACCTTCGCGTCGAGCGAGCCGGCGCTGATGTCCTGCGTGATGGCATAGGACTCGTCGGGCACCGTGAGATCGACCGATCCGGCGCTCACGTCGATCATCGTCTGGCTCGGCGCGGTGCCGGTCAGCTCGACATCGAGGTTGCCCGCCGAGACGCCGAGCACCGCGGTGCTCACGTTGTCGAGCAGCACGTCGGCGCGACCGGCGCTCATGTCGATGTCGAGGCTCTCGGCCGATCCCTCGACATCGAGTGCACCGGCGGCCACGTCAATGCTGAGTTCACCGAAGTCTCCGACGACGTCGAGGTTTCCGGCATCCAGGGTCAGGTCGCCGTCGATCTCGCCGCGGAGGCTCTCCGGAAGGGTGAGCACCGCGATCTCCTCGTCACCGAACCAGTTGCCGAACCACCAGCCCCAGCGGGACTCGGGGCTGCGCACGATCAGCTCGTCGCCGTCGCGCTCGAACGTCCAGGAGGGTCGCCCGTTCGTGAGCGAGAACTCCGCCTCTTCCACCTCGCCGAATTCGATGCGCATGCTGCTGCCGTCGACGTCGAGGTCGACGCCGTCGATCCCGTCCACCCCCACGGTCTGCACCGAGTCGGGAAGGCTCGAGCTCAGCAGGTCACCGGTGGCCGCGGCAGCGGCGGTGCCGCCGGTGCCGAGCAGCGCGATGCCGCCGACCACGGCGGTGACGACCATGATCGCGGTGGTGCCGGAGGAGCGCGTGGGTGCGGCGTCGGGGCGGGGCGCCTCGACGGGTTCCGTGACCCATTCGTCGGATGCCGGGGGCGTCGGTCCCTGCGGAGCCGATGCCTGCGGAGCCGATGCCTGCGGAGCCGAGGCGGGCGGGGGAGTGAGCGGGGTGTGCCCGCCCGTGGGTTCGTTCTGTTCGTTCGTCATCGTGCCACTCCTGTCGGGCCGGCCGGAGGCACGGGGCCACCGGTGTTCTCGATGTGGGCGAGGGCGGCGAGCACGCGACGGTTTCCCGATTCGCCCTGCTCGAAGCCCAGCTTCTGGAAGATGGAGGTGATGTGCTTCTCGACACTCGCCTCCGAGAGGAAGAGGAGCCCGGCGATCGCCTGGTTCGACTTGCCTTCGGCGATCAGCGCCAGCACGGTGCGCTCGCGCTCGGTGAGACGCAGCATCCGGTCATCGCGGTTCCGTCGGGTGAGCAGCTGCGCCACGACCTCGGGGTCGAGCACGGTCGCCCCCTCGGAGATGCGCTGCACCGAGGCGAGGAACTCGGCCACATCGGCGACCCGGTCCTTGAGCAGGTAGCCGAGCGGGCCGCCCTGCGCGGCGATCAGATCAGACGCGTACCGCTCCTCCACGTACTGCGAGAGCACGAGGATCGCGAGCGACGGATGCGTGGACCGCAGTCCCAGCGCCGCGCGGATCCCCTCGTCGGTGAAGGTCGGGGGGAGCCGCACGTCGAGGATGCAGAGCTCCGGATCGGTGGTCTCCACCGCTTCGCCGAGGCCGCTCGTGTCAGGAAGCGCCGCGACGACCTCGTGACCGGCGTCTTCGAGAAGACGGACGAGACCTTCGCGCAGCAGGACCGAGTCCTCGCAGATCAGGATGCGCATGGCACGTTCACCTCCAGCGAGGTCGGTCCGCCGACCGGGCTGTCGAGGCGGAAGGTTCCGCCGGCCGCGAGGATGCGGTTCGCGATGCCGTCGAGTCCGCCGCCGGGCTGCACCTGCGCGCCACCCATGCCGTTGTCCTCGACGCGGGCCCAGAGGGTGCCGCCGTCTCGCAGCCTCACGATCACGCGCGCCTCACTCGCTCGGGAGTGCTTCGCGGCGTTGGTGAGGGATTCGGCGATCGCGAAGTACACCGCGGCCTCGGCCTCTCGGCTGCACCGTCCGTCCATGCGCACGTCGAGGTGCACGGGGATGTGCGATCGTCCGGCGAGCGCGGAGAGCGCCGCATCCAGACCGCGGTCGTCGAGCACGGAGGCGTGTATGCCGCGGGCGAGCTGCCGGAGCTCGGTGATGGCTGCCTTCGTCGAGGTGTGCGCCTCCGCGATCAGCTCCTTCGCGGCATCCGGATCGTTGTCGATCTTCTGCTGGGCAAGCCCGAGGGTCATGCCGACCGAGACCAGCCGCGGCTGGACGCCGTCGTGCAGATCCCGCTCGATGCGGGTGCGCTCGACATCCGCCGCCCGCACCGCGCCTTCACGCTGTGCCGTCGTGGTGCGGACGCGCTCGGTGAGCTCCGCCTCGCGGCTGCGGATCACGATCGCCAGGGCGAGCGTGCGGTGCAGCAGTGCGAGACCGAAGATGCCGACGATGGATGCCGCGATGCCGAGGATGCCGACGAGCGGCGCCCATTCCACGGGGATGCCGCCACCGCCGAAGGGTCCCATGACCGACTCGGCCTCGGTGAGAGGTGCGAAGGCGATGAAGATCGACCAGATGAGGCTCCAGAAGAGCCGGAGGACGATGAAACCGAGGATCGCCGCAATCGCGAAGTTCGCGACAGCGCGCCACATGCGGCCGTCGATCGCCTGCCGGCCGAGCGAGCGCAGCCATCCGCCGAAACCGGGACGGTCCCGCTGGCGCAGTCGGAGCGGCGCGATCGGCGTGCGGTACAGCGCGCTGACCCGGGCGACCTCGAACCAGCCGACGCCGAAGAGCGCGTAGACCAGGCCGACGAGCAGGATGACACCGACGCCCGCGGCGAAGAGAAGGCCGAGCCCGGTGCCGAGGAGGCCGCCGAGCGTGGTGAAGATGATGCCGCCGAGGACACCGACTCCTGCCAGATGCAGGACGGTGAGGAAGATGCGCAGCGGCGGCTTCACGGCCGCAGCCTGCGGCGGGGGCGCAGTGTGTGTCGTCATGGTTCCAAGGTACGGACGGTTCGTCCCGCGGAACACCGAGTCACCCGGACTCCTGGCTTCGGGTTTTCCGTAGTTCCCGCAGACGCAGAAGGGGCGGATGCCGCAGCATCCGCCCCTTCGAAACGCGAAGTCAGTTCGACATGAAGCCGACGAGCAGGCCGCCGGTCACCTTCACGGCGAGGTTGTAGATACCGGCGATCACGGCACCGAGCACCGTGAAGACGATGAGGTTCAGGATCGCGACGACGGCAGCGAAGGCCATCACCTGCGGCAGGCCCACGAGCTCGGAGAGCGGGATCGCCCCGTCGGTGAAGCTGCGCACGAACTCATCGGCCGTCGCCATGATGCCCGTCGCCTGCAGCACCAGGAAGATCAGGAAGAACGACACCATCGTCACGACCGCGAGCGCGACCGCTCCGAGGAACGACAGCTTCACGGCCGACCAGAAGTCGACGTAGACCAGACGCAGGCGGACCTGCTTGCCGCCCGTCTTGCGTGTGGACTTCTTCGCCAGCTTGTCGGCTACTGTGCTCATTCGTCCGTGCTTTCCTCAGGTGTCGGTGTCGTCTCGGGGGCCGCGGTCTCGGAGTCCGCCTCCGCCTCGTCATCTGCGAGGCCTCGCTCGCCGTTGCGGGCGATGGCGAGGATCCGGTCGGCATCCGTCGTCCGTGCGAACACCACTCCCATGGTGTCTCGGCCCTTGGCGGGCACCTCGGCCACGGCAGAGCGTACCACCTTGCCGCTGGACAGAACCACCAAGACCTCGTCGTCCTCCGAGACGATCAGACCGCCCGCGAGGGTGCCCCGATCGTCGTTCAGTTTGGCGACCTTGATGCCCGTTCCGCCGCGTCCCTGCACGCGATACTCCTCGACGGCGGTGCGCTTGGCGTACCCGCCGTCGGTGACCACGAAGACGAACTTCCCGGGTGCGGCGAAGGATGCCGAGAGCAGGCTGTCGTCATCGAGCTTGAACTTCATGCCCCGCACACCCGCGGTCGCGCGACCCATCGGACGCAGCGCCTCATCGGTCGCCTCGAACCGCACCGACATGCCGCGGCGGCTGATCAGGAGGATGTCGTCCGACGCGTCGACGAGCAGCGCGCTGACCAGCTCGTCCTCATCGTTCAGGCGGATCGCGATGACGCCGCCCTGACGGTTGGTGTCGTAGGCCTCGAGACGGGTCTTCTTCACCAGCCCCTCGCGCGTCGCGAGAACCAGGTACTCGGCGACGTTGTAGTCGCGGATGTCGAGCACCTGAGCGATGCTCTCGTCGGGCTGCAGGGCGAGCAGGTTCGCGACGTGCGTGCCCTTCGCGTCGCGGCCGGCTTCCGGCACCTCGTAGGTCTTCGCGCGGTAGACGCGGCCCTTGTCGGTGAAGAAGAGCAGCCAGTGGTGCGTCGTCGTGACGAAGAAGTGCTCGACGATGTCGTCGGCCCGCAGCTGTGCACCCTTGATGCCCTTGCCGCCGCGGTGCTGCGAACGGTAGTTGTCGCTGCGCGTGCGCTTGATGTAGCCCTCGCGCGTGACGGTGACGACCATCTCCTCTTCGGCGATGAGGTCTTCCATCGACACGTCGCCGTCGAAGCCGTGCAGGATGTGCGTGCGGCGCTCGTCGCCGAAGCGGTCGACGATGCCCGTGAGCTCTTCGCGGATGATGGTGCGCTGCCGACCCTCGTCGGCGAGGATCGCCTTGTAGTCCGTGATCAGCGCCTCGAGCTCCTCGGCCTGCTCGATGATCTTCTGACGCTCGAGTGCGGCGAGACGACGGAGCTGCATCTGCAGGATCGCGTCGGCCTGGATGTCGTCGATGTCGAGGAGCTTCTGCAGTCCCTCGTTCGCCTCTTGTGTCGTCTGCGACCGGCGGATCAGCGCGATGACCTCGTCGAGCGCGTCGAGCGCCTTCAGGTAAGCGCGCAGGATGTGCATCCGCTTCTCGGCCTCGTTGAGGCGGTACTGCGTGCGGCGCACGATCACTTCGATCTGGTGGGCGATCCAGTGGGTGACGAAACCGTCGATCGCCAGCGTGCGCGGCACGCCGTCGACGATCGCGAGCATGTTCGCGCCGAAGTTCTCCTGCAGCTGCGTGTGCTTGTACAGGTTGTTGAGCACGACCTTCGCGACGGCGTCGCGCTTGAGCACGACGACGAGACGCTGACCGGTGCGGTCGGATGACTCGTCGCGGATGTCGGCGATGCCGGTGATCTTGCCGTCGCGGGCGAGATCACCGATCTTGACCGCGACGTTGTCGGGGTTGACCTGGTACGGCAGCTCGGTGATCACGAGGCAGGTGCGGCCCTGGATCTCTTCGACGTTGACGACCGCGCGCATCGTGATCGAGCCGCGACCCGTGCGGTACGCCTCGTGGATGCCCTTGGTGCCGAGGATCTGCGCGCCGGTCGGGAAGTCCGGGCCCGGGACGCGCTGGATCAGACCGTCGAGCAGCTCTTCGCGGCTGATCCCGGGGTTGTCGAGCGCCCAGAGCGCGGCATCCGACACCTCGCGCAGGTTGTGCGGCGGGATGTTGGTGGCCATGCCGACCGCGATGCCGACGGAGCCGTTGACGAGCAGGTTCGGGAACCGGGCCGGGAGAACCGTCGGCTCCTGGGTCTGACCGTCGTAGTTGTCCTGGAAGTCGACCGTGTCTTCCTCGATGTCGCGCACCATCTCGAGCGCGAGCGGAGCCATCTTGGTCTCGGTGTACCGGGGAGCCGCGGCACCCATGTTGCCGGGGGAGCCGAAGTTGCCCTGGCCGAGAGCCAGCGGATACCGCAGTGCCCACGGCTGCACCAGACGGACGAGGGCGTCGTAGATCGCCGTGTCACCGTGCGGGTGGTACTGACCCATGACCTCGCCGACCACGCGGGCGCACTTCGAGAACGACTTGTCGGGGCGGAACCCGCCGTCGTACATGCCGTAGATGACACGGCGGTGCACGGGCTTGAGACCGTCGCGGACATCGGGGAGGGCGCGGCCGACGATGACGGCCATGGCGTAGTCGAGATAGCTGCGCTGCATCTCGGACTGCAGGTCGACCTGGTCGATCTTGCCGTGATCGTGCTCGGGGACGGGGCGTTCTTCGTCAGTCATGTGTGTGTCTTCTCTTCAGGCTGCGGGCTTGTGGGTCGGACTCCGGGATGCCGCTTCGCTCGCAGAGCGGGTTCCCTCCCGCTTCGCGGGCCCCTCCCGATGCTCGCTCCGCGGCATCCCTGCGTCCTTGCGTCATGCGTACGGTGCAGCTCCGATTTCGCGTGTAGGTAAGTAAGTGGTCAGATGTCGAGGAAGCGGACGTCCTTGGCGTTGCGCTGGATGAAGCTGCGTCGCGACTCGACGTCTTCACCCATCAGCACGCTGAAGATCTCGTCGGCGGCCGCGGCATCCTCGATCGTCACCTGCCGGAGCGTTCGGGTGGTGTGATCCATCGTGGTCTCCCACAGCTCCTTGGCGTTCATCTCGCCGAGACCCTTGTACCGCTGGATGCCGGCATCCTTCGGGATGCGCTTGCCGTTGTCGAGGCCGTGCTTGAGCAGGGCGTCGCGCTCGGCGTCGCTGAACACGTATTCGTGCGCGGAGTTCGACCACTTGAGCCGGTACAGCGGCGGCATCGCCAGGTAGACGAAGCCCGCCTCGATGAGTCCGCGCATGTAGCGGAACAGCAGCGTGAGCAGCAGCGTCGTGATGTGCTGGCCGTCGACGTCGGCATCCGCCATCAGCACGATCTTGTGATAGCGCGCCTTCTCGATGTCGAAGTCCTCGCCGATGCCCGTGCCGAAGGCCTGGATCATCGCCTGGACCTCGCGGTTGCCGAGCGCCTTGTCGAGGCGCGCGCGCTCGACGTTGAGGATCTTGCCGCGCAGCGCCAGGATCGCCTGGGTGTGCGGATCGCGACCCTGCACCGCGGAACCGCCGGCCGAGTCACCCTCCACGAGGAAGATCTCGCTGATCGACGGGTCCTTGCTCGTGCAGTCCTTGAGCTTGTCGGGCATCGCCGCCGACTCGAACACGCTCTTGCGTCGAGCGGTCTCGCGGGCCTTGCGGGCGGCCAGACGAGCGGTCGCCGCGTCGAGCGCCTTGCGGATGATGTTCCGCGCCTGCGTCGGGTTGCGATCGAACCAGTCGCCGAGCTGATCGCCGACGACCTTCTGCACGAAGGCCTTGGCCTCGGTGTTGCCCAGCTTGGTCTTCGTCTGACCCTCGAACTGGGGCTCACCGAGCTTGATCGAGATGACCGCGGTCAGACCCTCGCGCACATCGTCACCGGAGAGGTTGTCGTCCTTCTCCTTGAGGATGTTGTTGGCGCGGGCGTACTTGTTGACCAGGGTGGTCAGCGCGGCGCGGAATCCCTCTTCGTGCGTACCGCCCTCGTGCGTGTTGATCGTGTTCGCGTAGGTGAAGACGTTCTCGGTGTAGGAGGTGGTCCACTGCATCGCGACCTCGAGCGAGATCTTGCGGACGGTGTCCTCGGACTCGAACGCGATGACCTCGTCGTTGACGACCTCGGCGTGACGCACCTTGTTGAGGTACTCGACGTAGTCGACGAGACCGCGCTCGTAGAGGAAGACGTCGCCGGGCTGCTTGGTGGTCGTGACGCCTTCTTCCTCCACCTCGTAGGCGGAGGACTCGCGCTCGTCGCGCAGCTCGATGCGCAGACCCTTGTTGAGGAAGGCCATCTGCTGGAAGCGCGTGCGCAGGGTGTCGTAGTCGAAGTCGGTCGTCTCGGTGAAGATCCCGGCGTCGGGCCAGAACGTGATGCTGGTTCCGGTGTCGTCGGTCGCCTCGCCCTTCTCGAGCTTCTGCTGCGGGATGCCGCCGTCGGCGAAGGAATGACGCCAGACGAAGCCCTTCTGCTTGACCTCGACGTCGAACTTCGTCGACAGCGCGTTCACGACGGAGGAGCCGACGCCGTGCAGGCCACCGGACACCGCGTAGGCGCCGCCGCCGAACTTGCCACCGGCGTGCAGGATCGTGAGCACGACCTCGACCGTCGACTTGTTGGGGTCGGAGGAGTGCGGATCGACCGGGATGCCACGACCGTTGTCGACGACGCGCACGCCGCCGTCGGCGAGCATGGTCACGAGGATCGTGTCGGCGTGGCCGGCCAGCGCCTCATCGACGGAGTTGTCGACGATCTCGTAGACCAGGTGGTGGAGTCCGCGCGGACCCGTGGATCCGATGTACATGCCGGGCCGCTTGCGGACGGCCTCGAGGCCTTCGAGGATCTGGATCGAGTCGGCACCGTACTCGCCGGGCTGCTTCACCTTCGGGGAGATGGACGTGCTCGTCTTCTCGGACGCGTCGGCGGGGTCGGAGGGTCCCCCGTTGGTCGATTCCGTCTCATCTGCGGGGGATTCAGGCGTCATCAGAGGGCATTCTCCACATCGATATCACGAACTCCCATTCTAGCGGGATTTCGTCACGATATGCGTCTCAGAGGCCGCGTGTGGCCCTCTGAGCGTTTCTACCCCCTCGCATGGTGCCCTACCCGTAGGTATCGCGCGGACCCCGTCCTGGAACGGCTCTGGGACCCCATTTCCAAGAGGGAACGTCCGGTCCGATGAAGCGGAGGTTCTCGACAGCGGCATCCGGATACCGACGCCCGATCTCCGTCAGGATGGTCGCCCGCATGAACTGGAGGTTCTTCGCCCAGGCCGTCGAATCGCACTTGACCGTGAGCAGACCGCGCTCGAGAGAGACCGGTTCGGAGTGCTTCGCGGTGTCGGCGCCGGCGAGATCGGCCCACTGCCGCACGAGGTCTTCGCGCGCCAGGGTGATCTGCCAGCCGGAGTCCTTGCTGAGTCGATCCAGCACCGCACCGAGCGCGCCGGGATCCCGACCGGGGGTGAACGGCGCGTTGTCATCGTCGACGATGCGGCGCTTGCGCTTCCAGGAACTGGAGCTCGGCTTGAGACCGCGCAGCCGGAGGTAGGTGGCGACGGTCTCGGGGACCTCGGCGGCCGCGGGTGCCGGGTTGACGTCAGTCATCTTCTTCCCCTCCGCTGATGTCCTGAGCCTGTCGAAGGGCCCGCTCGTCACTGATCGTGCCGGCGTCGATCCGCACCACATGTGCGTGCAGCACCTCGGGGATATCCTCCTCCACCGCCGCGGTGACCACCACCTGCTCGTAGCCCGAGGTCAGCGACGCCAGGCGCTGCCGGCGGTCGGCATCGAGCTCGGCGAAGACGTCGTCGAGGATGAGCACCGGATCGCCGGCGGGCGACTCGCTGCGCAGCAGCTCGGCCGAGGCGAGGCGGAGCGCCAGAGCGACCGACCAGGATTCCCCGTGCGAGGCATAGCCCTTCACCGGGAGATCGCGCACTCGCAGCACGAGGTCGTCGCGATGCGGACCGGTCAACGTCAGGCCCCGGTCGAGCTCGTTCGAGCGCTTCGCCGCGAGCGACGCCCGGAACAGATCGGCGATGATGCGCGTCTCACTGACCTTGTCGTAGGGGGCGCCGGCATCGGCATCCGTCGGCTCCGCACCGTCGTCCTCCGGATCGGCGCCGCTCACCGACAGAGCCCAGTCGAGCTGCGGACGGTGATCCTCGCCCGCGATCGCCGCGTACGCATCGGCCACCGGCTGCTGCAGATCGGCGGCCAGGCGCTGCCGGGCGGTGATGATCTCGGAACCCAGCGCGACGAGCTTGTCATCCCACACGTCGAGAGTGCTGAGACCCTCGCCCCGGATGCCGCGCGCCCGCGCCGACTTCAACAGGGCGTTCCGCTGCTTGAGCACACGGTCGTAGTCCGCGAGCACCGCCGCCATGCGCGGGGTGCGCTGGATGAGCAGCTGATCCGCGAAACGTCGACGGGACGACGGATCACCGCGCACGATCTGCAGATCCTCCGGGGCGAACAGCACCACATGCGCATATCGCGGGAGCTCGTTCGCCTTCGACGGCGACCCGTTGATGCGCGCCTTGTTCGACCCCTGCCGATTCAGCTGCACCTCGACGAGCACCTTGCGCTCACCATGCGAGAGGCGGGCCCGGATGATCGCGAACTCCTGGCCATCGCGCACCATGGGCGCATCCGACGACACCCGATGCGACCCGAGCGTCGCCAGGAAGACCACCGCCTCCGCGAGATTCGTCTTTCCCTGCCCGTTCCGGCCGACGAGGACGTTGGGGCCGCTGTGCAGAGCGAGTTCGGCGGTCGCGTAATTGCGGAAATCGACCAGACTCAGGTGCTCCACAATCACGGGATCAGCCTATCTTCGGGGTCGGACAGTCTTGTTGTCTTGGTGTTGTTGGATGTCCGTGGGTCGGCGGTCGGGTCGTTCCCTTCGTCCGCAGAGCGGGTTCCCTCCCGCTGCGCGGGCCCCTCCCGATGCTCACTCCCGGGAACGACCCGACCGCCTGAGGTTTCGCGCATCGCGAGGTTTCGCGCGGGGGATACGAGGGGTAAGGGGGAGTCAGCGGCTCGCTTCGCTCGCCGACTGCGTGCGATGGCCGCGGGGACCCGGTCGTTCAGCGAGTGAAGCGAGACGAAACGCTGAGCGAGACGAGACGTCGCTGCGACGGCGGCCTGATCTCGTCAGGGTGCCGGATAGGTCAGCGGAGGAGGAGGTTGGGCTGCAGCAGGTACTTGAACGAGTCGAGACCGGCCTGGTCCACCGAGGTCTGGCTCGTGATCAGCACGGGGCTCAGCTTGTTGGCGTTGTCGCTCGACGTGAAGGTGACTCGGACGAACTCGCTCTTGACCGCGCCCAGGGCCTCGATCAGGTACTGCGGGTTGAGACCCAGCGTGACCTCGTCACCACCGGAGAGGATCGCATCGACCGACTCCGACGCGCGAGCGTGCTCGCTGCCCGAGGCATCCATGGTGACGCTGTCGCTCGAGAACGTGAAACGCAGCGGGGCGGCGCGATCGAGCACGAGCGACACACGGCGGACGGCCTCGACGAGGTCGGCGGTGTTGACCACCGCGTAGTGGTCGGTCTGCTCGGGGAAGAGCCGGCGGACCGGCGGGAAGTTGCCCTTGATGAGCAGCGAGGTCACGGTCTTGTTGCCGGCGGTGAAGGCGATGATCTCGCGCTCGCCCTCTCCGGAGAAGGCGATCTGGATCGTGCCGGCGTGACCGAACGTCTTGCCGACCTCGACCAGGGTGCGCGCCGGGACGAGTGCCGTGGCCTCGACCTCTGCGCCGTCCCAGGGCACGTCGCGGATCGAGACCCGGTAGCGGTCGGTGGCGACGAGGCTGAGGTTCTGGCCGGAGACGGCGAGCTGCACACCGGTGAGCACAGGAGTGACGTCGTCGCGGGATGCCGCGAATCCGACCTGTGCGATCGCGGTGCCGAAGTCGTCGGCCGGGACGACGCCGGAGGATCCGGAGACCTCGGGGATCGACGGGTATTCCTCGACGGGCATGGCGGCGAGCGTGAAGCGAGCGGAGCCGCAGGTGACCGTGATCCCGCCGTCTTCCTCGACGGCGATCTCGATCGGAGCGTTCGGCAGGCGGCTGGCGATGTCGGACAACAGGCGGCCGTGGACCAGGATCGTGCCCGGTGTCTCGACGGTGGCCTCGATGGTCGTGCGAGCGGATGCCTCGTAGTCGAAAGCCGAGAGGGTCAGACCGGAACCGTCCGCCTCGATCAGGACTCCGGCGAGGATCGGCTGCGGGTTCCGCTGCGGGAGCAGCTTGACGACGAAGGACACAGCCTCGCTGAAGACATCGCGGTTGACCTGAAACCTCACGGGTTCTCCCTCGTCATCGATCTGTGACATGTCGTCGTCAGTCCTGCCAGTGCAGGGCTTCCCATGCTAGCCCCACAGTCCGGCGTATCCCTACGACCAGAGGTTTTGTCGTTCGACCCGGCTTCTCCCCATCGTCTGGTGATCGGATCGCCCTCTTGAAGTGTTAACTCCTTAACAGTGTTAACAGCTGTGGATTCTGTGGATAACTCGGTGGAAAGCAGACGCGAGTAGGGAACTACACGGCTGTCACTTGTGGAATCCCTGAGGAATCCGCGGGTGTACGGCATCCGACCCCCCTCGACGACTCCGATAGTTATCCACAGGTTTCGCGACTCAGCCCACATTCGTCCCGGTGGATCCGACAACCATCCACAAGTTATCCACATGTGCATAGAAGCATTTATCGGATGCGGTCTGGGCGTGTCAAGAACGAGAAAAGGGGACGCGGCACCCGAAACGGATGCGGCGTCCCCTCTCTCAGAAGGCGTGCGCTCAGCGGCGGCCGAGCTGCGTGGTGATCTCGGTCACCTGGTTGTAGATCGAACGACGCTCCTTCATGAGCTCGCTGATCTTCTTATAGGCGTACATGACGGTGGTGTGGTCGCGGTTGCCGAACAGCTGTCCGATCTTCGGCAGTGAGAGGCTCGTCCGCTCGCGGCACAGGTACATGGCGATCTGCCGGGCAGTCGCGATCTGCTGCGAACGGCTCGACCCGTAGAGGTCGTCGACGGTGAGCTTGAAGTATCCAGCCGTCGCCGTGATGATGTCGGTCGGCGAGATGATGTTGTCCTCGGCCGTGTCGATGATGTCGCGGAGCACGGTCTGTGCGAGGGAGATGTCGAGCGACGAGCGGTTCAGGCTCGCGAACGCCGAGACGCGGATGAGGGCGCCCTCGAGCTCACGGATGTTCGACGACACCACGGTCGCGATGTACTCGAGCACCTCGTCGGGGATGTGGAGGGCCTCGCTCTGCGCCTTCTTGCGGAGGATCGCGATGCGGGTCTCCAGGTCGGGCGCCTGTACGTCGGTGATGAGACCCCACTCGAAGCGGCTGCGCATCCGATCCTCGAAGCCGGTCAGGTGCTTCGGAGCCACGTCGCTCGTGATCACGACCTGCTTGTTGTGATCGTGCAGCGTGTTGAAGGTGTGGAAGAAGGCTTCCTGCGTCTCGGCGCGACCCTGCAGGAACTGGATGTCGTCGATGAGAAGGATGTCGACATCGCGGTAGCGCGCCTGGAATGCCGCTCCGCGGTTGTTCGCGATCGAGTTGATGAAGTCGTTCGTGAACTCCTCGCTCGAGACGTATCGGACCTTGACGCCGGCATAGAGCGACTGGGCGTAGTCGCCGATCGCGTGGAGGAGGTGCGTCTTGCCGAGCCCCGAGTCGCCGTAGATGAAGAGCGGGTTGTAGGCCTTGGCCGGAGCCTCGGCGACCGCGACCGCCGCTGCGTGGGCGAAGCGGTTGGACTGGCCGATGACGAAGTTGTCGAAGGTGTACTTCGGGTTGAGGCGCGATTCGTGTCGCAGCTGCGTGGGCTGCTCCATGGGGGATTCGACCCGCACAGGCTCGTGCCGACCGAAATCGGCGACCGCGATCGGTGCCGTCGGCTGCTCGGCGAGTTCGTGGTTCACGACGACGCGGTAGGAGGTGACCTCCTCGCCGATGTGCGAGAGGGCCTCCATGATCGGCAGGCGCAGACGCTTGTTGATCTGCGCGGCCGTGAGGTCGTTCGGTACTTCGAGGTAGAGCGTCGCCGCCATCACTCCGGCCGGGACGGCGAGACTGAGGAAGCCCTGCAGCTGCGGCGTGACCCGGTCGTCGTCCACCAGGAGCTCCTGCACCGTGGTCCAGATCGGAACGTCGGGCTGGGCTGGTGAGGACATGACGCTCCGGACGGGGATTCGATGAGGGCTCCGACGTGCCGTGCCCCTGTGGATAACTTCGGTTGCCACGGTAGTCACCACGGCTGGGAACGGCAACCTGCCCCGGGAAATCCGCGCGCGTGTCGTGCACCCCGGGCGCGCCCTGGTTGTGGATAATGGCTGTGCGGTTCGTGCCGGGTGTCCGTGGCCTGAGCGCGCAGATTTGCTCTGCGCGCCGCCAAGACGTACCCTTACTTGGTTGACTTATGCCATTTTTTGGCAGTTCCCCATGTCTCCGGTCGCAGTGAACCCGGTGGCAGTATTCCCGGAGTGATTCCATGACGAAGCGTACTTTCCAGCCCAACAACCGTCGTCGCGCCAAGAAGCACGGCTTCCGCGCTCGCATGCGCACGCGCGCCGGCCGCGGCATCCTCGCTGCCCGCCGCGCGAAGGGCCGCACCGAGCTCTCCGCGTAGTCCGCTGTGCTCGCCCGCCCGTATCGGCTGACCCGCGGGAGCGACTATCGAATGGTCGTTCGCCGCGGATCACGTTGTGGCGGGTCGCGCGTCATCACCTCGATGATGCCGACGGGCGAGAGCAGAGCCGCACGGTTCGGATTCATCATCAGCAAGCAGGTGGGCACCGCCGTGGTGCGCAACACCGTGCGCCGGCGTCTGAAAGCCGTGTGCGCGGAGGCGCTCCCGCGCGTCCCCGAGGGCACGGATGTCGTCATCCGTGCCCTTCCTGCATCCGCGACGGCGTCGTTCGCCGAACTCAGCGCGGATGTGAACCGCTGTCTCGGCCGGCTCGCGTCGGTGCCGACGGCGAGTGCGTCATGACGGCGCTGCCGGCGTCGTCGGTCGGGTCGGCTCGGATGGAGTCGCGTGACCTGCTGCGCAGCATCCCGCTGATCCCGCGCAATCTGGTGCTCGGATTCCTGACGGCGTACCGCAAGACGATCTCCCCTCTCTATGGAGATGTCTGTGCGTATTACCCCAGCTGTTCCGCTTACGCTGTAGGTGCGGTGCAGCAGCACGGTGCCGTGCGGGGGACGCTGTCCTCCGTGTGGCGCATCCTCCGCTGCAATCCCTGGACTCGCGGTGGCGTCGATGACGTCCATCCGCATGAACACTTCCGCTACGACCTGACTGCTCACGGTTTCGTCGTCCCTTCCCGAAAGGACTGAACGGTGGGTCTAGACCTTCTGCTCGCCAGCACGACACCCAGCCCCGCGGCTTCCGGGGGTGGCTTCGACCTGATCGGCACCATTCTCTGGCCGCTCAAGTGGGTCGTCGAGATGATCCTCGTGGCCTGGCACTGGCTGTTCACCGCGGTGGGTCTGCCCGCGGCATCCGGCCTCACCTGGGTCCTGTCCATCATCGGCCTCGTCATCGTCGTGCGTGCTGCTCTGATCCCGCTGTTCGTCAAGCAGATCAAGAGCCAGCGAAAGATGATGGAAATCGCTCCTGAGCTGCGGAAAGTCCAGGAGAAGTACAAGGGCAAGAAAGACCAGCTCTCTCGCGAGGCGATGAGCCGCGAGACCATGGGTCTCTACAAGAAGCACGGCACGACGCCGATGTCGAGCTGTCTTCCGCTGCTGGTGCAGATGCCGATCTTCTTCTCTCTGTTCAGCGTGCTGAGCGATGTGAAGAAGCACGCTGAGGCCGGCATCGGCGGTGTGGGCTTCATGAGCGCAGACCTCACCAAGGAGTTCTACGACGCCAAGCTCTTCGGCGTCGCCTCGCTGCACGAGACCCTGGGCAACGCGGTCGACGCGCAGAACACCACCGCGATCGTCATCCTGGTCACGCTCGTCGTCCTCATGATCGGCTCGCAGTTCTTCACTCAGCTGCAGATCATCTCGAAGAACCTGTCGCCCGAGGCCAAGACCGGCCAGGCGTACCAGATGCAGAAGATCATGCTCTACGTGCTGCCGCTGGGCTTCATCTTCTCGGGTGTCTTCTTCCCGCTCGGCGTCGTCGTGTACTGGTTCATCTCGAACCTGTGGACCATGGGACAGCAGTTCCTCGTCATCCGCGAGATGCCCACACCGGGATCCGAGGCCGCGAAGGCGCGGGAAGAACGACTGGCCAAGAAGGGCAAGGCGATCGACTCGTCCGGCAAGGTCGTTCCGATGGCTGCCTATGAGGCCGAGCAGCAGCGCATGCTCGAAGAGGTCGAGAAGGCAAAGGCTCAGACGCCGAAGCGGCAGCAGCCTGTCGGCAAGAAGCGTGCGAAGAAGAAGGGGAGCGGTTCATGAGTGAGGTCGTGACCGAGGCCACCGAACCGACGGTGGCGCAGCTGGAGAACGAAGGCGACATCGCTGCCGATTACCTTGAGGAGCTGCTCGACATCGCCGACATCGATGGGGACCTGAACCTCGATGTTCGTCAGGGTCGGGCCTACGTCTCGGTCGAGGCGGAGGGTGATGGCCTCGCTGTGCTCTCTGCTCCCGACACCGTGCAGGCCCTTCAGGAGCTGACGCGCCTGGCTGTCCAGAACCAGACCGGTTCTTTCTCGCGCCTGATCCTCGACATCGGCGGATCGCGCGACACGCGCCGCCGTCAGCTCGAGACTCTGGTGGATGCTGCGGCGGCGAAGCTCGACGAGGGATCGTCGCAGGCGTCGCTTCCCTCGATGTCGAGCTACGAGCGCAAGCTGGTGCACGACATCGCGGCCGATCGCGGGCTGGTCTCCGAGTCGTACGGTGAGGGTGCGGACCGGCACACGGTTCTTCGTCGCCGTTGATGTTTCACGTGAAACATCTCGTCCTCGGGATCGTGGCCGCATGACCATGGACGGCAGCGAATCAGAGCTCGAGATCGAGCCGGAGGTCGCTGCGGAGCTGTTCGGCGATCGGATCGAGGTCGCTCGCGCGTTCACGGCTGCGCTCGCCCGCGAGGGGGAGGAGCGGGGGCTCATCGGTCCGCTGGAGCTCCCCCGTCTCTGGACCCGGCACATCCTGAACAGCGTCATCGCGGCGCCGCTCTTCCATGGATCGGTTGCGGACATCGGCTCCGGCGCAGGACTTCCCGGCCTGGTGCTGGCGATCGCCCGTCCGGACGTGCAGTGGACGCTGATCGAGCCGATGGAGCGACGGGTGACCTGGCTCAACGAGCAGGTCGCGGCTCTGTCGCTCACCAACGTCGATGTCCTCCGGGCACGGGCGGAGGACGTGCGTCCCGCGGAAGGCTTCGATGTCGTGACCGCGCGAGCAGTCAGTGCGCTGCGGACCCTCATCCCGTTGACCGCCCCGCTGGTGCGGAACGGTGGAGAGCTCACACTGCTCAAAGGAATGAACGCCGGCAACGAGATCGATGCTGCGCAGAAGCAGATCAAGAAGTTCCGGCTGTCGGACGTGCGCGTCGAGGTCCTGGGTGAGGGAGTCCTGCCGGAGACGACCCGGGCCGTGCGGGCGGTTGTGCGGTAAGCAGCCGGGGGGTCTGCCTTTCCGATGTTTCACGTGAAACATGCTGGTGCGTCGAGGTCGTGAGGTTTCCCGTTGGCTGGGTGGGATTGCTTCCCTTCATTCGCAGAGCGGGCGCCCTCCCCGCAAGCGGGGGCCCCTCCCGATGCTCATTCAGGGAACAATCCCATCCCGCGGCTTGTGGCGCGACGCTGCGCGCGCGAGGCGAGGAGACATGGAGGTCCGTGTCAGCAGGAGTGTCCACGATAGATCGGGTTCTTGCGGTAGAGCACGAGGGGATCTGTGCCCGATGGTTTGCGCGTGGGCATGGCTCTCTCGCTGAGGGGGACCGTGAGTGCGAGTTTACGTGCGCGCTTGGGGTGTAATGGGGGGATGCGGGTGGAGAGAGTCGTTCCCAATCTGACGGTCGAGGATGTCCGGAGCGCGGTGCAGACGCATCGGGATGTACTGGGATGGTCGGTGGTCATGGACCACGGGTGGATCGTGACGCTGGCCGACGACGAAGGACGACAGCTGAGCATCATGGATCGGGATGCGTCTGCCGCGGTGAACCCCGACGTCTCGATCTTCGTCGACGACGTGCACGAAGCGCTGCGTCGCGCCATAGACGCGGGTGCCGAGATCGTGCACCCTCTCACCGAGGAACACTGGGGCGTCACACGCTTCTTCTATCGGGATGCCGGCGGCAGCGTGATCAACGTCGGCACGCATGCCTGACCCGGATCGCTGCTCGACGCACCTCCAGGCGATCGGCTCGGATACCCCAGGTAGTGGAACCATGTGAGGGCGTCCGCATTGACGTGCGATCGCGGTCTGCGTCGGGCGAGACACGCCCATGAGTGGCTTCGGACGCATGGCGAGGCGTCGACGGTCTCGTAGAGGGGGAGTCGTGGGCATCGACGTTGTGTCATAAGCCCCGGGGCGGGGGGAGGGTCCCCTGCGCCAAGGTCCTTCGGCGGGTAGACCTACCCCAGATGTTTCACGTGAAACATCTGTCTCATCAGCTGCCGGCTACGACCTCCGGTCCCGTCCCTCCCGCCAGCTCATGGACGCTCGTCCGGGTGATGGGTCAGACATGTCGGACCGACGGGGTGCCGAATCACTCGCGTGGTGCGATGGCACGGAGACGCCGGCTCACCTGGGCAGGATCTGCTTCACCGAGCTCTGAGGCGCCCGGATCGGGTGTTTCACGTGAAACATCCGCGTGTCCATCGCCGGGGATCCTGGCATCGCAGTCGACGGGTCAGTTCGTTGGCTCGACCACAGCGCGGCTTCGACGACGAGTGTGGGGCCGACAAGCTCGACCTGATACCGGGCACCTGGAGAATCAGCCGACGACATCCTCCGCTTCTGACGCTGGAACCAGGCGACCGCGACAGCGCGGGAGCCCTCTGCCGGTCTCTCGCTGCTCGACCTGTCGGGTCGGTGTTCGACGAGCGATGGCTGAGTCGAGCAATGGAGGTAATGCCGACTCAGAGAGCGAGCTCGACTTCCGGGGCAGCAGTAGTCGCACCGCCGGGGGGGGGGGCAGCGGCGCGGTCTCTGGAAACTGACCGTGTCGCACCGAAGTCGGTTCCGAGCTTGTCTGCCGCTCTTCTGTTTCACCTGAAACATCCGAGGCGCCTCCCCACCACCTCACCGCGAGCCCCCGCGTCACCGAACCGCCTCCCGCGAGACGAACGTTTCACGTGAAACACACACCCGATCAGATGCCAGCAGGAAGCCCGCACGCGACCGAGCCGAACCGGCAGAACCAACGCGGCGGACCTCACGCACTTCGCCGGACGCTGCGGGACGGACGAGACCCGGAACGAGTGACACACGTCACGGCTACGAGGGGACGCGATCACCCGTGGAGCCCCAGCCAACGATCGTGCGCGAAGACCGGGCGATATCCGTCCGAACCGCTCCACCAGCGGAGTGAAACACGCGCCCAACCCCCGCCAGAGCGTCGTAGTCACGGCCGCCTTTCGCACCAGGCCCAATGGACGGCGTCGCGCTTGGCATCCACCGCGCCCGACATCGCTGCGCCACGCGCGCACCACGACGTTTCACGTGAAACACCCGCGCTCCCCCAGTCCCACAATTCAGGCGCAGTCGTCGAGCGAAGCGAGACGCTGCCCTTCGTCGTGTCGAAACAGGACCATGGACGGCGACATCGGAGCCGAACACCGTGGGGAGGGGATTGTTCCCTGAATGAGCATCGGGAGGGGCCCCCGCTTGCGGGGAGGGCGCCCGCTCTGCGAATGAAGGGAAGCAATCCCCTCCCCACCCCCACACGACCCCTATCAAGACCCGCGCAACCACACCCGTAACCCCAACCCGGAACTCAACGTCCGCCTCAGCGATTAGAGTGGAACGCGGCCCCGAAAGGAGTGGATGTTTCACGTGAAACAATCCGAAAAGGCATCATCGAACGAATCGTTCGGGATGGATACACCGCTCGCGCGGGAGCTCGCCGACCTCTCCGCTCGACGTCGTGCGCTGGAAGCCACGAAGGTCGAGTTCACGGGGGAGACCCGCGTCCTGACGGTGTCGAACCAGAAGGGTGGCGTGGGGAAGACCACGACCGCCGTGAATGTCGCTTCCGCTCTCGCTGGTCTCGGCGCCAAGGTGCTTGTCATAGACCTCGATCCTCAGGGCAACGCCTCCACCGCCCTCGGTGTTCCGCACAGCGCGGAGGTCCCGAGCGTCTACGACGTGCTCATCGAGGAGTTCCCGCTCGCCGATATCGTGCAGCAGAGCCCCGAGGACCCGAATCTCTTCTGCGCGCCGAGCACGATCCACCTCGCCGGTGCCGAGATCGAGCTCGTCGCGCAGGTCGCACGCGAGCATCGACTGCGTCGCGCCCTCGAGGAGTACCTCGTCGACAGCCCGATGGACTTCGTCATCATCGACTGCCCGCCGTCGCTCGGTCTGCTGACGATCAACGCCTTCACCGCGGCATCCGAGGTCTTCATCCCGATCCAGTGCGAGTACTACGCGCTCGAGGGTCTGAGCCAGCTGCTCGGCAGCATCCAGATGATCCAGAAGCACCTGAACCCCTCGCTGCACCTCTCGACGATCCTGCTGACGATGTTCGACGGCCGCACCCGTCTCGCGCAGCAGGTGGCCGATGAGGTGCGCACGCACTTCCCGGATCAGGTGCTGGAGACGGTGATCCCGCGTTCGGTCCGTGTGTCCGAGGCCCCGAGCTTCGGCCAGACCGTGATCGCCTACGATGGGCAGTCCGCCGGCGCGATCGCGTATCGCGAGGCCGCTGTCGAGATCGCGTCGCGTACCGTGACGCAGAGCAAGGAGAAATGATGGCGAAGCGCACTGGACTGGGTCGGGGCATCGGCGCCCTGATCCCCACGGCGGATCAGTCGGAGCGTCCTGTCGACGTGTTCTTCCCGGGAGCGAATCTCCGGCCGAGCGACGATCAGGCCAGCACGGTCGCGCGTGAGCAGGAGGAGCTGGCGGCCGTTCCCGGCATCCATCTGGTGCAGGTCGACCCGAACAGCATCGTGCCGAACCCGCGTCAGCCGCGCACGCACTTCAACCCCGAGGATCTCGCCGAGCTGGTGCACAGCGTCCGCGAGTTCGGTGTGCTGCAGCCGGTGGTCGTCCGCAAGAACAGCGAGGGTGAGTACGAGCTGATCATGGGGGAGCGACGTACGCGCGCCGCCCGTGAGGCCGGGCTCGAGACGATCCCCGTGATCGTGCGCGAGACCGCCGACGAGGATCTCCTCCGCGACGCGCTTCTCGAGAACCTGCACCGCTCGGAGCTCAACCCTCTCGAGGAAGCATCCGCCTACCAGCAGCTGCTCGAGGACTTCGGCATCACTCAGGAAGAGCTCGCGACGAGAATCGGGCGGTCGCGTCCGCAGATCAGCAATACGATCCGCCTGCTGAAGCTCCCCGTGCCCGTGCAGCAGAGGGTCGCGGCGGGGGTGCTCACGGCCGGTCATGCCCGGGCCATCCTGAGCCTCGAGACGCCGGAGGCGATGCAGCGACTGGCCGACAAGGTCGTGAATGAGGATCTCTCGGTGCGTGCCACGGAAGAGGTCGCGAAGTCGCAGCCGACCGCTGCCGGGAAGTCCGCGAAGCCGACTCCCGGGGCGCGCCGCGCCTACCTCGACGAGGTCGCCGGCAAGCTCGGCGACCGATTGAACACGCGAGTGAAGATCGCTCTGGGTGCACGGAAAGGCCAGGTCACGATCGATTTCGCGTCGATCCAGGATCTGAACCGCATCCTCGAAGAAATCGGCGAAGAAGGATACGGAAAGCGCTGATCCGCGCGTCAGCACACCGACGGGCCTAGACTCACGTCACCAGATGTCGAGGAGGGGCACAATGTCGCGCACACAACCCGGATCAGCCATTCGAGGCCGCGTCATCGCGGTCAGCATCGCCGCCGCTCTCGGCGGCTTCCTGTTCGGCTTCGATACGGCCGTGATCAACGGCGCGGTCGATGCTCTGGCCGGCAGCCAATCGGGCTTCGACCTCGGGGTCGGACTCAAGGGCTTCGCCGTGTCGTCGGCACTGATCGGCTGCGCGGTGGGTGCGTGGT
The DNA here is from genome assembly GCF_019969685.1 of Microbacterium sp. EST19A. Taxonomy (GTDB): domain Bacteria; phylum Actinomycetota; class Actinomycetes; order Actinomycetales; family Microbacteriaceae; genus Microbacterium. Next base: position 1,326,403 of record NZ_JAHXYZ010000001.1, on the reverse strand, counting down.
TCGCCGGGCCGCTGGCGAATCGCTTCGGCCGTATTCCGGTCATGGTCGTCGCGGCCGTGCTCTTCCTGCTGTCGTCGCTCGGCTCCGGCTTCTCGTTCGGCGTCGTCGATCTGATCATCTGGCGGGTCATCGGCGGCCTCGGTGTCGGTGCGGCATCCGTCATCGCCCCGGCGTACATCGCCGAGGTCTCGCCGGCCAACATCCGCGGGCGTCTGGGCTCGCTCCAGCAGCTGGCCATCGTCACCGGTATCTTCATCGCCCTGCTCTCCGATGCGATGCTCGCCAACGTCGCCGGGGGAGCGGCTGAGCCGCTCTGGGGGCTCGACGCCTGGCGCTGGATGTTCATCGCCGGTGCGGTCCCTTCGATCGTCTACGGCGCCATCTCGCTGAGACTGCCGGAATCTCCGCGATACCTGGTGGCGAAGGGCGAGATCGAGAAGGCATCCGAGGTGCTGACGACGGTCACGGGTGCGGTCGATGTGAAGGCGAAGATCGAAGAGATCACCGGCACGCTCAACACGGAGCGCACCGAATCGCTGCGTGATCTGCGCGGCAACCGGCTCGGACTGAAGCCGATCGTGTGGGTCGGCATCCTGCTCTCGGTGTTCCAGCAGTTCGTCGGCATCAACGTGATCTTCTACTACTCCACGACGCTGTGGCAGTCCGTCGGATTCGGGGAGTCGGAAGCCCTGCTGATCACGGTGATCACCTCGGTGACGAACATCGTCGTCACGATCATCGCGATCCTGCTCGTCGACCGCGTCGGTCGACGGATCATGCTCCTGGTGGGATCTGTCGGCATGACCCTGACGCTCGGACTGATGGCGCTCGCGTTCTCGTTCGGCACGTTGGACGCCCAGGGAGCCGTCACGCTGCCCGATCCGTGGTCCACAGTCGCGCTGATCTGCGCCAACGGCTTCGTGGTGTTCTTCGGAGCGACCTGGGGGCCGCTGGTCTGGGTTCTTCTGGGGGAGATGTTCCCGAACTCCATCCGCGCCGGCGCCCTCGCGGTGGCCGCCGCAGCGCAGTGGGTGGCGAACTTCTTCATCTCGACGACGTTCCCCGCGTTCTCGGCGATCGGCCTGCCCTTCGCCTACGGGTTCTATGCGTTCTTCGCCCTGCTGTCGTTCTTCTTCGTGTACTTCAAGGTCGCGGAGACCAAGGGCAAAGAGCTCGAGGAGATGCGCGAAGACACGAAGGTCGAGCGCCGGCGGCGTCCCAGTCGGACGTAGGCTGGAAGCATGTCCGAGTCCGTTCAGCGCCGCGCCAGCCTCGAAGTGCTGCGTGCCGAGGCGGCCGACGAACTCGCCGTGCTGATCCAGGAGCGTCTCCTCGGCGGGGAAGACCCGTGGGAATTCATGGAGGAGCTGCCGAGCGTCGACGAGCTCGTCGTGTACCTGCTGCGGGCCGACAACATCAACGCCAACGACGGGGTGCGCCCGAATGCCGCGCGTCACTACCGGGTGCTGCGGCAGATCGCGCTGGAGTATCCCGAGCTGACCCCGGCGGTCTGGGGGCTGCTCGACGAGAAGCAGCGCCATCGCCGCTGGGACCCGACGGTCGCCGACGCTCCTTCCTGACATGCCACGGATGCTGGTGTCGTACGACCCGCGCTGGCCGCAGCAGTTCGAGGAGATCGCGGCGGAGATCCGCACACACGGCAGCCCGGAGTGGCTGATCGAGCACATCGGATCGACGGCGGTTCCCGGCATGCGTGCCAAGCCGATCATCGACGTGGCCGTCCGCGTCGAGGGCATCGACGACTTCGATGCCCACCGATCGGGCCTGGAAGCGCTCGGCTGGCGCCGCGGCAGCAGCGTGCAGAGCCACCCGGTGATGGTGTTCGAGCAGGACGGCATCCGCACGCGCATCGCGCACTTCTTCCCCGCATCGGACTGGGAGACCGTGAACCAGCGCATCCTGCGTGACTGGCTGCGTGCCCACCCCGAGGATGCCGACCGCTACACCCACGCGAAGTGCGATGCCGTGGCCGTCGCCGCCCGCGGCACCTCGACCTACAACGCCGCCAAGACGCCCGTCATCCAGGACCTCGTCGACCGCGCCCGCGCCGCCCGAGGCCTTCCGCCCGTCCCCGTCTCCGACAAGGCCTGAGGCGCCCCCGCCGTAACACCCGCTGTGTCCCGCACCCCGTATCACTGCTCCCGTCCGCGAAGCGCAGGGCGCAGGGATGTTCCCCGAACGAGCATCGGGAGGGGCCCGCGCAGCGGGAGGGAGCCCGCTCTGCGAGAGAGGGGAACATCCCGGAGCCCGGACCCCACGCGTTTCGTCTCGTTCTGCTCGCTCAACGACCGTTGCTGGACACAGAAAAGGCCGCCACTTCCGAAGAAGTGACGGCCCCTGCTGGGTCTCAGAGGATCAGCCGATGAATGCGGCGAGGTCCTTCTCGAGCGCGAACTTGGGCTTGGCGCCGATGATGGTCGTCTTGACCTCACCGCCGTCGAACACCTTCATCGCCGGGATCGACGTGATCTGGTACTTCATCGCGAGTTCGGGGTTCTCGTCGACGTTGAGCTTGAGGATGGTGATCTTGTCGGGGTTGTCGGCCTGGATCTCGTCCAGAACCGGCGCGACCATACGACAGGGACCGCACCACTCGGCCCAGAAGTCCACCAGCACGGGACCGTCGGCCTGCAGAACGTCCTGTTCCCAGGTCGCCTGGCTCGTAGCCTTTGCACTCATCAGAGTTCTCCTTGATTCGAGGTTCGTCCGTTACAACAGCGGACGAGGTGAAACTGTTCCCGCGTGCCTACGCGGTGAGGATCTCGGCGGCCTCCGCAGCGGGGACCTCCACGGAGGCGTCCTCAAAATCCGCGAGGAAGTGCTCCGCGTCGAGGGCGGCGACCGTGCCTGTGCCGGCAGCCGTGATGGCCTGACGGTAGGTCGGGTCGATGACGTCGCCGGCGGCGAAGACACCGGGGACCGACGTGACCGAGGAACGGCCGTCGACCCAGATCGTGCCCTCGGCGGTCAGCTTCAGCTTGTCGTGCACGAGGTGCGTGCGCGGGTCGTTGCCGATCGCGATGAACAGGCCGTCCAGCGGCAGGTCGCTCAGCGTGCCGTCGACGGTGTTGCGCAGCTGCACGCCGCTGACGGAGTCGCCACCGAGCACCTCGGCGACCTCGCTGTTCCACACGAACTCGATCTTCTCGTTCGCGAAGGCGCGCTCCTGCATGATCTTCGACGCGCGGAGGGTGTCCTTGCGGTGGATGACGTAGACCTTGTCGGCGAAGCGGGTGAGGAACGTGGCCTCTTCCATGGCGGAGTCGCCGCCGCCGACGACCGCGATCGTCTTCTGGCGGAAGAAGAACCCGTCGCAGGTGGCGCACCAGGAGACGCCGTAGCCCGAGAGGCGCTCTTCGCCGTCGATGTGGAGCTTGCGGTAGGCGGAGCCGGTCGCGTAGATCAGCGTCTGCGTCTCGTGCACCGCGCCGCTGCCGAGCGTGACCGTCTTGACCGGACCGTCGAGCTGCAGGTCGGTGACGTCGTCGTAGAGCACCTCGGTGCCGAACTTCTCTGCCTGCTCCTGGAACTTCGCCATGAGCTCGGGTCCCTGGATGCCCTCGGGGAAGCCCGGGTAGTTCTCGACCTCGGTGGTGTTCATCAGCTCGCCGCCGACCTCGACCGAGCTCGCGATGAGCAGCGGCTTGAGGTTCGCGCGGGCAGCGTAGATGGCGGCCGTGAAGCCGGCAGGGCCGGAACCGATGATGATGACCTGACGCATGTGCTCTCCGTCTGAGAAATGGGATCCGTCGAAAGACGGCCCGAGTACTTCAACCCATGGTAACCGCGCGGCATTCCCTGCGCTGAGTGCCTGGCGGGAGTCAGCGACCTGGCAGGAATCGGCGCACCAGGGTGCCGGCGACCTTCAGCTCCGGCGCTCGCAGGAGAGCGAGGATCCCGAGGTACACGACGACCACGACGAGCCCGATGATCGCGGTGCCGATGGCGCCTTGGATCTTGTCCGAGGCGGTCCAGCCTGCGCTCCCCCCGAAGGCGAGGAATATGCCCCAGCCGGCGAGGCCCGCAGGGATCGCGGCGACCGCAAAGCGGAGGATCGTCACGACCCAGGATCGGATGCCGAGACCGCCGATCTTGCGGTGCAGAAGCCAGGTGGCGACGATCGCCTGGATGGTGCTCGCCAGCGACTGGCCGAGAGCGACTGCGGCCGCCAGGGCGGTGATCGGGATCACGTCGGCTTCGAGCAGACCCCACGCGATCAGGGCGGTGGCGACGATGAGACCGCACTGGAAGATCGTGAACCAGAAGGGTGTGCGGGTGTCGTCGTAGGCGTAGAACGTGCGCTGCACGATGAAGAGGATCGTGAGGGGGATGAGGCTCACCAGGTAGCAGAGAAGCACCAGCGCGGCCGCTTCGGCGTCGTCCGGCGAGCTCGTGAAAACGCGGGAGGCCGGTATCGCGGCGGCCGCGACGGCCGCGACGGCGGCGACGATGAAGAAGAGCAGGGTGCGGATGCTGCGAGAGATGTCCGCGCGGACCTCGGCGTCGCGACCGGCCGCGGCGTGCTCGCTGATCTGGGTGAAGTAGGGGGTGCCGATCGACAGGACGATCACCGAGTACGGCAGCATGAAGATCAGCCAGGCATTGGCCGTCACCGTCGCGGAGGCCCCGGATCCTGAGGCCTCGCTCACGATGTTGCCCTGGAGCACGCCGGCGGCGAGGCTCGCGAACGCCATCAGGAAGGTCCAGCCGGCGAGCTTGCCCACGGCTCCGAGCCCGACGCCCCGCCAGTGGAAGTCCGGCTTGAGGGCGAGGCCGGTGCGCCGCCAGAAGACGAGCAGCACGACGGCCTGCAGGGCGATGCCGAGCGTCGCCGTGGCGCCGAGCGTCGTGATCATCAACGGCGTCCACTCGGCGGCCTTGGTGGGGACCGGGGCGAAAAGCGCGCCGATGAGGACGAAGCCGACGATCGACACGATGTTGTTGATGACCGGTGCCCAGGTGAACGGACCGAAGATGCGACGGGCGTTCAGGGCCTCGCCGAGCAGCGCGTAGAGGCCGTAGAAGAGGATCTGGGGCAGGCACCAGTAGGCGAGAGCCGTCGCGAGCGCCTGGGCGTCGAGCGGAGCCCGACCCGCCACGAGCACCACCAGCCACGGAGCGGCGATGGTCGCGACGAGCGTGGTGGCGACCAGCACGACGGTGCCGAGTGTGAACAGCTTCGAGATGAAGGCGTTGCCGCCATCGGCATCCGCTGTCGCTTTCACGATCTGCGGAACGATCACGGCGGTGAGTACGCCGACGGAGATCAGGGAGAAGACGCTGTTCGGCAGCGTGTTCGCGAACGTGAAGGCGTCCGCCGCCTCCGAACCCACGGCGCCGAGCACCCCCACGAGCACGATGCTGCGCAGGAGCCCGGTGACGCGCGAGACGAGGGTGCCGGCACCGATGACGGCGCTGGCGCGCCCGAGACTACTCACCCCGGCCGTCCTTCGGCTCGGCGGCTTCGAGTGCGGCGGCATCGGCTGCGGCCTCCTCGGCGGCTTCGCGGCGCTTGCGCAGCACGGTGCGGACCACGCCGAGGCCGATCAGCAGCACGGTGAGTCCGCCGAAGATGCCGAGGCCGATCGTCTCCCACTCCGCGCGCACGGCGACCCGGATGATCTGGTCGCTCTGGATCTGCACGCCCGTGGGGCTCAGGAGACCGAGCCGCAGGTCGACCTCGCCGCTGCCGACGCGGGCTGAGACGGGCACCTTCACACGGGTGGTGCTGTTCGCCTGCACGACCGTCTCGATCAGAGGCTTCACTTCGAGCCGGGGATCCGTCGGCGACGCCGTGAGCTGCACGGTCACCGGCCAGGGCAGGTCGTTGCGCACGCCGATCGGCAGGTCGGCGTTGGCCGAGAGCAACTGGATGGTGCTCGACTGCGGGATGCTGACGGCACCGAGCGTCGCCGTGGTGACCGCGCGGTGAGCGGTGACGCTTGCCGAGAAGGCGTCCGCCGGGGTGCTGACGGCGAGCGTGCGCAGGATCCGGATGCGCTCCGGGCCGAGCAGCACCTGCGGGTCGGCGAGGATCGTCGAGAAGGCCCCCAGGGACTGCTCGTCCAGGAGGAGGTTCGTGACGTCGGCGGCACCGGTTCCCGTCTCGACGGAGATCGTGGCGGCGACCGGTGCGGTGTCGCGCAGGGTGCCGAAGTCGAAGCCGATCGAATCGGCGGCGGAGATCGCCTCACGCAGCGCATCGGGGGTGCGGGTCTCGTCGCGGTCGAGCCCGATCAGCAGCGGTGCACCGGGGGCGCGACCCTCGGCGAGGAAGAGCCGGGCGGCCGCCTCGGCGAGCAGCCGCTGACGGGCGGCGGGGTCGGCTTCCGCCGCAGCGTCCGAGAGTGAGGCCGACGTCGCGGCATCCGTCACGAGAATGTCGTGTCCCTCGGCCGTCGCGTGCGCTGCGCTCTGCCCGCCGACCGTGGCGGAGGAGACGATCGTCGTCGTGCTGTCTCCGAGGTACCCCGCGAAGGCGGTGAGATCGTCGAGCGTGACATCCGGGCGCGGCCACAGGATGCGCGGCAGGGCACCGTCGACGTCGGTGAGCTCCGCGTCGTCGGGAAGAGCGGGGGTCTCGGTCGGCGTCGGCGTCGGCTCGGCCGTCCCGTCGGCGGCATCCGTCGGGGACGGGGTGACACGCTCCACCGGGAAGTTCGCCGGGTTGAGGAAAGGCGCGAATGTGACCGGCTGCAGCAGTTCCGGGAGCTTCGCCTGTGCTTGCACCCCGGCATCGGCATCGCCGAACTGCAGCGCGAACCGGGCGTTGGGGAGCTGGTCCAGCCGGCTGATCCAGTCCATCGCCTGTTCCGGCGCGGCGGAGCCGAGAGCTCGGATCGCGGCGAGGATCGACGGGTCGATCGCGAGGACGGCGGTGGTTCCTGCGACGCCGTCGAGTTGCGCGGTCAGGGCGCCCTCCGGTGCGGTGAGCGCCGCGATCTCGTCCGACGTGAGCAATGCGCCGTCCGCAGGCGTGGCGGTGATCGGAACGATCACGCCGACGAGTGACGAAGAGGCCGCCGACACGATGAGGACGCTCGTCGCCGTCGTGTCCTGTTCGACCGCGTCATCCGCGGCCGGTCCGCCGGTGGTCGCGCCGGTCAGCTCTGCCCGCAGCGGGTAGATCCCCGGCGCGAGCTCGCCGAGCGTGTCCTCCGGCACGAAGATCGTCGTGGTCGCCGATTCGCCGGCCGCGATGGCCTCGGTGCTCTCGCTCCCGATCGTCGTGAAGTCTCCTGCGGCGTCTTCGTCGTCGAGCCAGGACGTGAGGCCGGCGTCGTCGGCCAACGGCGTGCGGCCGATCTCGACGTGGACGCGACCGTCGGTCAGTTCCGAGTCGGTGCGGTTGCGCACCGTGAGGACGGCCGAGGTCGAAGACCCGGGCGCGACCGTGCCGCGTAGACCGGCGGAGACGTGCAGCTCGACGCTCTGCTCGTCGTCTGCGGGCGGCGTCTCGGCAGCTGTGGCGGCGCCGGGTGCGACGAATCCCCCGATGGTCAGCGCGATCGCGAAGACGGCGGTCCTGCGCGCGAGCCGCTGCAGGCGCGCACGGAAGCCGGTTTCGGGGGTGGTCACGGTCATGAAGGTCTTCCTCGAACGCCCCGGGACAGAGGCTGCTCGTGAGTACTGACCTTGTGATTCTAGGAGGCTCGAGGAAGGAGAACCCTGAAGACGCGTAGAGTGACGGCCGTGTCCGACACCCCCGTACCCGTCCCCGACCCGCTCGGCAGCGCCGCCCTCGCCGCCGACCTCGATGAGGCGGACCTCCGTTCCGAGCCTCTGCGGCGCCTGTGGGGCGAGGAGGCCGACGACGCTCTCGCCCGCGGAATGCGCGAGCCGATCCTGCGCGCGATCGCGGGCGACTCCGGTGTGCTCGCGACCCTGGGCCGCCTCCTCGTGCTCGGGATGTCGCAGCCGCGGGTGGCCGTCGCTGACGCGCTGCCGCGCCTGGGCGTGGACGGACTCGTCGCGCTCGGCCTGGCGCGCGCGGATGCGGAGACCGTGACGCCGACCGCCCTGCTGCGTCCGCAGTCGTTCGTCGATGCCGACGGGGTCGGGGAGTGGTGGATCGCCAGCGACCTCGACGAGGTCGCTCTGGACGGCGCCCTGCCGGCCGACCATGTTCTCGGAGTCGGTGGCGCATCCCGCACGCTCGCCGAGACGATCGTGCCGCTCGAGGTGGATCGTGCGCTGGACCTGGGCACCGGATGCGGCATCCAGGCGCTCCTCGTCGCACGGCGGGCCGGCACCGTGATCGCGACCGACATCTCCGCCAGAGCCCTCGCCTTCGCCGAGCTCAACGCCCGCCTGAACGGTGTGAGCAACATCGAGTTCCGTCACGGCAGCATGTTCGAACCGGTCGAGGGCGAGGCGTTCGACCTGATCGTCTCCAACCCGCCGTTCGTGATCACGCCTCGCGTCGGCGACGTGCCCGCCTACGAGTACCGTGACGGCGGCCTGGTCGGCGACGCGCTGGTGGAGCAGTTCGTGCGGACCGCCCCGGCCTTCCTCACGGTCGGCGGCATCGCGCAGCTGCTGGGCAACTGGGAGTCGCGCGACGGTGTCACGGGGCTCGCACGCCTGGACGCCTGGGTGCCCGGAGACCTCGACCTCTGGGTCATCGAGCGCGAGCAGCTGACGCCCCTCGGCTACGCAGAGCTGTGGATCCGCGACGGCGGCACGACACCGCGCGATCCCGAGTTCACGCCGCTGCTCACGGCCTGGCTCGATGACTTCGCCGCGCGTCGCGTCACCTCCATCGGCTTCGGCTACGTGTTGATCCGGCGCCCTTCGACGATCCCGGAGGCGGTGCACGCCCCGATCCGGCGCCGAGAGGCCGTGCGGCAGCCGGTCGCGAACGTCGGCGCTGCGCTCGCCACGGGCCTGGCCGCACATGATCTGCTGGCCGGCGGCGTGCCCGCGACCCTCGTGACGGCATCAGATGTCACCGAGGCGCGGCACCTGCTGCCGGGTGACGACGACCCGAGCGTGATCGAGCTGCGCCAGGGCGGCGGTCTCGCCCGCACGGTGAACGTCGATCCCGCGCTCGCCGCGTTCGTCGGGGCCTGCGACGGAGAGCTGACCGTCGGACAGATCGTGGCCGCATTGGCCGACCTCTTCGACGTGCCTCTCGCCGATCTCTGGGCCGACCTCGAGCCGCGCATCCGCGCGCTCGTGTTCGACGGCCTCCTGGCGCCGGGGGAATAGGCGCAGCATCCATGCGTTGGAATAGATCATGAAGGCTTTCGGATTCCTCTCCTTCGGGCACTACGCAGATGTGCCCGGCTCGGCGACCCGCACGGCGGGCGACATGCTGAAGCAGACGATCGAGATCGCCGAGGGCGCAGACGAGATCGGCGTCAACGGCGCCTCCGTCCGCGTGCACCACTGGGCACGGCAGGCCGCGTCGCCGATGCCGCTGCTCTCGGCCATGGCGGCACGCACGAAGCGCATCGAGGTCGGCACCGGCGTGATCGACATGCGCTACGAGAACCCGCTGCAGTTCGCCGAGGAGGCGGCCGCGCTCGACCTCATCGCCGACGGGCGGATCGCGCTCGGCGTGAGCCGAGGCTCACCCGAGACGGCACTGCGCGGTTACGAGACCTTCGGCTACGTCGATGAGGAGGACCCCGAGCGCGGCAGCGTGCTGGCTCGGGAGAAGTTCGACATCTTCCTGCGCGCGATCGACGGCGAGAGGATCGCCGCCGGTGATCCTCGGATGGTCGGTGAGGGACGCTACCTCGCGATCGAGCCGCAGTCGCCGACGCTCCGCGACCACATCTGGTGGGGTTCGGGCTCGCGGTCGACGGCCGAGGAGACCGGCCGCAAGGGTTTGAACATGATGAGCTCGACTCTCGTCACCGAGGCGACCGGCCAGCCGTTCCATGAGTTGCAGCGCGAGCAGATCGACCTGTTCCGCGCCGCGTACAAGGAGGCCGGCCACACCGGTGCCCCGCGCATCTCGGTCAGCCGGAGCGTCTTCCCGCTCATCTCCGACATGGATCGGGCCTACTTCGGCCTGCGCAGCGAGGAGAACGGCGACCAGATCGGCGTCATCGACGGATTCCGGTCCACGTTCGGCAAGACCTACGCCGCAGAGCCCGACGTGCTCATCGAGCAGCTGAAGCGCGACGAGGCCGTGATGTCGGCTGACACCCTGCTGCTGACCATCCCGAACCAGCTCGGGCCGGCGTACAACCTCCACGTGCTCGAGTCGTTCGCGACCCACGTCGCACCCGCGCTCGGCTGGAAGCCCAACACCGAGGGACCCGTCCAGGGCGATCCGGTCTAGGTCGTTGCGAGAGCGGATGCCGCGGCATCCGCTCTCTCCCGCCCCTTCACGGCATTCCGGTATACCGGTACTCTGGCGGCATGCGTGCGCATCGGAGTGGAATCCTCGCGGGGGCGATCGTTCTCGTGGCAGTGCTCGTCGGCGCCATCCCGGCGGCCGCGGCGACGACCAGTTCGTGGGCGACCTGGCAGCCGCTCGCCGGCGGGGCCGGGGCATACACGACGACGGTGCAGATCGCCGCGCAGCCGGCGATCACCGCGACCATGACCAGCGACTCCCGCGGCGGCGGTCCCGCCGTGATCTCGGGCGCATCGACCTGGCTCTCGGAAGGCACCCCGATCGGTGCCAAGTACGGGTCCAGCCGCGACCAGCCGTACCTGAACCTGCGTCCGAAGGCAGACAACGCGGCCAGTCCCTCGACGACGACCTACTCGTTCGACGCCCCCACGCCCTCATCGGGGTGGGCCTTCGCGCTCGGCGACATCGACGCCGACTCCGTGCGCATCCAGGCCATCGGCCCCGACGGACAGGCGCTCGACGCGACCGAGCTCGGCTTCCAGAGCGGCTTCAACTACTGCGCTCCGGGCGTCGTCGGCAAGCCCTCGTGCACCGGGATGGCGACCGATGTGCCGGTCTGGGACCCCGCCACGCTCACTCTCACCGGAAACGCCGCAGCCGCCGACACGAGCGGCGCCACCGCCTGGTTCGAGCCCGCAGCGCCGATCAGCTCGCTCACCTTCTTCTTCACCCGCCGGGCGGGCTTCCCCGTCTACCAGACATGGTTCGCGTCTCAGGCCCGTGACATCACCGGCTCGGTCGTCGACATCGTGGACGGGCCTCTGACCGGGGTGGCGCTCACCCTCACCGACGCGAACGGCACGGTCGTCGGCACCACGACGACCGCCGCGGACGGCACCTACTCGTTCCCGGGCTTCGTCGCGACCGACGGCTACACCGTGCGAGTCGCACCTCCGGCCGGCAAGATCTCGACCGGCGCCACGACCCTGGCCGTCGATCTGACCACGACGGATGCCGTCGCCGACTTCACCGTGCGCGACATCGTGCCGGTCGCCGTCTCCGGACAGGTGACGGATGCCGACGGCGACCCGGTGCCCGGCGTGACCGTGACGATCGACGGGCAGAGCACGACGACCGATGCCGCCGGCGAGTACCTGTTCGACTCCGTCCCGGTCGGCCCGCATACGGCGACGATCACCACCCCGGACGGCTACACCCTCGTGAGCAGCCCGCCCCCCTTCACGATCCCGCCACTCAGCGAAGACCCGATCGAGAACGTCGACTTCCAGCTCGCGGAGAATCCGTCGCTGAGCGGAGCGGTCACCTCGAACGGCTCGGGCATCGCCGGCGTCACCGTCACGGCCGTCGGCCCGGGCGGCACGGTCACCGCTGTGACGAACGGGAGCGGCGCCTACTCCTTCCCGCGTCTTCCGGCCGGCGACTACGACATCACCATGACGACTCCCGGCGGCTACGTCGCGTTGACTCCGGTCACGCGGACCGAGCAGATCGCCGGCGTCGACGTCGCGAACGTGGACTTCGATCTCGCGCGCCTCGGCGCCCTCGACGGCACGGTGCGCACCGACGGCGGCGCCCCCGTCCCCGGAGTGGTCATCCAGGTCACCGGTCCGGGCGTGCCTGCGCAGCTCACCACGGATGCCGACGGCTCGTTCGGCCTCGGCGGGCTGCCCCCGGCGACCTACACGCTCACGGTCGTGCCGCCCACCGGCAGCACGGTCGTGGGAGCCGCGACCAGGACCGTCGTGATCACCGCAGCCGGCGAGGCCGTGGTCGAGCAGGACTTCACGCTCGCTGCGATCGTCGTCCCGCCGGATCCTGATCCCGATCCCGACCCGCCGGTGACCGGTGGCAACAACAACGGCACACTGCCGGGCACGGGTCTCGGCCCGGAGACCTTCGCGTGGGCCGCGGGCGGTGCAGCCGTGCTGATCGTCGGGGCCGTGCTGTTCATCGTGTCGCGCCGCAGGTCGACGCGGGACTGATCCGGAGGGAAGAGGCGGATGCCGCGGCATCCGCCTGTCCTCAGCTGCCCTTCGGCGGTCCGAACAGCTCCTCGCCGTGCTCATGGAGGAGCCGGTAGGCGTCGGCGAACGTCTCCGGCTCGGGCTCGCCCGGCTTGCCGTAGCGCGCGATGAGCAGACCGAGCAGGCCGCGAGCCGGCGGGGTCAGCGGCTTGGTGTGATCCGCCTCATTCGGCTGCGGAGCGGTCTCCTCCGGGTTGGGCGGCGTGTAGGCCGGCGTCGTGACGGGCCAGTCGGCCGGATGCCGGGGCTTGTCGAGGTTCACGACGTTCAGCAGCGTGTTGGCCGACTGATCGCGGTCGTTCAGCGGCTTGAGCCCGTGCAGCCGTGAGAGCGTGGCCGTCACCGAGCCGTGATGCATCTCGTCGTGGATGATCGAGCCGCGCTTCGTGTAGGCCGACACGGCGATCGCCGGCACCCGGCATCCGAGCCGATCGAACGTGAAGCCCATCTCCCCGGCCTTCGTGTCGGGTGTCGGCTTCGTCGCCGTGGGCGGCGGAACGTGGTCGTAGCATCCGCCGTGCTCGTCGAACGTGATCAGCAGCAGCGTGTTCACGGCGTTGGAGCCCTGCGGGGACGCGCTGGTGCGCACCGCCTCGTAGATGTCGTGGATCAGCCGATCGCCGGCACGCACGTCGGACACCGCGCTGTCGAAGATCTCCTCGCCGTCGTCGGTGCTCTCGCGCACCGCGCCGAACGGCGGATGGAAGTCGTTGTGGTCGTAGACCATCCGCGGCTCGATGAACGCGTAGGCGGGCAGCTTCCCCGCCTTCGCCTCGGCGTAGAAGTCCTCCATGGTGCCGAAGTGCTCGGTGCGCCAGTACTTCTCGAGCACGGCGGCGTGCAGCATGCCCGTGAACGACACGAGTTGGAGCTTGTCGAGATAGATCTTCCAGGTCAGCTTCTTGTCTTCGAGGCGGTTGAAGACGGTCGGCGCCGCCGGGGCGTCGAGCCACTTCTTGTAGCCATCCCCACCCTGGTTCGTCACGAAGCCGTGCGAGGTCGAGGCGTGGAAGAACGAGCGGTTGCAGAACGTCTGCGACGGCACGCCCGCGTACCAGTGGTCGAACACCGCGAACTCGGCGGCGAGGGTCGACAGCACGGGCAGCATCTCGGGCGAGAACGAGCCCATGATGTGCGCGGCCTCTTCGGGCTTCGGCTCGGCCCCGCGGCGGAGGCGCCGGACGTTGATGATGTAATCCTCGAGGAACCCCGACATCGTCGCTTTCTCGCCCTTGGTGGGAGCGTTGAACGGCGCGGTCATCTCGTCGACGAAGAGGTCGGCGTTCGTCTTCGGATCGATGGTGCCGAAGATCTGCGTGTTGACGTGCGGGTACTCCTCGCCCGGATCCGGGTCGGGGAGGCTCATGATCCGGTCGGTGTCGCCCTGGTGGATGTGGGCCTCGACGACGGTTCCGTCCGAAGCCGTGTTGCTGTGCGAGCCGAAGGCCAGACCCTCGAACGTCTCGCCCGTGGGAAGAGTGTCCTTCGAGTAGAGGTAGCCGAGCAGATTGTCGAAGGAGCGGTTCTCGCCCATCACCACGACGAGGTGATCGAATCCGGGCTCGCTGCGGGGCGTGAGCGCCGCGAACGGATCGGGGTCGGATGCGAAGCCGTCGCGGTGGCCGGCAGCGACCGTCGCGCCGATGGCGGCTCCGCCCGCTCCGCCGACGACGGCACCCGCCAGTGCGGCCCCGCCCATCTTGAGGAAACCTCGGCGGGAGGGATCGGGCACGGGGCGAGCGGCGTCTTCGGTCACGAGGCCGATCTTACGACCGAGTCGGGCCGGCGGGACAGAACGCGACGAGGTCGTCGCAAGGCAGGAACTTCGCAGAACGACGCGATCCTCACAGGATTACGCGGCGGATGCTGCGAAGTTCGTGCTGTACTGCGAAGTTTCGCGAGGGCCCCGAGAGGTTCGGGAGTAAGGTCCCATCTCATGGCGAACAAGCGGACCACTTCGGCCGACAGCGCGTGGGCGCAGGCGGGCATCGATCTGCACCTCGATCTCCGCGGCTCCGGGTTGCGGGCCGGGCTCGGCGAGGCGCTGCGCGAGGCCGTGCGCAGCGGACGCCTGGCGCCGGGAACGCGGCTGCCCTCGTCGCGCACCCTCGCCGAGGACCTCGGCATCGCACGGAGCACGGTGACAGAGTGCTACTCCGCCCTCGTCGAGGAGGGGTGGCTGGTCGCCCGGCATGGCTCCGGCACGCACGTCGCACACCGCGCCGAGGCCGCGCGCGCGCCGGAGCGATCCGCCGCTCCACCCCGGCGGAGCCCGCACGAGCTCGAGCCCGGTGCCGCCGACTACGCCGAGTTCCCGCGCGCGGTCTGGCTCTCCGCCGCTCGGCGCGCACTCACGGCCGCCCCGCACAGCGCCTTCGGCTACGGCGATCCTCTCGGGCGGATGGAGCTGCGCACCGCGCTCGCCGACTATCTGTCGCGGGTGCGCGGCGTCTACGCCGATCCGGCGCGGATCGTCATCACCTCGGGGTTCCACCACGGCCTCGGCATCCTCGCCCGTGCACTGCGCGGTCAGGGGGTCGGCACCATCGCGGTCGAAGCCTACGGGCTCGACATCTACCGCGACGTGCTGAGCGACGACGGGATGAGCATCCCCGCGCTGGAGATCGACGAGGGCGGAGCGCAGGTCGACGCCCTGTCCGCCCTCGAGCCCGGTAGTGCGGCCCTGCTCACTCCTGCGCACCAGTTCCCGCTCGGGTTCGCCCTGTCGGCGGAGCGACGGCACGCGCTGCTGGACTGGGCGCGGCGCACCGGCGGCGTCGTGCTCGAAGACGACTACGACGGCGAGTTCCGCTACGACCGCAGACCCGTCGGCGCCCTGCAGGGGCTCGATCCGGACCACGTCGTCTACTTCGGCACCGCCAGCAAGTCGGTCGCTCCGGCGCTCCGGCTCGCGTGGGTCGTGGTGCCCGAGCACCTGCTGCCCGCCGTCGAGCGAGCCAAGGGACGGGTCGACACGGTGAGTGTGCTCGACCAGCTGATCTTCACCGACTTCGTGACTTCGGGGGCGTTCGACCGGCACGTGCGCGGCCGCCGTCACAGCTATCGGGCCAGGCGTGAACAGCTCGTGTCCGCGCTCGACGCGCAGGCGCCCGAAGTCCGTGTCGTGGGGATGCCCGCCGGTCTCCAGGCCGTGCTGCAGCTGCCCGAGGGCACCGAGGCATCGATCCTGGAGGCGGCGGCACGGCGCGGGCTGGTGGTCAGCGGCCTCTCCGAGTTCCGGCATCCGGATGCGGCGGGTTCGCCGTGGGGGAGCGGGCTGGTGGCCAACTTCTCCTCGGTCTCCGACAGCGCCTGGCCCGCCGCGCTGCAGTCCCTGGTGGCGGCCGTGTCCTGACGAAGTGGTCCGAGATCGTAGGGTCAGAGTGGTACTCGATACGAGTCCTCTTCCTTCGTAGTGTCGATTGCAGCGGCGCCACCCCGGCCCGCGATCCCTGACATCGCTGAAGGAGCCCGAAGTGTCCTCACCACGCTCGACCGCTCGCGGAACGGGCCGTCGCGCGCTTCCGCTCGGGCTCTCCCTGGCGGGAACAGCCGTCGCCTTCATGAGCCTGTACCTGGGCGCCGGCGCACTGACCCCGCTGTTGGTCGACTACAAGGACCGGTTCACCTTCGCGCCGGAGATGCTCAACGTCGCCTTCGCCGTCTATGCCGCCGGGTTCCTCGTCGCGGTGCTGGTGTTCGGCTCGCTGTCGGACTTCATCGGCCGACGCCCCGTCCTCATCGGCGGCCTGATCGTGCAGCTGGGCTCGAACCTGCTGTTCCTCACGGCCGGAGACGTCGGCGCGGTGATCGCCGGGCGCATCGTGCAGGGCATCGCGAGCGGCGCGGCCACCGCGGCGTTCACGGCGGCGATGGTGGAGCTGGCGCCGGGCGGCGACAAGCGCCTGGGCGCGATCCTCGGCAGCATCAGCCTCACCGGGGGACTGGCGCTGGGATCGGTGCTCGCCGGACTGGCGATCGAGCTCACCCCGGGTGCGAACACCGTCATCTTCGTGATCCTGATCGTGCTGACGCTGCTGGGCATCGTCGTCGCGATCCTGTCGCCCGAGACCGGACGGCGCCGGCCGGGAGCGCTGCGGTCGCTGATCCCTCGCGTCGCCGTGCCCGCGGCCGCCCGGGCCGAGTTCCTCGCCGCCGCCCCCGTCGTCGCGGCCGTGTGGATGCTCGCCGGTCTCTCGGGAGGGCTCGCGCCCAACATGGTGCGCAGCGTCTTCGGGATCGACAGTCCCTTCCTCGGCGGATTCGCGGGGTTCGTCGCTCCGGCGGTGTCCACCGTCATCGGAATCGTGTTCGCGAAGATCGCGTCCCGTCACGCGATGGTCATCGGCATCTACGCGTCGATCCTCGGTGCGGCCGCCATCATCGGAGGCGTCTTCGCGGGCAGCCTCGTGCTGATGATTCTCGGTCAGGCGATCGCGGGCGTCGGCTTCGGGTCGTCCTTCACCGCGGCGCTTCAGCTGCTCATCCCGCTCGTCGACCCCCAGCAGCGGGCCGGGATCGTCGCAGCCGTGTACATCGTCTCGTACACCGCGTTCGGGCTGCCGATCGTCATCGAGGGGCAGATCGCCGGACCGCTCGGCGAGATCCCTGCGGTCGTCTGCTACACCGCCCTCACGATCCTCTTCGCCCTCATCAGCCTCGTCGCCCAGGCGCGCATCGCGCGTCGAGGGTGAGCCGGGTCACCCTCACCTCCAACGAAAGGCACCATCATGTCCAAGATCTTCCTCGCCGGAGCATCCGGAGTCATCGGCCAGCGGCTGATCCCCCTCCTCGTCGACGCGGGCCACACGGTCGCCGGGATGACGCGTTCCGCCGCCAAGGCCGACCGGCTCGCCGAACTCGGCGCCGTGCCCGTGGTCGTGGACGTCTTCGACCGCGACGCGCTGATCACGGCGGTCGTCGCATTCGGCCCGGACATCATCCTCAACGAGCTCACCGACCTGCCCGACGACGTCAGCAGGATCGCGGAGTTCGGCGACCTCAACGCCCGCATCCGCACCGAGGGCAACCAGAACATCATCGACGCCGCCCGTGCCGCCGGGAACCCGAAGATCCTCGCCCAGACGGTCGCGTGGGAGCTCCCCGACGGGCCCGACGCCCTCGCCGTGAAGCAGCTGGAGACCTCGGTGCTGGCCGAAGGCGGAGTCGTGCTGAGCTACGGCCAGTTCTACGGACCCGGAACCTACAACCCGGATGCCGTTCCGGCCGAGCCGCGGGTGCAGATCGACCGGGCCGCGCAGCGCACCGTCGAGCTGCTGGGGTCGTCATCGGGAATCGTGACGATCACCGACTGACCACCCGGGGCGGGGCCGATGTCGTCGGCCCCGCCTATCCTTTTCCCACGACCCAGGATCGGGAGTTCCATGTTCGACGCCGACGTCATTCCGCCCGCACCAGCGAGCGCCGCGGGTGTGCCCGCGCGCCGCAGGGGAGCGGAGGAGTGGCTCGTCGCGATCGACCTCGACGGCACGACCATCGATGAGACCGGCCGAGCGAGCGTCGCGGTCAAGAGGCAGTTGCGCCGCGTCGAGAGCGCGGGGCATCATCTGCTCGTCGCGACCGGACGGTCGGCGGCCACCACTCTCTCGGTCCTCGATCACATCGAAGCCTGGCCGGAGTACGTCGTGTGCTCGAACGGCGCAATGGTGCTGCAGCGGGATGCCGGTGCGGCGAGCGGCTATCGCCGGCTGCGCATCGCGGGCTTCGACGCCGCGCCCGTGCTGCACGCCCTTCGGCAGCACCTCCCCGAGGCGCTCATCGCGGTGGAAGACGAGAGGGGCGCGTATCGGTTCACGCATCCGTTCCCCTCGGCGACGACCGTGCCCGAGATCGAGCAGCAGATCGTGCCGTTCGACGCGCTCACCGCGGGCAGGGCGGTGCGGGTGGTGGCGATCGCTCCGGATGCCGATATCGACGAGTTCCGACGGATCGCCGCTGGGATGGAGCTGCGCGGAGTCACGTACTCGCTCGGCTGGACGGCCTGGCTCGACCTCGCCGCGGAGGGTGTCACGAAGGCATCCGCGGCGGAAGAGCTGCGTGGCCTGCTCGGCTTCGGCCGCGACCGGGTCATGGCCGTCGGCGACGGCTTCAACGACATCGAGCTGCTCGACTGGGCCGGTGCGCACGGGCGAGGGATCGCGATGGGGCATGCACCCGACGAACTCCGCGCCGTGGCATCCGAGATCACCGGATCGCTGGCAGAAGACGGACTCGCACAGGCGCTCGCGACCATCTGAGAGAGAAGGCGCCGCCGGAGCCGAGGCCCCCGACGACGCCTTCCTCGCAGACGCGGCGAACCTACTCGGCGTGCTGCCGGCGACGTCGCAGTGCGACGAGACCGAGACCCAGCGCGAGCAGCACCACCGCGGCGATCACGTACGGGGTGCTGTCGGCTCCGGTGTTCGCGAGGTCACCCGTCGCCGCGCCGCCGATACCGGGCGTCACCGCCCCACCGCCCGCCGCTGCCGCCGTGACGGTGAGCGAGGCGGTGACCTCGGTGCCGTCCGGGAGGATCACGGCGAGAGTGTGCACTCCAGCCGGGGTGGCCGCGGGAATCGTGACGGAGCGCGAGAACGCACCGCCCGCACCGACCGTGATGGTTCCGAGATCGACCGGGTCGGAGCGCAGTTCGAGGCGCAGCTCGGCATCCGCCGCGAAGCCCGTGCCCGACACCGTGACGGTGCCGCCGGCCTTGACGGATGCCGCGCCCAGCTCGATCTCGCCCGGAACCTGGGGCTCCGTGACCGGAGGCGTGACCCCGGCCTCGGTCACCCACTTCTCGCCGGCATCCGACTTCGTGATCGTGAACGTGTCGTAGACCGCGCCGACCGGAAGGTCGGTCGTCGCATCCGGCTGCTTCTCGGCCAGGTAGGAGCGGTAGACGAGCTGGCCGTTCGAGACATCGATCACCTGGTAGGTGGTGACGCCCTGACCGCGCAGCACCTGGGTGGCGCCGTTGTTCGTCCAGACGTTCTTCTCGGCGGTCTCGAGCTCGTAGTGCTTCGCACCGGAGTTCGAGACCACGTACACCGGACCGGTCGTGAGACCGGGCGTCTCGGTCGCGTCGGTGTTCACGTAGCCGCGGGCATAGGTGTGGTCGTGGCCCATGAGCACCAGGTCGATGTCGTTTCGCTGGAAGATCGGAACCCAGTCGGCGCGCAGCTTCGGCTCGTCACGACCCTCGGATGCAGAGAACACCGGCTGGTGGAACGTGACGACGTTCCACTTCGACGGACTGTTCTGCAGCAGCAGGTCGAGCCAGGCGCCCTGGAAGCGGATCCACAGCTCCTCGCCCTTGTTGATGGGGCAGTCGGCACCCGTGCAGGACGGGAGAGCCGGCGGTGTGAGGAAGGTCGCATCGCGCGTCGCGTTGAGCGTGATGAATCGCACGTCCTGGTAGTCCGTGTAGTACGCGGTCTCGGCGGCGAACGCGCTCCAGTGGTCGAACAGCGAGCGGTACTGGGCTGCGACCTCCGTGTCGCCCTTCGCGAGATCGGCGAGCTCGCCGATCGAGTCCATCGACGGGTTGTTGTGCGGGTACTCGAACGCGGCCTTCCACGCCGTGAGCAGCTTGTCGCCGGAGTACTCGTGGTTGCCCGGGGCGGCCATCACGTTGGTGTGCGTGGCGGAGTCCTCCATGCCCTTGAACCAGTTGAGCCACTCGTTCTCGTTGCTGGAGGTGTTGATCAGGTCGCCCGCGTGCACGGAGCCGATCGAGCGGGGTGCATTCGCCTCCGCCTGCTTCACGACGCTCGGCCACGTCGTGTCGAGGCCGATCTGCGCGTCGCCGTAGTAGACGAACTGGAAGTCCGTCGCATTCGGGTCGGCGGTCGTGAACTCGAACCAGTCGCTCCAGCTGCCCGGGAGACCCACGCGGTAGCGGTAGCCGGTGGCAGCGGTGAGGCCCGTCACCGTGGCGGAGAAGTGGTGGTTCGGGTTGCCGTTCACCACACCCGCGTCATAGGCGTCGATCGTGCGGGTCTCGCCACCGGCGGCCGGCGCGATCTCGACCTGACCGATCGTGTGCGAGGCGTCGCCCGCGAGCCACGAGAACGACTGCGAGATCTCGGGCTGCTCGGTCGGCGTCATGATGACGCGCGTCGGCGGTGCGACGACGGGGGCGCCGGGGTCGGATGCCTCGACCAGAGTCAGCGACGACATGTCGAAGTAGATGTCGGAGCTCGTCTCGCGGTCCTGGAACAGTGCCACGGCGATGGTGTTGGTGCCGTCCTGGAGCACGTCGCCCTCGGCGGTGATGGTGCTGGTCAGCGGGTCGCCGTTCGAGTCGCCGGCATACTCGACATTCGTGGTGTCGGTGATGCGGCCGTCGACGAAGCGGGCGACCTCTTCGCCGTTGATCCACACGACGATCGCGTCGTCGTAGGTGATCGAGCTCGACAGCGACGCGACCTGCTCGGCGACGCCCGCCTCCAGCTCGAACGTGCTGCGGAAGAAGTAAGTCGGGACCGTCGGGGCCTTCGACCCGTCGAGGTAGTGGTTCAGGAGCGTCTTCGGCGTGACGGGACCGACGGCGCCGAGCTTGCCGTTCTTGGCGCCGAAGGATCCGGTCGCCGTCTTCCACGCGCTGTCGTCGTACGCGGGCAGCGTCCAGTCGCGGAGCGCTGCGGGCTGGGGAGAGGGGTCGGAACCGTCATCGAGGTAGTGCCAGGTGGTGTCGCCGGTGATCAGCGATCCCGTCGGCACCTCGGGTGCGGCATCCGGTGCGGCATTCGTCGCAGCGAACGCCGAAGGGGCGACGACGGCGCCGCCGAGCAGGGCGAGGAGCGCGACGGACGTCAGTCCGCGACGCCGCCACCGCACCGCAGGGGTGGGGGAGGTCATGTCTGTCCTTTGTGGGGTGGGGTTTCGTGCTCAGCCGCACGAGGCCCCTTCAGACCATCGAAGCCGGATGACGTCGGGCTGACGCGGGAGCGACGAGAAGATGAACAGAGCGGATGCGTGGACATCGAGCGGTAGGACGCCGAAGCGGACGCGACCTCGCTACCGTGGGCTCATGACCTCCGCTCACGACTCTTCAATCGATGCCCGCGTCCGTGCCGTCGTCCTCGATTACGGCCGCCGTCAGACCCGGCTGTTCGTCAGGTTCGCGCTGATCGAGGGAGCGGTCCTCGCCGTGCTCGTCGCGGTGATCTACGGTTTCGAACTGATCGATCCCGAAGTGGGCATCTGGTACCTCGTCGCTGTCGCCGTCGTCGGCGGATTCCTGCTCAGCACGCTCCTGTTACGGCTGATCCAGGCGCGCACGAGGGCCATCGCTCAGGCGAAGGGCGAGAACCCGCTGTTCTGAACCGGAGCCTGGGATCCTGCGGTCACTTCCCGGGGCGATCTCTGAACATCAGGCTGAGTTGTCGGAACGCGCGAACCGCGGCGGCAGGGTCTTCGTCGAGCACGTCGATGTCGTTGAAAGCCGTGCGAAATCCGATCGGCATGAGGGCGTCCGCTTCCTCGCTCACGAAACCCATGGTCCACTGCGGGAAATATCGAGACTCGTGCTCGTCATCGACGAGCACGCGGAAGCCGCCATGCCGGGGGTCTGCTCCGATGCGATCGACGAGCTCCCGTACCGTCGCCTCGTCGCCTTCGAGGTACTGCACGAAACGACCCTGCCGGTAGAGGAGCACTCCGGTGACGTCCCGGGCCTCATTGGCGGATCGGCTCTGGGTGAGAAGGCGCGTGAGGTCGTCGCCGTCGAACGGCGCGGTCGCCGCGCTGGTGTACACGGTCGAATAGACGACGCGATGCCCCGCAGCAGGCGCAGTGTCAGACATATGTAGAGACTATGACCGCGGCGCGCTCAGTCCTGGTCGAGCGCGGCGAGCTCGTCGTCGGTCAGGGCCAGGTCGGCGGCCGCGGCGGAGTCGCGGATCGACTGCGGTCGCTTGGCCCCCGGGATGGGGATGACGACCGGCGACTGAGCCAGCTCCCAGGCCAGCGCCACCTGTTGCGCGCTCACGCCGCGAGACTCGGCCACCTGCTGGAAAGCCGGATGCTGTTCGGCCAGCTCCTTGGCATCCGACAGCCCACCCAGCGGACTCCACGGGAGGAACGCCAGACCCAGCTCGGTGCAGGCGTCGATCTCGGGCCGGCTGCTGCGGAACTTCGGGCTGAACTGGTTCTGTACGCTCACGAGACTGTCGCCCAGCGCCTCGTGCGCCGCCCGGATCTGTCCGGGGTCGACGTTCGACAGCCCGATCATCCGCACCTTGCCGCTCGCGGCGATCTCGGTCAGCGCGCCGATGGTCTCGGCATAGTCGACCTTCGGGTCGGGTCGGTGGTGCTGCCACAGCGAGATCTGGTCGACGCCGAGTCGGGAAAGGCTCGCGTCGACCGCGCGGTGAAGATGCTCCGGGCTCCCGTCCATGGCCCAACCGCCGCCGTCGGTGCGGAACGCACCGCCCTTGGTCGCGAGGTACACACGGTCGCGCACGCCGAGCTCGTCGAGGATCGAGGCGATGAGCTTCTCGTTCTCGCCCTGCGCGTCGGCACCGAGTTCTTCACCCGGCCCGTAGGCGTCGGCAGTGTCGAACAGGGTGACGCCGGCATCGAGCGCAGCGCGCACCGTGTCGCGCAGCTGCTCCCGGGGCTGGCGGCCGGTCTGGTCGAAGGTCATGAGGCCGAGACCGATCGCCCCGACGTCGACGCGGCCCGTGGTGTCGTTGCCGATTGTGCGTGTGTGCATGAGGCGATCGTAGGGGCGGCACATCGCTGAGCCGATGGGGTGGACACGACGGCGGGTGCGCGCGAAGATGGGCGATCGCCCCGGCAGTGGTCATCGGTGCCCGTATCTCACTAGGGTGAGCACCGACAGGCACACCGACACGATCCGGGGGATCATCTTGACCAGCCGCAACGCATACAGCTCCAAGGGTCGAGTTCTGCTCTGGGCCATCATCACCGGCATCGCCGCCGCCCTCGGCTACCTCGTGGCCGAACTGTTCTCTCAGCACGATCTCTCGTTCGCCCCGTGGGGAATGATCGGCATCTTCGCCGTTCTCACCCTGTTCACGTACCTCATCAACGTCCGGAACGTCCCGAAGGACTGACAGGGGTCAGCTGAGCGGCGTGACCGCGCTCCTCAGGGCGCCGACTTCCGTCAGAATCGCGCGCGCGGCCCGTTCGCCCGACGCAAGGGCACCCTGGATCGAGGCGGTATCCCGGTGGTCACCGGCGACGTACAGACGATCGGCGTGGCGCGGCGATCGTGCCGCGCCCAGCGGTGCCGGCTGAGCGGGGAGTGCGTCGCGGATGTCGTCGCGCCGGATCAGCTCCCATGCGTCGATGTCGGCACCCCAGATCTCGCTCAGGTGGCGGCGGACTTCCGGCTCGGCGGCGGTATCGCCATCGCGCGGCAGCAGGCAGGTCGCGCCGATGAGGTGGTGTCCGGCCGGGGCGTAGGAGGGCACCGTGTGGGTCATGACGACGGTGTTCACGACGGGGCCTCGGCCTCGGCCGCGCCCGTCGACGGTGAGGAGCGCGGACGTGGTGGGTGGTTCGGCGGCGGCGAACCACCATGTCTGCAGACCGTTCGTCGCCGGGGCGGGCAGCTCGGTGAGATCGGCGACGGCATCCGGTCCGACCGCGACGACCACCCGCGCTGCGCGGACGGAATCGCCGCCGGCCACGTCCACCTGCATGCCGTCACCGCTCGCCGACACGCGCCCCACACGGGCGCCGAGACGGATGTCGGCGCCGGCACTGCGGGCGTGTGCGGCGAGCTGCGCGGGGACCGCGGCGATCCCCTGCGCGGGCAGGCCGGGGCGCCCGAACGCGAAGAATCCGACGAGCAGCTGCGCGAACGCGTTCGACGTCTCGCCCCCTCGCTCTGCCAGGACCCCGGCGAGGAACGGCTCGAGCACGGCCGTGCGGAGCGGGCCGCGCAGCCCCGCGGCATCCCATCCCTCTCGCAGGGAGACATCGTTCTGCGCGAGACGTGAGAGCGGACGCAGCAACGCCGGCGCGGCCCAGCGCGCCAGGGCGACGGCATCCCGCCCGTTCACGAGGCCGCTGCGCAGCGTCGTGACGATCGACAGCGGATGCCGCAGCGGATGCCGAAGCTCGGCCACTCCGTCCGCCGTGCGGACCCGCACACCCACCGGGAAGCTCCCCAGCGCGAGGGCTCCGAGATCGACGCTGCGGCGGAGCGCCGGGTAGGCCGGATTGAGCACCTGGAAGCCACGATCCAGTCGGAACCCGTCGACGATGTCGGTGCGCTGGCGTCCCCCGACGGCGTCGGCGGCTTCGAGGACGATGACGTCGAGCCCGTGTGCGGCGAGCAGCCCGGCGCAGCGGAGCCCCGCGAGCCCGGCGCCGATCACGATCACGTCATGCATGCGTCACGCCCTCCTGCTCAGACCGATCGTTCGAGCGGGTGGTTCGCCAGCTTTCCGACCACACCGCCGTCGACGAGTCGCCGCGCCGAGGTGTGCGGCTTGCGCGCGGCCTGATCGGTGACGCCGTCGCCGAACTCGCGCGCGAGCTGCAGGCGCGGGTACTCGGCGAGCACCTCATCGAGGAAGGATGCCGGGAGAGCGTCGGCGCGCGCGCCGGAGATGTCGAGCGCCGTGGCGGTCTCGAGCAGGTAGCCCTCGACATCCATCGCCGGATCGACGGACGGCCAGTTGTGGCGGATGACGACCTCCAGTGCACGCGTGCTGCGATCCGCCTCCCATCCGGCGCCCGTGGTCAGGGCGACCGCGACGTGTCCGCCTGCCTCTTCGTACGACAGGTTCACGTTGTCGTACTCGGGCACGATGCCGATGTCGTGCAGCAGAGCCGACACGTACAACAGCTCGTGATCGATGTCGCCGCGATCCTCGACGGCGGCGAAGGCCTCGGCCCACAGCCACGACCGGATCACATGGTTCTGCATCGACTGGGAGTGGTAGCGCTCTGCCAGAGCCCGGGCCGCGCGGGCGGCGGGCGTGGCGGGCGGTGTGAAATCGCTCAGGTGCATGATGCTCGTCAGAATACGCCCGCACCCGCCCCGGTACGCTGGAACCCATGCTCAACATGGCCGACGGCCTCCTCCGTCTCGGTGCGCTCGCCGAGAATCCGGTCGTCCGCACCCTCGCGACGTCGTTCGCCGAGGCGGGGTTCGACCTCGCCGTGGTCGGCGGTCCGGTGCGCGATGCCCTGCTCGGGCGCGAGACGCACGACCTCGACTTCACGACGAACGCGTCGCCCGACGACATCCTCCGCATCGTGAAGCCGATCTCGACCGCGCAGTGGGATATCGGTCGCGCGTTCGGCACGATCGGTGCCCGCGTGCAGGGCGAGCAGGTCGAGATCACGACGTACCGCGCCGACAGCTACGACGGCGTGACGCGCAAGCCGACCGTCGAGTTCGGCGACTCGATCGAGGGCGACCTCGTGCGCCGCGACTTCACCGTCAACGCGATGGCGCTGCAGGTGCCGTCGGTCAAACTCGTCGATCCGACCGGCGGAGTGGAAGACCTCGTCGCCGGCGTCCTGCGCACGCCCGCCGACCCGAAGATCTCGTTCGGCGACGACCCGCTCCGGATGCTGCGCGCCGCGCGCTTCAGCGCCCAGCTCGGGTTCCGCGTCGACGACGACACGTTCGACGCGATCGAGCAGCTGCGCGCGACGATCGAGATCGTCAGCCCGGAGCGCATCCAGTCCGAGCTCGTGCGCCTGATGCAGTCCGACGACCCGGTGCGCGGCATCCGCGTACTGGTCGAGACGAACCTCATCGAGGAGTTCCTTCCCGAGGTCAGCGCCCTGCGCCTCGAGGTCGACGAGCACCATCACCACAAGGACGTCTACGAGCACTCGCTCACCGTGCTGACCCAGGCGATCGCGCTCGAGCATTCTCGGCATCCGGGCGCCGCTCCCGACGTGCCTCTGCGCATCGCCGCGCTGCTGCATGACATCGGCAAGCCCCGCACCCGCAAGCTCGAAGACGGCGGGGTGGTCACGTTCCACCACCACGACATCGTCGGCTCGCGCATGGCGCGCAAGCGGCTGCAGGCGCTGCGCTTCGACACCGACACGACGGAGGCCGTCGCCACCCTCATCGAACTCCACCTGCGTTTCTTCGGCTACGCCGAGGGGGCGTGGACGGATGCCGCGGTGCGCCGTTATGTGCGCGACGCGGGCGACCTGCTCGAGCGGCTGCACATCCTCACCCGCGCCGACGTCACGACGCGCAACAAGCGCAAGGCGCAGCGGCTCGCGGGCGCGTACGACGACATCGAGTCGCGCATCGCGGCATTGCGCGAGCAGGAGGAGCTCGACTCGATTCGCCCCGAGGTCGACGGCAACCGCATCCAGGAGGTGCTGGGCATCAAGCCCGGCCGCGAAGTGGGCGAGGCCTACCGCTTCCTGCTCGATCTGCGGCTCGATGAGGGAGTGCTCGGGGCCGAGGTCGCCGAGCAGCGGCTGCGCGAATGGTGGGCGGCGCGGGGCTGACGCGCAGCGCGGTCAGCGCAGCTCGGGCACCACGATCTCGACGAGGTCGCCGACGAGCTCGAAGTCCTTCGTGTTGAATGTGACGAGTTTCGCGCCCAGGGCATTCGCGTGGCCGGCCAGCATGATGTCGGTGCTCCGAGCGTGGGATGCGCGCCGCGTCGCCGCACGGGCGGCAAGGCGAGCGTATGACTCGGCAGCGGTCTGATCGAAGGGCAACCACGGCGTCGGGAACATCGCGTTCACCCGCGCAAGATCTGCCAGCCTCCGACGTCGCGCTCGGGGGTCGATTGCTCCTTCGACGCCGAAGCGCAACTCCGCGTAGGTGAGTGCACTCAGGACGACGTCTTCCGACGGCAGCCGCACGTCCTTGATCTGGATGAGCACGTTCGTGTCAAGCAGGAGCATTGCGCTTCCAGGGGTCCTGGATCCGGTAGTCGAAGATCGGGTTCTCGCGCTCCGCGCGCAGCTCTTCCACCCACTCCGCCGCCGCCTGCTTCTCTTCCTCGGACGCCGGATTGGCGTCGACCCACGCCATGATCTCTTCCGCCGGAACGGACCAGCGCCTCGGCGGCGGCAGCCGTCGTGCGAGGTTCTGCTCGATACCGCTCTCGTCGTTCTCCTCGACCAGCTTGATCAGCGCTTCGCGCGCCTCGGCCTCCATGGAGCGGGAGTTGCGTCGCGCGCGCTCCTTGAGCGCGGCCACCACCTCGTCGCTCAGGTTACGGATCGTCACCGTAGCCATGCCGCACCTCCTCGACAGCATAATGCTAGCAATCCGCGACAGTCGGAAGAAGGGTCTCAGTCGACCCGGCGGAATCGTATTCCGGTACGTTCGAACGCCGTCGCCGATCGACGCGAGGGCCCGACGAGGACGACATCTCGCGCGAGCTCGGCAAGGGGCAGATCGCTCGCCGAGTCGGTGTAGAAGCGTCCGATGCGTCCCGTCGGATGCGCGGCCCGAAAGGCGAAGGCCTTCCGCCGCCCGACGTTGTGCGTCCGGAACCTCGGCCCGGCGGGCGAGAAGACGAACTCGGACGCATGCACCTCCGCGCCGTGCACGCCGATCGCCGCCAGGAACCGCTGCGCGAGGAACCTCTCGGTCGCCGTCGTCACCAGGCATGCCCCGGCGTCGCTCGCCGCACGGGCTGCGTCCACGATCTCGGGGGTGGTGTTGTCGCGTCGTGCCGCAAGTCGCCGGGCGGTCCGTTCAGCCAGCCGCCGGTAGCCTTCCTCCGACATCCCGGCCAGCGCGAGGTGCACGACCGCGCGATTGCACCGCGGCCGCAGTTCCCCTTCGGGGGTCGCGAGTGCCGCGACCGCGGAGAGAACCCCGATCGGGAACACCAGCCAGGGTCGTGCGCGCAACCGCGTGAAGACCAGCGTCGCCATCGTGTCGGCGCGGCTGAGCACCCCGTCGAGGTCGAAGACCGTGATCACTCGTCGTCCACGGTCCGCTCGATGAGCAGCGAGACCCGATCGGAGCGGTACACGTCGACCGCGTACTCGAGGCATTCGCCGGAGTCGATGAACGTGCGGCGGGTGAGCTGCAGCCCTCCGGCCGCCTGGCGGGCTCCGAGGTGCGCGCTCATCTCGCTGTCGAGCACGACGACCTCGAGCTCGGCCGAGGTGCGCGCGAGTCGCAGCTCGAACCGGCGACGGATCTCCTCCCACAGCGAGCCGGTGAGGTCGCCGTCCAGCAGGCCGGGGACGAGGTCGGCGCGGTAGTACGTCGTCTCGACGGCGAGAGGCTCGTCGTCGGAGCGCCGCAGGCGCTGCAGCGCGTAGACCGGGTGCCCGGGGGAGACGCCGAGACCGGCGGCGACCTCGACGTCGGCGGGGCGCTCCTCGGCCCAGAACAGCTCGGCTCCCGGGTTGCGCCCCGCGCGGACGACCTCCTGGGAGAACGATCCCAGGCGCAGCTGCACGCGCGGGGCGGAGACGAAAGTGCCGCGGGTCGCATCGCGGTGCACGCGACCGTCGTGCTCGAGCACGCCGAGGGCACGGCGCAGAGTCATGCGGCTGACACCGAGTTCCACGCAGAGATCGCGCTCGGGTGGCAGGGGAGCGCCCGGCGCGAACTCGCCCGACTCGATGCGGGAGCGCAGGGCGGTCGCGATGCGCAGATACGCGGGCTCGCCGGCCCTCGCCGAGGGGGAGGGGTCCGCGTCCGTGCTCACGCCTGACACGCTACCCGCTGGCCGTCACCCTTCGCGTCGGCGGACCAGCTCCGACACGACGACGCCGGTGCGGAAGGCGGTCGTCTCCACGGGTTCGAACCGCTCCGGCTGGTACGGCCGGTCGCCGAACAGCGGGATGCCGTCGCCGAACAGCAGCGGCTGCCGCTTGAGGACGAGCCGGTCGATCTCCTCGGCGAGCGTCGCGGCGAGTGCCCCGCCGCCGCAGAGCCAGATCGCTCCGCCGTCCTCCTGCTTGAGCCGCCGCACGACGGATCGCGGATCCTCGGCCGTCACCTCGAGGTTCTCGCCCTCGGCCGTATGCGTGCGGCTGAACACGATCTGCCGGAGGTGGCGATAGGGGCTGGGGGCGCCGCCGATCGCGTAGGTGTTCCAGCCCATCAGCACGGTGTCGAACTCCGTGCGCTCCTGCCGGATGCCGAGTGCTGTGGCGGCATCCGTCGGGATGGTGTCGGCGAAGCGGTCGTTGATCGCGTCCATGTGGTCGCCCTCGATGAGGAACGCGTCGAATTCGCCCTGCGGGCCGGCGATGTAGCCGTCGAGACTGACGGCGACGTAGTACACGAGTTCACGCATGATCTCTCCATTCACAACAGATGTCGTACTTCAAACTACAACGTATGTAGTGATTTGGCAATCGGGAGGCGGAGGTTGACAGCATCCGATGAGAGCACTAGCTTCTTGGTATAGACCAAGATGGTCTATACCAATCCGTCCAACGAAGGTCGACTCATGGAACCCACCGCACCCCCCGCACCTGCCTCGGGTCAGAGCACGCCCCGCATGAAGCGTGAACTGGGCCTCTACGCCTCCTTCGCCGTCGCTTTCGGCTTCGTCTCGATCGCGACCGGCATCTTCACGACCTACGGTGCCGTTCTGAACAGCAGCGGACCGCGGGGAATCTGGGCCTGGCCGATCGCGGTCGTCGGCCAGACGATGGTCGCCCTCATCTTCGGGGCCCTCGCCGCACGCATCCCGATCAGCGGCTACGCCTACCAGTGGGTCTCGCGCCTCGCGAATCCGATCCTCGGCTGGCTCACCGGCTGGGTGTCGTTCGCCTTCCTCGTGATCGTCGTCGTGGCGGTCGACTACACGATCGCGGCCACGATCCTCCCCGAGCTCTTCGGCTACAGTCCGACACCCGCCAACTGCTGGGTCATCACCGCGGTCGTCATGCTGCTGCAGGCGATCCTCGTGGCCCTCAGCACCAAGGTGACCAATCGGGTCAACGAGGTCGCGGTCACCGTGCAGATCATCGGCATGATCGGCATCACCGTGCTCCTGTTCGCGGTGGGCGCCGCCCTCGGACGCCTGGACTTCAGCCAGCTCTTCGCGACGGCGCCGGTCGCCGAGGCGGCCTACTGGGACTTCGGCGGCCTCACGGATGCCGGTCCCTTCCCGCTCGCCTTCCTGCTCGGGGCGTTCACGATCGTCGGCTTCGAGTCGGCCGCCAACCTCGCCGAGGAGACCAAGAACCCCGAACGCGTCATCCCGCGCGCGATGGTGCAGGCCGTCATCGCGCTCGGAGTGCTCGGGATGCTGTTCCTCATCGCCGTCACGGCGCTCGCCGGAGACACCGCCGAACTCGCGAAGTCCGCGACCCCCGTCGCGACCGTGATCACCGCGGTGCTCGGCCCCGTCGTCGGCAAGGCGCTGCTCGTGCTGGTCGTGGTCTCGATCTTCTCGTGCGGGCTCGTCATCACCCTCAGCGGCACCCGGCTGATCTGGGCGATGTCGCGCGACGAGCGCTTCCCCGCCTGGCAGCTGCTGAGCCGCGTGCACCGCAGCCGGCACACGCCGATCGCGGCGACCGTCGGCTACCTCGTGATCACGCAGGCGATCCTCGCGATCTTCAGCGGAACCGACGACGCCCTCTTCATCCTGTTCTCGGCGGCGACACTGCTGCCGGCGATCATCTACGCAGGAACCGTGCTGCTGTACATCGTCAAGCGGAAGTCGCTCCCCGCGAGCCGCGGCTTCCGTCTCGGCCGCTGGGAGATCCCGGTCCTGATCCTGGCGAGCATCTGGCTGGTCTACGAACTGCTGATCTTCCGCGACGCGTCGTTCGAGCAGCCGCGGCTGTACATCGGCATCATGCTCGTCGTCGGCATCGCCTATCTCGTCTACCTGCTCGCGACCCGCGGGCGGAAGGGCCTGACGATGCCGGACATGGCCGATGTCGACCGCACCTTCGACGAAGACAGCGTTCCTGAAGACAGCGCCACCCCGACCGCGTAAGACTGCTCTTGAACACCGAAGGAAGACCCACCATGTCGTCGCACTCTCCGTCCCGCCCTGTCGCCATCATCGGCGGAGGCATCGTGGGATCGGCCCTGCTCTACACGCTCGCTCATCGGGGGGTGGATGCCGTGCTCCTCGAGTCCGAGCCGGCCTTGGCGCTCGCGGCGAGCGGTACCAACTCCGGCATCCTGCACACCGGCTTCGACTCGACGCCGGGAGAGCTCGAGACGGAGCTGATCCTGCGCGCCGCCCGCATCCGACCGGCGATCCTCGACGCGCTCGGCGTGCCGGTCATCCCCACCGGCGCCGAGCTCGTGCCGCGCACCGCCGAAGACCACGAGACCGTGCGCGCACTCGCCGCGAACGCGGCAGCGAACGGGGTGCAGGTCGAGGTGCGCGAATCCGACGGCGCCCTGCTCGTTCAGGGGGAGTCGGTCAGCGACCCGGTCGCGTTCGCGCTCGCGCTCGCCGCATCGGCCGTCGCGGCGGGAGCGCGGATCGAGCTCGATGCCCGGGTCACCGCCATCTCCGCGATCGACGATGGCCTGGCACTCGCGACCGCGGACGGCCGGCGCTTCGAGGTCGCGGCCGCCATCAACGCCGCGGGCCTGTACGCCGACGAGGTCGCCCGCCTCGTGGGTGACGAGTCCTTCGAGATCTACCCGCGCAAAGGCGAGTTCTTCGTGTTCGAGCTGCCCGAGGGTCAGACGCTCGACCGCATCATCCTGCCCGTGCCGACGAAGCGCACGAAGGGGGTGCTCGTCTTCCCGACCCTCGACGGCAAGGTCGTCGCCGGGCCCACGGCTGTCGACCTCGACGACAAGGAGGACTGGTCGGTGCGCCCCGAAGCGCACGACGAGATCCTCGCCAAGGCCGTGCAGCAGTTCCCGGCCCTCGAGGGTCTCGAGCCGATCGCGAGCTACGCGGGCCTGCGTCCGGCCGGCCGCGGCAGCAACTACGTGATCGGCCGGTCGGCGAAGAGCGACCGGCTGATCAACGTCGCCGCGATCCGCTCGACCGGCCTCACGGCCTCGCTCGGCATCGCCGACCATGTCGCCGACATCCTGCCCGAACTCGGCATCGAGGTGGGTGAGCTTCATCCGCCGACGGTCGCCGGGCCACCGGCATCCGAAGGTCCCTGGTGGCTGCGCACCGCGCGCCACCGTCACCCCACCACCCCCTGAACCCGTGGGGCGGAGGGATCGAGCCTCCGCCCCGCGCCCCACCGAAGGAATCCCATGACCACCGTTCTGGCGATCGATCAGGGCACGTCCGGCACCAAGGCCGTCGTCGTCGATGAGGCCGGCGAGGTGCTGGCCCTCAGCGAGGTGTCGGTGCGCCCGACCTATCTGCCCGGCGGCGGCGTCGAGCACGATCCGCAGGCGGTGCTCGACTCCGTGCTGCGCGCCGGACGGATCGCCGCCAACCAGGCGAGGACCGACATCGACATCGTGACTCTGGCGAACCAGGGCGAGACCGTGCTCGCGTGGGATCCCGACACCGGCCTGCCGCTGTCGAACATGATCGTGTGGCAGGACCGGCGGTCGGAGTCCGTGTGCGCGGAGCTGCGGGACCACGCCGACGACATCGCCGCGCGCACCGGCCTCGTGCTCGATCCGTACTTCAGCGCTCCGAAGCAGGCCTGGCTGCGCAGGAACGTCACCCGCGAAGGCGTCGTGACCACCTCCGACACCTGGCTGCTGCATCAGCTGACCGGCGAGTTCGTGACGGATGCCTCGACCGCCAGCCGATCGCTCGTGCTCGACCTCGACACCGCGACGTGGGATGCCGGCCTGCTCGACCTCTTCGGACTCGGCGACGAGCGGATGCCGACGATCCTCGCGTGCGACGACATCGCAGGGTCCACCACCGCGTTCGGCGGTACGGCATCCGTCGGCGGCCTGATCGTGGATCAGCAGGCCGCGCTCGTCGCGCAGAACTGCCTGCAGCCGGGTGAGGCGAAGTGCACCTTCGGCACCGGCGCGTTCCTGCTCGCGAACACCGGGCACACGGCGGTGCGGTCGTCGGCGAGCCTGTCGTCGTCGGTCGCCTGGCAGCAGGGCGGCCAGAACACCTACTGCCTCGACGGGCAGGTGTACACCGCGGCGTCCGCCGTGCAGTGGCTCGAGAGGCTGACGTTCATCGACACCGCCGCCGATCTCGACCGGGTCGCTGCCGACGACTCCCACGGGGTGCTCTGCGTGCCCGCGCTCGCCGGGCTCGCGGCTCCCTGGTGGCGACCGGATGCCACCGCCACCTTCACCGGCATGACGCTGTCGACCGGCAGCGAGCATCTCGTGCGCGCGGTGCTGGAGGGCATCGCGGCCCAGGTCGCCGAGCTCGCCCGCGCCATGGCATCCGACCTCGGTCAGCCGCTGCAGCGACTGCGCGTCGACGGCGGCCTCACCCAGAGCCGGGTGCTCATGCAGGCCGTGGCCGACCTGATGCGCATCCCGGTCGACGTGTATCCGTCACAGCACGCGACCCCGCTCGGCGCTGCCGCGCTCGCCCGCTGCGCCATGAACCCGGAGCTCGCCCTCGAGGACGCGATCGTCGCCTGGTCGCCCTCGCAGACGTTCGAGCCGCAGTGGTCGGATGCCCGTGCGGCGGAGTTCTCCGACCGCTGGCGCTCGGTCGCCGATTCCCTCGCCTGACCCTCTTCCCGCCTCGACCTTCCCGTCTCGACCCCCGCAACCAGGAGTGAAACCGTGGCCCTCGATCCCGTCGCCTACCAGCCGTACACCGACCCCGACGACTTCATCCGCGAGGTGACCGACCTCATCTGGGTCGACCGTTCGATCAGCTTCATCCGCGAGAACTACGAGCCCGACTCGATCGTGCACGGCGGCTTCGGCACCGCGACGACCCGCGACGAGGTGCTCGAGGGCACCCTGATGCGCATCGCCGAGGCGCCCGACCGGGTCAGCCAGACCGAGGACATCGTGTGGGAGGCGCGGGGCGACGACGCGTTCCTCAGCTCGCACCTCGTGGTCGTCGGCGACCTGCTGTCACCGCGGGTGAGCCGCACGATCGCCAACTGCCTGTACCGCTGCGGTCGCATGGTCGAGGAGTGGGTCGTACGCGACACCCTCGCCGAGGCGCTGCAGGACGGACTCGACCCTGACGAGGTCGCGCGTGAGTGCCTGTTCCGCGGGTACGTGGCGAGCTGGGCGGATGCCGCGCCCGCCGATCCGATCTCCGCCGGCGACTCGGGTGTCCGCCCCGACGAGCACCGCGCCGAGGTAGAGACGGTGCTCGAGATGATCCGGACCGTGTGGAACGACCGCGACCTGCACGCGGTCGAGACGTTCTTCCACCGGGACCTCACCCTGCTCACCGTGGGGAACCGGCACGTCATCCGTCCCGAGGGGTACCGCCGCGCCCTGCTCTCGCTGCTGGAGTCGTTCCCGGCCGGGCAGTTCGAGGTGCGCGACGTGCAGGCGCACCACGACGTGCGCTACGCCGGCACGCGCGTCGCCGTCACGTGGAAGTTCGTCGGCGACTACACGGGCGTGCCAAACTACGGCCCGCTCACCGGCACGCCGATCGACCTGCTCGGCATCTCGCAGTTCACGCTGCACGAGGGGCGCATCGTGAAGGAGGTGCGGCTCTGGGACGACATCGCGCTGCGCACCCAAATCGCGAGCACGAGGGGCGACGAGCCGGTGGGGCCGTCCAACATCTACTGACCCGAACGGGTCGGCCTCCGCTCGAGGCCGATGGTCAACCCCCTCCCTCGGCGGGAGCCAAGAGCATACGTTCGCCGGATGACAAGCGATCCGAAGAACCAGAATGAGGGCGCAGATGCGGTCGAAGCCGCCGACGCACCAGCCGGCGGCACTCCCGACGACGTCCAGAAGCTTCTCGACGAGGAGACGACGGACGAGAACGGGAAGCCCCTCGAGAACCCGTCGGGAGGCTGACGACCATGAACGCGAATGACTCTGCACGGCAGCCCGACGAGGCCGCCTCGGATGAATCCGCCTCGAGCGGAGGGGCCGAGTCCCCGGAAGAGGGCGCCGCAGCCGAGGAGGCGGCGGAGGACGCCGTCGTCGACGGCGAGACGCAGGACTGAGCCGATCGACACGACGCCGTACGACGGCCGCCCGAGATCAAGGGTCGGCCATGGTACGGCGTCGTGCATGATCCGTCGAGGGGTGAACGGATATCCGTGCAGGCGCGCACGCTGAGCCGACATCCCCACAGCCGACGGAGGCTCCCCATGTACTTCCACGTTCAAGAATTCATCAACGAGATCGCGCAGGACGAGCCGGATCCCGCCGCAGCGAATGCCCTGCAGGAAGGTCTCGGCGGACAGTTCGGCGAGATGCGCACGATGATGCAGTACCTGTTCCAGAGCATCAACTTCCGCGGCCCGGACGGCAAGCCGTACAAGGATCTCATCCAGGGCATCGGCACCGAGGAGATCAGCCACGTCGAGCTGATCGGCACGACCATCTCGCGACTGCTCGACGGATCGCCGCAGTATCAGGGCAAGCCGACCGATCCCGTGGACAAGCCCGGAGCGGGCGGCGCGACCCCTCTGAGCATCGCCGTCGACACGAGCAACATCCACCACTACCTCGTGGGCGCGCAGGGTGCTCTGCCGGTCGACGCGGTCGGAAACCCCTGGTCGGGCAGCTACGTCTACAACTCGGGCAACCTCGTGCTCGACCTGCTCTACAACCTCATGCTCGAGTCGACCGGGCGCCTGCAGAAATGCCGGCTCTACGAGATGACCGACAACAAGATGGCCCGCAGCACGATCTCGTACCTCATCGTGCGGGACCAGGCGCATGAGAACGCCTATGCCAAGGCGCTCGAGACCCTCGGTGTGAACTGGCGCACATCGCTGCCGATCCCGAAGACGAACGCCGAGAGCTTCCCCGAAGTGAAGAAGCTCCTCGATCTGGGTCTGCAGAGCAAGCAGTACTCGTTCGATCTCACCGCGCAGTCCGAGGCGGGCAAGATCTTCCAGGGTGCATCGCCCTCGAACGACGGCACGGAGCTCGACGCCAGCGAGCAGGCGCCGGTCGGCGCTCCGATGACGATCTCGCCCGAGCGTCTGGAGGAGTTCTCTCCCGGCGCGGATGACGAGCTCCGCGCACTCATCGAGGCGACGGCGGCCATGGAGATGGCCGACATCGACGCCACCTTCGGCCGCCTCTGAGCATCGGGGGCGTGCGCGATGCGCGCGCACGCCTCCTGAGCCCTCTCTCCGCTTCAGACGCGCAACGCGGGGAGCAGCACGAAGTCGACCAGTTCCTCGACCGCCGCGGCCTCGAGCGATCGCTGACGCAGCACGACGCTGCCGAAGGCCGCCGTCGGCACGATGCCCGCGATGAGAGCGACCGGCACGTCGGCCGGCACGGTGCCGCGCTCGATCCAGCGCTCGATCACCGCGACCAGTGCGGCCACCGGAGGCTCGCCGATCGTGCGGTAGGCGACGTCCTGCAGCTCCTGATCGCGCCCGATCTCGCTCAGCAGGCTCGCGAGCACTCGTCCCGAACGCTCGTCCGCGCGGGCGAAGTGCATCGCGGCGGCGACCAGATCCCCCCGCAGCGATCCGGTGTCCGCAGTCTCGGTCGTGATGTGCAGGGCTCGCACCGCGGCGACGACGAGATCGACCTTCGAGCTCCACCGCCGGTAGATCGCCGACTTGCCGCACTGCGCCCGGCTCGCGACACCGGCGATCGTGGTTCCCGCGTACCCGCTCTCGACCAGCAGGTCCTGCGTGGCGGCGAGGATGCCGCGCTCCACCTCCGGATCGCGGGGGCGACCCGATGCCCTCGACTCTTCGCCACTGTCCATGAGCACCCATTGTACATTCCGGGAACGCCTGGTACCGTATCCGAATAACGGGACTGACGGGAACCGTAATCTCCGTCGGACCGCACCATCCGACCAAGGAGCACGCCATGACCGCCTCACCCACCGCCGAGCAGGTCGCCTCGCGACCGCGGCTCCGCACCGCTGTCATCCTCATCGCCGCCGTGATCGTCGCCGTCGCCGTGAACGCGGCTGTCGCGGCCGTCGCGATCGCCGCGGGCGCGCCGTCGACCTACGGTCCGCTCACCTTCCCGGCCTACGCGCTCTTCACGACCCTGGGCGTGGCCGCCGGCTGGGCCGGGTGGGTGCTCGTGCACCGGCGCGCCCGTGACCCGCGTCGCACGCTCTCGGTTCTCGTGCCGGTGCTCACAGTGCTCTCGTTCGTGCCCGACGTGCTGCTCCTCGTCTTCGGATTCATCCCGGGCACGACCACGCCCGCCGTGATCGCCCTGATGCTGATGCACCTCGTCGTCGTCGCCGTGGCCGTGCCGGCCTACGCGCTCGCGATGCGGACGACGCGTCAGACGGCGGCACGCGTCGTCTGAGCCGCGCGCACATCCCCGGGAGGTACGTTGGAGGCGCTGTGCACGGCCGTGCGCAGACTCAGACGAAGGGGAACCCGGACATGCGCACATTGGTGATCGGCGCGACAGGCAGCATCGGCGGCGTGGTCGCGACCACTCTCGAGAGCCGTGGTCACGAGGTCATCCGAGCCTCGCGGAACTCCGAACCCTCCGTCGACGTCACCGATCCGGCATCCGTCCGCGAGCTCTTCGCCGGACTCGACGACGTCGACGCCGTGGTGGTCGCGGTCGGCTCCGTCGGCTTCAAGGCGCTCACCGAACTCACCCGCGACGACTATCTCGCCGCGTTCATGAAGAAGACGCTCGCGCAGATCGACGTCCTCTCCCAGGCGCTCCCGCATGTGCGCGACGGCGGTTCGATCACGCTGACGAGCGGGGTGCTGGCGCGCGAGCCGATCGCGACCGGCGCGGCCGCCGCGATGGCGAACGGCGCCCTCGAGTCGTTCGTGCTCACCGCCGCCGCCGAGGCGCCGCGCGGCATCCGCATCAACGCGGTCTCGCCCGACGTCCTCGCGAACTCGCCCGGCTACCACGCCGCCTTCCCGGGGCACCGCCCGGTGACCGATGACGAGGTGGGCACCGCCTACGTCCGCGCCGTCGAAGGCATGATCAACGGCCGCGTCCTCGCCGTCTGAGCAGGGCATGCCGGGGCTAGGCTCTCGGCATGCGTGACCCCCGGCATTTCGAAGGGCTGGCCGACGAGTACGCGGCAGCTCGGCCGCCCTACCCGCCCGCACTGTGGGATGCCATCCGCGAGCTCGGCGTTCTGCAGCCGGGGCGCCGCGCCGTCGACCTGGGCGCCGGCACGGGGCAGGCGACGGGTCCGCTCCTGGCGGCGGGGCTGTCGGTGACCGCGGTCGAACCGGGTCCTCGGCTCGCCGCACAGCTCCGGATGCGGCATCCCGAGGCCACCGTGCTCATCAGCCGCGCCGAGGACGTGGAGCTCCCGCCGGAGTCGTTCGACCTCGCCGTCGTCGCCACCGCCATCCACTGGATGGACCTCGGGATCCTCCTCCCGAAGCTGCACCGGGCTCTCGCCGCCGACGGGCACCTGCTCGTCTGGCGGAACATCTTCGGTGATACCGCCGCTCCGGTGACGCCGTTCCGCGAGCAGGTGGTCAGGATCGTGCGCGACCGTCAGGCGCCCGACGACGCGGGCACCGACACCGAGGATGCCGCGGCGACCGCGGCATCGCTGACGGCATCCGGTCTCTTCACGGTCGCCGACATCTCCCGGTTCCGGTGGGACATCGAGCTCGACGCCGACCAGGTGCGCCGGCTGTTCGCCACCTTCAGCAACTGGTCCGCCGAAGAGGTCGACCGGGCGGCTTCTGCCGCCCGCGACCTGGGCGGGCGCGTGGTCGAGCACTACTCCTCGTGGCTCATCGTGCTCCGGCCGACGGATGCCGCCACGCCTTCGCCCCGCAGCTGAGGGCGCACGTCATGGAGGGATGCCGCGCCGACGCAGGGGACGGCGACGAGGTCGCCTTCCCGCAGGTCTGACGGCAGCAGGGCGACGGGGTGCGGCCACGACGCGTCACCGACATCACCGGGGATGAGCTCGATGCGCGTGCTCCGGCTGCACGAGGCGCGTCCGATGAGCCGGCACTCGCCCCACAGTGCGGTGACGCCGTCGAACGTGCAGTCGGTCAGCGCGATCCGCTTGTCCTCCTGGGTGTCCACGCGCAGCGTGATCCGGAACACCAGCACCGTGACGTCCGTCCCGCCGGTGAGTCCGCGTTCGCGCGGCCGCCCCGGGCGGGGAAGATCCCCCGAGAGCACGGCCGGGGTGCCGCTGTTCTCGGCGAGCCGGATCAGAGAGACGCCGGCGACGATCACGTCGGAGACGGTCGGGTGCGTGTGGACGGGCCACGCGTCGACGGCGATGGGGGAGGGGATGCTCAAACGCATCGTGGGCAGGATGTCCGTGAGGGTCATGTCTCTGTCCTATGCCCGCCTCGGAGAGAGCGGAACGCCTCCACACGGAACCCATGCAGCCGTGCTCCGAGCGTCCGGACGGTCCACCGCGGGTAGGCTCGGCTTCGTGATCACTTCGCCGCAGACCCCGTCGGGGAGCTGACCGTGGAGATCATCGATGCCGTCGGCGTGGTGGGCGAGATCATCGCCTGGGTCGGGCTCATCGTCGGCCTCCCGCTGCTCGGGATCGGCCTGCTGACCCGGAGCGTGCAAGGTCCGCACACCCGCATTCCGATCGCCGTGCTCGACGACCTCGAGGACCGGCCGATGGCGCTGTGGTCGGCGGGCGGACGCACCTGCTCGCGATCGCTCACGTCGTCGGAGGCCCGCCACCTCGCCGAACTCCCCGAGCCGATCGGCTACGTCTCGGACCGTGACCCGGAGCGGATGCGCGTCGAGGCGCGATCGCCCGTCGAGCGTGCCTGCCTGACGATCTCGTTCGTCATGCTCGGCGCCGCCGTGCTCGGCTTCGTCGCGTCGTTCCTGCCCGTCTTCTGGGGCTAGACCCGGCCGGAGATCGCTGCCGAGTCCGGTGGCAGCACCAGCGTTCCGGCATCCGCCGTCACCGGTGCGGTCGACAGCAGCACTGCGGCATCCGCCCCGACCGCGAACTCCGCCGGCGTCGCCGACAGGTTGACGAGCACCGACAGCTCACCGCGGTCGATCCGGTAGACGCGGTGCTCCGGCGATCCGTCGGTCTCCTGCACGCTCACGCGTGTGCGCAGCGAGTCGGGATCGGTCAGCTCCGGTCGGGCCCGCCGCAGCGCCGCGAGATCGCGGTAGAGCGAGAGGAGTCGCGCGTGCGTCGCATCCTCGAGTTCGGTCCAGTCGAGGTGCGAGCGCTCGAACGTCGCCGGGTCCTGCGGATCGGGCACGGTGTCGGTGTCCCAGTCCATCCGCGCGAACTCGGCCTTGCGTCCCTCGGAGACGGCGCGTCCGAGCTCGGCCTCCGGGTGCGCGGTGAAGAACTGCCACGGGGTCGATGCACCCCACTCCTCGCCCATGAACAGCATGGGAGTGCCGGGTGCGGTCAGAGTGAGCACGGCGGCGACGGCGAGGCGGTCGGGCGAGAGGGAGGCCGACAGCCGGTCGCCCGCGGCCCGGTTGCCGATCTGGTCGTGATCCTGCGCGAACGTCACCAGGCGCCAGGTCGGCACCTCGGGCGGGATCGGCGAGCCGTGCGGGCGATCGCGGAACGACGAGAACGTGCCGTCGTGGAAGAAGCCGCCCTCCGAGACCTTGGCGACGGCATCCTCCGCGGCGAAGTCGGCGTAGTACCCGACCGTCTCTCCGGTGAGGGCGACGTGCACGGCGTGGTGCCAGTCGTCGGACCACTGCGCGGTGAGTCCGTAGCCCCCGGCCTCGCGCGGGAGGATCAGCGTCGGATCGTTCAGATCCGACTCGGCGATGAGGCTGAGCGGGAGACCGCGCTGCGCCGAGAGCGCATCCGTCCGCTCCGAGAGCTCGCGCAGGATGTGCACGGGCTGCTCGTCGTGCAGGGCGTGCACGGCATCGAGCCGGAGCCCGTCGACATGGAAGTCCCGCATCCACATCAGCGCGTTCTCGATGATGAACGCGCGCACGGCGGGCTCGTCGAGATCGATCGAGTCGCCCCAGGTGTTGCGGCTGCCCTCGCGCAGGTACGGACCGAACTCCGGCAGGTAGTTGCCGCTCGGGCCGAGGTGGTTGTAGACGACGTCCTGCACCACCGCGAACCCGTGCGCATGCGCCGCGTCGACGAACCGCTGATAGGCGTGCGGGCCGCCGTAGCCCTCGTGCACGGCGTACCAGAGCACGCCGTCGTAGCCCCAGTTCCACGCGCCGTTGAAGGCGTTGACCGGCAGCAGCTCGACGTGCGCGACGCCGAGCTCGACGAGGTGGTCGAGGCGTTTGATCGCCGCGTCGAGAGTGCCCTCGGGGGTGAACGTGCCGAGGTGCAGCTCGTAGATCAGTCCACCCGCGAGCTGCCGACCGGTCCACGATCCGTCGCTCCACGTGAAGGCCTCCGCATCGAACGCCGCAGACGGCCCGTGCACCCCGTCGGGCTGCCGTCGGGAACGCGGGTCGGGGCGCAGCTGCTCGGAGTCGTCGATCAGGAAGCCGTAGCGGTCGCCGTCGGCGAGGTCGATGTCGGTGTGCCAGCGCCCTGCGGTGCCGGCATCCAACTCCCGCTCCTCGAGGGTCGCGCCCTGCTCGTCGAGCCGCCGCACCCGCATCCGCCGCGCGCGCGGCGCCCAGACCTCGATCACCGTGCGACTCCGATCATCGTGCGACTCCGCTCATCGGGCGTCCTCGATCAACGCCACCGGATACGTCTCCAGGAGTTCCGCGAGACGTACCGGGCCGGGCTCGATCCGCCGGCCCGTGAGCACGTCGGTTCCCGGCACGTCGGGGCGCATCACGACCGTGTCGCCCCACCCGCCCCGTCGCGCCAGCCCGACGGGCAGGCGTGTCGTCACGACCGTCACGCCTCCGCGGTGGGCGGCGACCGCGTGCTCCGCGGCCTCGCCCTCGACGACCGCCGCGCGGTGTACGCGGAACAGCTCGGGATTGTCGCGGCGAAGACGCAGGGCGCGCGACGTCACGAGCAGCTTCGCCCGCGCCGAGTCGTCGACGGGAGGAAGGATGCCGCGGGCGACATCGGCATCGAGCTCTGTCAGCAGGCGCGCTCGCGCGGCGAAGTCGACCGGGCGTCGGTTGTCGGGGTCGACGAGCGACAGGTCCCACAGCTCCGTGCCCTGGTAGACGTCGGGCACGCCGGGTCCGGTCAGCTGCAGCAGCTTCGCCGACAGCGAGTTGGACCGTCCGGGCTCCACGATCTCGGCGACGAAGCGGTCGAGGATCGGGCGCGCATCGCCGTCGATCGACCGCGCGATGGCCGCGAGACCTTCCTCGAAGTCGGCATCCGGATGCTGCCACGCAGTCGCCTCCGACGCTTCCCGGGCGGCCTTCGTGGCGTAGGCCAGCAACCGCTCCGACGACAGCGGCCAGGCTCCGACCGCGGCCTGCCACAGCATCGCGTCGAGGGGGCCGTGCCCCGTGGTGGCGACGGCGCGGAGCTCGTCGAGCACCTCGCTCCAGCGATCGGGGATCTCGGAGAGCACGGTCAGTCGTGCGCGCACGTCTTCCGAGCGCTTCGTGTCGTGCGTCGACAGCGTCGTCATGGAATGCGGCCAGGTGGCGAGCCGCACCTCCTGGGCCTCGTGGAACCCGTCCACGGACAGCGCTGCGATCGACGGATCCGCACCGACCTCGGTGAGTGTGCCGAGGCGGGTGTATCGGTAGAACGCGGTGTCCTCCACGCCCTTCGCCATGACCGCGCCGCTGGTCTGCTGGAAGCGCTGCGCGACCTCGAGCGCCGGATCCGCGAGCAGCGGCTCCAGCTCGTCGAACGCCGTCGCGAGATCGGGGCGCCGACGCCGGGCGTCGGCGAACGCGTGCTGCAGGTGGGC
This sequence comes from Microbacterium sp. EST19A, assembly GCF_019969685.1. Lineage (GTDB taxonomy): Bacteria > Actinomycetota > Actinomycetes > Actinomycetales > Microbacteriaceae > Microbacterium. The sequence goes on along the minus strand of NZ_JAHXYZ010000001.1, from coordinate 1,283,278 downwards.
GATGCCCTCCGGCAGGTACGAGCGGTAGACGGGGAAGCAGGTCAGCAGCTCGGCGAGGGCATCGTCGGCGTGCACGACTCCGTGCGGCAGCGTGCGGACGAGTCGCCGCACCTCCGACGCGAGCAGCTCGTCGGCGATCATCCGCTTCGTGGAGTGGATGAGGTCGGGCCAGGATGCCGCCTCGGGCAGCCCGGTCTCCGCGCGGAGACGCGCGTCGAGGCGGTCGAGCGCCTCGACGCCGTCGGGGTCGACGAGCACCCGGTCGATCTCGGCGAGGGCGTCGTAGCCCGTGGTGCCGTCGGTGCGCCACCACGACGGCAGCGGCTCGCCCGGTTCGAGGATCTTCTCGACGAGCGTGTACGCCCCGCCCGTGGCATCCGCCAACTGCTCCAGATACCCGGCAGGGTCGGCCAGGCCGTCGGGGTGATCCACGCGGATGCCGTCGGCGAGGCCGTCGCGCACCCAGCGGACGATCTCGCGGTGCGACTCCGCGAACACGTCGGGCAGTTCGACCCGGATGCCGGCCAGCTCGACGACCGCGAAGAACCGTCGGTAGTTGAGTTCGGTGTTCTGGTCCTCCCAGAACCGCAGCTCGTAGTGCTGCGCGGCCAGCAGTGCCGGCAGATCGTCGGCGAGCTCGCCCGACCCGGGAGCCAGCGGGAGCACGTGGTCGAAGTACGAGAGCGTGCCGTCGGGCGCGTCGTCGGCGGGCTCGGTGTCGATCACGATCTCGTCCCGGGAGATCACCTCGTCGGGCGCCGAACCCAGGATCGGGATGAGCAGCCTCCCGCCTCCGGCCGGCCAGTCGATGTCGAACGCGACCGCATGCCGCGATTCGCGTCCGAGACGCAGCACGTCCCACCACCACGGGTTCAGCCGCGGCTTCGCGACGCCGACGTGATTGGGCACGATGTCGACGAGGATGCCGAGACCCGCGTCTCGTGCGGATGCGGCGAAGCGCTCGAGCCCCGCCTCCCCGCCACGGGTCGGGTCGACCCGCGAGTGATCGATCACGTCGTAGCCGTGGTTCGAGCCCGGCGTGGCCGCGAGGAGCGGAGAGAGGTACGCCCAGTCCGCGCCGAGGTCGGCGAGGTATCCGGTGAGCCCCGCCGCCTCGTCGAGGGGGAGGCTCTCGCTGATCTGGAGTCGGTAGGTCGAGATGGGCCGCCGCGTCATGTGGTCGCCTGTTCTGCTCTCGGCGCCGGAGCCACCCCGTCGGCCTGGTCGTTCTGCATCCGGAGCGACGCATCGACCGAATCGTCGGTCGAGGGCTCCGGTCCGTCGACCTCCTGCAGCACGAGCAGAGCCTTCGCCTCGATGGTCAGCCGCGAGCCCGCCGCATGGTCGGAGCCGTCGGCCAGCTCGCCCGCCGTGTCGACCGCGACGTGCCAGTGCTCGCCGTGCCGCGCATCCGGCAGCACCACGTCGACATGGTCGTCACCGCTGTTGAAGTACACGATGAAGTTCACATCGGTGACCGCTCGCCCGCGGATGTCCTTCTCGCGGATGCCCTGACCGTTGAGGAACATGCCCACCAGTCGTCCGAAACCGGAGTCCCAGTCGGCCGGCTTCATCGGGCTGCCGTCGGGGCGGAGCCACACGACGTCGGCGATGCGCTCATCGTCGACATCGACCGGACGGCCGTCGAAGAACCGGCTCCTGCGGAAGGTCGGATGCCGACGGCGCAGGCGCGCGACGGCCGACGTGAACTCGATCAGCGGCTGGTCGGCCGCGTCCCAGTCGATCCAGGTGAGCTCGTTGTCCTGCGCATAGCCGTTGTTGTTGCCGGCCTGGGTGCGCCCCAGCTCATCGCCGTGCGAGATCATCGGCACACCCTGCGAGAGCAGCAGGGTGGCGAGGAAGTTGCGCTGCTGACGCGCGCGACGTCGGTTCACGGCCTCGTCGTCGGTCGGCCCCTCCACACCCATGTTGTCGGAGCGGTTGTGCGATTCGCCGTCGTTGTTGTCCTCGCCGTTCGCCTCGTTGTGCTTCTCGTTGTAGGAGACGAGGTCGCGCAGGGTGAATCCGTCATGCGCGGTGACGAAGTTGATCGAGGCGACCGGGCGACGCCCTGAGTGCTCGTACAGGTCGGCCGATCCGGTGAGGCGGGCGGCGAACTCGCCGAGCGCCTGCGGCTCGCCGCGCCAGAAGTCACGGACCGTGTCGCGGTACTTGCCGTTCCACTCCGTCCACTGCGGCGGGAAGTTGCCGACCTGGTAGCCGCCGGGCCCGACGTCCCACGGCTCGGCGATGAGCTTCACCTGCGACACGATCGGGTCCTGCTGCACGAGCTCGAAGAAGGTCGACAGCCGGTCCACGTCGTAGAACTCGCGGGCGAGGGTCGAGGCGAGGTCGAAGCGGAAGCCGTCGACGTGCATCTCGGTCACCCAGTAGCGCAGCGAGTCCATCAGCAGCTGCAGCGCGTGCGGGCTTCCCGCGTTCAGGCTGTTGCCCGTGCCGGTGTAGTCCGTGTAGTAGCGCTTGTCCTCTTCGAGGCGGTAGTACGCCTCGTTGTCGATGCCGCGCATGGAGATCGTGGGCCCCATGTGGTTGCCCTCGGCCGTGTGGTTGTAGACCACGTCGAGGATGACCTCGATGCCGGCCGCGTGCAGCGCCCGGACCATGGCCCGGAACTCCTGCACCTGCTGCCCGTGCTCACCGCTCGAGGAGTAGTCGTTGTGCGGAGCGAAGAAGCCGAGCGTGTTGTAGCCCCAGTAGTTCGAGAGATCCTTCTCCTCGAGCACGGAGTCATCGACGAACTGGTGCACGGGCATCAGCTCGAGCGCCGTCACGCCGAGGCGGCCGAGGTGCTCGATGATCGCGGGGTGCGCGATGCCGGCGTAGGTGCCGCGCAGCTCTTCCGGGATCTCGGGGTGCCGCTCGGTCAAGCCCTTCACGTGCGCCTCGTAGATCACGGTCTGCGCGTACGGCGTCTTCGGCAGCCGGTCGCCGGCCCACTCGAAGAACGGGTTGATGACGACGCCCTTGACCATGGATGCCGCGGAGTCGTCGTCGTTGCGGGAATCGGGGTCGCCGAAGTCGTAGCCGAACGGCGCCTGTCCCCATTCGATGCGACCGGAGACCGCCTTGGCGTAGGGGTCGAGCAGCAGCTTGTTCGGGTTGAAGCGCTTGCCTTCGGCGGGGTCGAACGGACCGTGCACGCGATACCCGTACAGCTGCCCCGGCTGTACGACGGGGAGGTACCCGTGCCAGACGAAGGCATCCACCTCGGTGAGCGCGACCCGCTGCTCGCCGCCCTCGTCGTCGAACAGGCAGAGCTCCACCTTTTCGGCGCCCTCGCTGAAGAGGGCGAAGTTGGTTCCCTGTCCGTCGAAGGTCGCTCCGAGCGGGTATGCCGATCCTGGCCAGATCTCAAGACTCATGGAGCGAGCTTAGGCCGCGGCGAGGGGGTGGCCCGTTCGGCGACGATCTGCACGGCGCGCTCGAACTCGAGGACCTGGGCGATCTCCTCGGCCTGCGCGTAGGGGTGACCCAGGTAGCAGACGAAGACCGGGGCGACGACCTCGACGTAGCCGATGGGTCCGTTGCGGCTGATGACATAGCGATCGAAGTCGATCAGATGGTGGGTCAGCTCGGGGGCGGCGGACGGTGCATCGACCTCGTGGGCGACGTGTGTCTCGGAGCCAGTGGGGACGGGGGTGCGTACAGACATGAGACCTCCTGACTCTGGTGATGGTGCTCACGCTAGGAGCCGGCGGAGATTCTGGGAACAGCATTGCCAGGACGAGATTTTCACGCTATATCTTTGACCGATATACCGGTGTCGTCCGCGGCATCCGGCTCCTACACTGGGGAGAACGCACCATCTTCGAAGATCGGAGACATGTGTCTGCACCGTGGCAGGTTTCACGCGATTCGCTTCCGAAGACATCGCGACTGCTCATCGAGCGCGCGCATGAGGAGATGCTGGCCGGGAACCTCGACGACCGGCGGCTGCAGGAAGTGCGTCCGCTGGTCCGCGAGTCATGGGAGCGGTCGTGGCGCGGGAGGGTCGGGCCCGAGGGCGTCCCGCCGCTCGACCTGCTCAGCGACGAGCTCGACGAGTATCGGCGCGCGCACCCGCTGGCGTCGGCGATGGACATGATCCGCGCCCTGCTGCTGCCCGACACCGACGAGGACTCCGGCGTCATCATCGCGGTCGGCGACAAGGCCGGCCGCCTGCTGTGGATCGAGGGCGACCGGCAGCTGCGGTCGCTCACCGACGACATGGGCTTCGTGGCGGGGGCGAACTGGTCGGAGGATGCCGTCGGCACGAGCGCCCCGGGAACCGCGCTCACCCTCGGGCATTCCGTGCAGATCCGCGGCGCCGAGCACTACAACCGCCTCGTGCACCCGTGGTCGTGCACGGCCGCCCCCGTGCACGATCCGGAGACGCGGCGCGTGCTCGGGGTCATCGACATCACCGGCGGGCCGGAGGTGGTGACGACCCAGGCGCGACTGCTCGTCGATGCGACCGCACGGGCCGTCGAATCGGAGCTGATGGTGTCGCGGCTGCGGGAGCGCAGCGAGGCACCGCGCCCCCGGCCGACACCGACGAAGGCCCGACCTCTGAAGACCGCACGGGCGACCCTGCATGTGCTGGGCAGAGACCGCGCGCGACTGGAGACCGAATCCGCGCACGACGAGTCGATGATCGAGCTCAGCGCGCGGCACGCCGCCATCCTGCTCATGCTCGCCGTGCATCGCCAGGGCCTCTCCGCCGAACGGCTCTGCGAACTGGTCTACGGGCCGGGCGTGTCTCCCGACACCCTGCGGCCCGAGATGGTGCGCCTGCGCAAGGTGTTGGAACGGACCGCCCCGGATCTCGTGCCGGAGTCCCGTCCGTACCGGCTGCCGGTGGCGCTCGAGACCGATGCGCACGACGTGCTCTCGCTGCTCGACCGCGGGGCGCACCGCGTGGCTCTGACGGCGTACCGCGGTCCGGTGCTGCCGGAATCGACCTCGCCCGGCGTCGAGGAGTTCCGCGAGTCGGTGCGCGGCGCGATCCGCGAGGTCATGCTCTCCGAGGCGAGCCTCGACGTGCTGCTCGCCTACGCCGAGATCCCCGAAGGACAGGGCGATGCCGAGGCGCTGCGACTCGCGCTCGAGATGCTCCCCGCGCGGTCGCCGAAGCGCGCCGCCCTGGTCGCGCGGATCGAGCGACTCGACCGCAGCTGACGTCGCAGATTCGAACGCGGCTCACTCCTCGTCGAGCACTTGGCGGAGCTTCGCGGCGAAGGCCTCGGGCTGGCCGACATAGCCGAACTCGCCGCCCATGAAGCCGCCGTGGTGACTGGGGAAGACCGTCGCCTCCTGGCCGAGCTGCTCCGCGAGGGCGATCGCGGTGCGACCGGTGTAGACCCGCAGCGACTCCTCGCCGACGGCGACGGCGACCCGGGTGGGAGAGGCCTTCAGCGCTTCGAGGTCCGGCTCGTAGAGGCAGACCGCCCACGACCGGTCGGACAGCAGCGGGTCGTCCCTCGTGCCGTCGTCGTCGGTCGGCATCCCGAACGCCGCGGGGTCGGGCGCCGGCTGGGCGAAGTACTCGTCCGTCACCTCCCCCTCCCACGCGGTCATGCCGATGAAGGCCGCCATCCCGGCGCCCCAGCCCTTGTCCTGGTAAACCTGCGTGTAGGCCGCGCGGGCGCGCTGCACGGCTTCGGCATCGGGCAGCACGCTGTCGATCGGCGGCTCGTGGGCGACCACGGTGACCACGTCGTGCGGATGCGCGGTGACCAGCGCGAGCGCCGTCACCGCTCCACCGCTGCTGCCGAACAGATCCACCGGCCCGGCGCCGAGCGCCTCGATGAGGGCGTGGAGGTCTTCCGCCTGCGTCTGCGGCTCGTTCGTCACTCCGCCGTCTTTGCGGATGCTGCGGCCCAGGCCCCGCGGGTCGTAGGTGATCACGGTCCGATCCTCGAACAGCCGCACCTGGTCGCGGAACCCGCTGGCATCCATCGGCTGGCCGATCATGAGCAGCGGAGGACGACCGTCCGCCGTCGGCAGCGGCCCGTGGACGTCGTAGACGAGGTCGACATCCGGCAGTTCGAGCGTGTGCTGGGGCATGGACGGCCTCCTCCATCGCGGGCGATATGCCTGGATGCTATGCCGGGCGGCAGCGATGCACCAGACCCCGATCGATCCTCTGCAACCCCTCGCAACGTTGCGCACCCGGGTGCAACGTCGCCCGACGTACGTTCAGGGAAAGCCGCAGAGCACCGACGCCGCGGCCCGTCGAAGGAGTCACGATGACCATCGTCGAAGAAGACGTGTCCACTGCCTACGCGGCCCCTGGCCAGCCCGGCGCCCTTGCGAACTACCGCGCCCGTTACGGCCACTACATCGGCGGCGAGTTCGTCGACCCGGTCAAGGGCCAGTACTTCGAGAACGTCAGCCCGGTCAACGGCAAGCCGTTCACCGAGGTCGGCCGCGGCACGAGTGAAGACATCGACCGCGCGGTCGACGTCGCCTGGAAGGCGTTCGCGAGCTGGGGCAAGACGAGTCCGGCGGAGCGCTCCGTCATCCTCAACAGGATCGCCGATCGCATCGAGCAGAACCTCGAGATCATCGCCGTCGCCGAGACGTGGGAGAACGGCAAGCCGGTGCGCGAGACCCTCGCCGCCGACATCCCGCTCGCGGTCGATCACTTCCGCTACTTCGCCGGAGTCCTCCGGGCACAGGAGGGCGGCATCAGCCAGCTCGACGAGAACACCGTCGCCTACCACTTCCACGAGCCCCTCGGTGTGGTCGGCCAGATCATCCCGTGGAACTTCCCGATCCTCATGGCGGTGTGGAAGCTCGCACCCGCGCTCGCCGCGGGCAACTGCGTCGTCATCAAGCCGGCCGAGCAGACCCCGGCATCGCTGCTGTTCCTGTTCGACATCATCGGCGACCTGCTGCCGGCCGGAGTCGTGAACATCGTCAACGGCTTCGGCATCGAGGCGGGCGCTCCGCTCGCGCAGCACAAGCGCATCCGCAAGGTCGCCTTCACGGGTGAGACCACCACCGGACGCCTGATCATGCAGTACGCGTCGCAGAACCTCATCCCGGTGACGCTCGAGCTCGGAGGCAAGAGCCCCAACGTGTTCTTCGAGGACGTCGCCCGCGACACCGCCGACCCGTTCTACGACAAGGCTCTCGAGGGCTTCACGATGTTCGCGCTGAACCAGGGCGAGGTCTGCACCTGCCCGTCGCGCGCGCTGATCCAGCGCTCCATCTACGACGGCTTCCTCGCCGACGGCCTGGAGCGCGTCAAGAAGGTCGTGCAGGGCAACCCGCTCGATCCCGCCACGATGATCGGCGCGCAGGCGTCGAACGACCAGCTGGAGAAGATCCTCAGCTACATCGACATCGGAAAGCAGGGCGGCGCGAAGCTGCTCGTCGGTGGCGAACGTGTTGATCTCGGCGGAGACCTCAGCGAGGGCTACTACGTCGAGCCGACCGTGTTCGAGGGCACGAACGACATGCGCATCTTCCAGGAGGAGATCTTCGGACCCGTGCTGTCGGTCACCTCGTTCGACGGCTTCGACGACGCGATCTCGATCGCGAACGACACCCTCTACGGCTTGGGCGCCGGGGTCTGGAGCCGCAGCGGCGACACCGCGTACCGCGCCGGTCGCGCGATCGAGGCGGGTCGCGTCTGGACGAACACGTACCACCAGTACCCGGCTCACGCCGCGTTCGGCGGATACAAGCAGTCGGGTGTCGGTCGCGAGAACCACAAGATGATGCTCGACCACTACCAGCAGACGAAGAACCTCCTCGTGTCGTACGCGGAAGGACCGATGGGCTTCTTCTGAGTTCGATCGGTCGTCGAGCGAGCGGGGCGTTTCTTCTCGCCTCGCTCGCTCGGCGGACAGCAGCGAAAGGCAGGACATGGTCACCATCGGCACCTACCAGCGGGTGGACGTGACGGATGCCGCGGCATCCCTCGTCCGTGATCTCACGGTGCAGCACGGCCCGCTCATGTTCCACCAATCCGGCGGATGCTGTGACGGTTCGTCACCCATGTGCTATCCGATCGGCATGTTCATCACGGGCCCGGGCGACGTGCTGCTCGGCAACCTCGATGTGGGGCTCGAGCAGCCGGTCGAGATCTACATGTCCGAGTCGCAGTTCGAGTACTGGAAGTACACGCACCTGACCGTCGACGTCGTCCCGGGCCGTGGTGCCGGTTTCAGCGTCGAGGGCCCGACCGGCATGCGGTTCCTCATCCGGTCGCGGATGCTGAACGACGCGGAGCTGGAGTACTTCGGGCTCAGCCGCGCGGAGTGAGCTCAGCGACGACAGCCGCCCGCAGCCACACGGCGTAGCGCTCGGGCGTCCAGCCGGACTGGGCGACGAGCTGCTGGTAGCTCTCGGGTGAGATCAGGAACGAGATCGCGTCGGCGGCGGCACCCGGGTCGGGCAGATCGCGCGCGATGCCGCGTCGGAGCGCTTCGTCGACGAGGCGGTGCAGATCGGCGCGGCGCCGCTCGAGGATCCCGCGGAGTGCCTCGGCCACGACGGGATCCGAGAGGGCGGCCCCGAGCAGCACCGTCCAGAGCGCATGTCCCCGGGCGTTCGCGGTGGTGATCTGCGTGAGCACGGCATCGAGGAACGCGGCATCCGGCAGGTCGAGCACCCCGGCCGCGACCTCGGTGTCGGTGAGGGTCTCCGCGGCCTCCGACCCGGAGAACGTGACCTCGAACGCCGCGATCAGGAGCTCGGCCTTCGATGCCGTCGTCTTCACGGTCTCCGCCGAGACGCCGGCCTCGCGGGCGATGGCCGCGATCGTGGTCGCCTGATAGCCCTGCGACGCGAACAGGTGGGCGGATGCCGTGATGATCCTGGCCCTGGTCTCCTGCGCCTGACGCGCCCTCAGTTCGGATCGGTAGGCGCGCGGGACGGATTCAGGCATTGACTTTCCTCAGAGGGTGATGAATACTTCAACGGTACATTCAATCTTTGGGGAAAGAAACCGCCATGTCCAGTTATCTCATCACCTGTACGCCGGCCCACGGTCACGTCATGCCGCTGCTGCAGATCGCCCGCCACCTCCTGTCCCGCGGCCACGAGGTGAGCTTTCTCACCAGCATCCGCTACGCCGACCGCGTCGTCGCCACCGGTGCGCGCTTCATCCCGCTGCCGGAGGAGGCCGACGTCGACCTCGACGACGCGGACGGGGCGTTCCCCGAGCGTGTCGGACTGACCGGTCCGGCGGCCCTGCGTTTCGACATGAGCAACCTGTTCGTTCGACCCGGCGCCGCTCAGCTCGCCGCCGTGCGCGCGGAGCTCGCGGAACGGCGGATCGACGCCGTGCTGACCGAGCCGCTGTTCGTGGGAGGCGCACTGCTGCAGCTGCTCCCGGAGCACGAGCGTCCGCCCGTCGTCGTGCTGGGCATCTTCCCGCTCGGCGCGCGGAGCAAGGATGCGGCGCCGTTCGGTCTCGGAGTGACGCCGATGCCCGGTCCGATCGGTCGACTGCGCAACGCGATGCTGCGCACTGTCGCGGAACGGGCCATCTTCGGTGGCATCCAGCGCGAGGCAGACGAGATGGCGCGTCGGGAGACGGGCCGCGACCTCGGCGGCTTCGTGCTCGACTGGGCCGGCCGTGCCGACGCCTACGTGCAGTTCACGGTCCCGGAGTTCGAGTACCCGCGGTCCGATCTTCCGGAGACCGTGCACTTCGCCGGGCCGCTCCCCGCGCCGGCCTCCACGGTCGCGCTGCCCGACTGGTGGGCCGACCTCGACGGCACGCGGCCCGTGATCCACGTGACCCAGGGCACCATCGCCAACTCCGACTTCGGTCAGCTCGTGGAGCCGACGATCACCGCGCTCGCCGCCTCCGGCAGCCTTGTCGTCGTGTCGACCGGCGGCCGGCCGGTCGACACCCTGCCCGCCGATCTGCCGCCGAACGTGCGGGTCGCCGAGTACCTGCCGTACGACCGGCTGCTGCCGCTCGTCGACGTGCTCGTGACCAACGGCGGATACGGCGGCGTGCAGCAGGCGCTGGCCCACGGCGTGCCGATCGTCGTCGCCGGGCAGACCGAGGACAAGGTCGAGGTCGCGGCCCGGATCGGATGGTCGGGTGTCGGCATCAACCTGCGCGCCACGACCGTCGCTCCGACGCAGGTGGGGCGGGCCGTCGAGCGCGTGCTGGCCGACTCCGCGTATCGCACCCACGCCGAGCGGATCGGCGCGGCGATGCGGGAGTCAGACGCCTGGAGCGCCCTCGACGGCGTGCTCGACGAGCTCGCGTCGCGCTGGGCGCTGTCCTGACTCGAAACCGCATCGATGAGGCGGCTCGGGAGGAAGCGCATTCCGGTGCATGGACGCAACCGCTTGCAACGTGCTCCGGTATACCATTCACGTATGCGCCGAGCAGCGTCAGTCCCCAGCTGACCGCGGGCGCGGACGGCGCAAGCCGTCCTGCGGAGGGAGAGTCGATCTTCTTTCGATCCCGAGGGGGGATGGGGTGGGAGTTCGGTCCCCAGCCGACACCCACCCCCACACTCTCTCCGCCTCTGCGCGCGGATCCGTGAGCGGCCTCGACGGCACGCAGGCTCAGTTCAGCCGGCTCCAGATCCAGAACACGACGAAGCCGATCACGACCAGGATCGGCAGCCATGTCGCCCTCCGCCGCAGGCGGCGTCCCTGCGGTGCCACACCCGGCGGGGGAGTGAGCAGCCCGACGGGTGGAGCGAACGGCAGCTGCGCGCTCATCGCCGGAGCGACGGATGCCGTGCCCACGGCATCCGCGTTCTCGGCGAGCAGGCGCTCGTCACGCCACCGCGCCCACTGATCGAACTTGGTCAGCAGCGCGCCCACCGCGCCGAAGAGCCATGCCCAGGTCGCAGGATCCAGCGTCGACACCTTGCGCTGCGTGTACAGGAACAGCCAGTCGTCGACGATCTCGACGTCGAGCTGGGCGGCGTTGTCGATGAACCGCGCCATGATGTCGGGGGTGAAGAGATACAGCGCGTCGCGCTCGTAGCCGGTCGGGCAGTACAGGGTGAAGTACTGGTCGAAGTCGCCCTCGAGGGAGAGGCGCTGCTCCTTCTCGAACGACGCCGGCAGGTTCGAGCCGAAGCCGTTGTTGCCTTTCGCGTCGAGCACGATGTTCGGCAGCGGCACGTCGAGCTTCACGGCCACGTAGCCCCAGCGATAGGTCGTCGAGCTCTTCCCGGACTGCACCGTGTACTGGTAGTTGCCGAACTCCACGAAACGCGGCCGGGTGCCGCGGATCAGATCGGTCGACTGGCGTGCGCGGCCCAGGCTGAAGATCATGCCGGGGAGCGGCGGATCGGCGACCTTCGCCTCGTAGGACATGCCGTTCGCCTGGGCGAAGAGGTTGAGCCGGTAGCGGACCGCCTGCGCGTTGCGCACCCCGAGCCAGATCATCATCACCACCGCGACCACGACCAGCCCGATCAGCACCAGCGGGATGACGGCGATGCCCGGAGAGCCGCTCGCCGACGCCAGACTGAGGATGATCGTCACGAAGAACGGGACCATGATGAGCCCGGCGACGATCACGACGACGATGCCGATGATCGTCGAGGCCGCGACGGTGGTCGCCTGCCGTGCGCGCAACTCGGCCGCGAATGCCCGCACCGCCGCCGCGTCGACGGGGTCGGTCAGCGGCCGGGCGTCGAAGGTGATCGGCGCGGGCCCGGGCGCCGTCATCGGTTCACCAGATCGGCGTCCCAGGTCAGGTCGGTGCCCTCCGGGATCTGCAGGGCCTCGAGACGGTCGTCGGCGCAGATGTCGCGGATGAGGGCTTCCGGTCCCGCCACGATCGTCGAGTCGAAGTCGATCTCCGACACCATCACCCAGGAGCGATCCTCCGGCCAGAGGATGCTGGGGCTCAGAGCCGCCGGCGGGAAGCCGTGCTCCTCCGCGGGCCGGTCCCGCCACGGCACGTGCAGCACCCATTCGGGGTCGGCGAAGACCCGTGGCGCCGCGGAGAACAGCACATGGTCGCGGTCGGGCAGCGAGAGACGCGGACCCTCGGAGATCTCCCGCGAGAGGATACCCTCCTGCCAGGTGGGCTTGCGGAAGACGTTGTTGAACGGATCGTGCGTGCTGCGGTCGAGCATCGCCTGATGGTTCGGATCGTCGGTGGCGGTGAGGAACGCCCGGGACGGCGTCTGGCCGAAGAAGCCGAGCAGGCCACCGTACCCCTCCCAGACAGCCGCGAATCCGGCCTCGGGGGTGCTCGTGTGGGCGACGAGATGCGCGGCGATCGCCGAGAGCAGCCGCGCGCCGAGCTCGCCCTCGATCGGCGCGGTGAACTCGCGACCATCGGGCGAGATGCGGGTGCGCCAGTCGCCGTCAGCAGGAGTGCGGACGATCCGGTTCCACTGCGCGAACGGATGCATCGTGGTGCCGAAGGCCGCGGCGGTCTCGGCCCAGGTCGTGGGGGCGTCGACGAACTGCGCGAGGAGGCGCTGCTGCTCCGCCTCCGGCATCCGCTCCCACTCGGCCGGCGTCGGCACGGGCCGGTCGGGCAGCGATCGGACGATGGCCGGATGGAAGATCCGGGCGTAGGCGGGGAAGCCGTGCGGAACGACCCCGTGCATCGTCGAGGGGGTGCCGTCGAGGCGCTCGCCGAGCCACGCGCCGGAACTCGTGTCTGCGATCCACTGCATGCGACCACGCTACCGGCGATACGGTATGAGGCGTGCGGAAGAGAGTCCAGGGTCTCGGGGGAGACGTCTCATGGTGAATCAGGTTCAGGTCGGTCCCGGCGAGCGCGTCTTCCGCCGGCATCCGCTGCGCGTCTTCGTCGGCGCTCTCGTCCTCGCCGCCGCCTTGTCGGCGGCGGCGCTGTTCATCCTGCCCCAGTTCCTGCCACGGACCATGAACATCTCGACCCGCGGGAGCGTCGTGCTCGTCGTGGCGATCGGGCTGACCATCGCGGTGTTCGTCGGGGCGTTCTGGTTCCGGAACATCCGGGTGGTGGTCCGTCCGGACGATGTGGAGATCGGACGAGCGGGTGCCAGGGAGACGTTCCCTCGCGCGACGACGGCGTTCCGGTCGAGGATCACCGAGCACCGCACCAACGGACTGCCCAGCGGCACCACTCGAGCGCTGGTCGTGTACAGCGGCGACCGCGAGGTCACGATCGAGCTGCCCGGGTTCACGCGGACGACGTTCAACGAGCTGATGGCGCAGCTGAACCCGATCGCACCGCCGCCGGTCGCCGACCCCGTGGAGGCTGCACGAGCACGGGCGCACCTGCCGTCGTCGTTCACCGTCGACGCCACCGGTGAGCGCCGGTTCGCCTCGCGCCTCACGATCGCCGCGGTCGTGCTCTTCGCGGTGACCCTGGCCTTCGGCCTCCTGGCGGCCGTGCCGGGGTTCCTCGACAGCGAGCTCTCCGCTCTCGTGCTGATCGTCCCCATGACCGCGATCGCCGGGATCGGCCTCCTGATCGGCGCCGTGCAGCGGTGGCGCCTCGTGCGCACGATCCCGGCGCAGGTGACGGTGAGCACGCACGGCATCCGTCTCGACGACGTCGACCAGCCGTACGCGCAGCTCACCCGCATCTGGATGACGCCGCCCGCCTACCCGGTCCGCCGGATCCGCTTCGAGCGCGCGGGCGGGAAGCGCACCACGCACCTCCTCGCGTCGACACGCGTCACGATCACCCCCGACTACACCGATCTCCTGCTCGCCGTGCGCGCGCAGACCGCGCACTTCCCCGGACTGCTCTCGCTCGATCTCGAGTGACCGCGGAACCGGCTGTCGCCGGCACGATCAGCCGCGGTCGACCGGGAGGCGGGCCTCGGGACCGACGCCGTTCGACTCGACGTGCATGGATGCGAGGAGTGCGAGCTTCTCCGCGGCATCCGTCCCGGCATCCGGATGGTAGATCACGAGCATCTGCCCCTCGGTCCCGCCGATCGCGAGCTTCTCGCGGTTGAGGCGCAGCTCGCCGACCTGCGGGTGATCGAACGTCATCTCGACGCCCTTGCGCTCGGCGATGTCGTGGCGGGCCCAGAGGCGTGCGAAATGCTCGCTGGCGAGCGAGAGCTCTCCGACGAGCTCCCGGACGCGGGGATCGTCGGTGTCGGCGCCGATCGACTGCCGGAAACCGGCGACGAGCCCCTGCGCCGCGAGCTCCCAGTGCGGGAAGAGATCGCGCTCGTCCGGGTCGAGGAACACGTCGCGCAGGCGATTGCCGCCGACGGCCCACCGCGGGGAGATCGCGGCGGCGAGGCCGTTCGCGGCGAGCACGTCGAAGTACCGGCCCTCGACGAATGCCGGGAACGGGACGGATGCCACGAGCTTGGAGACCCCGATCGGCACCGTCTCCCTGCGCGGGCGCGGCGCGCGGCGGGGTCGTTCGGTCGCCAGGCCGAGCAGGTGCGCTGTCGCCCGTTCGTCGAGTTGCAGCACGCGGGCGATCGACGTCAGCACCTGGGTCGACGGATGCCGGTCGCGACCCTGCTCGAGCCGGAGGTAGTAGTCGGCGCTGATCCCGGAGAGCATCGCGACCTCCTCGCGGCGCAGTCCTGCGACCCTGCGCACACCCAACACGGGGATGCCCACCTGGTCGGGGCTGACGAGCTCGCGCCGGGCGCGCAGGTACTCGCCCAGCAGGTTGGCGTCCGCGGTCATGCCCTCACGATACGCCGGGACCGATCGCGCTTCCTGGTCCTGTCGCCCCCAGGAACGCCGGGGCGCTGGCTGGCACGACGGCGGCCGCGCAGACTCGTTCACGACGGAGCGCACCCGCCCGTCGGAAGGAACGACACCCATGTCTCACAATCGCGTCCTCGTCACCGGAGGCTCCGGCTTCATCGCCGGTCACATCATCGTGCAGCTCCTCGCCGAGGGGCACCTGGTGCGCACCACCATCCGCTCGCTCGATCGCGAAGGGGCGGTGCGCGACGTGCTGCGCGATGCCGGCATGGTCGGCGGCGAGAACCTGGAGTTCGTCGCGGCGGATCTCACGAGCGATGCCGGATGGACGGATGCCGTCGCCGACGTCGACCACGTGCTCCATGTCGCGTCGCCCGTGCAGCCCGGACACGTCGACAACGAGGACGACCTGATCATCCCGGCCCGCGAGGGCGCTCTGCGGGTGCTGCGCGCGGCACGCGACGGCGGCGTGAAGCGGGTCGTGCTCACCTCGGCCTTCCACGCTGTGAGCTGGGGACACCCGCACGACGACCACGTGTTCACGGAGGAGGACTGGACGGTGCTCGACGGCCCGGGAGTCGATGCGTACGGCAAGAGCAAGACCCTCGCGGAGCGCGCCGCATGGGAGTTCGTCGCCGACGAGGGGCAGGGGCTCGAGCTCGTCACGATGCTGCCGGTCGCGGTCATGGGACCCGTCATGGGGAGCGCCGTCTCGGGGTCGAACCACATCGTCCAGTCGATGCTCGGCGGAGCGATGCCGGGACTGCCCCGCATCTTCATCCCGATCGTCGATGTGCGCGACGTCGCCGCCGCGCACATCCTCGCGATGACGGATCCGGATGCCGCCGGACAGCGCTTCCTGCTGTCGAGCGGGCCGGTGATCGAGCTCGGTGAGATCGCGCGGACCATCCGCACCGCCGTCGGGTCGGCGGCGAGCCGTGTGCCGACGCGCACGATTCCGGATGCCGAGGTGCGGGCCGCGGCGGAGTCGAACCCGGCGCTCCGCGCGACCGCGGCCGACCTCGGGTACCGCAAGCAGCTGTCGAGCGAGAAGGCCCGCCATGTGCTGGGGTGGTCGTCCCGCGACCCGCACGAGGCGATCGCGGCGGCGGCGCAGAGCATGGTCGCCAAGGGGCTCATCACGGAGTGACGGCGGCATCCCCCATAATCGAGGGGTGACTGCCACGACGACGATCCCCTCCCTCGACGGCCGCCGATTCCGGATGGTGTCGTCCACGACGTCGGCGGTGCACCCCGATTCACCGAGCGTGTTCGAGTACTTCGAGCGCGACGGCGCGATCTGGGGCGGATACGAGGGCGACACGGTCACGTTCGGCAAGTTCGTCGGCACCCGTACCGGCGACACGATCTGGGTGTCGTTCGTCCATGTCCTCGTGGCCGACGGAACCGTCGTGACCGGAGACGGCGAGAGCGAGCTGGAACTCACCGACGACGGCCGCATCCGCCTGGTCGAGCACTACGAGATGCACGGCCTCCCGCAGCTCAGCGTGTGCGAGGAGATCGCGGACTGAGGTCAGCGCGGCGGCAGCGTATCGCGACCCGGCGATGCCGGCGTCCAGCGCGTCATGCCGAGCGGAACCTCCAGGCTGCGCTCGGGCAGATCCGCGGGGAGCAGGTACGGCCGGCGGATCACCTCGTCGAGCACCACGACGCTGACGACCGTCCGCACCTCGGGCAGCTGGGCGATCACGCCGGTCGAGAACTCGTGCACGCCGCTCACGTCGACCGCGCGGATCAGCAGCATCGCGTCGTGCTCGCCGGTGGTGATCGCGCACCACTCGACGTCGGGCATCTCGAGCACGCGCTCGCGGAACGACGCCCAGGCCTGCGGCAGCACCGTCACGAAGACGAGTGCGCCGATCGAGAGACCGGCCTTGGCCTGATCGACCCTCGCGCTGAACCCCGTGATGACGCCGTCGTGCACGAGCGACTCGACACGCGTGTACGCATTCGCCCTCGAGATGCCCACCTTGTCGGCGAGAGCGGCGATCGAGACACGACCGTTATCGCGGAGCACATCGAGGATTCTGTACGCGATGTCGTCCAGAGGGGCAGCAGTTCGTCCAGTATGCCGCGACTGTTCCGCTTCCTTGCTGGACATATTGCTCCTGACATCCGAGGTTCTGGACAGAGCGTGCCGGTGTGACGCACTGTCGCTGGACACATCGTCGCATATGATGCGAATCTGATCACCGGTCGTCCACTTCGGATCCGGCCGTACCCGAATGTACTCCTCGCCTCTGGAGGCTCTCATGTCGTCACGTCGCAGCACGTCAGTCATCGCGATCGGAGCGGTCGCGCTCCTCGCGCTCGCCGGTTGCTCCGGAGGCAACTCCGCCAACAACGGCGACCAGTCCTCGGGCTCGGACTCGCTGGTCATCGACACCGCGTTCTCGATCGAGACGACCGACCCGGGTCACACCTACGACCCGACCGGAAACATGATCGCGAAGGCCCTGTACGAGACGCTCGTCGACTTCGAGGGCTCCGACGTCTCGACTCCGGTCCCGGGCCTCGCGTCCTGGGAGCAGAACGAGGCCGCGACCGAGTTCACCTTCACGCTTGAGGGCGACCGCGTCTTTTCCGACGGCACGCCGATCGAGGCGAAGGACGTCGTCTTCACCCTGCAGCGCATCCA
Organism: Microbacterium sp. EST19A; assembly: GCF_019969685.1. Taxonomy (GTDB): domain Bacteria; phylum Actinomycetota; class Actinomycetes; order Actinomycetales; family Microbacteriaceae; genus Microbacterium. The sequence goes on along the minus strand of NZ_JAHXYZ010000001.1, from coordinate 1,265,988 downwards.
GGGCATGACCGAGGCCAAGCCGAACTTCCTCCTCGGCGGCCTCACGATCACCGAGGTCGACGACAAGACGATCTCGTTCGTCTCCGAGACCCCGCTGCTGCAGCTGCCGGCGATCCTCGCGAACCCGGCGCTCGGCATCGTCAACTCCGACGTCGTGATCGAGAACGGCGGCACCACCGACGGCACCGACACCGCGCAGGGGTTCCTCGACGGCGAGTCCGCAGGCTCCGGCCCGTTCGTGCTCGACACCCTCGACCTCAGCTCGCAGGTCGTGTTGACGAAGAACGACGAGTACAACGGCGACGAGGAGTCGGCCTACTCGCGCGTCGTCGTGCGCAACGTCTCGGAGAGCGCCACGCAGCTCGCCAACCTCAAGGGCGGCGACTCCATGGTCTCGATGGACCTCAACGGCGACCAGGTCGCCGGTCTCGGCGACGACCTCAAGGTCGAGTCGGTCCCGTCCGGCCAGACGATCTTCCTGCTGCTCAACCAGTCGGATGCCGTCGCCGGCGAGCTCGCGAACGTGAAGATCGCCGAGGCGATCCGCTACTCCCTCGACTACGACGCGCTGCTCGAGCTCGCGGGAGCCGGCGCGGTCCAGGCGACCGGCGTCATCCCGCCCGGATTCGAGGGCGCCCTCGACACCGGTGTGGAGCAGGATCTCGAGAAGGCCAAGGCCGCTCTCGCCGAGGCCGGCTACACGGGTCAGACCCTGAAGCTGCAGTTCCCGAACGACTACCCGGTCGGCGGCGTGGAGTTCACCCCGCTCGCCGAGCGCATCCAGGCGCAGCTCGAGGAGGCCGGCATCACGGTCGAACTCGCCCCGGCGCCGTTCGCCACCGAGCTCGACGCCTACGTCAACGGCACCGAGGGCTTCGGCCTGTGGTTCTGGGGCCCGGACTACGCGGACTCCGCGAACTTCCTGCCCTTCGCCCCCGGTCTGAAGGTCGGCCTCCGCGCCGGCTGGGCCGCCGAGGCCAACCCGGAGATCGCCGGGATCGCCGCGGGTGCTGCCAGCGCGACCGACGAGGCCGTGCGCGCCGACGCCTTCACCTCGTTCGCCGAGGCGATGCAGGCCGAGGGTCCGTTCGTCCCGCTGATCGTGCCGGGTCGCAACATCGCGACCGCGGGTGACGTCGACGGCGCCGTGTACAACTCCGTGTGGGAGATGGACATCGCCGAGATCACGCCGGCCGGCTGAGCGGCCTCCCTATGACGACGGTGGCGGTGCAGAGGCAGGCGCAGCGGCGCAGATCGCCTCTGTTCGGGTACCTGCTGCGGCGGGCCGGCACCTCCCTGCTCCTGTTGGTGGGCGTGACGATCGTCACGTTCGCGCTCACCAACCTGGTGCCGGGTGACCCGGTCTCGGCGGCGCTCGGTGAGGGCGCCTCGCAGAACCCCGAGACCCGCGAGGCGTTCATCCGCGCGCAGGGTCTCGACCAGCCGCTGTTCGTCCAGTACTTCATCTACATGGGGAACCTGCTCCGCGGGAACCTCGGCACGTCGCTGGTGACCGGTCGCGCGGTCACCAGCGACCTCGCCACCGCCGTGCCTGCGACGATCGAGATCGCGATCGGCGCGATCATCCTGAGCCTCGTGGTCAGCATCGTGCTCGGCACGCTCGCCGCCTACCGTCGTGGACTCGTCACCGACCAGGCGATCCGCGTGGTGACGCTCGTCGGCCTGAGCGTGCCGACCTTCTGGCTGGCGCTCGTCAGCTTCTACGTCTTCTTCCTCGAGCTGCGCATCGCGCCCGGCTCCGGTCGCATCTCGCCCTCGATCACGCCGCCGCCGCGCATCACGGGTCTCTACACCGTCGACTACCTGCTCAACGGCGACGGCGTCGGCTTCTTCGACGCTCTCGCCCATCTCGCCCTGCCGGTCATGGTGCTGTCGCTCGTGACGATCGGCCTGCTGACGCGGTTCATCCGCACCTCGGTGCTCGAGGTGCTGGGCAGCGACTACGTGCGCGCCGCCCGCGCCAAGGGGCTGCCGGCGATGCGCGTCATCCTCGACTACGTGCTGCGCGGTGCGTCGCTGCCGATCCTCACGATCGTCGGCGTCGCCTTCGGCTCGCTGCTCTCCGGCACGGTGCTCGTGGAGTCCGTGTTCGCCTGGCCGGGCCTCGGCACGTACGCCTACAACTCGGCCGCCAACCTCGACCTGCCGGGCATCATGGGCGTCGGTCTCGTGGTCGGCGTCATCTACCTCCTCATCAACTTCGTCGTCGATCTGCTCTACGGCGTCCTCGACCCGAGAGTGAGGATCGCATGAGCCGCATCGCCGCCGCCACGCCGGCCGGCCGGTTCCGCTTCCGCTGGCCGCGCGCCTGGCGCACGCCGCTCGGCATCATCGGCACGGTCATCGCCGGCGCCTGGATCATCGTCGCCTTCACGGCGCAGTGGTGGGTGCCCTTCGGACCGAACGCGCAGGTGCTCCCGCGGCTCCAGCCGCCCGGGGTCGACACCCTGCTCGGCACCGACGGCAACGGCCGCGACATCTTCTCCCGCCTGATGACCGGCGCGACGGTGAGTCTTCCGCTCGCGCTCATGCTCGTGATCGCCGCCATGATCATCGGCACCGTGATCGGCGCGCTCGCCGGCTACTTCGGCGGATGGCTCGACGAGACGCTCATGCGCATCACCGACCTGTTCATGGCCTTCCCGACCGTGATCCTCGCGATGGTCGTCGCGGCATCGCTCGGCCCGTCGCTCTTCAACGCCGTGATCGCGGCGATCGTGGTGTCGTGGCCGCAGTACTCGCGTGTCACCCGCAGCATCGTTCTCAGCCTGCGCGGGCAGAACTACGTGATCGCCGGGCGGCTTCTCGGCCACTCGCCGCTGCGCACGCTGTTCGTCGACATCCTCCCGAACATCGCCGGACCCGTGCTCGTGCTGGCGACGCTCGACATCGGCGCGGCGATCCTGCTGCTCTCCGGACTCTCCTTCCTCGGTCTCGGCGCCCAGCCGCCGACGGCCGAGTGGGGCTCGATGATCTCGGGGGCGATGCAGAACTTCGACGCCTGGTGGCTCGGCGTCTTCCCGGGCCTCGCGATCCTGACCGTCGTGCTGGCGTTCAACTTCCTCGGTGACGCGATGCGCGACGTGCTCGACCCGACCGCAGAGGTCGTGCACGAGAAGAAGGCCGAGAACGACGCGTCGGCGACGGGGGTGCTCGCGTGAGCGCCCGTACCGTCGCGACGCGGGATGCGACGCTCAGCATCCGCGATCTGACGATCGACATCGGCCGCCCGCTCGTGCGGGGCGTCTCGCTCGAGCTGCTCCCCGGACGCATCCACGGCCTCGCGGGCGAGTCCGGATCGGGCAAGACGCTGACCTCGCTCGCCGTGCTCGGCCTCCTGCCCCGGCAGGCGCGCACCGGCGGATCGATCACGCTCGCGGGGGAGGAGCTCATCGGCCTCGGCCGTCGGGCGCTGAACCGTGTGCGCGGCAAGCGCATCGCGATGGTGTTCCAGGACCCGTCCGCGTCGCTGCATCCGCAGCTGCCGGTCGGCCGCCAGCTCACCGACCACATGCGCGTGCACCTCGGCCTCAGGGGTGCAGCCGCCCGTGCTCGCGCCGTCGAGCTTCTCGAGACGGTCCAGGTGCCGAATCCGGCGGAGGCCCTCACGCGCTACCCGCACCAGTTCTCCGGTGGACAGCGCCAGCGCATCGCGATCGCCTGCGCCCTGGCCTGCGACCCCGAGGTACTGCTGGCCGACGAGCCGACCACGGCCCTCGACGTCACCGTGCAGGCCGGCATCCTGCAATTGCTGCGTGACCTCGCGATCGAGCGGAACCTCGCCGTGCTGCTCGTCACGCACGACCTCGGCGTCATGAGCGCGATCGCCGATGAGGTCGCCATCATGAAGGACGGCCGCGTCGTCGAGCTCGCCGACCGCGAGACGCTGTTCCGCTCGCCGCAGCATGAATACACGAGGACGCTGCTCGCAGCGCTTCCCGGTTCGCGGATCGCCGAGATCGCCGAGATCGCCGACGAGGAGGATGCAGATGAGTGACGTCGCCGTCCTCGACGCGCAGGACGTGGTCGTGCGCTACCCGGGAAACCCTCCCGTGATCGCCGTGAACGGGGTGTCGCTCCAGGTCGCACCCGGAGAGACCGTGGCGCTCGTCGGCGAGTCCGGCAGCGGCAAGTCCAGTCTTGCCAGGGCCGTCGTCGGCATCGAGAAGACCGCGGCCGGCACGGTGCTCTTCCGCGACGCACCCGTGTCGCCCCTCGGCATCCGTCGTCGCGCGAAGGCGCTCACCGGCATCCAGATGGTCTTTCAGGATCCGTCGACGTCGCTGAACCCCCGGCGCCGGATCGGCGACCAGATCGCCGACGGCATCGCCACCGCTCGCGCCCGCGGCGCCGAGGGATCGACCGTCGCGGAGTGGCTCGAGCGGGTCGGGCTGCCCGCGCAGTCCGCCGCGCGCTTCCCGCACCAGTTCTCCGGAGGGCAGAAGCAGCGCATCGCGATCGCGCGCGCCCTCGCCGCCCGACCGTCGCTGCTGGTCGCCGACGAGCCGATCTCCGCGCTCGACGCGTCGACGCAGACCAGCGTCGCCGCCCTCATGCGCGACCTCGTCGCCGAGTCGGGAGCCGGGATGCTGTTCATCTCGCACGACCTCGCCGTGGTGCGGCGCATCGCCGACCGCACGTTCGTCATGTTCGCCGGCCGCGTGCTGGAGTCCGGCCCGACGGATCAGGTCTGGTCGGCGCCCCAGCATCCGTACACGCGCGCACTGCTCGCCGCGATCCCCGAGCCCGACGGCGCCGGGCGCATCCCGGTCGCACCGACGGTCGCGGACCGCGAGGTGTGGGCCGAGATCCCGGCTGTCCTGAACTAGCTCGGACGCGTAGGGACCGTGGACCCGCTCACGCCGAGCGGAACACCTCGACGCTGCCGGACTGCGGCCGCAACGCGAGGACGACGGCGAGGATGCCGAGGCCGAGGGTTCCGGCGAGGGAGGCGAGCGCACTCAGCATCACGAACAGGTCGGCGAACGCCTGGATGCTCTCAGGTCGAACGGTCGCGACGATGATCTGCGGGATGATCCAGGTCACGGCACAGAGGCCCAGAACCCACATCGGTGCCCACCGCCACGGTGCGGGAACGGTGCGCCCGCGAGCGATCTGCGACGCCGCGATGAGGGCCGATGCGGCGGGGACGAGCAGCGTCACGTAACGGTAGATCTCCCACGACCCGCTTCCCGATGAGGGATCGGTGTCGAGAACCGGCGTGAGGGCGAGCGCGAGGAGAAGCCAGAGCGCGAACACGGTCAGCGCTCCGGCTCCGAGCGGCTTGCGGTCGACGACGCTCGCGTCGCGCGAAAGCCCGAAGGAGAACAGCAGTATCGACGTGGCGAAGATCACGTCGGCGACCGTTCGCAAGACCACCGACCCGGCGGTCCCGATCAGACTGCTCTGCAGCATCCCCGCAACGCCGCAGCAGACGAGACCCGCCCCGGCGATGATCCACGCGTCGTCGCGTCGAACTGCTCATCCTGCCAGCCTAATCAGCGGCGAAGGACCGCCCGTTGGTCGGGCGTCGCAGCGCCTCCTTCCGGCGGTTGTGACGCTTGACGAGTACAAGCGCGACGACGGCCCCGAGGAGCAGGGGGCCGAGGAGCCAGAGAATCTGCAGGTGATCCTCCGCCGGCTCCAGGATCGCGCGAACGACGGCGCTGACGACGAAGACGGCGAGGATCGAGGTAGCCGAGGTGAGTCGGTTCTCCGCATTCCAGAAGCGATCGGGGTCGGGTTCCGCCGAGCGGGGGCGCTTCGGGCGGCGACGCCACTGCCGCCAGACCCGCACCCCGAACACGACGGCGACGGCGAGGCCGACCCCCGAGACGGCGATGCCGAGGACCGGTCCGGAGGAGAAGGTGGTCATCCATGCGCCGAGGAGCGCCAGTCCGATGCCCGCGGTCAGCAGAGCGGAGTTCGCCTCGTTCGTGTTCCCCTCGGTCATGACCACAACCTAGGGCAGATGCGATGCGATGCGACACGTTGCCTGAACTGTCGGGGCAGGCCCGAGACATATCAAAGACCTCGCGGGCGATGCGCATCCCAACGGCTAGAAAAGTCTGCCCGAATGTCTGTCCGCTGAAGAGGGGACAGACAGCGCTATTGGTTCGCACCTAGCCTCAATGCGGGGAGCTGACGCCTCGTTCTCCTCAAACGAAAGTCAGAACATGCTCTATGTAGTCGTAGGCGTAACTCTCCTCGTTGTGGGTGCAATCGTGGGGAGAATGGGCCGAAGGATCGGCACGGCTCTCGCTGCGATCCTTGTGCTTGCGTGGTGCGGCCTGCTTGCGTGGCTCGGTCTGACAGGGAGTCTTGACGGGCCTACGGTGCAGTCGCTGGCCGCCTGTCTCGTGATCGGCTTGCTCGCCTTTCTCTTCGGCGCAGGCATCGCCAGTCGATTCTCACCTCAGCGAAAAGCTCGCCAGGAGCAGTGACCCTTAGGAAACCGAGGCGAGGAAACACGACGGGCCGGGGCATCAGCCCCGGCCCGTCGTTCTCAGCTCTGGATCAGAGCGGTGCGATGATGTCCTGCTCGACGTCCCACTCGGTGATCTCCTGGACGCTCTCGATCTTCTGACCCTCGAGCTCGGTCGAGCCGGTGGCGGCGAGCACGACGTAGTCCGAGGTGAGCTCGAAGACCATGTCGACGGACGTGCCGCCCTCTTCGGTGACGCCGGTGAGCAGGAACACGTCCTGGCCGAGGCGCGTGCCCGTGCCGGTGACCGTGTACTCGCCGGAGAGCGTGCCGGCCACACCCATCGGGTCGGACGCGTCGACGGCCTTCGCGGCCGTGCTGAGCGCGACGACCGTCGGGTCGGTGGAGGCCGTGTCAGCGGCCTGCCACTCGCCGGTCGCGGACTTCACCCAGGCGTCCTCGCCGATGACGACGACGGATCCGAAGGTCGTGTCCGTCGCGACGGCAGCCTCTGCCGGGTTGTAGCGGCTGGTGGATTCCATGCCGAGCGTGGTCATCTTCGCCGCGAAGCCGGCCGAGTCGGCCATGGCTTCCGTGACGCACTCCGAGAGCGCGGCGCCGTCGATGGTCGCGCCGTCCTTCAGCTCGGGGCAGTCGGACTCAGGAGCAGCGTTCTCCTCCTGAGCGGCACCGCTGGGCTTCTCGTCGGCAGGCTTGTCGGATCCTCCGGCGCACCCGGTGAGTAGGACGGAGGCGGCGAGAATCACGCCGACCCCCCATTTGTTGACGCGCATGGCGTCCCCCCTTCAGTCGTATGCCCCGACGACGGTCATCGGGGCACGCCCTCCAGCATGCCAAATGTTCGGCGGGTCCTCCGACATCCGCGCGTGGGCACGGCTCCCCATCGTGATCCGCGGATGCGAGAACGGCCGCCCACTGGGTAAGCTGAGGCAACCCTTACTTCGACGAACAGGTTTCGCCATGCCCTTCACACGTTCGAAGGCGCTCACCGCCTTCCTCGCCCTCGCGGTCGCCGCCGCGGCCCTGTCCGCCTGCGCGCCGGCCGCCGAGAACCCCGACGGCGCTGCCCCTGCCGCCGACGACGGCGCCTTCCCCGTCACCGTCGAGCACGCCTACGGCGACACGGAGATCCCCGAGCAGCCGCAGCGCGTCGTCACCGTCGGCTACACCGAGCAGGACACCCTCTGGGCCCTGGGCATCAAGCCGGTGGGCGTGACCGAGTGGTACGGCGGATACGACTTCGCGTCGTGGCCGTGGGCCGACGAGGCACGCGGCGATTCCGAGCCCGAGGTGCTCGGCACGAGCGACGGCCTGGACTTCGAGGCCATCGCCCTGCTCGACCCCGACCTGATCATCGGCACCAACGCCGGCATGACGGAGGAGGACTACGACCGCCTCTCCGACATCGCGCCCACCATCGCGCACTCCGGCGACTACTCGATGTACTTCGAGCCGTGGGACGTGCAGACCCTGCAGATCGGCAAGGCCGTCGGCCGCACCGAAGACGCGCAGAAGCTCGTCGACGACATCGACGCCCAGTTCGCCGAGGCGGCCGAGGCGCACCCCGAGTTCGCCGACGCCTCGGTCGTCTTCCTGCAGAATGCGATCTACGACGGATCCGCGATCGCCTACCAGGACGGCCTCAGCACCGACTTCCTCACCGACCTCGGCTTCTCGATCCCCGCGGAGATCGACGCCTACGCCCCCGAGGACGAGTCCGGCGGCCAGGCCTACATCCCGGTCGAGAACCTCGACGTGCTGAATGCGGCCGACGTGCTCATCTGGGGCACGGAGTCGGATGACGACATCACCGCCCTCGAGGCGGAGCCGTTCGTGACCGCCATCGAGGCGATGAAGAACGGATCCGTGGTCTACACCGACGGCGTGACCGCCGGCGCGATCTACTTCACATCTCCGCTCAGCCTCCCGTATGTGATCGACGCCCTGGTCCCGGCCCTCGCCGACGCGATCGCAGGGAACGGCCCGGCCCGCACCGCGGAGTGACCTCGGTCGTATGAGCACTGTCGCACGCACGCGACGCGATCCGTCCCGGACATCTCCGGGGCGGATCGCGCTCGTCGTCGTGCTCGCCCTCGCTGCACTGGTCGTGGCGGCGGGCATCGGCCTCACGGTCGGCACCAAGCTCGTGGGTCTCGACACCGCGATCCGCGCGATCACGGATTTCGACGGAAGCGACCTGCAGCTGGTGGTGCGGGAGTCGCGCGTCCCGCGCACGGTGTTCGGCATCGTCGTGGGTCTGGCCCTCGGAGCCGCGGGTGCCGTGATGCAGGGACTCACCCGCAACGCGCTCGCCGATCCCGGCATCCTCGGGGTGAACGCCGGCGCCTCGGTCGCCGTGGCCATCGCGGTCGCGACCCTCGGCATCCGGGATTTCCCGCATCTGATGATCTTCGCGCTCGTCGGGGCGCTGGTCACGACCATCGGCGTCGTGCTCCTCGGGGCGGCGGGCGGTGGCAGCCCGGTCACCCTCGTGCTCGCCGGCGTCGCGCTCGCCGCGGTGCTCGGCGGACTCACGACCGCGCTCGTGCTGCTCAACCCGCACGCCTTCCTGCAGATGCGCAGCTGGGAGTCGGGGGCGCTCGCGGGTCGAGATCTGTCGATCCTCACGGTCGCCGGCCCCACGATCGCCGTCGGCCTCGTGCTGGCCTTCGCGATCACGCGCAGCCTCGACGTGCTCGCCCTGGGCGACGACACGGCCGCATCGCTCGGCGTGCGCATCGGACCGCTCCGCACCGGAGCCGTCGCCTCCGTCACCCTCCTCGCCGGCACCGCGACCGCCGTCGCCGGTCCCGTCGCGTTCCTCGGACTCGCCGCTCCGCACATCGCGCGCGGGATCGTCGGGTCGTCGCAGAAGGCGATCGTGCCGCTCGCGGCCGTGATCGGGGCGATCGTCGTGGTGCTCGGCGACGTGGTCGGACGCGTCATCATCGCGCCGCAGGAGGTGCCGGTGGGCATCGTCATGGCCTTCGTCGCCGCTCCGTTCCTCATCTGGATCGGCCGCCGCAGGAATCCGGTGCAGCTGTGAGCGCCGCACCCCGGGCCGAGATCCGGCACCGTCCGCTCAGCCGTCGGGCGCGCGGGGCGATGGCGATCCTCGTCGCGGTGCTGGTGGCGTCGTTCCTCGCGAGCCTCTCGATCGGCGACACCGTGCTGTCGCCGATCCGCGTCATCCAGGCGCTGTTCGAGACGCAGGGCGGCATCCGCATGGTCGTGGTGGACTGGCGGCTGCCCCGGGCGCTGGCCGCGGTCTTCTTCGGGGCGGCCCTCGCCCTCGCCGGCACCGTGTTCCAGACGATCACCCGCAACCCGCTCGGCAGCCCCGACGTGATCGGCCTGACCACCGGCGCGTACACGGGCGCTCTCATCGTGATGACCACCGGCGGCTCGTCGGGCGTCGCGGTTGCGATCGCCGCGGTGCTCGGCGGCTTCGCGACCGCGGCCCTCGTCGCCGCCCTCGTCGCCGGTCGCGGCGCGCTCGGCTACCGCATCGTCATCGTCGGCATCGGCGTGAGCGCGATCCTCGCGGCGCTGAACGCGTGGATGCTGCTGCGCGCACGGCTCGAGGTGGCGATCTCGGCCGCGATCTGGGGGGCCGGATCGCTGAACGGCGTCGGGTGGGCGCAGGCCGCAGTGCCGATCATCGTCGTGACGGCGCTGATGGTGCTCCTGGGCTTCGCGCGCCGAGGACTGTGGCTCATCGAGCTGGGCGACGACATCGGCACGAGCCTCGGCGGCCGGATGAACCTCACCAAGGTCGGGCTCATCGCGATCGCCGTGGGGCTCTGCGGCGTCGTCACCGCGGCGATCGGACCCATCGCCTTCGTCGCCCTCGCGGCGCCGCATCTCGCGAAGCTGATCGTGAAGAACGGGCCGCTCCACCTCGTCGCCACCGCCCTCACCGGAGCCGTGCTGCTGTCGCTGGCCGACATCATCGGGCAGAACGGCATCCCCGGGCGGGCGCTCCCGGTCGGCGTCGTCACGCTCGTGCTCGGCGGCGTCTACCTGATCTTCCTCGTGGTGCGGACGGCGCGGCGGCGCTTCTGAGGCGTCGCGCGGACCGGGGTCGATCCGCACCGGACGTCTGGCTATCATGTCTCGGTGTCGGACCAGGATGATCTGAGAACTGTTCCACCGCCTCCGCTCGAGGGTGTGCGGGTGCTCGACGTGTCCACGCTGTTCGCGGGGCCGCTCGCGGCGACGTTCCTCGGCGACTTCGGCGCCGACGTGATCAAGATCGAGCATCCGACGCGTCCGGACGCCTCGCGCGGACACGGCCCGCAGAAGGACGGCGTCAACCTGTGGTGGAAGACGCTCGGCCGCAACAAGCGCACGGCGACCGTCGACCTGAGCTCCGCCGCCGGCGCCGAGGTGCTGCTGCGGCTGGTGGCGGATGCCGACGTCATGATCGAGAACTTCCGCCCCGGCACCCTCGAGCGCTGGGGTCTGTCGCCGGAGCGCCTCCACGAGGCGAACCCGCGCCTCGTGCTCGCCCGGGTCACGGCCTTCGGGCAGTTCGGACCCTATTCGTCGCGCCCGGGTTTCGGCAGCCTGGCCGAGGCGATGAGCGGATTCGCGGCGCTGACCGGCGACCCCGACGGTCCGCCCACGCTCCCGCCGTTCGGACTGGCCGACGGCATCGCCGCCCTCGCCACCTCGTACGCCGTGATGGCGGCGCTGCGCAGTGCCGAGCGCGATGGCCGGGGGCAGGTCGTCGACATGGCGATCATCGAGCCGATCCTCATGCTGCTCGGCGGGCAGATCACGGCCTGGGATCAGCTCGGCACCGTGCAGCCGCGCACCGGCAACCGCTCGGTCAACAACGCGCCGCGCAACGTCTACCGCTCGCGTGACGACGTGTGGCTGGCGGTCTCGACGAGTTCGCAGTCGATCGCCGAGCGCGTGATGGCGGTGGTCGGTCGTGCCGAGCTGATCGACGAACCCTGGTTCCGCTCGGGTCATGAGCGCGCGCTGCACGCCGACGAGCTCGATGACGCGGTGCAGTCGTGGATCGGAGCCCACGACGCCGACGAGGTGGTTGCCGCGTTCGAGGCGGCGTCGGCCGCGATCGCCCCCGTCTACGACGTGCGCGGCGTGGTCGAGGATCCGCAGTACCGCGCGCTGGGCACCGTGGTGCGCGTCGTAGACGACGAGCTCGGCGACGTGGCGATGCAGAACGTGCTGTTCCGCCTGTCGCGCACGCCGGGATCGATCCGCTGGGCCGGACGCCGGCACGGTGCCGACACCGACGACGTGCTGCGCGACGCCGGATTCACGGATGCCGAGATCGCTGAGCTGCATGCATCGGGAGCAGTCTGATGTCGGGCCACCGCACCGGCCTCTACGTGCCCGGCGACCGCGCCGATCGGTTCGTCTCGGCGGAGGGCAGCGGCGCCGACCTGGTGGTCTTCGACCTCGAGGATGCCGTCGCGCCCGACCGCAAGCGGGCCGCGCGCGACGCGGTGGTGGAGTGGCTGAACGGCCCGGGCCGAGGCACCGCGGCCGCGCAGGTGCGCGTCAACGCGGGCGACGACGAGGATCTGCGTGCGGTCGCCGGTCTCCCCGTCGACGTCGGCATCCGTCTTCCGAAGGTCGAGACCGCGGCCGATGTCGACCACGCCGCCGCACTCGCGCCCGGACGCCCCGTGATCGCCCTGCTCGAGTCGGCGCGCGGCGTGCTGAACGCCCTGCCGATCGCGGATCATCCCGCCGTCACCGCGCTGGCGCTCGGCGAGAGCGACCTACGGAGCGAGATCGGGGGAGGAGAGCGGATGCTCGACCACGCCCGGCTCACCGTGCTGTTCGCGGCGCGGGCCGCTGGTCTTCCCGCGCCGATGGGGTCGGTGTATCCCGCGATCCGCGATGAGGAGGGTCTGCGCGCCGACACCCGCCGGATGGCCGAGCTCGGCCTGTTCGGGCGGATGGCGGTGCACCCCGCGCAGCTTCCGATCATCGCCGCGGTGTTCGCCCCGTCCGCCGCCGAGCGGGCGTGGGCGGAGGAGGTGCTCGCGGCGCTCGAGGCAGGTGGTGTGTCGACCCTGGCCTCGGGCGAGATGGTCGATCCTGCGATGCGCGGTCGCGCCGTGAGGATCCTGCGCGCGGCCGACGCAGGGTCTTGACACCCGCGGGGGAGTCCGCCTAGATTCCCTGGAGCCCGACCAGCGCCGATTTGGAAACGTTTCCACATCCGGATGCTGGAAACGTTTCCACTCGACGAGGAGAACCATGGGGACGAAGCCGACACTTCACCAGGTCGCGGCTGCCGCCGGCGTCTCGCTGGCCTCCGCATCGCGTGCTCTCACCGGTCGTTCCGCGAGCCCGGAGATGGTGCGCAAGGTCCGCACGGCCGCCAAGCGCATCGGCTACCTCCCCGACGCGACCGCGCGGTCGCTGCGCCTCGGTGGACACCCGCAGGTGGTCTTCGCCGTCGATGACATCGGCAACCCGAACTACGTGCAGATGCTGCGCGCGATCGAGGAGGAGCTGGGCGAGACGACCCGCATCAGCGTCTCGGCGACCGGACGGCGTCCCGATCAGACCGTCGAACTCGTCCGCATGCTCAGCATGGGCGCCGGCGACGGGCTGATCATCTCGCCGCTGCGCGTCACCCCCGCGCTGCGTCAGGCTCTCGCCGACACCGTCGTGCCGGTGGTCGTCATCGGCACCCTGCACTCCGAGCTCAGCATCGACAGCGTCTTCGTCGACTCGGCCGTCGCCGTCGGGATGGTCGTGGATCACCTCGTCGACATCGGCCGCACCCACATCGGCGTGATCAACGGACCCGGGAACACGAACCCCGGTGCCGCCCGACGCGCCGGGTTCACGGCCGCGGTCGAGCGCCACGGACTCGCGCGCAGCGAGGCCCTCCAGGTCACCGCCGCGGACTTCACCGTCGGCTCGGGAGTAGAAGCCGCCGAGCGCCTGCTCGCCGCGACCCGCGAGAGCGGCGTGCAGATCGACGCGATCGTGTGCGCCAACGACCTCATCGCGATCGGCGCCATCAACGCCGCGCGCCGTCAGGGCCTGCGCGTGCCGGAGGACATCGCCGTGACCGGCATCGACGACACCGACCTCGCGGCGCTGTACAGCCCGCCGCTGACCTCGGTCTCCCTCCAGTCCGAGCGCCGCGGCCGAATCGCCGCCCGCATGCTGAGCGAGCGCTTCGCCGATCCGTCCCGGCCGACCCGGCGCGAGACGGTGGAGGCCACCCTCGTGGTGCGCGCCTCGACGATCGGAGAGTCCGCATGAGCATCACCGCGTCGAAGAACACGACCCCGAAGACCGCCGCGAAGAGCGCACCACGGAAGGGCGGCCTCGCCCGCTCCCGGCGCAACGAGGCGATCGGCCTCGTCGTCCCGACGCTGATCCCGATCCTCGTGCTCAGCGTCGTGCCGCTCTTCATCGGCGTGGCGACCGCCTTCACCGACTCCCGCCTCGCCCGTCACCACGAGACGCAGTTCATCGGCTTCGAGAACTTCATCAAGCTGGGCTCCGACACGCAGTTCTGGCAGTCGTTCGGCATCGGCATGATCTGGGCCGTCGTCGTGACGGCTCTGCAGCTGATCGGCGGACTCTGCCTCGCCCTGCTGCTGAACACCGACCTGCGCTTCCGCGGCATCACCCGCGTGCTCGCGCTCATCCCGTGGGCCATGCCGCCGGTGGTCGTCGCCGTCATGTGGCAGATGATCTACTCGCCGACCAACGGTCCGCTGAACTGGCTGATCGAATCGCTCGGCGGACCCCAGAACATCAACTGGCTCGGCGACTTCGGTCTCGCCCTCCCCGCGGTCATCCTCGTGGGGGTCTGGGTCGGCATGCCGCAGAACACGGTCGTGCTGCTGGCCGGGCTGCAGCAGGTGCCGGGCGAGCTGCTCGAAGCGGCGGCCGTCGACGGGGCGAGCACCTGGCGCCGATTCATCAGCGTCACCCTGCCGGCGCTGCGACCGGTGATCTTCTCGATCGCGAGCCTGAGCTTCATCTGGAACTTCAACTCCTTCGGCATCGTCTACGTCATGACCGAGGGCGGCCCGGGCGGACGCACGATGCTGCCGATGCTCTTCACCTACATCGAGGCCTTCAAGACCCGCAACACCGGAGGCGCCGCGGCGATGGGCGACGTGATCGTCATCTTCCTCGTCGTGATCCTGGTGATCGCCCTGTGGCGTCAGCTGCGACCGGAGAGGACCGCACGATGAGCGAGAGCACCGCGACCCGGGCCATGGTCACGCAGGGCACGAAGAAGAAGCAGCGCGCACGGAGCGGCGTGCGCACCACGCCGCTGGTGCGCACACTGCAGTACCTGGCGCTCGCGGGGTTCCTCGTCTTCCTCGGCTTCCCGCTGCTATGGCTCATCTCCACCGCGTTCAAGTCGTCCGCCGAGATCAACTCGCTCGCCGTCAACCTGATCCCGCTGCAGCCCACGATCGACAACTTCGTGGCCGCCATCGAGCGCCAGGGACTCATCCGCGCGGCCGGCAACAGCCTCATCGTCGCCGTCGCGACCACGATCATCGTCACCCTGCTGTCGATCCCCGGCGCGTACGTGATGGCGCGCTACCAGGGCAAGCTCCGCTCCATCGGCGTCGGCTACATCCTGGTCAGCCAGATCTTCCCGGTCATCCTCGTCGTCATCCCGCTGTTCTTCATCCTGCGGTCCGCCGGCCTCGTCGACTCGCTGCTCGGGCTCATCGCGGTGTACTCGGTCTACACGCTGCCTTTCTCGCTGTGGATGCTGCAGGGCTACGTCGCCGCGATCCCCTTCGACATCGAGGAGGCCGCGTCGATCGACGGCGCGAACAAGGCACGAACGCTGCAGCGCGTCGTGTTCCCGCTGCTGATGCCCGGACTCGTCGCGACGGCGATGTTCAGCTTCGTGTCGGCCTACAACGAGTTCTTCTTCGCCCTGGTGCTGCTGCAGTCGCCCGAGAACTACACCCTCCCGATCGCCCTCAGCACGTTCGTCGGCGGCGAGGGCAAGGTCGCGGTCGGCCCGCTCGCCGCCGGCGCCCTGCTCTCCAGCATCCCGAGCATCGTGTTCTTCACCCTCCTGCAGAAGCGGCTGGCCACCGGCCTGCTCTCGGGCGCGGTGAAGGGCTGAGCCCACAGATCCCGCAATCCCCCACCACTAAGAGAAAGAGGTATGAAGTGAAGAAGCTTCATCGCGCGTCCATCGCGCTCGCCGCAGCGGCGGTGACGGCGCTGACCCTCGCATCGTGCTCCTCGGGCGGCGACACCCCCGAGGACACCGGCGACGGCGAACCCGTATCGATCACCTTCCAGTCGTTCTCCGACCAGCCGGCGGCGATCCAGGCCACGAAGGAGATCGTCGACGCCTGGAACGACGACAACCCCGACATCCAGGTCGAGATCGTGCAGGCGCCGACCGACAGCCTCGACGACAAGCTGACGACGCAGTTCGCCGGCGAGGTCGCGCCCGACATCATCCACTACGAGGTGCTCGGCATCGTGCCCTTCGCCCGTGACGGCTACCTGGCCGACCTGAGCGATCTGCTGAGCAAAGAGACGATCGACGACATCGACCCCGGTGTGCTCGAGTCGGTCACCGTCGACGACCAGATCATCGGCGCTCCCACCGAGCTCCAGACCTACGTCGTGTTCGCGAACAAAACGCTGCTCGAGTCGGCAGGGGTCGAGATCCCGACCGGCGACTCGATGACGTGGGACGAGCTCGCCGACATCGCGAAGGCGACGACATCCGGCGACGTGCACGGCATCACCTGGGGCCTGAAGAGCCCGACCGCCGCGTTCATGAGCCTCGGGATGGGCTTCGGCTCGGAGTACTTCACCGGCAAGGGCGACGACATGAAGGTCGACGTCAAGGATGCCGACCTCGAGGTGCCGAACCGCGTGCGCGACATGATCGAAGAGGGCTCGGTCGATCCGATCGGCGTCACGCAGTCGGGTGCCGACGTGCTCGCCACGTTCTACGCCGGCAAGGCCGCCATGACCGTGCAGGGCTCGTACCAGGTGGCCAACATCGCCACCGACGCTCCGGCCGACATGGACTGGATCGTGCTGCCGCCGCTCGCCGGCTCCGAGGGAGCGGTCCAGGCCGCCAACCCGCAGACGCTGTCGATCAACGTCGACTCGGCCTACACGGAGCAGGCCGGCAAGTTCCTCGACTACTTCATGCAGACCGACAACCTCGTGAAGATGAACATCGCCGACGGACTCATCCCGACGACGGTGTCGGCCCGCGAGGCGCTCGCCGAGGAGACGGCCGACCAGAACGGCTGGCCCGAGATCGTGAAGTCGGCCGAGGGCCTCGAAGGCCCCGTGTTCCTGCAGGCGAACGGATTCGTCCGCTGGAAGGACACGGTCGCGACCCCGGCGTTCCAGAAGTTCCTGGGCGGCGAGATCGACGACAAGGGCCTGACCTCCGAGCTCGACGACGGCTGGGCACAGGTCAACGGTTGACGACGGTGGGGCGGATGCCGGTCATCCGCCCCACCTCTAGGAGAGGAATGGCATGAGCTGGATTCGGGAACGCACGGCGGCCGTGCTCGCAGGGTCGGCCATCGGCGACGCCCTGGGCGGGGCGGCCGAGGGGTTCAGTCCGGAGAAGATCAAGGAGCGGTACGGGGGTCCCATCACCGGGATCGTGCCGCCCTATCACCTGGACTGGCAGACCGCGCGGCCGGTCAGCCCGTACCACAAGGGCGACGGGCACATCACGGACGACACCCTGATGACGCAGGCCCTGATCCGGGTGTACGCCGAGCGGCGCGACCACATCGACGCCTTCACGGTCGCCGAGCTGCTCGTGCCGCTGCTGCAGACCGAGATCCGCTGGATCCCGGAGCTGGAGCGCGAGTCGATCCTGCTGCAGCGCATCTTCCTCGCCGAGAAGTGGCTGGTCGCCCGCCTGCAGTACGGCCACGCGGATCCGCGTGAGGCGGGCGTCGGCAACGTCGTCAACTGCGGCGCCGCGATGTACATGGCGCCGGTCGGCATCGTGAACGCCGGCAACCCGGAGGCGGCGTACGCCGAGGCGATCGACGTCGCCGGAGCCCACCAGTCCAGCTATGGACGCGAGGCCGCGGGGGTGTTCGCGGCCGGGGTCGCGGCATCCGTCGCCCTCGATGCCACCGTCGACTCGGTGATCGATGCGGTGCTGCGTGTGGCCCGCGACGGCACCGCCGCGGCGATCCGCGCCGTCGTCGACGCGGCACGCGCCCTTCCTGCGGATGCCGACGACGACGCGATCGGCCTCGCGCTGCGCGACGCGATTCGTCCGTTCGACACCGTCGGCGACGCGTACCGCGAGCCGGCCATGGACGCCAGGGTGCCCTCGCGCACCAAGTCCATCGAAGAGCTCCCGGTCGCCCTGGGCTTCCTCGTCGCACACGACGGCGCGTTCCTGCCGACAGTGCTCGGGGCCGTCAACTACGGCCGCGACTCCGACTCGATCGCGTCGATGGCGGGCAGCATCGCCGCAGGGCTCGGGGGGCGCGAGGTCATCCCGACCGAGATCTTCGACACGATCGCCGAGGCCAGCCGCGTCGACTTCGACGAGTACGCCGCGCTGCTGTCCGATGTCGCCGTGGAGATCATGGAGAAGGATGCCGAGCGCGCCGAGGCCGACGTCCGACGGGTCGCGGCCCTGCGGGTGGCGTGATGCGCCTGACCTGGGCGCAACCCGAGGACCTGCTGCCGCACGAGATCGTGCAGGCGCGCGCCGAGGGCAAGGACGTCGATGCGATCACGGAGCGCTGGCGGGCCGCCGGCGGCGACCTCGATCCGGTGCGGGGAGGGGCGACGCCGGATGCCGCGTCCGACGAGCTGCGGGCCCTCGCCCGCGCGCTGCTCGTCGAGCTCGACGACGTCGCGGCTCCTGTGCCCGATCCGACGACGTGGCGAGACGTGCGGGCCCTGCTCGACGGCATCCCGGCGCCGATCGCGCCGCCGGGAGACGCCGCGCTGCTCGACCGTCTGCACGGGGCGTGGGCGGGACGATCCGCCGGATGCCTGTGGGGCAAGCCCGTCGAGAAGATCCCGCGCGAAGGCATCGAGGAGATCCTGCGGGCCACCGGCCGCTGGCCGCTGACCGACTACTTCACCGCGCAGGGCCTGCCGGCCGACGTGGCCGCGAGGTGGCCGTGGAACCGCCGGTCATCGGTGAACTCCCTGGTCGAGAACATCGACGGGATGCCGGAGGACGATGACCTCAACTACCCGCTGCTGAACCTGCGCGTGCTCGAGACCGCGGGCCGCGGATTCACGACCGACGACATCGCGCAGGCCTGGCTGGCCGACCTCCCGGCCGGGCGCACGTTCACGGCCGAGCGCATCGCGTACCGGAACCTGCTCGACGGCTACCGCCCCGATGAGGCCGCGCGGGTGCGCAATCCGTTCCGCGAGTGGATCGGCGCCCTCATCCGCACCGATGTCTACGGCTGGATCAACCCGGGCGACATCGCCGAGGCCGCGCGCATGGCCTGGACGGATGCCCGCCTCAGCCACGCCCGCAACGGTCTCTGGGGTGCGATGTGGGCGGCGGCGCTGACCTCGGCCTCGCTGGTCGCGGCATCCGTCGACGAGGTGCTCGATCTCGCCGCGACCGCCGTCCCCGCGGGCAGCGAACTCGCGGCGGCGATCGCGCACGGCGCCGAGCTCGGCCGAGGAGACCTCGACGACGCGGCGGCGATCGACGAGCTGCATGCCGCCTACGGTCACCTGCACTGGGTGCACACCATCAACAACGCGGCACTCACCGCGTTCGCGCTCGCCCGCAGCGGCGGCGACTTCACCCGCGGGGTGCCGCTGGCCGTGATCGCCGGCTGGGACACCGACTCGGCCGGTGCGACCGTCGGCTCGGTGCTCGGCGGCCTCGCCGGTTTCGAGCTGCTGCCGGCGCACTTCACCGACCCGCTGCAGAACCGCATCACGACGAGCCTCCCCGGTCTCGACGGCGTCGCCATCGACGACCTCGCCCGTCGCACCGCAGCGCTCCTCCCGACGCACGGACTCACCCCCGAGAGACAAGGACGTTCATGACTTCTCCCACGCCGACCCTGCAGGACCGAGCCCGAGGGTCGCTCGCCGGCCTCGCGATCGGCGACGCGATCGGGCGGCCGGTCGAGGGCTTCTCCGCCGCAGAGATCCAGGCGGCCCACGGCCGGGTGACCGGCTACCTCGACCCGGAGCCCGCCGGCAGCGACGACACCGAGTACGCGCTGCTGACGGCGAAGACCGTGCAGCGGGTCGGCACCGGCGCCACCGCCGACGATTTCATGCAGACCTGGATCGAAGACGTGCTGCCGCAGGCCGACGACTTCAAAGGCGGCGGCTTCAGCGAGATGGCCGCGATCGACAACCTGCGCCACGGCATCCGTCCGCCGCTCACCGGAGACACCATGCACGGGTGGAGCGACGGGCTCGCGATGCGCGTCAGCCCGCTCGGGATCGTCGCCGACGGCGACGTCGACCTCGCCCGACGTCTGGCCGAGGCCGACGGCGCCGTGAGCCACACCACCGAGGGCATCTGGGCGGGCGTCGTCGTGGCGGTCGCCGTCACCACCGCGCTCACCGGAGCGGATGCCGCCGCCTGCTACGAGGCGGGACTCGCGGCGATCCCGGCCGACAGCTGGACCGCCCGCAACCTGCGCGACGCCCGCGACCTCGTGCACTCGGGGCTCGACGACGACGCACTCGCCCTGGCGCTGCACGACCGTCTCGCCGTCGCCGACTACTTCTGGGCCGACCTCGCGCCCGAAGCCGTCGGGCTGGCGATGGCCTCGGTGCTGCACGCCGAGGGGCGCGCGGCCGACAGCATCCTCTTCGCCGTTAACATGGGCCGCGACGCCGACACGACCGCGGCCATCGCCGGCTGCATCGGCGGCGCGATCTCCGGCATCGACGACCTGCCGGACGAGTGGGTCGCCGGACTCCGCCCCGTCGCCGGATCGTGCATCCGCTCGATGGCCGGCATCCACCCCCTGGACGCCGCCGACACCCTGACCCGCATCGTCGAGGAGGCGCGCGCATGACCACCCCCCTGATCGAGCTCTTCACCCGGGGCATCACCGCCGGCGAGGCCGGCTCGCCGATGAACGCCGACTTCCGCGTGTACGCCCTGCCGCCGAAGCGCGTCAACCGCGTGCGCATCCTCGCCAAGCTCGGCGACGACGACCGCACCACCACCGTGCCACGGCCGTTCACGCACGCGGCTCCGCCGAGCGTGCTGCACCCGGGACCGGGGGAGAACCTCGAGTGGTTCGCCTTCTCGGCGCGGCAGCATGCGCGCGACCTCGGCCTCACGGAGTGGCGCGAGCTCGCCGAACTCGAGGCCGATCCCGACAGCGGACTGCGCGTCCGCATCGGCACGAAGCTCGCCCTGCAGAACCTGCGGAAGGGAGCCGAGCCGCCCCAGTCCGGCCACGACAACGCGCACTACTTCGACGACATCGCGACCGTGCGCGCGCTCGCCGCGGTCGCCGTGCACGGGTCGGCCGGTGCCGTCGACGCGGCCGAGGCGGATGCCGCGATCACCCACTCGCTCGACGGCGTGTGGTGCGCACGGGCCTCGGCGGCGCTGTTCGGCGCGCTGATCGACGGTGCCTCCGCCGCGGATGCCGTGGGGCTGGCGGTCGCGCAGCTGCCGGACGACACCTGGAGCCGCCGGATGGCCGAGTCGTCGCTGCGCGTGGCGGCCGAGGCGAAGGGACCGATGGACCGCGCGCGACGCTTGAGCACGCAGGTCGGCGACTTCGTCTACAGCTACCCGATCGCGGCACCCGAGACGTTCGGCTTCCTGCTCGCGCACGTGGCGACCGCCGCCAGCGCCGACGACCTCCTGCTCGGGGCGCTCGCGCAGCCGCGGAATGCCGCGTCGCTGCCCGCGCTCGCCGGTGCGGCGGCGGCGGTGCTGTTCGGCGAGGACTGGATCCCGGAGGGGCTGGAGGCCGACGGCATCCGCCTCACCGGTCTCGGCATCCCCTCGCTGGCCGGACGCACGGTCGCCGAGGTCGTCGCGGGGTGATCCGGCCCCGTTCGCGGGGCGCAAGGAACTCCGCTAGACTGTCCAGGTTGTCCGTCTTCTGGCGGGCACGTTCACACACCCTCCTGTTTCCGCGAGATACGCGGAAACCGTTCTAGTCCGAAGGAGGTGGGTAAGTGACGCACCAGTACGAACTCATGGTCATTCTGACCCCCGAGATCGACGAGCGCCAGGTAGCCCCTACGCTCGACAAGTTCCTGAAGGTCATCACCAACGATGGTGGCTCGATCGACAAGGTCGACATCTGGGGTAAGCGCCGTCTGGCTTACGAGATCCAGAAGAAGAACGAGGGCATCTACGCCGTCGTCAACTTCACCGCCACCAGCGAGGCCACGCAGGAGCTCGACCGTCAGCTGAAGCTGAACGAGCAGATCATGCGCACCAAGGTCCTCCGCTCGGAAGAGGCTCAGGCGATGGTCGCATTCGAGGCCAAGCGCACCGAAGAGAAGGCTGCCCGCAAGGCCGCCAAGGCTGCGAAGGCGTAAGCGCCATGGCCGGCGAAACCGTCATCACCGTTGTGGGCAACCTCACGGCCGACCCCGAGCTGCGGTACACGCAGAACGGGCTGCCGGTGGCGAACTTCACCATCGCATCGACGCCTCGGAACTTCGATCGTGCCGCGAACGAGTGGAAGGACGGCGACGCGCTGTTCCTCCGTGCGTCCGTGTGGCGCGAGTTCGCCGAGCACGTGGCGGGTTCACTGACGAAGGGCATGCGCGTCATGGCGCAGGGCCGTCTGCGTCAGCGCTCCTACCAGGACCGCGAGGGTAACCAGCGCACCGCGATCGAGCTGGAGGTCGACGAGATCGGCCCCTCGCTCCGGTACGCGACCGCGCAGGTCACCCGTGCGGCATCGACCGGCGGTGCCGGTGGTGCTGGCGGTGCCGGTGGCGGCGGTCAGTCCCGTCCCGCGCAGCAGGTGTCGGAAGAGCCGTGGTCCACGCCCGGCTCGTCGACCAGCGCGGATGCCTGGAGCACTCCGGGCAGCTTCGGCGACGACACTCCCTTCTAGACAACTTCTGGATCCGGTGCCCTCGGGCACGGCATCCGCTCATCATTAAGGAAAACCAATGGCTGGAAAGTCGAGCGGCGACCGCCGCAAGCCGCGGAAGGGTGGCAAGCCCACCGCTCCCGCGAAGTCCATCCGGGTCGGTGTCATCGATTACAAGGATGTCGCCACCCTCCGCAAGTTCGTCTCGGAGCGCGGCAAGATCCGTGCCCGTCGTATCACCGGTGTCTCGGTGCAGGAGCAGCGTCTGATCGCCACGGCGATCAAGAACGCGCGCGAAATGGCGCTCCTGCCCTACGCTGGCGCCGGCCGGTAAGGGGTATCGAGATGGCAAAGCTGATTCTCACGAACGAGGTCGCCGGGCTGGGTAGCGCCGGAGACGTCGTCGAGGTCAAGAACGGGTACGCCCGCAACTTCCTCATCCCGCAGGGCTTCGCTACGGCGTGGACCCGCGGTGGCGAAAAGCAGGTCGCTTCGATCCAGGCCGCGCGTCAGGCACGCGCGATCCACGATCGTGACGACGCTGTCGCACTGAAGAACGCTCTCGAGGGCACCAAGGTCCGTCTCGCCGTCAAGGCGGGCACGTCCGGTCGCCTCTTCGGTTCGGTCAAGACCGAGCACGTCGCCGACGCTGTCGCGGCTGCCGGTCTCGGTGCGATCGACAAGCGCAAGGTGCACATCACCTCGCCGATCAAGGCGACGGGTGACCACGAGGCCACCGTTCGTCTGCACGACGACGTGACCGCAGTCATCACGCTGCAGGTCGTCGCCGCCAAGTAGTTCGGTAGCTCGAACGCCCTCTGCCCTTCGGGACAGGGGGCGTTCGGCGTCTCCGGCGTCGAAGAGCGGATGCCGCGACGTCGCAACTTTTGGATCCAGAATGCAGAGTTCGGGGCTGTGATCCGATAGCCTCGCTGCATGGTGCAATCAGGAAATGCGGCGGCGTCGGCGCAGGAACGGGCCGACGCGCTGCAGAAGCTCGCCCAGCGGCACGGAGCCGGTTACCGCTCGGTGGGCGCGATGGCGTACGACATCATCCGCGACGCGATCCTCGACGGCACTCTCCCTCCCGGGATGAAGCTGCGCCAGGAGACGCTCGCCGAGTCCATCGGGATCTCCCGCCTCCCGATCCGCTCCGCCCTGATTCAGCTCGAGGCCGACGGGCTCGTCGTCTTCCACGCCCGCCGCGGCGCCATGGTGCGTGCTCTGTCGGTCGAGGAGGCGAGCGAGGTCTACCACCTGCGCACCCTGCTCGAGAAGGAGGCCCTGCGCCTCGCGATGGCCGACATCACCCCGGAGCGCATCACGCGTCTCCGTGAGCTCGCGAAGACGGCCGACGGCATCTCCGAGGGCGGCGAGTTCGTCGAAGCCCGCACCGAGTACTACGCGACGCTGTACGACGCGCAGTCGCGTCCGGTCATGTGGGAGATGATCGAGCAGCTCCGGCTCAAGCTCGGCCGCTACGTGCTCGGCTGGCGCCTCGTCTCGCCCGGCTCCCACGACCACTCGCACGGCGAACTCATCGACGTCGTCGCGACCGGCGACGTGGACGAGGCGCTGCGCGTGCTCGAGTCGCACCTGCACCGCGTGCGCGACGGCGTGATCGCGCTCCTCACCGAGGCCGCCTCCGACTCCGGCGACAACGCCTGACCGCGCTCCGGCATCCGTTCTCAGGTGACGGTGCCGCGGCGCGCGAAGCGCGGTTCGCGCCACACCTCGCCGTCGAGGACGCTCTCGAGCGTGTCGACGGCATCCCACACGTCGGCGTACGAGGTGTACAGCGGAGTGAAGCCGAAGCGGATCAGGTCGGGCGCGCGGAAGTCCCCGATCACGCCCCGCTCGATGAGCGCCTGCATGATCTCGTAGCCCGACCCGACACGGAGCGAGACCTGGCTGCCGCGGCGCGCCGGCTCCCGCGGGGTCACGACCTCCACGCCCCACCGCGGGGTGAGGCGCGCGTCGACGAGCGAGATGAAGAGCTCGGTGAGGCACAGGCTCTTCTCGCGGATCTCGCCGAGGTCGACCTCGGCCCAGAGCCGCAGGCTCACCTCGAGCGCCGACATCGACAGCAGCTGAGGCGTGCCGACCCGGAAGCGCTCGACGCCGGATGCCGGGGCGTAGTCGACCGTGAAGTCGAAGGGCTTCGCGTGTCCGTGCCACCCCGTGAGGGCGGGACGCGCGTCGGCCTGATGCTGCTCGGCCACCCAGATGAACGACGGCGAGCCGGGCCCGCCGTTGAGGTACTTGTACGTGCAGCCGACCGCGAAGTCGGCATCCGCTCCGACGAGGTCGACGGGCACGGCGCCGACGCTGTGGCAGAGATCCCAGACGACGACGGCGCCGACCGCGTGGATCCTGCGCGTGACCTCGGCCATGTCGTGCATGCGTCCGGTGCGGTAGTCGACGTGGGTGAGGAGGACGACCGCGACGTCCTCGTCGAGCACGTCGTCGAGGGTCGGACCGTCGTCGGCGATGAGGCGCCGCTCCAGCGGACGGCCTCCACCGAGGAGCTCCTGCACGCTCTCCAGCACATACAGATCGGTCGGGAAGCTGCCGCGCTCGGCGACGATCACCCGGCGTCCGGGGCGGAGCCGGGCGGCAGCGACGGTCGCCTGGAAGATGCTCGACGACGTCGAGTCACCGAGCACCACCTGCCCCGGTCCGGCACCGATGAGAGGGGCGACCAGGTCGCCGACGGTCTGCGGCTTCGCGAACCAGCCGGCGTCGTTCCAGCTGCGGATCAGACCGGTGCCCCACTCCTCGGTGATCACACGCTGGACGTGCGCCGCCGTGTCGCGAGGGAGGGCGCCGAGTGAGTTGCCGTCGAGGTACACGACGCCGTCAGGGAGCGAGAACCGGGAGCGGATTCGGGAGAGCGGGTCGGCCGCATCGAGGGCGACGCAGGTCTCCCGATCGATCGTGGGCCGGCCGAGCGCGGGCGTGGTCATGCGGAGGGGCTCCGTTCGCTGGAGAGGGCGACGTCGCGCCCGAGGAAGCGCAGGGCGTTGTCTCGGCGTATCGCGCGCTTCTGGGCGTCGTCGAGGAAGTCGGCACGGTCGACGACGCTGCCGACGGGACGCTCGCCCAGCGGGTAGGGGTAGTCGCTGCCGACCATGACCTGACTCGCGCCGAGGGTGTCGACCAGTACGCGCAGGGCGGTCGGATCGAACACGACGCTGTCGACGCTGAAGCGATCGAGGTAGGCGGACGGCGGCCGTTCGCTGACGCCGATGAGGTCGGGCCGCTGCAGCCACGCGTTCTCGAAGCGTCCGAGCCAGAACGCGAAGGAGCCGCCGCCGTGCGCGAACGCGAGCCGGAGCGTCGCGGGGACGCGGTCGAAGACCCCGCCGAGGATCATCGCGATGATCGACAGGTGCGTCTCGGCGGGCATGCCGGTGAGCCAGCGGGCCATCCAACGATCGAGCCGGGGAGAGCCCGGCATGTCCCACGGATGCACGAAGACGGGGATGCCGGTATCGGCGCAGTGCTGCAGGAACATGACCATGCCCTCGTCGTCGAGGTCGCGGTCGCCGACGTGGTTGCCGATCTCGACGCCCGCGTGCCCGGAGGCGATCGCGCGGTCGGCCTCGGCGCAGGCGGCATCCGGATCCTGCAGCGGCACCTGCGCGAACGGGATCAGCCGGCCGGGCGCGGGTGCGCAGATATCGAGAGCGAGATCGTTGAAGATGCGCGCCACCTTCACGGCTTCGGGACCGGACTTGTCGTAGGAGAAGAAGAGCGGGGTCGGCGACACGACCTGCGCGTCGACACCGTCGGCATCCATGGCGGCGAGGCGCAGCGACGCGTCCCAGCAGTCCGCGCCCACGCGACGGAACTCGGCGTCGCCGAGCATGATCATCGCCTCGCGTTCGGAGTCGACCCGCAGCGTCGGCCAGACCCCCGGCCCGACCTGCGTGGACAGGTCGGGCCAGGAGCTCGGCACGAAGTGCGTGTGGACGTCGATCGTGCCCACAGAGATTCAGCCCTTGCCGGGGTGGACGGTGCCGCAGTTCGGGCAGGTCCGGCCCTCTTCGCTCTCGTAGAACTCGCGGAAGACGGGCGGGAGGTCCTCGACGATGTCGCGCACCTGCAGCTCGACCTCGTGCACCTTGGTGTCGCAGTTCGGGCAGAACCAGGCGAACTTCTCGAGCGTGCCCTCTTCGCGGATGCGCTCGATCACGATGCCGATCGACCCGGCCTCCGGGCGCTGCGGGGAGTGGAAGACGTTGCCGGGCAGCAGCCACATCTCGCCCTCGCGGATGTCGATGCGCTGCGGCCCGTCCTCGGTCATGAGGTTGACGTGCATGTTGCCGCGGTACTGGTAGAACCACTCCTCGTACGGGTCGAAGTGGAAGTCGGTGCGCTGGTTCGGGCCGCCGACGACCTGCACGATGAAGTCGCCCATCGGCGCCCAGGCCGCCTTGTTGTTGACCGGCGGCTGCAGGAGATGCTCGTTCTCCTTGATCCATGCGGGGAAATCGATGACGGGTGGGATGGTGCTCATTTCTCCTCCTCGAGAGTGGCGATGGTGTCGTTGGATTCGGGACGTCGCGCGATCGCCTGGATCTCGATGCGCAGATGCGGATGCGGGAGGGCGTGCACGGCGACGGTGGTGCGGGCGGGGCCCTGCTCGTCGAAGTACTCCGCCCAGACGGCGTTGTAGCCCGCGAAGTCGTTCATGTCGACGAGGAAGGTCGTCGCCTGCACGAGGTCGTCGAGGCCGCAGCCGGCGGCGTCGAGCACCCCGCGGATGTTCTCGATCACGGCGCGCGTCTGCACCGCGATGTCGAGTCGGGTCGCCCCGAACTCGTCGGCCTCGGCGCCGGCGATCGTGTTGTCGGGGCGTCGGCTCGACGTGCCGGAGACGAAGACCAGGTCTCCCGAGACCTTCGCGTGCGGGAAGCGTCCCCGAGGGGTCGCCTTGCCGTCGACGAGGATGCCGCGTGAATCGGTCATCGTGAACCCTTCTCATCGGGGTCGGGCGCTCCATCGAGAACACGGATGCTGACGCGTCCGAGCCCGGCGATCGTCGCCTCGACGACACCGGAGTCGGGGAGCGGTACGGCGGCGGTCGCCGCCCCGGCGAGCAGCACCGTGCCCGCCCGCAGAGTGAATCCATGGCGCACGGCGAGGCGCGCGGCGGCCGCGACGGCGCGGGCGGGGTCGCCCAGGATCGCCGCGGTCGATCCGGTCGTGCTGATCCGTCCGTCGACCTCGAGCCGCACGGCGCGGTTGGCGAGGTCGCCTGCCCTGTCGACCGGAGCCCACGGGCCGATCGCGTACGCGGCGGCGGAGGCGTTGTCGGCGACGACGTCGCCGAGGCTGAAGTGGAAGTCGCGGTAGCGCGAGTCGATGATCTCGAGCGCGGGGGCGACCGCGGCGACGGCATCCATCAGGTTCGTCATGCCCTCCGAGACATCGGCGCCGAGGAGGTACGCGACCTCCGGCTCGACACGGGGATGGATGGCCGAGCGCCGGTCGAACACGGCGCCGTCGTCGAGGCGCATCGCGTCGGTGAGCGTTCCGATGATGACATCGTCGACGCCCATCTGCTGCGCCTTCGCCCGGCTGGTGAATCCGAGTTTGAGACCCGTGCGCAGCTCGCCGCGGGCCAGCCGTCGCGCGATGACCGCGTGCTGTGTCGCGTAGGCGGTGTCGAGCCCGACCGTCGCGCTCGTGGAGAGCTGACTGATCGAGGTCACCGTGCGCTGGGCCGTGTCGAGGGCGGCGGCGAAGACGGCATCGGTGCTCATGCGCTCGCTCCGTCCGCACGGGCCGCCGCGAGGTCCAGGGCCACGTCGACGATCATGTCCTCCTGGCCTCCGACCATCCGCCGCCGTCCCAGTTCGACCAGGATGTCACGCGCGTCGATCCCGTGCCGTTCGGCCGCGCGCTCGGCGTGCAGCAGGAAGCTGGAGTACACGCCCGCGAAGCCGAGCGTGAGGGTCTCGCGGTCGACGCGCACCGGGCGGCGCTGCAGGGGGCGCACGAGTTCCTCCGCGGCATCCTGCAGGGCGAACAGGTCGCTGCCGTGCTCCCAGCCGAGCAGATCCGCCACCGCGATGAACGCCTCGATCGGGCAGTTCCCCGCCCCGGCACCCTGTCCTGCCAGCGAGGCGTCGACCCGGAACGCGCCGTGCTCGACGGCGGTGATGCTGTTCGCGACACTCAGTGAGAGGTTCTCGTGCGCGTGGATGCCGATCTGGGTGCCGGCGTCGAGCACGTCGCGGTAGGCGTCGACCCGGTCGGCCACGTCGCGCATCGTCAGGCGTCCGCCCGAGTCGGTCACGTAGACACAGTGCGCGCCGTACGACTCCATCAGCTTCGCCTGCGCGGCGAGACCGCGGGGGTCGTTGAGGTGGCTCATCATCAGGAAGCCCGACACGTCCATGCCCTGCTCCCGGGCCCAGCCGATGTGCTGCGCGGCGACGTCGGCCTCGGTGCAGTGGGTGGCGACGCGCACACTCGTGACGCCGAGGTCGCGGGCGCGGGCGAGGTCGTCGATCGTGCCGATGCCCGGCAGGATCAGCGTGGTGAGCACGGCGCGGTCGAGCACTTCGGCGGCGGCTTCGATCCACTGCCAGTCGGTGTGCGCACCCTGGCCGTAGGCGACGCTCGAGCCTCCGAGTCCGTCGCCGTGGGCGACCTCGATCGCGTCGACTCCCGCGGCCTCGAGCGCACGGGCGATGTCGCGGACCTGATCGGTGGTGTAGCTGTGGCCGACGGCGTGCATGCCGTCGCGGAGGGTGACGTCCTGCACGTAGACGCGCGGAGCGACGGCGGTCATGCGAGCACCCCCGCTCGGGCGGCGACGAGTCGCTCCGCGGTGCGCAGGGCGGCCGACGTCATGATGTCGAGATTGCCCGCGTACTCCGGAAGATAGTGGCCGGCGCCCGCCACCTCGAGCAGGACGGTCACCCGCGTTCCGCGGAACCCGCGATCGAGCGCCGGCACGTACGCCTCGTCGACCGCGTCGAACTGCACCTGCTGCTTCAGCCGATAGCCGCCGACGTACTCCTGCACCTCGGCGACGATCTCGTCGACCGAGGCGCGGATCGCGTCGCGGTCCAGCGCATCGGGTTCGCCCTCGACGAGGCAGAACACGGTGTCGCGCATGATGAGTGGCGGGTCGGCGGGGTTCAGCACGATGATGGCCTTGCCGTGCGCGGCGCCCCCGATCTGCTCGATCGCGCGGGCCGTGGTCTGCGTGAACTCGTCGATGTTGGCCCGTGTTCCGGGACCTGCGGACTTCGACGCGATCGAGGCGACGATCTCGGCGTAGGCGACGGGAGCGACGCGTGACACGGCGGCGACCATGGGCACCGTGGCCTGCCCGCCGCAGGTGACCATGTTCACGTTCGTGGCGCCGAGATGGGCGTCGATGTTCACCACCGGCACGACGTACGGACCGATCGCGGCGGGCGTGAGGTCGACCATCAGGCGACCGGCATTGCGCACGAGCGCGTCGTTGCGGGCATGAGCGCCGGCCGAGGTCGCATCGAACACGAGCTCGACGTCGGCGAACTCCGGCATCGCGAGCAGACCGTCCACGCCCTCGTGCGTCGTCGCGACGCCGAGTCGACGTGCGCGGGCGAGCCCGTCGGAGTTCTCGTCGATGCCGACCATCGCCACGACGCGGAGGGTGGTCGAGAGACGCTTGACCTTGATCAGGAGGTCGGTTCCGATGTTGCCCGAACCGATGATGGCGATGCCGACGGTCATGCCGCGGCTCCTTCCGCTGAGGCGAGGGACGCGGAGCCGGTGAAGTCGACCCGCACCTCGCCGAGTCCTTCGAGCCGCGCGCGGTACACACCGGCGGATGCCGCGACCATGGGGCCGAGGGCGCCGGAGAGGATCACCTCGCCCGCGCGCAGGGGCCGACCGTGTGCGGCGACCGCGCGAGCGAGCCAGGCGACCGCGGTCACCGGGCTGCCCAGGCACGCGGCACCGGAACCGGTGGAGACGGGCTCGCCGTCACGGTCGAGCGTCATGCCGAGCTCGGTGAGGTCGAGACCCTCGAGCCGTCGGGGCGTCGTGCCGAGCACGACCGCGCCGCTCGAGGCGTTGTCGGCGATCGTGTCGGTGATCCGGATGTCCCATCCGGCGACCCGGGAGTCGACGATCTCGATCGCCGGCAGCACGAACTCCGTCGCCCGCAGCACATCGGCGACGTGGGTGGTGGGGGAGTCGAGGTCGCGGCCGAGCACGAACGCGACCTCGGCCTCGACGCGCGGCTGCAGGAAGCGCCCGATGTCGAGGGGCTCGCGATCCGCGACGACCATGTCGTCGAGCAGCACTCCGTAGTCGGGGGAGTAGACGCCGAACTGGGCCTGGACCGCCGGCGAGGTCAGTCCGATCTTGCGTCCGACGATGCGCCGACCCTCGGCCACGCGTCGCGCGATGCCGAGCGACTGCACGGCGTACGCGGCATCCTGATCCGTCTCCCCGAGGAGATCGCGCACGGGTGCGCACGGCGCCCCGGCCTCGGCGGCCTGCCGCAGGCGCTCGTCGGCCGCGCGAACGGCGTCGGACTCGCGGATGCCGCTCACAGCTGCACGCACACGTTCGTCGGCTCGGTGTAGAAGTCGAGCGAGTGATGGCCGCCCTCGCGGCCGATGCCGGAGAGCCCGACACCGCCGAACGGGCTGCGCAGATCCCGCAGATACCAGGTGTTGACCCACGACATCCCGGTGCGCATCTGCTGCGCGACACGGTGTCCGCGAGTGAGGTCGGTGGTCCAGGTCACGGCGGCGAGTCCGTACTCGGTGTCGTTGGCCAGCGCGATCGCCTCCTCCTCGGAGTCGAAGGGGATCAGCGCCGCGACGGGGCCGAACACCTCTTCGCGCACGGTGCGGTGCGCGTTGTCGAGGCCGGTCCACAGGGTCGGCTCGATCCAGGAACCGCTGTCGAGGCCGTCGCCGAGGGTGGGGATGCCGCCGCCGGCGAGCACGGTCGCGCCCTCCTCGCGGGCGAGGTCGAAGTACGACAGCACCTTCTCGCGGTGAGCCTGGGAGATGAGCGGGCCCGTCGTGGTGGCCGGATCCTCGGGACGCCCGAGGCGCAGGCGGGCAGCGTGCTCCGCCAGGCCGGCGGCCACGTCGTCGAAGATCGCCCGCTCGACGTAGATGCGCTCGGTGCACAGGCAGACCTGCCCGGTGTTCAGGTAGGTGGAGCGGGCGAGACCGGCGACGGCCGCGTCGAGGTCGGCATCCGCGAAGACGAGGGCGGCGTTCTTCCCGCCGAGTTCGAACGAGACCGGACGCACACGCGGCGCGACCGCGCGCATGATCGCCGATCCCGTGGACGACTCCCCGGTGAACGTCACCCCGTCGATGCCCGGATGCCGGGTGAGCGCCTCACCGGCGGATCCCGCGCCGAAGCCGTGCACGACATTGACGACTCCGGCGGGGATCCCCGCCTCGGCGAGGATCTCGGCGAGGAGAGTGGCCGACGACGGCGTCTCCTCGGACGGCTTGATGACCACGGTGTTACCGGTCGCGAGGGCGGGAGCGAGCTTCCACGTCAGCAGCAGGAGCGGCAGGTTCCACGGCACGATCACTGCGACGACGCCGAGCGGCTTGCGCACGGCGTAGTTCAACGCGCGTCGGCCGTCGGGCAGCTCGGTGAGGTACGAGTCGAGTCCGGCCGACGAGACCGTGTCGGCGAACGAGCGGAAGTTCGCGGCCGCGCGGGCCACGTCGAGATCACGGGCGAGCGCCTCCGGCTTGCCGGTGTCGCCGACCTCCGCCGCCACGAGCTCCTCCGAGCGGCGGTCGATCGCGTCGGCGACCCCACGCAGGAGCCGGGCGCGCTCGGCGACGGTCATCCGCCCCCACGGTCCGTCGAACGCGGCGCGCGCAGCGGCGACGGCACGGTCGACCTGCTCGCTGCCGGCCTCGTGCACCCGGGCGATCAGGGACCCGTCGATCGGGCTGAGCTTCTCGAAGGTGCTGATCCCCTCGACGCTCTCGCCGGCGATCACGTTGTGGATCGCGCGGGGCGCCCGGGCAGGCCCGGAGGCACTTCGCTGGGGCGTCATCGTCTCGGAAGGCATGGGCTCAGGCTAGGAACCATCGAGGGATGCCGACAAATACTCTCTTGATGCATTGCCATGCCCGTACGGCTATAGTCCGGATCATGGCCACTGATCGACTGCTCGACGGCCGGGTGAAGATCCGGCATCTCGTCCTCGTCACCGCGATCGCCGACGAGGGCACCCTGGTGCGCGCCGCCGCATCGCTGCACATCACCCAGCCCGTCGTCACGCGCGGCCTCCGCGAGGTCGAGGAGGTGCTGGGCGTCCCGTTGTTCGAGCGGATGCCGCGGGGCGTCAAGCCGACCCCGTACGGTCACGTGTTCATCGAACGCGCCCGATCGGTGCTCGCCGAGCTGCGCGCGGCAGGGGAGGAGGTGCGGCTGCTGCAGTCCGGGCAGATGGGCACCGTCACGGTCGGCACGCACCTCGCCGGCTCGAATCTGCTGCTGCCGCGGGCGATCGCCGGGCTCAAGGCCGAGCACCCGCGTCTCACGGTCGTCGTGCGCGAGGGCACCCCTGACACGCTGCAGCAGCTGCTGCTCGCCGGCGACCTCGATCTGACCGTGGGCCGTCTGTCGCCGACGGTGCCCGTGCGTCTCGAACAGGAGCGGCTGCATCAGGAGCCCATCCGCCTCGTGGCTCGTGCCGGCCATCCCGTGCTGGGCGGAGCCAAGGCGAACTCGCTCGCCGAGCTGATCGCGTACCCCTGGATCTTCCCTGTGGCGCAGACGGCGCTGCGGGCCGAGCTCGAGGCGGTGTTCTTCCACGAGGGGCTCCCGCTGCCCCCGGACCGCGTGGAGTGCACGTCGATGCTGACGCTGCGGACGCTCCTCATCTCGACCGACGTCATCGCGGCTTTGCCGATGTTCATCGCGGTCGACGATCGGGAGCTCCGTCTGCTGCCGACACCGCTCAGCTCCGTCCGCCGGTCGGTCGGGGTCACGCTCCCGAAGGACCGGGCGCCGTCGCCCGCGGCATCCGCCCTGCTCGTCCACCTCCGTGAGGAGGGAGCGCGATTGGCCGAGCTCGAGCGCGAGTATTCGCACGCCGCGCTGCAGGCCGGTGTCCGGTATGCCTGAGAGGCTATAGCTCCGACCCGTATGGATATTGGACAGCATCGCTCCCACCGGGTGAGTCTGATGAGAACGACACCACGTCGTGACGATCTCATCCGATTCAGCCAATGGAGGCGACATGGCCGGCTCTCCCTACGTGCCCGACGCGAAGAAATACCGCCCCGAGGACTTCGAGCGCGTCGCCGGAGAACCGGCCGACCCGGATCCGTCGACGTGGGGCATGCAGCCCGACGGCACGTTCCTCCCTCCGGCGCACACCCCGTCGGTTCCGCGTGACGTCTTCATCGACTGGCCCGGCCAGCTCGACTACCGCGACCCGGAGACCTATGCGCTGAACGCCACCGCCGAGGCCTTCTATCCGATCGTCGTCAACACCAGCCACTCCTGGCAGTCGATCTACGACTGGGACGGCCGCCGCTACATGCTGCACTACGGCGGCGGCAACCGGTGGAACGTCTACGACATCACCGATCCCCGCGCGCTCACGATCGTCGACGAGGAGACCCTGCCCTGGAGCGGACCGCTCTTCGGCGCCGTCACGATCCAGTGGAACGAGCAGCTCGGCAAGCACATCGCGATCCAGGCCAGCGAGACCCCGCGGTACTTCCTCAACGGACGCGTGGCCAACAAGTGGACCGACGACACGGTCGAGGGCCAGCTCCTCGAGTGGGAGGGCCTCCGCGGCTTCCGCGTCTTCGAGGTGAACGGGCCCACGCCGCGCGACTGGACCCTGCTGACGACGGTCTCGACCGACCCGAACCACACTCCGGACGAGATCCAGGAGGGCAACGGCGTCCTCGACCTGCCGGTCTACTACGGCGACAAGTACCTCTTCGTGGCGACCGCGCCCGACAACAGCTTCACCAACCAGCCCTACAAGACCACGCTCTGGACCGCGGGCCACGCCGCCTACGACGTGTCCGACCCGGCGAAGCCCGAGCTGCTCTCGACCTGGTGGGTGCCCGGCTCTCGTGCCGGGGAGGAGACGGACTCCCCGTACCTCGCCGCGAACGACCGCTGGAACAACAAGACCTCCTGGTTCGGCTCACGGATGGGCATCTTCCTGCCCCGGTCCGTCGAGTCCGGCTGGAAGTACGGCTACGCCGCCCAGGGCGGTCAGGGCTTCTTCGTGCTCGACGTGTCCGACCCGACCGACATCCACCACGTCGGATGGTGCGACCTGCCCGTGAGCGTCGCCGGCACCGAGGGTGACAACGTCGACACCACCCAGGTCGAGGAGACCGGGTACGTCTACGTCTCCGGCTATCCGATGAACACCGACTGCTACGAGCCGGCCAAGGAGATCTACCAGGTCGACGTGAGCGACCCCGCGAACCCCCGGGTCGTCCGCACACTGCCCCGCCCGGTGCCGCCGGCCGAAGCCGCGTTCACCGACTGGGCGCAGCGCCGCGGATCGTTCGGCCCCAAGCGCTCGGGCTACTTCACCAACACCGGAACCCCGCACGGCGGAGTCATCCCCTACGCGTTCTATGCCGCGGGGCTGCAGATCTTCGACGTGCGCGATCCGGAGGACCCGAAGGTCGGCGCGTACTTCGTGCCCCCGATGGGCCTCAAGGACGACGACGACCTCGCCGCACCTGTGCACGGCATCTTCGTCGAGTGGGATCGCAACATCGTCTGGCTCTTCGCGAACCACGGGATCTACGCCGTCTCGACGCCGCTGCTGGGCGAGCCGGTCACCGGCATCCCGGGCTGATGAACCAGACCGTCCGGCCGTGGCCGGCCCTGTGGGCCCTGTGCATCGGGTTCTTCATGATCCTCGTCGACACGACGATCGTCGCGATCGCCAACCCGGTGATCCTGGCGGCCTTCGATGCCGATCTCACGACGGTCATCTGGGTCACCAGCGCCTACCTGCTCGCCTACGCCGTCCCGCTGCTGATCACCGGGCGGCTGGGCGACCGGTTCGGCCCGAAGCGCGTGTATCTCGTCGGCCTCGTGGTGTTCACGCTCGCCTCGCTCGCGTGCGGTCTCGCCGGGAGCATCGGGATGCTGATCGCAGCACGCGCCGTGCAGGGATTCGGCGCCGCCCTGATGACGCCGCAGACCATGGCGATCATCGCCCGTGTCTTCCCGCCCCGCGGCCGGGGCCAGGCGATGGGCGCGTGGGGTGCAGTGGGAGGGCTCGCGACGCTCGTCGGACCGATCCTCGGCGGGGTGCTCACCGACACGGTGGGCTGGGAGTGGATCTTCTTCGTGAACGTGCCGGTCGGGATCATCGCCTTCGTCGTCGCCTGGCGGCTGGTGCCGAACCTCGACGGGCACCCGCACCGGTTCGACTGGCTCGGTGTCGCCCTGTCCGGAATCGGTCTGTTCCTGCTCGTCTTCGGCATCCAGGAGGGCGAGGTCTACGACTGGGGAGTGATCCTGGGGCCGATCACGGTGTGGGGTCTGATCGTCGCGGGAGTGGCCCTGCTGGTGCTCTTCGTCGTCTGGCAGCGGCTCAATCGCGCCGAGCCGCTCATGCCGCTCAGCCTGTTCCGCGACCGGAACTTCTCCGTCGCGAACGCGACGATCTTCCTGGTCGGCGTCGGCATCACCGCGATGCCCGTGCCGCTCGCCTTCTACTTCCAGGTCGCCCGCGGGCTCGACCCGACGCTCGCCGCGCTCATGCTCGCGCCGATGGCGGTCGTATCGGGTGTGCTCGGCCCGTTCGTCGGACGACTGAGCGATCGGATCGGTCCGCGGTGGGTGACGTTCGGGGCCTTCGTCGTCTCCGCCGTCGCGATGCTCTGGTACTCGGCGTCGATGACGCTCGACGCGCCGTTCTGGCTCCTGCTGCTTCCCTCCGCGCTGCTGGGCGTCGGGGTGTCGGGGATGTTCGGTCCGCTCGCCTCGACCGCCACGCGCAACCTGGCGCACACCCAGGCGGGCGCGGGATCCGGGGTCTATTCCACGACCCGGCAGATGGGGTCTGTGATCGGATCGGCCGTGCTGGCCGTTCTGATGAACCTGACGCTCGCCGCACAGATCCGCGGCTTCGTTCCCGGAACCATCCACCCGGGTGCCGAGTTGTCGGCGGACGACGGGGCGGGGCTCGCGACGGCGATGTCGCAGTCGCTGCTGCTGCCCGCGATCGCCTTCGCGGTGTGCGCGGTCGTGGTCGTGTTCTTCACGAAGCCGCGGCCCTGGGGTGCGCCGGCGGCGCCGACCGTATCCGAGCCGGCGGTCGCCGTCGGGGGAGAGGGACGATGATGGTGTCATCCATAATGGATCCAAAATCCAAAACCGTGAAGGTGGAGAGGACCTCGATGGCCGCGACATCCGGAGGCGGACGACTGGTCGTCGACGCCCTCAAGAAGGACTACGAACTCGACGGCGAGGCGGTCCCGGTCGTCAAGGAGGTCACGTTCACGATCGAGCCGGGAACGTTCTACTCCCTCCTCGGCCCCTCGGGCTGCGGCAAGACCACCACCCTGCGCTGCGTCGCCGGGCTCGAGAAGAGCGACGGCGGGATCATCTCCCTCGACGGGCGGATGCTGTCGACCGGAACCGAGCACGCCTCACCCGACAAGCGCGACATCGGCATGGTGTTCCAGAACTACGCGATCTGGCCGCACATGACCGTCTTCGCCAACGCGGTCTTCCCGCTGCAGGTCGGGCGTGCCCGGCTCTCCAAAGCGGACGCTCGGAAGCGTGCGATGGAGGCGCTCGAGCTCGTGCAGCTCGACCACCTCGCGCAGCGCCCGGCTACCGCGCTCTCCGGCGGACAGCAGCAGCGTCTCGCCCTCGCCCGCGCACTGGCGCACCGCCCTCGACTGCTGCTCCTCGACGAGCCGCTGTCGAACCTCGACGCGAAGCTGCGCGACACGATGCGCAACGAACTGCGCAGTCTGCAGCGGACCCTCGGGATCAGCGCCCTCTACGTCACGCACGACCAGTCCGAGGCGCTGTCGATGTCTGATCGGGTCGCGGTGATGAATCAGGGCCGCATCGTGCAGGAGGCGACGCCCCGCGAGCTCTACGACCAGCCGGCCGACCGCTTCGTCGCCGACTTCGTCGGCCGGGTGAACATGGTGCCCGCGGTCGTCATCGAACGCGACGGCACGGGCGACGCGGTCGTCGAGGCGCTCGGCACCCGGCTCCAGACGCCGGTGCCCGACGGGGTCGCGGCGGGTGACGAGGTCACGATGACCTTCCGGCCCGAGACCGTGCGCTGGCACGAGACCGCGGTCGATCGCCCGAACGTGCTCCCGGTGCGCATCGTGCGCGTCGAGTTCCTCGGCGAGATCGTCGAGTACGAGGCCGAGGTGCTCGCCGCAGGCGAACCCGTCGGCACGATCGTGGGCCGCGGCGCACCGCTGGCCACGCCTCCCGAGGGCGGCAGGGTCTTCCTCGAACTGGCTCCGCGCGCCTGCCGCGTGCTGGCCGCATGACGCACTCCGCACCACCCCCTGCATCACATCCGAGAAGTCACACACCCGAGAATCACACCTGATGTCAGAGAGGACATCCAGATCATGATCAAGAGAAAACTGGGAGCAACCGCCGCCGTCGCGGTCTTCGCACTCGCCCTGAGCGGATGCGGCGCACAGAGCGGGCCCGCGGACAGCGGCGAGACGCTGAAGGGCGACGCCGCCTCGGCCACCTGCGATGCCGTGGACGTCGGCGCGGTCACCCGCTGCGAGAACTTCTACGACGACTACTGGCCCGAGATCGACAAGCAGCTCGACGCCCTCTACGAGGAGGCGAAGAAGGCCGACGGCGGCACGCTGGTCATCTGGGACTGGTACGAGCTGTCGCCCGACGTGATCGCCCAGTTCAATGAGCGGTTCCCCGACATCAAGGTCGAGACGAGGGGCCTGACGTACAACCTGTCCTCGGCGATCATCTCCGCCAAGGCCACCGGATCGCGCAACACCGACGTGGTGTCGGGATCGATCACCTCGATGGCGGCCATGTACGACGAGGGCTTCTGGGAGAAGGTCGACTGGGAGAGCTTCGGCGTTCCGAAGGAGTACCTGACGATCGGCGCTCCCGAGCTGATGCCCGACAGCATCAACGGCACCCTCCTGCAGTACAACAGCGAGAAGGTGCCGTCGGTGCCCGCGTCGCTCGACGGACTGCTCGCCCCCGAGTACAAGGGCAAGGTGTCGGTCGCCGGGTACAACGCGGTCGTGTTCGCGGGGTACGGCATGGCCGAGGGCGAGGACAAGATGCTCGACCTCATCGACGAGCTCACGTCATCGGGCAACCTGAAGCTGCTCGAGGACCAGGGTGCTCCGCTGTCGAGCGGCGACGTGCCGATCGCGCTGAACCAGACGCTGTTCAACCCGAACCCGGCGCTGCAGGTCTCGCCGTTCGAGCACGCCGGGGTCTGGGCGCAGTTCTCGGGCGTGAACTCCGACGCCAAGAACAAGCCCGGCGCCGCGCTGTGGACGCTGTGGAACGCGTTCGACCCGGACTGGATCTCACTGCGCATGACCGATGAGCGGTTCGCCAGCACGCAGGTGCCCTTCGCGGGTCTTCCCGCCGCGACCTTCGCCGAGGCCACCGGCCTGATGAAGACCAACTCCGATGCTCTGCTGCTCGGGCTCGACACGGGTGCCGAGACCGAGACGCAGAAGACCCGTGACGACTGGCAGGCGATGATCAACGCGGCCGACAAGGCGCTGAACGGATAATCATGTTCCAGGCTCGACGGACCGCGGGGCGCACGCGTCCCACCTCGATGACGATCGCGATGATCGTCGCCGGTGCGGTGATCTTCATCCTCCTCGCGGTGCCGCTGATCGTTCAGGTGATCACGGCGTTCCGCGGTCCGTTCCTGCCGTTCGGCGTCTCCTCCGCCCAGTGGGGGGTCGAGAACTTCGTCACCCTCTGGCAGCTGCGCGACGACTTCTGGGGCGTGCTCGGCGCCACCGGGGCGTTCGTCGGCGGCTCCACCGTGCTCAGCCTGCTGATGGCGTTCGGCCTCGCCTGGGTCACGGTGCGCACCGATGCTCCGCTGCGGCGCATCATCTCGGTGCTCGTGATCGTGCCGTACATCATCCCGCCGATCGTCAAGGCGCAGGCCTACCTGCTGATGCTCTCGCCCGAGTCGGGCGTGCTCAACCAGCTGCTGCGCCTGCTGCCGTTCGCATCGGACGTGCCGATCGACCCGTACGCCTTCCCGACGATGATCGCCATCCAGGCGCTGACCAACGTCACGTTCCCGTACCTGATGATCGTCCCGATCCTCACCAACATGGACGGCTCGCTCGAGGAGTCGGCGCGTGTCTCGGGGGCCTCCTGGCCGCAGACCCTGCGGCGGGTCACCCTGCCGATGCTCTGGCCGGGCCTGCTCGGGGTGACCGTGCTGACCTTCATCCTGGGCCTCGGCAGTCTCGAGGTGCCGCTGCTGTTCGGCCAGGAGTCCGGGCGCAGCATCTTCGCCCTCAAGCTCTGGACTCTCATCAGCTCCAATGCGGGCGAGCTGCCGCAGTACGGCCTCGCGGCCGCGTGGGGCCTGGTGTTCCTCGTGATCACGACCATCGCGTTCGCGATCTATCTGCGGGCGACGCGCAACGCCGAACGAAGAGCGTCGGTGTCGGGCAAGGGGTTCCGGCCGTCGACCATGCGGATGGGGCCGTGGAAGATCCCGGTCATGCTGCTCGTCGCCGTGTTCGCCCTGCTCACCGGCATCCTGCCCCTGCTCGCCCTGCTGTGGGCGGCGATCACCCCGTACCCGGTGGCGTTCTCTCTCGAGGCGCTGCTCGGCAGCACCGACTGGGGTGCCTTCGCGATCGTGCTCGCCGACCCGGAGTTCTGGGTCTCGCTCGGACGCACCGTGCTCATCGCGGGCGGCAGCGCCACGATCGCGGTCGTCGTCGCCACGGTGTTCGCCTACGGCATCGCCCGCAGCAGGAAGACCGGCTGGGTGCGCGCCCTCGACCTCTTCGCGTCATCGTCGGTGGCGATCCCCGCGACGATCGCCGGCTTCGCGACCTTCCTCACCTTCATGGTGCTGAACCCCTACATCCCGATCGCCGGCACGCTGCTGGCCCTCGTCATCGCGTACTCGTACCGGGTGTCGATCGCGTACCGCTCCTCGTACAGCGCGACGCTGCAGATCCGGCCCGAGCTCGAGGAGGCGGCGCTGACCAGCGGCGCGAGCCGGTTCGCCGGCTTCCGGCGCATCATCGCCCCGCTGCTGATGCCGACCGTGATGGCCGTGTGGATCCAGATGTTCATCCTCGGCACGAACGAGTTCACGCTCCCGGCGTTCCTCGCGACCCCGTCGTCCCGACCCCTGTCGATGTACATCTACGCCATGATCAACCCGCGGTCGGCGCAGCTCTATGCGCCGGATCAGGGCGCGGCCATGGCCCTGATCTTCACGCTGATGGTGTTCGCGATCGGCTACGGCCTGCAGTGGGCGCTGTCTCGTCGGGCGATCGGGCGGGCGCGCAAGCCCGTCGCGGCGGGGCTTCCGACGCTGGCGTCGACGACGGATGCCGCTGCCGAGGAATCCGCGACGACCACGCTCGCGGTGCAGCGGCGCCGGGCGCGCGCGAAGAACTGAGGCCTGTCGACGAGCTCAGGGACCCGTGACGGGCGGTGTCCCCCTTCGCTCTTGACTTTTGGATCCAGTATCCATTCAATGGAGATAGCAACGCGGTGAGGAGGCCGACATGCACATCGGATACGCTGCGATGCTCGAGCAGATGCAGCCGGCCGACGTCATCGCGAACTGCATCGCAGCCGAGGCGCACGGGTTCCGCGGCATCATGGCCACCGACCACTTCCAGCCCTGGCTGCCCCGCCACCGGGCATCGGCGCACGTCTGGACCATGCTCGGCGCGATCGGCGCCCACACCCGGGGCGACCTCGGCCCGGGTGTGACCACTCCGGGGTTCCGCACCCACCCGGCCGTCGTCGCGCAGGCGGCCGCGACCCTCGCGACGCTCTACCCCGGTCGCGGCTGGCTCGGTGTCGGATCCGGCGACGCTCTCAACGAGCACATCACCGGCGGCTACTGGCCCGAACCCGCCGAGCGCATCGACCGCATGTTCGAGGCGGTCGACATCATCCGCAAGCTCTTCACCGCGTCGCTCGCCGGCCGCGACACCCGCCATCGCGGCGAGCACTACCGCATGGAGTCCACCCGGCTGTGGACGATGCCGGATGCCGCGCCGCCGGTGTACGTCGCGACGGCGGGACCGGTGACAGCTCGGCGCGCAGGTCGTCACGCGGACGGGCTGATCACCGTCGGCGCCGAGGTCGAGCGTCTGGCGCCACTCCTCGCCCGCTTCGCTGACGGAGCGCGCGAGAGCGGTCGCGACGCCGACACCCTGCCCAAGGTCCTGCAGCTGCAACTCTCCTGGGCCGCGACCGAGGAGCAGGCGCTGTCGAACGCGCTCACCGAATGGCCGATCGCCGGGCTCCGGATGCGACGCGGCGATGTGCGCTCGCCCTACGACTTCGAGCAGCTCGTGCGCGGCGTGACCGCCGACGACATGCGCGCCTCGATGCTCATCTCCGCCGACCCCGACGTGCACCGCGCAGCGATCCAGCGCTACGCCGACCTCGGCTTCACGCGCATCTACCTGCACAACGTGGGCCCGAACCAGCAGGAGTGGCTCGAGGTCTTCGGCCGCGACGTGCTGCCGAAGGTGCGCGCATGAACGGCCCGGCGATCAGCGTCTTCGCCCTCACCGGCATCGGCGAGGTGCGACCGGGCGATGACCTCGTGCGGCTGATCCTCGACACCGGTGTCGAGCTCGCGCACGGCGACATCCTCGTCGTCACCTCGAAGATCGTCTCCAAGGCGGAGGGGCGCTACGTGCAGGCCGCCGACCGCGAGGAGGCCATCACCGCCGAGACCGTGCGCCTCGTCGCCTCCCGCACGTTCGACGGCCACACGATGCGCATCGTCGAGAACCGCCTCGGCATGGTCGCCGCGGCCGCCGGGGTCGACGCGAGCAACACCCCCGACGGCTGGGTGCTGCTGCTGCCTGTGGACCCGGATGCCTCGGCCCGTGCGCTCGCCGCGGGACTGCGTGCCGAGACCGGCGCCGAGGTCGGCGTGATCCTCAGCGACACCCTGGGTCGCCCCTGGCGCGAAGGGCAGACCGACGTCGCGATCGGCGGCGGCGGGGTGCACATGATCAGCGACCTGCGCGGCACCACCGACCAGGCGGGGAAGACCCTCAGCGTCACGACCCCCTGCGTCGCCGACGAGCTGGCCGCGGCATCCGACCTCGTCAAGGGCAAGGCGAGCGGCAATCCCGTCGCCGTCGTCCGGGGACGCGGCGACCTCGTCGGCCCGCTCACCCTCCCCGGGGCGTCGAGCATCGTGCGGCCGTCGGAGCGAGATCTCTTCTGGCTCGGCACCGCCGAAGCCCTCGACCAGGGCTACCGCGACGGCTACGCCGCGGCCTCCCGGGAACACGTCTCAGAACACGAAAAGAAGGATGCGACATGACACTGACCCTCGGATATAAGGCCAGCGCGGAGCAGTTCGACCCGCGTGAGCTCGTCGAGATCTCCGTGGCGGCGGAGGCGCACGGCATGCAGTCCGTGTTCGCCAGCGACCACTTCCAGCCGTGGCGGCACACCGGCGGCCACGCGCCGTTCTCACTCACCTGGATGGCGGCGGTCGGCGAGCGCACGACCGACATCCGCATCGGCACCTCGGTGCTCACCCCGACGTTCCGGTACAACCCGGCCGTGCTCGCGCAGGCGTTCGCGAGCCTCGGGTGTCTGTACCAGGACCGGATCATCCTCGGCGTCGGCTCGGGCGAGGCGCTGAACGAGATCGCCACGGGCTTCCGCGGGGCCGGCGACCAGGACTGGCCCGAGTTCAAGGAGCGCTACGCGCGGCTGCGCGAGTCGGTGCGCCTCATGCGGGCGCTGTGGTCGGGCGACCGCGTGAACTTCGAGGGCGAGTACTACTCGACGCACGACGCCTCGATCTACGACCGCCCGGAAGGCGGCATCCCGATCTACATCGCCGCCGGCGGACCCATGGTCGCGCGCTACGCGGGCCGCGCGGGCGACGGCTTCATCTGCACCTCCGGCAAGGGCCAGGAGCTCTACGTCGACCAGCTCCTGCCGGCGGTCAAGGAGGGGCTCGAGCAGTCGGAGCGCTCGTTCGACACGTACGACCGCATGATCGAGATCAAGCTGTCCTATGAGGAGACCCGCGAGGCGGCGCTGGAGAACACCCGGTTCTGGTCTCCGCTGTCGCTCTCCAAGGAGCAGAAGCACGACATCACCGACCCGGTCGAGATGGAGAAGGCCGCCGACGCCCTGCCGCTCGAGACGATCGCGAAGCGCTGGATCGTGGGCAACGATCCGGATGCCGTGGCCGCCGACATCCAGCAGTACATCGACTGGGGCTTCAACCACCTCGTCTTCCACGCGCCCGGTCACGACCAGCGGCGATTCCTGCAGCTGTTCGAGCGCGACATCGCCCCGCGCCTGCGCGGCTGAGGAGTGTCGACATGATCCGCAGCCTCGGTACCGCGCCGCATTCGTCGGGAGCGCCCGTCCGCGACTGGGCGGTCGTGATCCCGGTGAAACGGGCCGAGTTCGGCAAGACGCGGCTGCGGGTCTCCGGCGTCGAGCGTGAGGAGCTGGCGCGCGCGATCGCCCTCGACACGGTCGATGCGGCGGTGTCGTGCCATCGGGTCGGCCAGGTCATCGTCGTGACGAGCGATGAGGTGACCGCGGCGGCGCTCCGCCCGCTCCCGCGTGTGCGCATCGTGCCGGATCGCGGCGACGGACT
Organism: Microbacterium sp. EST19A; assembly: GCF_019969685.1. Lineage (GTDB taxonomy): Bacteria > Actinomycetota > Actinomycetes > Actinomycetales > Microbacteriaceae > Microbacterium. Next base: position 1,221,632 of record NZ_JAHXYZ010000001.1, on the reverse strand, counting down.
GAGCGCGGCGATCGAACTCGGGATCGCCTCGGCTCGGGTCGATCGGCCGCGGGCCGTGCTGCTGGGTGACCTGCCGGCGCTCCGACCCGACGAGCTGTCCCGGGCGCTCGCCTTCGCGTCGTCGCATCCGCGGGCGTTCGTGCCGGATGCCGAAGGCACGGGCACCGTGCTGGCGACGGCCCGCGCGGGGGTGGAGCTGCGCACCCGCTTCGGGTCCGACTCTGCTGCGGCGCATCGTGCGGCCGGATTCGTCGAGGTCGGGTTCCCGGTGCTGAGCGGCCTGCGTCGCGACCTCGACGTCGCCGCGCACCTTCCCGTGGCGCGGCGGTCGGGCCTCGGACCCCGCACGGCCGCCCTCGTCGATCGACCGCAGGTGCTGGCCTCATGAACGCGGGCACGCACGCTCCGCGGATCGTCGTGCTCGCGGGCGGTGTCGGGGGCTCGAAGTTCGTCCTCGGCGTGCGCGAGGCCGCGCGGAGACGGTGGCCGGATGCCGACGGCGGCACGCGCGCCGAGATCACGGTGATCGCGAACACCGGGGACGACCTGTGGCTCAGCGGTCTGCGGCTGCAGCCCGACGTCGACTCGATGATCTACGCGCTCGCCGGAGTGAACGATGCCGAGCGGGGCTGGGGCCGGGCCGGGGAGTCGGAGCGCGTGGCCGCCGAGTTGCACGCGTGGGGATCCGGGTGGCCGTGGTTCACCCTGGGCGACCTCGACCTGGGCGCGCACGTCGCCCGGACCGGCTGGCTGCACGACGGTCTCTCCGTAACCCAGGTGGTGGCCCGGCTCGCGTCACGGTGGCCTCTCGGCATCCGACTGCTGCCGATGACGGATGCCGAGGTCGACACGCACGTCGAGACCGAGCAGGGACGCATGCACTTCCAGGAGTGGTGGACCCGGCACCGGGCCTCCCTTCCGGCGCGCGGTTTCGACTCGCCGGGCATCGCACAGGCGGCGCCCGCACCCGGCGTGCTCGAGTCGCTGGCCGCCGCCGACGTCATCATCTTCGCTCCGTCGAACCCCGTCGTGTCGCTCGGTCCGATCCTCGCGGTCCCCGGCATCGACGACGCGGTGCGTGCGGCGGGCGGGGTCGTGGTCGGGGTCTCGCCGATCATCGCGGGTGCACCCGTCCGCGGCATGGCGGATGCCTGCCTCGCAGCGGTGGGCATCGAGGCCACGGCCGCCGCGGTCGGGCGTCACTACGGCGCGCGTGACCACGGCGGTCTGCTCGACGCGTGGTTGATCGCCGAGGAGGATGCCGCGCTCGCGCCGGAGATCGAGGCGGCAGGTGTGCGCGCCGAGGTGCGCCCGCTGTGGATGCGCGACCTCGAGACCTCGGCCGCACTGGCGGATGCTGCGCTCGACGCGGCATCCTGAGCGCGCCTCCGGAGGGGATCACATCGTTCCGGTCGCAGAATCTGCCGCCCGGGATCCGTCGAGGCGGCAGCAACTGCGCCCGGAACCCGGCGCGACGGCAGCAACGGCGACCGGAACAGCCTCAGCGCACGAGCACCGGCGCCGTGTCGAACACGATCAGCGGGCGATCGCTCCCCGGTCGCACCAGCACCTCGGTGTCGACCTGCCACACGCGGAAAATGAGCTCGCGCGTCAGCACCTCGGCCGGTGACCCCGCCGCCTGCACGTGACCGTCGGCCACCACGACGATCCGATCGGCGAAAGCGGCCGCGTGATTGAGGTCGTGCAGCGCGGCGACCACGGTCATCCCGTCGTCGGCCAGAGAGCGCAGCAGCGCCAGCGCGTCGAGCTGCGCCCGGATGTCGAGGTGGTTGGTCGGCTCGTCGCACAGCAGCAACTGCGGCTGTTGGGCGAGGGCTCTCGCCAGATTCAGCCGCTGCCGCTCCCCGCCGGAGAGGGTCGCTCCGTCGCGCTCGGCGAACTCGAAAGCGCCCGCGCGCATCAGGGCCGCATCGGTGATGGCGGCATCCGTCTCCTGATCGTCGAACGACAGCCAGCCCCGATGCGGCAGGCGACCGAGGCCGACGATGTCCCGCCCGGTCATGCCCTCGGCCGGTGCCCACTCCTGCTCGACCAGAGCGACCCGCTGCGCTCGTGCGCGACGCCGCATCTCGGGGAGCGACGAACCGTCGAGCGACAGTGCCTCCAGCTCGCCGCGCAGAGTTCCGGCGATGAGCCGCAGCAGCGTGCTCTTCCCGGACCCGTTCGGCCCCAGCAAAGCTGTGACGGCGCCGTCCGGCGCTGTGATGTCCACCCCGTCGAGGATCATCCGCGCACCGTGGGCGAAGCGGATGCCGCGGGCGTCCAGCCCCGTCATGATCGCGTCTTCTTCCGCAGCAGGAGCAGCGCGAACACCGGTCCGCCGATCAGCGCAGTGACGATCCCGACCGGCAGCTCGCGCGGTTCGAACACCGTGCGGGCGATCGTGTCGGCCCAGATCAGGAAGACCGCCCCCGCGAGCAGAGACACGGGAAGCACGGCGCGATGCCTCGCACCGACGACCGCGCGCACCGCGTGCGGCAGGATCAGGCCCACGAAGCCGATCGATCCGCTCACGGCGACGAGCGCCCCGGTCAGCAGCGCGGTGCACACGAACAGCAGCACGCGCACCCGCACCACCGGGATGCCGAGCGCCTCGGCGGCGGTGTCGCCGAGCGCGAGGCTGTCGAGCGGCCGCGCCGACGCGAGCAGCGGCACCGCGCAGACGACCACCGCGGCGCCGGCCAGCGCAGCATCCGCCCAATCCGCACCGCCGAGCGAGCCGAGCAGCCAGCTGAGGATCTCACGGTAGCTGTCGTTCGTCGCGCTCCAGAAGATCACCAGGCTCGTCAGCGCCGACAGCACGGCCGAGACGGCGAGGCCCGCGAGCACGACCGCGGTCGAGGTCGCCGAACCCGCAGCGCGCGACAGGCCGAGAGTCAAGGCCAGGGCGATCAGCGCCCCGGCGAAGGCCGCGAACGGCAGGGCCACCGCGGCACCCAGCACGATCACGATCACCGCGCCCGTCGAGGCGCCCGACGAGAGCCCGAGCAGGTACGGGTCGGCGAGCGGGTTGTGGGTGAGGGCCTGCATCACGGCGCCGCACAGGGCGAGACCGCCACCCACCGCAGCCGCTGTGAGCACGCGGGGCACGCGTCCCTCCCAGATGATCGCGTCGCGGATCGGGGAGAGACCGCTCGCTGCACCGGTCAGGTGCGACCAGACGCTCGCCGCCAGTTCGGCGGGGGAGACGGCGGCGGGCCCGATCGCGACGGCCGCGACCACCGTGCCCGCGAGGGCGAGCATCAGCACGGTGACGGCGGATGCTGTCCGGCTGCGCTTCCGGGCGGCGCGAGGAGGAGCGGCAGCGGTCGCCATCGGCACGGCGACCGCGACGCTCACAGCTCTCCCAGCTGGGTCACGATCGAGTCCACCGCGTCGACGTTGCGGATGCCGGCCTCGGTCGCCGGGAAGTCGACGATCACGTAGCGCCCGTTCTTCACGGCGTCGAGCTGTGCGGTGATCGGGTTCGCCGTCAGCAGGGCGATCTTCGAGGCGGCGGTGTTCCACGCGGCATCCACCAGCACGATCACGTCGGGATCGGCGTCGGCGATCAGCTCCCAGGAGGTCGACGTCCAGGTGTCGTCGACGTCGGCGAAGACGTTGTCGAGGCCCGCGGCGTCCATGATCATCTGCGGGGCGCCGATGCCCGCACCGACGAACGGCTGGTCGGTGCCGGAGGAGTACCAGACCGCCGAGAGCCCGCGATCGTCGGGGGCGATGGCTTCGAGTTGCGCGCGCTGGTCGGAGATCAGCGTCGCCGCGGCATCCGTCTCTCCGAGGAGCTCGCCGGCTTCGGCGAAACCGTCGAAGACCGTGTCGAAGGTGAGCGGATCCGGCATGTAGCCGGGAGCCTTGCAGGCGGCGGGAGCGACGTAGGTCGTGACGCCGAGCTTCTGCAGCTCGGCGCGCTCGCCGACGCCCTCGATCGAGAAGTTCGACTCCCACCCGGCGAAGACCAGGTCGGGCTCGAGCTCGAGGGTCGCCTCCTGCGACGGCACCTTCTCGGAGACGATCGGGATGCCGTCGGCATCCGCCGCGAGCTCCTCGGGGAGAGGGCCGTCCGAGAAGGCCGAGCCGATGATCCGGTCGCCGGCGCCCAGGGCGAGCGCCAGCTCGAGGGTCGACGACTTGATCGTCAGGATCCGCTGCGGCGGAGCGTCGATCGTCAGCTCGGTGCCGCAGTTGTCGATCGTGAGCGTCTTCTCGTCGGATGCCGCGGCCGAGGTCGTCGGTGTGCCCGCGCAGCCGCTCAGGGCGGCGGCGAGGAGGAGGGCGGCGGCGGGGGCGGCGCAGAGGGCGCGAGTGGTGGCAGACATGGTTCTCCGAACGACGAGGCGGGCGCAGGGCGCAAACGGAAGCGCGTCGCAGTCCAGATCGGGACCACCGTGCGCCGGCCAATCGGGCCGACGGGATGCCGTCATGCTACTCCGGATTCTGGATCCAAATCAATACTGGATTCTGGATCCAAAATGGGTCATGATGAAGCAGGCCACACCGAAGCGGCGCAGATCACCCGATCGCAGAGCCGCGTTCAGCCGAGAGGAACCCATGCAGACCACATCCGTGTCGTACTTCAGCGAGGGTCAGCGCATCTCCGCCGTCTGGCGGACCCCCGATCACGCCGGCCCCCACCGCGCGATCGTGCAGGGACCGGGCTGGCTCGGGCTCAAGGATGCCAAGCTCTACGTCCGCTATCACGAGGCACTGGTCGAGGCCGGCTTCGCCGTGCTCGTCATCGACTACCGCGGCTTCGGCGACTCCGAGGGCGACCGCGGCTACCTGTCGCCGGCCTGGCAGCTGGAGGACCTGGTCAACGCCGTCACCTACCTCACGACGCGCGACGACGTGATCGCCGACGCGATCGGGGTCTTCGGCACCGGGGGCACCGGCGGCGGCAACGCCGTGCTGCTCGCAGACGCCGACCCGCGCATCAAGGCCGCCGTCAGCCAGGTGCCCGTCGCCGACGGTGAGGACTGGCTGCACCGCATGCGCAGCGAGTACGAATGGCTCGACTTCCAGAAGTCGCTCGAGGACGACCGCCGTCAGCGCGTCGCCACGGGGGAGGGCCGCATCGTGCACCCCCGCGAGGAGATCATGATCCCGACGGCCGAGCGCCGCGCGACGAAGATCAAGGCGGATGTCGACGACCGCATCCCGACCGCCGTACCGCTCGCGTGCGCCGAGGGGATCATCGCCTACCGCCCGATCGAGGCCGCCGCGCGGCTCACCACCCCGCTCCTGGTGATCGGGGTGGAGGGCGACGCGACCACGCCCACCCACCACGCCGAGGCGCTGTACGAGGCCGCGCGCGGACCGAAGCAGCTCATCATGCAGCGGCACACGACGCACTATGCGGCGTACGACGCCTACTGGGAGCAGACCACGCCGGTCATCGTCGGCTGGTTCGACCAATACGTGCGCCCGGCGCATCTGGTCCACCGGGTCAACCCGTCGCTCGCGATCGGCGAGTCGATCCATCAAGAGGAGGTCGCGCGATGAGCGTGGAACTGAAGATCACCGGCGGCACCGTCGTCACCCCGGCAGGACCGGTCGTCGCCGACCTGCTCGTCGCCGACGGCAAGATCGCCGGCATCGTGGCGGCAGGCACCGAGATCGCGGCCGAGCGCACGATCGACGCGACGGGCAAGCTCGTGCTCCCCGGCATGGTCGACGTGCACGTGCACACCCGCGAACCCGGCTACGAGCACAAGGACGACATCTACACGACGAGTCTGCAGGCCGCCGCCGGCGGCGTCACCACCATGTTCGGGATGCCGAACCTCAAGCCGCCGACGACGGATGTCGCGACGCTGACCGATGTGTTCAACCGATACGAGGAATCGTCGATCGTCGACTGGAACCACAACCCGGCGCCGACGAAGTTCGACGAGATCGCGGGCATGAGCGAGATGGGTATCCGCGCCTACAAGATCTACATGGTCGTGGACACGGGTCGCGACTACCCCCACCCCGCGGGCACCGGCATCCATGATCACGGACACCTGCTCGAGATCATGGATCACATCGCCCAGACCGGGAAGCGCTTCATCGTGCACCCGCACGACCAGGCGCTGATGGACTACATCGAGGGCGCCTACCTCGCCCGCGGCGAGAACACCCCGCAGGGCTACGCCTCCGCCTATGCCGCCCGTGAAGGCGTCATCTGGGACACCGCGATCGACGTCGTGCTGCGCCTCGCCGAAGCGTCCGGCTGCCCCGTGCACATCGCGCACATCCAGACCCGCCGCTCCATCGAGGCGGTGCGCCGCGCGAAGCAGAACGGCATCGACGTGACCTGTGAGGTCAACCACTGGGCGCCGTTCCTCTCGACCTGGAACGACGTCGAGACGCTCGGACCCTACGCGCTCAGCTACTGGGTGCCCGACGACAACCGCGCCGCGGTCTGGGAGGGCATGCGCGACGGCACGATCGACATCGCCGCCAGCGACCACGCCCCGCACACGCGTGAGGAGAAGGAGGTCGGCTGGACGCAGATGTGGAGCTCGCACACCGGCACCCCCGGCATCCAGTACTACTACGAGCTCATGCTCGACGCGGTGAACAAGGGCGAGCTCGACCTGCAGCGCGCGATCGACATGGTGGCGCACATCCCGGCCGCCAAGTTCGGCCTGGAGGGCGTCAAGGGATCTCTCTCGATCGGAGCGGATGCCGACATCGTCATCGCCGATCTCGCCGACGAGTGGACGATCACGAACGACGGCGTGCTGTCGAAGATCGGCTGGACGCCGTACGACGGCCGCACCATCAGCGCGCGCATCCAGCGGACCCTCGTCCGCGGGACCGACGTGTACGTCGACGACGAGGTCGTCGGAGACCCCGCTTTCGGAAAGCTCGCCGCCTCGGCGGAAGACAGAGCGGCATTCGCCGCGGAAGGGAACTGACATGAAATTCGGACTGCTGCTGCCGCACTTCGGCGAGGAGGCGAGCAAGGAGAAGCTCCTGGAGGGATCCAAGCTCGCCGAGAGCTTCGGATTCGACTCCGTCTGGGTGCGCGACCACCTGGTCTTCGAGCCGCACGGCGAGATGGAGAAGCCCAACCGCACGTTCTACGACGCGCTCACCACTCTCACCGCGATCGGAGCAGTGACCGACAAGATCGAGCTCGGCACCGGTTCGCTCATCCCGTTCCGGCATCCGCTCGTCACCGCCCTCATGGCGGGCACGATGACGCAGCTGCTCGGACCGCGCCTCATCCTCGGCTTCGGTGCCGGCACCTTCGACCACGAGTTCGACGCGATCGGCTGGGGCGACCTCGATCGGGTCGAGATGGTGCGCTCGAACGCCGAGATCCTGCGTCGCGTGTTCACCGAGAACGACGTCACCTACGACGACGGCATCTTCTCCTTCGAGAACGTGACCATCGAGCCGAAGCCGGTCGGCGGCCGCATCCCCTTCTGGTACTGCGGCGCGACGCCGCGCTCGGCCCGCCTCGCCGCGGAGTTCGCCGACGGATGGATGCCGGGACGCACGGGACTCCTCACGATGGAGAAGCGCATCAAGACGATGCGCGAGATGACCGACGAGAACGGCCGGCCGATGCCGACCATCGCCGTCATCCCGCCGACGTCGATCGAGGACACCCGCGAAGAGGCGCTCAAGCACGTCAACATCCCTGGGCTCCTGGCCTGGGCGAACAAGGCGAAGTTCGCGGTGAAGCCGCCGTCCGGCAGCTTCGAGACCGTCGAGGACCTCGAGGGACAGCTGATCGTCGGCAGCCCCGACGAGGCCGTCGATCAGATCCGGCGCTTCGAGGAGGTCGGCACGGAGCACCTCGTCTTCGACTTCCGCTTCAAGTTCGATCGGTTCTTCGAGCAGATCGAGCTCCTCGGCACCGAAGTGCTTCCTAAGCTGCGATAAACGCGCACCACCGCGCGACGGATGACAACGAGAGGTGCACGATGACTGACGTGAAAGACACCGCGCGAGAATCGGCGGTCCCGCTGATCTCGGTCACCGGGCTCTCGGTGAGCTACGACGTGGCGCGGACGGGAAAGAAGCTGATCGCCATCGAAGACGTCGACCTCGACGTGTTCGAAGGCGAGTTCATCACGGTGCTCGGCCCGTCGGGGTGCGGAAAGACGACGTTCATGAACGTCATCGCCGGCCTCGTCGCGCCGAGCTCCGGCTCGGTGCTCGTCGATGGCAAGGAAGTCGACGGACCCGGCCCCGACCGGGCCGTCGTCTTCCAGGACTATGCCCTGCTGCCGTGGCGGACCGTGTTCGACAACGTGAAGTTCGGGCTCGAGATGCAGAAGGGCCTGCACGGCGAGGGCTGGCGCGAGCGCGTGCAGGAGGCCATCGACATGGTGGGGCTCAAGGGATTCGAGTCGTCGTATCCGCGCGAGCTCTCCGGCGGCATGCAGCAGCGCGTCGGCCTCGCCCGGGCGTTCGTCGCCCAGCCGCGCATCCTGCTGATGGACGAGCCGCTCGGCGCCGTCGACGCCCTCACCCGCGAGGTGATGCGCGACGAGATCGAGAAGCTCATCGAGGCCACCGGCAAGACGGTGCTGTTCATCACGCATTCCATCGAGGAGGCGATCCTGCTCGGCGACCGCATCGTGGTGTTCAAGAGTCACCCCGGCGCGATCAAGGAGATCATCACGACCGGTCTCGAGCGTCCGCGCTCCGAGCGGGCCGTGCAGCACGATCCCCGTTTTCTCGAGCTCCGCGACCACCTGTGGGCGGCGCTCGAGGACGAGGCGACCGCGGCAGCGGTGTCGAAGTGAGCTCCCTCCTCGCGGCCGGCCCGAACTACGGCAAGGGCGGAGTCGGCGCCTGGCTCGCGGGTCTCAGCACCCGCGGCAAGGCAGCGGTCATCGCCATCGAGGTGATCGTGCTGCTGCTCCTCTGGCAGCTCGTGGTCGGGATCCTCGGCTGGATCAATCCCGTGTTCCTCCCGCCGCCCTCGGCGATCGCGCAGGGGTTCGGCGAGATCGTGTCGAGCGGCGCGCTCGCATCGAACGCCGGGATCTCGGTGCAGGCCTGGCTCTCGGGCTTCGCGCTCGCCGTGGTCGTCGGCATCCCGGTGGGCCTGCTCATGGGGTCGTCGCTGCCCGTCGACCGGGTCGTCGGCCCGATCGCGTGGACCATCTACGCCACCCCGTCGATCGCCTACCAGCCTCTGGCGAAGGCCTGGTTCGGCTTCGGCATCGGCCCGGTGATCTTCCTCGTGACGATCAGCGCGCTCTTCCCGATCCTGCTCAACGTCGCCGCCGGCATGCGCACGGCGAATCCGTCGATCATCCGGGCGGCCCGCGTCTACGGTGCGGGACGGATGCGGCTGTACCGCTCGGTGTACCTGCCGTCGACGATCCCGTTCCTGTTCGCGGGTCTCCGCCAGGCCGTGGTGCTCGCCACCATCGGCATGGTCGTCGCCGAGCTCGCGGGATCGTCGAGCGGGATGGGCGCCCTGATCATCCGGGCGTCCAACACCTATCAGACCGACCAGGCGTTCGCGGCGATCGCGATCGTCGTGCTGTGGAGCGTCGGCATGACCCAGGTCGTGACCGCCATCGAGCGCGGAGTCGCTCCGTGGACGAGGAAGGGCAAGCGATGAGCGTCGTCTCCGCCACCGGAACCCATCGCATCGTGCGGCCGCGGCGCGTGGCGCGTGCCGGCGAGGGCCGATGGGGGCTGCTCCTGATCGCCGTCATCGCGGCGGTGCTGCTGATCTGGGAGGCGGCGGTGAGCTGGCTCGGTCTCGTGCCGTCGTCGTTCCTGCCGGCACCCAGTGCGATCGCCGTGGCGTTCGGGGGCCTGATGGTCGATCCGGAGTTCTGGTCGGCCTTCGTCTTCAGCGTCACGAACCTGCTCATCGGCCTCGCCATCGCGATCGTCGTCGGCGTGGTCGTGGGGCTGGCGGTCGGCTGGTCGCCGGTGCTGCGGTTCATGGTGGCGCCGTTCCTGTGGGTGCTCTACTCGACGCCCAAGGTGGCGCTCGCGCCGCTCTTCATCCTCGGGCTGGGGCTCGGCAGCGAGTCGAAGATCGCCCTCGTGATCCTGCTGGCGGTGTTCCCGATCCTGCTGAACACCATGGAGGGTGCGGTCACCGTGAGTCCGTCGCTCGTCAACGCCGCACGTGTGTACGGCGCGCGGGGGATCAGTCTCGGGTGGAAGGTCATCTTCCCGGCGACCCTGCCCTACAGCCTGTCGGGCATCCAGCGCGGAGCCGCCCTCGGCTTCACGGGAGAGGTGCTCGGCGAGTTCCTCGGCGGCACCGGTGGCCTGGGGCACCTGCTCGAGTTCGCCGCCTACCAGTTCCGCATGGACGAGGCGATCGCGATGGTGGTGGTGATGGTGATCATCGCGAACCTGACGCTGCTGCTCATCTCGGTGCTGCGCCGCCGGCTCGCGCCCTGGTACGACGAGCGGAAGATCGTCGGCTGACACCCGCGCGGCGACGACTCCCGGCCCCCGTCTCATGCGCGACGGGGGCCGGGTCTGTCAGCGCAGGCGCTCCACGCGCATCCAAGTGGTACGCTTTGATGTACCACTAGGGAGGTAGAGGGTGTCCGCGATCTCGGCTACAGAAGCCCGCAAGGGTCTGTTCGGTCTTATCCAGCAGGTGAACGAGGACCACGCACCCGTCGAGGTGGTCTCGCGCCGCGGAAATGCCGTCATCATGTCGAAGGACGACTACGACGCCCTCACGGAGACGGCGTATCTGCTTCGGAACCGCGTCGGTGCGGAGCGTCTTCTCTCGGCGATCGAACGTGCGCGCCGTGGTGAGACCGAGCAGCACGACCTGATCGACGAGTGACTCGGAGATTGGCCTTCGACCCGAACGGGTGGGAGGACTACATGTACTGGCAAGGTCAGGATCGCAAGACGCTGAAGAGGATCAACCAGCTCGTCGCGGACGTCCTCCGAAGCCCCTTCGAAGGCATCGGAAAACCGGAGCCCCTCAAGCACGTGCTCTCCGGGGCGTGGTCTCGTCGCATAGACCAGAGCAACAGACTCGTCTACTACGTGAGTGACGAGGAGATCGTGATCCTCCAAGCTCGCGACCACTACTGACACGGAAGAGGCCCCACCGCCATGCGCAACGGTGGGGCCTCTCGTGTCGAGCTCAGCGTCTCGACGAGCTCAGCGAGCTCAGGGGTACGTCAGCGTCGCCGGACCCTCGTTGTCGAGGTCGAGCAGCTCCTGCGCCTTGAGCAGGTAGACGAGCTGATCCTTGTCGAACTCGAGCGGCTCGAGCTGCTGCGTCTCGATCGTCGTGTCCCAGGCCTCGGTGTCGAAGTACAGGTTCGGGCAGGCGAGGTGGGCGTCGAGGATCCACGGGCTGTCCGATTCGCGCAGCTCCGCCACCTCGAAGTCGTTGGCCTCGTAGATGTCGAGCACCTCGTCGGCGTTCTCGGGGAACTCACCGGGCGCGGGTGCCGTCATGAAGTCGGTCGCCTTGAGGGTCGCGCGCAGGAACCGCACCAGGGTGTTCGGGTTCTCCTGCGCCCACTTCGTTCCCGCGATCTGCACGTCGTTCGCCCAGTTGCGCAGCGACTCCACGACGATGTTCGCCCCGTGCTCCTCGAGCGCCGCTCGGTCATCGGCGTAGAACGGCTGCAGCGTGATCTTGTCGTTGACGAAGAACTCCGTCCACGACTCCGATCCGGGTCCCGGGTAGACGACCTCGGCGTTGATCGTCGAGATGTCCCACCCTTCCTCCTTGAGCACCTGCGCGCGCTGGAACTCGGCCGGGTCGCCGGGCGTTCCGGCGAGGACGATCGACGTGCCGTCGAGGTCGTCGACGCTCTTCACGTCGGCCTGCGCCGCGAAGTCGAAGTTCTGTCGGCAGTAGTGCCCCGAGACCAGATCGATCTCCACGCCGCCGCGGATGGCGTCGATGACGGTGCCGGTCGATTCGACGCCGATGTCGGCACTGCCGCTCGCCACCGCCGCGGTGACGTTGTCGGCGGTGATGACCTCGACGGTGAGCCCTTCCTCCTCGTAGTAGCCGAGGTCGGTCGCGAGGACGAACATCGAGTACATCGTGACGTCGGGGAAGGGGATCGCCACCGTCAGCTCGGTGTCTTCCGCAGCGCCGGGTTCGCCGTCGGCGAGCTCGACGGGTCCTGCCGGTGTCGGCGTCGGGGCGGTACAGGCGGCGAGCAGCGTCAGTGCTGCTGCGCCGCCGACCACGGCGAGGCCGAGTCTGGATCTTGTCGTGCGCATGACTCTCCATTCGGGTGGTGCGTTCGACCCCCCGCGGAGGAGGGCATCTCGCGCGGATTTTGGGATACTGTATCCAGTTTGGGATCGACTGTCCATCGTTTGCGGGATATCGTGCGAGAACCGGGTCTAGACGCCCAGGATGAAAATTGGATACAGTATCCCAAACAGCATTCCCGCGACGAAGAGGTGCACATGCGAGCCGCCGTGCTGAGCCGACACGACCTCGACGGCCTGACCGTCGAGGAGACGGCCGCGCCGGTTCCCGGAGCGGGTGAGGTGCTCGTGCGCGTCGACACCGTCGGGGTGAATCAGCTGGACCTCAATGTCATCGCCGGGATCGGGCCCGGCGCCCATGCTCGCCTGCCCCGCATCCTGGGGATGGATCCTGCCGGAGAGATCGTCGCGGTCGGCAGCGGCGTCGCCGCTTCGCGCCTCGGCCAGACGGTCGTCGTGAAGCCGAACATCGCGTGCGGCGTCTGCGCACGCTGCCTCGCCGGCGATGAGGCCGATTGCCCCGCGCAGACCGTGGTCGGCGTGCACCGCGACGGGGGAGCGGCGGAGCTCGTCGTCGTCCCGAGCCGCAACGCGATCGATCGGCGAGGACTCGGTGCCGCCGAGGCGACAGCCGTGGTGCACAGTGCGTCGATCGTGGTGAACGCCGTGCGGGCCATCGCGCTCGCCGCCGACGAGCGGGTTCTCGTCACGGGCGCCGGTGGCACGCTCGGCCGGGCCGCCGTCGCCATCGCGAGCGCTCGTGGCGCCCGGGTGGTCGCCGCATCGCGCCGACCCCTGCATGCGATCGGCGACGAGCAGATCATCACCGCCGCGGATGCTGCCGCCCTGACCTCCGCTCTGCACGGCGTCGACGGCTTCGACGTCGTGCTCGACGTCTCGGGCCACGCCCCGACTCTCGCCGCGGGCATCGGCGCGCTGCGGTGGGGAGGGCGAGCCGTGTTCTGCTCGGCATCCGTCGACAGCGAGCTGCGCATCGACTCCCGAGACTTCTACCTGCGCCGCAAGCAGCTGATCGGCGTCGCCAGTGCCCGCTACGACGACGTGGTCGAAGCGCTGGATCTCGCCGCCGCCAGAGCCTTGCCGTCGCTCGTCGGCGCGCGCTACCCGCTCGACGACATCGGGCGCGCCTACCAGGAGTTCCCCCGCAAGGGGGAGGGGAAGGTGGTCGTCGATGTCCGATGACCGCACCCGGAGAACAGGAGACCAGACGTGACGAGTCCTGCACAGCCCGGCGCCGGAGCGCTCGCCGGCATCCGCGTGATCGAACTGGGGCAGTACATCTCCGGTCCCTACGCGGCCAAGCTGCTCGCCGATCTCGGCGCGGATGTCATCAAGGTCGAGTCGCCCGAGGGCGACCCGATGCGCCGCTGGGAGGGCCGGGCGACCATGAGCCCCCAGTTCGCCGCCTACAACCGGGGCAAGCGCGGCGTCGTGCTCGACCTGAAGAGCGTCGACGGGCTCGCCGCCCTGTTCGCCCTGGTGGAGGATGCCGACATCGTGCTCGACAACTTCCGTCCCGGAGTCGCGGCGCGGCTCGGCTTCGGTCCCGACGTGCTGCACGAGCGGAACCCGCGCGTGATCACCTGCTCGATCACCGGATTCGGCGCGACGGGGCCCGCGGCCAAGCGGCCCGCCTACGACACCGTGATCTCCGCCACCGGCGGCATGTACAGCCAGGTCGTGCCGGCATCCACGATCCGTCCACTGGGCCCGGCCTTCTCCGACCTGCTCTCCGGCATGTCGGCGGTTCAGGCTGTGCTCGCCGCGCTCCATGCGCGCGACGTCAGCGGCGAGGGGGAGCACGTCGAGGTCACGATGGTCGGGGCGCTCCTCGACTTCCTCACGGAGTCCGCCTCGGCGTTCCTAGAGACCGGCCAGGTCTCGTCTCCCGACTCGCGACCGCGCCGCGCGCAGGCGTACGCGTGCGTCGGGTCGGACGGCAAGGCGTTCGTGATCCACATGTCGGTGCCGGAGAAGTTCTGGACCGGACTGCTCGACGTGCTCGAACGCCGCGACCTCGCCGACGACGAGCGCTTCTCCACGCGGGAGGCACGGGTGCGCAACTACGACGAGCTCGACGCGGTGCTCAAGCAGATCGCCGCCACGCGCCCGCGCGACGAGTGGCTCGAGAGGCTCGCCGCCCACGACATCCCGCACGGTCCGCTGAACACCATGGGCGACCTGTTCGACGATCCGCAGATCGTCAGCATGGGTCTGGTCGAAGAGATCGAGGGGCCCGACGGCGCGCTGCGCGTGCCCGTGCCCAGCATCCGGTTCCAGCGCAGCGGTCGTCCCGCACTCCGCTACGCGCCCGCGCTCGGCGCCGACACCGACGAGCTCACCGCGACGGCGGCGGCATCCGAATCCGAGAAGGAAGGGGCGGCCCGATGAGCGGTATCGACGACCTCGTGGCGATCGACGTCCACACGCACCCGCAGACCGAGGAGTTCATCGCGGCGATGGGCGCGCGGCACACGCAGATGTCGGCGCACTTCGGTCGCGAGCGGCCGGTGGTGTCGTTCGCGGAGCAGGCGGACCAGTATCGCGACCGCAAGATGATGGCCGTCATCGTGAACTCCGATTCGGAGACGACGAGCGGCATCAAGGGCGCGCCGAACGACCTGCTCGGCAGAGCGCAGCAGGATCATCCCGATGTCTTCCTCGCCTTCGCGGGGATCGACCCGTGGAAGGGGGAGGCGGCGATCGCCGAGATCCGCCGGATGCACGACGAGTACGGCATCAAGGGCGTCGGCGAGCTCAACCCGTCGCGGCAGAAGTTCCTCGCCAACGACCGGCGCTTCTTCCCGATCTGGGAGACCTGTGCAGAACTCGGGCTCGTGGTGATGTTCCACTCCGGATTCCCCGGTGCCGGAGCCGGCACCCCCGGAGGAGGCGGCTACCGACTCGAGAACGCGCGTCCCGTGCCGTACATCGACGACGTCGCGGCCGAGTTCCCCGAACTGAACATCATCAGTGCGCACCCGGCCTGGCCCTGGCACCTCGAGAACCTGGCGATGGTGTGGCACAAGTCGAACGTCTATCTCGACCTCTCCGGCTGGGCGCCGAAGTACCTGCCGCCCGAGGTCGTGCGCTACGCCGACTCGCTCATCTCCGATCGGGTGCTGTTCGGTTCGGACTGGCCGGTCATGACGGCGGACCGATGGATGGCCGAGTTCGACGAGCTGGGCCTCAAGCCGGAGTCGCGGCAGAAGATCCTGCTCGACAACGCACGCAAGCTGTTCCGACTGTGAGTCGGCGCGACGAGTCCGGGAGGACGCATGGCTGAACTGGTGATGGCCGCGGCGACACCGCACAACCCCCTGCTCTGGCGCGCGATGCGCGAGCCGTATCCCCCCGATCTCGTCGCGGTCGAGGAGAACTTCCGCCGCATCCGGGAGGCCGTGGCGGATGCTGAGGTCGACGTGCTCATCGTGCTCGGCACCGACCACGTGCGGCAGTTCTTCTCCGACAACTCCCCGGCGTTCATCGTCGGCAAGGCCGCGTCGTACCACGGCACCTACGAGAACGAGGTGCGCACGTTCGGCATGGAGTACGCGGAGCTGACCGGGCAGCCGGAGCTCGCGACGCAGATCACCGGACGCGAAGTGCTGCCCGAGACCATCGACTTCTCGGTCTCGCACGAATGGCGTCTCGACCACAGCTTCGTGCTCCCGCTGCAGTACGTGCGCCCCGAGCTCGACCTGCCGATCGTGCCGATCCACGCGAACGCGATCCTCCCTCCGCTGCCGTCGGCCGCGCGCTTCGCCGCCCTCGGCCAGCACCTGCGCACGGCGGTGGAATCGTGGGACAGCGACGCCAGGGTGGGCCTGCTCACCTCGGGGCACATGGCGACGGATGTCGGGGGACCGCGCACGTTCAACGGATCTCCCGACCCGGAGTTCGACGCCGAGGCCGTGGCGTGGATGCGTGACGGCGACCTCGCCGGCGCGATCGACGGATGCCGTTTCGACCGCATCATGGCGGCGGGCAACGTCACCTATCAGTACGTGAACATCGTCGCCGCGCTCGCCGCGATGCAGGGCCGGCCCGCCGACCTCGCCGAGGCCACGACGTCGCGGTTCGCGTCGAGTCCGTTCTTCCTCTGGAGGGCCGCGCAGTGAGCCTCTACATGATGAACAAGTTCATCCGTGCCGTCGAGATGAGCACCGCGAACGTGAACGCGTATGTCGCCGACCCCGAGGGTTTCATCGACTCCTGGCTCGCCGGAGGTTCCGGCACCGACGCCGTTGCGGACGATCGCATCCTGACGCCGGAGGAGCATGCGGCCTTCGCTGCCCGGGACTACGGTGCGCTCTACGGTCTCGGCGCTCATCCGTATCTGCTCTGGCACTTCACCGAGGCCGTGTACGAGCACGAGTACACCGAGGGCTTCGGCTGGCGCGACCTGGTCGAGAGGTACCGCGCCGCGATCGTGCCGTACGGCGAGGTCGACGACATCGCCTGACAGAACGTCGCAGCGGCGCGAGGGCATGACGGATGCCCCGTGGTGGGAAACACCACGAGGCATCCGCGCGTCGGCATCACGCAGAGGGCGGGTCGCGAAACCAGTGGCCGCCTGCGTGAGGCGCCGACGCACCGACGGTGCGGGGTCTCCTCCCCGAGGACGACCGCACCGTCGGCGTCTCGGCTACGCCGTCACGCGACGGCGGAGCAGGCCTGCACCTCCGAGGAGGAGCAGGAGTGCGGCGAGTGCGACCAGTCCGGATGCGGGGGCACCGCCGGTCATGGCGAGTCCCTCCGCAGCGTCGGCAACGGCGGCACCGGATGCCGAACCCGTCACGGAACCGGTTCCCGGGTCGGTGCCGGGGTCGGTTCCAGGGTCGGTTCCGGGGTCCGTGCCCGGGTCAGTCCCAGGGTCGGTTCCCGGGTCAGTCCCGGGATCGGTTCCCGGGTCCGTTCCGGGGTTCGTACCCGGGTTCGTCACCGTGCTGTCACCGGCCACCGAGATGGCGTTTCCGCCGATGGTGATCGGCAGCGTCACCGGCAGCGACAGCTGGGTGCCGCCGAGGATGCCGCCGTCGCCACTGGTGGTGTTGCTACCGGTGGTGCCGGTGGCCGGGGCCGTCGGTCCCGTGCCCCCGCCGGTGACGGTGGCGTTGTCGAGCAGCGAGATCGCGTTGCCCGTCACGGCCACGGGGGCCGTCACGGGTGCGGTGATCTGGCTGCCGCTGGCGATGCCGTCGTCTCCGCCGGTGGTGTTGTTGCCGGTGGTGCCGGTGGCCGGGGCGGCCGGGGTGGCCGGAGCCGTGCCGCCGGTGACGGTGGCGTTGTCGAGCAGGGAGATCGCGTTGCCCGTCACGGCCACGGGGGCCGTCACGGGTGCGGTGATCTGGCTGCCGCTGGCGACGCCGTCGTCTCCGCCGGTGGTGTTGTTGCCGGTGGCCGGAGCGGCCGGAGCCGCACCGCCGGTTGCACCGGCGACGGTGGCGTTGTCGAGCAGCGAGATCGCGTTGCCCGTCACGGCCACGGGGGCCGTCACGGGTGCGGTGATCTGGCTGCCGCTGGCGACGCCGTCGTCCCCACCGGTGGTGTTGTTGCCGGTGGTGCCGGTGGCCGGGGCCGCCGGGGTGGCCGGAGCCGTGCCGCCGGTGACGGTGGCGTTGTCGAGCAGCGAGATCGCGTTGCCGGTCACGGCCACGGGGGCCGTGACCGGTGCGGTGATCTGGCTGCCGCTGGCGATGCCGTCGTCTCCGCCGGTGGTGTTGTTGCCGGTGGTGCCGGTGGCCGGGGCCGCCGGAGTGGCAGCACCGCCGGTGACGGCGGCGTCATCCAGCAGGGAGATCGCGTTGCCGGTGACGGCCACGGGGGCCGTGACCGGTGCGACGACCTGGGTACCGCTGGCGACTCCATCGTCTCCGCCGGTGGTGCTGCCTCCCGCAGAGCCGGTTGCCGGAGCGGCCGGGGCCGCGCCGCCCGTGCCGCCGGTGACGGTGGCGTCATCCAGCAGGGAGATCGCGTTGCCGGTGACGGCCACGGGGGCTGTCACCGGTGCGTTGACCTGGCTGCCGCTGGCGACGCCGTCGTCTCCGCCGGTGGTGTTGTTGCCGGTGGTGCCGGTGGCCGGAGCCGCCGGAGTGGCAGCACCGCCGGTGACGGTGGCGTCATTGAACAGCGAGATCGCGTTCCCTGTCACGGTCACAGGGGCCGTGACGGGTGCCACGACCTGAGTGCCGCTGGCGACTCCGTCGTCTCCACCGGTGGTGGTGCTGCCGGTGGTGCCGGTGCCGGGAGCGACCGGAGCCGCACCGACGGGAGCAGCCGCCGCGTCGCTGTCACCGAGCAGCGAGACAGCGTTGCCGCTGACCGTGATCGGAGCGTTGACCGCGAGCAGCGCCTGGGTGCCGGAAAGCAGTCCGTCGATGCCGTTCGTGGTCACGGACGGCACCCCGGCCCCGGTGTCGGCCTGGGGAGCCGAGCTCTGGGGATTCGGGGCCGGGGTGCTGGTCTGGGTGTCGTCCACGAGGCTCACCGCGTTGTTCGTCACGGTGACGGGGACGTTCACGGTCACCACGGCCTGGGAGCCGGATGCCGTGCCGTCGGATCCGCTCGTGACCGGGGCGGGTGCCGGGGCGGGAGCGGGTGCGGGTGCCGGGGCAGGAGCCGGGGCGGGTGCGGGTGCCGGTGCCGGTGCGGCGACGGCGTCACCGAGCAGCGAGATCGCGTTGTTCACGACCGTGACCGGCGCGGTGACCGTGGCCACTGCCTGGGTGCCGGAGAGAAGACCTTCGTCTCCGGATGTGTCGGCCGCGTTCGCGGCCGTCGCGCCGAACAGGGTGACCCCGCCGGCGATGAGCGTGCCCCACAGGGCCCGCTTGAGATATGTACGCATGATGATTCTCCTGACTGGACTGGGGGAGTCTGGATGGGTGCGCGCGAAGTGCGCGCGCAGCACTGCATCTGCCGTCCCTGGGGAAGGACGGCGCGACTTTCAGTCAGTCAGGAGAGACGTCGGTGTCGGCGACCGGTGACGCCGGAAGGGCGTCGTCGGATGCGCCGGCGGCCCGCTGCCAAGCAGGGAGCGGGGGCGCCACGGCATCGCTGAGGCGAGCGTGGGCGCTGCTGGAGCCTCCACCGGAACCGGCGGAGGAAGTCGGAGCGGCGGGGGTGCCTGGTGGGGCCCCCGGACCTGATTCCGGAGCCCCGCGCTCGCCGATCGCGACCGTGGATGCGTCAGCGGGGGCTACGGGCTGAGCGGAGAGCGCGGGGACGCTGCCGGAATCGGACACGTCGGGCGCGCCCGACGTGCTGGTCACAACGAGGTACGGGGCCGAGAGGACGCCATCCGGCGCTCCGGGCTCGAATGGCGAGCCGGCGCCGGGAAGCCCGGGCTCGAGTGCTTCGAGGATCGGCGGTACGGTCTCCTCGGCGACGCCGCCGATCACACCGACGGTGTCATCGACGACGCCGACCACCTCATCCACGAGATCACGGGCGCCGAGGTCGTCGACCAGCCCGCCGACGATCGGAAGGCCGGTGACGGCATCCAGGATCGGGTGGGTGATCTGTGAGACGGGAGCGTCCGTGAGGAGGTCGGTGACCGGGGCCACGACGCCCTGCGCGGTCTGCGACGCGGCCTGCACGACGGGTGCCGTGGCCGGGCCGACGACGGGGACCGATGCGACGGTCTGGGTCACGGTGGAGACGACGGCGGGTGCGGCCTGCTGCACGGGAGCGACGACGGCCTGCACGACGGGTGCGGCCACCTGCGTGACGACGGGGGCGACGACCTGGGTGATGACGGGTGCGGTGACGGCGGACACCGTCTCGCCGACGATCGAGGTGAGGCCGTCCAACGGGCCGTCCGGCTGCTCATCGGCGTGGGCCGAGCCTCCGCCGCTGAAGATCGTGAAGGTCGCCCAGGCGAGCGCGACGAGACCGCCCCATTTGACGGCGGCGGGGATGCCGCGTCGGGTGGCCCGAGCGTTCACGTCGACCTCCCCCTCAAAAGGCAACGCACCAATCGACACGATCAGCATCGATTGGGGGCGACGTTACTCGCGCTTCTGGGCGTTGTCCAGGCCTATTTCGCGCAGCCGGAACCGCACAACGCGCGATGACGCGCCCGGCAAAATCTCGGCTTGACTTTCCCCAGGTTCTGCACATGTCCCCACATGACGCAGAAACCTTCAATCAACCGTTGAAGTCGGTTCTCATCCACAGCCTGGGGAATCGAGAAATACCTGGTCAGAGCGATTAAGAAAACCGATATGCGATGCCATCCACGGGGTTATCCACACACGTTCTACACAGACACTCCGGCTTTGTCCGCACGCTCTCCACAGGGTTATCCACAGGCTGTGTTGCACCCGGTTCACGCCGCTCGTACCGTGGTCGAGCGACCGAATGTCGGGGGCTCCTGATTCGCTGTGCATGGCGGCCGGAACGGCCCGACAACACGGCTCCGCCCTCGGGCGGCGCATTCGGAACAGTCGCATCGAAGGGAAAAGCGTGTCGATCGCGGACATCTCAGAGGAGCGCCTGGGAGGGCATCGCCCGCCCGAGCGCACGCCTCCGCACGACCTCCTCGCCGAACAGAGCGCTCTGGGCGGAATGCTCCTGTCGAAGGATGCCGTCGCCGATGTGATCGAGACGCTCAAGGGCGCCGACTTCTACATCCCGAAGCACGAGCTCATCTTCGAGGCGATCCTGTCGCTGTACTCGCACGGCGAGCCGACCGATGTCGTCGCGGTCACCGACGAGCTCATCAAGACCGGTGAGCTCAACAAGGCCGGCGGCGCCGACTACCTGCACACCCTCACCTCGATCGTGCCGACCGCGGCCAACGCCGGCTACTACGCGAGCATCGTCGCCGAACGCTCCATCCTCCGTCGCCTCGTCGACGCGGGCACGCGCATCGTGCAGCTCGGTTACGCCGGTGAGGGCGACGCGACCGACATCGTCAACAGCGCCCAGGCCGAGATCTACTCGGTCACCGGAACCGAGACCGCCGAAGACTACGTGCCGCTGATGGTCGCGGTCGACGCCGCGGTCGAAGAGATCGAGGCCGCGAACGGCCGCGACGGCTCGATGACCGGCATCCCGACGGGGTTCAAGGAACTCGACGAACTCACCAACGGACTCCACGGCGGTCAGATGATCGTCGTCGCCGCGCGACCCGCGATGGGTAAGTCGACGCTCGCGCTCGACTTCGCGCGCGCGGCATCCATCGGCCACAACTTCCCGTCCATCTTCTTCTCGCTCGAGATGGGCAAGAGCGAGATCGCGATGCGTCTGCTCAGCGCCGAGGGCGGCATCCCCCTGCAGAACATGCGCAAGGGAACGCTCGATCCGCGCGACTGGACCACGGTCGCCGCGACCCGCGGCCGCATCAACGACGCACCCCTCTACATCGACGACAGCCCCAACATGACGCTCGTCGAGATCCGTGCCAAGTGCCGTCGGCTCAAGCAGCGCGAGGGCCTGCGCATGGTCATCATCGACTATCTGCAGCTGATGACGTCGGGCAAGCGCGTCGAATCGCGTCAGCAGGAGGTCTCCGAGTTCTCGCGAAGCCTCAAGCTCATCGCCAAGGAGCTGCAGGTCCCCGTGATCGCCCTGTCGCAACTGAACCGTGGTCCCGAGCAGCGGCAAGACAAGAAGCCGGCCATCAGCGACCTGCGCGAGTCGGGATCGATCGAGCAGGACGCCGACATGGTCATCCTCCTGCACCGCGAGTCGGTGTACGACAAGGACGTGCGACCGGGCGAGGCCGACCTGATCGTCGCCAAGCACCGTAACGGTCCGACCGCCACCATCACGGTCGCGTTCCAGGGCCACTACTCGCGCTTCATGGACATGGCCCCGGGCGGCGACTTCGCCTGAGCCGGTCGTTACACTCCCGGCATGGATACCTTCGTTCTCTGGTGCGCCGCGATCGGCGCCTGGTTGCTCGTCGCGGGACCGCTGTACCAGGGCGCTCTCGAGCTCGCGGAGGTCGCAGCCCGCTACGCCGACCATCTGTCGCAACCGGTCGCCCCGGAGCGGCATCCGTCGGAGGTATCGCCCTGGTGGTGGCTGCTGCCTCCCGTGGCGGTCGTGCTGATCTGGCGCAGCGCCCGACGCGAGCGGGCGGCGTACGTCGAGTCCGTGTCTCCCACGACACGCGAAGCGATCACGACGTTCAGCAGTCACGCACAGGGGTGGCTGCTCGTCGCGGCCGGCGCGTTCCTGATCGCTCTCAAGGAGACCTGGCACCTGATTCACGCCCTGCACGGCGGCGTCACGATCTACGTGATCGTCGTGGTCGTCGCCGGGCTCCTCGCGTTCGGCAACACGGTGGCCCGGATGAGGGCGCGCGCCGCGTGACGCCGTCTCGCACGGTGGTGCTCACCGGGGCGCGGGCGCCCGTCGCGCTCGACCTCGCGCGACGCTTCGCCGAAGCCGACTGGGGCGTGATCGTCGCGGACAGCGAGCCCAACCTGACGGCGAGATCTCGTGCCGTGCAGCGCTCCTACCGGGTGCCGTCTGCGCGCTTCCGACCGGCGGAGTTCGCGCGGGCGGTCGCCGGGATCGCACGTCGCCACCAGTCCGACCTCATCGTCCCCACCTGTGAGGAGACGTTCTGGCTCAGCGCCGTGCTCGGGTCGCAGCACGCCGTCGTCGGTCTGGAACCGGATCTCACCCTGCTTCGCGATCAGCTGTTCGCCCCGGCATCCGATGTGCTCGCCCGCCTGCACCACAAGGGAGAGTTCGCCGCACTTCTCGGCGAACTGGGCCTGCCGCACCCCCGCACGGAGGTGATCTCGTCGGCCATCGAGTGGCGGCGGAGACGCGCCGCCGCTTCCGGGCGGACGTCGGGGGCGAGGGTCGTGAAGCCGGCGTTCTCGCGGTTCGGCACTCGCACCGTCATGCTCGCCGGCGGCGAGCCGCTGCCCGACGTCGACCGCATCACCGCCGATCAGCCGTGGCTCATCCAGGAACGGGTGACGGGGCGAGAACTGTGCACCTACGCAGTGGCGATCGCCGGGAGGCTCACCGCGTTCGTCCTCTACGAGCCCGTCTCGCGGGCCGGACACGGAGCCGGAGTCGTATTCGAACGCATCGCGGAGAGCAGCCCGGTCCACGGCGCCGCCCGTTCCCTGGCCGAGGCCCTCGCCGCCGGCGTCGGCCTCACCGGTCAGTTCGGCCTCGATCTCCTGCACACCGACGCGGGGCTCACCATCCTCGAATGCAATCCTCGAGCGACCAGCGGCATCCATCTCTTCGCGCCTGCCGACCGAATCGCGGAGGCGTTCCGTCCTGCCACCGCCGAGCTCATCACGGCATCGCGCGAGGTGGTGCGGCTCGGACTGCCGCACCTCATGTACGGGCCGAGCGGGGTGCGGTCGGTAGGGGATGCCGCGGACTTCGTGCGTCGGCTGGAGGCGCCCGATGTTCTTCGAGAGCCGGGCGATCGAGTGGCCCTGCCCACTCTCACGCGGTCGCTCATCGTGCAGCTGCGCACCGCCCGCACCGCCCGAGTGTCGCTCCTCGACGCCTCCACGCACGACATCGAGTGGAACGGGGAACCCGTCCGGATGCCGTCAGCCGCGTTCCCGCCGCTCTGGGCGGACGCGTTCGTGGATGCCGTCGCGCGCGCCGGCGGCACCCGCGCGGTCGCCGCGAACGTCGATGCCGAGCTGTCGGTCGTCGAGATCGGCGATGAGCGACTGCCGATGACCGTTCCCTCATCGATCTCCCGGCGCCCGAGCGTTCGAAGCGCCGCGTCCGATCCGCAGAGCTACGTGGTGTCACCCGTCACGCATTACCTGCACTACGCCCGCGAGGAGGTGGGCGAGCTGCGCTCTCGCGCCGCCCGACTCGCGGCGCGGGGTCTGCTGCGGTGCCTCGGGGCGGCGCTGGCTCGGACGCACGTCGACGACGTCGCGTTCGTGGGCAACGCCCTGGTCTCCACCAACCTCCACCCGCAGGTCGCCGAGGCGGAGCTCGCCGCGCTGACCGCCGTGCTGCGATCGACCCATCCGCATCTGGCGATCGGATGGCGCAGCGTGCACGGACGCGGGAGCCTGATGCCCGAGATGCTGCGCCGCTGCGGCTACCGCCTCATTCCCGCGCGCAGCGTGCTGTTCACGGACACACGGGGCGCGGCCTGGGCACACGTTCGCGACACCGTGCGCGATCGGGCCGTGTATGAGAAGTCGGCCTATCGCGCACGACCCGCCGTCATCGATCCCGCCACCGGAATGTCGTCCCTGCCCGTGCGGGAGCGGATCGCTCAGCTCTACACGCAGCTGTACGTCGACAAGTACTCCCGCCTCAACCCTCGCTACTCGGCCGCGTTCATCGGGGCCGCGCAGCAGAGCGGGCTCCTCGAGTTCACGGTGCTCGAACACGAGGTCGACGCCCGCATCGACGGGGTGTTCGGGTTCCGTGTGGCTGACGGCTTCCTCGCCGCTCCGGTTCTGGGGTACGACACGACGCTCCCGCAGGAACTCGGCCTGTACCGGATGCTCAGCTACCTCGTGGCCCGCACGGCGCACGAGAACGGGGTCCAGCTGCACAACTCGAGCGGCGTCGCCGAGTTCAAGCGCAACCGAGGCGCCGAGTCGGAGTTCGAGTACACCGCCGTCTACACCGGACACCTCCCCTGGCATCGCCGCGCGGGATGGTGTCTCCTCGAGACGGTGGTGCGAACGGTGGCGGTTCCCCTGGTCCTCCGGGAAGGTCTCTGACGAGGCGCCCGGCTGTCAGCGCCTCACGCCGACGTACACCGTGTTCGACGAGACCCCTCCCGTGAGGCGGTTGTCGAAGTCGACGACATGGGCGCGAGTGTCGTCGAACACCGCGGCGAGGATCTTCATGAAGTCGCCGTCGGGCGGATCGTCGGACCACAGGGCGAAGACGCCGCGATCGGCGAGGTGCCGGGCGAGCGCGGTGAGCCCTGCCTCCGTGTAGAGGTCCGCGTGGCTCGGATCGAGCGTGTGGCGCGGAGAGTGATCGACGTCGAGCAGGATCGCATCGCGACGGCGGGCGTCGGCATCCGGCTCCTGTCGGACGACGGCGAAGAAGTCGTCGTGGGTCAGGGTCGTCCGCGCATCCCTCACGAGCTGCGCCGACACGGGCAGGAGTTCGCGCTCATGCCAGTCGATCACGGCGGGAAGGGCATCGATCACCTCGAGCCGGGCCACCCGCGCGTCGGCCAGCGCCGTCACCGCCGTGTACCCGAGCCCCAGTCCGCCGACGAGAACACTCAGCTCGTCTCCCGTGCAGGCCGCGAGGCCGAGAGTCGCGAGCTCTTCCTCGGCGACGGTGAAGAGGCTCGACATGAGGTACTCGTCCTCGAGCTTCACCTCGTAGATCATGTCGCCCGTCTCCGGGTCCGTGCGGCGGCGGAGCATGAGCTCGCCCATCCGCGTCTGCTGCCAGTCGAGCTCTTCGAACCGTGCGATCATGCGGAGACCTCTCGTCGGCAGACGTCCCACCCTACGCGCTCGCTCTATCGGGCCTGTTCCAGCAGGGTCTTCGCCACGCGCCGCGCGGCGGGGAACGGGTTCGCGAACGTCTCCATCCCGAGCGTGACGATCGCACCTTCGTACAGCAGCATCAACGCCTCGGCCATCGCGCGAGGCTTCGATACGGATGCGTCGCGGCACAGCTCGTCGAACAGGTCGAGCAGCCACACCTTCTGGCGGGACACCTCGGGGAAGACCGGATGCCCGTCGTGGCCGTCGCCGATCTCGGCGCGGGCGTTGATCGCGCTGCAGCCCTTCGAGCTGTTGTCGTCCGACCAGGACTCGGCGGCGTCGAAGATCGCGAGAATCCGCTCCACTCCGGGTTCCGGAACGCGGGCGAGCTGCTCTGCGACGTGGTCGCGCCACCGGGCGTCGCGGTGCTGCAGGTACGCGACGACCAGCGTCTCCTTCGAACCGAACCGGTCGTACAGGGTCTTCTTCGTGACGCCCGCCGCGTCGGCGATGGTGTCGACGCCGACCGCGTGGATGCCCTTCTCGTAGAAGAGTGTCGATGCTGCATCGAGCACCCGACGCGCGCCAGGAGTGAGCGGAGCGAGTTCAGGGACGGACGGCTTCATGCCACGAGTATACCAACCTGTATAGTCGAGATCATGAGTAAACAGATCGGTATACTTTCGGGAATCGTCACGGTCGCGGCCGCCGCCGCCTTCGTGGTGACCTGGAGCTCGGGTTTCCTCATCGCTGCGATCGCCACCGTCGATGCCTCGCCCCTGACGCTGCTCGTCTGGCGGTTCGTGCCGCTCGCGGTCATCCTGCTGGTCGTCGTGTTCATCACGGGCGCGGCGCGGGGGATCGCGGCATCCGACCTCCGCCGGCAGTCGCTGATCGGCCTGTTCTCGCAGTTCGGCTACTGCACGGCGGTCTACGCCGCGCTCGCCGCGGGCATCGCGACGGGAACGGTCGCGCTCATCGACGCGGTGCAACCGCTCGTGATCGCGATGCTCGTCGGCCCGCTCCTGGGTCTGCGTGTGCGCGGCGTGCAGTGGGTCGGGTTGGCCCTGGGCGCCCTCGGCGTCGTGTTCGTCGTGCTGTCGCAGTTCGGCCGATCCGATGCGCACCCGCTCGTGTATCTGCTGCTCCTCGTCGCGATGGCCTGCCTGATCGCCGGCACGATCATCCAGCGTCGGTCGAAGCTGCAGACGGGAATGCTTGCGACCCTGACGATCCACGCCACGGCGACGGCGGTCGCGCTCGTGGTTCTCGCGGCGGCGACCGGCACACTCCTGCCCCCGGCGTCGGTCTCGTTCTGGGTCGCGACCGCGCTCGCCGCGGCCTTCCCGACGCTGGCCGCCTACGGCCTCTACTGGTGGCTGCTGAGGCGTGTCGGCATCACGGCTCTCAACGCCCTGCTCTTCCTGATCGCCCCGTTCACCGCGGTGGCCGGAGCCGTGCTCCTCGGGGAGAGCGTCACGGTCGTCACCGTGCTCGGCTTTCTGCTGTGCGGCACCGGAGTCGCGACCGTGCTCGTCTCAGAGGCGGAGCACGCCCTCGGCGACGACGATGCCGGTGCCGGAGATCGTGACCGCGGGGCCGTCGACCTGCAGGCCGATGAGGCTCGCACGCCCGAGCTTCGTGCCCTGCTCCACCGTGATCGGTGACCGCGGCTGCGCCAGGCCGTCGCGCACGAGCAGCGCGGCGAGCGGTCCTGCCGCGGTCCCCGTCGCGGGATCCTCCGCGATGCCGACGGTCGGATTGAAGAACCGCGCGTAGGCGTCGGTCCCCGATCCCGGATCGACGGCGGTCGTGTAGAGGTAGCAGCCTTCGGCACCGACCTCGGCGAGGAGTGAACGCAAGCCCGCGGTGTCGGGCTGCGCCGCATCGACGGCACCCGGATTCCGCGCGGGAACGAGCAGATGCTCGGCACCCGTGGAGACGAGCTCCGCGGCGCGATCGCCGCTGAGGTCGGCCGCATCGAGACCGAGGGCCGCAGTGAGGGCGCCGCGGTGCTCGTCGTCGACGGACGCCAGGAACCGCGGCTCCGACTGCCGCATCGCGACGACGGATCGACCGGCGGCATCGCGGGTGACGCTGACCGGGAGCAGCTCCTCGCCGATCTGCTGCACATACCGTCCGCCACCCTCATCCAGTCGGCCGGATGCCGCCAGCCACAGCCACGCGCCCATCGCGTTGTGGCCTGCCCCCAGCACCTCGAAGCCGCCCGGAGTGAAGGATCGGAGGCGGTGATCCGCGCCGAGGAGGGACGGCCGCACGAGGAACGTCGTCTCCGACTGGTTGAACTCGCGGGCGATGGCTTGCATCGTCTCGGTCGGCAGCGCGTCCGCGTCGGGCACGAGGGCGAGCGGGTTGCCCGCGAGGGGAGTGGCGGCGAAGACATCGACCCAGAAGAAAGGCACATTCATCAGCGGTTCCTCCGGTCGTGTGGGCGGTTCCTCACATGCTAGAAAGTCCGCTGCCGCGCGTCTATGCTTTCGGCTATCACCGCAAAGAGAGCCGTCGCCATGGGCTATTTCCTCCTCGTCATCGCGCAGACGGTCGTGCTGCCGGTCGTGTCCGGCATCATCGAGCTCGCCACGGTCGGGGGCGACCCCGTTCTCGTCTTCGGCAAGTGGTGGGTGTTCTGGGGCATCGGCACGCGTCTGCTGGTCGCCGGCATCGCCCAGATGTCGGGCAAGGGACCGACGGCCCAGATCCTGGGTGCGGCGAAGCCGAGCGTGCAGGAGACGCAGCTGACACGCGAGCTCGGGACCGCCAACATCGGATTCGGCCTCGCCGGCCTGCTGGCTCTGGTACCCGGATGGGCGGCTCCGGTCGGCGTCGCCGGCGGCGTCTTCCTGTTGATCGCCGGCCTCATGCACGTCGCGAAGAAGGGCAAGAACGCGAACGAGAGCCTCGCCACCTGGACCGATCTGCTCGTCGGCGTCGTCGCCATCGTGCTGCTGGTCTCCACGCTCGTCCGCGGCGTCGGCGGCTGACGCCCGCCGGTCAGGCGCCGGATGCCTCCCGCTGATCGTGCAGGTTGAACACCTCGACGAGCGGGGTCGCGGCCTGGTCGGCACGGCCCTCGAGACCGACGAAGAACTCGGCCATCGAAGCCTCCCACCGGGCGGCGACGGGTGACGCCGCGAGGTACGCCCGCGCGGCGTCGTCGTCATCGGTCTCGTAGTACCCGAACAGGCGCCCGCCTTCGCCGAGGAAGATCGAGTAGTTGCGTCGACCGGATGCCGCGATCTCGGCGAGCATCTCGGGCCACACCGGCGTGTGACGGGCGACGTACTCGTCGATCATCCCGGGGGCGATCTGCAGCTGGAAGGCGATTCGTTCGGTCATCTTCTCTCCTCGTGAGGCATCTTGTGAGGCATCGGCTCTGGTAGGTCAGTTCGTCGCGGTCGAGCGGCGCACGACCAGCTCCGGCTGGAACACCGTCTGCCGCGGGATGAGCTCGGGGTCGTCGCACTCCTCGAGCAGCACCCGCAGCGCGGTGCGGCCGATCATGCCGCTCGGCTGGCGGATCGACGTGATCGGCACGGCCGCGGCCGCGGCGAACGAGATGTCGTCGAACCCGATGAGGGCGATCTCGTGCGGCACCAGCATCCGCCCATCCACGATGAGCGATTGCAGCAGTCCCAGTGCGACGAGGTCGTTCGCGGCGAACATCGCATCGGGCCACTCCCGCCTCGGACGACTCAGCACGCGGGCACCCACGGCAACGCCTTCCTCGACGGTCATCGCGTCGGTGGCGAGCACCTCGAGCTCCACGGCATCCAGTGCGTTGTCGGCGGCGACGCGCGCCCCGGCCAGCCGGTCGGTCACCTGCCGCATGTCCATCGGCCCTCCGACGAACGCGATGCGGCGCCGGCCCGTGTCGATGAGGTGCTCGACCGCCATCCGTCCTCCGGCGACCGAGTCGACCGAGACCGAGCTGAACCGGCTGTTGCCGCCGAAGCGATCGACGAGAACAGCACGGATGCCGCGGGCGCGCAGCCTCTCGAGACGCGGCAGGATGTCGCCGTACGGCGAGATCAGCACACCACGCACCTGTTGCTCCTCGAAGAGGTCGAGGTACATGCGCTCGCGGTCGGAGTCCTCGTCGGTGTTGCCGTACAGCACGGCGATGTTGTGGCGGGAGGCCTCGTCCTCGGCGCCCCGCACCACGTCGTTGAAGAACGGATTCTGCCCGTTCAGCACCACGAATCCGACCGTGGTGCTCACACCGGCACGCAGTTTTCGGGCGGCGTCGTTGCGCACGTATCCCAGGTCTTCGATCGCCTTCAGCACGCGTTCGGATGCATCGCTCGACACCGTCTCGGGCCGGTTGAGAACGTTCGACACCGTGCCCACCGAGACGCCCGCCGTCTGGGCGACGTCTCTGATGCTGACGACCATCTGCGCTCCTTCGCTGCGGTGATCTGCCCCGCTCGGTAACCGTCCGGGGTCGAATCCGGACTGTGACTTGACCAGTGGGGATGCGGTGCTTACAGTATCCCTGAATCGAGTTTGAATCGATTCATCATATTCAACCTCGACGAGGAGGCACCAGTGCCCATCGATGCCGCACCTGTGGTCCTCGAACTCTCGAAGGTCGTGAAGTCGTTCGGCGCAGTGGTGGCACTGCGCTCGGGGAGCCTGCGGCTGACGACCGGTTCGATCCATGCGCTCATCGGCGAGAACGGCGCCGGAAAATCGACGCTCGTGAAGATCGTCGCCGGGCTCTACCACCGCGACGGCGGCTCGTTCCAGCTGGACGGGGAGGATGTCGACTTCTCCTCGACCGCGCAGTCCAAGGCTGCCGGGATCGCCGTGATCTACCAGGAGCCGACGCTGTTCCCCGACCTGTCGGTGACCGAGAACATCTTCATGGGCCGCCAGCCGGTGGGTCGACTCGGCCGCATCGATCGCAAGGCGATGCGCCGCGAGGTCGAGCGCCTGTTCACCCGGCTCGGCGTGACGATCGACCCCGACCGTCCGGCGGAGGGTCTCTCCATCGCCGACCAGCAGGTCATCGAGATCGCCAAGGCCGTCTCGCTCGACGCGAAGGTGCTCGTCATGGACGAGCCGACCGCCGCGCTGTCCGGCGTCGAGGTCGAGCGGCTCTTCGCGATCGCCCGCAGCCTCCGCGACGAGGGGCGAGGGCTGATCTTCATCTCGCACCGCTTCGACGAGGTCTTCGCGCTCTGCGACACCGTCACGGTCATGCGCGACGGCGCCTACATCTCCACGACGCCGATCGCCGAGACCACTCCGGCCGAACTCGTCCGCCAGATGGTCGGTCGCGACATCACCGAGCTCTTCCCCAAGCAGGAGACGACGATCGGGGAGCCGCTGCTCGAGGTCGAGAACCTCACCAGCCCCGGCGTCTTCCACGACATCTCGTTCACGGTCCGCTCGGGCGAGATCCTGGGACTCGCGGGGCTCGTCGGGGCCGGCCGCAGCGAGGTCGCCCGCGCCGTGTTCGGCATCGACGACTACCGCGAGGGCACCGTGACGATGAAGGGCAGGCGCATCCCGCGCTCCCGCCCCACCGAAGCCATGCGCGCCGGTATCGCCCTCGTGCCCGAGGACCGCCGCAAGCAGGGGCTCGTCATCGAATCCGGGGTGGGCCGCAACATCACCACCGCCATCCGCCGTCGCCTGTCCCGCTTCGGCCTCATCACGACGGGCGTCGAGAACCGTGCTGCCCGCGAGTGGGCGAGCCGTCTCGAGGTGAAGGCGCACGCGCTCGACACCGTCACCGCCACCCTCTCCGGAGGCAACCAGCAGAAGGTGGTGCTGGCCAAGTGGCTGGCCACGCAGCCTGACGTGCTCATCATCGACGAGCCGACCCGCGGCATCGACGTCGGCACGAAGGCCGAGGTGCACCGTCTTCTCTCGCAGCTCGCCGCAGAGGGCAAGGGGATCCTGATGATCTCGTCCGAGCTGCCCGAGGTGCTCGGCATGGCCGACCGCGTGCTCGTCATGCGCGAGGGACGCATCACCGCCGAGCTCGAGCGCGCGGATGCCACATCCGAGAACGTCATGTTCGCCGCGACCCACGCCACCACCTCGGCCCACGCCGGCACCGACGCGGGGGAGAACTCGTGACCACCACCAGCACCACCCGCATCCCGGTGTCGAGCCTCACCAAACGCGTCGGCACGCTCGGCAAGGCCCGTGAATTCGGCATCCTGATCGCCCTGGCGCTCGTCGTGATCGCGGCCACGGCGAAGAACCCGGCGTTCCTGTTCAGCCCCGACGGCTGGCGCGACCTGCTGCTGACGCCGTCGATCCTGGTGCTCGTCGCCGTCGGGCAGGCCTTCGTCATCATCACCCGCAACGTCGACCTGTCGGTCGGCTCGGTCATGGGGCTCTCGGCCTACCTCACCGGTCGCATGTTCATCGACTTCCCCGGCATCCCGATTCCGCTCGTGGTGCTGTGCGCGGTCCTGTTCGGCGCCGCCCTCGGGCTCATCAACGGCGCCCTCGTGGCGTTCGCCCGGGTGCCCGCGATGGTGATCACGCTCGGCACGCTGTACGCCTACCGCGGCATCAACGTCATCTGGGCCGGGTCGACCAGGGTCAACGCCTCCGACATGCCGAAGGACTTCCTCGCGATCGGCACCGGCGACATCCTCACCATCCCGATCCTGGCCATCGTCGCGCTCATCGTGCTGGCGGCAGCCGCCTGGTACATGCGGAACACCCGTGGAGGGCGCGAGTACTACGCGATCGGCTCCGATCCGGCGGCAGCCGAGCTCTACGGCCTGCGGGTCGTGCGGCGGGTGCTCACCGCGTTCATCCTGTCGGGTGCGCTGGCGGGTCTCGCGGGCGTCTTCTACGCCGCGCGGTACGGATCGGTGAGCTCGCAGGCCGGTGCCGGCTGGGAACTGGATGCCGTCGGCGCGGCCGTCATCGGCGGCATCGCCATCACCGGCGGCGTCGGAACCGTCTGGGGTGCGGCGATCGGCGCGATGCTCCTCATGACCATCAATCGGGCGCTCCCGATCCTCGGTATCCCCGACTTCTGGCAGCGCGCGGTCGTCGGCGTGCTCATCATCGGCGCGATCGTGCTCGACCGCTGGCTGGCCGTGAGACAGCGGCAGCGACTCATCGAAGCGAGGGACCAGTCATGACCTCCGTGACCACCACCACGAGCACCAACCGCGTCACGCGCGACTTCGAGCGACCGCTCTGGCGCCGGGTCATCGTGAGCCGCGAGATGGCGGTCGTCGCGCTGCTGATCGTCGTCGTGCTCTACTCGATCGCCACGGTGCGCGGCTTCGGCCAGCCGATCACGGTCAACTACCTGCTGCTGGACGTCGCTCCCATCCTGCTCATCGCGCTGCCGATGACGCTCATCATGATCACCGGCGAGATCGACCTCTCGGTCGGCAGCATGGTCGGTCTCGCGAGCGTCGTGACCGGCGCGGGGGTGCAGGCCGGGCTGCCGTTCGAGGTGGCCGCCATCCTCGCACTGCTCGTCGGAGCCCTCGGCGGCGCGTTCAACGGCTTCCTCGTGACGGTGGTCGGACTGCCGTCGCTCGCCGTGACGATCGGCACGCTCGCACTCTTCCGCGGCCTCGCGGTCGGGCTGCTCGGTACCACCGCGGTCACGAACTTCCCGGAGACGTGGACCGCGCTCGCGAAGGCGAAGATCTCGGGCACGACGATCCCGTACATCATGGTGCCATTCCTGATCCTGCTGGTGATCTTCATCATCGTGCTGCAGTTCACGCCGTTCGGCCGAGGGATCTACGCGATCGGACTCTCGAAGGACGCCGCCCGCTTCTCGGGCGTGCACGTCGACCGCACGAAGTTCATCCTGTTCATCCTCGCCGGCGTGGTCTCGGCGTTCGCCGGGATCTACTACACCCTGCGCTTCGGCAGCGCCCGCGGCGACAACGCCACAGGGCTCGAGCTGCAGGTGATCGCGGCGGTCGTGCTCGGCGGCGTCTCGGTCTTCGGAGGCCGCGGTCAGCTCTACGGCGTCGTCGCGGCGGTGCTCCTGATCGGGGTGCTGTCCAGCGCGCTGCGGCTCGCGAACGTCACCTCCGACGTGATCAACGTCATCACCGGAGTGCTGCTCGTGCTGTCGGTCGTCAGCGCCAGCGTGCTGACCTGGCTCCAGAGATCCCGACGGCGTCCCAGCCGTCCTCCCCGCGTCGCAGCGACCACAGCCTGACGACAGCTGCGTCCTTCGGCCGACGACACCCGTCCCGGCCACCCGCACGAAAGGAAGAAAACAATGAAGTTTGCACGCAAGCGTGTGGCTGCGGTGGCCGCCATCGCGGTCGCCACCGCACTCGTCCTGTCCGGCTGCGCCGACACCGGAGGTTCCGGCGGAGGCGGCGGGTCCGAGGAGGGCTCGGGTGGCAGCGACAACCTCGCGATCACCTTCCTGCCGAAGAGCCTCGGCAACCCGTACTTCGACACGTCGAGCAAGGGCGGCGCGGCTGCCGTCGAGGAGCTCGGCGGCACGTTCTCCGAGGTCGGCCCTGCCGAGTCCGGTCCTGACGCGCAGGTGAGCTACATCAACACCGCGACGCAGCAGGGCGTCGGCGCCCTGGTGGTGTCGGCGAACGACCCGAAGGCGATCTGCGACGCCCTCGACGAGGCTCGTGCGGCGAACGTCAAGGTCGTCACCTTCGACTCGGACACCAACCCCGAGTGCCGCGACCTGTTCATCAACCAGGCCGACGCCGACGGCATCGCCAAGATCCAGGTCGACCTCATCGCCGAGCAGATCGGGGATGCCGGTGAGATCGCGATCGTCTCCGCGACCGCGAACGCGACCAACCAGAACGCCTGGATCGAGAAGATGAAGGAGCTGCTCGCCTCGGACCACCCTGACATCACACTCGTCGAGACCGTGTACGGCGACGACGACGAGCAGATCTCGTTCGACAAGACCGCGGCGCTGCTGCAGTCGCACCCGAACCTGAAGGGCATCATCTCGCCCACGACGATCGGCATCTCGGCAGCCGCGCGCTACCTCTCTACGTCGGACTACAAGGGCAAGGTCGCGCTGACCGGTCTCGGCACGCCGAACCAGATGCGCGAGTACGTCGAGGACGGCACCGTCACCTCGTTCGCGCTGTGGAACCCGGAGGACCTCGGCTACCTGTCGGCGTACGCCGCCGCCGCGCTCATCAAGGGCGACATCACCGGCAAGGAAGGCGACACCTTCGAGGCGGGCGAGCTCGGCGAGTTCACCGTCGGACCCGACGCCACCGTGCTGCTGGGCGACCCGTTCGTCTTCGACAAGGAGAACATCGGCGAGTTCGACTTCTGAGTCGAGTCGCACCAGAGGGGGCCCGGCCGGGGAGATCCGGCCGGGCCCCTTCGCATCCGCCACGCGCGCCTCTTCGCACGGAGGGGAGGGAAGCGGATGCTGCGAGGAAGCGGATGCTGGATCGATGCGCAGCCCGGGCGGCGCAGCATCCGCCCACCCCTCGCGCGAAGCGCCGTCGCACGATCGGGAGGAGAACTCACGGTATGAAGGAGGTTCTGGCCGAGAATCTCCTTCGTTGCGTGAGATCTCCTTCGTTCAGGGGGACCAGCGGATGCCGCGCGGCTCACTCCGTGGCGAGACCCGCGATCCACGTGACGAGGTGATCCCGCAGGCCTCCCGCTGCGGCGACGTCGAGGCGACGCGGGTCGGGGCCGAAGACGCCGTGCAGCGGGTGGTCGGCGCGGTGGCGGTCCTGCCCGAACGGGTTCTCGCCCTCGGGCGCAGGGAACGCATCCGCGTCCGGCAGGGCGTCCACGTGGACGAGCTCGGGCGCCAGCGAGTGCAGCAGCAGAGACTCGAAGCGGCCGGCGTGGTCGGGAGCGACCGGCGGTTCCGGCGCCTGTCCGAGAGTGCGTGCCACGGCGTGCAGCGGCTCACCCGTCTGGTTCCACTGCTCGGCGACGCGCGTGATGAGGTCGCGCTGCTCGTCGGCGAAGTGTCCGCTCAGCAGCACGACGCGGCGCACGCCGAAGTCCGACAGGCGCGAGAGCGTCTCGGTCAGCAGGGTCTCGATCGCGGCGGGGGAGTCGCTCATGATCGTCCACGGGTAGCGGGAGTGCTCGCCGCCCACCGCCTGATACACGGCCGGCAGCACGATGCCGCCGCTCGCCTCGGCCGCCCGCAGGCACAGCCCGTAGGCGGTGAGGGCGTCGAGGCCGATCGGCAGGTGCGGACCGTGGAACTCGAGCGAGCCGAGCGGCAGATAGGCGACGGATGCCGCCGCGAGGCGCTCGTCGATCTCCTGCGGGCTGAGCCGCTCGACAGCGGCGGTGCGACTGGTCATATGTAGAAGTTCCTCTCCCATTCGAAGCGCGCGAGCTGCTCGTGGAGTCCCTCGGCGAGACCGCGGCCGTCGGCGAACGACAGGTTGCGGGCGATGCGCGCCTCCGTCGTCATGCCGACGATCGCGGTCGAGACCTCGGGGCGGTCGAGCACGAACCGCACGGCTGCTTCGTCGAGCCCGTCGTAGTGCGGCTCGGTGACCTTCTTGATCTCGGCGATGCGCGCGAGGGTCTCGGTGAAGCGCTCGCCGCGGAACATCGTCTTCGCCACCGAGCCGTCGGTCCATTCGTCGTATGTCGAGGGAGTCCATGCGCCGCTCAGCGAGCCGGAATCCAGCACGACGCGGGCGATGATCGCCGTGCCGGATGCCGCTGCCGCCGCCAACAGCGCCTGTTCCGGCTTCTGCTCGAAGATGTTGTAGATCACCTGGATCGAGTCGACGAGCCCTGCCTCGGCGAGGGCCACGCCCTCATCGGCCCGGTAGTCGCGCAGCGAGACGCCGATGCGGTCGACCTTGCCCTCGGCCTGGAGCTCCTGCAGCGTGTCGAGCCAGCCGCGGTCGTGCATGCCGCCCGGCATCCAGCAGTGCAGCTGCAGCAGGTCGAGCCGTTCGACGCCGAGGCGACGCAGCGACTGTTCGGCCTGCGCGCGAAGGTACTCGCGGGGGTAGGCGGCGGCGATGTCGGGATCGTCGACGGAGGGGTGCGGCCACGCGACAGGCTGCACCTTGGTGGCGACGTGGACGCGCTCGCCTTTCCACTCCCGGAGCGATCGGCCGACGATCTCCTCGCTGTGCCCCGATCCGTACATCTCGGCGGTGTCGACGAGGTCGATCCCGCGCTCGTAGGCGTCGATGAGCGCGCGCACCGAGGCGTCGTCGTCGACGGGGCCCCACTGGCCGCCGAGCTGCCAGGCCCCGAAGGAGACTTCGCTGATGTCCCATCCTGTGCGTCCGAAAGGTCGGCGGTGTACGGCCATGGGCAGGGCGCTCCTTCACGCTCGGGCGCAGGCACTGCGCGTCGTCCCGTCAAATCTACGGACGATCCGTGCGCGGAAACGGGCGCTGGAACCCGGAAACATGGACTGGGCGAGCATCCCCCGCCGTCGATCAGGGACGCAGGGCGGCGCGGGCGAACCGGCTCGGGGCCACTCCGTACGCGCGGCGGAACGCGCGCGAGAAGTACAGCGGATCGGGATACCCGACCAGCTGCGCGACCTCGCTCACGCGCAGGCCCGTCGTCCGGAGGAGACTGGCCGCTTCGCGCAGGCGGGTGTGCCGGATCCAGGACTGCAGGGATTCTCCCGTGTGCCGCGTGAACAGCCGCTGGGCGGTGGTCTCGCTGCACCGCGCGGCCTCGGCGACGCGCGCGACCGTGAGCTGTTCGGCGATGTGATGGCGGATGAACGTCATCATCAGCTCGAGCGCACCGGGAAGCGTGGTCTGCGCGGCGTGCACGTCGGCCCAGGAATCGTTCTCCAGCAGGATGACGCGGCCGAGCGCCCGGAAGTACTCCTCGTCGAACGCGCCCTCCGCCAGCCGCTCGATCGCGATCGTGCCGAACTCGGTGATGCGGCGGGCGGCGCCGTTCTGCATCGTCGACAGCCCGACCCGGAACGCCGACGAGTCGCCGCGGCGGGCCGGATCGTTCAGCAGCGGGTCGCCGGGAAGATGCGCAACCCGCGGGATCACCGCCGTGTCCCGGTCGTGTCTCGGCACGATGTGCAGGGTGCCGATATGGAACGGTCCGCGCTCCTGCGCGCGGTACTCGACGTGGTGGCTCCAGGGGAGGCGGATGACGTGCTGCGCGTCGACCGCGAAGCGCTGCCCGCCGGCTCGGATCTCGCCGGAGCCGCTGATGATCCAGATGAAGGAGACGCTCTTCACGTGCGGGTTGACGATGCGCTCGCCCGGCGTGAACCGGTACCAGTTCGCCCCGACGACGACGGGGTCATCGTCGGGATGCATGGCGCCTGCCTTTCTCCGATGATGCTAGCTCGTGCGCCGTCGCTCAGCCCGCGAGACGCACGGACACCGTCCCCGCTTCGTAGACGGCGACGGGATGCGCGAAGGGCTGCGGCGTCAGCTGCTCGGCCTCTTCGAGGACCAGGTCGGGGAAGTTCTCCAGCAACGCGGTGAGCGCTTCGCGGATCTCCACTCTCGCGACCTGCTGACCGATGCATCCGTGGATGCCGTACCCGAACCCGAGGTGTCCGAAGGCGTCGCGCGCGACGTCGAACTCCTCCGCGCGCTCCCAGTGCCCGGGGTCGCGGTTTGCCGCGACCGGAGACACAGACACCGACGTTCCCGCGGCGATCGGCGTGCCCTCGATCACGACGTCCTCGGTCGCGGTGCGCGCGAAAAGGGTGACGAACATCGCGCCGACACGCATGAACTCCTCGACCGCGAGGCGGATCCGCTCCGGGTCGCCGCGGAGCACGGCGAGCTGCTCCGGATTCGTGAGCAGAGCGACGGATGCCGTGGCGATGAGGTACGCGACCGAGTCGCGCCCCGCGCCCATGAGCAGCCGGAGCAGGCCCTCGATCTCGACGCGCTCGAGGTCGGGGTTGTTCAGCAGATCGGTGATGACGTCTTCGCCCGGCGAGTCGCGACGCTCCTCGAGGAGGGCGCGGATGAAGTCGTACTTCTGCTGCGCGCTCGACGACTCGACGAACAGCTCGACGAAGCGGTGATAGAGATGATCCGGGATGCCGATGACCCGGCAGTGCGTACGGGCCGAGATCGGCATGGCGTAGTCGCGCCACAGATCGACGACGGGCCCCCGAGCCTTCAGCTGGGCGATCTGCTCGGCGATCATCTCTCGGATCCAGGGCTCTCGCGCGCGCGCCTGACGGACCGAGAACCGTGCCGTCACCGCGCGGCGCAGTCGCGAGTGCTCCTCGCCGTCGAGGTTCAGCAGGTTGAGGTAGTCGGAGCGCTGGCCGGCCTCGTCGAGGTCGCCCGGTGCCTCGAGCGGCACGGCGGCGCTGTCGGCCTGCTCGTCGCCGTGGGCGCCGTGGCCCGCGTCGCCTGGTCCCCTCGGCATCCGGCTCGGACGCATGCTGAACCGCGGATCCTGCAGCACGCTCACTGCCGCCTCGTACCGGGTGGCGACGAGGCCTTCGTGTCCGTCCTGGAAGTCCAGGGGCACGAAGGCGCCCTGCTCGCGCCATTCCGCGAGCTGCGGCGAGGGCGAGAGGGGCGTGCCGTCGCCGGGCAGCGAACGGGAGTGGAACGGGCATTCTGCGGGGATCGTCATCGACCGTCTCCTTCAGGGTTGCGGGGTGAGTGCGGGGATCGAGCCGAGCACGTCGGCGCGTGCCGCGCGGAAGTCGCGCGGGGAGGCGTTCCAGCCGACGACGCCGCGGGTGCGGCCGGTGTCGTCGGTGCTGGCGAAGATCGCGCTGTTCGCCGGGGCATCCGGCATCCCATCGATCAGGGGGATCGCGGGGTCGAACCAGCCGAAGGCATGGATGCGCGCGCCGTGGATCTCGGACCAGAAGAGCGGCACCGGCTGGGTGGCGCTCTCGCCGCGGGCGAGGCGGATGGCGACGGCGACGGCCTGCTCGATCGCGTTGCTCTGGTGCTCGACGCGCACGTGGCGTCCGGTCGCGGGATCCGCCCACGCCGCCACGTCGCCGACGGCGGAGACTCCGGGGGCGGCGATGCCGTCGCTGTCGCAGGCGATGCCGTCGGCGACGGTGAGGCCGGATGAATCCAGCCATCCGGTGCGCGGTGTCCCGCCGATCATG
The DNA here is from genome assembly GCF_019969685.1 of Microbacterium sp. EST19A. GTDB lineage: Bacteria > Actinomycetota > Actinomycetes > Actinomycetales > Microbacteriaceae > Microbacterium. Next base: position 1,181,933 of record NZ_JAHXYZ010000001.1, on the reverse strand, counting down.
ACCACGGCCAGATCGACGCGGTGCTCTGTGGCACCGAGGGTGATCTCCGCGCCTCCGGACGCGGTGGGGGCAGCCGATGCGATGTCGGCGCGCAGCGCGAGCTCGACCCCGTTGTCTTCGTGCAGCCGGATGAGCTGCGGCGTGAGAAGCGTGCCGACGCCGCCGAAGCCGAGCGACCCGGATCGCCCGACCAATAGGGTCTCGGCGTCGTGCTTGCGGGCGGCGCTCGCGATCTCCGAACCGAGGATGCCGGAGCCGATCACGGCGATGCGTCGGGCGACCTGCAGCTGCTCGCGCAGGTGCAGCGCATCGTCCATGGTGCGCAGCGTGGGTGCCCAGGGGAGGAGCGGATGAGAGCGCGGCTCGGTTCCGGTCGCGACGATGAGCTCGTCGAAGGGGAGGGCGCCCTCGGAGGTGTGCAGCACGCGGGCGCCGACGTCGAGTCCGATCGCCGAGCATCCGGTGCGCACGGTGATGTCGAGGTCGTCGAGCTCGACGGCAGTGCGGATGGCCGCTTGCTCCGGTTCCCAGTCGCCGAGCAGGATCTGCTTCGAGAGCGGCGGGCGCGTGTAGGGCAGATGCGGTTCGTCGCCCATCAGCACGATCTCGCCGGCGTACCCTTCCTGGCGCAGGGTCTCGGCGGCCGTGAGTCCGCCGATCGATGCGCCGACGACGACGACCCGTGGCGGGGTCGTCATCCGCTGACCAGGCTGATCGCGCGTGCCGGGCAGAGCCGCACGGCGCGGGTCGCCGCTTCGTAGTCGGCACCCTGCGGGTCGGGCTCCAGGAGCATGACGATCCCGTCGTCGTCCTGGTCGAACACGTCGGGCGCGACCAGGGCGCACTGACCTGCACCGACGCAGGCGTCTGACTGGACCATGATGCTCATCGGTACTCCTCTGTACGGGCGGGCGATATGGTCGATTCAACGCGCTGAGCGCACGGATTCCCAGACGCAGTGCGGTCAGAACATGGACTCAAGCGCCAACCCGGGCAGAAGGCGGGTGGATGCGGTCACCCGGTGACGGCGGCACGGTCGGCCAGCAGCGTCGGCGCGGGGATCCCCAGGGCTTCGAGATCGACCTGCGGGACATCGGACCCGCCGCGCCAGGGAGTGGCGGGAGCCGTCAGCGGGCCCAGATCCGGCTGGATCGGGGGAGCGGCCACGTCGGGGAACGGGATGCCTGCCGGCGCCGTCGACTGCGGGATGGTGCCGGACGGCACGGTTGTCGGGGCCGCGCACGGCGACGCGGTCTCCAGGTTGGCGGGTGACGAGCTCGCGAGAGAGTTCCCCTCCCAGCAGTTGCCGCTGCCGGCTCCCCGGGCGGAGGGGGCGTAGACGGCGTCGATGCCGTTCGCGTCGAAGGCGTTCCCGATGATCCGGTTGTCGATCGGGCCGAGGTCCTCGGCGGAGGTGACGATGAGACCGGCCGCGGGATTGCCCGTGACGAGGTTCGCGCGCACGTCGTTCTGCGTTCCCCCGGCGATGCCGATCCCGATCCCGAATCCGCCGTCGGCCTGCTGCGGGGTGTCGGCCTGCGCGTTCGCGGCGACGAGGTTGCCCGCGAAGGTCGCGCCGGCCTGCGGAAGGTACGCCTCCTGGTAGTCGGAGTTGATGGTCGCGCCGACGCGGTTGCCGGCGAACCGGTTCCCGACGACGAACAGGTCGCCGCCCGCATTCGCGATCTCGAACCCGACGGCATTGCGCTCCGCGACGTTGCCCGAGACGACGATCCCGCACCCCTGGCATTGGCCGACGTAGATCCCGGAGTCCGCTCCGCCGGACGCGTACGAATCGGTGATCGCGCCGTTCGACGCGTTGAAGGCGTAGATGCCGTACAGGCCGTTGTTCGATGCCGTCACGTGATCGACGAGGAACCCGTCGAGCAGCGGGAAATCGTCCGGATCGATCGTCCGATAGCCGTCGTGCCCGCCCACGGCCGCGCCGTCGTCGTTGCGCATTCCGGTGACCAGCACGCCGTTCTGGGTGGCATTGCGCACCGTCAGATTCTGCACGGTCACGCGAGGTGCTGACACGACGACACCGTTCCCGCGCAGCACTTCGCCGTCGATCACGACACCGTTGCGGTCCTGTCCGCGGAGGGTGATCCCGGCCGTGTCGATCGTCACGGTCTCGCGGTAGACCCCGGCCGAGACGACGACGGTGTCGCCCTCCGAGGCGGCGTCGACGGCTCCCGTGATGGTGGGGAAATCGGCCGGAACGGCGAGGATCGCGGGGGCCTTCTCGGTGTCGTCCGGGGTCGCTGGAGCCGAGCATCCGGACACGAGAACGGCCGCCGAGACGAGCAGAAGTGCGACCAGTCGATTGCGCATCGCATCATGATAGGGGTCGCCGACGCGATGCGAATGCTCTCCGAGGCGGGGGCTATCATCATCGTCGTGGCGAATGAGACAGGCGGGATTTCGCGGCGCAGCCTGCTGACTTCCGGCGGCATCGCCGCGCTCGGCACTGCGCTCGCGGGGTGTGCGCCCGGCGAGCAGGTCGGTCCGGATCGGGTCGCGGATGCCGTCCGGCCGGTCGCCCCGATGGGCGAGCATCAGGCCGGCATCTCCCGCCCCGCGGCTGTCCAGCCGCACCTGATCCTCGGTGTACACGACGTCGACGGCGATCCCGCCTCGGTGCTCGCGCGGATCGGCGAGAGCATCGTCCGACTGACCTCCGGCGAGCATCCCGCGCTCGCCGGGATCGCCCCCGGAGACCTCAGCATGACCGTGGGAGTCGGTCCCCGGCTGATGCGGCAGGTCGACGCCGACGGCCCGGGCACGGAACCTCTGCCCGCCTTCCCGCGTGAAGACGTCGACGAGCGCCACCGCGGCGGCGATCTGGTGATCCAGGTGTGCGCATCGGATCCCCTCGTGCCGGCGCTGGCCCTCGCCGGCGTGATCGACGACGTGCCGGAACTCGTCGAGCGGTGGCGGCAGTGCGGCACGCGCGGACCCTCCGTCGAGGTGCACGGCACGCACTCGGCGCCCCGCAACGTGCTCGGATTCGTCGACGGCATCGCCGCGCCTCTGACGGACGATGAGCTGGCGGAGTCGGTCTGGATCCGCCACCGCGCCACGGCTGGCGCCAGCATCCTGGTCGTGCGCAGGATGGAGATTGACCTCGCCGCCTTCCGCCGCCTCCCGGTCGCCGGGCAGGAGGGCGTGATCGGGCGTGAGCGTGCGAGCAGCGCGCCCCTCTCCGGAGGTGAGATCGGGGACGACGTCGATCTGCAGGCCAAGTCGCCCGACGGCTCGTACATGATCCCCGTCGACGCCCACGTGCGACGCGCGCACCCCCGGCCCGCCGGAGTGCCGCTCATGCTGCGGCGCTCGTACTCGATGGACGACCCGCTGGGGCTGCTGTTCGTCAGCTACCAGGCGGAGCTCCGCACGTTCACGCAGACGATGGAGCGGATGTCGGAGTCCGACGCGCTGCTGGACTTCACCCGCACGACGGCGACCGGGACTTTCCTGGCCCTCCCGGGCTTCGACGCGCAGCATCCGCTCGGCTCGACGATCTTCGGAGCCTCATGACCACGCGGAGGTGGATCGCGGTCGGTGCGGTCGTGGCGATCCTGCTGGTGGCGATCGGCGTGTGGGCACTGGTCGCGCTCCGCCCGGCGGATGCGCCGGCACCCACAGCATCGTCCGCCGCCGAGGGCCCTCGGGGCCTCACCACGGAGGAGGCCGAGCGGCTCGCGGCCGCCCGGTTCCTCGCCTATCGCGACGGGAGCCGCGGGTTCGAGGTCGACGTGCCGACCGCCGACGGACCCGTCGCTCTGCGCGGGCGCGTGGACTACCGCACCGGAGTGGGGATCACGACGGCGGCGCTCGAGGACGGCGCGGCCGTCGTCACGTGGGATGCCGACACCTTCGTCGGATGGGTCGGCGAGGGGGACGGCGTCACAGTGCCGGATGCTCCACCCGCCGTGCCCGGAGCCGCGCGGCCCCTCGACCCCTCGGCCTCCCCGGTGGATGCGGTGCTCGTGCTGCTCGCGAGCCTCGGCGCGGACCGACCTGAGAACGCCCAGCTGCTGGCGACCTCGGACGCGCAGTGGCTTCGCGCCGACGAGGTCGGCGGGGTACCGGTCGACGTGTTCGCAGGGCCCTCCGACGCCGACTCGGGGGAGGGCGCCGGAACCACGCGCTTCTGGATCGACGAGTCAGGTGCGCTGCTGCGCTTCGAGGCCGACCTCCCGTCGGGCACGGTGTCGATGCGCCTGCATCCGGAGCAGTACGTCGCGGTCCCGCGCGCGCCCGAGCTCGGCTGACACCCCGCGGGAGCGGCCTTTCACAGATAACAAAAACTCCGTGAAAAGCCCCCTGCCATGATCAGTTCGTTCTGCGCGCTCGGTCGACCTGTCGGCTGTGAGTGAGACAGAACCCCCTTCGGGGGCTCACGAGTGCAATCGGTGTCAACTGGGGGAGAACTGTGGATCGATACGTTGCGGCCCCGCCGCGTCGACCCGAGCGCGGCCGGCGAATCCTCGTCGCGATCCTCGCCGTCGCGGCCACGATCTCCACCACCGTCGTCGTCGCGCAGCCGGCGCTCGCGGCAGACGGATCCGTGGTCGGCACCGTGTACCAGGACTTCAACGACAGCGGCACGCGTGACGCCGCTTCAGGTGAGTTCGGCGGCGACACGGGCGTCGCCGGGGTACGTGTCACCGCCACCGACTCGACCGGCGCGGTCCGAGGTACGACCACGACTGCCGCGAACGGCGCCTACACGCTGGCGGTCACGGGAGCTGCGACCTCCGACGTGCGGGTCGAGTTCAGCCCCCTGCCCGCCGGCTTCCGCTCCGCGCGGATCGGCGCCGAGAACGGCAGCACGGTGCAGTTCGTCGCCCTCGGCGCGAGCAATGTGAACCTCGGCGTCACGCAGGAGGGCATGGTGCGCACGTCGACGGGCGTTCCGCGGGTCGCGGTGCCGACGCAACGGTCGGTCCTCGCGACCACCGCGAACCAGAAGGGTTCAGCGGGCCCGACCCCTGACCTCCCGAATCAACCGGCTCTCTTCGAGGTCGGATACGGCACGACCGGAAACCCCGCCGGTGACCGCGCGACCTTGGCGACGCAGGGACAGATCGGCACCGTCTGGGGTACGGCCAATTATGGCGAGAACTTCGTGTTCACCGGGGCGTCCTTCCGGCGCGGCACGATGGTCGGCCCGCAGGGCCTCGGCGAGATCTACCTGACGGATGCCACGACCGGCACACCGAACGGCACACCGTTCGTGAACATCCCTGACCCCGGAACCAATCCCCGTCCCGCGAACCTCGCCGGGTATGACTGGCTGCACGACACGACCGGCTTCTCCGCTCCGGGCAAGGTCGGCCTCGGCGACATCGAGATCTCCGAAGACCAGCGCACGCTCTACGCCGTCAACCTGAACGACCGCAAGCTCTACGCGGTTCCTCTGACCCCGGGAGGTTCCCCGACGGCGGCACCGACCGCCGGCACGCCTCAGGCGATCACCATTCCGCTGAATGCCGCTGCGGGTTGCAACGCCGACTGGGTGCGCCCTTACGGGCTCGGCACCTTCCGCGGGAATCTCTACGTGACGCTGACCTGCACCGGTCCGACGGTCAGCGACCTGCGGGCCTGGGTCATCCCGATGGATGAAGACACCCGCACCTTCGGCGCTCCCGTGCTGAACGTGCCGCTGACCTTCAACCGCGCACTGGCCTACAACAGCAGCCTCCCGCCCGCGAGTTCGACGAACAACTACCGGCCGTGGGAGGAGACCTGGCGCGACGGGGGCCGCCAGGAGACCCTCGACGGTCCTTCGCCGGTCGCATCGTCGGTCGTCTTCGACGCCGCCGGCAACCTGACGCTCTCGATCAAAGATCGATCCGCCGACCAGTACGGCGCCGCCATGAGCAGCACCACGCTCACCGACACGCAGACCCACGGGTACATCGGCGCCGGTGATCTGCTTCGGGCATGCGTCACCCCGTCGGGCGCCCTCGTGCTCGAGAGCGACGGCGTGTGCGGCACCACGACCGCCACCCAGCCGCACAACAACTGGGGCCCGGGTGGAGGGAAGTTCTACCAGACGGTCTTCGAGACGGGCACCAGCGGCAATAACTTCCACGGCAACACGGCGCTCGGATCCGCTCTGCAGATCCCCGGATACACGAACGTGATGGCCACGAGCATCGATCCTGTCGCCCTGCTGCAAGACGGCGTGCGAGTGTTCGGCAACGACAACGGTCAAACGCTGCGCGGCGCGTCACTGACACGGCTGGCGACGACCGACGGCGGATTCGGCAAGGCCGGCGGTCTCGGCGACCTCACGACTCTCGTGGCCGCCGCACCGGTCGAGATCGGCAACCGAGTGTGGTTCGACGCCGATCGCGACGGCATCCAAGACGCGGGAGAGCAGCCGATCGCCGGTGTCACCGTGCGCCTGTACTCGACCACCGGCGCGCTCATCGCCACGGCCGTGACCGACGCGAACGGCGACTACTACTTCTCGTCGTCGCCGGGGACCTCGACCGGATCCGTGCAGTACGGGCTGCCGCTCGATGCCGAGACGGATTACGAGATCAGACTCGACAACGCGGCCGACTACGGTTCGGGCGGGCCCCTGGAGCACCTCGGGCCGACGGTCACGGCGGCAGGAGCGGACAGGGCCGTCGACTCGAACGGAGTGCGGCAGTCGCCCGTTCTCGTGAACGCGCAGGTGCGCACGCCGTCCGCCGGCGCGGCGGATCACACCTTCGACTTCGGGTTCGTGCCTCTCCTCTCCCTCGGCAACCGCCTCTGGTCCGACATGGGCACGGATGGCGGACACACGAACAACGGCGTCTTCGACGACGATGAGACACCCATCGACGGAGCCACGGTCGAGCTGCTCGACGGCAACGGTGCTCCGGTCCTCGGCGCCGACGGCGCTCCGCTCACGACCACCACAGACGCCGAGGGCTTCTACCGCTTCGACGATCTGCCCGCCGGACCGTACCGGGTGCGGGTCGCGGCGGCGAACTTCGCCCCCGGCGGTGTGCTGGAAGGCTCGGTCTCGTCGACGGGAGCTTCGGCTGCATTCGACGCGGCGAGCAACGACCGCGACAAGGGAGAGGACGCGCCCGATCCGGCGGCGACCGGCGTGACGTCGAGCGTGATCACCCTCGCTCCCGGCGTGACCGGCGACATCGACGCCGGCGCCACGGGCGCCGGCGGCCACGGTCCCGGCGGAGACGCCCTCGACAACCTGACGGTCGACTTCGGCTTCGTGCAGCCGTTCGACCTGACGCTGGACAAGTCGCTGACCTCGGGCAACGGGCCCTACCGAGTCGGTGACGAGGTCACCTTCGAACTCCTCGTCACCAACAACGGCCCGGCGTCGACCTACGCCGGCTTCACCGTGTCGGATCGTCTCCCTGCCGGCCTGGACTTCGTCTCGGCGAGTGGCCTGTTCTGGACCGGGCCCGACGTGAACGGCCAGGAGCTGACCTTCGATTGGATCGGCTCCGAACTCGGCGACGGCGAGCAGGCCTTCCCGATCGAAGTCATCGCACGAGTGACGTCGGTCACGACGGGCTCGCTGCGCAACGTGGCCGTCGTGGAACCGACGCCAGGCGGTCCCATCTCCGAGAGTATCCCGGTCGGCAGCAGCCCCGACAAGTACGAGAACGGCAATCCGTCGCCGAGCGCCGGCAGCCCCTCGAACAACGACGACAGTGCCGAGATCCCGGTGCTCGCCCCGACTCTGAGCCTCGGCAACCGGCTCTGGTTCGACTCCGGCGCAGGAGCCGCGACCGACAACGGGCAGTACGACGCCGGCGAGCGACCGGTCGCGAACGCGGTGGTCGAGTTGCTCGGCGCCGACGGTAACCCGGTGCTCGGTGCGGACGGCGAGCCCGTGATCACGATCACGGACACCGACGGCTTCTACCGATTCGACGGTCTCGCACCCGGCCCGTATCGGGTTCGCGTCGCCGCGACCAACTTCACCGACGGCGGTCCCCTCGCGCACTTCCTGTCGAGCACCGGATCCTCGACGGCCTTCGACGCGGGGTCGAACAACAGCGACAAGGGCGAGGACGCCCCGCATCCCGACGCCACCGGAGTCACCTCCGGCGTGATCGACCTGCAGCCCGGCGTCGCCGGTGAGGTCGACGGCGGCGCGACCGGAGCGGGTGCGAACGGGCCGTTCGGCGACCAGTTCGACAACCTGACGGCAGACTTCGGATTCGTGCCCGGGCTGTCGCTCGGCAACCGGCTCTGGTTCGACAACGGATCCGAGGCCGGCCAGGCGAACAACGGAACCGTCGACGACGGCGAGCTGCCGATCGCCGGCGCCGTGGTCGAGCTCCTCGACGGTGCGGGCGCCCCCGTGCTCGACGTCGACGGCAACCCGGTGACGACGACGACCGACGACGACGGCTACTACCGCTTCGACGACCTTCCCTCCGGCGACTACCAGGTGCGGGTGGCCGCGTCGAACTTCGCGGTCGACGCTCCGCTGAACGGATACTTCTCGTCGACGCCGACCTCGACGCTGTTCGATTCCGCGTCGAACGACGACGACAAGGGCGTGAACGCACCGAACCCGGCCGCGACCGGTGTCGTGTCAGCGACGGTGACACTCGCCTACGGTGCACAGCCGAACGATGATGTGGACGCAGGCGCTGCAGGAGCCGCCGATCACGGTCCGAACGGCGACGCCGCCGACAACCTCACGGTCGATTTCGGCTTCGTCGAGCGGCTGGCGGTGGGCGACTTCGTCTGGATCGATCGCGATCGTGACGGCATCCAGGATGCCGGTGAGGTTCCCGTCTCGGGCGTCACCGTCATCCTGCTGAACGCCGACGGTACCCCGGCCCTCGACGGCGACGGCGACCCGGTGGCCCCCGCGACGACCGACGCGACCGGCCACTACGTCTTCGACAACCTCGTGCCCGGCGACTATCGCATCCGCTTCTCGGACTTCCCCGCCGGTTACGTGCCGACCACGGCATCCGCCGACGGATCGACGACGGCGAACGACTCGAATCCCGACAGGACCGGATTGACGCCGGTCTTCACGCTGGCGGTCGGCGCCGATACCCGGCCCGTCGAGCCCGGCGACGGCACGACGGCTGCGCGGCAGATCAATCCGACCATCGACGCGGGGCTCGTCGCGGCGATGAGCCTCGGCAACCGGCTCTGGTTCGACACGGGCTCGGGAGGCGAGCTAAACAACGGGATCGTCGACCCGGATGAGGCCCCGGTGGCAGATGCGCTCGTCGCGCTGCTCGACGCCGCAGGTGCGCCGGTGCTCGATCTCGACGGCGACCCGATCACGACCACGACCGATGCGAACGGCTTCTACCGGTTCGACGGTCTCGCGCCCGGTCAGTACCGGGTGCGGGTGGCCGCGAGCAACTTCGCCGACGGCGGCCCGCTCGCCGACTACCTCTCCTCGACGGTGAACTCGAGCGCCTTCGACGCGCCGAGCAACAACACCGACAAGGGCGTCGATGCGCCGAACCCGGCGGCGACCGGAGTGACGTCCGCGCTGATAGACCTGCAGCCGGGTGTGACCGGCGAGGCGGATGCCGGTGCCACGGGCGCCGGCCAGAACGGTCCCTTCGGCGACGCCTTCGACAACCTCACGATCGACTTCGGTTTCATCCAGCCGTACGACCTGACGATCGCGAAGCTTCTCACGTCGAAGACCACGCCGTACAAGGCGACGCAGACCGTGACCTACGAGCTGACGCCCTCGAACAACGGACCGGGCACCGCCGTGACCGGCTTCACGGTGTCGGACCTGCTGCCCGACGGGCTGACGTTCGTCTCGGCCACCGGCACCGACTGGGAGCTGGTCGACGGCGCTGGCCCCGAGATCACCCTGCGCTGGCTCGGCGACGACCTCGCCTCCGGTGACGCCGCCACGCCCATCACGGTGACGGCCACGGTGGCCGCCGAGACGCCGGGTACCCTCGTCAACTTCGCGGTCGTCGAGCCCTCACCCGACCAGCTCACGCCGGAGACCATCCCGGTGGGCACGACGCCGAACAAGTACGAGAACGGCGATCCGACGCCGGCAGCCGGCAGCCCGTCGAACAACGACGACAGCACGCCGATCGTGATCGAAGGACCGACGTACTCGCTGGGCAACCGCCTGTGGAAGGACACGGGTCCGGGTGCGCAGACAGACAACGGCGTGTACGACTCCGGCGAAGCGCCCGTCGCGGGTGCGACGGTCGAGCTGCTGAACGCCGCGGGCAATGTCGTCGGCACGGCGACCACGGACGACGCGGGCTTCTATCGCTTCGATGACCTCGCGCCCGGCGACTACCGAGTCCGGGTCGCGGCGTCGAACTTCGCCGCCGACGGGCCGCTGCGCTCATGGCTCTCGTCGACCGGCGCATCGGCCGACTTCGACACCCCGTCGAACAACACCGACAAGGGCGAGGACTCCCTCACGCCCGCGACGACCGGCATCACGTCCGGGATCGTCACGCTCGGAGTCGACGACCGCCCGCTCGGCGACGTCGACGCGGGTGCGACCGGAGCGGGAGCGAACGGACCGCTCGGTGACGCCTTCGACAACCTGACGGCGGACTTCGGGTTCGTGCCCGGCCTCTCGTTGGGCAACCGGCTCTGGTTCGACGCGGGCACCGGCACGGGTGAGGCGAACAACGGCGTGTTCGACGACGGAGAGAAGCCGGTCATCGGCGCCGTGGTCGAGCTGCTCGATGCGGCCGGCAACCCGTTCCAGATCGGCGGGGCTGCCGTCACGACCACGACCGATGAGAACGGCTTCTACCGGTTCGACGGTCTTCCGGCGGGCGATTACCAGGTGCGGGTCTCGGCCTCGAACTTCGGTGCGGGTGCGCCTCTGCAGGACTGGTACTCGTCGTCGCCGACGTCAGACGATGCGACAGCGAACAACGCCGACAAGGGCGTGAACTCGCCGACTCCGGCGACGACGGGCATCACGTCGGGAGTCGTATCGCTCACCCGCGACAACCCGACGGGAGATGTCGACACGGATGCCACCGGTGCCGGCGCCCACGGCCCCGGCGGTGACTCCGCCGATCTGCTCACGGTCGACTTCGGCTTCACCCAGACCTTCGCGGTCGGCGACTTCGTGTGGCTCGACAACGACGGAGACGGTCGTCAGGATGCCGAGGAGCCCCCGGTCGCCGGTGTGCTGGTGACGCTGATGGATGCCGACGGCGACCCGGTCACCGACCTGAACGGGAACCCGGTGCCCCCGGTGCGCACCGATGACGACGGCCACTACGTGTTCGACGGTCTGCCGCCCGGAACCTACACGGTGTCGTTCACCGAGACGCCCGTCGGCCTGCAGCTCACGCGGCAGGGGGCCGGCGATGAGCTGGGCGATTCGAACCCGGAGCCCGACGGCGTGACGCCGCCGTTCGTGCTCGGCCCGGCCGGCGACAACACCACGCCGGTCGCCGCCGGTGACGGCACCTCCGTCGCGCAGCGGATCGATCGCACGATCGACGCCGGACTCATCCCGCTGCTCGCGGTGGGCGACTACGTCTGGATCGACAAGGATCGCGACGGACGACAGGACGCCGACGAGACGCCCGTGGAGGGTGTGACGGTGGCACTGCTGAACGCCGACGGGTCTCCGGCCCTCGATGCCGACGGCACACCTGTCGCGCCGGTCGAGACCGACGCGGCCGGGCACTACGTGTTCGACGGCCTGGCGCCGGGGGACTACCGCGTGCAGTTCTCGGGCTGGCCGGACGGGTACCACCCGACGGTCCGCTCGGCGGCCGGCTCATCGAGCGCGGACGACTCGAACCCGGACGTGACCGGACTCACTCCCGTCTTCTCCCTGAGGGGGAGCGGGTCGGACGTCCGTGCGGTGACCGCGGCGGACGGGGTGACTCGGGCGACGCAGATCAACCCGACGATCGATCTCGGGATCGCGCAGGATCTGTTCGCCGTCGGCGACGTCGTCTGGTTCGACACCAACGCGAACGGTCGACGGGACGCCGGCGAGAAGCCGGTCCCGGGAATGACGGTGACGCTGCGGAACGCCGATGGCACGCCGGCGCGCAACTGGCGGGGAGATGTGGTCGCTCCGATGAAGACCGACGCGAACGGGCGATACCTGTTCGATGGTCTTCTCACCGGCGACTACTTCATCCAGTTCACCGACCTCCCGGCCGGCTACCGGTTCACGACGACCGGTGCGAGCGGCGACGAGGACTCCAACCCGTTGAGCTCGGGGCGCACCCCGGTGTTCTCGCTCGGTGCGAACTCCGCCGACATGCGGCTGGTGACGGGAGCCGACGGCACGATCCTGGCGTCGTTCATCAACTCGACGATCGACGCCGGACTGGTCACGATCCTGCCGGCGACCGGTGGGGCGTTGCCGATCTGGATCGTCGTCATCGGCATCCTGCTCCTGCTGCTCGGTCTCGGCCTCGTCGTCGTGCGGCGGCGCCGCAGGAGCTGAGCAGGTCACAGTCCACCGGCGGCGGAACGACCCAGCGAGCCGTCGCCGGTGCTCAGCCTCGCGGCAGCACCGTGGCTGCGATCACCGCGTTGACGATGATCGCGCTCATCGTGCGGGTGACGGCGGCGGAGGCCGCGGCGGCGCCCCAATCGCTGCGCTCGAGTTCCTTGCCGCGGGTGTAGACGTCACCGCTCCAGGGGATCTCCTTGTGGAACTGCGGAAGCGTGCCGCTCGCGGAGAGGAGCGCGATGCTCGCCCCGGTGCGGGCGTCGGGCGTCTCGCCGTCGATCAGGGCAGCACGCACACGCTCCATCAGTGCGGCCCGTCGCGTGCTCCCCAGCGTGAGCTTGGTCGACGGGAAGATGCCGAGCGTCTTGCCCTTCTGGCGGTTCAGGTCGCCGCGAGCGACGAGTCGATCGAGCACGGGACCACGCAGCTCGGGGCCGATCGCGGCGAGGGCGGTCTGCACGTCGCGCGGTTTCTGCGACAGGAACGCCCAGGCCGGGTCGAGCAGTGCGTCCGGAAGCGGGCCCTCGCCGGTCGCCTCGACCCGCGTCGACAGGGTGTGCTCCTGCGCCTCGGTGCGCCCGGCGAGAGCGAGGTCGGTGAGAACCGCACCGCCGAGCACGTAGAAGAGGATGTTCTCTCCCGCGATCGATCCGGAATCGGGCTGGAAGAGCAGCAGCAGCGTGTCTTCGACCAGCAGCGGCTCGTCCGACATGCGTGCGAGGTCATCCGACATGGGTTTCTCCTTCATCGTCTGCTGCGGCATCCGCAGCCATGATCTCGGCGGCCAGCGCGCTCGCGCGGACGAGCACGTTCAGCTGCGACTCGTTGTAGAGCTCGGTGTATGTCTCAACGAAGGTCTCCTGCGTCACGCGCTCACTCTTCGACAGGTGCTCGGCCGGCTGCAGCAGCCAGGGGAAGTCGGAGAGGTGCTGGACGAGCTGCGGGGCCATCGCCTCGGCGAGACGCTGTCGCGTGGCGTCGTCGGCGTCGGGCGGGAGCGCATCGAACTCGACGCTCGCATCATCGGGCTCGGCCTGCACCATCTGCTTGAGGTCGGTCATCGCCGATTCGTCGTAGAGCTGTTCGTAGATGAGCATGAGCGACCGATCCGCGTCGGACATGGTGGCCGCAACGCCCTCGAAGCCGGCCGGAACGTCGGTCGCGGTCCCGCCCTCCAGGATCGCGCGGATCTCGGCCCGCGCCCGCTGGAGGCGTTCGATGCTCGCGGCGAGGTCGGCGTCGATCGCCAGGAGCGCCTGCGCGGCCTGCGCGGCATCCGCCCCGTTCGTGACTCCGACCGCCTCGATCTGCGCGAGCGGCACCCCGAGGTCGCGGAGTCGACGGATCTGCAGCAGCCGCACCAGGTGCCGTGCGCGGTACTGCTTGTACCCGTTCGACATCCGTTCGGGCTGCTCGAGCAGTCCTGCGCGGTGGTAGTGCCGCACAGTGTTCACGGTCGTGCCGGCGAGATCTGCCAGTTCACGCGTGCTCCATGCCATCTGCTCTCAGCTCCTCTCGTCGCCTCTCGCATCCATTCAAGACCCTGTTCCCGGAACAGGGTCAAGGGGCGGGGTGTGAACCGGCTCGCGCTTGACCCTGTGGTGAGAACACGGGTTTGACTGCTTCTCATCCGACTTTCGAGATGAGAAGAGACATGGACAATCCGTACCCTTGGCTGCAGGACTTCATCAACCAGGTTCCTGAGTTCCTCCAGCCGGTGATGGTGGCGCTCGTCGCGGCCATCCCCTACATCGAGGGCGAGGGTGCCGCAGCGTTCGGCATCATCGCCGGCATCAACCCGATCGTCGCGGCCGTCGCCGCCGCGACAGGGAACATCCTGTGCGTGATCGCGGTCGTCCTGCTCGGTTCGCGCATCCGCGGCGGCGTGGTCGCACGCCGCGCGGCACGGGCGGAAGCGCAGAAGGTCGAAGCGACGAACGTCGGGGCCGGTGGATCGGGCCTCGTGGACTCGTCCGCGAGCGCGACCGCGACCGCGACCACGGTCGCCGAGGAGGATGCCGACGCGCCGACGAATCGCCGCTCGAAGGGGCGGGCGAAGCTGCGGGGCTGGCTGGTGCGATTCGGTGTGCCCGGCGCGAGCATCCTCGCGCCGATCGCGCTGCCCACCATGCTCACGGCTGCGTTCTTCGTCGCCTCCGGCGTGCGCAAGGAATGGGTCATCCTCTGGCAGATCATCGCGATCGTCCTGTGGACCGGTGCCGTCGCGGCGGCGGCCACCGGCGTGCTCGCGCTGCTGGGCTGGTGAGGCGAGGTCAGGCGACATCACGCGTCAGATGAACATGACGCGGTGGGTGGGGTGGTCGGTGTAGTCGCGGCCGAGGGGGCTGTGCCAGGTGATGGTGCCGTCGGGTTCTTGGGTGGCGGTCCATCGGTGGGTGTCGGGGATGTCGGGGTGTTTGAGGGTGTGGTGGGCGCGGCAGAAGTGGGCGAGGTTGTCGATCCGGGTCTTGCCGCCTCGGGCGTGGTCGTGGTTGTGGTCGATGTCGCACCTGTGCACGGGTGTGCGGCAGCCGGGGAATCGGCAGTGTTGATCGCGGGCGCGGAGGTGCCGGCGCATCTGCGCGGTCGGGGTGTAGGTGTCGGTCTGGGTGACCATCCCGAACCGGTCGAGGAGGAGGCGTGACCAGCCGGTATTTCGTCCGGCGAGGAGTCGGGCGATGTCGGGGTGGAGGGGGCCGTGTCCGTCGAGGTCGGCGGGGCGGTCGTCAGCCCCGGCGAGAGTGGTGCCGGCGACGGTGACCTGGATGCGGCCCTGGATGTTGTCCAGCCCGGTCCCGTGGACGGTGCTCGGGTCGGCAGCGAGCAGCAGGTCCGCGAACAGATCCGCCTGCACCTGATCCCACGTGCGGGTATCCGTCACCACATCCGAGGCATCTGCGCTGTCGGTGTCGGGGTCGGTGGCGAACGTGTCGTCGCTGAAGATCTTGCCCTCATCGGCCGCGGTCGCCGCGTTGGCGTCGGTCTTGGTCGAGGTCGAGGTCGAGGTCGAGGCGTTCCTGTTCGCGTCGGTGCGGGGCTCGTCGTCTCCCGCGGCAGCAGACTCCCGATCACGGTTCCGGACGACCTGTTTCGTCATCTGCGCCAGCCGGTCCGCGATCGCGACCGCCACCCATTCCGGGAGCACCGCGGTCAACAACGCCAACCCGTCCCCGACGGACCGCACCTTCACACCCCGCTCCCCGGCCGCACGCTTGTGCCGCTCCGCCACCGTCTCACCGGCCAACGCCGCCGCAACCTGCTTCGCATGCGCCGCGGTGCGTGCCGCGGTCTCCCTCTCCGCGAAAACTAGCACCGCCGCCTCATACACCCCCATCACGTCGGCATCCACTCGCCTGTTACGGATCGCCTCCGCGACAACCGCACTCGCACGGCAGATCTCCCGCACATGCCCGGCACTGACCCGCCCCACCGCGAACGCGTCACGCACCGCGGGCAGGTCCTCGCTCACCGTGCGGGCATCGGCGAACGCGTACTCGATCGACCCCGACGGGATCCGGCCCGCAGCGGAGAACTCCGCGACCATCGACCGGTACATCGCATCCCGATGAAACCCATTCCCCACGACATCCCGCTCGTGAATCGCGAACCGCTCACCGAGCAGGTCCATCGCCTCACACTCGAGAACCGCGGCCTGACGCTTCTTCTCCACCCACGCATCCAACACACGACAACGCTCCTCGAGATCGAGGTCGAAATCCGTGCACTGCTGAGCCATGACCCCAGTTTAGAACGTATGTTCGATTCAGGAACGGCTCAGCCCACGAGAATATCGGTCCGATCGCGCGGTAGGAAATCAGGTGTCACGACGTGATTCCCGTCAGGGCCGCACGCGCACCGTGCGTCCCTCGAAGGTCACCAGGTCACCGTCGTGGAGCTGTCGTCCGCGGCGGCGATCAACCTCGCCGTTGACGGTCACGTAGCCGTCGATCACGACCTCCTTGGCGTCGCCGCCGGAGTCGAGCAGGCCGGAGAACTTCAGGAACTGCCCGAGCCGGATCATGTCGCCGCCGATGGAGATGTCGTCGACCGGATCCGTGTTCGTCATCCCTGAATCGTAGCCGCCGGGCCGGCGATCAGGATCGACCGAGCGCCGCGTTCACCGCGGAGACCGAGTACTCGCGCTCGACGACCATCGCAGCGAGTCCCATCACGGTCGCCTTCTCGCCGAGCGTCGACTGGCTGATGCTGAGGTGGCGGGTCGCCCGGGGGAGGGAGCGCGGGTACAGCGTCTCGCGCACGCCGGCCAGCAGCGGCGGGGAGGCGAGCATCCCGCCGAGCACGACCTCGGCCGGGTTGAGGAGCGACACCACGGTGGCGACGACCTCGCCGATCAGGCGCCCCGCCTCCTGTGTGAGGTTCGCGGCATCCGGGTCGCCCTCCGCGAGGTACGCCCCGACGTCGGAGGCGGAGGCGGCCGGCTTCCCGAGAGCGGTGAGCGAGCGGGCGACGGCGCGACCGGATGCCGCCGCGGCGAGGCATCCGCGCGCGCCGCACTGGCACAGCAGGTCGCCGTGCCCGGCGATCTTCACGTGGCCGATGTCGCCGGCACCGCCGTCGGCGCCGCGATACACGCGTCCGCCGAGCACGATTCCGGTACCGATTCCGGACGACACCTTGAGGAAGCAGAGCGAGCGGGAGTTCGGATGCGCGGCGCGCTGCTCGCCGAGGGCGGCGGCATCCGCGTCGTTCGAGACGAGCACCGGAACCCCGAGAGCGCCGTTCAGATGATCGGGGATCGGGTACGCATCCCACCCGGGCATGATCGGCGGCTGGCTCGGCCGGTCGGTGTCGGGGTCGACGGGCCCGGGGATGCTGAGGGCGATCGCGGCGACGTTCTCTCGAGCGATCCCGGCGCGCTCGAGCAGGTGGGCCGCGCGTTCGGCGATGGCGTTGAGCGTCAGGTCGGGGCCGTCGGCGACGGCGACCTCGACGCGTTCCTCGACGATGATGCGACCGGCGAGGTCGGTGAGGGCGACGGTCGTGTGCGTGGTGTCGACGCTCGCGGCGATCACGTGCGCGTGCGCGGTGTTGAACTCCAGCTTGCGGGAGGGTCGGCCGGCGGACACCTTCTCCGTGCCGGATTCGACGATCAGCCGGGCATCGAGCAGCGCGTCGATGCGCGTGGCGACCGTCATCCGCGACAATCCGGTGACCTCGAGCACGTCGCCGCGCGTGAAGGCGCGACGCTCGCGGATCAGCTCGAGCACATCGCCGGGACCGGACATCTCCACCTCCATGGGGGTCGTTCTCAGCATAATGCTTGACGGCTAGGCGAGTTATGTATAGCTTTTAGTCTTAATGGTCGTGACATCCCGACCGAGCCCCGAGAAGACCTGCAGGAACTCAGCGCAAGGAGGCGCATAGTGAAGACCCGTGCGACAGCAGCAGCAATGGCCGTGGTCGGCCTGACCGCGCTCGCCCTCACCGGATGCACCAGCTCCGGCGACGAAGGCGGTGGCGACGGAGGCGACAGCATCACCTTCTGGCTGCAGGAGGATCTGCCCGACCGAGTGGCCGCGACCCAGGAGATCGTCGACGCGTTCACCGAGAAGACCGGGATCGACGTCGAACTCGTGTCGGTCGCCGAAGACCAGTTCGCGCAGCTCCTGACCTCATCCGCGGCGGCGGGCGATCTGCCCGACGTGATCGGCGGCATCTCGCTCCCGCAGGTGCGGAGCCTCTCGGCCAACGAGTTCGTCGACACGGATGCCGTGGCTGCGACGATCGACGCCCTCGACCCCTCGACGTTCTCTGAGAACGCCCTCACGCTGACGTCTGACGGCGACACGGCGCTCGCCGTGCCGAGCGAGTCGTGGACGCAGATGCTCTTCTACCGCACCGACCTCTTCGAGGCGGCCGGTCTCGACGCCCCGGACTCGTACGAGTCGATCCTCGCCGCCGCGAAGGAGCTCGACTCGGACGACGTCGCCGGATTCGTCGGCGCCACGGCGCCGGGCGACGCCTTCACCGAGCAGACGTTCGAGCAGATCGCGCTCGGCAACGGCTGCGAGCTCGTGAACAAGGACGGCGACGTCGAGCTCGACTCCGACGCCTGCGTCAGCGCGTTCGAGTTCTACGGCGACCTCACCGAGAACTACTCCGTGCCCGGAGCGCAGGATGTCGACACCACTCGTGCGACCTACTTCGCCGGCGGAGCCGCCATGTTCATCTGGTCGAGCTTCGTCCTCGACGAGATGGCCGGGCTGCGTGAAGACGCCAAGCCGTCGTGCGCCGAGTGCGTCGCCGACCCCGCCTTCCTGGCGAAGAACACCGGCGTCGTGACCTCCATCGCCGGACCTGACGGCGACGCCGCGGCGCAGTTCGGTGAGATCACCTCGTGGACCATCACCGAGGGTGCGAACGCCGAGTCCTCGCAGTCGTTCATCGAGTACATGATGAGCGACGGCTACGAGCCGTGGATCGCGATCGCTCCCGAGGGCAAGGTGCCCGTGCGCACCGGCACCGCCGACGAGCCGACGAAGTTCTCCGACCTGTGGGCGACCCTGCCGGCCGGCGTCGACACCAAGGCTCCGCTGTCGGACTTCTACGCTCCCGAGGTGCTCGAGGCCGTGGCCGCGGGCCCGCAGGATCTGGCACGCTGGGGCATCACCCAGGGTCAGGGCAGTCTGCTCGGCGCTCTGCAGGGCGAGCTCCCCGTCTCGACCGCCGTCAGCGATGTGGCCCAGGGTGGAGACCCGGCCGAGGCCGCCGCGACTGCCGCCGAGGCGGTGCGCTCGATCGCCGAGTCGCTCAAGTGACCACCATCGAGAACGGATCCGGGACCGGGGCCGCGCGCCCCGGTCCCGGCGCCACCCCGCCGAAGCCGTCGAGCGGCACCAAGCCGCGCCGGCGCTCGCGGCACAACCGCGAGGAGAACCGCACGGGTCTCCTGCTCATCTCGCCGACGTTCATCATCATCCTCGTCGCCGTGGTGCTGCCGATCATCTGGGCGATCTCGCTCGCGTTCCAGGATGTGCGGCTGATCAACATCCGCGGCACCGGGATCATCGGCGAGTACACGCTCGACAACTTCGTCGACGTGCTGACATCACCAGGCTTCTTCAGTGCGCTCTGGACCACGATCGTCTACTCCGTGTGCGGCACGGGGCTCGCGATCGGGATCGGGCTCATCGCCGCAGTCGCCCTGCGCAAGCCGTTCCGGGGCCGCGGGCTGATCCGCGCGTCGCTCCTCCTGCCGTACGTCGCCCCGGTCGTGGCTGCGACGTTCGTGTGGTCCACGATGCTCAACCCGCAGTTCGGCATCGTGAACTGGTTCGGCCAGAACGTGCTCGGCTGGGAGGACCCGGTCGCCTTCCTCTCGGACCGTGCCCTGCCGGTGAACATCTTCGGATGGCAGGTGGACCTGCCCATCGCGCTCATCACCGTCATCCTGTTCGAGGCCTGGCGCTCGTTCCCCTTCGCCTTCCTGTTCCTGACCGCCCGCCTCGAGGCCGTGCCCGGCGTGCTCGACGAGGCCGCGCGCGTCGACGGCGCGACGCCCACGCAGCGCTTCCGTCACATCCTGCTGCCGCAGCTGCTGCCGACGATCGCCGTCCTGTGCGTGCTGCGCTTCATCTGGACGTTCAACAACTTCGACGACATCTACCTGCTCACCGGCGGAGGTGCCGGCACCGAGGTCGTGTCGGTCCGGGTCTTCGACCTGCTCACCGCGCGCGGCGACATCGGTGCCGCCGCCGCCCAGGCTCTTGTACTGGCCGCGATCCTCGCCGTGCTCGTCGGCATCTACCTGAAGTTCTTCGGCAAGCAGGAGGAGCAGGCATGAGCGCGCAGACCACGACCCGCTCGCCGCGCCGCCGCCTGACCCGCGACAACTTCGAGAACGGCCTGTTCCGCGTTCTGCGTCCGATCGTGATCGTACTGCTGGTGCTCGTCGCCGTCGTGCCGTTCTACTACATGGTGCTGCTGAGCTTCCGCTCGCTCGACTCGCTGCTGCAGAACCCCGGCGCGCTGTGGATCACGATCGAGGAGCTCGACTTCTCGACGTATCTCGACGTGCTCGCGCCGGTGGATGCCGGTGGCCAGGGCTTCATCGTCTTCATGCGCAACTCGCTGCTGGTCGCGCTGGCGACGGTGGTGCTCACGCTGCTCGTCTCGATCCCGGGGTCGTACGCGGTGAGCCGGCTGGCGTTCTTCGGCCGTCGTCAGATCTCGGGGCTCTTCCTCGCGGTCTACTTCTTCCCGGCGATCCTGCTGGCCGTTCCGCTCTTCGTGTTCTTCACGCAGATCGGGCTCCGCGGCTCGCTCGTGGGGCTGCTGATCGTGTATGTCTCGCAGGTGGCGGCGGTGTCGATCTACACGCTCCGCAACTACTTCGCGACGATCCCGGTCTCGCTGGAGGAGGCGGCGGCGCTCGACGGGGCCAGTCGGTTCCAAATCATGCGCAAGATCAGCATCCCGCTCGCGATGCCCGCCATCGTGTCGAACGGCCTGTTCATCTTCATGATCGCGTGGAACGAGTTCCTCTTCGCGCTGCTCTTCCTCGTCGAGAAGCGCGATTCCTGGACGGTGTCGCTCGGCCTGTCGCAGCTGGCCGGAAGCATCGAGGTGCCCACGACGGTCCTCATGGCCGGATCCGTCATCCTCACCCTGCCCATCATCCTGCTCTTCTTCGCATCGGAGCGGCTCCTCGTCGGGGGCCTCACCGCCGGTGCGGAGAAGGGCTGACCGCAACCGCCCACTCTGGAAGGAAGGCACACCCCGTGCCCCACGTCGTGCAGTTCTCCGCCGTCCGCGAGGTCGAGCTGGTCGAGATCGAGGCGCAGCCTCTGGCACCGGGCAGCGTCCGGATCGCCACCTGGTACTCCGGCATCTCCGCGGGTACCGAGCTCACCGCCTACCGAGGCACCAACCCGTATCTCACCTCGACGTGGGATACCGAGCGGCGGCTGTTCGTGCCGGGCGAGCCGAGCTTCGGCTACCCCGTCAGCGGCTGGGGCTACTCGGAGGTCGGCCAGGTCGTCGAGGTCGCCGATGACGTGACCGACGTGCACATCGGCGAGGTCGTGCACGGCATCTGGGGCCACCGCAGCGACGCCGTCGTACCGGCGGCCGCGGTCGCCGGACGGATCGTGCCCGACGGCGTCGACCCCGTGCTCGGCACGTTCGCCCGCGTCGGCGCCATCGCGCTGAACGGTGTGCTCGCCGCCGACGTGCGGCTGGGCGAGCAGGTCGCCGTGTTCGGGCAGGGCGTCATCGGCCTCCTGGCCACGCGACTCGCATCGCTCTCGGGCGGTCGGGTCATCGCGATCGACACCCTGGCGACCCGCCTCGCGATGGCGACGAGCTTCGGGGCCGTCCACGCGGTGGATGCCCTGCGGGAGGGCGGCGCGGGCGAGATGATCCGCGAGCTCACGGGTGGAGGCGCCGACAGCGCGATCGAGCTCTCCGGCACCGATCGCGCGCTGCACGAGGCCATCCGCTGCGTCGTGACGGAGGGTCTGGTCGCGGCATCCGGCTTCTACCAGGGCGGAGCATCGAACCTGCGCCTCGGCGAGGAGTTCCACCACAACCGCGTGCGCATCGTCGCCAGCCAGATCTCCGGCGTGCCCGTCTCGCTCGGCGGCCGCTGGAACCAGGCGCGCCTCGTGCGCACGGTCATGGGCCTCGTGTTCGCTGGCGACGTCGACGCGGGCGCGCTCGTGTCGGACGTGGTTGCGGCCGGTGATGTCGCGGGCGTCTTCGCGCGCCTCGACGAGGGCGATCCCGAGATCCTGCAGGCCGTACTGCGGTTCGACGCGGCGCCGGAGCGGGTGCAGTGAGCCCGGCCGTCCCTTCGTACCGTCCGTCCTTTCCGGATCGACGCCTCGGTGTCGGTCTCGTCGGAGCGGGTGCCATCGCCCGCTCCGCGCACCTCCCCGCGTACCGCGCGTGGGGCGTGCCGGTCGTCGCCGTGACCTCTCGCACCGTCGCCGACGCGGAGGCCCTGGCCGCCGACTTCGGCATCGACACCGTGCACGACTCCCTCGACGCCCTGCTGGCCGATCCGCGCGTCGAGGTCGTCGACCTGGCCACCGGAACCGCCGGCCGCGTCGAGCTCATCGCCGCCGCCGTCGCCGCGGGGAAGCACGTCCTCGCACAGAAGCCCCTCATCAGCGATGCGTCGGAGCTGCCGCGTCTCGCCGAGGTGCTCGCGGACGCCCGAGTGAAGGGCATCCGCGTCGCCGTGAACCAGAACGCCCGCTGGGCGCCGGCCTGGCGGCTCGCGACCCTGCTGATCCGCGAGGGACGCATCGGGAAGGTCGTCGGTGTCACGCACCTCCACGACAAGCCGCTGCCCCCGCTCGCCGGAACGCCCTTCGACGCTGTGCCGCACATGCTGCTGAACGACTACCTCGTGCACTGGATCGACATCACGCGCTGCTGGCTGGAAGGGTCGTCGGTCGTGGCCGTCGCGGCATCCGATCATCGCGTTCCCGGCCAGCCGGACGAGGCTCGCAACCCGTGGGGCGCAGACCTGCGCATCGACGTGTCGACCGGTGCCAGCGCGTCGATCCGCATCGTCGGCAGCGCCACCACCCATGCCGGCGGCTGCCCGTTCTGGATCCACGGGACGGAGGGCACCCTGCGCGGCAGCGTGCTCCTCGGCTCCGACCGGCTCACGCTCGACCGCGACGGAGAGAGCACCGAGTTCGCGCTGGAAGGCCAGTGGTTCACTGACGGATTCGCGGGAGCGATGGGCGAGCTTCAGAGCGCGATCGCCGAGGACCGCGAGCCGGAGAACGCGGCCGCGCACGTCATCGCGACGGTGCGGACGACGATCGCGGCGGTCGAGTCGGCGGAGCAGGGCGGGATGCCGGTGCACCCGGCCGACCTCGAACTGACGACAGCCGTCGACTCGAGGAAGACCGCAGAGAAGAGGGGAGCAGCGTGACCGTCCTCGATGAGATCCCGGTCGGGCCGGAGGCCCGGGTGTACGCCGAGGGATGGCAGAGCTGGAGCCCGACGACCTGGTCGGCGCGCGGCGACGAGATCCATCGTCCGGCTGAGCCGTGGCAGCACGCCATGCGCTTCCGTCCGGGAGTGGACGTCACCGATGACGCGCTGCAGGGCGAGGGGCTGCTCGTCGTCGATCCGGGTGACGGGAGCGAGGCCCGCGTGTTCGGGACCCTCGACGCGAGTCGCGAGGTGCCGACCATCCGTGCGTCATGGCGCGGAGATCGTGTCGTGGTGGAGACGGATGCCGACGCCGGGGGCGTTTCGTCTCGCTTCGCTCACTCAACGACCGGAGCGGACGCACTCGCCGAATTCGGAGACCGCTTCGGCGCGGCATCCGGCGCGCGCTTCGGGTGGGCCGCACCGCGCGTGTGGTGCACCTGGTACCAGTACTTCGAAGAGGTGCACGCGTCCGACGTGCTCGAGAACGTGCGCGCGATCGACGCCGCGGGGCTCGACGTCGACGTGGTGCAGATCGACGACGGCTGGAGCCTCGGCACCGGCGAGTGGACCGCACTCAACCCGCGCTTCGGCTCGCTGCCCGACGCCGTGAGCGCGATCCTCGACAGCGGTCGCCGTGCCGGCATCTGGGCGGCGCCCTTCTCGGTGGGAGCGAACTCGTCCGTCGCCCGCGAGCATCCGGATTGGGTGCTCGGCGACGCGGGGAAGAACTGGGGCGATGACCTGCGCGGTCTCGACCTCACCCACCCCGGCGTGCGCGACTACCTGACGCGTGTCTTCTCCGACATCCGCGACCTGGGCATCGACTACGTCAAGCTCGACTTCCTCTACTCCGGCGCGCTGCCGGGTCGGCGCCACGACGAAGACGCCACGCCGATCTCGGCCTACCGCTCAGGGCTCGAGCTCATCCGCGAGGTGCTCGGCGACGATGCATTCCTGCTCGGCTGCGGCGCCCCGATCCTGCCCAGCGTCGGACTCGTCGACGCGATGCGCGTCGCCGGCGACACCTTCCACGAGGGCGGCGAAGACGGCTCGCAGGGTCTGCGCGGACAGATGTCCGTCGAGGCGCGCGTGTGGCAGCACGGGCGCTTCTGGACCAACGACCCCGACTGCCTCGTCGCCCGCCCGGAGTTCACGCTCCGCGAGGAGTGGGCCGACGTGGTGCTCGCCGCCCCCGGCATCCGCGGTTTCTCGGATCGCCTCGCCGGCCTCGACGCGCGCGGCAGGGAACTCGTCGGTCAGCTCTTGAAGGAGACATCCGTATGACCCCGGAGAACGGTCTGGAAGACCGCCTCGCGCCCCTCGTTCAGCGGCTCTACCCGGATGCCGCGGCGGAGGTCCTCGCCGCGCTCCTCGAGCTCGCCGAGACCTGGCGCGCACGCCTGGCCGCACCGCGACACGACGCGGGTCATGTCGGACCGGACGAGGGCACCGCGTACCTCATCACCTACGGCGACTCGTTCCGGCGGCCGGGGGAGACCCCGCTGCACACGCTCGCGGGAGTGCTGCGCGAGCACATCGGCGACGTCATCAGCGACGTGCACCTGCTGCCCATCTATCCGTGGACCTCGGATGACGGGTTCGGCGTCGTCGACCACCGTCAGGTGAATCCGGCGCTCGGCACCTGGGACGACATCACCGACCTGCGCGACGAGTACGCGCTCGCCCTCGACTTCGTCGCGAACCACATCTCCAGCTCGTCGCCGTGGTTCCAGGCCTGGCTGGCTCGCGATGAGCGGTATGCGGGGTACTTCCTCGATCCCGGCCCCGATTTCGACGTCTCCCATGTCGTCCGTCCGCGGGTGACTCCGCTCGTGCACGAGTACGAGCGTCCCGACGGCACCGTGGCGCGTGCCTGGACGACCTTCGGGCCCGACCAGATCGACGTCGACCCGAGCACACCGGCGGTGCTGCTCGACCTCACCGACATCCTGCTGGGGTACCTCGCGCACGGCGCCACGACGGTGCGCCTCGACGCGATCGGCTACCTGTGGAAGCAGTCGGGCACCACCTGCATCCATCTTCCGCAGACCCACGACGTCATCCGGATCTGGCGCGTCCTCGTGGATGAGCTGGCGCCGGGCACGCTGCTGCTCACCGAGACCAACGTGCCGCACGCCGACAACATCACGTACTTCGGCGACGGCAGTGATGAAGCACACATGGTCTACCAGTTCGCGCTCCCGCCGCTCGTGCTGCACGCCTTCGTGACGGGCAGGGCGTCCGCCCTCGCCACCTGGGCGAACGGCGTCGGTCCCGTCAGCGAGACCGCCACCTGGTTCAACTTCCTCGCCAGCCATGACGGCATCGGGCTGCGCCCCACGGAGGGGCTGCTGACGGATGCCGATCGCGCGCTGCTCGTCGAGCGGACGCTCGCCCGGGGTGGGCGGGTGTCGATGGCGAAACGTCCTGATGGCAGCGAGGGCGTCTACGAGCTCAACACCAACTTCCTCGAGGCGCTCGTCGACCCGGCCGACCCGGATCCGGATGCCTCCGCCGTGCGCCGCGGGCTCGCCGCGCACGCCATCCTGCTGTCGCTCGTCGGCGTGCCGGCGATCTACCACCACTCGCTGCTCGGCTCGCAGCAGGATCACCAGGGCGTGCAGGACAGTGACATCGCGCGGCGCATCAACCGCGAGGTGCTCGACGCCGACCGCCTGAGCGAAGAACTGCAGGAGCCCGGCCGGCGATCCGGAATGCTGGAGGGCGTCCGCGCCATGCTCGCGGTGCGGCGAGGGAGGCCGGCGTTCTCGCCGTTCGCCTCGCAGGAGATCGCCTTCCTCGACGATCGCGTGCTCGTGGTGCGCCGCGCGGCCGGCACGGATGACGAGGTCGTGGCGGTCGTGAACGTGAGCGATGAGACCGTGCCGCTGGACACCCTCAGCGGAACGGATCTGCTCAGCGGTCAGCGCCACGACGGACTGGTGCTCGAGCCGTTCGGCTACGTCTGGCTGGCTGCGGCTGCGGGACAGTGACGACACGGTAGGTTTCACGCATCGCCCTCGTCGGTTCCGTCGTCTGCCGGACGGCGGCAGCTGAGGAGCGCGGTCGCCACGGCTATCCAGGCCGAGGTGCTCTGTGCGAGAGTTTCACCGGGGCATCGACTGGGGGTCGGCAATGCACATCGTGATATTCATCGTGGCGATCGTGGTCACAGCCGTGCTGACCGCGGGCGCCGGCATCCTCGTCGCGCTGCTCACGCCGGACGGTGCGGACTGGGCATTGTTGAGCGGGATCGCTGTCGGAGGATACCTGCTGGCTCCGCTCCTGCTGGGCACTCTGTCCACGTTCTGGAACACGACCGGGTCGCCCGAAGCGCATCGCTATCATCGGCGGCTCCTTCTCGTGACGGCGGGGGTCCAGGTTCTGTCGACGGTCGCGATGTGCGTCTACACCGTGCTGACGGGCGCGCCCTGGTGGCTGACGGTGCTGTTCACGGCTGTCGGAGTGGCGGCCATGGCCGTGGCGGTCAGGGTGGGGCCGTTCCTGCGTCGAGCAGACCGCCGCCGCGCTGTCGAGGCTGCGCCCTACGTCTACGGACGCGCCGAGTTCCGCAGAGACTTCCGGACCATCCTCATCGCCGTCGTGAGCACACTCGTCGGATCCGCTGCCGTCATGAGCGCCCTCCTGGCCGCGTTCTCCCCGGACGAGTTCCCCCTGGTGCTCCGCTACGCGCCGCTCTTCGCCGTCATGGGCGGAGGCATCGCCTGCGTGCTCGTGGCGCTGCGACTCAGCAGGCGGATCCGCGATCTCTTCGACGGGGACCTGACCCGCGCGAACCGGATCGGCAAGGTCGTCGTACGGGGCAAGAGGATCGCGCTGTCACCCGAGGAAGAGGACCTGATCGCTCCCTTCGCGTCTCTGTCCTGGGTCGCCCAGGCCTACCAGCTGGCATGGTTCGTGTTGCTCTTCGTGACTCTGGGGGGCACACAGCTTCTCCGATTCCTCGCCGACCCCGGTGATGCGATGCCGATCTGGTTCGTCGTCCTTTTCGGGGTCGGCTTCGTCGCCGTGCTGCCGGTGACGATCGTCCAGCTCCGTCGGACCCGGAGGTTCGCCGCTGGGCGCTCGTTCAGTGAGCAGAGGACGGAGCGAGACACGAACCCGGCGTAGGGTGCGCGCTACCCAGACCGTCTGTCATCATCGACTCAAGAACGCCGAGGGTCGCTTCAGACGGGGAAGCGACCGACAGCCGGTGGCGCAGAGGGGGCATCATGACCGAGCAGGCATCAGCAGCACAGACATCGGCATGGAAGCGGTTCTGGAACCGAGGCGGCTTCTGGCGGGCGCTTCTGCTCGCCGCGGTCTATCTCGGCGTCTATGAGCTGATCGGGTTCCTCCTCGGTCTCGCCGTTCCCGAAGGGAGCGGTCTCCGAGCCGAGAAGGGGAGCGCCGGGGACGTGTTCTTCAGCACGGCGCTGCCCATCATCCTCACCAGCGTTCTGCTGTTCGCGTTCGCGGCATCCGTCGGCTGGCTCCGGGAGCTGTTCGCGCGGCAGCGGCTGGGGGGTCACCGCTGGATGTGGATCGCCCTGATCGTGGTGCTCGTGATCAACGTCGCGGCGCTCCTCAGCATCGACTACGAGAAGGCAGGCATCCCGCTCGTCGGCACGTGGCTGCTGGCGGGGCTGTTCGTCGGCCTCGTCGAGGAGCTCGTCACGCGCGGGTTCGTCGTCAACCTGATGCGCAAGGGCGGCCATGGCGAGATCGCCGTCGCCCTCGCCTCGGCAGGCATCTTCGCCGCCCTGCACTTCACGAACCTCTTCACGTCCGACCAGGGGCTCGGCACCACACTCCTGCAGATCGTCTACACCTTCGCGTTCGGCATCTGCATGTACCTGATCCTGCGCGTGACCCGCACCCTGATCGCGCCGATGCTCGTGCACGCGAGCACGGATCCCTCGATCTTCCTGTTCGGAGCGCACCCGGCCGCCGGCAATCCGCTCAGCATCCTGCCCGCGCTGAGCACGTACATCGTGATCGTCACGGGCTTCGTGCTGCTGATCGTGTTCATCGTCAGCGAGCGCCGCCGTCGCCGGAACGAGGTCAGCGCACCCGCGAGCTGACCTTCGCGGGAAGCCGCACGAACGCCGCCTTGCCTGGGCGCATCAGCCAGGTTGCCACGGCGAGCGTGAGCACCCAGCCGATCACCTCGATGAGCAGGTGATCCGTGGCGTTCGGCACCGACTGCAGCAGGTAGACGCGGATGCTGTTGATCGCCCCGTGGGTCAGGACCGCCGGCCAGACGCTCCCCGAACGCCAGCGGAGCGCGAGCAGCAGCGGCGCCCACGGCAGCATGCCCGCGAAGTAGATGACGATGTCGACGACCGGTCGGTCGCCGATCACGGCCAGCACCGGCAGGTGCCAGACGATCCAGACCAGCCCGCTGGCGAGCGCCAGGGGCCAGAAGCCCCACGACGCGGCGCGCGTGGCCAGCCAGCCGCGCCAGCCGAACTCCTCGCCGATCGCGAAGATCGACTGCATGAGCAGGACCGGAACCACCCAGATCGTCGCAGCGGCGATCTGCTCGAGCGGGTTGAGCCGCCAGATCCCGGATGCCAGGGCGACCGCCGTCTGGATCGCCGCGATCCCGGCGATGATGCCGATGCCGATCGCGATCCACCTGGCCGCGCCGCGCCAGCCCGTGGCGAACGTCTCCCGGAAGCTCGCGGGTCGCCGCACGAGCCACATGATGATCGCCGCGAGCAGCGGGGTCAGCTGCAGAAGGGGAGTGATGAGGTTGTTCACATCGGTCGGCACGAGCCGGAACACCATCGGAACCGACAGCGCGAAGCACAGCAGCACGGCGATCGTGAAGAACCACGTGACCTCGGCCACGGTCGATCGCGGGGAGCGGATGCGCGCAGGAGACGCGGTCATGAGGACCTCGGTTCGAGTCGGAAGACGCGCGCGGATCCGCACGCGTCTCGGACTCTATGAGAGGTCGCGGAGCCGCCGGAACGCAGGAAACCCGACGTCTGCCGCCGGGATATCCCTAATCATCGGTCAGGGCGCGGCAACGCCCGGACGGCGTCGATGGTCGCCTGCAGTTCCGCGGTCGAGGTGCCGATGGCTCCCAGTGCCGCGCTCGCCGCATCGCTGAAGCCGCCCGTGACGATGTCGAGGCGCGCGACCCCGGTGACCAGGCCCTTCTCCGTCGTGACCCAGCTGCCGGCCGCGGCGTGCCAGCCGTGGGCGAGGAGCATGGTCACGGTCGTCGCGCAGAGGGTGACGTAGGCGACATCGCTGCCCTTGGCGCCCTTGACCGCGCCGTCGAGCAGGAAGTCGACCTGCCAGAGGTTGGCGAGGAACGCGTCGCGCAGGGCCTCGGGATACGGCGTCACTCGGTCGGTCAGTTCGGCGAGGAGACCGGATGGGTCGCAGAGCGGCACGCAGCCGGCGACCTCGCCGGCATACGCGACGTCGAGGAACCCGAGCGGATGACCGGGCTGCGGATGGAACGCGAATTCCCCCCGCGCAGCACGGGCGCATTGCTCCGTGACGCGCCCGACGTCACGGAGGATCAGATCGACGGGGATGCGGTCCACGGTGAGCCAGGCGCCGCCCTCGACCCAGGGCCCCCAGCCGCCGCGGCCGGCGATGGTCTCGTGTCGTCCGGTCCATCCGCTCGCCACCGCGGCCACCGCGTCGAGATCGGCATCCGGGTCGATGTACAGTCCCAGATCGACATCCGAGTCCGGCCGGTGCGTTCCACGAGCGCGGCTGCCGCCTAACGTGACGGCGCGCACACCGCGGACCTCGCAGAGTTCCGCGGCCATCTCGCGGAGGCGGTCGTCGTCGAGCACGGTGCCCATGTTAGCCAGGCGTGTGGTGCGGCGGGAGAGAGGTGGGTGGGGTGAGGGGACCCCACCCACCTGCCGCCCCATGAAGGTGGGCGGCTGAGGAGCCACCGTCCCGGGACCCCTCCCGACACGGTTGCTCCGCCAGTCCACCAGAAGCGCCTTCACGGAAGGGCGCTCCATTGTGAAAGGCCAGACGGCTCAGTCGTCGGTGTCGGTGCCGACCACCGCGAAGTCCGCGGTGAAGTCGATGTCGATCGAGCGGTTGTCCTGGGTGAGGACCGACGCGTCGTAGGGGCTGACGTCGTCGCTGTCGACGTCGAGATCGGTGATCAGGCCCTCGGCCTCGGCGAGAGCGGCCGCCACGAGCGAGCGGATGGTCTCATCGTCCAGGGTGAGCGCGGGGCCGGTGTCGTCGCCGTCGGCCTTCTCGCTCGAGATGACCGTGGCCGCGAGCTTCTCGTCGACGCGGACCTCGGTCTCGTCGCCCGACGCGGTGGTGAGCTGCACCTCCCACGCTCCGTCGCGCTTCGCGTCGATCGAGGTGACGTCGCCCTCGGCCGCGCCGCGCGCCGCCTCGGCGATGTCGATGAGCTCGTCGGCGGAGTCGCTGCCGATGCCGGTGGCGGGGCCCTGTCCGTTCGCAGGTCCCCCGTCGTCGTCGCGGGGTCCGGCCTGGTCGCCACCGCGATCATCGCCGCGGTCCTCGGCGTCGTGGCGGGGTCCGTCCGACATCGAGGGGCGGTCGTCGTCGTCGCCGAGATCGTCGCCGATCGCGGCGCCGACTGCGACTCCGCCACCGGCGAGCACGATGGCCGCGGCGATGCCGCCGCCGATCAGGAGGGCGCGCTTGCGACCGGGCTTCGCTGCTGCGGGAGCGGATGCCTGCGGCTGGGCGACCGACGGCTCAGCCGTGGCCGGAGCCTGGGGCGCGGCATCCGACGCCGGGGTGACGGGCACGGTCGGCTGGTCGGAGGCGTGGTCGGGAGTCTGGTCGGGGGTGGGTGTCTTGTCGTCCATGTGACGATGCTCCCGCGCCGGCACTGAAGCCTTCCTGAAGCGTCCTGAAGACCGCTTCAGGAAGCGAGCGGAAGCGTGACGACGAACCGGGCGCCGCCCCAGCGCGAGCCGTCGACGATGACAGTCCCGCCTTCGGCGGCGGCGATGCCCTGCGCGATCGCGAGGCCGAGTCCGCTGCCGCCGGCATCGCGACTGCGCGCTTCGTCGAGGCGCACGAAGCGCTCGAAGATCCGCTCCCGCTCCGCCGCGGGCACGCCGTCTCCGTCGTCCTCGATCGTCACGAAGACGTGGCGGTCGGCCGGGGTCACGCCGATGGCGATGCGTCCGCGGGCATGACGGGCGGCGTTGTCGGCGAGATTGCGCAGCAGCTGGCCGAGCAGGCGCGGATCGCCCGAGACGCGGGCGGCGGCGATGCCGGAACCGTCGACCTCGAGACCCGCGGCACGCAGCCGCCGCACTTCGCCGAGGGCCACGTCGTCGAGGTCCACCGGTTCATCGTGCGGGGTGACGCCCTCGTCGAGCCGGGCGAGCAGCAGCAGCGACTCCACGATCCCCTGCAGCCGGATGCCCTCCTCCGAGACCACCTCCGCGAGTTCGCCGATGCTGGTCACCCCGGGGTGCGCCTGCGCGAGCTCGGCGTGCTGGCGGATCGTGGCGAGGGGCGAGCGCAGCTCGTGCGACGCATCGGACACGAAGCGGCGCTGCGCCGTCGCCGCGGCATCCAATCGGTCGAGCATCCCGTTCATGGTCGACGCGAGCGCGGCCACCTCGTCGGCGGAATCGGGCACGGCCAGGCGCTGGTGGAGGCGCTCGGCGGTGATGCCGTCGACCTCCTGCCGGATGCGGGTCACGGGGCGCAGCGCGCGACCCGTCACGAGCCAGGTCGTGGCCGCGACCAGCAGCACGACGAGGGGAACCGCCACCGCCAGCAGCGTCGAGACGGTCGCCAGAGTCTCGGTGTCGTCCTCGACCGACACGGCGAGCACGAGCGTCTGATCGCCCTCGAGGTCGTCGGAGACGACGAGCATCGGCTCGCCGTCGATCGTCATGGTCTGCGCGTCGTCGTCGACGGGGAGGGGGGTCGCACCGAGGGCTTCGCGCGCGTCTTCGCTGGCGGCCCGCACCGTGCCGTCGGGACCGAGGATCTGCACGAACTCGTCGTCGAGCGACTCGATGTCGCGGCCGCCCGCGCCAGGGCCGCCCGGTCCACCGTCGCGATCGCCGAGCTCTTCGAGGCGCTGCTCGGCCGCCTGCTGCGAAGCGCCATGGACGCTGCTGGTCAGCACGGCGGAGAAGGAGATCGCTCCGACCACCAGCACGACAGCGACGATGAGCGTGGCGCCCAGCGTCGTCCTGCCGCGCACGGAGCGCCACCAGCGGGTGGCCCCTGAAGCCCTAGCCACCGTCTGCCGCCAACCGGTAGCCGGCACCGCGGATGGTCTCGATCGCCTCGCGCCCGAACGGCTTGTCGAGCTTGCGCCGCAGATGCCCCACGTACACCTCGACGATGTTCGGGTCGCCGTCGAAGTCGTCGTCCCAGACGCCGTCGATCAGAGTGCGCTTGGAGATGACCTGCCCGCGGTGGCGCATCAGGTACTCGAGCACCGAGAACTCCCGCGCGGTCAGCGAGATCGGTGTCTCGCCGCGCCAGACGCGGTGCGCAGCCGGGTCGAGCCGCAGGTCGCCGGCCTCGAGGATCGCCGGGCGCGCGACGGCCCCGCGACGGACCAGGGCGCGGATCCGCGCGACGAGGATCGCGAACGAGAACGGCTTCGTGACGTAGTCGTCTGCCCCCGTCTCGAGCGCCTCGACCTGATCCCACTCGCCATCCTTCGCGGTCAGCATCAGCACCGGCGTCCAGTTCTCCTCAGCGCGCAGCGCCTCGCACACCTTCCAGCCGCTCATGCCCGGCATCATCAGGTCGAGCACGATCGCGTCGTACCGCGTCTCGCGGGCCCGCCAGAGTCCGTCGACCCCGTTGTGCGCGACGTCGACCGCGAAGCCCTCTGCTTCCAGTCCGCGCCGTACGCCGTCGGCGAGGCGCACCTCGTCATCGACTACCAGGATCCGCATTCCTCCAGTGTGGCGGTCGGCCGCTGAATCCGGGCTGAAGCGGATGCCGGAATTATGAAACCGCTTGACGCTGTCCGTCGACGAATCCTAACCTCGGAACAGGGGTATAAGAAAGACTATTGCATAATTATGTCTCCGGGAGGAACGATGAAGTTCTCACACAGAATCCGGCGGGGGGTGGCGGTCGCGATCGCCGCCCTTCTTCTCGCTCCGCTGGGGGTGGTCGCGGCGACCGCACCCGCCGCTGCCGCCGACGCGCTGCGAAGGGAGGTCTCGCGGACCAAGCCCGTGTTCATCACCAACTTCTATCAAGGTGGAGAAGGGCCGGACCAGACCGACACGGTCACCGACCTGTGGGGCAGGATCCCTGCCGACCTCAAAGAGAACACGGTCGTGATGTTCATCGCGGGCCAGTCTCTGAAGAACGTTCCTGCGACCACGGACTGGCTCGCCTCTCAGGCCGCGGCGGCCCAGGCGGCCGGCATCCCCTTCTTCGTCCAGGCGCTCAACGGTGAGACTCCCGCGTCGCAGCGCATCCCCGTGTCGTACTTCCGGACGATGGCCGAGACCTACTCGATGATGCAGGGAGTGAACGGCGCAGAGCTCTACAACTCCGCCGCCTTCACGGGCAGCAACCACTCCGACCACCTCGCCGATCTCGTGCAGCTCTCGGTCGACAAGGGACTCCACTTCGTCTGGACCGACACGAACATCTTCGGCTCCGGCGGCACCATGATCCAGTGGCTGCAGGACAACGCGACGCTGCTGTCGAAGATCCGGGCCAACCCGCAGAACGTCATCTTCATGAACAAGGAGTCCTACGGCGACACCGACACCGATGCTCTCAACCTGGGTATGTGGCTGTCGAACTCGATCGGCAACTGGGGCTCGTCGTCGGACTGGTGGCACTGGGGGCTCAACGGCAACGGCCGGCTCTGGGGCTCGGGAAGTCAGACCTGGAAGGACATCCTGCAGTACCCCGAGGCGATGACCGTGCAGTCGATGCTGAAGGTCGTCTCTCAGGGTGGCACGGCCTTCAAGACCGAGGCGCAGTGGTTCACCAACGTCACCGACGGCGAGCGCCTCGCCGGCTACGAGTTCGCGATCATCCCGTTCCTGCGCGACCTGAAGTCGGGGGCGATCAAGATCCCCACCAGGCAGGAGGTGCTCGACCAGAACAAGATGGTCTACAAGGGCAGCGTGTACGACGAGTCCACGATCTGGGACACCTCGGCCTCGAACATCTTCCCGCGCACCGGCCGCTACGGGATCATCCCGATGGTGCCGAGCACGATCCCGAACGCCGACCTGTCGATGTTCGAGAACATCGCGACCTCCGGGCAGAGCCAGTCGTGGTTCGACGCGCTGTACCCGCAGGAGGCGATCGCCAGCAACACGTATCTGCTGCGGAACACCAACACCTGGTACTGGATGAACCACGCCGAGAACCGTGAGGGCGTCGCCGGTTCGAGCTTCGATCCCCGGCAGTCCGCGGCGACGGGATTCGGCATCGAGGCGCCCAACCACACCTTTGCGGTGATGACGGAGTCGGCGAACAAGGTCGACGTGATCCTGAACAACTACCGCGTCAACAAGGACAACGTGCGCACGTCGAACATCTACGGCGTCGCACCGGGCACCGACTTCGACAAGTGGCAGACCTACCGGTACATCAAGGACTACACGAGCGTGAAGCTCGATGGTTCCGGCAACCCGGTGAAGGACGCGAACGGTGTGGTGCAGACGGCGTCGAACCTCCCGCTCGACGACCGCTCGGCCCGCGACATCCGCACGACGCGGTTCACGGTGAACGGCACCTGGCAGGGCGGGCAGCCGCTCGTGACCTTCGCGGCGAACACGACCGCCACCCGTCCGTACACGCAGACGCAGTCCTGGAACGCGGCGACGAAGACGCTCACGGTGTCGATCGTGCACAACGGCCTGGTGAAGTTCAGCGTGCAGACGGATGGACCCGGCGTGCCGGCGGCCGCCAACCTCGCCGCGGGCAAGACGGCGACCCAGAGCTCGCAGTGGTCGGGCGGGCAGACGGCCGGTCGCGCCGTGGACGGCATCACCGACGGCGTCTTCGCCAACGGATCGGTGTCGCACACGGACGGGAACGGCACGACCGACCCGTGGTGGCAGGTGGACCTCGGCTCCGATCAGGCCATCGGCCAGATCGAGGTCTGGAACCGTACCGACTGCTGCAACGAGCGCCTGAGCGGCTACAGGATCGAGGTGCTCAACGCCGCGAACACCGTCGTCTGGTCGAGCACCCGCACCGGGTATCCCACGCCGACCGAGACGGTCAGCACGGGCAACGTGACCGGGCGCTACGTCAAGATCACGGTTCCGGGGTCGGGCAAGATCGTCAGCCTCGCCGAGGTGCTCGTCCGTCCTGCGCAGGTCAACCTCGCCCAGGGCAAGACGGCCACGCAGAGCTCGACCTATACCGGCGGTGACGGCACGGGCCCCGCGTCGCGAGCGGTCGACGGAAACACCGACGGCGTCTGGGCGAACGGCTCGGTGTCGCACACCGGCACGGAATCCAACCCGTGGTGGCGGGTCGACCTGGGGTCGGCGGTGACGATCAACCAGATCGAGGTCTGGAACAGGGTCGAGAACGCCGAGCGCCTGTCCGGCTACAAGGTCGAGGTGCTCGACGCGAACAGCGCGGTCGTGTGGTCGAGCACGCGCGTCGGCTATCCGACGCCGTCGGAGACCGTCAGCACAGGAGGCGTGACCGGCAGGTACGTGAAGATCACGGTGCCGGGCTCCGGGAAGATCCTGCAGCTCGCCGAAGTCCGAGTCCGTTAGCACGACGGAAGGCAGCGGCCCGGGTGCGCACCCGGGCCGCTGCCGCGTGCCATTCCATGCGCGTGCCATCCCCGCGCGTGCCACAGAAGGGTCGGTCATGAGCCGTCAGGAAGTCATCCATCACCTCCGTCGCGGGGGAGTGAGCCTCGTCGTCACACTGAGCGAGGACCGCCTGCCGCGCATCCTGCACTGGGGCGCCGATCTCGGCGCACTCGACGACGACGCGCTCGCCGCGATGGAGCGCGCGGCGCTGCCCCCGCTCGGCGACACCGTGATCTACGCGCCCCAGCCGGTGCCGATGCTGCCGCAGCTCGCCGAAGCATGGCTGGGTGAGCCGGGTCTCGCGGGCAGCCGCGACGGCTCCGCCTGGGCGCCGCTCTTCCGGCACGCGCACGGGCGGCGGGAAGACACCGCGGCCGCCGACCGTCTCGTCGTGCTGGCGGAGGATCCGGAGAGCGCGCTCGAGATCGAGATGGAGATCGAGCTCGACGACGGCGGGCTTCTCCGGGCGAGATCGACGCTGCGCAACCTCGGGGGCGCCTATCGGGTCGATCGTCTGTCCCTCGCGTTCCCGGTGCCCGCGCATGCCGACGAGCTGTTCGATCTGGCGGGTCGGTGGACACGCGAGCGGATGCCGCAACGCCGGCCGTTCGACATCGGATGCTGGGTGCGCGAAGCGCGCGGAGGGAAGCCCGGCTTCGAAGCACCGACCCTGACCGTGGCCGGAGAGCGCGGGTTCGACTTCCGTCGCGGCGAGGTGTGGGGCATCCACCTGGGCTGGAGCGGCAACCAGCGGGTCGTCGCCGAGCGCACTCCCGGCGGCACGCGGATGCTGAGCGGCGGCGAGTTCCTCTACCCCGACGAGCTGGTGCTGCGGCCGGGCGAGGAGGTCGTCTCACCGTGGCTGTACGGCTCGTGGGGGATGGGCCTCGATGCGCTCGCCGCCCGCTTCCACGACCATCTCCGCGCGCGGGAGACGCATCCCTCGCTGCCGCGGCCGATGCTGCTCAACACCTGGGAGGCGGTGTACTTCGACCACGACGAGGCGGAGCTTCTCGCCGCCGCGGAACGCGCGGCCGACTTCGGGCTGGAGCGCTTCGTGCTCGACGACGGCTGGTTCGGTGCGCGGCGGCACGATCGCGCGGGACTCGGCGACTGGGTCGTCTCGCCCGAGGTGTGGCCGCGGGGGCTGGATGCGCTCGCCGCGCGCGTGCACGAGCTCGGCATGGAGTTCGGCCTGTGGTTCGAGCCCGAGATGGTGAACCTCGATTCGGACCTGGCCCGGGCCCATCCGGAATGGATCTTCGACGCCGGCCACGGCATCGGCATCCCCGCACGGCATCAGCACGTCCTGGACTTCGGGCACGACGGTGCCTTCGCGCACGTGCTCGCCCAGATGAGCACGCTGATCGAGCGCCTCGGCGTCGACTTCCTCAAGTGGGATCACAACCGCTCGCTGCTCGACGCCGGCCACGGCCCCACCGGCCGCGCCGGTCACCGGGCGCAGACGCTCGCGCTCTACCGGCTGATGGATGCGCTGCGCACGCGGTTCCCCGGTCTCGAGATCGAGGCATGCTCGAGCGGCGGCGCCCGCATCGATCTCGGCATCCTGGAGCGCGCCGACCGGGTCTGGGCGTCGGACTGCAGTGATCCCCACGAGCGCGCCGACATCAACCGGTGGACGTCCCTCCTGCTTCCTCCGGAGCTCGTCGGCACGCACGTCGGCGAGCCGCGCGCATACTCGACGGGTCGTGTCGCGCCTCTGGGTTTCCGGGGGGCGGTCGCGAGCATGTGGCAGCTGGGCGTCGAGGCGGACCTGGCCACGCTCGGTGTCGAGGAGCAGGCAGAACTGCGCCGATGGATCGCGTTCCATCGGACGCATCGCGCGCTGCTGCACAGCGGGAGAGTCGTGCACGCGGATCTCGCCGACGGAGCGGCATCCCTCGACGGGGTCGTCGGCGACACGGGCGCACTGTACCTGTACCTGCTGCGCGAGCGTCCGATGGGATGGCCGCCGGGTCGCATGCGCCTTCCGGGCCTGCAGCCCGACCGGCGCTATCGCGTGCGGCTGGCGCGCGAACTCGCGGCGCACGAGACGCCACCGTGGGCGAGAGGCGAGTTGGTGCTCCTCGGACGCGTCCTGGTCGAGGTCGGGATCGAGGCGCCGGGCGTCGACGTCGACGATCCGGTGATCATCGAACTCGACGTGTTATGGAAAACTTCTTGACATCTCTGTAAACCCTATTTATAAATGGGGTACCGGAATTGATCGACGACGAGGAGGTCGACATGGATCGCATTGCCACCGCCACTTCGGACCAGATGCTCGAGCTGCGTCGCGCCAACAGCGCGCGCTGCGCCGAGGTCATCCGCTCGGCGGGATCCATGACGATCGCCGAGGTCGCGGAGGCCACCGCGCTGTCCCGCCCGACCGTGCGGGCCCGGCTGCAGGACCTGTACGACGCCGGACTCCTCATCGAAGTCGCGGCGGCCGCTCCGACCGGCGCCGGGCGCCCGGCCTCCCGGTTCTCCTTCGTCGCCGATGCCGCCATCGTCGCCGGACTCGAACTCGCCAAGCATGTCGAGCGTCTCCTCGTCACCGACCTTGTCGGCCGCGAGCTGTGGCACGGCGAACGGCCGGTCACGATCAAGAGCGCGCAGGAGCGCCTCGACAGCGCCGTCGAATGGGTGAAGGACACTGCGGCCGGGCTGGGCAAGAAGCTCGTGCGCGTCGGCGTCGCCGTACCGGGCTCGATGGATCCGTCCGGCGTCTTCATCGAAGCCGCCGCTTTCGTGGAATGGCGCGGCCACGCAGTGCCCCCGATCATCAGAGCGGCGTTCGACGTGCCGACCGACACGTTGCACGACCTCGCCGCGGCCATGTCGACGGAGCGGCGGATGGGAGCGGCGAAAGACGTCGACACCTTCGTGGTGCCGGTCCTGTGGCATCGTGTGAGCGCCGGCATCGTCCTCGAAGGACGGGTCTACGGCGGCACCAACGGCCGGTCCGGCAACATCCAGCAGCGCTTCAGCGCCGCGCAGAACCACCTCGACGACGCGGAATGGCCGTCCGATCCCGACGTCAGCGCGCTCGTCGTCGCCGCGGCCGACGGCGACCCGGCGGCCGACGCCTCACTCGACCGGTTCGCGGCGCTCGCCGCCGAGCAGATCGCGATGCTGCAGCTCGTGATCGACCCGGAGCTCATCGTCCTGCACGGCCCTCTCGCCGTGCATGATGCCCTCGTCGAGCGCGTCGTCGCCCACCTCGCTCGCGACCTGCCGATCGTGGCCCCGGTCGTCGTGAGCGAGTTCGGTCAGTTCGGCACCGTCATCGGCGCGGCGCTCACCGCGCTCGACGGCGCAGCGGAAGACCTCATCGGCCCAGGAATGGCGCCCCACCTTCTCGATCGCACCCGATTGTCCTCCGCGATCAGCGGCCGGCGAACCGTTCTGGTCTGACCTGCCGACCTCCCCGGCGCACCCGCACCGGGGCCCCTCACCGCACCAAGGAAGAACAATGTCAACGAAGACTGCGCGCATCATCGCGTTCACGGCAGCGGCCTCGACACTGGCCATCGCCCTCGCCGGCTGCTCCGGCTCCGGCAGCACCTCGAGCGAGGGCAGCGGCAAGCCCCTCGTGTACATCGTGCCCAGCAGCTGGGCCAACTACGAGGGCCTTCAGGAGAACATCGACGCCTACACCGAGAAGACCGGTGTCGAGGTCGAGGTGCAGGGCGTTCCCGACGAGCAGTACGACCAGAACATCCGCGCCAAGATCGCCTCGGGCGGCGGCGTCGACGTCTTCGCCGGCCTCAATGAGGAGAAGGACCCCGGGTCGTTCATGACCGAGATCACGAAGCCCGCCTTCCAGGATCGGATGCCGGCCTCGGTGTTCGATTCGATGATGGCCGCCGACGGCAAGCTCTACGGCATCCCTGCCGCTGACGGACTGAGCACTTTCGGCATCTTCTACAACAAGGATGTCTTCGAAGCAGCCGGAATCACCGACCAGCCCGAGACTCTCGACGAGCTCACGGCCGCCTTCGCCGCGGTGAAGGGAACGGGCGTGACACCGCTGTTCCTGTCGGGCAAGGACGGCTGGACGCTGCTGCAGCACCGCAACGCGGTCAACGCCGACTTCATCGGCGACAACGCCGACCTCCCGAAGGAGATGGCGAGCAACGAGGGGACCTGGTCGGAGCTGTCCGGGTTCGACGAGCAGTACGACGCTCTGGCGGGATGGGCGAAGGACGGCCTCACCAACGCCGATGTCCTCACCGCGAGCTATGAGCAGGCCACCGCCGCGGTCGCCGAAGGCACGGCCGGCGCGATCATCAACGGCAGCTGGGTGATCGGCGAGATCCGCGGGGCGAACCCGGAGGGGAACTTCGGCTTCTTCGCGCTGCCGAACCCGTCGGGTGCCACCCAGATCGCCCTGAGCCAGCCGAACATCATGCACATCGCGAAGGACAGCACGCAGAAAGAGGCGGCGCAGGAGCTCCTCGAGTTCCTGATCGAGCCGGCGCAGGTCGAGAACTTCCTCGCCAGCAATCCCGGCGTTCCGGCCTTCACCGACGTCACGGTCGCCGAGCCCGACCCGGTCATGGACGAGATCCAGGTGTGGGTCGACGAGAAGAAGACCGGCGCCGCGTTCGACACGGCCGCGCGGTTCCCGACCCCGCAGGACGACATCATCGCCGCCTATCAGGAGCTCCTCGCCGGCCGCATCGACGTCGCCGAGTTCGGCACGCGCTACGACGCCGCCTGGCAGGCAGCCGGCAAGACCGCCGGTCTCGACGGGTTCTGAGCCGAGCGGTTCGAGGGAAGAGGGAGAAGATGAAGAACGCACTGGCGGCGCGGGTGTATCCGAGGACGTTCCTCGTGCCCGCGATCGTGGTCTTCACGATCTTCTTCCTCTTCCCCGCGCTGCTCGGACTGTGGCTCGCGTTCACGGATGCGTCCACGCTGTCGCGCACGCAGGACTTCATCGGTGCGCGCAACTTCGAACTGCTCTTCGTCGACAACCTTCCGGGGTTCCTGCAGTCGGTCGGACTGCAGTTCGTCTACGCGGTGATCGTGACGGTGCTGAAGACGGTCATCGGGGTGGCGCTCGCGTTCCTGCTGGATCGGGCGTTCCGCGGCAACCACGGCCTGCGCGCCCTCGTGTATCTGCCGATGATGCTGTCGACGATCGTCGTCGGCTCCACGTTCTACTTCCTCCTCGCGAACGACGGACCCGTCAACCAGGCCCTGCGCGGCCTCGGCCTCGGCTTCCTCGCGCAGGACTGGTTCGGGAGCTTCGATCTGGCGCTCTCCACCGTCGCCGTCGTCGAGACGTGGATGGGTGTCGGCTGGACCATGGTGATCGTCCTCGCGGCCCTGCAGGCCGTGCCGAAGGATCTGATCGAAGCGGCGAACCTCGACGGCGTCTCGGCGTGGCAGATGACCCGCTACCTGAAGATCCCGTTCATCTCCCATGCGATCACGCTGACCGCGCTGCTCTCCTTCGTGGCGGGGATGAAGGCCTTCGACATCATCATCGCCACGACCGGCGGCGGTCCCGGCACGGCGACGAGCGTGCTGACGATCTTCAACCTCAAAGCGCTGAGCACCTCGAACCTCGGCTATGCCTCGGCGGTGAGCTTC
The DNA here is from genome assembly GCF_019969685.1 of Microbacterium sp. EST19A. Lineage (GTDB taxonomy): Bacteria > Actinomycetota > Actinomycetes > Actinomycetales > Microbacteriaceae > Microbacterium. Next base: position 1,140,194 of record NZ_JAHXYZ010000001.1, on the reverse strand, counting down.
ACGCAGTTCATCCTGGTGACGATGATCGCGCTGGCGCTCAATGCGATCATCAACCGCAGCACGAAGGTGAAGGACCTGTGAAGACCTCGTCGATCCCCCGGGTCCTGACCTACCTCGCCGCCGCAGCGGTGCTGTTCGTCTACCTCGCCCCGCTCCTGCTGATCCTGCTCAACTCGGTGAAGACCTCGGACGAGGCCGCGACGTTCACCTTCGCCCTTCCCGAGAACTGGATGTTCTCGAACTACGCCACCGTGCTGGGCGACCCCGCCATCGCCCGCGCTCTCGTGAACAGCATCATCGTCGCGGGCGGAGTGACGGCCGGCACGATCGCGGTCTGCTCGCTCGCGGCCTACGTCATCGCCCGGCGGACGGACTGGTTCAGCAAGGGCGTCTACGGCTATCTGCTCGTCGGCCTCATCGCCCCGTTCGCGGTGATCCCGGCCATCCGCCTGCTCCAGCTGATCGGACTGTCGAACACGCACCTGGGCCTCATCCTCGTCGACGTCGCCTCGCAGATCCCGTTCACCACCCTGCTGCTGGTCGGCTTCATCCGTCAGATCCCTCGTGAGATCGATGAGGCCGCCCTGATCGACGGCGCGGGAGCGTTCACCATCTTCTTCCGCATCATCTTCCCGCTCATGCGTCCCGTCACCCTCACGGTGATGGTTCTCGTGGTCACGTTCGCCTGGAACGAGTTCCAGAACGTGCTGTTCCTCACCAACTCCGATGTCTGGACCCTGCCTATGACCATCTTCAACTTCCAGAGCCTGCACTCGTTCGACTACGCCCTGGTCTCCGCGAACCTCGTGGTGACCGCGCTGCCGATGGTCGTCGTGTTCCTGCTCGCCCAGCGCTACATCATGTCGGGCATCATGGCGGGCGCGGTGAAGAGCTGATGGCCTCTCCTGCGATCGAAGGGCACCGCATGACCGACCGCTTCGCCCGCTCCGCCTGGTTCCGCGAGGACCGCTTCGGCTTGTTCATCCACTTCGGCGGCTACACGGTCATTCAGGACGAAGCATGGTGGCGGTCGATGGAGCGCGTGTCCATCGAGGACTACCAGCCCGCGATCGACGGCTTCCGGCCGCAGAACTTCGACCCGGAGAGATGGGCGGATGACGCGGCGAAGGCCGGCATGAAGTACGCCGTGATGGTCGCCAAGCACCACGAGGGCTTCTGCCTGTTCGACTCGAAGCTCACCGACTACACGTCGATGAACAACGGCTTCGGCCGCGACCTGGTGCGCGAGTTCCTCGATGCCTTCCGGGCGCGCGGCATCAAGGTCGGGCTCTACTACTCGCTGCTCGACTGGCATCACCCCGACTACCCGGCGTACGAGGACGAGCACCATCCGCATCGCGGCGACCCCGCCTGGGCAGATCACCGCCCCGACTTCCCCCGGTACCTCGACTACATGCATGCGCAGGTGGAGGAGCTGGTGTCGGGATACGGGAAGCTCGACATCCTCTGGTTCGACTTCTCGTACGGGTCCATGATCGGCGAGACGTGGAAGGCCGACGAGCTGCTCGCGATGGTCCGTCGTCACCAGCCCGAGATCCTCATCAACAACCGGCTCGAGACCAGCGGGGGCGGCTTCGGCTCGCTGGTCGAAGAGGATCCGAGCGACTGGGCCGGCGACTGGGTGTCTCCGGAGCAGCTGATCCCGGCCGAGGGCATCCGCAACGTCAAGGGCGAGCCGGTGCCCTGGGAGGCGAACTTCACCCACAACAACAACTGGGGATACTTCCGCGGAGACACGGCGTTCAAGCCGACGCAGACCATCGTCCGGAAGCTCGTCGAGATCGTCAGCAAGGGCGGCAACATGCTGCTGAACGTCGGCCCGCAACCCGACGGCTCGTTCCCCGAGGAGTCCGTGCAGATGCTGCACGAGGTGGGCGACTGGATGGAGCGCAACGGCGAGAGCATCTACGGCGCCGGGATCGCCGGCATCCCCAAGCCCGAATGGGGGTACTACACCCGACGCGGGAACACCCTGTACGCGCACGTGTTCGAGGGACCCATCGGGCCGCTCGCGCTCACCGGCGTCGACAAGGCGGCCGTGCGCTCCCTGCGGCTGCTGACGACCGGGCAGACGATCGAACCCGTGACGTTCTGGCTCACCGAACCGTATCCCGACACCGTCTTCGTCTCCTTCGGCGAGAACCCCCAGTTCACCTACCCGCTGCCCGACGCCGTCGACACCGTGATCGCGATCGAGCTGGCGGGCGAGGAGGACGGCGACCGGTGACCGAGCCGTCGCCGCGCGATCTGCGGATCGGGATCGTCGGCTTCGGCCTGCGTTCGATCCTCTGGCGCGACATCCATCGTCCGGGTAGAGGGGCGATCGTCTCGGCCGTGCTCGACGTCAGCGAACGCGGGCGTGCGGATGCCGCCACGGCACTGCCCGACGCCGTCGTGACGGGCGACCGCGACGCCTTCATCGCCTCCGGGCTGGATGCCGCGGTCGTCCTGACACCCGATGACAGTCACCGGATGGCGGCCGAGCCGCTCCTGGATGCCGGGATCGCGGTGTTCTGCGAGAAGCCGCTCGCGACGACTCTGGCTGACGCCGATGCGCTCCTGGAAGCGGCGTATCGCGGCGGGGCCCGGCTGTACGTCGGGCACAACATGCGGCACATGCCCGTGGTCGTGCTGATGCGTCGGCTGATCCAGCAGGGCGCGATCGGCGACGTCCGTGCGATCTGGTGCCGGCACTTCGTCGGCAACGGCGGCGACTACTACTTCAAGGACTGGCACGCGGATCGGCGCCGCACCACCGGGCTGCTGCTGCAGAAGGGGGCGCACGACCTCGACGTGATCCACTGGCTCGCCGGATCCCGCACGACCAGGGTCCACGCGATGGGCGCGCTCAGCGTGTACGGCGCCGTCACCGAACGTCGCGACCGCACCGGGGAGCGGATGCCGGACTGGTTCGATCTCGACAACTGGCCGCCGCTCGCGCAGACCGGGCTCGCCCCCATCATCGATGTCGAGGACATCTCGCAGATGAACATGGTGCTCGCGAGCGGCGTGCTCGCGTCGTACCAGCAATGCCATTTCACGCCCGACTACTGGCGGAGCTACACGGTCATCGGCACCGAGGGACGCCTCGAGAACGTCGGAGACGAGAGCGGGGCGCGCGTGCACGTGTGGAACCGGCGGCACGGAGGATTCGCCGAGCCCGACGAGGTGCACGTCGTGCCCGAGCCTCCCGCGGGAGCGCTGCACGGTGGGGCCGATCGGCTGCTCGTCGACGAGTTCCTGCGATTCGTGCGGCAGGGCGGGATGACGGAGACGTCGCCGGTCGCCGCGCGGGATGCCGTCGCCGCCGCGATCGCCGCCACGGAGTCGCTTCGCGCGGGCGGGAGCCCCCGTGACGTGCCGCCGGTGCGCACGGAACTCGCGGCGTACTTCGCGGACGGCCAGGCTCGGCCGACCGCCGCGGGGGCATGGCTCCGGTCGCGATGACGGCCGCTCGCGGCGTCGACGGGCGGCCCCTTCTGCGACCGGAGCCGTCAATCCTGCACCAGGTGGGCCTGTATCCGGCGGATGACGGTGGCGAGGGTGCCGGAGGTCAGGAGCCCCGGGCCGAGGGGACCAGCGGTGTCCACGCCGAGCAGCGGCAGCGTGCGGAGCGCGGCCGCCGCCTCCGGCGTGAGGCGCTCGAGCTGCCAGCGCACCTCCGTCCCGAGGGCGTCGGGCGCATCCGGCCGCGCGAGTCCGACAGCCGTCGCCGCGTATGCGGCCGCCCCCAGCGCGTGCGCGCCCATGTGCGCGACGCCGGCGGCTTGGGCGGCGGCGCGGGCCGCGGCCCTGCCCGCCGGGGTGTGCGCACTCGCGGCCGATCGACCTGCGACGAAGCGGCGCCGGATCTCGCCGGCAGCGGTCAGCTCACCGCGTGCGAAGGCCCGCGCGCGGTCGATGGCGTCGCGGGCGCGATCGTCGTCTGGAGCCTCCGCCTCGAACAGTGGCAGCACGTGCTCGGCGCAGTCGGCTGCCCATGCGGCGACGATGCGACGCTCCGTCTCGCTCAGCGACTGCGGCGAACCGGTCATGAGGCGCTCACCGCGCCCGGCGGGCGGCACGGGCTCGCGCGGCCTCGTGCGCGTCGCGCAGCAGGGCGAGCACGGCATCCGCCGTCTCGTCACCCGGGTTGATGATGCTGACCCATCCCGCCGCACCGTAGAGCGGATGCCGTCGGAACACGTCCGTCTGCACCGCGTCGGCTTCCGTCGTGACGAGGGCGTCGGCGCGCTCCTGACCGACGTGGATGTTCACGCGGAACCGATCCGGGGCATCGAGCTCCGACGATGCGTCGTCGGGGTAGTCCTTCGTGATGATCGTTCCGTAGGGCTGGGTGCGCTCCGGCATCCGTCCGTCGGGTGCGTGATAGAAGTACGCATCGCCCCACGAGAGTTCCGGGAACGCGCTGCCGATTTCGGGGGCGACGACGAGGGCGCCGTCGAGCTCTCGGATGGCTTTGATGATCTGCTGCATGTCCATGATTCAATGATCGAGTTGAAGTGCTTATGTGGACTTGTCAGCGAAGAGACGGGTGATGATGACGCATAACCCTCAAGTCAGCCTCCTGACCACGGTCGGGTTGGGCCGTCTCGTCGGCTACTCGACGCAGCAGGTGCGCGATCTCGAACGACTGGGCATCATCCCGCCCGCCGAGCGCGCCGCGAACGGGTACCGACGCTACGGCGAGCAGCACCTCGTCGCCGCGCGCGCCTACCGGAGCCTCGCGTCCGCCATCGGGCCCGTACCCGCGAGGCGCCTGATGCCGACGCTGATCGACAGCACCGTCGATGACGCCGCGGAGCGGATCGACGAGCTCCACGCCGCTCTGGCCCGCGAGCGATCTCGCGTGAAGGAGGCGCTCCGCGGCCTGGATGCCGCCGTCGGTGAGTCGGCCGACGTCTTCGCGGACGAGGACGCGATGACGATCGCCGAACTCGCCCAGGCGCTCGACGTCCGCGCATCGGCCCTCCGCCACTGGGAGCGTGAGGGACTCATCCACCCGCTCCGCTCCGTCGCATCCGCGTCGCGCACTTACGGCGCCAGGGCGATCACCGAGGCGCGCGTCGTGGCGGCGCTGCGTGCCGGCGGTTACGGCATCCCGCCGATCGCCCGCATCCTCGAGCAGCTGCGCGGGCAGGCGCTGACCGCCGATGCGCAGCGCATCCTCGCGGACCGGCTCGCCGACCTGACCCGCCGGAGCGTCGCTCTCCTCGCCGCCGCGGGTGACCTCCACGGGCTCCTGCAGATGCTCTCCGAACGCGTCGTCGTGGGTGCGGTCTCCGGCCCGAACGCGCCCGACGAGTAGCCTGATCAGATGCCCGAGACTCCGCCGTTCAGTCCGACGGTCGCGCTGCTGACCGTCGTCGGCGTGTGGCAGGAGGCGTTCGCCGAGGCGCTGAAACCGCTGGGGCTGACGTCCCGTACGTACGCGCTGCTCGGTCACATCCGAGGGATGCCGGGGATCTCGTTCAGTGAACTCGCCCGGCGGTCTCGCATCACCGCGCCCAGTGCGCACGTCGCGGTCGCGGGCCTGAAGCAGGAGGGGCTCGTGGAGGATGCCACGGCTCGAGCGGGGGCGGCATCCCGCCTGCAGGTGACGCCCGCGGGGGAGCAGCTCCTGGCGCAGGCGGCGACGCGGCTCGCCGAGGTCGATGACCGCTTCTCGTCTGCGCACCCGGGGCTGACCGAGGCGCTGCGCGCGCACGTGGCGGAGGTGTTCGGCACGCAGGACTGACCTTTAGTTAGACTAAAGGTATGGAAGACATCCTCCTGGCCGTGCACGTGCTCGCCGGCATCCTCTTCATCGGTCCCGTGGCCGTGACGACCAGCCTCTTCCCGAGGTTCGCACTGCAGGCTGCGGCAGGTGCGACGACGGAATCCGGCGGCCTCCTCGTCGCCCGTGTTCTGCACCGCATCACCCGCACCTACGGCATCCTCGCCCTGGTCGTCCCGCTCGTCGGGCTCGGACTCGCCGCGGTGCAAGGCCGCCTCGGCGAGATCTGGATCACGATCGCCATGGTGCTCACCGCCGTGGCCGGCGGCCTGCTCGCCCTGCGGATCGTTCCCGCGCAGCGCGACGCCCTCGCCGAAACCCTCGACCCGCAGGGTGCGCGGGTCCTGCGGGTGCTCACGGGCGTGTTCAACCTGCTGTGGGCGGTCGTCGTCGTGCTCATGATCGTCCGGCCGGGTGCCGAATGAGGCCGCTGCTGCGCACTCTCGAGGTGCTGTCCGTGCTCGAGCTGCTCAGCATCGCCGTGCTGCTGATCAACCTCGCCACCGTGCATGTCGACGGTGTCGCGTCGGTTCTCGGCCCGCTGCACGGTGCGCTCTACCTCGCCGTCGCGGTCATCGCGCTGCTCGGTCGAGGGCTGATGCTGCGCACGCGACTGATGGCCCTCATCCCGGCGCTCGGCGGTGTGTTCACCCTGATCAACGTGCGGAAGGAAGCGCGCCGATGACCGTTCGGCACTTCTTCCGGCGACCGCGCACGGTGACCGCCATCGAGGCGATCGACCTCATCGCCGACGGCGCGGTCGTCGTCGACGTGAGGCGCGAACAGGAATGGCGGCGCCAGCACGTCCCCCAGGCGGTCCACATTCCGCTCGGCGAACTCGAACGACGCGCAGCGGAGCTTCCCGAGGATCGTCTGCTGATCGCCTTCTGCACCGGCGGCCTGCTCTCGAGCGGTGCCGCGAACCTGCTCACCGAGCACGGGTTCGATGCGGTGAACCTGGGCGGGGGACTCATCGACTGGCGGGCCGCCGGGGGCGCGCTGATCGCAGAGGACGGGTCCCCGCCCGGCCGAGATCAGGGTGCCACGGGGTAGTGGCTGGTGATCGCGATGCGGTTCCAGCTGTTGATCACGACGGTCAGCCATGTCACGGCCGCGATCTGCTTCTCGGTCAGGATGCCGTCGACATCGACTCCACGATCATGCAGCCGGCCGTGATCGCCGATGAGCGTCACCCGCTCTGCGATCTGCAGGGCCGCCTGCTCCTCGGGGGAGAAGTACTGCGACTCCCACCACCCGGCGAGCACCGCGAGCCGGTCGGCCGTCTCGCCGTTCTTGACCGCATCGGCGGCGTGCATCCGCAGACAGAACGCGCAGCCGTTGAGCTGCGAGGCGCGCACCTTGACCAGTTCGACGAGCAGCGGCGACAGCCCGGCATCCACGCCTGCCTCTGCGGCCTTCGCGGCGAACTCCAGCATCGCCTGGTACGGGGCCGAATAGATCTTGCCGATATTCACGTGGGACACGTCGTCTCTCCTTCTCTCCGGGCGCGGTCGCGCCCATCAGTACTGACGACGCAGCCCCCGGAACTGTGACGCCTCGGCGGAAATCCGGGTCGTCGTCCCCGAATGGGCGGATGCTGCGGCGGAGGACCTGCTGCACGTGTGAGGTGCCGGGGGCTGGAAATCCGTAGGCTGTCCTCATGACGAAGAACATCTGGACCATCATCGGCGTGATCGTCGCCGTCGTGCTCGCGTGGTGGATCGTCAGCGCGCTGTTCTCGGTGCTCTGGTTCGTCGTCAAGCTCGCGATCGTGCTGGTCGTCGCCGTCGGCGTGTTCTTCCTGCTGCGGAGCGTGTTCAGCCGCTCGGACGACTGACCTCACACTCACCCGCCCTGCGTCGTCGTAGAGGGTATGAGACGACTCCACATCTTCGCCCTCGCGTTCTCCGCCGTGCTGGGCCTCTTCGTCGGCGGATGGGCGTACTCCGCACCGCAGAGCTTCTACGACTCGTTCCCCGGCGTGCTGGGCTCGTGGGTCTCGGTCGACGGCCGCTTCAACGAGCACCTCATCCGTGACGTCGGCGCGATGTACCTCGCGCTCGCCGCAGCCGGCATCGGCGGGCTGCTGTGGCGGAATCAGGCCGTGTTCCGGGTGCTCGGCATCGCCTGGACGGTGTTCGGAACGCTGCACTTCCTGTACCACGCGCTGCACCTCGAGCACATGACTCTCGAGTCGGCGATCGGCGAGATGGTCGCACTGGGCGTGAGCCTTCTGCTCGGCGTGCTGCTGCTGATCCCCGAAAGGCGCGAGCGCGAACGGCTGGCTGCCTGAGCCCGGCCGCTCCGGTCGCACATTCTGCCGCTTCTCCCGCGCGGGGGCGGCACGAATCGCGACCGGAGCACCGGCGCGCGGCAGGAACTGCGACCGGAACCGGCGATCCTCAGACCCGGGCCGGCGATCCGATCCGGTACTTCGCGGCCCGGTGCGTGTCCTGCACGCGGTCGCCCTTACCCTGCAGCTTGTGCCGCAGCGTGCCCGGCGTGTACTCCTCCGGGTAGGCGCCGCGGGCACGCAGCACCGGGATGACGTGCTCGATGATGTCCTGCCACGTGCCGGGCGTCACCGCGTAGGCGAGGTTGAAGCCGTCGATGTCGGTCTCGTCGACCCAGGACTGCAGCTCGTCGGCGATCTCCTCGCCCGAGCCGACGACCGTGGGGCCGAGGCCGCCGATCGCGTTGTGCCGGCCGAAGTCGCCGACGGTCCACTCGCGGCCGAGATCCGCTTCCTCCTTGAGGTGCTGCAGCACCGACTGGATGGCGTTGGACTCGACGTTGCCGACGGGCTCGTCCTCCTCGTACTGCGAGAGGTCGACGCCCATCCACCCCGACATGAAGGTCAGGGCGCCCTCGGGGCTGGCGTAGCTGAGGTACTCGGCGTGCTTCGCCGTCGCCTCCTCGCTCGTCGCCGCGGTGATGACGGTGAGCAGGGTGTAGATGCGCGCGTCGTACCGGTCGCGTCCTGCCGCCTCGAGCGCGTCGCGGATGCGCTTCACGGTTCCGGCGAGCACCTCCTTCGACGGGGCGGCGACGAAGATCGCCTCCGCGTTCTCGGCGGCGAACCGCACCCCGCGCGGGCTCGCGCCGGCCTGATAGATCACCGGCGTGCGCTGCGGAGACGGCTCGGAGATGTGGATGCCGGGAACGCTGAAGTGCTTTCCCTCATGCCCGATCGGGTGCACCTTCGTGTGGTCCGTGAAGATGCCGCGCTCGCGGTCCTCGATGACGGCGTCGTCCTCCCACGATCCTTCCCAGAGCTTGTAGAGCACCTCGACGTACTCGTCGGCGTGGTCGTAGCGGTCGTCGTGGGCGAGCTGATCCTCCTGGCCCATGTTCCGTGCGGCGCTGGGCAGGTAGCCGGTCACGACGTTCCAGCCGATGCGGCCCTGCGTGAGGTGGTCGAGCGTGCTCAGGCGCCTCGCGAACGGGTACGGGTGCTCGAACGCGGTCCCGGCCGTGATGCCGAAGCCGAGGTGCTCGGTGACCGCCGCCATCGCGCTCACCAGCAGGATCGGGTCGTTCACCGGCACCTGGGCGCCGTTGCGGATCGCGGCCTCGTTCGTGCCGCCGTAGACGTCGTAGGTGCCGAGCACGTCCGCGATGAAGATGCCGTCGAAGGTCGCGCTCTCGAGCAGCTTCGCGAGGTCGGTCCAGTAGCTGATGGTGTTGTACTGGCGCGAGCGGTCGTCCGGATGCCGCCACAGCCCGGACGACTGATGTGCGACGCAGTTCATGTCGAAGGCGTTGAAACGGATCTGGCGAGTCATGAAACCCATGAAACGGGATGCTGCGGGGTCTGACCAGGGTCTCCGACACGGGCCGACACATTCGGGCCCCCGCGCGTCAGCCCTCGTCGACCGCCCGCCGCGGACTCGGGTCGGGCGGGATGATCTCGACCGGTGGCAAGGCGGCGATGCGCTGGGCGCGCCACCACACGACGAACCCGACCGCCGTGAACCCGCCGTAGAACACGTACATGAGCCCGGTCGCGTAATAACCCGAGCTGAAGAGCAGCGGCACCCCGACGACGTCGACCGCGATCCAGATCAGCCAGAACTCGGTCCAGCCCTTCGCCATGCCGTACGTCGCGAGCAGCGACCCGACGAAGGTCCAGGCATCGGCCCACACCGGCTCCCACGAGCCGAGCGCACGGAACAGGGGTGTCAGTGCGACCGTGCCGACGACCATCGCGAGGACGAGGCCGATGCGCGCGCTCGTCGGCGCCCACCGCGGACTCACACGTCCGCCCTCGGCGTTGCGCCAGCGCACCCAGCCGTAGATCGCGACCGCGATGAACATGACCTGACGTCCGGCCTGGCCGAGCAGGTGCGGCAGCGAGTGGTCGGGACTGAGGATCGACCCGAGGAACACGGTGAGCAGCAGCAGGTTCCCGATGATGCCCACCGGCCACGCCCAGATCTTGCGCCGCATGCCTCCGATCGCGCTCGCGAGGCCGAACGCGTTGCCGACGACCTCGCGGATCAGCAGCGTCTGCCCGCCGGGCAGCACCCATTGCGAGTTGAAGGCCTCGGCGAGCCAGCGCAGCAGGTCCATCGTCGTCAGAGCGCCGCGTCGGGCGCGGGCCTGTCGTCGAGCACGAGCTGGAGCATGCTGAGGTCGAGCCAGCGTCCGAACTTGGCCCCGACCTGCGGCATCCGTCCCACCTCGGCGAAGCCGAGCCTCTCGTGGAGCACGATCGACGCGACGTTCCCGCTCTCGATCCCGCCGATCATGACGTGGATGCCGGCGGCACGCGCCCGCACGATGAGCTCGGCCATGAGGGTCTTGCCGATGCCGCGTCCGCGCTGGTCGCCGCGCACGTACACGGAGTGCTCGACGGTGTGCCGGTACCCGCTGTGCGGGCGCCACTGCGCGTACGACGCGTAGCCGAGCACGCCGGTTCCGTCGTCGGCGACGATGACCGGGTACCCCCGGGCCGTGCGGTCGGCGAGCCAGGCGGCACGATCGTCGACGTCGACCGCGTCCTCGTTCCAGATCGCGGTCGTGTGCACGACGGCGTGATTGTGGATGGCGGTGATCGTCTCGAGGTCGGCGGCCTCGGCATCCCTGATCTGCACGTCAGTCATCGGCGGGGGTCTCTCTTCTGCTGCTGCGCTTCGGGTGCGCATCGCCGACGCTAGCAGGATGCCGGGGGTCAGGCTTCTCCGGAGCCGACGGCCTTCGCGCTCAGCGCATCGCGCACGAGGATCGCGCGGCGCATGTCGGCCATGATCGGGTCGAAGAAGCGCTCGCGATAGCGGGCCTCGCTCACCGCGGAGAAGACGAACGGGAGGGTCGCGATCAGCGACAGCAGCATGGCGGCCTTCAGCAGGTTGACCGTGATCGGCAGTTCCACGCCGGCGATGACGAGCGGCTCGATGACCAGCGGCTGGGACTCGCTGCCCGGGCCGAGCCAGATCTCCGCCACGCCGACCGGGATCGCGATGCCGCCGATCACGATCAGCAGGGCCGCGAGCAGCAGTGCGAAGAACAGCGCCTGCACCAGTTGGGCGAAGGTCATCGCGAGCAGGATGTTGAACCGCTGCGGTGCACGCAGACGGTGGTGCGCCGCCGGCCCCGCGGTGCGATGCTCGGCCGGGGTGTCGACGAGCATCGCACGCCGCTGCACCTCGGTCGGCGCCTGGGCGTCGTCGTCGATCTCGGAGGCGCTGACCCGCAGGACGACGATGCCCGCCAGCACCGCGACGACGAGCCCGACGAGGGCGATCGATCCCCAGTGCAGGGCGGATGCCATCTGCCAGACCTCTGCGGAGAAGAAGGCGAACACGACCAGCATCAGGATCACGGGCAGGGCGATCGACGCCATGTGCCCGATCGCCGAGGCGTTGCGCACGGCGAGGCGCGACGCCCACGAGATCAGCGCACCGCCGCCCATGCCGGTCACGAGGACGCAGACCACCAGGATGAGCAGCGCCGTGAAGACCGGTCCGACGGTCGCTCGGGAGTTGTTCTCGTAGCCGTCGATGATGATCCCGGCGAGGCAGGCGATGATCAGCAGCAGGGCGACGATCGTCCCGATGCCCACCGGCAGACGGCGCAGAAGCAGGCGCACGAGGAAGTACCCGCCCCACGTGATGACCACCGCGACCACGAGGGCGAGGATCACGACCATGACCAGCGCTGTCGCCTCACCGCCCGTCGAGTCCTCGGCGATGTCCACCACGAGCTCGATGCCGCCCCCGAGCGGGTAGACGACGATCGCGACCCACACGATGAGCGGCGCGACGCGCCGCGGGAGATCGGTGAACCAGCGCCGGAGCGGCACGAAGGTCGGAAGGCCCTGCTCGCGGAACCAGCGATCGGCGTCGCGTCTCGCGCTCCGGGTGGTCGGGGATGCGGACGACATGCCGATGACAATACTCGTGCGTCAGACGTGCACGTCGGCGGGGGATTCCTCGCCCTCGTGGAAGCTCGGCTTCTTGCCCAGCATCCGTCCGATGCCGAGCACGATGACGACGATCAGCAGCCCGAGTGCGAGGCCCGCGATGGCCGAGATGATCGTGTCGACGATCCACACGATGACGGCCCCGGCCGGCTCGAGGGCATGCTCGACGGCGTGGAGCACGTCGACGGGGAAGTGCCAGCCGACCTCGCCGAGGTTCACGAGCACGAGGTGGCCGCCGACCCAGAGCATCGCGACCGTGCCCAGGATGCTGATGAAGCGGAACACGGCGGGCATCGAGCGCACGATCCGCGTGCCGGTGTGGCGGATGCGCTGCACCGGGTTCTTCGCCATCTTGAGGCCGATGTCGTCGATCTTCACCAGCAGTGCCACGGCCCCGTAGACGACACCGGTCATGAGCAGGGCGATCACGGCGAGGATGGCCAGCGTCGTCCAGACGTCGAGGCCCTTCTCCAGGCTCGCGAGCGAGATGAGCATGATCTCGGTGGAGAGGATGAGGTCGGTGCGCACGGCGCCGAGCACGAGCTTCTTCTCGTCGCGGGCGCCCTCATCGGCGTGGCCGTGCTGCACACCGAACCACTCGAGCACCTTCTCGGCGCCTTCGAAGCACAGGTACGTTCCGCCGAGGATCAGCAGGTACGGAAGCACCCAGGGCGCGAAGGCCGTGAGCAGCAGCGCTGCCGGGATGATGATGAGGAACTTGTTGGCGAGCGAACCCAGCGCGATCTTGCCGACGACCGGCAGTTCACGGGCGGGCGTGATGCCCTGCACGTACTGGGGGGTGACGGCGGCGTCGTCGATCACCACGCCGGCGGCCTTCGCCGAGGCCTTCATCGCGGCGCTCAGGATGTCGTCGACGACGGCGAGCAGTCCTACCGACATGTGCGGTCCCCCTGTGGTGTGTAGACGGAAACTCTATCGGCAGTGACACCGAGCGTCGTCTCTCTTTCACAGGCCGGAAAGGATGTGAAAAGCATTTGTATATCGTGTACAGGTTCGGCACCTGCTCGATCTACAGAAAGAGAAACTCGATGAACGATGATCCGCGACCGCAGGTCAGACCTGCCCTCCTCGTACTGCGCCGCACCGGCTCCGTGCTCATCTCGGTGCTGGCGGTGGTGGTGGCGGTGGTGGTGGCGGTCCTCGTCGGAATCCTCGTCTTCGTACTCGGTCTGAACCTCGGTCTGGTGCCGGCGATCATCCTCGGCGCCCTCGCCCTGTTCGCTGTCGCCTGGCTGCTGACCGGAATCGCCCACGTGATGTGGCGGTCGCCGCGCATGGGCGCGCGTCTCCCGTTGCGGAGGCGCAAGTCGCCCTTCATCGTGGCGGGTGCGCTGCTCGCCGTCGTCGGTGTCGTCGCCGGCACGACGATCCTCGCTCCGGTGCCGGACGAGCCGATCGTCGAGGCAGGGCGACCCGATCCCTCGTACTGGGATCTGAACACGGGGTCTCGTGTCGCGTACTGGCATTTCCCCGCCGAGGGTGCGGACAGCGGAGCGACGCCTGTCATCTTCGTGCACGGCGGGCCCGGCGGCTACGCGTCAGGCGGCAGCATCGACTACTTCCAGCGCGTGGCGAAGACGGGCCACGACGTGTACATCTACGACCAGGCGGGTGCCGGACTATCATCGGAATTGCCGGAAGAGGAGTACACGGTGGAGCGGTCGGTCGCTGATCTCCAGGCGATCCAGGATGAGATCGGCGCACCGAAGGTCGACCTGATCGGGCACTCGGCAGGCGGATACCTCGTCGAGGCCTACACCGCGGCCCACGCCGACCGTGTGGAGCACGTCGCGTTGATCTCGCCCGGAGGACCGGATCCGTCTGCCCGGAATGCGGCTGACGAAGACGCCGAGTGGGCGGCGCTGGAGAAGATTCCGGGCTACACGGAGGCCGTCGACGACAACAGCTACACGTTCGATGCCGTGCCGCTGCGCGCGCTCGCCGCCATCCTGATCGGCAAGACCGTCGGTCCGGCCGCCGCACAGAACCTCCTGAGCCAGGAGGATGGGAAGCGGGCGATGGCGGCGGCTCTGGCGCCCCTGAACATCTATGCGAACCTCGCACTCGCCGACGACTTCGCTGCAACGTGGGAGAAGACGATCGACGCCCTGGAGTCTGAGCAGACGCCCACCCTGCTCATCCGGGCGGAGTACGACTACGTCTCATGGACGGATCAGCAGCAGTACACGACAGCCAACTCGGACCTGGAGATCGTGTACGTCGAAGACGCGACGCACGGGCCGTGGGACGAGCAGCCGAATTCGGTCTACAACGCTCTCGACGCGTTCTTCAACGACGAGCCGCAGCCGGGCGGCGTCTACGACGGCACCCTCAATCCATTGCTCGAGGACGCCACCGGCGTGAAGGACTAGCGATGGCAGGGCCGGCGGGCGTGCCAGCGCCCGCCGGCCTCGCTCCGTAGCCCCGGCGATGTCCCCAAAACTCACAGCCCGCTCCCAGCCCCGCGGGACCAAAACGGGCCCGGCATCCGTTCTCCTCTAGTGACGGCGCAGCCAGCGACGTCGGACAAGGAGTCCAGCATGTCGAACCAGTACGCCAAGACCCCCGAGGCGGTCACCGCCCTCACCCACCTGCAGTACGAGGTGACCCAGCAGGACGCGACGGAGCCTCCGTTCCGCAACGCCTACTGGAACACGCACGACGACGGCATCTACGTCGATGTGGTCTCGGGCGAGCCGCTGTTCTCGTCGACCGACAAGTTCGACAGCGGAACCGGCTGGCCGAGCTTCACCAAGCCCATCGATGCGGATGCCGTGACCACGCGCACCGACCGCAAACTGTTCATGAAGCGCACCGAGGCGCGCTCGGCCGCCGCCGACAGCCACCTGGGGCACGTCTTCGACGACGGACCGCGAGACGCGGGAGGATTGCGGTACTGCATGAACTCCGCCGCGCTGCGGTTCATCCCCGCTGACAGGCTCGAGGAAGAGGGGTACGGTCGCTACAGCCGCCTCTTCGCCACCACCACCCACACTTCTGAGGAGCAGTCATGACTGACACCGGAACCATTACCCGCACCCCCGGCACCGAGACCGCCGTCCTCGCCGGCGGTTGTTTCTGGGGCATGGAAGACCTGATCCGCCGCCAGCCCGGCGTGCTCGACACGCGCGTCGGCTACACCGGTGGATCGAACGACCACGCCACCTACCGCAACCACCCCGGCCACGCCGAGGCTGTGGAGATCGTGTTCGACCCGTCGAAGACGACGTACCGCGACATCCTCGCGTTCTTCTTCCAGATCCACGACCCGTCGACCAAGGACCGTCAGGGCAACGACCGCGGATCCAGCTACCGCTCCGCGATCTTCCCGCTCAGCCCCGAGCAGGAGACCGTCGCGCGCGACACGATCGCGGATGTCGACGCCTCCGGTCTCTGGCCGGGCAAGGCCGTCACCACGATCGAGCCCGAGGGTCCGTTCTGGCAGGCCGAGGAAGAGCACCAGGACTACCTGATCAAGTACCCGAACGGCTACACCTGCCACTTCCCGCGTGCGGGATGGGTGCTGCCGAAGCGTGAGAGCGCGACCGTCTGAAGCGCCCGAAGGCCCTCCGTCTCCTGAGACGGAGGGCCTTCGTCATGTCCCGGCCTCGTCGGCGGCAACGCTGCACCGTGTGGGGAGGAGATCTCCGCGTGGGGAGGAGCGGATGCTGCGCATCCTCAGCCCATGAGTGCGATCTCAGCCCGAAGCTGCGCGGCCAGAAGAAGTCGGCGCCGGCTCAGCCCTCCGCGAGGAAAGCCAGCGCGGCCTCTTTGAAGTCCCGCGAGCCGGGGGCGTTGAAGTGGTTGCGGTTCGGGATCTCGAAGAAGCGCCCGTCGTGGGCCGCGGATGCCAGGGCCCGAGAGCCCTCGATGATCGCGTCCTTCGACCCGGTCGCGAACAGGATCGGCCGGGTCGGCGCATCCGCCGGGTCGGGGTCGATAGTGCCCGACGCCCGCATTCCTTCGGCGAGGGCCACCAGCGCCTGCAGGTCATTACCCGGCACCCGTTCGGTGAGCGCGATGTAGTTCTGCGTGGTCTGGTCGGCGACCGGGGTCCCGTCGGCGATGTAGGCGCGCACCTGGTCGAGATTCAGGCGGGCCAGCGGGATGCCGTCGGGCACACCTCCGAGCACCGCGCGGCCGATGCGGTGCGGCAGGTCGCGCACGACCTCCCAGCCGACACGGGCGCCGAGGGAGTACCCGACGTAGAACGCGTCATCGACGAGGTAGGCGTCCATGACGGACTCGACGTCGGTCACGAGGGTGCGGATGCCGTAGTCGCCGGGCTCGTGCGGCTTCGCACTGTGCCCGTGGCCGCGCTGGTCGAGGGCGAGCACCCGGTACCCCGAGCGCGTCAACTCGCGCACCCAGCCAGTGAGCACCCAGTTGTCGCGCGCGTTCGACGCGAAGCCGTGCACCACGACGACGACCGGAGCGTCGAGGTCGCCCCAGGTGTACGTCGCGAGGCGGGTGCCGTCGCCCGCGTACACCTGCTGCGGTTCGGGCATGCTGGTCAGATCGGAGAGAGGGACGGCCACGGCATCCATTCTGGCCCCACCGGTAGGGTCGGGGCGTGAAGCGAGGGAGCTGTTGTTCGCGACCGTGACCGGTTGACCTGCACCGCCTTCAGCCGGATTCGGCGGCCCCCGCCGTCACGGAGGCGAGTTCCGCCGCGCTGAGCGACGAGTGCAGCGGAAGCGTCGGTCGTAGGGCCGCGAGGATGCTCTCGGCCGACGACCCGCTGAACACGTAGACCGGCCCATTCGCGCCGACGTAGGTCTCGTCGTGCCAGCCGATCGCCCCGGATCCGAGGGCGGCCTGTAGGGCGATGGTCACACCGGTCAGGTCCTCGGATGCCGCGTCGCGGAGGTGCGTGCGGAGCAGTACGAACTCGGTCGAGCCGACCGGATGCTTCTGCCCGTCGACCGCGACCCACGAGCCGCGCGCGATGCCGTTGCTCTCGAGCACGCCGAGGAGCTCGATGGTCACGCGCTCGATGTCGGCCGCCGTCACGGTGAGCTCGATGTCTGCTGCCACGGGCTCGCCCTCGGCCGAAAGCGCGGTACCGCCGCCGTGAATCACCGCGGACGCGTCGAGCTGGGGCAGCAGGGTCCCGACGATTCCGACCTCCTGCGCGTGCCGCACACGCGGCGACATCGGCTGTGCGAAATGGATCGTGACCGCGTGGCTGGAGCGCTTTCGTCTGCGAGAGAACAGAGGCATTCCGCCACGGTACTGCGCGGGATTCCGACCGGAGGCGGCATACCGGTATGCCGTCTGAAGTCCTCGAAGTACAAGGATGTACAAGAGCGTACAATCCATCTATGTCGATCATCTCCGCAAGCGCCGCTCGCCAGAGCCTGCCGACGCAGCTCGACCGCGTCGAGGCGGGTGAAGAGGTCTCGATAACGCGGCACGGTCGGGTGGTCGCGGTGCTCGTCCGGCCAGACGTGCTGGCCGCACGAAGGGCGACGGCGGCCTGGAGAGCAGCCGACCAGATCGAGACCCTTCTCACCCGAGCCCGCGACGAACCTCTGAAGCCGCCGGCGATGACCATCGAGCGCGCGGATGAGCTCATCGAATCCGTTCGCTCAGATCGAGCCGCGCGGTGATCACGGCCTTCGATGCCGATGTGCTGATCTACGCGGCGGTCGACGGGCATCCCCTCGGCGCGCGTGTCGCCGCTCTCCTCGAGGCGGGATCGACAGAACTCGCGGCTGTGCATGCCGTCGGCTCCCTGCTCCTACTGACAGAGGTGCTCGCGAAGCCGCTGCGCGACGATCCGGACTCCGAAGAGGCGGCAGCGCTTCTCAGCCTGCTCAGTCGGCTCGATCTCCGGCCGCTCGATGCGGCGACGGGACGGCTGGCTCTGGCGCTTGCGGTCGCCTACGGGCTTCGCGCCGCGGATGCCGCACACCTGGCGACCGCCGTCGCGGCCGGAGCCGATCGCTTCCTCACGAACAACCGCAAAGACTTCCCGAAGACCATCGCCGAGATCGACATCGTCTACCCGGACGAGCTGGCCGGCTGAGCATCCCGGGCCGAGCACGACGAAGGAGATCTCACGTTATGAAGGGACATCCGTGGGATGCGGTCCTGCAGAACGTGAGATCTCCTTCATGTCGTGCGGAGAGAACAGCGGATGCTGTGCGGCAGGGCCGAACCCCGCCGCACAGCATCCTCAGTCGATTCAGACGATACGGCGCAGCGCCTCGCCGAGCGCGGCATCCACGTTCGTCCAGTACTGGAAGAAGTTCTCGCGGATGACGTCGACCGTGATCCCGCGACCCTGACCGGTGAGGGTCTCGAGGAAGCGGGCGCGCTGCTCGTCGTCGAAGACCGTGCGATACAGGGTGCCGGCCTGACCGAAGTCGTCGTCGTCGATGTGCAGGGTCGCGGCGGCGCGCATGAGATCGCCGTCGGTCTCCCAGCTCGCCTCGACGCCGGCCTGCGGGTCGGCCTCGGGCCCACCCGGTGCGCCGTAGGAGTTCGGCGTGTAGGTGCGGTGCGCGGCGTCGTTGGACTGGTACCGCATCTGGCCCTCGTGCATGTAGTTGCGCACCTCGGCCGCGTGCGGCTGGTTGACCGGCAGCTGGTTGTAGTTCGCGCCGATGCGGTACCGCTGGGCGTCGGAGTACGCGAACACCCGGGCCATGAGCATCTTGTCGGGCGAGATGCCGGTGCCGGGAACCTGGTTGCCCGGCGAGAACGCCGCCTGCTCGATCTCGGCGAAGAAGTTCTGCGGGTTGCGGTTCAGCGTGAAGGTGCCGACCTTGATGCGCGGGTAGTCCTTCTTCGACCACGTCTTGGTGAGGTCGAACGGGTTGAAGCGGTACTCCTTCGCCTCCTCGTAGGGCATGACCTGCACGTAGACGTCCCACGAGGGGTGCTCGCCGCGCGTGATCGCGTCGAAGAGGTCGCGGCGGTAGAAGTCGGCATCCGATCCGGCCAGCTGCTCGGCCTCGGCCGCACCCATCGCCTCGACGCCCTGCTGGGAGAGGAAGTGGTACTGCACCCAGAAGCGCTCACCGGCGGCGTTGACCCACTGATAGGTGTGCGAGCCGTAGCCGTTCATGTGCCGCCAGCTGCGGGGCAGGCCGCGGTCGCCCATCAGGTAGGTGACCTGGTGCGCGGTCTCGGGGGAGAGGGTCCAGAAGTCCCACTGCATGTCGGCGTCGCGCAGGCCCGAGTCGCCGAGACGCTTCTGCGAGTGGATGAAGTCGGGGAACTTCATCGCGTCGCGCAGGAAGAAGGTGGGGGTGTTGTTGCCGACGATGTCGAGGTTGCCCTCGGTCGTGTAGAAGCGCAGCGAGAAGCCGCGCACATCGCGCCAGGTGTCGGGGGATCCCTGCTCGCCGGCGACCGACGAGAAGCGGATCAGCGTCTCGCTCGTGGCGCCGGGCTGGAACGCGGCCGCCCGCGTGTACGCCGAGACGTCTTCGGTCACCACGAACTCGCCGAACGCGCCGCCGCCCTTGGCGTGCGGGTTGCGCTCCGGCACGCGCTCCCGGTTGAACGAGGCGAGCTTCTCGACGAGGTAGCGGTCGTGCAGGACGGTGGGGCCGTCGGCGCCGACGGTGAGCGAGTGGGCGTCGCTCGGGGCCGGCGTGCCGGTCTGGGTGGTGGTGGCAGGTTTCGTCATGGTTCTTCTCCTTCTCGGCGCAGGCGCGACGAATACCCCTGCCCGGGTGGGCAGGCGGACGCGTCTCGCTACTGCGCGGCGTTCTGGCAGCTGGGGCAGAGGCCCCAGAAGGTGACTTCGGCTGTCTGGACGGTGAAACCCCCGGCCGAGGACGGGGTGAGGCACGGCGCCTCGCCGACGACGCAGTCCACATCGCCGACCGCACCGCATCGGGTGCAGACGACATGGTGATGGTTGTCGCCGATGCGCCGCTCATAGAGGGCTGCGGAGCCTGCCGGTTCGATCCGGCGGATGAGTCCCGCCGTCGTCAGGTCCGCGAGGATGTTGTGCACCGACTGGATCGACGTCGTCGGGAGCACGTCGCACACCGCGCGGTAGAGCCGCTCGGCATCCGAATGGGCCATGGAGTCCAGCGCCTCGAGAACGGCGACGCGGCCCGCGGTCGCCCTCAGTCCGGCGTCGCGAAGCGCCGAGTCGAGTGCTGTCTCCATGTCCTCGACCCTACACGTCTTTTGAATCATTCAAAAGAAGGATGCTGGTATATCGGAGCTAGCCTCCCAGCAAACTTTCAGGTATATGTATCAGCTATGGACTCCATCACCACTCAGACCGACCTGACCGCGCTTTACGGCGTCTCCGGCGTCATCAGCTTCATCATCTACATCATCCTCGCGATCGCCCTCTGGAAGGTCTTCGCCAAGGCCGGTGAGCCCGGATGGCTCGCGATCATCCCGATCGTGAACGTCTTCGTGCTCGTCAAGATCGCCGGCTTCTCGATGTGGCTGGGACTGCTCTACCTCATCCCCATCGTCAACATCATCATGCACATCATCGTCGCCCTGCGCGTGGGCAAGGCCTTCGGCAAGGACACGGTGTTCTCCGTCTTCCTGCTGTGGCTGCTCTCGATCATCGGATACCTCATCCTCGGCTTCGGCTCCGCGACCTACGACCGCTCGCGCATCGCCTGAGTCCACTCACCCGCCGGACGAAGACCCCCGCAGCCGACAGCTGCGGGGGTCTTCTGCGTGCCGGGGTCAGGACTCCGACGGGGCCAGAGGCAGCTCGCGGCCGTAGTTCCACGAGAGGATGGCCGGCTGCTCGCGGTAGTAGCTGAGAACCGACACCGATCCCGCGTCCAAGCTGATCTGCGCGCCGAATCGCGGAGCCTGCCGCAGGAACACGGCCGTCAGGATGCGCAGGAAATGGCCGTGCGCGACCAGCGCCACATCTCCGTCGACCAGGGCGGGGAGCACGCGCGTCAGCACTCGTGAGGCCCGCGCGGCCACTTCCTCCACCGTCTCTCCCGGGGTCTTGCCCCGGATGACGCCGTGGGTGAAGGCGCTCCAGTCGTAGCCGAGCTCCGCGCGGATGTCCTTCGTGCTGCGGCCTTCGTATCCGCCGTAATCCCACTCGACGAGAAGCGGATCCACGTCGGCGTGGAGCCCCGCGAGCTCTGCGGTGCGCCGGGCGCGCTGCAGCGGCGAGGTCAGCACGAGCGAGAAGTCGTAGTCGGCGACCAGTTCGCCGGCACCCCGGGCGAGATCCTCGCCGCGAGGTGTCAGCGGGACATCCGTCAATCCGGTGTGCAGCCCCGCTCTCGACCACTCCGTCTCGCCGTGGCGCAGGAGCACGAGCTTCCCGGTGGGGTTGTCGGGGGCGGGGCGGTCGGGCAGCGGATCGATCGTGGGCACACTGTCAGGCTGTCACGATCAGCGGAGCCTGTCACGCCCGCGTGATGGTGAACCCTTCGCCGCGCACGCGCACTTTCCCGCCCTGCACGGCCTGGCCGCGCGACGAGCCGTCGGCGTCGTACGACCGACCGGAACCGGGCGCGAGCGCCGCGACCCGCTCGTCGTGCCGGGCGCCGTTGGCGTAGAGCACGGCCGACCCCGACGTCGTCGCGTAGACCGCGTTCACGACCTTCGGCTGGATCACCAGGGCATCGAGCCGCACGTCGCCGCGACTCGTGCAGCGCACGGTCACCGCGGCATCCGGAAGATCGCCGCCGAGCAGCTGGGGCACCAGCATCCCGTCCGCCTCGGTCAGGCCGCGGTCGCCCGTGCCGCCGGCCGGAGTCTTCGTGCTCCAGAGCTTGCGTCGACCCTTGAACACCTCCCACACCGCGTCGCCGACCTCCGCCGCCTGCCGCCAGACGAGACCGTGCAGGATGCCGCCGGCCTCGGTCACGTCGAATTCGGCCCACTCCCCGCGGGCCAGGCGCACGAAGGAGGCGCCGGAAAGGTTGCCCTCGCCGATCCAGGCGCCGGTGTCGGGAGTCTCGACGACCGCGCCGGGCGAGAGTCGCGCGGTCTCGGCCTCGAGCACGCGCAGCCCCGAGAACGAGCGCAGCCCGGTGATCGAGGTCGCCAGCTCGGCGATCCCCCGGTCGGCGTCGAGCAGCTGCATCGTGAGCAGTCCGTGGATCGTCGACTCGGCGCCGGAATTCCGGTTCACGCGTCCGTCGGTCTCCACGCCGTCGAAGGTGACGCCGGTGGCCGGGTCGTACACCGGGAGGCCGGCGGTGTTCGCGCCGAAGAACCAGCCGGCGGCGAGGCCGGCGAGCACGCGGTGGCCTTCGCCGCCCGCGGCGACCGCGCCCGCGACGCGACCGTGCGCACCGTAGGCGATCTGCGCCTCGGCGGGGAGGGGCGCCCACGCGTTGTGCGGACCACCGGAGGCGAGCACCTGCGGCGTGAAGCGTCCGGCATCCGCCAGGGCGGCGGCGGTCCAGTCGCGTCGGCGCAACACGGCGCCACCACGCGCCAGCGCCTCCGGAGCGGCGGCGCCCCACGCGTGCCAGAACCCGAGCGAGCCCGTCCACGGCAGGACCGCGCCGAACGGCCAGCCCTTCGACGGGTCCGCGGCCATCGCGACCACCCCTTCGCCGTAGGTCTGCAGCGCCTTGCGGCTGCGGCCGTCGCCGGCTTCGGACGCGGCTGCGAGGCCGAGCATGGCCTCGGCCGTGGCATCCGCTCCTCCGGCGATCAGCCATGCCGGCAGCTTCCGGCCGTCGCTCTTCACCCACTGCCCCGCACGTGACAGCGACTCGCGGCCGAGGGCGTCGAGGCACAGGTGCAGGCGGGCGAGCAGGAAGGCCGCGAAGTCGGCGTCGACATCGCGGAAGGCGGCATAGCCCTCACCGAACGCCCACACCGAACGGGCGAGCCAGTACGACTCGGCCGAGTCTGACGGATCGGGCAGCTCGACGGGGATCGCGCTGGGGTTCAGTGTGCCGTCCTCCTGCTGCCACAGCACCACGCGACCGGCGTTCGGCCCGGTGGTCGTCTGCAGGAACGCGAGCGATCGCAGCACGTCGCGCGCTTCGTCGGCGGTCTGCGCGTCGCCGGTCGCCTTCCAATCGCGCAGGAACACGATCGCCGCGCGCGCGATGTCGTCGGCGTTGTACGCGCCCTGCGTCCAGTACCCGGTGACCGCGTCGCGCGTGCCGCCGCCGACCGGACGATAGCCGCCGGCCCCGTCGGTGTCGGCATAGGTCCAGGGCGCGCGGACGATCGGCCGCACGTCGATGCCGTAGGTCGTGTGGGCGTCGCTCGGCGTCACCGGCACCTCCGCGAGGAGGAACCGCAGGTGCGCGAGATTCGTCAGCCGAGGTCGGCGTGCGGCCTCCAGCGGGAGCGCACCCGCGACGCCGGGCGCGGCGTGCGCCGAGCCGAAGGCGGCATCCGTCGGGAGGAGGGCGAGAGCGGATGCCGTCGCCGCGAGTGTCAGGAATGAGCGTCGTGAGGTGTCCATGTCGTCACTTCTTCGTGCTGTCAGTGGATCGGGGGGTGGTCGGATGGGGTCTAGGGGCGACGAATCGCGGAGCGGATGACGAATCGCGGAGAAAACGACGGGGATTCCTCCGCGATCCGTCCTGGTCTCCGTGATTCGTCGGGATTGGGGGTGGAGTCCGGGGCCCACAGTCGGGCCCCGGAGATCAGGCGGTCTCGGAGTCGCGCAGCGCGCGGCCCCACGGCTCGGCCGGGTCGTGGATCGCGACGGCGAGCGTCGTGTCGGATTGTCCGTAGTACGCGAACCACTTGTCCTGGAACTTCACGAGCCCTTCCACGAAGGTGACGTTCGAGACCAGGCCGTGCATGTCCTCGAAGGTCTGCGGCCGCAGCCACGGCTCCTGCAGACGCGCGATGACTTTCGTCGGCTCATCCGGGTCGATCGCGATCTGCCCGCAGCGGTAGTCGACGTCGACCGAGCCGTCGTCGTGCACGACGCGGGTGGCGCCGTTCGTGAGGAAGAGCAGCAGCCCGTTGTCGGTGACGACGGGCGACGTGCCGATCTCGACGAGTGCCTCGTCCCAGGTGCCAGGAGTCGGCGAGTACATCGGCTCGGTGTCGGCCGTGCCGGGGGTCCAGTGGATCAGGTCGTCGCTGGTGGCCCAGTAGATCGCCCCCTCGCCGAAGTACATCCACCACTTTCCGTGCATCTGCTGCGGCACGATGACCCCGGCCTTCGACCAGTTGAACCCGCGGGGATCCATGGTCTTGAAGGTGTCGAAGTCGTCGAACAGCGGACCGTGCTTGGTCCAGGTGCGCAGGTCGGTCGAGGTCGCGAGGCACAGCTGCGCGCTGCGGCGGTCCCAGCCCGTGTAGGTGAGGTAATAGGTGCCGTCGATCAGCGCGATGCGCGGGTCTTCGCAGCCGTAGGTCTCGTAGTCCTCGGAGGGCGAGAGGATCGGCGCATCCTCTCGGGTGAACGTCACGCCGTCCTTCGATCGGGCCAGGCCGATGTGGGAGATGATGTCGTCGGCGTGCGCCCGGTAGAGCAGCACGACCTCGTCGCCGTCGACGATCGCCGCCGGGTTGTAGAGGTTCGCCGATTCCCAGCTGTCGCCGCGGGGACGCAGGATGGGGTTGCCCTCGAAGGGGGTGAACGGACCGAGGGGGAAGGAGGCTCCGGAGAACATGGATGCCCTTTCTGGGTTGACGGCTTCTGGTCAGCCCTTGACGGCCGCGCCGAGGTCGGTGGCGCGGAAGAACCGTTGGAAGACGATGAACAGGATGACGACGGGGAAGGCCAGCGCGGTCGCGCCGGCGAGGATCGCTCCGTTCGGGTTCGCGGTGGACTGCGCCACGTTCGAGATGTAGTTCGCGAGGGAGACGGCGAGCGGCTGCAGCGTCGCATCCTTCGTGATGAGGAACGGCCAGAGGAACTCGTTCCAGGGGCCGATGAACGTGACGAGCACGACCGTGACCAGCACGGGCCGGATGAGCGGGATCGCGACCGAAGTCAGCAGACGGATCTCGCCGGCCCCGTCGATGCGCGCCGCCTCGAAGATCTCCACGGGCAGCGCCTTGAAGAACTGCACGAAGATGAACACCGCGGTCGTGTTGATGAGGAACGGCAGGATCATGCCCATGTACGAATCGCCGAGCCCGTAGCTGCGGGTGATCTGCACGTAGAGCGGGATCATCAGCAGCTGGAACGGCACCATCTGCACGAGCAGCATGAGCACCCAGACGACACCGCGTCCGCGGAAATCGAGACGGGCGATCGCGTAGCCGGCGAGCAGTCCGAAGACCACGGTGCCGAGCAGCACGCCTGCCGTGAAGATCAGCGAGTTCAGCAGCGAGCCCGCCAGGTCGATCCGCGAGTCGATCGCGATGAAGTTGTCGACGGTCCACCCGCTCGTCGGGAAGAGCTCGTTCGGCGCATTCGTCGGACTCTCCTGGAACGCCCCGACGATCATGAAGTAGAACGGGAAGGCGAATCCGATCGCCGCCACCGTGAGCAGGACGATGCTCAGGATGCGTGGGGCCTTGCTTCTGCGTTTCATCATCGCTCCCTGGTCGCGCGGTTCGCCGCCAGCGACAGCATCCCGACGAGGATCACGAGGATCATGCCGATGGCCGCCGCGGTGTCAGGGTTCTGCTGCTGGATGCCCAGCTGGTAGATGAGCAGCACGGGTGTGGAGGAGGCTCCGTCGGGACCGCCGCCGTTGGTGAGCAGGTACGGCTCGGTGAAGAGGTTGGCGCCGGTGATGATCGAGAGGATCAGCACGAGCGTGGTGGCGCTGCGCACGCCGGGGACGGTGACGTGCAGGAAACGCTTGAACGCGCCGGCTCCGTCGGTCTCCGCGGATTCGTAGAGTTCCTTCGGCACGTTCTGCAGCGCCGCGAGATACAGCAGGATGTAGAAGCCCAACTGCTTCCACGTCACGTACAGCGCGATCATCGGCATCGCGAGCCCGCTGTTGACGAGCCAGGACGGATCGGGGGCGAGCGGGCCGAGGATCGTGTTGATCAGACCATTGCCCGAGAAGAGCAGCATCCACACGCCGACGAGCGAGACGCTCGCCGTCAGGTACGGCACGTAGAAGGCCACCCGGTAAGCGGCCACCCATCGGATGCCGGTGTTCAGAGCCGCTGCGAGCACGAGAGACAGCACCGCGGTCAGCGGCACGTTGATCACCAGGAACACGAGCGTGTTGCGGAACGAGCCGAGCACGCGCGGATCGGTGAGCACCGTGACGAAGTTCTCGAAACCCACGAACGGACGGTCGGGCTCCGTTCCCGGTGCGGTGAAGAAGTAGTCGTGGAAGGCGATGTAGACAGCGAACGCGAGCGGATACGCGAAGATCGCGATCACGAACACGAAGTACGGCAGCGCGAACAGGCCGCCGATCGGTTGCGCACCCAGCCATCGGGTGCGCAACCGCCGGTTGTCGGTCATCAGATCACTCGGCGACGAGTTCGTCGATCTTGGACGAGGCGTTCTTCAGGAAGTCGTCGATCGAGTCCTTGCCGAAGATCACCGCGGGGGAGTACGCGTCGCGGAACGCCTGCCAGGCCTCGACCGAGTTCGGGATGCTGGGCACATCGGCGGTCGCCTCGGCCTGCTCGGCGAACGAGACGTAGTTCGGGTTCGCCTCGAAGTAGTCCGCGAAGGTGCCCGTCAGGTCGGTGCGCATCGGCATCTGGCCGGTCGCCTCGAGCAATGCCCCGTCGTTCTCGACGGTGGTGGAGAACTTCAGGAACTCCCACGCGGTGCCCTGGTTCTCGCACGCCGTGAACATCGACACGCTCTTGGAGTCGGCGAAGGTGACCGGGTTCTCGCGGCCGTCGCTCGTCGGCACGGGCATGAAGCCCACGTCGACGGTTTCGGCGTAGGACGGGATGGCCCACGGGCCGGCGAGCTGCATCGCGGTCGTGCCCGAAGACATGGCGTCGTCGGTCGCGGCCTCGTTCGGCGCCAGCTTGTCCTTGTAGATCGTGGCCCAGAACTCGGCGACCTCGCGGCCGGCATCCGAATCGATCGTGGCCTTGCCGTCTTCGACGAGCATGGTGCCGTCGGTCTCGGCGAGGTACAGCGGGTAGTAGTCGAACCACGGCTGGTAGAACTCGCTGGTCGGGGCCGGCCAGATCGCGCTCTGCACGCCCGAGTCGACGATCTTCTGCGAGCCCTCGAGGAACGCGTCGTACGTGTTCATCTGCGGGTTCTCGGGGTCGATGCCCGCGGCCTCGAACAGTGCCTTGTTGTACATGACCATGACGGGGTTCGACTTCCACGGCAGCTGGTAGTAGCTGCCGTCGCTGGAGTACGACTCGACGTCGCCGCCGCGCTCGGTGATGTAGTCGCTGCCGCCCTCGATCTTGCTGAGGTCGACGAGACCGCCCTGCTTGACCCAGCCGGAGACCGCGGCGGGCGCCACGTTGTAGACCAGGCACGGGGCGGTGCCGGCGGTGATCGCGGCGGTGATGGCCTCTTCCGACGAAGAGCCGGCGGGGATCTCCTGCGCGGTCACCTTCTCGTCGGGGTGATCGGCGTTCCAGGCCTCGACGACGGCCTTGCCCCATTCGACCTCCTGCTCGTTGTTCGAGAGCCAGATGTCGATCGGGCCGGTGCCGGAGGCGTCGCCTTCACCGCCGCCCCCTCCACCTCCGGCGGAGCAGCCGGTGGCGACGAGTGCGACAGCGCCGATGAGTGCGATGGCACGGATCTTCTTCATGGTGTCCTCCTCGACACAGTGGGTATGTCTGATGCGGGTGATGCGGATGCCGACGACGCAGTGCTCTCGCGGAAGTGCACGACGTTGCAGTCGACGATCTCGGTGCGCGGGTGCCCACCGAGGATGACTTCCCGCAGGATGCGGGCTGCGGCGCGACCGCGCGCCGCCGGGTCCGACGAGACGCTCGTCAGCGCCGGAGAGAGGTGGGCCGACAGATGGTCGTCGTCGAAGCCGGAGATCGCGAGATCCTGCGGGATCGAGAGTCCCTGCGAGCGGGCGTACGAGAGGCCGGCGATCGCCATCGTGTCGTTCGAGTACAGGATGGCGGTGGGGCGTTCGGGCAGCGCGAGCAGCTCTTCGGTGAGATCGCGTCCGCTGGCGGCGGTGAAGTCGCCCTCGCGGAGCAGCTCGTCGTCGCCCGTCGCTTCGATGTAGGCGTCGGCGCGGGCACGGGAGTGCACGTAGTCGAGAGGGCCGGAGACGTGGGCGATGCGCTCGTGCCCGGCGGCGCGGAGGTGGGAGATGATCTCGCGCATCGGGGCGGCGTCGTCGGTGCGGACGCAGGAGAACTCGGTCGCCTGGTCGTAGGCGCCGACCAGGACCGTGGGGAGTCCGAGCTCGTCGAGCAGCGGGACGCGCCAGTCGTCGGTGCGGAGGTCGAGCAGGAGGGCGCCGTCGGCGCGGCCGTGACTGAGCGTGCGATACGCGCGTTCCTCGGCGTCGCGGCCCGGGACGACCTGGAGCAGCAGGGCTGTCTCGGTCTCAGCGAGCACCGACTCGACGCCGGCGATGAAGGCCGGGAAGAACGAGTCGTTCGCGATGACCTCGGGATCACGGGCCAGCACCACGGCGACCGCGTTGGCGCGGCGGGTGGCGAGTGCCCTGGCGCTCTGGCTCGGCACCCAGTCGAGCTTCGCGGCCGCGGCCAGCACCTTCGACCTGGTCTCCTCGGAGATCGGGCGATTGCCGCTGAGCGCGTGGGAGACGGTGGCCTTGGTCACGCCGGCCTCGCGGGCCACGTCGGCGATCGTCGTGCGGCTCATGCCACCTCCTCGTGGGTTCGCACCGGAGCGCACGCACGGGGCGTTGAACCGGTTTGATCGAGTGTAAACCGGTTTGATTGCGGATGTCAACGAACGCGTCAGGCCGCGGCGTCCCACCAGTCGAGCACGCGGGTGCCGAAGAGCGTGAGCCACCGCGAAGGCTCGCCCTCCGGAGCGTCGACCGGGAACCAGACCCGCCCGGGCAGCAGCTCGCCCTGCAGCCAGGTGCCGTCGGGCTGCCGCGCGGCGCGGACCAGCTCCACCGCATCGGCGAGACGCGGGTCGGGAGGAGTCCCGTCGCGCAGCGACGCCGCGCGGAAGTGGTCGAGTGCGGTCAGCGCGCTGTATCGATAGCGGTGCGGATACGTGAAGTGCGACACGAATCCGCCCACCCGCTCGCCGGTCGACTCCCGGTACAGCAGGTGCCGCCGCAGGAGGTACTCCTCGCCGCCGTGGCGGGCATCCTGCACGGACGTGTCATCGGTCAGCTGCTCGTAGTCGAGCAGTCCGCGCAGCGCGTTGAGCGTCGAATGGAACGACGACCGCGTCGACCGGCCCTCCTCGGCCTCGCAGTTCCAGCCGCCGTCGGCGAGGCGGTGCGTCACGAACCAGCGCGCGAGCTCGCTCATGTCGACCCCGAGCCAGGCGCCGCCGGCGAGGGTGTACGCGTTGATGCACACGTCGACCTCGCCGCCCCAGAAGGGGAGGTCGTCATACTCCCAGTGGCAGTTCGCCGCCAGCTTCTCGACCGTCCCCTCGAGGGCCGCGGCATCCACGCCCCATTCGCGGAGGTCTTTGAGCGACCAGCTGGTCGCGGTCCACGGCTGCCCGGGCGCCTCAGCCTCGGGGGTGCCGAAGAAGTCCGCGGGGAAGTGTGCGCCTCCCGCCCACTGCCCGTCGGCATCCTGTCGAGCGAGCAGCGCCGCGCCGAAGCCCTCGGTCGTCACGCGCGCCCTGGTGGCCTCCCAGACCTCGGGCGGAGCATCCGTCAGATCGCGCTCGACCTGCCAGCGCAAGGAGGGGTCGGAATCGAGCAGCCAGTCGAGCACCGCGGTCGTGAGCGCCATGCCCGCACGCTACCCGGGACCGCCGACCCGGGGAAGGGTCTCAGGCGAAGCGGGTCCGCTGGATCAGCCGGGTGCGGATGTCGAACAGCTCATTGCCGCCGATGACCCGAGACCCCGGCATCCCCTTCCGCAGCAGGAGAGGCAGGGCGCTGCGGCGGACGACGACGACCGGGAGTCCGCGGATGCTGCCGAGCGGGGTGACCGCCTGAGACAGGTCGTCGTCGGGCAGGGCGATGATGGCGCCGCTGAAGCGCACCCGCGCGGTGCGGGCGATGACGTTGATCTGGGCGAGGAGCGTCGTCACGGGCGCCCGGTGCCCCAGGCTCGGACCCGTGATCTCTCCGCGGCGGAATCCGACCACGCCGCCGAAGTCCGCCGACATCACGCCGTAGAGGCCCGACGGGCCGAGCACGATGTGGTCGAGCCGATCCGCGGCATCCGTCGTCTCCGCATCGGATGCCGAGACGGCGACGCCGTGCCACAGGGTGAACCCCATGCCGAGACCGGCGACGGCCTGGGCCGTGCCCTCCTCGGCCAGCGCGTCGGCGAGCAGGCGCTTGAGCTCCCGCGGAGCCGCGCGCACCAGAGCAGGGGCGTAGGGATCGGGCACGTCCTCGCCGGCCCATTCCTGCAGGCGGGTCACGTACCGCGCCCGCCGCCACGCACCGGGCTCGCCGTACGACTTCGGTCGCGGTCGCGTGTCGGTGCGCGTGGTCGGGGCGCGCCATCCGCCCCACTCGGTCTCGACGCCGATGCCGTGGCTGCGGTCGTACGCCGCCCGGCCCTCCGGTGTGCCGACCAGTTCCCACGCACGCTGCACGCGGATGAACACGGCCGCGTCGCCGCCGGTGTCGGGGTGCGTCTGCCGCAGTCGCAGCCGATACGCGCGCCGCAGGTCGTCGTCGGCGCTGGTCGACGCGACGCCGAGCACTTCGTACGCCGACGCCGAGAGCGGACTGTCGAACATCGCGCTCCTTCCGTCGCCGCAGCATCCAGGCTATTGCGTCGGCGGCGCTGCTCCGGTCGCACTTCGTGCCGCTTCGAGAACGGTCGGACGGCAGGAACTGCGACCGGAACGACGGCCGGCGGCAGCAACTGCGACCGGAATCCCGCGAACCGCCCCGTCGACCCCGCTCAGCGGTCGACGAAG
The DNA here is from genome assembly GCF_019969685.1 of Microbacterium sp. EST19A. GTDB lineage: Bacteria > Actinomycetota > Actinomycetes > Actinomycetales > Microbacteriaceae > Microbacterium. The sequence continues at coordinate 1,109,087 of NZ_JAHXYZ010000001.1, read as the reverse complement.
CTCATCTGCTGCGGGTTGTACCGGTCGCCGGCGACCCCGACCCGGTCAGCCAGTCGGTCGAGGTCGGCGACCTCGTCGGCCGACAGCGCCACGGCCGTCGCTCCCGCGTTCTCCGCGATCCGCGACGTGCGACGGGTTCCGGGAATCGGCACGATCCACGGCGCGCGGGCGAGCAGCCAGGCCAGGGCGATCTGACCCGGGGTGGAGTCCTTCGCCGCGGCGAGGTCGGCGACCTGTCGCACGAGCGCCTGGTTGGCCGCGCGGTTCTCCTCACTGAAGCGCGGGATGGTTCCGCGGATGTCGCCGTCCGCGAAGGTCGTGTCCTGATCGACCGTGCCGGTGAGGAATCCCTTTCCGAGCGGGCTGAACGGCACGAAGCCGATCCCGAGTTCGCCCAGCACCGGAAGGATGTCGGCTTCGGGATCGCGCGTCCAGAGCGAATACTCGCTCTGGAGGGCGGTGACCGGCTGCACGGCGTGCGCCCGGCGGATGGTGGATGCCGAGGCCTCGGAGAGTCCGAAATGGCGCACCTTGCCTTCGGCGATCAGGTCGGAGACCGTGCCGGCGACGTCTTCGATCGGAACCTCGGGGTCGACGCGGTGCTGGTAGAAGAGGTCGAGCACGTCCGTGCGCAGGCGACGGAGCGACTCCTCGGCGACGCGGCGGATCTGCGCGGGCGTGCTGTCGAGGCCGACGCTGCGACCGTCTTCGATGCGCCAGCCGAACTTCGTGGCGATCACGACGTCGTCGCGGATGGGCTCGAGCGCCTCGCCGACCAGCTCCTCGTTGACGTAGGGGCCGTAGACCTCGGCCGTGTCGAAGAACGTGACGCCGTGATCGGGTGCGGAGCGCAGCACGCCGATCATCTCGGCACGGTCGCCGGGGTTCGGCCCGTAGCTCTGCGACATGCCCATGCAGCCGAGTCCGACCGCCGAGACCTCGAGGCCCTGTCCGAGAGTGCGGAGGTGCATGAGGAGTTCCTTCCTTCGGGAGCGAGGCCGCCGGTGCGACCGTGCGATCGACGTTACGCGCGGTGCTCGTGGCGAGGGAGGGGCTGGCGGAACCCCTCTCTCCCGGGCGGATCGACCGAACGATGGAGGCGCCGGGCGCGGGCCGGGGGAAGAATGTGAGGATGCCGTCCACCGAGCCGTCGCCCCGCCAGCCCGCACGCACGTGGGCGAGCCTGGTCGGGTCGATCCGCATCGGTCAGGCGGTCATCACGGTCGTGCTGCTCGTGATCGGGGCATGGCGTGCGGCGGCCGACGGCGTGCCGCTGCCCTGGGTCCTCGCGCTGTCGCTCGTGTTCCTCGGCTGGTACGGCGGCGGACTGCTGCTCAGCAGACGGACCGCCGATCGGCGGCTGGCGACCTGGTGGCTGCTCGGTCTGACACTCATCTGGCTCGGCGCGGTCGCCGTCTCGCCCGAGTTCGTGTGGCTCGCCTTCCCGCTGTGGCTGCTCGCCGGATTCGTGGTGCGCCTGCCCGGGGCCCTGCTGCTCAGCGCCGCCGTGCTCGCGGTCGTCATCACCGCGCCCCTGGTCCGCACCGGCACGACGAGCTACGCCAACGTGATCGGCCCGCTGGTCGGCGGGGTCTTCGCACTCGGCATCTCGCGCGGCTACCTCGAACTCGTGCGCGACGGGCGCGAGCGTCGGCGGCTGATCGCCTCGCTGGTCGCTACGCAGGAGGAGATGGCCGCGCTGCAGGATGAGCTCGCCCGCACGCAGCGCGAGTCGGGCGCGAGCGCCGAGCGCACCAGGGTCTCGCGCGACATCCACGACACCGTCGCCCAGAGCGTCTCCTCGATCGGGATGCTGGCGCGCTCGGCTCTGGAGACCGACGACCAGGCGCAGAGCACTCGTGCGCTCACGCAGATCGGGGCGCTCGCCGCGGAGGGGCTCGCCGATGCGCGGCGCATCGTGAACGCCCTGATGCCCGCCGAACTCGAGTCGAGTGCGCTCGGCGACGCCCTCGCGCGCATGCTCGAACGCCTGGCCGCGGAGACCGGGATCACGACGACGCTGCACGCGGACGACGACCTGCCCTCGCTCGGCCTCGACGCCGAGGTCGCCCTGCTGCGCACCGCGCAGTCGGCCCTCGCGAATGTCCGCTCGCACGCCGCCGCCACTCGAGTCGTGGTCACCCTCGCCGACGCCGGCGACGCCGTGCGGCTCGACATCGTCGACGACGGGGTCGGTTTCGACGCCACGCACTGGGACGCTCAGGGCGGAGCGGTGGCCCAGGGCGGCGGCTACGGGCTGCGGTCGATGCGTGCGCGGCTGCGCGAGCTCGGCGGGGGACTCGACGTGGAGAGCGCCCTGGGCGACGGCACCGCGCTGTCGGCGCACGTCCCTCTCGGCGGCGCCGCTCCGGCACGGCGATCCGGAGATGACGGATGACCGCCGTGCGCGTGCTGCTCGTCGACGATCACCCCATCGTCCGCGCCGGGGTGCGCTCGCTGTTCGACCGCCGCGACGACGTCGAGGTCGTGGGGGAGGCGGCATCCGGCGAGGAGGCCGTGCTGCTCGCCCGGCACCTGACCCCCGACGTCGTGCTGTGCGACCTGCGGCTGGGCGAGGGCATGGACGGCGTGCAGACGACCGCGGCCCTGCGTGCGCAGCATCCGCCTCCCGCCGTGATCATCCTGACGACCTTCGACCGCGACGCCGAGATCCTCGGAGCGATCGAGGCGGGAGCGGCCGGCTACCTCCTCAAGGACGTGGCGCCCGACGACATCGTGAAGGCCATCCGGCAGGCGGCATCCGGCGGACTGGTGCTCGGGCCGGAGCTCAGCGAGCGGGTCGGGCAGGTGATGCGGGCTCCCCGCGTGCGTCTGACGGAGCGGGAGCAGGAGGTGCTCGCGCTGCTCGACACCGGGGCGTCGAACCGCGAGATCGCGAAGACCCTGTTCGTCACCGAGGCGACCGTGAAGACGCACCTCGTGCACGTGTTCGAGAAGCTCGGCGCCGACAGCCGCGCCCGCGCGATCGCCATCGCCCGGGACACCGGCCTGCTCTGACGTCGACTCGGCTGCGACGCGGCGGCATCCGCATCTCAACCGTTCGATGGATCCCCGGGAGGGACGCTGCGCCGAGGCTGGAAGCGACCCGAAAGGTACACCCATGCGCAGACTCTTCCACGCCGCGTTCGCCTACATGATCGTGGGCGTCGCCTCCGGACTCTTCTACCGAGAGTTCACCAAGATCAACGACTTCCCCGAGGGGGAGGCGACGCAGCTCGGGCTGGTGCACACGCACCTGCTGGTGCTGGGCTTCGTCGTGCTCCTCATCGTCCTCCTCCTGGAGAAGGCGTTCGCCCTGTCGGAGAGCCGCCTCTTCGGCTGGTTCTTCTGGCTCTACAACGCCGGCCTCGTGCTGACCTCGGCGACGCTCGTGTGGCACGGCATCCTGACGGTGCTCGGCCAGGAGTCGTCGAAGATGATCGCCGGCATCGCGGGAACCGGGCACATCCTGCTCACCGCCGGGATGGTGCTGCTGTTCCTCGCGCTGCGCAAGCGCCTCTTCGCCGCGAAGGATGCCGCTCCGGAAGCGGCCGTCCTGGCGCGGGCCTAATCCGCCTCCACGGACTCGTCACGCAGGTACCGGATGTGCGCCTCGTGGCGGGTCAGGTGGTTCTGCGACTTCCGCACGAACAGCCAGGCCACGATCAGCAGCGCGAACCAGATCGGCGTGACGAGCAGGGCGGTCAGGGTGTCGGGCTGGGTGGTCAGCGCCCAGAGGATGAACACGAAGAAGGCGAGCACGACGTAGACCATGACCACGCCGCCCGGCATCCGGAACGTCGACGCGGCGACCTTCTCGGGCCGACGACGACGGTAGGCGAGGTAGCTGCAGAGGAAGATCGTCCACACGAACATGAAGCAGACGGCCGAGACGGTGGTCACCATGTCGAAGGCCGTGCCGATGTCGTCGCCCGCGTAGAGCAGCACCACTCCGGAGAGCAGCAGGATGCACGAGAGGAACAGCGCGTTCTGCGGCACCCGACGCTTCGAGAGCCGCCCGAAGAGCCGCGGGGCGTCACCGTCCTGCGCGAGCCCGAACACCATGCGCGAGGTCGAGTAGATGCCCGAGTTCGCGCTCGACATCGCCGAGGTCAGCACGACCAGGTTCACGACGGTCGCGGCGATGCCGAGCCCGGCCAGGGCGAACATCGCGATGAAGGGGCTCTCACCCGCGACGTACTCGGTCCACGGCGTCACGGCCATCAGCACGACGAGCGCGCCGACGTAGAAGAGCAGGATGCGGATCGGGATCGCGTTGATCGCCTTCGGCAGGTTGCGCTTCGGGTCCTTGGTCTCGGCGGCCGCGGTTCCGACGAGCTCGATGCCGACGAACGCGAACACGGCGATCTGGAAGCCCGCGACGAAGCCCAGGAACCCGTGCGGGAACATGCCGCCGTGATCCCACAGGTTCGCGAAGCTCGCCGTTCCGGCATCGTGCTGGAAGCCCGTGAAGATCATCACGAGACCGGTGACGATGAGCGCGACGATCGCGATGATCTTGATCAGCGCGAACCAGAACTCCATCTCGCCGAACGCCGCGACCGTCGGCAGGTTCAGGGCGAGCAGGATGACGATCACGAGCAGTCCGGGAATCCAGAGCGGGATGCCGGGGATCAAGGCATCCGTGTACCCGGCGATCGCGATGACGTCGGCCACTCCGGTGACCACCCAGCAGAACCAGTAGGTCCAGCCGGTGAAGAAGCCGGCCCAGGGGCCCAGGAGATCGCTCGCGAAGTCGCTGAACGACTTGTACTTGAGGTTCGACAGCAGCAGCTCGCCCATCGCCCGCATGACGAAGAACAGCATGAAGCCGATGATCATGTAGACGAAGATCACCGAGGGGCCGGCGACCGAGATGGTCTTGCCGCTGCCCATGAACAGGCCCGTGCCGATGGCTCCGCCGATCGCGAGCAGCTGGATGTGCCGGTTGCTCAGCGCTCGCCGCAGATGCTGGTCGTCGCCGGCGGGTCCGCCCACCCCGACGGCCCTCTCCGTGTTCTCTTTCGTCACTTTCTTCCTCCGGTGTCCCTCGATGCCGATGCCCCCGGCATCTTCTCGACCGTAGTGGGGGACGGGGTCTTCCGCACCCCCGAATCGATTCGATAAACTGGAGCCTCCCCCGGTCCGTCCCCCAGCTCTGCGAGCCGCTTCTTCATGGCCACTCCCCTCACCACGGGTCGCCCGTGGCGTGTCATCCTCGCCTTCTCCATCCCGCTCCTGATCGGCAACGTCGTCCAGCAGCTCTATCAGTTCGCCGACGCCATCGTCGTGGGTCGGCACCTCGGCGTCACCTCGCTCGCGGCCGTCGGTGCGACCGGCAGCCTGCTGTTCCTGCTGCTCGGCTTCGCCTGGGGCCTCACCAGCGGATTCGCGATCCCGATCGCCCAGGCCTTCGGCGCGCGCGACGACGCGGCGGTGCGGCGCTCGGTCGCGACCGGCGTGCTGCTCACCGGAACCACCAGCGTCGTGCTCACGATCGTGGCGCCGCTCATCGCCGCGCCCGTCCTCGCGCTGCTGCAGACCCCGCCCGAGCTGATGGCCGAGGCGACGGTCTTCACCCAGATCAGCTTCCTCGGTGCCGGCGCGACGATGTTCTTCAACTACCTCTCCGCGATCATCCGCGCGATCGGCGACTCGCGCACGCCGCTGGTGTTCCTGACGGTGTCGTGCGCGCTGAACGTCGGACTCGTCGTGCTCATGGTCGGTCCGCTCGAGTGGGGCGTCGCGGGTGCCGCGCTCGCGACCGTGGTCGCGCAGGCCGTGTCGGTCGCGCTGTGCCTGGAGTTCGTCCGCCGTCGCCTGCCGATGCTGCACCTGCGCCGGATGGACTGGCGGGTCACCCGCGGAGACATCGCCGAGCACCTGCGCCTCGGGCTCCCGATGGGCTTCCAGGCATCGATCATCGCGATCGGCACGCTCACCGTCCAGGTGGCGCTGAACACCATCGGCTCCGATGCGGTCGCCGCGTACACGACCGCGTCACGGGTCGACGGACTGGCGGTGGCGCTGCTCTCGTCTCTCGGTCTCGCCAGCTCGATGTACGCGGCGCAGAACCATGGCGGTCGTCGCCCCGACCGCATCCGCCGCGGCGTGGTCGAGGCCACGTGGATGGCGATCGTCTCGGGTGTCGTCCTCGGCGGTCTGATGATCGCCTTCGGCGCGCCGATGGTGCGGCTCTTCATCGGCGCCGGATCCGACGACGTCGTGGACTACGCCCACCAGATGCTGATCGTCAACGGCTGCGGATACTGGGCTCTCGGCGTGCTCTTCGTGCTGCGCGGTGCCCTCCAGGGGCTCGGCCACACGCTCGTGCCGACGGTGACGGGGGTGATCGAACTCGTGATGCGCGTCGGCGCTGCCATCGTGCTCGGCGCCATGATCGGCTTCACCGGTGTCGCCCTGAGCAACCCCCTCGCCTGGGTCGGCGCGATCGTGCTGCTCGTCCCGGCCTACGTCACAGCACATCGCGCGCTGGCGCGGATGCCGGTCGACCCCGCCGAGGCCACCGAGACGTCGGCGATGGCGATCATCGGTCCGACCGACGGCTCCATGGTCGTCGACGCCGTGATCACGCAGCCGGTTCCCACCATCCGCACGTCCCGTCTGCGGAAGCTCACTCTGCGCAGGCGGCCCTCCGATCGCGCCCGCCGCTGACCCGGCGACGACGATTCTGCGTCCGGAAAGAACGGAACGCGCAGGAAAAAGATCGTTCTTGAGGATGATGCCGCGTCGCACTTGAGACGGATGGCATTCGCCTGACACTCTCATAGTGTCGAAGGAGCGGATATTCCGCTGACGGGGGGTCGTCATGACGACATGGAGGGTGGCCAGCGATCTGGCCTCGGTGATGGTGCCGATCGGAATCGTGGGTGCGGTGCTCGCCGCGATCTGCGCGATCGTGGCGGCGGTGGCGATCGTCCGCGGGGCCGAAGGGCTCAGCGGCGGAGCCGTCGCCGTCTGGATCGTGGGCGCGCTGACGAGCTTCACGGCGTCGTTCGCGAATCAGTGGATGCCGTTGATCGTCGCCTGCTCCGCGCTCGTGGCGATGCTCGTGATCGGCGGGGTCGTCCGGCTGATCGTCGGCGCGACGGCAGACGGGCGAGAGGCGCGACGACAGGCGCGGGAGCGGGAGCCCGTGCCCTCCGTGGTCAAGCCGGCGCCGGCGATGCAGAGCGCGTCGACCGGGGCGATCGCCGTCGTCTCCTGACGTCTCAGCGGTAGTCGCGGTCGCGGTGCTGTCCGGTCTCGTCGCCGGACTCCGTGCGCGCGGCCTCCCGGGCGCGCAGCTCGACACGGCGGATCTTCCCGGAGATCGTCTTCGGAAGCTCCGGGACGAACTCGATGATGCGCACCCAGAGGTGCGACGACAGCCGTTCGTGCGCGTACGAGAAGATCGCACGCGCGGCGTCGGCGTCGTCGTCCGTGGCATCCGGCCTGAGGCACACGTACGCCTTCGGCACCGCGAGACGCGTCGGGTCCGGGCTCGGGATCACGGCGGCCTCGATCACGAGGTCGTGCTCCAACAGCACCGACTCGAGCTCGAACGGCGAGATCTTGTAGTCGGACGCCTTGAAGACGTCGTCCGATCGTCCGATGTACGTCAGGTAGCCGTCGGCGTCGCGCACGGCGATGTCGCCGGTGTGGTGGTAGCCGCCCTCCCGTGATTCTGCGGTCTTCTGCGGGTCGTCGTAGTAGCCCGCCATGAGTCCGAGCGGTGGCCGGGACAGGTCGAGCGCGATCTCGCCCTCGTCCTCGACCTCGGCGCCGGAGGCGGGGTCGAGCAGCACCACCGGGTAGCCGGGCAGGGGCCGTCCCATCGAGCCGACCTTCACCGCCTGGCCGGGGGAGTTGCCGATGCAGGCGGTCATCTCGGTCTGGCCGAAGCCGTCGCGGATGGTCCCGCCCCATGCCTCACGCACGCGGTCGATCACCTCGGGGTTCAGCGGCTCGCCGGCGCCGACCAGCTCGCGCGGCGGGTGGGTCAGCCGGGCGAGGTGGGCTTGGATCAGCATCCGCCACACCGTCGGAGGTGCGCAGAACGTCGAGACATGATGCCTGTCCATGACCTGCATGAGCGTGTTCGCGTCGAACCGGTCGTAGTTGTAGACGAACACGGTCGCCTCGGCGAGGAACGGCGAGAAGAAGCTCGACCAGGCGTGCTTCGCCCAGCCCGGCGACGAGATGTTGAGGTGCACGTCATCCGGGCGCACGCCCAGCCACCACATGGTCGAGAGGTGCCCGACCGGGTACGAGACGTGCGTGTGCTGCACGAGCTTCGGGCGGTTCGTCGTGCCGGAGGTGAAGTACAGCAATGCGGTGTCGGTCGCCCGGGTGGGTCCATCCGGGTCGAACGTCGTCGCCGCGGTGCGGGAGTCGTCGAATCGTGCCCAGCCCGAAGGCGCGTCGTCGCCGACGCCGATCCGCAGGATGCCGGCGTCGACACCGCTCAGACGGTCGGCGAGTCCGCCGAGGGTCACGACGGCGCGGGCGCGCCCGTGCTCGGTGCGATAGGCGAGATCGGATGCCGAGAGCAGCGTCGACGTCGGGATGGACACCGCGCCGATCTTCGTGATCGCGAGCATCACCTCCCACAGTTCGATGGTGTTGCCGAGCATCACGATGACGTGGTCGCCGCGACGGATGCCGATGTCGGTCAACCATGCGGCGACCTGGTCGGAGCGGGCGGAGAGCTCGCCGTACGTCCACTCCTGAACGCTCAGGTCGGCGGACACGATCTGCACGGCGGGACGATCGGGTCGTTCGCCCGCGAGCACGTCGAACCATTCGAGGGCGAAGTTGAACTCCTCGAGCTCGGGCCACGCGAAGCCGGCGCGCGCGGCGTCGTAATCGGTGGCGTGCGCGAAGAGGAAGTCCCGCATCTTCCGGATCGTGTGCGTGGCGGCGGTGGCACTGCGGCTCATCGGAACTCCCTTGCTGATGTGCAGTCCATCCTCGCAGCTAGCGCGCGAGCAGGCCGCTGCCGTCACGGAGCTCGAACACGAGCTGCGTCTCGGTGCCGCGCACGACCGGGTGGATCGTGATGTGCTCGAGCACGATGTCGCGGAGCGCCGTGGCATCCTCGACCGCCACGTGCACGAGGAAGTCGTCGACTCCGGCGACGTGGAACACCTGCAGCACGCGCGGCACGCTCACCAGGGCATCGAACAGCGCCGTGACCTTCGGGCCGGTGTGATTGGCGAGGCGCACCTTGATGATCGCCTGCAGCGGGAATCCGAGCGCGGCCTCGTCGACGCGGATGCGGGTGTCGCGGATGATCCCGCGCTCCCGGAGGCTCCGCACGCGATGAGCGCAGGTCGATTCCGCCAGGCCGAGCCGGTGGGCGAGCGCCTTGTTCGTGATCTCCGCGTCGCGGGTGAGCACCGCGAGCAGCGCGAGGTCGATCTCGTCGAGCGGTGAGCCTTGCGCTTTCGGCAACGGAATCCTCTCATCAACGGTCGATATTGCTCAGAATAGCCATCTGCGCGGATTAATTGGCGGATACTGTCGAATTTGAACGCAACTCTGATGTTTCCGGCAACGTGGAGGCATGACTGCACCGCTGCATCCCGACACCGTCGCCGTCCACAGCGGCCGTTCCGACCTCGAAGGTCTCGGGGTCCACGCGCTGCCGATCGACCTGTCGACGACCAACCCGCTTCCCGACATCGAGCGCGGCGGCGACTCCTACGAGGCGATGGCCACCGGGGGACGGCCACCCGCCGACGGGAGCATGGTCTACGCCCGGCTCTGGAATCCGACGGTCGCGCGCTTCGAAGAGGCGCTCGCCGAGCTGGAGCACGCCGAGGCCGCCGTCGCCTTCGCGTCGGGCATGGCGGCGATGACCGCGGTGATCCTCGCGCACACGAACGCGGTGGGCAAGCGGCACGTCGTCGCGGTGCGTCCTCTCTACGGCGGCACCGACCACCTGCTCGGCTCAGGTCTCCTCGGCGCCGAGGTCACCTACTGCGATCCGCACGAGGTGGCCGACAGCATCCGCTCCGACACCGGTCTCGTCGTGGTCGAGACGCCGGCGAATCCCACGCTCGACATCGCGGACATCGCCGACGTCGTCGGGCAGGCGGGGGAGGTGCCGGCCGTCGTCGACAACACGTTCGCCACCCCGGTTCTGCAGAACCCGATCGACCTCGGTGCGGCGATGTCGCTGCACAGCGCGACCAAGTACCTCGGCGGTCACGGCGACGTCATCGCCGGCGTCGTGGCGTGCAGCGAGGAGACCGCCGAGGCGCTGCGCCGGGTGCGGGCGGTGACGGGTGGCCTCCTGCATCCTCTCGGCGCGTATCTGCTGCATCGCGGACTCACGACCCTGCCGGTGCGGATGCGCCAGCAGCAGGAGAACGCACAGCGGATCGTCCAGTGGCTGATCGACCGCCCCGAGGTGGTCGAGGTGTTCTACCCGGGGCTCGACGGCGACCCGCACGGCATCCTGGAGCGGCAGATGCGGGGCACGGGCGCGATGATCGCGATGCGGATGCGGGGCGGCTTCGCCGCTGCGTCGGCGATCACGACGGCGACGACGCTGTTCACGCACGCGGTGTCGCTCGGCGGCGTCGACTCGCTGATCCAGCATCCGGCCGCGCTCACGCACCGCCCGGTGCCGCCCGAGGCGCGCCCTGCCGCCGACGTGCTCCGGCTCTCGATCGGCCTGGAGAGCGCCGACGACCTGATCGCCGACCTCGCGCAGGCGTTCGCGATCGCGCCGCAGCCGGACGATGCCGCGGCATCCGTCCTGTCCGGCGAACTGCACGCGACCCGCTGACGCCGACGCTCAGAGCGATGGCAGCCGGATCGTCCCCGTCGCGATGCGCTCGGTCGGCATCCGGTCGCGGTTGTACGTGATCTCGCGGTAGCCGTGCGGCGTGGGCACGCCGTCGTCGTCGAGGCTGACGAACACGATCTTCTCGATCGTGAGGATGCGCTTGCGCGTGATCATGTTGCGCGCGAGCGCCCGCATCGTGAGCGACGTCGTGCCGAAGTGCGTGGCCTGCAGGCCGATCTCGATCAGGTCACCCTGCACCGCCGAGGCCTCGAAGTTGATCTCGGAGATGTGCTTGGTGACCGCGCGGTAATTGCCGAGTTGCACGATCGCGTAGATCGCCGCCTCCTCGTCGATCCACTTCAGCAGGCTGCCGCCGAACAGCGAGCCGTTCGCGTTGAGGTCCTCGGGTCGCACCCACTTGCGCGTGCGGAAGTTGATCCCGTCCTCCGACCACTGCCATGCGGGTGCCGTCTGCTTCGCCATGGTGCCGAGAGTACGAGGGCTGTGAGTCGGCGGTGTTACAGCAGGTTTTCCGCGGTGTGCACGCCGCCGATCCCGTGCCTCTGCTCACGGCGGATCCGCTCGGGGCGGATACCGGCCCGCGACCGCGGCGACCGGCGGATGCTGGGGGCATGAGCGAAGACAACCCCATCCCGCAGTTCGGACCCGAAGCCCGACGGGCCCTGTTCCACGAGCGTGTGCTCGTGCTCGACGGCGCCCTCGACGACGACAACGGGACCCTGCTCATGACGCAGCTGCTCGCGCTGTCCGCGGAAGACGCGACGACCGACATCGCGCTGTGGATCCACTCGCCCGGCGGCTCGGTGCCGTCGATGCTCGCGATCCGCGACCTCATGCAGCTGGTGCCCAACGACGTGTCGACCCTCGCGCTCGGCCTCGCCTGCAGCGCCGGTCAGTTCCTGCTCTCCGCCGGCACGAAGGGCAAGCGCCGCGCCCTGCCGCACGCCCGCATCCTCATGCACCAGGGATCGGCGGGCATCGGCGGATCCGCGGGCGAGATCGAGACGCAGGCCGACGATCTGCGGCACATGCGCGACACCGTGCTCGGCCTCATCGCCGACGACACCGGCCAGCCCGTGACGCGGATCTTCGAAGACTCCCTGCACGACCGCTGGTACACCGCCACCGAGGCGCAGGACTACGGCTTCATCGACGAGATCGTCGGCTCGCTCGCCGAGATCATGCCTCGTCGACGCCCGCGCGTCGGACTGGGGGCGAACGCATGAGCACCTACTCGATCCCCAACGTCATCGCGCAGCATCCGCGCGGCGAACGCATCATGGACGTCTACTCGCACCTGCTCGCCGAGCGCGTGATCTACCTCGGCACCGGTATCGATGCGGGCGTCGCCAACGCCCTGATCGCGCAGCTGCTGCATCTCGACGCCGACAGCCCCGAGAGCGGCATCCAGTTCTACATCAACAGCGAAGGCGGCGATCCGGGCGCGGCGCTCGCGATCTACGACACCATGCAGCACATCCGTCCCCGCATCGCGACGACGTGCGTCGGGCAGGCGATCGGTCCGGCCGCGCTGCTGGTCGCCGCCGGTGCCCCGGGCGAGCGGGCGGCCCTGGCCCACGCGCGCATCGTGCTGCACCAGCCGGCCGGACAGTCGCGCGGAGCCATCCCCGACCTGATCCTCGCGGCCGACGAGGTGGTGCGGGTGCGTTCCGACATGGAGGCGATCCTCGCCGCGCACAGCGGACGCACGGTCGAGGAGCTGCGGGCCGACACCGATCGGGACCGCGTGTTCACGGCATCCGCCGCCCTCGACTATGGGCTCATCGACACCGTGCTCGGCGCACGCACGTCGGCCGGTTGACGGCTCGCCTGCCGGCCGAGGAGCGGATGCCGCCGACTGGAGGGACGGATGCCGCGGCTCAGGCGGCCAGCGCGAACACGGCGCGTCCGGCCGACGCCAGCGCGGACGCCGGCGCGGTCGCCGTCGTCGAGCGCAGTTCGTCGGCCACGGCGCTGGTGAGTTCGATCAGCGAGGTCTCGAGCGCACCGCTGATCGCGGCGATCATCTCGCTCGACGGCTCCTTCAATCCGCGCTCGACCTCGGACAGGTACTGCGGGGAGACGCCGGCCTTCTCGGCGGTCTCGGTGAGCGTCTCCTCGCGGTCGTGCCGGCGACGGCGCAGCTGGTCGCCGAGGAGTTGACGCCAGAGCGGCTCGGGGTCGCTCGGCTGCGGGCGACGGACGGAACGAGGGGCGAGGGGGAACGGAACGATGTCGGCCATGCCTCACGATAGGCCGCCGCATCCGCGCTGTTCGAGCGGTTCTGCTCAGAGCAGAACCGATATACCAGCATCTTCCACACCTCGCCAATTCGGTGTGAACAGCCGACTGATAACTTTCTGCGCGCCGGTACAACGCCATGCTTCCGTGCCGGCACAGCCCTATGGGGGCATAGGGATTAGGGCGGGGAGTGAGAGCGACCTGGTTCGCTCTCACTCCCCACGCCCCGGTCACCAACGGAGAGAGCGGACGCGACGAAATGATCAACGGATTCAAGGAATTCATCCTCCGAGGCAATGTCATCGAGCTCGCGGTCGCCGTGGTCATCGGCGCCGCGTTCACCGCCATCGTCAACGTGCTGGTGGAAGCACTCATCAACCCGCTGATCGGGCTGTTCTTCCAGGCGGGGAGCCTGAACGAGGCGATGCAGGTCTCGGTTCCGACCTTGGGCGGCGGAACCTCGGTCTTCTCGTTCGGCCTGATCATCGGTGCGGTGATCAACTTCCTCGCGGTGGCCGCGGTGGTCTACTTCGTGTTCGTGCTGCCGATGAACAAGGCGAAGGAGCGCGCGGACAGACTGCGCCCCGCCGTCGTCGAGCCCGAACCGCTGCCGACCGAGGCGGAACTGCTCGTCGAGATCCGCGATCTGCTGCAGTCACGCAGGTCCGTCTGATGGTGCGGCCCGCGTCGTCACGTCTCCTCGCCGTCGTCACGGCCGGTGTACTGCTCGCCGCGGGTCTGACCGCCGTCGTCGCGCCGGCTCCTGTCGCGGCAGCAGCACCCCTGGCGTGCTTGAACACCTTGTACTTCAGCAACAGCACGGCAGCGAACGTGGGTCAGCTCGACCTGACCACCGGCACGACATCGGCGGCCCCCGTGTTCGCCACCCCGGCGACCGCGGGCACGAACACGAACCAACTGGGCGTCGGGCCCGGGGGAACCGTCGCCATCACCGGCACGACCACGAGCCTCGTCGAATACGAGCCGACGGCGAGCGCCGCGGGCACCACCACCGTCTCGCCGAAGGCCGCCGGCGTCGGAGGGGGCACGATGGGTGCCGTCAATCCCCTGACCGGGCTCTACTACTACGGAGCCTTCTCGGGCGCGACGGTCAACATCTACGTCTTCGACCCGAGGACCAACAGCGCTCCGGCAGGCCCCGTCGTGTCCGTGACGACGGCGAACGCTCCGGGCGGCAACGGCGACATGGCGTTCGATAAGGACGGGCGGCTCTACCTCGTCTCCGGCAGTGCGACCCAGGCGGCGCTCTACGTGGCGGAGGGCGTGGTCCCGACATCCGGCACGGGCGCGACACTGACCTCTCGCGAACTGTCCCGCGGCACCACCACCGTCGCGACCAACGGCATCGCGTTCGGGTCCGATGGATTCCTCTACCTCGGCGGCAGCACGGTGCTGCAGAAGACCAACCCGATCACGGGCGCACCCACCGGTACGACGTTCACGCTCACGGGCGCCACGTCGACCGACCTGGGTTCCTGCGCGAACCCGTCCACCACGCAGACGGTCGCCGGGTTCGACGGTCCCCGGCTGACCCCCACCGATCAGGTGCGCGTCGTGCTGGAGGGCGGATCGTACGGTCAGAGCGGAACCGGCCCCGATTTCCCGCCGAGTTCGTCGGGACCCGACGGCGGCGGAGTCCCGAGCGAGCCAGGACTGATCATCCCCGGCGAGACCTACACCTTCCGACAGGAGCCGGTCGCCGGCACGGACCTCAGCGAATACCGGACCACCTGGTCATGCGCGGACGGGACCGGTGCCGTCGTCTCGAGTGGCACGGGTAACAACGCCAGTTTCACGGCGCCGACCGGCACCGATGGCGCGAACATCGTCTGCTCCTTCGTCAACGTGCTGCCTCCTCCTGTCGCGGTCCCGGACGCCGGGGCCACCCCGTTCGGAGACCCGATCACACTGCCGGGTGCGACGAACGATCAGCCAGGCACCGGCGCGATCCTCCCCGCGCAGACCGTGTTCACCGATCCCGCTGCGACCGACGGCGGCACGCGTCTCGAGACCGCGCAGGGCATCTGGACCCTCGGCGCCGACGGCCGCGTCACGTTCACTCCCGCTCCGGGGTTCAGCGGGGACGCCACGACCGAGTACCGCATCATCGACGACAACGGTCAGACGTCGACCACCACCGCCACCGCCTCGGTCCGCCCCGGTCCCGCGGCGGGCGCCGACACCGCCACGACGACGCAGGGGACGGGGGTGCAGATCGCGGTGCTCGGCAATGATGCTCCCGGGCAGAACGCCGACGGCACGCCGGGCACGATCCCACCGGCATCCGTGCTCTTCGCACCGACCGGACAGCCGGCCGGTGCGGTCGTCAGCGGCGATCGCCGCCGTCTCGAGGTGCCGGGAGAGGGCGTCTACACGATCGACCCGGCCACGGGGGTCGTGACCTTCGAGCCCGAGGCGACCTTCGACGGACCGACCACGACCCCGGTCACCTACGGCTTCATCGACAGCCTGGGCAACCCGGCGTCGGCGACCATCGCGGTGACGGTCACCGCCGTCGGTCCGAGAGCCGTCGACGACAGCGTGCAGACCCCCTACCGGTCGCAGGTGGGTATCGACGTCGTCAGCAGCGACCTCGATGGTCCCGGTGGACCGATCGTCCCCACCTCGACCGTCTTCACCGATCCCGCGGCCACCGATGGCGGAAAGGCTCTCGCCACACCGCAGGGCGAGTGGAGCATCGACGAGTTCGGGGATGTGCGGTTCGTGCCGGCGGATGGCTTCGTCGGAACGGCGTCGACGACGTATCAGATCACCGATGAGAACGGACAGACCGCGACGGCGACGGTGTCGGTGGTCGTCCTTCCCGGCCCGGTGGCGAATCCCGACTCCGCCTCGACAACGCAGAACGTCGACGTCTCGTTCCCCATCCTCGGCAACGACGTGCCCGGCGCCGGTCCGGCCGGCACCACCTCGGGATTCGACCCGGATTCCGTGCGGTTCCGCGTCACTCCCGGCCTCCCCGCCGGCAGCGCGATCAGTGCCGGTGGACGCGTGCTCACGGTCCCCGGCGAGGGCGTCTACGCGTTCGACCCTGCGACGGAGGTGGTCTCGTTCGATCCCGAGCCGCGGTTCCGCGGTTCCGCCACGCCCGTCACCTATGTCGTCACCGACACGTTCGGCAACGACGCGTCGACGACGATCGCGGTCACCGTCACGCCCATCACCCCGGTCGCGATCGGCGACGCCGCGAAGACCCCGGGGGCGACGCCCGTGGTGATCGACATCCTCGCCAACGACGCGCCCGGTGCTCCGTCGGTGCCGTTGGTCCCGGACTCGGTCGCGTTCACGTCTCCCGATGCGACGGACGGCGGCACGACGCTCGTCGTGCCGGGGGAGGGGACCTGGACCGTCCGGGATGACGGCAGCGTGCGCTTCGCACCCGTCGCCGGCTTCGAGGGCCCGACCACTCCCGTGACCTACAGCGTTCTCGACGAGAACGGCACCGTCGCTTCGGCCGAGATCATCGTGACCGTCGGCAGCGGTGCGATCGCCGTGCCCGATTCCGCCACCACGCTCCAGAACACCGCGGTCGTCATCGACGTGCTCGACAACGACCTCGCCAGCGATCTCGGAAACCCCTGCGACCCCGGCGAGACGGATGAGCCCGCGGGGTGCGACACCGGACAGTTCTTCCCCCCGAGCGTGGCCTTCCCGACGACGGGTCAGCCTGCGGGAGCGATCGTGTCGGACGACGGCACGACCCTCACCGTTCCGGGTGAAGGCGAGTACTCGGCCGACCCCGCCGGTCGAGTCACCTTCACCCCCGAGCCGGCCTTCGCCGGCGTCACCACCCCGGTCGTGTACACCGCGACCGACTCGAACAGTGCGAACGTCACGTCGACGATCACGGTCACCGTCGGCGCCGTCACGCCCGTCGCGCAGGACGACCGTGCGAGCACCCCGTATGCCGTGCCGGTCACGGTCGACCTGCTCGACGACGACAGTGCCGGTGACCCGTCCGCCCCGCTGGTACCGGCCGCCACGACCTTCCCGGCGACCGGTCAGCCCGCCGGAGTCACGGTATCGGCCGACGGGAAGACGCTCACCATCGACGGCCAGGGCAGCTACGTGCTCGACGCCGCGGGAGCGGTCGTCTTCACCCCGGCCGACGGATACAGCGGCACCACCACGCCGGTGGCCTACCGGATCACGGATGCCAACGGCACGACCGCCGACGCGCGCATCCAGGTCACCGTTCGCCCCGGGCCGTCGGCCACCCCCGACGCCGACTCGACGCTGCAAGGGGTGCCGGTGACCGTGCAGCCCTTCTCGAACGACATCCCGTCGCAGGACGCTGACGGCTCGGCGGGAGACTGGGACCTCAGCACGCTGCGGTTCCCGACGACCGGGCAGCCGGCCGGAGCCCAGGTGCTCGACGGCGGCACGCGCCTCGTGATGCCGGGCGAGGGCACCTACACGGCGGCCGCAGACGGGTCGGTCACCTTCACGCCGCTCGCCGCGTTCCGCGGCGGCGCCACCCCGGTGTCGTACACCGGAACCGATGAGATCGGCAACGCGGTCTCGTCGACCATCACGATCACCGTCGCCCCGGTCGTTCCGACGGCGGCGGATGATTCCGCGGTCACACCCTTCGCGACACCGGTGACGTTCGACGTCGCAGGGAACGACGCACCGGGCGATCCCGCGGTGCCGCTCGATCCCGCCTCCGCGGTGTTCGAGACCGCCGGCATCCCCGCCGGGCTCACGGCGGAGATCCGCGATGCGGGCAAGACGCTCGACGTCGCCGGTGAGGGCGTCTACACGCTGCGCGACGACGGTACCGTGACGTTCGCCCCCGCGTCCGGGTTCAGCGGCACGAGCACGGCGGTGCGCTACACGATCCGCGATGAGAACGGTTCGTCCTCGGTCGCCGCGCTCCGCGTGACCGTGCGTCCCGGTCCGGTCGCCACCCCCGACTCCGACCGCACGTCGCAGAACGTGCCGGTGACGGTCGGCATCCTCGGCAACGACCGTCCGGGGCAGCTCGCCGACGGCACGGACGGCGAGCTCGACCCCGCGTCGGTCGTGTTCCCGCCGACGGGCCAGCCGGCCGGATCGACGGTCGGTGACGGAGGGAAGACCCTCGAGGTCCCCGGTGAAGGCGTGTACAGGATCGGCGCGGACGGACAGGTGACCTTCACGCCCGAACCGCCGCTCCGCGGTGCGGCGACGCCCGTCGTCTACGCCGTGACCGACTCGCTCGGCAACGTCGCCTCGTCGACGCTGACCATCACGGTGGCCGGAGTCGACCCGATCGCACGGAGCAACGCGGCGACCACGTCACAGGGCGTTCCGGTCGTGATCGACGTGATCGGCAACGACTCGTCGGGAACGGATGGCGCGGCGCTCGACCCGGCATCCCTCCGCATCGTCGGTGCCGGCGGCACCCTCGTGACCGAGCTCCGCGTGCCGGGCGAGGGCCTCTGGGCCGTCGTCGACGGCACCATCGTGTTCACTCCGGCAGCGGGCTTCGTCGGCACCACGACGCCGATCACCTACTCGGTGGCCGACGCCAACGGCACGCGGGTCACCGCGACGGTCACGGTCACGGTGGCGGCGGGTGCGGCGGCGGGGCCGGCTCTCCCGACGACCGGCGGTGCGGTTCCCTGGGCGCCCCTCGGTGCCGGTTTCCTCCTGCTGCTCGCGGGACTCGTGATCGTGCTTCTCCGCCGGCGGTCGGCCCGCTGAACGGGCGGCGCGCGGAGGCTAGAGGGCGGCCGTCACAGCGGGGAGCAGCTTGGTCAGGATGCCGCCGAGCTGCGCGCGCTCCTCATCGCTGAGCGGATCCAGCACGAGCTCGCGGATCTGCGCGACGTGCACCGGGGCGGCGGAGCGCAGCAGTTCCCGCCCGGCGGGAGTGAGCGTCGCTGAGAGCGTCCGCTTGTCGCTGGAGCACGACGACCGCGCCACCCACCCACGCTCCTCCAAGGAGTCCAGGGCATGGCTGAGGCGCGACCTGCTGAGCCCTGCGATGTGGGCGAGCTCCGTCATGGTGACGGCACCCTCGCCGCTCCCCGCCAGGGTGATGAGGATCGCGTAGTGCGCGTGATTCAGGCCGGTCTCGGCCTTGAGCGCTCGGTCGAGCACCTGCGGGAGCAGCTGCACGAAGCGGATGGTCGGCAACCACGTCGCCATCTCGGCGTCGTCGAGTCGCCGATCGTCCATCACGCGGCGGACAGATCGATCGTGTGCGCGGTGTGGTCGCGCTTCGCCTGCAGGTAGCGGGAATTCGCGTCCGACAGGTGCACCTCGGTGCGCACGCGATCCGTGACCCGGATGCCGAGGGCCTCGAGCTGCACGGCCTTGTCGGGGTTGTTGCTCAGCAGGCGGATGCTGTCGACGCCTTCCGCGGCGAGCATCTGCGCCGCGACCGTGTAGTCGCGCTCGTCCTCGCCGTGGCCGAGCGCGACGTTCGCCTCGTACGTGTCGAGTCCGGCATCCTGCAGCGCGTAGGCATCGAGCTTCGCGTAGAGGCCGATGCCCCGGCCCTCCTGGCGGAGGTACAGCAGGAATCCGCCCTCGTCGGCGATCCGCTCGACCGCTTCGCGCAGCTGCGGACCGCAGTCGCAGCGCTCGGAGCCGAACACGTCACCGGTCAGGCATTCGCTGTGCGGACGCACCAGGGGCGCGTCGCCGCCGGCATCCGCTCGTTCCATCGCGGCGCGCCAGTCGCCGAGTCCCAGAAGCAGGTGCTCGCGTGCGTCGACGAGACCGTCGAACGTGACCACGTCGGCCGTCGTGGCGTAACCGTCGGCGAACCGCATCGGCACCCGCACGCGGGTCCGCTCGGTCGCGACAGGAACGACGGTTGAAGTTTCAATCATGCGAGGTGCAACGCCTCGGCGAGCGGGCTATTCCCGACGACGACGGATGAGCTTCAGCTCACTGGCGAGGATGCCGAGCACGACCAGCGCTCCGCCGATGAGCGCGGTGGCGGGCAGCCGCTCGCCGGCGATGCGTCCGATCACCCCCGCCCACACCGGTTCTCCGGCGTAGATGATCGTGGCGCGGGTGGGTGACACCGACTTCTGCGCCCAGTTCATGGTGAGCTGGATCAGGCAGCTGGCGGCGCCGAGTCCGACGGCGCAGCCCACCCAGATCCAGGAGAACTCCGGGAAGCCCTCGCCGACGACCGGCATGGTCAGAAGGCCCAGGACGCCGGCGGTGAGCAGCTGCACCACGGTGATGCGTCCGAGATCGATCTTCCCGGCGAAGAGGCTGATCAGGATGATCTCCGCCGCGATCGGCAGGGTGCTGATCATCGTCGCGATCTCTCCGGCACCGAGGCTCAGCGCGAACGCGTCCGGCCCGGCGATGAGCAGCAGTCCGACGAAGGCGAGTCCCGCTCCGACGAAGGCCATGGCGGGCGGGCGCGTGCGGAACACCGCCCACTGCGCGAACGGCACGAGCGGCACGTACATCGCGGTGATGAACGCGGAGGTGCTGCTGTCGATCGTCTGCAGGCCCAGCGTCTGGAGACCGTAGCCGAGGTAGATCATCACGCCGATCGCGACCCCGGCTCCGATGTCGCGCCAGCGGATGCCGCGCAGCACGCGCCGGAAGATCACCACGCTGATGAGGCCGGCGATGAGGAACCTGATCCCGACGAAGAACCACGGGCCGGAATGCTGCATCGCCCAGTGCACGAGCAGGAACGTGCTGCCCCACACCGCGGTGATCGCGATGAGGGCGGCCTCCTGCGGACGGAAGCGCATCCAGTGAAGACGAGAGGGCATCGCAGCCCTTTCTCGACGTTGCCGGATCGAGCCTATCGCCCGGGGTCGCCGACGAATCGTGACGCGAGAAGACGGGGGCGGGCGGATGCCGCGGCCGACTCGCTAGCCTCGGAGGATGAGCAGTTTCGTGAGCGTGAACGAGTTGAAGGACCTCCTCGCCCAGGGCGCACCGGTCCGGGTGATCGACGTGCGGTGGCGGCTCGACCGTCCGGAGGCCGGACACGACGACTACCTGACCGGGCACATCCCCGGCGCGGTGTTCGCGTCGCTCGACACCGAGCTCTCCACGCACGGAGAGCCCTCCGAGGGGCGGCACCCGCTGCCGTCGACCGAGACCCTGCAGACGGCCGCACGCCGCTGGGGCGTCCGCACCGGAGACATCGTGGTCGCCTACGACGACGCCAAGAGCACCGCCGCATCGCGTGCCTGGTGGCTCCTCCGTCAGGCCGGCGTCGACGTGCGGGTGCTCGACGGCGGGCTGCGCGCCTGGAAGGCCGCCGGCCTCGACGTCGCGACCGACGAGGTGTCACCCGAGACCGGCGACGTCGTGCTCGACGACATCGGACGCGACGCACTCTCCATCGACGAAGCGGCCGCGTTCCCGGCATCCGGCGTCCTGCTCGATGTGCGGGCCCCGGAGCGCTACCGCGGCGAGACCGAGCCGCTCGATCCCGCCGCCGGCCACATCCCCGGCGCCCGCAACCTTCCGACGATGCTGCATCTCGACGCCGAGGGGCGACTGCTCGATCCGGAGACCGTCCGCGCGAACTTCGCCGCTGTCGGCGTGACCCCGGGGGCCTCCGTCGCCGCGTACTGCGGATCCGGAGTCACCGCGGCGCACACGGCCCTGATCCTCAGCGAGGTCGGCATCGACGCGAAGGTGTTCCCCGGGTCGTGGAGCCAGTGGTCGAACACGCCGGGGCGCCCGGTCGCGACGGGTGATCAGCCGGGCTGATCGCCCACGGGCTCGCGGGGACCGTATCCCCACAGCAGCTCGACGGCACCCGGACCGAACGCCCGATGCACCAGATGCACGGACCCGCCGCCGCCGGGCGACACCGGGGTGACCGTGACGCCCGATGGGGTCGACACCCGCTCCTCGCACCAGTCCGGCAGGGCATCCGGATGGAATCGCACCCAGACCAGGAGTTCCCGGCACTGGCGCGCGACGGCATGGCCGGTCTCCCGCGTCGCCGGGTAATCGGGCGGGTAGGCGACCGACCATTCGACCATCGTCGTGTCGGGAGCGGTCAGCGGGGCGTCGAGCTCGAACAGCACGCCGTGGACCTCGCCGGCGCCGTGCGAGTACGTACCGGCGATCCGCCCGCCGGACACCGCGCGGAAGATCGGCGCGGGCGTGGGGAGCCCGGGGGTCAGCTCGAGGAACGGCGTCGCGGTCATCGTGCCGGACGTCGCCTGCAGGACGCTCCGGGTGCTGCAGAACGACACGTTGCCCTGAGCGTCGACATCCGTCACGGAGTGGGTGGTCACCTCGCGCGACGTATCGGGATAGGCGGCGCCGAGCGCGGCGTAGGCATCCTTGACGGCCTTCTCGATGTCCTGCTGGTCGATCGGGAACTGGGTCGGCCCGAGCGGTCCGGTGCGTTTCGTGGACGGCAGCTGACGGCTGAGGTCTCCTTCGTCGAGCCCCAGCAGCTCCTCGATGTCGGCCAGTGCCGCGAGCGACTGCACGCCCTCCGGGCGGCGGGCGCCGGAGCGCCAGTAGCTGAGCGTGGCGATCGAGACGCGGTTCCCGCGGTGCTTGAGCTGCTTCTGGAGCCACGAGAGCGTGACGTCCTTCGCGTTGATCGCATCGCGAAGAGCACCGGCGAACGCGTCCGAGGAAAGCCCTCGATCGTCATATTCGAAACTCATCACACGCCCCCTCCGGTATGTGAAAGTGAAAACCCTAGAGTGAGCATACGACCGCACACGCACACCTCAGGGGACCGGGTGGGCGAGTGAGGTCGCTCGGCTGTGTCGTCGAAGGGCAGGGTGCCCGACCTTGCGCACGACCAGTCCGACGCAGTGACGCCCCCTTGCTGCGTTCGTCGTGAAGCCCGGTGATCGATCTGGGGAGATCCACCGGGCTTCACGAACACCCTCCCGTGCCCTCCGACGCGACCGCTCCGCGCCCCCGCGTAGACTGGGAGGAACACCCCGGAGGACCCTGGATCTTCATGTCTGCCCCTGCCCGCGCATTCACCGTGCGACACGTGCAACTGCTGCGCGCGCTCTTCGCAGCCATCGCCGCGGTGATGATCACGTTCTCCTCCGACCACTCGGCTCCGGTCGGCCTCTCGGTCTTCAGCGGATTCGTCCTCGTCACCGCCCTGGTCCAGTTTCTCGCGGCCTGGCTGGTGGTGCCGAAGGGCTCCCGCTGGTCGTACGTGCTCCTCGGCGCGCTCGGCGTCGTCGCCGGCATGACGAGCGGCGTCCCGGCCTGGCGCACGGATGACCTCTTCTTCGTCGTCGTCTCGGTCTGGGCGATCCTCAGCGGCGGCATCGAACTCCTGGCCGGCTTCCGTGCGCGCCGCACCGCCGACCCGCTCGCGCGGGATGCGATCACGGTCGGCGCCTTCGGCATCCTCCTGGGCATCGTCCTGCTGCTGATCCCGGCCGGATTCCTCCAGGAGTACACGATCGACGAGGCCGGCACGTTCCTGCTCTCCGGCATCATCCTCGGTGTGGGCATGTTCGGCGGCTACGCCGCCATCGTCGCGGTCTTCCTCGGCATCGCCGGCCTCACGCCGAAGCGGAGGGATGCCGCAGGCGACCTGCCGGTGGTCGACGCGGTCGACGGCCCCGCGGCATCCGTCACCGACCAGAGCGCCACGCCGGCCGAGCGCGGAGGAGACCGATGAGCGACGAGAAGCCCACCCGCCGGGACATCCTGCGGCCCCTGCATCTGCTCGGGATCGCCCTGGCCTGCGGCGTCTTCGCCATGATCGTCACTCTGGTCTCGACCGGCGCCTTCACCGCACGCGTGAACGCGGCGATCGCGAACGGCAACTACGACGGCCTCACCCCGGTGGCGCTCGGTCTCGTCGTCGGCGGTGCCGCCTTCATCGCGACGCTGCTGATCCTCGCGATGCTGATCCTCGCGGTCGATCCGGCCGACGTCACCAAGACGATCGACCGTCCGGTTCTGTACGACCCGGAGTCCGGTGACGATGCGGGTTCCGAGAAGCCCGGCCCCGCATCCTCGTCCTGACGATCGCGCGATCCGGAATAGTCGCGCGTGAGAAGGGCTTGTGCCTAGAGTGACTGCCTCCGTCGACCGCGCCTCCATCGGACTGCGCTCGGCACGCGGGCCGATCCTCGGTGCGCTCATGCTCGCCACCGGCCTCATCGCCATCGACGCGACGATCCTCGCGACGGCGGTGCCCAGCATCGTGCGCGAGCTCGGCAGCTATCAGCAGTTCCCGTGGCTGTTCTCGGTGTACCTGCTGGCGCAGGCCGTGAGCGTGCCGATCTATTCGCGGTTCGCCGACACCGTCGGGCGGAAGCCGATCATCCTGCTCGGCATCGCCCTGTTCCTGCTCGGCTCGATCCTCTGCGGTTTCGCCTGGAGCATGCCCGCCCTCATCGCCTTCCGCGTCATCCAGGGTCTCGGCGCCGGCGCGGTCGCGCCGATGGCGATGACCATCGTCGGCGACATCTACACCGTGGCCGAACGCGCCAAGGTGCAGGGCTATGTCGCGAGCGTGTGGGCGGTGTCGTCGGTCGTCGGCCCGGCGCTCGGCGGCGTCTTCGCGCAGCTCGAGGCGTGGCGGTGGATCTTCTGGGTCAACATCCCGCTCTGCCTGATCGCCGGATGGATGCTGCTGCGCAAATACCACGAGAAGAAGCAGACGCAGCGGCACCGCATCGACTACGCCGGAGCGGTGCTGCTCACCGTCGGGCTGACGGGGATCATCCTCGGACTGCTGGAGGGCGGCAACGCCTGGGCGTGGATCTCGGCGCAGAGCGCGCTGTGCTTCGGCGTCGGCGTCCTCGCGCTCGCAGGATTCGTGCTCGTCGAGCGCCGCACGCCGGAGCCGATCGTCGACCTGCGTCTCGCGCGCCGGCGGCTGATCCTCACGACGACGATCGTCTCACTCGGTGTCGGCGCCCTGATGATCGGCGTCACGAGCTTCGCTCCGGCGTACCTCGAAGGGTCCATCGGCATCGCGCCCCTGCTCTCCGGACTGGCGGTCGCGGCACTGACGCTCGGCTGGCCGCTCGCTGCGGCGAACGCGGGCCGGCTCTACCTGCGGATCGGCTTCCGACGCACCACGCTCATCGGGATGAGCATCGCCACGGTGGCCGCGATCGCACTGGCCGTGGTCTCGCCATGGCCGAACCCGTTCGTCATCGCCGGAGTCGCCTTCCTGCTCGGATTCGGACTGGGGTGGAGCGCCGCCCCGACCCTGATCGCGGCGCAGGCCTCGGTCGGATGGGGAGAGCGCGGGGCCGTCACCGGCATGAACGCGTTCGCGCGATCGGCGGGCAGTGCGGTCGGCGTCGCCGTCTTCGGGGCGATCTCCAACTCCGTGATCGCTCAGGGACGCGGACCCGGAGACCCCGACACGATCATCTCGGCATCCGTCTGGGTGTTCGTGGCTGTCGCGGTGACCGCCGTGCTCACGCTCGTCGCCGCCGCCTTCATGCCGAAGGACCCGGCGCCCGAGTACTCCGGCGAGGTCGACGACGTGCACGTCACCGAGAACTGAGTCCTACGCGCCGAGTTCCCGCAGCCGGATCACGACTCGGTCGAGCAGGTCATCGACCGCGTCCGCGTCATAGCCGGGTGCGAACATCGTCGCGACCTCGAACTGACGGACGACGACGTCGTCGCCGCGCAGGGTCGACGGCCTCCCCGCTTCTCGCCCCTTCAGCGCCGCGCGGCATTCGCCGAGGAATCGGTCGACATCGGCGACGTCGAAGCGCGTGCCGATCCGGCGGAGGCGGATTCCCTCCGCTGTCACGTCCTCGACGCGGAGCTGCGGGGTGGAGGTCACTTCGCGAGGCGCTCAGCGATGCCCGTGTAGGTCGCGGGCGTCAGCGCGAGCAGACGCTGCTTCGCGGCATCGCCGATCTCGAGACCCTCGACGAAGGCGGCGAGATCCGCGCCGCCGACGCGGTGACCGCGCGTGAGCTCCTTGAGCAGGGCGTACGGGTCGCTGATGGTCGACCGACCGGCGACGACCTCTGCCCGGATGACGGTCTGGATAGCCTCGGCGAGGACCTCCCAGTTCACGTCCAGATCGGCGAGCAGCACATCGCGCGACAGCGAGATCGCGTTCAGACCGCGACGCAGGTTGTCGAGCGCGAGCTGCGAGTGCCCGAAGGCGACACCGATGTTGCGCTGCGTGGTCGAGTCGGTCAGGTCGCGCTGCAGTCGGCTGGTGACCAGGGTCTGGCCGAGCGAGGCGAACAGGGCACCCGAGATCTCGAGGTTCGCCTCGGCGTTCTCGAACCGGATCGGGTTGATCTTGTGCGGCATCGTCGACGAGCCGGTGGCCCCGGCGACCGGGATCTGCGCGAAGTAGCCCAGCGAGATGTAGGTCCAGATGTCGGTGGCGAGGTTGTGCAGGATGCCGCCGGCGTGACGCACCCGGTCGTAGAGCTCGACCTGCCAGTCGTGCGACTCGATCTGCGTGGTGAGCACGTTGAAGCCGAGCCCGAGGCCCTCGATGTACTCGCGGGCGATGGTCGGCCAGTCGGCGTCGGGGTCGGCGGCGAGGTGCGCCGACCAGGTGCCGGTCGCGCCGGAGAATTTGGCGAGGTAGTCGGATGCCGCGATCTGGCCGCGCACGCGCTCGAGACGCCAGGCGAAGACGGCGATCTCCTTGCCCATGGTCGACGGGGTCGCGGGCTGTCCGTGCGTGCGGGAGAGCATCGCGGCGTCTGCGTGCTCGACGGCGAGTTCGCGGAGCTTCGCGATCACACCGTCCAGCGCAGGCAGCCAGACCTGCTCCACCGCGCGCTTGACGGTGAGCGCGTACGACGCGGAGTTGATGTCCTCGCTGGTGCACGCGAAATGCGTGAGTTCGGCGATGGCATCGAGACCCAGCGTCGAGAGGCGGTCGCGCACGAGGTACTCGATGGCCTTGACGTCGTGCTGAGTGACGGCTTCCTTCTCGGCCAGCCAGTCGATCTCGGCCTGCCCGAAGTCGCGGTACAGGGCGCGCAGGCGCTCCTTGTCGGCATCCGACAGCGGGGACGTCTCGAACAGCGAGCGGTCGGTGAGGGCGATCAGCCACTCCACCTCGACCTCGACTCGCGCGCGATTCAGGCCGGCCTCGGAGAGGAAGTCGGCGAGTCCGGTCACGGCGCCGCGGTAACGGCCGTCGAGCGGGCTCAGGGGCTGCGGCGGAAGCGAAGGCTGGAAAGTCAGGGGATTCCTCCTGATGAGGCCCCGGAAGTCCGGGGCGTGCGGGGGAGACGAAGAGCGGGCTCGAGCTGGCGGAACAGGCCCCGCGTCGCCGCCTCAATCATACCGAGCACCGAATCGAACATTTCGGCGCCGGCGTAGTACGGATCGGGCACGTCGTGGGTCGACGCGTTCGGGTCGAAGGCGAGAAGGAGCGTGACCTTGCCCTCTTCGTCCTCGTCGCGTGCCCATTCGCGGAGGATCCGCTCATGGGTGCGGTCGAGCGCGACCACGAGATCGTTGTCGGCGAAGGATGCCGCGGTGAACTGCCGCGCACGATGCTGCGATCCGTCGTAGCCGTGCCGCTCGAGGGAGTCGATCGTGCGGTGGTCGGCGCGCTCGCCGAGGTGCCAGTCGCCGGTCCCGGCGCTCCGCGAGATGATGCGGGACCCCAGGCCCTGGCGCTCGGCGAGGTCACGGAAGACGACCTCTGCCATGGGAGAGCGGCAGATGTTCCCCGTGCAGACGAAGATCACGCGGAAGGCCACCGGGGATGTCACCCGTCTATTCTGCCGGTCGGCGGCGGTCCTGCACAGCGGGCCCGGCGTTCCACGATCCCTGCACAGCGCGGGTGAGCGGTTTTCTGTCCACCGGACGGATGAATCCGGCCCGGCGGAGCGTCTCGGAGCACGGATGCTGGACCCATGCACCCCCTGATGAACATCGAGACCGGCACTGTCGACGATGCCTGGGCGCGGCTGGCCGCCCTCCGAGAACTCCGAGCGGCGATGGGCGCCCTCGAGGACGCGGGCGCGTCGCTGGTGGGTCTCGTCGACGACACGACCTGGCGATCCGACGGCGTCCGCGCCTTGCACGAGCTCCTCGAGGAGATGCAGCGCCTCGCGAGCGGCCACCTGTTCACCCTTCGCGCGAAGACGTGGGAGCTGGAAGGAGTGGCCGCAGGATGAGCGGGGAACTCGAGATCGATCACGGCGGCGCGATCGCCGTCGACACGGAGCAGATGCGGGCCGTCGGCGCTCGGGTGGCGGCGCTCGCCGTCCCGTTCGAAGAGGCTCGCGCCGCGATCCGCAGAGCGCTGGATGTGATCGTCTGCACGCTCTCACTCGCCGACGAGGTCGGAACCGATGTGCTGCGTACGTCCGCTGCGAAGATCGACGGGATGCGGGCCGACGCCGAGGATGCGGGCGTGAAGACGCTGCTCATGGCCGACGCCTTCGAGGTGGTCGAACTCCGCGCCGAGGCGGAGGCGCTCGCGGTCACGGGCGCGGCGGGAGCGCCCGAACTGCTCGCGCGCATCGATCGGATGCTGGCCGCCGACGCGCGTCTCCAGCCGATGGTCGATGAGCTGATGGCGCAGTGGAGGGCGGAGCGGTTCGAGGGGCTGGCGACGCAGTGGAACTGGAACGGCCGGTTGCCGCCGATATTCATGCTCGGTGCCATGGTCGGGATCGCGTCGCGCGTCGGGGTGGTGCAACCGGGAACCAGGCTGACGGGTACCTCCGAGGCCATCGCCCTCAAGACGGTTCGGTCGACGACGCCCGCTACCGGTCCGACGACCCTCCGTGGATCGATGCAACGGATGCCGCAAGACCCGAGCGCGCAGGTGGCGGTCGAGAAGCTCACGTTCGCGGACGGTTCCACGAAGTTCATGGTCTATCTCAAGGGGACGCAGACCTTCGCGCCACAGGACATGGGCGGTCCGGAACCGTGGGACATGAAGTCCAACATCGAGCTCTACTCGAGCGAGAGGTCGGCGTCGTATCAAGCGGTTCTCGATGCTCTGGCGGCGGCCGGTGCTGATTCCGGCGACGCGATCGGCGTGGTCGCGCACTCGCAGTCGGGCATGATCGCGGCGCACCTGGCCGTGGAGAGCGCGTTCGACGTCGAGTTCGTCGCGACGGCCGGGAGCCCGAAGATGCCGATGCTGGGCGACGACACGCTCCTCGTGCAGCTGGCACACACCGATGATGTGGTCTGGAGCCTGTCGGGCGGGGGATCACCGGCGAGCAGCGGCTCGCCGGACAGCTTCGTCGCGACCCGCGTCGGCGATCCGGATGCGCGGATCCAGGACATGGGGCTCGCGCCGCACCGGTGGGAGCCGTATCTCGAGACCGCGTCGATGGTCGACGAATCCGACGATCCGCGCGCCGTCGCGCTCGGCGCCTATCTCGGGACGCTCGGCGAGGCGGTCGCAGTCGAGCGCACGGAGTACCACGCGGAGCGGGCGGACCGCTTCCGGTGATGGCTGAGAGCAGTGGTGTATTGCAGGTGTATCATCGGTGTATGGCGCGCACGAACATCGACATCGACGAGGAGCTGGTCCGTGAGGTCATGCGTCGACATGACCTGCGCACCAAGAAGGACGCGGTCGACCTCGCACTTCGACGCCTCGTCGGCGTGCCCCTGACGAAGGAGTTCCTGCTCGGTCTCCGCGGCACGGGATGGAGCGGTGACCTCGACGCGATCCGGGACGACGCACCTTCGTCGTGGGGCGCGGAGTGATCCTCGTCGACTCCTCTGTCTGGATCTCCTACCTGCGCGACGACGGCACACCGGTCGTCGACACGCTGGATGCGCTCCTGTCTGCGGGAGCGGAGGTGGCGACGACGGAACCCATCCTCATGGAACTGCTCGCCGGAGCTCGGAAGGCGCAGGAGCTCACCCGGGTGGAAGCTCTGGCGAACGGCCTTCCGACGGTCCCCGTCGAACCCGTCACCGACTTCCGGAACGCGGCAGCGCTCTACCGCGCCTCAGCGATGAACGGGCACCCGATCCGGAGCATGACGGACTGCCTCATCGCCGCCATCGCGCTTCGCCGCGACGTGCCGCTGCTGCAGCGCGACCGGGACTTCACCTACCTGGCCGAGATCAGCCCGCTGCGGTTGCACCCGCTCGAGGAGTGAGCCGGCGTCGTCCCGGTCAGTCGCGGCGGCGCTGCTTCTTGCTCTGCGGGCGCAGGATGAAGCCGAAGATGCCGTTGATCACCGAGATGATCAGCGCCGCCAGCACACCCCACCAGAAGTCGCCGACGGTCAGGCCCCAGCCGAAGCCGCTCGTGATCCACGCGGTGAGCCAGAGCAGGAAGCCGTTGATGATCAGACCGATGAGGCCGAGCGTGAGGATGTAGAGCGGGAATGCGACGATCTTCACGACCGTGCCGATGATGGTGTTCACGATCGCGAAGATCGCGGCGACCGCGAGCAGCGTCAGCACCAGCTGGAGGGTCTCGCCGGGCGGGAACGCGGTGATCACGACCTGCAGGGCAGGGATCAGCGTGACGACCCAGAGGGCGAAGGCGTTGACGACGACGCGGATGATGAAGCGCATAGTGCGTCCAGTGTCGCACGGACGCCTCCGCTTGTCAGGGAGCAGCCTCAGCGGATGTGCGCCGCGATGACCTGAGCGATCTCCTTCAACTCGAGCCTGCTCTGGGCGACGTCGAGGACGAAATCGAACGCTTCATCGTTCGTGAACGTCACCTCGAAACCGTTGAGCTCGATGAAGATGAAGGTGAGGTACAGAGAGATCCGCTTGTTGCCGTCGAAGAGCGCGTCATTCTGCGCCACGGAACTGATGAGGGCTGCAGCCTTCTCCTCGAAGCCCGGGTACGCATCTACGCCGAACATCCCTGCCGACGGTCGGGCGAGCGCGGAGAAGAGCAGCCCCTCGTCACGCACCTGCAACCCGAGCTTCGCGATCAGCGCCAGAGCCTGCTCAGGCTCGATGTACTCGATCGGCATGCGTCAGGCGTCTTCGAGTCGCTTCAGCGTCTCGGCGTAGCGCTCGGTGACACCGGCTGCGGTCGAGAGCACGCGATCGGTCTTCATCTCGCTGTTCACGAATCGCTGCGCCGCCTCGATGATCACCGCGTGCTTCGACGTGTGCCGAGCGCGAGCGATCGCCTCGAGCTGAGCGTCGAGTTCTTCCGGGAGTCGCACCGTCATTGCCATACCAGAATGGTACCACTCGCGTCCCCCGCCACGATCGTAGACTCAACTCGTGACCGAGCCCATCCTGCCCCGCATCCGCCCCGCCATCGCCGCTCTCGCGCCGTACCGCCAGGGAAAGCAAGCGGGACCCGATGCCTTCAAGCTGTCGAGCAACGAGAATCCGTTCGATCCGCTGCCCTCGGTCGCCGAGGCTCTCCAGCACACCACCCCGATCAACCGCTACCCGGATGCGACGGCCGGCCGCTTGCGCGCGCGGCTCGGGGAGCGCTACGGGGTCGACGCCGACCAGGTGCACGTCGCCGCGGGCAGCGTCTCGATCCTGCACCAGCTGATCCTCGCGACGGCGTCCGTCGGCGATGAGGTGATCTACGCCTGGCGTTCCTTCGAGGCGTACCCGAGCCTTCCGCTCGTCGCGGGAGCCACGGGAGTGCAGGTCCCCCTCACCGCCGAGTCGCGTCACGACCTCGAGGCGATGGCGGATGCCGTCACCGAGCGCACCCGCGCGATCATCCTCTGCACGCCGAACAACCCGACCGGTCCGATCATCACGAGCGACGAGTTCGCGACCTTCGTCGCGCGGGTGCCCGGCGACGTCCTGATCATCCTCGACGAGGCGTACGCCGAGTTCGTCACGGCACCCGACGCCGTGAACGGGCTCACCGGGCGTCTCCACGAGAAGCATCCGAACGTCGTCGTGCTGCGCACCTTCTCGAAGGCGTACGGCCTGGCGGGGCTCCGCGTCGGCTACGCGATCGGAAACGTCGCCGTCCTCAACGCGGCCCGCGCCACCGGCATCCCTCTCTCCGTCACGTCGGCCGCCGAGAACGCCGCGATCGCGAGCCTCGACGCCGAGCCCGAGCTCCTCGAACGCGTCGCGGTCATCGTCGAGCGTCGCACCCGTCTCGTGGAGGGTCTTCGCGCCCAGGGCTGGGATGTCCCCGACTCGCAGGCGAACTTCGTCTGGCTGCCGACGGCGGAGCGGACCGACGAGATCGCCGCGGCCTTCGGCGAGAACGACCTCGTCGTGCGGGCATTCCCCGGTGACGGCATCCGCATCTCCGTCGGCGAAGAGGGCTCGATCGACCGCGTCCTCGAGGTCGCGGCCGGGGTCCGCTGAGTCCTCACTCTGCGCGTCTGAGGCCGGATTCCTCCGGATTCCCGGCAGATACAAGGGCCTCCTAGGTATGCGTGACCGGGCATGCGGGCACGGGTAGCGTGTGAGCGTGACCTCGTCAGAGACTGAACTCGTCCGCGTCCTGGATCAGGACGGCCGCTATGCGCCGAGCCCCGCTGCCGAGCAGTATCTGCCGCTGATCGAGGCGATCGGCGATGCAGAGCTCGAGCAGTTCTACCGCGACATGTCGATCATCCGCGCCATCGACACCCAGGCGACGAACCTGCAGCGTCAGGGTCAGCTCGCGCTGTGGCCGCCGAGCCGCGGACAGGAGGCGGCGCAGGTCGGCTCCGCCCGGGCGACGCGCGCACAGGACACGATCTTCCCGTCGTACCGCGAGCACGCCGTCACGCGGATCCGCGGCGTCGACCCGCTCGACATCATCAAGCTCATGCGCGGCGTCTCGCACGGCGGCTGGGATCCGACGGATCCGAAGAACGGCAACACGCGCCTCTACACGCTGGTGCTCGGATCGCAGGCCCTGCACGCCACCGGGTACGCCATGGGCCTCTCGTTCGACGGGCGCACCGGCACCGGCGATCCCGAGCGCGACGAGGCGGTCATCGTCTACTACGGCGACGGAGCCTCCAGCCAGGGCGACGTGCACGAGGCTATGGTCTTCGCGGCGAGCTACCAGGCGCCGTCGGTCTTCTTCCTGCAGAACAACCACTGGGCGATCTCGGTGCCCGTCACGACGCAGTCGCGCGTGCCGCTGGTCGAGCGCAGCGCGGGCTACGGCATCCCCAGTGTCCGCGTCGACGGCAACGACGTGCTCGCGAGCTACGCCGTCTCGCGCGTCGCGCTCGACGAGGCGCGCAGCGGCCAGGGGCCGCGAGCGATCGAGGCCGTCACCTACCGGCTCGGTGCCCACACCACGAGCGACGACCCGACGAAGTACCGGCACACCGACGAAGAGGACATCTGGGCGCTCCGCGACCCGATCGTGCGGATGCGCACCTTCCTCGAGGGGCGCGGCGCCGCGGCATCCTTCTTCGACGATGTGGATGCCGAGGGAGCGGATGCCGCCGAGGACCTGCGCGCACGCACCGTCGAGCTCGGCCCGCCGCCGGTGAGTCGGATGTTCGACCACGTCTACAGCGATCCGCATCCGCTGATCGAGGAGCAGAAGGCCTGGCAGGCGAAGTACGAGGCATCGTTCGAAGGAGGGCAGGCATGACTCTCGAGACGATGCCGCTGAGCAAGGCGATGAACGCCGGCCTGCGCAAGGCGATGGAGAACGACCCGAAGGTGATCCTCATGGGGGAGGACATCGGCAAGCTCGGCGGTGTCTTCCGCGTGACCGAGCACCTGCAGCGCGACTTCGGCGACAAGCGGGTGCTCGACACCCCGCTCGCCGAGTCGGGCATCGTGGGCACCGCGATCGGACTCGCGATGACCGGGTTCCGGCCCGTCATCGAGATCCAGTTCGACGGGTTCGTGTTCCCCGCGTTCGATCAGATCACGACGCAGCTCGCGAAGCTCACCAACCGGCACGAGGGCAGGATCTCGCTGCCGATCGTGATCCGCATCCCCTACGGCGGGCACATAGGGGCGGTCGAGCACCACCAGGAGAGCCCCGAGGCGTACTTCACCCACACTCCCGGTCTGCGGGTGGTGTCGCCGTCGACGCCGAACGACGCCTACTGGATGATCCAGGAGGCGATCGCCTCGAACGACCCCGTGATCTTCATGGAGCCCAAGAGCCGCTACTGGCCCAAGGGCGAGGTCGAGCTCGACGCGTCGGCCGCTCCGCTGCACGCCTCGCGGGTCGTCCGCACCGGCACCGACGTGACGCTCGTCGGCCACGGCGCGATGGTCACGACGCTGCTGCAGGCCGCGGCGCTCGCCGAAGCCGAGGGCACCAGCTGCGAGGTCGTCGATGTGCGCTCGCTCTCGCCGGTCGATTACGCCCCGATCCTCGACTCGGTGCGCAAGACCGGGCACATGGTCTACGCGCAGGAGGCGCAGGGCTTCACGAGCCTCGGCAGCGAGATCGCCGCGACGGTCATGGAGCGGGCGTTCTACGCACTGGAAGCTCCGGTGCTGCGCGTCTCCGGGTACGACACCCCGTTCCCGCCCGCGAAGCTCGAGGGCGTGTATCTTCCGGATGCGGACCGCATCCTCGAAGCCGTCGATCGCTCCCTGTCTTACTGACACCGCCTACTGACGCCGTTCCGAAAGGCCCTCATGAGCACGCAGAACTTCAACCTCCCCGATGTCGGCGAAGGCCTGACCGAGGCCGAGGTCGTGGCCTGGAAGGTGGCGCCCGGCGACACCGTGGCGATCAACGACGTGATCTGCGAGATCGAGACCGCGAAGTCGCTCGTCGAACTGCCCTCGCCGCACGCCGGCGTGGTGGATGAGCTGCTCGTCGCCGAGGGTACGACCGTCGAGGTCGGCACGCCGATCATCAGCTTCGTCACCGCTGCGGCGGCCGCTCCGGTGGTCGCGGTGGCTCCGGCTCCGGAAGAGGGCGGCGGCTCCGTGCTCGTCGGCTACGGCACCGGCGGTGGTGCGACCTCACGTCGTAAGCGCCCCGCCGAGCGTGCCGTGCGCTCTTCGGTCGGCGTCATCGCGAAGCCGCCGATCCGCAAGCTCGCCCGCGACCTCGGCGTCGACCTCACCGCGGTGGCGGCGACCGGCGCCGACGGCGAGGTCACCCGCGATGACGTCGTCAAGCACGCCTCGCAGACGAGCGTGTTCCGCAACATCGAGACCCCTGAGTGGGGCGAGGTGCGCGAGGAGACGGTTCCCGCGCCGCAGAGCGCTCCGGTCGGTCTGGCTCGCGGGCTCGCTCCCGCCACGGCCGGCACGAGCGACGACGGACGCACCGAGTCGATCCCGGTCAAGGGCGTGCGCAAGGCCACCTCGTCGGCCATGGTGCAGAGCGCGTACTCGGCCCCGCACGTGACGGTGTGGAAGGAGATCGACGCGAGCCGCACCATGGAGCTCGTGAAGCGCCTCAAGGCGTCGCCCGACTACGCCGATATCCGCGTCTCACCGCTGCTGATCATGGCGCGCGCGGTCATCTGGGCGGCCCGCCGCACCCCGATGGTGAACGCCGCCTGGATCGAGACGGATGCCGGCGCCGAGATCTCCGTGCGCCACTACGTGAACCTCGGCATCGCCGCCGCCACCCCGCGCGGCCTGCTCGTGCCGAACATCAAGGATGCGCAGGACCTCGGCATGAAGGACCTCGCTCGCGCGCTCAACCGCCTCACGCTCACGGCTCGCGAGGGCAAGACCTCTCCGGCCGACCAGCAGGGCGGCACGATCACGATCACCAACATCGGCGTGTTCGGGATGGATGCCGGCACCCCGATCATCAACCCCGGCGAGGCCGGGATAGTGGCCATGGGCACGATCAGCCAGAAGCCGTGGGTCGTCGACGGGGAGGTGCGTCCCCGCTGGGTGACGACGGTCGCCGGATCGTTCGACCACCGCGTGATCGACGGCGACGGCATGAGCCGGTTCATCGCCGACGTGGCATCGGTGTTGGAGGAGCCGGCGCTGCTCGTCGACTGACCGCGTCTCTCTGCCGCCCAGTCCTCAGCGCAGCGAGTACCCTCCGTCGACGTACAGCGTCGAACCGGTCGTGTAGCCGTTGACGAGCAGGTGGATGACGGCATCCGCCACCTCGCCCTCGGTGCCGGGGCGACCGAGCAGGGTGTCGGCGCTGAACTGCGCGAAGGCGGCCGCGCGGGCCGCCTCGTCGCGGTTCGCCCAGAGGTTGCCGTCGATCGTCCCGGGCGACACCGCGTTGACGCGCACCGGTGCGAGCTCCACGGCCAGGCCGCGCGCGAGCCCTTCGATCGCGGCGTTCGCAGCGACGTACGCGGGCGCGGCCGCGGGCGGGCGCACGCTCGCCGCCCCCGACATCAGCACGATCGATGCATCGGGGGAGAGACGGTCGAGAGCGGCGCGCACGACCCGGTACTGGCCCCAGAACTTCGACTCGAAGGGGGATGCCGCGGCCTGAGGGTCGAGGGCGCGCATCGACCCGACCACGTAGTCGGCGGCCGTGGTGAAGATGCCGTCGACGGTCGGGATGTCAGCGAAGAAGCGGGTGATCGACTCCTCGTCGGACGTGTCGACGGTGTTCCCGCGGGCCCGCGGTCCGAGTTCGGCGACCGCGGCCTCGAGCCGGCTCGGCGTGCGGCCGCCCAAGACGACCGATGCGCCGAGGGCGATCGCTCGTCGCGCGACCTCGAGGCCGATGCCGGAGCCGCCCCCGATGAGCACGATCGTCCGATCGTGGAGGCGGGTGTCGATCGATTCCGTGGTGTGCGCTGACATGGTTCCATTGTGCGACGCCGCGGAAGACGGCCGGATATGCGGTGTGCACATCTCTCACGAGAATCAGTGCACTCTGCATGTTCCTGTGTGCTGACTGCGCGGATACCGTGGCCGGAACCCGTCCACATGACTCTGGAGAACACCATGGCCACCACGGCACACGCCGACGATTTCGCCCTCAGTCGCGTCCGTCCGGAGGCGCGAAAGCCCTGGTTCGGTATCGCGGTACAGCGATTCGGTCAGGTTTCCGCACTCTCGCAGTTCCTGCTGGGCGCCACGCTCGGCTACAGCATGACATTCGGGGAAGCCTTCCTCGCGCTCCTCCTCGGCTCGATCATCCTCGAGGTGATCATGTGCATCGTCGGCATCATCGGCCAGAAAGAGGGTCTCAACACGGCCCTCCTGGCCCGATGGACCGGCTTCGGGGAGGTCGGCGCCTCGCTCGTCGGACTCGCCATCGGCATCAGCCTGATCGGATGGTTCGGCATCCAGAGCGCGATCTCCGCCGAGTCGCTCGACGCTCTGCTGCCCGGCGTCATGCCGATCTGGGCGTGGAGCCTGCTCTTCGGCCTCGCAGTCACCGCGATCGTCGCCTTCGGCTTCAAGGGCATGCAGTGGCTGGCGAACATCACGGTGCCGCTCTTCCTCATCCTCGTCGGGTGGTCGATCATCAGCGAGCTGGTCGATCACGACCTGGGCGAGCTGGTCACCGGACCCGCTCCCGGTCCCACGATGAGCGTGTGGGCGGGCACCGGCATCGTCGCCGGCGGACTCATCGTCGGCGCGATCATCACGGCCGACATGACGCGCTTCAACCGGTCGCGTGCCGACGTGATCAAGCAGACCGTGGTCGGCGTCTCGCTCGGCGAGTTCGTGATCGGCCTCGCCGGAGTGCTCCTGGCGCACGCCGCGGCCTCGGGCAACATCGTCGCGATCGTCACCTCGTCGATCGGCTTCGTGGGCCTGATCATCGTGATCACGGGCACCCTGAAGATCAACGACTGGAACCTGTACTCGTCGACGCTCGGCCTGGTCAACTTCATCTCCACGGCGTTCAGCAAGAACCTCCACCGCGTCACGACGACGATCGTCCTCGGCGTCGTCGGCTCGATCCTCGCCGCCGTCGGCATCCTCGGTCAGTTCTCCGGCTTCCTCATCATCCTCGGCGTGGCCTTCCCTCCGATCGCCGGCATCATGGTCGCCGAGTACTTCATCGTGCGGCGCTGGCGGCCGGAACTCGATGCGAGCCGGGAGACGGGTCGCCTCCCGGAGACGGCACCGCGCATCGTCCCGGCGACACTCGTGATCTGGCTGGTGTCGGCCCTCGCCGGTTACGTCATCACGTGGGGCATCCCTCCCGTGCTGTCGCTGATCCTCTCGATGGTCCTGTACGTCATCGCGGGCAAGCTCGGCTGGGTGCGCGGCATCGGCACCGCGCGTACGGCGCAGCCGGAACTCGAGACGGATGCCGCGGCCGACGCGGTGCCCGGTCTCGGCGCCACCCACTGACTCCCGCAACAGGACTCCCGCAACACCAGCAGCAGAAGCAACAGAAAGAGAACCACCCACATGCACATCGGAATCGATGTCGGCGGAACCAACACCGATGCCGTCCTCATGGACGGCACGCGCACCCTCGCGGCGGTGAAGCACGCGACCACGGAGGACGTGACGACCGGCATCGTCCAGGCGATCGACGCCCTGCGCTCCGGCCACCACTTCGACGGGGAGAACATCTCCGCCGTGATGATCGGCACGACGCACTTCATCAACGCCCTGGTCGAGGCCAAGCGCCTCGCACCGACCGCGGCGCTGCGTCTCGGGCTGCCCGCCACGAAGGCCCTCCCACCGCTCGTCGACTGGCCCGCCGGGCTCGTCGAGGCGATCCAGGGCCGGAGCTACCTCGCCCACGGCGGCTACGAGTTCGACGGGCGGCCGATCTCTCCGCTCGATCCGGACGAACTCCGCGAGCACGCCGCCGACATGCGTGCCAACGGCATCCGCTCGGTCGCGATCTCCTCGGTCTTCAGCCCGGTCAACCACGATCTCGAGGTCGAGGCCGCGCGGATCATCGCCGAGGAGCTCGGCGATGACGTGGCGATCTCCCTCTCGCATGAGATCGGCCGGATCGGGCTGCTCGAACGGGAGAACGCGACGATCATCAACGCCGCGCTGCGCGAGCTCGCGTCGGAGATCGTCGACGGGCTGACCGCCGCCGTGCGCAAGCAGGGCATCCAGGCGCCGATCTTCCTCAGCCAGAACGACGGCACGCTCATGGACGAGGACTACGTGCGTCTGTACCCCGTGGCGACCTTCGCGTCGGGCCCGACGAACTCGATGCGCGGCGCCGCCCTGACCAGCGGTCTCGCGACGTGCGCCGTCGTCGACATCGGCGGCACCACCACCGACATCGGACTGCTCATCAACGGCTTCCCCCGGGAGACGGCGAACGAGGTGAAGGTGGCCGGCATCCGCACGAACTTCCGGATGCCGGATGTGCTGTCGATCGGAATCGGCGGCGGGTCCATCGTGAACGAGGAGACCGGCGAGGTCGGTCCCGAATCGGTGGGCTACCGGCTCACGACCGAGGCGCTCGTGTTCGGCGGGTCGACGCTCACCGCGACCGACATCGCGGTCGCAGCCGGCCGGGCCGACATCGGCGACGCCTCGAAGGTCGCTCACCTCGATCGCGCGTTCGTCGAGCGGGTGCTCGAACGGATCGGCGAGCGGGTCGCTGAGGCGGTGGACCGCATGCGCACCTCGCCCGAACCGATCCCGGTGGTGGCCGTCGGCGGCGGATCGATCCTCGTCTCCGGGGAGCTCCCGATCTTCGGTGCCGCACAGCGCCCCGAGAACTACGCGGTCGCGAACGCGATCGGCGCCTCCATCGCTCAGGTCGGCGGCGAGATCGACAAGGTCTACGCGATCGAGCCCGGTCGCCGGGAGGAGGCGATCGCCGCGGTGCGTGCGGAGGCCGTCGACAAGGCCATCGCCGCCGGTGCGTTCCCCGCCTCGGTCGACATCGTCGACTTCGACGAGGTCCCGATCCCGTATCTCCCCGGCAACGCCACCCGCATCCGGGTCAAGGCCGTCGGCGATCTCGACATGGGCGGTGTGCGATGAGCTGGACGATCACCCCCGACCTCATCCCGGGCCTCGCCCGCGGTGCCGCCGTGCTCGGCACGGGTGGTGGCGGCGACCCGTACATCGGAGCGCTGCTCGCCTCGCAGGCCCTGCGCCTGCACGGCGACGTCACGGTCATGTCGCTGGACGAGGTGCCGGATGACGCGCTCGTGCTGACCGTGGCCATGATGGGCGCTCCGACCGTCATGGTCGAGAAGCTCCCGAGTCTCGACGAGGTCACCGCGCCCGTGCGGGCCCTGGGCGCGGCGCTCGGCCGACCCGTCACGCACATCGCCTGCGCGGAGGTCGGCGGCGTCAACTCCACGATCCCGATCGCGGCCGCTGCCGCACTCGGCCTGCCCCTGATCGACGGCGACGGCATGGGTCGTGCGTTCCCCGAGCTCCAGATGGTGCTGCCGACCCTGTACGGCATCGATGCGTCACCGCTCGCGTTCAGCGACGAGAAGGGCAACGTCGGTGTGCTGACCACCGTCGACAACAGCTGGACCGAGCGCATCGCGCGGGTCGCCTGCGTGGAGATGGGATGCTCCGTGATGATCTCCGGCTTCCGGATGTCGGGCGCACAGGCGCGCGAGGCTCTCGTCGCGGACTCCCTGTCGCTGTGCCGTGAGATCGGCGCGGGCATCGATTCCGCGCGGGAGGCCAAGACGGATCCGGTCGCGGAGGTGGTCGCTCTTCTCGGCGGACGCGAGCTCTTCGACGGCAAGGTCGTCGATGTGGAGCGCGCGACCACCACCGGCTTCGCCCGCGGCAGGGCGAGGATCGAGGGCGCCGACTCGGCGCTCGAGCTCTCGTTCCAGAACGAGCACCTCATCGCGACGCTCGACGGGCAGACCCTCGTGACCACGCCCGACCTGATCATCGTGCTGGAGCACGACTCGGGTGAGCCGATCACGACGGAGGGGCTGCGCTACGGTCAGCGCGTGCGCGTGATCGCCGCGCCAAGCGACGAGCGCTGGCACGGCGCTGCCGCGCTGGCGATGGTCGGTCCGGGCTACTTCGGGTACGACCTCCCCTCGCATCGCTTCGACGGTCGGGTCGAGAGCTTCGCCGAGGAGGATGCCGCGTGAGCTGGCAGCTGACACGTGCGGACCTGCCCGATCTCGCACGCGGCGCGACGCTGCTCGGAACCGGCGGCGGCGGGGATCCGTACATCGGCAAGATGCTGGTCGAGCAGGTGCTCGGCGATCGGTCGATCACGATCCTCGACCCCGACGACCTGACCGACGACATGTTCGTGATCCCGACGGCGCAGATGGGGGCGCCCACCGTGATGATCGAGAAGATCCCGGCGGGCTTCGAGGCGACACTCGCCCTGCGCACGCTCGAGGAGCACCTCGGGCGGACGGCGGACGCGACGATGCCGATCGAGTGCGGAGGCATCAACTCGATGATCCCGCTCATGGTCGCCGCCGAGACGGGCCTTCCCGTCGTCGACGCCGACGGGATGGGGCGCGCGTTCCCCGAGCTCTCGATGGAGACCTTCGCGGTCTACGGTGTGCACGGATCGCCTCTCGCCCTGGCCGGGGAGCGGGGCGAGCGCGTGATCATCGACACCGGTGACGACGACCGCCAGATGGAA
This sequence comes from Microbacterium sp. EST19A, assembly GCF_019969685.1. GTDB lineage: Bacteria > Actinomycetota > Actinomycetes > Actinomycetales > Microbacteriaceae > Microbacterium. The sequence continues at coordinate 1,067,724 of NZ_JAHXYZ010000001.1, read as the reverse complement.
TGGCTGGCGCGGGGCATCACCATCCGGCTCGGCGGGGTCGGGCACATCGCGGAGTACGCGATGTCGGGTGCCGATGTGAAGCGCACGGCGGTGCCCCGCACGATCTCGATGGCGCTCGCACTGGGGCGGACGATCCGTCTGGCGAGAGAGGCGCATCGGTCGCCTTTCGAGGCCATCGCCGAGACGCTCTCCACGACCCTCTACCCGCACGTGCGCAAGCTTTTCGTCGGGAAGGTGACCGACGTGGAGCGCCGCACCACCGAGGGGTTCGCGCGAGGGACCGCCATCGTCTCGGCATCCGATCCGTCGAGTGATGACCGCCTGGAGATCTCGTTCCAGAACGAGAACCTCATCGCGCGCCGCAACGGCGAGGTGGTCGCCATCGTGCCCGACCTCATCTGCGTGGTCGACCACGAGTCCGCCGAGCCCATCACGACCGAGGGCCTGCGCTATGGGCAGAGGGTGCGCGTGCTCGGCATCTCGACCCCGGAGATGATGCGCACGCCCGAGGCCCTGCAGGCGTTCGGGCCGACGGCGTTCGGGCTGGCCGAGCCCTTCTCGCCGGTGGAGACAGCGGGGGAGCGGCGAGCCTAGGCTGAGGCCATGCCGGTCACCCTCGATCTCGACAGCCTCCCCGCGCTGGCGACCGGGTTCGCGCTGCTCGGTTCCGGCGGCGGCGGAGGAACGACGATGCTCGAGCTGGTGCTGCGGGATTCCCCGGACTGGCCGATCACCCTGTATGACGTCGACGACCTCGATCCGGACCTCCCCTGCCTCGGCGCGGGTTTCGTCGGATCGACCATCCTTCTCGGCGAGAGACTGATCGCCGACGATCCCTTCGCTCGACTCATCGCCGCGGCGGAGCGCTGGCTGGGCCATCGGGTTCCGGTCGTCTGCTCACTGGAGGGCGGCGGTCTCAACGGCCTCGCCTCCTTCACGCTGGCCGGCGAGCGGATGATCGTCGACGCCGACCTGACCGGCCGCGCCGTCCCGGCGCTCGACCAGATGTCGCTCCTCGTCGACGGTGTGCCGAACGTCATCGTCACGTGTGACACGGGCGCCGGCGGCGTGGCGCTTGTCGACACCGACCGCGCGGTCGACGTCGAGCGCATCGTGCGGGCGGCGACGGTTCAGGCGGGTGGCGCCGGGGGCATGGTCTTCGCCGGGTTCACCGTCGGAGACCTGCGCGAGCACGCGATCGTCGGCAACGCCGCGCACGCGCTGAAGCTGGGTACGGCCTTCCTCTCTGCCGAGACCGGGCCGCTCCGCGATCTCGCGGGGGCGCTGGGCGGACGGCTGCTCGCCGAGGGGCGCATCACCGCGATCGAGATCGATGAGCGGGACCCGCACGTGACGATCTTCGGCATCGAGGGGAGTGCCGGCGAGGTGCACAGGCTCGTCGCACGGTCGGAGAGCCTCGCGATGATGACCGACGGAAGGCTCGAGGCCGCGGCGCCTGATCTGGTCGTCGTGCTCGACGCGATCTCCCGCGACATCCTCGAGGTTCCGCACCTGTCGATGGGGCGATACGTCGCCGTTGTGCACCTCGGCGGCCCGGAGTGGTGGTCGCACTCCGCCGAGCGTCTCCGCCATGTGGTGCCCTCCGCCTACGGGCTGGATGAACTGGACGGACCGACATGACCGACGCGCTCCTGCTGAGTGCTCTGCTCGCTCACCCCGAGAACGGCGGCGTGCGCGCGATCGCCGGGCCGGAGGACGTCGAGTGGACAGGCGTCGTCGTGGAGTCGGACGAGACACGGCTCCCGTCCGACGGCGCCGGGCGGCTCGTCGTGCTCACGGAATCGCCGCCCGCGCGTTCGTGGCAGCAGGATGCGCTCCTCCGTCGCACGCGCGATCGCGGCTTCCGTGCCCTCGCCGTGCCCCACGCGGATGCTTTCGGTGCGGGCACCCGAGCGCTCGCGGAGCGGCTCGGCTTCACGGTGCTGCACGTCGATCAGCCCATCCAGCTCGCGAAGGCGTGCTGGCAGCTCGTCGAAGCGCGGGACGCGCTCACCCTCCACTACGTGCGAAAAGTGGCGCAGTCGATCGAGTATCACGCCGACAGCCTCTCCGATCTGCTGCGCCATCTCTCCTCGAGCGTGCGGCACGGGGTCGCCCTGCTCGATGCCGAAGGGGTGCTCCTCGAATCCGGAGGGACGCTGGCCGCGGACGTGCACGCGTCGATCGACTTCGGGCCCTGGCTCGACATCGTGCGCGTGCCGGGCGGCTCGGCAGCCTCGGTGCGTGTCGACAGTCCCAGCCGGGAGGGTCTGCGGCTCGCGTTCTTCGGCGACGGGCTCGACGAGCGGCAGGTCGCAGCCCTCGCGGTCGCCGCCGAGGTGGCGATGCCCGCTGTCGCCGCCCGGATCCTCATCGACGAGGTCAACGAGGTCAATGACGCCTCGGTGTCGTCAGGAGTGCTCCGCGACTTCGTCGATCTACGCGGCACCCCGGATCTCGACGTGGAGCGCCGCATGCTCGAGCGCGGATGGCGGACGAGCGGATACCACCTCGGCTTCCGCATCATCGGGCGCACCCGCGTCGACACCCTCCAGCTCCTCCGCTTCGTGATCGGCGAACTCGGCCGCATCTCCGTCGACTCGCACGCGACCACGAGCGGTCGAGGCGTGACCGGATGGCTGACGTTCACGGACCCGCCGGCTCCGCCCCAGATCGAGCAGCACGTGGCGTCACTCCGAGACCTGCATGTGGCCGCCCGGCGCTCGTTCAATGTCGCGACCGGCGTCGGCTCGGTGGCGAACGGCTCCGCGGGCCTCACGACGTCGTTGAGCGAGGCGTCCGACGCGTCCAAGATCGCCGTGAACCGTTCGACCACGAGCTGGTTCGTCCGTGTCGACGGACTCGGACTCGAACGGCTCCTGCTCGCGTGGACCGGCAACGACACCTTCGTCCCGGCGGCGCAGTCGCTCCTCGCGCCGTTGCAGGAGGGTCGCGGCGAGCTGCTGACCACCCTGTCGGCGTACCTCGATCACGAGTCGGCGCTCGCCCCGACCGCCGCCGCACTCGGTCTGCACCGCAACACCGTCGCCAGTCGCATCCATCGCGCGCAGGAGCTGCTCGGCGTGGACATGAACGATCCCGAGGTCCGTCTGGCGCTCCATCTCGCGTGCCGCGCGGTGCGCTGACGGCTCGCGCCCCGAGTCGCCGAAGGCAGACGGAGGTGGCGACCTGCGTCTATGGAGCGAGTCTCGGCAGCGGATCACACTGGGTGCGGCGAGCGCATGAGGCCTCGCGTGTGTGAGGAGACGAGATGTCCGACGAGAAGAAGATCCCTGCCGAGGCCGCCGCCGACGCGTCCGTGCCGGCCGAACTGACCGAAGAGCAGCTCGCCGCGGTCGCCGGTGGCATCGGCCATCCGACTCAGGGACAGCACATGGACAAGGCCGAGATCGACAGGGCCCTCCGCGGCGGGAGTTAGCCCGCGCGGATGCCGCGGAGGTGACGACCTGCGTCTATGGAGGCGCCTTCCCCGGCGGAACACACTTGTTCTGCGAGCGCACGAGGCCTCGCCCACCAGAGGAGACGACATGTCTGAGAAGAAGATCCCTGCCGAAGCCGCTGCCGACGAGACGGCCGAGCTCACCGACGAGCAGCTCGGCGAGGTCGCCGGCGGCGATGGCTACCCGAACCAGGGGCGCGGGGGCGGCAACATCCCCCTCGAGGAGAAGGTCCTCCGCGGCTGGAAGTGAAGGAGGCCGGATGCCGTGGCTAGGCGCGCATGCGGAGACGCTGCTCCGCCAGCCGCGGCACCGCCTGCTCGCGCGCGGCACGTCGCGCGGTGGCGACAGCGCCGACGGATACGACCTCGGCGCCGAGCTCTGAGGCGAGGATCTCGGGCGCGGGCAGGTGCAGCTCACCGGGCAGGACGCGGCGGGCGGCGGCCAGCACGGGCTCGACGCTCTCGGCCACTGCGCCGCACACGATGACGCGCGCCGGGTCGTACATGCTGCCGAGCACCCCCACGACGCGGGCGACCGTGGCGCCGACGCGGTCGGTGACGAGCACGGCATCCGCATCGCCCGACGCGGCGAGGGTCAGGACCAGCCGGGGGTCGATGTACCCGGAGGCGACGATGCGTCCGACCGCGGTGTCACGATCGATCTCTCCCGCGTCGACGGCCGCCTGCGCGTGGTTGCGCACCGAGTAGGGGAGTCCGAAGGCCGAGCCGACGCCGACGATGTGGTCGAAGACGACACCCTCGCCGACACCTCCGTGCGCGCCGTGCAGCACGTGGCCGTCGACGACGACTCCGCCGCCGAAGCGCTCGCTGGCGAGCAGGGCGACGTAGTCCCGGCATCCGACGGCCGCGCCGACCGCCCCTTCGGCGATCGCGGCGAGCTGGGCGTCGTTCTTGATCTCGACGACCGGCGCCCAGTCGCGCAGGGCGTCGGCGAGTCCGGGGTTGGTGCGTTCCCAGAAGCCGTCCGGGTGCGGGGGCGAGACGCCGTTGCGATCCACCGGTGCGGCGACGCCGACGCAGAGGGCGAGCACGTCCTCGCGAGGCACGGCGGCCTCCTCGAGTGCGGCACGCAGGCTGTCGACGATCGTCGCGCGGCGCTGTTCGGACGTCTGGGTCGGATCGAGGTCGACGCGGTGATGCACGAGAGTCTGATCGATCGGATCGGCGACGGTCACCGCGAGATGCGTGTCGCCGGCATCGATCCCGACGACGACACCGAGGTCGGGGGAGAGGCTGAAGCGCCGGGCGGGCCGACCGGAGCGGTAGCTGCCGACGGCGCGGGCGTTGGGGAGCTCGCGCAGCATCTCGGCGTCGAGGAGCGTGTCCATCGCGTCGATCGCGGTGGAGCGCGTCAACGACGTGCCCGCCATGACCTCGGTCGCGGTGAACTCGCCCGCCGCCCAGGCGAAGTCGAGGACGGCGCCGACGCTCGCGCGTCCGGTGCCGAGATCCATCGAGACTTCTGTCACTCCCCTTGACCTTTCTGTCGCGCCAATGAGAGAGTACCTCTCGACAGAGTAAATTCGCTCACTAGATTTAGTACGCGGATATACGGGATCGAAAGGACGACGGTGTCTGAGAAACGAACACGCGCGGTGCGGATGATCGCGGGAGCCCTCGGGCTCACGCTGGTCGGGGCCGCCCTCACGAGCTGCGCAGCCGGCTCGGGAGCGGAGACGATCCGCTTCACCTTCAGCAAGCGCGAGGCGATCGAGTTCATGAACGAGCTCGTCGCAGAGTACAACTCCTCGCAGGACGAGGTGAAGGTCGAGATCGACACGTCGGGTGTCGACGTCGTCTCCGCCAGCTTCGTGCGGGGCAACCCGCCCGACATCATGCTCGCCAACTACAACTACGAGATCGCGCGATTCGTGCAGCGCTGCGCGCTCACCGATCTCTCCGACACCGAGGCCGCCTCCGGCATCCGCGACGACCTCCAGCCGCTCATGGATCAGTACGGCTCCTGCGAAGGGCGCACCAGTGCACTCCCGTACTCGGTGATGGCGGCATCCGTCATCTACAACAAGCAGATCTTCGACGAGCAGGGGCTCGAGGTCCCGAAGACCTGGGACGAGCTCCTCGCCGTCTGCGACCAGCTCAAGGCCGCAGGCATCGACCCGTTCTATGCGACCTTCAAGGATGACTGGACCGTCGCGCAGGGCTGGTACGACTACACCGCCGGCGGCTCCGTCGACGTGATCGACTTCTTCGACGCGATGGCCGAAGAGGGCACCGAGGTCGGCCCCGATGCGCCGGTGTCGTTCGAGCAGGACTTCTCCGAGCCCATGGACCGGATGATGCAGCTGGTGACCGAGTACACCAACTCGGATGCCGCGAGCCGCGCCTACGGTGACGGCAACCTCGCGTTCGGCGAAGGCAAGGGCGCGATGTACCTGCAGGGCCCGTGGGCCTTCAGCGAGATCGAGAAGACCGCGCCCGACCTCGACCTCGGCACCTTCCCGCTGCCGATGACCGACGACCCGGCCGACCTCGGTGTGCGGGTCAACATGGACCTCGCCGCGATGATCCCCGCCGAATCGAACCACCAGGAGGCCGCGCGCGACTTCCTCGAGTACCTCTACCTGCCCGAGAACATCGAGGCGTACAACGCCTCGCAGCTCGGCTTCACCCCGACGACGGATGCTCCGGCCCCCGACGATCCGCGGGTCGAGGGAATGATCGAGTACTACGACAACGGGCAGATCTACCAGGGCCCCTCGGTGCTCGTGCCGAAGACCCTCCCGCTGAACAACTACGTCCAGGCGATGGTGCTCGGAGCCTCCCCGGAGTCCACGCTGCGCACGATGGACGCCGACTGGGCGCGGATCGCGTTCCGCGCACCGATACCCACCACTCAGGATTCCGCATCCGGCGAGACAGAGGAGTCGACGCCATGACGAACACCGCCCTGCCGAACCCGGCAGTCCCGAGCATCACGAAGCCGCCCGCCGTGACGACGGACACCACCTCCGTCGTCACCGGCGGCGGAACCCGAGGGCTCCGCCGCCGCACGAAGCGTGTCGAGCCGATCTACTACCTGTTCCTGCTGCCGACCCTGGTGATCTTCACGCTCGCCATCACGGTTCCGGCGGTGATGGGCATCTTCTTCAGCTTCACCGACTCGATCGGCATCGGCGAGTGGAGCTTCAACGGGCTCACCAACTATGTCGCGATGTTCAGCGACCCGTCGATCCTGCAGAGCTATCTGTTCACGTTCGGCTTCTCGATCGCCACGGTGATCGTGGTCAACGTGGTCGCCTTCCTGCTCGCGGTCGGACTGACCTCGCGCATCCGCTTCAAGACCGGGCTGCGCACGATCTTCGTGATCCCGATGGTGATCTCGGGCATCATCATCGCGTACGTCTTCAACTTCCTGTTCTCGAACTCCCTGCCGGCCGCAGGTGCTGCCACCGGCATCCCGTTCCTCGAGACGAGCCTGTTGGCCAACCCCGACCTGGCCTGGGTCGCGATCGTCATCGTGACGGCCTGGCAGGCCGTGCCCGGCACGCTCCTCATCTACATCGCGGGTCTCCTGTCGGTGCCCGGTGAGGTGTACGAGGCGGCGAGCATCGACGGCGCGAACAAGCGGCAGCAGCTCCTGCGCATCACGCTCCCGCTGGTCGCCGGCTACGTCGTGATCAACGTGATCCTCGGGTTCAAGGGCTTCCTGAACGCGTACGACATCATCGTCGGCCTCACCAATGGCGGGCCCGGCACCTCCACCCGCAGCGTCGCGATGACGATCATCGCGGGCTTCAACGGCGGCGACTACGCCTACCAGATGGCCAACGCGACCATCTTCTTCATCGTCGCCGTGCTCATCTCCCTCCTCCAGCTGTCGCTGACGCGCGGAAGGAACGCACTCTGATGTCGACGCAGACGATCACCACCCAGACGGCGGGCAAGAAGCCCCGCTTCAAGATCGAACGACCCAACTGGTCGGGCACGATCATCCTGATCCTGTGCACGGTCACCGTGCTCCTCCCGCTCTACGTGACCATCTCGATGGCGTTCAAGACGACGGGGCAGGCCGTCGACGGCAACGCCTTCTCGTTGCCCGCGCCGTTCAGCATCGACGGGTTCGTCGAAGCCTGGAACCTCACGAAGTTCCCGGTCGGTGCCGGCATCTCGCTCCTGGTCACCGCCGGAACGGTCGCGGCGACGATCATCCTCGCGGCGTTCGCGTCCTACGCGATCGTGCGCAACTGGGACCGCAAGCTGTTCCGCTACTCGTTCTTCTACCTGCTGGCCGCGATGTTCATCCCGTTCCCGGTGGTCGCTCTGCCGCAGATCCAGCTCACCGGCCGGGTCGGGCTCGACAACCCGTTCGGCGTGATCATCCTCGCCACGATGTTCCAGCTCAGCTTCAGCGTGCTGCTGTTCACCGCGTTCCTCCGCTCGATCCCGATCGAGCTGGAGGAGAGCGCCCGCATCGACGGTGCGACGACCTGGCAGACGTTCTGGCAGCTGATCTTCCCGCTGCTCGCCCCCATGAGCGCGACGGTCGGCATCTTCGCCTTCCTCTACGCCTGGAACGACTTCATGATGCCATCGCTGATCATCTCGGATCCCGCGATGCAGACGCTGCCGGTGCGGCAGAACCTGTTCCAGACCCAGTTCAGCAACAACTACAACGTCTCGTTCGCCTCATATCTGATGGCGATGGCCCCCGCGATCCTGGCGTACCTGTTCACGCAGCGCTTCGTCATGGAGGGCGTGACGCAGGGCGCCGTCAAGGGCTGACCGATACCGACCGCAACAAGAAAGAAGGAGTTCTCCTCTTATGACCGACGCGCTTCTCGTCGAGACCCGCAAGGCCGATGCCGCCGTCTGGTGGCGGCAGGCCGCCGTGTACCAGATCTATCCGCGGAGCTTCGCCGACGCGAACGGCGACGGACTGGGTGACATCCCCGGCATCGTCTCCCGCGCCGACTATCTCGCCGAACTCGGCATCGACGCGGTGTGGCTCAGCCCGTTCTATCCCTCGGCGCTCGCCGACGGCGGGTACGACGTGGCCGACTACCGCAACGTCGATCCCCGCCTCGGAACCCTCGACGACTTCGACGCGATGGTCGAGGCGCTGCATGCCCGCGGCATCCGGGTCGTCGTCGACATCGTCCCGAACCACAGCTCCGATCTGCACGAGTGGTTCCAGGAGGCGCTCGCCGCGGGTCGCGGGTCGGCGGCACGCGAGCGCTACATCTTCCGTGAGGGGAAGGGCGTCGACGGCTCCGAGCCGCCGACGGACTGGGGTGCGGCCTTCGGCGGCAGCGCCTGGGAGCGCGTCGAGGACGGGCAGTGGTACCTGCACAGCTTCGCCATCGAGCAGCCCGACCTGAACTGGGACCACCCGGAGGTGCGCGCCGACTTCCTGAAGACGCTGCGCTTCTGGTCGGACCGCGGGGTCGACGGGTTCCGCATCGACGTCGCGCACATGCTCACGAAGGACCTCACCGAGCCGCTGCCGAGCCAGGCGGAGCTCGACGCGATGGACCGCACATCGGGTCGGCATCCGCTGCTCGATCGTGACGACGTGCACGAGATCTACGCCGAGTGGCGTGCGGTGTTCAACGAGTACGACCCGCCGCGCACCGCGGTCGCCGAGGCCTGGGTCGAGACACCCGAGCGTCGCGCCCGGTACGCGTCGGCGGATGGCCTCGGGCAGGCGTTCAACTTCGACCTGCTGGTGGCGGAGTTCTCGGCGGGGGACTTCCGCGACGTGATCACCGAGAACCTCGAGCAGGCGCAGGCGAGCGGCTCGTCGACGACGTGGGTGCTGTCGAACCACGACGTCACCCGCCACGCCACCCGCTACGGCCTGCCGTCGCTGCGCGGCCGCACCGTCAAGCAGGGCACCGAGTGGGTGGCCGCCGGTGGTCCCGCCTACCAGCTCGACCGCGAGGGCGGGCTGCGCCGGGCGCACGCCGCGACCCTGATGCTGCTCGGCCTTCCCGGCAGCACGTACCTCTACCAGGGCGAGGAGCTCGGCCTGCACGAGGTCGCGCAGATCGCGCCGGAGCAGCGTCAGGACCCGGCGTTCCTGCGGGAGGAGGCCTTCGACGGCCTCGGACGTGACGGATGCCGCGTGCCGCTGCCGTGGACGGCATCCGGCTCCTCCTTCGGTTTCGGTTCGGCTGACGCGCACCTTCCGCAGCCGTCCTGGTTCGCGGAGTACGCGGTCGACGTGGAGGCGGCCGACCCGTCGTCGACGCTGTCGCTGTACCGCGAAGCGCTGCGCCTGCGGCACCTGCTGCAGGCCGATGAGCGCCTGGAGTGGATCGAGACGGGCCGCGACGATGTGCTGCGCTTCGCCCGCCCGAACGGCTGGCAGGTGGTGACCAACTTCGGCACCGAGCCGTTCGATCTCGGTGCGGATGCCGGGGAGGTCGTGCTCGGCGCGGTCGTCGACGGTGCGGTGCCGGGGGAGCACACGGTGTGGATCGCTCCGGCGGGTCTCGTCGGCTGAGGCCGCACCGCTGAATCTGCAGGCGGGAAAGACAGTTGCAGGTCGAGAACTCGGTTCTCGACCTGCAACTGTCGTCTCGACCTGCAGATCGACGGCGCACGCGGAACTGATTTGATAATGGTTCTCATTAGCGTTTAGAGTGAGGGCATGAAGAAGCCCGTGCTCGCCCTCGCCCTCGCATCCGTCGCCGCCCTCGCTCTCGCCGGATGCTCCACCCCCGCGGCGGGAGAGGGCGACGACGGCACGATCCAGGTCGTCGCGAGCACCAACGTGTACGGCTCCCTCGCCCAGCAGATCGGCGGCGACCGGGTCGAGGTCTCCTCGATCATCAACTCCGTGACCCAGGATCCGCATTCCTACGAGGCCACCGCCCGCGATCGGCTGACCGTGCAGAAGGCCGACCTCGTGATCGAGAACGGCGGCGGCTACGACGCGTTCATCGACGACCTGCTCGACGGATCGGATGCCGAGGTGCTCACGGCCGTCGAGTTCTCGCACGACTTCCCCGGCAACGAGGGCCACGAAGAAGGCGACGCCGACGCGGAGGAGCACGACCACGAGCACGCCGAGGGCGAAGAGGGCCACGAAGGCCACGATCACATCGAGGGATTCAACGAGCACGTCTGGTTCGACCCGCACACGATGATCCACGTCGTGGAGGACATCGCGGCACATCTCGCCGAACTCGACCCCGACGGCAAGGCCGACTTCACGGCTGCCGCCGACGAGATCGTGGCCGACCTCGAAGGATTCGAGACCGACCTCGAGACGATCAAGACGGATGCCGCCGGCGCGAGCGTCTTCATCACCGAGCCGCTTCCCGGCTACCTCGCCACAGCCGCGGGCCTCACGGACGTCACCCCGGAAGGATTCGCGGAGGCGGTCGAGGAGGGCACCGACGTGGCTCCCGCCGTCCTGCTCGATGCCCTGAACGTGATCGACAGCGGTGAGGTGACCGCTCTGCTCACGAACGCGCAGACCGGCGGTGCCGAGACCGAGCGCGTCGAGGCCGCCGCGAAGGATGCCGATATTCCGGTTGTCGCGTTCACCGAGCTGCTCGAGGACGGATCGTCGTACTCTGAGTGGATGCGTGACGCGATCAAGAGCCTCGCCGCCGCCGTCCAGTCGTGAGTGCGGCGGTCCCTGAGCGCGGGCCGGCCCTGGAGATCGCCGGTGCCGCCCTGCATCGCGGTGACCGAGAGCTGTGGGCAGGGCTCGACCTGACCGTGGAGCCGGGGGAGTTCATCGCCGTGCTCGGGCCCTCGGGTTCCGGCAAGACCACGCTGCTGCGCAGCATCCTGGGCCTGCAGCCCCTGTCGTCGGGCACGATCAAGGTGGCAGGTTCTCCCGTGCACCGCGGCAACGCGCGGATCGGGTACATTCCGCAGCAGCGCTCGCTGGCTCCCGACACGAGCATGCGGGCGCGCGATCTCGTGGCGCTCGGGGTGCAGGGCAGCCGCTTCGGCTTCCCCGTCCCGCACCGCGGCGACCGGGCCAAGGTCGACCGCCTGCTCGAGGCCGTCGGAGCCGCGCACTACGGCGACCGCCGGGTGGGCCTGCTGTCCGGCGGCGAGCAGCAGCGGCTGCGCGTCGGACAGGCCCTCGCCGACGAGCCCTCGCTTCTCCTGTGCGACGAGCCCCTGTCGAACCTCGATCTCGCGAACCAGGTCGGCGTGACCGACATCATCGATCGGCAGCGCCGCGAACGCGGCGCGGCCGTGCTGTTCGTCACGCACGACATCAACCCGATCCTCAACCGCGTCGACCGGATCCTCTACATCGCCGGCGGACGGTTCCTGCTCGGCACCCCGGAAGAGGTGCTGCAGACCCGCGTGCTCACCGACCTCTACGGCACTCCGGTGTTCGTGCTCCGCGCCGGTGACCGGCTGGTCGTCGTCGGAGTCCCGGATGCCGAGCCGCACCACGACCACGGCGACCACGAGCACGGCGGCGCCGCATGAGGCCTCTGCTCGACTGGAGCGACGTCTTCTCGTTCCAGGACTACGGAGACCTCGTCGCCCTGCTCGCGAACTCGATCATCGCGGGTGCGGTGCTCGGCATCGTCGGCGGACTGATCGGCGTCTTCGTGATGCAGCGCGATCTGGCGTTCGCGGTGCACGGGGTGAGCGAGCTCTCGTTCGCGGGCGCGGCGGCCGCCCTGCTCTTCGGCGGCAGCGTCGTCGCCGGTTCGCTCGGCGGGGCGCTCGTGGCGGCGATCCTCATCGGCGTCCTCGGCGCGAAAGCCCGGGACCGCAACTCGATCGTCGGCGTGCTCATGCCGTTCGGCCTCGGTCTCGGCATCCTCTTCCTCTCCCTCTACGACGGCCGCAGCGCCAACCGGTTCAGCCTGCTCACCGGGCAGATCGTGTCGGTGTCGAGCCCGGACCTGGGCTGGCTCATCGGCATCAGCGTCGTCGTGCTGATCGGGCTGCTGGTGATGTGGAACCCGCTGCGCTTCGACTCGCTCGACCCCGAGTCGGCCGCCGCACGCGGCGTGCCGACGCGCGCCGTGAGCTTGATCTTCATGGTGCTGCTCGGCCTCATCGTCGCGGTGAGCGTGCACATCATCGGCGCGCTGCTCGTCATGGCGCTGCTGGTGACGCCCGCCGCCGCCGCCATGCGCGTCACGGCCGGCCCTGTGGCGGTTCCGCTGCTCGCCGCCCTGTTCGGATTCGTCTCGGCCGTCGGCGGCATCCTGCTCGCCCTCGCCGGCACGCTGCCGGTGAGCCCGTACATCACGACCCTGTCGTTCACGATCTACGTGGTGTGCTGGATCGTGCAGAAGGCGCGGGCCCGCGTGCGGCGGGTGGCCTGAATCCGTCGACATCCGGGGGACTGCTACACTGTAGTGCATGGTAGCACCTACGAATGTTCGCTTCTCTGCGACCGTCAGTGACGCGTTGACGAAGTACGCCCACCTGACGGGTCAGACGAAGTCCGGCGTCATCAACAGCGCGGTCGAGGAGTGGCTGCGGATGCAGGTGCACACCGGCGTCCGATTCGTCACGGTCGAGACGGGCGAACGGCGCGCGCGACTCGTCGATGGCCCAGAGGTGTGGACAGTCGCGGAGGCGTGGCTGGCGCATGAACCCGATGCACGCACCCCGCAGATTCTGGGGCAGGTCCTCGGGCTGTCTGAAAGCACGATCGGGAATGCCTTGAACTACTGGGCCGATCATCGCGCCGAGATCGACGGCATACTCGAGCGGCACCGCATCGCACAGGACGAGGCGCTGGCGGCGTGGGAAAGACGCCAGGCGATTGACGCGGCCTGAACTCAGGGTCCTCCTCGACGAGCACTACCCGGGCTGGTTGGCCGATGCACTCGGCGCCGCAGGGATCGACGCTGCCGCGGTCGTCCAGCGCGACGACCTCCGGGGTGCCGAGGATGCTGAGGTGCTGCGAACCGCGACTCTGGAGCATCGCATCGTGATCACCGAGGACGTGACGACATTCGGGTTCGCGATAGACAAGCAGGCCTCGCACGCGGGCGTCGTCTTCTGTCATCACGCTCGCTTTCCCAGGAGCGGGAGCGGACTCGAGCGCCTGAGAGTCGCCTTGATCGCGTTCGCCGCGGATCCGCCGTCGGCAGCCGGGGAGCGCTCGTTCATCTGGTGGCTTCGGTGAGTCATCACATCCGTGAATCGTCGCCTGCGCACCCGATGCTGCCCCGACTGCTGCCGCTCCCAGCCCTCGCCAACCGCCGCCGCCTAGAATCGTCGTATGGCTCAGCGGAACACCTGGCAGCGCGAACGCGTGCGCGAAGCGCTCGCCGACGCGCGCGGTTTCGTGAGCGCGCAGAACCTGCACGCCTCGCTGCGTGAGGACAACACCGGCATCGGGCTCGCGACCGTGTACCGCGCCCTCGCCGGGCTCGCGGCATCCGGTGATGCCGACTCGCTGCAGAGCCCGGAAGGCGAGGCGCTCTACCGCGCCTGTACGACCCAGGGCCACCATCACCACCTGATCTGCCGGTCCTGCGGACTGACCGTCGAGATCGAGGCGAAGGACGTCGAGCAGTGGGCTCACCGCACCGCGGCTCTCCACGGGTTCACCGAAGCCGCGCACGTGGTCGACATCTTCGGACTGTGCACCCCGTGCACCAACAAGCGCGACGCCGAACGGGCAGCGAACGCGTGAGCCTCTCGGCAGGCACGGCGACCCGCGCGGGCCAGGGCCATGCGCATCGTCCGACCCGTTCGCCGCGCTCGGCCTGGGTCGGCGTCGGTCTGGGCGTCGCGATCATCGCGGCCCTGTTCCTCGTCGACCGGTTCCTGCCGTCGCTGTTCCCCGCCTCGCTGCCCACCCGGGCGCAGGATGGGCTCACGCTCGCCCTGAGCGTGCTCATCGAGGCCCTGCCGTTCGTGATCCTCGGTGTGCTGCTCTCGATCGTGGTGCAGGTCTGGCTTCCGGCCGATGTCATCCATCGCTGGCTGCCGAAGCGCGCCTGGGCCCGTCGTGCTGTGCTGTCGCTGCTCGGGATGGTGATCCCGGTGTGCGAGTGCGGCAACGTGCCCTTCGCCCGCGGACTGATGATGCGCGGACTCGCTCCCGCGGAAGCCCTGACCTTCCTGATCGCCGCCCCGATCGTGAACCCCATCGTCATCCTCACGACGCACGCCGCGTTCGGCTGGGACGGCGGCATCCTGATCGCCCGACTCGTCGGCGGCTACCTGATCGCGAACCTCATCGGCTGGATCTACAGCCTGCACCCCTCGCCCGACTCGCTGCTGACCCGGCGTTTCGTCGACACGTGCGACCGCGTCACCCACGAACCCGGCACGCCGGTGCGCCGCAGCCTCACCCAGTTCCTGGTCGAGCTCCGCGCGGTGATGCCCGCTCTCGTGATCGGATCCGCGCTCGCCGGGGCGGTGCAGGTGCTGATCCCGCGCGACATGCTGCTCGCGATCGGTTCGAACCCGGTGCTCTCGATCGTCGCGATGATGGTGCTCGCGATGACGGTCGCCATCTGCTCGAACGTCGACGCGTTCTTCGCGCTGTCGTTCGCGTCGACGTTCTCGTCGGGCGCACTCGTCGCCTTCCTCCTGGTCGGGCCCCTCGTCGACATCAAGATGCTCGCGCTCATGCGCACGACCTTCACCGGGCGCACACTGGCCGGCATCGTCGGCGTCGTGGTCACCGCGGCCTTCGCGATCGGGATCGGGGTGAACGTCCTTGTCTGAGCACACCTCTTCGCGCGCACGCGCCCTGGGCACCCGCTGGCTCGGCGTCGGACTCGCGACCCTCGTCGCGGTGGTCACCCTCGGCCTCGGCGTGACCGGTCGACTCACCCTCTACATCAGCCCCGAGTCCGTGTGGTTCGCGTGCGCCGCGGCCGTCGTGACCCTCGCCGGTGCGGTCTGGTCGTTCGCCCTGCCGCTCGGCGAAGAGGGCGACCACGGGCACGATCACGGGACGGATGCCGCAGCCGTGGATGCCGCCGCCGACGCGGATCACGCTCCGCGCTCGACGGCATCGCCCCGGAAGACCCTCGCCATGGTCGGAGCGGTCGCCGGCGGCGTGGTCGCGACGGGTGTGGTGGCCGCCGCGCTCGTGCTGCCCCCGGCATCGCTGTCCGTCGAACTGGCGATGTCTCGCGCCGGCGAGCAGAGCGCCCTCTTCGCAGGCGCCGACAACGTGGCGCTCGGGGTCGCCGACACCTCGACGTTCGGCATCGGCGACTGGGCGAGCGTCTTCGCCACCGCGACGAACACCACCGCCTATGACGGAGCCGCCGTCACCCTCACCGGATTCGTCACGCCCGGCGCTTCGGGCGACGACGACGTGAACCTCACACGCCTGGTCATCACGCACTGCGTGATCGACGCGCAGACCGCCACGCTTCCGGTCACCGTCGACCCGGGCGAGTACCCGACCGGTCAGTGGGTCGAGGTCACCGGAACCGTCCGAGCGGATGCCGACGGCACCCTCCGTGTCGTGCCGACCGACGTCGTCGCGATCGACGAGCCGGGGGATCCGTATGAGTACTGACGACGAACGCCCCGAGGTGCCCGCCGTGCCGCGGACCCGCGCCGAGATGCGCGCCGCCCGGGAGGCGGCCGAGGCTGCGGAGGCCGAGCGGATAGACCGCGCGACGGCTTCCGCGACGGCCCCCGCGGGGGAGACCGCGCAGGGGAGCGACGAGCCGGATGCCGGCCGCGACGCGGCTGCTGCGCGCGAAGCTGCAGTGCGTGAGGCTGCCGCTCGTGAGGCTGCTGTTCGCCAGGCCGGTGAACGTGAGATCGCCGAGCAGGAAGCCGCTGCCCGGAAGATGGCCGCCTTCGAAGCTGCTGCTCGGGATGACGTCGAGGCCACTGCGGATCCCGTCGTTCCCGCGATCCCGATCGCCCCGGAACCCGTCTTCGCTCCCGCCGCGCCTGTCGTGGCGACCGAGGAACCCGCACCCGGAAAGGTGCCCGCCGACGAGGCTCCCTCCGACGAGGCGCCCTCCTACAAGGCACCCACGGGCACGGCCGCTCCCGCCGGCGCCAAACTGCCGCGACGAGCTCTCCCCTCCCGTCGCTTCCTCATCTCGCTCGGCGCCGTGCTCGGCGTCCTCGTGCTGGTCGGCACCGGCTTCGGCATCGTCAGCCTGCTGCAGGGGCCGCGCATCTCGGAGGTGCAGGTCGATCCGGAGCAGGCGATCGAGGCCTCCGGCAGCAGGGTCATCATCACCGCGAATCAGGCGCTCTCCGATATCGACGCGAAGCAGGTCTCGGTCGAACCCGCCGTGCCGTTCACCGTCGACGCGTCGGGCCGTGGCGTCGGCATCCGCTTCACCGTCCCGCTCGACGATTCGACGGAGTACACCGTCCGCGTCTCCGACGTCACGGGCACCGGCGGGGGGCCGACGGCCGATCTGACGACGACCTTCTCGACTCCGGCGTCGAACATCTTCCTGCTGCGCCGCGACCCCGACGGCGACGACACGATCTTCCGCACCGACCTCAGCGGCGAGAAGGCCGTGCCGGTGTTCGCGGTCGACAAGATCAACGACTTCCGGGCGACGTCGACGCAGCTGGTCGTCTCCGTCGAGGAAGACGACGGCTCCCGACTGCTCGTCATGGACCGCGACGGCACGAACGAGCGCGAGCTCGAGCTCCCCGGCGACGGGTTCGTCGGAGCGATCCAGGTGTCCGAACGCGGCGGACTCGTCGGCTACAGCTACTCCGATCGCGAGCTCAGCGACACGGAAGGGCGAGCGAGCGTGCTCGTCACCCAGCCGCTGAACGGCGACGAGAAACCGCAGATCATCGAAGTCGCAGGCGTCGAGGCCAGTGTCTTCGCCTGGCAGTTCGTGCCCGACAGCCCGGCCGTGCTGTTCATCGACTTCGACGGGGCACTGTCGCTGGTCGATCGCTCGACCGATGCGGGCGTGCAATCGCTGGGCCTCGCGGCCACGATCCAGGGGATCTCCCGCGGCACCTACACCGCGATCGTCGAACGGCTCGACGGAACCGTGGTGGAGCTCAACCTCGCCGACGGCTCGGAGGCGCCGCTCGCGGCATCCGATCCGGACTACGGCACCGCGACGTCGATCACTCCGTACCCGGGCGGCACGCTCCGCCATGTCGTCGCCCGCGACGAGTCCGGGATGCCGATCGGGCAGGCCGTCGTCCGCGTCGACGACGACGGCGCCGCCACCCCGCTGGTCGAGGTCGGCTCGTCCGACTCGATCCTGCAGGCCTGCGCCTCGCCGAGCGGCCAGTACGCCGCCGTCGTGATCGCCCCCGACCTGTCGAACAACCCGTACGACGGCATGCTGCTGCCGCTGCCGGAGAACGTCGAGACGCACCTCATCGACATGGAATCGGGCGACGAGCTCGTCGCCCTCACCGGCTTCGACGCGTCGTGGTGCCAGACGGCTCCCCGGTTCTGATGTCCGTCCTGCGCCGAGCCACCCGCGCGGAGCTGAGCGGCTCGGCCGTCGAGGTCGCCCCGCGGCTGCTCGGTGCCGAGCTGCGCACCGTGGTCGCCGGGCAGGGGACGCCGCCGGATGCCGCCCCCGTCGAGGTGCGCCTGCGCATCACCGAGGTCGAGGCGTATCACGGGCAGGGCACGGGCGACTTCGCCGATCCGGGCTCGCACGCGAGGATGGGCCGGACGGCGCGCAACGCGACGATGTGGGGCGAGCCCGGGCACCTGTACGTGTACCTGAGCCACGGCATCCATTCCTGCGTCAACGTGGTCGCGGGTCCCGAGGGCCAGGGCGACGGCATCCTGCTGCGGGCCGGCGAGATCGTCTTCGGGACGGATGCCGCCGCGCGGCGCCGCGGTGCCGGACTGCCGCTCGGGCGCACGGCCTTGCGGGATCTCGCCCGCGGACCGGGACGCCTCGGGCAGGCCGTCGGGCTCCGGCATCCGCTGCACGACGGGATCGACGCGATCACCGGCGAAGAGCACCACGGGGCGCGTGCCGAACTCTGGCTCGGGGAGCCCCGGCCGGACGTCGTCACCGGCCCGCGCGTCGGTGTCGCGGGGGTCGCCGGGACGGATGCCTTCCCCTGGCGGTTCTGGATCGATTCGGACCCGACGGTGTCGCCGTTCCGCTGGGGTCGCGGGGCGCAGGCGGCCGCCTCCGCCGTGCTAGACTGACTCTTTGTCTGCGCACACTCCTGTGCGCAGTTCGCGTGCTACCGGGTCCTGAGGGATCCGGCGGCGTGCAGACAAGGGATCTTGGGTGGGGCCGTCTGGCCTCACGGTAGAGAAGGAGTCACCATCATGGCAGCAGTGTGCCAGGTGACCGGAGCTGTTCCCGGTTTCGGTCACAACGTCTCGCACTCGCACCGCCGGACGAAGCGCCGCTTCGACCCGAACGTGCAGAAGAAGACGTATTTCGTCCCGTCGCTCGGTCGTAAGATCACGCTCAACGTGTCCGCCAAGGGCATCAAGGTGATCGACGTCCGCGGCATCGAGAACGTCGTCAAGGACCTCCAGGCGAAGGGTGTGAAGCTCTAATGGCCAAGAAGGCTCAGGACGTACGTCCGATCATCAAGCTGCGTTCCACGGCAGGTACGGGATACACGTACGTGACCAAGAAGAACCGCCGCAACACCCCCGACCGCCTCGTGCTGAAGAAGTACGACCCGGTCATCCGTCAGCACGTCGAATTCCGAGAGGAGCGTTGATCAATGGCTAAGAAGAGCAAGATCGCTCGCAACGAGCAGCGCAAGGTCATCGTCGAGCGTTACGCCGAGCGTCGCGCCGAGCTGAAGAAGACCCTGGTCGACCCGAACGCCACCGACGAGGCCCGCGAGGCCGCACGCGTCGGCCTGCAGAAGCTGCCGCGCAACGCGTCGCCGGCTCGCGTGCGTTCGCGCGACGTCATCGACGGCCGCCCCCGCGGTGTCCTCACGAAGTTCGGCATCTCGCGTGTCCGCTTCCGTGACATGGCACACCGTGGCGAGCTGCCCGGTGTCACCAAGTCCAGCTGGTAAGTCTCAGCAGACAGAAGGGGCGAGGATCTTCGGATCCTCGCCCCTTCTCCGTGTCCGGGGGTGTTTCGCGCACTCGCGGTGCGCTCGCTGCGTCGGGCTGGCTTCACCGGCTTGGGCTGAGTCTGAAGTACAGGGCATCCTCCCGACAGTGTGATCTCCTCCGGACCGGGTTCTCTGCGCTAGTTCTCGCGGGTGCGGGTGCGGGTGCGGGTGCGGGTGCGGGTGCGAAGGCTTGGGCTTGGGCTTCTCTCGCGGGTTTGGGCTGACTTCGCGGGCTTGGGCTGAGGTTCGCGGCGGATCCACCCTCCCGACGCGGTGTTCTCCTCCCAGACCGGGGGCGTCGACTTCTCGTCCACTGCGGATGCCGTGGCGCAACTGTGCACACGCTTCGCGGAAGTCGGGGGTGATGCCCTGCGAGGGGTGCTCGATCCGCGCAGCATGAGGTCGCATGGATGTGACTTCTGCGTTGCGAGCACGCGACGGCGTGGCGAGAGTCAGGACATTGAGGAACGCGGGGGTGAGTGATCACGCTCTGCGCCGTGCGCGGGAGCGAGGTCTGATCTTCTCGGTGTGCCGTGGCTGGGTGGCGCTGCGGGAAGCGGATGCCATGCTCGTCGCTGCCGCCAGACGTGGTGTCGTGCTCAGCTGCGTGACACTCGCCGCCCGCAGGGGTCTTTGGGTGCTCGATGACTCCGGGCCACATCTGGCCGCCCCATCGACATCGGGTCATGCGTCATCAGCGCGTGGAGTCGTCCACTGGAGCAAGCCGATCTTTCCGCGCGACCCGGATTCCTGCGAAGACTCCCTCGAGAACGCGCTGGTGATCCTCGCGCGATGTCAGCCCTACGAGAGTGCGATCGCGACGTGGGAGTCGGCGTTCCGGCAGAGGCTCGTCGATCCGGGTGAGCTCGAGCGTGCCCCGTTGCCACCCGCTGCGCGTCAGCTGCTCGCGGAGGCGCAACCGTTCGCGGACTCGGGCACCGAGACGATCTTCCTCACGCGACTCGCTTGGCTGAACGTCTCGATCACTCCGCAGGTGTGGATTCTCGGGCATCGGGTCGACTTCTTGCTCGGCGACCTCCTCGTCGTCCAGATCGACGGAGGTCATCACGTCGGCGCGCAGCGCTCGAGCGAAATCGAACACGACGCTCTGTTGAAGCTGCACGGCTATCACGTGATCCGGATCGGATACGACCACCTCATGAACCAGTGGCCGTGGGTTCAGCGGACCATCCTCGCCGCCATCGCACAGCGCCTCCACCACGCCGCGTGATCGGGCGGAGATCACACCGATGGGCGGAGGATGCTCTCGCAAACCTCCGCCCATCAGCGAGATCTCCGCCCGACCCAGTGCGCACGACCCGCCGCGCGCAGCCTCCCGGCATCAGGCGACGGATGCTGTCGCGTGCGACACCGCCCAGGCGAGGGCCTCGTCGGCGATCTCTTCCCAGCCGTCCTGACTGACGAGCCGGTGCGTGCGTCCGGCGTACTCCTTGCGCTCGACGGTGGCAGGGCTCCCCGTGGAGCGGTACTTCTTCTCGATCGCCCGCACGATGGCCGGCGGCACGACGTGGTCGATCTCTCCGGCGATCAGCAGCAGCGGAGCGCGGTCGGTGCGGGCGTAGTCGACGTGGGTGACGCCGCCCTTCTCGTTCAGCACCGAGAGGACCCCTTCGAAGAACACCCGGTTGTAGGAGTTCACCGCGTACTCCTCCCAGAGGGCATCGGATGCTGCGCGGGGGAGGTCGTTGCCGAAAGTGAAGTGGAAGTGGCGCTTCGACAGCGGCTTGGCGCCGTTGCGCCCGAACGGGTTGGAGAGGATCGGTGTGCCGGTCCAGAGGGTGGAGAGGGGGAGGGCCGTGACGCCCGCGGTCTGCCCCGGGGCGACGCCGACGTACGCGACGCCGAGTCCGCGGTCGGCGAGCATCTGCGTGATCACGCCGCCGAAGGAGTGGCCCATGATGATCGGCTTGACCGGGAGGGCGCGGATGATGCGCTCGTAGTTGTCGGCGATCTGCTTCAGGCCGATGCCCTTGAGTGCTGCCGGGTTGCGGCGGATGTCTTCGACCGTGCGGTCGTCGATGCCGGGCCACCCAGGGACGATGACCTCGTGACCCTTCGCGCGGAAGCGGTCCGCCCACGTGTCCCAGCTCTTCGGCGTCATCCACAGTCCGTGGATGAGGACGATCGGGGCCTTGCCGGTGCTGGTGCTGTCGGTGCTGTTCATGATGTCTTCTCCTTGTCGGGCCCCGCCCTGTGCGGCTGCCGTATAGTGATAGTAGACCGAACGTTCTATCTACCGCAAGTGCTTTCTCAAAATTCGTGGAAGTCGTCATCCGGAAGCGGCGGATCGGATGCGACGATGAGAGGAGAGACCACCATGAACACCACGACGAAGCGCCCCAGTCCCGCCCGAGCTCGATTGATCGACGCCGCGACCCGCCTGTTCTACGAGGAGGGCATCCACGCGGTCGGCGTCGACCGCGTGATCGAAGAGGCCGCCGTGACGCGCGCGACGCTCTACAAGCAGTTCGGCGGCAAGGAGAACCTCGTCCTCGCCTACCTCGGCAATGAGGACGAGATGCTCCGCGGCATGTTCGCCGACGCCGGTGCCGCGGTCGCCGAGCCGGAAGGACTGCTGACGGCGATCGTCGACGGCATCGCCGCCGACATCCGCCTCCGGCACACGCGCGGATGCCCGTTCATCAACGCGGCAGCCGAGTATCCGGATGCCGGGGGAGCGGTGCGTCAGCTCATCGGCGAGCATCGCGAGTGGTTCCGCGCGACCCTGCAGGCTGTGGCGGAAGGCGCGGGACTGGACCATCCGGCCGATGTCGCGGCATCCCTCGTGCTGCTGCGGGACGCCGCCCTCGTGGGCGGATATCTCGACGGCGACGACCGCGTGACGCCGGCTTTCGAGCGCACGGCGCGGTCCGTGATCGACGCCCACCGCCCGCGCTGACCGCGCGTGAAACGGATGAAACCTGTGACTGGAGTGACGGAAGTGGTGCGACACGCCCAGTAATTGCCCAAAACCCGCGAAATGACGCGGAAATGTGGGCGGTCGTTGATACATTCGAGGCGGTCGCAAGACCAGGAGCATCCGCTCCGAACACATAACGATGCGACGGGATCTCGTCGCTGGAGGAGTGACATGGCTGACAAGTCCATCACCAAGACCGAGCTCGTCGCGAGCATCGCAAGCGCAACGGGCCAGAGCCAGGCCACCGTCTCCGGTGTCCTCGACTCGCTGTTCGCCACGGTCTCCGACGCTGTTGCCAAGGGCAGCAAGGTCTCGATCCCGGGCTGGATCTCGTTCGAGCAGGTCGACACGGCCGCCCGCACGGGTCGCAACCCGCAGACCGGCGCCGAGATCAAGATCCCGGCCGGCAAGCGCGTCAAGGTGACCGCTGGCTCCAAGCTCAAGGCTGCCGTCAAGTAATTCGACGCACCTTCACGAAGGCCGCCGCCCCTCCCGGGTGGCGGCCTTCTGCGATCCCCGGGACGCGGGCGAGGACGGTCAGCCGGGGCGGATGCCGCGGCTTAGGCTGGTGGGGTGACTTCCCGCGCCGAGACGACCAGTGGGTCCTCGGCGTATCGACTCGCGGGGATCGTGATCCTCGTCGTCGCAGCGGTCATCGCGACAGTCATCGCCCTCGCGCTCGGCGGCGGAGCCAAACCGCCGCTGCTGCAGGATCCCGGGCCCTTCGTGCTCTGGGGCACGCCGATCGCGAAGCTGGTGATGAACATCGCCGGTGCGGCGATGCTGGGCGCGCTCGTGCTGGCCCTGTTCGCGCTGCGGGCCGGAGAGCGCGCCTTCGACACGGCCCTGAACGTCGCCTCGGTGGGCGCCGCGGTGTTCACCGTCGCGTCCGGGCTCGCCGGCTTCCTCGCGTTCATGGCGGCGTTCAACCCGAAGCTCAGCATCGAGCGCGAGTTCGGCACGCAGCTCGGGCGGTTCCTGCTCGATCTTCCGCTCGGCCAGTCCTGGCTCATCACCACGATCTTCGGCGCTGTGATCACGGTCCTGGCCTTCGCGTGGCGCACGTGGACCCCGACCCTCATCACGGCGTTCCTGGCCGCGGCATCCTTCCTCCCGCTCGCCACGCAGGGGCACGCCGGAGATCTCGCCGGGCACAACATCGCGGTGAACTCGATCCTGCTGCACATGATCGCCGCGGCCGTCTGGCTCGGCGGGCTGCTGCTGCTCGTGCTCCTGCGCGGACGCACCGATGTCGACACTCCGCGCCTCGTGGCGCGCTACTCGTCGCTCGCGATCGCCGCCTTCGCGGTCGTCGCCGTGTCGGGGGTGACCCGCTCGATCGTCGCGGTGGGCAGCTGGGATGCGCTCTGGACGACCCCGTACGGCGCGATCGTGCTCGCGAAGGTCGCGCTGCTCGTCGGCATGGGCCTGCTCGGCGCCTGGTACCGCACCCGCCTCATCCCGAAGCTCTCGGGCGAACGCGCCACGCGCTGGTTCTGGATGCTCGTGCTCGGAGAGGTCGCCCTGATGGGCCTGGCATCCGGTGCCGCCGCCGCCCTCGCCCGCACGCCCCCGCCGACCGGCGAGACCGCGGCGTTCGCGCAGACACCGGCCGAGATCCTGACCGGCACGACGCTGCCGCCGGAGCTCACGCTCGAGCGCTGGTTCACCGCGTGGAACATCGACGTGCTGTGGCTCGTCGCGGCCGGGTTCGGACTTTTCCTCTACCTCGCGGGAGTGATCCGCCTGCACCGCCGGGGCGACCGCTGGCCGATCTACCGCACCGTGTTCTGGGTCCTGGGGATGCTGCTGCTCGTCTGGGTCACCGGCGGGCCGATCAACGCGTACCAGGAGTATCTCTTCAGCGTGCACATGCTCGGGCACATGATGCTGTCGATGGCGATCCCGCTGCTGCTCGTCACGGGCGCGCCCATCACTCTCGCGCTGCGCGCCGTCCACAAGCGCGACGACGGCACCCGCGGCGGCCGCGAGTGGATCATGTGGGCCGTGCACTCACCCGTGGCCCGGGTTCTCACGCACCCGTTCGTGGCGGCGGCGATCTTCATCCTGTCGCTCTGGGCGTTCTACTTCACCGATCTCGTGCGCTGGTCGATGTACGAGCACCTCGGCCACGAGTGGATGGTCATCCACTTCCTGCTGTCGGGCTACCTGTTCGTGATGAGCCTGATCGGCGCCGACCCGGTGCCGTACCGGCTGCCGTACCCCGGACGCCTCATCACCCTCATCGCCATCATGGCCATGCACGCGTTCTTCGGCATCGCGATCATGATGCAGGAGGGCCTCATGGTCGCCGACTGGTTCGGGTCGATGGGCCGCGCGTGGGGCGCCGACCCGATGACGGACCAGTATGTCGGCGGAGGCATCGCGTGGTCGATCGGTGAGATCCCGACGCTTATCCTGGCGATCACGGTCGCGATCCAGTGGAGCCGCAACGACACCAAGGTGCAGCGCCGGAGCGACCGGAACGCGGATCGCACCGGGGATGCCGAGCTAGAGGAGTACAACGCCAAGCTCGCCGCCCTCGCGGAGCGCGACCGTCGCGAAGCGGAGCGGCAGAGCCGCTAGGCTCCGTCGCGTCAGGGCCGGATCACTCCGTGACGGGATCGTCGGGCGAGCCCACCCGGATCGACGCGGAGCCGTCGGGCAGGATCACGATCGTGCCGTTGACCTGGAACGGCACGTCTTCGGACACCGGCTCGATGGAACCGTCGAAGAGGGACTGGATCTCGACCTCGACGTGAGCCACGGCATCCGCGGGAGGGATCTGCCACTCGCCGCCGTCCGGGGCCACCGTCACTTGAGGCTGCGTGGCGATCGACCACTTCGGCGGCGAGGCGATGCGGTTCCGGACCTCGAGGCCGAACGGACATGCCGCGGGCAGCAGCACCTCCTGCGTCGTGCACTCGGTGAGGAACTCCTCGACCCGTTGCTGCACGACCGCCACGAACTCCTCGGTCGGCTTCGTCTGCACGTCGAGCGGAGTGACGGCCAGGGGAGTGTCGGCGAGCACGCCGTTGCCCGACGACTCCGCGATGGCCGTGTCGACCGTGACCGAATACAGGCCCGGGGTGAACACGAGCAGTGGCAGCGGATCGATCCCCGTCGCGTCCACGCCGGCGGCGGACACCTGGCGCCGATCGACCTCGAACCCGTTCACGGCGAAGCGGTCGGCACCGCGCACGGTGAGCTCCACGACCGCCAGCGGGCTGGCGGTGAAGCGCCAGTTGGGCGTGACGCCGGCCCAGCCGTCCTGCTCGACGAGGAACGTGCTGCGTCCTTCGTGTCCGCCGGCCTTGTAGCTGACGGTCACCGCTGTCTTCCCGTCGGCGGGTTCCTCGGACTCGACCTCGATGTCGGTCAACGGGGCGAGCGCGGCATGGCGGAGCATCGCCTCGGATGCCGTGGCATCGATGCCCGCCGCATCGAGGGTCTCGCGGTCGACGGCGACCCCGGGGATGCGCAGCGCATCGGCGGCCCGTCCGGCGGCGAGCAGATCGAGATACCGGGTCACGAACGCGGAAGGCCCGTAGAACTGCTGGTAGAGGGTGGCGCCTCCGGCGCCGAGCGCGGCGAGCAGGAGGACGCCCACGAGCGCGAGCAGAGCCAGGTCGGCACCGAGACGGGCGCGCCGGGCCCCCGTGGTCGCGACCTGCTGCATGGCGTCAGTCTAGGAGGGCGTCCTGAGACGACGCCGAGCGTCGGCGGTGCCGGGCGGATGCCGGGACGTAGCATGGGTGGGCGCCCGTGTCCGTCCGCGTCCCCCTTGTGAGCACCGTGTCCCTTCCCGCCCTGTCCGAGGAGCAGCAAGAGCTGTTCCGGCTCATCGAGGACACCGGCGAGCACGTCTTCATCACCGGTCGCGCCGGCACCGGCAAATCGACGCTCCTGCAGCACTTCGCCTGGAACACGAAGAAGCAGATCGCGATCTGCGCTCCGACCGGCGTCGCGGCGCTGAACGTGGAGGGGCAGACGATCCACTCGCTGTTCCGGCTGCCCATCGGGCTCATCGGCGACGCCGACATCGATCAGAACGATGCGACCCGGCGGATCCTGAACGCGATCGAGACGCTGGTGATCGACGAGATCTCCATGGTCAACGCCGATCTGATGGATGCCATCGACCGATCGCTGCGCCAGGCCCGGGGGAGGCGCGGCGAGCCCTTCGGCGGCGTGCAGGTCGTGATGTTCGGGGATCCGTACCAGCTGGCTCCCGTGCCGCCGCGCGGTGACGAGGCGCGCTACGTGCAGGACCACTACCGCTCGTTCTGGTTCTTCGACGCGAAGGTGTGGGCCGGCCCGTGGACCGGCTCCGGCACGAGGGCGGAGTCCCACGGCTTCGGCTCGTCGGATCAGGACGGACTCTTCGCCGTCGACACCAGGGCCGAGCTGCACGTGCGGGAGCTGGTGAACATCCACCGGCAGTCCGACGACGGCTTCAAAGCGATGCTCAATGCCGTGCGCTATGGCCGGGTGACCGCCGAGATCGCCGGGGTGCTCAACGCGCAGGGGGCGAGGACGCCGCCCGACCCCGAGCCGGGCGAGGTGCCGATGATCACGCTCGCGACCCGCAACGACATCGTCAACAAGATCAACAGCCAGCATCTGATCGCCCTGCCCGGCAAGGAGCAGACCGCACGCGCCGAGGTCAGCGGCGACTTCGGGCGCGGTGAAGCGTCGCTGCCGGCGGAGTCCGAGCTGAAGCTCAAGGTCGGCGCGCAGGTGATGTTCCTGCGCAACGACACCGCGATGTCGGGCGAGCCGCCGCGCTGGGTGAACGGCACGATCGGCACCGTCATCCGCATCCTCGGCGGCGCGGTGCGCGTCGACATCGACGGCGACGAGGTCGATGTGGAGCCCGCGGTCTGGGAGCGATTCCGCTACGCCTACGACCAGAACACGAAGAAGCTGTCCCGCGACGTCGTGGCCGAGTTCACCCAGTTCCCGCTGCGGCTCGCGTGGGCCGTGACGATCCACAAGTCGCAGGGCAAGACCTACGAGCGCGCGATCATCGACCTGGGCTCCGGTGCGTTCGCCCCTGGTCAGACGTACGTCGCGCTCAGCCGGCTCACGTCACTGGACGGGCTGTACCTGTCGCGGGCGCTGCGGCCAACCGACATCCGGGTCGACGAAGACGTGCGGCGCTTCATGCGCGAGGCGTGGCTCGCGAAGTCCACGCCGGAGCTGCCGAAAGCCTGAGCTCAGGCGGCGACGCGGGCGCGGTCGAGGTCTTCGAAGAGCTCGGTGTTGAAGCGGTAAGCGAGCAGCACTTCGTCGATCACGCGCTCGCGCTCGGCGTCGTCCCACGGGGCGGAATCCAGCTGCTCGCGGTAGACGTCCTTGAAGGCTGCCGGGTCGGCGATGTCGTCGAACAGGTAGAAGCCGATGCCGTTGGTCTCGAAGCCGAAGCGCCGCGCCATGATGCGGCCGATGAAGATGCCGCCGGAGAGGTCGCCGAGGTAGCGCGTGTAGTGGTGCGCGACGAAGCCGCCTGCCCAGGTCGCACCGACCTGGCGGATGCGTTCGACGTAGCGCTCCGTGGTGGGCAGCGGCGTGATGCGCTCGCGCCAGTCGGCGCCGAGCAGGAACTCGAGGTCGGCTTCGAGCGCAGGGAGCCGCGTGAGCTTGTCGCTGAGGAAGACGGATGCCACCGGATCCTGCCGCATCCGCTCGCCGGCGCCCTCGAGCGCCTCGTAGATGAAGTAGTGCTGGGAGACGAGCGAGATGTAGTCCTCGCGCGAGCCCTCGCCCTTCAGCAGGTCGGACATGAATCCGGCGCCCTCGCTGCGGGAATGCGACCCGGAGGAGCGCTCGCGCAGCGCGGCGGAGAAGGAGAGGATCTCAGGCATGGGACCAGTGTAAGGCTTGCCTAACCTCGGACGGAAGCCGAGTTTCGCGCTCAGGCGTGCGGGCGGGGCTCCACGCCGAGGCGCGCGCAGGCGGCGTCGTACAGCGCGACGACCTCGCGACGCACGGCCGGACGCTCGTCGATCGGTCCGCCGGGCCAGGGCACCCGGAGCTCGGAGACATCGCCGTCGCGGGTGATGTCCCACACGCCGCCGTCGCCGTCGAAGCCGGTCATGACGGCATCCGTGATGGGAGCCTCGGCCGGCTCGGCGAAGGCGCGGGCGATGAGCAGGTTGTCGTCGGTGTGGTCGCCGTTCATGTGGCGGAGGATGGCGGTGATCACATCGGATTCGAAGGCATGGGGCACATTCACACCTTACGTGCGCCCCGTGCGGCGGGTGCCGGTGCTGACTTTCAGCATCCTCGTTCTAGACTCGGGGGACACGTCTTCGGGGGTACTTACCAATGCAGCTTCTCTCGTCGCGCCGGTGGCGCGCCGCCGCGGCCACCGCGGCCGTGCTCGCTCTCGTCCTCACCGGCTGCTCCGAGGGGGAGTCGTTCACCTACACTCCGCCTGCTCAGGCCGAGGGCGCGCTGCCCGACGACACGGTCGCCGCCATGCAGGAAGCCGTCGACAGCGCGGTCGCCGCCTCCGGCGCGAGCGGCGCGATCGTCGGCGTCTGGGTGCCCTGGAGCGGCACCTGGGTGACGGCCAGCGGCTCGCAGGACCGTGCAGGCGAGAAGGCGCTCGACACCGAGATGTCCTTCCGCATCGCCGACGTGACGCGACTGATGACCTGCGACGTGCTCTACGCGCTGGCCGACGAGGGCACGGTCAAGCTCGACGCGAAGGTCCCGAAGTACGTGTCGGGCGTCGCCGACATGAAGGACATCACCCTTCTCGACCTCTGCAACGGCACGAGCGGCGCCGGCTCCTCCGAGGCGACCGTCAAGAACGCGTGGCTGACCACACCCGACCGCGTCTGGGCTCCCCTCGAGCTCGCGGGCTTCGGGCTGGGGCACGTCCGCACCGCGGCGCACACCACGTACCGGGATTCGGACTCCGGCTACCTGCTGCTCGGTCTCGCACTCGAGCGCGCATCCGGCATGACGGCCGCCGAGCTGATCGCCGAATACGTCACGGAGCCCCTCGGCCTTCCGGACACCTCGCTCCCCGGTGTCACCGCCGCTCCTCCGTCGACCGGACCGGTGATGGACGGCCACTACCTCAGCGCGATCGAAGGCGGGTACAGCTGCGAGGCGCCGGTCGACATCACGACGCTCTCCTCCAGCTCCGGCTTCACGGATTCCGGTGTCGTCTCGACGATCACCGACCTCGGCCGCTACGCCCAGGCCGAGGCCGCGCAGGTGCTCCGCAAGGACAAGGACAAGCCGAACCGCTTCGGCGCACCGCTGCCCGTGGCCGCCGACGCCCCGTCCTGGTATCAGGCCACGGGCGGCGCCTACCTCGTGGGGTCGCTGGTCGGCCAGCACGGATGGACGCCCGGATACGCGACGTCCGCCTACTCGGACCCGGCGACGGGATTCACGGTCGCGGTGGTCCTCAACGACTCGACCGCGGGCGCGACCTTCGCGCAGTACCTCTCGTGGGAGCTCGCGGCCATCGCCTCCAAGGCGCCTGCTGCTTCCGGTCAGACGGCGCCGGAGTTCGGCCTGCCGTTCACGGCCGAGCAGTACCACCAGGCGATCACGGATGCCGCGCTCGTGTGCGTGCCGCCGCCGGTGGAGTGATCCGCAGCCGATCCGACAGAGCGAGGGGACGGCGACGATGGCGATCATCGACAACGCGATCTATGTGAACGGCGTCCGCACCGAGAACCCGCAGAGCCTCAGCGAGACGTTCGAGCTGATGCGCGCGCGCGACGGCATGAGCTGGATCGGGATGTACCGTCCGAGCGAGGAGGAGATCCGCGAGGTCGCCGATGAATTCGGCATCCACGTGCTCGTCGTCGAAGATGCCCTCTCGGGTCATCAGCGGTCGAAGCTGGAGCGCTACGGCGACGTGCTGTTCATGGTGCTGCGCCCGGCGCGCTACCTCGACGCAACGGAGGAGGTCGAGTTCGGTGAGGTGCACATCATCGTCGGCCCGGACTTCGTCGTGACCATCCGGCATGCCGAGTCGCCCGATCTCGGACGCGTGCGGCGTCGGCTGGAGGGCGATCCGACCCTGCTGCGCCACGGTCCGGAGGCGGTGCTCTATGCGATCCTCGACGAGGTCGTCGACGAGTACGCGCCGGTGCTCGCCGGGCTCGAGAACGACATCGACGAGATCGAGAGCCAGCTGTTCGAGGAGGATGTCGATGCCACGCAGCGCATCTACGACCTCGGCCGCGAGGTCATCGACTTCCAGCGCGCGACGCAGCCGCTCTCGGGGATGCTCGACGCCCTGCTGCGCGGATCGGACAAGTACCGGGTGAGCGAGGAGCTGCAGAAGTACCTGCGCGACGTGCTCGACCACACGCTGCGCGTCGCCGACCGCGCGACGACGTTCCGCACCGTGCTCGACAACGCGCTCACGGTGGAATCGACCATCGTCGCACGCCGGCAGAACGAGGAGATGCGGCGGATGACGGAGCTGAGTATCCGTCAGAACGAAGAGGTCAAGAAGATCTCGGGCTGGGCCGCGATCCTGTTCGCCCCGACGCTGGTCGGCACGATCTACGGCATGAACTTCGACAACATGCCCGAGCTGCACTGGTCGTTCGGCTACCCGATGGCGATCGCGCTGATGATCGGCATGGGGTTCGGGCTCTACGCGTTCTTCAAGCGCAAGGGCTGGCTGTAGCGCTCAGGCCGACTCGTCGTCGTCGGTCTCGACGCCCGGGCCGGGCCCGGGGCGCACCGGAGCGTCGGGGGCGATGTCGATGCGGGTGTTGCCGTCGTGCTCGCTGACCTCGATGCGGGGCGCGGCGTCGGCTTCGGTCGCATCGGGCGCTGCGGTCAGCTGATCGTGGCGCTTCTCCTCGAAGGTCTCGTCGTCTGCGGATCCGTTCTCAGGCGTGGTCATGGTTCTCCTCCGGGTTGCGGGTGTCATCGGTCTTCAGGTTCTCGGTGCGCTTCCGGCCCCAGCGCGCCAGCAGGAACAGCAGCACGCCGACGGCGAGCAGGATCGCGCCGAAGAGCCAGACGAGCGGCCGCTGCTGGGTGAGCAGCAGGATGCAGGACGCGATGCCCAGCACGGGCACGAACGTCCAGACGCGGAAGTGGTCCTGCTCCACGTGATCGCGGCGCAGGACCAGCACCGAGACGTTCACGCTGAGGAAGACGAAGAGCAGCAGCAGCACGACCGTCTCGGCGAGGGTCGCCAGGTCGCCGACGAGGGTGAGGCCCATCGCGACCAGCGTGGTGGTGAGGATGGCGACCCATGGCGTCTTCCGGTTCGGCAGCACGCGGCCCAGGGCGGCCGGGAGCAGGTTCTGCTCGGCCATGCCGTACGTCAGCCGGCTGACCATGATCATCGTGAGGAGGGCGCCGTTCGCGACCGCGATGAGCGCGATGAGGCTGAACAGCCAGGAGGGGATGCTGACGCCGGTCGCCTCGACCACCGCGAGCAGTGGCCCGCTGGACTCCTGCAGTTCCGACGCCGGCAGGGCGATCGAGCTCGCGAGCCCGACGAGCACGTACACGCCTCCCGCCGTGAACAGCGCGGCGAAGAGGGCGCGGGGGTAGGTGCGCCGGGGATTCTTGACCTCTTCGATCATGTTGGCCGAGGTCTCGAACCCGACGAAGGAGTAGTACGCGATGACGGCCCCGGCGAGGACGGCCATGCCGACGCTCGTGCCCTCGGGCGTCTCCGTGATGCGTGACACGTCGCCGCCGCCCCCGCCGACGAAGACCGCGACGACGGCGATCACGATCACGAGCCCGCTGAGCTCGATCGCGGTCATGACGAGGTTGGCGCCCATGGATTCGCGGATGCCGCGGGCGTTGAGGAGCGCGACGACGGCGAGGAAGACGATGGCGACCGGGATCGTGGGCAGATCGATGAAGGTGCGGAAGTAGTCGCCGGCGAAGGCGATCGCGAGTCCGGCCGCGCTGGTCACGCCCGCCGCCAGCATGCTGAATCCGACGAGGAACGACACGAGCGGGCTGCGGAAGGCCCGTTCGGCGAAGACGGCCGAGCCCCCGGCCTTCGGATACTTGGTCACGAGTTCCGCGTACGAGCCGGCCGTGAGCAGTGCGAGCAGCAGGGCGAGCAGCAGCGGCGCCCACAGCATCCCGCCGACCTTCTGGGAGAGCACCCCCATGAGCGCGTAGATGCCGGCACCCAGCACGTCTCCCAGGATGAAGGCGAAGAGCAGAGGGCCGGTGATGGCTCTGCGCAGGCGAGTGGGAGTCTCGGCCCCGGCGGCGGTCTCGGTGGTCATCCTCGAACGCTATGGCCTGCGATCGCAGGCGGCGATGGGGTTGACACGGCGGCCGCGCGGGCGTTCAGGATTCTCACAGAAATGCCGCGCGGCTTCGCGGGCCGTCGCCCGGGGCACCGATATATTGTCGTCGCACGAAGGACGGTCCGCCGGCCTCCGGCAGGGGCGATCGAGGGGATCGCTTCACGACCTGACACAAGAAACGGGTTCTCTCATGACCGGTACCGCACGGAAGGCGCTCGCCGAAGGGCTCGCGACCTTCCTCTTCGTCCTCGCCATCATCGCGGCAGTGAACAGCGAAAGCCCGCTGACGCCGCTCGCGATCGGCTTCACACTCATGGTCCTCGTCTACTCGACGGGCCACATCTCCGGCGCGCACCTGAACCCGGCCGTCTCGGTCGGCGTGTTCCTGCGCGGCGGTCTGAGCGTCGTCGACTTCATCGCCTACCTCATCGCCCAGTTCATCGGCGGCGCGCTGGCCGCGCTCGCCAGCCTGGCCGTATGGCCCAGCGGCGGCAAGGCCGTGGTCATCGAGGTCGGCCCCGCCTTCCTGGTCGAGGCGCTGTTCACGCTGATCCTCGTGTGGGTCGTGCTCAACACGGCCACCTCGAAGGACACCGACGGCAACTCCTTCTACGGCCTCGCGATCGGCGCCACGGTGTTCGTCGGCGCGGCGACGGTCGGCTCGATCTCGGGCGGTGGGTTCAACCCCGCCGTCGCCCTCGGCCTCTCGGTCGGCGGCTACTTCGCTTGGAGCTCGCTGTGGCTCTACATCGTCGCCCCGGTCGTCGGTGCCGTCATCGCCGCGATCCTGTTCCGCGTGCTCAACGCGGACGACGCGAAGAAGATCGCCGGCGAGTAACTCCCGGCTCCGAAGCGCCGCGTCCTCTCCGGAGGGCGCGGCGCTTCTGCGTGCGGCGGCATCCTCCGGACGGATCTCCGCCGCGCGGGGGATGTCGTCGGCATCCGTCTTCCGTATCGTGATCCCATGCTGATCGTCGAGGAACTCCACCTGCTGCTGACCCGGCCCGACGGGCGCGTCGAGAGCGCAGCGAGCGTGCACCGTCTGTTCGGTGCGATCGCCGCGGTCATCGTCGACCTCGCCCTCCACGACCGCGTCGTGGTCACCGAGGAGAAGAACGCCGCCGTGCAGGTCGTCTCGGTCGAGCCCACAGGGAATCCGATCCTCGACGCGACACTTGCTCGCCTCGAGCCCCTGAGTGGCAAGCGTCTGCAGTCCCTCCTGATGCGGTCGAAGCTCGACCCGCTCGACCACGTCGTCGAGTCGCTCATCGCACAGGGCGTGGTCGTGCGGGGAGAGCGCGGCTTCTTCGGGTGGGGCTCACTGCGCACGCCCGAGTCTGACCCCGGGCCGGAGATGCTGATCCGCTCGCGGCTCGCCGCCGTGCTTTCCGGGTCGGCCGCCCCCACCCAGGCCGATGTCACGATCCTCGCCATCCTGCAGGGGATGAACGCGGCGCACCCGATCCTGAAGAACGAGGCCGCGGGGGCGTCGGCGGGTCAGCTGAAGAAGCGGATCGAGCAGCTGGTCGAGGGCTCCGCCGCCGGTGACGCGGTCTCGAAGGCCGTGAACACGGCCATCGCCGCGGCGCTCATGGCAGCGATGACGCCGGTCATCGTGGCGACGACGACCGGCTGATCGTCGCCCGGTCAGCGCACGTCGACGCTGACCGGGCTGCGGTCATCGGACGCCACGGGGCCGCGAGCACGCGCGGCGGCGATCACGATGACCACGAGCGCGACGCCGGTGATGATCGCCCCCAGCCAGATCGGCGAGGTGTAGCCGAGCCCCGCTGAGATCCCCACGCCGCCTGCCCACGCGCCCAGGGCGTTGCCGACGTTGAACGCGCCGATGTTGGCGCCGGAGGCGAGCGTCGGCGCGCCGCCCGCGTAGTGCATCACCCTGCTCTGCAGGCCGGGCACCGTGCCGAAGCCGAACCCGCCCATGAGGAACAGGGCGATGATCGTCGCGATCCCGGACTGGGCGAGGACGGCGAACAGGGCGAGCACGACGACCAGTGCCGCGATGAAGACGATCAGGGTGCGGTCGATGGCGCGGTCGGCAAGGCGGCCGCCGAGCCAGTTGCCGAGTACGAGACCGCCGCCGAAGAGCACCAGCAGCCACGGCACAGCCGAGGAGCTGAAGCCGCTGACCTCGGTGAGCGTGTACGCGATGTAGGTGAACGCCCCGAACATGCCGCCGAACGCGAGGACCGTGACGATCAGCGAGAACCACACCTGGCCGGACCGGAAGGCCCGCAGCTCCTGCCGGAGACTGATGCTCTGGTCGGGCCGCGGCAGGGCCGGCACGAGGGCCGCGATGCCGATGAAAGCCAGCACGCCGATCGCGGAGATCGTCCAGAACGTCGAGCGCCAGCCGAACTCCTGGCCGAGGAACGTGCCGAACGGGACCCCGAAGACGTTCGCCGCGGTGAGACCGGTGAACATGATGGCGATCGCTCCGGCCTTCTTCTCCGGGGCGACGAGCCCGGCGGCGACGACGGATCCGATGCCGAAGAACGCGCCGTGGCAGAGGGCCGCGATGATCCGGCCGATCATGGCGCTGCCGTAGTCGGGAGCGAGAGCGGTCAGGGCGTTGCCGAGGATGAAGAGCACGAGGAGCCCGAGCAGCACGGGCTTGCGGGGAAGGCGAGTGGAGGCGGCCGTCAGCAGCAGGGCGCCGACGACGACGGCCAGCGCGTACCCGGAGATGAGCCAGCCGGCTGCGGATTCGGTGACGCCGTACTCCGCCGCGACCTCCGGCAGCAGTCCCATGATGACGAACTCGGTGAGTCCGATGCCGAAGGCCCCGATGGCGAGGGCGATCAGTCCTGCGGGCATGACGATTCTCCTGATACTCTGAGATTGATTGCACGCGCGGGATATTGCGCAGCGAGAGATAATCGTTGCACACGCAACTATAAAGCGCAAGCAACTACTTGGGAGGTGCTCATGGGAATCGCAGACGACGCCGTCGAAGTGCGCGCTCAGGGATGGCGGACACTCGCGGCCCTGCACGGCCTGATCGAAGCGGAGCTCGAGCGTGGGCTGGCCGACACGGTCGGACTGTCGGTCGTGGAGTACACGGTGCTCGATGCGCTGGAGCGGCAGGATGGCTGGCATATGCGCATGCAGCAGCTCGCGAGGGCGACCGCGCTGAGCCCCAGCGCGACGACGCGCCTGGTCAATCGACTGGAGGACCGCGGGCTCCTCACCCGCGTGCTCTGCGCTGACGACCGTCGCGGGATCTACACCGAGCTGACGGCATCCGGCCGTGAGCTGTACGACCGTGCGCACCCGATCCACGACGCGACGCTGGAGCGCGCGCTGGAGCATGCTGCTGGCCAGCCCGAGCTCGCGCCGGTCGTCGAGGCCCTGCACGGCGTCGCCCTCCCCGCTCTCGCCGCACGCTGAGGTCTTCTGGCGTCGGTCAGTCGGTCGCGCCGGCCCCCGGCTCCGTGGTGAGCACGATCTTTCCGGTGGCGTGTCCGGCGATGGAGCGCGCATAGGCCTCGCGCACGTCCTCGAGCGGGTGCACCGAGTCGATCGGCAGTTCGACGCCGCCCCCGGCGAGCAGCTCCGCGATCAGGGTCAGCTCCCGCGCGCCGGCCTTGGCTCCACCGACTCCGCGGACCGTCGGATGCCGTCGGCGCGCGTCGTAGTCGGCGATCGTGTTGATCCGGTTCGGGGGTACACCCAGCGTCAGCGCCAGGTCGACCGTGCCGTGGCCGACGGTGTCGAGCACTGTCGTGAGCCCGTCCGGGACGGCTGCGCGCACCTCGTCGGCGAGGCTGTCGCCGTACGCGAGCGGTTGGATGCCAAGCCGGCGGAGCAGCGCGTGGTTGCGGGGACTCGCCGTGCCGAGGACCCGTGCGCCGCGCAGCACGCAGAGCTGAGCGGTGAGGATGCCGACGCCGCCGGCGGCGCCGCTGACCAGCACGATGTCGCCCTCGCCGATCCGCTGCGACTCGACGCTCGCCACGGCCGTGCGCCCGACGACGTTGAGCGCTCCCGCGACGAGCAGCGAGAGGCCGTCCGGCACGCGGACGAGCAGAGCCGGATCGATCACGAGGTGGTCGGCCTGCGCCTCGTACCGGAGCCCGCCGAAGACCGGCTCGCCGACGCGCCACCCGATCACGTCGTCACCGAGCGCGTGGATCGTGCCCGAGAAGTCGTAGCCGTTGCCCGACGGCAGGCTGCGCTCGTACGGGTCGTTCATGGGTTCGCCGCTGAACAGCTTCCAGTCGACCGGGTTCACGCCGGCCGCGGCCACCCGGACCAGCACCTGATCCGGTTGCGGCCGCGGCACGGGGCGATGCTCGATCCCGAGCACCTCGGGTCCGCCGAAACGGTGGAACACGACCCGTCTCGACGCGGCATCCGTCGGTTCGAGGGGCATGGGGACAGCCTAAGACGATCGGAGAGGGGGACGGTCCGAGGCGATCGATCCGTGTCGTCCCAGCCACTCCAGGATCGCGCGGTTGGTCTCGTCGGGACGTTCCTGCTGGATCCAGTGACCGCTGTCGAGACGGATCTCCTCGACGTTCGGCACGAACTCCGCGAGGTTCGGTGACGGCGCCACAGGGTCGCGATCGCCCGAGATCATGAGGGTCGGCTGACGGACGATCGGATCGACGTCTCCGAGCAGCTGCCAGTCGCGGTCGAAGTTGCGGTACCAGTTGATGCCGCCGGTGAACCCGGACTCCTCGAAGGCCGTGACGTACACGGCGAGCTCCTCGGCGCTCAAGAGGGGCTCTCCGTGAGGGGAGTCCGACAGCGCGAGTGCGATCATCGCGTTCCCGGGCTGCGGCGCCTGGAGCGGCTCGTTCCGGCGGTAGAGGTTGCGGATGAACCGCTCCGTGTTCGCCTCGAGCACCGCGTCGGCGACGCCGGGCTGCCGGTTGAAATGCACGAAATAGTAGTCGCTGCCGAGTACCTCCTCCATGAACTCGAGCCACGGCCGCTCGCCGCGCGCGGGGTACGGCAGGCTCAGGCAGATCACCTTGTTCACCCTGGTCGGATGCAGCACGCTCAGGCTCCACACGACCATCGCGCCCCAGTCGTGACCGACGAAGGTCGCGTCCGTGTAGCCGTAGTGATCGAGCAGTGCGACGAGATCGCCGGCCAGCTGCGCGACGTCGTAGGCCTCGACGTCGGCCGGGCGGGACGAGTTGCCGAAGCCCCGCTGGGTGGGCGCGATCACGTGATAGCCCGCGGCGACCAGCGCGGGCACCTGGTGACGCCAGGTGAAGGCGAGGTCCGGCCAGCCGTGGCAGAGCACGATGGGTCGGCCGACGTTCTCACGGCCGGCTTCGAAGACCTCGAGCGTCACGCCGTTGACAGCGATCAGGGTCGGCTCGGGGAAGGGGATGGAGTGTGTCGATGAGTTCATGCTCTTCACGCTAGGGAGGTAAACAGGTCACCTGATGACCGGTTTATCTGGAAATGTTGTCGACATGCGAAGCGATCGACTCGTGGCCATCCTGCTCATGCTGCAGCGCCGCGAACAGGTGACGGCCGCCGAGGTCGCCGTCGAGCTCGAGGTGTCGGAGCGCACCGCGCGGCGCGACCTCGACGCGCTGGCGCAGAGCGGCATCCCGGTCTACTCGATCCAGGGCAGGGCGGGCGGCTGGCGGCTGCTCGGGGGCGGCCGCACCGATCTCTCCGGGCTGACGGCGAGCGAGACCCGCGCCCTGTTCCTCGTCGCCGGCCCGGCCTCGACGGCGACGCCGGCCGTGCGATCCGCGCTCCGCAAGCTCGTGCGCGCTCTTCCCGAGCCGTTCCGCGATGAGGCCGAGGCGGCGGCGACCTCGTTGATCCTCGACCCGCGGAATTGGGGCTCCACGCGGGTTGCGCAGCCGCCGCCCTTCCTCGATGAACTGCAGGATGCGGTGATCCGCGGCGTGCAGGTGCGACTCGGCTACGTCGACAGCGAGGGCGCGGAGTCCGAGCGGATCGTCCACCCGGTGGGCATCGTCGCCAAGGGGCCTTCGTGGTACCTCGTCGCCTACACGGAGAGGGGTCGGCGCACCTTCCGAATAGACCGGGTCTCGTCCGCCGCTCCGACCGACGAGCCCGTCTTGTTCCCCGGCGCCGTCGACCTCTCCGAGAGCTGGCAGGAGATCGCCGACGATCTCGACCGGCGGCGCACGTCGCCCGTCGTGATCCACGCGACCTGTGCGCCCGACGGGATCGACAAGCTCAGGATCGCCGTCGGCGACAACCTCGAGACCACGGGGGTCACCGCCGACGGGCGTGTGTCCGTCGTGATCCGCGGACCCAGCGAGTACGGGCTCGCCGGGCTCCTCTCCGGCCTCGTCGAATGGCTCGACATCACCGAGCCCGCCGGCGTGCGCGACCACCTCGCGGCCATCGGCCAGGCGCTCACGAAGCGCTACGGGGCCCCCGGCTCCTGACTCTGCGTCGTGTCGCTCACCCGGTCGCTTCGCGGTCGCATCGCGAACCGGAGAACGATCCGGTCTACGCCATCGCCGGCGTCAGAGCGCCCCGTCAGGGCGTCGGGTCAGAGCGCCCCGTCAGAGCGCCGTGGCCGCGGCGAACTCCTCGAAGGCCGCGATCTTGCCGGGGTCGATCGTGTACGTCACGACGCAAGTGATCACGGGGCCACGATACTCGCGTCCTGGGTGCGGGTTTCGGGAATACCCAAGAGGGGTATACAGTTGTTTCAGATACCCCGGTGGGGTATTCATCGAGACGAGGATGACATGGCGACGAACGAGTACCAGGTGACGGGCATGACCTGCGGACACTGCGAGATGTCGGTCCGTGAAGAGGTCGGCCAGATCGCGGGTGTCGAAGACATCCAGGTGAGCGCGCAGACCGGCCTGCTCTCCGTGACCGCCGCCGCCGACATCGACGACGCACAGGTCCTCGCCGCTGTCGAAGAGGCCGGTTACTCGGCGGTGCGGGCGTCATGAAGACCGGCGCGCGGCTGGCCCTCTTCGGGGCGGGATTGGCGGTGGCGTTCGGCGGGGCCTTCGGCATCGCCGCGGCCGTGGCGCCGGATGACATCGTGGCGGAATCGCAGAAGGGAAGCGACATGAACGAGCACGGCGGAGAACACGAGACGGAGTCGGCATCCTCGGCATCCGAACTGGCCGGCGCGCTGAAGGGGCTGGCGATCAGCATCGACGGGTACGTGCTGTCGCCGATCACCGCTCCGGCGGTCGCCGGGGAGTCGGGTGAGCTGAGCTTCCAGATCCAGGATGCCGACGGCGAACCCGTGACCTCGTTCACCACCGCACACGACAAGGACCTGCATCTGATCGTGGCGCGATCCGACGGGAGCCGGTTCCAGCATGTGCACCCCGTGCTCGACGCGTCCACCGGCACCTGGTCGGTGCCGTGGGAATGGGCGGATGCCGGAACCTACCGGGTGTTCGCCGACTTCACGACAGCGGGCGAGGATGCGACGAACCTGACCCTCTCGCGCCTCGTGCAGGTCGCAGGTGCCTTCACGCCGGTCGAGACGGAGCCGAGCATGGCCTCCGAGGTGGACGGCTTCACGGTCTCCCTCGAGGGCGACGTCGTCGCCGGATCCGCCAGCGAGCTGACGATCACGATCTCTCGCGACGGTCAGCCGGTCACGACACTCGAGCCGTATCTGGGAGCCTTCGGCCACCTCGTCGCCCTGCGCGAGGGCGATCTCGCCTTCCTGCACGTGCACGCTGAAGGTGACGAGCCCGCCGCCGGCGACACCGCGGGACCTGAGATCGTGTTCTTCGCCGAAGCCCCGACCGCCGGCCGCTACCTGCTGTACCTGGACTTCCAGGTCGACGGCGTGGTGCGCACCGCCGAGTTCGTGGTCGACGCCGCGCACGGTGATCACTCATGAGCACCTCCGTGCCCCAGACGGCCGGATCCGGCGTCGAACTGGAGATCGGCGGGATGACCTGCGCCTCCTGCGCGATGCGGATCGAGAAGAAGCTCAACAAGCTCGACGGGGTCTCGGCGACCGTGAACTACGCGACCGAGAAGGCCAAGGTCATCGTGCCCGAGGGGTACGACCCGGCCGCGCTCATCGCCGAGGTCGAGAAGACCGGATACACGGCCGCGATGCCGGCGCCGAAGGATGCTGCGGCACGCGGAGATTCCGACGACGTCGACCCCGAGCTGCGTTCGCTGCGCAACCGGCTGATCGGCTCGATCGTGCTGACGATTCCGGTCATCGCGATGGCGATGATCCCGGCCCTGCAGTTCATGTACTGGCAGTGGGCGTCGCTGGCGCTCGCCGCCCCTGTGATCGTGTGGGGAGCGTGGCCGTTCCACCGGGCCGCATGGATGAACCTGCGGCACGGTGCGGCGACGATGGACACGCTCATCTCGATGGGCACCTCGGCCGCGTTCCTCTGGTCGCTGTACGCGCTGTTCTTCGGCACGGCCGGCACCCCGGGCATGACGCATCCGTTCGAGTTCTCGCTCGCGCCGTCCGACGGCGCCGCGAACATCTACCTCGAGGTCGCCGCGGGCGTGACGATGTTCATCCTCGCCGGACGGTACTTCGAGAAGCGGTCGAAGAAGCAGGCGGGCGCTGCGCTGCGGGCCCTCCTGGAGCTGGGCGCGAAAGAGGTGTCGGTCGTGCGCGACGGCGTCGAGGGGAAGATCCCCGTCGACGAGCTGCGCGTCGGCGACGAGTTCCTCGTGCGGCCGGGGGAGAAGATCGCGACCGATGGTGTCGTGGTGTCGGGCACATCGGCGGTCGACGCCTCGATGCTGACCGGGGAGTCCGCTCCCGTCGAGGTCGCGTCGGGAGATGCGGTGACCGGCGCGACCACGAACGTCGGCGGTCGGCTCGTCGTGCGGGCCACGCGGATCGGATCCGACACGCAGCTCGCGCAGATGGCTCGCCTCGTCGAGGACGCGCAGACCGGCAAGGCCGAGGTGCAGCGCCTCGCCGACCGGATCTCGGGCGTCTTCGTGCCGATCGTGATCGTCATCGCGGTCGTGGCGCTCGGTGCCTGGCTGGGTGCCGGGTTCCCGGTGGCCGCCGCCTTCACCGCCGCGGTCGCCGTGCTCGTGATCGCCTGCCCGTGCGCCCTCGGCCTCGCGACCCCGACCGCGTTGCTCGTCGGCACCGGACGCGGGGCGCAGATGGGCATCCTCATCAAGGGCCCGGAGGTGCTGGAGTCCACCCGCACCGTCGACACGGTCGTGCTCGACAAGACCGGCACGGTCACCTCCGGCCGGATGACGCTGGTCGACGCGGTCCTCGAGCCGGGCACCGATCGGGCCGAGCTGCTGCGCCTCGCCGGAGCGCTGGAGGACGCCTCGGAGCACCCGATCGCCCAGGCGATCGCGAAGGGTGCGACGCAGGAGGTCGGCGCGCTGTCGGCGCCGGAGGACTTCGCGAACATCGAGGGCAAGGGCGTACAAGGCGTCGTCGACGGGCACGCCGTGCTGGTGGGGCGCGAGTCGCTGCTGGCCGAGTGGTCGCAGCACCTGAGTCCGGAGAT
Organism: Microbacterium sp. EST19A; assembly: GCF_019969685.1. Lineage (GTDB taxonomy): Bacteria > Actinomycetota > Actinomycetes > Actinomycetales > Microbacteriaceae > Microbacterium. The sequence continues at coordinate 1,025,610 of NZ_JAHXYZ010000001.1, read as the reverse complement.
CGCGGATGCCAAGGCGGATGCCGAGAGTCAGGGCAAAACCGTCGTCGCCGTCGGCTGGGATGGTCAGGCGCGCGGCATCCTGATCGTGGCCGACACGGTCAAGCCCACGAGTGCCGAGGCGATCGCGCAGTTCAGGGCTCTCGGTCTGACCCCGGTGCTGCTCACCGGCGACAACGAGGCCGTCGCACGGCGGATCGCCGCCGAGGTCGGCATCGACGAGGTCATCGCCGAGGTGCTCCCGGCCGACAAGGTCGACGTCGTCCGCCGCCTGCAGGGCGAGGGGAAGGTCGTCGCGATGGTCGGCGACGGCGTCAACGACGCTCCCGCCCTGGCTCAGGCCGACCTAGGTCTCGCCATGGGAACGGGCGCGGACGTGGCGATCGAAGCATCCGACATCACCCTGGTGCGCGGCGATCTGCGCAGCGCGGTCGACGCGATCCGGTTGTCGCGCAAGACGCTCGGAACGATCAAGACCAACCTGTTCTGGGCGTTCGCCTACAACGTCGCGGCGATCCCCGTCGCCGCCCTCGGCATGCTCAACCCCATGCTCGCGGGCGCGGCGATGGCGCTCTCCAGCGTCTTCGTCGTCGGAAACAGCCTGCGGCTGCGCGGATTCCGGAGCGTCGCGCGAGACTGAGCCTTCTGCCCTCGCAGAACGACCCCGACTCCGACGACGACCCCGACGCGTTCCGCTCGCTCCGCGCGCTCGTGGCGGTGGTCGAGGGCAAGGCGGACGTGCTGAGCGCCCTCCGGCCGGCGTGCGACACGGTGATCAGTTGGTACGGATCCTCCGACAGCTCGCAGGGCGGGTTCGTGATGGATGCCGAACTCCTCGCCGGGCTCGCCGCTCTCGGATGCGTCCTGGTCGGCACCACGTACCTGTCCGACGAGGAACCCGCAGACCGTTCACACTCCGGATCGGAGGCGTGAAGGGCTGACGCGTAGCGTGGAACCCCGCTCCGGCGATCCGAGCGAGAGTTCAGCGAATGGGGGTGCGGCGCGTGCTTTTCACACCTGTGCCGGAGACCCGGACCGATCGCCCCTCGTCGTTCGGCTCCTCGATGAGTGCGCCGATCCTCGTCGACGAGCTCTTCCAGCGCCTCGCTCGCCGCATCGCCGACGGGACGTACCCTCCCGGGGCCCGACTGCGGGACCAGGCGCTCGCCGAGGAGTTCGCCATCTCGCGCACCCCCGTCCGCGAGGCGATGCAGCGGCTCCGGGGGATCGGCATGATCGAGATCTACCCCAGCAGACACACCGTCGTGGCCGACGTCACGGCAGAGTCGATCGCGGCGACCCGGGATTTCGCGGCGTTGAGCGCGGGATGCATCGTCCGGCTGGCGGTCCCGAAACTCGGTGCGGCGGAACGCGACCGCGCGGCCGCGCTCGCGGGAGAGGTGGCGGCCGAGATCGCCGGCGACGGAGACTGGTTGTCGGCGCAAGCCGACATGCTTCGCTACCTGTGCGACCAGGTGCGGAGTCCGCTGTTCCGCCTGCTCCTCGGTGATGCCTGGTACCTCGTCATCCGCGATCTGAGCCGGGACCTCCTCTCGCCCGAGCGGCAGATGCAGCGGGAGAACACCGCCACCGCGCTGGCCCAGCTCATCCGAGACGGCGACGTGGACCGCGCGGAGCGCGCAGCGCGCGACGTGTTCTGCCTCGACGGCGGCTGAACGCCCCCGACCGCAACGGGTCGGAAATGCAGGTACGGTCGCAGGATGACCGTCACGGCGCCGCCCCCTCGCACGCTGCTCGTCGGGTTCGGCAAGCTCGGACAGCGTCTGGCTCTCCGGCTCGTCGACGACGGGGGAGAGGTGTTCGCGCTGCGGCGCAGCGACGGCGACCTGCCGGACGGCGTCGTCGGCCTCCGCGCAGACCTCTCGCTCCCTCTCGCGGAGGGCCTGCCCGAGGTCGACGCGATGGTCGTCACGCTCCCGCCGGGCGGCACGGTCGACAGTTATCGCATAGCCCTGACGCACCTCGCCGACGCCCTGCCCTCGGTCCCCGCCCGCACCGTGTTCGTCTCCTCGACCGGCGTCTTCGAGAGCGCAGCATCCGATCATCCGATCACCGAACAGGATGACCCCGCACCGGCATCCGATCGCTCGCGCGGGCTGTACGACGGCGAGCGGGCCGCGATCGAGCTGTTCTCCGCGGTCATCGTGCGGCCGGCCGGGATCTACGGTCCGGGCCGGGAGTTCCTGCTGCGGCAGGTGCGCGAGGGCAAGGTCGTGAACCACCGCCGCCGCACGAACCGCATCCACGAGACCGATCTCGTGCGCGCACTCGACGCGCTGCTGCGGATGCCGGAGCCACCGGCGCTCGTGCACGCGATCGACCAGGCGCCGGCGCCGCTCGGCGACGTCGTCGCGCACATCGCCCAGAGGCTCGGAGCGGATGCCCCGCCGGATGATCCCTCGGCGGAGGCGACCGGACTCGTGCACGACGGGTCGCTGCTCCTGTCCGTGCTCGGCACTCTCGAGTATCCGACGTACCGCGAGGGATACGACGAGATGATCGCGGGCGCGCCCGCCGGCTGAGAACCGGGCGAAGATGGAGGAGGCATCCCCGCCGCCGACCGACAGGAGCACGCATGTCTCTCGCCTCCGCCTTCGACGCCATCGAGGTCGATCACCTTCGTCGCATCGGCGGCCTGAAATGGTCGACGTTCCCCGACGCGGTCGGCGCCTTCGTGGCCGAGATGGACTTCGGCGTCGCCCCCGGCATCTCCCGGGCACTGCACGCCGCCGTCGACCAGGGAGTCTTCGGCTATCTTCCGACGGCTCTGTCGGATGACATGTCCGCGGCGACCGCCGAGTGGCTGAACGACATGTACGGCTGGGCGGTGCCGGCATCCGACGTGCATCCGATCGCCGACGTGATCCAGGGTCTCGAGCTGGCGATGAAGCACTTCTCCCGTCCCGGCGCGCCGGTGATCGTGCCGACACCGGCCTACATGCCGTTCCTCTCGGTGCCGCCGATGGCGGGGCGCGAGGTCATCCAGGTGCCGATGACGGTGACCGACGGGCGGTACGCCCTCGACCTCGACGGCATCGACGCCGCCTTCCGCGCCGGCGCGAGTCTGCTCATCCTCTGCAATCCGTACAACCCGGTCGGGCGGGTGTTCGACCGGGAGGAGCTGCTCGCGGTGAGCGAGGTCGTCGAGCGTCACGGCGGGCGGGTGTTCTCCGATGAGATCCATGCGCCGCTCGTCTACGCGCCGGCCGCGCACGTTCCGTACGCCTCGATCTCGGATGCCGCGGCGGCGCACACCGTCACCGCGACATCCGCGTCGAAGGCCTGGAACCTGCCGGGCCTCAAGACGGCGCAGATCATCCTCACCAACGAGGCCGATCGGGCGATCTGGGAGCCCATCGGGATGATGGCCTCGCACGGTGCGAGCAACCTCGGCGTCATCGCGAACACCGCGGCCTACCGCGACGATCGCGCCTGGCTCGCCGAGGTCGTGCAGTACCTCGACGGCAACCGCCGATTCCTCGGTGAAGCGCTCGCCGCGAAGATCCCCGAGATCGACTACCGGGCACCCGAGGGCACCTACATCGGCTGGCTCGATGCGCGGGCGCTCGAGCTCGGCGCACAGCCGGCCGAGTTCTTCCGCGAGAAGGCCGGTGTCGCGTTGACCGACGGATCGGCGACCGGCACGGCAGGCATCGGCTTCATGCGCTTCGTGTTCGCGACATCGCGGCCGATCATCGAGCAGGCCGTCGACCGGATGGCGGGGGCTCTGGCGCGGCGCTGAAGCTGGGATAGTGGAGACATCCCCCATCTGCGAGAAAGCAGCGTCATGACGTATACGGCTGAGCCGACCCGGTACGACTCGATCCAGACAGCGCGCAGCGGACGGAGCGGCCTCATCCTGCCGCGCGTCTCCCTGGGCCTGTGGAACAACTTCGGAGAGGATCGCACGTTCGAGACGCAGCGCGCGATCCTGCGCCGTGCGTTCGATCTGGGCGTCTTCCACTTCGATCTGGCGAACAACTACGGCCCGCCTGCGGGGAGCGCGGAGCAGAACTACGGCCGCATCCACCAGCTCGACTTCCGTCACTACCGCGATGAGCTCGTCATCTCGACGAAGGCGGGCTACCAGATGTGGGACGGCCCGTTCGGAGAGTGGGGCTCGCGCAAGACGATGGTGGCCTCGCTGGACCAGTCGCTGCAGCGCCTGGGCCTCGAGTACGTCGACATCTACTACTCGCACCGTCCCGACCCGGAGACGCCGATCGAGGAGACCATGGGCGCGCTCGCGACCGCGGTGCGCCAGGGCAAGGCGCTCTATGTCGGCATCTCGAACTACTACACGCCGGAGGAGACGCGAGCGGCCGCAGCCGCGCTGCGCGCCGAGGGCGTGCCGCTGACCATCCACCAGCCGCGGTACAACATGTTCGACCGCCGCATCGAGGAGCTGGGCCTGCTCGACACTCTGACCGAGCTGGGGGTCGGCGCGATCGCGTTCTCTCCGCTGGATCAGGGTCTGCTCACGGACCGCTACCTGAAGGGGATCCCGAGTGATTCGCGCGCGGCGACCGGTCGCTGGATGACGGAATCGAACATCTCGGAGGCCTACCTCGAACGGGCCCGCGCTCTGAACGACATCGCCTCCTCGCGCGGACAGACGCTCGCGCAGCTCGCGATCCAGTGGGTGCTCCGCGACCCCGCCGTGACCAGTGCGCTCATCGGCGCGTCGAGCGTCGGCCAGCTGGAGGACACGCTCCGCGCCCTCGACGGCGCGCCGCTCACCGACGACGAGCTCGCGCTTCTCGACCCGCTCGCGGCGAAGCCTTCCTGAACGCGCTCGCTTCTCCGTCCCAGCCGATCGAAACCTCGTCGAAACGCATTCGACGTCTGCGTGTTCGCCGCGGCCGCAGCGCGTGCTCAACACACATTCGCACGCCGTCAACATGGGACATCGATCCATAGTCGCCGTCGCACGGCTCCCGCACACTGACAGCAGCGAGCCGGTGGTACGCGCCGGTCGCCGCGAGAGAAGCGGAGCATCATGGAGTCGTTCGAGGTGGCAGTCGTCGGAATGGGAGCGATCGGCAGTGCAGCCGCGTACCATCTCGCTCGCCGAGGCGCGAAGGTGGTGGCGTTCGAGCAGTACGAGCTCGGCCACGTGCGCGGCGCCTCTCACGACACCTCGCGGATCGTCCGCACCTCGTACGGCGCCTCGTCTTACGTGCGCCTGGCCCAGTCGGCCTACCGCGATTGGGCCGACCTCGAGCAGGAGTCGGGCGAGCGGCTGCTCACGATCACCGGCGGGGTCATCCTCATCCCGACCGACGGACCCTACTCGGCATCCGATTTCACGGTCGCGCTGACCGAATGCGGCGTCGAGCACGAGCTGCTCTCGCCGACCGAGGTGCAGGCGCGCTGGCCGCAGTTCCGGGTGCCCGAGAACGTCGAGACCGTCTACACCGCCGACACGGGCATCGCCCATGCGTCTCGGACCGTGGCGACCCTGCAGATGCGCGCTCGCGTGCACGGGGCCGACATCCGCGACCGCACCGCCGTCCTGTCGCTCACCCCGGATGCCGACGGCGTGATCGTGCACACCGCGAACGGCGACATCCGCGCCGGCAAGGTCATCGTCGCCGCCGACGCGTGGACGAACACGCTGCTCGAGCCGCTCGACGCCGCGATCCCGCTCGACATCATGCAGGAGCAGGTCACCTACTTCCACCCGGCCGAGCCGGACGACTACGACCGTTCGCGCTTCCCGGTGTGGATCTGGGAGGACGACGAGTGCTACTACGGATTCCCCACCTTCGGCGAGCCGTCGATCAAGGCCGCGCGTGACGTGTCGGAGAACCGGATGACCCCGGAGCAGCGGTCGTTCGTGCCCTCGCCCGAGCTCACCGCGCAGCTGACCGAGTTCATGGACGGCCTGATCCCCGGGAAGGGGCCGGAGCTGCGCACCGTGACCTGCCAGTACGCGCTCACCAAGGACCGTCGGTTCGTGCTGAGCGCGCTGCCGCAGCATCCCGACATCATCGTCGGCCTCGCCGCCGGACACGGCTTCAAGTTCACGCCCACACTGGGCCGGGTGCTGGCCGAACTGGCGCTGGACGGCGAGTCGACCGACGACCTCCGCGAGTTCGGTGCCGCGGATTCGATGGTCCGATGATGCGCCCCGCGGGTGGTGAAGTGACGATCGCGAGCCCGCGAGCGATCCCAGCTATGGAGGATTCACCCACCATGCGATCGATGCCCTGGAGTCCCGCACCGTATGGGCGGCGGCATCCCCTGCGTAGCGTGACCGCCATGTCACTGACGACATCCCGAAGAGGAGTGACTTCGCGATGACCCGCTACATCATCTCCCGGATCCTCTCGTCCCTCTTCGTCCTGTTCATGCTGTCGATCCTCGTGTTCTCGATGGTCCGGATCATCCCCGGCGACCCGCTGGCCGCGTTCGCGGATCCGGCCAACCCCGACCCGGCGAAGCTCGACGCGCTGCGTGTCCAGCTCGGACTCGACCAGCCGTGGATCACCCAGTACTTCGTGTGGCTGCTCGGCGTCGTCCAGGGCGACTTCGGTCGCGCGATCACCGTCCCCGGCGAGGTGTCCGCCCTCATCGCCACCCGTCTTCCCCTGAGCCTCAGCCTGGCGGTCATGGCGACCGTGATCGGCACCGCCCTCGGCATCCCCGCCGGCGTGCTCGCTGCGACGCGGTGGCGTCGCCTCCCCGACACGGCCGTGCGCGGACTCTCGTTCGTGCTTCTCGCCACGCCGCCGTTCGTGCTCGGCACCGTGCTGATCCTCGTCAACTCGCTGACCCTGCGACTTCCGCTGGTCGGCTACGCCGGCGCGGCAGGCGATCCGCTGCGGGCCTTCGGCGTGCTGCTGCTGCCGTCGTTCCTGATCGGCATCGTGCTGGCGGCGATCATCGCCCGGTACACCCGAGGAACGCTTCTCGACACGCTCGGACAGGACTTCGTCCGCACCGCCAGGGCCAAGGGCGCATCCCCGAGTCGCCTCGTCACGCGGCACGCACTGCGCAACGCCCTCATCCCCGTCACCACGGTCATCGGCATCGAGCTCGCTGCCCTCGTCGGCGGCACCGTCGTCATCGAGGCCGTGTTCTCGCTCCCCGGCATGGGCTCGCTGCTGCTGACCGGCATCCGCTCCTCCGACTATCCGATCATCCAGGCGACCGTCCTCCTCATCGGCGTCGTCTACGTCGTGATCAATTTCGCCGTCGATCTGCTCTATCCGCTGATCGACCCCAGAGTGAGGGTGCACGCACGATGACCGTCACACGAGAACTCGCCCTCGCCAACGTCGCGGGCAAGCGCCCCGCGCGCCGCCGGTTCGGGCCGGCGTTCTGGGGCGGCGCCGGCATCCTCGGCGTCATCCTGATCCTCGCCGGCTGGATGAGCTTCTGGCCGCCGTACGACCCGTTCGCCGCCTCCGGCCTGCCCCTCGGCGGACCCTCCGGCGAGCACCTCCTCGGCACCGACAACCTCGGCCGCGACACCTTCACCCGTCTCGCCCTCGCCGCCCGGACCAGCCTCGTCATCTCGGGTGCCGCGGCACTCCTCGGTGCGGTGATCGGCACGTTCTTCGGACTGATCGCCGGATACGTCGGCGGCTGGATCGACGCGGTCATCATGCGCGTCGTGGATGCCGTGCTCGCACTCCCCGCGATCCTCGTCGCCCTCGTGGTCGGCGTCGTGATCGGCAACGGCCCCTGGCCGCTGATCCTCGCGCTGGGACTGGTCTTCGCCCCCGGATTCGCCCGCGTCATGCGCGCTCCGGTCATCGCACTGCGGGAACGCGACTTCGTGCTCGCCGCCACGATCAGCGGCGTGCGCCCTGCGCGAGTCATCGCCGAGCACCTGCTGCCGAACGTGCTCACCCCGCTGTTCGTGCAGTTCGCGTCGGTCGCCTCGCAGGTGGTCCTGATCGAGGCGGCCCTCAGCTACCTCGGCCAGGGGGTGCAGGCGCCGGAGCCGTCGGCCGGTCGCATGATCAGCGAATTCACGCGGTTCATGCAGCTGCAGCCGCTGCTCATCATCCTCCCGTCGCTCGTGATCATCCTGCTGTCAGCCGCCTGGAACCTCCTCGCCGACGGCCTGCAGGACTACCTCGCGCCGCGTCGCGAGCCGGCGTTCTCGCTCGGCCGTCGCACGAAGCGCCGACCGAAGCCCACGGCATCCGACAGCTCCACCCCCTCCACGCACGACACCCGATCAGAGAAACAGCAATCCCGAACCGAGAAGAGGCCCTCATGAACAGACGACACTGGGCAGGGACGGCGGCAGCACTCGCCGTCGTGACCCTGACGATCGCCGGATGCACGTCCGGAGGCGGCGGCACCGGAGCCGACGAGCCCGCGGGCGACCCGGTCTCCGGCGGCACGCTCACCTGGGGAGTCCCGGCAGAGCCCTCCGCCGGCGGCATCGACCCGATGGTCGCCTCGGCCATCGCCGCCGAGGTCATCGACTCGATGGCGTACGACACCCTCCTCACCCGCGACGACGACAACAAGATCGAGCCGGCCCTCGCGACCGAGTACGAGCAGGTCGACGAGCTCACCTGGGTGTTCCAGCTGCGCGACGACGTCACCTTCGCCGACGGCTCGCCGTTCGACGCGGGCGACGTGGTCTACTCCTTCGAGACGCGCAAGGACGGCGGCACGAACGCCACGTACCTGAGCCTCATGGAGAGCGTCGAGGCGACCGGCGACCACGAGGTGACCTTCCACTTCAGCGCACCGGACGGCACGTTCCTCGACGCGGTCTCCGCGCGCCAGACCTTCCTCATCGTGAGCGAAGAGGGATACGGCAACGCCACCGAGGAGGAGCGCCAGACCTCGACCTTCGGTACCGGCGCCTTCCAGGTGACCGAGTGGAACCAGGGCGTCTCGGTCACGCTGGAGAAGAACGAGGACTACTGGGGCGACGAGCCCTACCTCGACGAGATCGTCTTCGAGCTGTACCCCGACGAGAACACCCTCCTCGCCGCCGTGCAGCAGGGCAGCGTGCAGGCCGCGTCGTTCATCGACGGCAGCCTCGCCCAGCAGGCGGCCTCCTCGGGCTTCACCCTCGGCGACGCGGCGTTCCGTCAGAACCTCGCCATCTACGTGAACCCGGAGTCGGGTCCGCTGGCCGACGTGAACGTGCGCCGCGCGATCTCGCTCGCCCTGGACCGCCAGGCCATCGTCGACACCGCGATGCTCGGCAACGCCGGCATCTCGTTCGTCCCGCCCGCCGGCGACCCCGGTGCCACGGACGCGACGACCCTGCCGTACCACGAGCGCGACGTCGAGGAGGCGAAGCGACTGCTCGAAGAAGCCGGTCAGCCGAACCCCGAGATCACGCTCAGCTACATGGGCGACGTGGCCGCGGCCCATCACCCGGCCTACGAGATGATGCAGCAGCAGCTCGCCGAGGCGGGCATCACGCTGAACCTCAAGTCGACGCCGCTCGCCGAGATCGCACCGATCTTCACTACGGGCGAGTCGTGGACCGACCTCGTCGCGATCCCGGGCAGCCCTCGTGCGTCGGCCGCGTTCTACCTGGAGCCGGTGCTCCTCGAAGGCGGCGTCTACAACCACTGGGACGGCAACCCCGACGCCGACAAGGCGCGCGAGCTGCTGACGGCGGCGAAGTCGGCCGCGACCCCGGAGGAGTACACCGACCTCATCACGCAGCTCGCGACCGAGGCCGCCGACCAGGCGCTCGAGTTCGTTCCTGCCGCGGTCCCGGTGTACTTCGAGGTCTGGAACAGCAACAAGCTGCACGACTACGAGAACGACGCGTTCTACTCGCGCTCCGCTCTCGACCACGCCTGGTTGTCGCAGTGACACCCCGCCCGGGCGCCGTCGTGATCATCCACGCCGGCGCCCGGGCATCCACCTCCGCCTCCGAACCAGAGAGAAAGCCGGGTCGCGCATGACCGACGACGTCGACGCCCTCCGTGTCGAAGACCTCAGCATCTCCTACGGCGCCGCGCCGCCGTCGGTCACCGGCGTCTCCCTGCGCGTGCGCAAGGGCGAGATCGTCGGCGTGATCGGCGAATCCGGCAGCGGCAAGTCCAGCATCGCGCTCGCGATGATGGGTCTGCTCCCCGACTCCGCCCGCGTGACGGCCAGCCGCATGACCGTGGCGGGCGCCGACATGCAGGACGCCACCGAACGCGACTGGGGACAGGTGCGCGGCGTGAAGGCGTCGATGGTCTTCCAGGAGCCGATGGCGGCCCTCAACCCCTGCATGCGCATCGGCGCCCAGATCGCCGAGGTGCTGCAGATCCACGGCACGGCTGACAAGAAGCAGGCCAGGGCGCGCGCCCTCAAGATCCTGCAGCTGGTGCAGATGCCGGATGCCGAGAAGCGACTGAACTACTACCCGCACCAGCTCTCCGGCGGTCAGCGTCAGCGCGTCGTGATCGCGATCGCCGTCGCCGCCGGCCCCGACCTGCTCGTGGCGGATGAGCCGACGACCGCGCTCGACGTCACGGTGCAGGCGCAGATCCTGGAGCTGATCAAGAGCCTTCGCGACGAGACCGGCATGGGCGTGCTGTTCATCAGCCACGACCTCGGCGTGATCGGGCAGCTCTGCGAACGTGTCGCGGTGATGTACCGCGGCCGGGTCGTGGAATCGGGCTCGGCGCGGCGCGTGCTGGAGGATCCGCGGCATCCGTACACCCGCGCGCTGCTGGAGAGCATCCCGCGCCCGTCGGTGCCGGTGCGGTCGCCGCTCGCGGTGATCCCGGCCCTCAACGACTTCGCCGAGGCACCCGCCGAACTGGAGGAGGCCTCATGAGCGACGACGTGCTCCGGGTGAAGAACGTCACCCAGCGCTTCGGTCACGGCGACAACGCCATGGTCGCGCTCGACGACGTGAGCCTGTCGGTTCCGCGCGGCGAGACGCTGGGCCTGGTCGGCGAGTCCGGCTCGGGCAAGAGCACGCTCGCGCGCGCCATCCTGCTCATGCGCACGCCGACCGCGGGGACGATCGAGTTCGACGGCGAGGACGTCACCGGGTTGCGGGGCCGGGCGCTGCGCACTCACCGGCGTCGCATCCAGATGGTTTTTCAGGATCCGAACGACTCGCTCGACCCGCGGTTCACCGTCGCGCGGTCGATCTCCGAGCCGCTCGTGGCCGCCGGGATCGGATCGAAGGAGCGCCGCCGTCGCCTCGCCGACGCGCTGGATCGCGTCGGACTGCCGATGGACTCGGCCGAACGCTACCCGCACGAGTTCTCGGGCGGTCAGCGCCAGCGCATCGCGATCGCCCGCGCCATGGCCGCCGAACCCGAGTTCGTCGTGCTCGACGAGCCGACATCGGCACTGGACGTCTCGGTGCAGGCACAGGTGCTGAACCTGCTCGTGCAGCTGCAGAAGGACACCGGCGTCACCTACCTGTTCATCACCCACAACCTCGCCGTCGTTCATCACCTCGCCCACCGCGTCGCGGTGATGCACCAGGGCAAGGTCGTCGAGGAGGGCACCGGCGAGCAGGTCATGAACGCTCCGGAACACCCGTACACCCGGCAGCTGCTCGAGTCCATGCCGGTGCTGTACCGGACCTGATCATGAGGATTCAGCGAGCGGGCGACAACGCCCACGACTGGGAGCTGTACGACGGCGAGGGCCGTATCGGCATCGAGTGGTACTTCAAGGAGACCTCGGCGCTGCCGATCTCGGTCATGCGGTACCACCTCGAACCCGGGGCGGAGGAGGGCCAGCATCACCACCTCGAGGGCGACCCGGACAGCTGCTCGACGAACAGCTCCCACGAGATGTACATCGTCACGCAGGGCGAGGTCGTGATCACCGCGGGTGAGGAGCGGCGGGTCCTGCGGGCGGGTGACGCCTTCTATGCCCCGGAGGGCATGCAACACGGAGTGCGCAACGAATCGGATGCCGCCGCCGAGCTCCTGCTCGTGTTCGGCCCGCGCGGTCAGCATCCGTTCTCCCAGACCGGCGCCGAGGCCTTCGACGCGGAGGCGGACCGGTAGGTCGTCAGGAGATCGCGGCCGCGGGTCGCCACGGCATCCGCTCGGGAGGAGAACTCCGTGCCGGGCTGAGGTCTGCGGCGGATTCCCCAGCCCATGGGTGCCTTCTCAGCCCATGGGTGAGTCCCGACGAGCCGCGCTCAGACCTGCGGCCCCTGCAGTCTCTCCCGCAGCTCGTCGAGGCGCACGGCGATGCCGAGGCGGAACATCCGCTCGTCGTCGCGCCAGGTCTCGCCGAGCACGTGGTCGAGGCGGTCGAGCCGCTGGAGGATCGTGTTCGTGTGGAAGTTGAGCGCCCGGGCGGTCCGGGTGGGACTGGCGTTGTTGCGCACGAACGCCCGGAGGGTGCCGAGCAGGTCGGCATTGCGCTCGGCGTCGTACTCGCGCACGGCGCCGATCGTGTCGCGGAGGAACGTCGACAAGCCCTGCGCGTCGGCGTCGAGCACGGCCGAGTAGGGGAGGAAGTCCTCGACGTGCGCCGTGAGGTCGGTCAGCTCGAGCGCGGCGAGCAGTCGGGCGGTGCGCCGAGCGGCGAGGAACGCGGCGGGCAGCGGGCCCTTCGCCGGCGGGGGCACGACGACGGCGACGGAGTCCTGGATCGCCGACGCGACCTGCGCGCGCAGCCGGTCCGGCTGGATCTCGCCCCGCCCGCCCGAGTACGCGGCCACGACGAAGCCGCGGTACTCGCCGACCAGCGCCCGGTCGTCGAGCTGTCGTATGACCGCGCGCCCTGCGGGGGTCTGCTGGTCGCCGGCGACCGACAGCAGGAGCAGCGAGTCGAGCGCGCCGAGGTCGACGCCGAGCCTTCGGGCGCGACGTTCGACGTCGGAGCGGCGCTCCGGCACGTCGTCGAGGATGTCGGCGATCAGCTCGCTGCGCACGCGATGATCCGCACCGGATGCCGCCTCCTGCTGCAGCTCCAGCAGTGCGCCGACCTGTGCGGCGCGCTCGATCGTGCGCAGGTCGACGGCCCCGAGCTCGAAGTCGCCGTCACCCAGGAGCAGCGCACCGAAGTGCCGGTTGCCGGCGGTGAGGGCCGACACCGCCCGCACGCCCTGACCCGCGACGGGGACGGCATGGCCGTGCCGCCGGCTCTCCGCGAGGGCGTCGCGCACCGGCTCGTCGAGGGACAGCATGCCGGGGGCGAGGGGGAGTCCGGCCGCGGCGATCACGTTCTCCTGCGCGTCGATGATCGCGACAGCGCGCCCGAGAGCCGAGGCGAGGGTCTCGGCCACCGGGCCGAATCCGCCACCGGCGAGCACGGCCTGCACCAGCTCCTGGTGCACCGTGTTGGCGCGGTCGCGTTCGACGAGGTGGGCGGTCAGACTCTCGAGGGTGCGGCGGCTGGCGTCTTCGGAGAGCTGCAGATCGCGCAGGGTCTGCGTCGTCTGCAGGATGACCGACGCGTGGTCGGCGACCGCCGAGAGCAGGGCGACCTCCTCGGGGGAGAAGCTCTTCTTCTCGCGGTTCGCCACGAACAGCACGCCGAGCACATCGTCGCTGGTCAGCATCGGCACGCCGAGCAGCGAGACCAGGCCCTCGGCCGAGACGGCGTCGTCGATTCCCGCGTCGTGGCGGTCCGCGGCATACGCGGTGTAGTCGGCGACCCAGTGCGCGGTGCGCGACTCGACCACGACGCTGGCGAGTCCCCGACCCGGAGGCACGCGGAGCGTCTGGAACGACGCGCTCACTGAACCGCTGGTCTCGCGTACCCGCAGCTCGCGGCTGTCGGTGTCGAACTCCGACAGGTAGGCCAGGTCGACGCCCATCATCTCCCGGGCGCGCTGCACGAGACGCGCGAGCACCGCGTCGCTGTCGCGCAGCTCGGCCAGCTCCCTGGCGCTCGAGAACAGCGCGGTCAGCTCGTGCTCGCGACGGCGCAGCCGCGAGAGCTCGCGCTGCGCACGCCCCACCCGTTCGGCGAGCGCCGTGGCCTCAGCATCCGCCGCCCCGAGCTGCCGCAGCGCATCGCTGACCGCGGTCGGTCCGACCAGCTCGGGATCGTACGCCGCGTCGAGCAGCGCAGCGATCGCTTCGGTGTCCTCGGGCATCACATCACTGTACGGCGCGACGTCGGTCGGGCGTCAGCGCCCCTCGTCCGCTCGGGCCGCGGTCCTCAGGAGGGCTGCGGCCAGATCGGGCCACAGCTCGTGCGGGATGAGGTGGCCCATGTCGGCGTGCACCTGCAGCTCTGCCCCGGGGATCGCCTCGGCGATGTCGACGGCCGATGCCCAGTGCAGCACGTCGTCTTCGCGCCCGTGGAAGACGACGGTCGGCGCGGTCACCGCCTTCAGTGCCTCGAGCCGCTCCGGCGCGCGGCGCAGCGCGGCCCATTGCCGCGCGAAGCCCTCGGGGTGGTACCCGCGGTCGTACGCCTCGCCCGCCGCCGCCCGATGCCATTCGACCTGCGGGTCGTAGGCGCCGAGCCGGGTCGACTCTGCGTACAGCGCCGCGAACTCCACCGCCTGCTCGCGCGAGACGCGCACGGGAGGCGCACTGAGCTCGGCGCGCTCGTCGTGCAGCACGTAGCGCGGGGACTGGCCGGGGATGGTCGACAGCAGCCCGAGGCTGCGGATGCGCTCCGGATGCCGGATCGCGAGCATCTGCGCCATCATCCCGCCCATCGAATGACCGGCGACGTGCGCCGCGTCGACGCTCAGCTCGTCGAGGACCCGCAGAACGTCCTCCGCCATGTCGGACAGGTCGTAGCCGCCGTCGACGTCGTCCTCGCCGCCGAAGAGCTGCGAGAACCCGGTGTCGCGATTGTCGAAGCGCACCACGCGCAGCCCACCGGCGGTCAGCATCCCGATGAACCGCTCGTCCCAGGAGAGCATTTGGGCCCCTCCGCCGGAGACGAGGACCAGCACGGGAGCGTCGGCGTCGCCGAACACCTCGTAGTACAGACGCACGTCGGCTGAGTCGGTGTAGGGCATCGGATCTCCTCACGCACAGCGGACGAGAGAGTCCGCACCCCGGGATGTGCTGCGAGTCTAGGTCGGTCGCGCGCCCAGACGGATGTGTCATCCGCCCACAGCGAGCCGCAGGCGATGAGCTTTCCATCCATCGTCGCTCGCTCGGACCGCTCCTAGTGTCGTCCTTGACCACAGCGCCGAGGACCCGGCCGCTGTCAGGAAAGAAGGTGGCGATGTCGATCAACAGCCGAATCTCTGGTCTGCGCGACCACACTCCCGACGAGCGGCTGACGCTCGTCGCGCAGAGCGCCGACCTCGACCCGGACGTGCTCGACGCCCTCCGGCCCGACAGCGGGCTCTCGCTCGCCCAGGCCGATCACATGATCGAGAACGTGGTCGGCATGATCGGCATCCCGATCGGCGTGGCCACGAACTTCACGATCGACGGCCAGGATCGCCTGATCCCCATGGCCACCGAGGAGCCCAGCGTCGTCGCCGCCGCCTCCAACGCCGCACGCATGGCGCGGCAGCACGGCGGCTTCACCACCTCGTACACCGGTGACGTGATGATCGCCCAGATCCAGGTGCTCGACGCCGTCGACCCGCACGGCACCCGCTTCGCCCTGCTCGAGGCGAAGGACGAGCTGCTGGCACTCGCGAACGAGCAGGACCCGATGCTCGTGTCGCTCGGCGGCGGCGCCTTCGACATCTCGGTCCGCGTGCTCCCGACCCGCGCGGGCGTGCAGGTCATCCTGCACCTGCACGTCGACGTGCGCGACGCCATGGGCGCCAACGCCGTGAACACGATGGCCGAGGCGATCGCCCCCCGCATCGCCGAGGTCGCCGGCACCCGCACGCTGCTGCGCATCCTGACCAACAAGGCCGAGCTCCGCCTCACCCGTGCGCGGGCCGTCTTCGACGCCGAACTGCTGGGCGGGGCGCAGGTGGTCGACGACATCGTCGCCGCGAGCGCCTTCGCCGAGGCCGACCCCTACCGCGCGGCCACGCACAACAAGGGCATCATGAACGGCATCACCGCCGTCGTGCTCGCCACCGGCAACGACACGCGCGCGGTCGAGTCGGGCTGCCACTCGCACGCCGCCCGCACCGGCCGGTACGCGGCGCTGTCGCAGTTCGAGAAGGATGCCGACGGCAACCTCGTCGGCACGCTCGAGGTCCCCCTCGCGGTCGGCCTCGTCGGCGGCGCGACCCGCGCCCACCCCACGGCCCAGGCGTCGGTGAAGCTGCTCGGCGTGCAGACGGCCAGAGAGCTCGCCAGCGTGATCGCGGCCGTCGGCCTCGCGCAGAACCTCGCCGCCTGCCGCGCGCTCGCCGCGGAAGGCATCCAGCGCGGGCACATGACCCTGCACGCCCGCACGATCGCCGCGAGCGCCGGCGCCGAGGTCGATGAGATCGGCGCGGTCGCGGCGCGCATCGTCGCCGAGCGCCGCATCCGCGTGGAGTACGCCCGGGAGGTGCTCGCGGAGCTGCGCGCGGGCGGGGCGAGCGCATGAGCGCTCCCGCCCCGAAGGTGATCCGCCAGGACGGCCTTCCCACTCGGGTGACCGTGTTCGAGGTGGGGCCCCGCGACGGGCTGCAGGCCGAGACCGACATCATCCCCGCCGACATCAAGACGCAGCTCTGCCGCCGGCTGTACGCCGCGGGCAGCCGTGATCTCGAGGTCACGAGCTTCGTGCCCCCGAACTGGATCCCGCAGCTCGCCGATGCCGAGGAGGTCGTCGCCGGTCTCGAGGTGCCCGCGGGCGCCCGCGCCGTCGGCCTCGTGCCGAACCTCCGCGGACTGCAGCGCGCGATCGATGCCGGCATCCGTGAGGTGTCGGTCGTCGTCAGCGCCACCGAGTCGTTCGCGCAGGCGAATCTCAACACCACGCGGGCGGGCGCGATCGAGCGCGCCGTCGAGGTCATCGCCACGGCGACCGCGCAGGGCATCCCGGTGCGCGGCTACGTCTCGATGGCATTCGGCGACCCGTGGGAGGGCGCCGTCGACACGGATGCCGTGATCGAGGCGGCCTCGGCCCTCCACCAGGCCGGCAGCCGCACGATCGCCCTCAGCGACACGATCGGCGTCGCGACGCCGGGGCACACGGTGGGGATCATCGAGGAGGCACTCGCCGTCGGCATCCCGGTCTCTGACATCGCCCTGCACCTGCACGACACGTACGGACAGTCGCTCGCCAACGTGCACGCCGCCCTGCAGCTCGGGGTCGCCGAGTTCGACGCGTCCGTCGGCGGACTCGGCCGCTGCCCGTACGCGAAGGGCGCGACCGGTAACCTCGCCACAGAGGACCTCGTGTGGATGCTGCACGGGCTCGGCATCGAGACCGGACTCGATCTCGGCGCCCTGGCCGCGACCACGCTCTGGCTCTCGCGCATCCGCAATGTGCGTCCCGCCTCGAACGTCGCCCGTGCGTTCGCCGCCGCGGGAATCGACAGCATCGGCATCGACGCCCCCGAATCCGTCGCCCCTCAACCCGCCCAGGAGGTCACGCCCACATGATCGACACCACGCTCCCCGCTCCCGGTGCGCTCGCCGGGGTCACCGTGATCGATCTGTCGCGCGTGCTCGCCGGCCCCTACGCCGCGCAGATGCTCGCCGACCTCGGCGCGACCGTGATCAAGGTCGAGAACCCGCGGGATCCGGACGTGTCGCGTGGCTTCCCGCCGTACCTGACCGACGGCGACGAGGAGTTCAGCGCCTACTACGCCCAGTACAACCGCGGGAAGCTCGGCATGGGCCTCGACCTCGCCACCCCCGAGGGCAAGGAGGTGCTGAAGGACCTGGTCCGCGGCGCCGATGTGCTGGTCGAGAACTTCCGCCCCGGCACGATGGAGAAGCTCGGCGTCGGCTACGAGGTGCTGCGCGAGGTCAACCCGCGCCTCGTCTACACCGCGATCTCCGGCTACGGCCGCACCGGATCGCGCAGCAAGCGCCCCGCGTTCGACAACACCGCGCAGGCGGCTGGCGGCATCTGGTCGATGAACGGCTACGCCGAGCATCCGCCGGTCCGTGTCGGCGTCACGATCGGCGACCTCTCGGCCACCCTGTTCGCGGTCGTCGGCACGCTCGCCGCCCTGCGCCATGCCGAGGCGACCGGCGAGGGCCAGGTCGTCGACGTCGCGCAGGTCGACAGCATCGTCGCTCTGACCGAGACGGCTGTCGTCGACTACACGGTCAACGGCACGGTGGCGTCGCCGCAGGGCAACGCGCACGCCTGGGTGCGTCCGTACGAGCTCTTCGACTGCGCCGACGGGCAGGTCTTCTTCGGGGCGTACACCGACAAGCTCTGGAACGCGAGCTGCGACCTGTTCGGCACGCCCGAGCACAAGGACGACCCCGAGATCGACACCATGCGCAAGCGGTTCGAGGAGGACGTGTACGAGCGCCGGGTCAAGCCGATCGTCGCGGGCTGGCTCGCCTCGCGCACCAAGAAGGAGCTCGAGGATCTCGCCGGCGACGTCGTGCCGCTCACCGCGGTGAAGACGATCGGCGAGGTCGTCGAGGACCCGGGCACCGCCGAGCGCGACATGATCGTCGAGGCCGACTACGGCGACCTGGGCGTGCTGCGCATGTTCGGGCAGCCGATCAAGCTGTCGGCGACGCCTGCGACACCGGCTCGCACGGCCAACCGCTTCGCGGAGCACGCCGACCGGGTGCTCACCGAGTTCGCCGGCTACGACGCCGCGCGCATCGCCGAGCTGCGTGCCGCGGGAGCGCTGCCGTGAGCGAGCTGCGCACCGAGCGGATCGCGGCATCCACCGTCGAGGCGTACCGCGGCACCTTCGCGGCCGACGACCCGGCTCTCACCGACGGCGACACGCTGCCGGCCGGCTGGGAGGGCGTGTTCTTCCCGTTCGACGCGGTGCTCGCCGATCTCCGTCCCGACGGGACCCCCGCTCGCGACGGCATCATCCCCGAGATCGATCTGCCGCGCCGGATGTACGCCGGCGAGACGACCGAGTTCCTGCGCCCGCTTCATCTGGGCGAAGAGGTGACGCGAACGGCATCCCTCGGGAGCGTCGTGGAGAAGAACGGCTCCCGCGGACGTCTGGTGTTCGTCGACGTGGAGCGCGAGTACGCGGTCGACGACGAGCCCGCCGTGCGCACCGTCTGGCACGACGTCTTCCTCGAGGCGGCCGATCCGGATGCTCCGGCGCGCGCACCCCGGCCCGATCCGGCCGTCGTGGCCGAGGCCGACTGGCAGGAGGAGCTCACGCTCGACGCCCGGCAGCTGTTCCGGTTCTCGGCGCTGACCTTCAACACGCATCTCATCCACTACGACCGTGCCTGGGCGCGCGAGGTGGAAGGGCTGCCCGATCTGCTCGTGCACGGCCCGCTCACGCGCATCCTGCTGATGGATGCCGCGCGGCGGAACGCCCCAGGACGCGTGCCCGTGCGCCTCGACCTGCGGGCGATCGCGCCCGTGCTCGTCGACCTCCCCCTGCGGATCGTGGGTCGCACGACCGGGGACTCGACTCGGGTGACCGCGGTCGATCCAGATGACGTGGTGCTCGCGACCGCCGACATCGACTGGCGGAAGACCTCATGAGGCACACCCCCGACTACGTGCTCGACGACGTCGAGGCGATCCGCGCCCTCGTGCGCGAGAACCCGTGGGCGACGATCGTGAGCCACGTGCCCGGCCAGGGCCTGGTCGCGTCGCACTACCCGATGCTGCTCGATGAGGATGCCGACGGCATCGTGCTCCTGAGCCATGTCGGCCGACCCGACGAACGGCTGCACCGGCTCGGCGAGCACGAGGTGATGGTGATCATCTACGGGCCGCAGGGCTATGTCTCGCCCGGTTGGTACGACGTGTCGCCGGCCGTGCCGACCTGGGACTTCGCGGTCGCGCATCTGCACGGCACTCCCGAGATCCTCTCCGACGAGGAGAACCTGCAGGTGCTGGACCGGCTCGTCGCGTGGTTCGAGAGCCCGCTGCCGGAACCGTTCCTCATGCACCGCACACTCGAGAACACCGCCTACGCCGAGCGGATCGTGCACGGCACGGTCGGCTTCCGCCTGCGCGTCGACCGGTTCGAGGCAAAGGACAAGATGAGCCAGGACAAGCCCGCCGAGGTGATCGCCAAGATCATAGAAGCGCTGCGGCGGCCCGGCCCCTATGAGAACCCGAAGCTCGCCGATCGCATCGCGAGCACCAATGGACAGGAGGTGACGGCATGACCGCATTCGTGGGAGTCGCCGACATGGTGGAGTGGATCTCGCGTCGCGGCGCCGAGCGGATCATGACCGAGATGGCCGACACGATCGAGGACGACTTCCGTCGCTGGGAGTCCTTCGACAAGAGCGAGCGCGTCGCCAATCACACCCCGTTCGGTGTGATCGAGCTCATGCCGATCAGCGATCCCGACATCTACGCGTTCAAGTACGTCAACGGTCACCCGTTCAATCCGGGCCGCGGCTACCAGACCGTCACGGCGTTCGGCGTGCTCGCCGACGTGCACAACGGCTACCCGGTGTTCCTCGCCGAGATGACGCTGCTCACCGCGCTGCGCACCGCGGCGACCTCGGCCATGGTCGCCCGCCGCCTCGCACGCCCCGAGTCGAGCACGATGGCGATGATCGGTGCGGGCAGCCAGGCCGAGTTCCAGGCGCTGGCGTTCCGCGGCGTGCTCGGCATCTCACGGCTGCGCATCTACGACGTCGACCCCGCGGCATCCGAGAAGTTCGTCCGCAACCTCGGCTCGCGCGGCTTCGACATCACGGTCTGCGGCTCGGCGTCGGAGGCGGCATCCGGTGCCGACATCGTCACGACCTGCACGGCCGACAAGGCGGTGGCCCAGGTGCTGACCGATGCCGACGTCACCCCGGGCATGCACATCAACACGATCGGCGGCGACTGCCCGGGCAAGACCGAGCTCGACCCGCGCATCCTCGATCGAGGACCGGTCTTCGTCGAGTACACGCCGCAGACCCGTGTCGAAGGCGAGATCCAGAACGTCGCCCCCGACTTCCCAGTGACGGAGTTCTGGCAGGTGCTCGCCGGTCTCGCACCGGGACGCACCTCGGCCGATCAGGTCACGATCTTCGACTCGGTCGGCTTCGCCATCGAGGACTTCTCGGCGCTGCGGCACCTGCGGGCGGACCTCGCCGGCAGTGGCCTCGACACCGAGATCGACCTCGTCGCGGCGCCCGAGGACCCGAAGGATCTCTTCGGCTTCGCGCACTCGCCCGTCCCCGCCCTCTGAACCGCGCTTCCTGATCGGAGCATCATGACCGAAACCGTGACCCTGACCGGAGCGCGCCCGTTCGACGGCGGCGAGCCCGTCGACCTCGTGCTGCGCGACGGGATCATCGCGTCGATCGCCCCGGCCGGTGCGGCTGCGGCCGAGGGTGAGATCGTGGACGCCGACGGGCGGTTCATCGGCCCGGGGTTCTGGGACGCGCACGTGCACTTCACGCAGCACGTGATCCGTCGCCGTCGTGTCGATCTGACGGAGACCCGCAGTGCGGCCGACGTGCTCGATGTCGTGCGGCGGGCGCGGGCGGGTGGTGCGCCGCTGAGCGACGGGATGCTGATGGGGTACGGGTTCCGCGACGGACTGTGGCCCGTGCCCGCCTCGCTCGACGCCCTCGACGCGGTCGTGTCCGATGTCCCGGTCGTGCTGGTGAGCGGTGACCTGCACTGCGGGTGGATGAACCGCGCGGCCGAACGGCGGTTCGGTCTCGCGCTCGATGAGACCGGGTTGCTGCGCGAGGGTCCCTGGATCCAGCTGATGCACTCGTTCGACGAGGTATCCGCGCTCCCGGCCGACGCCTATCGTGAGGCCGCCGATGCCGCCGCGGCGCGAGGCGTCGTCGGCATCGTGGAGTACGAGAACACCGACAACGTCGCCGAGTGGTCGAAGCGGACGGCGAACGGACTCGCCAGCCTCCGCGCCGACATCGCGGTGTGGCCGGATCGGCTCGAGTCGGTCATCGCCGACGGCCGCCGCACGGGTGACGTGGTCGACGCGCAGGGGCTCGTCACCTTCGGCCGTCTCAAGGTCGTGGTCGACGGCTCGCTGAACACCCGTACGGCATGGTGCTGGGACCCGTATCCGGGGATGGATCCGGGCCACCCGCACGCGTGCGGGATGGAGAGCGTGCCGATCCCGGAACTGCGTCGCCTGCTTGAGCGCGCGCGGGGTGCCGGGATCGAGGCCGCCGTCCATGCGATCGGCGACCGCGCCAACACCGAGGTGCTCGACACCTTCGAGGCGCTCGGGATGAAGGGCGTGATCGAGCACGCCCAGCTCGTGCGCGACGAGGACTTCGCCCGCTTCGCCGCTCTGGAGTTGATCGCGAGCGTGCAGCCCGAGCACGCGATGGACGACCGCGACGTCGCCGACCGGCATTGGGCCGGCCGCACCGGTCGCGCCTTCGCGTTCGGATCCCTGCACCGCTCCGGTGCGGCGCTGCGCCTCGGTTCGGACGCCCCCGTCGCTCCGCTCGACCCGTGGGTCTCGCTGAGCGCCGCGACCGCCCGCAGTCGGGGCGACCGTGAGGCCTGGCATCCCGAGCAGCGTCTGCCGCTCGACGTCGCGCTCGCGGCATCCGTCCGCACCTCGCTGGCCGTCGGCCAGCCGGCCGACCTCGTGCTCACCGACCGCGACCCGTACGCGAGCGACCGCGATGAACTGCGCACGATGCCCGTCGCGGCCACCCTGCTCGGCGGACGATTCACCTGGCGAACGATCTGAGGACGGCATGACGACCTTCACCAACGGCCGGGTGTTCACCGGCGAGTCCGAGACGGCGTTCGCCTCGGCGTTCCGGATCGCCGACGGCCTCATCGACTGGCTCGGCGATTCCGCCGACGTCACCGATCCGGATGCCGTCGACCTGGGCGGACGCACCGTGCTGCCCGGACTCCTCGACAGTCACACGCATCCCGCGCTCCTGGCCGGGACTGCGGCGGCGGCCGAGTGCTTCCCGCCCGCGGTCATGTCGCCCGACGACCTCGTCACCGTGCTCGAGCGGCACGCCTCCTCTCTCGCCGACCCGAAGGCGTGGGTGCTCGGCCGTGGATTCGACGACACGAAGTTCCCCGAGGGGCGGATGCCGACGGCCGAAGACCTCGATCGTGTGAGCACCGAACGTCCGGTGCTGGTGTGGCGCTGCGACGCCCACTCCGCCGTGTGCAACACGAAGGCTCTCGAAGTCGCGGGTATCACCGCCGACACGGTCGACCCGGAGGGCGCCCGCTTCGAGCGCGACGCCGTCGGGAAGCCGAACGGGGTGCTGACCGAGCTCGCCGCGGTCGACGCGGTGACCCGGTTCATCCCCGCGCCCACACGCGAGGACCAGCTCGCGGCGATCCTATCGATCGGCGAAGAGCTCGCCTCGCGCGGCATCGTCGCGGTGTGCGACCTGCTGTCGTCGCGCATCGATCAGCCTCTGGCGACATTCCGCGCGGCGGTCGAGCGCGGACTTCGCACGCAGGTCGCACTGTACCCGGGGTGGGATCCGGCGGCGCCGCTCGCCGACCTGTCTCCCGGCGACCGCGAGGGGCAGATCCGAATCGCCGGAGTGAAGGTCGTGCTCGACGGCGCCTACTCCAACCGCACCGCGTGGGTGCACGAGGCCTATCCCGACTCATGCGATCACGGGCTGCGACTGGTCGACGACGCCGACGTGCTCGCGGCCGGCGACTGGGCGCGACGCAACGGAGTGCAGCTCGCCGTGCACGCCATGGGCGACCGGGCTCTCGACCGGGTCGTCGAGCTCTTCGCGGACGCGGAGCCGTGGCTCGACGGCATCCCCTCGGTGCGCATCGAGCACGCCACGATCGTGAGCGACGCGTATCTCGCACGCCTCACCTCGGCGCGCATGTCGTTCGGCATCGCGACGCACACGGTGTTCTTCTTCGCCGAGTACGACGGCTACGAGAAGGCGCTGCGCGTCGAGCAGGTGCCCGATGCGTATCCGATCGCCCGGCTGTACGCCGGACTCGGCCCGCTCGCGCTGTCGTCGGACCGGCCCGCCACGGCATGGAGCGGGGCCGACGACGTGATGCTCTCGGTCGAGGCCGCCGTGCGCCGCCGCACGTACAACGGCATCGAGTTCGGCGCCGAAGCCGCGATCACGGTCGCCCAGGCCCTGCTGCTGTACACCTCACGTGCGGCGACGCTCTCGCCGCTGACCGGCGTCGGCACTCTCGCGCCGGGGTGCGACGGCAGCTTCGCCGTGCTCGATCGCGACGTCTTCACCGTGCCCGACGACGAGATCGCCGCCGTGCGCGTCGCCGAGACCTGGGTGCGTGGCGAGCGGGTGTTCCTGCGGTGACTCGCTGATGGGCTGAGTTCCCTCTCTTGGGAGGAGTATCAGCGCGGAATCCTCCTCCCGGCAGTGCGAAGTCAGCCAGACGGGAGTGGAGGGAACGCTCAGCAGCGACGCCCTCGGGTGTGCGCAGCATCCATCGTCGGCGGATGCCGCGGGGCATAGCCTCGCAACGATGAACACGCACCGGAGCCACGCATGACCGAAGACGGCGCGTTCCTGCCGCTCGCCGGCATCCGGGTGATCGATCTCACGCGACTGCTCGCGGGCCCCTACGCGACGATGACGCTGGCCGAGCTGGGCGCCGACGTGATCAAGGTCGAGCAGCCGGGCATCGGCGACGAGACCCGGCATTGGGGCCCGCCGTTCGTGCACGGCGCGAGCGCATACTTCCACGCGATCAACCGAGGGAAGCGCAGCATCGCGCTCGACCTGACGGATGCCGCGGACCGCGCCGTCGCGCTCCGGCTCGTCGAGTCGGCCGATGTGCTGGTGGAGAGCTTCCGGCCGGGCGTGGCCGAGCGCCTGGGAATCGGTCCGGACGCGATGCGCGAGCGGTTCCCTCGGCTGGTCTACGCGTCGATCAGCGGCTTCTCCCCGAACGGGCCGCTGGCCGCCGAACCCGGCACCGCTGTCACGGTCGAGGCCGAGTCGGGGCTCATGCACGTCACCGGGTACGAGGGAGCCGATCCGGTGCGCTCGGGGGTGGCGATGGTCGACATCGCGACCGGCATGTCGATGATCAACGGGGTGCTCGCGGCGCTCCTCGAACGCACCCGCACGGGCGTCGGGCGGCGCCTGGAGTTCTCGCTCTTCGCCACAGCGCTGAGCTCGCTCGGCACGGTCATCGCGGCGACCTCGGCGGGCGGCCCTCCGTCGAAGCCCTGGGGCAGCTCGCATCCGTCGATCGTGCCGTATCGGGCGTTCGCGGCGGCCGACGGCAGCGTCGTGCTCGGCGCGACGAACGACGCGATGTTCGCACGACTGGTGTCGGCGCTGGATCTCGGAGAGCCGCTCGGCGCGGACCGCTGGGCCGGCAACCAGGCGCGCGTCGAGGGTCGCGACGAGCTCGAGGCGGTGCTCGCCTCACGGGTGCGCGTTCTGACGCTCGACGAGGTGGTCACCCGCTTGAAAGCGGCGCGCGTACTCGTGGCCCGGGTGCGCAGCCCCGAAGAGGCAGCGGCCGGGGAGCAGGCCGCGGCGCTGGGCCTCATCGAGCACGACGACGGCGTCTCGATCGCACGGTCGGCGCTCGGCACGAACGGCACCGCGCACCTGCCGCGTGCGCCGCAGCTCGACGCTGACGGTGCTGCGCTGCGCGCCGAGGTCGGTGAGTGACCGCGGCCGCCTACCCCGCCCCCAAGAGCCGCACCCGGCATGCGAGTTCGACCGCGAAGCGCACGTCCGGATCGTCGAGGTCGATGTCGAGCTGCTCGCGGATGCGGCGCATGCGGTAGCCGACGCCGTTCGGATGCAGCATCAGCTCCTTGCCCGCGTGCACGAGCGAGCGGCCGTGCGCGAGGTACACGAGCAGTGTGCGCACGGCATTCAGCGCGCGCTCCGGACCGAGCTCGTCGAGGGGGCGCAGCACATCGTGCAGCAGGTCGCGGCTGATCGGCGACGCGTACACGTCGAGCAGCACGCGCCGCAGCCCCGTCACGTCGGTGAGCTCGACCCCGCCCAGACGCCCGGCGGCGATCGCGGACTCCGCGGCGATCCGGGCCTCGGCGGCCGACTGCCGCAGCCCGAGCGCGCCGAGCTTGGGCGTGCCCAGCCCCAGCGTGTACGCCCATTCGGTGCCCGCGAGCTCTCGGGCCTGGTGCTGGATCAGCCGCGCCACCTCACGCACGCGGCGCTGGTGGTCGCCGGCGCCGTGCTCCTCGGTGCACACCAGCATGAGGTCGTCCTGCAGGAAGGCCGCGTGCCACATCTCCTCGCGCGATTCCACGAGCTGCAGCACGAACAGCTCGAGGGCGGGCTGCACGCTGCGGGGCGCCCGGGCCTCGGCATCCGCCGTATGGGTCGGCGCGAGCCAGGCCACCACGTGCGACTGGGGGAGCGGCAGCCCGAGCCGCGCGGCCTGCCCGACGAAGCCCTCCACGCGCGACGACTCGGCGAGCACGAGCTCCACGAGCAGGTCGGCGCGGGACTGGGTCGGAGCGTAGCGGTCGCGGCTCTGGCGCTGCACGACACGCGACAGCAGCGACGCGATCACCGGCACAGAGACGGCCGTGGCTCCGTCGGTGGTCGCCGCCACCAGACGCCCCACGGGCACCTCGCCGATGCACACCGCGTCGGATGCCGCCCACGTCACGGTCGGATCGGCGATCATCGACAGCTCGATGCCGAGCGCCCCGCTCGCGGCGGCGAGGATGCTCTCCGGAGTGCTCTCGGATGCCTCGGCGGCCTCGGTGGCCGCAGACACGGCGTGCGCCCCGCGCATCATGGCCTCGGAGGCGCCTCCGGAGATCGCGCGGTCGATCGTCTTCGCCAGGTCTGCGGCGCCGATGCCGGCGGCGGAGAACACCGGCACACCGCCCCGGGTCGCGAGGACGGTGGCGGTCTCGGCGAGGGCGACTGCGGTGGTGAACACGATGCCGGCGAGCCCGCGCGCACTGGCCTGCCGCAGCGCCACATCGATCCGATACGGTGGCGGCTGCTCTTCGCCGGGGATGATGACGAGCGTCCCGGCGGGCACGGCGTCGAGTCGATCGACCGCCGCCATGTCGACGCGCACGACGATGCGGGAGTCGACGGGCCCCGCGACGTGCAGCAGTCCGAGGCGGCCCGCATCACCGCGCAAGTCTTCCAGCGTGTACTGTGCCATCCGCACAGTATGCCGGGAAACACTGGCTCCTGGGAACATTGCCGGGGGTTCACCCCGACCGTAGCGTGATCACATGGCACAGACATCCCCGATCGCGCGCACCGAGCGCATCACCGAGATCACGGTCGAAGACGTCGCCGCGCTCGGCATCGGCACCGCGATCTTCGGCACCGGCGGCGGCGGCGCCGTGTACACCAGCCAGATCATGGTCGAGAACGCGTTGCGCGATCACGGACCCGTGCCGCTCGTCACGGTCGACGAACTCGGACCCGACGACGTCGTCATCCTGATGTCCGGCATCGGCGCCCCCACGGTGGGCATCGAGATGCTCTCGGCCACCGGTCAGATCCATGCGCTGCTCGCCGAGGCGGAGCGGCTGCTGGGTCGCAAGGTCACGACCCTCATGGCGGCGGAGATCGGCGGCGGCAACGGCGTGCAGCCGATCGGCTGGGCCGCCCGCCTCGGGCTGAAGGTTCTCGACGCGGACGGCATGGGTCGCGCGTTCCCGGATGCCGCGATGGTCGCGATGAACGTCGCAGGGGTGCCGTGCGAGTGGGCGGTCCAGAGCGACGTCGTCGGCAACATCTCGGTCATGAAGACCATCGATCTGCACTGGCTCGAGCGCCACGCGCGGGCACTCACCGTCGCCAGCGGCTCGATCTGCCTCGGCGCGCACTACCCGATGACGGCCGAGACCGTGCGCGGGGCCGTGATCGAAGGCACCGTGAGCGCGTCCATCCGTGTCGGCCACGCGCTGATGTCGTCGTCCGACCCGGTGGCCGCCGTGGCCGAAGAGCTCGACGCCCGCGTGCTGATGACCGGCAAGATCACCGACCTCGACCGCCGCACCGCCGGCGGCTTCGTGCGCGGCTCGGTCACCATCTCGGGCACCGGCACCGACCGCGGACGCCTGCAGCGACTGGAGCTGCAGAACGAGAACCTCCTGGTGCTCGAAGACGGCGCGGTGCTCGCCAGCGTGCCCGACCTCATCACCATCATCGACGCCGAGACAGGGCACGCGATCACCACCGAGATGCTGCGCTTCGGCCAGCGGGTGTCGGTGCTCGCCTGGGCCTGCGATCCGATCTGGCGCACACCCCGCGGGCTGGAGCTCGCAGGGCCGGCGGCCTTCGGCTACGACCTCCCCTACGTCCCTTTCGAAGGAGCAACCCGATGACCGCGCGCGACCTGGCGATCGGCGTCGACGTCGGCGGCACCAACACCGACGCCGTCGTGCTCGACGGTGACGGCCGGGTGCTGGCCTGGACCAAGCGGGCGACGACCGACGACATCACCGGCGGCATCCGCGCGGGCATCAGCGACGTGCTCGCCGCCATCGGCGACGACCGCTCGCGGGTCTCGCGCGTCATGCTCGGCACCACGCACGCGACGAACGCGATCGTGCAGCGGCGTCAGCTCGACCGGGTCGCGATGATCCGTCTCGGGGCGCCCGCCGCCACCGAGTACCCGCCGCTCACCGGCTGGCCGGACGACCTGGTGCGCATGGTGCTCGCCGGATCCGCGATGCTCGGCGGCGGACACATGGTCGACGGCACGCCGATCTCGCCGCTCGATCGCGACGGCATCCTGCGCTTCGTCGACGGACTCGACGACTTCGACGCGATCGCCGTCGCCGGGATCTTCAGCCCCTCCTCGCCCGAGCAGGAGCTCGAGGTCGCCGAACTGCTGCGCGGCCATCTCGGGCAGGACACCCGGGTCTTCCTCAGTCAGGACATCGGCCCGACCGGTCTGCTGGAGCGCGAGAACGCCACGCTGCTCAACGCCGCGCTCTACAGCGTCGCGCGTTCGGTGACCGAGGCGCTCGTCACCGTCGTCGCCGAGGAGGGGCTCGACGCCGCCACCTTCTTCGCGCAGAACGACGGCACGCTCATGTCGCTCGACTATGCGGCGCAGTATCCCGTCCTGACGATCGGCTCGGGACCGGCGAACTCCATCCGCGGCGCCGCCTACCTGTCGGGCCACGACGACGCGATCGTCATCGACGTCGGCGGCACGACCTCCGACCTCGGCGTCGTCGTCGGCGGATTCCCGCGTGAATCCACGCTGCCGCGCGAGATCGGCGGGGTGCGCACGAACTTCCGGATGCCGGACATCCTCAGCGTCGGCATCGGCGGCGGGACGGTCGTCGACGTCGCCACCGGGCGGGTCGGGCCGGACTCGGTCGGCTACCGCATCGATCCGGAGGGGCTGCTGTTCGGCGGTTCCACCCCGACGCTGACGGATGCCGCGGCGCTCGCCGGCAGCCCGGTGGCCGGTCGCTCGCTGCCGCCGCTCTCCTCGACCGTGTCCGCGGCGCTGGAAGCCGCGCTCGCCGTGGTCGCCGACCGCCTGGAGGAGGCGGTGGAGCGCCTCTCGCTCGGGCGCCTCGACATCCCGCTGGTGGTCGTCGGCGGCGGCGGCTTCCTCGTTCCCGACCGGCTCGCCAGCGCCGGACGCATCCTGCGTCCGGACCACGGCGGCGTCGCCAACGCGGTCGGCGCGGCCATCTCGCTCGCCGGCGGACGTGCCGACCAGATGGCCCCGATGGGCGATCGGGATGCCGCGATCGAACAGGCATCCGAGGCGGCCGTGGCGAAGGCCATCCAGGCCGGGGCCGACCCGCTGCAGGTGTCGGTGGTCGAGGTGCTCGAGACCCACGTGCCGTACACCGCTCAGCCCACCGTCAACGTGACCGTCAAGGCCGCAGGACCCCTCGCCCGGCTCTCCGCCGAGGCGCCCGTCCGCTGATCCGCACCACCGCCGTACCCTGCACCGCCGCCGTACCCCCGCACTTCCCACCCGATAAGAGGAGATCGCAATGAAACGCAGTACCGCAGTACCCGTGGCCGCCGTTCTCTCTGCGCTCGCGCTGACACTGACGTCCTGCGCGGGTTCCACCGGTCCGTCCGAAGGCGAGGTCGTCTCGGGCGGCACCTTCGTCACCGCCGTGGGCGATGACCCGGGCGACCTCAACCCGCTCAAGGCGGTCTCGCCCGACACCTTCTCGGTGATCAGCCTCGCCTACGAATCGCTGATCGCCGTGACGCCCGAGGGCGAGCTCGAACCGTGGCTCGCCGAGAGCTGGGAGGAGACGGGCACCGAGGTCGTCTTCACCCTCAAGGACGGCATCACGTGCGCCGACGGATCCGAGTTCACCGGACAGACCGTCGCCGACAACCTGAACTACAACGCCGATCCCGAGAACGCGACGTTCTCGTACGGCTCCGTCATCGACGAGAAGATCTCGGCGACGGCTGAGGGCAACACCGTCACCGTGACGAGCACCGAGAACAACCCGTTCCTCGTGGTCAACATCGGCACCATCCAGCTGGTGTGCGACGCCGGCCTGGCCGACCCGACCACGATGTCCGACGCGACCGACGGCACCGGCCTCTTCGCGCTCAGCGACATCAAGCCGGGTGACACCTACACGTTCACCAAGCGCGACGACTACACGTGGGGCCCCGACGACGTCACGAGCGACACCGAGGGCCTTCCCGACACGATCGAGGCGCGCGTCATCTCCGACGAGAGCACCGCGGCCAACCTGCTGGTGTCCGGCGAGATCAACGCCGCGACCATCTCGGGTGCGGATCGTTCCCGTCTGGATGCCGCCGGGCTCACCTTCGTCGGCGTGCGCAACCCGGTCGGCGAGATCCTCTTCAACGAGAAGGAGGGGCGTCCGTTCTCCGACCCGCTCGTCCGCGAGGCGCTGTCGACCGCGATCGACCGCGACGAGGTCGGCACGGTCATCGCCGACGGCGAGGGTCTGGAGTCGATCTCGCTCGTCACGAAGAACCCGCTGCTGTGCGTCGCGGACGAGCCCGAATGGTCGCTGCCCGACACCGACCTCGACCGCTCCGCCGAACTGCTCGACGAGGCCGGATGGCTTCTCGAGGACGACGGCCTGCGCTACAAGAACGGCGAGCCGCTCACCATCAAGTTCGTCTACAACGCGCCCACCTCGACGCACGCCGCCGCGGCGGAGCTCGTGAAGGAGACGTGGGACGGTCTCGGCGTGACCACCGAGCTCTCCGGCAACGACGCGGCCGCGTGGTCCGAGCAGCTCTACACGTCGTTCGACTGGGACACCGGCTGGGTCCAGATCGCGCCGGGCGGACCCGTGCTGCTGTCGGTCTTCTTCGACGGAGCGACGCCCGACGTGGGCGGTCTGAACTTCATGTGGGTCGACAACCCGGAGTACTCGGCCCTCGTGACCGAGGCCTCCAGCGCGAGCCCGGAGGAGGCCTGCGGCATCTGGCAGGATGCGGAGAAGGAACTCATCGAGCGCTTCGACGTGTTCCCGGTGATCGACAACATCCTGCCGACCTACCAGTCGGGTGCGACGTTCGATCTGCCGAACTTCATCCAGCCCACCTCGATCCGGATGCTCGGCTGACATCATGACGACGACTCCTCCGCTCGCGACCGCCGACGTGGTCGACACGACCACGGCCGCTCTGGCGGCGCGGGCGGAGGAGCGCCGCCTGCGCCGGGGGCTCACTCCGCGCACCGCCTTCCTGCTCCGCCGGCTGGGGCGCCTGGTCGTCTCGCTGGCCGTCGTCATCATGGCCTCGTTCCTGCTCATGTACCTCGTGCCGGGAGACCCGGTGCGTGCGGCCCTCGGCCAGAGCGCGACACCCGAGCTCGTCGAGGCGACGCGCATCCAGCTCGGGCTCGACAAGTCGATGCCCGAGCAGTTCCTGCGCTTCATCGGCGGCCTCTTCACCGGTGATCTCGGAACATCCGTCCGTCTGCAGCGTCCCGTCGCCGATGTGATCGCCCAGCGGTTCCCGACCACGCTGCTCCTCGCGGTCCTCGCGTTCGTCATCGCGGTGGTCGGTGCACTCCCCGCCGGCATCGGCGCGGCGGTGCTCGCCCGCTCGGGCCGCCGCCGCGGCCTGTCGATGGCCGTCTCGGCCGTGCTCGGCATCCTGATCGCGGTGC
Organism: Microbacterium sp. EST19A; assembly: GCF_019969685.1. Lineage (GTDB taxonomy): Bacteria > Actinomycetota > Actinomycetes > Actinomycetales > Microbacteriaceae > Microbacterium. Next base: position 993,642 of record NZ_JAHXYZ010000001.1, on the reverse strand, counting down.
CCAGCTTCCTGCTCGCGGTCGGACTGATCTCGCTCTTCGCGGTGCGGCTGGGCTGGCTCCCCGCAGCGGGCTGGGGCGCGCCGGCGGATGCCGTGCTGCCGGTCATCGCGCTCGCGATCGGCCCCATGGCCTACCTCGTGCGCATCGTGCAGGTCGAGATGCTCGCGGTGCTCGACACCACGTACATGACCACGGCGCGCGCCAAGCGCCTGCCGCGGCGCCTGATCCACCTGCGCCACGCCCTGCCGAACATCGTGACCGCCACGCTCACTGTCGGCGGCATGATCCTCGCCGGACTCACCGCGGCGACGGTGCTCATCGAAGCCGTGTTCGCCATCCCCGGCCTCGGCTCGATCATGGTCTCGTCGGTCGGCGCCAAGGACTATCCGATGGTGCAGGGCGTCGTCATCGTCTACGCCCTCATCGTGCTGGGCGTGAACCTCGTGGTCGACGTCATCCTCGCCACCATCGATCCGCGCTCGTCGATCACGGAGGGCTGATCCCGATGTCTCTGCGCAAGAGGTTGCTCAATCCGATCGCGATCTCGGCGATCGCCGGCAGTGCGCTGCTGCTCTTCGCCGCCGTCGCCGGCCCCGTCATCTGGGGTGACGCGGCGACCACGACCGACGTCTCGTCCCGCCTCCTCGGCGCGAGCGCCGCCCACCCGTTCGGCACCGACGAGCTCGGTCGCGACATCCTCGCCCGCGTGCTCGTCGCGACGCGCCTGACGCTGCTGCTCACCCTGGGCGCGACGGCGATCGCGCTGTGCGGCGGGATCGTGTTCGGGCTCGTCGCCAGCATCCTGCCGAAATACCCTCGGCGCCTGTTCACCGGTCTGCTCGACATCCTGCTCGCGTTCCCGTGGCTGCTGATGGTGCTGTTCTTCACGGTCATCTGGGGAGCGACGGCGACCGGGGCGATGCTCGCGATCGGCTTCGCCGGCATCCCCTCGTTCGCCCGACTCGTCTACAACCTCGCCGCCTCCGTCTCGGGGCGCGACTACGTGCGGGCCGCGCGGGTCGTCGGAGTCGGACCGATCGGCGTGCTCCTGCGACACGTGCTGCCGAACATCGCGAACCCGTTCTTCGTGAACGCCGCGGCGACAGCGAGCGTGACGCTGCTCTCGTTCGCAGGGCTGTCGTTCCTCGGCCTGGGCGTGCAGGCGCCCGAGTACGACTGGGGACGGATGCTCCAGGAGGGGATCCTGCGCATCTACGTCAACCCGCTCGCCGCCCTCGGCCCCGGCCTCGCCGTGGTCCTCGCGGGACTCGTCTTCACCATGGTGAGCGAGGCGGTCGCGGGGTCCCGGGGCGCCGGATTCCGTGCCGTCGCCGCACGTGCGGCGGGAGCGGTGACCATCTCCTCGCGTCGTCGTGAGCTGGTGGCGGAGAGCGCAGAGCCCGAAGGCGAGGTGGTCGCCGAGATCCGCGACCTGCACATCGCGTTCGCGACCCCCGACGGCGGCACCGTCGAGCGGGTCCGCGGGGTCGACCTGCGCATCGCGCGCGGCGAGATCGTCGGCATCGTCGGGGAGTCCGGATCGGGCAAGTCGCTGACGGCGATGGCACTGGCCGGTCTGCTCGGCGACGACGCCATCATCACCACGTCGGCCCACACCTTCGCCGGGATCGACATGACACGGGCGCCGTCGGCTGCGGATCGCTCGCGCCTCGGCGTCGAGCTGGGCATGATCTTCCAGGATCCGCTGACCTCCCTGAACCCGGCGCTCACCATCGGTCGCCAGCTCACCGAGGTGCCGGAGGTGCACATGGGCATGCGGCCGAAGGCGGCGCGCGCCCGGGCGGCCGACGCACTCGACGCCGTCGGCATCCCGAACGCCGCGCAGCGGCTGAAGCAGTATCCGCACGAGTTCTCCGGAGGCATGCGGCAGCGCGCGATGATCGGCATGGCCATGACCGGGCGTCCGCGGTTGATCGTGGCCGACGAGCCGACCACCGCGCTCGACGTGACGGTTCAGCGCCAGGTGATGGGCGTGCTGCACCGGGCGCAGGAGGAGACGGGCGCGGCGATCGTGTTCATCTCGCACGACATCGCCCTCGTCTCGGCGTTCTGCGACCGGGTCATCGTGATGAAGGACGGCCGCGCGGTCGAGACGCTCGACGCCCGCCGCATCCGCGAGGACGCCCGGCATCCGTACTCGAAGGCGCTGATCGCCTGCCTGCCCGACATGAACAGCGACCGCACGCGGCCGCTGCCCGTGATCCCGCCGGAGCTCGTGCCCGAGGCCCTCGACGAGAACCACGACGATGTCCACGACGATCGGGAGGTGACGGTGTGAGCACGCAGGAGAACGTGAACGCGCTGGAGATCGAGAACCTGAGCGTCCGGTACGGCCGCACCCGTGTGGTCGAGAACGTGAGTCTCGCGGTGCCGAAGGGGCGCACCGTCGGGCTGGTGGGCGAGTCGGGATCGGGCAAGAGCACCATCGCCGCCGCCGCCGTGGGGCTGGTCCGCCCCGAGTCGGGATCGATCAGAGTGGACGGAGCGGATGCCGTCGGCACGAACGCCGCGGCCCGTCGCACCCGCCGCCGGATGCAGCTCGTGTTCCAGGATCCGTTCTCGGCGTTGGACCCGCTCATGCCGATCGGCGACTCGATCGCCGAGGCGCTGCGGGCGACCGGCCGCCGCTGGACCAGGGCCGAGCGTGTGGCACGAGTCCGCGAGCTGTTGGCGAAGGTCCACCTCGACCCCGACCGCGCGGACGAGAGGCCCGGAGCGTTCTCCGGAGGTCAGCGCCAGCGCATCACGATCGCGCGGGCACTCGCGGGCGAGCCCTCGGTTCTCATCGCCGACGAGGTCACCAGTGCGCTCGACGTGTCGGTGCAGGGCGCGATCCTGAACCTGCTCCGCGAGCTGCAGCAGGACCTCGGCCTGTCGATGCTCTTCATCTCGCACAACCTCGCGGTGGTGCGGTACATCAGCGACGAGGTGTGCGTGATGCGGCATGGCAAGCTGGTCGAGGCCGGCCCGACGGAGACGCTGCTCGCGGCTCCGGGTGACCCCTACACGCAGGATCTGCTCGACGCGGTGCCTGTGCTCGGCGAGAGGATGCAGTTCGGATGACGACACGGTTCGCGGATGCCACGGCGGAAGAGCTGCGCGAAGACCTGATCGCGGTGCGGCGGGAGCTGCACCAGGCGGTGGAGATCGGCCTCGACCTTCCGCAGACGCAGGCGATCCTGCTGCGCGAGCTGGAAGGCCTCGGCCTCGAGATCACGCGCGGCACGTCGCTGTCGTCGATCACGGCCGTGCTGCGCGGCGGTCGACCCGGGCCCGTGGTGCTGCTGCGTGGAGACATGGACGGACTCCCGGTCGCCGAGGCGACGGGCCTGCCGTTCGCCTCGACCTCGGGGGCGATGCACGCGTGCGGGCACGACCTGCACATGGCCGGTCTCCTGGGTGCCATCCGCCTGCTGGTCGCCCGTCGGGACGAGCTGCCCGGCACCGTGATCTTCATGTTCCAGCCCGGCGAGGAGGGGCAGGCCGGCGGTCGCATCATGATCGAGGAGGGCGTCCTCGACGCCGCGGGGGAACGCCCGGTCGCGGCGTACGCGATCCACGTCGACAGCGCGACGCCGCGCGGGCAGCTCGTCACGCGCGAGGGCGCCATGATGGCCAGCGCCAGCGCGATGCGCATGACGCTCCGGGGCACGGGCGGTCACGCCGCGTTCCCGCAGCTCGGGATCGACCCGGTGCCCGTGGCCGCGCAGCTCATCCTCGCGGTGCAGACCTTCGCCGCCCGGCGGCTGCCCGCCACCGACCAGGCCGTGATCTCGATCACCCGTCTCAGCAGCGACTCCGAGGCGAGCAACGTGCTCGCGGCGAGCGTGTCGCTCGAGGCGAACATCCGCACGCTGTCACAGGTCACGCTCGACACGGTGCGCACGCAGCTTCCGGTGCTGCTCACGGGCATCGCCGAGGCGAACGGCTGCACGCTCGAGACGGAGTTCATCGCGTCGTACCCGGTGACCTACAACGACCCGGCCGAGACGCGCGAGGTGCTCGCGGCGCTCGACGAGGTCGTCGGGGTGGAGCGGGTGACCCGGCTCGCGGCCCCGTCGATGGCCTCCGAGGACTTCTCGTACGTGCTGGAAGAGGTGCCGGGCGCCCTGGTCTTCGTCGGCGCCGCGCCCGACAGCGGACCGCTGCCGCTGCACTCCGACAACGCGATCTTCGACGACGCCGTGCTTCCTCTCCAGGCGCAGGTGCTCGCCGAACTGGCCTGGAGGAGGCTCGAGCGCGGCTGAGGCCGGTGCCGCGGCATCCGCACCCGGCCTCCGGCTCGGCAGCATCCGCGCCCGGCCTCCGGCTCCGCGCGCCCTCGGCCACCACGACGGGCGGAGATCTCCGCGACGGGAGGAGAAATCCCCGCGTTTCCTCCTCCCAAGGCAGAGTTCTCCTCCCGAGGCCCTGACTCCTGGCGATGCCCTGCGGATGCCGCCGCCCAGAGCATCCGCACCGGCTCATGGAACGAAGGAGATCTCGCGTTCTGAAGGGCCGAATCAGACAGACGCTCCTTCATTCGCTGTGATCTCCTTCATTCCGCGCGCCCACGCCACCGCGATAGGCGGAGATCTCCGCGTGAGGCGGAGAAACCCCGTCGCGACCTCCTCCCGACACAGAGTTCTCCTCCCGACGCGGCGGCACCCCGCCGAACAGGCACCGGATGCCGTAGCCACAGACGCCATGCTCAGCTCCTGGCTATAGCCCTTGAGCACATATTCCGTCGCGCGACTCCCCGCCAGGCTGGACACTGCCGGCTTCAGCGCGGATGCCGGCGGAAAGGACACTCCCCTCATGACCTTGGCATCCACCGCGACGCGCCGCTCAGGCGCAGCATCCGGAGAGAACGGCCCGGCCGCACCGTCGCAGATCCGCACCATCGTCGCATCCAGCGTCGTCGGCACCACTGTGGAGTGGTTCGACTTCTTCGCCTACTCGACGGCGGCGGCCCTCGTCCTCAACGGGCTGTTCTTCCCGGACTACGACCCGCTGGTCGGCACGATCCTCGCGTTCGGGGGCATCGCGGTCGGGTACTTCGGGCGTCCGCTGGGGTCGATCGTGTTCGGGCACTTCGGCGACCGCATCGGACGCAAGCAGATGCTCGTCATCTCGCTCGTGCTCATGGGCGCCGCCACGTTCCTCATCGGTCTCCTGCCGACGTACGCCGCGATCGGGGTCGCAGCTCCGATCCTGCTGATGGTGCTGCGCTTCGTGCAGGGCTTCGCCCTCGGCGGCGAGTGGGGCGGCGCCGTGCTGCTGGTCGTCGAGCACGCCGAGCCGCGGCGCCGCGCCTTCCTGGGCAGCTTCCCGCAGGTCGGGCTCGCGCTCGGTCTCACCCTGTCGACCCTGGTGTTCCTGCCGCTCGTCGCGCTGCCAGGCGACGCGTTCGCCGAGTGGGGGTGGCGGGTGCCGTTCCTGATCAGCGCCGTGCTGGTGCTCGTCGGCCTGTTCATCCGTCTGAAGATCACCGAGACCCCCGAGTTCGAGAAGATGCGGGATGCCGGCAAGGCCGCCAAGGTGCCGCTGTGGGACACGCTCAAGACCCACCCCGCGCAGGTCCTGCTGGCCGCCCTCAGCTTCGCCGTCATCGGAGCCGTCTTCTACATGCTGTTCACGTTCAGCCTCACCTACGGCACCGAGTTCATCGGCCACGAGCGGTCCGAGATGCTGACGATCGCGACGATCTGCTCTGTCCTGGCCCTCGGCGGACTGCCGCTGGCCGGATGGCTGGCCGACCGCTTCGGCGTCGCGAAGGTCTTCGCTGCGGGCACGATCCTGTCGGTGCTGCTGGCCTTCCCCGCGTTCTGGCTGATCGACACCGGCAGCCTCGCCGCCGCGTACGTCGCCTACCTCGCGATGACGATCGCCTTCTGCGCCACGTACGGAACCCTCGGCGTGCTGTACGCGCAGGCCTTCGATGTGCGCATCCGCTACACGGGCATGTCGCTGGCGCTCGGGATCGGCACGATCATCGGCTCGGCGTTCGTGCCCATCATCTACCTCGAGCTGCTGTCGGTCTTCGAAGGATCCTGGGCGATCGCGCTCTACATCGTGGTGGCGGGCCTCGTCACGCTCGTCGCGGCGACGCTCCTGCACCGCCTCACGCGGCGCGCGGCCCAGCGCTCCGCGGCATCAGTCCCCTCGAACGAAGGATCCTCTCGATGATCGATGACGCGACGCGCGCCCTGCTGAACACCCTCGGCGGAGTGGATGCCGCGCCCGGCTCCCTCGACGGCGTCGTCGTGCTCGACGTCACGCGGGTGGTCGCCGGTCCATACTGCTCGATGATCCTCGCCGATCTCGGCGCGACCGTGATCAAGGTCGAGAACCCGGGCGACCCCGACTACACCCGCACGTTCCCGCCGCTGCTCGACCGCGAGGGGGAGGAGCCGCTGAGCGGGTTCTTCGCGCAGTACAACCGGAACAAGCTCGGCGTCACGCTGAATCTGAAGAGCCCGGATGCCGCGGCGGTGCTCGACCGACTGGTCGAGAAGGCCGACGTGCTGGTCGAGAACTTCCGTCCCGGCACGATGGACCGCCTCGGGCACGGGTACGAGCGACTGCGCACCGTGAACCCGCGCCTCGTCTACGCGGCGCTCAGTGGATACGGGCAGACCGGTCCGTACCGGTCGCGGCCGGCGTACGACAACAGCGCGCAGGCGACCGGCGGACTGTGGTCGATGAACGGTCCCGCCGGTGGACCCCCGACCCGGGTCGGCACGATCATCGGCGACCTCGCCGCCAGCCTGTACGGCGTGATCGGCGTGCTCTCGGCGCTGCGCCACGTCGAGCGCACCGGCGAAGGGCAGCTGGTCGACGTCTCGCAGCAGGACTCGGTGCTCACGCTCACCGAGAACGCGGTCGTGGCGTACACGGTCGACGGCACGATTCCGGAGCCGCTCGGCAACGAGCATCCGTTCGTCCGGCCGTACGAGCTGTTCCCGTGCCGCGACGGGTTCGTGTTCTTCGGCGGGTACACCGACAAGTTCTGGCGCATCTCGTGCGAGACGTTCGGCACCGCGGCCGACTGGGAGGCGCACCCCGATCTGCACACGATGGCCGCGCGCTTCGACGCCGAGGTCTACCGCACCGAGGTGCGGCCCATGGTCGAGCGCTGGTTCGCCGACCGCACGAAGGCCGAGCTGGAGCAGCTCGCCGGCGACCTCGTGCCGCTGAGCGCGGTGAAGGACATCGGCGAGGTCGTGGAGGATCCGCAGATCACCGCGCGCGGCATGATCGTGGAGGCCGAGTACCCGGGGCACGGGTCGCTGCGTACGTTCGGGTCGCCGGTCAAGCTCGACCGCACCCCGGCGAAGACGGCGGGGCTCGCGCCGGAGATCGGCCAGCACACGGCTGACGTGCTCCGTGACCTGCTCGGCTACTCGACCGACGACGTCGAGGCACTGCGCGCCGGAGGCACGGTCTGATGGGCATCCGTCTCGAGCGGCACGGCGGCATCGGCGTCATCACCATCGATCGTCCCGAGAAGCTGAACGCGATGACGCTGTCGATGTACGACGAGCTGGGTGCTGCGTTCGCCGAGGTGCGCGACGACGCCGGCATCGGCGTCGCGGTGCTCACGGGTGAGGGGGATCGCGCGTTCTGCGTCGGCGCCGACCTCGGCGAGTCGATCCCTGCGCTGACCGAGGAGCGGTTCGACATCAGCGAGTGGGATGCCGCGCACCAGAAGCACTCCACGCTGGAGAAGCCGGTGATCGCGGCGATCAACGGCCTGGCCCTCGGCGCCGGCTTCGAGATCATGCTGTCCACCGACATCCGTCTCGCCGCGTCCCACGCCGAGTTCGGGCTGCCCGAGACCGGGGTGGGCGTGGTCCCGGCGGGCGGCACGCTCGTGCGGCTCGTGCGGCAGATCCCCTACGCCTTCGCGATGGATCTGATGCTGCGCGGAGAGCGCATCGACGCCGACACCGCGCTGCGGTACGGGCTCGTCAACCGCGTCGTGCCGGCATCCGACCTCCGCGACGAGGCGCTCGCCGTGGCGGAGCAGCTGCTGACGAAGAGCCGCACCGCCGTCGCGACCGTGAAGCGCGCGGTGCGCGCGCTGCAGGACCTGCCGGAGGACGAGGCGTTCCGCCAGGAGGCCGTGCTCGGGCAGCAGGCGTTCGCGAGCGCTGACGCCCGCGAGGGCCTCGCCGCTTTCGCTGCGCGCCGCGCGCCGGTCTTCCCTTCGCACGCCTAGGCGGAAGCGGCGCTCGTAGACTGCTGTCGATCCCGATGGCCGCTTCCCGAGGAGGTGCGATGGCTGAGAAGCCCCGAGCCTCGTCCGGTGCGTCGTCGGCCCTGGTGACCGAGGTCGTCGCCGCCATCCGCTCGGAGCCGGGTGAGGGCATGACCGCGCTCGCCGAGCTGCTCGCCGAAGCCGGTGTCGCCGCCGCCGAGCTCGAGCAGCTGCTGACCTCGGTGCAGGAGTCGCAGCAGCTGACCGCACGACTGCGACGTCGAGCGACCGAGCTCGAAGCCCTCTTCTCCACCGCGCGCGAGCTCGTGCGGCTGCAGGACGTGACCGATGTGCTGCGCCGGCTGGTGGAGAGGGCACACGAGCTGATGGGCACCGACGTCACCTATCTCTCCGAGGTCGAGAACACGGGCGGCGACCTTCGCGTGCGGTACTCGGTCGGCACGGTCACCCCCGAGTTCCGTGATCTGCTCGTGCCGGCCGGGTTCGGCCTCGCGAGCCTGGTCGCGCAGAGTCGGGAGCCGGTCTGGGTGCGCCAGTACACGCGGATGGCGGATGCTCCGCACGACGCGTCGATCGATGCGGCCGTCGAACGCGAGGGGCTGGTGTCGTTCCTCGGCGTGCCGCTCGCGGTCGGCGACGAGGTGCTCGGCGCGCTGTTCGCCTGCAACCGCTTCGCGCACGACTTCACGCCCGAGCAGGTCCTGCTGCTGTCGGCCTTCGCCGATCACGCGGCGGCGGTGCTGCACAGTGCGCGCGTGCTGGCCGACAGCGCGGCTGCCCGTGCGCGTGCCGAGGCTGCGTATCAGGAGCTGCAGCGGCATCTCGAGGCGACGCAGGTGGCGAGCAGCATCCATGAGCAGCTCACGGCGGCCGTGATGTCGGGCGCCACGGTGGTCGATCTCGTCGCCACTCTCGCCGACCGGCTCGGTCGCCGGGTGTGGGCCGTCGATGAGGCGGCCCGCCCACTCGAAGCCTCGGCCGGCGCCCGCACCGGCCTGCCGGCGCGGGCCCTGTTGGCGGATGCCGTGCGCGAGAGTCAGCGCAGCGGTCACGCCGCGACGATCGACGACGGCGGGCACCGGTGGCTCGTCGTCGCGATCCTGGGTGCCGACCGCGTGCTCGGCGCGATCGTCGCCGAGGAGCCGGAGGATGCGCCGGTCGAGGACGTCGCCCGACCGACACTGGAGCGGGCCGCGCACGTCGCCGCGCTGGTGTCGTTCAAACGCGAGGCGGTGTCGGCTCTGCGGGCCGACCGCCGTGCCCATCTGCTGCTCGGCCTTCTCGATGGAGCGACAGCGCGGGAAGCCGCGGAGCTCGGCTCCGAGTTCTCCGCGACGATCACGGCGTGCGCGGTGGTCGACGTGCGCGGGGGAGAGGGCGCGCTCACGGCGGCGGCGGATGCGGTCGGCGACGACGGCCTCGTGGCGCAGCGCGAGAACCACCTGATCATCGCCTGGGGCGTGCCGGATGCCGCGGCGGCGACCGAGCGGGTGCGGCGCGTGCTCGCCGACCGGCTGCGCCAGCCCGACGCCACGGCGGTGGTCGGAGCGGTCGAGTACGGCATCCCCTCCCTGCGCGACGCCGTGGATCGGGCGACGCGCGATCTGCGGTTCCTCGCGCCGCTCGGCATCACCGGTGCGACGGTGCGTTCCGAGGCCTTCGCGCCGTACCACGTGCTCACCTCGGCCGCGCCGGATGCCGTGGCGCGTTACGTCGACGACCTGCTCGGGCCCGTGCGGGAGTGGGATGCCCGCCGCGGCACGCTGCTCGTCGAGACGCTGGGCGCCTACTTCGACGGCGGGGAGAGCCGGCGGGCCGCCGCGGCCGCACTGCGGGTGCACACGAACACCGTGCAGCAGCGGCTGGAGCGCGTGTGGGCTCTGCTCGAGGGCGACTGGAGCGACCCGGAATACCGGTTCCGCGTGCAGGCGGCCGTGCGGCTGGAGAGGTTGCGGGAGCGGCTGGCCGCGGATGGGGTCTGACGCGGTTCGCCGTCGATCATGCGGGAGCCGGCGACCGGTGGGGCTTCATCCGTGACGGCCTCTGCTCGGAGACGTCGCCTAGGATCACAGCATGCGCGGGCGTGTTCTCCTCGGTGTCTCCCTGGCGACGGGCGTGCTCGCACTGACCGCATGCGGTCCCCTGCCGCCGCTGAGCGGCCCCGACCGTTCGGAGGCGGTGCCGGTGCCCGGTGGCACCTGCGACATCAGCTGGTGGCTCAGCCCCGCGGTCGACGATCCGCCCGCCGAGGCGAACCGCATCGCCGCGGAAGCTCTCGAGAACGCCGCGGTGAGCGACTCTCAGTGGAGGGACTGGTACACACTTCTCGATGACGATCCGGACCTCGACTCCGTTCCCGAGATCAGGCTCCGAGGGTCCGCATACCTGGAGTCCGTGCGGGAGGACGTGCGGGTAGCGCTGGAGGAGGCGGGATACCCCGATATCGAACGGGTCATCGAGGTCTATTCGAACCTGTCCTGCGGGTGATCGGACCGTGCGGATCGTCGGAACTGTCATCCTCGCCATCGCGGCGACGCTCGCCGGACTCTTCGGCGGCTTCATGCTCGGACTCTCCGGCCTCACCCTGGCGGGCCCGGGCCTCATGGTGATCGAGTACTCCGATGCGGACGACACCGAGCGGGCGATCGGTATCGGGATGGGCGTCGTCTCGCTCGTGGCCTGGCTCGTTCTGCTGCTGTCCGCCGCGCTCGTGGGGCTGCGCGGCGATCGGCCGACGCGCGCCCGGCGTGCCACGGTATGGATCGTCGTCGGACTGAGCGCGGTGCTCGTGCTGGGGCTGCTGACCGCGGTGCTGGCCACCCCGCCTCCCGTCAGCTTCGGGTGACCACAGACCCGTCGAAATCGATCGTCGTCGGTGGACTCGTTGACTCCGACCATCGGGTGCGCGACACGCCGACGATTGATGGTCGATCCGCATCAGGGCCTGTAGTCAACGTGCACGTCGATCTCTTGTCCGAGTTCGATTTCGATGCGTTTGGCGAGGCTTCGGCCCTCTTTTTTCCACTGATTCAGTTCGTCCTCCCAGTCCCACTCATTCCCGGGTGGCTTCGGGGAGAAGTACTTCTGCCCTCGAGAGTTCCAGGCGATGAGATCCTGGATGAGCTGCTCTGAGAGACCCGAGGTCTCGGGATCGAGCGGCCCGCCTCCTTCACCAGGCGTTCTCTCCCAGACCGGAAACGTGTCCCAAAGCTCCGCCATGAGCGCTAACAATCGGCGTGACATGTACGTCCTCCATCTGTTCGGTACCGAATCAAGCAGACGCTACAGGTCGCGGAAACAGCGCTTCGCCGCGGCATCCGTTCCCGCCTCAGTGACGGATCGAGCGGATCGCGGCGATCAGGATGCCGAAGGCGAAGACCGGCACGGCGGCGAACACGGACCGCCAGTTGCCGTTGAGCAGCGGGAATGCGAGGGCGACCGCCACTCCGATCACGAAGATGGCGATGATGATGACGCGCCACAGGGCGTCCGTCCTGGTCCTGGCCTTGGCGGGCTCGCTCACGATCTCATCCTCGTTCCGGTCGTGGTGGGCATCGGTACGTGCGCGACCCTAGCAACAGAAGGCGGCCCCGGCAGGTAGCGTGGCTGGGTCAAGCCACACGATCCCCCGAGTCGTTTCGAAAGCAGGCACCAAGTGACCCAGGTCTCCTCCCTCACCCGCGGATGGACGCTCCGCGCCGTCGCTCCGGATGCCGCGAGCCCGGCATCCGCGCTGCCGGATTCGATTCCCGCGACCGTCCCCGGCACCGTGCACACCGACCTCCTCACGGCGGGACTGATCGATGATCCGTACCTCGATCTGAACGAGCTCAAGGATGAGTGGATCGGGCACACGCGCTGGGCGTACCGCACCACTGTCGAATGGGCGGATGCCGGCGAAGAGCGCACCGAGCTGGTGTTCGACGGCCTCGACACCGTGGCGACCGTGTCGCTGAACGGCGAGGAGGTCGGGCGCACCTTCAACCAGCACCGCACCTACCGCTTCGACGTCACCGATCGGCTGCGCGCCGGCGCGAACGACCTCGAGGTCACCTTCGACTCCGCGTGGGAGTACGCGGAGTCGGTGAAGGCCGAGCTCGGCGACCTGCCCAACGCGTACCCGACGCCGTTCGGGTTCATCCGCAAGATGGCGGCGAACTTCGGGTGGGACTGGGGTCCCCAACTGGTCACCGCCGGCATCTGGAAAGACGTGCGGCTCGAGTCCTGGTCGGGCGCCCGCCTCGCCGAGGTGCGCCCCGCCCTGACGCTCGACGGCGACGAGGGCGTGGTGCGCGTCACTGCGCTGCTCGCGACGTCTGGATCAGAAGCGGATGCCGTCGCCACGGGTCGCGTGCTCACCGTCTCCATCGGCGGCCGTCATGTCGACGTCCCGGTCGACGGCGAAACCGTCGATGCCGAGGTGCGCGTGCCGCAAGCCGCCGTCTGGTGGCCGCGCGGGATGGGCGAGCAGCCGCTCTACGAACTCGAGGTCTCGGTGCGCGAGGGCGAGACCACGAGCGACTCCTGGACCCGGCGGGTCGGCTTCCGCACGGTCGAGCTCGACACGTCGGAGGACGAGGCCGGCTCGAAGTTCACCTTCATCATCAACGGCATCCCGCTGTTCATCCGCGGCGCCAACTGGATCCCCGACGACTGCTTCCCTTCCCGCCTGACCGAGGAGCGCTACCGCGACCGCATCGAGCAGGCCATCGGTGCGAACCTCAACATGCTGCGCGTGTGGGGTGGAGGCATCTACGAGCGTGACGAGTTCTACGGCATCTGCGACGAGCTCGGCGTACTGACCTGGCAGGACTTCCTGTTCGCCTGCGCCGCGTATCCCGAGGAGGAGCCGATCCGCAGCGAGGTCGTCGCCGAGGCGCGCGACAACGTGCTGCGACTGTCGACCCACCCGAGCCTCGTGCTCTGGAACGGCTGCAACGAGAACATCTGGGGCTGGTTCGACTGGAACTGGCAGGAGGAGCTCGGCGACCGCACCTGGGGCCTCGGCTACTACACCGAGCTGCTTCCGCCGATCGTCGCCGAGCTCGCCCCGACCACGCCGTACTGGCCGGGCAGCCCGTTCTCGGGGTCGATGGAGTTCCACCCGAACGACTTCGATCGCGGCAACGTGCACATCTGGGACGTGTGGAACCGCGTCGACTACACGACGTACGCCGACTACGAGCCGCGCTTCGTCTCGGAGTTCGGCTTCCAGGGTCCGCCGACGTGGTCGACGCTCACCCGCTCGATCCACGACCAGCCCCTCACGCCGGAATCGCCGGGGATGCTGCTGCACCAGAAGGCTGCAGACGGCAACGAGAAGCTCGCCCGCGGCATGGAGCCGCACCTGCCCGAGCCGCAGTCGATGGAGGACTGGCACTACCTCACGCAGCTCAACCAGACGCGCGCCATCGTCTTCGCGATCGAGCGCTACCGGTCGCAGCGCCCGCACTGCATGGGCACGATCGTCTGGCAGCTCAACGACTGCTGGCCCGTGACGTCGTGGGCGGCCGTCGACGGCGACGGACGACGCAAGCCGCTCTGGCACGGACTCCGCCGCTCGAACGCCGAGCGCATCGTCACCGTGCAGCCCATGCCCGACGGGAGCCTGATGCTCGTCGCGGTCAACGACTCGATCGAGGACTGGACGGTGGCGGGCAGCATCCGCCGGCTCGCGTTCGACGGCACCGTGCTCGCCGAGCAGGCCGTCTCGCTGACCGTGCCGGCTCTCGACAGCGTCGGGGAGCCCGTCGACGCGGATGTCGCGACGCCGGATGACGCGCGGCGTGAGGTCGTGCGCGTCGACGTCTCCGGTGCGCGAGCGACGAGTCACGTGTTCGTCGAGGACAAGGCGCTCGCCCTGCAGGCGGCTGTCCTCCAGGTCGAGGTCGGAGAATGGCGCGACGGTCAGCAGGCGGTCGACATCACGGCCGGCGAGTTCGTCCGCGGTCTCTGCCTGTTCCCCGATCGGCTGGTCGCCGCCGCGTGGACCGACGACGCCGACATCGACATCGTCCCCGGCGAGGTCACGCGCATCACGGTGACGTCGCCCGAGCCGCTCGATGCAGAGGCGCTGGGGTCGTTCCCGGTGCTGCGGACTGTGAACGAGGTGGTGGCCGCGAGGGCGGTGGTCTAGAGCACCTCGAGCACGCCCGTCAGCCGCGACGCGAGCGCTCGCGAATCGATCGAGCGATCGATCGTGACGCGCACCAGGTAGCCCTGGAGCGAGGTCAGGATGACGTCGGCGAGTGCTTGTGCCGCGGCATCCTGATCGCCCGAGATGGCGGCGCTCCGCGTCGAGTCACGGCACCAGTCGGAGAGCGCATCGCTGATGTGCGCGCGCAGGTCGGCCAGATTGTGCGTCGCGATCTCCTCGAGCTCGGGGTCGCGCGGCACCTCCGCCCAGATCTGCAGGAGGGACCGCGCACGCGTGGATCGGTCGCTCGCCTCCAGCAGGTGCGCGAGGATGACTGCCGGCCCGCGCTCGGACGGCAGGCCCCCACTCGCGGCGGCGACCAACTCACTCATGGCGCTCGACGCGGTGAACCGCACCAGCTCCGCCTTGCTGGCGAAATGAGAGTAGACCGATCCGGCGGAGGAGCCCGCCTCGGCGATGATGTCCGCCATCGAAGTGCTCGCGAACCCGTCACGCGCGAAACAGCGCATGGCTGCCACGGCGATGGCCTCTCGGCGCTGCACGCGTGTCGCCTCGTTCAATCGCGGCATCTCGGCGTCCGTCCTGTCTGATCTCGGCGGCGATCCGATCGCACGCGGATCCATCGTGTCATGTGGTGCGAGGCTTCTCACCGCCCTCTAGCTAAACAGAATACTTGTTCTGTATGATGAATGTCGACCGGCAGGCGCACCGAGGGTTCGGACCGCCCCGGACGAGACAGAAGGAGCCCATCATGAGCCAGGACAAGAAGATCTACACGGCATCCGGCCCGCTGCCCGCACCGCGCACCGGCATCCTCACGCCGTTCGAACAGGGAACCCGCGTGCTCGAGGCAGGCTTCCAGATTGCCCCGCAGTTCCGGCCGCTGCCTGTCGACGTCGTGTTCGACAAGGACGTCGCCATCACGCTGCGGGACGGCGTGACGATCCATGCGGACATCTTCCGTCCTGTCACCGACGAGCCGGTCCCCGTGATCGTCGCGTGGAGCCCGTACGGCAAGGGGCAGGGCACCTCGATGAGCGTCAAGGGCGTCTTCGGCCTCGTCGGACTTCCGAACTCCATCGTCTCCGGACTCGAGAAGTTCGAAGCGGCCGACCCCGCCTACTGGGTGGCCCAGGGGTACGCGATCTGCAACCCCGACATCCGCGGCGTCGTCGACTCCGAGGGCGACAGCGTGCTGTGGGACCGGCAGGACGGTCTCGACGCCTATGACGTGATCGAGTGGCTCGCCGAGCAGGAGTGGTGCAGCGGCAAGGTCGGCATGAGCGGCACCTCGTACCTCGCCGTCTCGCAGTGGTTCGCGGCCGCCGAGCAGCCGCCGCACCTCGCCGCCATCAACCCCTGGGAGGGCGTGAGCGACGTCTACCGCGACCTCGTCAAGCGGGGCGGGATGCCCGATATCGGCTTCGCCCGCCAGCTGCAGGAGGGCAGCTTCTTCGGCAAGAACCGCAAGGAGGACATCCTGCGCGAGGTCGAGGAGTACCCGCTCATGAACGAGCTGTGGGAGGACAAGATCCCGGCGTTCGACCGCATCACCGTTCCCGCCTACATCGTCGCGAGCTACTCGAACACCCTGCACACCGCCGGCACCTTCCGCGCCTGGCGCCGCATCGCCTCCGACGAGAAGTGGCTGCGCATCCACAACACGCAGGAATGGCCCGACTACTACGAGGAGCGGAACGTGGAAGACCTGCGGCGCTTCTTCGATCACTACCTCAAGGGCGTCGACAACGACTGGACGCAGACCGCCCGGGTGCGGTACTCCGTGCTCGACCTCGCCGGCGGCGACCGCATCGAGATCGAAGCGGACTCGTTCCCGCCCGCGGATGTCACCTCCACCAGGTTCTACCTGGACGGGCGTCGACGGATGCTGGTGACCGAGGCGCCGGACGACGAGGTGCCGGTGTCATACGCGGTCGCGTCGAACCCGAACGCCGTGTCCTTCCTCACGCGGTTCGAGGAGGAGACGGTGCTCGTCGGCTACCCGAAGGCGCACCTGTGGGTCGAGGCGAGGGGCTCCGACGACATGGACCTGTTCGTGCTGGTGCAGAAGCTCGACCGATACGGCACGCCGCTCGCCGCATTCACCGTGCCCAACCAGAGCGCGATGGCGCACGACCTGACCGATCACGGGGCCACGATCCTCAAGTACAAGGGGGCGGACGGACGCCTGCGCGTCTCGGCCCGACACCTCGATGCGGTGCTCTCCACCGACGATGTGCCCGCGCACACGTTCGACCGCATCGAGAAGCTGTCCCCCGGGGAGATCGTCGAGATCGAGATCGACCTCTTCCCCGTCGGTCTCGCCTTCCACCCCGGCGAGCAGCTGCGATTCATCATCAGTTCGGCGAACCTGCTGGGCACGCTGATGCCGGCGATCGAGGAGTACGTGGGTGAGAACAGCGGCGAGCACGTGATCCACACCGGAGGCGCGCACGCGTCGTACCTGCAGCTTCCCGTGCAGGCGGGATGAGCCGGGCATAGTCTGGGCAGAGCATCAGCTCGGAGAAGGGGTGCGTGGTGACACAGGAGAACAAGAGCACAGCGGCTCCTCGCCGTCTGGCGCCTCTGCGTCGTCGCGCGGCGACGGCGGTGCAGGCCCCGGCCGACGTGCCGCACCTCATGCGCTACGTCACCGACGGGCATCCCGCGGTCGCGCCGCAGGAAGCCACCGTCGCTGACGGGCTGCAGTTCGCGAGCGGCGCCGACGATCGCATGACGATGCTCTTCTACCCGGCGCCGACGCCCGACGCGATCACCGAGCTGGCCGATGCCTGGGAGCTGCATCCGCTCCTCCGCGAGGATCTGCTGCATGCGCACCAGCGGCCGAAGGTCGACCGCTATGGCGACGTGCTCTTCCTCGTCGTGCGGTCGGCTCGGTACATCGACGAGGACGAGGACATCGACTTCGCCGAGTTCCACATGCTCGTCCGGCCGGGCGCCGTGGCCGTGCTCTGCCAGGACAAGCGGTGGATCGACGGCACCGACGGCACCGACTTCGACGAGGAGGAGGTGATGAGCTCCACCCGCAGGGAGCGCACTCTCCTCGCCGACGAGAACCTGCTGCGACTGGGCCCCGAAGCGGTCGTCTACCGCCTTCTGGATGCGATCGTCGACGGGTACGTTCCGGTGCTCCACGGGCTCGCCGTCGACAAGGAGCAGATCGAGCGCCAGGTCTTCAGTGGAGACGCCGCGGTCGCGGAACGCATCTATCGCCTCAGTCAGGAGGTCATCGACATGCAGCACACGACCTCATCGATGACCGAGGTGCTCGAAGCTCTCTCGGCCGGGTTCGGCAAGTACGAGATCCCCGATCAGCTGCAGGTCTACCTCGAGGACGTTTCGGACCACCTGACCCGCACGCATACGAAGGTCGGCGAGTACCGTGAGTCGCTCTCGCAGATCCTCAGCGTGAACTCGACGCTCGTCGCGCAGCGGCAGAACGAGGACATGAAGAAGATCTCGGGGTGGGCTGCGATCCTCTTCGCACCGACGCTGATCGGCGCGATTTACGGAATGAACTTCGACAACATGCCCGAACTGCACTGGACGTTCGGATATCCCCTGGCGATCGGATCCATGGTGGCGTTCGCGGCGATTCTGTATTGGGTCTTCAAGCGCAGCAAGTGGATGTGAGTGCCGGCGCGTAGTTGGCGGCGCGATCAGTCGCGCGCGGACTCCCGCGATGTCGATCCGCCGAGCTGCAGCTCGGGCGCGAGGCGGTTGCGGCGCAGGGCTCCGGTCCCGCCCTGGATCCGGTCGACCAGCACGGCGACGGCATCCGCCGCGATCGATGAGAGGGGCTGGACCACGGTCGTGAGCGTCGGCCAGAAGACCCGAGAGAGCTCGCCGCCGTCGAAGCCGGTGACGAGCACATCGCGAGGGACGTCATGGCCGCGCTCCCGGAGCCGCGACACGAGGCCGACCGCGATCTGATCGGACCCCGCGATGATCGCGTCGGGCAGCGGCCCGGCGTTGAGGATGTGGTCGGCCGCGGCGACGCCGTTCTCGACGCTGAACTCGCCGCGGAATGTCGCGCCCACCTCGATGTCGTGTCGTCGGGCGAGCCGGTGGAAGCTCTGCCAGCGCTCGACGCCGCTCGTGGTCGCGTCGTCGGTTCCGGCGTAGCCGACCGAGGTCACTCCCTGCTCGACGAGGTGCTCGAACAGCAGCTGGATGCCGAGCTCGTTGTCGACCCCGACGAAATCGGCGATCGGCTTGTCCAGCGCGCGATCGACCGTGACGACGGGGATGTCGTCGGGCACATTGGAGATCGACGGCATCGACGCCGTGCGATCCGAGGAGACGATCAGGATGCCGTCGACACGGCGATCGCCGAGAACCCGCAGCCGCCGCACCTCCTCGTCCACGAATCCATGGGAGTCGGCGAGGAGCAGCTCGAAGCCGGCGCGACTGAGCTCTTCCTCGACGGCGTCGATCAGCTGCGCATAGAACGGGATGCTGATCACCGGGACGATCATCCCGACGAGACGGCTCGATCCGTCGCGGAGTGCCCGGGCGATCGGATCGACGCGGTAGCCGAGCTCCGCGGCGACGGCCCGCACCCTGTCCACCATCTCCCGGGATACGCGCGGTTTGCCGGCGAGCGCTCGGGATGCCGTGGCGATCGATACCCCGGCGCCTGCGGCGACATCGGAGAGGGTCACATTCGACTTCACGGCATCTCCTGTCTCGACAACCGCCGCCCGCGGACGAATCCGGATGTAAAATCGGATCTCAAGTAAACGATTACACGAAGATTAGCAGAAGGGTTCACGATGCCCACGCCCGTCATCCTCGACTGCGACCCCGGCTACGACGACGTGTTCGCCATCTGGCTGGCTGCGGCAGATCCGTCGATCGATCTGCGCGCGATCACCACCGTGGCCGGCAACGGGGCCATCGAGCACACGTCTCTCAATGCGCGGGTGGCGTGCACGATCGCGGGTGTGCTCGACGTGCCGATCGCGCGCGGCGCCGCCGGCCCCCTCGCCCAGGAGCTCAAGACCGCCGACTGGATCCACGGGTCGAACGCGCTGGGCGGCGTCGAACTCCCGGAGCCGGCGATGGCTCTCGACGACCGTGACGCGACGGAGCTCATCCGTGACGTGCTGCGGGCTGCGGAGCAGCCCGTGACCATCGCGGCGACCGGCCCGCTCACGAACATCGCGCTCGTGATCGAGCGCCACCCCGACCTGATGGAGCGGATCGCGCGCATCGTCTGGATGGGCGGATCCACCGCTCGTGGCAACGTTTCCGCCTACGGGGAGTTCAACGCCTCGACCGATCCCGAAGCCGTCGATGTGGTGCTGAGATCCGGGATCCCCTTCACGATGGTCGGGCTCAACATCTCGCATCAGGCGCTGATCACTCGCGAGGTGCGTGCCAGGATCCGGGGCATCGGGAACGCGACCGGTCTCTTCGGCGCCGACCTGCTCGAGCAGTTCTGCTCGACGTATGACGCTTTCGGCGACATGCCGGACGGCCCGCTGCATGACCCGATCACGATCGCGCTGATCATCGATCCTGCGGTCGCGACGGTGCGTCAAGCCCGGATCGATATCGAACTGACCGGCGAGCACACGCGCGGCGCGACGGTCGTCGATCTCCTGGAGCTCGCGCATCGTCCGAAGAACGCGACGGTCGCGCTCGAGCTGGACGTCAAGAGGTTCTGGCACCTCGTAGAAGACGCCGTCACCGCTCTCCGTTGACCCCCGACCCGTCGGGCGGCCCTCTTCACCGCGTCCTTCGACGAAGATGAGCAATCGTTTACGCACATCTGTCACAGCTCGATAACGCCCTTGACACTCCCCTTCGTTCGTCGTTCCATGGGTGAAACGCAGCGTAAATCGTTTCTCAGTCTGAGAAACAGCTTGCACACGAAGGAGTGACATGGAGAAGATCATCCTGGACTGCGATCCCGGACACGATGACGCGATCGCCATCCTGCTGGCCGCCGCGAGCCCGGAGATCGATCTGCTCGGCATCACCACCGTCTCGGGCAACCACACGGTCGACAACGTCACCCGCAACGCCCTGTCGGTCTGCACGGCCTTCGGCATCCGGGTGCCGGTGGCCCGAGGCTCCGAGCGGCCGATCCTCATCGACCAGATCATCGCGGACGCGATCCACGGCGAGACCGGCCTCGACGGACCGTACCTGCCGCCGGCATCGTTCGATCTCGACCCCCGGCACGCCGTCGACTTCATCATCGAGACGGTCATGGCGCACGAGCCCGGCACGGTGACCCTCGTGCCCGTCGGCCCGTACACGAACATTGCTCTGGCCGCTCGCAAGGAGCCGCGCATCATCGACCGCGTCAAGCAGGTCATCGTCATGGGCGGGGCCTACACGCGCGGCA
The DNA here is from genome assembly GCF_019969685.1 of Microbacterium sp. EST19A. GTDB lineage: Bacteria > Actinomycetota > Actinomycetes > Actinomycetales > Microbacteriaceae > Microbacterium. Next base: position 972,882 of record NZ_JAHXYZ010000001.1, on the reverse strand, counting down.
ACATCACTCCCGCTGCCGAGTTCAACATCTATGCCGATCCCGAGGCCGCGCACATCGTGTTCACCGCGGGCTGGCACGTCACGATGATCGGCCTCGACCTCACGCAGCACCAGGCCCTCGCCACCCCGGAGCTCCAGGAGAGGGTCCGCGCGATCGGCGGAGACATCAGTCAGTTCATCCTCGACACCTGGGACTTCGTGCACACCACCCACAACGGTCTGCTCGACATCCCGTACCCGGCGATCCACGACGCCTGCTGCGTCGCCGCCGTGATCGATCCGTCGATCATCACCGTCGAGAAGGCCGACGTGCGCGTCGAGCTCGAAGGCCGATGGACCAAGGGGCAGACCGTCGCGAACTTCGAAAGCGCCTCCGGCATGCGCCACTTCGGCGGAACAGCGAGCGAGCAGGTCGACTACCGCACGGATGTCGCCATCAGTCTCGACTGGCAGCGCTTCGCCGACCTCATCGTCGACTCCACCGAGCGCCTCACCGCCGCCAAGGTCTGACCTCGACCCACGCACTCCTCACCCACCACAGCACCACCCACCCGAAGGGAAAGTCCATGAACATCAAGCGGTACAGCCTCATCGCCGCGGCTGCCGTGCTCGCATTGAGCATGAGCGCGTGCAGCTCCCCGAGCAGCGAGGACGGAGGCGAAGACGACGGAGCACGCTCGGTCGCCAACGTCGTCCCGGGCGCGCTCGGCGACCAGAGCTTCTACGACGACGCCGAGAGCGGCATCGCGCAGCTGAAGTCCGACGGCTACACGGCCACGACCCTTCAGGGCGACGCGAACAACCCCGCCCAGTGGAAGGCCAACCTGCAGTCGGTCTCGACCGGTCAGAACGACGTCGTCGTGATCGGCAGCTCGACGGCATCCGACACGATCACCGAGGTCGCGCCGAAGTTCCCCGACCAGCACTACATCTTCTACGACGGCGTGATCGACGCCCCGAACGTCGCGTCCCTCACCTACAAGCAGAACGAGGGGTCGTTCCTCGCCGGCGTGCTCGCGGCGTTGGCCACGACGCAGACGGAGGACTTCCCGCTCGCGGACGGCAGCAAGAAGATCGGCCTGGTCGGCGGCATGGACATCCCGGTCATCAACGACTTCGCCGCGGGCTTCCGAGCCGGAGCAGAGGCGGTCGACCCGAGCGTCGAGGTCCTGGTCAGCTACGTGGGCTCGTTCAGCGACTCCGCCAAGGGATACGACCAGGCGAAGGCGATGTTCGACCAGGGTGCGGACGTCGTCTATCAGGTCGCCGGCGGCGCCGGTGTCGGCGTGCTCCAGGCCGCAGCGGATGCCGACAAGTACGCGATCGGCGTCGACAGCAATCAGAATGCGCTGCAGAAGGGCCACATCCTCGCGTCGATGCTCAAGCACGTCGGAGCATCCATCGTGCAGGCGGTCGAAGACGACGAAGCCGGCACGCTCGCCTACGGCAAGACGACGGAGTTCGGTCTGGCCAATGACGGCGTCGGCCTGACCTTCGACGACAACGAGGGCATCGTGCCCGACGCGGTCATCCAGGCCATCGACGACTACAAGCAGAAGGTCGTCGACGGCGAGATCGAAGTTCCGAGCGGCTTCTAGCGCTCGGCGGTGGCGAGGGTCTTCGGGCTCTCGCCACCCACCACGAACTCGAAGGAGAGAATCATGGATCGCCCGATACTCGAGCTCCGCGGCATCACGAAGACGTTCGGCACCAAGGTCGCCAATCGCGACGTCTCGCTCCGCATCCGGCCCGGAACCGTGCACGCGATCGTCGGGGAGAACGGCGCGGGCAAGTCCACGCTGATGAACATGATCTCCGGCAATCTTCAGCCGGACTCCGGCGAGATCATCGTCGATGGCGAGCCGGTGGTCGTCACGGATCCGAAGAAGGCCGACGCGCTCGGTATCGGCATGGTGCATCAGCATTTCAAACTGGTGCCGTCGCTCAGCGTCGCGTCGAACATCTTCCTCGGGAACGAGATGAGCAGCGGGCCCGGTGTGCTCGACCGTCGAGCGATGGAGAAACGCGTCGCCGCTCTCACCGCCGAACTGGGGCTCGAGCTCGACCCCCGCGATCGGGTGCAGGATCTCTCGGTCGGCGAACGCCAGCGCGTCGAGATCGTGAAGGCTCTGTCGCACGACACGCGTCTGCTGATCCTCGACGAGCCGACCGCGGTGTTGACCCCGTCCGAGACCGACGAGCTCTTCGTCGTCGTGCGGCGGCTCGCAGCGCAGGGCTGCGCCGTCGTCTTCATCTCGCACAAGCTCGGCGAGGTCCTCGCGATCGCCGACGAGATCACCGTCATCCGCGACGGAGAGGTCGTCGGCAGCAGGTCGGCGGAGGGTCTCAGCCAGAGCGACATCGCCTCGATGATGGTCGGGCGCGAGGTGCTGCTCCGCATCAAGCACACGCCGTCCAACCCCGCGCAGGAGGTGCTCCGCGTCGACGACCTCTCGGCGATCGACCAGCGGGGTGCGGTCGCCGTCAAGAACCTCTCACTCACCGTCCGCGCCGGCGAGATCGTCGGCATCGCGGGTGTCGAGGGGAACGGGCAGTCCGAACTCGCGGCAGCCGTCGCGGGCATGTACCTCCCGCCCCGCGGACGCGTGTCGATCGCCGGAAACGACGTGACGGCGGCGTCCGTGGCCGAGCGTCGAGCGCGCGGACTCTCCTACATCCCCGAAGACCGGCACGAGGAGGGAGCGGCTCCGACGCTGAGCATCGCGGAGAACATCGCGGCCGGACACCTGCGGCCGCCGATCGCCCGTCGCGGGTGGCTCTCGCTCGACGCGATCCGCTCCGAGGCGGCACGGCTGATCGCGAAGTTCGACGTGCGCGGTGCGCAGCCCGAGACGCCGATCGGATCCCTCTCCGGCGGCAACATGCAGAAGGTCATCATCGCCCGCGAGTTCGAGTCCGACCCGGCGCTGCTGATGATCTCGCAGCCCACCCGCGGGGTGGACGTGGGTGCCATGGAGTTCGTGCACAACTCGATCGTGGCGCTGCGCGACAAGGGCGCCGGGGTGCTGCTGTTCTCGGCCGACCTCAACGAGGTGATGAGCCTCTCCGATCGGCTTCTCGTGATGTACCGCGGAGAGGTCATCGCCGAGTTCACCCAGGACAACATGACCGAGCTCGCCGTCGGACTCGCGATGGCCGGGGCGGCACCCACCGAAGACGCCCTGCGCGAAGCGGAAGCCGAACGCGAACGCGTCTCGCGCGAGCTCGAGGCGAGCGGCACGCACCTCGCCGACGCCTCGGCCGACATCGCGCGCGTGGACGAGCTGACGACCACGTCGGTCGTGCTGCCGAAGACGGTGGCCGTCGAGACCTCGCGGAAGAGCATCGGCGCGACGCTCTCGGCGTTCGCCTCGAAGACGTTCACCAGTGCGCTGCAACCCGTCTTCGCCGTGCTCGCGGCGCTCATCATCGGAGCCGTCATCATCCTCGTGATCGGGCAGAACCCGATCACCGCCTACATCGAGCTCTTCACCTCCGCGTGGCGCACCCCGTTCGGCATCGGCAGCATCATCGCGATGTTCGTGCCGCTGGCCATCATGTCGGCGGGGACGATCATCTCCTTCCGCGCCGGGTTCTTCAACATCGGCGGTGAGGGCCAGCTGTACTTCGGGGCCTTCGCCGGCGCGTACGCGGGATTCACGTTCCAGGGCCTGCCGCCTATCGTGCACGTCGCCCTGGTGCTGGTCTTCGGAGCGGCTGCCGGAGGACTGTGGGGTCTGATCCCCGGCTTCCTCACCGGCTTCCTCAAGGTCGACGTCGTCGTGATCACCCTGCTCCTGTCGCAGGTCGCGCTCCTGGTCACGAGCTTCCTCGTGACGGGTCCCTTCGCCGACCCGACCGCCACGCTCGCCGGCTCGCCGCGTGTGCTGCCCTCCGCCCTGCTGCCCGTGTTCGATCCCGCGTTCGGCTTCGCGCCCGACCTTCTCATCGCCCTGGCCATCGCCGTGATCCTCGGATTCGTGCTCAACCGCACGACGTGGGGTCTGCGGGTCAAGGAACTCGGTGAGCTCAATCGCTTCGCCGACTACATCGGCACGTCGTCGAAGCGGATGGCCCTGCAGGTGATGTCGCTCAGCGGCGCGGTCGCGGGGATCGCGGGGGCGCTGTTCGTGATCGGCCCCAACGGCGGACGCTTCCTGCAGGCGTTCTCTCCAGGTTTCGCCTTCCTCGCGATCACGGTCGCTCTGCTGGCCCGGCTCAACCCGTGGGCATCCCTCGTCGCGGCCCTCTTCTACGCCACGATGATGGCCGGCGGCACAGGCATCCAGTCGGTCGGGGTCCCGTTCCCGATGATCAGCGTCCTGCAGGGCCTGATCGTGATCGCCATCACCGCGACGTTCGCGGTCAACCTCCGCAGGCGTCGGAGACTCCCCGCCGCCACGGCATCCGCCGATCCGATCGCCACCACGAAGGGTGCATCGAAATGAACGAGATCCTCGCCCAGATCCTGACGGTGGGCACGCTGGCCGTCATCCTCGCCAAGACCGCGCCCATCCTCCTCGCCGCTCTCGGCGGCGGCCTCACCCAGGTCGGCAACATCCTGAACATCGGCCTGGAAGGCCTGATGCTGGTCGGTGCTTTCGCCGGGATCGCCGTCGGCGCGGTCACCACTCCGTTCATCGGCGTCATCGCGGCCCTCGGAGCGGGTGTGCTGCTCGCTCTCATCTACGCGATCGCGTCGCTCGTCTTCAAGGCGGACTACATCGTCGTCGGCATCGGCATCAACCTGCTCGCGATCGGTGTCACCGTCCTCCTGCTGACGGTCTTCTACGGCAACGCCGGTGTGACGCCCGGCGACGTCAAGTCGGTGCTGCCGAAGATCGGCCTCGGGCCCGTGGGCGACATCCCCGTGATCGGGCCGCTGTTCGACAATCACACGATCCTGGTGTGGGTGGCACTGCTTCTCGTGCCCGTGTACTGGTTCGTCCTCTACCGCACTCGGTACGGCGTGCACCTGCGGGCCGTCGGCGAGGACGAGCCGGCAGCGGTCGCCGCCGGCATCCGCGTCTTCAAGGTCAAGTTCATCTCGATCATCGTGTCGGGGGCGCTGTGCGGTCTCGCCGGTGCGCAGCTCGCGATGGCCTCCGTCGGGTCGTTCACCGCCGGGATGACCTCGGGCCGAGGGTTCATCGTGGTCGCCGCCGTGATCTTCGCGGCGGGGAAGCCGGTGCCGACCCTGATCGTCTGCCTCATCTTCGGAGCCGCAGACGGCCTGGCGGATCGCCTCGCGCTCGGAGGCGTGAACTCGTCGCTGGCGCTGCTGACGCCGTACGTGATCACGATCATCGCGCTCGTCGTGGCCGCCCTCCGGGTGCGCGCGGCCGTCCGTGCCCGTACTCGGCGGGGGCTGGCTCAGGTGACCGCGTGAGTCCGGACTCACCGAGGAAGCGCGTGGCGGTCGTCGGCAGCGCGAATGCCGATCTCGTGGTGGAGGTGCCGCGCCGACCCGACGGTGGCGAGACCCTGCTCGGATCCGACCTGCGGCTGTTCGCCGGAGGGAAGGGCGCGAACCAGGCGGCGTCGGCGGCACGATCCGGCGCGGAGGTGCAGTTCCACGCCTGCGTCGGGGCGGATGAGAACGCTGCCATCATCCGGGCTCGACTGCTCGAGGCAGGCGTGGACATCAGCGGGGTCACGTCCGTGGAACGGCCGACCGGCACCGCGCTCATCCTCGTGACCCCCGACGGGGAGAACTCGATCGTGGTATCACCAGGGGCGAACCACGCGCTCGACATCGCATTCGCCGAGGCCGCGGCGGGGGACTGGTCTCAGGCGGACGTGCTGGTGCTGAACCTGGAGTCCCCCATCGAGACGGTCGAGCACGTCGCCGCCGCGGCCGCCGAGCGAGGAGTGCGCGTTCTGCTGAACGCCGCACCGGCGCAGAGACTGACGGCACACACGCTGTCGGTCTGCGACCCTCTCGTGGTGAACGAGCACGAGGCACGCATCCTGCTGGATGACAACGGCGGCAGCTCTTTCGCAGAACTCGCGCAGCGTCTGCTCGACGCCGGCGTCGTCTCGGTCATCATCACCCTCGGCGCCGCCGGTGCGCTGTTCGGCGATCGGAGCGGCATCGAGACGGTGTCGTCCCACCCCGTCGACGTCGTCGACACCACCGGCGCGGGTGATGCGTTCGTCGGAGCGACGGCGTGCGAACTCGCCGGCGGACGCAGCCTCCGCGACGCCGTCGAGTTCGCGACCGCGGTCGCAGCGATGTCGGTCCAGGTCATGGGCGCCCAGTCGTCGTACCCAGACCGACGTGACGTCGACGCGTGGCGGGAGACGAGGGCTACCTGATCGCGCTCACCACAGCTCGGGCAGGTGCACCTGCGGGATGACCTCGGGAATGTAGTGGCCGGCGCGGGTGCGGCGGTGGATGTCGTCCCACTCGAGGCCGGATTCGCGTGCGGCCACGATCTGGTCGGGATCGAAGTACTCGCCGATGGGGTTCTCGCCGAACTCCTGCGAAGCCCACATCCATTCCTTGGACTTCGTCCAGCTGCCGAACGTGTCGAACTGGATCTCGACGCCGTTGCCCTCGGGGTCCTGGTAGTACATCGACATCGTCATGCCGTGGTCGAGGCAGAGGAAGGGGCGGATGCCACGCTCGACGAGCCGCTCGTAGTTGTCCAGCCACGCGTGGAAGTCGGCGTACTCGAACGCGGTGTGGTGCAGGCCCACGGTGTGACCCTTGTCGACCGCCTCCTTCAGCTCGGGCAGCGCCAGCAGGGCGATGCGGTGGTTGGCCTCGTCGTTGGTCAGCCAGGCCCCGTCGGTGCCGTGGTAGACGGGCTCGAGCCCGGCGATCGCCTCGTAGAACTCCACCATCTCGTCGAGCTTCAGCGTGGCGAAGGTCGTGTGGTGGAAGACCGGGCGGGTGATCGGTCGGCGGCGGTCGCGGTTCGCGGTCATGGTTCTCTTCCTCGAGTCTCGGGCGTCAGCGGCGACGCCTGTCGTCCTGTGTACCCGCGAGTCCGCCCGACCTCCCAGCGGATTGCCAATGATCGGAAGTCGAGCGTCAGCGTCCGCTGCGGCTCAGGTCGCGGCTGATGGCCCGGGCGATCGCGACGACCGCCGGCTCCAGCATCCGCGTGTCCAGTGATCCGTCGGCGCCGAGGACCGAGAGCGCCGCCACGCACGCACCGGACCGATCGAACACCGGAGCCCCCACGGATGCCGCCGGCTCGGGCAGCGATCGGGTCATGTGCGCGACCCCGAGCGCGCGCACCGACCGCAGCTGCGACCGCAGCTCGGCCGCCACGATCGGGAGGTGCTCGGGCTCGAGGAACAGCTCCCGCTGCAGGTACGCCTCCTGGAACTCCGGGCGGGCGTGCGCGAGCAGGATGACGCCGAGACCGGTCCCGTGCAGGGGCACCCTGCCGCCGACGTAGTAGAGCACTCTTCCCGCGCCGGGAGCGGAGAGCCGCTCGATGATGATCCCCTCGTCGTTGTCGCGCACCGCGAGTTGCACGTGCTGGCGTGTGGCGCGGTGCAGGTCCTCCATGTACGGCAGAGCGATGGCTCTGAGGCCGTGACCGCGAGGGGAGAGGGCCGCGTACTCCAGCATCCGGAGTCCCACGGTGAACGTGCCGTCGGGCTGCCGTTCGAGGGCGCCGAGACGGCTCAGGTGCTGGGCGAGTCGCAAGGTGGAGCTGAGCGGGATCGCGGCGCGCTCGCTCAGCGCCGTGAGGGTGAGGCTCGTCTCCTGATCGGTGAAGGCGTCGAGCAGGCGGAAGGCGCGGTCGAGCACGGGCTCTCCCGAAGGCGGTCGACCACCGCGTCGTGTCGTCGTCATGGGGTGATGGTGCCATTGATTGAAAGCTTCGGCAACCGCGAGGAGGCGACGGGGGAGGATCGGAACGTCAACGACGACCAGATCCGGAGTTCGCGCACATGCCTGAGGAAGTCCTCCCCGTCCTGATCATCGGCGGTGGCCCGGTGGGGCTGGCCCTGGCCGAGGAGATCGCGTTCCACGGCGTGCCCGTGACCCTGATCGAGCCGCGGACGATCGTCGAGCATTCGCGGCCGCGGGCGAAGACCACGTCGGTGCGCACCATGGAGCACCTGCGGCGCTGGGGCGTCGCAGACCGCCTGCGCGAGATCGCACCGCTGCACGCGGACTGGTCGCAGCGCGTCACATTCGTGCAGACCGTACTGGGGCGTGAGATCACGCACGTCGACGACTGCCTCGGGCTCTCCGCTGCCCCCGAGCTGACGGCGGAGCGCGCCCAGCAGGTGACGCAACCCCTGGTCGAAGAGGTGCTGCGCGCCCACCTCTCGACGAAGGACGAGGTCGAGCTCCTGTTCGGCTGGCGGGCTGTCGAGGTCGTCGACGGCACGACGCACGCCGAGGTCGTGATCGAGTCCGTCGACGGTGAGCGCCGCACGCTGCGGGCGCAGTGGGTCGTGGGCGCCGACGGCCCGCGCAGCCTCGTGCGCGAAGCGATGGGAGCACGCTACGAAGGCGCTCCCGCCGGGCGGCCGAATGTCAACATCACGTTCCGTTCCACCCGGCTGGCCGCCGCCATCCCGCATCCGGACTCCATCCACTACTGGGTGCTCAACCCCGCGTCGCCCGGGGTCGTCGGACCGCTCGATCAGGACGGCACCTGGTGGGCGATCTCGACGGGCACTCCCGAGGTCGCCGATGCGGCGCATGCGCGAGAGATCGTCCGGACGCTCATCGGTGTGCCCGACGGCGACGAGACCCTCGACATCGAGATCGTCGCCACCGACCCCTGGCGCGCACGCACGCTCCTCGCCGATCGGTACCGCAGCGGGCGCCTCTTCATCGTCGGAGACGCCGCGCACCAGAACCCGCCCTGGGGAGGGCACGGGTTCAACACCGGTGTCGGGGACGCTGTGAACCTGGGCTGGAAGCTGGCGGCGGTGTGCGCCGGCTGGGCTCCGGACGAGCTGCTCGACAGCTACGGCCACGAGCGGCGGCAGGTCGAGGAGCAGACCATCGCCCTGTCGTCGGCGAACATGGCCTCGCTCTCGATCGACCTCAGCAACCCGCTCCTGATGACCACCGGTGAGGTCTTCGAGAGTGCGCGCAGGGAACTGGGCCCGGCGATCTGGCGCCTCAAGTCGCCCGAGTTCTACAGCGCGGGCCTCGTGCTCGGCTACGGCTACGGCCCGACATCCCGCGAGCAGGCCCCGACGCCGGCCGAGTACACCCCGATCGTCGGGGCGGGGAACCGGCTCCCGCATCGGATGGTCGACGGGCACCCGATCCACGACCTCCTCGGGCCGTGGTTCACCGCGATCGGAGGGGCGGAGGACGTGCAGGATCTGCTCGCCGAAGCCGCGGCCCGCGGCATCCCCGTCGCGCATCTCGCGACGCATGACGCCGAAGCCGTGCTCGTCCGGCCGGATCAGCACATCGCCCACGTCGGCATCCGTTCGTCGGACCCGGCGGAGGTCCTCGATGCCGCCCTGCGGGGTTTCCCCGCTCCCGCCCTCACCCCTCAGCAGGAGGCCGTCGTCCGATGAAGGTCATCGCCATCGAGGAGCACATGCTCCCGCACGACATCGTCGCATCCGCCGGCATCGACCTGGGGTCGAGAGCGGGTGCGCGTGCGGAGCAGCTCGACGACCTCGGAGCCGATCGTCTGAAGATCATGGACGATGCCGGGATCGACGTGCAGGTGCTCTCCGCCCTCGGCTACTTCGTGCAGGATCTCGCTCCGTCCGAGTCGGTGCGCTGGAGCGCCGAGCTCAACGACCGCCTTGCCGCCGCGGTGGCGGCGCACCCCGACCGGTTCCGCGCCTTCGCGAGCCTGCCGATGACCGAACCCGACGCCGCCGTCGACGAGCTCGTCCGCTGTGTGGAGGAGCTCGGGTTCGTCGGCGCGATGATCCACGGCCAGACCCGCGGGGTCTTCCTCGACCACCCGTCGGTGCGCCCGATCCTCGCCGCCGCCGCGCGACTCGACGTGCCGATCTATCTGCATCCGGCTCCGCCGCCCGCCGTCGTGCAGGAGGCGTACTTCTCCGGACTTCCGGATGCCGCTGCCGCCTGCCTCGCCACGTCCGGCTGGGGCTGGCACTCCGAGTGCGGGATGCATGTGCTGCGAATGGTCGTGGCCGGTGTCTTCGAGGAGCTGCCCGACCTGAAGATCATCGTGGGCCACATGGGTGAAGGGCTGCCCTTCCACCTCGAGCGGATCGAGGCGATGCTCAGTCCGGTCGTCACCGGCCAGACGCTGACGGTGGCCGAGACGCTGCGGCGCAATCTCTTCCTCACGACCTCCGGGTACAACTACGACGCCCCGCTGCTGTGTGCGCTCGCCGCGTTCGGCGTCGACCGCGTGATGTTCTCCGTCGACCACCCCTTCGGCAGCAGTGCGCAGGCGACGGCGCACCTGGCCTCGGCACCCGTCGGCGCGGCCGACCGGGAGAAGATCGCCCACGGCAACGCCGAAGCCCTGCTGCGTCTGTGACGCGATAGATCCACCCTGACAGAGTCCATCCAGGAGCACAGAAATGACGATCATCCCCGACGCAGGCCGGCACTCCGTGACGACCCACTTCATCGACGGCGCCTGGACGACCGCATCCGGACCGACGTTCGATGTGCGCAACCCGCTCGACGACTCCCTCGTCGCCGAGTCGGCGGCCGGGTCGGCATCCGACATGCAGACGGCGGTGGATGCGGCGGCACGGGCCTTCCCCGCCTGGGCGGGCATGGCGCCGGGCGAGCGGCAGCGGCTGTTCCTCGCCGCCGCAGACATCGTCGACCGGCGGCACGACGAGCTCGTGCGACTGATGGCGATCGAGGGCGGCGCGAGCCGGGCGTTCTCGTCGTTCCAGATCAGACTGTCGTCGGCGATGCTCCGTCAGGCGGCGGGGTGGGGCTACCTGCCCGCGGGTGACGTGCTGCGCAGCGATGTGCCGGGACGGACCGCGTTCGTCACCCGCAAGCCGCTCGGTGTCGTCGCAGGCTTCACGCCGTGGAACGGCGCCTTCTATCTGGCCTGGCGCACGTTCCTCCTGCCCCTGGCGTTCGGCAACACCACGGTCATCAAGCCGTCCGAGCTGGCTCCGATGTCGGCCGGACTCATCCACGCCGAGATCCTCGCCGAAGCCGGCTTCCCGCCGGGGTCGTTCAACGTCGTCACGAACGCCCCGGGTGACGCGGCATCCGTCGCCGAAGTGTTCTTCGAGAGCCCGGACGTGCGCTGCATCAACTTCACCGGCTCCGACAAGACCGCACGGATCCTGGGAGAGCGCGCCGGACGCGCGCTCAAGCGGATGGTGCTCGAGCTCGGCGGTTTCAACCCGGTGCTGATCCTCGACGACGCCGACCTCGAGGAATCCGTCAAGGCCGTCACCTTCGGCGCCTTCCTGCACCAGGGGCAGGTGTGCATGAACGCCCGCAAGGTCTACGTCGACCGGTCGCTGCACGACGAATTCGTGGAGCGACTCGTCGCGCGCGTCGAGAGCCTCGCGCTCGGCGATCCCGTCGATCCCGCAGTGATCATCGGTCCGTTGATCACGGATGCGGCGGTCGAGCAGATCCAGGCGCGCGTGCAGGACGCCCTCGACCGCGGCGCGACGCTGGCGACGGGCGGCCGCCACGAAGGGCGGGTGTACGCCCCGACGATCCTCACGCACGTCCCGAAGGACGCGATCTGCAGCACCGGTGCCGATGAGACCTTCGGGCCGCTGCTCGTGATCGAGGCGTTCGATGACGCCGACACGGCGATGCGCGACGCGCAGGCGACTCCGTACGGCCTCAGCGCGTCGATCATGACCGCCGACCGCGGTCGAGGGCTCGATCTGGCCGCGCGGTTCGATGCGGGCATCGTGCATATCAACGCCCCGACCATGGCGAGCGAGGCCGCGCTGCCCGTCGGCGGTGTCAAGGACAGCGGATGGGGTCGCTCCGGGCACTACGCCGTCGAGGACTTCACCGAGGTGCGGCTGACCACGATGAGCAGCGGCCCCGGCCGGTACCCCTTCTGACGACTCGACACCCCGAGGACCGAATCCGCACGACCGACCACGCCGCAACGACGCGGCGAGAACAGGATGATGAGATGCCCGCAGACGCCACCTCGCCGCAGCCCACGCGCACCGCCTTCACGAACGTCCGCGTGTTCGATCGAGGGGCGCTCGGCGCGCCGACCACGGTCGTGATCGACGACGGCGTCGTCAGCGAGGGCACGTCGACCGAGGGGGCGAAGATCATCGACGCCGACGGCGGCGCCCTCCTCCCCGGCCTGATCGACACGCACGTGCACGCGCGCACGAGGGAGCATCTCGAAGCGGCGAGGGCCGTCGGCGTCACCACGCTGATCGACCTGGGCTCGCCCGACCTCGATGTGCTGCACGGCCTGCAGGGCCTCCCCGGCCTGCCCACGCTCAAGAGCTCGGGGCATTCGGCGAGCGCCCCGGGGTCGAACTTCATCGTGAAGATGGGGATGCCGCCGAAGAGCGGTGTCGACGGTCCGGGCGACGCGAAGCGATTCGTCACCGAGCGCAAGTCCGAGGGCTCCGACTACATCAAGATCCTCATCGAGGATCCGAAGTTCCCCGGAGCGAAGCCGCTGCCGACCGAGACGATCGCCGCGATCGTCGTCGCCGCGCATGACGCGGATCTGCTCACGATCGCGCATGTCGTGAGCGCCCACACGCTGCGATCCGCGCTCGACGCCGGCGTCGACGTCGTCACGCATGCGGCCCTCGGCGGCGAGCTCGACGGGGAGACGAAGGCGCTCATCACGGCCCACGGCACCGTCATCATCCCCACGCTCGGCATGATGCACGGCGTCGTCGAGACGATCGGCGGGAAGCTCATGATGAAGGTCGTCGGCGCGCTCGTGCCCGCTGCTCGGATGAAGTACCGCTTCGCCGAGACCACCGTGCGCGCCTTCCGCGATGCCGGCAGCACCGTGCTCGTCGGGACCGACGCGAACGACGACCATGGCGCGCCGTACCAGGTGCCGTTCGGCGAGGGTCTGCACGACGAACTGCGTCGGCTCGTCGCCGCCGGTCTCTCTCCCGCGGAAGCGCTCGACGGTGCCACCTCGCACGCCGCGAGGATCTTCGGCCTGCACGACCGCGGGCGGGTGGCACCGGGACTCCGCGCCGACCTCGTGCTCATCGACGGCGATCCGACGGCCGACATCACCGCGGTCCGTCAGATCCGCGGCGTGTGGATCGGCGGTGCTCAGGTCGTCTGACTCGGGTCCTCCGGCAGCGGGGCGCTCATCAGGTCGTTGAGCCTGGTGGTCGCCCCGATGTCGTCGGTGCGCTGCGCGTCTCGGCGCTCGCGGGCGCGGGCGACGTAGGCCTCGGGGTCACCCGACTCCAGAGCCTGCAGCGTCTCGGCGAGGAAGTCCTCGAGCGGCATCGACCGGGGATCGGTGAGGTTGACCGGCTGCAGCGCCGTGCGTGTGAGCGGCGGGGCTATCTCGACCACCTCGGTGTCCGTGCCGTCGAGCCGGTACCGCAGTGAGAGCGTGTACGAGTGCATGGCCGCCTTGGTCGCCGAGTAGAGGGCGGAGCGCGCGAGCGGCGCATAGCCGAGCATCGACGTCACGTTGACGATCACGGCATCCGGCGTCGCGCGCAGGTGCTCGACGAACGCGGAGACCATCCGGATCGGCCCGAGCAGGTTGGTCGAGACCACCATGAGCAGGTCCTCTTCGGCGACGACGGCGCTCACGTCGTCGTCGATCATGACACCGGCGCAGTTGATCAGGACGTTGAGGGACGGATGCCGCGCGAGCACGGCGGATGCCGCGGCCGTGATGCTCGCGGCATCCGACACGTCCACGAGTTCCGTGTCGAGTCCGGGGTTCGCCGCGGCCGCCTCCGCCAGCTGGTCGGCCCGGTGGCCGGCGGCGATGACGGTGCTGCCCCGGGCGAGGAAGGCCTCGGCCAGCGCCCGCCCGATCCCCGAGCCGCCGCCCGTGATGAGGACCGTGTTCCCCCTGAGCCTCATGCCGCGACGGACCTCGCGAACGCCAGCTCGGCATCCTCGAACTCGCGGCTCGGCAGGTGGAAGTCGATGCAGTGGCCGCTGCCGGTCTGCAGCGCGATGTCGGTGGATGCCGCCGCCGTGAACCCGGCCGCGAACTCGTCGACCTCGTCCTGGCTGGTGATCCACAGCGCATCGAACTCGCCCGGGCGGTGGAACACGGGCACGGTGACCCGGCCGCACACCTCGGCGCGGCGGTCGATCCACGAGCCGGTGATGTCGAGCAGCTCGGCCTTCGGCACGAGGGTGTTCGACGAGTGGCTGGCCGCCGGCATGTCGTCGGCCAGGGTCTCGGCCGGACCGAACATCAGCTGGTCCTTCAGTGGAACGGGCAGATCGATCATCGGGATCGGCGGCAGAGCCGCCCAGGCGTCCGCAGACTCCGCCGGCACGCGCACCAGGCATCCGGACGTCGCGAGCCCGAGCAGCGGCCACGACGGCTGCGAGGCGGCGATGGCCGTGGCGATCGCCCCGCCGATCGAGTGGGCGATCAGCACGACACCGGATGCCGCGCCGCCCTGCTGCTCCCAGATCTCGCCGATCGCGGTCGAGAGCACCTCGGCGTTGTCGAGGATGATCGATCCCTCGCTCTCAAGCGGGCTGGAGCCGCCGTAGTTCGGTCGGTCGAGCGCGATGACGGGCACACCGGCCTCGTCGCCGCGGTCGAGCAGCGAGTACCCGGCGATGTCGAAGTACTCGGAGGTGTACGTGCCGCCGTGCAGGGCGATCACGAGCGGTCCGCCGGCCGCCGGTTCTGCGGCATTGCGTCGGCCGGTGAAGGTGCGGCCATCGGAGGTGGTGAAGGTGAACGGAGTGGACATCATCGTCCTTTCGGGTGGGTGGTGAGGGTTCAGGTCAGGGTGGCGCGCACGTCGACCGCGAGGGCGAGCGATGCGGCCGGATCGCGGCGTTCCTCGCGGAGCGCCAGGATGCCGGCGCCACGGTGCTCGGGCGCCAGATCCGGTTCGCGCGCGATCACGAGGAAGTGGAAGTGCGAGTAGTTCTCGCCGAAGCTCAGGAAGTAGACGGTCGGGGCACCGGTGACCGCACGGATGGCGGCGACGACGCGCTGCGAGATGACACCGAAGCCGGCGGCCTCGTCGGGGGAGAGGCCTTCCCACCCCTCGGCGTGACGGCGCAGCCGGAGGATGTACCAGCCGGGGGCGTCGTACGGGGCCGCGACATCGAGCGACCAGTCGTCGTCGCGATAGACCTGTGCTGCGGCATCCGCTTCTTCGAGGTCGCAGGGAAGGCAGGCGCTCATGCGGTCACCGGCTCTGCGGCCAGCGTCTCGTCGAGATACGCCTCGATCGTGCGGGGCTCGTTCCCGGTGACCTCGCGGACCGTGTCGGTGACGAAGGCGGAGGCGCCCGCAGCGAAGAGTTCGTACATCTCGCGGAAGTGCTCGGCCTCCCACGGAGCCATTCCGTTCGCGGTCAGCGACGCGTGCACCTGATCGAGTGTGACGTCGGCGACGGCGACCGGAACGCCGCGCCGTGCGGAGACCGCCTCGGCGATCTCCGCATAGGTGACGGGTCGCGGTCCGGTGAGGGACAGCGTCTGACCGTCCCAGGCGTGGCTGGTCAGCACACGCGCCGCGACGGCCCCGACGTCGCGCGCGTCGATCATGCTGATGCCCGCGGTGCCGAGCGGGTTGATGATCTTCCCGGTGGAGTGGATGCCCGGAAGCATCAGCTTGCCCACGAGCACCTGGAGGAAGGAGTTGGGCCGGAGGATCACGAAGGGCTGGCCGCTCCCCTCGAGGACCTGCTCGATCTCCCAGTGCTCGCGGCAGGCGAGCGGGCCATCGGGGGTGATCGCCGAGGCGGTGCCCGAGAGCTTGATGATGCGGATGCCGGTGCGGCGCAGTGCGCGGATCACGCCGAGCTGGAGGTCGGCCATCGTGAAGCTGTGCGGAGAGAGCAGGAACACGCTGTCCATCCCCTCGGCCGCCGCGCGGATCGCGTCGGAGTCGGTGGCATCGCCGGCGACGACCTCGACGTCGGGCCCGAAGAGCGCGCGCGCTCGCTGGCCGTCTCTCACGAGGACGCGGGGAGTGTCGCCGAGCCGGCGGAGCTCGTCGACGACATGGGGTCCGATGTTCCCCGTGGCGCCCAGGATCAGGGCAGGCATTGACGCTCCTCGCTACTCGCTACGATATATCCTGCATGCTAAGCGCGGATGCCGACAGCGCACAAGCCCCGGTTCTACGGAGCCGCTTCGAGGGGCGCGATGTGCTCGCGGATGCGCGTCTCGTTCGCATTGAGATGATCGCGCAGAGCCTGTGACATCGCGGCGGGGTCGGCCACGAGCGCGGCATCCCGCAGGAGGCGGTGGGTCTCGTAGCGGCGAGCGCGCTCCTCCTCGGTGATGCGCGTCGGGTCGAACACGAGGTGCGTGTAGCGCTCCGCTGCCATCCAGAGCGTGTGCAGCACGCGGTCGTCCCAGGCGTTCGCGGCCGGGCGCACGAGCGCCTCATGGAAGTCGTAGTGCGCCTGCCAGGCGATGTCGGGATCCAGGTCGCGGCTGCGTTCGAGGAGCGCGTCGAGCTCGGCGATCTCGGCGTCGCTGCGTGCGCCGGCCGACGATCCGGCGAGCGGGAGCTCGATCACGTAGCGGAGGCGGTAGATGGCGGCGAGGTCGTCGGTGCTGAGCGGCGCGACGCTGGCCGCGCGGGCCTGGCGCATGACGATCAACCCCTGCGACTCGAGGCGGCGCAGCGCCTCGCGGATCGGGATGTGGCTGACGCCGAGCTGCGCGGCGAGGTCCCGGATCGAGAACTGCTTGCCCGCCTCGAGCGATCCGGTCAACACCGCGCGACGGATCTCCGCCGTCACCAGGTCGACGGCGGAGCTGTTGGCTGAGGCCACCGACCTCAACTGCCCTTCGATGGCCATGCCATCTCCCTTCGGTGATTCTCCCTATGGTGCCAGGCCCGGGGCCCCGCACTTGCTCGCCACGACTGCAATCGCTACGGTATAAGATATATCCTGCGATCGAACAAGGAAGTCCGACCATGAACTCACCCTCCCTCGCGGCACCGGCGAGTGCGGCTCCCACCGAGCTCGACACTCTGCGTGCGATCGAGAAGAAGGTCCTCTGGCTGGCCACCGCGATCATCGACTCGGCGAACGCCGGCAGCCGCAAAGACCCGGACGGCCTGAAGATCGGCGGGCACCAGGCGTCGAGCGCCTCGATGGTGACGATCATGACGGCGCTGTGGTTCACCGCCCTCACGAGCGACGACCGGGTCTCGGTGAAGCCGCACGCGTCGCCCGTGCTGCACGCGATCAACCACCTGCTGGGCGAGCTTGCGCCCGAGGAGCTCGAGACTCTCCGCGGCTTCCACGGTCTGCAGAGCTACCCGAGCCGCTCGAAGGACCCCGACACGGTCGACTACTCCACGGGTTCCGTCGGCATCGGAGCCACCGCGCCGATCTGGGGCGGAATCGCACGCCGCTTCGTGGCCGACACGGTCGGCGCACCTCTCCCACGGGGTCGGCAGTACAGCCTGGTCGGCGACGCCGAACTCGACGAGGGCGCCGTGTGGGAGGCCGTGCTCGACCAGATGGTGGGTGACCTCGGCGAGATCGTCTGGGTCGTCGACTTCAACCGGCAGTCTCTCGATCGTGTCGTGCCGAACATCTCGGCGACCCGGCTGCAGTCCATGTTCGCGGCGGCGGGCTGGCAGGTGATCACCCTCAAGTACGGGTCGTTCCTCACCGAGCTCTTCGCGCGACCCGGTGGCGAGCACCTGAAGCAGCGGATCGACGAGATGTCGAACCCGGAGTATCAGCGGCTGCTGCGCTGCTCGGCGGAACAACTGCGCGTGCGGCTTCCCGGCACCGGCGCCGGCGCGGAGAACGTCTCCGCGCTCCTCACCGACCTCAGCGACGACGACGTGCTGCGGGTCATCCGCGGTCTCGCCGGTCACGACATCCCCAGCCTGATCGACGCCTTCGGGCAGATCGACGACTCCCGTCCGACGGTGATCTTCGCCTACACGATCAAGGGCAACGGACTGCCCAGCGCCGGGCATCCGCAGAACCACTCGAACCTGCTCAAGCCCGAGCAGTTTGCCTGGGTCGCCGAGCAGCTCGGCGAGAGCACCGACGATCGCTGGCGGTCGTTCCCCGGGGATTCCGCGGAGGCCGCGCTCTGTGCCCGCGTCGCGGAGCGTCTCGGCCGGGAGCCGGTGCATCCGACCGCTCCGCCCGCTGTTCCCGAGGACTTCGGACGAGACATCCGCGGGCACAGCTCCACGCAGCAGGGCCTCGGCAGGCTGCTGCTCGATCTCGGCAGGTTCGCCCCGGATGCCGCGCGACGGGTCGTGACCGTGGCGCCGGACGTCGCCTCGAGTACCAACCTCGGCGGCTGGGTGAACAAGGTCGGGGTGTGGT
Organism: Microbacterium sp. EST19A; assembly: GCF_019969685.1. Classification (GTDB taxonomy): domain Bacteria; phylum Actinomycetota; class Actinomycetes; order Actinomycetales; family Microbacteriaceae; genus Microbacterium. The sequence goes on along the minus strand of NZ_JAHXYZ010000001.1, from coordinate 954,472 downwards.
CGCCGACCGCCCGGCAGAACTGGTTCGCCGACGACGCCGAGACGATCCTGCACTGGGACGAGCGGCCGTCGGGTCAGCACGTCGAACTGGGTATCGCCGAGGTGAACCTGGTCGGCCTGCTCGGCGAACTCGGTGCCACCTGGAGCCGCTGGGGCGAACCGCTGCTGCCGATCGGCACGCTCTACGATCCGTTCGTCACCCGCGCGCTCGAGCCGTGGTCGTTCGGGGTCTACGCGGGCGGACAGTCGATCCTCGTCGGCACTCCCTCCGGCGTGACGCTCGCGGCCGAGGGCGGCGCGCACCAGTCGATCATCACGCCGTCCATCGGCATCGAGCAGCCGGGCGTCGTCGCCTTCGAACCGGCGTTCGCGCAGGACTTCGAATGGTGCATGCTCGACGCGATGTCGCGGCTGGGGCGACCCGACGGCTCGTCGAGCTACTTCCGTCTCAGCTCCCGGGTGATCGACCAGGGGCTGGCCGATGTTCCCGCCGACCCGGCCGCGCGCGAGCGCCGTCGCCGTCAGGTCACGGCCGGGGCGTACGTGCTGCGTCGCGCCGAGCACCCGGACGTCGCGCTCGTGGGCATGGGCGCGCTGATGCCCGAGGTCCTCGCCGCGGCTGACCGCCTGGCACAGCTCGGGATCGCCGCCGACGTCATCTGCGTGACGAGCCCCGACCGGCTGTACCGCGCCACGCGCGCACGCAGCGGCAGAGGGGACGGCGAGGCATGGATCCTCGATCAGGTCTTGCCGGCCGATCGGGCGGTGCCGATGGTGACCGTGCTCGACGGGCATCCGCACTCCCTCGCCTTCCTCGCTGCCGTGCGCGGGGTCCCCAGCGTGAACCTCGGCGTCACCGAGTTCGGCCAGACCGGCACGTTGCAGGACATGTATCGCCTGCACGGCATCGGCCCCGATGCGCAGATCGCCGCCGCACTCGACCTCGTCTCACCGACCCTCTGAACCACCCCCGATCTCGAAGGAGAGAGAAATGCCGGACAACAAGGCCACCCACTGGCCCGCGAACCCGCCGAAGCTGCACCACACCACGTTCACCACCCTCCGGATGGACGAGATGGTGAACTGGTACGGACTCGTCTGCGGACTGCGCCCCGTGTTCCAGAGCGACGAGGCATCCTGGCTGACGAACGACGACGCCAACCACCGCATCGCCCTGCTGTCCCCTCCTGGACTCAAGCACCCGACCGACAAGGGGCACGAGACCGGCATCCACCACACCGCGTTCGAGTTCTCGACGTTCGACATGTGGATGAACAACTACATCCGGCTGCGCGATCACGGCATCCTGCCGTTCCTGCAGCTCGACCACGGCATCACGATGTCGGTCTACTACCAGGACCCCGACGGCAACGGCGTTGAGATCCAGGTCGACGGCTTCGGCGACTGGGCGGATTCCAGCGAGTGGATCGCCAACGCGAAGGAGTTCGCCGAGAACCCGATCGGCACCTTCTTCGACTCGGAGAAGCTCGTCGCGGCTCGTGAGGCAGGACTGTCGTTCCAGGAGATCCACGAGCGCACCCGCGCGGGCGAGTATCTGCCCGATGTGATCCCGGAAGACATCTTCCTGCCGGAGGTGTGGTGACCGATGCGCATCGCGAACCTCGCCGGTCGGCTCGTCCTCGTCGAGGGCGAGCGCGCGCTCGATGTCGAGACCGCCAGCGCCGGAGCCTTCGGCGCTGATCCCGCCGCCGTGTTCGATCGCTGGGCGGAGTTCACGGCGTGGGCGGATGCCGTCGACGTCGCGACGGCCGAGGGTACAGCCGCGTTCGCCTCGGCTGACCTGGGCGCCCCGTCGCCGCGTCCGAGGCAGGTCATCGGCGTCGGACTGAACTACGCCGATCATGCGGCGGAGGCAGGACTTCCGATCCCGGAGCACCCGGTCGTGTTCACGAAGTTCGCCTCATCGATCGCCGGCCCCGACATCTCGGTGCGGCTCCCCGGAGACACAGTGGACTGGGAGGCCGAGCTCGTCGTCGTCATCGGTCGCGGGGGGCGCAGCATCCCGATCGCCGAGGCGTGGGAGCGGATCGCCGGCTTCACCGTCGGGCAGGACCTCTCCGAGCGCACGGTGCAGTGGCAGGGCACGCCCGCGCAGTTCAGCATGGGCAAGTCGTTCGAGGGCTTCGCACCCATCGGCCCGGCGATCGTGTCGGTCGACGAGCTGGCCGACCCCGACCGGCTCGCGGTCTCCACGACCATCATCGGGGCGGACGGCACCGAGACGCGGGTGCAGGACGGCTCGACGGCGCAGCTGATCTTCCCGGTCGCCGAGCTCGTGAGCCGGCTGTCCGAGACGGTGGAGCTGCTCCCCGGAGACGTCATCTTCACGGGGACGCCTCCCGGCGTCGGGGCGGGCATGAAGCCCAACCGGTATCTCGTGGCGGGGGAGACCCTCGTGACCGAGATCGAGGGCCTCGGCCGCATCACGCAGCGCCTGACCGCCTGAACCCACCTGGCACGAAGAAGCCCCGCGCATCTCGGATGCGCGGGGCTTCTTCGCAGCTGTCGGTGGTGCAGGTCAGGCGCGGACGGCGGACGAGGTCGCCTCCGCCGAGACGGCTGCACCGGCATCCGCTGGCGCCTCTTCGCGCGGCCGCAGTCGCAGGGCGACGATCGCGATGCCGCCGAGCACGAGCGGCAGGGCGAACAGCATGTACAGCGACGGGGCGGTCCAGCCGCGGTCGATCAGGACGCCCGCGAGGATGGGCGAGATGATCGCACCGATGCGGCCGAGGCTCACGGCCCACCCGACTCCGGTCGTGCGGGCCTCCGCGGGGTAGCACTCCGGCGCGAGTGTGAACAGACCGGTGGCGCAGGCCTGGATCAGCGCGCCGACCGCGAGCGCCAGCGTCAGCGTGAGTGCGAAGCTGCCGAATGCGAGTCCCATGGTGAGGAACGCCGCTGCGGCGCCGGCGAACGAGATGATCGTCAGCAGGCGGTTCTTGATGAAGATGGCGAAGACCCCGAACAGGAGTGCCGCCGCCGCTCCGCCGAGATTCAGCAGGATGCCGGCGCTGATGCCCTGCGCCGCGGAGCCGCCGGCCTGCTCGAGCAGGCGCGGGGTCCAGCCGTTCGCGAAGTAGAAGGCCGCCATCATCACGAAGAAGGCGAAGCCGAGCAGGGCGGAGCGTACGCCGTTCCGCCCTGTGAAGATCGCCGTCCTGATCGCGTTCTTCGGGCGTTCCCTGACGGCCGGCAGCTCGGTGATCGGGGCGAGGTTCATCCGCTTCAGAGTGCGGTTGATCGTCTCGACGGCGTTCTTCGGACGCTTCGACACGAGGAAGTCGATCGACTCGGGCAGGGCGAACAGCACCAGCACGAACGCCACGATCGTGAGGGCGGCTCCCACCAGGAAGCTCGCGCGCCAGCCGAGGGTCGACAGCACGATCGCGGCGACGAAGCCTCCGACCACGCCGCCGATCGGGAGGCCGGCGGTGCCGATCGCGATCATGGTGGCGCGCCGTCGCCGGGAGGAGAACTCCGAGATGACCACGGGAAGACCGGCCACGAGCCCGCCGACGCCGATGCCGGTGACGAACCGGGCGACCGCCAGCTGCGGCATGCTGATCGTCGCCGCCGAGATGGCCATCGACGCGATGATGATCCCGAGTCCGATCAGCGTCATCGGCCGACGGCCGATCCGATCGGCGAGAGGCGCGAGGAACGCCGACCCGAGAACCAGGCCGACGCCGACGCTGCTGAGCAGGATGCCGATCTGGGCTCCGTTGAGCGACCACTCCGCCGCGACGGACGAGGCGGAGAACGCCATCAGCAGGAGGTCGTAGCCCTCGATGAGGACGATGAGGAGGCAGATGGAGATGACGAGCATCTGATATCTGCTCAGAGGTGCGCTGTCTATCGACTCGCGTATCGACATGCGGGGCCTTTCCGTCGAGGCCGGCCTCATTGCCGGCGCACTGCGGCCACCCTCCACCGAGCCCACGCGCCGGCATAGTGCGCTTTCATTCAATGGCGCGCAGAGGCCGACGGTTTCAATGAGTGGGATTCAGCCCACCATCGCTGACCGCAGGTCCTGCAGGATCCGATCATCACGTTGGCCTTCGGCCGCGATCGGTCGTGAACGGATCAGTGGCGCTGACCACCGCATCCATGAGCCCCAGGACGCGCATCACGCGGAGGGCGATCTCCAGCCGGGATCGGTGTGGACGTGCCCTCATTTCAGATTAAGGACACTTGATCTAAATGGCTTTTAGATCAACGAAGCTTGTCGTTATGTGAATCACAACTGCGGATCGAGCATCTCCAGCGCGGCATCCATCTCCTCGGCCATGTGCGCGTACCCATCATCATTCGGATGCTGGCCGTCAGACGCCATCCAGCTGTCGTCGGACCCCGCGTAGTGGCCGTCGAGCCAGTGGCTCGCCCCGGGGATCCAGTCGGCGTCGATCTCGGCGGCGGCCGCCTCCACCCAGCCGATGATCGTCTCCAGCGATTCCGGACGCGTGTCGGTGTACCAGAACGGCTCGACCACGATGATCCGCGCCTCGGGCAGCGCGTCGCGGATACGGGTGAGGTCTGCGGTGATCGTCTCGCGGATGAGGTCGGCGCTTCGGTCGTAGCTGAAGTTGTCGTTCAGGCCCATGGTGACGAAGACGATGTCGGGCTGCGAATCGATGACCAGCTCGGGGAGATCGTCTTCACCGAAGTCCGAGCGGTGGTTGACGAACCCCAGTCCGTTCACGCTCGGGTTGAACTCGCTCCACCCGCGCTCGGCGCTGATGACCGTCGACCAGCGCAGTGACGGGTCGCTCGCCCCGGTGCCGAGCGTGTAGGAGTCGCCGTAGAACGCGACGACCGGCCCGCTGGCAGGCGTCGGAGACACGTCGGGCACGGGCGCGGCGCTGCACGCGGTGAGGCCCAGGGCGAGGGCGACGACGGACGCGAGCGATCGGAGACGGCGCATGCGTCTTGTTCGTCGCCGATCGCCCGGCGGATGGGATCGGCGTCAGTACAGCCAGCGACGCCCGCGCACCCAGGACAGCGACTGCCACCACGCACCGAGGCCCAGCGCGGATCCGGCGCCGATCGCAGCCAGCATCCAGCCCATCAGGACGTACAGGAGGTGCTCGTCGACGATCGGGTTGTTCGAGAGCGGCAGCATGCTGAGGTAGATGCCGCCCATCACGAAGGTGCCGCCGAGGGCCGCGAGACGCAGGCCGATCCCCGAGATGAACGCCGCCCCCACGGCGCCGAGGCCGAGCATGAACAGCACGTCGACGACCGGATTGCCCGCGAGGGCCTGGAACATGCCCGACAGTGCGCCCTCGGTGTGGCTGAGGTAGCCGGCGCTCGGCGACTGGCCCGCCAGCACCGAACCCTCGGGCGGTGTCGCGACGCCGAAGCCGAAGAGCTTGTCGACGAACGCCCACAGGTAGACGAAGCCGAGGGCGATGCGGGTGAGGGCGATGAACACGCGGGCAGCGGGAGCGTCGAGGGCGGAACGTGCGGGTGCGGTGCGGGTGATCTCCGTGCGTGTGGACATGATTTCCTCCGGTGTGGGTGTGTTCTCGGTGTGTGGCGGTCAGTGGTCGGTGGCGGCGAGGAGCCGACCGGAGGCCGCGGCGGACAGCTCGATCCGGGTGATTTCGTCGGCCGGCGTGGCTGTGGTGGCGGAGAGGCCCGCGGTGCGCGACGTGCCGTCGCCGGCCCACGTCGCCACGACCGTGCGGATGCCGTCGGCGTCGACGACGGCGAGCTCATAGTCGTGCCCGAGCGGGATCCCCGGCGGGTACGAGCAGGACCAGTCGAGGCGCGTGCTCCCGCGCAGGGTCGTGATCGACAGGTCGGCCTGCACGCCGCTGTCCGCCACCGGCTTCAGGCGCAGCGACTCGGTCGCGGTGACCGTGCTGCCCACGTGCATCGTGACGGCGTAGCCGGCGGCCCCGCCGAGGAGCATCAGGCCCAGCGCGACTGCGGCGACCCGCGTCCTGCGCGTCCGCTTCCGGCGGTGCACGCGTTCGGCGCGTGCCGTGCGTGCACGGGAAGCGGATGCCGCGGCATCCGCTTCACTCGCCACCGGAGGCGTCGCCCGCACGGCGGGCGACGGGACAGCGGCGAGCATGCCGGGAAGAGGCGCCAGCTGGTTCACCGACTGCCGGCACGACCGGCATCCGGACAGGTGACGGTCGAACTCGTGGCGATCGCTCACGCTGAGAGCTCCGAGCACGTAGGCCGCGTCCCATTCGGTGTACTCGTCGGGGATCATGAGACGACGCCTCTCTCCTGCAGGGCGACGCGCAGGGCGCGCATGCCGTAGTGCAGGCGCGACTTGACGGTGCCGGTGGGGATGCCGAATTCGGTGGCGAGCTGCGCGACGCTCCTGCCGCCGTGGTACGCGCCGCTGATGACGGCCTTCTGGTCGGCGGGCAGCGTGGAGAGCGCTTCGGCGATGATCCAGCGCTCGAACAGCCGGTCGGTGTCGTCGTCGTGCGCGGACTCCGGCAGCGTCTCCACCACGATCTCGCGGCGTCTCCTGGCGCTGCGCAGATCGTCGATGACCATGTTGCGCGCCACCTTGCACAGCCACGCCCGCACCACCGGCTCGGGTCTGGTCAGGATCTCGGCGTGCTGCCAAGCCCGCAGCAGCGTCTCCTGCACCACGTCATCCGCCAGGGCGGCGTCGTAGGGGAGCGAGATCACGAAGCCTCGCAGCATGCCGGAATAACGGTCGTGAGCGTTCCGCAGCAACCGATCGGTATCCGTCGGTGCTCCGAAATCCGTCATCGGCGCGCGCGCACCCCCACCGGCTCTGCCACGTCTCCCCCGTTCCGAAGGCGCCGAGACGCACCCTCCGAGGAAGAGACGATACGGGCGGGCGAATGGTTCAGACGGATTGTGACTCAGCGAGGGAGACGAGCGGCCGCGCGTGCCGCAGCGGCTCAGTCAGACGTCGACGTCGGTTCGACGGCGATGACCTTCGCCAGCCACGGGCAGTACGTGTCGCTCGTGAGGGTGCGGTCTTCCACATACTCCGGAAGCCCGTCGCACACCTCCGTGGTGAAGTCGGCGAACTCGAGCGTGGCGGGGTCGATGTGCCAGGACCAGGGCTCATTGACCGACGGGTCGCCGCGGACGATGCGCCCGACCGGGATGTTCGCCACCTCCTCGCCGGCGAGAAGACGCTCGGCATGCTCGACGAGTTCCGGGGTGATGAGCTCGATCTTGAAGCGCTGGCCTTCGATCTCGAACGTCGCGACACTCGGCACGTTCGCCGGCGCGCTCGCACAGCCCGAGACGACCACCAGGAGACTCGCGGCGAGACCGGCGCTGAGAGCGATGCGCCGCGAGGACATCGATGTCATGGGATGACACTACCCACGAACGAGACGGATGAAAGGGGCCGGAGAGAAAAGTTCAGACCTTTTCGTGACGAATCGGCGGGTGCACGCGTCTTACCTGTGAGCGAGTCGATCGCTCCCGGCAGGAGCCCACGGGGGCTCATCGTCGGCCCACAGATCGAGATAGGACCCGTCATGGCAAACCAGGACCAGAAGACCCCCGCCACCCCCGCCGACAAGGAGCTCGCTCAGACCGCGACCGCTCCGAAGCCGGCAGCCTCCGCCTCTCGCGTGGACCGCTCCTCGAGCTTCTCGACGTCGCGGATCCCTGCGGACGCGGATGCCGCGGGCAAGACGGTCATCGCCGACGGCGTGGTCGCCAAGGTCGCCGGTATCGCCGCTCGTGAGGTCGCCGGCGTCTACGCCCTCGGAGGCGGCGGAGCACGTGCCTTCGGCGCGATCCGCGACGTGATCAACGCGACCGACCTCTCGCAGGGCGTCAAGGTCGAGGTCGGCGAGACCCAGGCCGCCGCAGAGCTGACCATCGTCGTCGAGTATCCCGCTCCGATCCAGGAGGTCGCGAACAATGTGCGCGCCGCCGTCGCCGGTGCGATCACCCGTCTCGTCGGCCTCGAGGTCGTCGAGGTCAACGTCGAGGTCAACGACGTGCACGTGCCCGGCACCGACAACCAGGAGAACGAGGAGTCGCGAGTCTCATGACCCCCACCACCACCGGCGCCCTGATCGGCGCCCTCCTCGCTCTCGCGGCGCTGCTGTTCGGGTTCTGGGGGTTCCTCCTCATGGCCCTGTTCGCCGGCATCGGCGCGATCGTCGGCCGGATCGTCTCCGGCAAGATCGACGTTCGCGGTCTCGCCGACGCCTTCACAGGGCGGCGCACCTCCTGATGCGCGTCGACCAGCACCTCGCCGCCGGTGGCGGCCCCACGGGGGTCGCCACCGGAGGGGACGCCGTCCCGGGCCGCATCGACGTGAGAGAGCGCGTGTACCGCACGGTCACCGAGCAGGCGTCCGCAACCCTGATCGGTGTGCCCCGCGGTGACGTGAAGGTCGATGTCGCGGAACACCCCGGAGGCATCGCCGTCCGCATCGCGACGCCGCTTCCCGTCCCCGATCTCGACGACACCGCCGCGATCGCCCAGAGCATGCCGGTCCTCGACCGGGCGCGCCAGCTGCAGGAGCAGTTGCAGCAGAGTCTCTCCCGCATCCTCGGCCGAGACGTGACGCGTATCAACCTCACCATCACCGGCGCCACCATCCCTGAAAGGAGACGAGTGCGATGAGCACCCCGGTTCTGCGTCGCGTCGTCCGACGCGAGACGCACTCGCCGCGCACCGTCGCGACCTTCGTCGCGGTCATCCTGCTGATCCTGGCGCTCGCCTACATCGGGCTGGAGATCGTGCTGAACCTCGCGGCTCAGCCGGCGCTCCTCCTCGGTCCCGCCGCGGCAGGCGGATGGCTGGTCGGCCTCCCCACCGCGCAGCCGGCAGGGCTCGTCATCGCGGGCAGCGTCGTCCTCGCCATCATCGGCGTGGTCTTCGTGGTTCTCGCGATCACTCCCGGCCGCTTGTCGAAGCACACCCTCGAGGCCGGAGACCGTGCGGTCGTCGTCGACAACGGCGTGATCGCGAGCGCTCTCGCCCAGCATGTGTCCGATCAGACGGGTCTCGCCCGCGAGAACATCACTGTCGGCGTGGGCCACCGCACTGTCGACGTGACCGTGCGTCCCGGCGCCGGCATCCCGCTCGACAAGAGCATGGTGCAGTCGGCCGCCGAACTCGAGCTGCAGACGTACCGGTTGACCCGGAGCGTGCGCACGCGGGTTCGGATCGACCGCCCCGACGAGAAGGAAGACGAGCTGTGAACAACACGAATCGTGCGTTGAACCGCACCCTGCTGCTCATCATCGGGCTGCTGTTCCTCGGTCTCGGCGCCATCGGCATCGCCATCATGAGCTGGCCCACCGCGACCGACGTCTGGACGTCGGGCGGAGAGGGTGCCCGCACCTGGCTCGACCAGACGATCGCGGCCACCGCGATCGCGGGCGGCAACCTGTCGTGGATCGGCGTCGGCGCCGTCGCCGCGATCGTCATCGTCATCGTGCTGCTCATCCTGGCGCTCACGAGCGTCGCGGGTCGTCGCTCGAAGACGGTGCTCCGTTCGTCGGGTGCGCAGAACCCGCTCGGCCGTGTCACCGTCACCGAGTCGTTCGTCTCGGATGCCGTGAAGAACTCGCTGGCGACGCGAGACGAGATCCTGTCGTCGAGCGTCACGGCCAACGACATCAAGAGCCGGCCGGTGCTGCACGTCGCCGTCACACCGCGGCAGAACACCGACCCTCGGGAGCTGGTCGAACATGTCGATCGTCTCCTCACGAACCTCGCCGCCCTGACCGGGAGCGAGACCGAGACCTACGTCTCGATCCACACCGGTCTGCGTGCGCGTCTCGCGCACGACCAGCGCCGGCTCGTCTGAGCCGCGTCCGCCGCACCCACTCGGAAAGCAGCCATCATGCAGAACAAGATCCTCCTCATCGGCGCCATCGCCTTCGTCGCCTACATCCTGGGCAGCCGGGCGGCGACCGTGCAGATCGACAAAGGCGAGTCGGTGCGGCACCAGCTCGTGCGGATGTGGAACGACCCCAAGGCCAAGAAGGAGCGGCAGAAGAAGGCCGAGAAGGCTGCCAAGGCCGCGCGGAAGGCGCTCGAGAAAGCGCGTCGCTGACCGGCATCCGCCCATCCCAGACTTATCGCCGGTCGCTGCGCGGCACGTCGATAAGGCGTCGGGGGTCATCCCGACGTCATGATCACCACCAAGGAAAGGAGCTCCCCATGGGACTCGATGACAAGATCAAGAACGCCGCTCAGGACATCGCCGGCAAGGCGAAGGAAGCGATCGGCAACGTGACCGACAACGACAAGCTCGTCGCCGAGGGCAAGGCCGACCAGGCCAAGTCCGACGTGAAGCAGGCCGGCGAGAACGTCAAGGACGCCTTCAAGAAGTAATCACAGGCGACCCGGAATGCGGGTGGACGGGGGAGACCCCGCCCACCCCGCATTCTCCTGTCGCGGCCCTCGTTCTCTCAGCGGGTCACGTACGACAGCCCGTCGATCCGCAGCACGTCTCCCGACGTCTTGACGATGCGGATCGTGTGCTCGCCCTTGCGCAGGTCGCCGCTCGTGAACAGCTCCTGACGGGTGAGTCGCGCGTCGCCGTGTAGATCGATCGTGTCGACCAGCTCATCGTCGATGTAGATCTCGGCCGTGCCCTGATCGGGTGCGATCGCACCCGTGAGCGTGACCTTCGACCCGGTGAAGTCGAGCGAGACCGACGCGCCGTCCGCGGCCGTCCAGTGCACGTCGTCGCGCAGGTCGCCGCGGAACCGGAACTCCAGCGCCGTGTCGCCGTCGGCGAATGAACCGATCAGGGCGGCACCTATGGCCACCTCGCGCCCATCCACCGTGTAGTCGGTTCCCGCCACCAGCGCGGTGCCGTCCCGGAAGACGCCGACGAGCTCGCCCGGGTCGCGTCCGAGCGTGACCACGGCATCTGCCGGGTCCGATCGGTCGAACGCCACGTGGTCGACATCGAGCACGCCCTCCTGGATGACGTCGAGCTTGTCGAGGAGCATGAACTGGCCCGACTTCTTCACCACCCTCAGGTTGTGACTGCCGTTCGGCAGATCGCGCACGCTGTACACGACCTGCTGTACCCCGCGACCGTCGGCCAGGAACGTGTCGACCGTGTCGACGAGCTGTCCGTCGAGATAGACATCCGCCTCGCCCTGCGAGGAGTGGGTCTCGGTCACCCAGTCGATGCCGGTGCCGACGAACGAGTACTCGAACGACGATCCGTCCGCCTCGCTGTACTGCACGTCGTCCTGGTAGTCGCCCATGCCGCGGCCGGCGCTCCGACTCCAGGTGCCGCCGTACACGATGCCCGGGCCGTCGTTGTTGACGCTGACCACGTTCGAGGCGCCGGTCTCTGGCGCCTCGCCGCCCTGCGCCGAGTCGAAGACCGACACCGTCAGCGCCTGCGACCGTGCCGGAACCTCGTAGCCGCCGTTGCGGCTCCAGTCGCCGTCGTAGCGCAGGCGCGCGTCGTCGTCGTTCAGCGTGATCGTGCTCTTCTTCGCGGGCGTGAAGGTGAACAGGCGCGTGCCGTGGACCGGCACGTCCTCGGCGACGAACTCGCCGGTCGTGCTGCCGAGGTTCTTCTTGCGCCACAGGTCGCGGATCTTCGCGGAGCCGTCGATGCCGATGTCGGCGAACGGCACGGTGATGTCGGCATCCGTGCGTCCGAGGTTGAACACGGCCACCGTCACGGACCCGTCGGAGTTCACCGCGTACCAGGTCTGCCGCGGCGTCGCCGTCGAGACCGGATGCGCGGGCCGCCCCGCCTGGTTCACCGCGATGACCTCTTTGTTGGTCAGCAGCTCGAGGCCGTATTCGTCGAGGTTCGTCATGTCGTTGCCGATGTACATCGGCGCCGCTCCCACGGCCCAGAACGTCGCCGCGGTGCGCCGCTCGTCCTTGGTCAAGCCGTCCATCGTGCCGTTGCCGACGTTGAGCGAGTCGAAGTCGTTCCACCCCGTGCCGGGGCCGGCGTGACGCCACCAGTCGGCGGCTTTCGGGAACAGCCGTGAGATGTTGTCCCAGGTCGTGAGCGCCTCGTTCTCGCAGTAGCACTCCACATCCCAGTCGACGCGCCAGCCGTTCGCGTACTCCTTCCAGAAGTCGGCGTAGCGGATGTCGAGAGCCCAGGAGAGCTCGAACCAGATGTTGTTGCGCTCGAGCGCCTGCGACCATGCCGCGACATCGTCACGGGCGTCGATCGACAGGTCGCCGATACCGGATCCCGGCGTGACGCTGTCGAACTTCACGAAGTCGATGCCCCATTCGCCGAGCATGTCGGCGATCGAGTCGATGTACGCCTGGCCGCAGGGGGTCGAGAAGTCGATGCGGTGACCGATGCCCCAGTAGTCGGCCTGCTGGAGGGGACGTTTGACGACGTCGCCGGTGGTGCATTCGGGTGCTCCGGCGATCGGCAGCTCCGCCTCGTACACCTCGGCCGAGATGCCCGGGATGAAGTACAGCCCGATCTTCTGGCCGTTGGCGTGCACGTGGTCGATGACGGACTGCAGCCCATCGGGATAGAGCGTCGTGCTCGGCACCGGGCGACCGTTCCCGTCGACGCCTCCGTTCCAGCCCGCGTCGATGTTGATGTACTCGTAGCCGAACTTCTGCAGCTTCTCGTGCATGGCGTCGGACTGCGCGAGGATCTGGTCGGCGCTGATCCAGGCCTGGCCGTTGCCGGCGTAGACCTGCATGCTGTAGCTGCTCCAGCCCATGTACGGGCGGGAGCCCAGTGGCTCGTCCGGCTTCGCGGTGGCGGCGACCGTCGTCGCCGCGGATGCCGCGGGCGGGACGGATGCCGATGTCTCGGCAGCCGAGGTCTCGGCGGCCTGAGCCGTGGCGGTTCCCATGCCGAGCGCCAGTGCGGCGGCGGCCAGCACGGCCGGCCATCGCAGCCTCGCGGTCGGTCGATCGTTGTGGATCATGTCTTCCTCTCATGGCGGTTCGACGGTGAACCCCGCGCGTCTTCACGCGGTCCCCAGAAGGTTCGGCAGGCGACTGCTCCGTCCAGCATCGGATCGGCCGCCAATTACTTGACACCGGTAAATAATCACGATTAGTCTCGTATTGCAAGCAGCCATCTCGTCAAGGAAGACCATGCCGCGTCCCCATCCTGAGACCCGTCCTCGCCCCGCAGGAACGCTGCGTCTGGCGTGGAATCCGCCCGCATCGAACTGGAACGAGGCCACCCCGTTGGGCAACGGCCGCATCGGCGCGATGCTGTTCGGCGGAGCGTCAGGACGCTATGCGCTCAACGACGCGACCGTCTGGTCGGGCACCCCCGACGGGCCCGCTGACGCCCTGCGCGACGTGCTCGCCGCGGGGGCAGGGCCCGAGCGCCTCGCCCGCGTCCGCGCCGCTCTGGACGAAGGGCGCACCCGCGAGGCCGAGGACCTGCTGATGGCCTTCGAAGGCCCGTACTCGCAGGAGTTCCTGCCGCTCGCCGACCTCGACGTGCGCATCGAGGATGCCGTGGCGGTCGCCCCCGCCCGGGTGCTCGACCTCGACGAGGCGGCGGTCACCGAGAACCTCACGATCCCCGGCGGCACGGTCGTCCGGCGATCCTGGGTCTCGGCGCCCGCCCGGGCCCTGATCATCGAGATCACGGCGGATGCGGAGTTCACGGCATCCGTCTCCCTTCGCACGCCCCTGCATGACGCGGGGTCGACCGTGCTGCCCGACCTCACCGGGATGACCCTCGACGTCGTGGCACCGATCGACGGCGCCCCGCTGCACGAGGAGGCGGTCGAATCGCCCCTGACCTACGCCGGCGACGACTCCGAGGCGTTCGACGCCTTCGCGGCCGTCGCCGTCGGCTGGAACACCGATGGACTCGCGGAGCGGACGCCCGACGGCGTGACGTTCCGCGGAGCCCGCCGGCTGCTGATCGCCCTCTCCACATCGTCCCGCGCCGCGTCGTGGTGGGCCGGCGAAGACGAGGAGGGGCGGATCGCCTCGCGTGAGACGATCCGGAACCACGCCAGGGAACAGGCGGATGCCGCGGTCCACCGCGACGCATCGACCTTGTTCGAGGAGCATGCGGCCGATCGTCGGCGCGCGACTCCGGCGAGGTTCGCGATCGGCGGCCGGCGGGAAGGCACGTGGGATGTCGACCGCGACATCCTGCACGGATCCGACCTGGCGCTGAAGGCGACGGTGATCGCCGAGTTCGGCGCCTACCTGCTCGCGTCGTGCTCGCGGAGCGGAGGGCCGGCGGCGAACCTGCAGGGCATCTGGAACGACGAGCTGCAGCCCGCCTGGTCGTCGAACTACACGATCAACATCAACACCGAGATGAACTACTGGGCCGCTCCCGTGCTCGGCATGGACGATGCGTTCGAGCCGCTGCTCGGCATGGTCGAGAAGCTCGCGCGCAATGGCACCGACGTCGCCCGTGACCTGTACGGCGCGCGCGGCTGGGTCGGCCACCACAACTCCGACCTGTGGGGCTGGGCGCTCCCGGTCGGCGGCGGCCACGGCGCTCCGAGCTGGGCGATCTGGATGATGGGTGGCGTGTGGCTCACGCACAGCCTGTGGGATGCGTACGAGTTCGGCGGCGACCGCGATCTGCTGCGCACCCGCATCTGGCCGCTCCTGCGCGGGGCCGCCGAGTTCGGTCTCGACTGGCTCGTGCCGGATGCCGAGGGTCGGCTGCGCACCTCGCCCTCGACCTCTCCGGAGAACTCCTTCTTCGCCGCCGACGGCGAAGGGACGGCGATCGGCCTGACGTCGGCATCCGATCTCCTGCTCCTGCAGAGCCTCTTCGAGCGCGCGCGGACGGCGATCGACGTGTTGCAGGTCGACGACGACGCGCTGCGTGCCGAGCTCGACGAGGCACTCGCGCACCTCGCCCCGCTGATCATCCGCGCCGACGGACGCATCGGCGAATGGTCGGCCGATGTCGTCGAGGTCGAGCCTCTCCATCGGCACATGACGCCGCTGATCGGCATCCATCCGCTCGACGTGACCACGCGCGAGCGCACTCCCGAGCTCTTCGACGCCGGCATCCGTCTGCTCGACGCCCGCGGGCCCGGGGCCATGGGCTGGTCGTGGGCGTGGAAGGTCGCGCTGCGTGCACGGATGGGCGACGGCGAGACCGCCGCCTCGCTGCTGGACGAGGCCTTCACGGCCTTCGACGGCGATGCCATGCGGCATGGCCCGGTCGACGGCTCGGAGTGGGGTGGGCTGCTGCCGAACCTGTTCAGCACGCATCCGCCGTTCCAGATCGACGCGAACCTCGGGTTCCCGGCCTCGATAGCCGAGCTGCTGGTGCAGAGTCACGGCGGAGTCGTGCGGCTGCTGCCCGCGCTCCCGTCGGACTGGCGCGAGGGCGATGTGCAGGGACTCCGCGCACGCACCGGTCTCGAGGTCGACCTCGCCTGGAGCGACGGACGGCTGCGCGAGGCGCAGGTGCGCAACCGGCTCGACGAGGACCGCGACGTGGTGATCGAGCACGACGGCGTCCGGCTGTCGGTGACAATCTCCGCGGGAGCGGTGTTCGACGTGCCCGTGCGCGACCTCGCCGACACCGTGGTGGGAGGATCAGCGGATGCGCGGTGAGACAGCCACGGTCGACATGCCGACCACCCAGACCGAGCCGAGCGACTTCGATGCGTTCTGGGCCGAGACGCTCGCCGAGACCCGGCGCTTTCCCCTCGACGTCACGATCGAGCCCCGCGAGACCCGACTCACGGTCATCGACGTCTACGAGGTGACGTTCCGCGGCTTCGGCGGCACGCGCATCCGCGCGTGGCTCCGGATGCCGCGCGACGCGACCGAACCGCTGCCGGGACTCGTGCAGTTCTTCGGCTACGGCAACGGACGCGGGCACGCGCTGCGCGACCTCCGCTGGGCCGCCGCCGGCTACGCCCACCTCGTGGTGGATGCGCGAGGCCAGGGGCACGGCGACACCGACGACGACCACCCCGAGGGCGGCCCCTCGGCCGGCGGCTTCCTCACCCGAGGACTGCGCTCGCCGCGGGAGTACTACTACCGGCGGGTCTACGCCGACGCCGTGCGTGCGGTCGAGGCGCTGCGATCGCTGGATGCCGTCGACGCCGCCCGTGTCGGCGTCGTCGGAGCGAGCCAGGGCGGCGGCATCGCCCTCGCGATCGCGGGCCTGGTACCCGATCTCGCGGTGGCGATCATCCAGGCGCCCTTCCTCTGCGAACTGAACCGGGCGGCCGACCTCAGCGCCGAGGAGCCGTACGCGCTCCTCACGCAGTACTTCGCCGACCGCCGACTCGACACCGCGGCAGCGCTCGACACGCTGCGGTACTTCGACGGCGTCAACCACGCGAAGCGCGCGACGGCCCCCGCGATCCTCAGCACCGGTCTGCGCGACGGCATCACGCCCCCGGCATCCGTCCTTCCGGCGTTCACCGCGTACGGCGGCGAGAAGCAGATCGTGCTCTGGCCGTACAACGGCCACGAGGCCGGCGGCGACCTCGACGAGGAGAACGCGCTGGAGTTCGCAGCGACGCACCTGGCACCGGCCGCCTCGCCTTCCGCGCGGCGGGCCTGAGGATTCGCTACCGTAGCCGATAACGACTGAGGACTTCGATGGACCACGACACCGCCGCACGCACCTCCCTGATCCGTTCCGCTTCGGATGCCGGGTCGAAGGTGTTCGCGACGATCCTCACGCGCAGTCCCATCAGTCGCATCGACATCGCGCGGCACACCGGACTCTCGCAGGCCGCCGTGACCAAGGCCGTCTCGCCGCTCGTCGCCGCGGGCCTCGTCGACGCGCCCCCGGCCGCGCACCGGGACGGCAACCCCGGGCGACCGGTCGCTCCCGTCTCGATCGTGTCCGAGGCGATGATCATGCTCGGCGTGAAGGTCAACGTCGACGAGATCATCGCGGTCGCCACCGACCTCGGCACCGCCGTGCTCGCGGTCGAGCGCCGGCTGCTTCCGCAGCACGATCCGGATGCCGTCCTCGAGGCCATCGTCGATGTCGTCGGCGTGCTCGAGGCCGCCCTCGGCGACCGCTCCACCGCGATCGCCGGTCTCGGCGTCTCGGTCTCCGGCGACGTCGACACGCAGGCGGGGGTCGTGCGGGAATCGGCGATCATGGGCTGGCGCGACGAGCCGTTCGGCGCGCGCCTGCAGGAGCGGCTCGGCAGGCCCGTGACCCTCGAGAACGACGTGCACGCGCTGACCGTCGGCGAGCACTGGTTCGGGGTGGGGCTCGGCACCGCATCGTTCGCGATCGTCACGATCGGCCGCGGCATCGGCAGCGGACTGCATCTGAACGGCCAGGTCGTCACGGGTGCTTACGGCGTCGCCGGCGAGATCGGCCACCTGCCGCTCGCCGACCCGCAGCGGATCTGCCCGTGCGGACGCCAGGGCTGTGTCGAAGCCGTCGCCTCGACCGCCGCGATCGAGGCGACCGTGTCGGCCGCGCACGGGCGGGAGATCGCGATCGACGAGGCCGTGCGTCTCGCGCACAGTGGCGATCGGGCCGCCGAGGACGCGTTCCAGGAGGCCTCGGCCATCATCGGCACGGCCATCGCGACCCTCGTCAACCTCACGGGGCCTGAGCTCGTCATCATCGGCGGCGAGGGCGTCTCGAACTTCGACCTCTACGACGCCACGCTGCGCAGCGCCTTCGAGGCGCATGCCTTCGGGGCTGCCGCGCGCTGCCGCATCGTCGTGCGCCCGCACACCTTCGAGGACTGGGCCCGCGGCGCCGCGGCGGCCGCGATCCAGTCCCTCGTGCGCTGAGTCTTCGCGCGCGGCATCCGACCCCGCTCCCGCATCCGCCCCCGGCACGCAGAACTGCCCGGCGGGATCATCCCGCCGGGCAGTCACCGCTCTCGTGATCAGAGCGCGTCGTACAGGGCCTGCTCCAGCTCCAGGTAGCGCTCGACGCCGAGACCGTTCAGGTCGTCGATGTACGCCTGCCAGGCTCCGTCGTCGTTGATGTCGCGCTGCCCGGTGGCGAACTCCGCCTGCGCCTGCGTGATGTAGGTCGCGATGTTCGTCTGGAGCTCGGCGATCTCCGCCGAGGTGTCCGGGTCGGGCCACAGCCTGCCGTCGGGGAACAGGAGGTCCTCGTCGGGCGCGAAGGGCTCGTACAGCTGCGACGCCTCGAGCAGACGGCGCTCGTAGCCGTCGGGCGAGTAGACGTCCTCGGGTACGACCTGCGAGTTGCGGTACTCGAGCGAGTCCCAGTACTGACCCATCGAGCGCCACGAGGCGTTGGACGTCTCGTCGTAGGTGAGCGGCTTGAAGGTCGGTTCCAGCTCGGGGTCGAGGGCGATGTCGCCGTCCTCGGCCGGGACCCAGGCGTCGCCTTCCGGCCCCATCGCGCCGAGTCGGTCGCCCTCGTCGGTCACCAGGTAGTCGATGAGCTTGATCGCCTTGATGCGCTCGTCCTCGGTCGACTTGTTCGTGAGGGCGAACATGCCGAGCGGGCTGACCTGATCCCGGTAGGTGGCGAACTGCGTGCCGTCGGGGCCCTTGACCGGCGCGACCGCGTCGTAGTGCTTGTCGCGTCCGTCGGGCGAGTCCGCCGTGACGATCTCGTACGGGTGCAGCACGGCGGCGGCGCCGAGGATCTCGGCATCCGCGTTGTCGCCGAGCGCGCGCAGCGCGTCGCCGTTCTGCGTGAAGGATGCCGTGTCGATCAGCCCCTCCTCGGCGAGCGACGCGATGTACTGCAGTCCCGCGCGCCAGCCGTCGGACGTCGCCGACAGCTCGACCTTGCCGTCGTCCATCACCATGGGCGGCGGGCTCGACGGGCTGCCGTACGGCGCGTAGGTGAACGCGTTCATGAGGTAGTTGATCACCGGTTCGGATGCCGAGGCGCTGAGCGCGACCTCGTCGGCCTGGCCGTTGCCGTTCGGGTCGTCGTTCTTGAACGCTCGCAGCACCTCACGGAGCTCTTCCGTGGTCGTCGGCGCCTCGAGGCCGAGGTTGTCGAGCCAGGTGGTGTTCATCCACAGCTTCGACGGGTAGGTGCAGTGGAAGCACTCGGTGAACTGCGTGATCGCGTAGATGTGCCCGTCGGGGGCGGTGACCGACTGCTCCCAATCGGGCTTCTCCTCGAAGCGCTTCTTGAGGTTCGGCGCGTACTCGTCGATGAGGTCCTCGAGCGGCACGAGCACGCCCTGCTGCCCGTACTTGAGCACCTCGCTGCGCGAGAAGGCGTCGACCCACGGCACGAGGAAGTACGCGTCCGGGTAGTCGCCGCTCGCGAGCGAGACCTGTCGCTTCTCGCCTGCGACGCTGCCGTCGTAGGTCGTGGTCTGCCAGTCGAAGTCGATGTCGAACTTCTTCTCGACCAGCTGGGTGAACGCGTTGTCCTTGAGCGAACCGTTGTCGCCCTGCGGACCGAACGCGACCAGCTGGCCGTTGTCGTCACTCGGCGACGTGCACGCGGCCAGTGCCGCCGTCGCCAGGGCCAGCACGCCTGCGGCGGCCACCCCTCTGATGATGCTGTGTCTCATTGCCGGAATCTCCTTTGCCCGGTTAATGGGTGATGTGGTGGGTCTGTGGGGGTCAGCCCTTGACGGCGCCGACCATGATGCCCTTGTTGAAGTACTTCGCGACGAACGGGTACGCGACGAGCATCGGGATGGTCGCGATCACGACCGTGGAGTAACGGAGCAGGTCGGCCAGCTCGCGCCGGCGGAGCTGCTCGGCGACATCACCGCCGCCGCCTGCATCGTTCAGGATGAGCAGGCCGCGCAGCACGAGCTGCAGCGGCTGCAGGTCGGCATCGCGCAGGTAGAGCAGGGCGTCGAAGTAGGAGTTCCACTGCATGATCGCGTACATGAGCGCGATCACGGCGATGAGCGGCTTCGCGAGCGGCAGCACCACGGTCCAGAGGATGCGCAGTTCGCTCGCGCCGTCGAGCTGGGCGGCCTCGTAGACCTCGTCGGGCACCGCCGAGCGGAAGTACACGATCGCGATGATGACCTGCCAGACGCCGATCGCGTTGGGCAGCAGCATCGACCAGCGGGTGTCGAGCAGTCCGAGGGACTGCACGACCAGGTACATGGGGATGACGCCGCCGCTGAACAGCATCGTGAAGACGACGCCGCCGGTGATGACCTTGCGTCCGACGAGCTGCATGCGCGACAGCGGATAGGCGATCGCGACGGTGCCGAGCACGCTGATCGCGGTGCCGACCACGGTGTAGAAGATCGAGTTGCCGAAGCCGCGGAGGATCGCGGGGTTGCGGAGCGCTTCCTCGTAGCCGCGGAAGGTGAAGTCGACCGGCCAGAACAGCACACGGCCGGACGACACGGCCTGCGGGCTCGACAGGGAGCTGGCCACGATGTTCAGCAGGGGCAGCAGCACGACCAACAGGAAGACCGAGAGCAGGATGTAGGCCGCGACGATGAAGACGCGATCGGCTCTGGTCTCCTTGACCTTCACGCCGCGCGTGAGCGGGTCGCGCCGACGACGTGGCTTCTTGTTCTTCGCGACGACGATCTCCTCGGTGAGGAGCGCCTCGGTGTTGATCGTGGTCACCACAGTCCGTTTCCCGTCACTCGCTTGGAGACGCCGTTGACGACCAGCAGCAGCACGAGGCTGATCAGGGCGTTGAAGAGCCCGATCGTCGCTCCCAGACTGAAGTTCGCGTTCAGGATGCCGGTCTTGTAGACGTACGTCGGGATGATCTCGGATGTCGAGAGGTTGAGGGCGTTCTGCAGCAGGAAGGCCTTCTCGAACCCGATCGCCATGATGTTGCCGACACCCAGGATGAGGATGATGGTCGCGGTCGGGAGGAGGGCGGGGATGTCGACGTTCCAGATCTTCTGCAGGCGGGTCGCCCCGTCGATCTTGGCGGCCTCGTACAGGGAGGTGTCGACCGAGGCGAGGGCGGCGAGGTAGATGACCGCCGAGTAGCCGGTGGTGGTCCAGATATCGGTCGCGACGTAGATGTGGCGGAAGAAGTCGGCGTCGGCGAGCAGGTCGACCTGGCCCGCCCCGAAGAAGCTGAGGGTGCGGCCGAGGAGCCCGACTCTGGGCGAGAGCAGCAGGATCGTCATCGACACGACCACGACGGTCGAGATGAAGTAGGGCGCGTAGGTGACGAGCTGCACCGTGCGGGTGAAGAAGCGCAGCCGCACCTCGTTGAGGGCCAGCGCGAGGATGATCGGCAGCGGGAAGCTCGCGATCAGCGTGTAGCCCGCCAGCAGGAAGGTGTTGCCGACGAGCCGCGGGAAGACCGGGTTGCGGAACAGGTTGGCGAAGTTGTCGAAGCCGACCCAAGGGCTGCCCCAGACGCCGTCGATCGGGTTGTAGTTCTTGAACGCGATCACCGCGTTGGCCATCGGCACGTAGCGGAAGATGATGAACCAGATGATCGGGATCAGCAGCAGCAGATACAGCTGCCAGTAGCGGCGCAGGCTCCGGACGAAGCGGGAGCGCCGTCGGGGAGCCGGGGCCGGCGTCTCCGCCGTCTCGGCGGAGAGGTCATGCTCGACACTGAGCGTCATGGCTACCTCTCGGGTGGATTACTTTACATCGTAATATAACTCTGCCTGGGGCCGAGCGCAACCCATTCCGGCGAGGCTCAGGCCCCGACGGCCTGGAGGTGCAGCAGCATCCCCTGGCTGGGGTTGAGCACGGGCAGCGGGAGCCCCTGCTCCAGGACGGCGCCGGTGCAGATGAGGTCGTCATCGGCCTGCAGCCATGCCGGATCGTCGACCTCGTGCCGACTCGCGGCGCCCACCTCCTCTCGCACCCGCACGCGGTAGAGCGTGCGCGGATCGAGTCCGGGGATCGGCACGCGCGCCGTGTGGGCCATGCCGTTCGTCGCGGTGCGCACCCAGGCGAAGATCGCCTCGCGGCGATCGTGCGCAACCACGCCGTGCAGGATCGTGCCGTCGTCGACCGCGTCGGCGCGCACCGTGACGCCGGTGTGGATCAGGCCGCGCACCTCCTTGTAGAGAGCGGCCCAGGCGGCGATCGCGCGGCGCTCCTCGGGGTCGGCCTCGTCGATGTCCCACTCGATGCCGGCGTGGCCGAAGAGCGCCGTGACCGCGCGGAACGAGAACGACGCGTGCCGGTGCGTGGTGTGCGACTCGGTGGGGCCGACGTGCGAGCCGATGAGCTCGGGCGGCAGCAGGGTCTGCGTCCAGCGCTGGATGCTCTGCCGCTCGATGGGGTCGTTGCAGTCCGAGGCCCAGACGCGATCGGTGCGCGCCAGGATGCCGAGGTCCACACGGCCGCCGCCGCTCGCGCAGGACTCGATCTCGAGCTGCGGATGGCGACGACGGATCTCGTCGAGCACGCGGTACACGCCGAGCGTGTGCTCCCGCACGCGACGGTCGCCGTGCGCGCCCAGCGCCGCGTGCAGGTCGCGGTTGTGGTCCCACTTCACGAAGTCGACCGCGGAGTCGGCGATGACCTCGTCGAGGCGTTCGATCACATAGGACGCGACGTCGTCGCGGGAGAAGTCGAGCACGAACTGATGGCGCGACTCCAGCAGTCGCGATTCGCCCAGGAGCCAGTCCGGATGCGCACGCGCGAGGTCGGAGTCGGGGTTCACCATCTCGGGCTCGAACCAGAGGCCGAACTGCATGCCCAGCTCGTGGACCCGGTCGGACAGCGGCCGCAGACCGCTCGGCCAGACGTCGCCGTCGACGAACCAGTCGCCGAGTCCGGCGTGATCGTCGCGGCGGGCGCGGAACCAGCCGTCGTCGAGCACGAACCGCTCCACGCCGAGCTCGGCGGCGGAGGCGGCGAGGGCCGAGAGCTTCTCGAGGTCGTGGTCGAAGTACACGGCCTCCCAGGTGTTCAGCAGCAGCGGACGGGGCGACCGGGGATGGTCCGCACGCGAGCGGATGAAGGTGTGCAGTCGCGCGGTCACGCCGTCGATCCCCTCGTCGCTCCAGACGAACAGCACCTCGGGCGCCCGGTAGGTGTCACCGGGCTGAAGGCGCACCTCGCCGGCATCGACGAGCTCGCCGGAGCCGAGCACCGAGCGGTGCACGCCCGCACCCTCGGGGAGCCGCTCCACCAGAGTCTCCTGGTTGCCGCTCCACGCCAGGTGCGCCGCCCAGATCTCGCCCGAGCGGAACCGGAAACCCGAGGTGCCGGCCATGGTGAGCATCGATGCGTCATGACCGGGACGGCCGCGGCGCGACGAGCGCAGCCAGGTGCCGTCGTGAATGGTCGATCGCTGGGGAAGCCGCTCGTTCGTCCAGCGGCCCGAGAAGTCGAGCACCTCTTCGGCGCGGGCGGGCAGGGGGAGGAGTGCGCGGGCGGCGCGGATGTCGATCGCCCGGTCGGCCGTGGCGTTGCGGATCTCGATCGCGGCGTGGAGGATGCCGGCCGCGTCCAGTTCGTAGGCGAAGACGGCGTCGGCGAGTGAGGCCGCATCGCGGAGGGTGAAGCGCACGCGTGCCACCTCGGCATCCGTGTCGATCAGCGTGAAGCCGTCGACGACGGCATCCGCGGCATCCGCCTCGATCGCGGGAGTTCCCGACCACCCGTGCGCGCGACCGGCGGCGATCGAGAACGAGCGCGGGATGTCGATCGAGGCGTTCATCACGGCGGGGGCCGCGGTGGCGAGCAGGCCGGCGACGTCGGCGTCGTCGAGCGCCCGACCCCAGTGCACGAGTGCCGGCGCGCCGAAGGCGTCGGCCGCGAACACCACGCTGACGCCTCCGCGGCGGAGGTGTGCGAGCGGAGGCTTCCCGAGCGACGCGACGCGGGGGAGGCTGATACTTGACGTCATGAATTAATCATCCGGGTTCGCCGGACGCACCGCAACCCGCAGCGGGTCAGCGGTCGGACTGATCCTCGCCCCGACGCGCGAGGATGGGGCCGAGGCGGTGATACGAGTTCTCGATGTGACGGCGCATCGCCGATGCGGCGGCATCCGGATCGCGACGGCGGAGCGCGTCGAGGATCTGCTCGTGCTCGTTGACGGTGTCGTCTTCGAAATCGTGACGGAAGTTCAGCCGGTACAGGTGCATGTGCGACCGCAGCCGGACGATCGCCTCCGAGAGCAGCGGGCTGAGAGCCCGGTCGGCGATGAGGTGATGGAAGCGCAGATCTTCCTCGATGAAGCGCCGGTAGTTCTGGAAGTTCTCGTCGTCATCGGGGGCGGATGCCGTGCGCATCTGCCCGACCGAGTCGGACAGTTCCGCGGCGGTGGCGTCGTCGAGGTTCGCCGATGCCCGCCTCGCGGCCTCCGGCTCGAGGAGCTCGCGCATGTCGTAGAGGTCGCGCAGGCCGGCGGCATCGAGCAGAGGAGCGGCCACGTAGCCCTTCAGTGCGCGCTTCGCGACCAGTCCTTCCGACTCCAGCCGGGTGAGAGCCTCGCGCACGGGCGTCGGCGACACGTCGAGATCGCGGGCCACCGCGTCGATGTTCACGCGTGCGCCCGGCTCGATCACCCGGTCCATGAGGAGTCCGAGGACGGCGTCGTACACGTCGTCGACGAGGGCGCGTCGCGCGGGGAGCGCCCGGGGGCTGCGATCCACGTCGTCGCTGAACATGAGTCTCATCGTACGGGTAGCTCTTCGCTCGCCCGGGCGCGGACAGGGCGAAATCCGACGAGTCCCCGCTCCGCCAGCTCATCCCAGACGGCATCGGGAACCGACCGGGCCGCGAGCATGCTGTTGCGTGTCACCTGCTCCGCGCTCGCCCCGCCCGTCACCACGGCGGCCACGGCGGGGTGGGTGAGGGGGAACTGCACCGCGAGCTCGGGGAGGGTGCGCCCGTGACGGCGGGCGACCGCGGAGATCGACCGCGCCCGCTCGACGACCGCACTGCCGGCCGGGCCGTAGTCGAACGTCGCGTCCGCACCGGGGTCGTCCGTCGCGAGGATGCCGGAGTTGAAGACCGCCGCGGCGAGGACCGACACGTCGCGCTCGATCGCGAGCGGCAGCAGATCGTCGGCGGCGGACTGGTCGAGGAGCGTCCACCGCCCGGCGACCATCATGACGTCGGAATCGGTCTCGGCGATGAAGCGCGCGAGCATCGCGCTCTGATTCATGCCGGCACCGAAGGAGGTGATCACGCCCTGGTCGCTCAGCTCGCTCAGCGCGGGAAACGCGCCGTCGAGCGCCTCGCGCTCGTATTCGTCAGGATCGTGCACGAGCACGAGGTCGATGCGGTCCAGGCCGAGACGCTCGAGAGAGGCCTCGATCGATCGCAGCACCCCGTCGCGCGAGTAGTCGCGCACACGCCGGTGGTCGGCCGGCACGGCGAAGAGGTTCTCGGCGTCGGTGCGACCCGCGGCATCCTGTGGCACGAGCAGTCGGCCGACCTTCGTCGACACGACGTACTCGTCGCGCGGCAGCGCGCGCAGGCTCTCGCCGAGTCGGCGTTCCGCCAGGCCCAGTCCGTAGTGCGGGGCGACGTCGAAATAGCGGATGCCGCCGCTCCAGGCTGCGGGGACGATCTCCGGCCAGGCGTCGTCGGCCAGCGCCTCATACAGATTCCCCAGCGATGCGGCGCCGTAGCCGACGGGAGGAGCGGTCAGGCCGCCGCGTCCGATGCGCACCGGAGCGGATGCCGTCATCCGACGCTCAGCCGCTCGAGGGCGTCGTCGTCCCAGGCGATGCCGAGGCCCGGCGCCGAGGGAGCCCAGCCGCGCCCGTCCTCGATGCGCAGTTCGTCGGTCGTCACGGCGCGCAGCTGCGGGATGTGCTCGAGGTAGAGCGCGTTCGGGATCGCGCAGACGAGTGAGACATGCAGCTCCATGAGGAAGTGCGGGGCGACCGGCACGTTGAAGGATTCGGCGAGGTGCGCGATCTTGAGCCAGGGCGTGATCCCGCCGACGCGGGCCACATCGGGCTGCACGATCGACGCCGCCCCGCGCTGCAGGTGCTCGCGGAAGTGGCCGAGCGAGTACATGCTCTCGCCGACCGCGATCGGCACCGAGGTCGAGCGCGCCAGCAGGCGGTGCCCCTCGACGTCCTCCGCGGGGAGGGGCTCCTCGAACCAGAACACGTCGACCTGCTCGAAGAGCCGAGCACGACGCACCGCCTCCGAGACGGTGAACGACTGGTTCGCGTCGACCATGATGTCCATGCCGGGGCCGACCGCCTCCCGCACGGCGCGGAGCCGGTCGAGATCCTCATGGCCGCGCGGCATCCCGACCTTGATCTTCACCCCGCCCATGCCGCGGTCCTTCGCCTCGACGGCCTGCGCGACGAGCTGATCGGTCGTGAAGTGCAGCCAGCCGCCCTCGGTGTCGTACATCGGCACGGAGGGCGAGGCGCCGCCGGCGGCGACCCACAGCGGCAGACCTGCGCGACGGGTTCGCGCATCCCACACGGCTGTGTCGACCGCGGCGAGGGCGAGCGCCGTGATCGGCCCGACCGTCGTGGCGCGTGTGACGCCGAAGAGCGCACGCCACACCGCCTCGGGCCGCTCGACGTCGAGGCCGATCAGGGTCGGCAGCAGGGTCTCGCGCAGCAGGCTCAGCACCGCCCCGCCGCCCGTCCCGATCGTGTAGCTGTATCCGACGCCGTCCGACCCGTCGGCGGTGCGCAGGCGCACGAAGATCGTCTCCTGCTTGACGAAGGACTGCAGCGCGTCCGTCCGCGGCATCTCGACCGGGAGGTCGCACAGCCGGGCGGTCGCGTCGACGATCCGGCTCCCGAGGGTGAGCGCCTCCGCGCCGTCGAGAGTGAGCTGTCGTGTGTTCATCATCGTCCTCCGAGTCCGCCCAGGGTGACCCCTTTGATCAGTTGCCTCTGCAGCAGCAGCACGAGGATCAGTGAGGGGATGACGGCGAGAGTGGACGCCGCCATCAACAGCGACCACTGCGTGCCGAACTGTCCTGTGAACATCCCGAGTCCGAGGGGCACGGTCGCCATCTCCTGCGTGTTGATGATGATCAGGGGCCAGAGATACGAGTTCCAGTAGCCGATGAACGAGAACACGGCGAGCACGCTGAGCGGCGCGATCAGCTGGGGCATGAGCACCGACCACAGGGTGCGCAGACGCGAGGCGCCGTCGATCAGGGCGGCCTCCTCGTACTCGATCGGGATCGTCAGGAAGAACTGCCGCATGAGGAACGTGCCGAACGCGGTGAACGCGAACGGGATGATCAGGGCGCCGTAGCTGTCGTTCCAGCCCCAGCTGTTGATCATGATGAACAGCGGCACCACCAGCACCTCCTGCGGCAGCACGAGCGTCAGCACGAACAGCAGGAACAGCTTGTCGCGGAACCGGAAGCGCAGCCGCGAGAAGGCGTAGGCCGACAGCACCGCGACCACGACCGAGAGCGCGGCTCCGGCGATCGCGACGAAGAGCCCGTTGAGGATGAAGCGCCCGAAGGGCACGACCGTCCAGGCCTCGACGAAGTTCGCCCAGCGGATCTCGGAGCCGAAGATCTGCGGTGTGGCCGTGAAGACCTCGTCCTCGGGTTTCAGCGCGGTGAGGAACATCCAGATGAACGGGAACGCGAAGATCAGCGCGACGATCGCGATCCCGGCGGTGTTCAGCCAGACCTTCACGGATGCCCGGCGCTGATGCGCTCGCCGGGGCAGACTCACTCGGACGTCACTCATAGTTCACCCACTTGCGCTGGCCGACGAACTGCAGGGCCGTGATGAGCATCACGACGAGGAACAGGATCCACGCGAGCGCGGAGGCGTAGCCGAGCCGGTCGAAGACGAACCCGTTGCGGTAGAGGTAGAGCACGAACGTGTTGGTGCTCTCGCCCGGTCCGCCCTGCGTGAGGAACAGGGGCTGCACGAACACCTGGAAGGCGCCGATCATCGTCATCGTCGAGCAGAAGAAGAGCGACGGCGACAGCAGCGGCAGGATGATGAACCGCAGACGCTGCCATGCCGAGGTGCCGTCGATGCGGGAGGCCTCGAGGAGCTCCTTCGGGATGGCGCTGAGGCCGGCCGACAGCACGATGACGTTGTAGCCGAACGACTGCCAGACCGACATCGCGATCACGGACGGGAGTGCCCACGCCGAATCCGAGAGCCAGTTGGGCCCGTCGATGCCGACGGTCGCGAGCATCGAGTTGACGAGCCCGTCCTGCGAGAGCAGCAGCCGCCAGACGAGAGCGTTGGCGACCATCGGCGTGATGACCGGGAGGAAGAAGATCACCCGCCACGCCCCGGCCGCCTTCATCCGCGTGTTGAGCCACAGGGAGATGACGAGCGCGACGAAGAGGTTCAGCGCCGTGTAGACGACCGCGAAGATCACCGTGTTCCCGAGCACCGTGTAGAACGTCGGGTCGCGGAACAGCTTGAGGTAGTTCTCGATGCCGATGAAGTCCGGGCTGCCGAACAGCTTCCAGTCGAAGAGGCTGATGAAGGCCGATCCGAACAGCGGCGTCAGGATGAAGAGGACGAAGCCGATCATCCCGGGGGCGAGGAACGCCACCGCGATCCAGCCCTGACCTCGGCGGCGGGGCAGTCGCGGAACCCGCGGGGCGGGGGCGCCGGTCGGCACCCCCACCCCGCCGGGCAGCGCAGAGGAGGCCGCGGCCTCTCTCCGTTCGCTCATGATCGCCATCCGCTCAGCCCTGCACCGAGTTCTGGATCGTCTCCATGATCTCCTCGGCGGTCAGCTCACCCCGGTAGCCCTGCACGCCGTACTGCGTCATCAGGGTCTCGACCTGGTTCCAGGTCGGGGTGGTGCGCTGCGGGGTCGCGTTCGAGAGCAGTGCCTCGACGACCTCGGAGGCGCCTTCCGTCTTGCCCTCGGCCCAGGCGGGCAGGGCTTCGATGCGCGCGGGCACGATGCCACGGGCCTCGGCCTGCTTCTCCTGCACGGAGAGCGAGGTGAGTGCGGTGATCGCGGCGAAGGCCTCGTCGGGGCGCTCGCAGTTCGCGGCGATGCCGAAACCGGAGCCCGCGGTCATGGCCGCCGCCTCGCCGCTGGTCGACGGCACGATCGTGACGCCGAGCGTGAAGTCGGCCGTCTCGGCGAAGCTGCCGTACATCCACGGTCCTTCGATGAGCATCGGCACCGCGCCGCTCGTGAAGGCCTGCTGCGAGACCTCGGAGCCGTCGGCGGCCTCGGGTGCCTTCGCGACGCCTTCGACCGAGACCAGGTCGAAGAAGCTCTGCATCTGCTCGACGAAGTCGGGGTTGGTCAGATCGAGTTCGCCGTCTTCGGTGACCGCGGGAACGCCGTCGGCCAGCGACCAGGCGTTGGGGATGAAGATGCCGGGTGCGAGGGCGAGCCCCTTGTTCTCGCCGTCGGTGAGGGCCTTCGCGTCGGCGATGAACTGGTCGCGGGTGTACTCGGCGCCCGGCAGCTCGAGACCGGCGGCCTGGAAAGCCTCCACGTTGTAGAACAGCACGATCGGCTCGGCGTCGTAGGGGATCGCCCGGATCGTGCCCTCGACGGTCATGCCGCTGAGCATCGAGGCGTCGATGTTGTCGACGTCGAAGCCGCTCTTCTCGATCAGCTCGTCGAGCGGCATGAGCAGATCGCCGAGCTCCTGTGCACGGGCGGCCTGCGTGGTGAGCAGGCACGGCGGGTTGGAGCCGGAGAGCCGGGTCTTGACCTTGGTCCAGTAGTCGTTGAAGCTCGGTCCTTCGACGCTGATGTCGAGGTCGGCGTCTTCGGCCTGTGCGCCGGAGATGAAGTCGGCCCATTGGGCCTGATCGCCTTCGCTCGCGGCCCAGGTGTAGAGCACGAGGGGTCCGCCGGCTTCGCCGCCGCCGCCCGAGGCGCCGGCGCAGCCGGCAAGCGTGAGGGCGGTGAGACCGGCGGCGCCGGTGAGGATGAGGCGCTTCGCGCGCCGCTTCGAGACTGCATTCATACTGACTGCCTCCTTCGTTGGATGCTGCTTTCGATGCGTGGGTGTGGGGGTACTGCTCGGGTGAGTGCTGCTCGGGTCAGTCGTCGGAGAAGTCGATGGCGATCACGTCGACCAGGGCGCCGCTGGGCGCGGGGGCGACGATGCGCAGCTCGCCGGACTCGTCTCCGGCCGTGGACGCTTCATGCACTTCGAAGCTCGCGTCGTGCTGCAGCTCGAGATCGTCGGCGAGGCGGTGCACGCGGGTGATCCGACGCACGGGAAGTCCGCGCACGATGATCTCATCGACGGGAAGCGCGGTGAGATGCAGGTAGAGGCGCCCTTCGCGAGCGGTGCTGGGGCCGTGGAAGTCGATGCCCTGCGTGGGCTCGACGCCGAGCACGGACTCGCCGTGGTCCTGCATCCATTCGGCGAACTCCTGCAGGCGCTCGTTCTCGATGTCCGGCAGCGTGCCGTCGGGACCGGGGCCGACGTTGAGCAGGAGGTTGCCGCCGCGCGCCACCACGTCGATGAGCGTCACGAGCAGCGAGCGCGCCGACTTCTCGTTGTCCGGTCCCTTGCGCCAGGCCCAGTGGTCGCCGATGGTCAGGCACAGCTCCCAGGGGCCGGTGGGCACGGTGAGCGGGAAGCCCTGCTCGGGAGTGCGGTAGTCGCCCTGGCCGGGCAGGCGATCGTTGATCACGACGTCCGGCTGCAGCTCCTTGATGAGGCGGCGCAGCCCCGGTGCGGTCCACTCGGCGGCCGAGCGCTCCCAGTCGCCGTCGAACCAGAGCAGGTCGATCGTGCCGTAGTTCGTCAGCAGCTCGGTGAGCTGTGCGCGCACGTACTCGAGGTACCGGTTCCATTCCTCGGCGCTCGAGCGGCGGTGGCGGTCGGTGGCGTCGGGGGTGTCGGCGAACTCGGGGAGGCCGGCGGCCGGCCAGTGCTCGAGCTTGTAGGGCAGATCCTCGTCGCGGAACGCAGGGTAGTCGGGGTGGTTCCAGTCGGGAAGGCTGTAGTAGATGCCGACCTTCATCCCCTCGGCGCGCACCGCGTCGACGAACTCACGCGTGATGTCGCGGCCGAACGGTCCGTGCTCGACGCCGAAGTCGGACTCCGCCGTGAAGAACATGTTGTACCCGGCGTGGTGGCGGGCGGTGAAGACGACGTAGGTCGCGCCGGCTGCCTTGACGCGGCGGGCCAGGTCGACCGCATCCCACGCCGTGGGATCGAACGTCGGAGCCGTCGCCTGGTAGCCGGCGACCGTGACCGCGTCGTCCACGGCATCCACTCCGGGAATGATCGAGCGGCCGACCAGCGGCCAGGAGATCTCGATACCCTGCTGCGATGCCTGGTCCCAGTGCACGAAGATGCCGAAGCCCGCGCCGCTGAACCACTCACCGCCGGGGATGCGCTCGGTCGTGCGGAGGAAACCTGCGTCCGTCATGGAACTCTCTCCTTCGAGGTTCGGATTTCCTATAGGATACGTGATAGATGATCCGATCCACAAGGGTGTGAAGGAAGGGGCTGATGATGGCCATGTTCAAGCCGGATGCCGTGCGGCCCGAGGCGTATCGAGAGTTCGAGCGGCCGCTCCCCGAGTGGTTCCGAGGGGCGGCGCTCGGGATCTTCGTGCACTGGGGCCCGTACTCGGTGCCCGCATGGGCGGAGCCCACGGGTGAGCTCGGAGCCGTGCCGCGCGAGCAGTGGTACGCGCACAATCCCTATGCCGAGTGGTACGCGAACACCATCCGCATCGAGGGTTCGCCCGCGCGTGAGCATCAGCAGAAGGCGCACGGCGGCGCGCCCTACGACGACTTCCTGGATCAGTGGAAGGCCGAGGACTTCGACCCCGACGAGGTGCTCGCCGTGGTCGCCGCGACGGGGGCCGGGTACTTCATCCCGACCACGAAACATCATGACGGCGTGACCCTCTGGGATGCACCCGCCACCGACGGTCGCAACACCGTCGCGCGCGGTCCGCAGCGCGACCTGATCGGCGCCTTCGCCGACGCGACCAGGGCGGCCGGGCTCCGCTTCGGCGTCTACTACTCCGGCGGGCTCGACTGGCACTTCTCCGACCTGCCGCCCATCGAGCACGACGACGACCCCGCTCCCGATGATCCGGCCTACGCGGAGTACGCGCACGACCACGTGATCGATCTCATCGACCGCTATCGACCCGACATCCTGTGGGGCGACATCCGCTGGCCGGCCGCGGGGATCGAGCCCGGGCCGAAGAGCCTCGCCCACGCCTTCCGCACCTTCTACGACGCGGCGCCCGACGGTGTCGTCAACGACCGGTGGGGCGAATCCCACTGGGATTTCCGCACCAGCGAATACGTGCACGGCACGGCCGTCGAGGTCGGCGAGGCCTGGGAGAACTGTCGGGGCATCGGGCTGTCGTTCGGACACAACCGCAACGAGACGAGCGCGCAGCTGCTCTCCGCCGACGATGCCGTGCGTCTGCTCGTCGACGTCGTCTCGCGCGGCGGCAACCTGCTGCTGAACATCGGCCTCGAAGCATCCGGCCGCATCCCCGATCTGCAACGGCAGACGCTGGAGGGGATCGGCGACTGGAACAGCCGATACGGACACGCCGTGTTCGGCGCGCACCCCGAAGAGCGGCTGCGGCCGTCGGACGAGCCCTGGCTGCGGTGGACCCGCTCCGGCGACGAGATCCATGCGGTGATCGATCAGCGCGGAAGCGTTCGGCTGCCCGATCCGGAGGGCGTGCTCGACGAGGCGACCGCGCGGATCGGCGACGCACGAGTCACTGCGTCGCGCGCGGACGGTGCCATCCTGGTGGAGACGGCGGATGCCGCGACGCCGGTCGCGATCTCCTTCCGCCCCCGCAACTGACGAAAGGCTCTGCATGCGCATCGCTCTGCACTCCGAGATCCGCGACGGCGCGATCGACGACTATCGCTCGCACCACGCCCGCATCCCCGACGCCCTGGCTGCGACGTTCGCCCGCATCGGCATCCGCGACTGGACGATCTGGCGCTCGGGGCACCGCCTCTTCCACCTGGTCGAGTGCGAGGACTGGGATGCTGCGCTCGCGGCTCTGGCCGATGATCCCGCCGACCACGCGTGGCAGGCCGAGATCGGGCCGTTCGTCGAGCTCTTCCGCGACGCCGACGGCGCCGAGGGGTTCGTGCCCCTCGAGGAGGTGTGGGACCTTCGGGGACAGGTCGACGGCTGACGGTGATCTGAAGGTCTGGCATCGCATCGCCGTCCTCCACTATCTTGTGGCCATGACCGACGCTCGCACAGGGGTCGAACCCCGCTGGCACGTTCTCGGCTCGCTTCCGTTCGCGGCCGCCGCACTCGTTCTCGTGAACGGGCTCTACATCTTCCTCGTCGCCCTGGGCAACATCACGGACTACGGCACGAACTTCGATTTCGTGCAGCACGTCCTCGCCATGGACACCACCAACTTCGGTCAGGACGCCGGCAAGGGCCTCGATCCCGACGTGATGTGGCGTGCGATCACAGATCCCGTGATCTGGAACATCGCCTACATCGGCGTCATCGTCTGGGAGTCGGCCAGCGCCATCGTCCTGATCGTCGCGGTCGTGTTCTTCGTCCGCGGATTCTTCGGCCACGGATTCCATGCCGCCCGGGTGTGGTCGTCGGTCGGACTGGTCATGATCATCCTGCTGTTCGTCGGCGGCTTCATCTCCATCGGAGGGGAGTGGTTCCAGATGTGGCGCTCCACTGCCTGGAACGGTCTCGATCCCGCGTTCCGGAACTCCGTCATCGCCGCCATCGGACTGGTGCTGATCCATCTCCCGTCACCGCGGTGGGAGAGAAGGGCTCAGATCGAGGTCTGACGTCAGTCGAGGTCCTCGGCGGTGAGCGAGCCCATCGGGTCTTCCGTCGCGGGGTCGGCGAGAGGATCGAGCTGGGGGCCGCCGATCGGATTCGACGACCACTCCAACAGCTTCCAGGAGCCGTCGTCCTCGCGTTCCACCAGTGCACTGCCGGTGTTGTGCAGCTCGATGTCGGAGCTGAACAGGTCGCCCATGTTGTGGCACCGCCCGCCCACCCAGACGCGGATCGCGGCGCCGTGGCTGACGATGACGGGATGCGGGCCGCCCGACGTCAGAGCCCGCTCGACCGCGCCGTCGAACCGCTCGAAGAACTCGTGGCCGTTCTCGGCTCCCGGCATCCGCACGTCGAGGTCGCCGCTCGCCCATGCCCACGCGACCTCGATGTAGCGCGTGAAGGAGGCGAAGCCCGCTGCCATCTCGTCATCGCCGGCGTCGATCTCCCGCACGCCGGGATCGATCACGGGCGTCAGGCCGCGTTCCTCCGCGAGCGGTGCAGCGGTCAAAGAGGTGCGCACGAGGTTCGAGACCGTGATGCTGCTGATCTCGCGATCCTTCAGCGCTCCGGGGATCGCGTGCGCCTGCCGGCGCCCGAGCTCGGTGAGTCCGGGGCCCGGAGCCCCGGTGTCGAGTAGTCCGAGGACGTTCGACGGTGTCTGAGCGTGACGGATCAGGAGCAGACGCATGCCTCCATCCTAGAAACCTGCGGTGACATCCAGCGGTATGCGGACTCCGGCGAGCTCCTCGAGCTGCTCCCACACGCTCGCCGCGGTCTCGGTGGGCGGGGTGAAGGTGCGGGCGAGGGGTTCGATCTTCACGGGCAACCCGCGCAGTCGCCCGGCGGGCGAGTAGTAGTCGCCGCTCTGCGCGTCGGGATCGGTGAGTGCGCGGACGGCTGACCATGCCGCCGTGTCCTTGCCCTGCGCCCACGGCGTGTACGGATTGCGCTGGTAAGGCGTCGACCGATCACGGATGCCGGCCCGCTGCGGCGTCTTGGCGTCGACCCCCACACCCGGGCGCACGACGAGGGAGGCGACGGGAAGTTCGCGTTCGAGCAACCGTCGGTGAAGCTCGAAGGCGAAGACCTCGGTCACGGTCTTCGCCTTCGTGTAGGCGGCGATCGAGACACGGGGGGTCGCACGGACATCATCGACGCCGACGCGGAACTGCTGGACGAAGCCGGTCGACGTGTGCACGATCCGGCTCGCCGATCCGTTCGCCTGGCCGTTCGCCACGAGAGACGGCAGGATGTCGGCGATCAGGCGCACGTTCGCGACCACGTGCGTGCCGAGGATCAGCGGGATGCCGTCGACCGTCGCGGCGTTGCCTCCGGTCATCGCTCCGCCGTTGAGCAGGATGCCGTCGACACGGGGAAGGGTGCGGAGTTCCTCGGCCGCGCGCGTCACGGAGTCGAGTGAGGCGAGGTCGATCGCGACCGTCTGCACGACGGCTCCGGGAATCCGCTCGAGGATCGATGCTCTCGCGAGCTGCATCTTCGGCTCCGAGCGCGACGCGAGCACGACCTCGGCGCCGGCCGCGGCGACCTGTTCCGCGGCGAAGTACCCGATGCCCGCGGTGGATCCGGTGATGACGATCGTGCGGCCCGTCTGGTCGGGCAGGTGTGCGGGGTCCCAGTTCATTTCATGCCTCTGCTCTCAAGCGGATGATCTATCCGTTTCGAACGATAGCACAAGTGGATGAACTATCCACTTCGCTGCTACGATGGACGGATGGCACAGATTCGAGCGGATGCGGCCCGCAGCCGTGCACGGATCCTCGAGATCGCGCGGGCGCACGATGCCGGCACGCTGCGGCTGAACGACGTCGCTCGGGACGCGGGCGTCGGAGTCGGTACGGTCTATCGGCACTTCCCGACCGTCCATGCCCTGGTGGAGGCGCTGTCTTCCGAAACCCTCGAGCGCATGTCCGTGATCGCTCGCACCGCCGCGCAGCATTCCGATCCGGGTCAGGCTCTCTCCGAGTTCCTCGGCGCCGCACTGGCGCTGCAACTCCAGGACGGCGGACTGCAGGCGGTGCTGCTCTCTCCCGATGACGAGGACGAGGCGGTGCGCGCGATGAAGATCGAGATCTTCGCCGCCTTCGACGGTGTGCTGCAGCGCGCCCGCGACGCGGGCCTGGTGCGCGCCGACCTGACGATCTCGCAGATCGAGCACCTGATCTGCGGCGTCGAGCACGCGGTGCGCATCGGTGCCCCCGAAGACCGGGAACTCTTCCTCGAGATCCTGCTGGCCGGCATCCGTCCGCGCTGACGCGAACGATCCTGTGGAGGGACTGACGGGAATCGAACCCGCGCTATCTGCTTGGGAAGCAGAAGTTCTGCCATTGAACTACAGTCCCGAACCCGCATCCGAGGAACGGGTGATCGCAAGCCTACCCGCAGGCCGCTCGAAGGCCAAAGCCCGGGCGACGCGAGCCGATACCGCCCGACTAGGCTGAACCCGTGCTTCTCAGCGATCGCGACATCAGGGCAGAACTCGCATCGGGCCGCGTCGGCCTGGAACCGCACGAGCCGGAGATGATCCAGCCGTCGAGCATCGACGTGCGCCTCGACCGGTACTTCCGACTGTTCGACAATCACAAGTACCCGTTCATCGATCCCGCCGAGGATCAGCCCGAGCTCACGCGTCTCATCGAGGTGAAGCCGGACGAGCCGTTCATCCTGCATCCGGGCGAGTTCGCGCTCGGAGCGACGTATGAGCAGGTCACTCTTCCCGACGATGTCGCCGCGCGCCTCGAGGGAAAGTCCTCGCTCGGCCGCCTCGGCCTCATCACGCACTCGACCGCGGGATTCATCGACCCGGGATTCACCGGCCACGTGACCCTCGAGCTCGCGAATGTCGCGACCTTGCCGATCAAGCTCTGGCCCGGGATGAAGATCGGACAGCTCTGCTTCTTCCGGCTCACCTCGCCGGCCGAGAACCCGTACGGCTCCGGCCCCTACGGCAACAGGTATCAGGGGCAGCGGGGACCGACGGCATCCCGCTCCTTCCAGAATTTCCATCGCACGGATGTCGGCGTGACCGACATCGGAGCAGTAGGGGGCTGACATGAGTGACGGCAGCGGCACGACTCCGGACGAACCCGTGATCCCGCCCGCGGATGCCGTCATCCCGCCGCCTCCGCCGGAGATCCCGATCCCCGAGGGACTGCTCACCCCGCCGCCGTCGGAGATCCCCGTGCCGGATGCGGTGATCCCGCCGCCTCCGCCTGAGGCGCGACTCCGTTCCGCGGACCGTCCGCGCCCCGCGATCCTCGACGGCGACCAGCCCGCCGCCGTTGCCGACGACTGGTCCAAGCCATCCGTCGCGCCCGAGGTTCCGACGTCGGGCGGCTACCGCGGACTGACCATCGCGATCTTCGCGTTCCTGCTCCTGCTGCTCTTCGGTGCGGTCGTGGTGGGCATCTATCTGCTGAGCTCCGGCGCGTTCCCGTTCCCGGTTTCCGACGCTGCGGCCGTGCCGTTCGCGATCACGCCGCTGTTCTGACGTCGGCCTTCGAACCGGGCTCCCTCTTCGCCGGGCGACTTCTCGGGGTGTCCGTGCCGAGCGCGTCGACAGCCGCGAGCCCGCCGGTCACCATCGCGACGACCGCGTCGAGCGTGGCATCCGCCGACAGCACGGTCGTGTGGCCGAAGCCGTCGGTGCGCAGCAGCCGCGAACGCTCGCCGTGGGTGGCGTGCAGGCGCAGCGAGTCGGCATCCGGCATCCGGCGATCGCCGCGATCATGCACGACCAGCAGCGATGTACCGGCGGGGAGCGGATGCTGCGCCGCATCGGACAGCGCTCCGGTCGTGGTCTCCTCCGCACCGAACCGTCGGCGGAACCGGGCCTTCATGTGCTCGGTCGTCGCGCGGTCGAGCCGGAACTCGCGCACGAACTCGTCGATGAACGCGTCGGGACCCGCCCCGCCGGCGATCGCGATCAGGGTCGGCGTCGGCACGCTCGATCGCGCGGCCGCCAGTGCGGCGAGGGCGCCGAAGGAGTGCCCGACGATCGCCGCGAACGGTCCGTGGATGGTCTGAAGCTCCTCCGCCAGGGCGACCCAGTCGCGCACGTCGGTGCGGCGGCCCTTCGATGCGCCGTGCGCGGGCGCGTCGAACGTGACCACGCGGAAACCCTCGAACACGAGCTCTCGCACGAGTGGCGCGAACTGCGAGGCCCGACCGCGCCAGCCGTGCAGCAGCAGCACGGTACGCGGGCCCGCGCCCCACTCATAGCCGACGACCTCGATGCCGCGCACGGTGAGGCGACGGTGTCGAGCCTCGCTGTGGGTGGTGGCATCCCAGTCGCGCACCTGCATCCGGGGGCCGGCCGCGAAGAAGACCCGGAGCGCGAGCGCACCGGCGAGGGCGGGTGAGACCGCAGCGGTGGTGCGGATGCCGCGGGCGATGAGCGTGGGCAGGGACGACATGATTTCTCCTTCGCCGAAACAATACGAACGATCATACGTATAGTAGGCGAACGATCGTTCGTATACTAGAGGGATGTCGGATAACGCAGTGCTGGACGGCCGGAGGGCCCGTGGCGATGCCTCGCGCCGCGTGGTGCTCGAGAGCGCGACCGACCTGGCGTCGGTCGACGGACTCGACGGGCTGACCATCGGGCGACTCTCCGAGGCGTCCGGCTACAGCAAGAGCAGCATCGCGACGCTCTTCCAGAGCAAGGAGGGGCTGCAGCTCGCGACCGTGGCGGCTGCCCGCGAGATCTTCGTGGCGCAGATCATCGGACCGGCTCGCTCCGAGCCTCGCGGTGTGCGTCGACTCGCCGCGCTGATGCGCAACGGTCTCATCTACTCGCGCGACCGTGTGTTCAGCGGAGGGTGCTTCTTCGCCGCGACCGCGGCCGATGTCGACTCGAAGCCCGGCCCGGTGAGCGATGCCGTGCGCGCGGGACTGTCGGACTGGTACAGCTATGTGGCCATGCAGATCCGCTACGCGGTCGACGCGGGCGAGATCGAGGTCGACGACATCGAAGTGCTCGCCTTCGAGCTGATCGCCCTCGATGACCAGGCCAACTCCCGCTCCCTGCTCATGCGCGACGAGCGCCCGTATGTCCTGGCCGCCGCCGCCATGCGCGGACGTCTGCGCGCCGCCGGTGCCGATGAGGAAGCGCTCGCCCTGCTCGAACTATGACGAAACGCCCCACCCGACAGTGCGTCGGATGAGGCGTCTCGATTTCGTGCGACAGGCAGGTCAGGCGTCGCGACCCCGGCTGTAGCCGGCGTCGAAGCCGCGCTCGTACGCGTTCTGCACGAACCGTGCAGCGCGGTGCGGGCCGTGACCGCGGCGACCGTGGTCTTCACGCTCGCCGTGCTCGCCATCGCGGAAGCCCGGGTGGCCGTGGCGGCCGTGTCCGCGCTCGCCGTGGCGGCACTCGTCCTCGCGACGGTCGGCGTCAGGGCCGAAGCCGTGGCCCGGGCCGAAGCCCGGACCGAAGCCGCGACCCGGGCCGAAGCCGGGGCCGAAGCCGCGACCGAACGGACGGCCGAAGCGACCGGGGAAGCCGCGGCCCTCGCCGCGTCCGCCGAAGCCGTGACGGCGTCCGCGGGGGAGAGGGGTCTCCTCGTCCCAGCCGAACGCGCGCGCGATCTTCTCGAGCGAGGCGAGGGTGGTGGCCATCTCCTCCTCGGAGACGGCGCCGTCGACCTTCGCACGGATGCCGTCGACGATGGCGCCGAGGCGCTCCTTCGCCGCGCGGCCCTCGTCGGTGAGCGTCCAGCCGTCGCCCTCGGCGACGATCCAGCCGCGCTCGACGAGGCTCCGTACCTTGTGTCCGTGCAGCTTGGGGCCGTTCAGCGGACGATGAGCCGGGGCGGTTCCGTCGATGACGTTGAGGATCCGCCAGTCGCGGCGGCTCGCCTGCTCGGCCTCGAAGGCCGCGGCGAACTCGGCCGCCATCAGGCGGTCGGCAGCCTTCAGCCAGAAGCCGAAGGGGCGGGAACTGTTCTGGGGGTTCTGTGTATCGGTGTTCATGGGTAGTCCTTAGATGTCAGTGTGCATGTGCTTGTCACATGTCATGTATATGTAGTGTGACATGGAATACGGATCCATGTCAAGTCGCATGTAAAATCGGATCGTGACCACCGAACCGAACGACCCCGCCGAAGCCATCGCCCAGGCCCTCTCCCGGCTACGCGGACGTCGCCTCGGCGGCGCCCCCGGCGGCCGTGGTCACGCCGGTCCCCACGGCTGGCCCGGCGGACCTTCCGGCGATCACGGCGACCACGGACCCTTCGGTCGCCGCGGCCACCCCGGCATGCCGCCGTGGATGGCCGACCCCTCGGGACGCATGGCCGGCCCCGCCCGAATGCGGATGCTGGAGGCTCTCGCCGCGGCATCCGCTCCGCTCAGCGTGAGCGCTCTCGGCGAGGCGATCGGCGTCGATCAGCCCCGCGCATCACGGCTCGTGCAGCAGGGGGTCGAGCGGGGGTTCGTGCGTCGCGAGGCCGATCCCGACGACGCCCGCCGCACACGCATCGCGCTCACCGACGAGGGCCGGCGGATCGCCCGCGGCATGCGCGGCGAGCGGCGAGAGATGCTGACCGGAGCGCTCGCCGCCTTCACCGACGAGGAGCGCACCGAGCTCGCGCGGCTGCTGAACAAGCTCGCCGACAACTGGCAGCGCTGACCCGCCGACTCACCCGGCGGTGAACTCCAGCGACGGCTCATCGTCGACCGAGAGCGACAGCACGACGGTCTCGACCGCCTCGTGCGCCTCGATCCGCTTCTCGACATCGCGCAGCCGGCGGGCGACGTCATGCTCGAGCGCGTCGCCGGCGAGGTCGACCTCCGCGACGATGAACAGCCGGTTCGGTCCGACGTACTCGATGTGCAGGTAGGTGACGCGTTCGATCTGCGCCAGTCCGAGGAGAGCCGTGCCGACGCGGGCCCGCAGCTTCGGCGCCGCCGTCGTGCCCACGAGGAACTCGATGTTCCGGCGGATGAGGATGATCGCGACCACCGCGAGCAGGATGCCGACGAGGATGGATCCCACGGCATCCCACGCGGCGACGCCGGTCACCTGATGCAGGAGGATCGCGCCACCGGCGATCACGAGGCCGATGAGGGCTGCGGCATCCTCGAAGAACACGGCACGGAGGGTGGTGTCGCTCGTCTCCAGCACGAAGTCCCAGGTCGACGACCCGCGCTCCTTCGCCAGGCGCCGCGACTTCACCATCGCCTGCGTGAACGACGCGCCTTCCAGCACGAAGGCGATGCCGAGCACGATGTACGCGACGACCGGGCTCTCGACCGGCCCCGTCTCGGACAGCTCCTGGATGCCGTGCATGATCGACACGATCGCCCCGGCGGTGAAGATGCCGAACGCCGCGATGAGCGACCATACGAACGCGTTGCGTCCGTAGCCGAGCGGATGCCGGGCGTCCTTGGTGCGCGCGCCGCGGCGGTCGGCGATGAGCAGGAAGATCTCGTTGCCGGCATCCGCCCACGAGTGCGCCGCCTCGGCGACCATCGACGCCGACGACGTGATGACGGCGGCGATCGTCTTGGCGATCGCGACCAGGATGTTGGCGAGGAAGGCGATGATCACGGTCACGCGGTCAGGCTACTCCCGTCAGCGCGGCGCCTTCACCGGGAGCAGCAGCAGGAACCCGGCGATGAGGACGAGCACGATGCCGAGGATGCCGAACGCCGTCTGGCTCGTCGCCACGATGAGGATCGTCCACGCGCCCGAGGCGATCCAGCTCGCCGCA
This sequence comes from Microbacterium sp. EST19A, assembly GCF_019969685.1. GTDB lineage: Bacteria > Actinomycetota > Actinomycetes > Actinomycetales > Microbacteriaceae > Microbacterium. The sequence continues at coordinate 913,244 of NZ_JAHXYZ010000001.1, read as the reverse complement.
CGACCGGTCGTGGCGTAGAGGCCGAAGATCTCGCCCTCACGGCCGGCCGGGGTGACGCGGGCGAGGAACGAGCGCGCCGCCGCCTGGGCCGGACCGACGAAGGCGCAGAGGATGAGGCCGCCGATCCAGAACACCATCGCCCCGCCGTCGCGCAGGAAGAACACCGCGAGACCCGCGACGACCATCGACCCGATCGAGGCGAGGATGATCCGCTTCGGTCCGAGGCGGTCGTCGAGGCGGCCCGCGAGGATCGTCGAGACGCCGGCGATGAGGTTCGCGGCGATGCCGAAGATGATGATCTCCTGGGTCTCGAAGTCGAAGACCGCCGTGCCGATGATGGCACCGAACGCGAAGACCCCGCCGAGACCGTCGCGGAAGACGGCGCTCGAGAGCAGATACCAGAACGTCGGACGGGTCTCGGGGTCGCGGTAGAGCCCGGCGACGTCCTTCACGAGCAGGGCGTACGACCGGAAGAAGCCGACCTTGCGCTCGGGGCGGCCGAGCGACGGCTCCGGCACGTTCAGGAAGATCGGGATGCTGAAGATGATCGTCCACACCGCGCATCCGACCGCGATCAGGCGGTAGGCGAGGCCGTTGTCTGTCGACATCCCGAACCAGTCGAACGTGTCGAGCACGACCACGATGACGAGGGCGAGGATGCCGCCGATGTAGCCGAAGCCCCAGCCGAGACCGGAGATGCGGCCGACGTTCTTCGGATTCGCGATGCCGATGAGCATCGCGTTGGAGTTCACCGCCGCGATCTCGCCGAACACGGATCCGGCCGAGATGAGTGCGACGCCGAGCCAGAACAGGCTGGGGGTCGGCTCGACGAACCACAGCCCGAGCATGCAGAACACCAGGGCTCCGGTGCCGATCCCGAGCCAGAGCTTCTGCCGCCCGGCGGCATCCGCCTGCTGGCCGAGCACCGGTGCGAGCAGCAGGATGCCGAAGGCGGCGATCGTCGAACCCAGCCCCAGCCCGGAGGCGAGATCGGCCTCGGCGGCCCGGCGCACCGGGTCGGACGAGTCGAGCGAGGCGATGTCGGCAGGGAGGAATCCCTCGCCGACGAGATACAGCGCCGTGAACACGAACGTGAGGATCACGGTGTTGAAGGGCTGCGTCGCCCAGTCCCACAGCGCCCAGGAGTACACCTGCTTCTTCGGCGCGGGTGTCTCGCCGCGAAGGTCCAGGCCGATCACGCCGACGGCTCCGCTGTTCGCGGCGGCAGGGGGCTCGGGTGTGACCGGGCGAGGTTCGGGTTCGCTCATGCTCGAAGTCTGGCGCTGCCCGGTGAACGGGCGGTGACGGCGCGCCGCGACGGTGCTCTCGCCTCACTCCGTGCGCAGCGGCCTCAGCGTGCGGGCGTAGTCCTCCTTGAGCACGGCCAGGTGCAGCCAGGCCTCGATGCGCGTGACGCCGGGGAGGGCGCGCAGGCGCTCGAGGCTCGCGTACAGCGCCCCGGCCGACGGCTCGACGAGCGTGGCCACCGCATCGAACCGGCCGAGCGTGCGCGCCGCGAAGTCGACGCCTCGCCCGCGCCGCAGCTCGTCGATCACCGCTTCGTCGTCGTCGCCGAGGATCATGCCGACACCCATCGACAGCTGCCGATGAGCCAGGCCCCGCGCCTCGACGGCGCTGATCTTGATGACCCCGCCGTCGATGAGACGCTGCACGCGGGTGGCGACGGCCGAGGGCGAGAGCCGCACCTCTTCACCGAGCGCGCGGAAGCTGCGCCGGCCGTCGGCCTGCAATTGCTCGATCAGCGCCTCGTCGATCGCGTCGAGCGTCACGCCGCCGTGGTACTCCGAGACGAAGAAGCCCTTGATCACCGTCGAGTAGATGATCGTGCTGATGTCGAGCACGCCCGTGATGGCGCGGATCTGCGCCAGCAGGTCGTGCAGCTCCGACATCGAGCCGACACGGATCTCGGTGACGACGTCATGCGAGCCGCCGACCGCAGAGACCAGCACCGTCTCGCTCATGTCCCGCAGGTGCTCGGCGACGAGCTCGACGGCGCCGTCGGTGCGGATCGAGACGTGGGCGAGCACGTGCTGCCCGAGGAACACCGGGTCGACGGCGGCGACCACCCGCACCGTGCGGTCGTCGAGCATCGCCTTCAGCCGGGCGGCGACGGCGGCCCGCGACTGACCGAGACGGACGGACAGGGAGCGGATGCTGGCGCGACCGTCCTCCTGCAGGGCACGGATCAGTTCGGCGTCGAAATCCATGTCATCCGTCCGATTCGTCACTTTCCCGGGAACGCTCGCGTGAGCGAACACATCTTCAGCATACGAACTACTGAGACCGGCGGGAAGACGACATCTGCACCGGTATCCGCTCACTACTCCAGTGAATGACTCTTCCCGCTGGAGTTCTGCCCTTGTCTCCGGCTCGGCGCGGTCGTAGCATCCTCCGGTACCCGACATCTTCCGCAAAGGAGCGGCACACCCATGACTTCCTCCACCACCGCAGGCACGCACAGCCGGGCGCGACGCGCCGGCTTCGCCGCCTTCGTCGGCACCACCATCGAGTGGTACGACTTCTACGTCTACGCGACGGCGGCCGCCCTCGTCTTCGGTCCGCTGTTCTTCCCGAGCGGCGACCGGCTCGCCGAGACGGCCGCGGCGTTCGCGACCTTCGCCGTCGCGTTCCTCGTCCGACCCCTCGGCGGCATCATCTTCGGCCACATCGGCGACAAGCTCGGCCGGCGCACCTCGCTCGTGATCACGCTGCTGATGATGGGCGCCGCTACGGTGCTCGTGGGCTGCCTGCCCACGTACGAGAACGTCGGCATCCTGGCCCCGATCCTCCTGATCCTGCTCCGCGCGATCCAGGGCCTCGCGGTCGGCGGCGAGTGGGGCGGCGCGGTGCTCATGAGCGTCGAGCACGCCCCCGAGAAGTCGAAGACCTTCTACGGCGGCTTCACGCAGCTCGGCAACCCGGCCGGCGCCCTGCTGGCCTCCGGGATCTTCGCGGTCATGACCCGCATGGGCGACGACTTCATCATCAACGGCGGCTGGCGCATCCCGTTCCTGCTGTCGATCGTGCTGGTCGGTGTCGGCTTCTGGGTCCGTTACCGCGTCGAGGAGACTCCGGTCTTCGAGTCGAAGGTCGAGGGCCGCAAGCAGTCCATGCCGCTCGCCTACGCTCTGCGCACGAACTGGAAGCCGATCCTGCTCGGCATCGGCATCCTGCCGATCTCGACGGGCGGCTACTACCTCGCCACGACCTTCGCCACCTTCTACGCCACCAACGAGCCGATCCTGATCAGCGAGCAGGTGATCCTGGATGCCATGACGATCGCCTCCTTCGTGGAGTTCGTCGTGACGCTCCCGATCGCCTGGTTGGGCGACAAGTGGGGCCGGAAGAACATCATGTACATCGGTCTGATCACCTCGGTGCTCACCTTCGTGCCGTTCCTGCTGATCATGCCCGGCCGAGTCGAACCGTTGATCTTCCTGTTCGCCTCCCTGGTGCGCATCGCGATGAGTGCGACCTACGCTCCGATCGCCGCGCTCCTCGCGCAGATGTTCCGCCCGCAGGCCCGGTACACCTCCCTCGCGCTGGCCTACGGTGTCGGCGCCGCACTCTGGGCCGGCTTCTCTCCCTGGTTCGCGACGCAGCTCATCGCCTGGACCGGCAGCATCTGGGCGGTCATCGCGATGTTCATCGGCATGGCCGTGATCGCCGGCATCTGCACGAAGCTCGCGCCCCAGCACTCGGACGAAGCGCCGGTCACGGCCTCCTTCACCGCCCGCACCGACACGACGGCGAACCGGCTGCCCTGATCGGCGCCGCATCCTTCACCGCCCGCACCGACACGACCGCGAACAGGCTCCCATGAGAAAGCTCACTCCCTTCGACCGCTCGGCTCAGACGACGCCGCGACTCCTCACGGCGCGGGCGATCCACACGGCGGATGCCGGGGCCACCACGGCCGCGGCGATGCTCACCGATCGCGGGCGGATCCTCGCGATCGGCAGCATCGACGAGTGCGAGGCCGCCGCGGACCGCGCCGGCCTCGCACCCGAACGGGTCGATCTCGGTGACGCGGTGATCGTCCCCGGCTTCGTCGACGCCCATGCTCACCCGTTGATGTACGGGCAGCTGATGACCTGGGTCGACTGCGGGCCCGAGAAGGCCGGCAGCATCCCCGAGATCGTCGCGCTGCTGCAGGCGGCCGCCGCCGAGACTCCCGAGGGGCGTCCAGTCCGCGGCTACGGCTACGAGCAGCGGAACCTCGCCGAGAAGCGGCATCCCACCCGCTTCGAACTCGACGAGGTCGCGACCGATCGCGAGGTGTACCTGATGAACGCGTCAGGCCACGGCGGCGTCGTCAACTCGCACACTCTCGCGGTGAACGGCGTCGACCGCGACACCCCGAACCCCGACGGCGGCGAGTTCTTCCGCGATGCCGACGGCGAGCTGACGGGTGAGCTGTCGGATGCCGCGTGCAACATCCTCACCGGCGTGCACGGGGTGAAGATCGGCCACCACGGCCCGAACTTCCACCTCGCCGACGAGCCCGAGGAGCACCTCCGCCAGCTGGATGCCGCGACCCAGCGCTTCCTCGCCGGCGGCGTCACCTCGATCGGCGACGCCCAGGTCACGCGCCGCGAGTTCGACATGTATCTGCGTCTCGCCGAGGCCGGGCGCCTCGAGCTGCGCGTGTCGATGTACCTGCTCTCGCATCTGCTCGACGAGGCGCTCGAGATGGGACTCGTCGGCCAGTTCGGCAACGCCCACCTCAGCTTCGCCGGCATCAAGCTCTACGCCGACGGCACGCTCGGCGGCTGGACCGCGTACTTCCCCGACGGCTACGTGGGCGACCCGTGCCGCACCGGCCAGCTGTACCACGAGCCCGCCGAGTACACCGCGCTGATCAGCAAGGCCCACGCCGCCGGCCTCCAGACCGCGACGCACGCCCAGTCGCCGACCGCGATCGAGATGGTCGTCTCTGCGATCGAGGCCGCGCTCGCCGAACGTCCGGATGCCGACGCCCGGCACCGCATCGAGCACTGCGGCCTGCCGACGCCCGAGCAGATCGAGCGGATGGCGGTCTCCGGCATCCGTCCGGTGAATCAGACGCAGCACTACTTCAACTGGGGCGAGGGCGTGGAGGAGGCCATCGGCACCCCGGGCGAGCGCTTCAACCCGCTCGGCGAGTTCGAGCGAGCGGGCGTGCCGTTCACGATCTCGTCGGATGCTCCGGTCGCCGAGCCCATCCCGCTCGAGGCCATCCAGACCGCCGTCACCCGCGTCACGCGCCGCGGGCACAAGCTCGGGCCCGACGATCTGCGGGTGTCCGCGCTCGCCGCGCTCCGCGCCCACACGATCGAGGGTGCGATCTCGATCGGACGCGAAGACGACCTCGGCTCGCTCGAAGTGGGCAAGTACGCCGACTTCGCCGTGCTCTCGGATGACCCGCTGGCCGTCGCGGGCGAAGACATCGCCGCCATCACCGTGCGTGAGACGTGGGTCGACGGAGAGCGGCGCCACCGTGCCTGACTCTGCGGAGGCCTACGCCGACACCGCGGGCCGGGCGGTGCTCGAGACCATCCGCGCCTATGGGGTGACCGCGATCTTCGGCATCCCCGGCACGCACAACCTCGAGCTGTACCGGCCGCTCGCCGACCTCGGCATCCGCGCGGTGACGAACCGCCACGAGCAGGGATCCGGCTACGGTGCCGACGGGTGGGCGCAGCAGACCGGGTTGCCGGGTGTCGTGATCACGACCTCCGGACCGGGACTGCAGAACGCCATGAGCGCGATCGGCACGGCGTTCTGCGAGTCGCGTCCGCTGCTCGTGCTGTCGCCCGGCGTGCCCCTCGGCGCGGAGTTCGCCGACGTCGGCACCCTGCACGAGACGAAGGATGCCACGGCCATGGTCGGCGCGATCGCCGAGTGGTCGCGTCGCGTGCAGTCGGCTGCTGAAGCCGTCGAGGCCGTGCACGATGCCTTCACCCTCTTCCGAACCGGTCGCCCGCGGCCTGTGCACATCGAGATCCCCCTCGATGTTCTCGAAGCCGCAGCCCACGTCCCCCTCGCGGATCGGAAAGCGCGCCCCGCGCCCGATCCTGCCGCGGGCGACCCCTCCTCTGTGGCGGATGCCGCGCGCCTGCTGGCATCCGCCCGCACCCCGGTGATCGTCGCCGGCGGGGGAGCGACGGATGCCGCCGCCGAGGTCACCGCGCTCGCCGACCGCCTGGGTGCCCCGGTGCTGACGACGCTCAACGGCAAGGGCGTCGTCGACGAGGGGCACCCGCTCTCGCTCGGATCGAACCTCCGGCTCGCAGCGGCCCGTGCCGTCGCCGAAGACGCCGACGTGCTGCTGGTGATCGGGTCGAAGCTCGGCGAGGCCGAGCTGTGGGCTCCCCGGCTGGAGGCGCGCGGCGCCGTCGTGCGCGTCGACATCTCCGCGGCGCAGCTCGACAAGAACCTCGGCGCGACGGTCGGGCTCGCGGGCGACGCGGCGGCGGTCGGTGCCGCGCTGCTCGCGGCGCTCCCGTCGGAGCCGCGACCCGCCCCTGACTTGTCGGCCGTCCGTGCGGCGATAGACGCCGAGATGCGCGAGACTGCGCCGGATGCCGTCGCCCTCGCCGAGATCATCGTCGAGGCCCTGCCCGACGACGCGATCGTGGCCGGCGACTCCTCGCAGATCGTCTACATGGCGCTGGGAAGCGTGCTGCAGGCGCAGCATCCGCACTCCCTGCTCTACACGCCCACCTACGCGACGCTCGGCTACGGCTTGCCCGCCGCGATCGGGGCGCGCGTCGCGCAGGCCGAGCGCCCGGTCGTCACCGTGATCGGCGACGGCGCGCTGATGTTCTGCGTGAACGAGCTCGTGACCGCGGTCGAGCAGCGGCTCGACGTCACGATCATCTGCGTCGACAACGGCGGCTATGCCGAGATCCGGCAGAACGAGGTCGATCGCGGAATGACCCCGATCGGCGTCGACCTCGTGCAGCCCGACTGGGCGACCCTCGCCGCGGCGTTCGGTGCGACCGGACGCCGGGTCGATCGCCGCGACGACATCGCGTCGAGCATCCGCGAGGCGATCGCCGAGGGCGGCGTGCAGCTCGTCCACATCCCCACCGGAAGACAGGACTGACCATGACCGACAACATCGGCCCCATCGACGCCTCCGTGAACCCCCGGTATTCCGGGATCGCGACCTTCGCCCGCCTGCCTCGGATCGAGGATGTGCCGCGCGCCGACATCGCCGTCGTCGGCATCCCGTTCGACTCGGGTGTGAGCTACCGCCCGGGCACGCGCTTCGGGCCGTCGCACGTGCGCGAGTCGTCGCGCCTGCTGCGCCCGTACAACCCCGCGCAGGATGTCTCGCCCTTCGCGATCGCGCAGGTGGTGGATGCCGGTGACATCCCGGTGAACCCCTTCGACCTCGCCGCCGCGGTGAGCGAGGTCGAGACCGCCGCGATCGCCCTCGGCGAGCAGGTGCAGCGCATCGTCACCATCGGCGGCGACCACACGGTCGCGCTGCCGCTGCTGCGGGCCGTCGCGGCCAAGCACGGCCCGGTCGCGGTGCTGCACTTCGACGCGCACCTCGACACGTGGGACACCTACTTCGGCGCCCCGATCACGCACGGCACGCCCTTCCGCCGGGCGAGCGAGGAAGGCCTGATCGACCTCAGCGCGAGCTGCCATGTCGGCACCCGCGGGCCCCTGTACTCGAAGCAGGACCTCGAGGACGACGAGCGCCTCGGCTTCTCGATCGTGTCGAGCGAGTACATCGAGGAGCACGGCGTCGAGGCCGCGATCGCGCGGATCCTGCAGCGCATCGGCGACAAGCCGCTGTACGTCTCGATCGACATCGACGTGCTCGACCCCGCACACGCCCCCGGCACCGGCACGCCCGAGGCCGGCGGTCTGACGAGCCGCGAGCTGCTGCGCATCCTGCGGGCCCTCGGCGCGCAGAACATCGTCGGCGCCGACGTCGTCGAGGTCTCGCCGGCCTACGACCACGCGCAGATCACCGGCATCGCCGCGAGCCACGTCTTGTACGAGCTCGTGAGCCTGCTGGCCTCGCAGGTCGCGCGGCCCTAGCCCCCGGCATCCGTCGACCGGAGCGGCGGCCGGCGGCATCAACTGCGACCGGAACACGTCCTCAGGCGTACGACGCGGCCAACAGCTCGGCGAAGAGCTCCTCCGGGTCGCATTCCACGCGCCGCCGGATGAACCAGTCGCAGATGTTGACGCAGTCGCGGTGCAGCAGATCCAGCCCCTGCGGATTCGCGATGATGTCGACGATCTGCGGCAGGTCGATCACCCGCACCCGGCCCTCGTGCACCAGCAGGTTGTACGCCGACAGGTCTCCGTGGGCGAAGCCGGCGGCAGCGAACACCCGCATGATCTCGACCACCTGGTCGTAGAAGCCGGCGAGCTCGACACGGTCGCTGCGCACCTGGGCGAGCCGGGGAGCAGCCGTGCCGTGCGCGTCGCCGAGGAACTCCATCAGCAGCTCGGTGCCGTTGACCTGCACGGGGTACGGCACGGGCGCGCCCAGCGCCCACATACGGCAGAGCGCCTCGAACTCGGCGAACGACCATTGGGCGGCCGCGACCTCCCGCCCGTGGCTGGACTTCCGGGCGAGGGCGCGCGCATCGCGTGTGTTCCGCGTGGTGCGACCCTCGGTGTAGACGGCCGAGCGGTGGAAGCTGCGATGCTCGGCCGAGCGATAGCGCTTCGCCGCGAGCAGCACGTGTTGCGCAGGGTCGCCGGGCACGGCGCGCTCCAGCAGGAACACGTCGGCCTCCTTACCCGTCTTGAGGATGCCGAACTCGGTGTCGAGAGCGCCGGCGGAGGTCACGACCCAGTCGGGCCAGGGCTCCGGCCCGCGTTCGGTGGGGGTGACGGCCGGCCACGTGGACCAGCGCTGGTTCTCGCCGGGTTCGACGTCGGCGAAGAAGAGTTCTGTTTCGAGAGGATCAGACAAGATGTGGCTCCGGAAGAGGAGGCCACACCAGGGATCAGGAGCGGGTGGCCTCGAAGGGAAGGTGGTCGGCGGAGAGCGCGACAGAGACGGTGTTCATGTCCTCAGCTCCTCCCGCTCGGGCCTTCCGGGCTCGTCCCGGTGCGTCGATGAGCCTAGGCCGTCCTCATCCGGCTTGTCCAGACCCGGGCGCCGTGCCTTCAGTCGAGCTTCTCGGGCGGCGTCAGCCGCACGAGCACCCCGTCGCCTTCGCCGCCGATCGCCACCACCCAGGAGTCGCCGGTCCAGACGGCGGCGTTCGCGCCGCACAGGAAGGGGAGCGGATGCTGCGCCTCGCCGTCGCTCAGCGAGAGTGCGTCCGTGCGGAACACCTCGGCCTTGGCGCAGCTCTCGCGCCGGGCGATCGCCTCTCTCGCCTCGGACGATCCGCCCACGGTCACGCCCCGGATCTTTGACTCCTCGGGCTCGCCGCCCCACCAGAGCGCGGTGCCGTCCGGACGGACCCACGGCGACGCGAGGATGGTCGGCCGCCTGTTCGTGCGCGCTCAGCTCGGCGCCCTCGGCATCCAGCACGATCCGCGCCGATGGCGTCGCCAGGTAGATGCGTCCCTCGGCGTCGACATCGAGGTCTACCGGCGGAACGCCGGGGAACGCGTCGGGGGCGTCCTGCAGCGAGAGCGGTGCGGTGTACAGCAGGGTCCTCGCACCGTCGTCGAGATCGACCCGCAGCAGCTGGTAGTCCAGATATCCGGTGGATCGGGGCTGATACCGCACGACGATCGCATCGCCGTCGTGCACGGCGATATCGCCGAACGCGAAGTCGCCGAAGTCGTCGTTGCTGACCGCCGGCTCGCGGGGCAGGTCACGCACCGTCATCGTCGTCGTGTCGATCACCGACAGCACCGGCGCGCGCTCGTTCCGGGTCACGACGAGCTCCGTACCAGACAAGGCAGCTATGGCGCCGCCACCCGCGAGCAGGCGGTCGTCTTCGCTGCGCGGCATCGCCAGGGTCTCTCCGTCGACGCCGACATGCAGCAGCGTCTCGCCCGATCGTGCCCAGAATCCGCCCGACCCGTCGGCCGCCAGTCCCTGCATCCCGAACGCGAAGTCGGTGCGTCCGATAGCGCTCTGGAAGGGGATCGGCTCCAGCGTCCAGTCGTCCGGGCCGACCTGCGGAGCGCAGCCGGCGACGAGAGCGCCGACTGCGACGAGACCGAACAGGCGCAGCATCCGCCCGCCCCTCGTGCCCGATCGCATGCCTCCCACTCTGGATGCGGCAGATGGGAGAAACCGGTGAGCCCCGGACGAATGGTCGGATGCCGCGGACGACCGGTCGGGCGACGGCATCCGATCTCGACCAGAGTGGAACCATGACGACGACAGCGCCCATCCCGACGACAGCCTCCTCGCGCAGCGAGCGGATGCCGTACGCCGCCCTCATCGTCATGATGCTGATGAGCTTCCTGCTGGTGACGGCCGAGTTCCTTCCGAACGGCGTTCTCACCGAGATGGCGGAGTCACTCCGCATCACGCCCGGACAGGCGGGCCAGACCGTCACGGTCACCGCGTTCGTCGGGCTCCTGGTCGCGCCGACGATCGGCCTCATCTTCCCGCGTCTCGACCGACGGTCGCTGCTGGTGTGGATGGCGCTCGCCGCGGCGGTGTCGAACCTCGTCGTCGCGATCTCGCCCAACCTCATCATCGTGCTGCTCGCCCGGTTCCTGCTGGGCGCCGCGATCAGCGCGTTCTGGTCGATGTCGATCACGGTCGCCGCGCGCATCGCCGGCCCCGAACGCCTCGGCCGCGCCGTCATGTTCACGGCCGCGGGCGCCTCGTTCGCCACAGCGGCCGGCGTGCCGATCGGTGTGATGCTGAGCGAGCTCATCGACTGGCGTGCGGTCTTCGCGCTGGCCGGCGTCGTCACCGGGCTGCTCGCGATCCTCCTGCGCACGCTGCTGCCATCGGTGCCGGCCGAGCGGGCGTCGAGTCTTCGGCTGCTGGTCGACACGGTGCGCCGCCCGGGCATCAGCCTCGGCATGATCGGGCACGTGCTGGTCGTGCTCGGCCACTTCCTCGCCTACACGTACGTGCGGCTCGCGCTCGAGCGCATCCCCGACGTCGACGCCTCGACCATCGTCGTGCTGCTCGCGCTGTTCGGGGCCGGCGGCCTGATCGGCAACCTCGTCATCGGACTCGTGATCGACCGCTCGTTCGCGTTCTTCGCCGTGTTCGCCCCGCTCGCGATCGCCGTCTCGGTGGCGTCGATGATCCTGCTCTCGGGCTCGATCGTCGGCATCGGGATCGTCGTGTTCGTGTGGGGCTTCTTCTTCGCCTCCTGGCTGATCGTCGCGAACACCTGGGTCGGGCACCGGATGCCGGATCGCCTCGAAGCCGGCGGCAGCCTCGTCGTCGTCGGCTTCCAGGCGGCGATCATGATCGCCGCGGGCGTCGGCGGCTTCCTCGTCGACACGCTGAGCGTCGAGCTGGTTTACACCGTCGGAGCGGCGATCCTGCTCGTCGGCGCCGTGCTCTTCGGGGCGTCGAACCGCATCAAGGCCTGACGCTGCGGCCTGAGCCCGTGCCGGGGTTCAGGCCGGGACCGGCGTGCGGTTCGCCATCCGCCACGACGACGGGGTCATGCCCGTGCGACGGCGGAATGCCCGGCTGAAGCCCTCGTCCGAGGAGTAGCCCAGCTCGCGAGAGACCTCGGAGACCGCGCGCCCGGCCTCGAGCATCCGCTTCGCCGCATCGATGCGCACCTCGGTGACGTAGTCGGCGGGGGAGCGGCCGATCGCGTTGCGGAACCGTTCCGCGAAGGTCGACCGCGACATCGCGCTCACGCCGGCGAGACGCTCGACGGTCCAGTCGCGGCCCGGCTCCTCGTGGATCGCGTCGACGACGCGGTCCAGGAACGGGTCGTTCGCCGGCGACGGCCAGCCCTGGGGTGCGCAGCCGTTGGCGGCCCAGGCGCGGATGACCGACAGCAGCACGGTCGTGGCCATCATCCGGCAGATCACGGGATCGCCCTGACGGACGCAGGACGCCGGGTCGACCAGCCCCATGTTCTCGGCGAGTGCCGCAGCGGCCGGCTCCAGGGCGTCGAAGCCGGTCACGGTGATGAACTCGGGCAGCACCGCGCGCAGCGTCGAGGCGGCATCCGCCAGCTCGAGGTCCATGACCATCAGACTCGCGTCGTCTTCGGCTTCGAGCGCGAACGGCGAACCGCCGAGAAGGAGGAACGCGTCGCCCGCGACGAGACGGTCGCGGCGGCCCTGCGGGTCGATCGTGAGTCGGCGCGAGCCGGGGTCGACGTCGAGGCGGCATCCCTCGCTCAGCGGCGGATGCCCGTGCACACTGCCTTCGGCGACGTAGACGAGCGTGATGGTGTCGTGGGGGATCGGCAGGAGGGTGCCGGTCGGGAGAGACAGGCGCCGGGCCACGCCGAGGCGCAGATCCACCGTGCTGAGCACCTGCGAGAGCGCGTCCGCGTCCACTGCCACCATGCATTCGCCAACGCCCTCGCGGGGTCGGGTATTCCGGTGCGCCCGGATACGCTGGAAGGACGCCACCCGAGGAGTTCCGTGTTCCGTACCCCCGACCGCCTGTTCCGAGTCCTCGCGATCGCGGAGGCGATCACCTGGACGATCCTGATCGCCGCGATCATCGCACGGGCCGTGGGTGCGCCCGGAGTCGTGGTCACGGTGGGCGGCGGCATCCACGGTTTCGTGTTCCTCGCCTACGCGGCGACCGCGGTGCTGGTCGCGCTCAACCAGCGCTGGCATGTCGGTGTCGGCATCCTCGCGGTCGCCAGCGCGATCGTCCCCTACGCGACGATCCCCACAGAGATCTGGCTGCACCGCACCGGCCGGCTCGACGGCGCATGGCGTCTCGAGGCGACCGACGATCCTCGCGATCTCCGCTGGTACGACCGGCTGATGCGCTGGTTCCTGCGCCGGCCTCTCGTGCTCGCGCTCCTGCTCGCCGTCGGCATCGTCGCGCTCTACGTCATCCTGCTGCTGGTCGGGCCTCCCGGCGGCAAGTGAGCTCCGTCGCAGGGCTCAGGGCGTGACGACGACCGCGTTCGCCTCGTTGACGAGCGCCATCGTGTCGGCGGCGTCCGCGCCCGTGCAGTCCACGATCACGTAGAGCCCGACGCCGGTCTGCGTGAAGGCGCGCGCCGCCATCAGCCAGGTGCGGTCGCCGTCCTCACCGATGACCTGACGGTTCTCGACGCCGCCACCGTGGCCGCCGACCTGGTAGCTGAACTCGCCGGTGTCCGCGACGGCGGTGATGTCGGCGGTCGTCGTGTTCAGGAGCACGCCGAGGATCGCATCGGAAGAGGCGCTGTCGTCGCCTGCCACGACCGGAACATCCGCGATGCGGCCCTGCCAGAACCGGGCTGTGCACGTGTCGTCGATCGTGCCGTAGGTCCACCCGCCGTTGCCGTCGTCGGGGGTGACCGTCTTCCAGCCGTCATCCGTCAGAAAACCGTCCCCCCATTCGATGGATGACGAGCTCGTGAGGTCGAGGCCTTCGGCGAAGGTGAGCGTCGTACCGCCGGTCGGCTCATCGGACCGTTCCTCTGAGGGCTCGGGCTCGCCGGACGACACGCTCTCCGACGGCTGAGCGGTCGGGATCTGTGCGAACAGGCACCCGCTGAGCGGCAGCACGGTAAGTGCCAGAGCGACGGCCGCGGCGAGACGGAACGGCGGGGAGACCTGCGAGGTGCGCATCATGGCGGTCAGCCTAGCTCCGGGCCCGGCAGTGCGGGATGGGCAGCCCTGCTCAACTCCTCGCGCGAAACGACTCAGCTCGGTGCGCCGATATATCGGAGCATGACGCTCTGTGTCGGGCGGGGTCGCGGGCGTACGAAACGATTCACTAGCGTGCAAACGCGGCCACTCCGGCCGGATCGCTTTCCCCGTACCCCCGAGGACCCCTCATGCACACTTCCCGAGCACGGCGCGCCGGCGCGCTCATCATCACGGCGGGCCTGGCCTTCGGCCTCAGCGCCTGCGCCATCTCCGACGGAACCGGCTCCGGAGGCGGCGACGACGACAAGACGCTGACCTTCTGGAGCTACTACCAGGGCACGCAGGCCGACTGGCTGCAGGCCCAGGCCGACGAGTTCGAGAAGAACAACCCGGGCGTGAAGATCGACATCGTCGAGACCGTCGGCGACCAGCAGGACCAGAAGCTCCTGGCCTCGGTCGCGACCGGCGACACCCCCGACCTGTTCATCAACAACATCGTCGTCGACTACCCGACGCTGGTCGCGGGCGGCGTGACGGCCGACCTCACGGAGTATTGGGACGGCTTCGCCGACAAGGACCAGTTCGGAGAATCCGCGGCCTGGTCGACCGATGACAAGGTCTACAACCTGCTCCCGTTCACGAACCTGATCGGGCTGTACTACAACCAGGACATCCTCTCGGCCGTCGGCATCGACACCCCGCCGACCACTCTCGACGAGCTGCAGGCCGACCTCGAGACCGTGAAGGCCGACGGGAAGTTCCAGGGCATCGCGCTCTCCGGCGCACCGACCGTCGAGGGTGCATGGCTGTTCGCTCCCGAACTGCTGGGCCTCGGCATCGACTACTGCAACTTCGAGGGCCCCGAGGTGGAGGCTGCATTCGACCGCGCCGAGACCTGGGCCAAGGCCGGCTACACGCCGCAGGCCACCGCGACCTGGGATCAGAACGACTCCTGGCAGCAGTTCGCCACCGGCGAGTACGCGTTCGGCATCAACGGCAACTGGCAGCTGGGCAATGCCGAAGAGGCGACGTTCGAGTACGGCACGACGCAGTACCCGGCGCCGGAGGGTGGCACGAGCGTCGTCTACCCGGGCGGTGAGGGCTTCGGCATCGGAGCGACCTCCGACAAGAAGGACCTCGCCTGGAAGTTCCTCGAAGAGGCCGTGCTGACCCCGGAGGCGGGCGAGTCGATCTTCACGATCGCGGGCTCCATCCCGGTGCGCGCCGATGTCGCCGAGCTCCCCGCCATCAAGGACAACGTCGCCGTGCAGCCGTTCGTCGCCGCCGCGCAGACCTCCGGCTCGTGGCCGAAGAACGAGAACACCGCCAACATCCAGAAGGCGCTGGGCGAGGCCGTCTCGAGCGTCCTCTCCGGGCAGAGCTCGGCGGCGGATGCCAGCGCTGCGGCGATCGCCGACATCAAGGCCGCGATCGAGGACGGCGGCGGCACCTGCTCGTGAGCTCCACCGTCCCAGCCGTGAATGCGGGGCGCCCGACCGGGCGTCCCGCATTCGCGCGCGCTCTCGCTCGCACCCCGATCTGGTTCCTGGTCCCTGCGATCGGGCTGCTTGCGGGCTTCGCCGTGTATCCGCTGATCGTGCTCATCCGGATGTCGCTCAGCGATGTCGGGCCGAGCAACATCGTCGGCGCCTGGCCGTTCATCGGCCTCGAGAACTTCGTCACCGTGCTCTCCGACGACGAGATCTGGCTCGCCCTGGCGCGCACGATCGGCGTCGCGGTGGTGCTGCTGGCATCCAACTTCGTCTTCGGATTCATCGGCGCCTCCATCCTCTCGGTCGGCGGACGCATCACCGAGACCGTGCTCGCCGTGATGGTCTTCGTCTGGGCTCTGCCCCCGATCGTCTCCGGCAGCGCGTTCAAATTCCTGCTCAACGACACGGGCCCGATCAACAGCGCGCTGGAAGCCCTCGGCATCCCTCCCGTCGCCTGGCTGAGCTCTCCCGATCTCGCCCTCTGGTCGGTGACGGCGATCATCGCCTGGGCCGCGCTGCCGTTCTCGGTGCTCGTGATCCGCGGCGCCCTGCTTGCCGTGCCGCACGACCTCCTCGAGGCGGCCGCGCTGGACGGTGCCGGGTACTGGCGCACGCAGCTGAGGATCGTGCTGCCGCAGCTGCGACCGACGCTCGGCATCCTCGCCATCCTCACCGTGCTCTATGCATTCAAGAGCTTCGACTTCTTCTACGTCACGACCAAGGGCGGCCCGGGCACCACGACGAACACGCTCCCGGTCCTCGCCTACAACACCGCGTTCTCCGGGTTCGAGATGAGCACCGGCGCGACCATCGCGCTCGTGTCGATGCTCGCGGTGGCGATCTTCGCCGTCCCGTACATCCGCGCCGTCCGTCGGGAGGAGCAGCCATGATCAGCCGCCGCCTCCGCACCACGTTCCGCATCGTCGCGATCGTGCTCGGCCTCGTCTACCTGCTGCCGCTGCTGTGGATCGTGCTGACCTCGTTCAAGACGAAGCAGCAGGTGCTGACCGACCCCAACGGCATCATCTTCACGCCCACGTTCGACACCTACGCGAACGTGATCGGCGACGGGGTCGGGGCGATCCTCACGTCGCTGCAGATCGCCGTGAGCGTCACCGTGATCGCCCTGCTCATCGCCGTTCCGGCCGCCGCGGCTCTCGCCCGCCGCGTCTCGCGGGGATGGAACCGCGTCATCACGGTGTTCCTCGCCGCTCTGCTCGTGCTGCAGATGGTGCCGCAGCCGATGACGGTCATCCCGCTGTACAGCGTGCTCGCCTCGTGGAAGCTGCTCGGAAGCCTCGGCGGACTCATCGTCGCCGACATCGCCCTGCTGCTGCCGTTCGCGATCATGCTGCTCCGGCCGTTCGCGCTGGCCATCCCCAACGCGCTCTACGAGGCGGCGGAGCTCGACGGCGCCGGACGCTGGCGCACCTTCCGCTCGCTCACGGTGCCGCTGCTCAGCAACGGCATCCTGACCGTCGTGTGCATCGTCTTCATCTCCGCCTGGGGCGAGTTCGTCTACGCGATCAACTTCCTGCCGCAGGGCGTCGTGCTGCCCGTCAGCGGACTGCTCGCGCAGCAGAACTCGACATATTCGGCGGAGTGGAACAGTCTGATGGCGCTGGCCGTGATCACCTCGCTGCCGCTGCTCCTGCTCTTCGTCGTGTCGCAGCGACGTCTGATCGCCGGGCTGTCGCTCGGTGCTGTGAAATGACAGCGTGAAATGAGAGACCATGCCTGACCTTTCCTCTGAACTCCTCCAGCGTCTGCGCGACGGTGCCGCCGAGCGCGACCGCAACCGCGAGCTTCCCCGCGCCGAGGTGAGGGAGCTGCTGGATGCCGGTTTCGGCAGTGCCCGCGTCCCGACCGAGCACGGCGGAGAGGGCGTCGACCTCGCGACCCTGTTCGCGCGGCTGATCGATCTCGCCGCGGCCGACTCCAACGTGGCGCACGTCTTCCGGGGGCACCTCGCGGTGATCGAGATGCAGAACTTCGAGCCGGATGCCGCGCGGCGCGACGCCTGGTACGCCCGGGCGCTCGCGGGCGACCTGGTGGGCAACGCCCAGTCCGAGCAGTCCGCGACGAGCGACCTGGCGACGACGCTGACAGAGGTGGACGGGGTGCTCCGCCTGAACGGTCGCAAGTACTACACGACCGGCAGCATCTACGCCGACTGGATCGACCTGTCGGCGCGCTACCGCGGCGAGGACCACCAGATCATCGTGTCGACGGCCACGGCGGGAGTCGAGTCGATCGACGACTGGGCCGGCTTCGGCCAGCGGCTCACGGGCAGCGGCACGACGACCTTCACCGACGTGGTCGTCGACCCGGAGCTCGTGCGACCGTACGCCCTCGATGACGACGGTTTCCGGCATCCGTACCTGATGGGGTTCTTCCAGCTCGTGCTGCTCGGCGTCGTCGCCGGCATCGGGCGGGCCGCGGTCGACGATGCGGTCGCGTTCGTGCAGCCGCGGCGACGGATCTTCGGATACGGGGGAGAGGCGTTCCCGCGGGAGGATCCGCTCGTGCAGACCGTCGTCGGCAAGCTGTCGTCAGCGGCGTTCTCGGCGCGCGCGGCCGTGCTCGAGGCGGCGCGTTCGCTGGATGCGGCGCTCGACGGCTACCGCAACGGCACCCCTGACGCCGAGGCGTTCACGCGGGCGCAGCTCGACGTCTACCGTGCGCAGCAGATCGTGCTGCCCACCGTGATCGAGGCGACGGCCGAGCTGTTCGAAGTCGGCGGTGCCTCTTCCGTCGACACGGGGCGAGGGCTCGACCGGCACTGGCGCAATGCGCGTACGATCGCCACGCACAACCCGTCCGTGCAGCGACAGCGCGCGATCGGCGACTGGGAGCTGAACGGAGTGCTCCCCCTGTTCAACCAGCCGCAGCCGAAGGCTTCGCCGGCGGACAACCAGGCGTCCGGGGAGGCCGCGAAGTGACCAAGCAGCTCATCGTCAACCTGTTCGAGATGGCGACACCCGGGCACATCACGCACGGGCTGTGGCGGCAGCCCGACAACCAGCGCGAGCGGTACGCCGACATCTCCTATTGGACCGAGCTCGCGCAGGTCGCCGAGGCTGCCGGGTTCGACGCGATCTTCCTCGCCGATGTCGTGGGTGCCTACGACGTGTACGACGACAGCTTCGAGCCGGCGCTCGAGCGCGGGCTGCAGATCCCGAACATCGACCCGCTGCTGCTCGTGGCCGCGATGGCGGCCGTCACGGAGCACGTCGGATTCGGCGTGACGTTCTCGACGACCTACGAGCCGCCGTTCGCGTTCGCGCGGCGCATGGCGACGCTCGACCACCTGACGAACGGTCGCGTGGGCTGGAACATCGTCACCTCGTACCTGCCCAACGCCGCCCGGAACTTCGGTCTCGCCGACCAGATCCCGCACGACACCCGCTACGAGATGGCCGCCGAGTACATCGAGGTGCTCTACAAGCTGTGGGAGGGCTCGTGGGATGACGACGCGGTCGTCGCCGACAAGGACGGCGGCACCTACAGCCGGCCCGGCGCCGTGCGCGCGATCGATCATGTCGGCACGCACTTCCGTGTCGCGGGTCCGCACCTGTCCGAGCCGTCGCGCCAGCGCGTGCCGCTGCTGTTCCAGGCATCCGCCTCGAAGGCCGGCATCGCGTTCGCCGCGCAGCACGCCGAGGTGCTCTTCACGGCCGACCGTCCGCCGGGAGCGCTGGAGCGCAACATCGCCGCGATCCGCGACGAGAGCGTGCACCACGGCCGGCGACCGGAAGACACCCGCTATGTCGTGATGGCCACCGTGATCGTCGCTCCGACCGAGGAGGAGGCGCGGGCGAAGTACGAGAACTACCGCACGTTCCGCGACCCCGAGGGGGCGTTCATCCACATGAGCGTGCCGTTCCATCCGCTGCAGCATCCATCCGACATCACGGTGCGCGAGGCGCTCGAACACGAAGGACGGCAGGACGTCATCGACGCCGGAGGACTCCCGCTGCACCTGACCGTCAGCCAGTTCGCGAGCGCCGTGGACGAGGCGTGGGATTCGCGCTTCCTCGCGGTCGGCGATCCGTCCCAGGTGGCGGACGTCATCGAGCGCTGGCTCGACGTCGACGGCATCGACGGCATCAACCTACGCCAGTACCACTCGTTCGACACGGCCAAGGACTTCGGCGAGTTCGTGGTGCCGGAGTTGCGTCGGCGCGGTCGGATGCGCGAAGCGTACGTGCCGGGGGAGACCCTGCGGGAGCGGATCTTCGGCGAGGGGCCGCGCCTGCCCGAGCGGCATCCGGCAGCGCGGTACCGCGGGGGCAAGAACCTTTAGCCCGCCGACCGGATGCTGTCGCTCACTATACTCGGCCGCATGCGGCTCCGCGCCATCGACCTGGTCGACGTCTTCGTGTACCTGGTCGTGCTGGCCACGTTCAGTCAGCTGTTCCCGGCGGTGATCTCGGAGTCTTTCCTCCTGAGCCTGCTGACGGCGATCCTGCTGAAGGTCGTGCTCGAGATCGTGGCCTGGGTGAAGAAGAAGGCGATCGTGCGCATCCGTTCGGATGCCGGAACGGCGCGGCGAGCGGTCGGAGTCGTGGTGCTGCTGCTCATCATGCCGGGCAGCAAGTTCCTGGTTCTCGAGCTGGTCGACCTGCTCTTCGGTGACGCCGTGTACCTCGGCGGGTTCTTCCTCGTGACCCTGCTCATCGTCGTGCTGATGCTCGCGCGCGGTGCTGTGCGGCGGGTGCTCGAGCCCGCAGCGCAGGCGTCTGCTCCGGGGTAACGTCGTCGGGTGGACGAAGAGGTTCTGGCGGGCGGGAACGCGAGCGGCACCGTGGTGCGCGTCGGCGACACGGTGCGAAAGCCGTGGACGGATGCGACGGCGAGCGTCGCGGGCTTCGTCAGCGCTCTTCGGGATCGGGGGATCGACGCGCCGGAACCGCGTGGACGCGACGAGCACGGGCGACAGGTCATCGAGTTCGTACCCGGGACACTCGCCATCGCGGGCGATCGACTCACCGGGGACGATCTTCGCCGTGTCGGACGGATGATCCGCGACATCCACGATGCGAGTGCCACGTATACGCCGCCGTCCGACGCGATATGGCGCACGGCGATTCCGGCGCCCGCAGCGGAAGTCGTGTGCCACAACGATCTGGCGCCCTGGAACCTCATCACCGGGGAGCGGTGGGTGTTCATCGACTGGGATGCTGCCGCGCCGAGCACCCGCCTCTGGGATCTGTCGTACGCGGCGCAGGCGTTCACTCTCTCCGACGGCGAGCGCGACCCCGCGCTCGCGGCTGCGGATCTCGCGGCGCTCGTCGACGGGTACGGCGCGGATGAGCGGATGCGCAGTGAGCTCCCTCGCGCGATGGAGGAGCGGACCGCGGCGATGCTGTCTCTTCTGGAGGGCGCTCGATCGACGGGGGTCGAGCCCTGGGCGACGATGCATGCGGACGGTCATGGGGCGCACTGGACGAGGGCGCTGCAATACGTGAGGGCGCATCGATCGCTGTGGGCTCGGGCGCTCGGGGGTGACTGACGCGGCCGCTCCCGTGCGGGTCTCAGAGCCGGCGGCACGGTATTCCGGTGTATCGCTTTTCGGCTTCTGATCTGGGGTTTGAATGTCGGTGGCCCGTGGTTGAGTAAGGGTATGACGGGGTTGGCGAACGCGACGATCGAGCAGGTGGGTGCACTGGGTGCGGTCACCGAGATGCTCGTCGAGGTCGAGCGCACGATCAGCAGCATGCAGGCGGTGCGCGATGGGTTCCTCGCGGTCGGGTCGCGGCTGGCGGTCGAGGTCGCAGGGCAGGCCGATTCGGTCGATGAGGCGGATCTGGCGTTGCGGACGGTGGCGGCGGAATTCGCGGCCGCGTTGCGCGTGTCGGATCGGACGCTGCAGCGACGCATGACCGAAGCTTCCTGGCGGGTGGAGCGTTTCCCGTTGGTGTGGCAGGCGCAGGGCGCCGGGCGGATCAGTGCCGGTCATGCCCGAGTGATCTGCGACGCCGCGGAGCATCTCGAGGATGCGGTGGATCGAGATGCGTATTCGGCGGAGATGGTCGGGTTCGCAGAGACGGAGTCCGCGAACCGGGTCGCACGGCGGGCCCGTCGGGTCGCAGAGCGTTTCCAGGCTCGTCCGATCGAGGAACGTCACAAGGATGCCCGCAAGAAGCGCGGTGTGTGGGTGAAAGACCTCGCCGACGGGATGGCAGAGCTCGGAATGCGCGGCCCGGCCGCGCTGGTCCACGGAGCCTTCGACCGGCTGACTCAGATGGCGGAATCTGTGCAGGAACAGTCGCCTCCGGCTGGGTCCGACACGGATGCTGCAGCTTCGGCACGCGAGAGCGCGTTCGGGCCGGGCGCGGATGCCGCGTGGACCGCAGGAGATGACGCAAGTGGGGCCGGTCCCGCCGAGGGCGGGGACGCCGGGCGCGCCGCTGCCGACGCCGGTGCCACCGCCGCGAAGGACCCTCGCGCCCTCGGTCAGATCCGGGCTGACCTCGCCCTCGACCTCCTTCTCACCGGGGCCCCGGCCGGACATGACACCGCGGGCGGGATGCTCGCCGCGATCACCGCGAACGTCTCGATCACCGTCCCCGCTACCACTCTCATGGGTCGGGGCACGACCCCGGCGGAGCTGAACGGGTGCATCCCGATCGACCCTGATACGGCCCGCCGCCTGGCGGGCGCGGCTTCCGGATGGGATCGCCTCCTCACCCACCCCTTCACCGGGGCACTCCTCGCCGTCGACCGCTACCGGCCGACCGCAGACCTCAGAAGACACCTCAGGGCACGAGACCAACGATGCCGGTTCCCCACCTGCGGGTATCCACCGCAGGACTGCGACATCGACCACCACCACGACGCGGCTCTCGGCGGCGGGACCACCGTCGAGAACCTCGGCCACCTCTGCCGCCGACACCACGTCCTCAAACACCACACCCCCTGGCATGTCGAGCCCCTCGCCGACGGGCTCTACGCCTGGACCAGCCCCACCGGCCAGACCTACATCGACAGACCCCCGCCCCCGAACACCGTCACCTTCACCGAGGACGACACCCCCGCTCCCTTCTGAGCAAACCCGCTTCTGAGGTCGGCGCGCGGCTGAACCGTCCGCGGAATGCGACCGCGTCACTCCTCCGGAGCTTCGACGGCGATGACGTTCTTCGACAGCACCTCCTGCGCGACAGGGCCGACCGGCTCTCCCTCGCATGTCACGATCACCCACACCGAATAGTCGGCCTGGACGAAGGCCCGAGCCGCCATGAAGTATCCGAACTCGTTGACCGTGTAGCTGAACTGACGGTGCTCCACGCTTGAGTCGCTGGATCCGTACCGCACGAACACGCCGTCCGAGAGAAAGTCCGCCCCGAGGAAGTCGTCGCCGGACTGATACGCGATGAGGGCGTCGGTCGCTTCCCGGTCATCCATCCCGTTCGCCTCGCCGAGGACCCCTCCGCGGAACGACGCCGTGCATGTTCCCGCGGTGTTCACATACGACCAGCGACCCGGATGCTGCGAGAGCTGGGCGCGCCACCCCTCGTCGGCGACGAGCCCGTCACCCCAGCTGATGTCCGTGCGCGGATCCAGCGTCGCCCCCTCGGCGAACGTGACGTCGCTCAGGAGGGACCCGGCCTGCGAGGTCGACGTCGGATCCGCTGACGGACGCGCGGCCGCGCTCCCTGCCTCGCGGGCGACCGGCGGGGACGAGCATCCGCTCGAGAAGGTGAGCACGAGAGCGAGCACGGCGGGCATGGTGGCCGATCGGCGGGTACGTGAAGTCATGGTCAGGGAGCCTAGGCATGCGCAGCATCCGCCTGATCCGCCCTGTGGATAACTCTCCGTCGACAAAGTTGAGCCGATTCATATCAACTTTGTTTTGACACCGATGGACCCTCGGGGTACAGTTGAGTCATCGCGACTCAGGTTTCCTGATCGCCGCAGATTTCCCCACCAGAACGAACTTCCAACAAAGGAGAAAACACATGGCACGTGCTGTCGGTATCGACCTCGGAACCACCAACTCCGTCGTCAGCGTCCTCGAGGGCGGCGAGCCCAAGGTCATCGCCAACGCCGAGGGCTTCCGCACCACCCCGTCGGTGGTCGCCTTCACCAAAGACGGCGAGGTGCTGGTCGGCGAGACCGCCAAGCGCCAGGCCGTCACCAACGTCGACCGGACGATCTCTTCCGTCAAGCGCCACATGGGCACCGACTGGAGCTTCGACGTCGACGGCAAGAAGTGGACGCCGCAGGAGATCTCCGCGCGCATCCTCATGAAGCTCAAGCGCGACGCCGAGTCGTACCTCGGCGACACGGTGACCGACGCGGTCATCACGGTCCCCGCGTACTTCAACGACGCCGAGCGCCAGGCCACGAAGGAGGCCGGCGAGATCGCGGGCCTCAACGTCCTGCGCATCATCAACGAGCCGACCGCCGCGGCCCTCGCCTACGGTCTCGACCGTGGCAAGGAAGACGAGCTCATCCTGGTCTTCGACCTCGGTGGCGGAACGTTCGACGTCTCCCTCCTCGAGGTGGGTAAGGACGACGACTTCTCGACCATCCAGGTGCGCTCGACCGCCGGTGACAACCGCCTCGGCGGCGACGACTGGGACCAGCGTCTCGTCGACTTCCTGATCAAGCAGTTCAAGGAGACCACGGGTGTCGACGTCTCGGGCGACAAGATCGCCCTGCAGCGTCTGAAGGAGGCTGCGGAGCAGGCGAAGAAGGAGCTCTCCTCCTCGACGTCGACCAGCATCAACCTGCCGTACCTGTCGCTGACCGACTCGGGCCCGGTGTCGCTGAGCGAGACCATCACGCGCGCGAAGTTCGAGGACCTCACGAAGGACCTCCTCGACCGCACCAAGAAGCCGTTCGAAGACGTCATCCGCGAAGCCGGCATCAAGGTCGCCGACATCGCGCACGTCGTGCTCGTCGGTGGATCGACGCGTATGCCCGCCGTCGCCGAACTCGTCAAGCGCGAGGCCGGCAAGGAAGCCAACAAGGGCGTCAACCCGGATGAGGTCGTCGCCGTCGGCGCCGCCCTGCAGGCCGGTGTCCTCAAGGGTGAGCGCAAGGACGTGCTGCTCATCGACGTCACCCCGCTGAGCCTCGGAATCGAGACCAAGGGCGGCATGATGACCAAGCTCATCGAGCGCAACACGGCCATCCCGACCAAGCGCAGCGAGACCTTCACCACGGCAGACGACAACCAGCCGTCCGTCGCGATCCAGGTCTTCCAGGGCGAGCGCGACTTCACCCGCGACAACAAGCCGCTCGGCACGTTCGAGCTGACCGGCATCGCCCCGGCCCCCCGCGGCATCCCGCAGGTCGAGGTCACCTTCGACATCGACGCCAACGGCATCGTGCACGTCTCCGCCAAGGACAAGGGCACCGGCAAGGAGCAGTCGATGACGATCACGGGCGGCTCGTCGCTGTCCAAGGAAGACATCGACCGCATGGTGCGCGAGGCCGAGGAGAACGCGGCCGAAGACAAGAAGCGCCGTGAGGCCGCCGAGGTCCGCAACCAGGCCGAGACCCTCGCCTACTCGATCGACAAGCTGATCAAGGACAACGAGGACAAGCTGCCGGCCGACGTCAAGGAGTCGGTCCAGGCCGACGTCGACGCCCTCAAGACGGCTCTCGCCGGCGAGGACGACGACGCCGTGAAGACCGCGTTCGACAAGCTGAACGAGTCGCAGGGCAAGCTCGGCGAGGCGATCTACGCGACGTCCCAGGCGGATGCCGCAGCCGGCGCCCCCACCGACGGCGAGGCCCCGACGGCCGATGACACCTCCTCCGACGAGGATGTCATCGACGCCGAGGTCGTCGACGACGAGGAAGACAAGAAGTAATCATGACGGACAAGAACTTCGACGACAACGCCGGGGTTCCGGAAGAGGGGTCGGACGCGAACGCGTCCGGCCCCCAGCCGCAGAACCCCGACTCCACCGAGGCCGCCGCAGCCGAGGGCTCTGACGACGACCTCACGGTCGACGACATCCTCGGTGCCACGCAGACCGGTGAGGCCGCGGCGGAAGACGCCGTGCTCGCCGACCTCGAGTCCACCCTGCTGAACGACCTCAAGCGTCTGCAGGCCGAGTACGCCAACTACCGCCGCCGCACCGAAGAGCAGCGTCAGATCGAGGCCGACCGTGCGAAGGGCGAGGCCGCCAAGGGCCTCATCCCGGTGCTCGACGACCTCGACCGCGCCGCCCAGCACGGCGACCTCGTCGAAGGCACGCCCTTCGCCGTGATCGCCGACAAGGTGCGCGTGGCCGTGGAGCGTCTCGGTGTCGTCTCCTACGGCGAGAAGGGCGAGGAATTCGACCCTCAGCGCCACGAGGCGATCTTCCAGCAGCCCACGCCGGGCGTCACCAAGACCACGGTGCTCGAAGTCGTCGAGGTGGGCTACCGCCTCGGTGACATCGAGCTGCGTCCCGCGAAGGTCGTCGTCGCTGTCCCTGCCGAGTAGGTGATCGATGGCCAGCCAGGATTGGTTCGATAAGGACTTCTACAAGACCCTCGGGGTCTCGAAAGACGTCAGCGACGCCGATCTCAAGAAGACCTATCGCAAGCTGGCACGCAAGTATCACCCGGATTCCAATCAGGGAGATGCTGCGGCCGAGGCGAAGTTCAAGGAGATCAGCGAGGCGTACTCGGTGCTCTCCGACGCCGAGCAGCGCAAGGAATACGACGAGATCCGTGCGATGGGGTCTGGCGCCCGCTTCACTGCGGGCGGCGCGGGCGCCGGCGGTTTCGAAGACGTGTTCAGCCGGTTCGGCCAGCAGGGGCGCGGGCAGTCCGCCGACTTCGAAGACATCTTCGCGATGTTCAATCAAGGTCAGGGCGGCTCGTTCGGCAACGGACGCTTCGGGCAGCCGAGCGGTGGGTACCGCGGCTTCGGCGGCCCACAGCGCGGTGCCGACGTCACGGCGCGAACGACGCTCGACTTCATCACAGCGGTGCAGGGCGAGACGATCTCCCTGCAGGGCGAAGACGGCAAGCCGTTCAAGGTGAAGATCCCCGCGGGAGTCGCCGACGGTCAGAAGATCCGTCTGCGCGGGCGGGGTCGCCCTTCGCCGGACGGCGGCGAGACCGGCGACATCGTCGTGCAGATCGCGGTGCGTCCGCATCCGGTCTTCACCCGCGATGGACTCAACCTGCGCGTCGTCGTGCCGGTGACGTTCACCGAGGCGACCCTCGGCGCGACCATCGAGGTGCCGACACTCGGCGGCGACGTGGTCAAGCTCCGTGTCGCACCCGGCACCCCCTCCGGGCGGGTGCTGCGGGTGAAGGGGCGGGGCGTCGCGACCTCGAAGGGCACCGGCGATCTGCTCGCCGAGCTCCAGGTCGCCGTGCCGACGCACCTCGACGACGCCGCGCGAGAAGCGCTGCTGAAGTTCCAGGAGCTCGAGCCCAAGGAGAACCCGCGGGCCGAGCTGATGGCGAAGGCCCGTCGCTGATCATGATCGCGATGACGAACGCGAACACCGGGGAGGTGGGCATCCGTGGCTGAACGAGGCATCGACGCCGACACCCCGGTGTTCGCGATCGCTGTGGCCGCCGAACTCGCGGGCATGCACCCGCAGACTCTGCGGCAGTACGACCGCATCGGCCTCGTCGTGCCCGGCCGCACCTCCGGTGGCTCACGGCGCTATTCCACCCGTAACATCGAGCAGCTCCGCGAGGTCGCCCAACTCTCGTCCGAAGGTGTGAGCCTCCCGGCGATCGCACGCGTCCTCGACCTCGAAGATGAGAATCGGATGCTGCGCGGCACAGTCGCCCAGCTCGAAGCCGCCCTGCGCGCCGAGCGCGAGAACCGCCCCGGCGTGCGCGTGTTCGCCGCCGGTTCCACGGGCGTCGTTCCGATGCCGTCGGGCCGTCGCATCCGCCGAGCGACCGAGGTCGTGCTGTGGGACCCGCGCGGTAGCGACTGACCTGAGCTCCGGTCTCAGGGGCGCTGGTCAGACCTCCTCGACCGAGAACCGGAACGCCGCACCCTGGCGGAACGGCTCGATGATCTCGAAGTTCTCGTAGGCGGGGCCGCCGGGGATCGGCGACGCGCTCGCCCAGTACGACCAGCGGGCGTTGACCACCGCCTCGAGCTCGGGATGCGGGTCGTCGACGCGCCACGTCTGCACGGCACGACGACCGAGGAAGCGCCAGTGCTCCGCCGTGTCGGCGGCGTACTCGACCGACCACGGATCCTCCTCGTCGCCGGTCGCGCTCACGACTGCCGCATCCCCGTCGCGGGAGAGCTCGGACAGCGGGAAGCGCGCATGCTCGGCGAACGCGGTGCCGGAGAAGTCCGGCCAGAGCTCGCCGGCGGTCACGACGCGATCGGCGAGGTGCAGCCGGCGCAGCCGCGCCCAGTTGCCCATCGTCGCCGTGAGGATCAGGTGCGACAGCGGGGCTGACGTAGCGTTCGCGAACCCGGCAACCTCCACCTCGTGCGGGCGATCGGCGAAGAACCGCACACGCACGCGGACGTCCGCCGCGTTGTCGAAGCGCTCGACGCCGATCCACACGGTCAGGGTCTCCACCCCGTCGACGACCTCCGTCGTGCCGCGGGCCGGGGCATCGCCCGCTCCTCGCTCGGCGGCATCCGCGTCGTCCGCGGACCAGAAGCGCTTGCCGCGCTCACCCGGATCGAGGGTGCTCGGCTCGAGCTCGGAGAATCCGCGCAGGGTCTCGCCCCGCGGGATCGGCTCGACGGCGATGAAGTTGACCAGCCGCTCGCGGGGATGATCGAGATAGGGCGTGAAGACACGGAGCAGGCCGCGAGGGCCGGGGATCGGCGGGATGCCGATCTGGATGCCGTCGACGTGTCCCGAGCGGGGCTCGTCGTTGGGAGCGCCGGATGGCTGAAGCCACCGGTGATCGGAGGAGAGAGGCATGCCGAAGACACTAGTGCTCTGAAATCGATTTCGCTAGATTCGGGATCATGCACCGTCGCAGAGGTCCCCGTCGAGCCCCGTTCCGTCACGCCGCCCTCGCGGCATCCGTCATCCTGGCCGGAGGTCTCGCCGGCTGTGCGGGAGGGGGAGGGGTGAGCGTCGACACGAACCCCGACAAGCCGTTCGTGCTGGAGGGTGTGACCGACCTCACCGAGATCGCGCAGCTCACCGGTCCCGATGCCATGAACGACACGGCATCCGTCTCGGTGGCCGGCACGGACCTCGGGTCGATGGTGAATGTCGGGGACAAGACGTTCTTCCTCTTCGGAGACACCTTCGGCGAGCGGGATCCCGAGTCGATCGGCGGCCAGGGCGGCTTCTGGAGGTCGAACGTCGCCGCCTGGACCACCGACGACGACCCGACCGACGGCATCGACTTCGAGGGGTGGGTGGAGGATGACATCGGTCTCGCCGCCGCGCTCGTCGAGGGCGATCACGACGCGAACGGGGCCGGTGGCGAGGTCACGAAGATCCCGACATACGGCTTCGCGATCGGCGAGACGATCTACGTCTCGTACATGTCCGTGAAGTTCTGGGGCGAGCCCGGCGCCTGGGATGCGAACCGCTCGGCGCTCATCGTCTCGCGGGACGGCGGAAAGACCTGGGATCCCGTCGACGGCGTCGAGTGGCCCGGAGACTCGAACTTCATCCAGTTCGCGACGGCACAGGTCACCGACGGCGGCGAGGACTGGATCTACTTCTGGTCCATCCCCTCGGGCCGGTTCGGCAGCGTGCAGCTGATGCGCGTGCGCGCCACCGAGGCCGCGGTGGAGGACCAGTCGTCGTACTCGTATTTCGCCGGACTGGACGGCCAGGAGCCGCGCTGGAGCGACGACATGGCCGATGCGGAGACGATCGTCGAGGGCACCATCGGGGAGCTCTCGGTGATGTGGTCGACCTACCTCGAGCGCTGGATCATGACGTATTCGGATGCCGGGAGCGCCTACATCCGCGAGGGCATCACGCCCTGGGGGCCGTGGGGAGATCCGCTCGAACTCGTGCCCGGATCGGAGTACCCGGGACTGTACTCGCCGTACCTGAATCCGCGGTACGTCACAGAGGACGGGAGTCGCATCCACTTCACCCTTTCGCTCTGGGATCCGTACAACGTGTTCTGGTTCTCGGCCGACCTGGAACGCGCCGACTGAAATATCGGAGGGCCGATCTCCCTTGCGCATGAAATCGATTTCGCCTACTCTGGCGCATACCCGGTCACTGAGGATCGATCGGCCTGCACAGCAGCGACTCGATGTGGAGTCTGTTCCCTGAGGAGGAACCATGAGAATCACCACCCGCACCCGACGGACAGCGATCGCCGCTCTCGGCGCGCTGACGGTCGGCACCCTGCTCGCCGCGTGCGGCGCAGGCACCCCCGGCGGCACGGCCGGAGGAGACGGCGGCGAAGACGGCGTCACGACCATCCAGTTCTGGCACCGCAGCTTCACGCCGGTGGAGAACGAGTGGTACGCCAACATCGTCAAGGAGTTCAACAAGTCGCAGGACGAGATCAAGGTCGTCGACACCGAGGTCCCTGCCGACGCGTGGGACCAGAAGATGAAGGCCGCGCAGGCCGCGGGCAAGGCGCCCGACGTCTACACGAGCTCCGCCAACCTGCTCGACCTGGTCAACGCCGGTTCGGTGCACGAGCTCGACTCGATCGTCTCGAAAGAGGCCATCGGCGAGATCCTCGACAACGCGACGTCGATCTCCGAGGTCGACGGCACGCACTACGCGTACCCGCTGCTGCTCGAGCCGCAGACCGTGCTGTTCTGGAACACCGACATGCTCGACGCCGCGGGCGTCGACTCCTCCGCCGCTCCCGAGACCTGGGACGACCTCCTCGCCGCCTGCGCGAAGATCCAGCCGACGCTCGCCGACGGCCAGTACTGCATCTCGCCGGCACAGGATGCCGTGACCATGGCCTGGTCCACCGTCGGCCAGCAGTGGAACTTCAGCGGTCACCTCGCCCTCAGCGACGACTGGGCCAAGCCCGACATCGACAACGACGGCTACCGCGCGCTGATGGAGCAGTACAAGGAGCTGTGGGACAAGGGCTACATGCCGAAGCAGCCTCTCGCCGCGTACGTCGGAGGCGAGGACTTCGGCCAGCAGAAGGTCGCCTTCAAGGTCTCCGGCTCGTGGATGATGTCCGAGATCGGCTCCGACTACGCCGACCTGCTGCCCAAGACCGGAGTCGGCGCGTTCCCGAACTCGCCGGATGCCGATGGCCGCACCGCCACCACGATGGGCAACTTCACCTGGGTGGTCGACGCCAAGAGCAAGAACGCGGAGGCCGCCGGAAAGTTCCTCGAGTGGTCGATCGCCGGCGACCCGGAGAACCTCGTGCCGTTCTTCGTCGACACCCAGTTCACCAAGGTTCCCGTGCGCCAGTCGGTGCAGGATGCCGTCGCCGCGAGCCAGGAGGCCGCAGACGCCCCGTGGTCGAGCATCATCGTCGACGACATCGCCCCCGAGGCCATCGCGGGCTCCCTCTACCCGTGGGATGTCAACCTCGCCGTCGGCACCGCGATGGAGTCCGTGATGAAGGGCTCCGCATCGGTGGACGACGCGATCAACACGGCCAACGCCGCGATCCAGACGGTCATCGACCGTGACGGGCTGCCCGACAAGGCGCCCAAGAACTGACATCGCTCGCTGTTCGGGGGCCGGGGCTCCCGGTCCCCGAACAGCGTCGCCCTGAGATCGCGACGAGGTGGATATGGCCAGTCAGGCTGTGCAGGAACGCCGGGAGGCCCGGCAAAGGCAGAACCGGTACAAGTACCGCGACAACAAGACCGCCTACTGGTTCCTGGTGCCGCTGGTGGTGCTGCTGGGGATCTTCGTGATCTGGCCGGCCATCTACGCCGGATTCCTGTCCTTCCAGGACTGGAGCTTCTATAAGGATCCGGAGTTCGTCGGCATCCGCAACTACGCCAACGTGCTGAAGGATCCGCTGTTCATCGCGACCATCGGACGCGGTTTCCTCTTCGTCGTGATGACCGTGCCGCCGATGCTGATCCTGGCCTTCCTGTTCGCCAGCCTCGTGGTCGCGGTGTCGCGCCGGGCCGCGAGCGTGCTCAAGGTCAGCATCTACATCCCGACGATCATCTCCGCCGTCATCACGTCGATCATCTTCGTGCTGATCTACAACTACTCCGGAGGCCTGCTGAACGCCTTCCTCGGCATCTTCGGCATCGACCCGATCGCGTGGATCGGCGATCCCAAGTGGGCGCTGCTCGCGGTCGCCGTCCCCGCCATCTGGCTGGGCATGGGACTCACGTCGCTGATCATGGTCGCGGCCATGGTCGACATCCCCACCGAGTACTACGAGGCCGCCGCGATGGAGGGCGCGAACTGGGGGCAGAAGACGGCGTACATCACGATCCCGCAGATGAAGAACGTGATGCTGTACCTGCTCATCACCGGTTTCGTCGCCGCGATCCAGCAGTTCGAGCTGCCCCTCGTGATGACGCAGGGCGGGCCGCTCGACTCGACGACCCTGCCGAACCTCTTCATCTTCAACCACTTCCGCAACGACGTGAACGTCGGCTACTCGATCGCGGCCGCGCTGCTGCTGTTCGTGGTGCTGGGAACCATCTCGGCTCTCGTGTTCAAGTTCGTCAACTCCGAGAGGCTGGTGGACTGAGATGGCCGTCATGCAGGAGACCACCCGTATCGTCCTCGCCGGCAAGGAGCCCCGCGCACAGCGGAAGGCACCGCGCACCGCGGGCGGCTGGCTCGTTGTCCTCGGCAAGGTGATCCTCGGTGCGATCTTCGTGATCGCCTCGCTGTTCCCCCTCGCCTGGATGGTGATCGCCGGCTTCAAGTCGAAGACCGAGGTCGTCGAGACGCCGTTCCAGTTCTTCCCCGAAGTGTGGCTGTGGCAGAACTACGCGCAGATCCTCGCCGACCCGACGTTCCTGCAGACGCTGGTGTGGACCTTCATGGGCGCCGTGCTGTTCACCGTGGGGAGCCTCGCGGTCAACTCGCTGGCCGCCTACGCCTTCGCGCGTCTCGACTTCCGCTTCAAGGGCACGATCTGGGCGATCGTGATCACGACGATGTTCATCCCGGGCATGACCATCCTGCTCACGAGCTTCATCGTCGTGACGCGCCTGTCCATGCTCGACACCCTCGCCGTGCTGGTGATCCCCGGGCTCGCCAGCGCCGGCATGGTGTTCTTCATCCGGCAGTTCTATCTGAACATCCCGAAGAGCCTCGAAGAGGCGGCGATGCTCGACGGCTGCGGCCGGTTCGGCATCTTCGTGCGCATCTTCCTGCCTCTGTCGAAGCCGCCCTTCGTCGTCATGGGCATCACGGCGTTCCTCGCGTACTGGAACTCGTACGTCTGGCCGATCCTGACGATCACGTCGCCCGAGCGCTTCGTGCTGCAGCAGTACCTGGCGACCTTCCGATCCGAGCGCAGCACCGAGCTCGGGCTGCTGATGGCCGGATCCGTGCTGGCCGCGGCGCCCGTGATCATCCTGTTCCTGATCTTCCAGCGCCAAATCATCGGCAACATCAAGATGGCGGGACTCAAGTAGAGGAGAGGTCGATGGAGACCCAGAACACGCACGGTGGCGGAATCAGTCGTCGAGGAGTGCTGCAAGGAGCCGCCGTGCTCGGCGCCGCGTTCGTCGCGGCGACGGTACCGGCGCCATCGGCATCAGCCGCCGGACTCACCGTCACGAGGATCAAGGTGCTCGCCGGCACCCAGAGCCCGCTGCAGTACGGCGTGGGCGCGACCGATCTCGGCATCCCTGCTCGCACGCCGGACGGGCGGATGCTCTTCCTGTTCGGCGACACCTGGGCCGACCACGTCGGCGGCGCGAACTGGCGCTCGCCGGTGGCGCTGTACTCGTCGACGACGAATCTCAACGCCGGCGTGACTTTCAACGGATGCGGCGGGGCGGGCGCGAACACGCAGGGCGTGGCGCCGCAGCTCTGGTACTACCCGCATGACGCGTACTTCACGACCGTCATCCCGTCCGACGTCATCACGATCGGATCGCGGATGTACCTGCACGCGATCGTGAACGGGCCGGCGTTCGGTGCCGTGCGATGGACCGAGCTGTGGAAGTCGGACGACAACGGCGCGACCTGGCAGCACACCGGGCTGCAGTTCCCCGCCGACATGGCCGGCGGCAAGTTCCAGTGCATCACGTGGGGACTCGGCAGCGACGGCTACGTGTACATCTACGGCACGGGGTTCCAGCGAGACAAGGGCATCGTGCTCTACCGGGTGCCGTCGAACAACATGACCACGCTCTCGGCCTATCAGCCGTGGGGGTTCGCGAACGGGTCCTGGGGCTGGGGCAAGCCGGTGACCGAGGTGCTGTCCGGTGGCTTCGGCGAGATGTGCCTGCGGCCCCTCGGCGGCAAATGGATCCTGACGTGGTTCAACGCCCCGGCGTACCGGATCGACGCGATGGTGCTCAACACGCCGACCGACAACCTCTACACGGCGACGAAGACCACGCTGTTGTACGGCAGCGAGTGGAACGCGGAGGACGCTTCGCACGTCGCACAGCTGTACGGCGGCTACATCATCCCCGGATCGACCCTGTCGGACCTGCATCTCAGCGTCAGCCAGTGGAACACCGGCAACAACAGCGTCTACCACTCCGAGCAGTTCCGGGTGCAAGGCCTGGTCTGACGGCAGCGGTCAGAGTTTCACGAGCCCCGAGATGATCACGTCGGAGCGGCCGCCGACCCAGACGTGATCGGCATCCTGCGTGATGTGGACCCGTCCACGCCGTCCGATCGCGGTGCCCTGCGCCGCCACGTACGGCGCGTGGGCGCGTCCGGTCGCGAGCAGCCACTCCGCCGCGGCCGCGTTCAGGCTTCCCGTCACGGGGTCCTCGCGCAGGGGCCCGTCACCGTCGGTGAAGAAGGCGCGCAGTTCGAACGCGGTCTCCGCGCCGTCGTGGTGCATGCCGATCACGCCGATGTCCCAGCGGCCCGGATGCGCCGACGCGTCGGGACGGAGGCCGAGCACCGTCTCGGCGCCGTCGAGCAGCAGCCCGACCCAGCCGGGGCCGTTGTCGAGCCACTCGGCATCCACGACCTGGTCGCGGTCGATCCCGAGGATCTCGACCAGCTCCGCGACGAGCTCGGGGTCGACGGCCCCCGCCCGGGTCCGGGGCGGCGAGGCGAAGGCGAGGCGGTCGCCCTCGACCCGCACGGGGATCAGGCCGGCAGCGCACTGCTGGATCACCGTGTCAGGATCGGCCGGCACGCCGCCGGCATCCAACCACGCCCTCGCGGTGCCCAACGTCGGATGCCCCGCGAACGGGAGCTCGGTGCTCAGGCTGAAGATGCGGACGCGGTAGTCCGCGGCGGGGTCGGTCGGCGGCAGGACGAACGTGCACTCGGAGAGGTTCGTCCACACCGAGAAGCGGCGCAGCTCGTCGTCGCTCAGCCCCTCCGCATCGAGCACCACGGCGACGGGGTTGCCCGTCCCCGGGGTGTCGCCGAACACATCCACCTGCCGGAATCCACGCTGCATCTCTGGAGGATATCGGGCGGCCGACACTCAGGAGACGGAAAGCTCGTCTTCGTAGCGTCGAAGAAGGGAATGCCCCTGCTCCGCGCCTGGCGCGCGCGTGTCCTGCCACGAAGGAAGAACTCCTCATGACGAACACCACCCGCCCCTCTGCCTCCGCTTCGCTGGGACTCCTCGTCCTTCGCATCGTCGTCGGCGCCGTCTTCGCCGCGCACGGTGGCCAGAAGATCTTCGAGTACACGATCCCCGGCACCATCGGCAGCTTCGCCGGCATGGGAGTGCCGCTCCCCGAGATCGCCGCCCCGGTCGTCGCCTTCATCGAGCTCGTCGGCGGCATCCTGCTGATCGTCGGGTTCTTCACGCGCCCGGTGGGCATCCTGCTCGCCGCCGACATGGTCGTCGCCCTCGTGGCGGTGCACCTTCCGGCAGGACTCTGGGTCGGCGACGGCGGCTACGAGTTCGTCGCCGTTCTCGGAGTCGCGGCGCTCGCGCTCGCCTTCACCGGCGCAGGCAGGTTCTCCCTCGACGGCGCTCTGCTGCGCGGGAGGGTCCCCGCCTGGTTGAGCTGATCCGGGCCCGCGGCCGAGATCAGTCCTGAGGTGCTCTCGGAGGGGTCGCGCCGATGTCAGGAACCGGAGCGGTTCCTAGGTGGACCTCCAGGTCGTCTGCCGTCGGCGTCTTCGGGCGTCGAGCCGTCGGGCGGTCGAGGTAGAACATCGCAGTCGACGCGATGTCGTCGCGCAGCGGCAGGTAGCGCCATCCGCTGCGCCAGCCGAGCGCCTGGATGTCGACCTTCGGGATGCCGGTGGCGAAGTGGATCGGGTCGAGCAGGTGCCACCGGTACATGCCGAAGCGCTGCTGGGAGACGTAGAGCCCGTCGGGACGGATGACCTGCGGCATCCCGAGATACGGGGTGGAGAATGCCGTGTATCCCTGGCCGGGGATGTCGAAGTTCCAGGCGCCGCCGAAGTAGTCCTCGGTGCCGGTGCCCGCGATCGTGGGGTAGTCGGTGTCGTCGTCGAGGTAGAACTTGATCTCGCCCTCGCCCCACCAGCCGTTGGAGTTCACGCCCCAGGCGATGTACGTGCCGACGTACTGCCCCTGGCCTTCGATGCCCTCCAGGATCACATGCGGGGTGCGGTCCTCGAGCGGGTTCGACCGACGCCACTGGGTGTGGAAGTACGCATCGTTCGAGTAGTCGCCGCCGATCTCGTAGGTGACCTGATAGTAGACACGGACGTCGACGACGGAGGTGTTCTCGACCGTGAGGCGAGCGCCGTCCTTGAACGGCATCGGCCAGTACGAGTTGAACCCGCCGTGCGGGTTCGCGGCGATCGTCTGCGAGTTCACCTGAGCGAACACGCCCCATCCGTTGCAGAAGAAGTCCCCGTACGGCACCTCGACCGCCGGCTCCTCGGATCCGTCCCAGTAGGCGCGCAGCAGCAGCGTGCGCCAGTTGTCGGTGTGCGTCGTGATCCAGATGTGCGTGATCTTGCCTGCACCCGGGATGTTCGCGAGCTCGAAGGTCTCGCCGGCCTTGATGTCGATGCTCGGGGAGATCTTCCAGCCGGGCCCGAGGTCACGCGCGTTCGCCGCGCCCGTGCCCTCGGTGGCCCGGCCTCCGCCCCCAGCGGATCCATCGAAGTTCTCCGGCGAGATCGAGCGCGTCTGCACTGAGCGCAACGCCGCGAGAGAGGAAAGGTCAGATGTCGCAGAAGTCATGGGCGCCAATGTAATCGATTTCAGCACAGAACGCCATAGAACGCGGATGTGCGCGATACTGTTGCTTCACGTCCGGCGCGACCGGGCAGGCAGTGAGGGTTCATGTCCACGATCTACGACGTCGCAGAGCTCGCGGGAGTCTCTCCTGCGACGGTTTCACGCGTCTTCAACGGCACGAGCGTGTCGGACGAGAAGGTCGCCGCCGTCCGCGATGCCGCCGAGAAGCTGAGCTTCACACCGAACCGCACCGCGCGGACGCTCCGGCGGCAGAGCTCCGAGGTCATCGCCCTCGTCATCCCCGACATCGAGAACCCGTATTTCACCGAGATGGCCCGCGGTGTCGAGGACGTCGCCTCGGAGGCGGGCTACTCGGTCGTGCTCTGCAACTCCGATGCGCAGGTCGACAAAGAGGCCACGTATCTCCGGATCGCGATCGCCGAGCACATGTCGGGGATCATCATCGCGACGGCCGACGAGAGCACCAATCTCGACACCATCCTCGCCACCGGGCGCCCCGTCGTCGCCGTCGACCGCAGCACGACCTACGACATCGACGGGGTCGTCATGGCCAACCGTGCAGCCGGGACGTCGGCCACGAAAGACCTCATCGACGCGGGTTACCGGCGCATCGCCTACATCGGCGGCCCCGAGCACATCGACACCGCGGCAGAGCGTGCTGCGGGCTGGCGAACCGTGCTCACCGCCGCTCATCCGGATCTCGACCTCGACGGTCTGCAGCGGTTCGAGACCTTCCGCGTCGACGGCGGCCGCGCGGCGATGGAGGAGCTCCTCGCCCTGCCCGAGCCGCCTGACGCGGTGGTCGCCGGAAACAACCTCATCGGCGTCGGCGCGATCCAGGTGCTCACCGAGCACGGGCTCACTCCGCCCGAAGTCGGCGTGGCCGTCATCGGCTCTCTGCCGTTCACCACCCTGTCGCCCAGTGCGGTGACCGTCGTGAGGCTGCCCGCCCGGCACATGGGAGTGACGGCGGCGCGGATGCTGCTCGAGCGCATCAAGGGCGACAAGCAGCCGGCGCGCACGGTGGTGCTGCGCAACGAGGTGCAGCCGGCCAGCAAGCGCAGCTGAAGCCGCCCTCCGTCAGGAGGACTTCCAGAAGCGCGTCGCGAGATTCGCCACCTCTTTGTCGAGATCTTCGAGTCGGCGGTCGATCGAACCCAGTCGGGTGTCGATCTTGTTCTCGAGGGTCTCGAACTTCGTGTCGAACTTGTTCTCGAGGGTCTCGAACTTGGCCTCGAAGTGCATCTGGAAGCCGTCGAAGCGGGCGTTCATCTCATTGCGGAGCGCGGTGATGGCGTTCTCGTTCTGGCGGGAGAGCGAGGTGAGCATGTTCTCGTTCTGCCGGGAGAGCATAGTGAGCGTGTTCTGGTTCTGACCGGAGAGTGCTGTCAGGGTCTTGTCGTTCTGCCGCAGCAGCAGCGAGATCGCGCCGATCATCACGGCAGCGAACACGCCGATCAGAGTCCACACCTGCGGCTCGGTCATCTCCATGGCTCCATTCTGCGAACGAAAGGCCAGATTGTCACGGTATTCCGGTCGAGCAGGCCCGGAATCACGCGAACCGAGGACAACTCTTCTCTCGCCCAAACTGTGCAGCGACAGTCACTCCCGCTTGCTACTTGAAATCGATTTCGCGTACAGTGACGATCAGGTTTCAGATTCCGCAGTTCAGGTTTCAAGGAGGACGCCATGCGCTGCACCCTCGGGGTGGACATCGGCACGTCCAGCAGCAAAGGCGTGCTGGTCGGTGGCGGCGGCGTGATCCTCGCGACCGCGACCAGGGCGCACGACGTCAGCCGCCCGCGCACGGGCTGGGTCGAGATGGACGCAGGCGTCTGGTGGGACGAGTTCGTGGCGATCGCCCGAGAGCTGCTCGCCGCCGCGCCGGATGCCGAGGTCGCCGGGATCGGCGTCAGCGGCATGGGGCCGTGCATCCTCCTCGCCGACGAGGCGGACGAACCGGTGCGTCCCGCGATCCTCTACGGCGTCGACACGCGTTCGACCGCGCAGATCGAGCGGCTGACGGCAGAACTCGGCGTCGACGAGATCGCCCGCGTCGGCGGATCGACGCTCACCTCTCAGGCCGGCGGTCCGAAGATCGTCTGGATCGCCGACGAAGACCCCACGGCCCGCGCCCGGGCCCGTCGGCTCTTCATGCCGGCATCCTGGCTCGTACGCAAGCTCACCGGGGTGTACGTGTTCGACCACCAGTCGGCGAGTCAGGTCTCGCCGCTCTACGACATCGAGAGCGAGTGCTGGTACGAACCGTGGTGGGAGCGGTACGCCGACGGCATCGAGCAGCCCGCGCTCGCGTGGGCGGGCGACGTGGCCGGAGTGGTGACAGCGGAAGCGGCATCCGCCACCGGCATCCCCGCGGGGACCCCCGTCATCACCGGCACGATCGACGCCTGGACCGAGGCGGTGAGCGTCGGCGCGCACGAGGTCGGCGACCTGATGCTGATGTACGGAACGACGATGTTCCTCGTGGCGACCGGCGAGGAGACGCTGCGCACGCCCTCGATGTGGACGACGGCCGGCGCGTTCGCGGGCACCCGCAATCTCGCCGGAGGGCTCTCCACGTCGGGCGCGCTCACCGCCTGGCTGAAGGACCTGACCGGCACCGACTATCCGGAGCTGCTGGCGGATGCCGAGACGTCGGGGCCCGGCGCCCGCGGTCTGCTCGT
Source organism: Microbacterium sp. EST19A (assembly GCF_019969685.1). GTDB lineage: Bacteria > Actinomycetota > Actinomycetes > Actinomycetales > Microbacteriaceae > Microbacterium. The sequence continues at coordinate 874,186 of NZ_JAHXYZ010000001.1, read as the reverse complement.
GCTGCCCTACTTCGCGGGCGAGCGCACGCCGATCCAGGATCCGGATGCCCGCGGTGTCATCGCCGGGCTCACCCTCGAGCACACGCGCGGCGATCTCTACCGCGCCGCCCTCGAGGCGACGGCGCTCGGCGTGCGGCACAACGTCGAGACCATGCGCGCGGCGGGAGCCGACATCCGCCGGATCGTCGCGGTCGGCGGCGGCACGCAGGGGCGCCTCTGGTTGCAGGTGGTCTCCGACATCACGGGACTCGTCCAGGAGGTTCCGGCGACCACGATCGGCGCGAGCTACGGTGCGGCCTTCCTGGCCGCGACGGCGACCGCCGGCACCGGTGCGGCCCCCGTCATCACCGACTGGAACCCCATCGCCGAGACGATCACCCCGGACGCATCCCTCCAGCCCCTCTACGACACGCTGTTCGACCGATACGTCCGGCTGTACGAGGGCTCGAAGGACGTCGTGCACGAGCTCGCCGCGACCCAGCGGGGAGTATCCGCATGAGCCGGCGCGCGCGCGGCATCCCGCACACCTCCGAGGCGACGGCCTTCCCGCTCGGCGGCATCGGCACCGGCAACGTCTCGGTCGGCGCTCGCGGCGAGCTGCGCGACTGGGAGTTCGAGAACCTGCCGGACAAGGGGCGGCGCAATCCGCACTCGTTCTTCGCGATCCACGCGAGGCCCGAGGGCGGCGATCCCGTGACCCGGGTGCTCGAGGCGAAGGTCACCGGGCGGCACGACGCCGACGCCGGCTATGCCTTCGACCAGCTGGCCGGGCTCCCGCGCCTCGACGGCGCGACTCTGCACGGCGAGTATCCCGTGGTCGACGTCGACTTCACCGACGCGGTGCTCCCGGTCGATGTCTCCCTGCACGCGTTCACCCCGCTGGTGCCGCTCGACGCCGATGCGTCCGGGATCCCGGCGGCGGTGCTGCGCTACCGGGTGACCAACCCCGGCGCGGTGCCAGTCGCGGTCACCGTGGTGGGCAGCGTCTCGCACACCGCCGGCCGCGGCACGCCGGGACCCGACGCTCCCTGGGGCATGCGCGCGACGCAGAGCGTGCGATGGCGCGAGGACGGGGACATCCGCGGCCTCGACTTCGGCATCGATCTCCCCGAGGCCGATCCGGGCTACGGCACGCTGAGCCTCACGACGACGGATGCCGAGACCACGGTGAAACCGCAGTGGGTCACGAGCTACTGGCCCGACGGGGCGCGCCTGTTCTGGAACGACCTGACCGACGACGGACTCCTCGCCGCCGAGCCGCGGCTGACGCTCGAGGACCGCCCGCGCGGTCTGTTCGCCGAGCTCGACGTCGACCCGGATGCTGCTCCGCTCACCGAGGAGCAGATGCTGGCGAAGCTGCCGCGCCTGCGCACCGGCTCCCTCGGCATCGTGCACACGCTCGCTCCGGGGGAGTCCCGCGACTTCGAGTTCGTGCTCTCGTGGAGCTTCCCGAACCGGCGCCGCGGCTGGCACGGCCACATCGTGTTCGCGGATCCGCCGGAGGACGGCCCGCTGTCGCCCACGGTCCGCAACCACTACGCGACCATCTGGGCCGACGCCTGGGCGGCCGCGAGCCACCTGCACCGCGAACTGCCCGCGCTCGAGGGGGCGACGGATGCCTTCGTCGAGGCCCTCTACGGCAGCAGCCTCGACCCGGTGCTCGTCGACGCGATCGGCGCGAACGTCGCCGCAGCGCGCTCGACAACCGGCTTCGTGCTGGAGTCTCCGAACCCCGAGCTGGGGGAGGGGCCGGTGTTCGCGGCCTGGGAGGGATCCTTCGACCACGGCGGCTCCTGCGAGGGCACCTGCACGCATGTCTGGTCGTACGCGCAGACCCTCGCCTGGCTCTTCCCCTCGCTGGAGCGCAGCGCCCGACGCGTCGAGTACCTGCTCGAGACCGATGACGAGGGAGCCCAGAAGTTCCGCGGCAACCGCATCTTCGGAGGACCGTCGTGGTTCATGGCCCCGGCCGTCGACGGGCAGCTAGGCACGCTGCTGCGCCTGCACCGGGAGTGGCGCTTCAGCGGCGACGACGGGTTCCTGCGCGAGCTGTGGCCCGCGGCATCCCGCACTCTCGATTACGCGATCCGGGAATGGGATCGAGACGGCGACGGACTGCTCGACGGCGAGATGCACAACACCTACGACATCGAGTTCCACGGTGCGGAGCCGCTCGCGAACGGCGTGTACCTGGCGGCGCTCCGCGCGGGAGCCCGGATGGCAGGGCACCTCGGCGAGACCGAGCGGGCGCGATCCTGGTCGACCCGTGCCGACCATGTCGCCGCCGCGATGGACGCGACCCTCTGGAACGGCGAGTACTACCGCCAGGTGATCGACGACCCCGACGCGCACCGCTATCAGTACGGCGAGGGTGTCCTCAGCGATCAGTTGCTCGGTCAGTTCCACGCCTACGTCAACGGGCTCGGGCACATCCTGCCCGCCGAGCGCGTCGACTCCGCCCTGGCCGCGATCGTCGCGCACAACCACCGCGACGACCTGTCCGCGCACGAGAGCACGCAGCGCGTCTACGCGCTGAACGATGAGGGTGGGCTGCTGCTCGCCTCCTGGCCCCGCGGCGGACGACCCGCCATCCCCTTCGTGTACTCCGATGAGGTGTGGACGGGGATCGAGCATCAGGTCGCGGCATCCCTGCTCTTCGCCGGCCGCTACGACGACGCCCTGCTCGTCGAGCGCACGCTGCGGGCCCGTTACGACGGCGGTCACCGCAGCCCCTGGAACGAGATCGAATGCGGCAACCACTACGCCCGTTCGCTCGCGTCGTGGGCGCTGCTGCTGGGTGCCACCGGCGCGCAGTGGGACGCGCCGACGGGAGTGCTGTCGTTCGCGCCCATCGGTGCGAGCGGGCGGTTCCTGTTCACCACGGGCACGGGCTGGGGGCGCGTCGAGATCGACGACGACGCCCTCACCCTCCACCTCGACGGCGGCGAGCTCGACGTCGCCGACCTGCAGCTGCACGGCCGGAGCATCGGCCGCGGCATCCGACTCCGAGCGGACGAGACCCATCGCGCCCCGCTCACCACGACCCCAACACCGGAGGCATCATGACCACCTACACCCTGCCGACCCCGGCATCCCGTCCGGACTCGGCGCCGAAGACGGCGTACCTCATCGCTTCCGGCGATCTGCGCGAATCCGCCAACACCGGCGGCTGGCCCGTGCAGGTCGAGCTCGAGGCCGGCGTCACCGGGGTGTTCAACGACCTCGGCTGGACCGTCATCCGGGCCAACGAGGTCGACCCCGCGACCGGTCACGGCTTCATCTCGAGCCAGCGCATGGGCCTCGAGGTCTTCAAGAACATCCCGACGGATGCTCCGCTCATCGTCGCCGAGGCCGTGTGGCAGTACTCGCACCACGTGCTCGCCGGCCTCCGCTCCCACGAGGGGCCGATCCTCACCGTCGCGAACTTCGCCGGGGACTGGCCGGGGCTCGTCGGCCTGCTCGGCCTGAACGCAGGCCTCACCAAGATGGACAAGCCCTACGCCTCGATCTGGTCGGTCGACTTCAGCGACGACTGGTTCAAGGCCGGCATCAAGGAGTGGACCGAGACGGGCTCCATCACTCACGACGCCTCGCACGTGCGCGCCCTGCCCGAGCTTCCGGACAGCCCGGAGAAGCAGCTGGGCGAGGCGCTCGCCGCCGAGCTGCTCGCCGAGAAGGCCATCATCGGCGTCTTCGACGAGGGATGCATGGGCATGTACAACGCCATCTTCGACGACGAGCTGCTGAACAAGACCGGCATCTACAAGGAGCGCCTGTCGCAGTCGGCCCTGTACGCCGAGATGCTCAAGGTCTCGGAGGACGAGGCCAACGCCGCCTACGACTGGCTGATCGATGCCGGCATGACCTTCCAGTACGGCGAGGATGCTGCCACCGAACTCACCCGCGAGCAGGTGCAGTGGCAGATGAAGATGTACATCGCCGCCCTGCGCATCGCGGATGACTTCGGCCTCGACGCGGTCGGCATCCAGTACCAGCAGGGTCTGAAGGATCTCGTGCCGGCATCCGACCTGGCGGAAGGCATCCTGAACTCCACCGAGCGTCCGCCGGTCACGTCGCGCGACGGTTCGCGCGTGCTGCACGAGGGTCGCGCGTTCCCGCACTTCAACGAGGCCGACGAAGGCGTCGCGGTCGACGCGCTCGTGACCGACCGGGTCTGGCGCGCGATGGGGCTGGTGCCCGACAACACCCTCCACGACGTGCGCTGGGGCGAGGACTTCGACGGGCAGTTCGTCTGGGTGTACGAGATCTCGGGCTCGGTCCCGGCCTCGCACCTCGGTGGATGGCAGAACGCGGAGGGCTGGCGTCAGGGGCACGTGTTCTTCCCGGCGGGAGGCGCGACGATCAACGGCGTCTCGAAGCCCGGCGAGATCGTGCTGTCGCGGGTATTCATCGCCGACGGCATCCTGCAGGCCGACATCTTCCGCGCGTCGGTCGTCGAGCTGCCGGAAGAGGAGACCCAGCGCCGCAAGGACGCCACGAACCCGGAGTGGCCGATCGCGCACGTCGTGCTGCACGGCATCTCGCGCGACCAGTTCATGGCCCGCCACAAGGCCAACCACGCGCAGCTCGTCTACGCGCCCGACGCCGAGACGGCCGACAAGGCGCTGATCGCCAAGGCGGCGATGTTCGCGGGCATGGGCATCAAGGTCAACCTGGTGGGAGACGTGAGCATCTGACCCGAAGATGCGATCGGGGCTGCTCCGGTCGCACTTTCTGCCGCCTCGCTCGTCGCCGGGCGGCATCAACTGCGACCGGAGGATCCTCCAGCGACGTCAATCGCGACCGGAATCGGACGAAGATGAAGCCGTCGGGCTCTGGCGCCCAAGCGCGGGAAGGGCGACGATGGCCTCATGGCCACCGTCGACGATCTGCGCGAGATCGCGCTCGCGCTTCCCGGCGTGCTCGAGGTGACCGACGGGCACACCGGTACGGTCGCCTGGCGGGTCAAGAGCGGGATGTTCACCGGACTCCGCGGTCCGAGGGCGACCGACCTGCGTCAGCTCGACGAGCTCGGGCGCTCGTGGCCGGACGGCGTGGTGATCGGCGTGCGCACGGCCGGCCTCGAGGAGAAGGAGGCTCTGCTCGCCGCCGAGCCCGACGTGCTCTTCACCATCCCGCACTATGACGGGTATCCGGGGCTGCTCGTGCGACTCGACGTGATCGACCGGGAGCGGCTTGCCGAGCTCGTCACAGACTCCTGGCTGACGCGTGCGCCCGTACGTGTCGGCAAGGAGTGGCTCGCGGAGCACGGACTGGAGTGAACGGGGTCTAGGCGCCGGTCTTCAGCGCCCGGGTGATCTCGTCGACCATCTGCAGCTGCTCGTCGTCGAGACGCTGCACGAACAGCTCGTGGATCGCGCGCAGGTGCGGCACGTTCGAGCGGCGGAAGGCGGTCGACCCCTCCTCGGTGAGGACGATGACCGCACCGCGGTTGTCGGTCGCGCAGTCGTCGCGACGGATCAGGCCGCGGCGTTCCATGCGACCGAGGTGGTGTGACAGCCGGCTGCGCTCCCAGCCGATCGCCAGAGCGAGTTCGCTCGATCGCAGTTCGTGGCCGCTCTCGTCGCTGAGGGCGAGCAGCACCGAGTAGTCCGCGGCGGAGAGCCCGGACTCGTCCTGCAGCCGTCGCCCGAGCTCGCCCTGGATGTCGGCGACGGTCTCGATGAAGTCGCGCCAGATGCGCAGCTGCGGCGCGGTGGGCATGCGGCGTTCAGCCATCGGATCCTCCTTTAGTTGACATGTCCATCATATCGGAGTAGAACGGAACCGCAAGTGATTGACGTATCAACAAATCTGAGAGAGCAGGGCGACACCGTGGACCCGCAGGTATTCGAGATCGGCCTCAACTCGTTCGGCGACACCGCGTCGTCGGGCGGACAGGACCTGAGCGGCGCAGAGACGCTGCGCCTGCTCGTGGACGAGGCCCGCCGCGCCGAGGACGCCGGGATCGATGTGTTCAGCGTCGGCGAGCACTACCGCCCCGGGCACAACGACTCCGCGACGCCCGTGCTGCTCGCCGCCATGGCCACCGCCACGGAGCGCATCGCGCTGGGCACCAGCGTCACCGTGCTCAGCACCAACGACCCGGTCCGGCTCTACCACGAGTTCTCCACGCTGGATGCCGTCTCGAACGGCCGTGCGCAGCTCGTGCTCGGCCGAGCGTCGGCGACGGAGTCGTTCCCGCTCTTCGGCTACGACCTCGCCGACTACGAGGAGCTGTTCGAGGAGAAGCTCGACCTGTTCATGCGACTCCAGCGCGAGGAGGCGGTCACCTGGTCGGGCACCACCCGCGCCCCACTCCGTGAGCATGTGGCCCAGCCGCGGATGCGTGCCGGGGGCATCCCGACCTGGATCGGCGTCGGCGGCAGCCCGAACTCCGTCATCCGCGCCGCGAACTACGGCCTCCCGCTCATGCTCGCGATCATCGGCGGGGTTCCGCAGCGGTTCGCCGGTCACGTCGAGCTGTATCACCGGGCGCTCGCGCAGGCCGGGCACGCGCCGCAGCCCATCGGCATGCACTCGCTCGGTCTCGTCGCCGACACCGACGACGAGGCGAAGGAGACCTGGTGGCGGTACTGGGAACCGGTCGTCACCGACCTCGCGAACGAGCGCGGCTTCTACGCGCCGACCCGCGCCCGGTATGAGCACGAGATCACCGAGGGTGCACTGTTCGTCGGCTCGGCGGAGACCGTCGCCCGGAAGATCGCCCGGTCCGCACGCGAGCTGCAGCTCGATCGGTTCGACCTGAAGTACGACATCATGCACCTCCCGGTCGAGGCTCGGGCCCGCACCATCGAGCTGCTCGGCCGCGAGGTGGCCCCGCGCGTGCGGGAGCTGCTCTCGGTCGAGCGCGCCGCCTGAACGACCTCCACGGAAAGAAAGAAGCCATGACAGACATCGAATTCGGCCTCGACACCTTCGGAGATCTCACCGAAGACGAGAACGGCGAGCTCTCCAGCTACGCCGCGGCAATCCGTCAGACCGTCGACGAGGCGGTGCTCGCCGATCAGCTCGGCGTCGACGTCTTCCTCGTCGGCGAGCACCACCGCCCGGAGTATGCGATCTCGAGCCCTGAGACCGTGTTGGCCGGCATCGCGACCCGCACCTCCCGCATCCGCCTGGGGTCCGGGGTCACGGTCCTCAGTTCCGACGATCCCGTGCGGGTCTTCCAGCGCTTCGCCACGGTCGACGCGCTGTCGAATGGGCGGGCCGAGGTCATCCTGGGTCGCGGATCGTTCACGGAGTCGTTCCCGCTGTTCGGCTACGACCTGGCCGACTACGAGGTGCTGTTCGACGAGAAGATCGACCTGTTCTCCGAGCTCGTGAAAGAGGCGCCGGTCACCTGGTCGGGCACCCAGCGGCCGGCGCTCGTCGACGCGGACGTCTTCCCGAAGACCGAGGGCGGCCTGAGCACCTGGGTCGGGGTCGGCGGCTCGCCGCAGTCGGTGATCCGCACCGCGCACTACGGCTTCCCGCTCATGCTCGCCATCATCGGCGGCGCCCCGGAGCGCTTCGCCGGCTACATCGACCTGTACCGGCGTGCGGCCGCGCAGTTCGGCACGACGGCGCATCCGGTCGGTATGCATTCGCCCGGCTTCATCGCCGACACCGACGAAGAGGCGCGCGAGCTGCTCTGGCCGCGGTACAAGGTGATCCGCGACCGGATCGGTGCGCTGCGCGGCTGGCCGCCCATCCGCCGAGAGGAGTTCGACGACGAGATCGAGCACGGCTCGATGTACGTCGGATCGCCGGAGACCGTCGCCCAGAAGATCGCCCGCACTCTGGGCGCGCTCGATGTCGGCCGCTTCGACCTCATCTACACGATGGGCTCGCTTCCTGCGGCTGCGCGGATGCGGGCGGTCGAGCTCTACGGCTCGGTCGTCATCCCGCGGGTGCGTGAGCTGCTCGCCGCGCAGCGCGCCGAAGACGAGGAAGCGGCATGAAAGACGGGGAAGCGACGCAGACGATCGGGATCCTCGGCGCCGGAAAGGTGGGCACGGTCCTCGCCCGGCTGGCGGTAGCGGCGGGGTATCGGGTTCTGATCGCGGGCTCCGGCGACCCGGCGAAGATCGCGCTGACCGTGGAGGTGCTCGCGCCCGGCGCGGTCGCGACGACGGCGGCGTCCGTGGCGCAGCAGGCCGACATCGTCATCCTCGCGCTGCCGCTCGGCAAGCATCGCGCGCTCCCCGTGGACGAGCTGAGCGGCAAGGTCGTCGTCGACGCCATGAACTACTGGTGGGAGACCGACGGCATCCGCGAGGAGTTCCTCGGGTCCACCAGCGAGATCGTGCAGCGTGCTCTGCCCGATTCTCTCGTCGTGAAGGCGTTCAACCACATGGGGTATCACGACATGGAGGCGGAGGCCCGGCCGGCTGGCTCCCCGGGCCGAAAGGCGATCGCCCTCGCCGGCGACGACGAAGACGCCGTCGTGCGCGTCGCCCGGCTGATCGACGATCTCGGCTTCGATCCTGTCCGCGTCGGCGCGCTGGCCGACGGCATCCGCCTGCAGCCCGGCGCGGGAGCGTTCGGGGCGAACGTCGCCCGCGACGAGCTCGAAGGTGTCATCGGTGCGTTCGATCCGAAACGCGATCGGCTGACGCTCCCCGCGTTCGGCTGAGCGGATGCCGGAGGGGTCACTCCGCGGCGATCAGGAAGAGCCGGGCGGCGCCGAGCATCTCTCAGGCCGGGTCGAGCCTCAGCACCTCGGGCGACTCGCCGCCCTCGAGGTCGTCGGCGATGCGGATGCTGCGCGCCAGATGGTCGAGCGCCCCGGTCAGCGTGCCGAAGCGCTCGCGGTCGCTGCACACCGCGGTCAGGGTGACGAGGTGTGTGCCGGTGTCCCACGTGTAGGTCGCGAACGGCGGGGTCGCCTCCGAGGGGGGCAGCGGGACGAGCAGCTTCTCGCCCACGCCGAGGCGCGTCGGGAACGACTGCGTGTCGTCGTACTCCATCGGCATCGACGCCCGTGCGATGCGCACCTCGGGTGTCAGCGTCTGGGCCGTGGCCATGGCGACGATGAGCTCGGGCTCCGCCTTCCACGTCCACACCAGCACCCGGCCGTCTGCCCGCTTCATCAGCATCGGCGCCGCCTGGCTCATGGCCCAGGCGCCGAAGCGGGATCCCGGACGCTCGGTCGCCCCCGCTGCCGCGTTGACCTGCCCCAGCAGCATCCGGATCGCCGCCTTGCGGTGGCGCCGACCGCGCCAGCCGAGCGAGTCCGTCACGGGAATCCACAGCCGGGGATCGGCGTCGGCAGTCAGTCGCATGGCCCCACGTTAACGGGTGACCCTGAGGGATGCCGGTACGCCTCAGCGACGCGATCAGGCCCCTCGGGTAGAGTGGCCACCGCCCGCTGGGCTCCCTTGGCCACCGTCCCGTAAGGCACAATGACCTCCTCTCCCTCCGATCCCACGAACGCCGCCGAGACCCCGCCCCGTCCGCTGAAGATCCTGATCGGGAGCGACACCTTCGCTCCCGACATCAACGGTGCTGCCCGATTCGCCGAGCGGCTCGCCGCAGGACTCGTGCAGCGCGGCCACGACGTGCACGTCTCGGTGCCGAACCAGGCGTATCGTCGGTCGGCGCCGCACACCGAGGTCATCGAGGGTGAGCCGATGACGATGCACCGCCTGCCGTCGCTGCGCTGGTACCCGCACGACTGGCTGCGATTCGTGTGGCCGTGGCGTTCGAAGCACTACGCACGCATCGTGCTCGACCGCGTGCAGCCCGACGTCGTGCACATCCAGTCGCACGTCATCATCGGTCGCGGTCTGGCGCGGATCGCGCACCAGCGCGGCATTCCCGTCATCGCCACCAACCACCTGATGGCCGACAACATCCTCGACCACACGACGATGCCGAAGTTCATCGACGACCTGGTGGTGAAGCTCGCCTGGGCCGACGCCGAGCGCACCTTCGCCCTGACCCGCGCGATCACGACGCCCACGCGTCGCGCCGCCGACTTCCTCGAGAAGACGATCGATGTGAAGGGCGTCATCCCGGTCAGCTGCGGCATCGACCGCACGCAGTACACCCCGGTGATCGCCCCGCGCGACAAGAACCGGATGGTCTTCGTCGGGCGCCTCACCGCCGAGAAGCAGGTGCAGGTGATCCTGCAGGCGATGACGAAGCTCGATCCCGCGCTGGAGACGACCTTCGACATCGTGGGCGGCGGCGATCAGCGCAAGCAGCTGGAGAATCTCGCCGCACAGCTCGGACTCCGGGACCGCGTCACCTTCCACGGGCGCACCACCGACGAGGAACTGCGTGCACTGCTGTCGCGCGCCAGCGTGTTCGTGATCGCCTCGATCGCCGAACTGCAGTCGATCGCGACCATGGAGGCGATGGCATCCGCTCTGCCGATCGTCGCCGCGGATGCCGTCGCGCTCCCGCATCTCGTGCACGACGGTGAGAACGGCTACCTGTTCGAACCGGGCAACGTCGACGAGCTGGCCGCACGCCTCACCGACGTGCTCACCGCGTCGCCCGCGGAGTACGAGCGGATGCAGCGGGCCTCACTCGACGGCGTCGCGATCCACGACATCAACCGCACCCTCGACACCTTCGAGGCGCTCTACCGCGACGAGCCGCTGCCCGAGTAGGCAGGGCGTCCCGTCATGCACATCGTCTTCTTCGGCGATCAGCACCTCGACTCGCTCGGCGGGGCCCAGGTGTCGATGCGGCTGCAGCGCGAGTTCCTGGAGCGCGCCGGGCACACCGTGACGGTCGTCGCGCCGAAGATGCACGGTCCCCGCGCGGCGGTACCCACGTCGGCGTACGTCGATCTGCCCTCGATGCCCATCACCCTCGACCGCGAGTACTCGATGACCTGGCCGGGGCGGGCCACCGACCGGTTCCTCGATCGGGCGATGACCCGGCGACCGCCCGTCGACCTCGTGCACGTGCAGGCCGACTTCTGGGGTGCCTTCATCGGCCACCGGTTCGCGCAGCGTCACGGGCTCCCGGTCGTGCACACCATGCACAACCGGGTCGACGTGGGCATCGCGGCGGTCACTCCGCTGCACCGCCCGGTGCTCGCCTTCCTCAACGTCTGGCGGCATCGAGCTCTGCGCGGCGTCGGGGATGCGGTCGCCGGCAGAGACGGCTGGGCGTTCCTCCGCGGACTCGCCGCCGGGGCCTCCGCCGTGACGGCACCTTCGACGCACTTCGCGCGACGTCTCGAGCAGCACGGGGTGTTCGAGCCGGTGGACGTCGTCTGGAACGGCATCGACGACGACCTCCGCGATGCGACGATCGCCGCGGCGCCGGCCGAGCGCGAGCCGGGACGCCCGCGTTTCGTGTGGCTGGGAAGGATGAGTCCCGAGAAGCGGCTGCTGCCCTTCCTCGAGGCGTTCGTGGCCTCGGGAGCGGATGCCGAACTGGAGATCATCGGCGGCGGCGGGCAGCGAGCGGCCGCGGAGAGGATCGTCGCAGGGCGCGACGGCGTGCGCTTCGCCGGCCGCCTCACCTACGCGCAGACGCTCGCGCGCATCGCGGCGGCGGATGCGCTCGTGCAGACGTCGATCGGCTTCGAGACCCAGGGGATGACGCCCTTCGAGGCGGCGACCCTCGGCACCCCGTCCGTCATCTGCGACCCCGACATCGCCGCCGAGCTCGGCGGCGGACTGTGGGCGGTTCCGGATGCCGATGCCACCGCGCACGGACGCGAGCAGGAGGCGCAGCGCACAGCGGCGCTGGCCGAGACACTGCGGCGCGCAGCATCCGACATCGCCGCCGGCACGGCGCCCACGCCCGTGCCCGAGGTCGCCGAGGCCTTCCGACAGTCGTCGCGCACTGCGGCGATGATCCGGGTCTACGAGCGGGTGCTGGCCGCGCGTTGAGTGCCGATCCGTTCGCTCAGAAGAAGTAGTAGAAGAGCGAAGAGATCCACGCGAGCACGACGCTGATCAGCTGCACGCCGCCGACGCCGATCGCGATGCCGGCGAGGACCTGCCCGCCGGATCGCCGGACCGCGATCAGGCCGAGCACGAGAGCGGCCGCACTGCCGAGGAAGACGATCACTCCGAACAGGGTGGTGAAGATGCCGAAGTTGCCGGCGTCGTAGCTGAACGAGGCGAGGACGAAGGGCTGCAGCAGGATCTGCAGGGCGCCGACGCCGGCCGCGACGAGAGCGATGATGAACGCCGTGCGAGCCAGCGGGTTTCCCGACCGGGGTGCCGAGGGACGCTGCTGACCGTATGCGGCTTGCTGACCGTAGGGCGGCTGCGGCGCGGTCTGGTACTGCTGCTGCGGAGCCTGCTGCTGCGGCGGAGCCTGCTGCTGCGGCGCCTGGTACTGCGGGCTCTGGGGCGGCTGGGGAGCGGCCGGCTGTTGGGGCGCTCCCGCCGGATACTGCGGCGCCGCGGGGAGGAGCGGCGCGGGCGGAGCGGGAGGGAAGGCCGGATTCGGCTGCGCGGACGGCGGGACAGGGGGCTGCTGCGGCTCGCTCATGAGATCGAGCGTAGCCCCGGCTCGCGGCGTTGTCAGCGGTAGACGTGCCCGGATTCGGCGTGCTGCTGCGCGTCGCGGCCGGCGACGCGGCTCCAGTCGGTGGGGGTGGGGTGGAAACCGTCGCGGCGCAGTTCGATCACGGTGCCGACCACGGCCCAGGCGATGAGGGCGAGGAGAACGATGAGGAGTACCATGGCAGAAACGCTACGCTCGACTGATAACGGACACGAGTGGCAGATGAGACGTGTAGCGTAGGAAAACTGCCAAACAGGGAGAGCTGATGAAGACGGTCGCGTGCGTGATCCAGGACGGGTTCGCCCCCTTCGAGTTCGGAGTGGCGTGCGAGGCGTTCGGCCTCGACCGTTCTGAGGACGGAGTGCCCAACTTCGACTTCCGCATCGTCGCGCCCGTCGCCGGTGTCGTGCAGTCGAAGATCGGCTTCTCGGTCAACGTCGAGCACGACCTCTCCTTCGCGTACGAGGCTGACCTCGTGGTGTTCTGCCCCGTCCCGCGCGCGTACTGGGGGCAGATCGATCCGCTCCTGCTCGACGTCGCCCGCCATGCGGTCGACCGCGGCGCCTGGGTGATGAGCGTCTGCAGCGGGTCGTTCATCCTCGCCGCCGCGGGCGTGCTCGACGGGCGTCGGGCGACCACGCATTGGATGTATTCGCACGTGATGGCCGAGATGTACCCGCAGATCGACATCGACCCCGATGTGCTGTTCGTGCAGGACGGCAAGATCATCACCAGCGCGGGGACGGCCGCCGGCATCGATGCCTGCCTGCACCTGCTTCGTCAGGAGGTCGGCGCCGAGCTCACCAACCGCATCGCCCGGCGGATGGTCGTGCCGCCGCAGCGAGACGGAGGCCAGGCGCAGTTCATCGATCGTCCGATCCCCGTCGTGCCGAGCGATTCGCTGGCCGCCGTCGCCGACTGGGCCGTCGAGCACCTGCGCGATGAGCTCGGCGTGGATCAGCTCGCGGCCAAGGCCCTGATGTCGCCGCGCACGTTCGCCCGGCGGTTCAAGGCCGAGTACGGGGCGACGCCGGCGGCCTGGCTCGCGCGGCAGCGCATCATCCATGCGCAGCGGATGCTGGAGCGCACCGATCTGCCCCTCGAGCACATCGCCGACGAGTGCGGCTTCGGTTCGGCCGCCGTGCTTCGGCAGAACTTCGCGCGGGTGCTCGGCGTCACTCCGACGTCCTACCGTGCGCGCTTCTCCTGCGCCGATGAGGAGGCTCCGGCCGCCTGAACGCCCTCCTTTCCTCTTTCGCATGGTGGAAGAGAGATTCCGAAAGGGTGGACGGATGGCGAATCCGGTGTTACAGTCGTTCCCAGCCCGCACCTCAACAGGGGTCTCCGGGCAGGAAGCAGCACAACCTAGCGGTTCGACGTATATCTCGCGGAACGGCCTGATCAAGGCCTGACCAGATAAGCCGTATCACTGCGACGACAGCAAGGAAGCTCTCCGTCATGACCAGCACCGCTATGCCCGAAACCGGTCTGCGTTCGACTCCGGCCGAGTATCTCGCCCGCGCAGTCGCGATCGCGACCGACAATGTCCGCAACCAGGGTGGCCCGTTCGGCGCCATCGTCGTCACGGCCGACGGCCGCGTCTTCGAAGGCGTGAACCGCGTCACCGCGAACCTCGACCCGTCGGCGCACGCCGAGGTAACCGCCATCCGCGCCGCCTGCCAGGGTCTCGGCACCTTCGACCTCACCGGCGCCGTGCTCTACAGCAGCTGCGAGCCGTGCCCGATGTGCCTCGCGACCTCGCTGTGGGCTCGCATCGACCGCGTCTACTTCGCCGCCGATCGCGACGACGCCGCGGATGCCGGATTCGACGACGCCGTGTTCTACCGGTACTTCGAAGGCGGTGAAGAGGACAGGGCGATCATGCCGGTCGCGCAGGAGCCTCTGCCGCCCACCGCTCGCATCGCTCCGTTCACGGAGTGGAGCACCACGTCCACTCGAGTCGACTACTGACCCGACGACGACTGGAGCCGAAGATGTCTTCATCAGTTTTCCTTCCCGACGAGTCCGAGACCGGAGCCACCCCCGCGGTGGTGCACCCTCCGCTGCCCACCGGCGCGACCACCACGGTCGATGCCGAACCTCGTAACGCGCTCGACCGCTTCTTCGAGATCACCCGACGCGGTTCGACGTTCGGTCGTGAGATCCGAGGCGGGATCGTCACGTTCGTGACGATGGCCTACATCGTCATCCTCAACCCGCTCATCCTCGGCGGCGTCGACGACGTCACCGGGAACGCCCTGCAGGCGGCGCAGATCGGGGCGGCCACCGGCCTCACCGCCGGCGTCATGACCATCCTGTTCGGTCTGATCGCGCGGCTGCCGTTCGCGCTCGCCGCCGGCCTCGGCATCAACTCCTTCCTCGCCGTGTCGGTCGTCGGTCAGGTCACCTGGCCCGAGGCGATGGGACTCGTCGTGATCAACGGCATCCTCATCGTGCTGTTCGGCGCCACCGGCATCCGATCGGCGATCTTCAACGCGGTGCCCGCGCCGCTGAAGGCGGCGATCACCGTCGGCATCGGGCTCTTCATCGCCTTCATCGGCTTCGTCGACTCCGGCTTCGTCACCCGCACTCCGGGCGGACCGCCCGTGCAGCTCGGCGACGGCGGATCGATCACCTCGGTCCCGACCCTGATCTTCCTGCTCGGTCTGCTCGTCATCGGCGTGCTCGTCGCCCGCAGGGTTCCGGGCGGCATCCTGATCGGCATCGTCGCGTCGACCGTCGTGGCGATCATTGCGCAGGCGTTCCTGAAGCTCGGGCCGAGCTTCGAGGACCCGAACGGGTGGCACATGACCATCCCCGAGATCCCGGCGTCCTTCGTCACGATCCCGGACTTCGGGCTCATCGGACAGTTCGACCTGTTCGGATCGTTCAGCCGGGTCGGCGCCCTCGCGGCCACGATGCTCGTGTTCACGCTCGTGTTCTCGAACTTCTTCGACGCGATGGGCACGATGACCGGCCTCGCGAAGAACGCCGGACTCGCCTACAAGGACGGCACCTTCCCGCGCCTCCGCTCGGCCTTCGTCGTCGAGGGCCTCGGTGCCGTCGCCGGCGGTGCCACGTCGACCTCGTCGAACACGGTGTTCGTCGACAGTGCCTCCGGGATCGGCGAGGGTGCCCGCACCGGACTCGCCTCGGTGGTGGTCGGTCTGCTCTTCCTGCTCTCGATGTTCTTCACGCCGCTCACGCTCGTGGTGCCGATCGAGGTCGGATCCGCAGCCCTGGTCGTCGTCGGCGCGATGATGATGGCGCAGATCAAGGAGATCAAGTTCACGAACTTCGCCGTGGCGCTCCCTGCGTTCCTCACCATCGTGACGATGCCGCTCACCTACTCGATCGCGAACGGCATCGGCGTGGGCTTCATCGCCTGGGCCCTGGTGAACGCGCTCTCCGGCCGGGCACGCAAGGTGCACTGGCTCATGTGGATCGTCGCCGTCGGCTTCGCGCTGTACTTCGTGCGCGGCCCGATCGAGGTGCTGCTCGCCGGCTGAGCGGCAGCACCACAGCTGTACTGAGGAGTTCGACCATGAACGAGATCGCCGTCACCGACATCGCCGTCAACGTCAACGGGCGGGTCCGCCCGCTCGACGGCACCGCCGCCCACACCACCGCCCTCGACTGGCTGCGTGACACCGGACTGTCGGGGAGCAAGGAGGGGTGCGCGGAGGGCGAGTGCGGGGCGTGCGCGATGCTGCTCGCGACGCCGACTCCGGATGGCGGCACGGAGTGGACTCCGGTCAACGCCTGTCTCGTGCCGGTCTATGCGCTCAACGGTCAGGAGATCGTGACCGCCGAGGGTCTCGGCTCGCCGGACGCCCTGCATCCGGTCCAGGAGAAGCTCGCCGAGGCCGGCGGGTCGCAGTGCGGCTACTGCACCCCCGGCTTCGCGTGCAGCATGGCGGGGGAGTACTACCGCTCCGCCCGCACTCCCGCCGAGACCACCCCGGACGAAGGGGGCACCGGTCACGACGACGGCATCCCCTCGCACGATGCGGAGCACGGCCCTAACGGGTTCGACCTCCACGCGCTCAGCGGCAACCTCTGCCGCTGCACGGGGTACCGCCCGATCCGCGACGCCGCCTACACGCTGGGCGTCCCGGAGGAGGACGATCCGCTGCAGCAGCGGCTCTCGGCTCCGGCCCCGGTCGCCGTTCCGACGGATGCCGAGGTCGGCGGCTCGCGCTTCCTCCGCCCGGCATCCCTCGCCGAGGCTCTGCGCCTGCTCCGCGATGAGCCGGATGCGCTCCTCGTGGCGGGCTCCACCGACTGGGGCGTCGAGGTGAACATCCGCGGACGCCGGGCACCTCTGGTGATCGCGATCGAGCAGCTCGACGAGCTGCGGACGCTCCGGGTCGACGACGACGTCATCGAGATCGGCGCGGCGCTGCCGCTCTCCGAGGTCGAGAAGCGTCTGGGCGACACGGTGCCGCTGCTCGCGAAGCTGTTCCCGCAGTTCGCGTCGCGTCTGATCCGCAACCGCGCCACGTTCGGGGGCAACCTCGGCACCGGCTCGCCGATCGGCGACACTCCGCCGGCGCTGCTCGCTCTCGGCACCCGGCTCGTCCTGGCATCCGCCGAGGGGGAGAGGGAGGTCGAGCTGTCGGAGTACTTCACCGGCTACCGGCAGACCGTGCGGCGTCCCGACGAGCTGATCCGTGCGGTGCGCATCCCGCGACCGCTCGCTGCGGTGACCGCCTTCCAGAAGATCGCCAAGCGGCGCTTCGACGACATCTCCAGTGTCGCGATCGCCTTCGCGCTCGACATCGAGGACGGGATCGTCACGGCGGCGCGGATCGGGCTCGGCGGCGTCGCCGCCACTCCGCTGCGCGCGACGGCGACCGAGTCGGCGCTGATCGGCCGCCCGTGGAACATCGCCACCGTGCGCGCCGCGTCGGAGGTGCTCGGGGCGGAAGGCACCCCGATGTCGGACCACCGCGCGAGCGCGGGCTACCGTTCGCTCATGCTCAACACCGCGCTGCTCAAGCTGTACAGCACCACGGTCATCAGTTCGAAGGAGGTGTCGGCATGAGTGCTCTCGCCGACCGACCGGCCAACCCGATCGTGGGACACCGGGCCGCGCACGAGAGTGCTGCCCTCCACGTCACCGGTGCGGCCATGTACACCGACGACCTCGCCGCCCACACCGCCGGCGTCCTGACGGCGTGGCCCGTGCAGTCGACGAACGCGCACGCGAAGGTCACCGTCGATGTCTCCGGCGCCTACGAGGTGCCCGGCGTCGTCCGCGTGCTCACCGCCGACGATGTGCCCGGCATCAACGACGCCGGCATCAAGCACGACGAGCCGCTCTTCCCCAGCGAGGCGATGTTCTACGGGCACGCCCTCGTCTGGGTGCTCGGCGAGACGCAGGAGGCCGCGCGCCTCGGCGCCGAGCGCGTGAAGGTCGAGTACGAGCCGCTGCCGTCGCTCATCACCGTGCAGGACGCGATCGACGCGGAGTCCTATCAGGGCATCGCCCGCACCGTGCAGCGCGGCGACGCGGCATCCGCCCTCGCCTCCGCCGCGCACGTCTTCGAAGGCGTCACCGAGTTCGGCGGCCAGGAGCACTTCTACCTCGAGACCCACGCGTCGCTCGCGATCCGGGACTCCGAGGGGCAGTACTTCGTGCAGTGCTCGACGCAGCATCCGTCCGAGACGCAGGAGATCATCGCGCACGTGCTCGGCATCACGTCGAGCGAGGTGACGGTGCAGTCGCTGCGCATGGGCGGCGCCTTCGGTGGCAAGGAGATGCAGCCGCACGGCCTCGCGGCGATCGCCGCGCTCGGCGCGAAGCTGACCGGTCGTCCGGTGCGTCTGCGTCTGAACCGCACGCAGGACATCACGATGACGGGGAAGCGGCATCCGTTCCACATCTCGTGGAAGGTCGGCTTCGACGCCGACGGCATGCTGCAGGGACTGGATGCGGTGCTCACCTGCGACGGCGGATGGAGCCTCGACCTGTCGGAGCCGGTGCTCGGCCGTGCGCTGTGCCACCTCGACAACGCCTACTGGATCCCGAACGTGCACGCCTACGGTCGCATCGCGAAGACCAACAAGGCGTCGAACACCGCGTTCCGCGGATTCGGCGGACCGCAGGGCGTGTTCCTGATCGAGGACATCCTCGGCCGCGTCGCTCCGGCGCTCGGCATCGATCCACTCGAGCTCCGCGAGAAGAACTTCTACCAGGCGGGTCACACGACTCCCTACGGCCAGCTCGTGAAGGATGCGCCGCGCATGGGCGCGATCTGGAGCGAGCTGCGCGATGAGGCCGAGGTCGACGAGCGGCGTGCGGAGATCGCCGCGTTCAACGCGAACAGCCCGCACATCAAGCGCGCTCTGGCGCTCACGCCGATCAAGTTCGGGATCTCGTTCAACTTCGCCGCCTTCAACCAGGCCGGTGCCCTCGTGCACGTCTACAAGGACGGCTCGGTGCTGATCAACCACGGCGGTACCGAGATGGGCCAGGGTCTGCACACGAAGATGATGCAGGTCGCGGCCACCGCCCTCGGGCTGGAGCTGCACCAGGTGCGGCTGGCGCCCACCCGTACCGACAAGGTGCCCAACACCTCCGCCACGGCGGCGTCGTCGGGCACCGACCTGAACGGCGGCGCGGTGAAGAACGCGTGCGAGCAGATCCGTGGGCGGATGGCCGCCGTCGCCGGTCGCCTGCTGAACGCCGACGAGCGCGATGTCGTCTTCGAGGGCGGGTACATCACGGCCTTCGGCAACACCTCCCAGCGGCTCAGCTTCGCCGAGGTGGCGAACGCCGCGTACCTCCAGCGCGTGCAGCTCTTCGCCGCCGGGTACTACCGCACCGAGGGTCTGCACTGGAACCCGGAGATCATGCAGGGCTCCCCGTTCAAGTACTTCTCGTACGGCGCCGCCGCGACCGAGGTCGAGGTCGACGAGTTCACCGGGCTGTACTCCGTGCGCCGGGTCGACATCATCCACGACGTGGGCGACTCGCTGTCGCCGATGCTCGACATCGGCCAGATCGAGGGCGCCTACGTGCAGGGCGTCGGCTGGCTGACCCTGGAGGAACTGCGCTGGGACGAGAGCGACGGACCGAACCGTGGTCGGCTGCAGACGCAGTCGGCATCCACCTACAAGCTCCCGAGCTTCTCGGAGATGCCGGAGCAGTTCCACGTGCGCCTGTTCGAGAACGCCCGCGAAGACGGTGCCGTGTACGGATCGAAGGCCGTCGGCGAGCCGCCGTTCATGCTGGCGTTCAGCGCACGCGAGGCGCTCCGCCAGGCCGTCGGCGAGTTCGGACCGGTGGGACACATGGTCGAGCTGCGGTCGCCGGCGACGCCGGAAGCGGTCTTCTGGGCCGTCCGCAGCGCGCAGCAGGCATCGGAGGCCGTCGGAGTCCCCGAGCCGGAACTCCTCGCCTCGATCTGACCGGGACGCGATATGGACTGGGTCGATGCGCTGCAGGCGTTGCGCGCCTCGCGCACGCCCGCGGTGATCGTGACGCTCGCGCTGGTGCGCGGTCATGCGCCGCGCAACGGCGGGGCGAAGATGGTGGTGTCTCCCGACGCGGTGTTCGGCACCGTCGGAGGCGGCAACCTCGAGGCCACGGCCGTCGAACGCGCCAGGGCGATGCTCCGCGCGGGAACGGCGGAGCCCGAGCTGCTGGTGCTCACGCTGAGCGACAAGGCCGTCACGGAGTACGGCGTGCAGTGCTGCGGAGGAGAGGTCACGATCATGCTCGAACCGGTGCGGGTGATCCCGAGCATCGCGATCTTCGGGATGGGGCACGTGGGGCTCGAGCTGGCGCGCATCCTCGCGCGGCACGAGGTCGACCTCCACCTGATCGACTCACGGCCGGAGATGCTCGCGGTGGAGAGGGTCGGGGTGCCCGGCGAGTCCGGAGTCTTCGCCGACAGCGTCGCGAGAATCCATGTGACGCTCGCACCGGTGCCCGAGTCGGCGCTCGCCGGCTTGCCGCACGGCTCGCACGTCCTGGTGATGACCCATGATCACGTCGAAGACCTGGCGATCGTGGACATGTCGTTGCGGTCGGACGACGTGGCCTCGATCGGCCTCATCGGCTCGTCATCGAAATGGTCCCGCTTCCGGAAGAAGCTCGACGAGCTCGGCCACGGCGAGGACGACCTCGCGCGCGTCATCACGCCGATCGGCGTCCCCGAGGTGCCGGGCAAACAGCCCGCGGTGATCGCCGTCAGCGTCGCGGCGCGGATGCTGCAGATGATCGACGAGGCGGCGCTGGAAGAGGGCGCGGGTTCCTGAAGTCGGACGAGTACCGTCACCGTCCTCATCAACGGCGTCGCCTGAACCCGGACCGAATCCGTGGCTGACCTGACGGCGGGATAAGAACGACGCTCTCTTCCTGTGCCTGCCGGATACGACTATCGAAACCTAGTCTTGGCAGACGTTTCCGGCGGGTTTGTCTTTCGTCATCTGCTCAGACGCGGCGCCGATGATCATGGCTTCAGTGTCTTCGCGTATAGGGATGCGACGACGACTTCCTGCCGGTAGGGCAGGGTGGTCGGGGTTAGTAGTACAGAGCGCCCGCTCTCAGCTGCATACTTCTCCTGGAACTCGTACGCATCATGTTCAACATCGAAGACCCCAATGAACCCCGGCTCGTCTTCCAAGTACACGATCCACACCATCATGTGTGGAAGGTATCACTGTCCCGCTCGATCATCGAGATCGACTATTCCCCTTCGTCCAGGGCGATCCAGGCGCGCTCTCAGGTTCGCTCGTGAGCGTGCCTAGGCAGCAATCCCGACCGATTGTCACACTCATCTCGACGGGCGTCCATCGCCTCGTCAACTGAGACGTTTGAGGCCCGCGGAACATCGGCCGGCACCGTGCGGATGTGGCGCGGCTAGAGCATGAGAATCGATCCTCGAACCCAGGAAGCCGGATCGCTCAGGACGCCTTGGGGAAGAGGATGCGCAGAGCGCGCAGGTAGCTGTTGCCGCGCTCGCCCGGAGCGGGCATGGAGAAGTCCGGATCGATGTGGATGAGCGACGGCTCGGTCGCGACGCGTGTCGGTGCGGATACCTCGACGGCGTTCGGGGTCTTCGACATGGCGTCACCTCACTCGATCTCTTAGATTTCGTATTGTGGAACTAATGTTCTGCTTTACGAAAAGAGTACGACGATCATCGCGCTCCGTCAAGAGAGGGAGGTGGGCCGCGTCAGGACCAGTGGCCGGGGCGGGGGAGGCTACGGTCGTGCGCCTCGATGCCCGCCGGCGTGACGGACGCCGTGGCGTACAGCAGCGACTGCGTCGGGTAGCCGTGGGGGCGGTTGTCGCGGATGATCGCGCGGTCATCCTCCGGAGACAGGCGAGCGGATGCCGCGAGCAATCCGACCCAGGTGTCGACCCAGTCGGCGTCGGCCGCCGCGGGGCCGAGCGCCCGGAACTCCGGCAGCCAGGTCGAGATGCGCGGCGTGGACGGATCGTCGAGGTCGTCGTGCGCGATCATGTGCGTGCCGGGGTCGATCGGAGTCGTCACCAGCGTCGCGCCATCCCAGCTGAGTACGCGCGCGCCCTCGGGCCGCACCTCGAGCAGATTGAAGCCGTGCATCGGGAGGGGTGCGACCGGTGAACGTCCGATCACGGACTCCAGGGCGAGGGTGCCGCGCGAGACCGCGTGCTCGGGAGAGAGCCCGCCCACGTCCTCGCGGTTCAGCAGCACGGCGAGCCGCCGCTCCTCCGGGTTCGTCGCGAGCCAGGCGCCGCCCGCGCGACGATCACGGATGCCGATCACTCCGGGATACTGCTCGGGCCACCACGGACCCAGGGCATCCCAGTCCCGCTCCGGATCCTCATCGCGCACCGCCAGCAGCCGCGCGTTTCCGGCATCCGCCACATCGATCACGACCGTGCACACGGTGGCCAGTCTAGGTCGTGCCCCCGGGGCAGGGATGCTGGGGCAGAATCGGAGGGTGAACATCGTCGTGGCGGTAACCGGCGGCATCGCCGCGTACAAGACCGTGCACCTGGTGCGCCTGCTCGTGAAGGCCGGTCACGATGTGACGGTGGTGCCGACGGAAGACGCTCTGCGCTTCGTCGGCACGCCCACGTGGGAGGCCATCAGCCGGCATCCGGTGACGACGAGCGTGCACGACGACGTCGCGAAGGTGCGCCACGTCGCTCTCGGCCAGGCGGCCGAACTGGTGATCGTCGCACCCGCGACGGCGAACTCGATCGCCAAGATGACGGCGGGCCTCGCCGATGACCTGTTCGGCACCACGCTGCTCGCCACCGAGGCGCCCGTCCTCATCGCGCCCGCGATGCATGCCGAGATGTGGCGGCACCCGGCGACGCGGGCGAACATCGAGACCCTCCGCCACCGTGGCGTCCACGTCGTCGGACCGGCCGACGGTGAACTCGCGGGCGGCGACAGCGGGCCGGGGCGGATGTCGGAGCCGGACGAGATCTTCGCGGCGGCGCAGCAGCTGCTCGCTCCGCGCGACCTCGACGGACTCCGCGTCGTCGTGTCGGCGGGCGGTACCCGTGAGCCGATCGATCCGGTCCGCTTCCTCGGAAACCGCTCCAGCGGCCGGCAGGGGGCGGCGCTGGCCGCCGAGGCCGCCGCACGCGGGGCCGGCGTGGTGCTCGTCGCCGCCAACGTCTCGGGCGATGTGCTCGCCCTCGCGCAGCATCCGTCGATCCGCGTGGTGACCGCCGGTTCCGCCGCCGAGCTCGCCGTCGCGATGAGGGAAGCCGCCGACGAGGCCGATGTCGTGGTGATGGCGGCCGCGGTCGCCGACTATCGCCCGGTGGCGGTCTCCGATCGCAAGCTCACCAAGGAGGGCGGCGGCATCCCGCCGATCGAGCTCGTCGAGAACGAGGACATCGTGGCGTCGCTCGTGGCGGCGCGCACCCCGGGTCAGCTCGTCGTCGGCTTCGCCGCCGAGACGCCGCAGGACCAGGAGGAGCTGTTCGATCGCGCGCGCCGCAAGCAGCAGCGCAAGGGCGTCGACCTGCTCGTCGTCAACGAGGTGGGCTGGGAGCGCGGGTTCGAGAGCGGCGACAACGCCGTGCACATCCTCGGGCCGTCGGGCGTGATCGCGGGTGCTGCAACCGGGTCGAAGCGTGAAGTCTCGGCGGCGATCTGGGACGCCCTTCGCGATACACTCTCGGCATATAGAAAGTGACTTCCGCTATGCGGAATCAGCGAACGGAGAGATCATGACCGAACGACTCGCCATCGGCGACGCCGCCCCTGCCTTCCGTCTCCAGGACGCCGATGGCGCCGAGACCGCGCTCGACGACTACCGCGGCCGGAGCGTCGTCGTGTACTTCTACCCGAAGGCGGCGACCCCCGGCTGCACGACCGAGGCCTGCGACTTCCGCGACAACCTCTCGTCCCTTGCTGCGGCCGGCTACGCCGTGCTCGGCGTCTCGCCTGACGACGTCGCCGACATCCGCGCGTTCGCCGACGCCGAGGGGCTCACCTTCCCCCTCCTCGCTGACACGGATGCCGCCACCGCCCGCGCCTGGGGTGCCTGGGGCGAGAAGACCGTGGGCGACCGCACGTTCGAGGGCGTCATCCGCTCGACCTTCGTGCTGGATGCCGACGGCGTCGTGCAGCGTGCCGAGTACGGCGTCGACCCGACCGGGCACGTCGCTCGCCTTCGTGACGAACTCGGTGTATGAAGAGGGTTGACAACTCGTCGCGCAGTGCGCAGACTGGTTACGCATGCTGAAATAACAGTTCCGGCATACGGAAAGTAGCACCTTCCCTCGGGAAGAGAACCGTATAGTCTTACGCGCCGGATGCCAGCATGCGCTGAGGATCAAAGATGTTGCTCACGGAGTTCAACTCCCGCAGTCGCGACGACGCCATCGGCATCGTGAAGCCCGCATTGGACATTCCCCGCTGGTACGAGGCGATCGTCGACGGCCGGCCCTATGCGTCCGTCGAAGCGTTGACGGAAGCCGCGGCGAACGCCGCCGCCCCGCTCACCGCCGCCGAGCTCGACGCGGCTCTCGCGCACCACCCGCGCATCGGCGAGCGCGCCGAGGGTCAGAGCGCCGAGGCGGCGCTCGCCCGCAACGAGCAGTCCGGCGTCGACGCCACGGCCGCCGAGGCACTGGCCGCGGGCAACCGGGCGTACGAGGCCGCCTTCGACCGCGTCTTCCTCGTCCGCGCCGCCGGCCGGTCGGCGGACGACATCCTCGCCCTGCTGCAGGAGCGGCTCGGCAACACCCCCGAACAGGAACTGGCGGTGGTCGACCAGCAGCTGCGCGAGATCGCGGCGCTGCGCCTCGCCGGGGCCATCGAGACTGAAGGAGCACGCGCATGAGCGTCTCTCACGTGACCACCCACATCCTGGACACATCGATCGGGCGCCCTGCGCCCGGCGTCGCCGTCGTACTCGAGGCCCGAGACGGCGACGGATGGGTCGGGATCGGTACGGGCCTCACCGATGCCGACGGACGGGTGAAAGAACTCGGTCCCGAACGGCTGGAGAGCGGTGCCTACCGCCTCCGGTTCGACACGGCGGCCTACTTCGCCGGCATCGACACGGACACCTTCTTCCCGGAGGTGGTGTTGACCTTCCTGGTCGACAGCGAGCAGGGGCACTACCACGTGCCGTTGCTGCTCAGCCCGTTCGCCTATTCCACTTACCGAGGAAGCTGAGAAGAACATGACCGGAATCATCCTGGGCAAGAACCAGTACGGCAAGGCCGAGGTCCGCGTCGTGCGGGTCACGCGCGACACCGCCCGTCACGAGATCGAGGATCTCAACGTCACGTCGCAGCTGCGCGGCGACTTCGCCGACGCGCACTTCAACGGCGACAACGCCAACGTCGTCGCGACCGACACGCAGAAGAACACCGTGTACGCCTTCGCCAAGGACGGCATCGGCAGCCCGGAGGAGTACCTGCTGCGTCTCGGGCGTCACTTCACGGGCGAGTTCGACTGGGTGACCGGGGGCCGCTGGGAGGCGGACCAGTACACCTGGCAGCGCATCGACGTCGACGGCCAGGGCCACGACCACTCGTTCGTGCGCGGCGGCACCGAGACCCGCACGGGTCTCGTCGAGATCGACGGCGAGCAGACCACGGTCATCGCAGGGCTCACCGACCTGAAGGTCCTCAAGTCGACCGAGAGCGGCTTCGTCGGGTACCCGAAAGACCGGTACACGACTCTGAAGGAGACGACCGACCGCATCCTCGCGACGTCGGTCACCGCCAAGTGGCGGTACAACCGCACCGACATCGACTTCAACGAGGTGTTCGCCGATGTGCGGCGCCTCCTGCTCGAAGGTTTCGCGGCCAACTACTCCTACGCCCTGCAGAACACCCTGCACGACATGGCTGCCGCGGTTCTCGACGCGCACGACGAGATCGACGAGATCCGCTTCTCGACGCCGAACAGCCACCACTTCGTCGTCGACCTGTCGCCGTTCGGCCTGGAGAACCCGAACGAGGTGTTCTACGCGGCCGACCGTCCGTACGGCCTGATCGAGGCGTCGTTCCTCCGTGAAGGAGCGGATGCCGACCACCGCGTGTGGGACAGCGTGCCCGGCTTCTGCTGACTCGCACCTGATCCACCCGACCAGGGGTGAGCCCGTCTCCGACGCACCGGGCTCACCCCGATGTTCACCATGCCCACCAACCGCTACGCCCACCCCGAAGAGCGGGTCCGGACAAGGAGGTCCCCGAATGACTGCATCTCGAAACTCCCAGAAGACCACGGCCGCATCGACCCGGCCCGAAGACGAGCGCCTCGGTGCCGGAACCGCCTTCATGTTCGGGCTCCAGCACGTGCTCACGATGTACGGCGGCATCATCGCGCCGCCGCTCATCATCGGCGCCGCGGCCGGACTCACGTCGGCCGAGGTCGGCGTGCTGGTCGCCGCCTGCCTGTTCATGGGCGGCCTCGCGACGCTGCTGCAGACCCTCGGCATCCCGTTCTTCGGTTCGCAGCTGCCGCTCGTGCAGGGCGTCTCGTTCGCCGGCGTCGCGACCATGCTCGCGATCGTCAATCAGGGCAGCGGCCTCCCCGCCGTGTTCGGCGCGGTGATCGTCGCCTCGCTGATCGGGCTCGTGGTCGCGCCGTTCTTCGCGCACATCGTGCGGTTCTTCCCGCCGGTGGTGACCGGCACGGTCATCACGATGATCGGATTGTCGCTCGTGCCCGTGGCGGCGCGCTGGATCACCGGGGCGGATCCCGAGGCGCCGACCTACGCCGATCCCGTGTTCGTCGGCATCGCGGGATTCACGCTGCTGGTCATCATGGTGCTGAGCAAGCTCGGCAACGCGACCATCTCGCGCCTGTCGATCCTGATCGCCATGGTCGTCGGCACGGTCTTCGCCGCGGTCATCGGCCGGGCGGACTTCTCGAACGTCCTCGACGGTCCGGTCTTCGCGTTCCCGACGCCGTTCGCCTTCGGCGTGCCGACGTTCGACCTGGCCGCGATCGTGTCGATGACGATCGTCGTGCTGGTGATCCTCACCGAGACCACGGCCGACATCATCGCCGTCGCCGAGATCACGGGCTCGAAGGTCGACCGCAAGCGGATCGCCGCGGGCCTGCGCGCCGACATGGTGTCGAGCGCGATCTCGCCGATCTTCAACTCGTTCACGCAGAGCGCGTTCGCGCAGAACGTCGGACTCGTGGCCGTGACGAAGATCAAGAGCCGCTACGCGGTGGCGGCCGGCGGGGTCATCCTCATCATCCTCGGACTGACGCCGATCCTCGGCCGGGTCGTCGCGGCCGTGCCCACCGCCGTCCTCGGTGGCGCGGGCCTCGTGCTGTTCGGCACCGTCACCGCCAGCGGCATCCGCACGCTCTCCAAGGTGAAGTACGACGGCAACATGAACCTCATCATCGTCGCCGCCTCGCTGTCGTTCGGCGTGCTGCCCGAGGTCAACCACGACATCTACATGAACTTCCCGACGTGGTTCCAGGTCATCTTCGGCTCGGGCATCAGCTCGGCCGCGATCATGGCGATCGTGCTGAACCTCGTGTTCAACCACTTCACGAAGGGCACTCCTGAGGACCCCTCGGTGTTCGCGGCGAGCCCCGTGCGAGCCGTGAAGACCGACGTCATCCGAACGCTGCGCGGCGGATCGAGGCGCTGACGGCTGTGTCAGCCCCGGGCCCCGAACGGCATGCCGGATGCCGCGACCGTCAGCGTCGAGACGTTCGCCTCGGCGGGCAGCTGCGCCATGAAGAGCACGGCGCGCGCGGCATCCGCCACGTCGAAGGTCGGCTCCACCCGGCGCGATCCGTCGGGCTGCAGAGCTCCGGAGCCGACGCCCAGATCGGTCATGATCGACGTGCGGGCGTTGCCGATGTCGATCTGGCCGCACGAGATGCCGTGGGCGCGACCGTCGAGGTCGATCGACTTCGTCAGCCCGCTGATCGCGTGC
This sequence comes from Microbacterium sp. EST19A, assembly GCF_019969685.1. Classification (GTDB taxonomy): domain Bacteria; phylum Actinomycetota; class Actinomycetes; order Actinomycetales; family Microbacteriaceae; genus Microbacterium. The sequence continues at coordinate 846,312 of NZ_JAHXYZ010000001.1, read as the reverse complement.
TTGCTCACTGTGTAGGCCACCGAGAGGGGCCGCGGCACGTGCGCCGAGATCGATCCGTTGTTGATGATGCGGCCGCCCGACGGCTGCTGCGCGATCATCGCGCGCATCGCGGCGCCCGCGCACAGCAGCGACCCGGTGACGTTCACGTCGAGCGTCTTCTGCCAGTCGGCGAGCGAGATCTCCGCCGCGGATGCCGTCGGGCCGAAGACGCCGGCGTTGTTGAACAGCACGTCCACGCGGCCCCACTCGGCCACGGTGCGCGCGAACAGCGCCTCGACCTCGGCCTGCACCGTGACGTCGGTGGGCACGACGATCGCGTCGGGGTGGCCGTCGGCCGTCTCGTGCAGGGCGTCCTCCCGACGTCCGGCGAGCGCCACCCGGAAGCCCGCCTCGAGCAGGGCGCGGGCCACCGCGCGGCCGATACCCGAACCTGCACCTGTCACGACGGCTGTGCGTCCGCTCATGCCGACACCTCCCGAATCTGATCCGCTGCCCACTCCGCTTGCCGGTGAGGCAGACCCCTCCATCTAACAAGAAAGGCCGTACCGTGACCGACAATCGCGCCTCCGCCGTCACTTCCGCCGACCTCGACACCACCGACCTCGACACCGACCTCGATCCCGAGGAGACCGCCGAGTGGCTCGAATCCCTCGACGCGCTCATCAGCGAGCGCGGCACCGATCGCGGCGCGCACATCGTGCGGACCCTCGTCGATCGCGCAGGACTGCGCACCGAGGCGATCACGACCGACTACGTGAACACGATCGATGCCGCCGACGAGCCGGAGTACCCCGGTGACGAGGAGCTGGAGCGGCGCTATCGCGCCTGGATGCGCTGGAACGCGGCGGTCATGGTGCACCGCGCTCAGCGTCCGGGCATCGGCGTCGGCGGTCACATCTCGACCTACGCCGGGGCGGCGACGCTGTACGAGGTCGGCTTCAACCACTTCTTCCGCGGCAGGGACCACGAGGGCGGCGGCGACCAGATCTACTTCCAGGGGCACGCCTCTCCCGGGATCTACGCCCGCGCTTTCCTCGAGGGTCGTCTGAGCGAGGAGGTCCTCGACGGCTTCCGCCAGGAGAAGTCGCGCGAGGGGCACGCGCTGTCGTCGTACCCGCATCCGCGGCTGATGCCGGAGTTCTGGGAGTTCCCGACGGTGTCGATGGGCATCGGCCCGATGAACGCGATCTACCAGGCGCAGTCCAACCGCTACCTGCAGGGTCGCGGCCTCAAGGACACCTCGCAGCAGCACGTCTGGGCATTCCTGGGCGACGGCGAGATGGACGAGCCGGAGTCGCGCGGGCTCCTGCAGCTCGCCGCGAACGAGGGCCTCGACAACCTCACCTTCGTCGTCAACTGCAACCTGCAGCGTCTGGACGGACCCGTCCGAGGCAACGGCAAGATCATCCAGGAGCTGGAGGGGTTCTTCCGCGGTGCGGGCTGGAACGTGATCAAGGTGATCTGGGGCCGGGAGTGGGATGGCCTGCTGGCACACGATCAGGACGGCGCGCTCGTCGACATCATGAACACCACGGTCGACGGCGACTACCAGACGTACAAGGCAGAATCCGGCGCCTTCATCCGGGAGAACTTCTTCGGACGCGACCCTCGGGCGCGCGCGCTGGTCGACGGCCTCACCGACGACGACATCTGGCACCTCCGGCGCGGCGGCCACGACTACCGCAAGGTGTTCGCGGCGTACGAGCAGGCGCTCGCGCACAACGGCAAGCCCACGGTGATCCTGGTCAAGACCGTGAAGGGCTACGGGCTGGGGCAGCGCTTCGAGGCCCGCAACGCGACGCACCAGATGAAGAAGCTGACGCTGCAGGACCTCAAGGACTTCCGCGACCACCTCCGGGTGCCGATCTCGGACGCGCAGCTCGAGGCCGACCCGTACCTGCCGCCGTACTACCACCCGGGTGCGGACGCCCCGGAGATCGCGTACCTGCACGAGCGTCGCCGCGCGCTCGGCGGCTTCGTGCCCGAGCGTCGGTCGCAGCACGAGGCGATCACGCTGCCCGACCCGAAGGCGTACGAGGTCGCGGCCCGCGGTTCGGGCAAGCAGCAGGCGGCGACGACGATGGCGTTCGTCCGCGTGCTGAAGGACCTCATGCGCGACCCGGAGTTCGGCAAGCGGATCGTGCCGATCATCCCCGACGAGGCCCGCACGTTCGGCATGGACGCGTTCTTCCCCACGGCGAAGATCTACAACCCGAACGGTCAGAACTACCTCGCGGTCGACCGCGACATCGTGCTGTCGTACAAGGAGTCGACGTCGGGGCAGATCGTGCACGTCGGAATCAACGAGGCCGGATCCATCGCGGCGTTCACGGCTGCGGGTACGGCTTATGCCACGCACGGCGTGCCCCTGATCCCGGTGTACGTCTTCTACTCGATGTTCGGATTCCAGCGCACCGGCGACTCGCTGTGGGCGGCGGCCGACCAGATGACCCGGGGGTTCCTGATCTCGGCCACCGCGGGACGCACCACGCTGACCGGAGAAGGGCTGCAGCACGCCGACGGCCACTCGCCGCTGCTCGCCGCGACCAACCCGGCCGTGGTCACGTACGACCCCGCGTTCGGGTACGAGATCGGCCACATCATGCGCGCCGGCATCGAGCGGATGTACGGACCGGACTCGTCGGACCGCGATCACATCTACAACCTCATGGTCTACAACGAGCCGATCGTGCAGCCGGCCGAGCCCGAAGGAGCCGATGTCGAGGGCATCCTCGGTGGCATCCACCGCATCGCGCCCGCCACGGGGGAGGGACCGCGTGCCCAGCTGCTCGCCTCGGGCATCGGCGTCACGTGGGCGCTCGAGGCACAGGAGCTCCTCGCCGCCGACTGGGGCGTCGCGGCCGACGTGTGGTCGGTCACCTCATGGACCGAGCTGCGCCGCGACGCGGTCGCCGCCGAGGAGGAGGCGTTCCTGCACCCCGAGCGCGGCATCCGCACCCCGTTCGTGCAGAGCCAGCTCGCCGGCGCCGAGGGACCGATCGTCGCCGTCAGCGATTACGCCAAAGATCTGCCCGACCAGATCCGCCAGTTCGTGCCGAACGACTGGGCGACGCTCGGCGCCGACGGCTTCGGGTTCTCGGACACGCGGGCCGCTGCGCGACGCTTCTTCAAGATCGACGGTGCGTCGATCGTGGTGCGGATGCTGCAGCTGCTCGCCGCGCGCGGGGAGGTGGATGCCGCCGCGCCCGCGCAGGCGGCGGAGCGCTACCGGCTGTCCGACGTGAACGCCGGCACCAGCGGATCGGACGCGGAGTAATCGCGGCCGGGTGGGCGGGTGCCGACGTGCTGTCAGACGGAGAGCTCGGCGCTGATGGCCTCGGCCGCCCGGCGCAGCATCGGCACCGCTCGCCCGCCGAAGGCCTCGTCGACGCGGGAGATCGGACCCGACACCGACACGGCGGTCGGGGTCGGCGCGTCGGGCACGGCCATCGAGAAGCAGCGGACGCCGATCTCCTGCTCCTGGTCGTCGATCGCGTAGCCGCGTTCGCGGATGCGATCGAGCTCGGCCAGCAGGTCGTCGATCGTGCCGAGGCTGTACTCGGTGGGCGTCGGCATGCCGGCCCGGCTGACGATGCCGCGCACGGTCTCGTCGGAGAGCTGGGCCAGGATCGCCTTGCCGACGCCGGTGTCGTGCAGGTTCGCGCGGCGGCCGACCTCGGTGAACATGCGCATGGAGTGCAGCGACGGCACCTGTGCGACGTAGACGACCATGTCGCCGTCGAGCACCGCCATGTTGGCGCTCTCGCCGAGGTCATCGACCAGGCGCTTGAGCTGCGGACGCGCGAGGGCGCCGAACTGGCGCGAGGCGCCTTCGCCGATGCGGATGAGCTTCGGTCCGAGCGCGTAGCGGCGGTTGGGCAGCTGTCGCGCGTATCCGAGCGAGACGAGCGTGCGCAGCAGCCGGTGGATCGTGGGCAGCGGCAGATCGGTCGATGCGGCGAGTTCGCTGAGCGTCACGTCGCCGCCGGCGTCGGTCACCAGCTCGATGAGCTCGAAGACGCGTTCCACCGACTGCACGCCGGATCCGGCGCTCTTCGCGGGCTTGGTATCGGTCATCGGATCCTCCGTCGGGGTCTGGTTCATTCCATCATGCGAGAGAGGCATGTCGAAACAGACGCGCACAAACATTACCTGCGCTTGCCACAAAGTTCCATAAAGTAGATAATAGAATCCACGATACGAAAACATAGACGGAGGAAACATGGCGAATCCGGGACCCGGGAACTCCATCACGCTGCGGATCGATGCTCCCTCGAACTTCAGCGTCACCAGCGAGCTCGCTGCGGCGGCGGCCGAAGCGGGGGCGGCGGTCACGGCGCTCGACGTCGTCGAGTCGCACCCGAAGACGATCGTCGTCGACCTGACCTGCAACACCACGGGTGAGGAGCACGCCGAGCGCGTGCGCGAGGCGATCGACGCGCTCGAGGGCGTCACGGTGCGCCTCGTCAGCGACCGCACCTTCCTGATGCACCTCGGCGGCAAGCTCGAGGTCGTCCCGCGGGTTCCGCTGCGCAACCGCGACGACCTGTCCCGTGCGTACACGCCGGGCGTCGCCCGCGTCTGCATGGCGATCGCCGAAGACAAGAGCAAGGCGCGCCAGCTCACGGTCAAGCGCAACGCGATCGCCGTCGTCACCGACGGCACCGCCGTGCTCGGCCTCGGCGACATCGGACCAGAGGCCGCGCTTCCGGTCATGGAGGGCAAGGCCGCACTGTTCAAGCAGTTCGCGAACGTCGACGCCTGGCCGGTCTGCCTCGACACCAAGGACACCGAGGAGATCATCTCGATCGTCAAGGCCATCGCCCCGGTCTACGGCGGCGTGAACCTCGAAGACATCGCGGCGCCGCGCTGCTTCGAGATCGAGGCCCGTCTGCGCGAAGAGCTCGACATCCCCGTCTTCCACGACGACCAGCACGGCACTGCCATCGTGACCCTCGCGGCACTCGGCAACGCCCTCAAGGTCGTGGGCAAGAAGATCGGAGACGTGCGCATCGTCGTCTCCGGCGTCGGCGCCGCCGGCAACGCGATCGTGCAGCTGCTGCTCGCCGAGGGCGCTCGTGACATCGTCGCCTGCGGCCGGGACGGCGCCATCCACTCGGGGGCGGAGTACACCGACGCGCACCGCACCGAGATCGCGGCGACCACCAACCCGCGCGGGTTCCAGGGCACGCTGAAGGAGGCCATGGTCGATGCCGACGTGTTCATCGGGGTGAGCGCTCCGAACATCCTCGGCGAGGACGACATCGCCGCGATGGCGGACGACGCGATCGTGTTCGCGATGGCGAACCCGACCCCCGAGGTCGACCCGATCATCGCGTCGAAGCACGCCGCGGTCGTGGCGACCGGTCGCAGCGACTTCCCGAACCAGATCAACAACGTGCTGGCGTTCCCGGGCGTCTTCCGCGGGCTGCTCGACGCGGGCGTGTCCGACATCACCGCGCCTATGCTGGTCGCAGCCGCCGAGGCGATCGCTTCGCGCGTGGGAGACGACGAACTCAATGCGAGCTTCATCATCCCCAGCGTGTTCGATCCGCTGGTGGCCGGCGCGGTGGCCGAGGCGATCGTCCGCGTCGCCTCATCCGCTTCGTCCGCCTCGAGCAAGGAGTGAGCACCGTGGCCGCCAGTGTCGATCCGCGCACCTCGACCCTGGGCGACGACGACTTCGCCGACATCGACACCCGGCTCTCCGCGACCGACACTCTGCTCGCGACCTCCTATCCGGGCGATGACGGCAGCCGGCAGCCGGTGCACACGCTCTACGTGCCCGCCGACCGGTTCACCCCCGATCTGGCGGCACGTTTCGGCGCGGAGGCGGCAGGGGCCGTCTCCGCGTTCGGCGGCATCGCGGCGCTGGCGGATGCCGTGGGCCTCGGCGACCTCGCCGCCGAACTCGCGCCGCTCGTCAATGCCAAGCTGCAGCGCGAGCCGATCGAAGACCTCCGCCTGGACTTCGAAGACGGCTACGGCGCCCGGCCGGATGCCGAGGAGGATGCCGATGCGATCCTCGCCGCGGAGCGCGTGGCCGAGGCCGTGGCCGCAGGCACCGCGCCGCCGTTCATCGGCATCCGCTTCAAGTGCTTCGAGGCGCCGACGCGTCGCCGCGGCATCCGCACCCTCGATCTGTTCCTGACGGCCCTGGCGGCCGCGGGACCTCTGCCGGCCGGGCTCGTGCTGACGCTGCCCAAGGTGACCACGGTCGCGCAGGTCGAGGCGATGGTCGTGCTCTGCGAGCGTTTCGAGGAGCGGCTGGGTCTCGCGCCCGGACGCCTGCGCTTCGAGGTGCAGATGGAGACGCCGCAGCTGATCATCGCCGCCGACGGTTCGGTGCCGGTCGCGACGCTGCTGCACCGCGCGAAGGGACGGGTCACGGCGCTGCACTACGGCACCTACGACTACAGCGCCTCGCTGCAGATCGCTGCGGCGCACCAGTCGATGGAGCATCCGGCCGCCGACTACGCGAAGCAGGTGATGCAGGTCGCGGTCGCCGAGACCGGCGTGCGTCTGTCCGACGGATCCACCAACGTCATCCCGGTCGGCGACGCCGATCACGTCCGCAGCGCCTGGCAGCTGCACGCCCGTCTGGTGCGGCGCTCGCTCGAGCGCGGCTACTACCAGGGGTGGGATCTGCACGCCGCCCAGCTGCCGACCCGCTACCTCGCCACGTATGCGTTCTACCGCGAGGGCTTCGCGGCCGCCGCGCGCCGTCTCGACAACTACCTGCACGGCAGCGACGCGACGATCATGGACGAGCCGGCCACTGCGCGGGCCCTCGCGCGCTTCGTCGTGCGCGGCCTGGAATGCGGCGCCGTCACCGAGGCGGAGGTGCGGGATGCCGCTGCCGCCGCACCCGCGGAGCTGATCCGGCTCGCGCATCCGAAGCTCGCCGTATCCGAGGAGGAGACCTCATGAGCACCCCCGAACGCACCTACTACACGCCCGCCGGTGGTCTTCCCGGTCAGTCGGCGCTGCTCACCGACCGCGCGGTCGTGAAGCTCGCGTACACCGTCATCCCGAAGGGCGTGCTGCGCGACATCGTCACCAGCACCCTGCCCGGCTTCACGAACACACGCGCCTGGATCATCGCCCGGCCGACGCCGAGCTCGGCCACGACGTTCTCGCAGCTGATCGTCGAGATCGCTCCCGGAGGCGGTGCCCCGAAGCCCGAGGTCGAGGCCGGGGTCGAGGGCGTGGTCTTCGTCACGACAGGGTCGCTCACGCTGAACCTCGAGGGCGAGCGGCACGTGCTCGAGGAGGGCGGCTACGCCTTCCTCGCACCGGGTGCCACCTGGTCGCTCGCCAACGAGGGCGACGAGATCACGAGCTTCCACTGGATCCGCAAGGCGTACGAGTGGCTCGACGGCGTCGACGCCCCGGCATCCTTCGTCACCAGCGACAAGGACATCGAGCCGACGTCCATGCCCGACACCGACGACGTCTGGGCGACCACCCGGTTCTCCGACGCGAGCGACGTCGCGCACGACATGCAGGTGAACATCGTCACGTTCAAGCCCGGCGGCACGATCCCGTTCGCCGAGACCCACGTGATGGAGCACGGTCTGTTCGTGCTGCAGGGCAAGGCGGTCTACCGGCTCAACGACGACTGGGTCGAGGTCGAGGCCGGCGACTACATGCTGCTGCGCGCCTTCTGCCCGCAGGCCTGCTATGCCGGCGGCCCGGAGGACTTCCGCTACCTGCTGTACAAGGACATGAACCGGCAGATCCGGCTCACCTGACGCCGGGCGAACCCCGTGGGGATGCCGTTGACATCCCCGCGGAGTTCGGCGTACTCTTTTCACTAGTAGAAACTTTACTTCCACGATCCGAAATCAAGGATGAACCCATGAGTTACACCGTGAACGCCTCGATCCTGCTGACCGAGCTGCCGACCCTGGAGCGCCCCGCCGCGGCCAAGGCCGCCGGCTTCGACGCCGTGGAGTTCTGGTGGCCGTTCGCCTCGGCCGTCCCCGCGCAGCAGGAGGTCGATGAGTTCGTCTCCGCGATCCAGGACGCCGGCGTGCAGCTGACCGGCCTCAACTTCTTCGCCGGCGACATGCCTGCGGGTGACCGGGGTCTCGTCTCCTGGATCGGTCGCGAGGACGAGTTCCGGGCCAACGTCGACGTCGTCGTCGGCATCGGCGAGCGTCTCGGCACGAAGGCCTTCAACGCCCTCTACGGCAACCGCATCGAGGGTGCAGACGCACAGGCGCAGGACGACCTCGCGGTGCAGAACCTCGCGATCGCCGGGTCTGCCGTGGCGAAGATCGGCGGCATCGTGCTGCTCGAGCCGGTCTCGGGCATGGACGCGTACCCGCTCAAGACCGCCGCCGACGCGCTGGCGATCATCGCCCGCGTGCGCGACGAGCACGGCGTCGACAACATCCGACTGCTGGCCGACTTCTACCACCTGGCCGTCAACGGCGACGACGTCGCGGCGGTCATCGCCGGGCACGCCGGCGAGTTCGGCCACATCCAGATCGCCGACGCCCCCGGTCGCGGCGAGCCCGGCACCGGCGACCTGCCGCTGACCGAGTGGCTCGACGCCGCCCGCGCCGGCGGATACACCGGAGTCATCGGCCTCGAGTACAAGGCCACCCAGGCGGACGCGTTCGCCTGGCTCACCCGCGAAGGAGCGAACTCATGACCAGCATCGCCATCATCGGCCTCGGCATCATGGGCCTCCCCATGGCCAAGAACCTCGTCAAGGCCGGCTACGAGGTGGCCGGGTTCAACCGCAGCCAGGAGCCCATCGACGCCCTCGTCGAGGCCGGAGGCGCGGGAGCGACCAGCATCGCGGATGCCGTGAAGGACGCCGACGTCATCATCACCATGGTCCCGGATTCGCCCGACGTCGAAGGTGTCGTGCGCGGCGACGACGGCGTCTTCGCGAACGCCAAGGCCGGCGCGCTGTGGATCGACAACTCCTCGATCCGCCCCGACGTCGCCAAGACCCTCGCCGAAGAAGCGGTCGCCGCCGGCTTCGGTGCGGTCGACGCCCCGGTCTCCGGCGGCGAGCAGGGCGCGATCGACGGTGCGCTGTCGATCATGGTCGGCGGATCGCCCGAGCACTTCGCGGCCGCCGAACCCGTCCTGAACGCGATCGGCAAGACCATCGTGCACGTCGGACCCGCCGGCGCCGGCCAGACCGTCAAGGCGGCCAACCAGCTCATCGTCGCCGTGAACATCCAGGCGCTCAGTGAGGCCGTCGTCTTCCTCGAGGCGTTCGGCGTCGACACCGACGCGGCGCTCAAGGTGCTCGGCGGCGGACTCGCCGGCTCCAAGGTCCTCGACCAAAAGGGGCAGAAGATGCTCGACCGCGACTTCGCCCCCGGCTTCCGTCTCGCCCTCCACAACAAGGACCTGGGCATCGTCACCTCCGCCGCCCGCTCCGTCGGGGTCACCATCCCGCTCGGTGCCGCCGTCGCACAGCTCGTGAACGCTCTCGTCGCCCGCGGCGACGGTGCGCTCGACCACTCCGGGCTCTTCACCCTCACCAACGAACTCTCCGGCCGCTGACGCGTTCCGCTCGCTCAACGACCGAAAGATTAAGGACACTCTCATGACTCGAATGCGTGCCGTCGACGCGATCGTCCAGATCCTGGTGAAGGAGGGCGCCACCGAGGCGTTCGGCCTCCCGGGTGCCGCGATCAACCCGTTCTACGCCGCGATGCGCTCCCACGGCGGCATCCGGCACACCCTCGCTCGCCACGTCGAGGGCGCCTCGCACATGGCCGACGGCTACAGTCGCACCGGCGACGGCCGCATCGGCATCTGCGTCGGCACGTCCGGCCCCGCCGGCACCGACATGATCACCGGGCTCTACGCGGCGATCGCCGACTCGATCCCGATGCTGTGCATCACCGGGCAGGCGCCGGTGGCGAAGCTCGACAAGGAGGACTTCCAGGCCGTCGACATCGCGTCCATCGCGAAGCCGGTGACGAAGTTCGCCAAGACCGTGCTGGAGGCCGCCCAGGTTCCCGGCGCCTTCCAGGTGGCGTTCCAGATCATGCGCTCCGGCCGCCCCGGCCCGGTGCTGATCGATCTGCCCTTCGACGTGCAGATGGGCGAGATCGAGTTCGACATCGACACCTACGAGCCGCTGCCCGTCGCGAAGCCGACGGCCACCCGCGCGCAGGCCGAGAAGGTGCTCGACATGCTGACGGCATCCGCGCACCCGCTGATCGTCGCCGGTGGCGGCATCGTCAACTCGGGCGCCTCCGAGAAGCTCGTCGAGCTGGCCGAGACGCTGGGTGTGCCCGTGGTCCCGACCCTCATGGGCTGGGGCGCGATCGCCGACGACCACCCGCTCGCCGCGGGTCTCGTCGGCATCCAGACCTCGCAGCGCTACGGCAACGCGAGCTTCCTCGAATCGGACTTCGTGCTCGGCATCGGCAACCGCTGGGCGAACCGCCACACCGGCGGCCTCGACACGTACCGCAAGGGCCGCACCTTCGTGCACGTCGACATCGAGCCCACCCAGATCGGTCGCGTGTTCGCGCCCGATTACGGTGTGGTCTCCGACGCCGGCGCTTTCATCGACGCCCTGCTCGACGCGGCCCGCGATCGCGTCGAGGCCCTGCCCGACTACCTGGGCTGGGCAGAGGACTGCCGAGGCCGCAAGGCGAAGCTGCAGCGCAAGACGAACTTCGACAACGTGCCGATGAAGCCGCACCGCGTCTACCAGGAGATGCTGTCGGCCTTCGGCCACGACACCACCTACGTCACCACCATCGGCCTGTCGCAGATCGCCGGTGCGCAGCTGCTGCACGTCTACGGCCCGCGCCAGTGGATCAACGCCGGCCAGGCCGGACCCCTCGGCTGGACGCTGCCCGCCGCCCTCGGCGTCGTGCGCGGCAAGCCGGATCAGCCGGTCGTGGCGCTGAGCGGCGACTACGACTTCCAGTTCATGATCGAGGAGCTCGCGGTCGGCGCGCAGCACAAGCTGCCGTACATCCACGTCGTCGTGAACAACAGCTACCTCGGGCTCATCCGCCAGTCGCAGCGCCCGTTCGAGATGGACTACGAGGTGTCTCTCGCGTTCGACAACATCAACACTCCGCAGGACTCGTCGAGCGTGGCCGTCGGCTACGGCGTCGATCACGTGAAGGTGGCCGAAGGACTCGGGTGCAAGGCGGTCCGCGTGGAGCGTCCGGAAGATCTCGCCGCCGGCTTCGCCGAGGCGGAGCGTCTGAAGGCCGAGTACCAGGTGCCGGTCGTCGTCGAGGTGATCCTCGAGCGGGTCACGAACATCGCGATGGGCGCCGACCTCGACACGATGAACGAGTTCGAAGACCTCGCGACGTCGCCCGCCGACGCTCCCGAGGCCGTCTACGCACTGCTCGACTGACCCGTCGCATGCGCATCCTCATCGCCTCGGACAAGTTCAAGGGCTCGGCGACCGGGGCCGAGGTGGCGGAAGCGCTCGCTCTCGGCATCCGCGGAGTGATCCCGGATGCCGAGATCGAGGCGGTCCCCGTCGCCGATGGCGGGGAGGGCACGGTCGAGGCCGCTCTCGCGAGCGGTTTCGATGCGGTCGACGCCCGGGTGACCGGGCCGACAGGGGGGATCGTGTCGGCCCGGTTCGCCGCACGCGGCGCCGAGGCGATCATCGAGATGGCCGCGGCGAGCGGTCTCGATCTGCTGCCGGGCGGGGTGAAGGCCCCGCTCACCGCGACGAGCCGAGGGACCGGCGAGCTGATCGCCGCGGCCCTCGATCGCGGGTGCACGACGATCGTGCTGGGCGTGGGAGGAAGCGCCAGCACGGACGCCGGAGCGGGGATGCTGCAGGCGCTGGGCGTCTCGCTGCGCACCGCCGACGGGGTCGTGCCGCCCGGCGGTGCGGCGCTCGCCGACCTGATCTCCGTCGATGTGACGGGCCTCGACCCGCGCATCGCCGACGCCACGATCGTGCTCGCCAGCGACGTCGACAATCCTCTTCTGGGAGACCGGGGGGCCGCTGCGGTGTTCGCACCGCAGAAGGGGGCGAGCGCCGACGATGTCGCCGCCCTCGAGGCGGGCCTCTCCCGCTTCGCCTCACTGCTCGAGGCGCAGGTGAGGGTGCGCCCGTCGGTGGACCTCCCCGGAGCGGGCGCCGCCGGGGGAGTGGGCTACGCTGCGCTGGCCGTGCTCGGCGCGCGCCGGGCTCCCGGTGTCGAGGTCATCCAGGACCTCACCGGACTGGGAGTGCGCATCGCCGCTGCCGACCTCGTCATCACGGGGGAGGGCAGCCTCGACGATCAGAGCCTCGGCGGCAAGACGCCGCTCGGCGTCGCGGCCGCGGCGCGAGCCGCGGGGGTGCCGGTCGTGGCTGTGTGCGGGCGATCGACGCTCGATGACCAGGAGATCTCCGCGGCGGGATTCCTGCGCGTGCACGCCCTGAGCGCGCTCGAACCCGACCCCGCCGTGAGCATGGCGCAGGCCCGCCGGCTGCTGGTGACGGTGGGCGAGCGGATCGCGTCAGAGCTCGTCGCGATCCATTGACAGCGACTTCCCGATGTGATGAACTCTCTCTACATCTGAAATTAAACTTCCACCCTCCGGAATTACCTACCAATCGACGATGTCGTCATGGAAAGGCACCGATGTCCACCGAAGAGTACGTCCACATCCCGAGCCGCGGCTCCGAAGGCCTCGACGAAGCACCGTCCGCCGTCTTCGCCGTGCAGGCCGGCATCAGCCCGCGTCTGTACAACAACGACCTCGCACCGACGACCCGCGAAGGCCGGAAGTGGAGCTCGTACAGCATCTTCGCTCTCTGGGCGAACGACGTGCACAGCCTCGGCAACTACGTGTGGGCGATCGGCCTCTTCTCGCTCGGCATGAGCGGCGGGGCGATCCTCGGCTCCCTCGCCTTCGGCGCCCTCTTCCTCTTCCTCCTGCTGACCCTCTCCGGCTTCATGGGCGAGAAGACCGGCGTGCCCTTCCCGGTGATGAGCCGCATCAGCTTCGGCATCCACGGTGCGCAGATCCCGGCCCTGCTCCGCGGCGGCGTCGCGATCGCCTGGTTCGGCATCCAGACCTACCTCGCCTCGCAGGTGCTGCAGGTCGTCGTGATCGCCCTGATCCCCGGGGCGACCTCCCTGCAGGAGGGATCGTTCCTCGGCCTCTCGGCGCTCGGCTGGATCACCTTCCTCGTCCTCTGGGTGGTGCAGTCGATCATCGTCAGCTACGGCATGGAGATGATCCGCAAGTACGAGGCCTTCGCCGGCCCGGTCATCCTCGCCACCTTCGTCGCCCTCGCCGTGTGGGTGCTCGTGCAGGCCGACTTCCAGATCTCCTGGTCGAACGACGAGCCGCTCACCGGCGGCGACCTGTGGCTGCACATGCTCGGAGGAGCATCCGCCTGGGTCGCGATCTACGGCACCTTCGTGCTGAACTTCTGCGACTTCACCCGCGGTGCGCAGTCGAAGAAGGCGATCATCAAGGGCAACTTCTGGGGCATCCCGATCAACATGCTGTTCTTCGGCTGCATCGTCGTCGTCCTCGCGGGCGGCTCGTTCACCGTCAACGGCCAGGCCATCACGTCGCCTGCCGACGTGGTCGCCGCCATCCCGAACACGCTGCTCCTGGTGCTGGCATCGCTCGCCCTGATCGTGCTGACGATCGCGGTGAACCTGATGGCGAACTTCGTGGCACCGACCTACGCGCTCACGAACCTCTTCCCGAAGCGCCTGAACTTCCGCAAGGCGGCTCTGCTCTCGGCCGTCATCGGACTCGTCATCCTGCCGTGGAACCTGTACAACTCCCCGGTCGTCATCGGGATCTTCCTGAACGGCCTCGGCGCGCTGCTCGGTCCGCTGTTCGGCATCATCATGGTCGACTACTGGCTGCTCCGGAAGCAGCAGGTCAACATCCCCGACCTCTACTCCGAGCACGTCACCGGCGAGTACTACTACCGCCGCGGATTCAACCCGCGGGCGATCATCTCGCTGATCATCTCGGGCGCGATAGCGCTGCTGCTCACCTTCGTGCCCGCGTTCCAGGTGGTGAGCCAGTTCTCCTGGTTCCTCGCCGCGGGCCTCGGAGCCATCGTCTACGCCGTGCTCGCCGACCGGCGCCGCGCATTCCACGACGTGCCGGCCGGCGACATCGCCGTCACCCCGGCCCACTGAGCGGAGGGAACGATCATGCGCATCCTCGTCGCGAACGTCAACACGACGCAGACCATGACCGACGGCATCGCCGAGGCCGCCCGTTCCGTGGCATCGCCCGGTACCAAGATCATCGGCCTCACACCCGACTTCGGCGCGGACTCCTGCGAAGGCAACTTCGAGAGCTATCTCGCCGCGATCGCGGTCATGGACAAGGTGATGCGGTACGAGGGCGAGTACGACGCCGTCATCCAGGCGGGGTACGGCGAGCACGGCCGGGAGGGTCTGCAGGAGCTGCTGACCGTTCCGGTCGTCGACATCACGGATGCCGCAGCCTCCACGGCCATGTACCTCGGGCGGTCCTATTCGGTGGTCACCACGCTCGACCGCACGGTGCCGCTCATCGAGGACCGGCTGATCCTCGCGGGTCTGCACGATCGCTGCGCCTCCGTGCGCTCGTCGGGGCTCGGCGTGCTCGAGCTCGAGTCCGACCCGGAGCGGGCGATCGAGGCCATCGCCGCCGAGGCCAAGCGCGCCGTCGATCAGGACAGGGCCGAGGTCATCGTGCTCGGCTGCGGCGGCATGGCCGAACTGAAGGACCGCGTCGTCGAGCTGTGCGGAGTCCCCGTCGTCGACGGGGTGCAGGCGGCCGTCGCGGTCGCCGAGAGCCTGGTCCGCCTGGGCCTGACGACCTCGAAGGTGCGCACCTACGCGCCGCCGCGGCGGAAGAAGATCACCGGTTTCCCGATCGTGGCGCGCTGAGCGCACACGTTCGGATCCAAAAGAAAGACAATCGAAGACAGCAGTGAACGTCGGCGCATCGCCGGCAGAGGGGCAAGGCGACATGTCGCAGGAGACCGAACAGCACGCCGGAGCATCGTCCGACCCGACGGGCGAGCACTACGACCTCGTCATCCGAGGTCAGCGGGTGCTGACCTCGGCGGGCGTGAGCCCTCGCGAGGTGGGAGTGCGCGGGGGCGTCATCGTCGCGATGCAGCCGCTCGGCAACAACCTCGCAGGTGACGAGATCATCGACCTCGCCGACGACGAGACCCTCATCCCCGGACTCGTCGACACCCACGTGCATGTCAACGAGCCCGGCCGCACGGAGTGGGAGGGCTTCTCGTCCGCGACGAAGGCAGCGGCAGCCGGTGGCGTGACGACGATCGTCGACATGCCGCTGAACAGCATCCCGCCGACCATCGACGTCGATGCCCTCAACATCAAGCGCGATGTCGCGCGTGACCAGGTGCACGTCGACGTGGGCTTCTGGGGCGGAGCGGTTCCCGGCAACACCGAGAGCCTGCGCGCCCTCCACGACGCGGGGGTCTTCGGGTTCAAGTGCTTCCTGCTGCACTCCGGCGTCGACGAGTTCCCGCCGCTCGACGCCGACGAGATGGAGAAGGACATGCGCGAGCTCGCATCCTTCGACTCCGTCATGATCGTGCACGCCGAGGACTCGCGGGCGATCGATCGGGCCCCGTCGCCCGAGGGCGACGACTACGGCAAATTCCTGGCGTCGCGTCCCCGTGGCGCCGAGAACCTCGCGATCGCCGAGGTGATCGAGCGCGCGCGCTGGACGGGCGCCCGCGCGCACATCCTGCACCTGTCGTCGTCGGATGCTCTGGCGATGATCCGCAGCGCGAAGCACGACGGCCTGAAGCTCACGGTCGAGACCTGCCCGCACTACCTCACCCTCACCGCGGAGGAGATCCCGCTCGGCGCGACGCAGTTCAAGTGCTGCCCGCCCATCCGCGAGGCGGGCAACCGGGAGCTGCTCTGGGAGGGGCTCGAAGACGGCACGATCGACTTCATCGTCTCGGATCACTCGCCCTCGACGCTCGATCTCAAGGATCTCGAGAACGGCGATTTCGCGGTGGCGTGGGGCGGTGTCGCGTCGCTGCAGCTCGGCCTCTCGCTGATCTGGACCGAGGCCCGGCAGCGCGGCCTGACGCTCGAGACCGTGGTGTCGTGGATGAGCGAGCGTCCTGCGCAGTTCGCCGGCCTCACCGGCAAGGGGCGCATCGCCCCCGGCTACGACGCCGACTTCTCGATCTTCGCCGCCGACGACGCCTATGTCGTCGACGTGACCAAGCTGCACCACAAGAACCCGCTCACGCCGTACCACGGCAAGCCGCTGGCCGGGGTGGTGCGCAAGACCTGGCTGCACGGCGAGGTGATCGACTTCCAGACGCCGCGCGGGCGGCTGCTGCGTCGCGGCATGACCGATTGACGTGTGATCTTCGCCGGGAGTAAAGTTGAGTCAAGATAACTCAACTTTACTTTCGGAGGGACACGTGGCCACCCCGCAGACCGGCTCGCAGAATCAAGACCAGCAGTCCGCCCTCGAGCAGTTCGGGATCAACCTCACCGATCGCGCACGCCAGGGCAAGCTCGACCCCGTCATCGGGCGCGACAGCGAGATCCGTCGTGTCAGCCAGGTGCTCACGCGTCGCACCAAGAACAACCCGGTGCTGATCGGCGAGCCCGGCGTCGGCAAGACGGCGGTCGTCGAGGGCCTCGCCCAGCGCGTCGTCGCGGGCGACGTCGCCGAGTCGCTGAAGGACAAAGAGCTCATCACGCTCGACATCTCGGCGCTGGTGGCCGGAGCCATGTACCGCGGGCAGTTCGAGGAGCGGCTGAAGCAGGTCCTCAAGGAGATCACCGAGTCCGACGGCAAGGTCATCACGTTCATCGACGAGCTGCACGTGCTCATGGGCGCCGGCGGCGGCGAGGGTTCGGTCGCGGCATCCAACATGCTCAAGCCCATGCTGGCTCGCGGCGAGCTGCGCCTGATCGGCGCGACCACGCTCAACGAGTACCGCGAGTTCATCGAGAAGGATGCCGCGCTCGAGCGCCGTTTCCAGCAGGTCTACGTCGGCGAGCCCACGGTCGAAGACACCATCGCGATCCTGCGCGGCCTCAAGGGCCGGTACGAGGCGCACCACGGAGTGACCATCGCCGACAGCGCCCTGGTGGCCGCGGCGGCGCTGTCGAACCGGTACCTGCCCGCGCGCCAGCTGCCCGACAAGGCGATCGACCTCATCGACGAGGCCATGTCGAGGCTGAAGATGGAGATCGACTCCTCACCGGTCGAGATCGATCAGCTCAAGCGGCAGGTCGATCGCATGAAGCTCGAGGAGCTCGCGCTCAAGAAAGAGAAGGATGCCGCGTCCAAGGAGCGGCTGAGCACCCTTCGGGAGCAGCTCTCCGGACTCGAGAAGCAGCTCGCCGAGCTCGAGGAACGCTGGGCGCGCGAGCGTCAGGGCCTCAACCGCGTCGGCGACCTGAAGAAGCAGCTCGACGACGCCGTCACGCAGCGCGATCTCGCGATGCGCGAGGCCGACTACACGCGGGCCTCCAAGCTCGAGTACGAGACCATCAAGCGGCTGGAGCGCGACATCGCCGAGGCCGAGCAGGCCGAGGCAGCGACCTCGTCCGAGGGCCGCATGGTCAACGAGCAGGTCACCGATGAAGACATCGCCGGGGTGATCGCCGCGTGGACCGGCATCCCGGTCGGCAAGCTGCTGCAGGGCGAGTCGGAGCGTCTCCTGCACCTCGAGACCGAACTGGGCAGGCGCCTGATCGGACAGAAGGATGCCGTGAAGGCGGTGTCGGATGCCGTGCGCCGCTCGCGCGCGGGCATCAGCGATCCCGGGCGCCCGACCGGCTCGTTCCTCTTCCTCGGGCCGACCGGTGTCGGCAAGACCGAGCTCGCGAAGGCCCTCGCGGAATTCCTCTTCGACGACGAGCACGCCATGGTGCGCATCGACATGTCGGAGTACGGCGAGAAGCACTCGGTCTCGCGGCTCGTCGGCGCCCCTCCCGGATACATCGGCTACGAGCAGGGCGGTCAGCTGACCGAGGCCGTGCGGCGTCGTCCGTACAGCGTCATCCTGCTCGACGAGGTCGAGAAGGCGCACCCCGAGGTGTTCGACGTGCTCCTGCAGGTGCTCGACGACGGCCGCCTCACCGACGGTCAGGGGCGCACGGTCGACTTCACGAACGTGATCCTGATCCTCACCTCGAACATCGGGTCGCCCATCCTCATCGATCCCGTGCTGCCGCCCGACGAGAAGCGCGAGCAGGTGATGGCGCTCGTGCGCCAGGCGTTCCGCCCCGAGTTCCTGAACCGCCTCGACGACATCGTGATGTTCGCGGCGCTCACCGAAGACGACCTGGCGCAGATCGTCGAGCTCTCGGTCGATCAGCTGCAGAAGCGGCTGCATGATCGTCGGCTCACGCTCGCGGTCACGCCCGATGCGCGGTCGTGGCTCGCCGAGCGCGGCTACGACCCGATGTTCGGTGCCCGGCCGCTGCGCCGGCTCATCCAGTCCGAGGTGCAGAACAAGCTCGCGACCGCTCTGCTGTCGGGCGGAGTCCACGACGGAGACACCGTCCTGGTCGACGTCGCGGCCGACGGAACGGGTCTTGTGCTGACCAGCGCCGAGAGCTCCTAGCGAGACTCTGTCGCGTCCGTCCGACATCTGTCGGACGGACGTGCGGCGAAACACGGATGACACCGTGCGCGGCCCCGGACATATTTGTCGTGAGCCCGCACGGTCCTTCTTCGACCGGTGATCTCGAAACCTGACTCACCCATGTCGAAGGAGACATCATGAGATTTCGTCGTTCACCGATCGCCGTCGCGGCGGCGGCCGCCCTGCTCCTCACGCTGACCGGTTGTCAAGGCGCCGGCTCCACACCTGCCGCCGACCGGCCGGCGGAGTGCGACGGCGTCTCGCTGACACGGGTGGGCTATTCGCCGTACACGAATTCCGGCGGCTACTTCCCGTTCGTCGAGGAGGGACTGAACACGGTGCTCGAGAAGTGCGGCATCGAAGTCGTCACCTCCGACCCTGACGGCGAGTCCGGCAAGCAGGTCTCCGGGATCGAGAATCTCGTGTCGGCCGGTGCGAAAGCCGTCATCGTCTGCCCGACCGACCCGAAGGCCATCAGCCCCGTCGCCAGCCGCTTGACCGATCAGGATGTGCTGGTGATCGGACTCGCCACCGACATCCCGGAAGCCGATGTCACCTTCAACCTCGATGACCACGCGTTCGGCGAGCTCGAAGGCCAGAGCGCGGGCGACTGGTTGGCCGCGAACCGCGACGGCGAGACGCCGAAGGTCGCCATCCTGCACCAGGATTCCGGAGGTGAACCGTTGATCGCCCGCCACGAGGGCGCTGTCGCCGGTCTCGACG
This sequence comes from Microbacterium sp. EST19A, assembly GCF_019969685.1. GTDB lineage: Bacteria > Actinomycetota > Actinomycetes > Actinomycetales > Microbacteriaceae > Microbacterium. Next base: position 827,000 of record NZ_JAHXYZ010000001.1, on the reverse strand, counting down.
CCGTGCTCGGCGAAGGCAACTGGGAGCTCGTCAGCGAGGTCGAGGCCTATCAGGAGGACACCGGGAACGCGCAGACCTCGACCATCCTCCAGGCGCACCCCGATCTCGACCTCATCATCGGCCTCAACGACGCCAGCGCGCTCGGCGCCGTGTCGGCGATCAAGGCCTCCGGCCGCACGCCCGGCGAAGACGTCGGGGTCGTCACGGGTGGCGAAGACGCGCGCGTCCTGCAATACGTGATCGACGGTCAGGTCGCCTCGACCGTGGGCCTGTTCCCGGTGAAGCAGGGCGAGATCATCGCGAAGGCGATCCTCGAGCTCGCGTCCGGCGCGAAGGTCGAGCGTGAGCAGATCGTCCCCGCGGAACTGGTCACGAAGGAGAACGCGCAGGAGATCCTGGATTCGGTCGAATGAGTTCATCGCCCGCCGTCACCGACGTGGTGCTGAGGGTGCGCGGCGTGAACAAGTCCTTCGGCGGTGTCGCGGCGCTCTCCGGGGTCGATCTGGTGATCCACCGCGGGAGCATCCTCGGACTTGCCGGCGCCAACGGCGCCGGCAAGTCCACCCTCATCAACATCCTCACCGGACAGCTGCAGCCCGACAGCGGCGAACTGAGCGTGGGCGGCGACATCGTCAGCCTCTCGACCCCGCGCGAGGCGCAGCGTCTCGGCATCGGTGTCGTGCGTCAGGAACTCGACCTCGTCCCCGACCTCACGATCGCCGAGAATCTCGCCCTCGGGGAAGAGCGCCCGTTCCAGCGGGGACTTCGACTCGACCGACGCCGGGTGCGGGAGGCCGCGCGAGAGCTCCTGCAGCGCATGGGACTGGAGAACGACGTCGACACTCTGGTCCGCGATCTGTCCATCGGCGACCGTCAGCTCGTGGCCGCCGCCCGGGCACTGCGCAACGCCGCGTCCGTGCTGCTCCTCGACGAGCCGACGTCGTCGCTGACACCGTTCGAGTCCGCCCGCCTCTTCCGGGTGATGCGTGCGCTGAGCGACGAGGGTGTCGGCGTCGTGTTCATCTCGCATCGACTCGACGAGGTCGTGCAGCTGTGCGACCGCATCGTTGTGCTGCGCGACGGGCAGGTGGCGGGAGAGTTCGCCGCGACGGCGGCCGAGCTCCCGCAGGTCGTCGAGGCGATGGTGCCGGGATCTGCCGCCATCTCGAGGTCCGATCGGGTCGCGGTGCTGGGCGAACCGGTCTTCGAAGCGTCGGCGCTCGTCATCAAGGGGCGAACCGCGATCGACATCGCCGTGCGGCGAGGCGAAGTGCTCGGCGTCTTCGGCCTCGTCGGGGCCGGCAAGTCGTCGATCGGCCGCGTGATCGCCGGCATCGACCTGCCGCAGGCGGGCACGATGCGCCTCCACGGTGAGCCGTACCGTCCGCGATCCGCCGCCGCAGGATTCACCCACGGAGTCGCCTACCTCTCGGAAGATCGTCGGTCGGAGGGCATCCTGCCCCATCTGAGCGTGCGCGAGAACATGGTCGTGCGCGCCCCGCGCGGCGTCGCGCGCAGAGGAGTGTTCGACCGCAGGGCGGTCGCAGCGCTCGTCCGCGAGACGATGCAGCGGCTGAACATCAAGGCGGCCAGCGACAGCCTCGACATCCGCTCCCTCTCGGGAGGGAACCAGCAGAAGGTGCTCGTCGGCAGGCTGCTGGCCGAGGATCTCTCGCTGCTCGTCCTCGACGAGCCCACGCACGGGATCGACGTGCGCGCAAAGGCAGACCTCATCGCCACCGTCTGGGACCTCACGCGTGCCGGTCTCGGCGTCGTCCTCATCAGTTCCGAGATCGCCGAGCTCCGTGCCGCGTGCGATCGCATCATCGTCGTGCGCAGCGGCACCATCGTCCGCGAGCTGTCCGCCGTCACCGCCACCGAAGGAGAACTCATGTCCGCAGCAACAGGGGGAGCATCATGACCCGGGGCGACGTGCTCGAGGTCGATTCGGCGCGCAGGCCTCGCCGCGCCGTCACCCCGGAGCTGATCACCACCCTGGTTCTCCCCGTCGCGCTCGTCGCGATGATCATCGTCTTCGCCGTCAGCTCCGCCACGTTCTTCACCATCGACAACCTGTTCGTCGTGCTGCGACAGTCGGCGGTGCTGGGCGTCGCGGCGATCGGCGCGACGATCATCCTGATCTCGGGCCGGCTCGACATCAGCCAGGGCGCTCTCATCGCCGCGTCGGGGATCGTCTGCGTCTCGCTCGCGCAAGCCGGGCTGCATCCGCTCATCGCGATCGCCGGCGCCATCCTGCTCGGCGCCGTCCTGGGCCTCGTGAACGGCGTGCTGACCGAGATCACCCGGATCCCCGGGTTCATCTCGACTCTCGCCGTGGCGCTCATCGTCCGCGGTGCCGCGCAGGTGTGGACGAGCGGACAGTCGATCGCCGCACCCGTGACAGAAGGGTTCGACCTGCTGTCGTGGGTGGGCACGGGATCGATCGGACCGATCCCCGTCGCGGTGATCCTGGTCGCCATCCTCTACGTCGTCGCATGGTTCGTCATGCGGAAGACGACGTGGGGCCTGCGGTCCTACGCGATCGGGTCGTCGGGTCGCGCGTCGCGGGTCGCCGGCCTGCGCGTCAACCTGCACGCGATCCAGGTGTTCGTCGTCGCCGGTGCTCTCTCCGCCGCAGCGGGTGTCCTGCTCGCGGGGCGGCTGGGGTCAGGGGCGGCGAGCAACGGTCAGGGCGCCGAGTTCGACATCTTCGCCGCCGTGGTGCTCGGGGGCACGTCGCTGTTCGGTGGCCGGGGGAGCATTCCCCGCACCGCGCTGGGCATCGTCTTCTTGGCGACATTGAGCAACGGTCTGGTGATTTTGAACGTATCTTCATACTGGCAGGGCATCGCCACGGGTACGGTGCTGCTGCTGGCCTTGGCGATCGACCGGTGGCGCGCCCGTGACGAAGAGTAAGGCGGTGAGCCATGGAAGGTCTGCTGCGGAGCCTCTCCGAAGAGCGAGACGGCAGCGCGGATGCGCTGCGTGTCGTGAACTACTTCGACAAGCTCCTGCAGTTCCGAGCGGGCATCGACGAACTGGTCCGTTCGACCGCGATGCTCATCGGCACGGAGGCGGGATACAACGGCCCGGGCGGTGGCTGCGGATTCAACAGCCTGGGGCGGATGCGGCCTCAGGACCCGCCCGACGAAGCGGTCTCGAGCCTGCTGAGCGGGAGCGACGCCGAATCCGGTCTGGTGTGGGTCGTTCCGAAACCGAACGACGCGGAGATGGCGCAACTGATCCTCGAACGGATGGCGCTGGCAGCGGGAACGATACTCGTCCGGCAGGCGGAAGCGTCGAGACTCGGCGACGGCGAACCTCTGCGGCTGCTCATCGAAGCGCTGCCGTCGATCTCGGAGCTGCGGGAGGAGGCTCTTCGGCGCCTCGGGTTCCGGTCGGACTGGCGAGTGCGGGTCGTCGTCGCCCGAGGTTCGAGGTCGGAGTTGAGCGAGCCCCGGGCGTGGCGCGAGTGGTTCGGTCCGGAGAACAGGTGCACGGCGCCGGTCCTCATCGGCAACGCGCACGTCGTGATGGTGCACAACGGCGACCGGCTCCCGGGTTCGCCGATGGACGGCGCGGACCTGGTGGCTGTCGGTGCTACCGCTTCCGCCCTCGCGCCGCGGGAGTCCTATCTCGCCGCGCTGCGCACTCTGCGGCTCTGTTCGAGCACGCTGGGGCCGCGGATGCTCTTCTACGACGCGCTCGGTTCACTGCGACGGATCGCCGAGATCGAGCCTCCCGCCGCCCGTGGCACCGAACTCGTGCAGAAGATGGACGTCCTGCTGCGTTCCGCGGCGGGATTGGGCGAGATCCTGGCGCTCGACTCCTACTGCCGGCATTCGAACGTCCGCGCTGCGGCGACCGAGCTCTCGTTGCATCACAGTTCCCTGGCGCATCGGCTGAAGAACGTGGGGGCGAAACTCGGGATCGACGTGTTCGATGCCGCACAGCGCAACGACGCATGGCTGGCGTTGCAACTGCTTCGAGTGGCCGGTTCGGAGACCGACGAAGCCTGATCTCAGGGCAGGGAGACTGTCATGGATGCTGAGCTCGCCGCCGCCACCGAATTGATGGTGCGGCCCGACGTCAACGACTACGCGCAGACCCGCCGGCTGATGGCGTCATCCGTCGACATGCCCTCGTCGGCCGAGGCCGAGTTCGGAGCCGTCATCACGACGGAGGTGATCTCGGTGTCGATCGATGGTCATGACGTGGAGCTCCGCCTCTATCGGCCATCCGCATCCGTGGGCTCGGCCATGCTCTTCCTGCACGGCGGGGCGTTCATCGCCGGGGACACCCTCTCCGAGCACGCGCGATGCATGCGCTACGCCGGCGAGGCAGGATGCCTGGTCGTGTCGGTCGGCTACAGCCTCGCGCCGGAGTACGCGTACCCTCACGGCCTGCGCGACTGCTACGCGGTGCTGCACTGGATGATCGACAACGCGCCGGAGCTCGAGATCGATCCGGGCAGGGTCGCGGTCGCGGGGGTCAGCGCCGGCGGGGCGCTCGCCGCAGGTGTCAGCATGCTGGCCCTCGACGAGGGGCAGGTGCTCCCGCGCTCGCAGCTGCTGCTCTTCCCCGTTCTCGACGATCGCATGACCACGGCGTCGATGGAGCTCTTCGATTCCACCCCGGTGTGGGACAACCGCAACAACGAGGCGATGTGGCGGCTGTACCTCGCCGGCGCGGAGGCGGACGACTACGCGGCTCCCGCGCGAAGGCCGCGGTTGCGTGGTCTACCCGATACATACCTGGTCACGGCGGAGCTCGATCCGCTCCGCGACGAGGCGCTCCGATTCGGCGCGCGGCTCTTGGAACAGGGCGTCTCCGTCGATTTCCGACTGTGGGCGGGCGCCTATCACGTCTTCGATCAGCTCGTACCGGATGCCGCGATCTCGCGCGCCAGTCTCGCCGACCAGGTGCGCTTCCTCCGGCGGACCCTTCGGCCGTAGCCGAAGCCCGAGCCGCTCTCGCCGCGGCGGACAGGGGACGGACATCTGTCGGAGCAGATCGCTCCGCTCTGCGGATGACTGGTCGGTCGCCGGTGATGAGCATGGAAGAACACGACGATCTGACGTGTGCAACGACGCACAGGATGGAGTCTCATGTTCAAGAAATCTCGTCGACTGATGGCGATGGGGCTGGCGACACTCGCCGTGGCTGCCGGCTTGACGGCAACCGGAACCGTGGTCACCGCCGAGCCGGCCAGCGCTCACGTGCCCGAAGGATCCTCGCTCGCCCCGCCGATGGGGTGGAACACCTGGTACAACCTGAACACCACGTTCACGGCCAAGGACATCCTCGAGACGGCGGACGCGTTCGTCAGCACCGGACTCCGCGACGTCGGCTACAACATCGTCGGCCTCGACGGCGGGTGGTGGACGAACACCAAGAGTCCCGGTCGCGATGCGAACGGCAACATCATCGTGAACTCCGACTTCTTCAACGGAACATCGTTGACCACGATGAAGCAGGTCGTCGACTATGTCCACGCGCGCGGCCTGAAGTTCGGCATCTACACCGACACGGGCGTGGTCGGATGCGGCAACGTGGTCTGGGGAAGCGGCGGCAAGGAGACGCAGGATGCTGCGCAGTTCGCTGCATGGGGAGTCGACCACGTCAAGGTCGACCACTGCGGCGGAAACGTCAGCGGGCGGACCACCCCGCAGTCCTACGCGGCGTGGCGTGACGCGATCACCGCGTCGGGCCGGGCGATGACCCTCGACGTCTGCATCTGGGGCACGGAGTCGCCGTGGACCTGGGGACCGGCGACCGGGGCGACCTGGCGAAGCGGCCCGGACATCACCTTCGACAATGACCACCCGCAGGAGCCGCGGTCGCACATCACCTGGGATCAGGTGGTGAACAACTTCCGTGACAACAATCACCCCGGCTCTGCCGGACCCGGCGCCTACAACGACCCGGACTACCTCCTGATCGGCGAGGGCTTCGGGCTGACCCTCACCGAAGAGCAGTCGTACTTCGGCATGTGGGCGATCGCCGCCGCTCCGCTGGTGCTCGCCACCGACGTGCGTGAGCTCACTCCGGCGCGGAAGAACATCGTCGCGAACACCGAGGTGATCGCGGTGAACCAGGACTCGGCGTACGCGCAGGCCTCGCTGGTGAGCACCAATGGCACGACCGAGGTCTGGTCCAAGCCGATGGCCGCTGACGGCACGCGTGCCGTCCTCGTGGTTAACAAGGGTGCCTCCGCAGCGAACATCGCGGTGAACTGGTCGGACGTCGGCATCGCCGCGGGCTCGGCATCCGTCCGTGATCTGTACAGCCACCAGGACCTGGGCTCGTTCACGAACGCGTACACCGCGGCCTCGGTGCCTTCGCACGGCTCCGTCATGTACAAGATCAAGGGGTCGGCGGCCCTTCCGATGGCGCAGGCGAGCAGCGAGCACACCGCGGACTACACGGCGAAGAAGAGCATCGACGGCAGCACGGCGACGATGTGGCACTCATCGGGAGGCGACACCAACGCCTTCCCGCAGTTCCTGGGACTCGACCTGGGTGCGACGACGCCGACCAACCGCCTGAGCTACACGCCCCGTCAGGATGCCAGCAGCAACGGCATCGTGACGAGCTTCCGGGTGGAGACGCGCAAGCCGGGAGAGAAGTGGTCGACGGCAGCGGAAGGGACATGGCCGAACGACCGGTCGGTGAAGAACGTGGTCTTCTCGACGAGAGATGCACGATTCGTCCGGCTGGTGGTGCTGTCGGGTGTCGGAGGATACGCGTCCGCGGCCGAGATCTCGGTCGATGCGGCCGGCGCGACGGGGGCATCGGCGCGACCGATCTCCTCCGCGGCGGCGAGCACCCAGTACGCGGGATTCGAGGCGACCCGGTCGTTCGACCGGAACCCCTCGACCATCTGGCACACGGCGACGACCGCGGCGAACCCGACGCTGACCGTCGATCTCGGGCAGCTGGGGAATGTCAACGGCTTCTCGTATCTGCCTCGTCAGGACCAGGTGACCAATCCTTCGGGTGGGACGAACGGCGTGGTGACCTCGTACCAGATCGCGACGAGCACCGACGGGGTGAACTTCACCGACGTCGCGACCGGCACCTGGCCGGTGAACCTGGCGACGAAGCACGTCGGATTCACCACGGTCCAGGCGCGATACGTGCGGCTCACGTCGGTCGCCGGCGTGAACGGCTACGCCTCGGCGGGGGAGGTGTGGATCACACGGTGAGCTGATCTCCTCGGAGACGGGCGGTCACGATCCCTCGTGGCCGCCCGCTTTCCTTCCACTATATGGAATCGATAGTTCGACAGATGAAAAAACTTGTTGACCTTCCTTGGCGACGCTGATAGACCTGAGTACATCCCGATGACGGGTCCTGGATCAGCAGACAGGGCAGAACTGAGCTGACTCCCGGTGGATCGACCGTCGATTCCACCCCTACGGATGGAGTCTCGCTCATGTCTCAACCCACCGCCCGCACGTGGATCAAGAACCCGCTCGGCATCTTCACCGGCGACGACGCCGACGCCTCCGGCGGGATCGTGATCGAAGGCTCCGTCGTCCGCGAGGTCGTCCCCGCGGGCGGCTCACCGACGACCCCGGTCGACGAGGTGTTCGACGCGTCGCGGCACGTCGTCATCCCCGGTCTGATCAACACGCACCACCACTTCTACCAGACCCTCACCCGGGCCTGGCGGCCGGTCGTCAGCGCCGAGCTGTTCCCGTGGCTCAAGGGTCTGTACGGGGTGTGGGCGGGGCTCACGCCCCGCGACCTCGAACTCGCGACGACCGCGGCGCTCGCCGAGCTGCTGCTCTCCGGCTGCACCACCGCCGCCGATCACCACTACCTGTTCCCGAACGGGCTCGAGGACGCGATCGACGTGCAGGTCGACGTCGTGAAGAAACTCGGCATGCGCGCGACCCTGACCCGCGGGTCGATGTCGCTCGGCGAGGACGACGGCGGTCTGCCGCCCCAGAGCACGGTGCAGGATGCCGACACGATCCTCGCCGACAGCGCGCGACTCATCGCGGCGCACCACGAGCGCGGCGACGGCGCCTTCGTGCAGATCGCACTCGCGCCGTGCTCGCCGTTCTCGGTGACGACCGGCGTGATGCGCGACACCGCCGCTCTCGCCGAACAGCTCGACGTGCGGCTGCACACCCACCTCGCCGAGACGCTCGACGAGGAGGACTTCTGCCGCGAGATGTTCGGCCTGCGCACGGTCGACTACCTCGAGAGCGTCGGGTGGCTGTCGGACCGCACGTGGCTCGCCCACGGCATCCACTTCGACGACGCCGAGATCGCGCGGCTGGGAGCTGCCGGCACCGCGGTCTCGCACTGCGCGACCTCCAACATGCGTCTCGCCTCCGGCATCGCCCGCGCCATCGAGCTCGAACAGGCCGGCGCGCCCGTCGGCCTCGGGGTCGACGGCTCGGCGTCGAACGACGGGTCGAACATGATCCAGGAGGTGCGGCAGGCGCTCTACCTGCAGCGCCTGCGCTACGGCGCCGCGGCAGTGACCCCCGAGCGTGCGCTCGGCTGGGCGACCGCGGGATCGGCGCGGGCTCTCGGGCGCTCCGACGTGGGTGTGCTCGCTCCCGGGAAGCAGGCCGACCTGGCGATGTTCACCCTCGACGAGCTGCGCTTCTCCGGCAGCCACGACCCGGTCGCCGCGCTCCTGCTCTGCGGCGCGGAACGTGCCGATCGCGTCATGGTCGGCGGCCGCTGGCGCGTGCTCGAAGGACAGATCACAGGCCTCGACGTGCCCCAGCTCATCGCCCACCACAGCGAGGCGGCCCGCGGCCTCCTCGCCCGACACTCCTGACACTCCTGACACTCGAACCATCTCACCCAGAACCCCGATACGACGAAGAGGTCGACATGAACAAGACGAAGACGGTCGCGGCGCGACCGGAGGATGAGAAGCTGCCCCTCGGCAGCACCATCGCGTACGGCATCCAGCACGTGCTCACGATGTACGGCGGCATCATCGCCCCACCGCTGATCATCGGATCCATGGCCGGACTGAACGGCGCCGAGGTCGGCGTGCTGATCACGGCCTGCCTCTTCATGGGAGGGCTCGCGACGATCCTGCAGACCGTCGGCATCCCGTTCTTCGGATCCCAGCTGCCGCTCGTGCAGGGCGTCTCGTTCGCGGGCGTCGCGACGATGGGCGCGATCGTGACGAGCGGCGGTGGCCTGCCCGCGGTGTTCGGTGCGGTCATCGTGGCGTCGATCATCGGGCTGCTGATCGCTCCGGTCTTCGCGACCATCATCCGGTTCTTCCCGCCGGTCGTCACCGGTGTGGTCATCACGATCATCGGCCTCACGCTGCTGCCGGTGGCGGCGGGCTGGGCGATGGGCGGGAACAGTCAGGCCGACGACTTCGGCGATCCGCAGAACCTGTTGCTCGCGGCGATCACGTTCGTGATCGTGCTGGTGCTCAGCAAGGTCAGGATCGGCGCGATCTCGCGCCTCGCGATCCTGCTCGCGATCGTTCTCGGCACGATCATCGCCGCCATCCTCGGCCGGGTCGACTTCGGCGCCGTCGGCGACGGGCCGATCTTCGCCCTCCCCAGCATCTTCGGGTTCGGCATGCCCACGTTCGAGATCGCGGGCATCATCTCGATGTTCATCGTGATCCTGGTGACGCTCACCGAGACCACGGCCGACATCCTGGCCGTCGGTGAGATCGTCGGCACCAAGGTCGACTCCAAGCGCATCGCCGCAGGCCTGCGCGCCGACATGCTCTCCAGCGCGGTCTCGCCCGTGTTCGGCTCGTTCACGCAGTCGGCCTTCGCGCAGAACGTCGGGCTCGTCGCCATCACCGGCGTGAAGAGCCGGTTCGTGGTGACCGCCGGCGGTGCCGTGCTCGTCGTGCTCGGACTGCTCCCCGTGCTGGGTCGCGTCGTCGCCGCGGTGCCGACCCCGGTGCTGGGCGGCGCGGGCATCGTGCTGTTCGGCAGTGTCGCGGCCAGCGGCATCCGCACCCTCGCCAAGGTCGACTACCGCGGCAACATGAACCTCGTCATCGTGGCCTCGTCGATCGGGATCGGCATGCTGCCGATCGCGGCGCCGACGATCTACGACCAGATGCCCGCGTGGTTCATCACGATCTTCCACTCCGGTATCAGCTCGGCGGCGGTGGCGGCGATCCTGCTGAACCTGCTGTTCAACCACCTCGGCAAGCCCTCGGGCAAGGACGCCTCGGTGCTCGCCGCCGCTCCGACCCGGAGCATCCCGATCGCGTATCTCGACGCATTCGAAGACGGCGACTCCATCGTCGACGGCAAGATCGTCGACCGCGAGGGTAGAGAGGTCGAGGTCCAGCGCCCCGAGCACTGACCGGTCAGCGCGGGCGGGTGCCGCGGCCGGCGACGGCGTCGGCCGCGAGCTCCTGCCCGATGATCGAGTGCCGCCGTGAGTAGGCGAAGTAGATCACGAGCCCGAGCGCGAGCCAGACCGCGAACCGCAGCCAGGTCTCGGAGCTCAGGTTGAGCATCAGCCAGAAGCACGCGATCGCCGAGATCCACGGCAGCCACGGCGAGAACGGCACGGTGAAGGGCCGCTCCAGGTCGGGGCGGCTCTTGCGCAGGATCGGCACCCCGATGCTCACGAGCACGAAGGCCGACAGCGTGCCGATGTTGATCATGTCGCCCAGCACCTGCACGTCGGTGAACCCGGCGATGATCGCGATGACCACGCCGACGATGAGCTGGATGCGGATCGGGGTGCCGCGCTTGGCATCCGTCACGCTCAGGGCGCGCGGGAGCAGGCCGTCGCGGCTCATCGCGAAGACGACGCGGGCGAGGCCCATCAGCAGCACCATCACGACCGTGGTGAGTCCGACCAGGCTGCCGATCGCGATGACCTGGGCAGCCCAGGTCGCTCCGACGAGCTCGAACGCGCTCGCGAGCGACGGCTCCTCGAGCTTCGCGAGCTCGGTGTACGACACCATGCCGGTGATGACGATCGCGACCAGCACGTAGAGGACGGTCACGATGATGAGTCCGAGGATGATGCCGCGGGGCACCGTGCGCTTCGGGTCCTTCGTCTCCTCGGCGCTCGTGGCGACCACGTCGAAGCCGATGAACGCGAAGAACACCAGTGCCGCACCGCTGAGGATGCCGAAGACGCCGTACACCGTCGGGTCGGCGCCGGTCATCAGCGAGAACAGCGACTGGGTCCAGGCGCTCTCGGATGCCGCTCCGGCCTGCTCCGGCGGGACGAACGGGGTGTAGTTGGCGCCGTTGATGAAGAAGAGTCCGACGACGATCACGAACAGCACGATCGCGACCTTGATCACCGTGAAGACGCTGTTCACCCGGCTCGACAGCTGGGTGCCGAGAGCGAGCAGGGTGGTGAAGATCGCGACGATCACCACGGGACCCCAGTCGAACGACAAGGGGCCGATCGCGATCGTCATGGGGATGTCGAGGTCGAACAGCGACACGGCGTCGCCGAGGTAGACGCCCCAGTACTTCGCGATCACGGCCGAGGCCATCAGCATCTCGAGGATGAGGTCCCAGCCGATGATCCAGGCGAGGAACTCGCCGAGCGTCGAGTACGTGAACGTGTAGGCGGAGCCGGCGACCGGGATCGACGAGGCGAACTCGGCGTAGCAGAGGATCGCGAGACCGCAGACGGAGGCCGCGATGATGAACGAGATGATCACCGCGGGGCCGGCGTGACGGGCGGACGCCTCGGCTCCGACCGAGAAGATGCCGGCGCCGACCGCGACGGCGACCCCCATCACGGCCAGATCCCAGACGCCCAGAGACCGCTTCAGCGATCGCTTCTCGTCGTGCGTCTCGGCCATCGACTGCTCGACGGATTTGATCCTTCGCTGAATCGCCATGCCGACGAGTCTAGAAGGACGCGTGTCTCGCTACAGCACCGACTTCGGCAGCCGATGCAGCGTCACCGCGCCGATGGCGGCGAACGGATGCAGCGGGTCGGGCTCGCCGGATCCGGTCGGTCCGCCCAGCTTCGAGTCCACGAGAGCGCTCATGACCGCGAACGCGTCCATCGGCTCCCACCCGTGCGTCGTCACGAGGAAGTCGAACGCGTCTTCGTAGCCGCGCGTGATGCTCTCCTGCACCGGGTCGCCGAGTCCGACGAACACCCACTCGTCCGGTGTCTCGATGCGAGGCGCGCGCAGCGAGAGGTCCGGCACGAGGTCGACGCTCACGATCGCGATGCCCTCGGCCTCGATCGCGACGAAGGAGGATTCGCCCTCGCTCATGATCGCGTGGATGTCGCCGATCGAGAGCAGCGCCCCTTCGACCTCGACCGGCAGGTACACGATCGATCCGGGCCGCGCCTCGGTGACGTCCATGTTGCCGCCGAGCGCGGTCGTGGGCATGACGGTCGAGTTCACGCCGGTTGCCGGGGCGGTGCCGATGCAGCCGATCATGGGCCGCGGCGCGACGACGTGCCGGTCGGTGAGATGCACGCCGTCCTCGTCGATCGGGATGCGCCGCGACGCGACGGTGTCGCCCATCCGATGACGCAGGGCGCCGATGCCGGGGAGGCTCTGCGACCATCCGCAGTCCTTCAGGCGGATCTCGTGGATCGTGACCGCGAGGGTGTCGCCCCGCTGGGCGCCGTCGATCCAGACCGGACCGGTCACCGGGTTGATCGGCGCCGAGAGCGCCGCCAGGTCGCCGTGATCGTGCAGCTCGCGGTAGACCGCGTCGTCGGTCTCGAAGGCGATGCGCTCGCCGGTGCCGGGGCGGATGCGCAGAACCGGTTCGGCGTCCGCGCGGAATCCGGGGCGGCCCAGCTCCTTGCCGAGGAAGTGGTCGATGCCGTTCACTCGGACTCCCCTTCGCTCGTGGCGGCGTGCTCCGAGAGCAGTTCAGGGTTCGCGCCGTTGCGGATGCGGAAGATGACGAACACGATGACCCCGACCGCGAGCCAGACTACTCCGCCGATCTTGGCCAGGACGGAGGCGTTGATCAGCACGAAGCCGATGATGAGGAATCCGCACAGCGGCACGACGAGGTGCAGCAGCCAGTTCCGGGAGCGCTGGCGCACGATGTAGTGCCAGAAGACGGCGACGTGCAGCAGCAGGAACCCGAACAGGGCGCCGAAGTTCACCAGCGACGAGATCAGGTCGATCTGACCCACGAAGAACAGCACGAGCACGGTGCTCAGCGCGCTCACGAAGAGGATCGCGTAGACCGGCACCTGGCGGGCGTTGATCTTCGAGAAGAAGGCCGGCAGGCGCCGGTCCCGGCTCATGGAGTACAGCAGGCGCGAGGTGGCTGCCTGTGCGGCGATCGCGTTCGCGATGCCGACGGCGATGACGTTGACCGCGAGGAAGGCAGTCGCCCAGCCGCTGCCGGCGGCCTGCGCGACGATCGAGAAGAACGCGTTGTTGACCTCGTCGTCGGGGAACGAGACGGTGCCCGCCGCGAGGGCGCTCGCGAGCCAGGTCTGCAGGATGAAGAGCGTCGCGACGATGAACAGCGCGATGATCATGGCACGGCCGGCCGGGTTCTTCTTGCCCGTGGTCTCTTCGGAGAGGGTCGAGATGCCGTCGAAGCCGAGGAAGCTCAGCACGGCGATCGAGAGCGCGGCGGCGATCAGGGCCGGGTCGACCTTCGCGGGATCCCAGAGCTGCGCGAGCGAGAACGAGGAGCCCTCGATCGTCTGCCCGGTGAGGGCGGAGACGGCGATGATGACGAAGATCGCGACGAAGACGAGCTCGATGGCGAGGAAGACGCGGTTCGCGACCTTGATCGAGCCGATGCCGAGCACGTTGATGATCGTGTTGACCGCGACGCACAGGATCGCCCACAGCCATTCGGGGCTGTCGGGGAAGATCCCGCGCATCGACGAGGCGGCGAAGACGTAGAGCAGCGTCGGTACGAGCAGGTAATCCAGGAGGATCGCCCAGCCGGCGAAGAAGCCGGCGATCGGGTGGGTGCCGCGACCGACGTACGAGAACACCGAGCCGGCCAGGGGGAAGGACTTCGCCATCTGCGCATACCCGAGCGCGGTGAAGATCATCGCCACGAGACCCACGAGGTAGACGAGCGGGACCATCCCCTTCGACTCGTTGAACACGACCCCGAAGATCGCCCAGGGTGCGATGGGCACCATGAAGACCAGGCCGTACACGACGAGGTCGAAGGTCGAGCTTCGCCGCCTCGCTCACCCACAGCGGCATCGATGCGGGGGAGTTGCAGATCATCAGCCCGAGAAGGCCGTCGGGTCGTCGCACGGCGAGCTCGGCGCCGAGCATGCCGCCCCAGGACTGCCCGAGCACGTGATAGGCGTCGATGCCGAGATGTGCGCGCAGGGAGTGGAACTCCTCGTCGAAGTAGACAGGAGTCCAGCGCTCGGCAGGCGCCTCCGGGTGGTGGGAGCTGCGCCCGCAGCCGATCTGGTCGTAGTGGATGACCGTTCGGCCGGTGTGGTCGGCCAGGTGGGCGATGTTCTGGACGTAGTCGTGCGCCATGCCGGGACCGCCGTGCAGCACGAAGACGGGAGCGAGGTCGCGGGGTTCATCCGGCGTCGTGACCCGGAACCAGGTGAAGCCGTCGTGGAACGGAACGGTGGACTCGTGAACGCGCATGAACATATGTTGGCCATAAATGGTCCGCGAGTAAACCATTTGTCGGCAAGTTAACGTTGACGTAACACGGGGAGGGACATGACGGAGAACGACGAGAGTGCATCCGACGGCACGCTGATCGATCGCATCACCGACCGACTGATCACCGCCGTGGCGATCGGCGAGTTCCTCCCGGGAACACGTCTACCGGCCGAGCGCGACCTCGCTCGCTCCCTCGGCATCGGCCGCACCACGACGCGAGCCGCCCTGGATCGCCTGGTCAGCCGGGGGATCCTGGAGAAGCAGCGCGGCCGAGCCGGTGGCTCCTTCGTGCGCGAGGAGTGGCCGACCTCGGAAGTGGCCGCGGTCGCGCGGTGGTTCGAAGAGCAGTGGCCGCAGCTCGTCGACGCCGCGGTCGCCGGGACGCACCTTCACGGCGCGGTCGCTCGTCTCGCCGCGAGCAACCGCACCGACGACGACATCGAGCGCCTCGAGAGCTGCCTCGATGACTTCCGGCAGGCGGAGAGCGGCGCCGCCCGCCAGCATGCCGACAGCATCCTGCATCTGGCGATCATCTCCGCCGCGCACAATGAGACGCTCTCGGCGATCGTGCTCGACCACGAGCGTCGGTTCACGATCATCGCGCCCGCCCACCCGTGGGGCGACTCTGCAAGCCGTCCGGCGATGGAGGAGCGCGCCGGACGCGAGCACCGGGAGCTCGTCGCGGCGATCGTCGACGGTCGCGTGGACGATGCCGGGCGGATCGCGCAGCACCACGTCGAGATCGACCTGGAGCTGCTCGACGCCGCCCGTCGCCGCGCCCTCACCCGCTGATCAGCGGGCAGGACGGATGCCGCGGCGTGTGCGCGGAGGCTGTGCTCGCCGCTGCGACGTCGTGACGAGCGCGCTCAGGCGCTGAGGATGACCGTCTCGTCGATCGGGCGGCGCACGCGCGGGGCGACCTCGCGCTGCTGCAGCACCTCGGGAAGGCTCTCGACGTCGCCGAACTCGCCGACGGCGATGACGGTCATCGGCACGAAGCGGGCCTCGAGGTCGGCGAACTCGCGCACGGTCTCGGGGTCGAAGCCGCTCATCTGGTGCACGACGAGACCGTCGTGGTGCGCCTGCACCGAGAAGTGCGCGACGGCCTGGCCGAGGTCGTAGACCGCGTGGGTGATCGGCGTGCCGTCGGCGGTGGCCGTCTCGGCGATCGCGACGACCAGCACGGCGGCGTTGCCCGCCCACGCCTGGTTGAAGCCCATCAGCGCGTTCACGACCTGCGCGTGCAGCGCGGTGCCGCGGCGGGCGACGATGAAGCGCCACGGCTGGGTGTTGTTGGCGGAGGGGCTCCAGCGGGCGGCTTCGAGCGCGGTGGCGAGCTTGGCCTCGTCGATCGCGTTCTGCGTGTCGTAGGCGCGGGGGCTCCAGCGTGCGGCCAGCACGTCGAGGACGGGGTGCTCGGTCGGTGCGGTGCGATCGATGACGGAGGTGCTCACGGTGATGCCTTTCGAAAGGAGTCGATCGGACCCCGTCGTCCGGCTTACAGGGAGCAGAACACATGCATGTGCATGTATATTCCTCAACCCTGGAAGATCGTCGAGGGGCACCCGAGCTTCTCCGCCACGGCGCGCATCGCCGCGGCCGCCTTCGGCACATTCATCAGGGCGTTGCCGGCGACGATGTGCAGCCCGTAGGCGTCTTCGAGAGCGACCATGGTCATCGCGAGCTGCTCGTCGTCGAGCGCCGGCGCGAAGACACCGCTCTCGCGACCGGCGGATATCACGCCGCGGTACGTCGCGAGCTGACGGAGGTAGAGCTTCTGGACGAGCTCGTCGTGCAGCGAGGAGTTGCCGGCGAGCACGTCGAACTCGTAGAGCAGGCTCATCAGCGCGTCATCCGGGCCGTCGGGGAGTCCGGCGTCGATCGCGGCGGCGAGCTGCTCCCGCGGGTCGGCGAGAGCGGCGAGAGCCGCATCGCGTTCGTCGCAGAACCGCTGGATGCCAGCGGCGTGCGCTTCGACCAGGAGGGCGTCGAGGTCCTCGTAGTAATAGAGGATGGCGCCGCGGGTGAGGCCGGCTGTGGCGGCGACATCGGTGAGCGAGAGCGAGCGCAGGCCGTGTTCCTTGCCCGCCGCGTACGTCGCCTCGATGAGTGCCGCGCGTCGCTCTTCCTGCCGTCGTGGTCGCGCCATTCCTTGACACTACCCGAGGGCCGTGTCACACTCGGGTGATTCTTTGACGTTGGAGTCAAAGAATTCCTCGCCTCGGATCACGACGAAGAGAGTCCCGACGATGTCCCACCCGATTCCGCCCTCGAGCGCCCCGGCGCCCGCGCTCGACACCGCAGCCACGACCACCCACGGCGGTCAGCTCTCGCGCTCGCTCGGCGTCGGCGGCAACGTGCTCATCACGCTCTCCGGCATCTCTCCGGCGTCGAGCGTCTTCATCCTCGGCGGCGCCGCGTTCGCCGGGTACGGCACCGGCGTCTTCTGGGGCTTCATCCTCGCCGGCGTCATCAGCCTGCTCATCGCGTTCTGCTACGCCGAGCTCGGATCGCGGCATCCGCTCGCCGGCGGCGACTACACCCTGGTGAGCCGTGTGCTGGGACCGGCGCCGGGAGCTGCGGTGTTCTTCATCAGCCTCATCACGCTGCCGCTGATCATCGCGATCTTCGCCCTCGGCGTCGCCGACTACCTGGGTGTCGCGATCGCCGGGCTCGACCCGCTCTGGACGGCCGTCATCGTCATCGTGCTCGCCACGATCACCGCGTGCTTCAACATCCGCACCAACGCGTGGGTGACCGGAGCCTTCCTCTTCATCGAGATGGCGGCGCTCGTCTATCTCTCGGTCCTCGGCGTCATCCAGATCGAACGCCCGATCACCGACCTGTTCGATCCACAGGCGCTGGATGCCGCCGGCGGCCTCGCTCCGCTGGGGATCGCGGGTCTCGTGCTCGCCGTCACGCAGGGCATCTTCGCCTACAACGGCTACGGGGGCGCCATCTACTTCGCCGAGGAGACGAGGGATGCCCGCCGAACGATCGCCAAGGCGCTGCTGTGGAGCGCGGCGATCACCGTGCTCGCCGAGATCATCCCGCTCACGGCCATCCTGCTCGGCGCCGACTCCCTGGAAGACCTCTTCGGCGCCGACCTGCCGGTGGAGTCGTTCCTCTCGGCGCGCAGCGGTGACACGGTGTCGACGATCATCCTGATCGCGATCGCGCTCGCCATCATCAACGCGATCATCGCGATCGCCCTGCAGGCAGGTCGTCTGCTGTTCGCGGCGGCTCGCGATCAGGCTCTGCCCGCCGTGCTCGCCCGCCCGCTCGCCCGCGTCTCTCCGCGCACCCGGATGCCGGTGGCGGCGACGATCACGATGGGTGTCATCGCGCTGATCGGATGCTTCGTGCCGTTCGACGTGCTGCTCAACGCGACCGGCTCGACCCTCGCGTTCTCCTACGGGTTCATCGCTCTCGCCGCCCTCGTGGTGCGGCGGCAGCAGGATGCCGTTCCCGACACCTATCGCATGCCGCTCTGGCCCGTGCCGCCCGTCGTCGCCCTCGCGGCGATCGCCACGATCTTCATCATCGGCATCCTCGACCCGGCGCAGTGGCTGAGCCTCGGGATCGCCGCCGGCATCGTCGCTGCGGGATTCCTCTACTACGCCCTGTACCTGCGCGCACACCCCGGCGCCATCCACCTGCTCGAGGCGGACGCGTCCTCCGACATGCCTTCAGATCACACCATCGAGGAGCACCCGGCATGACCATCGACACCCTGATCACGGGTGCGCGCGTGCGCACATTCGACCCCGCGCAGCCCTGGGCCGAGACCGTCGGCATCGACGGCGATCGCATCGCCTACGTGGGACCGGCATCCGACGCCCCCACGGCTCGCCGCACCATCGAAGCCGACGGGCGGCTGCTCACACCGGGCATCATCGACAGCCACAACCACCTCCTCCTCGGCTTCGACGAGGATGCGGTGTCGCTGGAGGGGGCGACGACTCTCGCAGAGGTGCGTTCGCGCATCGCGGACTTCGCCGCCCGACGCCCCGATCTCATCTGGATCTGCGCCGAGAACGCCGTGTACTCGATCGTCGAGGGGCGTCGTCCGAACGCCGCCGATCTCGACGGCCTCACCGATCGCCCCGTGTTCGTCACCACCTACGACCAGCACTCGGTCTGGTTGAACGGGGCAGCGCTCCGCATCCTCGGCATCGCCGCCGGAGTGGACATCGCCTGGGGGCGGCCGGAACGCGATGAGCGCCGCGGCGAGCCCACCGGTTGGGTCACCGACTTCTACACCAGCGCGATGACGACGGCCGGGCTCGCCGAGCTGCAGCGCGACATTCCGATGTACTCGCCGGAGCGCCGCTACCGCAAGCTCCTCTCCAGCATGCGCATGGCGACCGCGAGCGGCATCACCACCGCGGTCGAGCCGCAGGTTCCCCTCGCCGAGCTCGGCTTGTTCCAGCGTGCGCTTGCCGCAGGAGAGCTGTCGTCCCGGGTGATCACGGCACTGTTCCACCCGGTCGGGGCCGACGGGGACTTCCGTCAGCGACTGCTCCACGCGGTGCAGGACGCCGAGGCGGACGCCGATGCGGCAGGACTGCTGCGCCTGGGGCCTCTGAAGCTCTACGCCGACGACGTCATCGAGCCGCACACCGCGCTGATGCTCGACGACTACGCGAACCGTCCCGGCGTGCGCGGCAGGCCGAGCTATCCGGGTCGCGAGCTCGTCGAGGTGATCAGCGAACTCGACCGACTCGGATTCCAGACGCACACGCACGCGACCGGGGATGCCGGTATCCGTCTCGCGCTCGACGCGATCGAGCAGGCCGCCCGGCGCAACGGCACGAAGGACCGCCGTCATGGCGTCGTGCACGTCGAGTGCCTGCATCCCGACGATCTGCCGCGGTTCCGTGCGCTCGGGGTCACCGCGGCCATGCAGCCGCGGCACTGCTCACCGGATCTCGTCGCCGGCACCTGGATGGAGAACGTCGGCGAGGATCGCTGGGACAGGGCCTGGCGGTTCCGCAGCCTGCTCGACAGCGGCGCCACGGTCGCCTTCTCCAGCGACTGGCAGGTGGGCGAGATGGATCCGCTGGTCGGGTTGTACTCGGCCGCGACGCGGGCGGGACTGGACGGCGGCGATGCGTGGACCACGCAGGAGCGGGTCGGCATCGATCGGTCGCTGGAGGCGTACACCGTGCACGGAGCGCGGGCCTGGCACGCCGAGGGCGATCGGGGGAGGGTACGGCGCGGAATGCTCGCGGACCTCGTGCTGTGGTCGGACGACTTGTACCGGCACGAGGACGACCCCGCCGGGCTGCTCGATCAGCACGCCGAGGTCACGATGGTCGGGGGGCGGATCGCTCATTCTGCGGGAGGGCTCGCTTCGCCGACCGCTGTCCGCGCGGAGGATCCCGTCGCCGCGGGGACCGGTGAGAAGCACGTGCACGCGCACTGACCGCGGCTCGAGATCAGGGTTCGCGTCACGCCGGCAGGTTGTGCGACGCCGCGTCCGTCAGCGCGCGTCGCACCGCCTTGATCGATGGCGCATCCGCCGACACCCGCCGGGCCGAGGAGAAGATCTCGCGACGCGGCTCGTCGGGGAGCGGCGCCAGGTCGACGGTCGGAGTGTCTCCCGCCCACACGAGCTCGGGAAGAAGTCCGACCGCGAGCCCGGCGTGGATGAGGCGCACGTGCGCGGTGAGGTCGGCGATCTCGAAGCGCACGTCGGGCTCGAAGCCCGCGGTGCGGCACAGCTGCTCGGCCCAGGCACGCGACGCCGTGCCGGCGGGTTCGAGCACCCACGGCTCGTCACGGGTCGACCACAGGGCGGCGACGGCATCCGCCTCTCTCGCGCTTCCCGGCTGCCGCGCCAGGGCGATCGCGTCGTGCGCCAGCACCACCCGGTCGAGGTCGGCGTGGATCGGGCGGGTGCGGCCCGGATACTGCTCGGCCAGGATCAGGTCGAAGTCGCGGCTCGAGACGCCGACGAGTCCCCGCTCGGGGTCGGATTCGGTCACCTGCACGCGCAGAGCCGGATGCCGCTCCTTCAGTGCGTCGAGCGCGCGCGGCAGCAGGGAGTGGGCCGTGGACTGGAAGACGGCGATGTGCACGGTTCCGGTGACCTCGGTGAGCGACTCCGCGACCGCGACCTCGGCATGCTCGAGCTGATCGAGGATGCCGATGGCCTGGGCGACGAGCACGTTCCCCTGCGGGGTGAACTGCACCCCGCGCCCCACGCGTCGCAGGAGCGGGACGCCGACGTCGCGCTCGAGCGCGCTGAGCTGCTGCGATACCGAGGCCTTGCTGTAGGACAGGGCGTCGGCGACGGCGGAGAGGGTGCCGCGGCGGGAGAGCTCCACCAGCATCCGCAGGCGATTGACGTCGAGCACGTCGGATCCGTTCGTTCAGTATGAGTGAACAGAATTCACGCAATTCGGTTGATAGACGGAGCCTACCGAGCAGACGGACAATGATCCAGCCGCACACGTCCCGGGTGTGCGAACTCTCCGGAAGGCACAGCCCATGTCTGTCGACGTCGACACCACCCCGCGCACCGACTCCCCGCGAACCGAGGAGGTCGCCGCTCTCGTGCAGCGCTGGCTCGCCGAGAGCGAGTCCTACCCGGTCGAGCCCGCCGCCCAGCGCCTCTCCGAGGTGCTGAAGGACCCGAACGGCCTCGCCTTCACCGTCGGCTTCGTCGACGGCGTGATGCGCCCGGAGGATCTGCGTGTCGCCGGACGCAAGCTCGCCGAGATCTCGGACATGACCCCGTCCCTGCTGCCCGGCTACCTCCGCGCCGCCATCAAGACGGGCGGATTCTGGGCGCCGAAGCTCCCCGGCATCGTCGTGCCGATCTCCCGGCGCGTGCTGCGGGCGATGGTCGGGCACCTCGTGCTCGACGCCACCCCCTCGAAGCTCGGCCCCGCGATCGCGAAGCTGCGCAAGACCGGCAACCGGCTGAACCTCAACCTGCTCGGCGAGGCCGTGCTCGGCGAGCGCGAGGCGGGTCGCCGCCTGCAGGGCACCAGTGACTTCCTCGCCCGGAACGACGTCGACTACGTCTCGATCAAGGTGTCGAGCGTCGTCAGCCAGCTCTCGATGTGGTCGTTCGACGAGGCCGTGGCGGACGTCGTCACCAAGCTCACCCCGCTGTACCAGCTCGCCGCGCGCTCGGAGGGCACGGGCAAGACCAAGTTCATCAACCTCGACATGGAGGAGTACCGCGACCTCGACCTGACCATCGAGGCGTTCACCAGCATCCTCGACCAGCCGGGACTCGAGAACCTCGAAGCCGGCATCGTGCTCCAGGCCTATCTGCCCGACGCGCTCGGCGCCATGCAGCACCTCCAGGAGTGGGCGGCGGCCCGACGGGCGAAGGGCGGGGCGCCGATCAAGGTGCGCGTCGTCAAGGGTGCGAACCTCGCGATGGAAGAGGTCGACGCCGCGATCCACGACTGGCCGCTCGCGACCTACGGCACGAAGCAGGACTCCGACACCAACTACAAGCGGGTGCTGGACTGGGCGATGACGCCGGAGCGCCTGGATGCCGTGCGCATCGGCGTCGCGGGCCACAACCTGTTCGACATCGCGTACACCTGGCTGCTCGCGAAGTCCCGCGGCGTCACCGACAACGCGGCCCACCTCGTCGAGTACGAGATGCTGCTCGGCATGGCCACGGGCCAGGCGGCCGCGGTGCGCAAGGACGTCGGTCAGCTGTTGCTCTACACACCGGTCGTGAACCCGGCGGAGTTCGACGTCGCCATCGCCTATCTGGTGCGCCGACTCGAAGAGAACGCGAGTCCTGCGAACTTCATGTCGGCCGTGTTCGAGCTCGCCTCGAACCCCGCGCTCCTCACCCGAGAGCGTGAGCGCTTCGAGCGGTCGCTCGCCGGACTCGAGGCCGACCGCTCGGTCCCGGCATCCCACCGGGTGCAGAACCGCGCGACTGAGAACGCGGCGGATGCCGGCACCACCGGCTTCGCGAACCAGCCCGACACCGACCCCGCGATCGACGCGAACCGCACCTGGGGCCGCGACATCCTCGCGCGCTCGGTGAGCTCGACTCTCGGTCTCGACACCATCGCGATCGCCAAGGTCGAGACCGAGGCCGAGCTCGACGACGTCTTCGCCGCGGCCACCGTCGCCGCCGAGAGGTGGGCCGCGCTGCCCGCCGCCGAGCGCGCCGCCGTGCTGCACCGTGCCGGCGACCAGCTCGCCGCCCGCCGCGGTCAGCTGATCGAGATCATGGCCCACGAGGCGGGCAAGACGATCGCCGAGGCCGACCCCGAGATCAGCGAGGCGATCGACTTCGCGCACTACTACGCCGAGCGCGCGCTCGACCTCGAGGCCGTCTCCGGCGCCGAGTTCGTGCCCTCGAAGGTCACGGTCGTCACGCCGCCGTGGAACTTCCCGGTCGCGATCCCCGCCGGCGGAGTGCTCGCAGGCCTGGCATCCGGATCCGGTGTCATCATCAAGCCGGCCAAGCTCACGCAGCGGTGCGGTGCCGTCATGGTCGAGGCGCTCTGGGCCGCCGGCGTGCCGCGCGACCTGCTCGCCCTCGTCGATCTGGCGTCCCGCGACCTCGGCACCCGCCTCGTCGCGAGCCCTGCGGTCGACCGCGTGATCCTCACCGGCGCGTACGAGACGGCGCAGCTGTTCCGCTCGTTCCGCTCGGATCTGCCGCTCCTCGCCGAGACCAGCGGCAAGAACGCCATCGTCGTCACACCCTCCGCCGACCTCGACCTGGCCGCCGCCGACGTCGCCCGCAGCGCGTTCGGGCACGCCGGTCAGAAGTGCTCCGCGGCGTCCCTCGTCATCCTCGTCGGATCCGTCGCCGATTCGAAGCGGTTCGAACGTCAGCTCGTGGATGCCGTGACGTCGATGCGCGTCGGCCTCCCCGAGGATCCCGCCACGCAGATGGGGCCGATCATCGAGCCGGCGAACGGCAAGCTGCTGACCGCGCTCACGAAGCTCGAGAAGGGCGAGCGCTGGCTCGTCAAGCCGCGCAAGCTCGACGCCGACGGCAAGCAGTGGACGCCCGGTGTGAAGACCGGTGTGCGCGAGGGGTCGTACTTCCACCTGACCGAGTTCTTCGGTCCGGTGCTGGGCGTCATGCACGCCAAGGATCTCGACGAGGCCCTGCGCCTGCAGAACGCGGTGGACTACGGCCTCACCGCCGGGCTCCACTCGCTCGACTCCGACGAGGTCGCCACCTGGCTCGACCAGGTCGAGGCGGGCAACCTCTACGTCAACCGCGGCATCACCGGCGCGATCGTGCAGCGTCAGCCGTTCGGCGGCTGGAAGCGCTCCGCCGTGGGCGCCGGTGCGAAGGCGGGCGGCCCGAACTACCTCTTCGGCCTGGGCGAGTGGGCTCCCGCCGCGCTGCCGGCGAGTGCGACGGATGCCGCCGTGCTCCCCGCGATCGAGGCGCTGCTGGGCGCAGCCGGTGCCGAGCTGGACGCGGTGGAGATCGCCTGGCTGCATCAGGCCGCGGCATCCGATGAGCGCGCGTGGGTCGACGAGTTCGGCGCCGTGTCAGACAAGTCCGGGCTCGGAGTCGAGCGCAACCTGTTCCGCTACCGCCCGGTCGCGACCGATGTGCGCATCTCGGAGCATGCGCCTCTCGTCGACGGCATCCGCGTGCTCGCCGCCGCGCTCCGCAGCGGCAGCCCCTTCACGGTTTCGGCACCGGCACTGCCCTCGCGCGTCGAGAAGGCGCTGCGTGCGCACGGGGTGTCCGTGAAGCACGAGAAGGATGCGGCATGGACCAAGCGCTACGCCAAGGAGACCCGCGGCTGGGCGCGTCTGCGGCTCGTCGGCGGCGACGCCTCGGCGCTGTTCGCAGCGCTGGACGGAAGCCCCGACGTCGCCGTCTGGTCGCACGCGGTGACGGGCGCCGGTCGCGTCGAGATGCTGCCCTTCCTGCACGAGCAGGCCGTGTCGATCACGAACCACCGCTTCGGCAATCCGACGACCCTGTCCGACGGCGTGATCTGAGCGGACGAGCCACCGACGACGAACCCCCTGCCGCGATCCGCGGCAGGGGGTTCGTGCATCTCACGCGTCAGCCGCGCAGCGCCTCGACGAGCTTGACCCGCGAACCCATCCGCAGGAGCGAGTTCTCGTAGATCTTCGCGCCGATGGCGATCGCCGCCACGCAGCTCGCGAGCAGCACCACCAGGCTCAGCAGCGGCTCCCACCACTGCGCCTCACCGACGAACAGCCGCATCGGCATCCCGACCGGCGCCGAGAACGGCACATACGACATGATCGTCAGCACCAGCGGGTTGTCGTTGAAGATGATCACCAGCACGTACGGCGCCATCACGAGCATCGTGATCGGGGTCGTGGTCGAGCCGATGTCCTCCTGGCGGGAGACCATGGATGCCGCGGCGGCGAACAGCGCCGCCAGAAGGATGAACCCGAACAGGAAGAACACCGCGAACCAGATGATCGGCGCGCCGAGGGTAGAGAGCACCTCCCGTTGACCCGTGACGATCAGCCCGACCGTCGCGATCGCGGCCAGCGCGAGGATCTGTCCCATCGCGAGCACCGTGTTGCCGATCACCTTGCCGGCGAGAAGGGTGCGCGCCGGGATCGCCGACAGCAGCACCTCGACCACGCGGGTCTGCTTCTCCTCGACCACGCTCTGCGCGATCGTGCCGCCGAAGGTCGCCGCCGCCATCATGAACACCAGACCGAAGCCGATGGCGATGAAATAGCGCAGCAGCGGGTTCGTGGTGGCCGGCTCCAGGATCTGCACCTCGGGCGCCTGCGAGAGACCCGAGACGAGCGATCCGGGGGCGTCCTTCAGCGCGATCACCGTGAAGCCGGTCGGGCCCTCACCGGGAAGCACCGCCGCGTCGACCTTTTCGTCGCGGACGAGCGCCTCGGCCTCGGCCTCATCGGAGACCTCGGTGACGGTCACGTTCGGCAGTGCCGACACGGCCGCCGAGGTCTGGGACGTCACGGCCACCGGCATCGCCTCGGCCGCGGCGTTCTTGCTCGCGAAACCGCCGATGACGATGCCCGCGAGGGCGAGCAGCAGCAGGATGCCGGTGGAGATGAGGAACGCCTTGCTGCGCAGCTTGGAGCCGATCTCCCGCTCGGCGACCAGCCAGATGCCGTTCGCCACGGTCGGCGCGCCCTGAGTCGGAGTGCTCATCGGATGACCTCCTTGAAGATCTGTGCGAGGGAGGGATGCTTGGGGGCGAAGCTCGCGACATCACCGCGTTCCACCGCGGTGCGCAGCACGCGCTGCGCCGTCTCGGGGCCGTCGGCGTCGAAGAGCGCGTAGCCGCCCTCGAAGTCGACCACGGTGACGCCCGGCTCGGTGCGCAGCCATCCGGCGTCGCCGGCCGAGACGAGCTCGTAGCGGTCGCGCGCATGCTCGGCCCGCAGCGCATCGCGCGAGCCGGATGCCCGGACCGTGCCGCCGGCGAGGATCACCAGGTCGTCGCAGAGCCGTTCGACGACGTCGAGCTGGTGCGAGGAGAAGAGGATCGAAGCGCCCTTGGCGGCACTGGACTGCAGCACGCCGGCGACGACGTCGACCGCGAGGGGGTCGAGGCCCGAGAACGGCTCGTCGAGAATCAGCACCTCGGGGTCGTGCACCAGCGACGCCGCGATCTGCGCGCGCTGCTGGTTGCCGAGCGAGAGCGACTCGATCGTGTCGTTCAGCCGCTCGCCCAGGCCCAGCTCGGTGAGCAGCTCGGTCGCGCGTGCCGTCGACTCCGCCTTCCCGTAGCCGTGCAGGCGGGCGAGGTACACGATCTGCTCGAGCACCTTCATCTTCGGGTAGAGGCCGCGCTCCTCCGGCATGTAGCCGAAGCGGCGGCGTTCTGCGGCCGTGAGGGGTGCACCGTCCAACGCGACGTCTCCGCCGTCCGACGAGAGCAGTCCGAGGACGATCCGCATGGTGGTGGTCTTGCCGGCGCCGTTGCCGCCGACGAAGCCGGTCAGCCGCCCCGGCGAGACCGTGAAGGTCACATCGTCGAGGACCCGCCGCGAGCCGTAGCTCTTGGTGATGCCCGTGAGTTCGAGTTTGCCTGTCACTTCGACCACTCCGTTCGCTCAGTACTTCGCATGGCCTTCACGTTACGGAGGAGCGGGTGCCTGCGGCATCCCCCGCATGGCGGATTCCGGGAGTCATCCTCGGAGGTGGGTGCGCGTCAGCGGCGGCCGGCGTGCAGCACGGTGCGCACGACGAGTCCCGCGACGAGTGCCCAGAACGCGGCGCTCACGCCGATCAGCGAGATGCCGGATGCCGCGACGAGAAAGGTGACCACGGCGGGGATCCGTTCGCCCGGGTCGTCGATCGCCTGCTGCACGGCCGAACCGAAGGCGGCGAACAGGGCGAGGCCGGCGACGGCGGGGATCACGGCGGCGGGCGCGAGCGTCACGAGCGCGGCGAAGGCCGCGGAGCATCCGCCGAGCACGAGGGACGACCCGCCGGTCGAGACGCCGGCGACCCACCGGCGTCTCGGATCGGGATCGGCATCCGGAGATGCGGCGAGGGCCGCGCTGATCGCGGCGAGGTTGATCGCATGGCCGCCGGCGGTGGCGCCGAGCGCCGTGCCCAGGCCGGTCACGAGCATCGCCGGACGCCACGGCACCTCGTACCCGAAGCTGCGCATGATCGCGATGCCGGGAACGTTCTGCGAGGCCATGGTCACGATGAACAGGGGGAGCGCGAGTCCGACCAGCGCTCCGAGCGTGAACGTCGGTGCCGTGAGCTCGACCCGCGGCAAGAGGAGGGCAGGATCGAACGATGCCCGCTCCTGGACCAGGGATACGGCCACCACGACGGCCGCTGTCACGAACGCGAGCGGCACGGCCCAGCGCGGTGCGAGGCGTGCGAACACCAGCCAGGTGAGCACCACCGGCACCACGCCCCACGGATTCGCGACGATGCCCGTGATCGGGGCGAGGCACAGCGGCAGGAGGACACCGGCCAGCATCGCCTGGGCGATCGACGGCGGGATGCGGGCGATGAGCGCGCCCAGAGCCGGCCAGAGCGCGGTGAGCAGGATCAGCGCCGCAGTCACGAGGAAGGCGCCGACGGCCGCGGGCCAGCCGCCGTCGACCGCGCCCGTCGCCACGAGCAGAGCCGCACCCGGCGTCGACCAGGCGACCGTGATCGGCATCCGGTACCGCCACGCGAGCACGACGCAGGCGAGCCCCATCGTCAGGCTGGCCGCGAGCAGGCCGCTCGCCGCCTGCGCCGGCGACGCTCCGACCGCATCGAGTCCGGTCAGCACGACCGCGAACGAGCTGGTGAATCCGACCAGCGCGGTCACGACCCCCGCCAGGATCGGGCGGGACAGGCCGGAATCGCGGGGCGGGCCTGAATCGCGGGACGAGGGAGCGGCGCCGGGCATGGCTCCGAGAGTATCGCTAGGCGAGACCCATCCGGAGCGCCAGCACCACCGCCTGCACCCGGTCGCGCGCACCGAGCTTCTGCAGGATGCGCGAGACGTGCGTCTTCACGGTGGCCTCGCCGATGAAGAGGGCGCTCGCGATCTCGGCGTTGCTGCGCGCGTCGGTGAGGAGCGTCAGCACCTCGGCCTCCCGATCGGTGAGCGGCTCGGCCAGCACGGTCGCGTTCACGACCGGGCGGGGCGCGGGAGCGGGAGCGGATGCCGCGGCGAACCGCGTCAGCACCCGGCGGGTGACCTCGGGTGCCAGCATGCCGTCGCCGGCGGCCAGGGCGCGGACGGCCGCGATCAGGTCTTCGGCTCCCGCGTTCTTCAGCAGGAAGCCGCTCGCCCCGGCATCCAGCGCCTGGTAGAGGTAGTCGTCCTGATCGAACGTGGTGACGATGGCGATCGCAGCCTCGATGGAGGGATCGGCGACGATGCGCCGCGTCGCCTCGATGCCGTCCATGTCGGGCATCTGCACGTCCATCGTGATCACGTCGGGGCGGAGGGCGGATGCCTGGGCCACGGCATCCGCTCCCGTCGCCGCCTCGCCGACGACGGTGATGTCGGGCTGGATGTCGAGGATCGTGCGGAACCCCGCGCGGAGCATCGAGTGATCGTCGACCAGGAGGACGCGGATCGGCTGCTCGGTCATCGGGGGCTCCTCGCCTCGGTCTTCGGGGTGAGCGCGGTCATGGGAAGAGGCACGCGGGCGCGCACGCGCAGGCCGCCGAGCGGGCGGGGCGTCACCTCGAGCGTGCCGCCGGATGCTGCGGCGCGCTCGCGCATGCCGAGCTGGCCGAGCCCTGGGCGCAGGTGCGCGACCGCGCGTCCGGTGTTCACGACCTCGACCTCGACGCCGCCGTCCTCGTAGCGCACGCGGACATCTGCGGTGGCGCCGAAGCCGGCATGGCGGCGGGCGTTCGTCAGCGACTCCTGCGCGATGCGGTAGAGGTTCACCGCGATGAGCGAGGGGACGGGCACGGGTTCGCCGATCACCGCATACTGCGTGGGCAGGCCGGCCTCGGTCGACGCCGTCGTGAGTTCGGCGATGTCGCCGAGCTCGAGGGTGGACGCGACATCCGTCGTCTCTCCACCGGGCGTCCGCAGCGTCTCGAGCAGCTGGCGCAGCTCGTGGATGGCGTCGCGCGCCGACCCCTCGATCCCGGTGAGGATGCGGCGGGACTGTTCGGGATCCTGGTCGAGCACGAGGCGCGCAGCGCCTGCCTGCACGCCCATGACCGAGACATGGTGGGCGACGACGTCGTGCAGCTCCCTCGCGATGCGCACCCGGTCGAGGGCGACGGCCTGCGCGGCGGTGACCTCGCGCTCGCGTTCGAGGTCGGCGGTGCGCTGCTCGAGCACGGCCCGCTGCGAGGCGGCGATCCAGGAGCGCTCGCCGAAGTAGTACGCCCCGCCGAAGTAGAGCAGGTTCAGCAGGATCTGCAGGAGCATGAACGCGACGTACGGCGACATCGCCCCGGCCACCACGTCGGCCTTGTCGGCTTCGCTGATCGCGTCGCGGTACATCGTGATGAGGAGCCACGCGAGCATGCCCACGATGATCCCGACGCGCACGATCATCGCTCGACGGCGGTCGTTCATCCAGGCGCCGACCGTGTAGAGGCCGACGAACATCGCGATGTTGCCGACATAGATCTCGGGCACGCGGATGGTCACGGCCGTGAAGTACGCCAGCGCGATCACGACCGCCACGATCCCGGGCCAGCGACGACGGAAGGCCAGCGGGAGAGTGGCGACCGCCGCGTAGACGAGCGCCGTCCAGAGTTCGGCCTGCTCGTCGCCGTAGATCTCCGAGATCGACGAGAGCGCGGCGGAGAGGATCGCCCCCACGAACATGACGGCCGCGAGGATCAGATCGCCGCGGCGCTCGCGGTCGGTCGGCGTGCGGCGGAATTCGGCGGACATCCTTCCACCGTAGGGCGGAGCGGATGCCGCGGCATCCCCCTCATGGCGGATGGCTCGACGAGCTCAGCAGAATATCGGCTTGCTATTGACAAGCACGCTTGTTTTTAACAAGCTAGGTCTCAACAGGCTCCGCGCACCGCAGGGCCGAACCGACAAGGAGTCATCATGACCAAGGTCTTCGTCAACCTGCCCACCACCGACCTCGAGCGTGCCAAGGCTTTCTACACGGCGCTCGGCTGCACGATCAACCCGGCCTTCACCGATGAGAACGCCGCCTGCGTCGTCTGGTCGGACGACATCTACTTCATGGTCCTGAAGCGCGAGTTCTTCGCCACGTTCACCGACAAGCCGATCGCCGACCCGCAGGCGGTGGCGCAGGTCTCGGTCACCTTCAGCCGCGAATCGCGTGAGGACGTCGACGCGATCATCGAGAAGGGTCTCGCCGCCGGCGGCGCCGAGCCGAAGCCGGCGCAGGACTACGGCTTCATGTACTCGCGCGACCTCGACGACCCGGACGGCAACTCGCTCGGCTTCCTGTACATGACCCCGGAGGCCGCCGAGAACGGCCCCGAGCACGTCGCGGGCGACGCCTCCTCGGTCTGATGGCCTCGCGCAGCTACGGCCAGTACTGCGGTGTCACGACGGCCGTCGAGCTGATCGGCGAGCGGTGGGCGCTGCTCATCGTCCGCGATCTGCTCGTCGGGCCGCGTCGTTACACCGACCTCAAGCAGGGCCTGCCGCGCATTCCCACCAACATCCTGTCCACGCGCTTGAAGGAGCTTCAGGAAGGCGGGGTCGTGCGCCGCGTCCCGCTGCTCCGCGGTCTCGCCTACGAGCTCACCCCCTACGGCCAGGCTCTGGAGCCGATCATGCTCGAGCTCGGGCGCTGGGGCTTCCAGACGATGGGCGACCCGGAGGAGGGCGACGTCGTCACCCCCGACTCGCTCACCATGGCGCTGCGCACGGCCTTCCAGGCGGATGCCGCCACCGACGCGGAATACGAGCTGCATGTCGGCGAGGTCGCCCTCCGGGCCTCCGTGCGCGACGGCGAGCTGCGCGTCGCTCAGCTCGCACCGCCGGCACCTCCCGTCGGAGGGCGACTGCCAGACGGCGAAGCGGATGCCGTGATCGTCGCCGGTCCCGGCATCCGTCATCTCATCGGCGGGCGCATCACGCCGGCCGAGGCTCTGGCGCAGGATGTGCTCGCTGTCGTGCGCGGCGAGGAATCCTGGCTCGACTCGTTCGCCCGCACCTTCCACATCGCACCGCTGAACGCTGTATCGAAATCCGAATCGAAAGCTGTACTGACGCAAGGAGCATGACATGAGCAACGAAGCATCGGGTCGCATCCTGATCGACCTCTTCACCACCCTCGACGGCGTCGCCCAGGGCCCGGGCGGCACCGATGAGGACACGTCCGGCGGCTTCCGCTTCAGCGGCTGGCAGGCCGGGCACCCCTCGGACGGCGTCGGCATCGAGGTCGAGAAGGGCATGCGCGGCCTCGACGCGCTGCTGCTCGGCCGTCGCACCTACGACATCTTCGCGGCGTACTGGCCGCATCACACCGACGGCGAGTCCGGCGACATCGGCAAGCTCTTCAACAGCGTGCCGAAGTACGTCGCGACCCGGGATGCCGACTTCCCGCTCGACTGGGAGGGCAGCACGCGCGTCGGCGACGACCTCGCCGCCGAGGTGGCGGCGATGCGGGCGAATCACCGCGAGGTGCATGTGATCGGCAGCATCGACTTCGTGCACACCCTGCTCGCCGAAGGACTCTTCGACGAGCTGAACCTCTGGGTGTACCCGATCCTGCTCGGCGCCGGCAAGAAGGTGTTCGACGACAACGCGCTGCCGTCGGTGCTGACTCTGCTCGAGCCGCCGAAGAGCGACGACGGCGGGGTCACCTTGCTGCGGTTCGGGCGGACGGATAAGACACCGGATGTCGGGACGTACGAGTGAGGTGAGCGATATATCACTCGACTCGACTATTCCCTTTCTGTGTCCGCATCGCTTACATTCGAATGTTGCCGCATTTTCGGCAGAAGTCTGAGGCCGAGCGGGACAGCGTGATCGCTGCGCGCACGACCTCCATCAAGGGGTGGGATGATGACGCGACGACGCGGAATGATGCGAGCTGTGCTCGGCGGGATGGCGGCCTTCGCGCTGGCCCTGGGTGGCGTGACGGCGGCCTCCGCCGACGATGCGGCGGTGCCGGGCACCATCTCTGGAACCGTGACGCGTGCCGACGACGGCGCGCCCGTCGTCGGTGTCACGATCACGGCGTCCGGGCAGGCAGGGGGCTGGGGGTCGACCACCACCGATGCCGCGGGCGGATACACGCTGACCGGACTCGCAGCCGACTCGTACGTCGTGACGTTCATGCCGGACGGCACTGACCTGAAGCGCGAGTACTGGGAGAACACGTTCGACTACTCCCGGGCGACGGCGATCGTGATCGCTGACGGCACGGCGGTCACCGCGGTGGACGCGGCACTCGAAGTCGGAGGTGGCATCAGCGGCGTGGTCACCCGCGAGGACGACGGAACGGCCCTGCCGGACGTGACGGTGTCGGCTCTCGATGCGAACAACGAGATCGTCGGCTCGACCGAGACCGATGCCGCCGGCGAGTACGACCTCGGTGGCCTGCCGGCCGGCTCGTACCGGGTGAGGTTCGGCTCGCCAGATGCTGCACTGCTGTCTCAGTACTGGAAGAACGAGTACAGCTGGTCGTTCGCGACGAGCGTCGACGTCGTGGAGCAGCAGACCGTGGCCGGAGTCGACGCGGCTCTCGTCGTCGCAGGGTTCATCAGCGGCACGGTGACAAGGGCAGTAGACCAACAGCCGCTGTTCTCCATGGTCTCGATCTACGAAGTCGATGGACGGTTCGACATCGAGTTCAACTACACCGACAGCAACGGCCAGTACCGCGTGGGCGTTCCGGCGGGAACGTATAAGGTGCTCTTCCGGTCCACCGGCCTGGCTGAGGAGTACTGGGAGGATGCCGCAGTCTGGGACACGGCTACCGAGTTCACGGTCTCGGCCGGTGAAGAGGTGGACGGCATCGACGCGGTGCTCGACAAGATCGCTGCCGTCAGCGGCACCGTAACCGTGGAGTCCGACAAGCCGGCTGAGGTCTCCGTGCAGGCATGGAGCGATGGCGTGGAGGTGGCGAATAAGCGCGCCGATGCGGGCACGGGGGCATACTCCCTGCTGCTGCAGAAAGGTACCTACACTCTGCAGGCAACCGCCACGTTCAAGGACGGCACGCCGCCGGTGACGCAGTACTTCGACGGTGTCGCGACGGCCACCGAGGCCACGCCCATCTCGCTCTCGCCCGATGAGATCGTTCAGGGGATCGACTTCACGCTCGATCCTGACCCCGAAACCGAACCCGAACCCACGCCCGCGCTCACTCTGTCGACCGGCACGATCGTCGCCGGTGGCGACGTGACCGTCTCCGGCACCGGCTTCGAGCCCGGAGCGAAGATCGCGTTCGAGCTGCACTCCGACCCGATCGCGCTCGGCACGTTGACGGCCGATGGAGGCGGTGTGCTGAAGGGGTCGTTCAAGATCCCGGCCAGCGCTCCGGCAGGCGCCCACACGCTCGTCGCCCTCTCCGGCACGACGGTGGTCGCGACCGCGGCATTGAGCGTCACCGCCGCAGCCAGCACTGGCTCGGGCGGCGCCAACACCGGCAGAACCGGCGGCGCGCTTGCGAGCACCGGGTCGGATGCGCCGGTGGTTGCAGCGATGGCCGGTCTGATGCTGCTGTTCGCGGGGCTGACCCTCGTGCGGCGGCGGCGGCGGGCGCAGGGCTGAGGACGAGCTGCGCGGCTATGCGCGTTCGTGGAGCGTCAGTCCCGATTCCGCATTTCAACTGGTCGGTGTGCATGAATGGCTAATCGTGCGAGGCGGGGCGCGACAGCGGCACTGCTGGCATCGTCTCTTGCGGCGATGCCAGCGCTGATGGCTGGATGCGCTCAAATCGCTCGCAATGACGAACCGCCGAGCCACGTCGGTCAGTGGGCATCGACGGATGGTGCCTCGTTCTTGAAGTTGAACGAAGACCACACCGGGTCGTTCATGCTGTGTGGACCCGACACGGAATATGAAGGCCTCAGGTACAACTTCGACGCGAAGAATTGGCCGGCGACGATTCCGATCACCTGGGAGGAGTCTGTTCCATCCGACCCCGATCCAGCTGGGAGCATCTATCTCTATCAGGATTGGGATTTGCGCCAGGAAACCGGCACTGGATTCGGAACCGTCGATGTCAGTCTCTACTGGCGTGATCCGGCTCTGGAGATGGGTGTGGATCTGGTCGTGAGTTACCTCAAGACTGAGGGAGAAGCGGCTGACTGCTGATGGCGGGAGAGTCCCGTCGGAATGGTGATCCTATGAACGTTTATGGGTCGTGGGCCCCGATTCCGCGAGACAAAGGCGTCAACTGGTCGAGGGAATCCCTCGACCTGGGGTCTCGTTTCTCCAGGCAGGTGGCCGCCCGGTTCGAAGGCGAACAGGTGCGCGCATATGCGATCCTCCCTCGAGATCGGGAGAGCATCGACGTCGCTGACTTCTCGCATTCTGCACAGATCGGCGAGGCGGATCTCCTTCTGGGGAGGTTCCTTCAGAGTCTCGCCGCAGCCTTTGACGGCATCCTCGTGGTCGACGACGATCTTGCACGACGCGGTGATCCGAGACTCGAAGGAGTCTCGTACGTCGATGACAGAGTCATTCGTTGGGTCGACCTGCAGTCGGCTCCCGGCGACCTGACGCGGCTGGTCCGGACCGGAGCCTCAGGTTATCCGTTGAATGCGTTCGTCTGCGCAAATACGGGTGGTCACGCGTTTCACCCGCCGGCTGGTCCGCTATCCGAACCGGATGTGGTGTTGCTCGCCGGCGAGGTGCGAATGGTCATCCACTCGATCTTCGACACGGAATCGTTCCTGCTCCTCGTCATCGACGACGAGGTGAACGCGGTTTTGGAGTCGTTCGCATATGCATCTGAGTAGCGTTCCACCTGGATTCCAGGAGCCCCGGGACGATAAGCAGGATTCGTCGGACTTCGGATGATCATCGTCGGCGTGCTGATCATCGTCCTCGGCTTGGGCGTGATCGTCCTCCGCAAGCAGATTCACCGGGGAATCGCGAGCAGGGCGAAAAAGATCGGCAACTCGTCGATCTCGAGATCGGTGAAGTTCGACACGCCCGCCCGAATCATCGAGGTCGGTGTCGTGATGGTCCTCATCGGACTCAGCGTCGTCTTGTACGCGGTCGGCATCTTCTAGACGAGGCCCGTTCGTCAGCCGAGCATCCGCTCGATGACCCGCGCGACTCCGTCGTCGTCGTTCGACGCGGTCGTCTCGTCCGCAGCATCCTGCACGACATCCTCCGCACCGGCCATGGCGACGCCGTGACCGGCCCAGCGGAGCATCTCGACGTCGTTGAGCGCATCGCCGAAGGCTACGACATCCGTGCGGTCGATGCCGAGGTGCTCGCAGAGGCGGGCGAGACCGGTCGCCTTGGTGACGCCCTCGGCCATGACCTCGACGAACGGGGCGCCCGACAGCGTCGCCTCGAAACCGGTGAGACCCAGCGACTGCAGCGTCTCGAACATGGCGCTCGGCGCGAGTTCGGGATGCCGGATCACGAACTTCACGCTCGGTGCGGACACGACGTCATCGAAAGCGACGCCGCCCATCGTCTCCGGGGCGCGCTTGTGGTCGGCCAGGTCTGCGATCTCGGCATAGCCGTGCTGCGCCACGAACGTCTCCCCGGCATCGCGCACGCTCGCGAACAGCAGGCCGGGGATGCTGGCGCGCAGCGCCTCGGCGAGCGTGCGGATCGTGTCGGCCGGCAGCTCTTCGGCGAACAGCATCCGTCCGTCGGTCAGGTGCACGGCGTACGCGCCGTTGCTGCACAGCGCCCACTCGTCGAACGCCGCATCCGCCGCGATCGCACGCAGGCCGATCGGCTGGCGGGCCGTCACCGGGACGACATGGATGCCGCGATCACGCGCCGCATCCAACGCACCGCGCGTGCGCGGGGAGACCTGCGCCGAAGAGTCGAGCAGCGTGCCGTCGAGATCGGTGGCGATCAGGCGCATTTCGTCATGGCGTTTCGTCTCGCTTCGCTCGCTCAACGACCGGCGGGCGTCAGGAGAAGATCATCGGCATGTCGTCGTCGTCCTCGGTGCCGCCGAGGTCGAGGTCGACGACCACCGGCACGTGGTCGCTGGGCTGCTCGCCCTTGCGCTCGTTGCGGTGGATCGACGCGCCCGTGACGGCATCCGCCAACGTGCGCGAACCGAGCACGAAGTCGATGCGCACGCCCTCGTTGCGCGGGAACTTCAGCCGCTGGTAGTCCCAGTACGTGAAGCCCTCGGGGATCAGCGGACGAACCACGTCGGTCACGCCTGCGTCGGCGAACGCGAAGAACGCGTCACGCTCCGGCGGCGAGACGTGTGTGGAACGGCCGACCACGATGTCGGGGTCGCCGTTGTCCTGGTCGAAGGGGATGATGTTGAAGTCGCCGACCAGGGCGAGCGGCAGCTCGGGGTTCGCCGCGAGCTCGGCCGCCGTGGAGTTCCGCAGCGCCTCGAGCCAGTGCAGCTTGTACGCGAGGTGCGGGTCTTCGAGCGAGCGGCCGTTGGGCACGTACAGGCTCCAGACCCGGACTCCCTCGACCATCACGCCGAGCGCGCGAGCCTCGAGCGGAGCATCCGGCCCCTCATGCCCCTTCGCGAAGCCCGGCATCCCGTCGAACGCGGTGCGCACGTCGGTGATCGGCAGACGGCTCGCGATCGCGACGCCGTTCCACTGATTCAGGCCGTGCACCTCGACGTGGTACCCGGCTTCTTCGAACGGGCCGTACGGGAACTGCTCGGGCTTGCACTTGATCTCCTGCATCGCCAGCACGTCGATGTCTTCGCGCACGGCGAACTCGACGGTGCGGGTGACACGGGTGCGGATGGAGTTGACGTTCCAGGTGGCCAAGCGCATGCGTCCAGCCTAGTTGCGGGCTCCGACAGCGGCCGCCTGCTCCGCCTTCTTCTCGCGCCGGAGACCGTGCAGCAGCGGCTCGGTGTATCCGCTCGGCTGCACCGCGCCCTCGACGATCAGGCGCCGGGCCGCGGTGTAGGCGATCCCGGGCTGCTCACCCTCGGCGAACGCCAGCGGTTCGTAGGCCGCATCGCCGGCGTTCTGCGCGTCGACGACCGGCGCCAGGCGCCGCAGACTGTCGTCGATCTGCTCCTCGGTGATGACGCCGTGCGCGAGCCAGTTGGCCAGCAGCTGGCTCGAGATGCGCAGCGTCGCCCGGTCTTCCATGAGACCGACGCCGTGGATGTCGGGCACCTTCGAGACGCCGATGCCCTGATCGATCCAGCGCACGACGTACCCGAGGATCGACTGCACGTTGTTGTCGATCTCGTCGGCGACGATCTCGGGCGTGAGGTCTCCGTCTCCGGCGAGCGGCGGCGTGAGCAGCAGGTCCAGTGCGCTCTCATCGACCGGGGGGAGCGTCTCCCGCACCGCGAACGCATCGACCTGGTGGTAGTGCAGCGCGTGCAGCGTGGCCGCGGTCGGGGAGGGGACCCACGCGGTGGA
The DNA here is from genome assembly GCF_019969685.1 of Microbacterium sp. EST19A. Classification (GTDB taxonomy): domain Bacteria; phylum Actinomycetota; class Actinomycetes; order Actinomycetales; family Microbacteriaceae; genus Microbacterium. The sequence continues at coordinate 789,486 of NZ_JAHXYZ010000001.1, read as the reverse complement.
GGCCCCGGAGCGGACGTGCGCGATCTTCTTCTCGAGCATGTCGTGCATCAGGTCGGGCTCCGCCCACATGCCCTTGCCGATCTGCGCCCGTCCGTCGAGTCCGGCGGCCAGGCCGATCGCGACGTTGCGTGCCTCGTACGCCGCCATGAACGGGCGCGCCTTGATCTGGGCCTTGGGCAGGAAGGGCCCGGCGTGCAGCGACGTGTGGATCTCGTCTCCGGTGCGATCGAGGAACCCCGTGTTGATGAAGACGACGCGATCGGATGCCGCCGCGATGGCGGCCTTGAGGTTCACCGAGGTGCGGCGCTCCTCGTCCATGATGCCGACCTTCATCGTGCGGGGCGGCAGGCCGAGCAGGGTCTCGACCCGGCCGAACAGTTCAGCGGCGAAGGCGACCTCCTCGGGGCCGTGCATCTTGGGCTTGACGATGTACATCGAACCGGTGCGCGAGTTGCGTCCGCCGTCCGGTCCTTCGAGCTCGGGGATGCTGCCCAGCGCGGTCATGATCGCGTCGAGGATGCCCTCGAACGTCGGCTCGCCGTCGCGGTCGAGCACGGCGTCGGTGCGCATGAGGTGTCCGACGTTGCGCACGAACAGCACGGCGCGGCCGGGGAGGGTCACCTCGCCGCCATCGACCGTGCGGTAAGAGCGGTCGGGGGCGAGCTCCCGCGTGAAGGTGCGTCCGCCCTTGGTGACCGACTCGGTGAGCGTGCCGTCCATGAACCCGCGCCAGTTGCGGTAGCCCAGGGCCTTGTCGTCGGCGTCGACCGCGGCGACGGAGTCCTCCAGATCGAGGATCGCCGTGAGCGCCGACTCGAGCAGGATGTCCTGCACCCCGGCCTCCTCGGTGCGTCCGATCGCGCCGTCGTGATCGATCACGATCTCGGCGTGCAGTCCGTGGTGGCGCAGCAGCACGGCGGTGGGGGCGTCGTCTTCGCCGGTGAAGCCGATGAAACCCTCGGGAGCGGACAGGCGACGGTCGCCGTCGCGCGTGCGGATCCCCAGCCCTTCGCTGTCGACGCGGTAGCCGATCGCCTCGCGGTGCGAGCCCTCGGTGAGCGGGGCGATCTCGTCGAGCAGATCCCGGCCCCGGGCGACGACGGCCGCCGCGCGCAGGGGATTGTGCGTGCTTCCCGGCGCGAGATCCCCGCTCTGATCGATCGCATCGGTGCCGTACAGGGCGTCGTACAGCGAACCCCAGCGGGCGTTCGCCGCGTTGAGGGCGAAGCGGGCGTTCAGCAGCGGCACCACGAGCTGGGGCCCGGCCATCGTCGCGATCTCGGGGTCGACGCCCTCGGTCGTGATCGAGACGGCGCCCGGGTCGGGTGCGAGGTACCCGATCTCGGTGAGCAGCGCCCGGTACGCGTCCCGGTCGGGGGCTCCGGGGTTCGCCCGATGGAAAGCGTCGATGCGCTGCTGCAGCTCGTCGCGCCGCTGCAGGAGCTGCGCGTTGCGGGGGCCGAGATCATGGATGATCGCACTCACGCCGGTCCAGAACGCCTCGGAGTCGCGTCCGGCGTCGGCGAGCGAGGCCTCGGCGAACTCGACGATCGGTGCGGCCACCGAAAGGTCGGCACGGGTGAGATACGACGTCATTTCAGCATTCCTTCTGTTCGGGCGCCGAGGCGCTGCAGGGTCTCCAGTGCGATCTCGGCATCCTGCACGGGCGTTCCCCCGGCCACTCCCAGTCCGCCGACGTGCACGTCGTCGAAGAAGATCGGCACGCCCCCGTCGACGGTCGTGAGCGTGCTGCCGGTGGCGAGGGGCAGGGTGATGCTGAGCGCTTCCGGGATCATCCCGGTGCGGCGACGGGTGGATGCCGAGGTCGCGGCCTTGCGGCGGCTGGTCTCGGCGCTGTGCGGGGTGGCGCCGTCGGTCATCCCGTAGGCGATGAGAGTCATCGAGGGATCGGCGACGGCGATGACGGTCTTCACCCCGTGGCTCTCGCCCACTTCCATGGCGATGGCGACGGCGCGCGCGGCCGTCTCGTAGTTGATCGCGGCGATCTGGCGGTGGGTAGACATGACGTCTCCTCTTCTCGATCTCAACTATTCACAGAGCGAATGCGAACTTCCGCATGACGGAATCATATGACATCGAGCGAAGCAGGTCCAACCGTGCCTTCTACACTGGATGCCGTGACCGCACTCGACGCAGACCGTCAGACCCTTCTCGACCTGATCAAGGACGAGGCGGTGTTCCACGGCGACTTCACCCTCTCCAGTGGCAAGAAGGCGACGTACTACGTCGATATGCGCAAGCTGACACTCGATCACCGGGCCGCTCCCGCGATCGGGCGCATCATGCTCGACCTCATCGGCGACCTCGACATCGTCGCGGTCGGAGGGCTCACCCTCGGTGCCGACCCGATCGCGAACTCGGTGCTGCACGCCTCCGTCGCAGCCGATCGTCCGCTCGACGCGTTCGTCGTGCGCAAGGAGCCGAAGGACCACGGCCGCGGCCGTCAGATCGAGGGCGCCGACGTCAAGGGCAAGCGCGTCGTCGTGCTGGAAGACACCTCCACCACCGGGCAGTCCGCACTCAAGGCCGTCGAGGCCCTGCGTCGCGAGGGGGCCGAGATCGTCGCCGTCGCCGTGATCGTCGACCGCAAGACCGGTGCGCAGGCCGCGATCGAAGCGGAAGGCCTCGAATGGCGCGCGGCCTTCGACCTCGACGACCTCGGGCTCGACCCGCAGTGACGAGCTACGCCCTGGCCGTCGATGTGGGCGGCACCAAGATGGAGGCCGCGCTCGTCGGCGAAGACGGCGCGCTCGTCGCGGGCAGCCGCAGCAGGCAGGCGACCGGGCGTGAGGCGACCTTCGAGTCGCTGACCGCCGCCGTGCAGGCGATCGTCGCGCATGCGCTCGCCGCTCTGCCGGAGGGCGCCGAGATCGTGGGCGCGGGTGCGGGAAGCGCCGGACCGATCGACCGCATCGCCGGCGCGATCATGCCCGTGAACATGCCTCTGGCGCGGGGCTTCGGTCTGGCCGCGGCCGTGCGCGAGGCGGCATCCGCCGGTCTGGGCCGCGAGGTGCCGACCGTGCTCGGCCACGACGGCGGAGCTCTCGCGCTCGCCGAGTCGTGGCTCGGTGCCACGCAGGATGCCGGTGCCTCGCTGTCGATCGTCGTCTCGACGGGTGTCGGCGGCGGCTTCGTCGTGAACGGCGCGTACATCCCCGGCGCCACCGGCAACGCCGGTCACCTGGGCCAGGTGCGCCGTGAGGGCGGCCTGACACTCGAGGAGATCGCCTCCGGCCCCGCGAGTGCCGCCTGGGCGCAGCAGCAGGGCTGGAGCGGCGCGACCGGCGAAGACCTCGCCCGGGACGCCGCCGCGGGAGTCGCCGTCGCGCGCGCCGCGATCGAGCGCTCGGCGAAGGCGGTGGGAGAGGCGCTGGCCGATGCCGCGACCCTCGTCGACCTCGACACGGTCGCCATCGGCGGAGGATTCTCGCGCGTCTCGCCCGACTACATCGACCTCGTGCAGCAGGCACTCACCGCGAACGCCGCGCACGAGTACTCCCGCAAGGCGAGGGTCGTGCGTTCCGGGTTGGGCGATGAGGGTCCACTGATCGGCGCGGCCGCGCTCGTCCTGCGCTAGCGGCGCAGACGTCGGCAACCGTGCCCGGGTCTCAGCGAGACGCGGTCGCGAGCTGACGAGGGGGACCTTCGAGCCGCGCGATCGCGATCTTCACGTCGACGACCTCGACCGCGAGGCTGTCGATGCGCGTGGCGAGCTTCAGATCGACGGCGTCGATGCGTGTGGTGAGTCTCTCTTCGACGGCGTCGATGCGTGTGGTGAGCTTCTCTTCGACGGCGTCGATGCGTGTGGTGAGCTTCTCTTCAACGGCGTCGATGCGTGTCGTGAGCTTCTCTTCGACGGCGTAGATCCGGTCGTCGACGTGACGCACAACCCAGGTGAAGCCGGTGAAGAGGCTCGCGCCGAGGGTCAGCACGATGCCGACCGCGCTGAGCACGATCGTCAGGGTTTCGATGGACACGTACACGGCTCCAGTCTGCGATGCGAACGACGGGTTCGCCAGCGAAACTACGCTGTTTCTCCGCGGCGGAAGCGCTGTATATCGGTATCGGTGAACATCCCGGGGAGATGCGCGATCGTGGAGGAGTAGTCGGGCCGTCAGGGCCGGGTTGGTGCACGTCTCCCCACCCGCGCCGCAACGAGCACCAGCACCGGAACGACGGCGCACAGCGCAGCCGAGATGATCAGCGTCGTGCTCGATGCCGGGTCGCGGCCGACCAGCAGCACGAGGCTCGGGACGAACGTGCCGCCGACGGCCCCGCATGCCACGAGGGCTCCCGTCACGGCGGCGCTCCGGGCAGCGTCGAGTCGATCGAGGGCGAGTCCGACGATCAGGCCGTAGCTCGGTGCGAGGAGAACGACGGATGCCGCGAGCGCGGCGAGCGCGCCCACTGGGAATCCGCCCACCAGCATTCCGGCCGTGGCCATCAGGCAGGCCGCGCCGATCGTGCCGACGGCGAGGATCGTGACCGGCGAGACCGCGCGACGCCGCAGCCCGGCGGCTCCGAATCGACCGACGGCCATCAGCGCCCAGAAGACGGAGGTCCCGAGGGCCGCGGCAGCAGGATCCAGCGCCAGCGCCCGCTCGGGTATGACGGCCGACCATCCGGAGAGCACCGTCTCGACGCCGACGTACAGCGGGAGCGCGACCGCGAACGGCAGGAGCGGGAGCAGTGCCCGCGCGTCACGTCGCACCGGCATGTCGGACGCGGATGCCGATGGCTCGCGCCCTCCGGCGAGGAGGACGATCGTCACGAGCGGGACGACCGCGAGGATGCTGAGCATGGGCAGCGCCTCGGATCCGGCGGCCACGGCGAGCGGCGTGAGTGCGGCGCAGACGGCCACGGTGCCCATGAGCGCACTCAGCATCCCGGTCGCGCTGCCGGTCGCCGCCGCCTTGGCCGCCACCGAACCCGCGGCCTCGACGAGCCCGAACCCGAGTCCGGCTATCGCGGCCGCGCCGAGGAAGACCGCCGGATGCCCCGCCCACGCCGCGGCGACGAGGGCGGCCGCCTGGAGTGCGCTGCCGAGGATCAACGTCACTCTCGGCGGGCGACGCACGAGCAGCGGTCCGGAGAGGAGCACGCCGACGAGCAACCCGGCGAACAGTGCCGGCACGGCGGCGCTGAGCTCGGCCGACAGCATCCGCTCCGCTGAGGGGAGCGCGGCGGGCACGAACGCGGCGGTGACCCCGAGGCTGGCGAAGGCGGCGAAGAGCGCCGTCCGGTTGCGCGTGCGTGTCACGCGCCGCCTGCTCTGACGCGGTGCACGGCCGCATACGTGTCGCGCAGCGCCTCCATCGAGCGGTCGTAGTTGGACTGGGCGACGCCGATGAAGATGCAGTCGACGACCATGAGCTGGGCGATCCGGCTGCCGAGTGCTCCCGAGCGGAAGCCCGTCTCGCGTGCGGCCGTGGTGAGCACGATGTCGGCCTGATCGGCGAGCGCGGCGCCGGCGTGATTGGTGATCGCGATCGTCGTCGCCCCTGCCCGTCGGGCAAGCAGCAGGAACTCGATCGTGTCGGTCGTGGAGCCGCTGTGCGAGACCGCGATCGCGACGTTGCCCGGTCCCAGCGTGGCCGCCGACGTCCACGCCGCGTGCGGATCGGACCAATCCAAGGCCGTGCGGCCGATGCGGGTGAGCTTGCGCTGCAGGTCGAGACCGACGATCGAGCTCGCGCCGACGCCGAAGATGTCGACCCGCGTGGAGGCGTTGATCGCGTCGACGGCGGCGCGCAGCGCGTCGGTGTCGAGCACCTTCGCGGTGTCGGCGAGGGAGAGCGTCTCGGCGAGCGACACCTTCGCGACGATGTCGGTCAGCGTGTCGTTGCGGTCGATGTCACCGGAGACGTCGGGAAGGGCCGCCGTGTCGAACGTCTCGCGCTCCACGTCGCGCAGCACGTGGTTGCGCAGTTCGCGCACGTGGTCGTACCCGAGCCGCTTGCAGAAGCGCACCACCGAGGTCGTCGAGGTGTCGCAGCGCTGGGCGAGCTCGGCGATCGACAGCCCCGCCGTCTCCGCCGGCTGCGCGAGGAAGAGGTCGGCGATCCGCTGCTCGCTGGGGCGCAGCTCGGGACGGATCGCGCGCATGCGCACGAGAACGGGGTGCCCGCCGGCATCGTCGAGGGCGGCGTGATGGGGCATGGAGGTCTCCGATCGATGTTTCATAACACTAGAGGAACTTCTGTTACATCAGAAGTGACTTTCGTGTACTTTTGGTACAACCAAGATCGACGATGTTCGCGGGCGAGCAGGCGAAAGGCCTCCCCGACGCCATGGCGACGCGTCCCAGCCAGCAGGAGGAATCAGCAATGAGCACAGCACGGCGGGCGTCCCTGGGCGCTCTCACCGCGACGGGCGCCGTCCTGGCCCTCGTCCTGTCCGGGTGTTCCGCCCCGGCATCCGAACCGTCCCCGTCCGAGGGCGCCGCCGGCGGCGACCTCGTCATCGGCGTCACCAGCGACCCGGACACGCTCTTCCCCTGGAAGGCGACGCAGTTCCAGGCCGTCAACGTGCTGCAGAACCTCTACGGCACCCTCACCGAGTTCGACGAGAAGCTCGAGGTCGTCCCGGGCCTCGCCGAGTCGTGGGATGTGTCGGAGGACGGGCTCACCGTGACCCTGCACCTCCGCGAGGGCGTCACCTTCGCCGACGGCAGCACGTTCGGCTCGGAAGACGTGAAGTACTCGCTCGACGCGATCGCCCTCGAGGCCACCGCCGCCGTGGCGCGCAGCTCACTCGCGTCGGTCGCGGCCGTCGAGGCCACCGATGAGTCGACCGTGACGCTGACGCTCAGCGCCCCGGATGCCGCGCTCCCCGCCAACCTCGCCGTGATCAACATGGCCATGCTCTCCTCGGACGACACCGAGGAGGCGCTGAACACGACGCCGAACGGCACCGGTCCGTTCGTGCTCGAGGACCGCACGCCGAGCCAGTCGCTCACGCTGGCGAAGAACGACGACTACTGGGGCGATACCGCACTGCTCGACACGGTCGAATTCCGCGTCATCCCCGACGAGTCCTCTATCGTCTCGGCCATGCAGTCCGGCAACGTGCAGCTCGCCGTGTTCGACGACCCGCTCGTCGCGCAGACCGCCGAGGGCGCGAACGTCGAGGTCGCGACCACGCCGCAGCTCAGCTACCACGCGCTGCAGCTCAACGCGACGCGCGGCGACCTCGCCGACGTCAACGTGCGCCTCGCGATCCAGTGCGCGATCGACCGCCAGGAGGTGCTCGACACCGCCGCTCTCGGCGAGGGCGAGGTCACAGGTCCCATCACGTCGCCGGCGTACAAGTCCGACCCCGACGCGCGGCCGTGCCCCGAGCGCGACCTCGACAAGGCCGCCGAGTACCTGAAGAAGGCGGGCAAGGAGGACGGCGTCACCATCCAGACGATCGTCTCGCAGGGCGAGTACGCCACCTCGGTGAACGAGGCGCAGAACCTCAAGGCGCAGCTGGCCGACGCCGACATCACCCTCGAGATCGAGGTGCTCGAGTCGGGCGCCTACGTCGACCGCTGGATCGCCGGCGACTTCGACGCCGCCGTCGCCCTCAACGGCGGACGCCCCGACCCCGACGGCATGTACGGTCGCTACTTCACCAGCACCGGAAACCTGAACACTGTCGCCGGCTACTCCTCTCCCGAGCTCGACTCGCTGTTCGCCGAGGGACGTCAGACGGCGGATGCCGATGAGCGCAAGGACATCTACGCGCAGGTCTCCGAGGACCTCGAGGACAACGCGCCGTGGATCTGGCTCTTCACCAGCTACACGTACACCGCGACGGCATCGACCGTCGACGGCTTCGTTCCGATGGTGAACGGTTCGCTGCAGTACCTGCGGACGACCTCCATCAAGTAGCGGATCGAGGGGGCGCGGCCGGACCGCGCCCCCTCCCTCCCTGACGACAGGCCCTCACACGCGAATGTTCAGACAGATCCTCCGCAACACGGTGCTGCGCCGCATCCTCGCAGCCCTCGGCACGCTCTTCGGCGTGGCCGTCTTCGTCTTCCTGATGCTGCGCGCCATCCCCGGCGATCAGATCAGTGCGGGCCTCGGCACCGAGGCCGCGTCCCTCACCCCGGCCCAGCGCGCCGCCCTCGAGGCCTACTACGGTCTCGACCAGCCGCTCATCGTGCAGTTCTTCTCCTGGCTCGGCAACATCTTCACGGGCAATCTCGGGTTCTCGTCGCGGGCGCAGACCAGCGTTCTCGACCTCACCGCCGCCGCCCTGCCCGTCACCCTCGAACTCGCGGTCTTCTCGATCGTGCTCGCCCTGGCCATCGGCATCCCGCTCGGCATGCTGTCTGCCTCCAAGCCCGACTCGGTGCGTGACGGATTCGGCCAGGTCGTCGGTCTCGCGGGGCTCTCCATCCCCGCGTTCCTCCTCGGCACGGCGCTCCTCGCCGTCCTGGCATCGTCGTTCGGGTTCAACCCCAACGGGCAGGGCTTCGTCACGCTGTTCCAGGACCCGCTGCTGAACCTCCAGCAGATGCTGCTGCCGTCGATCGTGCTGGGCTTCGGCATCGCCGCTCCGATCATGCGCACCACGAGGACAGCGGTGCTCGAGATCCGCTCGAACGACTTCATCCGCACCGCGCGGGCGAAGGGCGTGCCTCCGCGCCGGCTGCAGATCGGTCACGTGCTGCGCAACGCGCTCGTGCCGATCGTCACCATGACCGGTCTGCAGTTCGGCTACCTGCTCGGCGGTGCTGTGGTGGTGGAGCAGATCTTCTCGCTCCCGGGCATCGGCCGCCAGGTGCTGCTCGGCATCCAGCAGAAGGAGTACGCGCTCGTACAGAGCACGGTGCTCGTGATCGCTCTCGCCTTCGTCATCGTCAACCTGCTCACCGACCTGCTGTACCGGGTCATCGATCCCCGGGTGCGTGCCGCATGACCGACATCTCTCAGACCCCGGCCCTCGCTCCCGGCGGCGGACGCACCATGGAGCGCGTGCGGCTGCTGCTGCGCAGTCGCAGCGGGCTCACCGGGCTCATCATCGTGGTGCTGCTCGCGCTGCTCAGCATCGTCTCGGCGTTCGGGGTGCTGCCGTTCGACCCGCTCGCGCAGGACCCGCCGTCGCGCCTGCAGCCCCCGTCGGCCGTGCACTGGTTCGGCACCGACCAGTTCGGTCGCGACGTGTTCTCGCGGGTCGCCGCCGGCGTCGCGAACTCCGCGCTGATCTCGCTGGTCGCGGTCGCCTTCGCCACGATCGTCGGCACGGTCTGCGGTCTGATCGCCGGCTTCTACCGCGGGTTCTCCGACGGTGCCATCACGGCGGTCACGAACGTGCTGTTCGCGTTCCCTCCGCTGCTGCTGGCCCTCTCGCTCGCCTCGGTCTTCGAGCGCAACTGGTTCACGATCGCCGTCGCCATCGCGATCGTGTACGTGCCGATCTTCATCCGGGTGACGCGCGGCCCGGTTCTCTCGCTCCGCGAGGTCGAGTACGTCAAGGCGGCCAAGAGCACCGGGCAGAGTCGCATGGCCACGATGTTCCGGCACGTGCTGCCGAACATCACCTCGATCATCATCGTGCAGGTCACGCTCTCGCTGTCCTGGGCTGTGCTGACCGAGGCGTCGCTGAGCTTCCTCGGCCTGGGCACCCCGCCACCGGCGCCGTCGCTCGGATCGATGATCTTCGAGGCCCGCACGCTCCTGACGATCGCGCCGTGGACGATGATCGCGCCCGGCGTCGTCGTGGTGCTCCTCGTCGTGGGCCTGAACCTGCTCGGCGACGGGTTGCGCGACAGCCTCGACCCGCGGAACCGGGGGAAGCGATGACCATGGAGGATCTCGGCGCACTCGCCACCGAAGCCAGCGACCCGCGCTATGCGGAGCTCGATCTCATGAGCGTGGCGGAACTCGCGCAGACCATGAACGACGCGGATGCGACGGTGCCCGGTGCCGTGCAGCGCGCCCTCCCCGAGATCGTGCCGGCGATCGAGGCGACCGCTGCGCGCATGGCACGCGGCGGACGGCTCGTCTACGTGGGCGCGGGCACACCGGGCCGCATCGGCGTCGTCGACGCCTCGGAGTGCCCGCCGACGTTCAGCACCCCGCCCGAGCTCGTGTTCGCGATCATGGCCGGCGGGCCGGGAGCGATCGTGAATCCGGTCGAGGGCGCCGAGGACGACGCGGAGGCCGGGGCGGGGGCGATCGACGAGGCGGGCATCGGTCCGCTCGACACCGTGATCGGCATCGCCTCGAGCGGCCGCACGCCGTACGTGGTCGCGGCGATCCGGCGGGCGCGTGAGCGCGGCGCACTGACCGTCGGACTCTCCTGCAACACGGGCACCGTGCTCAGCGCGGCCGCGGAGCACGGCATCGAGGTCGAGGTCGGACCCGAGGTGCTCTCCGGGTCGACGCGCCTGAAGTCGGGCACCGCGCAGAAGCTGGTCCTCAACATGTTCTCGACGATCGTCATGGTGCGGAACGGCAAGGCCTACGGCAACCTGATGGTCGACGTGAAGGCGACGAACCACAAGCTCCGTGAGCGCGCCACCCGCATGGTGCAGTCGATCGCCGACGTCGATCGGGACGCCGCGGTGGGCGCGCTCGAATCGGCGGGATACGACGTGAAGATCGCGTCGATCATGCTCCGCCGCGGCGAAGACCTCGCCGCGGCCACCGCACGGATCACCGCCGCCGAGGGTCGGCTGCGGGCAGCACTGGAGGAGAACTGATGCGCGTCCTGGGACTCATCTCCGGCACCTCGCACGACGGGATCGATGCCGCTGTCGTGGACTTCGCGGCGGGCGACGCCTCTTCGGCATCGGGTGTCGCTCTGCAGGGCACGGTTCTCGCGTCGACGAGCGTGCCCTACGCTCCGGAGCTGCGCACGCGGTTGATCGCGGCGCTTCCGCCGGCGCAGACCACGCTCGCCGAGGTCGCCGAACTCGACACGCTCATCGGACAGGCGTTCGCCGATGTCGCTGCCGCCATCACCGCCGAGGTGGGCGGCGTCGATGCCGTGTGCTCGCACGGCCAGACCGTGTATCACTGGGTCGACGGCGCGCACGCGCTCGGCACCCTGCAGATCGGTCAGCCGGCCTGGATCGCCGAACGCGTCGGTGCTCCGGTCGTCTCCGACATCCGCATCCGCGACATCACCGCCGGCGGGCACGGCGCCCCGCTGGTGTCGTTCCTCGACGAGCTGCTGCTGCGCACGCGCGCGGGCGTCTCCGCGGCCCTGAACCTCGGCGGGATCTCGAACATGACGGTGGTGCGCCCCGACGGACTCGTCGCCTACGACATCGGGCCGGCGAACGCCCTGGTCGACGCGGTGATCGTCGAACATGCGCTCAACCCGCTCGGCTACGACGACGACGCCCGGATCGCTCGCACGGGTCGCGTCGACGAGGCGCTCCTCGCGGCGCTGCTCGCCGACCCGTACTACGCACTGACCCCGCCGAAGAGCACGGGCAAGGAGCACTTCCACCTCGGCTACGTGCACGAGCACCTCGCGGCGCAGGAGCGCGAGATCGCGGTCGAAGACGTCGTGCGCACGCTGACCGAGCTCACGGTGCAGACCGTCGCCCGCGATGTGGCGGCAGCGGGCATCGGATTCCTCGCCGTGTCGGGTGGCGGATGCCGCAACCCGCTGATCCTCGACGGACTGCGCGCGGCTCTGCCCGGCACCGAGGTCGTCCTCGCCGACGAGCTCGGCGCCCCGGCCGACAGCAAGGAGGCGATCCTCCTCGCGCTGATCGGATGGTGCACCATGCACGGCGTCTCGGCGATCGTCCCCGGCGGCACCGGGGCGAGGGAGCCGCGCATCCTCGGCACGATCACGCCGGGCTCGGGACCGCTCGTGATGCCGCAGCCTGTCTCCGGCATCGACTCCCTGACTCTCACGGAGGCTCCGGCATCGTGACCCTCGAGGTGCGCCGCGCGACCCCGGACGACCTGTCCGGGGTGCTCGGCGTGTTCCTGGGATGCTGGCGCGAGAGCTACCGCGGCATCCTTCCCGAGTCGGCGATCGACGCCATGACCGATGAGCGCGCCGAGGCCTTGTGGCGCCGGGTGCTGGCGGATCCGGTCGGCGAGGTGCTGGTCGCGGAGCGCGACGACGACATCGTGGGCGTCACGCGCTACGCCACGACGGCCGGAGAGGGCGCGGTGCACTCGCTGTACGTCTCGCCGCGCGCGCACGGCGGCGGGGTCGGCACGGCGCTGCTGTCAGCCGCGACCGACGCGCTCCGCGTCGCGGGAGCGGATGCCGCGACCCTCTGGGTCTTCGCGGCGAACACTCCCTCCCTCGGCTTCTACGAATCGCGCGGCTGGCACGCCGACGGGGCGACCCGCACGCAGCCCGAGTTCGGGGAGCCCGAGCAGCGGATGCGCAGGGAGTGGGCATGAGCGTCGTGGAGAGGCTGCGGGTGCTGCGGGTGCCGTCGCCGCTGGTGCGACCGTTCGTCACGGCCGTGCGTCGCACGGATCGCCTCGACGTGGTGCTCGTCGAGGCGACCGACGCCGACGGCCGTGTCGGCTGGGGAGAGGCAGCGACGAGCTGGCGCGTCACCGGGGAGAGCGCACCGAGCGTCGCCGCTGCGGTGGCAGGACCGCTCGGCGACGCGGTACTCGGACGGGAAGCGGGCGATCCGGCACTCGCCGCCGACATCGCGGCATCTGTCTGGGGAAATGCGGCCGCCCGCAGCGCGGTCGAATGCGCGGTCGCGGATCTCGCGGCCCGGGAGCGCGGGTCGTCGGTCGCGGGTCTGCTCCGGAGGGACGGCACGGCGGCGCCGTCGCGCCTCCGCACCGACATGACGCTCTCCACCGCCGCTCCTGCTGAGCTGGCGGCGCGGGCCGAGGAGCACGTCGCCGCCGGCTTCGGATGTCTCAAGATCAAGGCCTCCGCCGCGCAGGACACGGTCGCCGGGCTCCGAGCCGTGCGCGCCGCCGTCGGCCCCGCGATCACGCTGCGCATCGATGCGAACCAGGCCTGGGACGCCGAGAGCGCGATCCGAGTGATCCGTGCCCTCGAGGACGCGGGTCTCGAGATCGAGTTCGTCGAGCAGCCCGTCGCCGCGCACGACATCGATGACCTCGCTGCGGTCGCCGCCGCCGTCGACACCCCGATCATGGCCGACGAGTCCGTGCGTACGGCTCGCGACGTGCGGATGATCGCCGATCGTGGCGCCGCGGCCCTCGTGAACCTCAAGCTCGCCAAGACCGGCGGCCTCGCCGAGGCGGTCGTCGCGGCGGAGGCGGCCAGGGTCGCCGGGCTCGGCGTCGTGATCGGCTGCATGATGGAGTCGCATGTCGGGGTCACCGCCGCCGCGCACCTGGCTTCCGCGGTCGCCCCCGACGTCGTGCACGACATGGACGCGGCGCTCTGGCTCCGGCGATCGCCGGTGGTCGGCGGCATCCGCTCGGAGGCCGGCGTGATCGCGCTGGGTGCCGGCCCAGGATTCCGCATCGATGCGCTCGCGGCCGACGCCGAACCCGACGTGCTCGCGGACATCCGGGTCCGCGCGGGGGTGCGCGCATGAGCGCCGTGCGCGCGGTCGACGCCGTGCTCACCGGGCGCTCCGCTCCCGGAGGCGCCGTGGTCGGCATCGCCTCGCCGTCCGGGCGCGACGTGGCCGCCGGGGGTCGCGCCGACATCGCGGGAACGCCGATCACGACGGACACCGCGTTCGACGTGGCCTCGGTGACGAAGGTGGCGGCGACCACGACGGCGCTGCTCCGCCTGGTGAGCCGCGGCGACCTGCGATTCGACGACCTCGTCTCGCGCTACCTGCCGGGCACCGCGTGCGCGCCGCCGACGACGCTCCGGCACCTGCTGCAGCACCGCGCGGGTCTCTGGGAATGGCAGCCGCTCTACCTCGACGCGCGCGACCCCGTCACCGCGATGGATGCTCTCCCGCTGCGCTACGCGCTCGACGAGGGGCGCCACTACTCCGACCTCGGCTTCCTGCTGCTCGGCCGCATCGTCGCGGCCGTCACCGGATTGCCTCTGGATGCCGCGGTGCGCGAGCTCGTGACCGCGCCTCTCGGGCTCGACCGCACCGGATACGGCCCCGTCGCGTCGCCTGTCGCCTCCACCGCGCTCGGCGACATCGCCGAGCGCCGCATGGTGGCCACGGGCGAGCCCTATCCGATCCTCACCTCGCGGCGCCACTTCGCCTGGCGCGAGGAGGAGATCACCGGCCGCGCGAACGACGGCAACTGCTTCCATGCGTTCGACGGCATCGCCGGGCACGCCGGACTGTTCAGCACCGTCGACGATCTGCTCACGCTCGGCACCGCGCTCGCCGCCCCCGACGAGCACCCCGACCTCTGGCATCCGGAGGTGGTCGCCGACCTCTTCCGCGACGGACCCGACCCGGGCCAGGCGCTCGGCTGGCGCAGCGAGACGGTCCGCGTCGACGGCCGCGCACACCGGATGCTGTGGCATCCCGGCTTCACCGGATGCGCGCTCGCCCTCATCCCCGGCGCCGCCACCGCTGCCGTGCTGCTGAGCAACCGCCTGCTGGCCGCGGAACCGACCACGACCGATGCGCTGTGGCGATCGGCGCTCCCCGCACTTCTGGGCGACCAGACACCCCGTGACGAAGGAATGAGAACACCATGAGCAACACCGAGCCCGTGCTGAGCATCAAGGGCCTCGCGGTCGCCTTCCGGACCGGCTCCGAGCTGGTCACCGCGATCAGCGACGTCAGCATCGACGTCGCCGCGGGGGAGACCGTCGCCGTGGTCGGCGAGTCCGGATCCGGGAAGTCCACCACCGCCGCGGCGGTCAACCGGCTCCTCCCGGAGAACGGCGTGATCACCGCCGGCAGCATCCGCTTCGACGGGCGCGAGGTCACCGAGCTGGGCGAGAACGCGATGATCTCGCTGCGCGGCGCGGGGATCGGCCTCGTCCCGCAGGACCCGATGTCGAACCTCGACCCGCTCATGCGCGTCGGCGATCAGATCGGCGAAGCCCTCGAGGTGCACGGCCGCACCACGGGCGACGCCACGACGGCCCGGGTGGTCGAACTGCTCGAGATGGTCGGGATCGCGGATGCCGCGAACCGCGCCCGTCAGTACCCTCACGAGTTCTCCGGAGGCATGCGCCAGCGCGTGCTGATCGCCATGGGGCTCGCATGCACGCCCCGGCTGCTCATCGCCGACGAGCCGACCTCGGCCCTCGACGTCACGGTGCAGCGCCGCATCCTCGACCAGCTCGACGAGCTGACCGACGAGCTCGGCACCGCGGTCTTCCTCATCACGCACGACCTGGCGCTCGCCGCCGAGCGCGCCGACCGCATCGTCGTGATGTTCCGCGGCAAGATCGTCGAAGAAGGCACCTCGGCCGAGGTGCTGGGCAACCCGCAGCACGAGTACACCCAGCAGCTGCTCGCCGCGGCTCCCAGTCTCGCGTCCCGCCGCGACCCTCTGCCGCAGCGGGAGTCGGCCGCGTCGGAGACGCCTTTCGTCGAGGCGCGGGACCTGCGCAAGGAGTTCGCGCTCCGCTCGCCGAAGCCCGGCGAGGCGCAGAGCTTCACCGCCGTCGACGGCGTGAGCTTCTCGATCCGACGCGGCACGACCGTATCGATCGTGGGGGAGTCGGGATCGGGCAAGTCGACGACCGCGAACATGGTGCTGGGGCTCGAAGACGTCACCTCCGGATCCATCCTCTTCGACGGTCTCGATCTGACGGGGCTCCGGCGCAAGGAGCTGTTCGCCCTGCGGCGTCGCGTCCAGCCGGTGTTCCAGAATCCCTACGCCTCGCTCGACCCGCGGTACACCGTCGAGCAGTCGATCACGGAACCGCTGCGCGTGCACCGCATCGGCACCGTCGCCACCCGGCACGCGCGCGTCCTGGAGCTCTTGGAGCAGGTGGCGCTTCCCGCGGCCATGGCCGAGCGCCTGCCGCACGAACTGTCCGGCGGTCAGCGGCAGCGCGTCGCCATCGCCCGGGCGCTCGCCCTCGAGCCGGAGCTCGTCGTGCTCGACGAAGCGGTGTCGGCGCTCGACGTGCTGGTGCAGGCGCAGATCCTCGACCTGCTCGCCGACCTCCAGCGCCGTCTCGGTCTCAGCTACCTGTTCATCAGCCACGACCTGGCCGTCGTGCGGATGATCTCCGACGAGGTGCACGTCATGCAGCGAGGAGTCGTGGTGGAGAGCGGAACGCCGGAGCGCATCTTCGACGATCCGCAGCATCCGTACACGAAGGAGCTGCTGGCGGCGATCCCCGGAGCGACGCTGGCGTCGTGAGGCGGCCCGCGCTCAGCGCTTGCCGTCGCCCTCGTCCCAGGGGCCTTCCCACCAGTTGCCGCCGCGACCATCGTCCGATCCGCCGCGGCGGCGGGAGCGCACGAACTGCACGATGATCACGGTCAGGGTGCTGAGCAGGATCAGGAAGACGACGAGGAACAGCACGTCGCTCTGGTTCATGGGCGCTTCCCTTCCGCGGCATCCGCCACGATCTTCGCGATGCGGGCCGATCGCGTCTCGGGGCGTTTCGCCATCGCGATGTGCGTGAGCCCGATCTTCTTCGCCGATCTCGGGAACGCGTCCCAGCCCGCCCGCGCCGCGGGCACGGCGTCGAGTGCAGCGGCGAGCTCCTCGGGCTCGATCCCGGCCTCCGGTCCGTCGAGCACGGTCCACGATCCGTTCGCCTTCGCGACCTCCAGAGCGCGGATGCCGGCCGGCGCGAGCTGGCCTTCCGCCTCGAGCAGCGCGATGCGGGCCTTGTTCGTCGCGGCCCATCCGCTCCCCGGTCGCCGCGGCGAGAACCACTGCCCGTTGGCGCGGTCTTCGGTGCCGTCGTCGAAGACGCGCACCGGGCCGTCGATCCATCCGAAGCAGAGCGCCTGCCGCACGGCATCCTCGTAGCCGACGCCGTCGGCGCCCGTGCCGCGCACGCTCAGCAGCCAGACGCCGGCGGCGCGTTCGTGGTTCTCCTCGAGCCAGGCACGCCAGGCGGCGGCATCCGCCGCTCTGAGTCGTTCGCCCTCGTCAAGCGCGCCCACGCGTCACTTCTTCGTCTTGATGGTCGTGATCGTGTCGGTGATGCGCGGCAGCAGGTCGGCGACCGACTGCACGATCTCGTCGGGGCGGAACGGGTACTTCTCGATCTCGGCCTGGTCGCTGATGCCGGTGAGCACCAGCACGGTGTGCAGTCCGGCCTCGATGCCCGCGACGACGTCGGTGTCCATGCGGTCGCCGATCATGCCCGTGCGCTTCGAGTGCGCGCCGATCTTGTTGAGCGCCGAGCGGAACATCATCGGGTTCGGCTTGCCGACGACGTACGGCTCCTTGCCCGTGGCCTTAGTGATGAGTGCGGCGATCGCCCCGGTCGCGGGCAGCGGTCCGTCGGCGCTGGGGCCCGTGGCATCCGGGTTCGTGACGATGAAGCGCGCGCCGCCGATGATGAGACGGATCGCCTTGGTGATGGCCTCGAAGGAGTAGTTGCGCGTCTCGCCGACGACCACGAAGTCGGGGTTCGTCTCGGTCATGATGAAGCCGGCGTCGTGCAGCGCGGTGAGGATGCCGGCCTCGCCGATCACGAACGCCGAGCCGCCGGGAAGCTGCTGCTGCAGGAACGACGCCGTCGCGAGGGCCGAGGTCCAGATGCGCTCCTCCGGCACGTGCAGACCGCTCGTGCGCAGGCGGGCCGACAGGTCGCGGGCGGTGAAGATCGAGTTGTTCGTGAGCACCAGGTACGGGATGCCGGCGCTCTCCCATCCGGCGAGCAGCTCGGATGCTCCGGGGATGGCGTCGTTCTCATGGACGAGCACGCCGTCCATGTCGGTGAGCCAGCATTCGATGTCGTCGCGTTGGGCCATGTGCACAGCCTAGAGGGAGGGGGTGACGCCCGGAGGGCGGGTATCTCCGGAGGGGACGGCCCACGCGGTGAGCCCCGTGATCAGAGCGCGCAGGCCGATGCGGAAGGTCTCGCCGGCGGGGTCGTCGCCGGCCGACGCGCGCAGGCGCTCCGCCTCGGCGTAGCGCGGGAAGTCCTCGGCCAGCTCGCCCGGCGACATGTTGTCCGTCGGCGCGAGTGCGTCGAGCGCGGATCCGATGACGAACGACTCGAGAGCGACGATCGTGTCGAGGGTCTTCGAGGGCGGCCAGCCCGCGGCGAGGAGCCGGTCGGTGACGGCCTCGTACTGGAGGAAGGACTCGCGGTCCGCGTCGATCGGCAGCGTCGCGAGGAGCACGATCGCCCCGGGGGCGGTGAGCATCGCCTCGCGATAGCTGACGCCCCACCCGAAGAGGGCCTCCACCGGGTCGGCGTGCTCCAGCGGTGCGAGGTCGGTGAGCGCTCCGATGCGCGCCCGCATGGCGCGGATGACGGCATCCCGGTTCGCGTAGTGGTGGTAGAGCGCCGACGTCCGCACGCCGAGTGCGGACGCCAGGGCGGTCATCGTGAACTGCGCCGGCCCGCGCGAACCCGCCACGCGGAGCGCCGCCCGGAGGATCTTCTCCTCGGTCAGGACGGTGGCTCTCGGGCGACCTGCGCTGCGCTGCTGCTTTGTCATGGAACCGATCTCTGCTACTTTATTGAAACTCATTCAATTAAACCCTCTGTCGGGAGAACCCGCCATGACCATTGTCGCCGCAGACGTGATCATCACCGGGGCGCGGATCGTCACCATGGATCCGCGTCGCCCGCTCGCCTCCGCGCTCGCTGTTCGCGACGGTCGCATCCTCGCCGTGGGAGACGACACGACCGTCTCCGAGTTCCGCGGCGCGGGCACCGAGATCCGAGACCATCGGGGCAAGACCCTGACACCCGGCCTCATCGACGCGCACCTGCACCCGATCCAGGGTCTCGAGCTCGCGGTCGGCGCCGACCTCGGCGGGATCACCGAGGCGACCTCCCTGCTCGCCGTGCTCCGCGCCGAGGCCGACCGCGCGCTGGCAGAGGACGCGGACCCCTGGGTGCGCGGCTGGAATCTCGACTACGACGTCTTCCACGAGCTGCCCTGCACGGCTGCCGCGATCGACGACGCGGTACGCGGTCTGCCCGCGCTGCTGGTCATGTACGACGGGCACACCGCGCTCGCGAGCTCGGCCGGGCTCGTTCGCGGTCAGATCTTCGGACCGCGCGATTTCGCCGACAACTCCGTCATCGTCGTCGACGCCCACGGAGCGCCCACCGGTGAGCTGCGAGAGATGTCCGCCTACGAGCCCGTGCGTCGCTCCGCCCCGGCGCTCAGCCGCGAGCAGACTCTGGACGCGACGCATCAGCTGCTGCGCGGTCTCGGGGCGTCCGGCCTCACCGGCGGCTGCATCATGGACGGATCGTTCGCGACCCTCGAGCTGCTGCGCGACCTCGACGAGAGCGGGCGACTGCCCATCCGGATCGTGTCGGCCGTCGACCACGAGCCGTCGTTCGACGCCGAGCGGATGGCGGAGAACCTCGCCGTGCGGGACGAGCGGGGCGAGCGCTGGCGCGGCGGACTCGTGAAGCTCTACGCCGACGGCGTCGTCGAGACCGGCACGGCCTGGCTGTACGAGCCGGATGCCGAGGGGCAGGGCCTCGAACCCTTCTGGAAGGACCATGCCGCGTACGCCCGCACCGTCGCTGCGTATGCGGGTGCGGGGTTCCAGGTGGCGACGCATGCGATCGGCGACCGCGCCATCGGCAGCGCCGTGGACGCGTACCTGCAGGCGGGCGTGCGGTCCGCGAACGGCGCTCCGCATCGGATCGAGCATCTCGAGACCACCGCCGATCGCGACCTCGCCCGCATCGCCGCGGCCGGGATCACCGCATCCATGCAGCCGCTGCACCTGCAGTGGCGCAAAGCCGACGCGACCGACGACTGGGCGCAGCGCCTCGGTCCGGAGCGCACCGCGCACGCATGGCGGGTGCGCGACTTCTGGGATGCCGGTGCCCCGGTCGCGCTCGGGTCGGACTGGCCGATCGCGCAGAACGACGCCAGGATCGGACTCGCCTGGGCGATGCTGCGTCGACGGCCCGGTGCCCCCGATGCCCCGATCTTCGAGCCGGAGCAGCGCCTCACCGCCTACCAGGCACTGCACGGCTACACCGTCGGCGCGGCCCGCGCCCAGGGAGACACCGACCTCGGTCGGCTCGCTCCCGGCTTCCGCGCCGACTACGCGGTGTGGGATGCCGACCCGCTCCAGGTGTCGCCCGACGAACTCGTCGAGGTCGCCGTATCCGAGACCGCCGTCGGCGGCCTCGTCGTCTCCTGATCACAATCACAACGAGGTGACCATGTTCGTGCTCCTTCCCATCCTGGTGATCCTGCTCGTCGCCGTACTGACGCGCCGGACGCTCTTCGCCCTGTTCTGCGGCACCCTCGTGGGTGCATTGCTGCTCACCGGCTGGGGTGCGTTCGACACCTGGGTCGAGTACTTCGGCAAGTCCCTCGCGAACGAGACGGCCCAATGGCTTCTGCTGATCGTCGTGCTCTTCGGCATCCTGATCACGCTGTTCGAGCGCTCGGGCATCGTCTCGGACTTCGCGCGCTGGACCGAGCGCTTCGTGAACTCGCGGCGCAAGTCGACCCTGCTGACGTTCTTCCTCTCGGTCGTCCTGTTCGTCGACGACTACCTGAACGTGCTCACCGTCGGCACGTCGCTGAAGTCGCTCACCGATCGCTACGCGGTCCCGCGCACGCAGCTCGGGTCGATCATGAAGATGACGGCGGCGCCGATCGCGGTGATCGTGCCGTTCTCGACCTGGGCGCTGTTCTTCTCCGGTCTCTTCGAGGCGCAGGGTGTGACCGTCGGAGGGTCGGGCTTCGGCGCGTATCTGCAGGCGATCCCGTTCATCTTCTTCGGCTGGATCGCGATCGTGGTCGCGTTCCTGATGAGCGCGGGGTGGCTTCCGCGGGTCGGTGCGATCAAGCGCGACGCCGTACGTGCCGAGCGCGACGGCGACGTGTTCCCCCTCGGCACGACTCCGGAGGAGCGCGAGGCGGAGGGCGCGGTTCTGCTCCAGGAGATCAGGAGCACGGATGCCGACGGCTCGACCGCTCAGCGCGTCGCGGTGGCGCTCGAGACCGAGGTCGCGACGAAGCGTCCGCAGGCCTGGCCCTTCCTGCTGGCGATGGTCGCCCTCGTCGGGGTCACCGTGCTCACCGAGGCGAACGTCGTGAAGGGCACGGCGGCCGCCCTCGTCGTCACGATCGTGATCACCCTCGTCCAGCGTCGCCTGCGCATCCGGGAGATCCTCGAATCGGCACTCGCCGGAATCGAGAGCATGCTGTTCGTCGCGGTGCTGACGGTGCTCGCCTTCATGGTGCAGGAGATGAACCTCTCCCTGCATCTCGCCGACTGGGTGATCGACGTCACCGAGCCCGTGCTCACGCCGGCGCTCCTTCCTGCCATCGTTTTCGCGGTATGCGGCATCTACGCCTACGCGACCGGATCGTTCTGGGACCTCGCCGCGGTGATCACGCCGGTCGTGCTGCCGCTCGCGATCGCTCTCGGCGCTGACCCGATCCTCGCGGGCGCCGCGGTCTTCTCGGGTGCGGCGCTGGGCAGCACCACCTGCCTCTACGGCGACGGGATCATCCTCGCGTCGCGATCGATCGGCATCAAACCGCACAACCTGATGCTGGCGATCCTGCCCTACGCCGGCATCGCCGCGGGGCTGTCGTTCGTGATGTATCTCATCGTCGGCCTGGTCGGGGCCTGAGTGCCGATCGGTGACGGCTGGTCAGGCGGATAGCCAGATCACGCCGTCACTGCCGTCGGGAAGCGCGGTGTCCTTCTCGCCCAGGCGCACGCCGGCGCCGGTCACGATGAGTGCGGTACCGATCGTCACTCCCGCGCCCTCGAGCGCGCGAAGCAGATCGGGATCGCGGTCGCTCACCCGCAGCACGCGGCCGGTGTGACCGGCCGCGGCATCCGCCAGCAGCACGAAGGGCTCGCGCTCGACCGAGCCGTCGGCATCCGGGATCGCGTCGCCGTGCGGATCGAACCGCGGACGGCCCAGCCGCTCGTCGATGCCCTCCAGCAGGCGGTCGCTGATCGTGTGCTCGAGCACCTCGGCCTCGTCGTGCACCTCGTCCCAGCCGTAGCCGAACTCCTGCACCAGCCAGGTCTCGATCAGGCGATGACGGCGCAGCATCGCGAGGGCACGGTGCGCTCCGGCATCCGTCAGGCGCACGGCGCCGTAAGGCACATGCGAGACCAGGCCTGCCGCCGCGAGCTTCTTCACCATCTCGGTGACCGACGACGGGGCGATGCCGAGCTTCGCGGCGAGGACCGACGGGGTGATCGGCGCGTCCTGCCATTCGGTGTGGGCGTAGACGGTCTTCAGGTAGTCGTCTGCTGCGGGGGAAGCCACGGAAGCCAGTCTAAATCAGGGGAGTCGGTCGGATCAGGGGCGGCGTTCAGTTCGCGACGGCGACCAGCACGCCCCAGGCAACCTGTCCGGCGAAGAAGATCACGAGGAATCCGAGGAGAGCCGCCGCCAACGACAGGCGGCCGTCGTAGTCGGGCACCTGGGCGATGCCGATCCGGCGGGCGCGGAACGACAGCACGAGCGTCGCGATGCCGAGCACGAGCTGCACCCACGGTCCGCCGAACGGCAGCACCTGGGGGAACGCGACCAGCAGCCCGCCGATCACGCCGGCGGCGAGTCCGCTCCAACTGAGGATGCGGACGGTGCGGCGGGCGGTTTCGGCAGACATGCTTCGAGCCTATCCGCGCCCCGGACGCCCTGAGTTTCAGGCGCCGCTGAGCACGAGCCAGAGCAGGGCGCCGTTGAGGGCGATCAGCAGGACGGATGCCACGATGCCGGCCGCGGTCGTCCAGACCCGGTTGGCCCAGGGGCCGAGCGTGCGCCGCTGTGCGGTCAGGGCCACCAGCGGGATGAGCGCGAAGGGGATCCCGAACGACAGCACCACCTGGCTGAGCACGAGGGCGAGCGTCGGATCGACCCCGATCCCGAGGATCACGAGCGCCGGGATCAGCGTCACGAGTCGGCGTGCGAGCAAAGGGATGCGCACGTGCAGCAGGCCGTGCATGATCTCGGCTCCGGCGTAGGCGCCGACCGACGTGGACGCGAGGCCCGACGCCAGCAGGCCCACGGCGAAGAAGGTCGCGACGACCGGTCCGAGTCCCGCGGCAAGCGCCGCATGCGCGCCCTCCAGGGAGTCGGTGCCCTCGACGCCGGCGAGGTTCGCCGCGGCGAGGAGCAGGATGCCGAGATTCACCGAGCCCGCGATCACCATCGCGATCGAGACGTCCCACCGCGTCGCCGTGAGCAGACGGCGGATGCGGGCGGTCGCGGTGCGGACGGCCTCGTCACCGGCGTGCGCGGTCGTGGCGCCGAAGCGGTCGCGGGCGAGCGAGGAGTGCGCGTAGATCGCGTGCGGCATGATCGTCGCGCCGAGGATGGATGCCGCGAGCAGCACCGACCCCGTCCCCTCGAAGCGCGGCACCAGACCGCCGACGACGCCCGCCGGGTCGGGCGGAGCCACGAAGACGCCGGCGACGAAGCCCACGGTGATGATGACCATCAGTCCGATGATCACGAACTCGAAGGGTCGCGCCCCACGACGGCTCTGCACGGCCAGCAGGATCATCGACACGGCGCCGGTGATGACACCGCCGAGCAGCAGCGGGATGTCGAACAGCAGGTACAGCGCGACGGCGCCGCCGATGACCTCGGCGAGATCGGTCGCCATCGCCACGAGCTCGGCCTGCAGCCAGTAGGCGCGGCGAGCCCAGGGGTGCCGCAGGCGGGAGCCCAGCACCTCGGGCAGGCTCTGCCCGGTGACCACACCCAACTTCGCCGAGAGGTACTGGATCAGCCAGGCCATCACGTTGCCGGCGAGCACGACCCACACCAGCAGGTAACCGTACTGCGCACCCGCGGTCATGTTGCTCGCGACGTTGCCCGGGTCGAGGTAGGCGACGCCCGCGACCAGGGCGGGTCCGAGCAGCCACAGGCTGCGGGGCGGGGTCGTGCGGACGGGCGGCGTCAGCACCGTCGCGGAATTTTTAGGCACACCGAAACCCTAGCTTGTTTTCGGCGTGCCTAAAAGTGGATGCGGCACGCGTGTCGGTCGCTGCGAGCGCCGCCGGATACCCTGGCGTGATGGATGAGCAGACGCCCGCGCCGGATGCTGCGCCCGACGCCGAGGCGACGGTCGAACCGGCCGCGCACACCGGGTCTGTGGCCCAGCCCGGGTACGGTGTCGGTCCCTGGCCGGGTGGGCAAGAGGCCTGGCCCGCCGACGACCGGTACGACCCCGAGCTGCTGGCCGCGGGGGACACCCGCAATGTCATCGACCGGTACCGGTACTGGCGCATGGAGGCGATCGTCGCGGACCTCGACACGCAGCGGCATCCGTTCCACGTCGCGATCGAGAACTGGCAGCACGACATGAACATCGGGTCGATCGTGCGGAGCGCCAACGCGTTCCTCGCCGACACCGTGCACATCATCGGACGTCGGCGCTGGAACAAGCGCGGGGCCATGGTCACCGACCGGTACCAGCACGTCGTGCACCACGAAGACGTCGAGACGTTCGCGGCATGGGCGGCGAACGAGGGCATCCCGATCATCGCGGTCGACAACGTCGAGGGGGCGGTGCCGGTGGACCGGGCCGACCTCCCGCGCACGTGCGTGCTGCTGTTCGGACAGGAAGGGCCCGGGCTGTCCGCGGAGGCGCTCGCCGCGGCATCCGCCCACATCGAGATCACCCAGTACGGTTCGACGCGCTCGATCAACGCCAGTGCGGCGGCGGCCGTGATCATGTACGAGTGGTGCCGGAGATACGCGGGCTGATCGGTGCGGAGACCTCTCGACACGAGGCATCCGCGGGCGTAGCGTGAGTGCCGATCGAGGAGGTCGACATGACAAGCCCTGCGCCCATCCGTCCCTATCTCTGGTTCCACGACTCCGCGCAGGAGGCGATGGAGTACTACGTCTCGGTGTTCCCGAACTCATCGATCGACCAGGTCACGCTGTACCCGGATGAGCATCTCAGCGAGCACTTCGAAGGCATGGGCGGGAAGGTGATCAACGGCGAGTTCACCCTCAACGGCGCGCGGTTCGGCTGCATCGACGGGGGACCGGCCTTCTCGTTCAACGAGGCCGTGTCATTCGTGATCGAATGCGCCGACCAGGAAGAGATCGATCACTACTGGGCGGCGCTCTCCGCCGTGCCGGATGCCGAGGCGTGCGGCTGGTGCAAGGACCGATTCGGCGTCAGCTGGCAGATCGTCCCCGCCGGCCTCGATCTGCTGCAGCAGCGTCCGGAGCAGATCCAGGCGCTCATGCACATGAAGAAGATCGTGATCGCGGAGCTCGAGGTCGCCTGAAGAGCGCGGCTCGCTCAGGTTCGTTCGATGCCGAAGAGGTGGCGGTAAATCGCGTTGACGTCGCGATCGAGGTGATCGATGCGCGCGTGCACGGCCTTGACCTCGGTCCGGACGTTGGCGAATTCGCTGCGGAACTCCGTCCGCACGCCGGCGAATTCGCTGCGGAACTCTGTCCGCACGCTCGCGAACTCGCTGTGGATCTCTTTCCGCACCCCGTCGAAACCGTTCTGCATCATTCGCGCGAACATCGAGGAGATCAGAGTGATCGTGCCGAGCATTCCGGCGGCGAAGACGCCGATCAGCGTCCATGTCTGTGGTTCCGTCATCTCCAGCATCCCTTCAGCATCCCCCGATCATCGTCAAGGCACCAGACGTCGGAGACGTAGTATTCCGCTGATCCCGGTTGCTCTGGAGAACTCGAATTCTTGCGAGCCTGTGGAGGAACAACAGGGCGGCGCTAGACCGACGCAGAGAGCCAGCGCCCCGACCGCACCCGCCAGCCGAGGGTCGCGAGTCGCGCGAGCAGGTACACGCCGAAGAAGGCGACTCCGAGCCACACGAGTCCGATGCTCCCGTCGACCCCGACGGCCGCGATGATCCACAGCGCCGGCAGGAACGGAACCAGGTTCAGCGCGCCCGCGAGCGCCAGGTAGCGGGCGTCGTTCGCGCCCATCAGCACTCCGTCGAGCACGAACACGACCCCGGCGATCGGCTGCGCGACGGCCAGCACGATCAGGGCCGGCTGCACGAGCGCGGCGATCTCGGCATCCCCGGTGAAGACGATCCCGAGCACTCCCGAGAGGGCGGCGATCAGCGCACCGACGGCGACACCGAACCAGACGCCCCAGGCCACGGTGCGCCCGAGCACACGATGCACCTGCTGCTCATCGCCGGCGCCGAGCTCCTTACCGATCAGGGCCTGCGCCGCGATCGCGAGGGCGTCGAGCGCGAAGGCCGCGGCCGAGAAGATCGTGAAGACTATCTGCCAGCCCGCCAGCTCCTCGGTGCCGATGCCGGTGGCGACGGCGACCGTCACGAGGAGAGCGGCACGCAGGCTCACGGTGCGCAGGAACAGCCAGCCGCCCGACGTCGCGGTGCTGCGCATCCCCGCGCGCTGGGCGCGGAGCGACGCGCTGTGCCTGGTGGCGAGGCGCCGCACGACGAGCACATACGCCGCGACCATGCCCCACTGCGCGGTCACCGTGCCGGCGGCGGACCCGGCGATGCCCCATCCGAACCCGTAGATGAAGAGCCAGTTGAGCAGCGCGTTGGCGCCGAAGCCGAGCCCGGCGATCCACAGGGGGGTGACGGTGTCCTGCATCCCGCGCAGCAGGCCGGTCGGGGCGAACACGATCAGCATCGCCGGCAGGCCCCACATCGAGATGACGAGGTAGGCGTTCGCCTGCTCGGCGACCGCTTCTCCCGCTCCGAACAGCGAGACGAGCCACGGCGACGTCACCGTGCCGACCGCCGCGAGCACCGCACCGAGCGCGAGGGCGAGCCACATCCCGTTCACGCCCACCGACACCGCTTCCCCGGGCTGGCCGGCGCCGAACCGACGCGCGACGGCCGGCGTCGTCGAGTAGGCGAGGAACACCATCAGCCCGACGATCGTCTGCAGCACGGCGCCGGCGATGCCGAGTCCGGCGAGCGGCGTCGTGCCGAGGTGTCCGACCAGGGCCGCGTCGACGATGAGGAAGGCGGGCTCCGCGATCAGCGCGCCCAAGGCGGGGACGGCGAGGCGCAGGATCTCTCGATTGAGGGAGAGGCGCGCGGTCATCCTTCGAGCTTAGGGTGGAGGGAACTCGGATGCGGCGGAGGTGCATCATGACGGACCCACGGGAAGCGGCGGCGCGGTATCGCGCAGCGCAGCAGCGGGGCGCGACGGGAGACGACGAGGAGGGCATCGCTCCGGGAGCGGGAGCCGCCGTCGATCGGGCGGCCTTCATCGAGACCGCGATCCAGGTGGCGATCCGACGCGGTGACTTCGACGACCTGCCCGGCGCGGGCAAGCCGCTGGAGGGTCTGGGTACGCACGACGATCCGGACTGGTGGATCCGCCGCAAGATCGAGACCGAGAACATCACCGGACTCGGCCCGCCCGCCATCCTGCTGCGCAACGAGGACCGAGAGCTCGACAGCCAGCTCGACCTCCTCGGTCGCGAGTCCGACGTGCGCGAGGTGCTCGAGGACTTCAATCGCCGGGTGATCGAGGCTCGTCGTCAGCTGCAGGGCGGTCCGCCGGTGGTCACGGCGCCGCGCGACATCGATGCCGCCGTCGCGGCCTGGCGCGAGCGCCGCGCCGTCCGATCTGCGCCATCCGCTCCCGAGCCGCCGCGCCGTCGCCGTCGCTGGGGACTTCGGAAGACCGAATGACGGAGGCGGGTCATAGGCTGTTCGCATGACTGACGTTCTTCCCGTGGGCCTCGCCCTTGATGAGTTCAGCTCCGACATCCGCCCGCAGGACGACCTGTACCGCCACGTCAACGGCGCCTGGCTCGCCCGCACCGAGATTCCGGGCGACAAGGCCCGCTGGGGGTCGTTCCACCTTCTCGCCGAGCAGGCCGAGAAAGACGTCCGCACGATCATCGAGGAATCGCAGGATGCCGAAGACGGCACTCTCGCCCGCAAGATCGGCGACCTGTTCGCGAGCTTCATGGACACCGCGCGCATCGACGCTGCCGGGGTGACGCCGCTGGCCGAGACCCTCGCCGAGATCGACGCGATCGACGGCATCCCCGCGTTCCTGCGCACGGTCGGCGCCTACGACCGCGACGGCCGCGCCCACCTGATCGGCTTCTACGTCGACGGAGACCCGGGCAACCCCGAGCGCTACGTGCCGGTCATCCTGCAGGGCGGACTGTCGCTGCCCGACGAGAGCTACTTCCGGCTCGACACGTTCGCCGAGACCCGCGACGCCTACCGCGCGCACCTCGAGCGCCTGCTCGCGCTCGCCGGGTTCGCGGATGCCGCCGCCGAGGCCGACCGCGCGATCGCGCTCGAGACCGAGCTGGCCGGTCACCACTGGGACAACGTGAAGAGCCGCGACGCCGTCGCCACCTACAACCTGAAGACCTGGGACGAGATCCAGGAGCTCGTGGGCGTCGACCTCGCGCCGTGGCGTGACGCGGTCGCCCCGGCCAACCCGGAGGCCTTCGCCGAGGCCGTCATCTCGCAGCCCAGCTTCCTCGAGGGCCTCGGAACGCTCCTCACCGCCGAGCGCCTCGACGACTGGAAGGCCTGGCTGCGCGCGCACGCCGTGCATGCCGCCGCGCCGTATCTCACTGACGACTTCGTCCAGGAGAACTTCTCCTTCTACGGCACCGAGCTCACCGGCGTCCCCACGATCCGCGAGCGCTGGAAGCGAGGCGTCTCGGTCACCGAGGGTGCGCTGAGCGAGGCGATCGGCAAGGTCTACGTCGAGCGCCACTACCCGCCGACGGCGAAGGCGGCGATGGACGAGCTCGTCGCGAACCTCATCGAGGCCTACCGCCAGAGCATCGCCGAACTGGAGTGGATGACGGCCGAGACCCGCGAGCGCGCCCTCGCGAAGCTCGATGCCTTCACGCCCAAGATCGGTCACCCCGTCGTCTGGCGGGATTACTCGAAGCTCGAGATCGACCGGGACGACCTGTTCGGCAACGTGCGGCGGGCGGCGATCTTCGAGCACGACCGCTCCGTCGCCAAGGTCGGGAAGCCGATCGATCGCGACGAGTGGCACATGCCGCCGCAGATGGTCAACGCGTACTACAACCCGTCGATGAACGAGATCGTGTTCCCCGCGGCGATCCTCCAGTACCCGTTCTTCGACGCCGAGCGCGATGCCGCGGCGAACTACGGCGGCATCGGCGCGGTCATCGGCCACGAGATCGGGCACGGCTTCGACGACCAGGGCAGCCGCTACGACGGCGACGGACGGCTCCAGGACTGGTGGACCGATGCCGATCGCGCGGCGTTCGAACAGCGCACCAAGGCGCTCATCGCCCAGTACGACGAACTGGTGCCCGAGGGCCTCGACGCCGAGCACCACGTCAACGGCGCCCTGACCATCGGCGAGAACATCGGCGACCTCGGTGGCCTGGGCATCGCGCTCAAGGCGTACGAGCTTTCGCTCGACGGAGCAGAGGCACCGGTCATCGACGGCTACACGGGCGTG
Source organism: Microbacterium sp. EST19A (assembly GCF_019969685.1). Lineage (GTDB taxonomy): Bacteria > Actinomycetota > Actinomycetes > Actinomycetales > Microbacteriaceae > Microbacterium. Next base: position 760,047 of record NZ_JAHXYZ010000001.1, on the reverse strand, counting down.
CAGCGCCTGCTGCTCTCGTGGGCGCAGGTCTGGCAGCAGAAGAGCCGCGACGCGGAGACACTGCGGCTGCTGACGATCGACCCGCACTCGCCCAACGAGTTCCGGTGCAACCAGATCGTCCGCAACATCGATGCGTTCTACGCGGCGTTCGACGTGAGCGACGCCGATGCGCTGTGGCTGGCTCAGGAGTCCCGGGTGACCATCTGGTGACGAATCACCGCAGTCTGTGAGGCATCCCCCGGCGGCGGGGTTACGATATCCCTGCCGCTGGGGAGCGCATCCTCTCGGCAACCCGCAAATCCCCATCCCCCCTAAGGATCACGCGTGGGCGCTCCCGAGCCTTTCGAAGGGTTCCGCAACTCCTCGGCCCCGGCCCCGGCCGGTGGACGCCGCTCGCAGCGCGCCACCAGACGCCTCCCGAGGAGGGCCGCCGTCGGACGGCGCTCGTTCACGTCGACGCTCCGCTCGCTGGAGGAGCTGGTGGATGCCGGAGCGCAGGTCTCGGTGCACGTCGTCGATCTCGACAGTCACGTGCACGTGCTCTCCGGCGATGACCACGTCACCATGCCGGTCGCAGGGCTGGGTGTCGTCCCGCTGCTGATCGAGGTGGCCGCGGGCTTCGAGAGCGGCGAGCTGGATCCGCTCGAGATCGTCGACCGCACGGCGGTGGATGCCGTCGAGTCCTCGGGGCTGTGGCGCAATCTGCATGCTCCGGCGCTGCCGCTGGAAGACCTCGCCGTGCTGGCAGCGACCGCCGGTGATCCGATCGCGGTGAACGCGCTGCTGCACCGCGTCGGGCACGATCGCGTGCGCCAGCGCATCGAATCGCTCGGACTGCGCCGCACCGCGCTGCTCGACCGCTTCCGCGACCAGCGCGGACCCGATGACGCCCCGCAGGTCGCGGTCGGTTCGGCCCGAGAGCTCGCCGGTCTCTTCTCCGCGCTCGTGAACTCGCAGGTCGTCGACGCCGCCGTGAGCGCGCAGGTCTCGGAGTGGCTCAGCCTGAACCAGGATCTGAGCCTGGTCGCGGCATCCACGGGTCTCGACCCGTTCTCGCACGATCATGACGCGCACGGCCTGCTCTTCATCAACAAGACCGGGCGCGATCGCGGTGTGCGCGCCGAGGCGGGTGTGCTCGCCGGTCCCCGCGCGGGCATCGCCTATTCGCTCATCGTCTGCTTCGACGACCTCTCGATCACACACCGGCTGCGCGCCCACGACGCGTTCCGCGTGCTCGGCGTCGAGCTCATGGAGTACACGCACTGACACAGCGATCGAGGCTCTAGCATCGAGGGATGCCACGACCTGACTGGACTCCGCATCGTCGCGACGACGGCGAGCTTCTCGGCTGGATCCACCCCGCGGGCGACGACTGGGTCGCGGTCGACGTGCTCGGCCGCCCGGCATCCGACGCGACCGAGTGGCTCGATGCCGAGGCGGCGCTGGAGGACCACGGCATCGCCTGGCTCGCCGACCCGTGGATGCTGGAGGGCGAGGGCGAGCGTCCGCTGCGCGTGCGCATCCTCGAGGTGACGCCCGACGAGGAGGGGTCCCCGGGACGGATCGTGGTCAAGATCGACGACTTCGGCGACATGACCCGCCCGGCCACGGCGCAGTTCGTGCTGCCCTGGCCGATCCCCGACCGACTGCGTCCGCCGCGCGACGGAGACCCCGACCCGCGCACCTTCTCGGGGTGACGTCAGCCCGGCAGTGACGGATGCAGCTCCGTGCTGCGCTGGCGCGGGATGAACAGCGACAGCACGACCGCGATGATGCCCGCGGCGATCGCGAGCCAGAAGCACACGTCGAACGCCGCGCGCGTCGGCATCGAGACGCCGCCGGCGTCGATGCTCATCGCCGCGAGGATGCCGCCCATGACCGCGGAGGCGCTCGAAGTGCCGACGGAGCGGAACAGCGCGTTCAGTCCGTTGGACGCTCCGGTCTCGTTCGCCGGGACGGAGCGCATGATGATCATCGGCATCGCCGCGAAGGTGAACCCGATGCCCACGCCGATGAGGATGTTGGCGGCGAGGATGTGCCACACCTCGCTCGACCAGAGCAGCACGAAAAGGTAGGCGAGCACGATGGCGGTGGCGCCGATCGTGAAGAGCGGGCGCGGACCGACGGTGCGCTCGAGTCGTCCGGAGAGCGGCGAGATGACCATCATCACGAGTCCGGCCGGCATGACGACGAGCGAGGCGCCGACCATGTCGAGGCCGAAGCCCGAGTTCGCGACGGGCATCTCGAGCAGCTGCGGGAAGGTGATGTTCGACCCGAACAGTGCGAAGCCCATGCCGATCGCGGCGATGTTCGTGAAGAGCACGGCGGGCCGCGCGGCGACGCGCAGATCGAGCAGCGGGTCCTTCGTGCGCAGCTGGTACCAACCCCAGATCAGCAGCACGACGACCCCGCCGATGATGCAGGTGAGGGTGAGGGGCGCGGTCCAACCCCATTCCGCACCGCGGGAGACGAAGAGCAGGATGCCGGTGAGGCCGATCGCGAGGCCGATGGCGCCGAGCACGTCGAGGCGACCGGGAAAACGCAGCACGTCCTCGGGGACGACCGCCAGCACGAGCACGAGGCCCGCGACACCGAGCGCGGCGGCGAGCCAGAAGAGCATGTGCCAGTCGGCGTGCTCGGCGAGCAGCGCGGCGACCGGGAGCCCGATCGCACCGCCCACGCCCATGGTGGCGCTCATCAGCGCGACCGCGGTTCCGAGGCGCTCGGGCGGCAGCACGTCGCGCATGATGGCGATGCCGAGCGGCACGACGCCCGTGACGGCGCCCTGCAGCGCGCGACCGATGATGACGCCGACGATCGATCCCGAGAGCGCCGCGACGAGCGAGCCGACGATCAGCAGGGCGAGCAGCACGATCACGACGCGGCGCTTGCCGTACATGTCGCCCAGGCGGCCCGAGATCGGGGTGGCGACGGCGGCGACCAGGAGGGTGATCGTGACGACCCACGTGGTGTCCTCGCGGGAGGCGTTCAGCAGCTGCGGCAGCTCGGCCTGCAGCGGCACCACCAGCGTGAACATGAACGACGAGCAGAGTCCGGCGAAGGCGAGCACCGCGACGATCGCCCACTTCGGCGGGGTTCTCGAGAGACGCTTCCTGGCCTTGTCCTCGTTCGCACCCACCGACCAAGGCTATCGGCGCCCGCGACACCCGAGGGCCGGACCGTCCTGACTAACATGTGGACATGGTCACGAGCAGCGTCGCTCCGGACGATCCCGCCGCCAGCCGCGGCATCTCCCGGCGCACACAATCCGACATCTATCGCGCCGGCATCAGCGGGACGAAGCCCGCGGTGCCGATAGCATCCGTCGCGTTGAAGACGGCGGCCCGCAAGGCGCTGAGTGCCGAAGCCTTCGCCTACATCGCGGGTGGGGCGGGCGCCGAGCGCACCATGGCCGCGAACCGTGCGGCGTTCGGACGCTGGCAGGTGTGGCCGCGGCCGCTGCGCGACGTGTCCGCGCGCGACCTCGGCGTCGACTTCCTCGGGAAGAGGCGGCCGACTCCTCTGCTGCTCGCTCCACTCGGGGTGATGGAGATGGCGCACAGCGACGCCGATCTCGCGGTGGCCAGGGCGGCGGCATCCGTCGGCGTGCCGTACACGCTCTCGAATCAGGCGTCGTTCCCGATGGAGCAGGTGGCGGATGCCGCGCCGCACGGCTCCCGCCTGTTCCAGCTCTACTGGTCGGCGTCAGACGACCTGAACCGCTCGCTGCTCGGCCGCGCCGAGGCGTCCGGCTGCGAGGCGATCGTCGTCACGCTCGACACGCACCTGCTCGGCTGGCGCACCCGGGATCTCGATCTCGCGTACCTGCCGTTCACGCGCGGCATGGGGATCGCGCAGTACACGAGCGATCCGGTCTTCCAGCGGCTGGTGCGCGAGCGCGCGTCAGCACCGAAGGCGGATGCTGCGGCCGTCAAGGTCACGCCGAAAGCCGTGGCCGCGGCTCTCACGATCGCACGGAAGGGGGCGCCGCTCACGGGCGGCGGGTCTCTGCGCGACAACCTGCGCTCGCCGCTGCCGCGCGCGGCGGTGGAGACGTTCCTCGATGTCTTCTCCACCCCGGCCCTGACCTGGGGCGACCTGGCGAAGGCGCGTGAATGGACGAGCCTGCCGATCATCCTCAAGGGGATCGTGCATCCCGACGACGCGCAGAGCGCGCTGGATGCCGGGATGGACGGCATCTGGATCTCCAACCACGGCGGCCGTCAGATCGACCAGTCGGTGCCGACGCTCGACGTGCTGCCCGAGATCGCCCAGCGGGTGGCCGGGCGGGTGCCGATCGTGTTCGACTCCGGCGTGCGCGGCGGGGCGGATGCCGCGATCGCCCTCGCCCTCGGCGCCACGGTGGTCGCCCTCGGCCGCCCCTATGCCTACGGCCTCGGCATCGCGGGGGAGACGGGCGTGCGCGAAGTGATCCGGAACGTGCTCGCCGAGCTCGACATCACGCTCGGCCTGGCGGGCCTGACGTCGGTGTCGCAGCTCGGTCGCGACGCGCTGCGTGAGGTGTGATCGCGGGTCCGATTCCTCGAACGGGCCGAGGAGGGGCAGACTGGGTTCGTGCGAACCATCCGCGATCTCGACACCGTTGAACTCATCCTCGACGCGCAGGGCCTGCTCGACTCCATCCGGGGTCCGCAGCGCGTGGTGGATGCCGGCACCCTGCGCGCCCTGCAGCAATCGGGCAACTACGTCGTCGGCTTCTTCGACGGCGAGGGTGACGAGGAGCGCATGGTCGGCGCGTCGATCGCCTTCTTCGGCGAGCCGGCTCGGCGTGCGATGCACTCGCACATCACCGCGCTGCTGCCGGAGTTCCGCGGCCGCGGCTGGGGTCGCGAGCTCAAGGAGCACCAGCGCCAGTGGGCGTTCTCGCGCGATGTCGGCCGCATCACGTGGACGTTCGATCCGCTCGTCGCCCGCAACGCGCACTTCTTCTTCACGGTGCTCGGAGCCCGCGCGACCGGGTACTCGGTGAACCGCTACGGCATCTTCGGCGGCGGCGACGCGGGCGACGAGAGCGACCGCCTCGACGTCGAGTGGGCGCTCGCCGACATCGCGAAGCCCCCGGCCTCCGACTCCGTGGTCGAGACCCTGGAGATCCCGGCCGACATCGAGTCGCTGCGCGTCTCCGACCCTGCGTCCGCGCACGAATGGCGCACGCGCCTGCGCGGCGAGATGGAAGAGCTACTCGGACGCGGCCTCTCCATCGCCGGCTTCGACGTCGAGCGCGGCTACCTCTTCACGGCGTAGGAGCGACCACTGTCAGCGCACCCCGCGCATCAGCTTCAGCACGGGCTTGACCGAGAGCAGCAGACCGATCCCGACGACGATCGCGATGGCGCCGAGGATCGAGAAGAACGGCACCTCGTTCTCCGGGTCGTAGAAGGCCACGAGCTGCCCCGAGATCGCGGTGCCCAGGGCGACCGACAGGAAGAACAGCGCCACCATCTGCGTCTGGAACACGGCCGGAGCGAGCTTCGTGCTGGCTGACAGCCCGACGGGCGACAGCAGCAGCTCGGCGACGGTGAACACGAACAGGATGCCGACGATCGCCAGCACCGGCGTGGTGTTCTCTCCGCCGCCCGAGAACGGGAGGAACAGCAGGAACGCGGATCCCATGATGATCGCGGCGAGGCCGAACTTCACCGGGGTGGAGGGCTGGCGTCTGCCGAGTTTCGTCCAGAGGGCGGCGAAGACACCGGACAGGATGATGATGAAGACCGGGTTGATCGACTGCACCCAGGAGACGGGCATCTCCCAGCCGAAGAGCGACCGGTCCAGGCGCTTGTCGGAGTAGATCGTCAGCACCGTGAACTGCTGCTGGTACAGCGACCAGAACGCGACGCTCGTGATGAACAGCGGCACGAACGCCCAGACGCGCGAGCGTTCGGTCGCGTCGATCCGCTTGCTGCGGAGAATCACCGCGAAGTAGGCGATCGCGGCGACCACCGTGACCGCGATGACGATGATGGCGAGGTTGTCCGCGCGGATGACCCCGAGGAGCACGAGCACGGCGATCAGGGCGACCGCGGCGATCGCGATGATCACGACGAGGCGGTAGCGCGACGCCGGCAGAGGGTTCGGAACGGCGCGGGCTGCTGCGGGAAGCGACCGCCGGCCGAACGAGTACTGCACGAGGCCGAGAGCCATGCCGACCGCAGCCAGGCCGAAGCCCCAGTGGAAGCCGAGGGTGGACTGCAGGATGCCGGTGAGGATCGGCCCGAGGAAGGCTCCGAGGTTGATGCCGAGGTAGAACAGCGAGAAACCGCCGTCGCGACGCGTGTCGTCCGGGGCGTAGAGGGTTCCGACGACCGACGTCGCGTTGGCCTTGAGCCCGCCGGAGCCGAGTGCGACGAGCACCAGTCCGACGCCGACGCCGAGCACGCCGGGGATCAGCGCGAGAGCGATATGGCCGGCGACGATCACGATGGCGCTGAAGAACAGCACCCGCTCCGATCCGAAGAGCCGGTCGGCGAGCCAGGCGCCGAGGATCGTGGCGAGATACACCGAGCCGCCGTATGCGCCGACGATCCCGCCGGCGACCGCCTCGGGGATGCCGAGGCCGCCCTGCGTCGCCGAGTAGTACAGGTAGATGAGCAGGATGCCCTGCATGCCGTAGAAGCTGAAGCGCTCCCACATCTCCACACCGAAGATGTGGACCAGCGACCAGGGATGTCCGAAGAAGCGGGTGTCCTCGTTGCGGACGCGAGGGGTCGGCTGCGCTGCGCTCATGCCACGACCGTACCCTTCGACGGGCTCCAGGACCCCGCATCGCGGCGGATAGAATGAGGGTGCCCGTGTTCACGGGTTCTCCCGCATCCGACCATTGGAGCCACCATGGCCGAACAGTCCCGCCTCGACAAGGTCATCGCCCTCGCCCGCCACCGCGGGTTCGTGTTCCAGGCCGGTGAGATCTACGGCGGTTCTCGGTCGGCCTGGGACTACGGCCCCCTCGGCACGGAGCTCAAGGAGAACATCCGCCGCCAGTGGTGGCAGACGTTCGTGCGCGGCCGCGGCGACATGGTGGGCCTGGATTCCAGCATCATCCTGCCCAAGCGCGTGTGGGAGGCGTCGGGTCACGTCGCCACGTTCACCGACCCGCTGGTCGAGTGCCTGCAGTGCCACAAGCGGTTCCGCGCCGACAACCTCATCGAGGACTTCGAGGCGCGCAAGGGTCGCAAGGCAGAGAACGGTCTCGCCGACATCCCCTGCCCGAACTGCGGCACCAAGGGCCAGTACACCGAGCCGAAGGCGTTCTCCGGTCTGGTGAAGACCTACCTCGGCGTCGTCGACGACGAGTCGGGTCTGTTCTACCTGCGCCCCGAGACCGCGCAGGGCATCTTCGTGAACTTCTCGAACGTGCTCACCGCGAGCCGCAAGAAGCCGCCGTTCGGCATCGGCCAGGTCGGCAAGGCGTTCCGCAACGAGATCACTCCCGGCAACTTCATCTTCCGCACACGTGAGTTCGAGCAGATGGAGATCGAGTTCTTCACCCCGCCCGCCGAGGCGCAGCAGTGGTTCGACCACTGGGTCGAGGCGTGCTGGAACTGGTTCATCGACCTCGGCATCGACGCCGAGAACATGCGGCAGTTCGACGTTCCGGAAGACGACCGTGCGCACTACTCCGCCGGCACGATCGACGTCGAGTACAAGTTCGGCTTCGCGGGCAAGGAGTGGGGCGAGCTCATGGGTGTCGCCAACCGCACCGACTACGACCTGTCGAGCCACAGCGAGGCGTCGGGCCAGAGCCTGACGTACTTCGACCAGGCCACGGGCGAGCGCTACACCCCATATGTGATCGAGCCGTCGTTCGGTCTCACCCGCGCCATGATGGCATTCCTCGTCGACGCGTACCGCGAAGAAGAGGTGCCGAACGCCAAGGGCGGCACCGACGTGCGCACCGTGCTCAAGCTCGACCCGCGTCTCGCCCCGGTCAAGGCCGCGGTGCTGCCGCTGTCGCGCAACGAGCGGCTGTCGCCTCTCGCCCGCGAGGTCGCCGACACGCTCCGCAGCTCGTGGTCGGTCGACTTCGACGACGCGGGTGCGATCGGTCGCCGCTACCGTCGCCAGGACGAGATCGGCACGCCGTTCTGCGTCACCGTCGACTTCGACTCGCTCGACGACCACGCCGTCACCGTGCGCGACCGCGACACGATGGCGCAGGAGCGCGTCGCGATCGACGAGCTGCACGCGTACCTCGCGGAGCGTCTCCGGGGGGCCTGATCACCTGAGGGGCGGGATGCCGTCGGCGTTATGCTGACGGCATGATCGAGCAGTGGAGCGAGTTCAACGTGGCCATGGCGGGCGCCACGGCCGCCCTCGTCGGCCTCGTGATCGTCGCCTCGAGCGTGAACATCGGCGAGATCATCAAGTCGCGCACTCTGACCGCGCGCTTGCTGGCGGGGATCGCGGCGCTGGTCCTCGCATTGACGATCTCGGCCCTCGGTCTCGTCCCAGGGATCGATACGACCTGGTTCGGTGCCCTGACGATCCTGACGACCCTGCTGGCGGCCGTGTTCCAGGTGCACGCGACGCGGCTCATCGCCACGGATCCGGATCCCGCCGACCGGGCACGTCCGCTGAAGTACCTCGTCGGGTTCCTGCCGATCGCCGCCTACCTCGTCGCCGGAGGGCTCGTGTGGGCCGGGCATCCGGCCGGCCTGTACGTCGCCGCGGCCGGGTGCCTGCTGGCGATCGTCTCCGCGATCATCGTGTCGTGGGTGGCCCTCGTCGAAGTGCTCCGCTGACGCAAGCGAGGGCAGGGAGCGTCAGGAGGTCGGCGATCCCGCGACCGCCCGCGCATAGCGATCCGACAGCACCTGCAGGCGGGGGAGGAGCTCGGGCGGCGACTCGACCGTGAAGTCCATCATCAGCATGCCGATGTAGGCGGCGACGGTATCGAGGCTGTCGGCGCCGGTCACGAGCACGCAGTGGTTCTCGTCGATCGGCTCGACGGCACCGACCGCGGGATGGATGCGGTCGAGCACCTGCTCCGTCGGTGCGTCGATGAGCAGTCGTGCGTGCACCTTCCAGCCGCTCTCGGCGACCGTGCGCATCATGAACGCGGTGTAGTCCCCACCGGGCAGCGGTTGCGGCTCGAAGCGGCGTCGCGTCGGCATCCGCAGTTCCATCCAGTCCACCCGGTAGGTATGCCAGTCGTCGGTCTGCGGATCGCGCGCGACCAGGTACCAGCGCCGATGCCAGGTGAGCAGTCGATACGGCTCGACCAGAACCGGCGAGTCCTGGTAGTCGAACCGCAGCCACTCCACGTTGCGGATCGCGCCGGCGATCTCGCGGAGGACGGTCGCGTCGACCTCGGGGTCGGGCGCGTCGGTGTCGTTGTTCTCGGGCGCGCGGTCGATCGTCGACTTCAGGGCGTCGACCATGGGGCGCAGATGTGAGGGCAGCACCTGCTCGAGCTTCGCGAGCGCGCGAGCCCCCGACTCCTCGACCCCGGCGATGCCGGCTGCGGCGCGCAGCCCGACGGTGACGGCCACGGCCTCCTCGTCGTCGAGGAGCAGCGGCGGCAGCTTTCCGCCGGCGCCGAGTCGGTAGCCCCCGACCGCGCCGCGAGTCGCATCGACCGGATAGCCGAGTTCGCGCAGCCGGTCCACGTCGTGCCGGATGGTGCGCGTCGAGACGTCCAGTCTCTCCGCGAGGTCGCGTCCGGAGCGCTCCGGGCCGGTCTGGAGGAGCGCGAGAAGGGACAGCAGGCGTGCGGTCGGGTCGGCCATGGAAACTCCTTCACAGACGATGGTTTATTAGGAACATATCCTACCTATTGGGCTCGTATCGTCGAAGACATGAACAACACGACCGCTCCCCTCAGCATCCGCCCCTTCACCGTCTCGGTCTCCGACGCCGAGGTCGCCGATCTCCAGGATCGCCTCGCCCGCACCCGTCTTCCCCAGCCGTCGCCGACGGATGACTGGGATGCAGGCACCCCCAACTCGTACCTGCGTGAGGCCGTCGAGGCCTGGCGCTCGTTCGACTGGGCCGCCGCGCAGGACCGTATCAACGCCGTCCCGCACTTCGCGACCGAGATCGACGGGCAGACGATCCACTTCATCCACGTCCGCTCCGCCCACGAGGGCGCGACGCCGCTGATCCTCGCGCACACCTACCCGGGCTCGGCCGTCGACTACCTCGACGTGATCGACCGGCTCGTCGACCCGGTGGCGCACGGCGGCCGTGCCGAGGACGCGTTCGACGTCGTCATCCCGGATGCTCCGGGCTACGGCTTCTCGCAGCCGCTCGCCTCCGCGGGGTGGACCACGGCGAAGGTCGCCGCGGCGTACGACCGGCTCATGCGCGGTCTCGGCTACGACAGCTACGGCATCCACGGGTCCGACAACGGCGCGATGGTCGCCCGCGAGCTCGGCCTGCTCAACCCCGAGGGCTTCCTCGGGCTGCACGTGCTGCAGCTGTTCTCCTTCCCCTCGGGCGACCCGTCCGAGTTCGAGCGGCTCGAGCCGCAGGACTACGCCGGCCTCGAGCACATGCAGTGGTTCCAGTCCGTCGGCGGCTACAACACGATGAACTCCTCGCGTCCGCAGACCGTCTCCGTCGGCATCAGCGACTCCCCGATCGGGCTGCTGGCGTACAGCGAGCTGTTCAACTCGTTCGGCAACGGCACCTCGCTCGTGTCCCTCGAGCAGATCCTGCTCGAGGTCAGCGTGAACTGGTTCGCCAACGCGGCCTCCGGTATGAGCCGCAGCTACCTGGAGAACGCCCGAGCGGATGCCGGAGAGGAGGCGGCGCCGCAGATCAACGCCGCGCCGACCGGAGTCGCCGTGTTCAAGGACGACTTCCAGACGATCCGGGTGTTCGCCGAGCGCGACAACGCGAACATCGTGCACTGGAGCCGTTTCGACGAGGGTGGGCACTTCGCGGCCCTCGAACGTCCCGACCTCGTCGCCGGCGACATCCGCACGTTCTTCGCCGGGCTGCGCTGAGCGGCAGCGATAACTTCAGAGGAGAGGGGCGCTTCGGCGCCTCTCTCCTTCGACATGGGTCAGCCGGTGACGGTGAGCTGCACCTCGTTCGTGCCGCCGGCCTCGGCCCAGGCGAGGGAGCGCTCCAGGATGCCGCGGAGCACGTCGAGGTCGACCTGCTCGAGGTCCTTGATGTAGACGCAGCTGACGGCGCTGGTGTGGGACCCGAGCCGGGCGAGCGCCTCGGCGTGTGCGGCGGTGCCGTCGAGCAGGTAGATCGTCGTCGAGGCCTTGCGCGGGGCGAATGCCAGGAGCCCGGTGTCGCCCTCGGTGCCGGTGGGGTAGCGGTAGTGGCACGAGCCGAAACCGATGATCGTGCCCCAGGTCGCGGGCTCACGGCCGGAGATCTCCTGCATCAGCGCGGTCAGCGTCTCGGCGTCACGCCGGCGGATCGCGGGGGAGGAGCGGGCGATCAGGCCCGCGACGTCGGTGCCGGTCGGCTCCATGTCAGGCCTTCGCTTCCTTCGCTGCCGCCTTCATGGCCTTCTTGTGCTCGCGCACCTTCGTCAGCGACTCCGGCGAGACGATATCGGCGACGCTGCGGTACGAGCCCTCATCGCCGTAGGCACCGGCGGCCTCGCGCCAGCCTTCACCCGTGAAGCCGTACTGTTTGCCGAGGAGGGCGAGGAAGATCTTCGCCTTCTGCTCGCCGAAGCCGGGGAGTGTCTTGAGGCGCTTCAGCACCTCGGGTCCGTCCGGGTCTCCCTGGGTCCAGAGTGCGCTGGCATCCCCGCCCCAGTCGTCGACGAGCGTCTGGCAGAGCGTCTGCACGCGGGTCGCCATCGACCCGGGGAAGCGGTGCACGGCCGGCGTCTGCTTGAACGCCTCGAGGAACTCGTCCGGTGCCATGTTCGCGATCGCGGCGGCATCCGTCGCTCCGGTGCGCTGTTCGATCTTGAGCGGACCGGCGAACGCGGTCTCCATCGGGACCTGCTGATCCAGCAGCATCCCGACCAGCAAGGCCAGCGGGTTGTCGGTCAGCAGCTCGTCGGCGGCGGTGTCTCCGGTGATGTGAAGGGCCATGCCTCCAGTCTCCCACCGTGGCGGCCGCTATGCGATCGAGGACTCCGGTCCCTGCTCCGCCGCGTCCGTCGCGGGGGCGATGCCGTAGAGGGTGCCGAGAGCGGCGGCGAACTCGTCGGCGCGACCGGCGGCGGCAAGTTCGTGAGCGCGCGTCGTCGGCGTGTGCAGCAGAACTCCCGAGAGGTGGCGGAGCGCCTGCTCGACGCGGCCGTCCTCGTCGCCACGGGCGCGCGCACGGGCGATCTCGGACTCCAGGAGCGTGAAGATGTGCGTGCGCAGCGCGACCACCGAGGGGGTGACGCTCTGCCGTGCGCCGACCACATGGAACGTGTCGGCCGCCTCGCGGACCACGCTGCGCGCGGCATCCGTCGCCTGCAGCTCCTCGAGCGGGGCGTGCAGGCGGATCGTCTCGAGGTCGAGCAGGGCGACGCCGTCGAGCGCGCCGACGGCCGGATCGACGTTGCGCGGCATGCCGAGGTCGACGACGAGCTGCTGGCTGTGGGCACCCGCGCCGGTCGGTGTCACCGGGCATCCGACGGCGGCGATGCCGACCGGGTGCTGCAGGTGCTCCGGTCCGAGCACCGGCTCGGTCGCCGTCGTGCAGGTGATGAGCAGGCTCGAGTGCGCCGCGGTGCGGGCGTACTCGGCGGCAGTGATCGGACGGATGCCGTGCTTCGCGGCGAACACCTCGGCACGTCCGGAGGGCGAGTACACGGAGATGTCGACCGCACCGCGCTCGCGCAGAGTGGCGAGGGTGACGGCGGCGTAGGCGCCGGTGCCGACGAGCAGCACGCGCTGGGCGGACCAGTCGGCGATGCGGCTGTCGGCGAGCTCCAGCGCGAGGCGCACGAGCGACCGGCCCGCGCGACCGAGGGCGGTGACGTTCTTGACCTTGCGCTGCGCCTGGCTCGCGCGCTGGAAGAGACGCTCGAGCTCGGGAGAGGTGGTGCCGTCCTTGCGGGCGGTCTTGAGTGCGCGGCGCACCTGGCCCGCGATCTCACCCTCGCCGGAGACGACGGATTCGAGGCCGGATGCGACGGAGAAGAGATGCTCGGCGACTCGACGGCCGGAGTGCACCGTGTAGGCGCCGTCGAACTCGGCGGCGGGAACACCGGTCGTGGCCTCGACGGCCTCGATCACGGCTTCCACTCCGATGGCACCGGCGGCCGTGACGGGTTCGTCCATCTCGACGTACGCCTCGAAGCGATTGCAGGTCGCCAGAACGACCGCACCCTGCACGCACGGCGTCATGTCCACGAGCGTGGAAGCGACGTCGTCGGGGGTGCGGCTCAGGCGTTCGAGCAATTCGAAAGAGGCGGTCTTGTGACTCGCCGTCACACACAGCAGCACCCCATGATTCTACCCGCCCCGGCGAGGAGGCGTCTCCGCGTACTCATAACGACCGGATGGGAGGATGGAGGCATGGCCCTCTCCGACGCTCCGCTGCTGCGCGCTCTCGCCGGCGTCCGCCCCGACCGCACCCCGGTGTGGTTCATGCGTCAGGCCGGCAGGTCGCTACCCGAGTACCGTGAGCTGCGCGTCGGCACGCGGATGCTGGACGCCTGCCTCACGCCCGAACTCGCGGCCGAGATCACCCTGCAGCCGGTGCGCCGTCACGGCGTCGACGCCGCGGTCTTCTTCAGCGACATCGTCATCCCGCTGCGCCTCGCCGGCGTCGATGTGGAGATCGAGCCCGGGCGGGGACCGGTGTTCGCGAACCCGGTGCGCACGGCATCCGACGTCGACCGGATCACGGCCATCGACCCGGATTCGCTCGACGGCACGGCCATCGCCGAGGCGGTGCGCCTCGTCACGGCCGAGCTCGGAGACACCCCGCTCATCGGCTTCGCCGGTGCGCCGTTCACGCTCGCCGCCTATCTCGTCGAGGGCGGTCCGTCGAAGGAGCACCTGCGCGCCAGGGCCATGATGCACGCCGACCCCGAGTCGTGGAACCGTCTCGCCGGATGGCTGGCCCGGGTCTCGCGGCGGTTCCTCGAGACGCAGCGCGACGCGGGCGCATCCGTCGTGCAGCTCTTCGACAGCTGGGCGGGTTCGCTCAGCACGGCCGACTACCGCGCGTTCGTCGCACCCCACTCGCACGCGGCGCTGGAGGGCATCGGCATCCCGAGCATCCATTTCGGCGTCGGCACAGGTCCGTTCCTCGCGGACATGCGGCTCGACGGCGTGGCCGACGGCGTCGGGGTCGACTGGCGCCAGCCGCTCGATGAGGCCGCCGCGATCGTCGGTCCCGACGTGACGCTGCAGGGCAACATCGATCCCGCGCTGCTCTCCGCGCCCTGGTCGGTGCTGGAGGCGCACGTGCGCGACGTGCTCGCACGCGGCCGCGCGGCGCGCGCGCACATCGTGAACCTCGGTCACGGGGTTCCGCCCGAGACCGATCCCGATCAGCTCACCCGCATCGTCGAACTGGTCCACGCGGAGCGCTGAATCCGTCGCGCGATCCGCAGATCGGAGAGGCCGAACCGTCCGTCGGGGAGCGCCGCGCGGATGCGCTCGTCGCTGAACGGGCGAGCGGGACGGATGTCGAGGGGCACCTCGGGCGCCGGCGGAGCGGCCTCGCTCACGCCCTCGGCCAGCATGCGCGCCTGAGCCTTCGCCACCAGCGGCACGACCATCGTCCACTCGGTGACCTGGGCGAGCATGCGGACGATCCATGTCGGCACCGGGAGGAAGGCGGGGCGGCGTCCGGCGACGCGGGCGATGCGACGGATGGCCTCGCCGAGGGTGACCTCGTCGACACCCATCACAGCGACGGTCGGGTCGGGGATGCGACCCTCGAGGGCTGCGACCAGCACATCGACCGCATCGTCGATCGGGACGGGTCGGGCGGTGCGCTCGCGGTAGCCGACGGTCCAGAACATCGGCAGCGTCCGTACCGCCCGGGTGACGTGGTCGACCATGTGATCGCCGGGGCCGTAGATCATCCCGGACTTGAGGATCGTGTGCGGGATGCCGGAGGCGCGGATGATCTCCTCCGCCTCCCACTTCGACTCGTGGTAGCCGGAGCCGCAGTCGGGCCGTGCGCGCAGGAAGCTCACCATGACGATGCGTCGGACGCCCGCTCTGCGGGCGGCCTCGACCACCGCCGCAGTGCCCTCGACGTGCACGCGGCGGAACGTCTGGTCGCCGATCTCGCGGTTGATCCCGGCGCAGTGCGCCACCGCGTCGCAGCCTTCGAACGCGGCTGTCAGAGCGTCGATGTCGGTGATGTCCGCGCCGCTCCTCCTCGAGACGACCACGGCATCGTCGAGGCGTGCGGCCAGGTTCCGTCCGACGAATCCACTGCCGCCCGTGATCGCTACTCGCATGATGCGCTCCTTCGCTTATTAGCTACTCAGCTAAAGAGTATCTAGCAAGAGTGCTATATTGCAAACATGGCAGACAGTGCGTCAGACATCTTCGCAGCCCTCGCGCACCCGACCCGTCGGCAGATCCTCCAGGACCTCAAGAACGGCGAGCTCGCGGCCGGCGAGATCGCGTCGAGGTTCTCGGCGAGCGGCCCGACGATCTCCCGGCACCTGAGCGTGCTCCGTCAGGCGGGGCTCGTGAGCGAGCGCCGTGACGCCAACCGCATCCTGTACTCCCTCGTCGGCGAGCGGCTGGCCCTGTCTGTCGGCGACTTCCTCTCCACCGTCTGCCCCGAGCAGATCGTGCTCCGCGAGGTGCGCAAGCGCGGCCGCGGGAGCGCGACGCCCGTCGAGGTCTGAGCGGCGCCGATGGGAGAATCGACGGTATGACCGCCGACTCCGCCCGCGAACCCTCCGCCCTCGCCGCCCGCGCCGCCGATACGCACGTCGTGGTCGTCGGCGGAGGCATCGGCGGGCTGATCGCCGCTCGCGAGTGCGCGAAGGTCGGCATGCAGGTCACCCTGCTCGAAGAGACGGATGCCGTCGGAGGCGCGATCCGCCGGGCAGCACTCGACGGCGTCGTGGTCGACGCGGGCGCGGAGAGCTTCGCGACCAGGGGCGGGCACGTGCGCGCGCTGCTGGCCGACCTGGGCCTGACCGATCGGATCGTCGCGCCCGACGCGGGTGGTGCGTGGCTGGCCGGCATCCCCGGCATCGGCGCAGCTCCGCTCCCGGTCGGCGGGATCCTCGGCATCCCCGCGAATCCGTTCCAGGAGGACGTGCGCCGCGTGATCGGCTGGTCGGGTGCCTGGCGTGCGTACCTCGACCGCGTGCGCCCGCCGCTGACGATCGGGCACCAGCTGAGCCTGGGAAAGCTCGTGGCCTCGCGCATGGGGGCGAAGGTCCGTGACCGTCTCGTCGCGCCGGTGACGACCGGGGTGTACTCCGCGTCGCCCGACGATGTCGACGTCGACGTCGCTGCTCCCGGCCTGAACGCCGCGCTCACCCGCGTCGGATCGCTCTCCGGCGCCGTGGGCGCGCTGCGCGATGCCGCCCAGAGCGCCGCGAAGACTCCGGGCGCCGCGGTCGAGGGCCTGTCCGGAGGGATGAGCGTGCTGGTCGACGCCCTCGTGGAGGATCTGCACCGGCTCGGCGCCGAGGTCCGTACCGGCGTGCGCGTCCGGAGCGCGCAGAAGACGGATGCCGGGTGGACGGTCGTCGGCGAGATCGAGTCCGACCCCGATGCCGGAGAGTCCGACCCCGATGCCGGCGAGGATGCCGACGATTCCGTGTCGTTCACCGCCGACGCCGTCATCGTGGCCACGGCCGAGGCGGCCGCGCGGGCGCTTCTCACGAGCAGCGTCCCGGCACTCGCGCACGCGGAGCCGTCGTCGTCGCCGGAGATCGAGGTCGTGACGCTGCTGCTCGACGCCCCGGCTCTGCGTCCTGCTCCTCGCGGCACCGGAGTGCTGACGGTGCCGGGAAGCCACACGGCCAAGGCGCTCACGCACTCCACCGCGAAGTGGGGCTGGGTGCGCGAGGCGGCCGGAGACCGGGAGATCGTACGGGTCTCGTTCGGCGCACAGGGGGAACCGGCCGCGACGGCGGGCCTCGACGACGACCAGGCCGCAGAACTCGCGCTGCGAGAGGCGTCGGCGCTGCTGGGGGTCGCTCTCGCGCCGGGAGCACTCCTCGCTGCGCACCGGGCGCGGTACGTGCAGTCGCAGCCCGCCTCCATCATCGGCTCGGGAGAGCGTCGAGAGGCGGCGCGTGCGGCACTCCAGGCCGTGCCCGGACTCGCCGCGGTGGGCGCGTGGCTGGCCGGAACGGGCCTCGCGCAGGTGATCCCGGATGCGAAGGACGAGGCCGATCGTCTGCGGCGCACGCTGTTGTGGGAGTGACGAGACGCCGTGTGTCAACCCCTGGGCCGTGTAGATGCCGAATCCGGCATACGGGGTTACGCTGTGTACCTGACCCGCAGGACTCGAACAACGTGAGGAGACCCCATGAAGGGGAAGATCGGACTCGTCGTAGGACTCGGCGTCGGCTACGTCCTGGGCACTCGTGCCGGGCGCGAACGCTATGAGCAGATCAAGACGCAGTGGCTCAAGCTCTACCACACCGACCCCGTGCAGGAACGGGTCGAGATGGTCAAGGATTTCGTCGGTGACAAGGCAGCGGCCGTCCCCGGCGCGCTCTGGACCGGCGCGGTGAAGGTCGTCAAGTCCGTCAAGGGCAACGGCTCCCCGGGCCAGAAGCTCGACGCTGTGATCGCCTCGGGCAAGGAAGCGGCCGAAGAGGTGGCCGATGCCACCGACGACGCGGTCGAAGACGTCAAGGCGAAGGCCTCCGCAGCCAAGAGCTCTTCGAGCAGCACCTCGGCAGCGAAGAAGCCTGCTCCGAAGAAGCCCGGCGCCTGAGATGCCTCGCGGATTCCGGGATCGTGCCGACGACAGTCTGCTGACGCTGCTCGGCGACCTGCCCGAACTCGTCACCAACCTCGTCAAAGCCGAGATCGACTCCGCCAAGGCGTGGATCTCGAAGACCGCGAAAGACGCCGGGATCGGTTCCGTCTGGTTCCTCGTCGCGCTGTTCTTCCTCTTCTGGGCCGTGCCGGTGATCCTCGTCTTCGCGATCGCCGGGCTCTCGTCGTGGTGGCCCGTCTGGTTGTCGGCGATCGTCGTGTTCGGCATCCTGCTCCTCGCCGTCCTGCTGTTCGCTCTGCTCGGCATCCTCAAGTTCCGCAAGGTCCTCCGTCGGCAGAATCCCGCGCAGGCGGTCGCCGAGGACATCCGCATCGTGAAGGAGGCCGGAGATGACGAATTCTGACTCGCTGGTGCCGCGCACCGTCGTCCCGGCCGGCATCGTCGATCCCCGGGACTCGGCGCGCGCCGAGCTGAAGGCGGCGCTCGCCGCGATCGAGGTCAAGGGCAACATCCCTCGCCGTATCGAGAAGGCGTCGACGCGAGGAATCGCGAAGGCCCGCGTCTTCGCCGACCGCAACCCGATCGGCGCGGCTGCGGCCGTGATCGGCATCGCGGCGGCCGTCGGCGGACTCGTCTGGGTCATCGCTCGCGCGGTCTCCCGCTGAGTCCCGCGTTCGCGGGGCCTCGGCAAAGGGGGCAGACTGGAGACATGTCCGAAGCGCTCGAAGAGAACCCGTCCGGATTCACCCTCTGGGCCGTGTGGCGACGCAATCCCGATGTGCCCGTCACCGAGTCCGACTCGACCGAACTCGAGACGATCGTCTCGTACGTCGAGGACTCCGGCGTCACCGTCCGCGGTTTCTACGACGTCTCGGGGCTGAAGGCCGACGCCGACCTGATGGTCTGGCTGCACGGCAAGACCGCCGAAGAGCTGCAGCGTGCGCTCCGTCGGCTGCGCCGCACCGAGCTGCTGCGGTCGCTTCTCCCGGTGTGGAACGTCATGGGCGTGCATCGTGATGCGGAGTTCAACCGCGCGCATGTGCCCGGGTTCCTGCGCGGCGTCGAGCCCAAGGACTGGCTCTGCCTCTACCCGTTCGTGCGCACCCCGGAGTGGTACCTCGCCCCTGAGGAGGAGCGTCGCAAGATGCTCGCCGATCACGGGCGCAAGGGTGCGGCCTTCACGGGCGTCATCGCGAACACCGTCGCCGCGTTCGCGCTGGGCGACTACGAGTGGCTGCTGCCGCTCGAAGCCGACGACGTCACCGACCTCGTCGACCTCATGCGCGACCTCCGCTACACCGACGCGCGTCTCTACGTGAAGGAGGAGGTGCCCTTCTACACGGGGCGCCGCCTGCGCTTCGACGAGATCGCGGACGTGCTGCAGTAGGTCGGTCGATGAGCACCCCGATCCGCCTGGGAACCCGGCGCAGCGCGCTCGCGCAGGCGCAGTCCGGTCACGTCGCCGCGGCCCTCGAGAAGGTGTCGGGGCGCCCGGTCGAGCTCGTCACGATCACCAGCGAGGGCGACACGAACCGCGCGTCGCTCTCCGAGATCGGCGGGCAGGGAATCTTCGCCACGCGGCTGCGGGAAGCGCTGTTCGCCGGCGAGTGCGACCTCCTCGTGCATTCGCTGAAGGATCTGCCGACCGCCATCCCCGACGGGCTCGTGATCGCGGCGACCCCGAAGCGGGAGGACGCCCGCGATGTGGTGCTCACCCGTCTCGGCATCCCGCTGCACGAACTTCGCTCCGGCAGCACGGTGGGCACCGGATCTCCCCGGCGCATCGCCCAGGTGCGTCGTCGCGCTCCGTACGCCGAGGTGGTCGACATCCGCGGGAACGTCGATTCCCGGCTGGCGCGTGTCGCGTCGGGTGAGCTGGATGCCGTGATCCTCGCGGCCGCCGGCCTGTCGCGGCTCGGCGCGGAGTCGCGCCTGCGGCGGGAGGAGCTCGGTCTCGCCGAGTGGCCGACCGCTCCCGGACAGGGATCGCTGGCCGTGGAGACGAAGACGGATGCTCCGGCGGAACTGCTCGCCGCGCTCGCTGCGCTGGATGACGAGGAGACGCGTCTGGCCATCACCGTCGAGCGTGCGGTGCTGCAGGGACTGGACGCCGGATGCCAGGCGCCGATGGCCGCACACGCTGTGGTCGAAGGCCCCTCGATCCGCGTCAGGACGGTCGTCTACGCCCCCGACGGAGGCCGCCGGATCGGCCTCGACGTCACGGAGGACCTGAACGGGGAGTATATTCGTCGGAACGGCAGTGGCAATGGAGCGGATGCTGCCGATGGTGCAGACCCGATGCACGCAGCGCGCGAGCTCGGGTTCACTGTTGCCCGTCGGCTGCTCGATCAAGGGGCGGCTGGCCTCGTTCCCCGAGAGCAATCCCTATGACATCCGATTCGAAGCAGGACCTACCGCTGTACGGCTGGCGCATCCTCGTGCCCCGTGGCGGGCCGTGGGGCGACGGCGTCGCCGCGAGCCTCCGCGCCCAGGGCGCGGTGCCGGTCGTCGCACCCCTCATCAACTTCGCCCCGACCAATGACCAGGCGGCGCTCGACACTGCACTGGCGCAGCTGGCCGCCGGCGCATTCGACTGGCTGACGGTCACGAGCGCCACGACCGTCGACGTGCTGTTCGCGCATCGCGCGGTCGTTCCCCGCACGACGAGGATCGCCGCCGTGGGCGAGACGACGGCTGCCGCCCTCCAGGCGGTCGGCTACGAGGTCGCGCTGGTGCCGGAGCAGGACAACTCCGCCGAGGGGATGGCCGAACAGCTCATCGCCCTGGAGACGCAGCCGCGCCGCATCCTCGCGCTGCGCAGCGAGATCGCGAAGCCCGTTCTCAGCGTCCAGCTCTCGAATGCCGGGCACGATGTCGCGAGCGTCGTCGCGTATCGCACTGTCGGTGTTCCGGTCACGGAGCGCATTCGCCGCGATGTCGAGAACGGGCGCATCAATGCGATCCTGATCACGAGCGGCTCTGTCGCCGAGCAGGTGCGCGAGCAGTTCCCCGAGATCCCGGATGAGACTCTGCTCGCGGCGATCGGTCCGCGGACCGCGCGCGACGCCCTCAAGGCCGGCCTGCCGGTGTCCGTGGTCGCTGACCGGCAGACGGTCGACGCGCTCATCGACGCGGTCTCGCACTTCACTCTTCCGCACGCGGCTGACGAGTTCGCGCCGTGAGCTTCCCGGAGATCCGCCTGAGGCGGCTGCGTCAGTCGCGCGCCGTCCGCGACCTGGTCCGTGAGACGTCGCTGGAGCCGCGTCAGCTCGTGCTGCCCCTGTTCGTGCGCGAAGGGCTCACGGAGCCCGTCGCCATCGGATCGATGCCGGGTGTCGCACAGCATTCGATCGATTCCCTGCGCGCCACCGCCGTCGAGGCGGCCGAGGCCGGTGTCGGCGGAGTCATGCTGTTCGGTGTGCCCGCGGTGCGCGATGCGCGCGGGTCCGGCGCCGATGATCCGCGCGGCATCCTGAACGTCGCGACCGAGGCTCTGGCCGCAGAGGTCGGCGACGCCCTCGTCGTGCAGACGGATCTCTGCCTCGACGAGTTCACCGATCACGGTCACTGCGGCGTGCTCGCCGCCGACGGCTCGGTCGACAACGACGCGACGCTCGAGCGCTACGCCTCGATGGCGCTCGCCCAGGCGCGGGCGGGCTCTCAGCTGCTGGGCCTCTCCGGCATGATGGACGGCCAGGTCGCCGTGATCCGTGCCGCTCTGGATGCCGAGGGTTTCACCGACACTCTGCTGCTGGCCTACGCGGCGAAGTACGCGAGCGCGTTCTACGGCCCTTTCCGCGAGGCCGTCGACTCGCAGCTCACGGGCGACCGTCGCACCTACCAGCTCGATCCCGGCAACCGTCGTGAGGGTGTGCGCGAGGCCGTGGTCGACGAAGCCGAGGGGGCGGACATCGTGATGGTGAAGCCTGCGATGTCGTTCCTGGATGTGCTGCGCGAAGTGCGCGACACCGTCCATATTCCGGTGTGGGCATACCAGGTGTCGGGCGAGTACGCGATGGTCGAGGCCGCTGCCGCCAACGGCTGGATCGACCGCCGTGCGGCCGTGCTCGAATCACTTCTCTCCATCCGCCGTGCGGGTGCCGACGCCGTCCTGACCTACTGGGCGACCGAGGCCGCGCGCTGGCTGCGCGACTGACGTCGCGCGTCTCCTCTCGAAGGGCCCTGATGAACGACCGCAATGACGACCTGTTCTCCGCTGCCCGGGCTGTGATCCCCGGCGGGGTCAACTCGCCGGTGCGCGCGTACGGATCGGTGGGTGGAACGCCGCGGTTCCTCGCGTCGGCGTCGGGTGCGCGGGTCACGGATGCCGCGGGCCGCTCGTACGTCGATCTGGTCGCGTCGTGGGGGCCTGCTCTGCTGGGCCACGCGCATCCGGAGGTCGTCGCCGCCGTGCAGGAGGCCGCGACCCGCGGGCTGTCGTTCGGTGCTCCGACCGAGGGCGAGGTGGAGCTCGCCGCACTGATCGCTGATCGCGTGCGCTTCGGTGAGATCCGTCCGATCGAGCGCGTGCGCCTGGTGTCGACGGGCACCGAGGCGACGATGACGGCGATCCGGTTGGCGCGAGGCACGACCGGTCGTGATCTGCTGGTGAAGTTCGCGGGCAACTACCACGGCCACTCCGACGGCCTGCTCGCCGAGGCGGGCTCGGGCGTCGCGACGCTCGCGCTTCCGGGATCGGCCGGCGTCCCGGCGCCGATCGCGGCGCAGACTCTCGTGATCCGGTACAACGATCCGGAAGCCCTCGCGGCGGTGTTCGCCGAGCACGGTCCGCGGATCGCGGCGGTCATCGTCGAGGCCGCGGCCGCGAACATGGGTGTGGTCGCTCCGCTGCCGGGATTCAACCGGCTCATCGCGGAGACCGCGCACTCCCACGGCGCCCTCATGATCCTCGACGAGGTGCTCACCGGATTCCGCGTGCACCCGGCCGGATACTGGGGTCTGCAGGCCGCCGCCGGTGAGGACTACCTGCCGGACATCTTCACGTTCGGCAAGGTCGTCGGCGGAGGGATGCCGCTGGCCGCGCTCGGTGGTCGCGCCGAGGTCATGGACCTGCTCGCGCCGCTCGGCCCGGTGTACCAGGCGGGGACCCTCTCCGGCAATCCGCTGTCGGTCGCGGCAGGGCTCGCGACGCTGCGCCTTGCCACTCCTGAGGTGTACGCGGCCGTGGATGCGGCATCCGCTCGCGTCGCCTCGGCTCTCGACCATGCCCTGACGGATGCCGGGGTCACGCACGCCGTGGCGAGTGCGGGCAGCCTGTTCAGCGCGTCGTTCCGTGCGTCCGCACCGCGTGACTATGCGGAGGCGCAGGCGCAGGAGTCGTTCCGGTATGCGCCGTTCTTCCACTCTCTGCGCGAGCAGGGCGTGGCGCTGCCCCCGAGCGTGTTCGAGGCGTGGTTCCTCACGGCCGCGCACGGTGACGAGGAGCTCGAGCTCATCGAAGCCGCGCTTCCCGTCGCTGCAGCCGCGGCGGCGTCTGCTCGCGCTTAGGGCGCTGGTCGCGCCCAGGGCGCTGGGTCGCGCCGAACGCGGTCTGTTTCTCAGACGAACATGACGCGGCGCGGTGCGGCATCGGTGTAGGTGCGTCCGAGGGGGCTCGTCCACTCGATGTCTCCGCCGGGAAGCTGCCGGGCGCTCCACCGGTACCGGTCGTCGATGTCGGGATGCTTGAGCGCGTGGTGCCCCACGCACAGGTGCGCGAGGTTGTCGTTCGACGTCGGGCCGCCGCGGGCGTGATCGTGGTTGTGGTCGATCTGGCAGCGGTGGACCGGCATGCGACAGCCCGGGAACCGGCAGTGCTGATCGCGGGCTCTCAGATGTCGACGCATCGCCTCGGTCGGAGCGTAGGCGTCCGTCGAGGTCACCATGCCGTCGTGGTCGAGGAGCAGGCGAGACCATCCGCCCGTGCGCGCGGCGAGGTCTCGGGCGACGTCAGGATGCAGAGGCCCGAACCCGTCGAGCTCGGCAGGCAGGTTATCGGCGCCGGCGAGGGTGGTCGCTGCGACTGTGACCTGGACACGCGCCTGGATGGCGTCGAGCCCGGTCCCGCTCACCGCGGAGGGGTCGCCGGCGAGCAGCAGATCGGTGAGCAGGTCGGCCCGGACCTCGTCGATCGTTCGGTCGTCGGCCGGAACATGCTCGATGCACGGGTCGGTCGTGAACGTGTCGTCGCTGAAGATGGTGTGCGCGTCGAGAGGGTCACGGTCGATGTGGTGGTCATTGAGCACGGGGTCATCGCGGAGCGCGTCGTCGGGAGCCAGGTCATGCAGGAACACCGCGTCGTCACCCAGGTCGAGGGCGTCGGAGGACAGTACCGGGTCGCGCTCGTCACGTGTGGCGATCACGTGCTGAGCCAGGCGCGTCAGCCGATCGAGGACGGCGGAGGCGAGATGCCCCGGCAGCACGACCTGCAGCAGCGCGAGCCCGTCATCGAGTGAGCGCATCGTGACCGTTCGCTCGCCGCGCGCACGCCGGTGGCGCTCGACAAGCGTCTCTCCGGCCAGCGATGCGGCGATCTGTCGCACCATCGCCCGGGTGCGACCGGGGGAGTCGTGCTCCGCGATCTCGAGGGCCGCGGCGTCGTAGAGGCTCAGCGTCTCGGCATCCACCCGCCCTTCGCGCACGGCGAGCCGGACGATCATGCCCGCCCGAACGATCTCGCGCACGTGGGCGGCGGTGATGTCTCCGCGCCGGAACGATTCCTGCACCGCCGGGTGATCGGAATCGAGGAGGCAGGCGTCGGAGAACGCGTACTCGACGCTGCCCTTTGCGATGCGACCGGCGGCGGAGTACTCGGCGATCATCGAGCGATGGATCGCCTCTCGGTGATGCGGGTGCTCACGCACGTCGGCATCGAGCACCCGCATGCGGTCGGCGATGAGCCCCGAGGACTCCGCTTCGAGCACCGCGATCTGCCGGCGCTTCTCCACCCAGGCATCGAGCAGCGCCTGACGGTGCTCGATGCTGTTCTCGACGGGGAAGCTCATGCCTCTAGCATAGAACATATGTTCGAATGTGCAAGTAAAGATTTCGCCCGATTGAGTCGAATCCACAATGGATCGTTGCGTTCCTGTGAGCAACTTCCAGACAACTGGGAGGGCCGCGCTGGCAGACTGGGAGCATGGTGACGTTGCTGCTTGACCAGACGCAACTGGAGGTCGTGCTCTCGCCGCTCGAGCGTGCCGCCACCTTCCACCGCAGCAACGTGCGGATCGTGCGCGACCACATCACGAAGGTGCAGCTCACCGAGGATGCGTGGACGTGGCTCCGCGGCGTGCCGAACCCCGGGACGCATATTCCCGGCGTGCTCGCCGCCGGCAGCTGGAAGGCCGCAGGCAGCCTCGACTTCGTGCTCATCCGCCGTCGTCGTCCGGGGGTCGTGATCGACCTCGAGGGCGATGACCAGTACGGCCGGCTGATCCTCAGCACGCGGCACGGCCTCGCGCTCACGCAGGCCCTGCGACTCGACGTGTCGACCGAACCCGCAGACGTCGAAGAGATCGTCGCGACCGCACCGACCCCCGTCTCCAAGGGCAGTCGGCGCCCGGTGATCCGTCCGCGCCCCGCCTGACCCCCGACCGACGACAAAGCCCTCCGCCACCTACGGGTGCGGAGGGCTTTGTCGTCAGCGGACGGGCTCAGCCGTGGTGGTGATCCCCGTGCTCGTGGTCGTCCCCGTGCTCGTGGTTGTCCCCGTGCTCGTGGTTGTCCCCGTGCTCGTGGTTGTCCCCGTGCTCGTGGTTGTGTCCGTCGTGCTCGTGGTTCTCGCCCTGCTCGGCGGTCTCGTCGCGGTGCTCGCCCTCATCAGCGACATCCGCTTCGTGCTCACCCTCGGGAGCGTCTGCACCCGGGACGGTGTCGATCACTCCGGTCGAGGCGATGCTCCAGTGCGGCCCGTCGTCGGAGGAAGACTGATCCTGCGGGTAGTCCTTCGGCTCGTCCTCGTAGTACGCGCGGGCAGCGGCGGCGAGCATCGAGCTGACGGCGGCCGATCGGGGATCATCGTCGTC
Source organism: Microbacterium sp. EST19A (assembly GCF_019969685.1). GTDB lineage: Bacteria > Actinomycetota > Actinomycetes > Actinomycetales > Microbacteriaceae > Microbacterium. The sequence goes on along the minus strand of NZ_JAHXYZ010000001.1, from coordinate 734,194 downwards.
GGAGTTCTGCTCCGCCGCGTCGCCCTCGTGCTCGGCCGATGCAGGCTCTTCGGCCTCTCCTTCGAGCTCGGCGTCGCCCTCCGGCTCGCCCTCCGCGGCGTCGCCGTCAGACGGGGCTTCGCCGTCGGACGCGGCGTCGCCGTCAGACGGGGCTTCGCCGGCGGCATCCGCATCTCCGAGCTCGGTGAAGAACTCGACGCCGGCGTGATCCTCCTCGGCCTGCTCCTCAGTGCCGGCGTCGGACGGGCCGTCCGAAGCCGCGGCCTCCGACGCCGTCGCGCCCGAGGAGCCGAACAGGATCTCGTCGAACGAACGGGTCGGGGCGACGTCGTCCTCAGTCGCGTCGTGGGAAGCGTCGTCGGAAGCGCTCTCGTCTCCGTCGTGCGCCTCGTCGGATGCCGGAACCTCGTCGGATGCCGCCTCGACGCTGCTCTCCTCGACATCGGTCTCGCCGTCGCTCTGCGCGTCAGGGGCGTCCTCCGCGGCGAGCGTCTCGACGAGGCTCACCTCGACGGTCGTCTGCTCGTCGGCATCTCCGTCGGTTGCGACGGCGTCATCGTCGACCGATGCGTCGTCAGCGGCACCTTCGGCCGAATCGTCGTCGGCAGCATCTTCCGCAGGCGCGCCCTCGTCTTCCGTCGGCGCATCCTCGTCGACCGAAGCCTCGTCTTCCGCGGGCGCATCCTCGTCGACCGAAGTCTCGGGGGCGCCGGCCAGGTCGACCCCGGCCAGTTCCAACCCGGTCACCGCACCGGCGGCGACCGCACCGGCGGCCACTGCCCCCGGCGTCACGAGCTGCGAGGCGGCGGCCTCGGCGCGCGGGCCGAGCTTGCCACCGCGCACGAGTTCGATGAAGACGTCTTCCAGCGTCGGGCCGCGCTGTACGAGCGTGCTCAGCGCGATGCCGGCCTCCGCGGCCACGGCGCCCACGGTCCCGGCGTCTCCGCCGCGGACGGTGAGGCCGGAGCGCAGCACCTCGACGTCGAACCCGGCGGCGGAGAGTGCGGTCGTGAGGGCCGCGCGGTCCGCGGCGTCCACCACGACGGAGCCGCCCTTCGGGTCGGCGAGAGTCTCGATGCCGCTGGCGAGGACGAGGTGACCCTTGGAGAGCACCAGGACGTTGTCGGCGACCTGCTCGATCTCGCTGAGCAGGTGCGACGACACGAGCACGGTGCGCCCCTCATCGGCCAGCCGCCGCATCAGGAGGCGCATCCAGCGGATGCCCTCCGGGTCGAGGCCGTTGGCGGGCTCGTCGAACACGAGAGCGCCGGGGTCGCCGAGCAGGGCGTTGGCGACGCTGAGACGCTGACGCATGCCGAGGGAGAAGCCGCCGATGCGGGAGTCGCCCTCGCCGTCGAGCCCGACCATGCCGAGCACCTCGTCGACGCGGGCGAGCGGGATGCCGTTGGCCTTCGCGGCGATCGTCAGCTGCCGGCTCGCGGTGCGACGGGGGCGGTAGACCGTCTCCTCCAGCACCGAGCCGATCGTGCGCAGCGGCTGACGCAGCTCCGCGTAAGCCGTGCCGCCGATGGTGGCGGTTCCGGAAGTGGCTCGCACCTGACCGAGCAGGATGCGAAGGGTGGTGGTCTTGCCTGCTCCGTTCGGGCCGAGGAAGGCGGTGACGGCCCCGGGCTCGACACGTGCCGAGAAATCGGAGACAGCGGTCACCTCATTGAAGCGCTTCGTCACGTTCGTGAACTCGAGCACCTGTCCGTCGGGCATCCGCGACCTCTCCTTGCAGTGAACAGTTCCCCCTATCCTGCCGGAAAAGCGCCCGGATCGCGTATTTCGTGCGGATTCGGACCCCGCGGCGAACGGGTAACGTGGCACGCGTGACAGACACCATCGCCGCGCCCCGCGTCCTCGTCCGCAAGGAAGGCGCACTCGGACGTCTCACTCTGAACCGTCCCGAAGCGATCAACGCCCTCGATCCCGGCATGATCGATCTGCTCACCGAGGCGCTCACCGCCTGGGTCGACGACACCGACGTGCAGATCATCCTGATCGACGGAGCGGGCGAACGCGGGATGTGCGCGGGCGGTGATGTCCGCGCCCTGCACCAGCAGATCACGTCCGGCCACGCCGATCAGTCCGCCGAGTTCTTCCGTGCCGAGTACGCGCTGAACGCGATGATCGCGGAGTACCCGAAGCCCGTCGTCTCGATCGCCGACGGCATCACGATGGGCGGGGGCATCGGCCTCGCCGGCCACGCCGCCATCCGCATCGTCACCGAGCGCTCCAAGCTGGCGATGCCCGAGACGCGCATCGGGTTCACTCCCGACGTGGGTGGCACCTGGCTGCTGGGGCGGGCACCCGGCCGGTTCGGCGAGTACTTCGCCCTGACCGGCTCGACCATGGACGGAGCGGATGCCGTGCACCTCGGGTTCGCCGACCACTACGTGCCGTCCGACCGGCTCGACGCACTGCGCGAGGCGCTCGCCTACCGCGCCGACCCGACCGGTCCCAGCGAGATCGTGCTGCTCTTCGACGAGACGCCCGACCCGTCGCAGCTCCCGGCCTCCCAGGAGTGGATCGACGACGCCTTCTCCGCACCGACCGTGGTCCAGATCATCGAGCGGCTGCAGGCGCAGGGGACGACGGATGCCGCCGCCACCGCCGACCTCCTCGAGGGGCTCGCGCCGACCGGCCTCGTCGTCACCCTCGACGCGGTGCGCGAGGCGCGGGACCTGCCGAACCTGCGCGCGGCGCTGGAAGGCGAGTACCGGCGCGTGCTCTGGTTCGTGAACCAGCATCCGGACCTCGTCGAGGGCATCCGCGCACAGGTGGTGGACAAGGACCGCAACCCGAAGTGGGACCCGCCGACGCTGGCGGAGCTCGACGCGGATGCCGGCGCCGGCGCGCGCGACTATGTGCCGGAGCGGCCGCTCTTCTGAGGTTCTCTATCGGCGCGGTGGCATGAACGAGCTATTCGTCATGGAGAGCCTCGCCGTGTGAACCCGCCTGCCAGATCGCGCGGAGCACGTCCACGACGTCGTCGGGATCGGCGGCCACGGAATCGGCTTCGTCGACGAGATCACGGATGAGTCGGATCACCGAGGCCGGGAGGACTCCGGCCGACTCGGCGACCCGAGTGCCTGCGGCCGTGCGCGAGATCACGAGCCCTTCTCCTTCGAGCATCTTGTACGCGCGCGCGGCCGTTCCGGGAGCGACGCCGAGGTCGCTCGCCATCTGGCGGACCGTCGGCAGACGCTCGCCCGCACCCAGTTGCCCGGAGACGATGATGCCGCGCAGCTGCCGGTAGATATCGAGCGCCGGGTTCGCCTCGTCGGCAGGCGCCAGCCTCGGACGCGGATTCACTGCGCGGTCTCGCGTTCCGCGTGGCTCTCGGCGTCGACGGACGGCTGGGCGATGCATCCCGACGGGTAGAGCTGCGCGGTCACCAGGAGCAGAAGGACGAAGGCGGCGATCTCCAGCAGCGGAGACACGGCGCCTCCGACGGCCGCGACCTCTCCGTATCGCCAATACGCCGTATACGAATCACTCCGGAGATCGCCCTGGATGGTGAGACCGGCGACGGACCCGGCGTCGGCGATGAACCTCACTGCCCCTGCAAGCGTGAGCAGGGCCGCAGACGTAGAGATCCGAGTGATGCCCGTCGCGACAGCGCGACGTTGGCGCTGCTCGGCGATGACGGTCTGCGGGCGCATGAAGGAGCGGGATGCGTTGGCGTGCAGCGCACCCACGGTCACGGCGATGAGAGCGGCCGTGCAGATGAGTACGGGAACGCCGTATGCCCATCCGTAGAACCATGGCCGGATCGGATCGATCGTCTCGTTCGGGACTTCGATCTCGAGGAAGACGTAGGGACCGTCGCCGATGTTCGACGATGCGAGGCCGGCCAAGATGGTGATCGTCGAGAGAGCGAGCAGCGTGAGGCCGGCTCCCACGGATCCGGTCCGAGCGCTGAAGGTCAGCCACGTGCGACGAGCGGAGATGACGGGCTGCTCCACAGGGGCGCTGCCCCTCGTTGCGATGATCGCCAACAAGATGCCGACGCCGACGGATGCCGTGATCATCGGCATCGGGTATCGCCACCAGGCGACGACGTCGGCGAGGTCGAGAGCGTAGCCGGAGATCAGGTTCTCGGCGACGAAGGCCACGATGACGACGATCGCCGTGATCCCGAGCGTGCGATGCTCCGGCGAGTAGCGCGCGACGAGGCCGGCGGTCGGGACGAGTCGCTCGCGGCTCGCCCGCCGAGCGTTCCACGCAGGAGTGACGGTGATGCCGACCGCGATGATCGCCGCGACGATCAGCGAGACCCAGGGCATCGAGAAGAAGGCCGTGATGATCGGCATGGAGAGTCCCATCTGTTTGTACCGCATGTCTATCACAAGTTGTACCATTACGGGAGTACAAATAGATTCCGCTGCATGGACCCGCCGTTCTTCACCCGAGTTCAGAAACCGCAGGCCGTGGCTGAAAAGGTTCGCTGTCAGCGAAGGTCCTCCCACAGGGGGATACGAATGTCCGCAGTTCGTGGCACTCTGTCTTGTGGCCGGTTGTCGGTCGGCATCCGTCTGCCGAGAAACCCGCCGATCCATCCTTCCTAGAAAGTGCGCCTGTGCTGGGAAAAATTCTCTTCCGCTATCTGTCTCGCTATAAGTGGCTGCTCCTCGGCGTGCTGGTGTTCCAGCTCGCCAGCGTCGCCGCGACCCTCTACCTCCCGAGCCTCAACGCCGACATCATCAACAAGGGCATCGCCCAGGGCGACACGGGTTACATCTGGAGCACCGGCCTCTTCATGCTCGTGGTGTCGTTGGGGCAGATCATCGCCTCGGTCACCGCCACCTTCTTCGCCGCACGCGCGGCGATGGGTGCCGGCCGCGACATCCGCGCCGATGTGTTCGGCAAGGTCAGCGGCTTCTCCGAACGCGAGGTCTCGGTGTTCGGCGCCGGATCGCTCATCACCCGCAACACGAACGACGTGCAGCAGGTGCAGATGCTGGCCATGATGGGCGCGACCATGCTCGTCACCGCGCCGCTGCTCGCGATCGGCGGCATCATCTTCGCCGTGCGCACCGAGGTGACCCTCAGCTGGCTCATCGCGGTCTCCGTGCCGCTGCTGCTGATCCTCGCCGCGCTCGTCATCGGCCGCATGGTCCCGCTGTTCCGCAGCTACCAGGGCAAGCTCGACAACGTCAACCGCATCATGCGCGAGCAGCTCACCGGCGTCCGTGTCGTGCGCGCGTTCGTGCGCGAGGGCATCGAAGAGGAGCGCTTCCGCGGCGCCAACACCGACATCATGGTCGTCGGGCGCAAGGTCGGCTCGCTGTTCGTGCTGCTCTTCCCGCTGTTCATGCTCATCCTCAACGTCACGGTCGTCTCGGTCATCTGGTTCGGCGGCATCGAGGTCAACAACGGCACGGTGCAGGTCGGCACGCTGTTCGCCTTCATGCAGTACATCGGTCAGATCATGGGCGGCGTCATCATGGCGAGCTTCATGGCGATGATGATCCCGCGCGCCGCCGTCTCGGCCGAGCGCATCGGCGAGGTGCTCGACTCCGACTCCACGCTGGTCCGCCCCGAGAACGGCGTCACCGAGTTCCCGGTTCCCGGATCCGTGGTGCTCGACGATGTCGAGTTCACCTACCCCGGCGCGGACTCCCCGGTGCTCAAGGGCATCAGCTTCGGCGCGGAGCCGGGAGAGACGGTCGCGATCGTCGGATCCACCGGCTCGGGCAAGACGACACTCATCTCCCTCATCCCTCGTCTGTTCGACGTCTCGGGCGGTTCCGTGCACGTGGGCGGCACGGATGTGCGCGAAGCCGACGTCGAGGCGCTGTGGGACAGTATCGGTCTGGTTCCGCAGCGTCCGTTCCTCTTCACCGGCACCGTCGCGTCGAACCTGCGCTACGGGCGCGAGGAGGCGACCGACGAAGAGCTCTGGCACGCGCTCGAGATCGCGCAGGGTCGCGACTTCGTCGAGGAGATGCCCGACGGACTCGAGTCGCGCATCGCCCAGGGCGGCACGAATGTGTCCGGCGGACAGCGCCAGCGGCTCGCGATCGCCCGCGCGATCGTGCACCAGCCGAAGGTCCTGGTCTTCGACGACTCGTTCTCGGCTCTCGACCTGACGACGGATGCCCGCCTGCGGCAGGCGCTGTGGCGGGAGCTTCCGCACGTCACGAAGATCGTGGTCGCCCAGCGCGTGTCGTCGATCACGGATGCCGATCGCATCGTCGTCCTCGACGGCGGCACCATGGTCGGCGTCGGCACGCACGAGCAGCTGCTCGAGACGAGCGACACCTACCGAGAGATCGTCGAGTCGCAGCTGGGGGTGGACGCATGAGCGAGCAGAACAACGAACAGAGCAAGGTCACGCGTGGCCGTCGCGGCAAGGCTGCTGCCCCCGTGGCCGAGGTCGAACTGACCGCGGAGGAGAAGTACGAGGCCGAGCTCGCGGAGCAGGCCCGTCAGAACTCCGGCGACTGGGACAGCGTCGCTCCGGGCAAGGCCGACAACTTCGGGCCGAGCTTCGCGCGCATGATCGGGCTGCTGAAGCCGTCGGCGATCTGGTTCGTCTTCGTGTCCGTCCTCGGCGCGCTCGGCGTGGTCCTGACGGTCGCCGCACCCAAGGTGCTCGCCGAGGCGACGAACCTCGTCTACAAGGGGTTCATCTCGATCCAGCTCGGCCAGCCGAACGGAGATTTCCCCGGCTTCCCGGCCGGCACCCCGCAGGATGTGGTCATCGAGGCGCTGCGCGGCTCCGGCCAGGACGACTTCGCGAACCAGGTCGGTGCGCTGGGTGACTTCACGGTCGGCCAGGGCGTTGATTTCGACGCCCTGCGACTCGTCATCGCCGCGGTCCTCGCGATCTACGTGGCCGCAGCCTTCCTGACCTGGATCCAGGGTTACGTCATCAACGTGATCATGGTGCGCACGATGTGGCGCCTGCGCGAGTCGGTCGAGGCGAAGATCAACCGCCTGCCCCTGTCGTACTTCGACAAGGTGCAGCGCGGTGAGCTGATCTCGCGCGTCACGAACGACATCGACAACATCACCCAGACCATGCAGCAGTCGCTCTCGGGCGCGCTGACCTCGGTGCTGACCGTGATCGGTGTGCTGATCATGATGTTCTCGATCTCGTGGCAGCTCGCCCTCGTCGCCCTCATCACCCTGCCGCTCATGGCGGTGATCTTCGGTGTCATCGGTCCGCGTTCGCAGAAGGCGTTCGGCACGCAGTGGCGCAAGGTCGGCCGACTGAACGCACGGGTCGAAGAGGCGTTCTCCGGGCACGCGCTGGTGAAGGTGTTCGGCCGTGAGAAGGACGCGCTGGACAAGTTCCAGGTCGAGAACGAAGAGCTCTTCCAGGCGAGCTTCCGGGCGCAGTTCCTCTCCGGCATCATCATGCCGGCGATGATGTTCGTGGGAAACCTCAGCTACGTGGGCATCGCGGTGCTCGGCGGTCTGATGGTCGCGAACGGCCAGCTCCGTCTCGGCGACGTGCAGGCGTTCATCCAGTACTCGCAGCAGTTCACGCAGCCGCTCTCCGATCTGGGTGGCATGGCGGCGGTGGTCCAGTCGGGCACGGCATCCGCCGAGCGGGTGTTCGAGCTGCTCGACGCCGATGAGCAGGAGGCAGACAGTGCTGACGCTCCCGAGCTGGTCGAGGGCAAGGGCGTCATCGAGTTCGAGAACGTCGCGTTCTCGTACACGCCCGAGCGTCCGCTGATCAAGGATCTGTCGTTCCGGGTGGAGCCGGGCCAGACGGTCGCGATCGTCGGCCCGACCGGCGCCGGCAAGACCACGCTCGTCAACCTGATCATGCGCTTCTACGAGCTCAGCGGCGGACGCATCAAGCTCGACGGGCAGGACATCGCCGAGGCGACCCGCGATGAGCTGCGGTCCCGCACCGGGATGGTGCTGCAGGACCCGTGGCTGTTCGCGGGCAGCATCCGCGAGAACATCCGGTACGGTCGCTCCACCGCGACCGACGAAGAGGTTCTCGCTGCCGCCAAGGCGACCTATGTCGACCGGTTCGTGCATGCCCTCCCCGAGGGGTACGACACCGTGCTCGACGAGGATGCCGCGAACGTGTCGGCGGGTGAGCGTCAGCTCATCACCATCGCCCGGGCTTTCGTCGCTCAGCCGTCGATCCTCATCCTCGATGAGGCGACGTCGGCGGTCGACACCCGCACCGAGCTGCTGCTGCAGCACGCGATGGCCGCGCTCCGTCAGGGACGCACGTCGTTCGTGATCGCGCACCGCCTGTCCACCATCCGTGACGCCGACCTCATCCTCGTGATGGAGCACGGCGACATCGTGGAGAAGGGCACGCACGACGAGCTCATCACCGCGCAGGGAGCCTACTGGCGCCTGTACCAGTCGCAGTTCGAGCAGGCGGCGACCGACATCGATGCGGAAGACGCGCTCACCGGGACGACTCCGGTCGTCGTGGCCGGCGACGCGGATGACGCAGAAGACAGCGCCCGGGCCGAGGCGGATGACGCCGTGGCCGGAGCGTCGGTCGGAGCGCAGTCGCCGACGGCCGAGGCCGCAGCCGCTCAGCGCCTGATGGAAGACGGTGCCGGCGACTCCGGTCGCCGGGCCTGACCTCTCGCACGGCACGACGCCCCATCCCGAATCCTCGGGGTGGGGCGTCGTCGTCGGAGAGAGGAGTTCCAGCTGTCAGGACTTGTCGGCGTTGATGCCGAGCAGCTCGAGCGGATGCGTCAGACGCCACCACGGGCTCGGTCCTTCGACATCCTCCGCGAGAGCCAGGGGAGTCGTCACCGAGTCGAGCGGGCCGGACGTGGTGAGCGTGCCGACCTCGCCGCCCTCCTCGCGTTCGTCGCCCAGCTCGAACGAGGCCGCGGCCGTGGCGAGCGCCCCGTTCCAGAGCACCACCGTCGCGTCGTCGTCGGTGACGACATCGACCTTCTCGCCCCACACGGTCGTCACCTCGCCGACGACCGTGCCCTTGGCGACCGCAGGGCCCTGCGCCGTCAACGCGGCCTCGGTCTCGGCGAAGAGCGCACGCGTCGCCGCGAGGCGCTGCTCGTCGTCGGCCTGATCCAGCACCGCGGCGAAGAGGTGCACGGTGGTGTCGCCGATCGCGATGTCCTTCGCCGTCAGCAGGTTCCACCCCACGAGCGTGCCGGTCTTGATGCCGACGACGCCGGGATCGGCGAGCATCCCGTTGGTGTTGACGACGGTGCCGGCACCGGGGAGGTCCACCGACGGCGTACCGACGATCTGTGCGAAGACCGGGTTCTTCATCGCGTACTCGGCGAGAGCGACCAGCGCCTCGGGAGTCGCCACGTTGCCCTCGTCGAAGCCGGAGGGCGTGACCACGGTGATGCCGGTGAGCCCGCGCTCACGCAGCCACACGGCCGCAGCATCCGCGAACTGATCGTTCGACCCCCAGATCTCGGACGACAGCCGGTCGATGTAGTTGTTCGCCGAGCCCATCAGCGTGCCCTGGAGCAGCTGGTACTCGGTGAGCACGCCGTTCACCGGCACATCCAGAGCCGACTGGTCCGAGCGGCGATACTGCCAGTACTCGGCGCTGTCGGCGCGGTCGAACCGGAACTCCGGGCCCTGCTCGCCCACGGCGAGGGGCATCCGATCGAGCACCATCAGGCTGCTGACGACCTTGGTGATGCTCGCGATGCTCACGGCGTTCGCAGCGGATGCCGCGGTGCTCACACCGGCGATTCCCACGGCCGCGCTGCCCTGCGCGGGCCAGGTGATGGTCGCCGCCGCAGCGGGGACGGTGTCGAATTCGATCGCCTGCACGGCCGGAGGAACCTCATGCAGCGGCCACAGCAGCGTCGTCCCCGCGTACGCGGCGATCAGCCCGGCGAGCGCGACGAGCGGCACCAGAAGAACGGGACGCGCGATCGCGGGGCGCAGCCGGGCGCCCCGCATGAGTCCGTCGGCGCTCTCGGCCTCGGCGTTGTCGTCGAGTGTCGCGACCGCGGTGTGCTGTGCGACGGTCGTCGTGTCGACCCAGGTGAGCGCTGTCGCGGTGACCTCTTCGTCGGCCCACTGCGCGGGGGGCTCCTGGAGGATCGCCATCGGATCGTAGACCGCCGTCGCCGTCGCGGCCGGAGTCGCCGCGACAGGTGCATCGGGACGAGGCTTGAACAGCGGAGGCTCCGTCGCGGAGGGCGCGTTCTCGAGCGGCGCTGCCGGGAGCGGCGTCGTCTCCGTCGTCGTGGGCGCTGTCGTGGGCGCTGTCGAGACCGGCGTGGTCTCGGCCGCGAAGAGTGCATCGACGGCGAGCGCTGACGCCGGGAGGGCGGGGGCGACGGCCGATGCCGGCGGTGGGGCATCTCCGGCGAAGAGGGCATCGGCGGCGAAGCCGGAGCCCTGCTCAGGGGTGCGCGTCGCGGCATCCATCCCGAACGGCAGAGCGGCGCGCTCGGAGTCGGGCGCGGCCTCCGGAGGGGCGCCGTCGCCGACGACGCCCGTCGCCTCGTCGGCGGGATCTGAAGCGGTCACTCGTTTACGGTACCCAATCTCGGCCGCGATCCGCGGCGCAGAGGCCCCGAGACGCCCGGGTGTCGGACGCGCTAGGATCGTCAGCACAACCACGGGAGTCCGGCGAGCCGGGCTGAGAGGGAGCGAATCGCGCTTCGACCGTCGAACCTGATCTGGGTCATGCCAGCGCAGGGAGGAGTTCAGATGAGTACATCCACGTCCGAATCCACGTCTCAGAAGACGCAGGGTCAGACACCCGCCGCAGGGTTCTTCCGCTGGCGGATCGTCGACATCGTCGTCGCCAGCGTCATCGGCGTCGCAGCCGGTTTGATCTTCCTGGCCTGGAACGTCGGCTACCTCGGGCCGAAGGCCCTGCTGGAGCCGCTGCTTCCCGGCGTCCAGGGTCTCCTCGACGGGCCGTGGCTCTTCGCCGGCGTGCTCGGCGGGCTGATCATCCGCAAGGCGGGCGCGGCGATCTACGTCGAGCTGCTCGCTGCGGTCGTCTCGGCGCTGATCGGCAATCAGTGGGGCGGGTTCCTCACCATCGAGGCCGGTCTCGTGCAGGGCCTCGGCGCCGAGCTGATCTTCCTGCTGTTCTTCTACCGTCGCTGGTCGCTCCCGGTCGCTATCCTCGCGGGTGCCGGTGCGGCTCTCGCGGGCGGCATCAACAACCTGGTGCTCTGGTACGCCGGGTCGGGAGCGGCGTTCACGACCATCTACCTGATCAGCACGGTCATCTCGGGCGCCGTCATCGCCGGTGCGCTGTCGTGGGTCCTGGCGCGCGGTATCGCCGCGACCGGTGCCCTCGACCGGTTCGGGTCGGGCCGCGAGGCGCGCGTCCGCGTCTGATGCGACCGGATCACACCGGTCCGGCCGCGATCGAGGCGCGCGGGTGGGGCTGGCGTCATGCGAGCCGCCTCGCCTGGGCGCTGCGCGACGTCTCGTTCCGCATCGATCCCGGGGAGCGCGTGCTCGTGCTCGGCGCGTCCGGTGCCGGCAAGTCCACGCTCCTGCACGGCCTCGCGGGCGTGCTCGGCGGCGACGAAGAGGGTGAGAGCGAGGGCGAGCTCCTCATCGACGGCGCTCCGGCCTCGGCGACGCGCGGCCGCGCGGGCCTCGTGCTGCAGGACCCGGATTCGCAGGTCATCCTCGCCAGGGCGGGCGACGACGTCGCGTTCGGATGCGAGAACCTCGGGGTTCCGCGTGCCGAGATCTGGCCGCGCGTCACCGCGGCGCTGGATGCCGTCGGACTCGACGTGCCCCTCGACCACCCGACCAAGGCGCTCTCGGGCGGTCAGAAGCAGCGGCTCGCCCTGGCCGGCATGCTCGCGATGCAGCCGGGGCTGGTGCTGCTCGACGAGCCGACCGCGAACCTCGATCCGGCGGGAGTGATCGAGGTGCGCGATGCCGTCGAGCGGATGCTGCAACGGCAGCCGGCGACCCTGATCGTCGTCGAGCACCGCCTCGATGTCTGGCTGCCGCTCATCACCCGCGTGATCGTCGTCGGAGCCGGGGGAGTGGTGGCCGACGGCGCACCGGACGAGGTGCTCGGGGCGGAGGGCGCCCGGCTCGCCGCCGATGGCGTGTGGGTGCCCGGGCGACTCCCGGTGGCACCTCCCGCGCCGCTCGCCTGGTCGGGAGAGACGGTGCTGTCGGCACGCGGTCTCGCCGTCGCCCGCGTGAAAGGGCGCGCGGTGGCGTCGGGCATCGACCTCGACGTGCACGAGGGGCAGGTGCTCGCGATCACGGGCCCGAACGGCGCCGGCAAGTCCACGCTGGGGCTGACGCTCGCCGGACTGCTTCCTCCCGCGGACGGCGAGGTCTCGGCATCCGCCTCCCTCGCCGGCGGGCTCGTCGCCGCCCCCATCCGCTGGGCGTCGCGCGACCTGCTGACGCGCATCGGCATGGTCTTCCAGGAGCCGGAGCACCAGCTGCTCGCGAAGACGGTGCGCGACGAGCTCGCCGTGGGGCCGCGGGCGCTGGGCATCGCCGAGGACGAGATCGCCGCACGTAGCGACGAGCTGCTCGCGCGACTGCGGCTCGACAGGCTCGCCGCCGCGAACCCGTACACGCTGTCCGGAGGCGAGAAGCGTCGACTGACGGTCGCCGCCGCCATCGCGACCCGGCCTCGGGTGCTGGTGCTCGACGAGCCGACGTTCGGGCAGGACGCGCGCACCTGGGCCGAGCTCGTCGCCATGCTCGCCGTGCTCCGCGACGAAGGCTCGGCGATCGTCACGATCACGCACGACCTCGACGTCGCGCGCGCCCTGCACGCCGAACGGTTCGAACTCGGAGGAACGGCATGACCGTCGTCGAGTCCCGTGCGCGCACCGGGGCCCTCGCCCACATCAATCCGGTCGCGAAGCTCGGCGTCAGCGGGCTGATCGCCGTGCCTCTCATCCTCACGCTCGATCCGGTGTCGGCATCCGTCGCTCTCGTGCTGGAGGGCGTGCTGTTCCTCTTCGCCGGCATCGGCTGGCGGGAGTTCTGGGTGCGCACCTGGCCCGTGTGGCTCGCCGCCCCGCTCACGGGCCTCACGATCGCGCTCTACGGCGAGACGAGCGGCACCGTCTACGTGGACTGGTTCGTGCTGCGGATCAGCGAGGGCTCTCTCGCCCTGGCGCTGGCCACGATGCTGCGCGTGCTCGCGATCGCGCTGCCGTCGGTCGTGCTGTTCATCACCGTCGATCCGACCGATCTCGCCGACGGCCTGGGCCAGATCCTGAAGCTGCCCGCACGGTTCGTGCTCGGCGCGCTCGCCGGTCTGCGCATGGTCGGCCTGTTCCTCGACGACTGGCGGGCACTCGAACTCGCCCGTCGCGCCCGAGGTGTCGCGGACCGCGGACGCATCCGCCGGTTCTTCGGCATGGCCTTCGCACTGCTCGTGCTCTCGATCCGGCGCGGCGCGAAGCTCGCGACCGCGATGGAGGCCCGCGGCTTCGGCGCCCCGGGCCCCCGCACCTGGGCGCGCGAATCGCGCTTCGGCGCGAGGGAATGGATGCTGCTCGCCATCGGCGCCGCGATCTCCGCGGTCGCGATCGCCGCGGCGGTGATGACCGGGGCGTGGAACTTCATCCTCGGGCCGGGGTGAGCCCGAGTCCGCCTCACGTCGCGTTCCAGAGGTCCCGGTAATAGGCGAGCCGCTCGCGGTCGGGCTCGATGCCGTACGCCTCGATCAGCGCATCCTCCCAGCCGGGACCGTAGTTCCACTCGGTGCTCATCGAAGCGACCGCGATGTCGGCCCAGCGGTCGGCCGTGCCGAGCAGAGCCAGATCGACGTGGGCGACCCAGCGGCCGTCATCGCCGACGAGGGTGTTGGGGCAGCAGGCGTCGCCGTGGCTGACGACGAGCCGGTCGATCGGCGGCGCCGTGCGCAGTGCGTCGGGCACCTCGATCTCACGCCGCTCGGCGTTCGCGATACGGGAGGGAACGCTCCACTCCCACGGGCACTCCTCGACGGGGAGCGTGTCGTGCATCGCCCGGAGTGCCTCGCCGACCGCGCGCACGGCCGTCGCCGGCTCCGCGACCCAACGCGGGTCGACGGCGCTGAGGCCCTCGATCGCGGCGGTCACGAGCCACTCGTGCGTGTCATCCTCACCCTGGTCGAGCACCGTCGGCACGGTGATCCAGCGGGAGGCCCAGGCCATGCGCTCGGCCTCGTCGCGCAGGCTGAACTCGAGGTTGCGCGGTCCCCACTTGATGTAGAACGGATCCCCGGGACCGGTGGCGCGGAAGGTCAGGCCGCCGTAGTCGTTGTCCCAGACGCAGACGAGGTCGGCGCCGCGGGCGAGGAGGCGGACCCGGTCGGGAACGGCGACAGGTTCCGTGGGGATCGACATGATTCCATCCTGGTCCATGTCCGGCGGAGTCGCTCGGCTTCGTGCCCAGACGGAGAACCACGTAGGCTGAGACTGCGTTTCAGAAACAGCGGTTCGCACGACGTTCGAAGGAGAACAGATGCTGGTCAGCGGACAGGGTGCACTCATCACCGGCGGAGCCTCAGGCCTCGGCCTCGCCACAGCACGACGGCTCACGGCAGCCGGTGCCCACGTCACCATCGTCGATCTCGCCTCGTCGAAGGGTGCGGAGATCGCCGAAGAGCTCGGCGGGCTCTTCGTCCCGGCCGACGTGACCAGCGCCGAGGAGGTGCAGGCAGCTGTCGCCGCAGCCCAGGCCGCGGCACCCCTGCGCGTGGTCGTGAACTGTGCGGGCATCGCCCCACCCGCGAAGGTGCTCGACCGCGACGGCAACCCGACCGCGCTCGCCGACTTCGAGCGCGTGGTGCGCATCAACCTCGTCGGCACGTTCAACGTCACATCCCAGGCATCCGCCGTCATCGCGAAGAACGAGCCGACCGAGAGCGGCGACCGCGGCGTCATCGTGAACACCGCGAGCGTCGCCGCGTTCGACGGGCAGATCGGCCAGCCCGCCTACGCGTCGTCGAAGGGCGGCGTGCACGCGATGACCCTGCCGATCGCCCGCGAGCTCGCCCGCTACGGCATCCGCGTGTGCACGATCGCGCCCGGCATCATGGAGACTCCGATGCTGATGGGTCTGCCGCAGGCCGCGCAGGACTCGCTCGGGCAGCAGGTGCCGTTCCCGTCGCGCCTCGGACGACCCGACGAGTACGCCGCGCTCGTGGAGCACATCGTCGAGAACGGGTACCTCAACGGCGAGACCATCCGTCTCGACGGCGCGATCCGCATGGCGCCGAAGTAACCCGTCCCGCACCTCAGAGGAGCACCCATGTCACTGGCAGGCAAGACCATCCTGATGTCCGGCGGCAGCCGCGGCATCGGCCTCGCGATCGCCCTGCGGGCTGCGCGAGACGGCGCGAACATCGCGATGCTCGCGAAGACCGACACCCCGCATCCGAAGCTCGAGGGCACCGTGCACACGGCCGCCGAGCAGATCCGCGCCGCCGGAGGCCAGGCGCTCCCGATCGTCGGAGACGTGCGCGACGACGACGACATCACCGAGGCGGTGCTGAAGACGCAGGGCGAGTTCGGCGGCATCGACATCATCATCAACAACGCCAGCGTGATAGACCTGTCGCGCTCGCTCGAGCTCGGCGCGAAGAAGTACGACCTCATGCAGGACGTCAACGTGCGCGGCACCTTCATGCTCTCCCGCGCCGCGGTGCCGATCCTGAAGGATGCCGAGAACCCGCACATCCTGTCGCTGTCGCCGCCCCTCAACCCTTCGCCGAAGTGGCTGGGCGCACACACCGGCTACACGCTCGCGAAGTTCGGCATGACGATGGTCACGCTCGGCCTCGCCGCGGAGTTCGCCCGCGACGGCATCGCCGCCAACACGCTCTGGCCGCGCACGACGATCGCGACCGCGGCCGTGCAGAACCTGCTCGGCGGCGACAAGGTCATGGCCGCGAGCCGCACGGCCGACATCTACGCGGATGCCACCTATGCGGTGCTGCTCAAGCCGGCGAGTTCGTACACGGGACAGTCGCTCATCGTCGAAGACGTGCTCGAGGCCGACGGCGTGACCGACTTCTCGGGCTACGCGGCCATCCCCGGCACCCCGGATTCGGCTCTGTTCCCGGACATCTTCCTCGACTGAGGGATTTCAGAAGAGCAGGTAGACCGCGCCGACCACGGTGAGCACGATCACGATCCGGTCGAACAACCGCTGGTTCATGCGCTTCGCGAGACGGATGCCGGCGAGGGCGCCGATCACGACGAGCGGGGCGAGCACGGCATCCATGAGCAACACGGGCACATGGAACAGGCCCAGACCCGCGAGGAACGGCACCTTCACCAGGTTGATGATCGCGAAGAACCAGGCCGAGGTGCCGAGGAACACCTGCACGGGAGTGCGCGTCGCGAGGAAGTACATCGACATCACGGGTCCGCCCGCGTTGGCGACCATCGTGGTGAAGCCGCCCATCGTGCCGTAGACGCCGGCCAGCAGGATGCCGCCGGGGGCGGGCGCCGTGGCATCCGTCTTGTCCTGCCGCCACCGTCGCCACAGCGTGACGGCGATCATGAGCAGCAGGATGATGCCGATCGCGCGCCGGACGATCCCGTCGCCGGCGAGTGCCAGGAACGCGAAGCCGACGAGCAGCCCGGCGATGACAGCGGGTGCGAGGCGCAGCAGTGTCGGCCAGTGCGCGTGACGGCGGTACGCGATCAGGGCGAAGATGTCGCCGACCATGAGCAGGAGCAGCATCGCCGCCGTCGAGGTGCGGGCGGGGAGCACGGCCGCGAACAGGGCGATCGCGAGGATGTTGCCGCCGGGGATCGCGGTCTTCGAGATGCCGATCGTGACCGCGGCGACGCCGAGGGCCGCCCACGCCCACGGCGCGATGTCGATCATCGGTCGATCTCGGCGACGATCTCGTCGTAGCCCCGGCTCTCGGCCAGTTCGCGGGGGAGCACGCCGTCGCCGTCGGGGATCGTCACGTCGGCCCCGCCGTCGATCAGCGCGCGCACCACGTCGACGTACGTGCGCGAGCCGTCGCCGAGCACGATCGCCTCGTGCAGAGCGGTCCAGTTCAGATTGTTCACGTGGTTCGGGTCGACGCCCGCGTCGAGCAGGATCCGCACCGTGGAGAGCAGGCCGCGCTCGGATGCCGGGATCAGGGCCGTGCCGCCGAAGCGGTTCGTGCTGCGGAGGTCGGCGCCGTGGTCGAGGGTGAGCCGCAGGATCTCGTCGTGACCGCGGGCGCCGGCATAGAGGTACGCCGAGTCCTGGATGTCGTCCTTCGCGTTCACGTCGGCGCCGGCCTCGATGAGCACTCGGGCAGCATCGACGCTGTTCGCCTTGGTGGCTGTCACGAGTGCCGTCATCCCGCCGTCTCCGCGAGCCTCGATGTCGGCGCCGGAAGCGACCGCCGCCTCCACGGCCGCGGCGTCTCCGGCGGTCGCGGCATCGAGCAGGTCACGGGTGGCTGCGGACACGGACGGCTCCTCGGAGGATGGTGCGGGATCGACGGTGGCGGCGCACGCGGTGACCGCCAGCGCCGCGGTCGCAGCGATGGCTGCAGCCACCAGCATCCGTCTCATCCTCACCATTCTGGTATACCAAACCGAGCTGGAGAAGCGGTGAGGAAGGAATCAGCCTCGCACGGCGTCGAGCGCTGCCGCGAACCGCACCGCGCGCTGCTCGATGTCGACCCAGTCGGATGCCGCGATCGAGGCGCCGTTCGCCAGATCGCCGCCCGCACCGACGGCCACCGCACCCGCGGCGAACCAGGCCGCGAGATTGTCGGGGCTCACTCCGCCGGTGGGCATCAGGGGGGCATCCGGGAACGGTCCGCGCAGCGCGCCGAGGTAGGAGGGGCCGCCGAGCGACGCGGGGAAGATCTTCACGACGTCGACGCCGAGACCGAGCGCGCCCATGACCTCGGTCGGCGTCATCGCGCCCGTCATCACGACGCGGCCGGTGTCGAGCATCGCGCGGGTCAGGTCGGGGAGGGTGCCGGGGCTGACGAGGAACTCGGCTCCGGCGTCGGCCGCGAGAGTCGCCTGCTCGGGCGTCGTGACCGTGCCGGCGCCGATGTAGGCGGAGTCTCCGTGCCGGGCGATGAGCTCGCGGATGACGGCCGGAGCATCCGGGGTCGAGAAGGTGACCTCGATGCCGGTGACGCCGCCGCGGATGATCGCCTCGGACGCCTCCAGCGCGAGTTCGGGCGAGGGGGCGCGGAGCACGGCGAGGATGCCGGTGGTGCGGGCGCGGGCAAGACGGTCGGACATCGGTGCTCCTCGGGGTGGGTTGGTCTCATTCTCCCGGACGCCAACCTGTAATGACAAGTTGTGAGTCAGCGGGCGCGGCCAGGACCCCAGGCGTCGATCAACTCTTTCGAGTCCTTCAGGCCCAGGCCGGTGTGCTCGCGCAGCACCTTGATGGCGACGATCCGCTGATCGCCCGCGACGAGCCTGTCGATCTCGGACGCGACGGATGCCGGCAGCGACGCACGCACCGACGAGGGCGTGTGCGCGGTCGGCGTGATCGAGGAGTACGCCGCCGTCGCGTTCGACAGGGCGGCCCGGTGCGGAGCGGTCGTGCTGATCGACCAGTGCTCCACGCGGTCCTTCGCCTCCTTCAGGCCGACGCCGGTGGCATCGCGGAACAGCTTGATGGCATGGATCTTCTGCCCCGCCCCGATGAGCCGGTCGATCTCGGCGATCACCTGCGGAGTGAGGCCGGAGACCGTGCTGGCCGAGGACGACGCGGGCAGTGAGCGCGCGGTCGTCGGCGACGGCGTGAACACCTGCGGCTCGGGGAGCTTCGGGCGCATGCTGCGCAGTGCGGCCGACAGGATCACCACGACGACCACCAGACCGATGACGATGCCGATGATCCAGATGATGTCCATGGGGCTCAGTCTAGGCAGGCGGCACCCGGCGCCCCAGGGCCTTCCCACCCGCCACCCCGTACCCTTGTATCTATGACCGAGAACCCCCGCACGCGCGAGACGCGCCCCGCAGCATCCGCGTCCGCCCCGGAGGGTCGACCCGCTCAGGGCAAGGTCCGCTCCACGAAGCCCGCTCAGGTGCGCCCGGCGACCGAGGGCTGGACCCAGCAGAAGGATGCCGAGGGGCGTCCGCTGCTGCAGTTCGCGAGCCCGAAGCGCGGCAAGCCGCCGGTGCACCTCGCCGACCTCACGCCGGCCGAGCGCATGGAGAAGGTCAAGGAGCTCGGGCTCCCCGGCTTCCGCGCGAAGCAGCTGTCGACGCACTACTTCCGGCACTACACGTCGGACCCCGAGCAGATGACCGACCTCCCGGCTGACACCCGGGAGCAGCTCGTCGCCGGGATGCTGCCGCCGCTGCTCACCGAGGTGCGCCGGCTCGAGACCGATCGCGGCGACACGATCAAGTTCCTCTGGCGTCTGCATGACGGTGCGCTCGTCGAGTCGGTGCTCATGCGCTACCCCGGCCGCATCACGCTGTGCGTGTCGAGCCAGGCCGGCTGCGGCATGAACTGCCCGTTCTGCGCGACCGGACAGGCGGGTCTCACCCGCAACATGTCGACCGCCGAGATCATCGAGCAGATCGTGCGTGCGAACCGCCTCATCGCCGAGGGCGGACTCGGCGGCAAGAAGGCCGACGACCACAGCATGGAGCGCGTCTCGAACATCGTCTTCATGGGCATGGGCGAGCCGCTCGCCAACTACAAGCGCGTCATGGATGCCGTGCGGTCGATGGTCGCCCCGCAGCCCGACGGTCTCGGCATGAGCGCGCGCGGCATCACCGTGTCGACGGTCGGCCTCGTCCCGGCGATCAAGAAGCTCTCCGATGAGGGCATCCCGGTGACCTTCGCCCTCTCGCTGCACGCCCCCGACGACCACCTGCGCGACGAGCTCATCCCGGTGAACTCGAAGTGGAAGGTCGATGAGGCCCTCGATGCCGCCTACGAGTACTACGAGAAGACCGGGCGCCGCGTCTCGATCGAGTACGCGCTGATCAAGGACATGAACGATCACGCGTGGCGTGCGGATCTCCTCGCGGAGAAGCTCAACCAGCGTGGGCGCGGCTGGGTGCACGTGAACCCGATCCCGCTGAACCCGACTCCCGGCTCGATCTGGACCGCATCCGAGAGAGACGTCACGAACGAGTTCGTGCGACGGCTGAACGACGCCGGCATCCCGACGACCCTCCGCGACACCCGCGGCAAGGAGATCGACGGCGCCTGCGGTCAGCTCGTCGCGACCACCGAGGACGAGGCCGCCTCCGCGGCGATGGCCTGACGCGTCGACGAGCTCGGCGCCCTTCGACAGGCTCAGGGACCCGGCTTCTCGCCGAGGAGCTGCGGGCGCACTGCCTCGAGCCGCTCCTGGAGCGCCTCGAGGAAGACCATGACCGCGGGCTGATTCAGCGCCTCGGGGCGTGCGACCAGCCAGTACGGCAGCCGCGCCTCAACAGAGTCCGGAAGCAGCCGCACCAGGTCGTCGTGCTGGTCGGCGAGGAACGCGGGCAGCAGCCCGAACCCGGCACCGCCGCGGGTCGCGTCGACGTGCACGTATACGTTGGTGCTGCCGACGGCATCCGTCATGCCCGGCACCACCCGGCGCGCGTCGTCGAGGGAATCGACGTGGAGCATCGACTCGATGAAGTAGACGAGCGGCTTCCCTGCGAGGTCCTCCGGACCTGTGGGCGACGGATGCCGGCGCAGATATTCGCGGCTCGCATAGAGCCCGAGCGCGTAGTCGGCCAGGTGGATCGCCCGGGCCCGGCGCACCTGCGGGCGGCCGACGACCACCTCGAGGTCGGCCCCCGCACGCTGCTGCGACGCCTGCCGGGTGCCGGTGACGATCTCGAGCCGCACATCGGGATGCCGCTCCTGCACCGCCGCCATCGCCGGTGCCGCGACGAACCCGCTGAAGCCGTCGGTCGCCGACAGGCGGATGAGTCCTTCGATGCGGGCGTCGTCGCGGGTGCCGAGGCCACCCAACGCGCGCTCGACCTCTTCCGCCGCGGCGATCGCCCGGACGCCGAGCGCCGTGAGCTCCCATCCGCCATCGGCCCGCGACACGACTCGGCCGCCCAGCTGAGCCTCGAGCGCCGAGATTCGTCGAGCGATCGTCGTGTGGTTCAGTCCGAGCTGCTGACCCGCCGACGTGTAACGGCCGGTGCGCGCCACCGCGAGCAGCACGAGCAGGTCGTCCGCGCTGAGCGGAGGTGCGGGGAAATGCGCCATCACGTGTGCAGTTTTGCACATCGGAAGCGCTATGTCTGTGCCCTCTGCTGAACTACTCTGCAGGGATGGTGACGCAGCTGGGGACGGCACGCGGCGCCGATCTGAAGGGCCGAACCGCGCTCGTGACCGGCGCGGCGAGTGGGATCGGTGCGGCGTGCGCAGAGGCATTGGCGAGCGCGGGGGCGCGTGTGCTGGTGGCTGACCGCGACGCCGACGGTGCTGAACGGGTCGCCGCAGAGGTGGGCGGCGACCCGCTCATCATCGATCTCGCCGACCTCGACGCGCTCGCCGATCAGGCGTTCGACGCCGACATCCTGGTCAACAACGCCGGCATCCAGACCGTCGCGCCGATCGTCGACTTCGATCCGACGGACTTCCGACGGATGCTCGACATCATGGTCACCGCTCCGTTCCTCCTCACGAAGGCCGTTCTGCCGGGGATGTACGAGCGCGGCTGGGGCCGGGTCATCAACATCAGCTCGGTGCACGGCATCCGGGCCAGCCCCTACAAGTCGGCCTATGTGACGGCGAAGCACGCCCTCGAGGGGCTCTCGAAGGTCACGGCGCTCGAGGGGGCGACTCGCGGCGTGACGAGCAACTGCCTCAACCCCGCCTACGTGCGCACTCCGCTCGTCGAGAAGCAGATCGCCGACCAGGCGAGGGTGCACGGCATCCCGGAGTCCGAGGTCATCGAGAAGGTCATGCTCGTCGAGTCCGCGATCAAGCGGCTGCTCGAACCGAGCGAGGTCGCCGATCTCGCTCTCTGGCTCTGCGGCGACACGGCCGCGTCGGTCACCGGGTCGTCGTACGCGATGGACGGCGGCTGGAGCGCACGATGAGCACGGCCGACGACGTGCTCGCGACGACGGTCTTCGGGCCGGTCTCCGACGAGCGCGCACTCCTCGCCATCCACGGCATCACGGCGAACGGCCGCTCGTGGGACACGGTTGCCGCGCACCTGCCCGAGCACCGCATCATCGCGCCGGACCAGCGTGGCCGCGGCCGCAGCAATCGGCTTCCCGGGCCGTACGGACTCCGTACGCATGCCGTCGACCTCGCCGCCGTGGTGGACGCCGACGGCGGCGGGCCGCGCACCGTGCTCGGACATTCGATGGGCGCCTTCGCCGCGGTCGCTCTCGCCGGCGCCCGCCCCGACCTCGTCGAGCGACTCGTGCTCGTCGACGGCGGATTCCCGCTCGCGCTGCCGGCGGATGCCGCGAGCGCCGAGGATGTCGATCTCGGGGTGCTCCTGGGCCCGGCCGCACAGAGACTGGCGATGGAGTTCGCGGACGCCGACGCCTACCTCGACTTCTGGCGCGCGCACCCGTCCTTCGCGCGGGACTGGTCGCCCGCGGTGGAGGCGTATGCACGGTACGACCTCGACGGGGAGGCGCCGCACCTGCGTGCATCCGCCGTCGCCGCCGCGATGCTCGAAGACGGCGCAGAGCTCTACGGCCCGACTTGGTACGTCGAGGCGCTGCGCGGGCTGCGGATGCCGGTGACCGTGCTGCGCGCTCCGCGAGGGCTCGTCGACGCCGATCCGCTGTATGCTCCGGGAGCACTGGAAGGCTTCCGCGCGCTCGTGCCTCAGCTCGAGGTGCTCGAGGTGGACGACGTCAATCACTACACGATCCTGTTCGCCGATCGAGGCGCGTCGCGCGTCGCGGCGGCGGCATCCGCATCCACGAATCCGACGAAGGAGTCGACATGACCGCTGAACTGTTCGAGGGCATCCAGGCGCACCGCGTGGAAACCGCCCGCTACGTCGCCAACGTGCTGGAGCGTCCCGCCGCAGATCCCACGGCGCCGACGAGCACCGTCGTGCTCGTGCACGGCAACGTCTCGTCGTCGCACTTCTACCAGCCGACCATGCTCGCCCTGCCTGCGGGAGTCCGAGCGCTCGCGATCGACCTGCGCGGCTTCGGCGACAGCGAGACCAAGCCCGTCGACGCCACCCGCGGGTTGAGCGACTTCGCCGACGACGTGCGCGCCGTGCTCGATGCGCTCGAGCTCGACGCCGTGCATCTCGTCGGATGGAGCATGGGCGGCGGCGTCGTGCTGCAGGTCGCCCTCGATGCGCCCGAGCGCGTGCTCTCGCTCACCCTCGAGTCGCCGGTCTCGCCCTACGGATTCGGCGGCACCCACGGTCCGGACGGCGCGCGCAACGACGCCGACGGCGCGGGCACCGGCGGTGGCGGAGCGAACCCCGACTTCGTCGCGCGCCTCGACGCCGGCGACACCACGGACGAGTCGCAGACCTCGCCGCGCACCGTCTACCGCACCGCCTACGTCGCGAAGCCCGAGCTGCAGACCGCGCACGAAGACGCCTGGGTCGCCTCGATGCTCACGACCCGCACGGGTGTCGACAACTACCCGGGCGACGGGGTGGCCTCCGAGAACTGGCCCGGCTTCGCCGCCGGCACCCGCGGCGTGCTGAACACGATGGCGCCGCAGCACCTCGACCTCTCCGGCATCGTCGATCTCGCCGTGAAGCCGCCGATCCTCTGGATCCGCGGCGAGAAGGACGCGATCGTCTCGGACGGCTCGTTCTTCGACCTGAACCAGCTGGGACTGCTCGGCGTCATCCCCGGATGGCCCGGAGCGGATGTCGCGCCGCCGCAGCCGATGATCGCGCAGACGCGTGCCGTTCTCGAGCGCTATGCGGCGAACGGCGGCACGTACCGCGAGGTCACGCTGCCGGACGCCGGTCACGCGCCGCACCTCGACGAGGCCGAGACCTTCGACGCCGAGCTGGCCGCGCACATCGGCTGACCGAGGCGAACCTGAGAGCGGTTCAAAGCACTCTTCCAACCGATGCACAGGCGACCTTTCGTAGATTGTCGGAATGCCCTATTCCGCCCACCGACCGGGTCGCTTCGACTCGCAGGGTCGGATCATCCTCGACGGCGACCCGAACGCCGACACGGATGACCTCGACTTCCTGCGCGAGTTCGAGCCCACCGGCGTCGACGACGCGACGCGCGACGTGCCCGTGACCGCGCCCGCAGAGCCGTCGGAACCGAGCCCTCGAGACGAGCAGCGGCCCACGGAGCCGCGCGAGCCGAAGACGCCGCGGCAGCCGCGCGTGCGCAAGCCCCGTCGCCCGCGGACTCCCGGATCGCGCGCCAGGGCCCTCGCGATCCTCGGGGGCGCGGAAGGCGAGATCCTCGACCGCGTACCCGGTGAGACCCCCCGCTTCGTGCAGATGTTCTTCGTGCTCGCCGGCACCGCGCTGGTCTCGGCGATCTCGATGCTGTTCGCGCTGACCACCGGTGTGCAGGCCGCGATCTGGCTGGCCGTACCGCTCGCTCTGGTGTGGGCGCTCATCATCTTCAACCTCGACCGGTTTCTCACGTCGACCATGACGTCGACCCGGAACGTCTGGAAGCTCATCGGCCTCGCGATCCCGCGAGTGATCATGGCCGCGATCATCGGATTCGTCGTCGCCGAGCCGCTGGTGCTGCAGATCTTCCACAACGACATCGCCCGCGAGGTCGCCTCGACCAACATCACGCAGTCGCAGTCCGATCAGGAGGCGCTCGAGACCGGTCCCGAGAAGATCGCCCTCGATGCGGCATCCGCTCGGGTCGCCGAGCTCGAGAACCAGGCCGCGACCGGCATCGTGGCGGGAACGGACTCGTCGTCTGCGACCGAGTCCGCCGCCCAGGCGACGGTCGACGACCTCACCGCCAAGATGACCGCGCAGCAGGCGGTCATCGACCAGGCGCGCACGCTCTACCAGTGCGAGCTGACCGGTGAGGGTGCCGGCACGGTTCCCGGCTGTACGGGTGTGAACGGCGAGGGCGCGAGTTCGGATGCCGCCGAGGCCCAGCTCGCCGAGGCGCAGCAGACGTACGACGCCCTGGCCGCCCAGCTGCGCACTGCGAACGAGGAGCTCGCCGCCGCAGGCACGGCCGCGAAGGAGAACACCTCGACGTCGGAGTCGCAGAACCGCGAGCAGGCGCAGTCGCAGCTGCCCGGTGCACGTGACACCTACGACCAGGCACTCGCCGCCTACAACGCGCGGGCGGATGCCGTGGCGCAGGGCAACGCGGGAGCCGTCGGGCTGCTCAGCCAGATCAGCGGACTCAACCGGCTCAGCGAGAAGGAGCCGACGATCCTGTGGGCGCACATCCTCATCGCGGCGCTGTTCTTCATGATCGAGCTGCTGCCGGTGCTGGTGAAGGTGCTCACGAGCTACGGCGACCCGAACCTCTATGAGAAGGCCGCGGCGATCCGCAAGCAGGTCGCTCTCGACCGGGTCACGGCGGAGGGCTTCCGCGACAGGGCAGAGATCGTGACGACGCCCGTGCCGGCCGCGGCGCAGCCCACCCCACCGGCCGCTCCGGCAGCGGCCGCGCCGGCACCGGTTCAGGCGACCTGAGGCTGCGGCCTCCCTTCGAATCGCGCAACTGGTCGCTCAGCCACCGGTTCAGCGACCATTTGCGTGATTCGAACATCGAGCAGATCGTCGAGCCGCATGTTCCTCAGCCGGGGAGACGCCTGAACCGTCGACGCGATCGAGCGGGTCAGAGCGACCGACGACGGCTCGTGCGTCCAGCGCGACCTCGTCAGCGCCGCGTCGATGATCATCAGCGGATCGCGCAGTGCCTCGTCAGTCAGGCGAGTGTCGTCACTGAGCCATTCGAGGAGGTCACGAATGGTCCAATCAGGGAGGATTGGCGCAAGAACATCATCGAGGGTGGTGAATGGCTGAGTCATTGGTCCAGAATCGGATGCTATGGGGACGATGAACAGGGCCAATAGCGGGCCACTGGACCAGAGATCGGTCACCTCACCGACATTGGTCCACTCCGGCGATGTGTCGTCGGATGCCCTCGCCGCCCGGCTCGGACGCTGGACCCACGGCGACGGCACGCTGGCGCGCCGTCTCGCCCGCGGGATCGAGGCGCTCGTCGCGACCGGGGAACTGCGACCGGGCGACCGCCTTCCCCCCGAGCGGGCGCTCGCGGCAGCCGGATCCGTCTCTCGGGGCACCGTCGTCGCCGCCTACGCCGACCTCGCCGACAGCGGACTCGTCGAGCGACGGCAGGGGAGCGGGACGCGTATCGCCGGCGCCGCGGCATCCGTCACCCCCATGCAGCGGCCGGGCCGGGGTGAGGCGCTGTTCTCGGCACTGCCCAACGCGATCGATCTGCTGCGCACCGTGCCGCAGATCCCCGATCTCGCGGTGCGGCTCATCCGCGACCACCAGCCGCGGCTCGACCTCGCACTGCTGCCGGAAACCGATCCTGCCGGCCTCCCGGTGCTGCGTGAGCTGATCGCGGACATGTACCGGGCGGAGGGCACGCCGACCACGCCCGAGCAGATCCTCGTCACGCACGGCGCGCAGCAGGCGATCAGTCTCGTCGTGAACGCGCTGGTCGGCCCCGGTGATGTGGTGCTGGCCGAGGAGATCACCTGGCCCGGCGTCACCGACACCGTCGGTCTGCGTGGCGGGATCGTGCACGGCATCCCGATGGGCCCGGATGGACTGGACGTCGATGCGCTCGAACAGGCGCTCGCGCGGCTGCGACCCGCGCTCGTCGCTCTCAACCCCCATCACCAGAACCCGACGGGCACGCGCCTGCCCGCCGCCGCCCGTCACCGCGTCGCAGAGCTCGCCGCTCTGTACGGGGTGCCGATGATCGAAGACCGCGTCGTCTCCGGCATCTCCTTCGACGGCGTCGTGCCGCCCACGCTCGCGGCCGAGCGACCCGACGCCCCGATCATCGTCGTCGAGTCCGTGTCGAAGTGGGCATGGGCGGGGCTGCGGATCGGGTGGCTGCGCGCCGACCCCGTGCTGGTGCGACGCCTCCGTGGCGCGCGGCAGCTGGCCGACCAGTCGACGAGCGTGCCGGGGCAGCTGATCGCGCTCGACCTCATCGTGCATGCCGAGGAGCTGCGGCGCGAGAACAGCCGCATCCACCAGGAGCGCCTCCGGCTTCTGCAGGTTCTCATGGCCGAGCATCTGCCGGACTGGGAGGTCGATCCTCCGCGAGGAGGTCTGTCCCTCTGGGTCGCCCTGCCCGCCGGGTCAGCGGACGCGCTGGCGCGGACCGCCGCCATGCACGGCGTCTCGATCGCGGGCAGCGCTGCGTTCGCGGCATCCGTCTCAGCCGACGACCACATCCGCATCCCGTTCACGGCCCCGGATGACGTGCTCACCGAGGGCATCCGCCGGCTGGGCGAGGCGTGGCGCGAGTATCGGGAGACTCTCGGACGCGCTTCCTAGAAGCGCGATCTGAGACCGGTCACGGAATCTCGGCCCTCGCATATCAGACGGCAGTAGCGTGGAATCATGGTCAACTATCGCTATCTCGGAAACAGCGGCCTCAAGGTCTCGGAGATCACCTACGGCAACTGGGTCACCCACGCATCCCAGGTCGGCGACGACGCCGCCGTCAAGACGGTCCACGCAGCCCTCGACGCCGGCATCACCACTTTCGACACGGCCGACACCTACGCCAACACGGCTGCCGAGGTCGTGCTCGGCAAGGCGCTCGAAGGGCAGCGCCGCGAGGGACTCGAGATCTTCACGAAGGTCTACTTCCCGACCGGTCCGAAGGGCCCGAACGACACCGGCCTCAGCCGCAAGCACATCTTCGAGTCGATCAACGGCTCGCTGAAGCGCCTCGGCACGGACTACGTCGACCTCTATCAGGCGCACCGCTTCGACTACGAGACCCCGCTCGAGGAGACGTTCCAGGCGTTCGCCGACGTCGTCCGCCAGGGCAAGGCGCTGTACATCGGCGTCTCGGAGTGGACGGCCGAGCAGCTGCAGGACGGACACGCGCTCGCCAGGGAGCTCGGTGTGCAGCTCATCTCGAACCAGCCGCAGTACTCGATGCTGTGGCGCGTCATCGAGGGCAAGGTCGTGCCGGCATCCGAAGAGCTCGGAATCTCGCAGATCGTCTGGTCACCGATGGCGCAGGGCGTGCTGAGCGGCAAGTACCTGCCCGGTCAGCCGGTGCCGGAGGGCTCCCGCGCGACCGACCCGCACAGCGGCGCCGACTTCATCAAGAGCTTCCTGCAGGACGACATCCTGACGGCAGTGCAGAAGCTCAAGCCGATCGCCGACGAGGCGGGGCTGTCGATGCCGCAGCTCGCGATCGCGTGGGTGCTGCAGAACCCGAACGTCGCCGCTGCCCTGGTCGGGGCATCGCGTCCGGAGCAGCTTGCCGAGACCGTCAAGGCCTCGGGCGTGAAGCTCGACGCCGACACGCTCGCTGCGATCGACGCGGCGCTGGGCGACACGGTCAACCGCGACGCCGAGGCCACGTACTCGGTCTCGCCGAAGTCGCGCCTGACCTGAGCCTCGCGCTCTGTCGCTGAAACCCCGGTTTCGCGCCGAGACCCCCGCCTGCAGACGTTCGCAGGCGGGGGTCTCGGCGATGACAGGGGGTCTCGGCGGAGAAGCTACTCCTTCACCGCGCCGGCCGTCAGGCCCTGCACGATCCAGCGGCTCGCGAGCGCGAACATCGCCATGGTCGGCAGGATCGTCAGGACCGCTGCGGCGCTCATCGAGCCCCAGTCGATGTTGAACGTCGAGATGAAGCCGTTCAGCGCCGAGGGGACCGTGCGGTTCGCGTCGGTGTTCATCAGCACGACCGACAGGAACAGCTCGTTCCAGCAGTTCACGAAGTTGAAGATGAACGCCGCGATGATGCCCGGCGTCATGACGGGGACCAGCACGCGGAACAGGGCGCCGAGGCGGGAGCATCCGTCGATCATCGCCGCCTCCTCCAGCGCGTCGGGCACGTTCTCGAAGAAGCCGCGCAGCATCACCGTGGAGAACGGGATGCAGATCGCGATGTAGACGAGGATCAGGCCCGGCTTCGTGTCGACGAGCCCGAGGTCGGTCATCATCGAGTACAGCGGTCCGAGGGCGATGAACGCCGGGATCATCTGCGTCAGCAGGAACGCGATCAGCACCGCGCCCTTGCCGCGGAACTCGAACCGCGCGATCACGTACGCGCTGAGCAGGGCGATCAGCGTCGCCACGGCTCCTGCGACGATCGCGACGAGCGCCGAGTTGCCGAGGAACACCGCGAACTGGCTCTGCTGGAACAGCTTCACGTAGTTCTCGAGCGACGGTTCGCTGGGCCAGTACTCGATCGGGAACCGGTTGATCGTGCCCGGCGACTTGAACGAGGTGAGCGCGATCCAGTACAGCGGGAACAGCGTGATCACGAGCCAGAGCCCGAGGCCGACGACCCGCACCACGCCGCCGACGGTCACCCGGCGCTTCGGTCGAGGGGCCTTCGAGGGGTCCGGCACGGTGAGGCGACGGGTCTCGGTCATGGTGGTCGCAGTGACGGTCATCGCTGGGCCTTCCGCATCGCCATCAGGTAGAACGCGCAGAACACGAACAGGAACGCCATGACGATGAGGCCGATCGCGCTCGCCAGGCCGTAGTTGCCCTGCTGGGTGTAGTTGATCATCCAGGTCGTGATGATGTGGGTCTGGTTCGCGGGCCCGCCGTTGGTCATCGCGTAGATGATGTCGGGGAAGTTGAAGATCCAGATCACGCGCAGCAGGATCGTCAGCAGCAGCGTCACCGAGATGTACGGGATGATGATCGAGAACAGCTGCCGCACCTTGCCGGCGCCGTCGAGGCTCGCGGCCTCCAGCATCTCGTCCGGGACGGATTGGAGGGCGGCGAGGATCATGATCGCGAAGAACGTCACGCCGTACCAGATGTTGGCCACGATGACGGCGAACATCGCGAGCTTCGGATCGGCCAGCCAGGGCAGCGGGGCGTCGATGAGTCCGGCCTTCATGAGCAGGTCGTTGACCACGCCGAACTCGGCGTTGAACATCCAGCGGAACAGCATCCCGATGAGGAAGCCGGAGACCGCCCACGGGAAGAACACCAGCGCCTGGTAGAGCCCGCGGAAGCGGAACCGCTTGCGCAGCGCGAGCGCGATGAGGAAGCCGATCACGAGCTGCGGCACGAGCGAGCCGACCACCCAGAGGATCGAGTTCCCCGCCACGACGGGGAATGCGGGGTCCTGGAACACGGCGACGAAGTTGTCGAAGCCGACGAACGGGGTCGAGGTCAGGTCCCACAGGTTCCAGTCGTGGAAGGCCATGCGGGCGCCCTGCAGCATCGGCCAGTACGTGAACCAGCACACGAAGACGATCGCCGGGGCCATGAAGGCCAGGAGCGTCAGCGCATGTCGGCCGCGGAACTGCCGGCGGCGAGGGCCGGGGGAGGCCCCGCCGGCAGCGCGCTTCGACGCGATGCCGACGGAACCTCCCTCACGAGCGGAGAGGGCCACGGGTCAGCCCTTCTCCGCGGCGTACTTCTCGGTCCAGAACTGGTCCCAGGAGGCCAGCAGGTCGCTCGTCGACATGTTGCCGAGCAGCACGTTCTGCACGTCCTGGTCGGACTTCTGGATCCACTCGGTCCACCAGCTGACACCGCGCGGCTGGCGCACGTTGACGTAGGTCTCCGGGTCTTCCGTCATGGTGACGTAGCTCGTCCAGGGCCCGGTCGAGTAGAAGTCGTCATCTGCCGCTTCGGTGATGATCGGCACGAGGCTGTTCGCCTGCGCGAACTCTGTGGCGGGTTCGGCCGACGAGAGGAACTCGACGAGCTTCACCGCCGCCTCCTTGTTCTCGCTGGCCTCGGCGACGCCCCATCCGGCGACGGCGAGCGGCTGTGCAGCCTTGCCCGAGGGGCCCGTGAGCAGGGGAGCGGTGTCCCACTGGTCCTCGGTCAGCGAGGAGTCCTGCACGGTCGCGATGACCTCGGGGTCCTGCAGCAGGAACGCCGTGGTGCCGTTCGTGAAGCCGGCGACCATCTCGGGGTAGCCCCACGACACGGCCGAGGGCGGAGAGGCTTCCTTGAACAGGTCGAAGTAGTCGTCGACGGCATCCTGCGCCTCGGGGGCGGCGAAGATCGTCGTGCCGTCCTTCATGAGGAACGCGTCGTCGACGTTCAGGTCGTCGATCGTGTACGCCTCGATCGCCGCGACGACGTTGCTGTTCGCGTTCGGGCCGCCGCGGAAGGCGTAGCCGTAGATGTTGTTCGAGGGGTCCTGGATGGCGGATGCCTGCTCGAGCAGCTCTTCCCAGCTCTTCGGCGGACCGTCGAAGCCCGCGTCGGCCACGAGGTCGGTGCGGTAGAAGAGCGACAGGCCGTAGAAGCCGTAGGGGACGAAGTAGCTCTTGCCGTCCTCGGCGACCGATGCGGACTTGGCGTTGTCGGTCAGGGCGTCCCAGCCGTCCCAGCCCTCGAGGTCGTCACCCAGGTCGTACAGCCAGCCGTTGTTGGCGAACGGACCGACAGTGATGTCGCGCACCTCGAGGAGGTCGACGCCCTTGCCGGACTGCAGCATCTGCTGGATCTTCGCGTCGGCCTGCTCGGTCGGCGGCGAGACCAGGTTGACCTTGATCTTCGGGTTCTCCTTCTCGAACTCGTCGAGGAGGCCGCGGATGAGCTCGGTGCGGGCCGGGTTGGTCAGACTCTCGACCATCTGCAGGGTGACGGTGCCGTCGGCGGACGGGCCGGCTCCGGCGGAGCAGCCGGTGAGCGCGAGAACGGCGACGGTGCCGATGCCTGCTGCTGTCGTCAAGATCTTGTTCTTCACGATGTGCCTCTCAGTTGGTGTTTCGGGTGGGTGGGGTGCGGGTTTCGGGTGGGGTGCGGATCAGGAGATGGTGACGGACGACGTCGGGCGGATGCCGGCGCGCCGGAGGATCTGCGGGATGCAGCGCTCGACGAATGCTTCGAAGTCGGAGGCCTCCGAGTAGAGGTGCGCCGACAGGCGGAAGTAGCCGATGCCGCGGAAGCTGGTGAACGCCGTCTCGACGCCGGTCTCGTCGAGCAGCTCCATGCGCAGGGCATCGGCCTCCTCGCGGGTGGAGCCGAGGCCGAGCGGGAGTCGGACGAGCCGCATCGACGGCACGGGGGAGGGCAGCGGGGTGAGCGGGTCCTCGTCGGCGAAGGGGCGGAATCCTTCCGCGATGATCTCGGCGCCGGCATCCGCCATCACGGCCATCGTCTCGCGGGCGCGCTGCCAGCCGTACTCGCTCTCGATGAAGTCGATCGCGGCAGGGGTGGCGAGGTAGGTCGTCGCGTCGATCGTGCCCTGCGTGTCGAAGCGGGTCGGGAACGGCTCGTTCGCGGCCCAGGAGTCGATGAGGGGCCAGAGCTCCTCGCGATCGTGGGTCTCGGTGACGAGCAGGGCCGAGCCCCGCGGAGCGCAGGGCCACTTGTGCAGGTTGCCGAACCACCAGTCGCCGCCCGCTGCCGCCGCCGCATCCGGGATGAGGCCGGGTGCGTGCGCGCCGTCGACGAGCGTGCGCACTCCCCGCTCGGCGGCGAGCTCGGCGATGCGTCGGGTGGGCAGCACGCGGGCCGTGGGGGAGGTGATCTGGTCGATCACGATGAGCTTCGTGCGCGGGGTGAGGGCGTCGGAGAAGAGCTCGACGATCTCGTCGTCGGAGCCCAGCAGGGGGAGTTCGACGACCCGCACGGTCGCGCCGAAGCGACGCGCGAGGCGCTGCGCCCCCATCGTGATGGCGCCGTAGCCCTGGTCGGTGACGAGGATCTCGTCGCCGTGCTCCAGGCGGAGGGCGTTGTAGACCACGGTGGCCGCGGCGGAGGCGTTCGGCACGAAGGCGCTGTCTTCGGGGCGTGCGCCCACGAACGGGGCGGTCAGCTCACGGGCCGCGCGGACCCGCTCGGCGATGCGGGGGAACCACTCGACCGGGCTGAGGTCGGCCTGGCGGCGGAGCGCGTCCTGCTGCGCGACGACGGCCGAGGGCACGGCGCCGAAGGAGCCGTGGTTGAGGTGGATGATGGCCGGATCCAGCGGCCAGGCATCCCGCGCGCGGTCGAACGACCTCAGTCGGAGCGGAGCGGGAAAACCGGTGGCCTGCATGGATCCTCATCAACACGTCGGGGGGAGTTGTTGCACAACTTTGCCACAGCACTCGCTAGATCGCCAGAAATCACCGACAATTTAATAAAGTCGTCATACGAGTTGGTCGCTTGGTCCGCGTCCGACAGACTCACAGGAGATCCGGGTGCCAGAGAGGAACACGATGAGCGCGTTGGACAAGGCGCTGCACGGGCTGCGGGCGCTCATCGCCGACGGTGCGCTGCGGCCGGGGGACCGACTGCCCAGCGAGGGCGAGCTGTGCGAACGGCTCGGCGTCTCTCGTGGATCGCTGCGCGAGGCCATCCGCACGCTCGGCGCTCTCGGCGTCCTCGAGACGCGACACGGGTCCGGCAGTTACGTCAGCGAACTGCGCGCCGCCGACCTGATCGGGAGCTTGTCGCTCACCGTCGGTCTGCTTCCGATGGCGGGTGTGCTCGAACTCACCGAGCTGCGCCGCGTGCTCGAACCGCACGCTGCTGCGCTCGCCGCGGCGCGCATCGATGCCGAGACGGTCGAGAAGCTCGACGTGCTCCTCGGCGAGATCGAGGAGAGCGACGACTTCGAGGATCACTCACGGCTCGACCACGAGTTCCACATGACGATCTCGAAGGTCGCCGGCAACGACGCTCTCACCAGCCTGATCGATGTGCTCCGATCGCGGTCGCGCGCCTACCGGATCCACGATGTGCACGACGCGGCGGAGCTCAAGCTGCACTCCGATGCCGGGCACCGGGCGATCCTGCGCGGGCTCGCGGATGCCGATCCCGTCGCGGCCTCGGCCGCGGCATCCGCGCACGTCGCGTACACGGAGTACTGGGTGCGGAAGTACACCGAGGTCGAGGACTAGTCCGCGCCGACCGGCCCCCTCACGGGCGAACCGGCCGCTTGCGTGCGTTCGCAGAGGGCCGGTTCGCGCAGAAGGGGGTGGCTCGGCAGAGTGCGGTCAGGCGAGGGTGATGTCGACCTGGATCTCGCTGGCGATCCGTTCGAGGTCGGCGCGCAGTACGTCGAGATCGACCGTCGCCGGAACCCGCGCTGTCACGGACGCCTCGAACAGCCGTCCGCCGGCCATCGCGGCATCCCGGGTCTCGGTGGCCAGCTCTTCGATGCTCAGCGCGTGCGCGCTCAGCACCGTCGAGATCTCGCGGACGATGCCGTGCCGGTCGTTGCCGAGCACCTGGATCGTGAGCAGGTGCTCGTACTCGGGATCGACTTCGGCCGTGCCGGTGAGCACCGCGAGGGTCAGCAGGCCCTGACCCTGCAGGCTTCGCAGGGCGGTCTGCAGTTCGGGCGCGCGGTCCTCGGCGACGGACACCTCGATTACGCCGGCGAACGTGCCGGCGAGCTCTGCAAGGGAGCTGTTCTCCCAGTTGCCGCCGTGCGCATCGACGACATCGGCGACAGCGGCGACAAGGCCGGGACGGTCTGCACCCGCGACGGTGAGGATCAGAGTAGTCATGCGGCCAGCGTAGAGGCGTTTCCGAATCGCCAGTAATCCATCTACGGCAGCGGCGCTGATCCATGCACGGCGATCAGCTTCGTCGCGCGCGACAGCAGAGATCGACCATCGCAGAGCTCTGAGTAGCGCCGCCAATGCTTGAGCCTAGGTCACGGACCGTGGAAGAGTTCGCTCCAGTGCGGGTTGTCAGCTCTGGGGGAAGTAGCCGAGGGCTCCGGGGCCTGAGTTTCGCCACCGTTGCTCGGCCTTCATGTCGTTGCGGGCGATAGCCCGCTGGAAGTCGAGCATCTGCGCTCGCTCGGCGTCGAAGCGCTGTCTGTGTTCGTCCGCCCATGCAGTACTCCCCCCGAGTAAAACCGCCGTCGCACGGGCAGCGAACTCGACGACGTCTTGGAGGAATACCTGCAGGTCGATCCAATCGCCTTCGATCTCGATGCAGAGCGCGACAGGCAACTCCACGGGCTCCAGTTGTCCTACAGTCACCGGTGCAGAGCAGGTCACAAGGTGAGCGCCG
Source organism: Microbacterium sp. EST19A (assembly GCF_019969685.1). GTDB lineage: Bacteria > Actinomycetota > Actinomycetes > Actinomycetales > Microbacteriaceae > Microbacterium. Next base: position 699,219 of record NZ_JAHXYZ010000001.1, on the reverse strand, counting down.
TCAACGATCGGAACGATGGGGGCCCATCGGATCCCAGGTGCGTCCTCACCCGGGATCGCTGCGACCTGCTCCGCGAACACCATGGCGAACAACCTGTCGGGGAGCGTGGCGATTCGAAGAGGGTATCGGTGCTTGTCGCGGTTGTTTGTCTTGTTTAGCCAGGCGACAACAGGTGCGCCGGTGACGAACGGTTGGACGGAACGGAAGTCTGCACGCGCCGCGGCGGAAAGCTGCTGCGCGTGCTTCGTGCGCTCGAACGCTGCCCAGTCTCCGGCGGTATGGGCGATCGGGAAATAGATTGCCTTGCGTTCCTGGTTGCTGTAGCGGCTCTTATCCTCGCCAGCGACGGCCTCCCACATAACATTGTCAAGCAGGCTGCGGGCTCGACTGATGATGTCACGTAGTTGCTCCGACCATATTGGATTGGTGAGCGCCCCGCGCACGTCGACGTGGTAGTCCGCTCGATCTCCAAGGGCCGATTTGATCGGCACGCCTTCGATCTTCACGCGGTCTTTTCGTGCCTCGTATCCGGTCATATGAATGAATTCCTGAGTCTGAGTGATCAGGTATTCCAGCCGGACGCCGAGCGCCTGGCCGACTTCTGTCTGCGGAAGGGAGTCGGCGGGAGATGACGTCAGTGACATGACAACATTCTGGGATACGTCGCGATGCAATGCACGATTTTCGTGATGGATGCAGAATGAGCCGACGATGCATCGTCTCGACAGCCGCACACTTGGTCGCAGAGCGCCGTCATCAGGCCCCTTGCAACTCCCGCTTCCGGAATAGGTTTCTGGCTGGACGGTTGGGTCAACCGCATCCTTATCTCGCTCGACCCACTCACGTTCAAATCGCGGCAGATGCGCTCTCGGTCTCGGGCACAGGGACCCGAGAGCGCGGGGCTACTCGCCCCAGACGCCCGTCTCGAGGAACGACTCCAGCCGTGCACGGTGCGGAGCGAGGTCCCAGCCCTGCGCGGCGACCCACTCGTCGGAGTAGTAGGTGCCGGCGTAGCGGATGCCGCTGTCGCAGATCAGTGTCACGACGCTGCCGGTCTCGCCGGCGGCGCGCATGCGGGCGATGAGCTGGAACGCGCCGTAGAGGTTCGTGCCCGTCGAGCCGCCCGCCCAGTGCAGGGTGCGGGCGCGCAACATCCGGATCGCGGCGATGGAGCCGGCATCCGGCACGCAGATCATCTCGTCGATCACGCTCGGCACGAACGACGCTTCGACGCGCGGCCGTCCGATGCCCTCGATGCGGCTCGGCCGTCCCGCCGGGGCGTCGACCGTGCCGGCCCAGCCGTCGTAGAACGCCGAGCCCTCCGGATCGACGACCGCGATCTGCGTCTCGTGGCGGCGGTACTTCACGTAGCGACCGAAGGTCGCACTCGTGCCGCCGGTGCCTGCTCCGACGACGATCCAGCGGGGGATCGGATGCCGCTCCTGCGCGAGCTGGCTGAACACGCTCTCGGCGATGTTGTTGTTGCCGCGCCAGTCGGTCGCGCGCTCGGCGAACGTGAACTGGTCGAGGTAGTGCCCGTGGCAGTCCGACGCGAGGCGCTGCGCCTCGGGCGACATGTCCTCGGCGCGGTCGACGAAGTGGCAACGACCGCCGTAGAACTCGATGAGGTCGATCTTCTCCTGGCTGGTGGACCGCGGCACGACGGTGACGAAGGGCAGTCCCAGCATTCGCGCGAAGTACGCCTCTGACACCGCGGTCGACCCGCTGGACGACTCGACGAGCGTGGTGTCTTCGTGGATGCGGCCGTTGACGAGACCGTAGAGCAGGAGCGAGCGGGCGAGCCGGTGCTTGAGGGATCCGGTCGGGTGCACCGACTCGTCCTTCAGGTACAGGTCGATGCCCCACTCGGGCGGAAGCGGGAACAGGTGCAGGTGCGTGTCGGCGCTGCGATTGGCGTCGGCTTCCAGCAGAGCGATCGCGGTGCTGGTCCAGGTGGTCACCGATCGAGCGTAACGCGCCCGGTCACTTGTCGGTGTAGCCTCCTTCGCCGGTCTCGCCGTCGTAGGTGAAGACCTTGTCTTCGAGGGTGAGCTTTATGTCGTCGCCGAGCGGCTCCTGCGCGAGGAGCTTCTCTTCCAACATCGTCATCCGCTCGTCGTACTCCTGCGCCTGCTCGGCATCGATGCCCCAGATCGTGGCGACCTTCATATCGGTCATCAGATACAGGTACGCCGAGACGGCGGTGCGGTTGTACTCGTTGTCGGGGATGGTCTGCCAGAGCGCACCGGAGTCGCGCAGCCGCTTGTACTCGTCGATCTTCGCCTCGAGCCGCTCCGCGATCCCCGACGGGTCGGTCTCGGGATCGGCCGGCTCATCGCCGTCGGACGGCTGCTCGTCGGCGGGCGCATCCGGGTCTTCGGCGAACGCGCTCGGACTCGGCCCCGGCGCGGGCGGGGAGGCCTCTTCCGGTCCTCGAACGAGGAGACCGACGAGCACCACGACACCCACGACCGCGAAGATGACGAGACCGCCGACCACGGCCAGCACGACGCCGAGGGTGTTCGAGGACTTCGCCGGGGCAGGCGCCGGGTACGCGGCGGCGGGAACGGATGCCGGGTAGCCGCCCGCGCGCGGAGCCGGAGGCGTCGCCGCCGCATACGGCGGCAGGGCCCCCGCGGCCGGTGCGGGAGGAGCGGGTGCACTCACCGGCGGCGCGAGCGGCACGACGGGCGGGAAGCTCGGAGGCCGACCGCCCGCGTCCACAGGCGGAGGGGGAATGACGTGGTCCGGCTCTGCACCCGACTGCTCGTCTGTCATCGTTCTCCCCCTGGGTCGACGGCACCGACCGGATGCCCCTCTCCGAAAGGTAGTCGGTTCCGTCGTCGACGGCGCGGGCAGAACTGCTCGGCCGTCCGCGGCCGGGGGAGAAGCGCCGCACTCACCGTCGACGTGCAGGAGAAGTGAGTCAGGCCGGCCCGGGACGCTCGGGCCCCAGAGCTCCGGAAGACGGCTCGCCCGCGGCATCCCCCTTCAGCTCGATGAGGATCGTGTGCGTCGGCGTGGTCCCGGTGTTCTCGCCGAAGTGCCGCTGCGCGGGCAGCCAGACCGCCTGGCCGGTGGTGAGCGCGGTGTCGAACGTGCGCTCGCCGGCGCTGAGGCGGCGGGAGAAGTCGCTGAGGGTGACCATCACACTGTTGGGATGGTCGTGCGGCGTGGTCCGATCGCCGGGTTCGTCGGTGTACTCGAGCACGCGGACGTGCTCGTTCTCCCAGAGTGTGCGGTAGTGATCCGGGTTCGTGAGGGTGGGATCGTCGGTGACCATGCGGCGACGGTACACCCGGCGCGCGGAAGGCGTCAGACCCTCTTCAGCCGACCGTTCCGGCGGGAGAAGCGCCGCCGTCTCCGTCGACGTGCAGGAGAGATGCCTGCGACTGCTCCTGCTGCAACTGGAACTCGAAGCGCGAACGATCACCGCGGTGGTACGCGATGAAGTACTCCATCGGCGTTCCGTCGGCGCTGCGGCTCACACTGCGCAGACGCAGCAGGGCCGAACCCGCGCTGACGCCGAGGAGCTGGGCCTGCTCGTGCGTCGCGACCGTGGCCTCCGCCGACCGCACGCCGTGCGTCGCGACGACGCCGCTGTCGGCGAGGAGGCGGTACAGCGACGCCTCGGTCAGGTCGGCGCCGAGGGTGACGGCGCCGACGGCATCCGGCATCCATGTCGTCGAGAGCGACCAGGGCTCGCCGTCCACGTGACGAAGTCGCTCGAGTGCGACGACGGGCGAGCCGACGGGCAGCTCCAGAGCGAGCGCGATCTCCTCGTCGGCGGTCGTCCGCTCGTGGCGCAGCACGTCGCTGTGCACGTGTCCGCCGCGCCGCTCGACGTCGTCGTATAGACCGACGAGCGTGTGCACGAGACTCTCACTGGTGCGCGGCCGCGAGACGAAGGTGCCCTTGCCCTTGACCCGTTCGACGAGTCCCTCGTGCTCGAGTTGCGCGAGGGCCTGCCGCACGACCGTGCGGGAGATGCCGTAGCGCTCGCACAGGCGGTGCTCGCCCGGAAGCGGGTCGCCGGGCTGCAGTCCGTCGCGTGCGATGCCCTCGATGATCAGCTGGCGCAGCTGGTCGTACATCGGGGCGGCGGAGTGCCGATCGATCGTGTCGGGGCTGGTGACGCTCATGTCAGTACGCGACCCCCGCGTGCAGGATGACGTTCGCATAGGGCGTGAACTCGCCGGAGCGCACGAACGCGCGCGCACCCTGCGTGAGCTTCTTGAACTCGACATGCGGCACGAGCTCGATCTCGAAGCCCATGCCGGCGAAACGCTCGCGCAGGGCGTCGAGCACCTCGGGACTCTTCTCGGCGACCTCGGCCGAGACCGTCGCGCCCTCGACCACGAGCTCGGCGAGCACGGTGTCGAGCACGTCGAGGAACGCCGGCGCCCCGGGGCGATACGCGAGGTCGATGCGCTCGGAGCCGGTCGGGATCGGCAGCCCCGCGTCGGTGACGACGAGCAGGTCGGTGTGCCCGGTCTCACTGATCACACGGGAGAGAGCGGGGTTGATCGTGGTCGCTGACTTGCGCATGTTTCTCCTCAGTTGGCGGCGGGCGCCGATTCCCGTTCGGCTTCCCGTTGAGCCAGGAAGGCATCGACATCGGCACGGTGCGGCAGGCTCGGCGACGCGCCCTGCTTGGTCACGGTCAGGGCTCCGGCCGCCGTCGCGAGGCGCACGGCCTCGGTCAGCGTGCTGCCGCTCGCGAGGGCGGCGCCGAGGTATCCGGCGTAGGCGTCGCCGGCGGCCGTGGTGTCGACCGCCTCGACGGGGAAGGGCGGGACGATCGTCGCACCCTCACCGGTCACGACACAGGACCCCTGCCCCGCGAGCGTGATGACCGCGGCGCCGACGCCCTGCCGGAGGAACCAGAGACCGGCGAGCTCCGCAGACGCGGCATCCGTCACCTCGATGCCGCTGATCAGCGTGGCCTCGGTCTCGTTCGGCGTGACGATGTCGACGCTCTGCCAGATCTCCGGCGGGAGCTCGGCCGCGGGAGCCGGGTCGAGGATCACGGTCATGTCGTGCTCGCGCCCCCGGGCGGTGATGTACGCGGTGAGGGCGGACGGCGTCTCGAGCTGCGTGAGCAGGACGGATGCCGTCGGCGCGAGCGCACCCAGGGCGGCGTCGATCTGCTCGGTGCTCAGCGCGGCGTTCGCGAGCGGCACCATCACGATGTCGTTCTGCGCGGAGGCATCGACGCGGATGTGCGCGATGCCGGTGGGGCCGGGGACCGTGCGCAGATGCGTGAGGTCGACACCGGCCTCGCTGAGACCGTCGACGACGAGGTCGTGGAACAGGTCGTCGCCGACGCAGCCGACGAAACTCGTGGGCGCGCCCGAGCGACCGGACGCGACCGCCTGGTTGGCGCCCTTGCCTCCGAGCATCAGCGTGAACTCGTCGCCGAGGATCGTCTCGCCCCGAGCGGGCAGGCGCCGTGAGAAGGTGGTCACATCGGCGGTGACACTGCCGACGATGACGACGCCGGAGCGATCTCCGGGCTGTGCGGTGGTCATGGGGCTCCTGGTCCTCTTTGACAGACGTCTGCGGCTGTCATTACATTAGCCGAACCCGAACCTGTAACGACAGGTTCCCACCTGGAGATCCGATGACTGCGATCGCACCCCGCCTGTACGTCGACAGCGCCGATGTCGACCGCGTCTCACGACTTCTCGTCGGGGGAATCGTGCACGGCGTGACGACGAATCCGACCATCCTCGAGCGCGGCGGCCGGACCGCCGCCGAGATCCCCGACCTCTACACGCGCTGGGTCGACGAGGGTGCGCAGGAGATCTTCTTCCAGACCTGGGGCGGCGACGCCGCGTCCTTCCTGCGCAACGCCGAGGGCATCCGCGCGCTGGGCGACCGGGTGGCCGTCAAGGTGCCGGCGACGCCCGAGGGCTTCGCGGCGGCATCCGCTCTCGTGCGCGATGGCGCCACGGTGCTCGTCACGGCCGTCTACTCGGTGGCGCAGGCGCTCGCGAGCGCCAGTATCGGCGTGCAGTACATCGCGCCGTACCTCGGACGGATGCGGGATGCCGCCGCCGTGACGGGCTTCTCCGGCCCGGGTGCGGAAGACGTGATCGCACGGATGCAGGACGTCTGCGCCGGCAGCGGCACCAACGTGCTCGCGGCATCCCTGCGCTCGCCGGAGGACATCATCGGGCTGCGGATGCTGGGCGTGCCCTACTTCACCGCCGCTCCCGACGTGATCGAGCGGATGCTGACGCACGACGTGAGCGACAGTTCCGCCGCCGAGTTCGACGCGGCCATGGGGCGCCTCGGGGCCTGACGGCTCTGACGGGACCCGCTCAGGCGGATGCCGCTTGACGCAGCCAGTGCTCGACGCCGGCGATGTGGGCCGTGGTCAGCGAGGTCGCCAGGGCCGAGTCGTGCCGGGCGATGGCCTCGGCGATCGCCCGGTGCTCCGACAGGGTGCGCTCCACGGCTCCGCCCTCGGTGAGCCCACGCCAGACGCGCGCCCGCACGGTCTGACTGCTGAGGTGCTCGATCAGGCTCGCCAGGTACGCGTTCCCCGCCATCCGGACGATGTCGCGATGGAAGCGGATGTCGTGCTCCACGAGCTCCTCGATCGTGACCGAGGCGTCGATCCCGTCGACCTCGGCGACCAGCTCGGTGATCGCCTCGTCGGTCCCGAGGGTCGCGGCGAGGCCGGTCGCCTGCGATTCCAGCATCCGTCGCACCGCGAAGATCTCGAGCATCGAGTCGTCGTCGTGCATGTCGACGACGAAGGAGATCGCCTCGAGCAGGAGATGCGGCTCCAGACTCGTGACGTAGGTGCCGTCGCCGCGCCGCACATCGAGCACGCGGATGACCTCGAGCGCCTTGACGGCCTCGCGCATCGAGTTGCGGGAGAGGCCGAGCCGGTCGGACAGCTCCTTCTCGGGAGGGAGCCGATCGCCGGGCGACAGCTCGCCCGACACGATCATCGCCTTGATCTTCTCGATCGCCTCGTCCGTGACAGCCATGGCGTCATCCTAGCGATTGATCGGATGTCTGAGGCAGGATGGACGCATGCGCGTCATCGATTCACATCTGCACCTGTGGGATCCGGATCTTCTCGACTACACCTGGCTCGAGGGGCCGTATGACGCCCGGTTCGCCGAGACCGAGGTGGAGCGCGACCGGCTCGTCGGTGTCACGGAGGAGAAGGCCGTCTTCGTGCAGGCAGAGACCGTGGAGGATCGCTTCCTCGACGAGGTGCGCTGGGTCGAGGGTCTGGCCGAGAGGGTCGGCGTGCGCGCGATCGTGGCGGGTGTGCGCCTCGACCGTGGAGTCGACACGACCACGCACCTCGATGAGCTCGCCGCCCATCCGCTCGTCGTCGGGGTGCGGCACAACCTGCAGAACGAGGAGGACGGGCTCGCCGTGTCGACGGCCTTCGTGACGGGAGCGCGCGAGGTCGCCGCTCGTGGATGGACCTTCGACGCCTGCGTCCGCGCGCCCCAGCTGCCGGACATCGCCCGCCTCGCCGGAGCCATTCCCGACCTGCGCATGGTGCTCGACCACCTCGGCAAGCCCGAGGTCGGCACGGCGGATGCGCCGCGCACGCCGTCGGTCGAATGGGTGCGGGACCTCGACGAGCTGGCGCGGCATCCGCAGGTCTTCTGCAAGCTGTCCGGGCTGCCCGCGGAGGCCGCGGGAAACTGGAGCCGGGAGCAGCTCGAGCCGTTCCTCGACGTCGCTGCCGACGCGTTCGGTGTGGAGCGGCTGATGTGGGGGAGCGACTGGCCGGTCTCGGTGATCGGTCCCGCGGAGGAGGGTGATCCGCACGCTCCCGCGGACGGCTCGGCCACGTACCAGCCGACCGCACGCACTCGCTGGCTCGACGTCATCGTCGCCTGGGCCGAGGCCCGCGGACACGACGTCGATGCGATCCTCTGGGCGAACGCCGAGCGCTTCTACGGCACGGGCGGCGCACGCGAGGATGCCGCCGACACCCCGCGCCGCGGCATCCGGGGCTGGCTCCGCGGCGAATAGCGGCGGGGCGGCTCGAGGATCGGTTCCGGTCGCAGTTGCTGCCGTCGGCATCCGTTCCGGTCGCAGTTACTGCCGCCTCCGCGACGAAATGGCGACAGAAAGTGCGACCGGAACGACGCAGAACGGTCAACGCGCCGACCGCGAGGCGGCGAGAGCATCGCGGATCCGGCGGATCAACTCGTCCGGCCGGGCGAACAGCGCGCTGGTCACCTCGATGACCGTCCAACCGGCGGCGCGCAGAGCGGCGATGCGCTCGACATCCTGCGCATAGCGGCCTGCGTGCAACGTGCTCTGGTACTCGATGGCCACCTTCCATTCGGGATACGCGAGATCGGTGCAGGCGAGGAACCGCCCGTCGTCGGTGTAGATGTCCGGATTGAGTTCGGGTTCGGGGAGGCCCGCCCACACGATTCGGCACCGCAATTGCGATTCGCGCGCCGACCAGGAGTCCTCTCGGACGAGCTCAAGCGCCTCGCGCAGGCGAGATGCTCCGAGACGCCGGGTTGATCCGACGGCCTCCCGCAATCGTTCGATCGTCGAATACGGTCGCTTGCCGGCGTCCGAGCGACCGTAGCCGGTGCGCCAGGCGCGACAGAAGTAATCGCCGAGCGCGACGAGGTCGATCACGCTCCAGTGTCCGAGGCTGACGAATGTCGTCTCCGGAGCGGCCAAAGTCAGTCCGGGCGGGCGCGCCAGTCGCGCCGTAGTACTCCGATCCCGGTGCGCGTGCACGCCGACAGCACGCACCATCGGTCCGGTGCCGAGAGTCGTGACGTGCACGGCGAGGGTGCGCCCGTCGGCCGGCTTCCCGTCGATCAACGCCAGCGGCAGCGGCCCTCCCCACAGAGCGACGGCGCTCTCATGACTCAGGAACTGGTCAGGGCGCAGACGAGGTGCGTACTCATAGGCCCGGATCTTCCGCTCGACGCGCTGCCGCTCGAACGGGTCGAGATCGGAACGGTCGGCGTCTGGGCGCATCCTGACTCGTACTCCGCGGAAGGGCGACGCGAGGTCTGCTCGCCGCATACGACCCGCGTCGAGGCCGGCATCCAGAGCCTGTTTCACCGTGAAGCGCGCACCGAGGTGAGCGGGTAGGGGGCGAGGTCGCGTCATCGCGCCACGATGGCAGGTTCGCCGCCGGTGCCGCTGCGGCTTTCCACAGGCTCGGCAACATCCGGGCTCCGGTCGCAGTTCGTGTCGCCCCGCATGCCGCGAGACGACAGACACTGCGACCGGAGCCGTCGGACCCGGCAGAAACTGCGACCGGAACGCCTGACCGGATGCTGCCGCGGGCTACTCCGCTCGCACGCGGAGCTGCGCCATCCCGCCGTCGACCTCGATGGAGGTGCCCGTCGTCGAACCCGCGGCGGGGCTGACCAGGTAGGCGACGGCGGCGGCGACCTCGTCGGGACTGACCAAGCGCCCGTGCGGCTGGCGGGCCTCGAGGGCGGCGCGCTCCGCTGCGGGGTCGGATGCCGCGTCGAGCAGCCGTCCGACCCACGGGGTGTCGGCCGTGCCGGGGTTGACGGCGTTCACGCGGATGCCCTCGCGCAGGTGGTCGGCGGCCATGGCGCGGGTGAGGGCCGACACGGCGCCCTTCGACGCGGTGTAGAGGGCGCGCTGCTGCAGGCCGGTCGTCGAGGCGATGGATGCCGTGTTGCAGATCGAAGCCGACGGCGACTTCCGCAACCAGGGCAGTGCCGCCGATGTCACGCGGGCGATGCCGGTGACGTTGATGGAGAGCACGCGCGCCCACTCGTCGTCGTCGTTCGCGGAGACGTCGCCGGTCGCACCGATGCCGGCGTTGTTGACGACGATGTCGATGCGGCCGAACTGCTCGGCCACAGCGGCGACGGCGGCGTCGACGCTGGCACGGTCCGACACGTCGGCCGTGAACGCCGCGAAGGACGCATCCGCTCCGGAGGTGTCGCGGTCGAGCACGGCGATCTGCGCGCCGTCCGCATGCAGGCGCTGCGCGATCGCCGCGCCGATCCCGGATGCTCCTCCGGTGACGATCGCGACGAGCCCGCCGAGTGCCCCGGTCACTTCTTCGCCTCCCATGCCACGAACTCCTGACGCTGTCGGCCGAGGCCGTCGATCTCGACCTCGACGACGTCGCCCGCCGCGAGATAGGGGAAGTTGCCCGAGAGCGCGACGCCCTGCGGGGTGCCGGTGAGGATGAGGTCACCGGGCTCGAGGGCCACGTACTGGGACAGGTGGTGCACGATGTGCTCGACCGAGAAGATCATGTCGCTCGTGTTCGAGTCCTGTCGCGGCTCGCCGTTCACGAAGCTGCGCAGGCCGAGGGAGCGATGGTCGACCTCGTCGGGCGTGACCAGCCACGGGCCGGTGGGGTTGAAACCGGGAGCGATCTTGCCCTTCGACCACTGCCCGCCCGACACCTCGATCTGGAACGCGCGCTCGGAGACGTCGTTGGCGACCACGAAGCCTGCCACGTGCGCCATCGACTCCTCGGGGGAGTCGAGGTACGAGGCGCGGGCGCCGATCACGATGCCGAGCTCGACCTCCCAGTCGGTCTTCTCGCTGCCGCGGGGGATGGTGACCGCGTCATTCGGGCCGACCACCGTGTTCGGGGTCTTCAGGAAGATGATCGGGATGGTCGGCGGCTGCGACCCCGATTCCGCCGCGTGCGCGGCGTAGTTCATGCCGACGCAGATCACGGCGCTCGGACGGGCGATCGGGGCGCCGATGCGGAGAGCGGCGGCATCCGTCAGCTCCGGAAGCTCACCGGCGTCGCGCGCTGCGGACACGCGAGCGGCGAAGTCGTCGGCGAGGAAATCCCCGTTCACATCGGATGTCACGGAGCGGAGGTCGAGATAGCGGTCGCCCTCCACGAGGACGGGGATCTCGGTTCCTGGGGTGCCCAGCCGCGCGAACTTCATGATTCTCCTGATCAGTCGGATGGCCGCTTCGGCGCGGCCTGTCTCGTTGACAGTATAGACATCCGATGTTTACACTCCAAGAGATCCGCGCGAAGAAGACACCTCGCGCATGGAGAGGAATCCCCGTGAGCCGCATCGTCGCCCTCGACACCACCGACATCCGCTTCCCGACGTCGCTCAGCCTCGACGGTTCGGACGCGATGAACCCCGACCCCGACTACTCCGCGGCGTACGTCGTCGTGCGGACGGATGCCGACGACGACATCGAGGGCCACGCCTTCGTGTTCACGATCGGCCGGGGCAACGACGTGCAGGTCGCCGGGATCGACGCGCTCGCCGGCCACCTCGTCGGACGTGAGCTCGAACCGCTGCTCGACGACATGGGCGGAACGTTCCGCGACATCATCGGCGACTCGCAGCTGCGCTGGCTCGGCCCCGAGAAGGGCGTGATGCACATGGCCATCGGCGCCGTCATCAACGCGCTGTGGGACATCAAGGCGAAGCGCGCGGGGCTGCCGCTCTGGCAGCTGCTGGCGCGGATGACGCCGGAGGAGCTCGTCGACCTCGTCGACTTCCGGTACCTCACCAACGCCCTCACCCCGGAGGATGCCCTCGAGATCCTGCGTGCCGCCGTGCCCGGTCGTGCCGAGCGCGAGCAGCAGCTGCTCGCCACCGGGTACCCCGGGTACACCACGAGCCCCGGCTGGCTCGGCTACTCCGACGAGAAGCTCGAGCGCCTCGCCCGCGAGGCCATGGCCGACGGCTTCACGCAGATCAAGCTCAAGGTCGGCGCCGACCTCGAAGACGACGTCCGCCGCTTCCGCAAGGCGCGCGAGGTGTGCGGACCCGACTTCCCGATCGCGATCGACGCCAATCAGCGCTGGGAGGTGTCGGAGGCCATCGAGTGGGTGAACGCGCTGGCCGAGTTCCACCCCGCCTGGATCGAGGAGCCGACCAGCCCCGACGACGTGCTCGGTCACGCCGAGATCGCCCGGGGCGTGGCGCCCATCCGCGTCGCGACCGGAGAGCACGCGCAGAACCGCGTCATCTTCAAGCAGCTGTTGCAGGCCGAGGCGATCTCGGTGATGCAGATCGACGCCGTGCGCGTCGCGGGCGTGAACGAGAACATCGCCAACCTGCTGCTGGCCGCGAAGTTCGGCGTGCCCGTCTGCCCGCACGCCGGCGGTGTCGGCCTGTGCGAGGCCGTGCAGCACCTCTCGATGTTCGACTTCGTCGCCGTCACCGGCACGCGCGAGGGTCGGATGATCGAGTTCGTCGACCACCTGCACGAGCACTTCGTCGTGCCGACCGACATCCAGGGCGGCTCGTACATGCCGCCGACGGAGCCAGGCGCCGGCATGGAGATGAAGGCCGACAGCATCGCGACCTACACGTGGACCGGCGCACATGTCGTCGCCTGACCGCCTGGCCGTACCGGCTCTGGGCTACGGGGCGGCGAACGTCGGCAACCTGTTCCGCGCGCTCTCCGATGACGAGGCCTGGGCCGTGCTCGACGCGGCGTGGGAGACCGGCATCCGCTACTACGACACGGCTCCGCACTACGGGCTCGGTCTGTCGGAGCGCCGGCTCGGAGCGTTCCTGCAGACCAAGCCGCGAGACGAGTACGTGCTGTCGACGAAGGCCGGCCGGCTGCTGCGCCCGAATCCTGCGTTCGCCGGCGGCCTCGACACGGCGAACGCCTTCCACGTGCCCGACGACCTGCAGCGGGTGTGGGACTTCTCGGCAGAGGGCACCCGCGCGAGCCTCGACGAATCGCGCGAACGCCTCGGCATCGAGCGGATCGATCTGCTGTATCTGCACGACCCGGAGCGGCACGACCTCGACCTCGCGCTCGCCGAGGGCTTCCCCGCCCTCGAGCAGCTGCGCGCCGACGGCGAGGTCACGGCGATCGGCATCGGCTCGATGGTGTCGGATGCTCTGGCCGCCGCCGTCCGCAGCGCCGACCTCGACCTGATCATGGTGGCCGGACGCTACACGCTGCTCGAACAGCCCGCCGCCGTCGATGTGCTGCCGGCGTGCGTCGAGACCGGGACGGGGATCGTCGCGGCATCCGTCTTCAACTCGGGACTGCTCGCGACGAACGAGCCCCGCCGTGACGGCCGCTACGAGTACGGAGAGCTGCCGGACGAGCTGTGGGAGAAGCTGGTGCGCATCGCCGCGATCTGTGCGGACCACGGGGTGCCGCTGCCCGCCGCCGCGGTCCAGTTCCCGCTGCAGGCGTCGGGCGTGCGCTCGGTCGTCGTGGGTGGGAGCAGGCCGGAGCAGCTGCGACAGAACGCCGAGTACGCGGCCCTGCCGATCCCGGAGGAGCTCTGGGAGAACCTCGCCGCGGACGGCCTCATCCCGGCCTGAGGCGCCTCAGCGCCCGATCGTCGACTCGCGCACGACGAGCTCGGCGGGGAACGGCGTCGTCTCGGGCGGTGCGGCGGTCGGATCGGCGAGCTGCTGCAGCAGCGCGGCACCGGCGGCGCGGCCGATCTCGTACCCCGGCTGGCGCACGCTCGTCAGCGGCACGACGCTCTGGTGCGCCTGGTCCACGTCGTCGAAGCCGACGAGGGCGATCTCCTCGGGGACGCGGATGCCGTGGCGCAGCAGCTGCGTGAGCACCCCGAGCGCCACCATGTCGTTCGCGGCGAACACGGCATCCGGGCGTTCCTCCGCGGGCAGTGCGATGATCTGCTCGGCCGCGCGCAGACCGTCTTCGGTCGCGAGGTGCGGCACATCCATCACGGTGATCGTCGCGGGGCCGTTCGCGACGGCATCCTGCAGGCCGGCCAGGCGATCGTTCGACTGGCTCACGGCCGGGCTCCCGAGGAACACGATGCGCCGGCGCCCGAGCGACACCAGGTGCTCGCCGGCGAGTCTGCCGCCGCCGCGGTCGTCGAAGAGCACCGACGCGACGGTGGCCGATTCGCGGATCGGGCCGACGACGACCGAGCGGATGCCGCGTTCGGCCAGGCGTTCGAGGCGAGGGACCACGTCGCCGAGCGGGTAGATCACGATGCCCTGCACCCGGTGGGCCTCGAACATGTCGATGTTGCGCCGCTCCTGCGCGCCGTCGCGGTTGCTGTTGCTGAAGAAGAGCGACCAGCCGCCTTCGCGCGTGACGTCCTCCACTCCGCGGGAGAGCTCGTTGAAGTAGGGCAGCCAGGCGTCGAGGAGGATCAGCGCGAGGGCCTTGCTGGAGCCTGCGCGCAGCTGCCGGGCCGACTCGTTGGGCACGAAGCCGAGCTGCTCGATGGCGGCCTCCACACGCTCCCGGCTCGCAGCGCCGAGCACATGCGGATGGTTGAGGTAGTTCGACACGGTCGAGGAGGAGACCCCGGCCAGGGCGGCGACGTCCTTGACGCTCGCAGGCATGACTGCTCCTCGTTCTGGATCGGAGACCCCAGGCTATCGGGAGAATTGCAACGTGCCAAGAAAAGTCTTGACATCCCTCAGCCTGCCCACGTAGCGTGACTCGAACGTCGACTTGGCACGTGCCAAGTCGACGAGGCGACGGTGCCGCACACCCGCCTGCGAGAGGCCTCATGAACATCGGCTGCCACGGGCTCGTCTGGACCGGGAACTTCGATGCCGACGGCATCCGTCTCGCGGTGGAGAAGACGAAGCAGGCGGGCTTCGACCTGATCGAGTTCCCGCTGATGGATCCCTTCTCCTTCGATGTCGCGGCGGCCAAGGACGCGCTCGAAGAGCACGGTCTCGCCGTCAGCGCCTCGCTCGGGCTGTCCGACGCGACCGACGTGACGAGCGCGGATCCTGCGATCGCCGCTGCCGGTGAGGCGCTGCTGATCCGCGCGGTCGACGTGCTCGCAGAGCTCGGCGGCCGGCACTTCTGCGGCGTGATCTACAGCGCCATGAAGAAGTACATGGAGCCGGCGACGCCCGACGGTCTCGCCAGCAGTCGTGCCGTGATCGGCCGTGTGGCAGACCATGCCGCCGAGCGCGGGGTGTCGGTCTCGCTCGAGGTCGTCAACCGCTATGAGACCAATGTGCTGAACACCGCGCGGCAGGCCCTCGGGTATCTCGCCGAGGTCGATCGGCCGAATCTCGGCGTGCACCTCGACACGTACCACATGAACATCGAGGAGTCGGATATGTTCGCGCCCGTCCTCGACGCCGCTCCCGCCCTCCGCTACGTGCACATCGGCGAGAGCCACCGCGGCTACCTCGGCACCGGCACGGTCGACTTCGACACGTTCTTCAAGGCCCTCGGCCGCATCGGCTACGACGGTCCGATCGTGTTCGAGTCGTTCTCGTCGGCGGTCGTCGCCCCGGATCTCAGCCGCATGCTGGGCATCTGGCGCAACCTCTGGACCGACAACGACGAGCTGGGCGCGCACGCGAACGCGTATATCCGCGACAAGCTCGTGGCGGTCGATTCCATCCGGCTCCACTGACACGGGAAGTCAGCGGCGAGCGGGGGGAAAGATCAAGATGTCATTACAGGTCTTCCGCTCGCGGCATTGGTTAGTTACATTTAGATACAACTTGCGCGGATGAGACGCAGGCCGCAGAATTGATCCGATGTTTACTGCGGCACGCATCATCGGAACCGCAACACGACCTTCAAGGAAGCAGGTGAGCACATGACTGAGCCCATTCTCAGAGTGGAGGGGATCAGCAAGGGATTCCCCGGTGTGCAGGCGCTGAAAGACGTGCACATGGAGGTGCGTTCCGGCGAGGTGCTGGTGCTCGTGGGCGAGAACGGCGCCGGCAAGTCGACGCTGATGAAGATCCTCTCCGGGATCTACACCAAGGACGAGGGCACCATCACGTTCGAGGGCCAGGAGGTGGAGCTCACGAGCCCCCTGCAGGCCCAGGAGCTCGGCATCACGATCATCCATCAAGAGCTCAACCTGATGCCCGACCTCACCGTCGCACAGAACATCTTCGTAGGCCGTGAGCCGACTTCCGGCCCCTTCCTCTCCGAGCGCAAGCTGAACGCGCAGACGACGGAATTGCTGAAACGACTCGACATCCGCCTCGAACCGCGCCAGCTCGTCGGCGAGCTCACGGTCGCCGAGCAGCAGATGGTCGAGATCGCGAAGGCGCTGTCGTTCAACGCCAAGGTGCTCATCATGGACGAGCCGACGTCTGCCCTCACCGACACCGAGGTCGAGACGCTGTTCGTGCTGATCGAGCAGCTCAAGGCGAGCGGCACCGGCATCGTCTACATCTCCCACCGCATGGACGAGCTCCGCCGTCTGGCGGACCGGGTCACCGTTCTCCGCGACGGCACATACATCGGATCACTCGACCGTGCCGACGTCACCATCCCCAAGATCATCGAGATGATGGTCGGGCGTGTGATCGACGAGGGCACCCGCCCCGAGGCGCGCGACCACATCAACGATCCCGTCGTGCTCGACGTGCAGGGGCTGTCGACGCGGAACCTGCTCAAGGACGTGTCGTTCCAGCTGCACCGCGGTGAGATCCTCGGCTTCGCCGGCCTCATGGGTGCGGGGCGCACCGAGACCGCGCGCGCCGTGATCGGTGCCGACCACCGCGACGGCGGCACGATCTCGATCAGCGGACGTCCGGTGCGCATCGGACAGCCCGCGGATGCCGTGAAGCACGGCGTCGGCTACCTCTCCGAGGATCGGAAGCTCCTCGGACTGATGCTCGAGCAGGACGTCACGTTCAACACGGTGCTCGCCTCGCTCGGCTCGTACGCCAACGGCATCGGCTGGATGGGCGACAGCAAGGCGAAGAACCGCACCAAGGAGTACGTCCAGCAGCTGCGGGTCAAGACGCCCTCGGTGAACCAGGTCGTCAAGCTGCTCTCCGGAGGGAACCAGCAGAAGGTCGTCATCGCCCGGTGGCTGATGCGCGACTGCGACATCCTCATCTTCGACGAACCGACCCGAGGCATCGACGTCGGAGCGAAGGAAGAGATCTACCGCCTCATGCAGCAGCTCGCCGAGGCGGGCAAGTCCATCATCGTCATCTCATCGGAGCTCCCGGAGATCCTCCGCGTCGCGAACCGCATCGCGGTCTTCGCGAACGGACGCATCACCGGCACGCTCCGCAACGAGGAAGCCAGCCAGGAGAAGATCATGCAACTCGCAGCCCACGGGGAGGAAGACGAATGAGCACCCCACAGCAGTCCGGATCGTCGACGACGACGATCATCCAGACGGCCGTCGACGAGAACACCGACAAGCGCGATGTCGGAGGCTTCCTGAAGCGTCAGCTCCAGCAGTCCCTGGCGTTCGGCACCCTCATCGTGCTGGTGATCTTCTTCGCGATCGCCAGCCCGAACTTCTTCACCTTCAGCAACATCGCCACGGTGCTGCTCTCGACCGCGGTCATCGGCATCCTCGCCCTCGGAACCACGTTCGTCATCATCACCGGCGGCATCGACCTGTCGATCGGCACCGGCATGGCGCTGTGCGCCGTGATGACCGGCGTGTTCGTGACGAACATGGGGCTCCCGGTCTGGGTCGGCGTCATCGGCGGCGTGCTCACCGGAGTGCTGATGGGGCTGGTGAACGGCATCAACATCACCTTCCTGCGGCTTCCTCCCTTCATCGCCACGCTGGCGATGATGATGATCGCCGGTGGCCTGGCCCTCGTCATCTCGAACGTCTCGCCGATCTACTTCTCGACCTCGGCACCCGACTTCAAGAAGATCGCGCTCGGCGTGATCATCCCCGGCATCCCGAACGCCGTGCTGATCACCGCTGTCGTCGCGATCATCGCCTGGCTGGTGCTGTCGAAGACGCTCCTCGGCCGCTACACCTTCGCGATCGGCTCGAACGAGGAGGCCACCCGGCTCTCCGGCGTCAACACGCGCCGCTGGACGATCCTCATCTACATGTTCGCCGGAGCCTTCACCGGCATCGCCGGCATCGTCATCGCCGCCCGCCTCGACTCGGCCCAGCCGCAGATCGGCACGGGGTACGAGCTGCAGGCCATCGCCGCGGTCATCATCGGCGGCACGTCGCTGCTCGGCGGCCGCGGATCCATCCTCGGCACCGTCATCGGCGCGCTGATCATGAGCGTGCTCGTCAACGGCCTGCGCATCCTGTCGATCCAATCCGAATGGCAGAACATCGTCGTCGGTGTGGTCGTGCTGCTGGCCGTCTTCCTCGACTCGCTGCGCAACCGCCAGCGGACCTGATCTCCGCGCGTCCCGGCGCGCATCTCCCAACTCAACTGAATACGCACCATGACGTCCACCGTCGGCCCTGGCCGGCAATCACAGAGAACAATGGAGTTTCCATGAAATTCGGCAAGAAGACCGCATTCGCGGCACTCGTGGCAGCATCCGCGTTGGTATTCGCCGGCTGTGCCGGCGGCGGTGACGTGATCGAAGAGGGCAGCGGCGGCGACAGCGGCAGCGGCGATGGCGAGATGTACATCGCGCTGGTCTCGAAGGGCTTCCAGCACCAGTTCTGGCAGGCCGTGAAGAAGGGCGCAGAGCAGAAGGCGGAAGAGCTCGGCGTCAAGATCACCTTCGAAGGCCCCGCGGCCGAGACCGAGATCGCGCAGCAGCTCGAGATGCTGACCGCGGCGATCGACAAGAACCCGAACGCCATCGCCTACGCCGCCCTCGACCCCGAGGCGTGCGTCGCCCCGCTCGAGCAGGCGAAGTCGAAGGACATCCCGGTGGTCTACTTCGACGCTCCGTGCAACGGCGACGTCGGACTCAGCCTCTCGGCGACCGACAGCAAGGTCGCCGGAGCCCTGGCCGCAGAGCACATGGCCGATCTGATCGGCGGTGAGGGCCAGGTCGCGATCGTGGGCCACTCGCAGATCAACTCGACCGGTGTCGAGCGTCGTGACGGCTTCGTCGAGAAGATGGAAGCGGACTACCCTGACATCGAGATCGTCGACATCCAGTACGGCGACGGAGACCACCTGAAGTCGGCCGACATCGCCAAGACGCTGATCGCGGCTCACCCCGACCTCAAGGGCATCTACGGCACCAACGAGGGCTCCGCCATCGGCGTGGTCAACGCGGTGAACGAGCTCGGCCTCGAGAAGGGCAAGATCACGATCGTCGGCTTCGACTCCGGCGCTGCGCAGATCAACGCGATCAAGGACGGCACCATGGCCGGCGCCATCACGCAGGACCCGATCGGCATCGGCGAGCAGGTCGTCCAGGCGGCCTACGACGCGGCCAACGGCGACGCGGTGGAGGAGTTCTACGACACCGGTTCGTACTGGTACGACAAGACCAACCTCGAAGACCCGAAGATCGCCGCAGTCCTCTACGAGTGACCTGCAGAGATCGACGGAAGCCCCTCACCTTCGGGTGGGGGGCTTCTTCGTGTCAGGCGGGACCTGCCGACGTCGAGCGCGCGGCGGACGGCTCGGGCGGAGATCTCACGCTCGGGCGGAGGAATCCGCGCCGAGCTCCGCCCGACGGCGAGAACTCCTCCCGACGCGGTGCGGATGCCGGGCGCGATGCGGTGCGGATGCCGGCGGGTCCCGGGCGCGACCAGGCGTCAGACGCGCTGGAGGAAGGTGAGCTGCGACGAAGGTTCGACGATCAGCGTCTGCAACTCGGCGTTGAACGGCACACCCGCGGGAGCGGCGAGATGCGCCCGGAATGCCTCGTCGTCGCGGTAGACCTCGTACACGAAGAACCGGTCGGGGTCGTCGGCGAGGCGGCTGGCGTCGAAGACGACGGTGCCCTCCTCGGCGCGCACCACCTCGGCGAAGTCGTGGAGCAGCGCCGCCACGCGGTCACCCTGCCCCGGCTGGGCGGTGAACGTGGCGTGCAGGATCGTCGGTTCGGTCATGGGGGCTCCTCGGGTGGATGCGGTTCGGGCGGAGATCTCGTCGTCGAGCGGATGCTGAGGGCTCCAGTCTCCTCCCCTGGGAGAGAACTCCTCCCGACGGTGCGGGCGCGGGGCGGATGCCGCGGCTCAGGCCGCCGCTCAGGCCGCGGCCGAAAGCGTGAGCAGGCGCGCGGGGTTGGCGACCAGCATCCGGTCGACGGCGTCGTCGCCGACGAGGGCGCGGAGACGCGGGAGGTAGCGCTCACCGAGGTACGCGAGTCCCGGCATCCCTCCGTACGCGATGTATCGGCTGCGCCGCGCGACGTCGCCACCCAGCACGACCCGGTCACCGGCTCCGCGTTCGACGACCGCCGCGGTCAGCGCGAGCAGTTCGGCGTCGGAGCGGGTGCGCGGGCGCGCGAAGCCGTCGTAGCCGAGGTAGGCGCCGCGCTCGGCGAGGGAGACGTGGAGCCCGGCATCCGGATCGCGGTCGGCGTGCGCCAGCACCACGCGGTCGGATGCCACGCCCTCACCCGCCAGCATGTCGAGCACCTCGTGCGCGGCGGTGCAGAACTCCAGATGCACCATCACGGGCGCACCGGTCGCGCGGTGCGCCGCGGCGACGGCGAGGAGGGTCGTCTGCTCGAAGCGGCTGATCCGCCAGTAGTCGACGCCGCCCTTCAGCATCCCGGCGCGCACGGTGCCCCCGCCCGGAGCGACGGCCGCCGGCACCTCGGGTGTCTCGAAAACGGCGGCGTCGTCTGCCGGCATGCCGCGGGTGATGTCGGAGACGAACAGCGACGCGAGGCGGTCCGCGGTCCAGACCTGCATCGGGTGGTCGGCGCCGTAGTGCGCCTCGCGGTGCCGTCCCGTGGTCGCGACGATGTGCAGGCCGGTCGTGGTGCTGATCCGCGCCAGGGCGGCAGGATCGCGAGCGAGACCGAAGGGCGTCGCATCGGCCATGGCCTCGAAGCCGCTCGCCTTCAGGAGGCCCGCCTCGGTGCCCGACGCGCGCTCGTCGTCGAGCTCGTCACCGGGCAGCAAGGGCGACACCTGGAACAGGTGCTCGTGATAGTTCACGCGTCCGAGTGCCGCCGGGTCGACGTCGCCGAGCACCGTGCGGACGCCGGGCATCAGCGCACCGACTCCGCCGCGTCGGCGAGCCGCTCGACGATCTCGGGAGTGAGGTCGAGCTCGAACACGTCGGCCACCACCTGCGACCAGCCGTGGATGAAGTAGCGCCAGCCGTCGATGACGTTCAGGGGCTGCTCGGCCGCCTGCGCCCGGGCCTGGTGCAGGAACTCGAGCGATCCGCGGTAGTTGAACTCCCACGCGTAGGCGTCTTCGGGGAACACGACCGCGTCGGTCAGCGGAGAGCCGGGGCGGTCCTTGCCGAGCCCCGTGGCGTTGGCGATCACCGAGCCGGCGGGGGCAGCGGCCACCACGGCGTCGGCGTCCTCCGGAGTCGCGGTGACGACGTACTCGATCAGCCCCTCCCGGGTGCCGTGCTGGCGGTGCACCTCGCGCAGGTGATCGAGCTTCTCCTGCGAGCGGGCGGTCACGGTGATGCGGGCGGGAGCGTCGGCGCGCTCCGCGAGCGCCCAGCTGAGCGCGGTCCCCGAGCCGCCGGCGCCGAGGATGACGACCTCGGCACCGGTGCGGGCGAAGTGGTCGCCCGGGAGGAAGTCGTTCAGCGCCAGGTCGACCGTGATCGGATCCTTCGCGCGGCCCGACAGCAGCGGCCCGCGCTTGGAGATGCTCGAGATCTCCGCGCACGACACCGCGAACGGGTCGAGCTCGTCGAACAGGTCGGATGCCGCGGCGTACACGTTCATCTTGTGCGTGGTCACGAGGGCGCCGCGGTGGTGCGGGTCGTCGCGGATCTGCTCGACCATGGCCCGGTACTGCACAGGCGTCGCATCCATCGGCAGGTCATGGCCGATCAGGGTGCGCGTCGGGAGGCCCAGGATGTCGGCCCAGAGCGGGAACACCTTCATGATCGACGACGACGCGGTCGTGACGCCGACGAAGCCCATGTAGTCGGCCGGGGTCGTCGCGGCGGCGACCGGATCGGTGGTGAGGGACGAGGTCATCGGGGTCTCCTAGCGAGCGATCACGGGGTGGGCGGGCTCGGTGCCCTTGAGCACGGCGATCACGTCGTCGAGCGAGAGCGAGCCCATGTTGTCGACGGCCTGCGTGGTCTGGGCGCCGAGGTGCGGGGTGACGATCACCCGGTCGGCGAGGGCCGGGTCGAGCAGCGGGCTGGACTGGGCCGCGGTGTCGCCGTCGAGCGTGTCGGCGGCGTAGGCCGACAGGATGCCGTCGCGCAGAGCCTCTGCGATCGCGGACTCGTCGACGAGGTCGCCGCGGGCGGTGTTCACCAGGGCGGTGCCGCGGCGCATGTGGGCGAGCCGCCCGGCGTCGACGAGCAGCTGACCGCCCGGGGCGTGCAGCGTGATGACGTCGGCGACGCGGAACAGCTCGTCGAGGTCGACCGGCTCGGCACCGTTCGCGCGGATCAGCTCCGCCGACAGGAAGGGATCGGCGGCGACGACGCGCGGGCCGAATCCGCTCAGACGCTTCGCGACGCCCTGGCCGATGCGGCCGAAGCCCACGATGCCGACGAGGGCGGCACCGAGTTCGCGCCCGCGGCGCACCCCCCAGTCGCCGTCGCGCACCCGCCGGTCGCCGTCGGGCACGAACCGGAGCGCGGTGAGCATGAGGCCGACGGCGTGGTCGGCGACGGCATCCGCGTTCGCGCCGGGAGTGTTCGTGACCGGGATGCCGCGACGGCGGGCCGCGTCGAGGTCGACGGCCTCGGTGCCCACGCCGTAGCGGGCAATGATCTTGAGCTTGGGCGCCGCGTCGAGGTGCTCGTCGGTGATCGATCCGGTGCCGGCGATCCAGGCATCCGCGCCGTGCAGCAGCGGACGGAGTTCGTCGAGGTCATGATGGGCCGGGCCGCGCAGGATCCGGTGTCCGGCCTGCGCGGCGCGCCCGACGAGGTCGAGGTCGCCGTCGGAGAACGAGCGGCTGGTGACGAGGATGACGCCCATCAGCTCGGCCGCCCTGCGAACCAGGGTGCGAGCGCGGTGTAGGCGTCGGTGAAACGGGCGTGGCGCTCGGCGTACACCGCGTGACGCCCGGCATCCGGGGTGAACTCGGCGGTCACCTCGCTGAGCGCGCGGGCCGCCGAGAAGTCGGTGAGACCCAGGCCGACGGCGCCCGTGACGGCGGCACCGAGGCTGTTCGCCTCTTCCACGATCGTGCGCCGGCGCACCGGGACTCCCCAGACGTCGGCGAGCACGGAGAGGTAGACATCGCTCTGCGCGCCGCCGCCGACCGCGTCGATGCGGTCGATCACGGCGCCCGAGGCGCGGAACGCCGGGATGCAGGTGAGCAGATTGAACGCGGTGCCCTCGAGCACCGACCGCATGAGGTGCGCTCTGGTGTGGTGACGCGCGATGCCGACGAAGGCGCCGCGCGCGTCGGGGTCCCAGAGCGGGGAGCGCTCACCGAGCAGGTAGGGGAGGAAGTAGAGGTCGTCGGTGTCGACGTCGCCCGAGGCTTCCGCGATGAGGCGACCCGTCTCGGGGTGCGCAGGGTCGGGGGAGAGGGCCTCGGCGATCCACTGCACCGACGCGCCGCCGGCCTGCATCGTCGCGGTCGGCACGAAAGAGCCCGGCACGACGTTGTCGAACGTGAAGGTGCGCATCGCGGGGTCGTGCAGGGGCTGATCCGCGGCGAACGAGATCCATGACGACGTGCCGAGGCAGACGTACGCGCCGTCCTCGGGCGCGACCACGCCAGAGCCGACGGCCGCCATCGGGCCGTCGCCGCCGCCCATCACCACGCGCACGCTCGAGGGAAGGCCGAGCGCCTCGGCGGCGGCATCAGTCAGCGTGCCCGCGATCGCGGTCGAGTCGAGGATCTCGGGGAACAGCGTCGGGTCGAGGCGTGCGGCCTGCAGCACCTCGTCCGACCAGGTGCCGGCGGCCTGGTCGTAGGCGTTGGTGCCGGAGGCGTCGGAACGGTCGGTCGCCAGGCGTCCGGTCAGGCGCAGCACGATGAAGTCCTTCGCCACGCAGACGCGGCGCACCCGGGCCCAGGTGTCGGGCTCGTTGTCGCGCACCCACATGACCTTCTCGAGCGAGTAGGTCGGGTTGAGGCGATGCCCGAGGATCCCGTAGGCGTGCTCGGCGCCCAGGGCGGCCTCGAGCTCGCGCTGCTGAGCGCCCGAACGGGTGTCGGCCCAGATGATCGCCGGGCGTGCCGGCTCGCCGTCTGCGTCGAGCAGCACGGCGCCCATCATCTGCCCGCTCACGACGAGTCCGGCGACATCGGACGGAGCGGTCTCGGTGCGGGCGATCAGGTCGCGCGTCGCGGTGACGACCGCGTTCCACCAGTCGGCCGGGTCCTGTTCGGCGATCCCGCCCGCGGCGAAGTGCGCGGGGTACGGCACGGTGACCGAGGCGACGAGACGGCCGTCGTCGTGGTGGAGGGACGCCTTGTTGCCGGTGGTGCCGAGGTCGTGGGCGATGAGCATGACAGGCCCTAGCCGGCGTAGGGACGCAGGTCGACGCCGTCGGTGTCGGCATCCGCGCGGTAGGCGCGCGATCCCATGCCGTGCTCGAGAACCCAGCCGTAGTCGTGGCCGGCGCCGCCCGGGTACACGGCGAGGAAGGCGTACGGCTCGTCGCCGGTGTTGATCGAACGGTGTGCCCAGCCCGGCGGGATGTAGCCGATGGTGCCGGGCAGCATGTCGAGCCATTCGGTGCGCTCGCCGTCGAACATGAGCAGACCGCCGCGGCCCTTCAGCGCGAGGTAGATCTCGCCCTGGTGGTTCGGATGCTGGTGCCCCTTCGTCATCCACAGCTCGCCGGACGTGTCGCCGGGCATGATCGTGGTGATCGACTGCGGGAGTTCGCGGTCGACCTCGGGAATGGGGGAGCTGACGACGGTGTAGACGACCGGGTTCTCACCCTGCGCGGCGGCCGACCAGGCATCGTGATCGAGGAAGAGGCCTTCGAGGTCGGACATCCGCCGGGTGAGGGTCGGCCCCTCCGGGGAGAGCGTCAGCTTCTCGGCATCGAAGGCGATCGCCGTCGGAGAGATCGGCGGGGTGTGGAACTCGGGCATCGGTGCTCCTTGCGAGGATGCTGCGGCGCTGCGCAACCTGTAATGACAAGTTGAGTGTACCTGTGATGACAGGTTCGCGTCCAGCGCCTGCTGCGCAGATGTGCGGTGAGGGGTGCGCGCGTGCAGGGCGGTCGACGACCGGAGCGGGCGGACGGGGCGGATGCTGACGCGACAGGCGTCAGGCGTCAGGCGTCAGGCGTCAGCGCGGCGGGCACGGTAGGCGGCGACGGCGTTGCGGTTCGCGCAGGTGGCCGAGCAGTAGCGCTTCGAGCGGTTGCGGGAGAGGTCGAGGGCCAGCGCCTCGCACGTGTCGTCGTCGCAGACAGTGATGCGCGAGCCTTCGTCGGCGCGGACGACGTCGATCAGGGCCATCGCCGTCTCGATCAGCACGCGTTCGGCGAGCGGGTTGTCGTCGGCGACCGCGTGCAGGTGCCAGTCCGTGTCGTCGTGCCGGACGAGGTGCGGGGTGAGCGTGCTCTCGTCGAGCGCGTCATTGACTCGGGCGACCATGTCGTCACGAGAGGCGAGCAGCATCGCGCGCAGACGCGGTCGCAGCGCCTGGAGGGAGGCCAGCTCCGCCTCGTCGCGGTCGATGCGCCCCGTGTACGGGAACTCCGCGAGGAAGGTCTCGTAGTCGGCGAGATCGGCCAGCGTCTCCGGATCCTCGGCCGAGTTCACGAGCCAGACGGCCGAACGGAGGGTCTCTTCCGTGTCATCGGTGAAGATCATGTTGACATCTTACATCGGATACGCGTAGCGTCACATGTCATGAGCACAGTGGCGAATGACGTGACCTCGGCAGTGAAGCCCGGCGTCGGCCTCGGCCTGCCGCTCGCGATCGGCGCCGCCTTCGCCTTCGGCATGTCGGGGGGATGGGCGCGGGGGCTCATCGACGCGGGTTGGACGCCCGGCGCCGCCGTGACCGCGCGCATCTGCGTCGCCGCCCTGGTGCTGCTGATCCCGACTCTCATCTCGCTGCGCGGGAAGTGGGGTCTGCTCCGCCGCAACCTCGGCATGATCGCCGCGTACGGCCTCCTCGCCGTGACCGCGACCCAGCTCTTCTACTTCCAGGCCGTCGCGGTGATGGATGTCGGCATCGCCCTGCTCATCGAATACACGGCGCCCGTCGCGGTGATCCTCTGGCTCTGGATCCGTCGCGGTGAACGGCCGAGCCGGCGCAGCATCCTCGGAGCGATCATCGCCTTCGTCGGACTCGTGCTGATGCTCGACGTCGTCACGGGCGCCGAGGTGAACGTCGCCGGTGTGCTCTGGGCGCTCGGGGCCATGGTCGGCGCTGCCACGTACTTCGTCCTCTCGGCCAGAGCCGACACCGGGCTCCCTCCGCTCGCCCTCGCGGGCAGCGGCCTGCTGCTCGGCGCGATCGGCCTGATCATCGCCGGCGCGGTCGGCGTGCTGCCGATCGCCTGGACGACGGATGACATCGCCTACCGCTTCGGCAGCGTGCCCTGGTTCGTGCCGGTCCTGGCGATGGGCGTGCTCGCGACGGCGCTCGCCTACCTGCTCGGCATCGCCTCGACGCGGATGCTGGGCTCGAGACTCGCCTCCTTCGTCGCACTCGCCGAGGTCGTGGCGGCGCTGCTGTTCGGCTGGCTGCTGCTCGGCCAGCTGCCGGATCTGCTGCAGGCCCTCGGCGGCGCACTGGTGCTCGCCGGCGTGATCGTGGTGAAGCTCGGCGAGCCGGTGCCGGAGGGCAAGGCAGAATTCGTCGAACCTGTGCCGGAGGAATCCGCCCGGCGGGGAAGCCCTCACTCCCTCTAGATTTGAAGCCTCATCCTCGGGAGGCGCACGTGCGGGTACGGCAGCAGCTGGCGTCTCACGCCGCGGGGTTCTGGATCGTCGCCGCGGCCTTCCTCGTCGTCATGGCGTACTCCACGGTCCCGACGCCCCTCTACCCGCTGTATGAGGCGCGCGACGGATTCCCGGTCTGGATGATCACGGTCATCTTCGCCGCCTACGCCGTCGGAGTCGTCGTCAGCCTCTTCTTTCTCGGGCACATCAGCGACTGGGCGGGTCGGCGCCGGATGCTGCTGATCGCGATCCTCATATCCGTGATCTCCGCGGCGCTCTTCCTGCTGTGGTCGTCGCCCGCCGGACTCATCATCGCCCGACTCGTGAACGGCGTCAGCATCGGTGTGCTCACCGCGACGGCGACCGCGTACCTGAGCGAATCGCGTGCGAGGTCCCGCCCGGGAGAGAGCGCCGTCGTCGCCGCATCCGTCGCGGGCGCGGCGAACCTCGGCGGCCTCGCTCTCGGCCCGCTGATCGGAGGGATCTTCGCGGAGTTCGCTCCCGATCCGCTGGTCCTCCCGCACGTCGTGTTCCTCATCGCGCTCGTACTCGCCGGGATCGCGGTGGCCACGGTCCCGGAGACCGTCGACGCACCGGAGACACCCGTGCCTTATCGGCCGCAACGGCTCTCCGCGCCGTCCGGGTCTCGCCCGGCGTTCGTCGCCGCCGGGTTCGGAGCCTTCGCGTCGTTCGCGCTCCTCGGCCTGTTCACGTCGCTCGCGCCGTCGATCCTCGTCGGCACGTTCGAGCAGCGCGACCATCTGCTGGCGGGCGCGGTGACCTTCGCGGTCTTCGGAGCGGCGGCAGCCGGCCAGCTGCTGCTGGCGCGGATCGCTCTGCGGATCCAGCTCCTGATCGCCACGATCAGCTGCGGAGTGGGACTGGCGGCGGTGGCGATCGGAGCGCTCACTCCGCAGTTCGCCGTGTTCCTGCTGGGCGGAATCGTCGCGGGGTTGGGCGTCGGCGTCCTCTTCAAGTCGTCGATCGCCACGGCCGCGTCCCTGGCGTCGCCCGGCCGCCGCGGCGAGACGCTCGCCTTCATCTTCCTCATCGCCTACTGCGGACTCGCCCTGCCCGTGCTCGCCGCGGGTGCGGCCCTCGTCTTCTTCCCCGAGAGCATTGTGGTGGTCGTCTTCGTCTCGCTCGTGCTGGTCGCCACCGTCACGGCGGGAACGGTGATGACGAGGAGAGCGGCAGCCGCGGGATGACCCGGAGGATCGCGCGGGATTCCTGAATGTATACGCGGGAACGGTCGGGCCTCTCCAAACAGCCCATGCGATGAGTTTATGTATACACTGAGGGGATGAGCCTCTCCGTCGAGCGCACGTCCGCGAGTGATCGCGCATATACGGCCCTGCTCGACGGCATCCAATCCGGTGCTCTCGCCGCCGGCGTCGTGCTCGGCGAGGTCGAGCAGGCCGAGCGTCTCGGAGTGAGCCGCACCCCCATGCGCGAAGCTCTGCGTCGCCTGATCGCCGACGGCCTCGTCGTGCAGCAGTCGCCGCGCGTCACCGTCGTGGCGGACCTGGACGCTGACGACATCCGCTCGCTGTTCGAGATCCGCCGTGCGCTCGAGGAGACCTCCGCCCGACTGGCTGCCGCCCGCGGGGATGCCGCGCTGTTCGCCGCGCTCGCCGACGAGTTCGCCCACGTCGATCTCACCGCCGCCGAGGGGCGCGACGCCTACTACGCACTCATCGCCCGGTTCGACGCCGCGCTCGATGCCGCCGTCGCCAACGACTACATCGCCTCGGCTCTCCGCACCGTGCGCACCCACCTCGTGCGGGTGCGGCGGATGGCCCGCGACAAACCCGCGCGGCTCGCGGCATCCGCTTCGGAGCACCGCACCATCGCGCAGGCGCTCGCCGCGCGCGACGGCGACCTCGCCGCCCACGCCACGCACGTGCACCTGCACAACGCGCTCACCGGCATCCTCGAGACCCTGAACGAAGGACAGAAATGACCGTCACCCACCACGTCCGCGTCCACCGCAGCGACGAGAACCTCGAACGCTCCGACCAGCTCGCCTGGAAGATCGCCGAGGTCGCCGCCGACCCGGTCGAGGTCGAGCAGGACGTCGTCGACATGATCATCAACCGCATCATCGACAACGCGTCGGTCGCCGCGGCATCCCTCACCCGCGCGCCGATCAACGCGGCGCGCGCGCAGGCGTTCAGCCACCCCGTCTCGACCGGTGGCGCCGGCGCGAACCTCTTCGGTGCCGCGCTCGACCGCCGCACGAGCCCCGAGTGGGCGGCGTGGGCGAACGGTGTCGCCGTGCGCGAGCTCGACTACCACGACACCTTCCTCGCCGCCGAGTATTCGCACCCGGGCGACAACATCCCGCCGATCCTCGCCGTCGCACAGCACACCGGCAAGGACGGCCGGGCGCTCGTGCGCGGCATCGCCACCGGCTACGAGATCCAGATGGACCTCGTGCGAGCGATCTGCCTGCACAAGCACAAGATCGACCACGTCGCCCACCTCGGCCCCTCGGCCGCGGCCGGCATCGGCACGCTCCTCGGCCTCGACGTCGAGACGATCTACCAGGCCGTCGGGCAGGGCCTGCACACCACGACCGCCACCCGTCAGAGCCGCAAGGGCGAGATCTCGACCTGGAAGGCGCACGCCCCGGCCTTCGCCGGCAAGATGGCGGTCGAAGCGGTCGACCGGGCGATGCGCGGACAGACGAGCCCCGCCCCGATCTACGAAGGCGAAGACGGCGTGATCGCCTGGATGCTCGACGGCAAGGACGCCGCCTACGAGGTGCCGCTGCCCGCGGCCGGCGAGCCGAAGCGCGCGATCCTCGACTCGTACACGAAGGAGCACTCGGCCGAGTACCAGGCACAGGCGTGGATCGACCTCGCTCGCAAGCTCGGCACCGAGAACCCGGCGCTGCGCGACCCGGCGAACATCGCCTCGATCGTGCTGCACACCAGCCACCACACGCACTACGTGATCGGCTCGGGCGCGAACGACCCGCAGAAGTACGACCCGACGGCGTCCCGCGAGACGCTCGACCACTCGATCCCGTACATCTTCGCGGTCGCGCTGCAGGATGGCGGCTGGCACCACGTCGACTCCTACGCCCCGTCTCGCGCGGCACGCCCCGACACCGTCGAGCTGTGGCACAAGATCACCACGGCCGAGGATGCCGAGTGGACCCGCCGCTACCACTCCGAAGACCCCGACGTGAAGGCGTTCGGCGGTCGCGTCGAGTTCCAGCTGACCGACGGCACGACCGTGGTCGACGAGATCGCGGTCGCCGACGCGCACCCGCTCGGCGCCCGTCCGTTCGCCCGCGACAACTACATCGCGAAGTTCCGCCTGCTCGCCGAGCCCGTGCTCGAGCCCGCCGAGATCGAGCGCTTCCTCGAGCTCGTGCAGCGCCTGCCCGAGCTGACGGCAGCGGAGGTCGGCGAACTGTCGATCGTCGCCAGGGCGGGGCTGCTCGAGGGTGCGGACGCACCGAAGGGGCTGTTCTGATGCTGTACTCCACCACCACGCCGGCCGAGAAGCGGCGCCTCTTCCGCGAGCGGCTCGAGAGCGGCGAGCTGCTGCGCTTCCCGGGGGCGTTCAACCCGCTGAGCGCCCGACTCATCGAGCAGAAGGGTTTCGACGGGGTCTACATCTCCGGCGCCGTGCTCGCCGCCGACCTCGGCCTGCCCGACATCGGCCTCACCACGCTCACCGAGGTCGCCGGTCGCGCGAAGCAGATCGCCCGCATGACGGAGCTTCCTGCGCTCGTCGACGCCGACACTGGCTTCGGCGAGCCGATGAACGTGGCCCGCACGATCCAGGAGCTCGAGGATGCCGGACTCGCCGGCACCCACATCGAAGACCAGATCAACCCGAAGCGCTGCGGTCACCTCGACGGCAAGAGCGTCGTCGACGAGAACACCGCGATCAAGCGCATCCGCGCCGCCGCCGACGCCCGCCGCGACCCGAACTTCCTCATCATGGCGCGCACCGACATCCGTGCGATCGAGGGACTGGATGCCGCGATCGACCGCGCCAAGGCGCTGGTGGATGCCGGAGCGGATGCCGTCTTCCCCGAGGCGATGCGCACCCTCGCCGAGTTCGAGGCGATGGCGGAGGCGCTGGACGTGCCGATCCTCGCCAACATGACCGAGTTCGGCAAGAGCGAGCTGTTCTCCACGGATCAGCTGCGCGACGCCGGGGTCAACCTCGTCATCTGGCCGGTGTCGCTCCTGCGCATCTCGATGGGGGCATCCGGCCGTGCACTGGATACTCTGAACGACGAGGGGCATCTGACCTCGAAGCTCGGCGAGATGCAGCACCGGGCCGATCTCTACGACCTCATCGACTACGAGTCCTACAACCACTTCGACTCGGGCGTCTTCAACTTCACGATCGAGCGGGAATCCACGAAGGAGTGACCATGACCGAGCCGGACATCAAGAAGGGCCTCGCGGGCGTCGTCGTCGACACGACGGCCGTCTCGAAGGTCAACCCCGAGACGAACAGCCTGCTCTACCGCGGCTACCCCGTGCAGGAGCTGGCCGCGACGCAGCCTTTCGAGGCCGTCGCCTACCTGCTGTGGAACGGCGAGCTCCCCACTGCGGAGGAGCTCGCCGCCTTCCGCCTCACCGAACGCACGCACCGCGCGCTCTCGCCTGTCGTCAAGGATGCGATCGACCGGCTGCCGCTCGACTCGCACCCGATGGACGAGGTGCGCACGGCCGTGAGCGTGATCGGCGCGATCGAGACCGCGGGCATCGCCAACGTGCTCGATGCGGTGGGCACGCCCGAGGAGAACCTCGAGCGCAGCCTCAGGCTGTTCGCGGCCCTCCCGGCGATCGTGTCGTACGGCCAGCGTCGACGTCGCGGCCTGGAACCGGTCGAGCCGCGTGACGACCTCGACTACGCGGCGAACTTCCTCTGGCTCACCTTCGGCGAGGAGCCCGATCCCGTGGTCGTCGATGCGTTCAACCGCTCGATGATCCTCTACGCGGAGCACTCCTTCAACGCCTCGACGTTCACGGCCCGTGTGATCACCTCGACGCTCAGCGACCTGTACTCGGCGGTCGTCGGAGCCATCGGGGCGCTCAAGGGACCCCTACACGGCGGCGCGAACGAGGCCGTCATGCACATCTTCGACGAGATCGGCACGGCCGACCAGGTCGAGAGCTGGCTCGACGCGGCCCTCGCCGAGAAGCGCAAGATCATGGGCTTCGGGCACCGGGTCTACAAGCGCGGCGACTCGCGGGTGCCGACCATGAAGGCCGCGCTCGACTCTCTCGTAGAGCACTACGACAAGCCGGCGGTCGGCGAGCTGTACGACAAGCTCGAGAGCGAGTTCGTCGGCCGGAAGGGCATCTATCCGAACCTCGACTACCCGTCGGGGCCTGCGTACAACCTCATCGGGTTCGACACGCTCACGTTCACACCGCTCTTCGTCGCGTCGCGCATCACCGGGTGGACCGCGCACATCATCGAGCAGCAGTCCTCGAACGCGCTGATCCGCCCGCTTTCGGCCTATGACGGTCCGGACGAGCGGCACATCGACGAGTACGAGCCCGACACGGCGGCGATCGACGTGCTCGAGCGGCCGGAGGAAGCCGCCGGCTGAACCGCCGGCGCGTCAGCATCCCTTCGCCGTTCGAAGATGGTGAGGCTCGGACCATGAGTGATCCCACAAGTGATCCCACGCCGTCGCTGGTTCGGCAGCGACGGGCGCTTCGGCGCAGCACGATCGTGTGGTCGGTCGTCCTCGTGCTCCAGGTCATCGGCGCGGTGGGCTTCTGGGGGGCGCTCATCTTCGACGGGAACGAGACGTCCAGATGGGTCGCTGCACTCGGGTTCTCGATCGCAGCGGTCGCGAGCGCTGTGCTGGTCGTCATCGCCCGCCGCACGACGCGACGTCTCGACGAGCGGTACGGGCGCGACGGCGGCCGGCAACGCTGAGCGGACCTCATCGCGTCCGCCGCGCGACGGTCTCCTAGCGCGGCATCCGCCTCTCGGTCAACCCTGTGCATCGGGTCGGCCGGGAGGAGTAAGACGGATGCCGGGGCCACGGCGAGCCCCCTCGAGAGGGAGGCTCCATGTCCGCGTCCGACGTTCCCGTCAAGGAAGTCCGGTCACTCGTCCCCGCACGACTGGACCGGTTGCCCTGGTCGCGATTCCACTGGATGATCGTCGTCGGCCTGGGGTTCTCCTGGATCCTCGACGGCCTCGAGGTGCAGATCGTCGCCGCGAACGGCTATGCGGCCACCCTCGGCATGGGTCCGGCCGAGGTCGGTCTGGCCGGCACCTGCTACCTGCTCGGGCAGGTGTTCGGCGCCCTCGTCTTCGGGCGGCTCACCGATCGGCTCGGACGCAAGAACCTGTTCCTCGTCTCGCTGGCCGTGTACCTGATCGGCTCCGCGGTCGCGGGTCTCGCCTTCGCGCCCTG
The DNA here is from genome assembly GCF_019969685.1 of Microbacterium sp. EST19A. Classification (GTDB taxonomy): domain Bacteria; phylum Actinomycetota; class Actinomycetes; order Actinomycetales; family Microbacteriaceae; genus Microbacterium. Next base: position 666,184 of record NZ_JAHXYZ010000001.1, on the reverse strand, counting down.
GTTCTTCTACATCTGGCGGTTCGTCGCGGGTGCCGGCATCGGCGGCGAGTACGCGGCGATCAATTCGGCGATCGACGAGATCATCCCGGCGAAGTACCGCGGTCGCGTCGACATCGCGATCAACGGGACGTACTGGGGCGGCGCGGCGCTCGGCGCCGTGGCGAACGTGTTCTTCCTCAACACCGACATCCTCCCCGCCGACATCGGCTGGCGGCTCAGCTTCTTCCTCGGCCCCGTGCTCGGCGTGCTCATCATCTGGCTGCGCCGCCACATCCCGGAGAGCCCGCGCTGGCAGATGACCCACGGCCGTGAGGAGGCCGCCGAGCGCAACGTCGACGAGATCGAGGAGCGCATCCGCAAGGAGGGCAAGACGATCCCTCCGGTGGACGAGTCGAAGGCCATCACGGTGAAGGAGTACGGCCGCGTCCCGTTCCTCGTGATCGTGAAGGTGCTGTTCAAGAAGTACCCTCGGCGCACCCTGGTCGGCATCACCATGATGGTGACGCAGTCGTTCCTCTACAACGCGATCTTCTTCACGTACGCGCTGGTGCTGGAGAACTTCTACGACACCCCGCCCGCATCCGCGTCGCAGTACTTCATCGTGTTCGCCGTCGGGAACCTCACCGGTGCGCTGGTGCTCGGCCACTTCTTCGACACGTGGGGTCGGCGGCGGATGCTGTTCGGGACGTACATGCTCGCGGGACTCATCCTGCTCGTGAGCGCGTTCCTGTTCAACGCGGGAACGCTGAACGCGGCCACGCACACGGCGTTCTGGTGCGCATCGTTCTTCTTCGCCTCGGCGGGTGCCTCGGCGGCGTACCTGACGGTCAGCGAGATCTTCCCGCTCGAACTGCGCAGCCAGGTGATCTCGTACGTCTTCTCGATCGGTCAGCTCGTGGGCGCCATCGCGCCGGTGCTGTACGGCTCTCTCATCGGAGAGAGCGCGGAGACGGGCGACCGGGGTCCGCTGTTCTGGGGCTATGTGCTGGGAGCGGCGATCATGATGTTCGGCGGCATCATCTGCGGCATCTTCGGCGTGAGCGCCGCGGGCAAGTCGCTCGAGGACATCGCCGATCCGCTCTCGCTGGTGGAACCGGCTGAGAAGGGCGTCTCGCCGGGAACCTGAGCCGCCTCGGTCGCGAAAAGGCCCCGATACTTCCCAGTATCGGGGCCTTTCTGCAACGGGAACTCTAGGCGCGAGTGGCCTCCAGCTCGATGACCGACCACGACAGCGGCGGCAGCGTCGCGCGCACCGTGCCGTCGACGACCTCGGCGGCACCGAGCGGCATCATGTGCACGGCGTCAGGGGCGGTCTCGAGGTTCGAGGTGTGACGGTCGCCGCCCTCGGGGATCGTGAGGGTCTCGGCGTTCACGACCCGCAGGCCGCCGAGCCCGTGCAGGTCGATCGTGAGGTCGCTCTCCTCATCGAGGGAGCGGTTGGCCACGAACACCACGACCCGCCCGGTGGCTTCGTCCCACGTGGCCGCGGCGTCCACCGCGTCGACGCCGCCGTAGCGCTTCGTCTCGATCTGGGGCGCCGACACCGCGAGGCGCAGGATGCGCCCCCGGGCGAGGCGGGCCATCCGCTCGAACGGCCAGAAGCTCGTCTGCCGCCAGGCGGCCCCGCCCTCCTCGGAGCGGATCGGCGCGATCACGTTGACGAGCTGCGCCTGGTTGGCGATCTTCACGCGGTCGCCGTGGCGCAGGAGGCTGTTGAGGAGAGTGCCGACGACGACGGCATCCGTCACGTTGTACTCGTCTTCGATCAGGCGCGGATGCTGCTTCCAGCCGGCCTTCGCGATCTCGCCCTGCTCGACGTCGTTGAACTTCGTCTGATCCCACACGTTCCACTCGTCGAACGAGATGTCGACCTGCTTCGTGTGCTTGCCCGCGGCCTTCACCGCGTCGATCGTCGCGATGACGCCCTCGATGAAGGCGTCCATGTCGACCGATTCGGCGAGGAACGACGCGGCGTCGCCGTCATGCTCCTGGTAGTACGCGTGCATCGAGATGAAGTCGACCTCGCCATAGGCATGCGTCAGCACCGTGTTCTCCCACGTGCCGAACGTCGGCATCGACCGGCCCGATGAGCCGACCGCCACGAGTTCGATCGTCGGATCGACGAGCTTCATCGCCTTCGCCGACTCCTGCGCCAGACGCCCGTACTCGGTGGCGGTCTTGCCGCCGATCTGCCACGGCCCGTCGAGCTCGTTGCCGAGGCACCACAGCTTGATGTCGAAGGGCTGCTCAGCCCCGTTCTTGCGACGCAGATCCGACCAGTATGTGCCGCCGGGGTGGTTCGCGTACTCGACGAGCGCGCGGGCCTCCTCTACGCCGCGCGTGCCGAGGTTGATGGCTTCCATGACCTCGACGTCGGCATCCTTCGCCCAGTCCATGAACTCATGCAGGCCGAACGCGTTGGTCTCGATCGTGTGCCAGGCGCCGTCGATGCGCACGGGGCGATCCTCGACGGGACCGACCCCGTCCTCCCAGCGGTATCCCGAGACGAAGTTGCCGCCGGGGTAGCGGACCACCGTCGGTCCCATCTCCTTCACCAGGGCCAGCACGTCCTGCCGGAATCCTCGGGCGTCGGCCTGGGGGTGGCCGGGCTCGTAGATGCCGGTGTAGACGCAGCGCCCCATGTGCTCGACGAACGACCCGAAGAGCCTCCGGGGGACGTCGGCGATCGTGAAGTCGCGGTCGATGGTGATGCGGGCCTGAGACATTGCTCTCCTTGTATCTGGCTCTGTGGCCGGGTGGGGGATCACTGACCGCCGAAGCCGCTGGTCGCGACTCCCTTGACGATCTGCTTCTGGAAGATGAGGAACACGACGATCAGCGGGAGCGCCGCGAGCACGGCCTGCGCCATGACCTGCGCGTACTGCACGCCGTAGGCGCTGATCACGGTCTGCAGTCCGACCGGCAGCGTCATCAGGGTGGTGTCGTTGATGACGAGGAACGGCCAGAGGAAGTTGTTCCACGCGGCGATGAAGACGAAGATGCCGACCGACGCCATGATCGGACGCGACAGCGGCAGCACGATCGACCAGAAGATGCGCAGGCGGCTCGCGCCGTCGACGCGCGCGGCGTCTTCCAGCTCGATCGGGATCGCGTCGAAGAACCGCTTCAGGATGAACACCATCGCCGGTGCGACGACCTGCGGCAGGATCAGGCCCCAGTACGTGTCGATCATGTTGAACGCGAGCATCTCGTAGAACAGCGGGATGATCAGCACCTGCGGCGGCACGACGATCGAGGCGATGATGACGACGAACAGCCACTTGCGTCCGCTGAAGTCCAGACGCGAGAAGGCATAGGCGGCCAGCGCCGAGATCGTCAGCGTGATCAGGGTGATGGCGATCGAGGTCCACAGGCTGTTGAACGCCCAGGTGTAGACGTTGCCCTGCGACAGGATCGCGGTGAACGCGTCGGCCGTGGGGCCGCTCGCGCCGATCCATCCCGGATCGCCGGACGCGGCATCCGTCTCGGTCTTGAAGGCGGTCGCGACCGCCCACAGGAACGGCAGCAGCCAGCCGATCGCGAGCAGCAGCAGCACGACGAACGCGACGATGCGGAGCGGACCGAACGGCTTCTGGCCGGGAAGGTGGGCACGGCGCGGCTTGCCGCCATCGACGGTGGTGATCGCCTCGGTGCGGGTGGCGGTGGGTGTGACAGTGGCGGTGGACATCAGAACTGCTCCTTCCGGCGGCGCGTGATGAGTGCCTGCACGACGCCGAGGATGACGATGAGAGCGAAGAACACGTAGGAGATGGCGGCCGAGTAGCCGAACCGGTAGCTGACGAAGCCGGCTTCGTAGATGTACTGCACGATCGAGCGGGTGGTGTCGCTCGCGACTCCGCCGAGCATCTGGTACGCCTGATCGAACAGTTTCAACGAGGCGAGGATCTGCAGGATCAGGATCAGCACGGTCGCCGGTCCCAGCTGGGGGAGCGTGATCGACCAGAACTGCCGCCACGCGCCGGCGCCGTCGAGGGAGGCCGCCTCATACTGCTGCGGCGGGATGTTCTGCATCGCGGCCAGGTACAACAGGAAGTTGAAGCCGACGGTCCACCACACGGTCGCGATCACGATCGAGATCATGTTCGTGTCGGGGTTCTGCAGCCAGGCGAGCGGCTCGAGCCCGAAGAACTCGAGGATGTTGTTGGCCGCGCCGACCTGCGGGTTGAAGATCCAGACCCAGATCTGCGAGATCACGGTCGAGGCGAGCAGGAACGGCATGAAGAAGGACAGGCGCCACAGCCACTGACCGGGGATGCCGCGGTCGACGAGTGCCGCCATGACGAGGGCGATCACGACGAGCGGAACGGTGGAGAGCAGCGTGAACCACACCGTGTTGCCCATCGACTGCCACATCTTCGGGTCGCCGAGCGCCTCGGCGTAGTTGGCGAAGCCGACGAACGCGCCGCCCGCGCCGGTGAGGGACTGGTCGGTGAAGCTGAGGATGATGCCGTGCACGATGGGCCAGGCGAGGAACAGCAGGAACGCGACGAGGAACGGCGCGAGGAACGCCCAGCTGATGAGCTGCTCGCGGTTGCGGGAGCCGGCGCGGCGGCCGCGGGGTGCGGTCTTCGATCCGGTGACGATCGTGCGGGTGGAATCGGTGGCGGTGGTCATGATCCGAACGTCCCTTCGGGATCGGCGGGGTTCGGCTGTCGGAGGAGGGTGTTCACGCGTGCTTCGAAGCGGTCGATCGCGGCGGCGGGGTCGTCGCCTGAGAGCAGCACGTTCTGCACGGCGGCGCCGAACTCGCCCTGGAAGTTCGAGCCGGAGCCGGTGAACCAGGCCGTCGGGTCGTAGACGACGTGCTGCGCGGCCTCGGCGTAGTTCGCCTGCGGGAGGAGGTCGGCGTACTCGGGAGACTCCGTGACGGGCAGGAAGGCGGGGATGTGGCCCGCCTCGGCCCAGCCGAAGGAGTTCTTCAGCATGTCGGCGACGAAGTCGTAGGTCAGCTCCCGGCGTGCCGGGTCGGCGTTCGTCTGGTGGGGAAGCACGAACGAGTGCGAGTCGGCGTAGACGGCCGGCGTCCCGAACAGGGTCGGGATCATCGTCGCATCGAACGGCAGCTCGGCAGCCTGCATGGTGCGCAGCTCCCAGACGCCGGTGAACAGCATCCCGCTCTTGCCGGTGGCGAACTCGGCGATCGCGCTGCCGTAGTCGGCCTGCGCGAGCGCGATCTCTCCGTCGAGGAGCGTGCGCATCAGCGAGAGCGACTCGATGGCGACGTCCTTGTCGATCACGGCGGGCCCGCCGGCCGGCAGCTCGATGGCACCGCCGTGCTGCGAGTAGAACGTGTAGAAAAGACGCCACATCTGGGCGCCGTCGCCGAGATAGCCGTAGGAGAGTGCGTGGCCCTCGGCCTTGCCGCCGACCGTGCGCAGCTGGTCGAGGAACTCCTCGGGGGACGAGGTCTCCTGCAGCTTGCCGTCGCTGTCGAGCACCCCCGCCGCATCGCAGATGTCGGTGTTGAACATCATCACGAACGGGTGGGCGTCGAGCGCGACGCTGTACATGCCCTCGCCGACGAAGCCCTTCTCCCAGATCGGCTTCGGGAAGGCGGATTCGTCGATTCCGCGGGAGGCGAGCTTGTCGAGGTCCCACCGGTCGAGCAGGCCGCCGGGGGCCCAGCCGACCGTGCGGGTCGCGTGCATGATCGCGACGTCGGGTGCGCGACCGCCGGCGCCGGCCATGGCGAGCTTCGTGTAGTACGGCGTGCCCCAGGCGAGCACGGTGGGACGGATGCGGAACGCGCTCTGCGCGCCGTTCACCTCGTCGAGCAGCTGCGACATCGTGACTCCGTCGCCTCCGCTCAGCAGGTGCCAGAACTGCAGGGTCTGGGTTCCGGAAGCGGAGACCGCGCCGGGTGCGCAGCCGGCGAGCAGGGCCGTGCCTGCTGCCACGGAGGCTGCGGCCAGGAACTGCCTGCGGGACAGATCGAGTGGGGGCGTCATCGTCACTCCTTCGTGACCGGTGGGTGGACGCCTCATCATTACATCGATGTAATCGACGCGCAAGCATTATGCCGGAACGCGCAGCGGAGGCAGTGTCTCAGGGGTGGTAGCCCGCGGGGCGGCCGTCGGTGCTGGCGCGCTCGAGCAGGTGGTGCGACAGGGTGAGCGCTCGCGGCGGCGTGCTGCGGTCGTCCATGCGGGACTCGAGCAGGCTCAGCGCGGCTTCCGCGAACGCGCGGCGATCGAAGGCGACCGACGTCAGAGCGGGCGAGGTGTACTTCGAGAATTCGACGTCGTCGAAACCGGTGACGATCACGTCGTCGGGAACGCGGATGCCGTGATCGTGCAGCGTGTGCAGGGCACCGAGAGCCAGGGAGTCGGTGAGGGCCACGATCGCATCGAACGCGACGCCGCGCGCGAGCAGCGTGCGCGCGGCATCCGCCCCTCCCGACATCGACCAGGGCAGGCGGTTCACCTCGAGCGCCGGGTCCCGCGGGATACCGGCCTCGCGCAGGGCATCGTGCACGCCTTCGAGCCGCAGGCGGCTGGTCGCGGTGGCGACGGAGGGGTCGTCGTCGGCGCCGACCACGGCGACCCGGGTGGCGCCGCGGGAGAGCACATGCCGGGTGGCATCGGCCGCGGCGAGCCGACTGTCGATGCGCACGTGATCGGCCCGGTTCTGCTCGACCTCGCCTATCACGACCAGCGGCGGCAGGCGGTCGGAGTACTTGATGACGCTGTCCTCGAGGCGGATCGGGTTGAGGATCAGCCCGTCGACGAGGTGCGCCCTGGCCCGCGAGACGAGCTCCTTCTCGCGCTCCGGAACCGACGCTGTCTCCTCGATCTGCACGGCCAGACCGCGTTCGTGCGCGGCCTCCACGATGCGGTGCATGAGCTCGGCCGAGAACGCGGTGGCGAGATCGGGGAGGGCGACGGCGATGATGCCGGAGCGCCCCTTGCGGAGTCCTCGCGCGCTGAGATTCGGCACGAAGTCGAGCTGCGCCATCGCGGATTCGACGCGGGCGCGGGTCTGCTCCCGCACGGCCACGGTGCCCGTGACGACGTTCGACACGGTCTTGATCGACACCCCGGCGAGAGCGGCGACGTCCTTCATCGTCGCGCGTGGCGGGAGCGTCGCTGTCATCCGGTCAGCCTACTGGGGGTGCATGACCGATGACAGGACTACATCGTTGTAGCGAGTCGTGATCTGGCTATCATGGCGCCATGGGCATCGAACGCAACTGGGCGGGCAACCTCACGTATCGCGCATCACGACTGGAGCATCCGTCGTCGATCGATGAACTCGCGGCGCTGCTGTCGCAGGGCGGCCCGGTGCGGATGCTGGGATCGCGGCACGCCTTCAACGACCTCGCCGACACGGATGGCGTGCTCATCGCCCTCGACCGCCTTCCCGCCGTGTTCGAGGTGAACGACGCGCGCGATGCGGTCCGGGTCTCGGGAGCTCTGCGCTACGGCGACATCGCGCCGTTGCTGGAGGCGGAAGGCCTCGCGCTCGCGAACCTCGCCTCCCTCCCGCACATCTCGGTCGCCGGTGCCGTCATCACCGGAACGCACGGCTCCGGTGACGCGATCGGCTCGCTCGCGAGCGCCGTGCGCGGACTCACGATCGTCACCCCCGCGGGCGAGACGCGCACACTGCACCGCGGCGACGCCGACTTCGACGGCGCCGTCGTGAGCCTCGGGGCGCTCGGCGCCGTCATCGACGTCACGCTCGACGTCGAACCGACCTACGAGATCGCGCAGCACGTGTTCGAGCACCCGGACTGGGAGGCGATCCTCCGCGACTTCGACGACGTGACCAGCGTCGGCACGAGCGTGAGCATCTTCTCGACCTGGCAGCGCACCGACATCGCCGATCAGATCTGGGTCAAGCAGCGCCTTCCCGAGGCGCATGAGCTGGCGCGCGCGTCGCTGTTCGAGCGCCTCGGCGCCGAGGCCGCCCAGGGCGAGCGGCATCCGATCCTCGGTGTCGACCCGATCGCCTGCACCGCGCAGCAGGCGGTGGCCGGGCCGTGGTTCGAGAGGCTGCCGCACTTCAAGCTCGAGTTCACGCCCTCCGCCGGTGCCGAGATCCAGACGGAGTACCTCGTGCCCCGCGCCGATGCGGTCGCCGCGATCCAGGCCGTGCGCACACTCGCCGGGCAGATCGCTCCGCTGCTGCTCGTGAACGAGATCCGCACGGTGCGGGCCGACGCCCTGTGGCTCAGCTCGTCGTTCGAGACGGATGCCGTCGGCATCCACTTCACCTGGAAACCCGAGGAAGCGGCCGTCCTCGCGCTGCTGCCGACGATCGAGGCGGCCCTGCCGCCGACGTCCCGTCCGCACTGGGGCAAGGTCTTCACGCTGGACGGCGCCGAGGTGCGCTCGCGGTACCCGCGCTTCGACGACTTCGCCGCGCTCGCCGCGCGCTACGATCCCGAGCGTCGGCTGGTGAACCCGTACCTCGAGCGGTTGGGGCTGTAGTCGGGTTCCGGTCGCAGTTTCTGCCGCCCGGCCGGATTCCGGTCGCAGTTTCTGCCGCCCGCGCAGGTGGGAGACAGCACGAAGTGCGACCGGAACGGCGCACGCAGGTCAGGCCGTCGGGATCCAGACCCGCATCGTCGACGGACCGCGCTGAGCCCAGTCGTGGTACGGCACGAGCACGGCATCCGTGACCTCGCCGGAGGTGCGGTTGCGCACCGGGAGGCGCACGCTGCCGTCGTTCTCAACCGGATCCCCGGCGACCACCGCGTCGACGATGTCGGCACCGAAGTCGATCGATTCCAGCGCCAGCACCTCGGGCCCGCGCTCGACGACGACCGAACCGCGCACCGCGTCCACCCGCGGGTCTGGTGTCGTCAGGCGGGGAGCGAGCGGCAGCATCAGCTCGACGACGTCGCCGGCGCGGAACGCCCGGCGGACCTCGACGGTGCCGGGGTCGGCCGCATGCTCGATGAGCCCGTCACCCGTGCGGAGCCGCACCGCCGCGCCGGACGCCCACGACGGCACCCGAAGGGTCAACGCGAACTCGGTGTCTTCGACGATCGTCACGCGGATGCCGCCATCGACCGGGTATCCGGTCTCGACGTCGAACGCGACGACCCGTCCGTCGACCAGCGTCGTCCGCACAGAGGACGGTGCGTACTGGTGCAGCTGCACGCCCTCGGCATCCGCGGTGGCGACGTACGCGGCGAGGCTTGCGAACGTGCGGGCGACGTTGGGCGGGCAGCAGGAGACCTCGAACCAGGGTGCGCGCAGCGACGACGATGCGCGCTTCGACGTGCCCTCCGGATCCGCCTCGACTCCGGGAACCCGCTGGTGCAGCGTGTTGGCGTAGTAGAACGACCGGCCGTCGGGCGCGGGCGAGGTCGCGACGACGTTGAAGAGCGTCCGTTCGATGAGGTCGGCATGCCGGGGCTCGCCGGTCGCGAGCAGCAGTCGCCAGGAGAACATGATCGAGCCGATCCCCGCGCACGTCTCGGAGTACGCGCGGTCCGACGGCAGCTCCCAGTCGTCGCCGAAGGCCTCGTCCTGGTGGTGGGAACCCTGTCCGCCGGTGACGTACGTGCGGCGCTCCACCGTGCGGTCCCACTGCCCGCGCAGGGCATCGAGAAGGCCGTCGTCCGCGAGCTCGACCGCGACATCCGTCGCCCCGGAGGAGAGGTAGTTCGCCCGCACGGCATGACCGCGCAGAGCCTCGGCATCGCGCACGGGCACGTCGTCCTGGAAGTACTCCTGCCCCCACTCGATCTCGGCGAGCGACCCGCGTCCGTGCCGTTCGACGAAGAGCGCGGCCTGATCGATGAAGCGCTGGTCGCCGAGCACCCGACCGAGTTCGGCGAGCCCGACCTCGACCTCGGCGTGACCGCAGATCGCGTCGCGTCCGTCGGCGCCGAACTCGTGGCACACCAGCTCGGCCGCGCGCCGCGCGACCTCGATCAGGCCGTCGTCGGCATCCGGTCGCGTACGGTGACGGGCCACGGCGGCCTGGAACAGGTGCCCGAGGCAGTACAGCTCGTGCCCCCACTCCAGCTCCGACCAGCGATCGCCCTGCCCGGGACGGCCGAACCGCGTATTCACGTAGCCGTCGGGCTCCTGCGCGGCGGCGACGCGCGCGACGACCTCGCGGAACCGCTGTTCGAGCGCCGTGTCGGCCGCGGCATCCGTCCGTCCGATCTCCCAGGCGAGCGCCTCGAGGTACTTGTAGACCTCCGAGTCGGAGAACTCCCGTCCGCGCCGTCCTTCGGGCAGCGTGCCGGCGGCGGCGAGGTCGAAGTTGGGCAGCCAGCCCTCCGACTCCAGCCGCGAGCCGATGTGGTGAAGCGTCGCGGTCCCGTTGACGTCTTGGCGCTCACCCCAGAACCCTCCGGTGATGCGCACCTCGTCGAGACCGAGCGGGCGCAGCCGACCGCGCGTGGGGACGACCGGAGCCGCCGGTGCAGTGGTGTCGCGCATGGTCATCCCTTGAAGGCGCCCGACATGAAGCCGCGCACGTAGTGTCGTTGGAGGATCAGGAACAGCAGGATGCAGGGGAGCGCCAACACGACGACTCCGGCCTCGGTCGCGCCGTAGTCGACGACGCCCTGCACCTGCCCGCGGAGGTTCGCGACCGCGAGCGGCAGCGTCATCCGGTTGGAGTCGTTGATGAGGATCAGCGGAGCCATGAAGTCGTTCCAGGCGGTGAGGAAGGCGAAGAGTCCGACCGTCACGAGGCCCGGCTTGACCGCCGGCAGCAGCACCCGCCACAGCGCGCCCCAGCTGGAGCATCCGTCGACCATCGCGGCCTCGTCCATCTCCTTAGGGATGGACTCGAACGAGATGCGCATCATGAACATCGAGAACGGCAGCTGGAACATCGTGATCACGAGCGCGACTCCGACCAGCGAGTTCTGCAGGCCGACCGCGTTGAGGATCACGTACAGCGGGATGAGCAGGGTCGCGTACGGGACCATGAGGATCGCGAGCGTCAGCAGGAACAGGGCGTTCTTCCCGGGGAACGAGAACCGGGCGAAGGCGTAACCGCCCAGCAGTGAGATGAACAGGGTCAGGGCGACGGTGAGCACCGAGACGAACAGCGAGTTGCCCAGGTACACCCAGATACCCGCCTGGTATTCGCCGAGGGCGACGTAGTTGCCGAACCCCCAGCCGTCGGTCTGGCTCGTGCCGGCCACGGGGCTGAGTGAGGAGACACCGGTCCAGATGAGCGGGTAGAGGAAGATCACCGCGAGGCCCGTCGTGAACACCCAGTACGGGATGCCGAAGACGATGCGCGCGGCCTTCGAGCGGTAGCGCGGGGCGGTGGGCTGATGGTTCGGCGCCACGATCGTGCGCGTGAGGGTCTCGGTCATGTTCTCAGCTCTCATCCGGACGCCGGAAGGCGCGCAACTGGAAGACGTTGATGACGATGAGGGCGAGGAGCACGATCACCGAGAGGGCGCCGGCGATGCCGAGGCTGTTCTGGCCCTGGAAGGCCACGTTGTAGATCAGCTGCACGACCGTCATGGTGCTGTTGTCGGGGCCGCCCTTGGTGAGGATGTAGAACTGCTCGAACGCGAGCAGCGACCCGGTCACGCACATCACGGTGGTGAGCGCGAAGGTCGGCTTGAGGAGCGGGACGGTGATGTGACGGAAGGTCTGCCAGGCGCTCGAACCGTCGATGCGCGCCGCCTCGTAGATGTCGTCCGGGATGCCCTGCAGGCCGACGAGCATGAGCAGCATGTAGAAGCCGGCGAAGCGCCACACGATCAGGAAGATCGTCGACCACAGAGCGCCCTCCGGGGTGCCGAGGAACGTGACGCCCCACGACTTCATCAGCCCGGCGAAGGGCCCGGCTATCGGGGAGTACAGCACGTAGAACAGGAGGGAGGCGGATGCCAGGCCCAGCGCGCTCGGGATGAGGAAGGCCGTGCGCAGGAAGCCCTTCCAGCGGGTCGACTCCTGCACGAGGAGCGCCAGCCCGAGACCCAGCCCGATGAGGATCACGGTCGTGATCACGGTGTAGAGCAGGGTGAAGCGGATCGAGTCCCAGAAGAGACGGTGGTTGACGGCATCCACGAAGTTGTCCGGCAGGTTCGGGCCGCGGTTGCCGCTCAGCAGCGGCCAGTCGGATCCCGACATCTGCAGCACGAGCACCAGGGGGACCACGAACAGGAGGGCGACGAAGATCGCCGTCGGGGCGGCGTAGAGCCAGCCCTGCACGGGGCCGCCGAATCCGGTGCGCCCGCGTCGGCGTCGCAGCGGGGGTGCGGTCGAGGTCATCTCATCCTCTTTCGATCGGAGCGGGAAGGCGGGGGCGGCACGGGGGTGCCGCCCCCGCGGGGGTCACTGCGAGAGGATCGCGGTGATCTCCTCGTTGTCGGCCGTGACCGAGTCCTCGCCGTTCAGCACGCGGTTGCGGATGAGCGTGAGCCAGGGGCTGCCCGGAGCGTTGAACGCCTGCTGGAAGTTCAGGGCCACGGGGGTGTCGCCCTGTGCCGCGACCTCGTTGATCGTGACCAGCCTCGGGTCGGCGGCGGCGTACTCGTTGTCGGCGAGGTCGCCGCGCGAGACGGCGTTGCCGTCTTTGGCGAGCACCTCGACCTGCGCCTCCTCCGACATCATCCAGTTGAGGAAGTTCCACGCCTGCGCGGACTGCTTCGAGTCCTTCGAGATGCCGATGCCGTCGCCGCCCACGAACGTGGAGACGCCGCCGTCGACACCGGGGATGCCGGCCACGCCCGCGTCGAACTCGAGCGAGGGGAGCAGCGTCGCCGGGAACGGCATGACGCCGACCTTGCCCTCGCTGAACGCGGCGGTCCAGGTCGGGCCGGTCTCGTCGGTGGAACTCGGCAGCACGGCGCCCGCCTCCTCGAGCCCGGCCCACGTGTCGTACACGGCCTGGGCGGCGTCGCCGTCGAGCAGCGCCTCTGTTCCGTCGTCGCTCATGACCTGCTCGCCGGATGCCCAGACCGAGGGGAACCAGGTGAAGACGAGGCATCCGCCGCAGTTCAGGCCGGTGGCGGTTCCGTACGTGCCGGGCTTGTTCAGCGCCTGCACGGCGAGGGCGGCGTCGGCGAACTCCTCGAGCGTGGCCGGAGCCTTCTCGGGGTCGAGGCCGGCCTCGGCGAACAGCTCCTTGTTCCAGAACAGCATCGAGAGGTCGAGCGCGAACGGAAGCACGTACTCCTTGCCGTCGACCGTGCCGGCGGAAAGGTGGCCCTGGTTGATGTCGTCCTTGAAGTCGAGGCCGTCGATCTGCTCGGAGATGTCGGCGAACAGGCCCTGCCCCGCCCAGTTGGGCACGTAGACGATGTCGGCGGCGAACAGGTCGGGGAGCCCGCCGGAGCCGGCGGCGGCGCCGACCTTGGCGACGTAGTCGTCGTTGGGGACGACCGTGAGCTCGACCTGATTCTCGTGCGAGTCGTTGTAGGCGTCGACGAGGAGCTTGGCCTGGCGCTCGATGGGAGCGCGGGTCCAGAGCGTCAGGGTCGACCCGTCGTCGACGCCCTCCGCGGTGATGGGCTCTTCGGGGCCGGCGTCGGCGTCGCCCGCAGCACAGGCCGCGAGCGGGCCGAGCAGCAGGCCGGTGACGGCAAGAGCGGTGACGGTGCGTCTGACGGCACGGCGTCGGGTGATGTGCATGGGATTGCCTCCAGGACTCTTCGGTGAGCGGATGATGTCGTCGGGTGACGGCGCTGTCGGGCGTGGAAGGGCGACTTCGAAAACTCCGAAACCGCTTTCGAAAAGGTATATCGTGAAAGATGCGCAGCGGTCAAGGATCGCTCCGATAACCTTTCAGCAACGTTCAGGGGGCGAGATGGCAAACGGCGAATCAGCGAGCAAGGCGGCGACCCTCAGCGACGTGGCCCGTCTGGCCGGGGTCTCGATCGCCACGGCATCCAAGGCTCTCAACGACCGCGGCGACGTCGCTGCGGCGACCAGGGCGCGCGTGCTCGCCGTCGCCGAGGAGCTGTCCTTCACGCCGAACGCGATGGCGCGCGGCCTGCTCGCCGGTCGCACCGGAACGGTCGGGCTGCTCACGAGCGACCTCGAGGGTCGCTTCATGATCCCGATCCTGATGGGGGCGGAAGACGCGTTCGGCGCCGGGCGCATCAACGTGTTCCTGTGCGATGCCCGAGGTGACGCCATCCGCGAGCAGCATCACCTGAAGGAGCTGCTGAGCCGACGCGTCGACGGGATCATCGTGGTGGGACGGCAGACCGACCCGCGCCCCTCGCTCGGGCAGGACCTGCCGGTGCCCGTGGTCTACGCGTACGCGCCCTCGGACGACCCGCGGGACCTGTCGCTCACGCCGGACAACTACGCCGGCGGGCGACTCGCGATCGAGCATCTGCTGGCCTGCGGGCGCCGCCGCATCGCGCACATCTCGGGCGAGCCCTCGTATGCCGCGGCGCAGGACCGCCTCGCCGGCGCCAGAGCCGCGCTGTCCGAAGCGGGTCTCGAGCTCGTCGGCGAGCCCATGTTCTCGGAATGGACCGAGCACTGGGGGAGGGATGCCGGGGCGCTGCTGCTGCAGCGGCATCCGGACATCGATGCGATCTTCTGCGGATCCGACCAGATCGCCCGCGGCGTTCTCGACTCGGCGCGCGACCTCGGACGCGCCGTGCCCGACGACCTCGCGGTGATCGGGTACGACAACTGGGAGGTGCTCGCCACCAACGCGCGCCCCGAGCTCACCAGCATCGACGCGAACCTGCAGCAGCTGGGCCGTCAGGCCGCGCAGCGAGTGTTCGACGCGATCGACGGCGTCGACATCGGCGAGGGGTCGCACCACCTGCCCGTGCGCCTGGTGATCCGCGGATCGACCATCGCCCGGCGGTAGCGGCGGGCGCTACACGTGGTCGCGCCAGGAGTGCTGCGGGTCGAAGCCCAGCACGCGGCGGGCCTTGTCGATCGACAGCAGGGTCTGGTTCGGGCCGAACTCGCCCTTCACCGGCACGTCCGGGAACACCTCGGCGAGCAGCTCCGCGTTCGGTCGCGTCATGACCGTGTCGGCCGCGGCGATGATGAACCGGTCGAAGCCGGGAGCCGCGTTCTCGAGCGCCCGCTGCACCGCCTGGGCGCCGTCGCGGGCGTCGATGTAGCCCCAGAGGTTCCACTTGCGCAGGAGTGCGTCGGCGTCGAAGGCCGGGAAGGCCGCGTAGTCCTCGGGATCCATCACGTTCGAGAACCGGAGCGCGGTGATCGACACGTCCGGGTGCCAGCGCACCAGCTCGGTCGCCATGTGCTCCTCGAGGGTCTTGACCAGCGAGTACACCGATTCCGGGCGGGCCGGATAGTCCTCGTCGACGGGGACGTAGGGCGGCGGCGCATCGAACGGCAGACCGAGCACCGTCTCGCTCGACGCGTAGACGATGCGGCGGACGCCGAGGCGCACGGCCGCCCAGAACACGTTGAACGTCGCCGGCATGTTGTTGTGGAACGTCGCGACGTCGGAGCGGATGCCGGGGGCCGGGATCGCGCCCAGATGCACGACCGCGTCGATGCCGTCGTGCGTGTCGCCGACCGCGGTGAACGCGTCGACGACCTGGCCGTAGTCGGTCAGGTCGACCTGGACGAAGTCCGGTCCGCGGCTGCCCGCGACATCCATGCCGATGACGTCGTAGCCGTTCGACCTCAGCTCGCGTGCGACGACGCGGCCGAGCTTGCCGGATGATCCCGTGAGAGCGATGCGCATGTCTCCAGAGTGGCACGGCTGCAAGCCGAGGGGGTCGGCCGTCGTACACTCGTCGGCGTGAGTGAGTCCGCCCGTCCTTCCGGCCGCACGGTCGGCGTCCGCGATGTCGCCGCGCTCGCCGGAGTGTCGCGGCAGACCGTGTCGCGGGTGCTCAACGACCACCCCGACGTCGCGCCCGAGACCCTCGAGCGCGTGCAGGCGGCGATGGCCGAGCTCGGCTACCGGATGAACAACGCCGCCCGGGCGCTGGGCACCCGTCGCTCCCGCACGCTCGGCGTGCTCGCCTCCGACGCGCTGCAGTACGGGCCGTCGCGCAGCATCGCCGCGCTCGAGGCTGCGGCACGCGGTTCGGGGTACTGGGTGAGCGCGGCATTCGCCGATGCGGGGGATGCCGCGGCCGTCGTCTCGGCGGTGGACCATCTCATCACCCAGGGTGTGGAGGGGATCGTCGTCGTCGCCCCCCACGCCCGCACGCTCGAAGCACTCGATGCGCTGCGGATCGGTGTGCCGGTGGTGACGCTGCACTCCGCCGGTCGCGGTGCGCGCGGACTCTCGGTGGACCAGGCCGCGGGCGCGCGCCTGGCGGTCGCCGCCCTCACCGAGGCCGGGCACACCCGCATCGCCCACCTCGCCGGGCCCGCGGACTGGCTCGAGGCCGAGTCGCGCGCCGAGGGCTTCGCGGCGGAGATCGCCGACCGCGGCCTCGCCGCAGGCCCGGTGATCGCGGGGGACTGGTCCGCCGGCTCGGGTTACGCCGCGGTCGAGGCGATCATCGCCGCCGGGGTGACCGCCGTCTTCGCGGCGAACGACCAGATGGCGCTCGGCCTGCTCGGCGGGCTGCACGAGGCCGGTCTCTCGGTGCCGGCCGACATCAGCGTGGTCGGCTTCGACGACATCCCGGATGCCGCGTTCTACTGGCCGAAGCTCACGACCGTGCGGCAGGACTTCGACGAACTCGCTCGGCGTGCCGTCGCCGCGGTGGTCGGCGGAGCGGCATCCGTCGCGGCCGACCTGCTCCCGGTCGCCCCGGTGCTGATCGCGCGCGATTCCGTCGCCGCGCCGCGCTGACCCGCGCGCGGTCCCTTGACGCCCTCGAGTGGCCGTGACAGACTTCTGTGACCGGTCACAGTGGTCGGCCGCCAGAACCCCGAGGTCCCGTGAGCAACGAAGCCCCCGCCTTCTCCGATGAGGTCGCAGCATCCATCGATGCCGTCCGCGCCGACGTCGCCCGGCTCCACGCCGAACTCGTCCGCTACGGACTCGTCGTCTGGACCGGTGGCAACGTCTCGGGCCGCGTCCCCGGCGCCGACCTGTTCGTGATCAAGCCGTCCGGCGTCTCCTACGACGACCTGACGCCCGAGAACATGATCCTGTGCGACCTCGACGGCGCCGTCATCCCCGGCACTCCCGGCAGCGACCGCTCGCCGTCGAGCGACACCGCCGCGCACGCCTACGTCTACCGGAACATGCCGGCCGTCGGCGGCGTCGTGCACACGCACTCGACGTATGCCGTGGCGTGGGCCGCGCGCGGCGAGGAGATCCCGTGCGTCATCACCGCGATGGCCGATGAGTTCGGCGGCCCGATCCCGGTCGGACCCTTCGCGATCATCGGCGACGACTCGATCGGCCGCGGCATCGTCGAGACGCTCAGCGGGCACCGCTCCCGCGCCGTGCTCATGCAGAACCACGGACCGTTCACGATCGGCTCCGACGCGAAGGATGCCGTGAAGGCCGCCGTCATGGTCGAAGACGTCGCCCGCACCGTGCACCTCGCCCGCGAGGCGGGGCCGCTGATCCCGATTCCGCAGGCCGCGATCGACAGCCTCTTCGACCGCTACCAGAACGTGTACGGCCAGAGTCAGGACACCCGCCGATGAGCCTTCCGCCCGCGGCATCCGCGGCCGACGACATCCGCGCCGGCCGCACGAGCCTCGGCATCGAGCTGGGTTCCACGCGCATCAAGGCGTGCCTGATCGGGTCCGAGCCGACCGAGGTGCTCGCGACCGGTTCGTTCGCCTGGGAGAACCGCCTCGAGGACGGACTCTGGACCTACGCGATCGACGAGGTGTGGACCGGGCTGCAGTCCGCCTACGCCGACCTCGTCGCCGATGCGGAGCAGCAGCACGGCATCCGTCCGGAGTCGTTCGGCGCGATCGGCATCTCGGCGATGATGCACGGCTACCTGGCCTTCGACGCGTCCGGCGAGCTGCTCGTGCCGTTCCGCACCTGGCGCAACACCAACACCGGAGTCGCCGCGACAGAGCTCACCGAACTGCTGGGCGTCAACATCCCGCTGCGCTGGTCGATCGCGCACCTGCATCAGGCCGCGGTCGACGCCGAGGCGCACGTGCCGCAGATCGCGAGCGTGAACACTCTCGCCGGCTACGTGCACGAGAAGCTCACCGGAGAGCGGGTGCTCGGCGTCGGTGACGCCTCGGGGATGTTCCCGATCGACTCCGCGACCGGCGACTACGACGACCGGATGCTGCGCGCCTACGACGCCCACGCCGGCGACCGGCTTCCGGCATCTCTCGCCGATATCCTCCCCGCGGTTCTCCCCGCCGGAGCGGCCGCCGGTGCGCTCACCTCCGAGGGCGCCGCCCTCCTCGACGCGAGCGGGGCCCTGCAGCCCGGCATCCCGCTGTGTCCGCCCGAGGGCGACGCGGGCACCGGCATGGTCGCGACGAACTCGGTCGCCCCGCGAACCGGCAACGTCTCCGCCGGCACCAGCATCTTCGCGATGGTCGTGCTCGAGCGGCCGCTCGCCGAGGTGCATCATGAGCTCGACCTCGTGACCACTCCCGCGGGCGATGCCGTCGCGATGGTGCACTGCAACAACGGCGCCAGCGAGCTCGCGGCCTGGGCAGGACTCTTCACGCGCTTCACGGCCGCGGCGGGCCGGCCGCTCGACGACGATTCCGTCTTCGACGTGCTGTTCCGCGAGGCGCTCGAGGGCGAAGCGGATGCCGGTGGCCTGCTGGCCTACAACCACCTCGCGGGTGAGCCCATCGCGGGCCTCGACGCGGGTCGCCCGCTCTTCGTCCGCACGCCCGACAGCGCCTTCACGCTCGCGAACTTCGTGCGCGCCCAGCTCTACGGGGTGTTCGGGACTCTCGCCCTCGGCATGCAGGTGCTGACGGCGGAGGGCGTCGAACTCGACCGGATGTTCGCCCACGGCGGCATGTTCCGCACCGCCGGAGTCGCGCAGCGCTTCCTCGCCGGGGCGCTCGCTGCACCGGTAGCGGTGGGCGAGCTGGCGTCCGAGGGCGGGGCCTGGGGCATCGCGGTGCTGGCGTCGTACCTGGCGCACGTCGATGACCTCTCGCTGAGCGCCTATCTCGACGAGCGGGTGTTCGCCACGGCATCCGTCTCGCTCGTCGAACCCGACCCGGCCGACGTCGCCGGCTTCGCCTCCTACCTCGACCGCTACCGGGCGGGACTGGCCGTCGAAGCCGCCGCCGTCGCATCCCTCTGACTCTTCGTCTCGCTGCGCTCGCTCAGCGACCGAACCCGCTTCCGAAAGGCAACACACCATGGCCCTCACCACTTCGCTCGACGGCTACGAGGTCTGGTTCCTCACCGGCAGTCAGCATCTCTACGGGCCTGAGACCCTGGCCCAGGTCGCCGAGCAGTCGCAGCAGATCGCGCGACTGCTCGACTCCGCCGACGAGGTGCCGGTGACCATCGTCTGGAAGCCGGTACTGACGGATGCCGCCGCCATCAAGCGCACCGCCCTCGAGGCGAACGCCGACGACCGCGTGATCGGTCTCGTCGCCTGGATGCACACGTTCAGCCCGGCGAAGATGTGGATCGCGGGCCTCGACGCGCTGCGCAAGCCGCTCGCGCACCTGCACACGCAGGCGAACGTCGAGCTGCCGTGGGCCGAGATCGACTTCGATTTCATGAACCTCAACCAGGCCGCGCACGGCGACCGCGAGTTCGGATACATCCAGACGCGCCTCGGCGTGCCGCGCAAGACGATCGTCGGACACGCCTCCGACCCGCGCGTGCGCCGCGAGCTCGGCACCTGGCAGCGCGCCGCGGCGGGCCTCGCGGCATCGCGCGACCTCAAGCTCGCCCGGTTCGGCGACAACATGAGGTTCGTCGCGGTGACCGAGGGCGACAAGACCGAGGCCGAGCTGCGTTTCGGCGTGCAGGTGAACACGTGGGGCGTGAACGATCTGGCGGATGCCGTCGCTGCGGCATCCGCCTCCGACATCGACGCGCTCGTCGCGGAGTACGAGGAGCTCTACGAGGTCGCCCCCGAGCTGCGGAAGGGCGGTGACCGGCACGAGTCCCTGCGCGACGGTGCGGCGATCGAGCTCGGGCTGCGGTCGTTCCTGGAGGAGGGCGGCTTCGGCGCCTTCACCACCTCGTTCGAAGATCTCGGTGCGCTGAAGCAGCTGCCGGGGCTCGCGGTGCAGCGGCTGATGGCCGAGGGCTACGGCTTCGGCGCCGAGGGCGACTGGAAGACCGCGATCCTCGTGCGCATCGCGAACGTCATGGGCGCGGGGCTGCCCGGTGGCGCGAGCCTCATGGAGGACTACACCTACGACATGACCCCGGGCGACGAGCTCATCCTCGGCGCCCACATGCTCGAGGTGTCGCCGTCGCTCACGACCGCGAAGCCGACGCTCGAGATCCACCCGCTCGGCATCGGCGGCAAGGACGACCCGGTGCGCCTGGTCTTCACGGCCGATCCCGGGCCGGCCGTCGTCGTCGCACTGAGCGATATGCGGGACCGGTTCCGCCTCACCGCGAACGTCGTCGAGAACGTGCCGCCGCGGGCGGCGCTGCCGAAGCTCCCCGTGGGCCGCGCGGTCTGGAAGCCTCAGCCCGACTTCACCACGAGCGCCGCCGCCTGGCTGACCGCCGGAGCCGCGCACCACACGGTCATGTCGACGGCCGTGGGCATCGAGGCGTTCCGCGACTTCGCCGAGATGGCCGAGGTCGAACTGCTCGTGATCGACGACAGCACGACGCTGCCGGAGTTCCAGAAGCAGGTGCGCTGGAACCAGGCCTACTACCGTCTGGCGCAGGGGCTGTGATGGCGGGCGGTCCCCGATCCGGGCGTCAGCTGCGGCTCGCAGCCCACGGATACGAGGCGGTCATCGCGAGCGTCGGCGCGTCGCTGCGAACCCTGACGTTCGACGGCCGCGACCTCGTCGTGCCGTTCGACGCGGATGAAGTGCGGCCCGGCTATCGCGGTGCGACGCTCGCGCCGTGGCCGAACCGCATCGTCGACGGCCGCTACAGCTTCGGCGGCGTCGAGCATCAGCTGCCGCTGACGGAGCCGTCGCGAGGTCAGGCCCTGCACGGACTGCTCGCCTGGGCGGAGTTCTCCGACCGGCTCGTCCTCGACGATCGGTTCGTGCTCGCCGCCGTGATCGAGCCGCAGACCGGTTACCCCTTCCGCGTCGAGGTCGAGGTCGAGTACCTCCTCGACGCCGACGGTCTGCAGCAGACCGTCACCGCGCACAACATCGGAGCGGATGCTGCGCCCTGGGGCACCGGCCCGCATCCGTACCTCGTGGCCGGTCTCGGCCGCGCCGACGCCTGGACCCTCCTCCTCCCGGCATCCGACGTTCTGACGGTGACTCCCGACCGGCTCAGCCCGGTCGCCGTGGAGCCGGTGACGCAGCATCCGGAATGGGACTTCCGCGCGGCCCGGCGGATCGACGACGTCTTCATCGACCACGCGTTCACGGGACTCACCCGCACCGACGGGGTGGCCGAGGTACGGCTCACGACGGATGACGGATCGGGCGTGGCGATCAGCTTCGACGAGCACTGCCCGTGGGTGCAGGTGCACACGGCTGACAACCCCGGACTCGACGGCATCCACCGGATCGGCCTCGCGGTCGAGCCGATGACGTGCCCGCCCGACGCCTTCAACTCCGGTGTCGACCTGGTGACGCTCGAGCCCGGTGGGACGCACGCCGCGAGCTGGCGGATCCGGGCGGTGTAGCCGGCGGGACGGCAGCAACTGCGACCGGGACGCCGGGCGACGGCAGTTACTACGACCGGAAGCTCAGCCGCCGAGGACCGCGGCGGCCTGGCGGGCGGCGCCGAGGGCGACGTACTCGCCGGCGGGCGGAACCTCGACCGGGATGCCGAGCACCTCGGGGGCGATGACCCGCACGGCTTCGGACTGCGCGCCGCCGCCGATGAGCAGCGCTCGCCGCAGCGGCACGCCCTCCTCGCGCAGCGCGTCGAGGCCGGCGCCGAGACCCGACAGCATCCCCTCGACCGCGGCGCGCGCGAGGTTCTCGCGGGTCGTCGAGGCGAGGGTCATGCCGCTGAGTGTGGCGGTCGCATCCGGCAGGTTCGGGGTGCGCTCGCCCTCGAAGTACGGCAGCAGCGACAGCCCGTCGGCGCCCGACGGAGCCGCGAGCGCGAGCCGGCTCAGCTCATCGTGGTCGACACCGAGCAGCGTCGCCGTGACGTCGAGCACCCGCGCGGCGTTGAGCGTGCACACGAGCGGGAGGAAGTGTCCGTCGGCGGAGGCGAAGCCCGCGATGATGCCGGATGCGTCGGCCGAGGGCGCCGCGCTGACCGCGAAGACGGTGCCGCTCGTGCCGATCGAGACGACCACATCGCCCGTCTCCGCGCCGAGGCCGAGGGCGGCAGCGGCGTTGTCGCCTGCTCCGGCGCCGACCCGGCGCCCCGCGGCATCCGTCACCGACTCGTCGGCACCCAGCACCCGCGGCAGGACCGCGTCGTGTCCGAGCGCGGCGATCAGCAGCTCGCGGTCGTACTCGCCGGTCGCGGCGCTCCAGTACCCGGTGCCCGAGGCGTCGGAGCGGTCGGTGACCAGCGCGTCGAGATCGGGTCCGAGCGGCGCAGCATCCGTCCCGGCCGGACCGTAGCCGCGCAGCCGCCAGGTCAGCCAGTCGTGCGGCAGGGCGATCGCGGCCACGCGCTCCGCGTTCTCGGGTTCGTGATCGCGCAGCCAGCGCACCTTCGAGATCGTGAAGGATGCCACCGGCACGAGGCCCGTGCGATCCGCGAGCTCCTGTGCCCCGAACTCCGCGACGAGCTCTGCCGCAGCATCCGCTGACCGTGTGTCGTTCCAGAGCAGCGCGTCACGGATGACGGCACCCGAGGCATCGAGCGCCACCATTCCGTGCTGCTGCCCGCCGACGGCCCACGCCTCGATGTCATCGAGCCCGCCGGCGTCGGCGATCGCGGCCTGCAGCGCGACCCACCACGCTTCGGGGTCCACCGAGGTGCCATCGGGATGCGCTGCGCGACCGGTGCGCACGACCGCACCGGTCGACGCGTCGACCACGACGGCCTTGCAGGACTGCGTCGACGAGTCGACGCCGAGGACGAGGGCCATCAGGCGCTCAGCGTGCGCCGAGGAGGTGCTCGGTCGCCAGCTGCTGCAGGCGCACGAAGCCGAAGCCCTTGCCGCCGAAGTACGCGTCGGCGTCGAAGTCCTCGTAGGCGCTGCGGTCGGCGAGGAAGTCGTCGTAGCTCTCGCCCGGGCTGAGCGTCGGCACCGACAGCTGGTCGACGCGGGCCGCGGCGAGGGCCTCCTGCACCTCGGGGTCGGCGCGGAAGGCGGCGGCGCGCTCCTTGAGGAGGAGGTACGTGCGCATGTTCGCGGCGGCGGAGTCCCACACGCCGTTCTCGTCTTCCGTGCGGCTCGGCTTGTAGTCGAAGTGGCGCGGGCCCTCGTACGCCGGAACGCCGTTCGGGCCGCCGTTCTCGAGCAGGTCGACCAGGGCGAACGCGTTGTGCAGGTCGCCGTGCCCGAACACGAGGTCCTGGTCGTACTTGATGCCGCGCTGGCCGTTCAGGTCGATGTGGAAGAGCTTGCCGTGATAGAGCGCCTGGGCGATGCCGGCGGCGAAGTTCAGGCCCGCCATCTGCTCGTGTCCGACCTCGGGGTTCACTCCGACGAGCTCGGGACGCTCCAGCGAGTCGATGAACGCGATGGCGTGTCCGAGGGTCGGCAGCAGGATGTCGCCGCGCGGCTCGTTGGGCTTCGGCTCGATGGCGAAGCGGATGTCGTAGCCCTTGTCGGTCACGTAGTCGCCGAGCAGGTTCACGGCCTCGCGGTAGCGCTCGAGCGCCGCACGGATGTCTTTCGCGGAATCGTACTCGGCGCCCTCGCGACCGCCCCACATCACGAAGGTCTTGGCGCCCAGCTCGGCACCGAGGTCGAGCTGGCGGAACACCTTGCGCAGCGCGAAGCGTCGAACCTCACGGTCGTTCGAGGTGACGCCGCCGTCCTTGAAGACCGGAGCGCTGAAGAGGTTGGTCGTCACCATGGGCACGATCAGGCCGGTGTCGGAGAGAGCGCCCTTGAGGCGGTCGATCTGCGTCTGACGCTCGGCATCGGTGGAACCGAAGGCGAACAGGTCATCGTCGTGGAAGGTCAGGCCGTAGGCCCCGAGCTCGGCGAGCTTCTCGACCGCATGCACCACGTCGAGGGCCGGGCGGGTGGGGCCGCCGAACGGGTCGGCGCCGTTGTAGCCGACGGTCCAGAGTCCGAACGAGAACTTGTCGTCGCGGGTCGGGGTGAGGCTCATGATGCTCCTTCGCATGGTGCCGGATGGCGGCGCGCAGAGTGTCGCGCATAAATGTTGTGAGCAACAACATATAACCTGGAGGACGGGATGTCCAGCCTCCTAGACTGAGACGTCGAACCGATTGCGAGGACGATGTGACGGATGCTTCCGCTGACGGCGTGCGTGCGAGGAATCTCGCGCGGGTCCTGCGGCTCGTCCATATCGGGGGAGCGCAGTCGCGGGCGCAGCTGACCGCGGCGACGGGGCTGAACCGCTCGACTATCGCCGATCTGGTCGCCGAACTCGTGAGCGACGGCTGGGTCGTGGAACGTGAGCCCGATCCGGTCGGCCGGGTGGGGCGGCCGTCGCCGGTGGTCGCCGCATCGTCGAAGACCGTCGTGATCGCGGTGAACCCCGAGATCGATGCGGTCGAGATCGCCGCGATCGACCTCGCGCGCACGATCGCGGTCCGAGAACGCGTCGAGTCGTCAACGCTGCTCACCGCGGAGGGCGTCGCCGAACTCGTCGCGGAGGTCGTGGACCGCTGGCGTGCCGGCCCGCTCGACGGATCCCGGTTGGTCGCCGTGGGCGTGGCCGTTCCTGGACTCGTGCGCGCGGCCGACGGCCTGGTCCGCAACGCCCCGCACCTCGGCTGGATCGACGCCCCGGTCCGCGCGCTCGTCGCCGAGGCGACCGGACTCCCGGTCGCGGTCGGCAACGACGCGAGCCTCGGCGCGCTCGCCGAGCACCTGTTCGGAGCCGCGCAGGGGGCCGACGACGTCGTGTATCTCAACGGCGGTCCGTCCGGCATCGGCGGCGGCATCATCGTGCACGGCTCTCCGGTCGGCGGGGTCGGCGGCTACGCCGGTGAGTTCGGTCAGAACCGCGTCGACACCGACAGTGCGACGGTGCTCGAGGATGCGGTCAGCCGCGCACGCCTGCTGGAGGTGCTCGGACTCGCCTCGGCGGACGACGCCGCGCTCGCGGATGCCCTCGCCGCGGCATCCGACGACGATTCCGTTCGCGAGGAGTGCGACCGTCAGCGTGGAGTCCTCGCCCAGGCGATCGCGGATGCCGTGAACATCCTCAACCCGTCCGTCGTCGTGCTCGGCGGCTTCCTCGCCCAGCTGGAGGAGCTCGATCCGGAAGGATTCGCGGATGCCGTGGCCGGATGCGCCATGGCGGAGAACGCGGAGGGGCTGCGCATCCTCCCTGCATCCCTCGCCGCCGACCGGCTGCTGCTCGGCGCGGCCGAGCACGCGTTCACCTCGGCCGGCGTCATCTGACGCCGGCCGATCGAGGAGCTCAGGCGAGGGCGGCGATCAGCGCCACGGCTGCAGACTCCGAAGACTGCGGGTTCTGCCCGGTGATGAGCAGTCCGTCGACGACGGTGTGGTCGTTCCACGCCGCCGCGACCTCGACATCGGCGCCGAGCTCACGCAGCGCGCTCTCGAGCAGGAAGGGCGCGCGGTCGGCGAGACCGCCCAGGCGCTCCTCCTCGTCGGAGAACCCGGTGATCCGCCGGCCCGCGACGATCGGCTCACCGGCGACCGTGCGCGCGGGGAGAAGGGCGGCGAGACCGTGGCACACCGCCGCGAGCGGGCGCCCCGCCGCGGCGGTGGCGGCGATCAGGGCCGCCGAGTCGCCGTCCTGGGCGAGGTCCTGCATGGGGCCGTGGCCGCCCGGGTAGTACACGGCGTCGAAGACGGCCGGATCGACGTCGGCGAGCACCAGGGGCGACGCGAGCCCGGTGATCTCGGCGATGGCCTCGGCGTCGCCGTCTCCCCGGCTTGCGGCGTCTGCGACGGGAGCGACGCCGCCGGGGGTGGCGAACGCGACGTCGTGACCGGCCTCGGTCAGCAGTCGGTAGGGGATCAGAAGCTCGTCGGCCCAGAAGCCGGTGGGGTGCGCAGTGCCGTCGCTCAGGGTCCAGGTGCGGGCGGCGGTGACGACGAAGAGAACAGTGGACATGGGGGCTCCTTCAAGGGGGACGGCGGGCGGCCGTACGCGTGTGCTTTCCCCCAGGTCAACCGTTCACGGAATCGCGTGCTTCCGATACATTCGCGATATGAGCAATCGGAATATCGATGGACTGCGCGATGTGGCGCTGTGGCGCACGTTCCTCGCGGCGTACCGTTCGGGGTCGGTATCGGCGGCGGCGCGGATGCTGGGACTCGCGCAGTCGAGCGTGACGGGGCAGCTGCAGGCGCTCGAGTCGCGCGTCGGCGCACCGCTGTTCGAACGCCATGCCCGCGGCATCCGCCCCACGCCGCGGGCCGACGATCTCGCGAGCCGCCTGTCGGGTCCGCTCGACGCTCTTGCGACGGCCCTCGGATCGCCGCCACCGGAGGACGCGCCGCCGGTACGCCTCGGCGGCGCCGGCGATCTGCTCGCGGTCCTGGCCGCGCCGGCGCTCGCACCGGCTCTGGCGGGCGGGCTCCGCGTCACGATGATCCCGGGACTCGCGGCGGACCTCCTGGAGATGCTCAACAGGGCGAGTCTCGATCTCGTCGTGTCGGCGGTGCGACCGCGCGGACGTGCCCTGCTGTCGATTGCTCTGTTCGACGAGGAGTTCGTGCTCGTCGCGTCACCGTCGCTCGGGATCGAGCCGTCGGGAGACCTTCGGCCCGAGATGGTCGAGGGGGTGCCCCTCCTGGCATTCGCGCAGGACGTGCCGATCCTCCGTCGCTACTGGCGCCACGTGTTCGGCATCCGTCTCGAGCGTGCGCCCGCGTTCATCGCCCCCGATCTGCGCGCCCTGGTCGCTGCGGCTGTGGCGGGAGCGGGAGTCTCCGTGCTGCCGACGTACCTGATCGCCCGCGAACTGGCCGAAGGTACCCTGACGGTCCTCCGCGAGACGGACGATCCGCCGATCAACACCCTCTACCTCGTGCGCCGGCCCGGGCCGGTCGCCGAAGGCGTGGCCGCGGTCGAACGGGCTCTGCGTGACGCCGTCGTCGCGCTCTGACTCAGCGCGCGAGCCAGCTCCGCAGTGAACGCGTCACGAAGGGCAGCACCCAGTAGGTCATGATCGGGGTCAGCACGAGGGTCGTGGCGAGCACGCGCAACCAGATCGGCACGGCATCCCAGCCGGGTACCGGGCTCATGGCGTACGCGAACGCGACGTTCACCGGGAAGAAGCCGAGCCAGATCGAGATCGCCTGCTTCCACCGCGGCGGCGCCGCCACGACGGCGACGGACGTCGTCCCTCCCTCGGCGGTCGGGAGGGTGATGGTGCCGGTGGTCGGCTCATCGAACCAGCCCTCGATGCCGGTGCGGCGCTTCGAGCGCTCGCTGCGCACGAAACCCTCGCCCATCGACAGCCACCACTCGCGTTCGCCGGACTTCTCCCAGGCGACGAGCGACTCCTCGTTCGCGAACCGGTAGAGCATGTGCCAGATCTGCGAGTCCTCGCCGGCGCGCACCCAGCCGGAGCCGAGGAATCCGGGGTACTTCGTCGCGAGGTTCACTCCCGTCTGCACCCAGACGGTCGCCTCGGTGATGCGCTCGGGGTCGACCTCGCGGCGGATGGACACGGTGATGGGTTCGGACACGGCGAAGTCCTCGTGACGGGGAGCCCGGGTCGCGGGCTGCCGAAGCGGTTGCGCCGGGGTCCGGGCGCACGGTCGATTCTATTTCGGGTCTGCCGGCGCGTGGACTCAGGCGATCATCCCGATTCAGACCGATCGGCGATGAATCGGCGCGTTCGCCGGATCTCGGGAAGCCGAGAATCAGCCGCCCCCGAAAGAGAGGACCCCCGCCGACCCGATTCGGCGGGGGTCTCGCGGCGTGGGCACCGCGACAGGGAGCGAGAGTGCTCACCGTGTGCGCGGATGCGTGACTACCCGATCCGGTCTGAGTCTTCTTGCCCGCGCATCTGCAGTTGTAATCGACGGAGGTGACCGGGTGGTGAACGCGGCGAGAACTCTAATTACAAGGATGTCCTAGTAAATATTCGGATGCCGCAGTAAACTCCCAATGTGCCAACGCAGGCACGGAGGGACGTCACACAATGACTCGTACTATCCCGCACTTCGTGGGCGGATCGCTTCTCACTCCCGACACGGGACGCTTCGCGGACGTGTTCGATCCGAGTTCCGGCGCCGTGCAGGCGCGCGTACCGCTCGCTTCGGCCGACGAGGTGCGCAACGTCATCGCGAACGCCGAGGCCGCGCAGGTCGCCTGGGCCGCGACGAACCCGCAGAAGCGCGCCCGCGTGCTCCTGCGCTTCCTCGACCTCGTGCAGCGGGACATGCAGTCGCTCGCCGAGCTCCTCGCGAGCGAGCACGGCAAGACCGTCGACGACGCGAAGGGCGACATCCAGCGCGGACTCGAGGTCATCGAGTTCTCCGCGGGTGCCCCGCACCTGCTGAAGGGCGAGTACTCCACGGGTGCCGGCGCCGGCATCGACGTCTACTCGATGCGCCAGCCGCTCGGCGTGGTCGCCGCGATCACCCCGTTCAACTTCCCCGCGATGATCCCGCTGTGGAAGGCGGGGCCCGCGCTCGCCGCCGGCAACGCCGTCGTGCTCAAGCCCAGCGAGCGCGACCCCTCGGTGCCGGTGCGCATCGCCGAGCTCTTCCTCGAGGCCGGCCTTCCCGCCGGCGTGCTGAACGTCGTGCACGGCGACAAGGAAGCGGTCGACACCCTGCTCACCGACGAGCGCATCCGCGCGGTCGGCTTCGTCGGGTCCACCCCGATCGCGGAGTACATCTATACGACCGCCGCCGCGCACGGCAAACGTGCGCAGTGCTTCGGCGGTGCGAAGAACCACATGATCGTGATGCCGGATGCCGACCTCGACCAGGCCGTCGACGCCCTCATCGGCGCCGGCTACGGGTCGGCCGGCGAGCGGTGCATGGCGATCTCGGTCGCCGTCCCCGTCGGCCAGGAGACGGCCGACGCACTCGCCGCGAAGCTCCTCGAGCGCATCGCGGGTCTGCGGATCGGACCGTCGCTCTCGGCCGACGTCGACTACGGCCCCCTGGTGACCCGCGCGGCTGTCGAGCGCGTCGAGGGGTACATCCAGCAGGGCGTCGACGAAGGCGCCACGCTGCTCGCCGACGGCCGCGGATTCTCGGTCGAGGGGTACGAGGAGGGCTTCTACCTCGGCCCGACCCTGTTCGACCACGTCACGACCGACATGGCGATCTACCGCGAGGAGATCTTCGGGCCGGTGCTCGTGATCGCCCGCGCCGCCGACTACGAAGAGGCGCTGCGGATGGCCTCGGAGCACGAGTACGGCAACGGCGTCGCGATCTTCACGCGCGACGGCGATGCGGCCCGCGACTTCGCCGCCCGGGTGCAGGTCGGAATGGTCGGCGTGAACGTGCCGATCCCGGTGCCGATCGCGTACTACACGTTCGGCGGCTGGAAGCGCAGCGGCTTCGGCGACCTGAACCAGCACGGCGCCGACGCGTTCCGCTTCTACACGAAGACCAAGACGGTGACGAGCCGCTGGCCATCCGGCATCAAGGACGGCGCCAGCTTCGTCATCCCCACCATGCACTAGACCCCTTCGACAAGCTCAGGGACCCAGGAATCAAGGAATCACGATGACAATGACCTCCGTCACCACCACCGCCGAAGAGCGCGACGCCATCATCGAAGCTGTCCGCGACTTCGCGGAGACCGAGCTGGCGCCGTTCGCCGCCGAGCGCGACGAGAAGCACCTCTTCCCGCGCGAGTCGCTGAACAAGGCCGGCGAGCTCGGACTCGGCGGCATCTACGTGCGCGAGGAGTTCGGCGGCACCGGCCTCAGCCGTGCCGACACGGTCGCGATCTTCGAGGAGCTCGCCAAGGGCGACCCGGCCGTCGCCGCGTACATCTCGATCCACAACATGGTGGTCTGGATGATCGACTCCTACGGCGACGACGCGCAGCGGGGCGAGTGGCTGCCGAAGCTGACGGCGATGTCGGATTTCGGCGGGTACTGCCTGACGGAGCCGGGCGCAGGATCGGATGCCGCGAACATCGCGACCAGCGCGGTCCGCGACGGCGACGACTACGTGCTGACGGGCGTGAAGCAGTTCATCTCCGGTGCCGGTGAGGCGGCGGTCTACGTGGTGATGGCGCGTACGGGCGGGCCGGGCGCACGCGGGATCAGCGCCTTCCTCGTCGCGGGTGACGCCGACGGGCTCGCCTTCGGTGCACCGGAGAAGAAGATGGGCTGGCACGCCCAGCCCACGCGACAGGTGATCCTCGACGGTGTGCGCGTTCCGGCATCCGCTCTTCTCGGTGAGGAGGGCAAGGGTTTCGCGATCGCGATGTCGGCGCTCAACGGCGGTCGGCTGAACATCGCCGCGTGCTCGATCGGCGGAGCCCAGTGGGCGCTCGACCGTGCCGTGCAGTACGTGCACGAGCGCGTCGCGTTCGGCGAGCCGCTGGCCGAGAAGCAGTGGATCCTGTTCACGATCGCCGACATGCGCACCGACCTGCACGCGGCCCGACTGATGCTGCGCGACGGCGCCCAGGCGGTCGACGAGCACGCCCCCGACGCGACCATGCGCTGCGCGATGGCCAAGCGCTTCGCCACCGACGCCGGCTTCGACGTCGCGAACCGCGCCCTGCAGCTGCACGGCGGCTACGGGTACCTGCAGGACTACGGCATCGAGAAGGTCGTCCGCGACCTGCGCGTGCACCAGATCCTGGAGGGGACGAACGAGATCATGCGCCTGATCGTCGGCCGCGAGATGCTGCGTCCCGCCGGATCGCACTCGATGCGGAGCGCATCATGACACGCGTCGCCTTCCTGGGCCTCGGCCACATGGGCCTGCCGATGGCGAAGAACCTCGTCGCCGCGGGCCATGAGGTGCACGGCTTCGACCTCGTTCCCGCAGCGATCGAGGCGGCGGAAGCGGCCGGTATCGCGATCGCTGCCAGCGGAGCGGATGCCGTGGCCGACGCGGATGTCGTCATCACGATGTTCCCCGCGGGCAGGCACGTGATCGAGGCGTACCGGACCGAGCTGCTCGCCGCCGCGCGCCCCGGCACGCTGTTCATCGAGTCGTCCACGATCGCGGTCGACGAGGCACGCGCGGCTCACGCGCTCGCGCTCGCCGCCGGACACCGCAACATCGACGCTCCGGTCTCCGGCGGTGTCGTCGGCGCCGAGAACGGCACGCTCGCCTTCATGGTCGGCGGGTCGGACGACGACTTCGGCGCGGCCCTCCCGCTGCTCGAGGTGATGGGTGCGCGCATCGTGCACTGCGGCGGCTCCGGTCTCGGGCAGGCCGCGAAGGTGTGCAACAACATGGTGCTCGCCGTGTCGCAGATCGCCGTGGCGGAGGCGTTCGTGCTGGGCGAGCGGCTGGGCCTCGAGCATCAGGCGCTGTTCGACGTGGTGTCGCAGGCCTCCGGCCAGTGCTGGTCGATCACGACCAACTGCCCGGTTCCCGGTCCGGTGCCGACGAGTCCCGCGAACCGCGACTACCAGCCCGGGTTCGCCGGAGCGCTCATGGCGAAGGACCTGGGGCTCGCGCTGCAGGCGATCGAGCAGACGTCGACGGACGCGCAGATGGGCCGGCTCGCGCAGCAGATCTACGCCGCCTTCGCCGCCGGCGACGGGGCGGGCCGCGACTTCTCCGGCATCATCACCGACATCCGTGAGGCGAGCGACTGACCGGTGCCCGCCACTTCGCAGGTCAGGAGGACAGTTGCAGGTCGCGTCCGAGCATCCGGACCTGCAACTGTCTTCTCGACCTGCAATGGCGGGTGCCGGGCGAGCGACGGCGCCGCACGCAGGGCGATACTGGGATGACTACGAGGGAGAGGGCCACATGAGCGAGTACGAGACGATCCTGGTCGAGCAGCGCGGACGCGTCGGGTGGATCACCCTGAACCGTCCGGAGGCGCTCAACGCCCTCAACAGCAGAGTGGCCGAGGAGGTCTCCGCCGCGGCCGTCGCGTTCGATCAGGACGAGGGCGTCGGCGCGATCGTCGTGACCGGGTCGGAGAAGGCGTTCGCAGCCGGTGCCGACATCAAGGAGATGGAGGGCATGTCGGCCGCGCAGATGCTCGAGACCGATCACTTCGGCGTTTGGCGCGACTTCGCTGCCGTGCGCACGCCGGTCATCGCGGCCGTCTCCGGCTTCGCCCTGGGTGGCGGATGCGAGCTGGCGATGATGTGCGACATCATCCTCGCCGCCGACACCGCGAAGTTCGGCCAGCCCGAGATCAACCTCGGCGTCATCCCCGGCATGGGCGGCACGCAGCGCCTGATCCGTGCCGTCGGCTACTACAAGGCCGCCGAACTGGTGCTCTCCGGCCGCTTCATGGGCGCGGAGGAAGCGGAGCGCTCAGGACTCGTATCGCGCGTCGTGCCCGCATCCGAGCTCCTGGCCGAGACGTCGACGCTTGCCGAGACCGTCGCCGCGAAGTCGCTGCCGTCGGTGTACGCGGCGAAGGCCGCGCTGGATGCCGCGATGGAGACGACGCTCGCCGAGGGACTGGCGCACGAGAAGCAGGCGTTCGCGTCGCTTTTCGACACCGCCGACCAGAAGGAGGGCATGTCGGCCTTCCGCGAGAAGAGGACTCCGGCGTTTGAGAACCGCTGAGCTGTCAGCCGCGGAGGGCGTCGACGATCTTCGCGATCCGGCGCTCTCGCGTCGCCTCCTGCTTCGCGTCGGCCACGGTGCGGGCGTGCTCCTTGCGGGCCGAGTAGCTCAGCGCGTCGAACGCCGCGCGCAGCGCCGGGTCGGCATCCAGCGCCGCGGCGAGTTCCTCGGGAACGTCGACGGTGCGCTCGGCGGCATCCACCCGGATCACGGCGTCGACCTCCTGACCGATCTCGAGCCCGAGGTCGGCCCGCACCGCCTTGGTGAACCCGATCATGTTCTCGCTGCCCATGCGGGCCACGCGAAGGCGGGCGGTGCGGTCGCCGATCGTGACGGCGACGGGGAAGACCTTGCCGGCGCCGAAGGATGCGACCTGCTCATCACTGAGCAGGATCGCCGCGGCGGGGCCACGGCCGGTGAGGACGGTGTGCAGGCGCAGTTCGCTCATGCCGACAGATTACGCCCGCGGCCCTCGACCTCGGCAGCGAGAATCGTGTTCCGTTCGGCGATCAACCGGCGCATGTACTCGCGCATGAAGAGCGCGTCGACCAGTCGTCCGAGTGGCCCGAACGGCGAATGGAAGATCACCGTGTCGTGCATGAGCGTGCCGGCCGGATGCTCCTCGAACCGGTGCTCGTGCAGGAACGCTCCGAACGGGCCCTTGATCTGCCGATCCGCGAAGCCGTGCGGCGGATCGACGTCGAACACGATCGAACGCAACCGGAATCGGATGCCGAGATGGCGCGCGCGCCAGGTCACGGTCGACCCCTCGGTGAACACGCCGCCCTCGGGCGCCTCGATCATCGTCTCGCCGTACCGTGCCATGGACCGCAGGTGCAGTCCGGGGTCGAGCGCGACGGCGAAGACCTCGGACGGGGGAGCGGCGACCAGCGTCTCGAGCTCGAACAGGGCCACGTCAGAGTGCTTCGGGCTGCGGGCGCGGATCGGTGAAGTCGCCGGCGTCCTTGCGCATCCGCGCCACGATCGCGACGAGCTCGGCGGCATCGTCGCGGCTCAGGCCGGGTGCGGTGAAGACGTCGGCGTTGAGGGCGGTCGTCGCGCGCTCCACGAGGTCACGACCAGCGTCGGTGAGCGCGAGGAGCGCGGCGCGTCCGTCGTAGGGGTGCGGCTGGCGCACGATCAGTCCGTCCCGGACCAGGCGCTCGGCCGTGCTGGTGACCGTGGTCGCATGCACCTGGAGTCGGGCGACCACGCTCGACAGGGGGAGGCTTCCCGCACGGCTGAAGGCCAGCAGGCGCAGTACCTCGTAGCGCGCGAAGCTCAACGAGAACGGCTTGAGGGCGGCGTCGACGCGGGCGAGCAGCAGTTGCTGGGCGCGCATCACCGAGGTGACGACGGTCATGCCGTCGGCGGCATCCGTCCATCCGTGCGCGAGCCATTGCCGCTTCGCCTCGGCGAGCGGATCAACGGGAAGCGGACGGGGTTGGGCCACGCCTCTACGGTAGCGGTGAGAGGCGGAGGCGGCGGGACGGCGCGCGCCGCACGGGATCGCCCAGGCGCTGGTTCTCAGTCGCAGAGCGGTTGGGACTCGGTATCGCAGTCTAGAATTGCAGCAGTCGTGAGGAGCATTCGATGAAGATCTTCGTCCTGGTCAAAGAGGTGCCGGACACCTATGGCGATCGCAAGCTGAATCTCGAGACCGGACTCGCGGATCGCGCCGCCGGCGACGTGGTCCTCGACGAGATCACGGAGCGCGCTCTCGAGGTCGCTCTGAGCTATGCCGACAAGAACGATGGCACCGAGGTGGTCGCCCTCTCGATGGCTCCCGAGGGCTCCACGGCGTCGGTCCGACGGGCGCTCGCGATCGGTGCGGGCTCGGCGGTGCACGTCGCCGACGAGCAGCTCGCCGGCGCCGATCTCGGCCTCACGGCAGAGGTGCTCGCCGCAGCCATCCGCCGCGCGGCACCCGACCTGGTCATCACCGGCAACCTCTCGACCGACGGGTCGGGCGGAGTCATCCCGGCGATGCTCGCCGAGCACCTCGGCTTCGCGCAGGCGACCGCGTTGAGCTCCGTCGAGATCACCGCCGACGCCGTCTCCGGCACGCGGGCTGCGGATGCCGGTGGCCAGCCGGTCTCCGCCGCACTCCCTGCCGTGATCTCCATCACCGAGGCGCTGCCGGACGCGCGGTTCCCGAACTTCAAGGGCATCATGGCGGCGAAGAAGAAGCCGCTCGAAGTGCTCTCGCTCGCCGACCTCGACGTGTCGGCCGACCCCGCGGTCGCGCCGCGCACGATCATGACGACGGTGTCCGAGAAGCCGCCGCGCGCGGCGGGTGTGAAGATCACCGACGAAGGCGATGCCGCCGAGAAGCTCGTCGAGTACCTCGTGCAGAACAGGCTGGTGTGAGATGTCGTATCCCGAGAACCCCGTCCTCGTCCTCGTCGACGTCGATCCGTCCGGCGGTGCGGCGAGCAGCACGGCTGCCCTGATCGGCGCCGCCTCGACGATCGGATCGCCGGTGGCGCTGGTGGTCGGCGGCAGTCAGGAGGCCGTGGATGCCGCGGCCTCGGCCGGCGCGTCGGTCGTGCTCACGGCGGAAGCGGATGCCGCGGCGCTCACGATTCCCATCGTCGACGCGCTGCAGGCGGCTTTCGCGCAGGTGCAGCCGGATGCCGTGCTCATCTCGAACTCGATCGCCGGGCGCGATGTCGCCGGGCGCTTCGCCGTGCGGGCCCGCCTGGCTCTCGCCGTGGATGCGGTCGGTGTCTCGCGCGACGACGAGGGCATCGTCGCCCACCACTCCGTATACGGCGGTTCGTACCTCGTCGACGCGGCCGCGACGTTCGGCGCTCCCGTGATCACGGTGCGCCAGGGTGCGGTCGACGCCCGGGCCGAGGCCGTGGCGGCACCGACGGTCGAGGCACTGTCGGTGACGGCATCCGGAGCGGTCGCGGCGAAGGCCGGGCCGATCGAGGCGGTCGAGGTGGCGTCCTCGCGTCCGGAACTCCGCGGTGCGACCCGCGTGGTGTCGGGCGGGCGCGGTCTGGCATCGAAGGAGAAGTTCGTGCTCGTCGAGGAACTCGCCGACGTGCTCGGCGCAGCCGTGGGTGCATCGCGGGCAGCCGTGGATGCCGGCTACATCCCGCAGTCCCACCAGGTCGGGCAGACGGGTGTCTCGGTGTCGCCGCAGCTGTATGTCGCTCTCGGCATATCCGGGGCGATCCAGCACCGGGCCGGCATGCAGACGGCGAAGAACATCGTCGCGATCAACAAGGACGGCGAGGCGCCGATCTTCGATGTCGCCGACTTCGGCATCGTGGGTGACCTGTTCACGGTGGTGCCTCAGGTGATCGCCGCTCTCGAGGCCCGGAAGAAGTAGTCGTGGCGACACGGATGCTGCGGCGCGGACTCCCGCGCGTGCCCGGTGGTGAGGCATGGCCGCCGGCGGACGCTGCGGCGACCGTCGAAGACGTGGTGCCCACAGCCGATTCCGCACCGGTTCCCGACGTCGTGGCTGAGCCTGCGACCGTCGATCAGCCGACGCAGATGCCGGAGACGACTGCGACGGATGAGGCGCCCGCTGCACCGGCGGTCGTCGCCACGACAGCCGCCCCGTCCGGCATGCGCCGTGGTCTGCCGCGTGTGGCCGGGGGCGAGCCGTGGCCGCCGCCCGCCGGGGCGGGCGCCGGGAGCCCCGCCACAGCAGCCTCAGCCGTCGCCCCGGTTTCGGGGGCCGACACGCCAGATGTGACGGAGACCGCCACGTCGGGCGAAAGCCCCGCCGCCGCGTCCGTCGCGCCGTCCGTCGCCGCCACGACCGGGACCCCGGTTCGTCGCGGCCTGCCCCGCGTCACCGGCGCCGAGCCGTGGCCGCCCGCGGGGACGGTGCCGCGGGCCGACGCCTCCTCGACGAGCTCGGAGACCCCGGCCGGACAGGCGGCATCCGAGACCCCCGCGGCATCCGAGACTCCCGCGGCACCCGAGACGGACACGTCCGCGGCAGTCGCCGTCGCCACCGCTCCGGCCTCGACCTCGATCCTCTCCACCGACCTCGAGACTCCGCTGCCGTGGACTCGCACGGTGTGGAACGGTCGCGCGCCGCGGCATATGCCTGCCGCACCGGCATCCGCTCGTCGTCTGCCGACGTGGCCGCAGGCCATCGCGGGTCTGCTCGGAGCGGCGGCTCTGGGGATCGTGGCGGGTGCGGCGATCGCGTTCGTCCGCACGCTGCTGAGCTTCCCGTTCATGCAGGACTTCCTCGCTGCATTCCCCGGCGAGTACGAGCCGCCGATCGCGGTCGAGCCCGGCTTCGCGCCCTGGGTCAACTGGGCGCACTTCTTCAACATGTTCCTGATCGTGCTGATCATCCGCTCCGGATTGCGGGTGCGGTCCGAGAAGCGTCCCACCGTCTTCTGGACGCCGAGAAGGAACGCGAAGGGCAAGATCAGCCTGACGCTGTGGTTCCACCAGGCGCTCGATCTGCTGTGGATCATCAACGGCGTGATCTTCGTCGTGCTGCTGTTCGTCACCGGGCACTGGGCGCGGATCGTGCCGACGAGCTGGGAGGTCTTCCCGAACGCGCTGTCCGCGGCGCTGCAGTACGTCTCGTTCGACTGGCCGCATGAGAACGGCTGGAACAACTACAACAGCCTGCAGCAGCTCGCCTACTTCGTGACCGTGTTCATCGCGGCGCCGCTGGCCGTCGCGACCGGCTTCCGGATGTCGGGGCTGTGGCCGAAGAAGGCGGAGCGCCTGTCGAAGGCGTACCCGGTCGAGTGGGCCCGCGCGCTGCACTTCCCGATCATGCTGTACTTCGTGGCGTTCATCATCGCCCACGTCGCGCTCGTGATGCTGACCGGGTTCCTGCGCAACCTGAATCACATGTACGCATCGCAGGATGCCGTCACGTGGACCGGGTTCTGGGTCTTCATCGCATCGCTCGTCGTGCTGGCGATCGGGTGGTTCGCGGCTCGCCCGCTCGTGCTGGCACCGATCGCGAAGCTGTTCGGCAAGGTCTCCGGGCGCTGACAGGCCGGGCCTCCCCGAGCCGGGAACGTCAGCGGACGAAGCGGACTTCGGTCAGCGTCTCGCCGAGGAACGGCTCGGTGTGCGTCGCGCCATCGAGGGCGAAGCCGTTGCGCGTGTAGAACCGGTGCGCGCGGGGGTTGTCCTCGGCGACCCAGAGGTACAGGGGCTCGTCGGTCTCGACCGCGGCGTCGAACAGCTTCTGGCCGATTCCCGTGCCGTGCAGCGCGTCGAGCAGGTAGATGAAGTAGAGCTCGCGGAACGCCGGGGCATCCTTGTCGCGGGCGGGGCCGGAGCCGACGAAGCCGACGATCTCGCTGTCGACGAGTGCGGCGCTCATCTTGAACTCGGGGCCCTGCGAGGCCCAGTGCGTCCAGAGCTCGGCCATACGGCGGGGCGAGACCTTCTCGAGCGCAGCCTTGCTGATCAGGTGGTCGTAGGTCTCGTGCCAGCACTGCGCGTGCACACGACCGAGGGCTTCCGCATCCACATCACGGACCGGACGGACGATGACTTCGGGCTGGGCTTCGGCGCTCATGCCGCGACTCTACGCGCGGCATCCGAGATCAGGAAATCGAGCGGATGCCATGCACGACACGGGTCCGGCGGGTGGAGGATTCGCACAACGATGTTCGCGGATCGTTCGTCGAAGGCTACGATCGATCCTCGTGAATGTGATCTGGCGCACCCTGCTCGTGATCCTCCGCGCGCGGCGCCGCGTGCGGCGAGGAAAGACTCTCGACCCGACGGCGGTGGGGACCATCCGCCTGACCACCCTGCCGACCGACATCGACATCCTGCGGCACATGAACAACGGACGTTACCTGTCGCTGTTCGACCTCGGGCGCTGGGACCTGCTCATCCGCACCGGCCTGTTCGGAGCCATGAAGGATCAGGGCTGGTACGCGGTCGTCTCGAGCGAGACGATCACGTTCCGCAAGTCGCTGCAGCTCTGGCAGCGGTTCGAGGTGCAGTCGCGATTCATCGGCCACGACGAGAAGGCGCTGTTCATGGAGCACCGCGCCGTGGTCGACGGCGAGGTCTACGCGCGGGCCATCGTCCGGGCGCGGATGCTGCGCCGCGCGGGCGGCACCGTCAGCAACGAGGAGCTCTTCGCCGCGGTCGGCAAGCCCGACGGCGTGCCGGAGATCGATCCGTGGGTGCACGACTGGGCCGCGGCATCCGCTCTTCCCCCGGTTCGTGTGAAGGCGCCGAGCGTCTGGTCGTGATTCCGCAGCACCCCGTTCGCGTCCCGATCTGCTGACCCGGTCTCGATCTGCTGACGAATCGGCGGGGTTGCTCCGCGTATTGGGACAACGTCCGCAGATCGGGATGGGTTGGGTGCATACGGATTCCATAAGAAGTGGAATTCTTCTTCCGTCATGTGGCGGGAACGCTCCTCCGCCGCGTCCGCTCGTCAGTACTCTGGGCGGAACATACGGGCATCGCTGCCCGCGCAGACCCCGTCGACGCAGACGGGTGGAGGAGGAGCAAGTGGCAGTCATCGGCATCGTGCGGGAGCCTGCGGGCGAAGCACGGGTCTCGGCCACCCCGGCGACGATCGCGTCGCTGAGGAAGCTGGGCCACACGATCAACGTGGAGCGGGGAGCGGGTTCGTCCGCGTCCTACCCCGACGCGGAGTACGAAGCGGCGGGAGCGACCCTCGTCGACCGCGCCGGCGCGTGGGGGAGCGAGGTCGTCCTCGCGATCACCGCACCGGACGCCGTGGAGATCGCGCTCCTCGCCGACGGCGCCACGCTCATCGCGCTGCTGTCGCCGGCTCTCCGACCTGAGCTCGTCGAGTCGCTCGCGCAGCGGCGCATCACGGCCCTCGCGCTCGACGCGGTGCCGCGCATCTCGCGCGCCCAGTCGATGGACGTGCTGAGTTCCATGGCCAACATCGCCGGCTACCGCGCGGTCGTCGAGGCGGCGCACGAGTTCGGACGCTTCTTCACCGGCCAGGTGACCGCCGCGGGCAAGGTGCCGCCGGCGAAGGTCCTCGTCGCAGGAGCGGGTGTGGCGGGTCTCGCCGCGATCGGTGCGGCATCCAGCCTGGGCGCGATCGTCCGCGCCACCGATCCCCGTCCCGAGGTCGCCGACCAGGTGTCGTCGATCGGCGGCACGTATCTCGCGGTCGACGTCGCGGTCGCGGCATCCGCCGACGGCTACGCCAAGGCGACGAGCGAGGACTACGACCGTCGCGCTGCGGAGATCTACACCGAGCAGGCCGCCGACGTCGACATCATCATCACGACCGCCCTCATCCCGGGCCGTGCGGCTCCGCGTCTGATCACGGCATCCGACGTCGCCCGCATGAAGCCGGGCAGCGTCATCGTCGACATGGCCGCGGGCCAGGGCGGCAACGTCGAGGGATCGGTCGCGGGGGAGCGCATCGTGACCGGCAACGGCGTGATCATCCTCGGCTACACCGACCTCGCCTCGCGCCTCGCGGCGCAGGCGTCGCAGCTCTACGGCACGAACCTCGCCAACCTCGTCGCCCTCCTGACACCCGGGAAGGATGGACAGCTGGTCATCGACTTCGACGACGTCGTGCAGCGCTCGGTCACCGTCGTCCGCGACGGTTCCGTCACGTGGCCGCCGCCGGCCGTGCAGGTCGCCGCCGCCCCCGCGAAGGCGGTCGAGGCACCGGCCGAGATCGCGAAGCCTGCGACTATGTCGGTCGGCCGTCGTGTCGCGCTCATCGTGGTCGGCATCGCCGCACTGTTCGCCGTGAACGCGTTCGCACCCGCCCCGCTGCCTCAGCACTTCACGGTGCTCGTGCTCTCGGTCGTGATCGGCTTCTACGTGAT
Organism: Microbacterium sp. EST19A; assembly: GCF_019969685.1. Classification (GTDB taxonomy): domain Bacteria; phylum Actinomycetota; class Actinomycetes; order Actinomycetales; family Microbacteriaceae; genus Microbacterium. The sequence continues at coordinate 625,666 of NZ_JAHXYZ010000001.1, read as the reverse complement.
CGGGAAGGTGCACCACGCGCTGCACACCCCGCTGATGTCGGTGACCAACGCGATCTCGGGCGTGATCGTGGTCGGCGCCATGCTGCAGATCACCTCCTCGATCCCGGTGGTGCAGGTGCTCGCCGCGATCGCCGTGCTGCTGGCATCCATCAACATCTTCGGAGGGTTCGCGGTCACCCGTCGGATGCTCGCCATGTTCACACTCGGGAATTCCGCGAAGGGCGGCCGCAAGTGACCGTCGACGCCCTCGCGGGAGCGGCCTACATCGTCGCTGCCCTGCTGTTCATCCTGAGCCTCGCCGGGCTCAGCCGCCACGAGTCCGCCCGCTCCGGCGTGATCTACGGCATCTCCGGCATGACGATCGCCCTCGTCGCGACCGTCGCCCTCACCGTGGCGGATGCCTGGACCACGGGCGCCCTCCTCGGGCTCGGCCTGCTCGTGGCGGCGGTCGTCATCGGTGCGGCGATCGGGCTGTGGCGGGCGCGTTCCGTCGAGATGACGGGGATGCCGGAGCTCATCGCGCTGCTGCACAGCTTCGTGGGTCTCGCGGCCGTGCTCGTCGGATGGAACGGCTATCTCGCGCACCCGGAGATCGCGGCCGAGCTCGTCGGCATCCACAACGCCGAGGTGTTCATCGGCATCTTCATCGGCGGCGTGACCTTCACCGGGTCGATCGTCGCGTACCTGAAGCTGTCGGCGAAGATCTCGTCGAAGCCGCTGATGCTGCCCGGGAAGAACGCGTTGAACATCGGCGCGCTCGTCGCGTTCGTGGTGCTGACGGTCTGGTTCGTGAACGACCAGCAGCTCGGTCTGCTGATCGGGGTCACGGTTCTGGCCTTCGCGCTGGGCTGGCACCTGGTCGCCTCGATCGGCGGCGGCGACATGCCGGTCGTCGTGTCGATGCTCAACAGCTACTCGGGGTGGGCGGCGGCCGCGGCCGGCTTCCTGCTCAACAACGACCTGCTGATCGTCACGGGCGCGCTCGTCGGCTCGTCGGGTGCGTACCTCTCCTATGTCATGTGCAAGGCGATGAACCGCTCGTTCCTGTCGGTGATCGCGGGAGGGTTCGGCATCGCCGCGCCGACGGCGACGGATGCCGAATACGGCGAGCACCACGAGATCACCGCTGAGAGCGCGGCCGAGATGCTCACCGCGGCGCGGACCGTCGTGATCACCCCCGGCTACGGCATGGCCGTCGCGCAGGCCCAGTACCCCGTCGCCGACCTCGTGCGCCGCCTGCGCGAGAGGGGCGTGGACGTGCGGTTCGGCATCCATCCCGTCGCCGGCCGCCTCCCCGGTCACATGAACGTGCTGCTCGCCGAGGCGAAGGTGCCGTACGACATCGTGCTCAGCATGGACGAGATCAACGACGACCTGGCCTCGACCTCGGTCGTGTTGGTGATCGGCGCCAACGACACCGTGAACCCGGCCGCCGCCGAGGATCCGTCGAGCCCGATCGCCGGGATGCCGGTGCTGAAGGTGTGGGAGGCCGAGAACGTCATCGTGTTCAAGCGGTCGATGGCCGCGGGATACGCCGGTGTGCAGAACCCCCTCTTCTTCCGCGACAACGCGTCGATGCTGTTCGGTGACGCGAAGCAGAAGGTGGAGGACATCATCGCGGCACTGTGACGCGGCGGCGGGCGCGCTCGGTCCTCGACCGGGTGGCGTCCGCGGCCCGGCAGGGATCGCGACCTAATGTGGAGACCATGGCAGAGTCGTCGTCATCCTCCGCGGATGCCGTGGCATCCGCTCCCCTCGCGGATCGTGCCGTCGAGCTCGCGCGCCGCTGGGTGACCGAAGCCGCGGCGGCCGAGGTCGACCCCGCTGCGGAGCGGCTCGCCGGCGTGCTGCAGGACGCGAACGGGCTGCCCTTCACGCTCGGGTTCGTCGACGGCGTCATGCGCCCGGAGAGCCTGTCGGCCGCGGCATCCCAGCTGCATCGGATCGCGCCGATCGTGCCCGAGTTCCTGCCCTGGTATCTGCGTTCGGCCGTGCGCCTCGGCGGCGGGATGGCGCAGGTGCTGCCGTCGCCGGTCGTGCCGATCGCCCGACGCGTGCTGCGCGACATGGTCGGACACCTCGTCGTCGACGCCCGTCCGGCCAAGCTCGGCCTGGCCCTGGAGAAGATCCGCAACCCCGCGACGAACGGCGGCACGCAGACGCGGGTGAACCTGAACCTGCTCGGCGAAGCAGTCCTCGGCGAGGCCGAGGCGAAGCGGCGGCTCGACGGCATCCACGAACTCATCCGCCGCCCCGACGTCGACTACGTCTCGGTGAAGGTCTCGGCGATCATCAGCCACATCTCGATGTGGGCGTTCGACGAGATCGTCGACGCCGTCGTCGAACGGCTCATGCCCCTGTACCTGACCGCGGCGGCCGACAGCACCTTCATCAACCTCGACATGGAGGAGTACCGCGACCTCGACCTCACGATCGCGGTCTACACGCGCATCCTCGAGGACCCGCGCCTGAAGGATCTCGAAGCGGGCATCGTGCTGCAGGCCTACCTGCCCGACGCGCTGCCCGCCCTGCAGGAGCTCACCGCGTGGGCGCAGGACCGCGTCGCACACGGCGGGGCGCCGATCAAGGTGCGTCTCGTGAAGGGTGCGAATCTCGCCATGGAGCACGTCGAGGCGCAGCTGCACGGCTGGACCCCGGCGACGTACGACACGAAGCTCGACACCGACGCGAACTACCTCCGCTGCCTCGACTGGGCGCTCGACCCCGAGCGCGCCGCCGCCGTCAGGCTCGGCATCGCCGGCCACAACCTGTTCGGCATCGCGTACGCGTGGCTGCTGGCCGGCGAACGCGGCGTGCGCGATTCCGTCGAGTTCGAGATGCTGCTGGGCATGGCGCAGGGCCAGGTGCAGGCCGTCTCCCGCGAGGTCGGTGCCGTGCTGCTCTACGTGCCGGTCGTGGAGCCCGCGGAGTTCGACGTGGCGATCAGCTACCTGGTGCGCCGGCTCGAGGAGAACGCGTCCGCCGACAACTTCCTCTCCGCGGCCTTCCGGCTCGACGAGGACGAGAGTCTGTTCGTCCGCGAGCAGGACCGCTTCCTCGATGCCCTCGACCGGTCGACGGACCCGACCCTCCGCATCGGCCCCCGCCGCACGCAGGACCGGCTCGCACCCGTGCACGAGTCGGTGCGCCCGACTCTCACGACTCCCGCTCCCGAGACGGATCTCACCAAGGCCGTGCTCGGGATCTCGCGCGGCTCGGACGACAGCGACAGCGGGGCATTCCTCGAGACCGCCGTGTACTCCTCTCGCGAAGTGGCGGAGGGTGCCGGTGGCGCACCCGGCTTCTCGAACACGGCCGACACCGACCCCGCGCTCCCGGCCAACCGCGACTGGGCGCGCGCCGTGCGCGACAGCATCCCCGGTTCCACCGTCGGCGGCACCACTCTCGACGCGGCGAGGATCGACGATCCCGATGCCCTCGAGCAGACCGTGCGTCGTGTGCACGATGCCGCACCCGCATGGGGCTCCCGTCCCGCCGCCGAGCGCGCCGAGGTGCTGTTCCGGGCGGCCGCTGCCCTCGAGTCGCGACGCGGGGAGCTGATCGAGGTCGCGGCATCCGAGACCGGCAAGGTCTTCTCCGAGGCCGACGTCGAGGTCAGTGAAGCCGTCGACTTCGCCCGCTACTACGCGGCGAAGGCCCGCGAGCTCGACGCGATCGCGGGAGCCTCCTTCGTGCCCGCACGCGTCACGGTCGTGACACCGCCGTGGAACTTCCCCCTCGCGATCCCCGCCGGGGGAGTGCTCGCGGCCCTCGCCGCCGGCTCCGGCGTGGTTTTCAAGCCCGCGCCGCAGGCGCGACGGTGCGCGGCCGTCATCGCCGAGGCGCTCTGGCAGGCCGGCATCCCGCGCGACGTGCTCGTTCTGGTCGACATCGAAGAGGGCGACCTCGGTCGGCAGCTCATCACGCACGACGCGGTCGATCGGGTGATCCTCACCGGGGCGTGGGACACGGCGGCGCTGTTCCGCTCGTGGCGGCCCGATCTGCCTCTGCTGGCCGAGACCAGCGGCAAGAACGCGATGATCATCACTCCGTCGGCCGATCTCGATCTCGCCGTCGGCGACCTCGTCAAGAGCGCCTTCGGCCACGCGGGGCAGAAATGCTCGGCGGCGTCGCTCGCGATCCTGGTCGGCCCGGTCGGACGCTCCCCGCGCTTCGCCCGGCAACTGGCGGATGCCGTGCGATCCCTGCACGTCGGCTGGCCGACCGATCCCCTCGCCGAGGTCGGACCGGTGATCGAGAAGCCGCAGGGCAAGCTCGCCTGGGCGCTGACCGAACTCGAGCGCGACGAGCAGTGGCTCATCGAACCCGCGCTCGCCCCCGGCGATGACGGCAGCGGACGGCTCTGGCGCCCCGGCATCCGGGTCGGGGTGCAGCCGGGTTCGCGCTTCCACACCGAGGAGTTCTTCGGCCCCGTGCTCGGCATCATGCACGCCCCGACGCTCGAGAGGGCCATCGAGCTGCAGAACGCCGTCGCGTACGGCCTGACGGCCGGCCTGCACACGCAGGATCCGGACGATCTCGCGCAGTGGCTCGAGCGCGTGCAGGCGGGCAACCTCTACGTCAACAGGGGGATCACCGGCGCGATCGTGCAGCGGCAGCCCTTCGGCGGATGGAAGCGCTCGTCGGTCGGCCCCGGCGCGAAGGCCGGCGGTCCGAACTACCTGATCGGGCTGGGTTCCTGGCGATCGAGGCCGGGGGGCCCGGCATCCAGCACGCTGCACCTGAGGGGACTCGACTCCCGCATCACCGCGCTCATCGAGTCCGCGCAACCCGCGCTCGCGTACGAGGAGTTCGAGTGGTTGCGGCGAGCCGCGCTGTCGGACGCCCTCGCCTGGGATCGTGAGTTCGGCCAGGTGCGGGACGTGTCGCGGCTCGGCATCGAACGCAACCTCTTCCGCTACCGGCCGGTGCCCGTCGAGATCCGCGCAACCGGAGATGCCGCCCTGCAGGACCTGCTGCGCGTGGTGATCGCGGGAGTGCGCTCGGGCGCGCGCTTCGTCCTCTCGACGCCGATCGGGCTGCCGGCCGAGGTCCGCCACGCGCTCGGAGAGCTGGACGCCGTCGTGTTCCTCGAGACCGACGACGAATGGACCGAGCGGATGCTGCGCCACGAGGAACCCGCGGAGGGCGACCGCCGTGCGCCGGCGGGGAGGAACCGCGTGCGGCTCGTCGGAGGGCGCGAGGCCGTCGCCGCCACGCACACGGCCCTCGCCACGGCATCCGGCGGGGATCCCGACCTCGCGGTCTACGACGGAGAGGTCACGGCCGCCGCGCGCATCGAGCTGCTCCCCTTCGTGCACGAGCAGTCCATCAGCATCACCGCCCACCGCTACGGCAACATCGACGGGCGGTTCGGCGACGTGATCTGATCATGTAAAAGATTCTTGACACAGGCGGATGCCGCGGCGTACTGTCGTGTCAAGAATCTTTTACATGGGAGGCATCATGGTCTACGAAGAGCGGAACGCCTGGGCGGGGCTGATCATCAGCCCGATCTCGATGGTCGTCTACGTCGTGCTCGTGCTTCAGCAGGCCGCCGGAGGGCCGCTCACCGACGTCGACTGGTTCCCGCTGATGCTCTGGGTGATCGGCGGGAGCATCGTCGCGGTGATCATCCTCAGCATCGTCTGGGGCATCATCGCCGGGGCGAAGGACCCCGACGGCGTCGGCCGGTCCGACATCCGCGACCGTGACATCAGCCGCATGGGCGGACGGGTCGAGCAGGCGTTCGTCGTGATCGCGGGACTCGGCGTGATCGCGCTCTGCGCCGTCGGCGCCGACGTGTTCTGGATCGCGAACACGATGTACGCCGGGTTCGCGGTGTCGGCACTCGTCGGCGGCGTCGCCCGCGTCATGGCCTACCGGCGGGGCCTCGTCTGATGGTCAGGCCGACCCTCGTCTCCAACAGCATCCGGGCTCACCGCGAGTCAACGGGCATGACCCAGGCCGAACTCGCGCGCACGATCGGCGTGACCCGGCAGACCCTCATCGCGATCGAGCAGGAGAAGTACTCTCCGACCCTCGAACTCGCCTTCCAGATCGCCCGCGCCTTCGGCGTCGGGCTCGACGACCTCTTCCAGTACCCGGAGCAGTGACACCATGAACACGACCGACACCTCGACCATGAGCGCCTGGAGCCGCGAGACCTACGGGCCCGCAGACGGCGTGACCCTGCAGACCATCCCGGTGCCGGTTCCCGGCCGCGGCGAGGTGGTGCTGCGCGTGCTCGCCACGGGCCTGAACGCCGGAGACGTGCGGCTGCTGCTCGGGGATCCGCTGCTCGTCCGGCCGGTCTTCGGCCTCACCAAGCCGAAGCATCCGGTGCGCGGCATGGAGGTCGCCGGCCTCGTGGTCACGGTCGGCCCTGACGTCGTCGGCGCCGAGCTCGGCGAACGCGTGGTCGGCGAGCTCGTCGGCGGAGGAGGCCTCGCGGAGTACGTGACGGTGCCCGCCGCCCGGCTCGTCCCCATCCCGCCCGACGTCGAGGCGGGCGTCGCCGCCTGTCTTCCGGTCGCCGGAGGCACCGCCTGGCAGGCCCTCGACCTCGCCGAGGTCGGACTGCGCGGGGGCGCTGCACCGCGGGTGCTGATCATCGGTGCCTCCGGAGGCGTCGGCACGTTCGCCGTGCAGCTCGCCGCCCTCCGTGGTGCCGAGGTCTGGGCCACGTGCCGCACCCGCAACGCGCCGCTCGTCGAGCACCTCGGCGCCGTGCGCACCCTCGACCACCGCACCTCGCCCCTGGGCGACCTCCCGGCCGAGCACTTCGACGCGGTCATCGACATCGCGGGCGGGATGCCGCTGCACGAGCTGCAGCGCCTCGTCGCACCCGGAGGGTCGGTGGTGCTGGTGACCGGCGACGGCGGCCCCGTCATGGGTCCGGTGCCGCGCATGATCAAGGCCGCCTTCGTCTCGGTCGGATCGCGCCGCGTGCGTCCGCTGGCAGCGACGCCGCGTCCGGAGGTGCTCGCGAAACTGCTGGAGCTCGTGGCCGAAGGGCGCGTCTCTCCCGTGATCGAGCACGAGTACCCGTTCGCCGAGGGGGCGGCCGCTCTCGCGCACATCGAGGCAGGGCATACCGTCGGCAAGGTGGTCGTGCGCGGGACCTGATGCGCCCTGGCGACGCACAGGGGGCGGATGACAGAATGGATGCTGGCGTGCTCGAGTCGCATCTTCCCCGCAACCTCTCTGACGAGAGGCGGGTCGAAGGACCGCCGGGCCCCTGGACAGAGTCCGCCGCGTAAAGTTCCGAGGAGCATCTTGTCTTTCGAAAACACGCTGTCGACGCCTGAGACCACCGCGACCGCGGTGCCCACCCGCACCGCGCATCACCGCCACTACCTGATGTGCAGCCCGTCGCACTTCACGGTCAACTACTCGATCAACCCGTGGATGGAGCCGTCGAAGCCGACCGACACGGCGAAGGCCGTCGAGCAGTGGCAGAAGCTGCACGACCTGTACCTCGAGCTCGGTCACGAGGTCGAGCTGATCGAGCCGCTCGCCGGCTTCCCCGACATGGTCTACACGGCCAACGGCGGCTTCCTCATCGACGGCCGCGCCTACGTGCCGAAGTTCCGGTTCGTCGAGCGTCAGGGCGAGGCTCCAGCCTTCGCCGACTGGTTCCGCCAGGCCGGCTACGACACCGTCATCCCGGAAGAGGTCAACGAGGGCGAGGGCGACTTCCTGCTCGTCGGCGACGTGATCCTCGCCGGCACCGGCTTCCGCTCGACCGGCGACAGCCACCGTGAGGTCGGCGAGGTGTTCGGCCGCGAGGTCGTGTCGCTCAACCTCGTCGACCCGCGCTTCTACCACCTCGACACGGCGATCGCCGTGCTCGACCCGGTGCAGGGCGTGGAGAACGGCGGGCCCGAGCGCGCCAACATCGCCTACCTCCCCGGGGCCTTCGACGACGCCAGCCGCGCGATCCTCGAGGAGCGCTTCCCCGAGGCCATCCTCGTGTCGGATGAGGACGGCTCGGTCTTCGGCCTGAACTCCGCGAGCGACGGCTACAACGTCGTCATCTCGCCGCGGGCGAAGGGCTTCGAGCAGCAGCTGCGCGAGCGCGGCTACAACCCGATCATGGTCGACCTGTCCGAGCTCCTGCTCGGCGGCGGCGGCATCAAGTGCTGCACCCTCGAACTGCGCGGTGCAGTGTGACCGGGCTCGTGGAGGCGACCGACGCGACCGGCACGGCGACCGAGCCGCACGTCGCGCACAACTACCACCCGCTGCCGGTGAACATCGCCCGCGGTGAGGGTGCCTGGCTGACGGACGTCGAGGGCAAGCGATACCTCGACCTGCTCGCGGCATACTCGGCCGTGAACTTCGGTCACCGGCATCCGGCTCTCGTCGCCGCGCTCACCGAGCAGCTCGGACGCGTCACGCTCATCAGCCGCGCGTTCCAGAGCGACCGGCTCGAGCCGTTCGCCGCCGCGCTCGCGAAGCTCGCGGGCAAGGACATGGTCCTGCCGATGAACACGGGCGCCGAGGCCGTCGAGACCGGCATCAAGGTCGCCCGCGCGTGGGGCTACCGGGTGAAGGGTATCGCGGAGGGGCGCGCGCGCATCATCGTCGCGGCCGGCAACTTCCACGGCCGCACGACCACGATCGTCAGCTTCAGTGACGACGAGTCGGCCCGCGACGGGTTCGGCCCGTACACGCCCGGCTTCGACGTGGTGCCGTACGGAGATGCGGATGCCATCGCGGCGGCCATCACCGACGACACGGCCGCCGTGCTCGTGGAGCCGATCCAGGGCGAGGCCGGGGTCGTGATCCCGCCGGAGGGCTACCTCCGCAGGATCCGCGAGATCTGCGACGAGAAGAACGTGCTGTTCATCGCCGACGAGATCCAGTCCGGGCTCGGCCGCGTGGGCGAGACCTTCGCCTGCGACCGTGAGGGCGTGGTCCCGGATCTGTACCTGCTGGGCAAGGCCCTCGGCGGCGGCATCCTTCCCGTCTCCGCCGTCGTCGGCGATGCCGACGTGCTCGGCGTCATCCGCCCGGGTGAGCACGGCTCGACGTTCGGCGGCAACCCGCTCGCCGCAGCCGTCGGCCTGCGCGTGGTCGAGATGCTCGAGTCGGGGGAGTTCCAGGAGCGCGCCCGCGCGCTCGGCGAGCACCTCGGTCAGGCGCTGCAGCCGCTGGTCGGGCACGGCGTCACCGCCGTCCGCCTCGCGGGACTGTGGGCCGGCGTCGACATCGACCCTGCCCAGGGCACCGGACGCGAGATCGCCGAGAAGCTGCTCGCTCGCGGCGTGCTCGTGAAGGACACCCACGGTCAGACCATCCGCATCGCTCCGCCGCTCGTGATCCGCGCGACGGAGCTGGATTGGGCTGTCGAGCAGCTCAAGCTCGTGCTCGGGGCCTGACCTCGGAGCACGAGCCGTCCGCTCAGGCCGGCGGGGAGTCCGGGTCGAGGGTCTTCAGGGTGTCCTCTTCGGCGGCGTTGTCGGCCTGGAGCTGATCCTCGGTCCCCTGGTCGCCGCCGAGCGGCGCCTCGTGACCCGGGCCGGCGCTGCCCTGGATGGCGCCGCCGGTGGATTCGCCGCGCGAGCTGTCGCCCTGGATCGCGCCGCCTTCACCGTCACCGGAGTCCTCGCGGTCCGATCCTGCGTCGCCCTGGATGGCGCCGCCCGTGGACTCGCCACGATCGGCGTCGCCCTGGATGGCGCCGTCATCGCCGCCCTGGTGGCCTTCGTTCTCGGTCGTCCCGTCGACGCCGGTGGCGCCCTCGGCGGGATCCTGCGGGTGCGGGGTGCTGTCCATGTTCTCGTCCATGCGGCGACGATACGTCCGACCGCATCCGCCGCAAAGGGTGTTGACAACGGGCCCTTCGAGGGATGCCGGGCGTCAGTCGGTCTTCGGTGCGGTGCGGATCGGCGTGGTCACGGCCGCTTCGTCGCTGAACTCGAGCGGATCGACGTCGTCGACGACGCTGAGCGGACGCGTCTCGTCGATCGTGAGCAGGAACTTCCGCTTCTCATGACGATGCAGTCGTCCCGCTGTGATGACCCAGATCACCCCGATCGCACACGCGACGAATCCCGCCGTCCCGCCGAGCATGATCGCGGTACGCGGGCCGAAGGCATCGGCCACCCAGCCGGCGATGGGAGCGCCGACCGGCGTCGAGCCCATGATCACGGCCATGTACAGCGCGAGCACACGCCCGCGCAGCGCCGGATCGGTGGTCATCTGCACGTAGCCGTTCGCCGTGGTCAGCAGTGTCACGATCATGAAGCCCGTGAAGGTCAGCGTGACCGCGTACGACGCGTACGACGGCATCGCGGAGGAGACGAAGGCGGCGACGCCGAATCCGCCGGCGGCGAAGATCACGACGCGAACCCGCGCCCGGTCCCGCCGCGCCGCGAGCAGCGCACCGGCCAGCGAGCCGATCGCGAGGACCGAGCTGAGCACGCCGTATCCGTCGGCCCCGGCACCGAACTCGATCGCCATGGTCGAGGCGAAGATGGGGAAGTTCATGCCGAAGGCGCCGATGAGGAAGACGGTGACGAACACGACCCGCAGGTCGCTGCGCCCCCACACGTATCGGAAGCCGGCGGCGAGACCGCCGCGGTTGCGGGCCTTCGGTCGGGCGGCCAGGAGTCCCGTGCGCAGCATCAGCAGGGCGAGGATCATGGCGAGGAAGGTGGCGGCGTTGACGATGAACACCCACCCCGAGCCGATCGCCACGATCAGGAGTCCGCCGACGGCCGGGCCGATCATGCGCGCCAGGTTGAAGGATGCCGAGTTGAGGGCGACCGCGTTCGACGTGTCGCCCGTGGTGACCATGTCGGAGACGAACGCCTGACGCGCCGGAGCGTCGAACGCGTTGACCACGCCGAATCCGAGTGCGAAGCAGAACATCATCGGCAGCGTCATCACGCCGTTGAGGAGAAGGATGCCGACGGCGACGGCGAGACCCAGCAGCGCGCTCTGCGTGACCAGCAGGATGTGGCGCCGGTCGAATCGATCGGCGACCCAGCCGGTCAGGCTCACCAGGAGGAGGGGAGGGCCGAACTGCAGCGCCATCGTGACGCCCATCGCGGTCGCGTCGTTGTCGGTCAGCTCGGTCAGCACCACCCAGTCCTGCGCGGTCGCCTGCATCCAGCCGCCGATGTTGGAGACGAGGGCGCCGGCGAACCAGATCCGGTAGTTGATGTTCGCGAACGAACGGAACATGGCGCTCATCGTTCCACCGCCCGCCGCATCAGGGCGCTGGCTTCGCGCAGCGTCGCGAGCTCGTCCTCGGTGTAGTCGACCTCGCGGAGCATGTCGGCCAGGAGTTCGTCGCGCCGCCGGATGGTCTCGACGACGATCTCGGTGCCGGCGTCGGTGATGTCGACCTGCACGCGCCGCCGGTCGTCCTCGTCCGGCGTGCGGGCGACGAAGCCCTGCTCCTCGAGGCCGTTGACGATGTTCGTCATCGACGGCGCCGTCACGCGCTGTCGTTCGGCGAGCGTCGTGATGGTGCGGCGGCCGTTGGCGCGCAGCTCGGCGAGCACCGCGAGCTGGGCATCGCTCATCGAGTCGGTGGCGCGTGCGCATCTCAGGCGGCGGGCCATCCGGAACGTGGCCATGCGAAGGTCTGTGGCGGTCAGGTGGAGGGACTCTTCAGACGCAGACATTGTTTAGTTAGCCTATCTAATCTTTCTGACCGATATGCAGGTTCGTTCGATCCGACGAACGCATCGGTACCGATCCGTCGAATCCGACCAGCGAGAGGGGGGATGCCGATGCCTAGAGTGAGGGCATGCACAGCCCCTCTCAGGTCGGTGAACTCCTGCGTTCCACGCTCGGATCGCATGCTCAGAAGCGCGGCGTGCCCGCCGCCTCGGTCGCGGTCGTCATCGACGGCGAGATCGTCGAGCACGCCGTGGGACTGCTCAGCACCGCGACCCGCGTCGAGGCCACCGTCGATTCCGTCTTCCAGATCGGGTCGATCACGAAGGTGTGGACCGCGACGATGGTGATGCAGCTGGTCGACGAGGGGGTGGTCGACCTCGATGCGCCGATCCGCCGCTACGTGCCGGAGTTCGCGATCGGCGACGAGGCGGCCGCCGCGGCGATCACCGTGCGCCAGCTGCTCAGCCACCGGTCGGGCTTCGAGGGCGACATCTTCACCGACACCGGACGCGGAGACGACGCCGTCGAGAAGTACATCGCGCTGCTCGCCGACGCGGTGCAGACCTTCCCGCCCGGCGCGCTCTTCTCCTACAGCAACGCCGGCTACGTGCTCCTCGGCCGCATGATCGAGATCCTCCGGGAGTCGACCTGGGAGCAGGCGCTGCTCGCTCACCTCGCGACACCGCTCGGACTGGCGACCGTCTCGCCGAGCCCGTACGAGGCGATCCTGCACCGTGCCGCCGTCGGGCACCTCGACGCCGAAGACGGCGGGGAGCCGCAGCCGGCGCCGTTCTGGGCCATGGCGCGGTCGAACGAACCCGCAGGCTCCATGCTCGCGATGTCGGCTCGCGATCTCGCGGTCTTCGCCCGAGCGCACCTGCAGGCCGCGGATGCCTCGTCCACCGACGGAGGCGACGGCGGACACGGTCTCCTCTCCCGTGATGCGGCGACGAACATGCGCACCGCGTCCGTGCGACTGCCCCGGCTGGCGGGCATGGGTGCGGCCTGGGGCCTGGGCTGGGAGATCGACCGCGACGGCGAGAATCCGCTGTTCGGTCACGACGGCAACACCGTCGGGCAGTCATCGTTCCTGCGGATCGCTCCGGATGCCGGCGTCGCCGTGGTGCTGCTCACCAACGGCGGAGACGGCGCCGGACTCTTCCACGATGTCGCCGATGCGCTCCTGCGCGACCTGACCGGCGACGGCCTTCCGCCTGCACCGACCCCGCCGACGGCATCCGCAGAATCCACGACGCCGGACGCCGTGGACGGATACCTCGGCGTCTACTCCAACTCCACGATGGAGATGGAGGTGTCGCAGGACGACGAAGGCCGCCTGTGGCTGGAGCAGCGCCCGACGCCCGAACTCCTCGCCCTCGGGGCGCAGCCGTCGACCGACGAGCTCGTGCCCTTCGAAGACGGATCGCTCATCCTGCGCGAGCGGAAGAGCGGCATGCACATGGTGCTCGCCTTCCTCGAGCCCGCGCCCGACGGGCGCGCGTCCTACATCCACTTCGGTCGCGCCGTTCCGCGATCACGATGACCTCTCGGACGCCGGTACGCCGCGTCCATCCTCCCGAACACCCGATCCCCCTGCCAGAAGGAACGTCATGACACCGAAACGCACCGCCGTCACCGCCGTCGTCGCCGTGACCGCTCTCGCATCCCTGCTCGTCGCCTGCGGAACAGAGGGGGGAGGAGGCGGCGGAGGCGATCCGGTCGAGGGCGGCACGTTCACGACCCTCCTCGGCTCCGACCCGGGCAACCTCGACCCGCAGCTCTCGGCGGGCAGCGCGCTGTTCGACATCAGCAAGCTCGCCTACGACACGCTCGTGAGCATCGACCCCGACGGCGAGGTGCGCAGCCAGCTCGCCTCCGAATGGAACGTCGACGGAACGACCGCGACCCTCAAGATCAACGAGGGCATCACGTGCGGCGACGGCAGCGACTTCACAGCGCAGACCGCCGCCGACAACCTGAACTGGATCTCAGACCCGGCGAACGAGAGCGGCTTCCTCGGCGCCTTCCTCCCGGTGGGGGTCACCAGCGTCGCCGAGGGCGACACGGTCACGATGACGCTGAGCAGCCCGGCGCCGTTCCTGCTGCTCGGCCTCGGCGGGCTGCCGATGGTCTGCGGCAGCTCTCTCACCGACCGTGACGGTCTCGCGGCGGGTACGGACGGCACCGGCCCGTACGTGCTGACGGAGGCCGTGCCGAGCGACCACTACACGTACGAGCTGCGCGAGGACTACGCCTGGGGACCGGGCGGCGCCACGGTCGACGAGGCGGGGATCCCGGCGAGGGTCAACGTGCGCATCGTCTCCGACGGCACGACAGCGGCGAACCTGCTCCTCTCCGGAGAGGCCAACGCGGCGCAGCTCACCGGGCCCGACGCCGACCGCGCGATCGGTGCCGGCCTGTTCCAGCGTGAGGCCACGGCCATCGCGGGCGAGCAGTGGTACAACCACGCCGAGGGCCACCCGACCAGCGACCCGGCCGTCCGCAAGGCGCTCACGCAGGCGGTCGACCTCGACGAGCTCGCGAACGTGCTCACCGCCGGCAAGGGCGGACGGGCCACCGCGCTCGCCGTCGTGGAGCCGACCGTGTGCACCTACGACGCGATCTCGGACTCGCTCCCGGAGTTCGACGTCGATGCCGCCAACGCCACGCTCGACGAGGCCGGCTGGGTGCGCGGCGCCGACGGCGTGCGCGAGAAGGACGGCACCAGGCTCAGTCTGACGTTCCTCTACGAGAACAGCCTGGGGGCCGCGGCCGCCGCAGCCGCCGAGCTCGCGCTCGCCGCCTGGGACGAGATCGGCGCCGAGGTCGACGGCAAGCAGCAGGACGAGACCGCGCTGCTCGAGGCGACGTTCGGCACCGGAGCCTGGGACATCGGCTGGCTGACGCTGAGCGTGAACAGCCCCGATCAGGCCATCGGCTTCGTCAGCGGCACGGTGCCGCCCGAGGGCTCGAACTTCTCGGCCATCCAGAACGACGACTACACCGCGGCCGTCGCCGAGGCGTCGCAGATGAACGGCAGCGACGGGTGCGGCAAGTGGGAAGAGGCCGAGAGCGCCCTGTTCGCGGCATCCGACATGGTGCCGTTCGCGAACGCCACGATCTACATGTTCGGCAACGGCGCGGAGTTCGAGTGGCTCGGCGTGATCGAGCCCACCAGCGTCCGTCTGGTCGGCTGAGCGCCGGTGCGACAGGGACGACGGATCGGATCGACGACATGACGACGGTGGCCACCCGCATCGCGGAGGACGAGAAGCGCGTCAGCGACCATCGCTGGCTGCGGTTCGCGATCCGTCGCGCCGGACGACTGCTCGTCTCGCTGTGGATCCTGATCACGGCATCCTTCCTGATGATCCACCTGGTGCCGGGGGATCCGATCCGCACGGCCCTCGGCCCGACGGCTCCGGCCGCCGTGGTCGAGGCCCGGCGGGAGTCCCTGGGACTGAACAACCCGATCTGGCAGCAGTACTTCGACTACCTGCGCGGCGTGTTCACCGGCGACATGGGTGTGTCGATCGGATCGCAGCTCCCGGTCGCCCAGACGATCGCCCAGCGGCTGCCGGCCACGCTGCTCCTCGCCGTCCTCGCCTTCGCGCTCGCCCTGCTCATCGCCCTGCCCCTCGGCATGGCGGTGGCCGTGGCGACGCAGCGGGGCCGGGCGCGGGGACTCGAGGTCGGCTTCAGCTCGTCGAGCGTCGTGCTCGGGTCGATCCCCGACTTCCTGCTCGCCGTCGCCCTCGTGGCGGTGTTCGGCGTGCAACTGGGATGGTTGCCGGTGGCCGGCAGGGAGGGGCCGCTGTCGTACATCCTGCCGGTGCTCGCCCTCGCGATCGGGCCGGCGGCGATCCTCGCGCGGATCCTGCGCATCGAGGCGCTCACGGTGCTCGAAGCCGACTTCGTGCGGACGGCCCACGCCAAGCGCCTGCGGACCCCGCGCATCAACCTGCGCCACGTGCTGCCGAACGCCGTGACCGCGACGCTCACCCTCAGCGGCCTGCTGCTGAGCGGACTCGTCGCCGGCACAGTGCTGGTCGAGACGGTGTTCGCGTGGCCGGGTCTCGGCAGCACGATCGTCAGCTCGATCCAGACCAAGGACTACCCCCTCGTGCAGGGGACCGTGCTCGTGTACGGCGTGGGAGTGCTGCTGGTGAACACCCTGGTCGATGCCGCGCTCGCCGTGCTCGACCCGCAGTCGACGGCGGCCTCCGCATGAGGCGCACACTCGGAACCATGCTGCGCACGCCCCTCGGGGCGACGGCGCTCGTGCTGCTCGCACTCGTCGTGCTCACCGCGATCATCGCGCCGCCGCTCTGGGGAGCGCAGGCCGACGCGACCGACACCGGCGACCTGCTCGCCGGGCCCTCGGCCGAGCACCTGATCGGCACCGACAACCTCGGTCGCGACCTGCTGCTCCGCACCGTGGTGGCGACGCGGCTCTCGATCGTGCTCGCACTGCTCGCGACGCTCGTCGCCATCGGCGCGGGTCTCATCCTCGGCGTCCTGCCGCTGCTGCTGGGCCGCTTCCTGGGGCGAGCGGTCACCTGGCTCACCGGGATCGCGGTCGCGTTCCCCGGCCTGCTGCTGGCGCTGTTCTTCGCGGCGATCTTCGGCAGCACGGCGACGGCCGCCGTGTTCGCCCTCGGCCTCGCCGGAGCGCCGTCGTTCGCCCGGCTCTGTCAGAACCTCATCGCGGGGATCGAGGCGCGCGACTTCGTGTCCGCCGCCCGGGTCGGCGGCATCGGCCGGCTCCGTGTGCTCTTCCGCCATGTGCTCCCGAACATCGGCGAGCCGCTCATCGTGAACGCCACGATCGGCGCCGGCGGGGCGCTCCTCGCCTTCGCGGGTCTCTCGTTCCTCGGTCTCGGCGTGCAGCCGCCTGAGTACGACTGGGGCCGTCTGATGATGGACGGCCTGCGCGGCATCTACGCGAACCCGCTCGCCGCGCTCGCCCCCGGCCTCGCCGTCGTGATCGCGGGCCTCGCGTTCAACCTGACCGGCGAGTCCGCCGCGCGCAGCCTCGGGCTGTCGGACGACGTGCTCGTGACCGGGCTGGCGCGTGTGCGCCGTCTGCGCCGGACCCGCGCCGTGTCGGATGCCGCGGCAGCCGTCGCGCGGCCGGCGGAGGGTGCTCCGGTGCTCGAGGTCGAAGACCTGCGTGTCGACTTCGAGAGCACCAAGGGCGGCGTCGTGCATGCCGTGCGCGGCATCGACCTCACGGTGCACGAGGGCGAGATCGTCGGGATCGTCGGGGAGTCGGGGTCGGGCAAGTCCATGACCGCGCTCGCCGTCGCACAGCTGGTCACCTCGCCCGGCCGCGTCGAGGCATCCACTCTCCGCTTCCTCGGCGTCGACCTGCAGACGGCCGGCAAGGCGCGACTCCGTCGCCTGCTCGGCACCTCTATGGCCATGGTCTTCCAGGACCCGATGTCGTCGTTCAACCCGACGATGCGCATGGGCGACCAGCTCGCCGAGGTCGCCACCGAGCACGCCGGACTCCGCCGTCGCCAGGCCCTCGAACGCGCGGCGGATCGCCTTGCGGCGGTGCGGATCAGCGCCCCGAAGCGCCGCGTTCGGCAATACCCGTACGAGTTCTCGGGTGGGATGCGGCAGCGCGCGATGATCGGGATGGGGCTGATGGTGTCGCCGCGGCTGATCATCGCCGACGAGCCGACGACCGCGCTCGATGTGACCGTGCAGAGCCAGGTGCTCGATCTGCTCCGCGCGATCCGCGACGAGGACGGCGCGTCGATCCTCTTCATCAGCCACGACATCTCCGTCGTCGCCGAGCTGTGCGACCGGGTGCTCGTGATGCGCTCCGGCGAGATCGTCGAGGAGCTCAACGCCTCCGACCTCTCGTCGGCGCAGCATCCGTACACGAGGGCGCTGCTCGCGGCGGTGCCGCACATGGCCACCGATCTCGACCGCCCGCTCGCGACGCTCGCGACCGTCGCGGCCGAGGAGGAACGCGCGGCCGGTGCGCGCGATGCCGCCGCCGATATCGACCACGATCACGACCATCAGGAGGTGGGGAGCCGATGAGCGAACTCCTCTTCGACGAGGTCTCGGTGCGCTACGGCGTCGGCCGCGGCGCGATGACGGCGGTGGATCGCGTGTCGATCCTCGTGCCCGACGGCGGCGTGACGGGCGTGGTGGGCGAGTCGGGTTCCGGCAAGTCGACGCTCGCCCGTGCCGCCGTAGGACTCGTGCCGCTGCACGCGGGCCGCATCCTCCTCGACGGTGCGCCCATCCCGCGCCGCGGACCGCGTCCGCTGCAGATGGTGTTCCAGGATCCGTACTCCTCGCTCGACCCGCGGATGCCGGTGGGCGCCAGCATCGCCGAGATGATGCCGTCCGGCATGACCCGACGGGCCCGCGACGCCGAGGCGGCGCGGCTGCTCGAGCTCGTGCATCTCGACCCCGCCCAGGCGGGCTCACGGCCATCGCGCTTCTCGGGAGGCCAGCGGCAGCGCATCGCGATCGCGCGAGCGCTGGCCGGAAGGCCCCGGGTGCTGATCGCCGACGAGATCACCTCCGCGCTCGACGTGCTCATCCAGGGGGCGATCCTCAACCTGCTGCGCGAGCTGCAGACCGAGCTCGGCTTCTCGATGCTGTTCATCTCGCACAATCTCGCCGTCGTGCGCTACGTGGCCTCGCAGATGGCCGTGATGCGCGACGGCCGGGTCGTCGAGCAGGGCCCGACGAGCGCCGTTCTCGAGGATCCGCAGGACGCCTACACGCAGGAGCTGCTCGCCGCGATCCCGCGACCCATCGAGTACGTCCCGTGACCGCACCTCATGACCGAACCCCGTGACGACAAGCCCCGACCCACACGACCCGGCGCCACAAGCGCCGCAACCGAAGGAGTCCCCATGACCCGCAGGATGAGTATCGACGATGCCCTCGCTCTGACCGTTCCCAGCCAGCCCGCACTGTCGCCGGCCGGCGATCGGGTCGTGTACGTGCTCGGAGGGACGGATGCTGCCGCCGACAAGAGCACGAGCGCCCTGTGGATCGCCGAGGACGGTGCCACCCGCGCGCTGACCCGCGGCACGTCCGACTCGAGCCCGGTGTTCTCTCCCGACGGCGCGCACGTCGCGTTCCTGCGCGACGGTCAGCTGTGGACGCTGCCGCTCGCCGGTGGAGAGCCGCAGCAGCGCACGACGCTGCCGCTCGGCGCCGGTTCCGCGGTGTGGAGCCCCGACGGTACGAAGATCGCGTTCACGGCATCCGTCGTGCCGCTCTCGGCGCCCTCGGATGCCGTCGAGACGGACGAGCAGCGCGCCGAGCGCGAGAAGGCGCCGATCGCGACCGCGGGCATCGACTACCTCGCCGACGGCGCCTGGTTCACGCGCGGTGTGAGCGGACAGCTGCACGTCCTCGACATCGCCGACGGACAGGTGCGTCGCCTCACCGACGGCGTCGCGGGCGTGGGGAGCCCTGCCTGGTCGCCCGACGGATCGACCCTCGCCTACGTCGCCCGCCCCCGCGGCACCGACGACCTCGGCTTCCGTTCGGCGGTGCACGCGCTCGACCCGGCGGATCCCGCCGCCCGCTCGCGCGTGCTCGCCTTCGCCGAGGGCTTCGCGGGAACCGTCTCCTTCACGCCCGACGGCGAGAGCCTGCTCGTGGTGGGCTGGAACGGCGAACCCGACGCGCACGCCGGCCTCTTCCGTGTGGACCTCGGCTCGGGCGACGTGACCGACCTCGCCGCGAGCCTCGACCGCAACGTCATGCCCGGCGCACCTGCCTACCCGGGCGCGCTGCCGCAGGTGACGGCATCCGGCGACGTCCTCTTCGCGATCCGCGACCGCGGTGCCACCCACCTGTACGCGGTGCCGGTCGGCGGCGGCACGCCGCGCCACGTCCACGGCGGCACCGATGAGGTGGTCAGCGGACTCTCCGTCTCGGGCGACGTCGCGGCCATCGCCCTATCGACGCCGACCTCGTTCGGCGAGATCCTGCGGCTCGACCTCGCCGGAGGCGACGCCACCACTCTCACCGCGCACGGTGCGGCGCCCGAGGGCGTCGAGCTCTTCGTGCGCGAGAGCCGCGAGTTCACGATCAGCGACGGCACCGTGGTGCAGGGATGGATCGTGCGCGACCCGGCGGTCGAAGGCGCCACGCCGCTGCTCGTCGACGTGCACGGCGGACCACACAACTCCTGGAACGGTGCGGTGGACGAGATGCACGTCTACCACCAGCAGCTCGCCGCCGACGGCTGGACGATCGTCATGATCAACCCCCGCGGCAGCGACGGCTACGGCGAGGAGTTCTGGAAGGGCGTCAACGGCGCCTGGGGCGTCGACGACGCGAAGGACTTCCTCGAGCCGATCGACGAGCTCGTCGCCGAGGGGACAGCGGATGCCGCGCGCCTCGCGGTCGCGGGATACAGTTACGGCGGCTACATGTCGGCGTACCTCACCGGTCACGACGACCGCTTCGCCGCGGCCGTCACCGGCGGGATCGTGGCCGACCTGTTCAGCATGGGCGGATCGAGCGACGACGCGCACCTGCTCAGCCTGTTCGAGGTCGGCATCATGCCGTGGCAGTCCGAGGGCCGGGAGCGCCTGGCCGCGATGTCGCCGTACTCGCACGTCGAGCACGTCACGACGCCGACTCTGGTGCTGCACGGCGAGAAGGATCTGCGGTGCCCCGTGCACCAGGCGCAGCAGTGGCACTATGCGCTGCGGGAGCGCGAGGTCCCGACCGAGCTCGTCATCTACCCGGGCGGCAGCCACGTCTTCCCGCTGCTGGGCGCACCGAGCCATCGCGTCGACTACGCCCGCCGCATCGTGGAGTGGGTCGAGCGCTTCGCGGGCAGCACCGCCGGTGCACGCCCGGCCGCGATCGACGCCGCGCACTGGCAGCACCGCCTCGACGCCCTCGCCGCTCTGCACGGAGTTCCGGGCGCCGAGCTCGGCATCCTCCGCTTCGACGCCGACGGCGGCCACGACGATGTCGTCACGGTGGCCACCGGCACGCTGAACCGCAACCTGCCCGCGGCCTCGGGCACGGTGCTCACCGACTCGCTGTTCCAGATCGGCTCGATCTCGAAGGTGTGGACGGCGACCGCGATCATGCGGCTCATCGAACAGGGGAGCTTCACCCTCGACACCCCGGTGCGGGAGATCCTGCCCGGCGTGCGCCTGGTGAACGACGAGCTCACCGCCGGCGTGACCGTGCGCCACCTGCTCACCCACACGAGCGGCATCGACGGCGACGTCTTCACCGACACCGGCCGCGGCGACGACACGCTCGAGAAGTACACGGCGCTGTTCCCCGAGATCGGGCAGAACCATCCGCTCGGAGCGACCTGGTCGTACTGCAACTCCGGGTTCTCGCTGCTCGGGCGCATCATCGAGCAGGCCACCGGCAAGGTGTGGGACGAGGCGATGCGCGAGCTCATCTTCACGCCGCTCGGCCTGACGCACACCGTGACGCTCCCGGAGGAGGCGATCCTGCACTCCGCCGCGGTCGGTCACGTCGATGTCGGCGACGAGAGCGTGATCGCCCCGGTGTGGGCGCTGCCGCGGTCGCTCGGCCCCGCCGGACTCATCACCGCCCGCGCCGAGGACGTGCTCGCCTTCGCGCGCCTGCACCTGGCCGGCGGCGTCGCCGCCGACGGCACGCGGCTGCTGAGCGAGGACACCGTCTCCGAGATGCAGGCGTTCCATGCCGAGGTGCCTGACAAGCACGTGCTCGGCGACTCGTGGGGACTCGGCTGGATCCGCTTCGACTGGAACGGCGAGCGCCTGTACGGGCACGACGGCAACACGATCGGCCAGGCGGCGTTCCTGCGCATCCACGAGCCGTCGGGCGTCGCAGTGACGCTGCTCACGAACGGCGGCCACACGCGCGACCTGTATCAGGACCTCTACCGCGAGATCTTCGCGGAGCTGTCGGACGTGCAGATGCAGGAGTCGGTGCAGCCGCCGGCCGAGCCGGTCGACGTCGACATCACGCCGTACGTCGGCACCTACGAGCGCGCATCCGTGCGGGCCGAGGTGTTCGTCGGCGATGACGGGCCCGTGCTGCGCACGACCGTGCTCGGCCCGCTCGCCGAGCTCGAGCCCGACCCGGTCGACGAGTACCCGCTCACCCCGTTCAGCGACGGCGTCTTCGCCCTGCGCGCCCCGGGCACGCAGACCTGGATGACGGCGACGTTCTACACGCTGCCGACGGGCGAGGAGTACCTGCACTTCGGGGCACGCGCGACGCCGAAGGTGTCGACCGGCGCATGAGTCCCTCGCTGCAGCTCACCACCGAGACGCTGACGGAGGCGGCGATCATCGCCACCATCCGCCGGCTGATCGAGTGCGAGTCCCCCTCCGCCGACGATGACGCGGTAGCGCGCTCGGCCGACCTCGTCGCCGAGGTCGGCACCGAGCTGCTCGGCGTCGCGCCGGAGCGCATCGTCATCGACGGATGCACCCACCTGCGGTGGCGCTTCGGCGCCGCCACGCGGGTGCTGCTGCTCGCCCACCACGACACGGTGTGGCCCCTCGGCACGATCGAGCGGCTGCCCTACGGGATCGTCGACGGCGTGCTCCGCGGTCCCGGCTCGTTCGACATGAAGACGGGCCTCGCGATGGCGCTGCATGCGATCGCGTCGCTCGAGGACCGCGACGGCGTGACGCTGCTGGTCACGGGCGACGAGGAGACCGGATCAGCACGCTCGCGTGCGCTGATCGAGGAGACCGTGCGCGGAGCGTCCGGCGCGCTGGTGCCGGAGGCCTCGGCCGACGGCGGTGCGTGGAAGGCGGCCCGCAAGGGTGTGTCGATGTACGAGATCGCGGTGCAGGGGAGGGCGGCCCACGCCGGCCTCGAACCCGAGAAGGGCGTCAACGCCACGGTGGCGCTGGCGAACCTGGTGCTGCTCGCGTCCGGGCTGGGCGACCCCGAAGCCGGGACGACCGTGACTCCGACCTTCGCGTCGTCGGGCACGACCAGCAACACGGTGCCTGCGGAGGCGCGACTGTTCATCGACGTGCGGGCGTGGTCGGCCGCCGAGCTCGAGCGGGTGGACCGGGCGCTGCGCGCGTACGCGTCACCCGTGTCGGACGCGGTCATCGCGGTGCACGGCGGCATCAACCGTCCGCCGCTCGCCCGCGAGATGTCGCAGCCGCTGGTCGACCTCGCGCGCCGGCTCGGTGCGCAGCACGGACTCGCCGAGGTCGCGGCTGTCGCGGTCGGCGGGGGAAGCGACGGCAACTTCACTGCGGGCGCCGGGGTGCCCACCCTCGACGGTGTGGGGGCCGTCGGGGGCGGGGCGCACGCCGACGACGAACACGCGATCGTGGCGGAGATCCTTCCGCGCACGCGACTGCTGGCCGATATGGCGGCGGAGATATCGAGAACGGACGGGCCATGGCAGAACTGACGCGCGACGACGCGAACGTCACGACGGCGGTGCACGACGCGGAGCGGGCGGCCGCGGCATCCGGGGTGACCATCCGGGAGCTCTCCGCCGTCGCCGACCACGCCGCGGCGATAGACCTGCTGTCGCGGATCTGGCAGCGCGCACCCGAGAACCCGGTCGTCCCGCCCGAGCTGTTGCGCGCGCTCAGCAAGGCGGGCAATTACATCGGTGGCGCCTTCGCCGGGGACGAGCTGGTCGGCGTCGCGATCGCGTTCCACGCCGATCCCGGTCGCCATGCGCTCTACAGCCACATCGCCGGCATCTCGGCGGCGCACGCCGGGCACTCCGTCGGCTTCGCGCTGAAGCAGCACCAGCGCGCCTGGGCCCTCAGCCGCGGGATCGATGCGATCGAGTGGACCTTCGACCCGCTCGTCGCGCGCAACGCGCACTTCAACATCACGAAGCTCGGTGCGCGTCCGCAGGAGTACCTCTCCGACTTCTACGGGCCGATGGCCGACGGCGTGAACACGGATGACGAGACCGACCGGCTGCTGATCCGCTGGGAACTGCGCGATGCCGAGGTCTCGCTCCGTGCGGGCGGCACGCCGCTGCCTGCGGTGGAGCGGATGCCGGGCGACCTCACCGTCGCGGTGCCTGCCGACATCGAGAGGATCCGCCGCGAGGACCGTGCGGATGCGCAGCGCTGGCGTCTCCGCGTGCGCGAGGAACTCACCCGCGCTCTCGACGCCGGCGGCCGCATCGTCGGATTCGACCGCAGCGAGGGCTACATCATCCGACCCGAGAAGAGGACGCCGTGAGAATCGACGGGATCGAGCTGCGACGGGTGGCGATGCCGCTGGTGTCGCCGTTCCGCACATCGTTCAGCACGCAGACGGAGAAGAACATCCTGCTGGTCCGCGCCGTGGTCGACGGTGTCGAAGGGTGGGGGGAGTGCGTGACGCTGCCCGATCCGCGCTACTCGCCCGAGTACACCGACGGCGCCGTCGACATGCTGCGCCGCTTCATCATCCCCGCGCTGACCGGCGTCGAACTCGCCGGGGCGCACATGATCGGCGAAGTGCTGAAGCCGTTCAAGGGGCACCGGATGGCGAAGGCCGCGATCGAGACGGCCGTGCTCGACGCCGAGCTCCGCATCGAGGGCCGCTCGTTCGCGCGCGAGCTCGGCGCCGTGCACGACACCGTCCCGTGCGGGGTGTCGGTCGGCATCATGGACGAGATCCCGCGGCTGCTGGATGCCGTCGACGGCTACCTCGCCGAGGGGTACGTGCGCATCAAGCTGAAGATCGAACCCGGCTGGGATGTCGATGTCGTGCGCGCCGTGCGCGAGCGGTTCGGCGACGACGTGCTGCTGCAGGTCGACGCGAACACCGCGTACACGCTGCGCGACGCGCAGCACCTCGCCCGGCTCGACGACTTCGGACTCCTGCTGATCGAACAGCCGCTCGAGGAGGAGGACATCACAGGGCACGCCGACCTCGCGAAGCTGCTGCGCACGCCGATCTGCCTCGATGAGTCGATCACCTCGGCGCAGACCGCGGCGGCGGCGATCCGTCTCGGCGCCACGAGCGTCATCAACATCAAGCCGGGCCGCGTCGGAGGCTACCTGGAGGCCCGTCGCATCCACGACCTCGCGGTCGCGCAGGGTGTGCCCGTCTGGTGCGGCGGCATGGTCGAGTCAGGGCTCGGACGCGCCGCCAACGTCGCGCTCGCCGCGCTCCCCGGCTTCACGCTGCCCGGAGACGTCTCGGCCAGCGATCGCTTCTACAAGGTCGACCTGACCGAGCCGTTCGTGATGCGCGACGGCGCCCTCGCGGTGCCGCAGGGGCCTGGGCTCGGCGTCGCGCCCGTCCCCGAGATCCTCGACGAGCTCACGACCTGGACCGAATGGCTGCCGATGTGACAGGTGCCGATGTGACATTAGGCTCGCCGGTATGAGCCCGCTGTCGCGATCGAGCTGGGGACGCGTCTTCGACGATCTCGGTGTGACGCTGCTCGAAGTCGCGTACGGTCGCATCGACGTGGACCAGCAGATCGGCGGGGTCGTGATCCACGATCCTGTGGACGAACCCGTGTATCCGCAGAACGCGGTCGTGCTCGCGGTGGCGCTGCAGGATGCCGATGCGCTCGCCGCACTGGTGACCGAGGCCGGGAGCCGTGACGCCGTCGCGGTCGTGGTGCGCGCCTCGACCGAGCTGCCGGAGGCGGTGCGCGACGCGGCCGACCGGGCCGGGATCGCGATCCTCAACCTCGCACGCGGAGCGACGTGGACGCAGCTGGCGGCGCTGCTGCGCTCGCTGCTCGCGGAGGACGACGTCGGACAGACCCCGGCCGAGTCGCTCGGCGGCGTGTCGTCGGGCGACCTGTTCGCGGTGGCCAACGCGATCGCCGCGCTGCTCGACGCCCCCGTGACGATCGAGGATCGCTCGTCGAGGGTTCTCGCCTTCTCGGGCGGGCAGGAGCGCGCCGATCCTTCGCGCGTCGAGACCATCATCGGCCGGCAGGTGCCGGATCGCTACTCCCGTGTGCTGACCGAGATGGGCGTCTTCCGGGCGCTCTACCGCGACGACGCCCCGGTGCTCGTCGACCCGGTGGCGCTCGGCGAGGGCGTGTCGACGCAGCGCGTCGCGATCGCCGTGCGCGCCGGCGACGAGGTGCTCGGCTCGATCTGGGCCGCGATGGACGGTCCCCTCACCGAGGAGCGCTCCGCGACACTGCGCGACGCCACGAAGCTGGTCGCGCTGCATCTGCTGCGCATCCGTGCCGGCGCCGACGCCCAGCGCCGCCTGCGCGCCGAGCTCGTCAGCCGCGCGGTCAACGGGGCCGGGGTCAACGGCGGCGCCGACGCGCAGGATGCGCTCAATCGCCTCGGCCTGTCCGGCCGGAGGGTCTGGGTCACGGCCGCGGCCCTCGCACCGCGCGGCGGCGACGGCACCGAGCACGACTCGATCGCGGAGCGCGAGCGCCTCACCGACGCACTGGCTCTGCACCTCTCCGCGGTGCAGCAGGGGGCGGCGGTGGCCCTGGTCGGCGACACCGTCTACGGCATCCTCCCCGTGGCCGACGCGGCCGCCGAGGATCGCTCGGTCGGCCTCGCCGAGGACTTCCTGCACCGCGTCGGCGACCGCATCCCCGCGGTGATCGGCGTCGGACGCCCCGCCGCGACCGTCGCCGAGATCGCCCGCTCCCGCGCGGAGGCCCAGCGCGCCCTCCGGGTCGTGCTCGAACGCGTGTCCGGGCCGGGCGCCGACGACCTGTCCCGGGGCGGTGACATCGGTCGGCGCAGCGTCGCCCGGATCGGCGATGTCGAGACCGCCTCGCTGCTGCTCGATCTCCGGGACCTGCGCAGCTCCCGCGGCGACGTCGCCTCCGGCGTGCTCGCCCGTCTCATCGAGTACGACGCCCGCAACGACGCGCATCTGATCGACACCCTCGCCGCGTGGCTCGACCGGTTCGGCGACGTCACCGCTGCGGCCGCCGCGTGCTTCGTGCACCCGAACACCTTCCGCTACCGGCTGCGCCGGGTCGCCGAGGTGGGCGGCGTGGACCTCGAAGATCCGGATGCGCGGTTCGCGGCGATGCTGGAGATCCGCACGCTCCCGACCCGATGACGCCACTCGGGCAGAATGGACGGATGACCCGGACCCTCGCCCTCGAGATCGCCGTTCAGGACCCCGCGGGCGTGCGCATCGCCGCCGACGTCGGAGCCGCGCGCGTCGAGCTCGCGAGTGCTCTCGCGCTGGGCGGTCTGACGCCCTCGCCCGCGACACTGGAACTCGCGATCGAAGCCGCCGCGGAGAGCCCGGCGGGGAAGGGCACGGAGACCGCCGGTCCCGAGGTGCACGTCCTGATCAGGCCGCGCGCCGGCGGGTTCCACTACGACGCCGACGAGCTCGCGGTCTCCGAGCGCGACGTGCGCCGGGCGATCGCCGCCGGGGCCGACGGCGTCGTGATCGGCGCCCTCGACGCGGACGGACGTCTCGACGTCGTCGCCATGGCGAGACTGAGGGATGCCGCGCGCGGAGCATCCGTCACCCTCCACCGGGCCATCGACATGACGGCGGATCCGGTCGCGACCCTCCGCACCGCCCGAGAGCTCGGACTCCGTCGCGTGCTCACCTCGGGCGGAGCATCCGCCGCGATCGACGGCATCGACACCCTGCGTGCACTTGTCGCCGCGGCCGAGGGGCAGATCGAGGTCATGGCCGGCAGCGGCGTCGATGCGGCCAGTGCTCCGGTGCTCGCGGCCACCGGCGTCGATGCGATCCACTTCTCTGCGAAGCGCTCGGTGACGGCGACCGGCGGGGTGCGGATGGGATCGGCCTCCGACGGCGTCGGCGGATACGAGGTCACCGACCGCGACACCGCGCTCGCGGTCTGCGCCGCCCTCGGACGGTAACCTCCGGGAGCCCTCGGTCGGTAGGCTCTCCCCGTGACGGATACCCGCGAGTTCACCGACGCCCATGGCATCGCCATCGTCTACGACGTCCATCCGACCGCCTCGACACCACGAGGAGTCGTGCAGCTGCTGCACGGGGTCGGCGAGCACGCCGGTCGCTACGGCGCTCTCGTGACCGCCCTCACGGAGGCCGGGTTCATCGTGTACGCCGACGATCACCGCGGCCACGGCCGCACCGGCATCCGCCAGCACGACGGACCCGCGCGACTGGGGCATCTGGGCAAGGGCGGCCTGCGCGCGGCCGAGGACGCGATCTGGCAGCTGACCGGCATCATCCGCGACGAGAACCCCGATCTGCCCCTCGTGCTGTTCGGGCACTCGTGGGGTTCGTTCCTCGCGCAGAAGCTGGTCAACCACCACCCCGAGGCGTGGGACGCCGTGATCCTCTCCGGCTCGGCGCTGCTGACGCCGGGCACGCTCAACGCGGCGCCGCTGAACGCACGGTGGGCGAAGACGGAAGGGGCGACGGGGCTCGAATGGCTCAGCCGTGACCCGGCCGTCTGGGCCTCGTTCGACGAGGATCCGCTCACCACCGACGTGCCGCTGCTGAAGCTCTTCGGGCCGATCGAGGCGGCGAAGCTCTACGGCCGACCGGCGAAGGATCTGCGCTCCGCGCGCGACGGGAACGACATCCCGATTCTGCTGCTCGTCGGGCGCGACGATCCGGTCGGCGGCCCGCACAGCGTGCACAAGCTCGCCGACGAGTACCGGTCGCGGTCGGGCCTCGCGGATGTCACGACGCTGGTCTATCCCGACGCGCGGCACGAGATCCTCAACGAGCTCCAGCAGGACGAGGTGCGCGCCGACATCCTCGCCTGGCTCGACACGCGCATCCCGTCGCGCGAATAGCGCCGACCGCGCCGCATTCCCTTCGGAGTCGCGACGTTACGCACCGTGAAGGCGCGTGACGTCATCCGGGCGCGCGCCTCCGGCACCGCTCTACATTCGGACCAGGATTCCGCGGGAACGCGAGAGGGCGGTCGGATGAGCTTCGTCAGCGAATGGCGCGATTGGCATGCGGCGCGGGAACAGCTCGCGGGCTCGGAGTACGGACCCTCGGCGCTCGAGTCGACGAACTGGCTCATCACGATGCCCGCCGCGGTCGACGGCATCCCCGGGCTCTGGGCCCTGACCGGCGACGGCGGCATCCGCGGCAGCGAGCTCGGGCAGTCCGGCGCGACGGTCACGCTGCGCGGCACCCAGAGCTTCCGCCTCGGACGACGCGAGCTGCGCGTGTTCGACCGGCACGGCACTCTCGCCCTGCGCGTGCTGAACCCGGCCCGTCCGCAGCGCGAGTGGTTCACCGCGATCGACGCCTATGCGCCCGACGAGCGGTGGCGCCTGCCGGCCCGGTTCGAGGAGACACCGGGGGAGCAGGTCGTCATCACCGCGGTCGACGGCGCGGCGCGGGAGACCCCTGTCGCCGGCCGGCTGCACTTCGAGCTCACCGGCACGCCGCACACGCTGACCGTGACGCGAGGCTCGGACGGCGCTCTCCGTGCCGTCTTCGCCGACGGGACCAACGGCCTCGAGACGTACCGGTTCCGGTTCCTGCCGATCGAGGAGCCCGCCGCCGACGGCTCGGCGGTCATCGACTTCAACCGCGCCTACCTGCCGCCGTGCGCGTTCTCGGATCAGTTCGTCTGCCCGCTGCCGCCCCCGGGCAACCGGTACTCGACGCCCATCCGCGCCGGTGAGCGCGTGGTCGTGCTCGGCGGCTGACCCGCCGCAGAGCGGTCCGCGCGCCTTAAGCTGGAACCGTGCACGGAGAATACAAGGTCCCAGGAGGAAAGCTCGTCGTCGTCGACCTCGAAGTCGAAGACGACAGGATCGCCCGCTTCCGTCTGGCCGGTGACTTCTTCCTCGAACCCGACACGGCCCTCGAAGACATCAACGCCGCCGTCAACGGTCTCCCCGTGGAGTCCGATGCGACGGTCATCGCCGCGGCCGTCCGCAAAGCGCTGCCCGACGGCGCGCAACTGCTCGGGTTCACGCCGGAGGCCGTCGGCACCGCTGTGCGCCGGGCCCTGGTCACGGCTCCCGGCTGGCGCGACTTCGACTGGGAGATCGTGCACGACAAGGCCGTCTCGCCGCGCATGAACCTCGCCCTCGACGAGGTGCTCACGGCGCGCGTCGGCGAAGGGCGTCGTCGCCCCACCCTGCGCATCTGGGAGTGGGACGAGTCCGCCGTCGTCATCGGGTCGTTCCAGTCGTATCGCAACGAGGTCGACCCCGAGGGCGCGGCCCGGCACGGCTTCGACGTCGTGCGCCGCATCTCCGGCGGCGGGGCGATGCTCATGGCCGC
Organism: Microbacterium sp. EST19A; assembly: GCF_019969685.1. Lineage (GTDB taxonomy): Bacteria > Actinomycetota > Actinomycetes > Actinomycetales > Microbacteriaceae > Microbacterium. Next base: position 595,867 of record NZ_JAHXYZ010000001.1, on the reverse strand, counting down.
GGGCCAGATCATCACGTACTCGCTGTATGTGCCGGCATCCCTCGTCGCGGGCATGACGTTCGCCGACTCGTACGCGTTCCTCGACGACTGGGTGCTGCAGGCGCTGCGGTCGGTCGGCGTCGACGCCGTCTACCAGCCGCTCAACGACATCGCGAGCCCGACCGGCAAGATCGGCGGCGCCGCGCAGAAGCGTCTCGCGAACGGCGGCGTTCTGCACCACGCCACGCTCTCCTACGACATCGACGGTCAGACCATGACCGAGGTGCTGCGCATCGGCCGCGAGAAGCTCAGCGACAAGGGCACGACGTCGGCCGCGAAGCGCGTCGACCCCCTGCGCAGCCAGACCGGACTCGCCCGCGCCGAGATCATCGAGCGCTTCAAGGACACCTTCCGCTCGCTGACGGATGCCGAGACCGGCACGATCACACCGGACGAGTACGCCGCCGCCGAAGCCCTCGTGGAGTCGAAGTTCTCCACCGAGGCCTGGTTGCATCGGGTGCCGTGACAGACCCCTCTCCGGGCGCCGTCACGATCATCGAGGGCGACAACCTCGCCATCGCGGCGACCCTGCCGGCGGCATCCTTCACCCTCGTCTATCTCGATCCGCCGTTCAACACCGGCCGCACGCAGGAGCGGCAGGTCGTCACCGCGCGGCGCGCGGGCGAGGAAGAGCTGGATGCCGCGACCGAGATCCGGCACGGATTCCACGGCCATGCGTACGAGCGGGTGCGCGGGATGCTGCGCACCTACGACGACCGCTTCGACGACTACGGCGCGTTCCTCATGCCGCGGCTCGAGGAGGCCTGGCGGCTGCTCGCCGACGACGGCACCCTGTATCTGCATCTCGACTACCGCGAGTCGCACTACGCGAAGGTGATGCTCGACGCGGTGTTCGGGCGCGACTGCTTCCTCAACGAACTCATCTGGGCATACGACTACGGCGCGAAGTCGCGCCGCCGTTGGCCGACCAAGCACGACACGATCCTCGTGTACGTGAAGAACCCGCGGGAGTACGTCTTCAACTCCGACGAGGTCGACCGCGAGCCGTACATGGCGCCAGGGCTGGTGACGGCTGAGAAGGCGGCGCGGGGCAAGCTCCCCACCGATGTGTGGTGGCACACGATAGTGCCGACGACCGGGCGCGAGAAGACCGGGTATCCGACGCAGAAGCCCGAGGGTGTCCTCCGCCGCATCGTGACGGCATCCAGCCGCCCCGGCGACCGCGTGCTCGACCTCTTCGCGGGCAGCGGTACGACCGGGGCGGTCGCGTCGGCGCTCGGCCGCGATGCGGTGCTCGTCGACGACAACCCCGAGGCCGTCCGCGTGATGACCGAGCGGATGCCGCACGCCGAGGTCACGCGCCTCACCGACTAGCCGCGCAGCCCCGGCATCCGTCGGGTCCCCGGGACACTTGTCGGGACTTTTCACGGATGCCGGGGGAAACGGCGATTCCGCCTGGCATTCGTGAAAAGTCCCGACGGATGTACCCCGGGCGGGCGGATGCCGGAACGGGCGGATGCCGGAACGGGCGGGTCAGGCCGGGCGCAGCAGCACGAGGAACTGCTCGATCTCGGCGGCCATGTCGAGTGTCGGGTCGAGCATCCACGCGGACTGGAGGCCGTCGGCGAGGGCGTGCATCGTTCGCACGATCCAGGCGGGGTCGAGGTCGTCGCGGAGCAGTCCGGCCTGCTGATCGGCGGCGACCTGGGCGAGGGTGAAGCTCTCGACGCGCGCCGTGCGGGCGCGGAAGTAGTCGTGTGCCGGATGCTCGGGATCGCCGGCCTCGGCCGCGAGCTGTGCGTACAGCTGCACGAGACCGGGGACCGAGGCATTGTGCCGTGTCACCGCGAGGAAGGCGGCGATCACGTCCTCGCCGGCGTACTCCTCCTCGTCGCGCTCGTCGCGCGCGCGCAGGATCGCGACGAAGAGCTCCTCCTTGGTGCCGAAGTAATGCAGGAGGCCGGCGGGGCTGAGGCCGGCGGCATCCGCGATCTCGCGCACCGAGGCCTTGCGGTACCCGTGCTCGGCGACGACCGACAGCGCTGCGGCGAGGATCTCCTCGCGCTTGGCGACGCCCTTCGCGTATGCCCCTCGAGTCGCCATGGCTCCAGGGTATCCGTCACGACTCGATCACAAAAACCGAACAACGTTCGTGAATCACTTGCGCGCTCCGCGGCCCATCTGTCACGATATCCGATGAATACCGAATGACGTTTGGTATTCATTCCGAATCCGCTCAACGAGGAGCCGACATGTCCGTGTCCCCGCTCGACCCCACCACCGAACTCGCCCCGACCGGCAGCATCCGCTCGGTCCCACCCGGTGCCGGTGAACCGGCCGCCAGCCCGCCCGCGAACCGGCGCCTGCTGCCCAGCCTGCTGATCGCCTCGCTCACCCTGTTCGCCACGTACGGCGGACTCATCGCGATCCTGCTGCCGAGCCAGGTGCTGCTCATCGACGAGGCGAACAAGGTCGGCAACCTCGCCCTCGTCACCACGATCTCGTTCGTCTTCACGCTGTTCGCGCAGCCCATCGTCGGCGCGCTGAGCGACCGCACGCGTTCGCGCTTCGGGCGGCGGGTGCCGTGGATGGTCATCGGCGCGATCGTCGGCGGGATCTTCCTCTTCGGTCTCGGATCGCTGAGCGACATCCTCTGGATCACCGTGTTCTGGGTCGTGATCCAGGTCGCGCTCAACTTCTTCCAGGCGCCGCTCACCGCGATCACCGCCGACCGCTTCCCGCGCGCCAAGCGCGGCGGGGCGAGCGCCATGATCGGCCTCGGCACCCAGCTCGGGATGACCGTCGGCATCATGCTCGCCGGCGCGTTCGCCGCGCAGATCGGCATCGGATACTCGGCGTTCGGCGGTGCGGTGATCGTCGCCGCGCTGCTCTTCGCTCTCGTCAACCGGGACTGGTCGTCGAAGGATGCCGCGGTCGATGCGTTCCGCTGGGGCGCGTTCTTCCGGGGGTTCTGGATCGACCCGCGCCGCCACCCGGACTTCGCCTGGGCGTTCGCCGCGCGCTTCCTGCTGATCCTCGGCTACTTCGTCGTCACGTCGTACCAGCTCTACATGCTCACCGACTACATCGGGATGCCGCTGGCCGATGCCCAGGGCGCCGTCGTGACGCTCACGCTCGTGGCCTTCGTTCCCACCCTCATCGCGATCGCCCTGTCGGGCTGGTGGAGCGACAGGGTCGGACGCCGCAAGGTGTTCATCTACGCGGCATCCGTCGTCATGGTCGCCGGGCTCGCGATGCCGCTGCTGCAGCCGAACATGACCGGGATGATCCTGATGAGCATCATCAACGGCATCGGCTTCGGGCTGTACATGTCGGTGGACGCCGCACTGATGACCGAGGTGCTGCCGAACGAGGGGGTCTCGGCGGGCAAGGACCTCGGCATCCTCAACGTCGCGACGAACGTGCCGCAGGCGCTGAGTCCCGCCATCGGGGGAGTGATCATCACGGCGCTGGGCGGATACGCGACGCTCTTCGTGTTCGCGATCGTCTTCGTGATCCTCGCCGCCGTCGCCACCGCGCCGATCAAGGGAGTGCGCTGATGCTCAGGAACGAACAGGAGAATGCTGTGATGACCGACACCGACACCGACTTCGTCGAGGTGACCACCGTCGCCGGGCGGGTGCGCGGACGCTGGCGTCCGACGACGGGTTGCCGCGGGAATCAGCGATCGGCGGCGTTCCTCGGCATCCCGTTCGCAGAGCCGCCGGTCGGTGAGCGGCGCTTCCAGGCGCCGGTGCCGAAGGCGCCCTGGGCGGGGGTGCGCGATGCGCTCGAGTTCGCACCGACCACGCAGCGTGGAGATCCCGGCGTGACTCTCATCCCGGAGCCGAGCGTGCCGGGCGAGGCGACGCTGAACGTCAACGTCTTCACACCTGCCCCGACGACCGCAGAGGCGGGCGCCGGTCTCCCGGTGCTCGTCTGGATCCACGGCGGCGGGTACTTCGCCGGTTCACCGGCCAGCCCCTGGTACGACGGCCGCAACTTCAACCGCGACGGGGTCGTCACGGTGTCGATCTCGTACCGGCTCGGCTTCGACGGCTTCGGCTGGATCGAGGATGCCCCGTCGAACCGCGGCGTGCGCGACTGGCTGCTCGCGCTCGAATGGGTGCAGCAGAACATCGCGGCCTTCGGCGGCGACCCCTCGCGCGTGACCATCGCCGGGCAGTCCGCCGGGGGAGGAGCAGTCCTGACGCTGCTCGGGATGGAGAAGGCGCAGCACCTGTTCCACGGCGTCTACGCGATCTCGGGCGCGCTCGCCGACGTGTCGGCGGAACGCGCGGAGAGGTTCGGGCGCGGGCTCGCCGTGGCCGCCGGCGTCGAGCCGACCGTCGCCGGGTTCTCCGCGCTGAGCGAGGATCGCGTCCTGGCTCTGCAGAAGAAGGCCACGCAGCTCGGGCCGTCGTCGCTCGCGACGGTGGTCGACGAAGGGCTGCCGCTCGGCCCCTGCATCGACGGGGACCTGCTGCCCCGCTCGACGAGGGAATCGCTGCGCGCGGGCGTCGGTGCCGACAAGCCGCTCGTTCTCGGCGCGACCGACGACGAGTTCACGATGGCGTTCGCCGGCGCTGCAGCGAAGGCGCTGCGCTGGGTGCCGCAGAACTTCCTGCTCGCGAAGCTCGGTCTGCCCCGGAGTACGCGAGCCGCGTACCTCGCGGCGAACGCCGAGGTCGCCGACCGGGGCAAGGCGCGTCTCGCCGGAAGGCTCCTGACCGACCGGATGTTCCGCACGGCGCTGCTGAAGGTGGTCGCCGACCGCGGTGACGCGCCGACCTGGGTGTATCGCTTCGCCTGGCCGTCGGGACACTTCGGCTTCGCCGAGCACTGCCTCGACGTGCCGTTCTTCTTCGACTGCCTGGACGGTCCGGCGATGGAGCCCCTGGCGGGGCCGAATCCGCCGCAGGACCTTGCCGATGAGCTGCACGGGGCGGCGGTCGCGTTCATCGCGAGCGGCGATCCGGGCTGGCCGCGGCACGAGGGGACAGGCGGTATCGCGCGGGTGTACGACACGCCTACGCGCGATCTCGCCGACGCCTACGCCTCGGTGCGTCCGCTGCTGGGCGCCGCGTCGTGACCGCGGTGCAGACGGCCGGGTCTCCGACCCGGCCGGTGAAGGTCGCGCGCCCGCGGTGGATGCTGTGGACGGCGCTCGGGCTGCTCGCCGTGTTCGTCGCGCTGGCCCTCGGGGTGCTCGCCGCTCCGGATGCTCCGTGGTCGCAGGCACTCGACGACCTCTGGCGCGGTCTCGTCGGCGTCGGCCCGGACTCATGGCTGCCCGGCTTCGCGCTGGCGCAGATGTTCCAGCATCTCGGTCAGCTTCCGGGTGCCGTGCTGATGATGATCCTGCTTCCCCTGGCACTGGTGCTGGTCGGACGCTGGCGCTCGGCACTCTTCGTGATCGCCGTGCAGCTGGCCGGCCCCGGACTGCTCTCGCAGCTGACGAAGAACCTCGTCGACCGGCCGCGTCCGGCCGAGGACACGGTGGCGGGGCTCTTCGGGCCGCTGGTGCAGGTCGACCACGGGTCGTTCCCGTCGGGTCACTCGGTGAGCATGGCGGCGATCATCATCACGGTGCTCGCGCTGATCCCGGCATCCGCCGTGTGGACGCGACGGATCTGGATCGTCGTCGGCATCCTGCTGGCGGCGGGAATGGTGTGGCAGCGCACGCTCATCAACGCGCACTGGTTCACCGACACGTGCGCCGGGCTGATCGGCGGTGCCGCCGTCGCCGTGCTGCTGTGGTGGGCGTTCCTGCCCTGGCTCCGGCGCGATCACGAGCGCCGCGTGTGGTTCCTGCGGAAGGCGGATGCCGCGGGCTGAGGGGTTCCGCGGTCAGGCGACGCGGTAGGCCCGGTACAGCACCGCGCTCGCTCGGCGGCGGGCGACGGCGAGGAACAGGCTCCGCTGGAGGTAGTCGAGTGATGCAGAGGATGTCTCCACGGCGACCGTCGTGCGGAAGGAGTAGCTTCGCGGATCGACGTCCTCACCGCGACCCAGACGCTCCAGGATCTCGGCGGGTCCGGTTCGCAGGCCCTTCGCATGCAGCAGGAGGAGATCTCCGTCGGTCGTCCGCGCGGAGTACCGGCTGTCGATCTCGATCGTGCCGTCAGGGCGGACCACCTGCCAATCCGCCCCACCGGGAAGGATCTCCGCCTCGACCGCCCCCGTGATGTGCCCGCCGAGTATCGGCACGACGCGGCGGTGGCCGGCGCTGGTGACGCGATGGTCCTCCAGCGGCCCGAGGTCGACGGTCACGTCGAACGCGATGTCCAGGGTCGGCGTGGGCAGGGAATCGTGACGACGACGGTCCGCTCCGCTCGGCTCGGCGCTCATCGGCTCGGAGTGAGCGACGGGCGCTCGTTGAGGATCGACGGGAGGAAGCCCGCGGCGGCCTTGTAGTCGGCCGCGATCTGCTCGCGCTCGGCCGCGGGGACGATCTCGTCGATGTCGTCGAAGCCCCGCGGGGCGCGCTCGTACGCGAGCTGCATGACGCGTTCCGGCCCGGTTGCGCGCGTTCCGGCGAGCAGAGCCGTCATGGCAGGACGGCGAGCGTCCTCGTAGCCCGCGAGCCCTTCGTCGATGGTGTCGGCCGTCGACAGATGGAACGCCAGAGTGCGCGCGTCGAGGATCGCCTGCGAGCCCCCGTTCGATCCGTTCGGATACATCGCGTGCGCCGCATCGCCGAGGAGCGTCGTGCGACCGAAGGTCCACCGCGGCAGGGCGTCCCGGTCGACCATCGGGTATTCGAGGATCTCCTCTGCCCCGGCGATGGCGGCGGGCACGTCCAGCCAGTCGAAGCGCCAGTCGCGGAACAGCTCGGCGATCGGCGCGGGGTCGACCGACCGGTTCCAATCAGCGTCGCCCGTGCCGCCGATCCGACGCTCAGCGATGAAGTTCACCAGCATCCGTCCGTCCTCTTCGGGCTCGGAGAGCGGATAGGCGACGAACTTCTGCTCGGCGTCTCCCGCCATGATCATGGTGCGGCCGTCGAGGAAGGCCGGGATGCGCGTCACGCCGCGCCAGAGAGTCAGGCCGCTCCACGGAGGTGCGCCCTCATCCGGGTAGCGTAGGGCGCGCAGCGCCGAGTGGATGCCGTCAGCGCCGATGATCACGTCGGCGGTTGCTTCGACCGTGCCACCTTCGGTGGTGAAGCCCGCCGTCTCGGATCCGTCGTCGTTCGAGACGACCTCGGTGAGGCGGTGCCCGAGGCGGATCGGCTCCGCCAGCCGGGCTTCGGCCAGATCGCGCAGCGCGAGTTGCAGTCGTCCGCGGTGCACCGACAGCTGCGGCCAGCGGTATCCGGCGGCGATTCCGCGCGGCTCGCTCCACACCTCCTGGCCGTATCGGTTGAAATAGGCGAGGGTGCGTGGCTCGACGCCGAGCTCGGCGATGCTGTCGGCGACTCCGAGCTCGGTGAGCTCGCGCAGGGCGTGCGGCAGCAGGTTGATGCCGACGCCGAGTCCGCGGATCGCGGCACTGCGCTCATACACGGTGATGTCGCGCAGCCCGGCTTCGTGCAGACTGACCGCAGCGGCGAGCCCGCCGATGCCTGCGCCGACGATGATGATCTTCATCGATGTCTCCTGGTCTCCGCCCCGGGGAGCGGTTGGTGAAAGGGTTTCAAGCCGACTCGTGCACGATGCGCCCGGCCACGACGGTCAGGGCGTTGCCCACGCCGATGAGCGCATCCGTCGGGATCGCGAACGGATCGACGGTCGACACGACGACGTCGGCACGCGCGCCGACGCGCAGCACGCCACCTCCGCCGAGGACCAACTCGGCCGATCCGCTCGTGTAGGCCGCCAACGCCTCGGTCAGCGTCAGCCGCTGCGTGGCGTCGAGCGGCTCGCTCGGCGTTCCGTCTTGCCCGGGCAGCGTGCGGTTGACGGCGACGTGGATCGCCAACCACGGATCCGCGGGCGAGACCGGCCAATCCGAGCCCATCGCGAGCGCGGCGCCGCTGTCGGCGATCGAGCGGAACGGGTAGCCGGCGCGCATGCGCGCCTCCCCGATCATGGGCACGACGGCCGGATCGTTCGACGCCCACAGCCCCTGGATGTTGGCGGTGATCCCGAGCGGACCGAACCGACGGGCGTCGTCGGGGTGCACCATCGAGAGGTGGGCGAAGTGATGACGCTGCCCCGTGCCGTTGGTGCGTCTGGCGGCTTCGACGGCCGCGAGAGCCACGCGGATTCCGCGGTCGCCCATGATGTGCAGGTGCATCGCGAAGCCGACAGCGTCGAGCCCGACGACGAGAGCCTCGAGCGCCTCGGCGTCGATGTGCAGCTCGCCGCTGCCGGCATGACTGCAGTACGGCTCGAGCAGGGCTGCCGTCTCGCCGTGCGGCACGCCGTCGACCATGGCTTTCGCGGTCGACGTGTCGAAACCTGCCGCCGCGTTCTCCGCGCGCAGCGCGACGAACCGCTCGATCAGTGCAGGGACGTCACCGATCGCGGTGCCCCGCGGTACCCAGAGTGCGCCCGAGGTGCGGCTGCGCAGCGTGCCGTCGGCGATCGTCGCCAGGTACGCGCCGGTGCAGTCCGCCTTCCCGTTGTACTCGCCCAGGATCGCCTCGTGCCATCCGGTGATGCCGAGGGTCCAGAGGAACTCCTGGGCGTTCAGGATCCCGGCCGCGATCTCGGCATCCGTCGCCGGTGGCACCACACGGCCCACGAGCTCGGCAGCGCTCTCGTTCAGATAGCCCGTCGGCTCGCCGTCGTCATCGCGATGGATGTGTCCGTTCAGCGGGGTCGGAGTGTCGCGGTCGACACCGGCGAGCTCGAGCGCGCGGGAGTTCACCCAGAGGGTGTGGTGCCCGGCGTCGCTGAGCGCGACCGGTCGGTCGGGCACGATCGCGTCGAGCTGCTGCCTGGTCGGATGCGGGAACAGCTCGTGGCTCCATCCGCCGCCGGTGACCCACTCGGTGCCGGTCGTCTCGGCCGCCTGCGCGATCAGCGCCAGTGTCTCGTCGACCGTGGTCGCGCCGGTCAGATCGCAGCTGAGCCGCTCGACGCCGGCGAATGCGGCGTGGATGTGGGCGTCCACGAAACCCGGCAGGATCCCACCACCGGCAGCATCCACGATGCGGGTGTCCGTTCCCGCGAGCGCCCGGATCTCGGCATCCGAGCCGATCGCGAGGATGCGCTCGCCGCGGATCGCGACGGCGGTGTCCGCCGTGCCGATCCTGCCGTCGAACACGCGGCCGCCGACGATGCACACGTCGGCCGGGGTCGTGGAGGTCATGGTCGTTCTCCTTCTGATGCGAGGGTTCGTGCTGATGCGAGGGTTCGTGCTGATGCGAGCGGTCGTGCTGCTGCGAGGGATCGTTGCGAGTGGTCCATCCCGGTCACACCACCCGGAAGACGCGGATCACGACCTGGTCGTCTTCGGGACGGGCGTAGCCGATGAACTGCGATTCCGCGAGCCAGCGCAGGTCGTCGGCGTCGGTCTGGAAGACGAAGGCGGTGCGGTAGTAGAGGTCCTCCTCGCGCGGTGCCTCGCCCGACTCGAACCGTTCGATCGCCGCCGCGTTGGCGCGCCAGTAGCCGCGGTTCACGACGTCGACCACGTGGCCGTCGATCTCGACGAGGTAGCGGGCGTCGAGCTGCGTCGTCACCCCGTGGTCGATCCACCAGTCGCCGCCCCCCGGCAGCACCGTGCCCTCCGTGCGGGGGCTGACGAGGCGGCCTCCGGTGATCGGCGTGAAGTGCAGCTGCCCGCCCTCGCCCCGGCCGATCCGTCGAGGCGGCGCCACGTCGACCTGCAGCTCGAAGCAGTACTCCAGCGCGGGCGTCATCAGCTCGGGTTCGGTCATCGCCGGCTCCTTCTCGTGTGTCGGTCTCGTCCGATCGTAGGGATCGGGGTCGTGCGCAGGGGGATGCGGCGCTGCGGCACCCAGCCCGCGCGAGGGATCGAGTCCAGGAGCAGACGGGTGTAGTCGGCCTGCGGATCGTCGAGCACGGACGCCGTGTCGCCGTGCTCCTCCATCCGCCCGTCGCGCATCACCACGACCTCATCGCACAGTCGGCGGATCACCGTCAGGTCGTGCGTGATCATGAGAAGAGCGACCCCGGTGTCGAGCCGGATGCGCTCCAGCAGGGTGAGGACCTCGACCTGGGTCGTGACGTCGAGGGCCGACACCGCCTCGTCGAGCACGAGGATCCGCGGTTCGGCGGCGAGAGCGCGGGCGATCGCCACCCGCTGTCGCTGTCCGCCAGAGAGGGAACGCGGGCGGACGTCCAGCAGAGCGTCATCGAGGCGCACCGCCGCCATCAGCTCCGTCACTCGGGCGGCGACCGCCGACCGGTCGTCAGCGCGTCGGTGCACGCGCACGGCCTCGGTCAGGCACTGCCGCACGGTCTGCCGCCGGTCGAGTGACTGATACGGGTCCTGGAACACCATCTGCACGGCCTTCGCGCGGGCGCGCCGCTCGGCGCCGGAGCGAGCCGGGGTGCTCCAGTCCTCGCCCGCGACGTGGACGGTGCCGGCATCCGCCCTCTCCAGGCCGCAGATGATGCGCGCGGTCGTGGACTTCCCCGAGCCGGACTCGCCGACGATGCCGAGCGATCCACCGGCGGAGAGAGCCAAGGTCACGTCGTCGACGGCGGTGAGGATCTCATGCCCGGCGCCGTGGGCGGCACGCACCCGGAACGACTTCCTCAGGCCATCCACCCGCAGCACGGGATGGTCGTCGAGTGCGGCCTCGGGAGCGACGAGCAGAGGTGCGTCCGCATCGAGCGATGCGGACATCAGGATGCGCGTGTAGTCCTCGGTCGCGTCCCGGCGCATGGTCGCCGCCTGGAGGGTCTCGATCGTGCGGCCCTCCTTCATGACGACGACGCGGTCGCATACGGCGCCGGCGAGCGCCAGGTCGTGCGTGATGAACAGCAGCGACAGGTCGCGGTGGCGGCGCAGGTCGCCGATGACCGCCATGACCTCTTCCTGCGTCGTCACGTCGAGAGCCGTGGTGATCTCGTCGGCGAGCAGCAGACGCGGGTCCATGGCGAGGGTCGAGGCGATCATCACGCGCTGGAGCAGTCCGCCGGAGAGTTCGGCGGGGCGCTGCCGCAGTCGGCGCGCCGGTGAGGGGACGCCCACCTCGTCGAGCAGTTCGATGGCGCGCCGCTCGGCCGCCGCAGGAGCGACGCCGCCCACCATGATCAGAGCCTCGGTCAGGAAGTCGCCGATCGTGCGCAGCGGATTGAGGTGCGCGCGCGGGGTCTGGAACGCCATGCCGATCCGGTGGGCGCGAAGGTCGCGCCGTGCGCGCTCGTCGAGAGCGGCAAGGTCCTGCCCCTCCACGGCGATGGTGCCGCCGGTCGTGAAGCTCTCCGGCAGGAGGCCCGCGATCGCGCGGACGCTGAGGGTCTTGCCCGATCCGGACTCCCCGACCAGGCCCACCGATTCGCCCAGGGCGACGTCGAGGGTGCAGTCGTGCACGAGCGTGCGGGGGCCCTCGGGCGTCGGCATCGCGATCTCCAGGCCGCGCAGCTGCAGCACGGGTGCCGTCATCGTTCCTTCTCCTCTGCCCAGGTGGTGGCGCGGGCGCCGATGATGCCGACGGAGAGAACCGTCACGACGATGAGCAGCGCGGGGAACAGCGACTGCTCGGGAGCACCCGCGAGGATCGCCGCCTGTCCGCCGGCGATCATCGAACCCCAGTCCGCTGCGGGCGGCTGCTGGCCGAGGCCGAGGAACGAGATCGCGGCCAGGTCGAGCATCGCGTACCCGAAGCCCACCGTCGCCTGAGCGGCGACGACGGGGACCAGTGCCGGGACCAGATGCCGGAAGCAGATGGCCGCGCTCGACACTCCCTGCACGCGGAGCGCAGCGATGTACGGCCGCCCGAGTTCGCGGGAGGCCGCGGTCTGGGTGAGACGCGCCACGACCGGGATGTAGGCGATCGACAGAGCGACGACGGGAGCGACGAGCCCCTTGCCGAACATGGCCACCGCGAGCACTGCCAGCACGAGCCCGGGGATCGCGAAGATCACGTCGATCACCCGGGCGATGGTGCCTCGCACCAGACCGCCGAACCACGCGGCGGTGACCGCGAGAGTCATGCCGAGGATCGTGGAGAGCACGACCACGACCACCGGGGCGACGATGCTGGACGCCGCGCCGGTCAGCACGCGCGAGAGGATGTCGCGTCCCAGGTCGTCGGTGCCGAAGAGGTGATCGAGAGAGGCGGGGCCGTTCGGTGTGCCTGCGTACAGCAGGTCGGGCGGATACGGGGCGATCCAGCGACCGGCGATGACGATCACGGCCACGAGGGCGAGTACGACGACGGCGGCGACGACAAGCGGGTCACGCTGCGCGAGGCGGCGGGTGGCGGCCGGGAGGCGCCCTGCCGCGAGCTGCCCGACGCTCATGCGCTCCTCCTCGATCGTGCGGAGTCGGGATCGATGACGGCGGCGAGCAGATCGGCGACCGCGTTGAGCACCACGAAGAGCGCGACGAGCAGGAGCGAGACGATCTGCACCACGGGGAGATCCTTCCGGGCGGCGGCCTCAGTCAGGAGAGAGCCGACGCCGCCGAGTCCGAACGCCTGCTCCGCGATGGCCGAGGCCGCGAACAGGCCGGCGATCGTGGTTCCCGAGATGGCGAGGATCTGCGGGGCGGCGTTGTGGAACACGTGCCGACGGAACACCCGGTTCCACGGGATGCCGCGCACGCGCGCGGTCTCGACGTGCTCGGAGTGCAGCTGCGCGACGAGCGCGCTGCGGGTCACGCGGCTGACGTACGCGATGAACATCAGCGCGAGCGAGACGGCGGGCAGCACGAGATGCCAGAGCCGATCGAGGCCGTCCTGCCCGGCGCCGAAGGTCGGGAACCACCCGAGCGACGTCGCGAAGATCCAGATCAGGAGGATCGCGACGATGAACGTCGGCATCGCCATCCCCAGCGAGGTCGCCATCGAGACGGCCATGTCGGTGCGGCGACCGCTGATGGCCGCGAGGACGCCGGAGCCGAGACCGAACACCGCGATCAGGGTGGCGGTCAGCAGCACGAGCTGGAACGTCACCGTGAACCGTGCGCCGACCAGGGCCGCGACATCCGTCTTGTAGACGAACGACTGTCCGAAGTCACCGGTGAGCACGCCGCCGAGCCAGTGCGCGTACTGCAACCAGACGGGGTCGTCGAGGCGGTACTCGGCGCGGATCGCCGCCACGAGCTCCGGCGTCGGACGAGCGCCCCCCGCCAGCGCCGCCACCGGGTCTCCCGGCGTCAGCAGCAACGCCGAGAAGATGATGACGCTGGCGAGGAACAGGGTGAGCACGAGTCCGCCCACCTTGCCGAGCACTGTCCTGATCATGATCCGCTTCCGTCTCGTCTGCCGGGTCGGCTCACTCGCCGCCGAGGTGCAGCGCCCAAGGGGAGCTGTAGATGGCGACGGAGGTGGTGATCCCGGTCAGATCGTTCGACAGGTAGGTGAGGTGGTGGGCGCCGGCGAGCGTCACCTGCAGCTGATCTCCGGCGAACACCTCCTGCGCCTTCACGAAGGCGTCGGCCGCAGCGGCGGGATCGGTCGACGTGCGCGCGGCCTGCAGGTCGGCGGTCACCTCGTCGTTCGAGTATCCGGACCAGTTGAAGATTCCGCCCAGTTCCGCCGGCAGCATGAAGAGCTGAGGGTAGCCGAGCACTCCTGGCACCTCGAGGTAGCCGACCGTCGAGACGAAGTCGACGCCCGCGCGCAGCTCCGGCGAGTAGAAGAGGGCGCCGAAGTCGGCGGGCTGCCGCTCGTCGATCGTGATGGTGAGCCCGATGTCCTTCGCCGCGCTCTGTACGATGGCGGCCGTCTGGGAGAACTCCTTGGCTCCGGCAGGGATCGCCAGCACCAGCGGCACGGACGTGTCGACGCCGGACTCGGCGATCAACTCCTTCGCCCGGTCGAGGTCGACCTCGGGTGCGGGCAGTGCGTCGTAGGCCTCTTGATACACGTCGTGCGCCTCCATGCCGCTGAACACGAACGGTGGCACGATCGTCTTCTGAACTTCTCCGAGTCCCTGCAGCACGGTGTCGATGTAGACGTCGCGGTCGATCGCGAGGCTCAGCGCCTGCCGCACGCGGGGGTCAGCGGCGGCGCTGTCGGCGGATGTCGGACCGAAGCTGTAGGACGCGGTCGACGGGCCGACGATCAGCCTTCCTGCGTCCCCCTCGGCCTCGAAACTCTGGCGGGAGCCGGGCGGCACGTTGAACGCCCCGTCGATCTCGCCGGCCGTCAAGGCCGAGGTGAGGGTCGCGCCGTCGGTCACGAAGACGAACCGGATGCGTTCGGTGAGCGGGGCGCCGTTCCAGTAGTCGGGGTTGGCGACGACGGAGATCTCGGTGCCGGGCTTCCAGTCCTCGAGCCGGTACGGTCCGGCGCAGAGCAGTCCTCCGCCGGATGTGCCGAGCTCCTGACCGGCCGCCTCTCCGAACGCCTGGCTCATCACGGCTCCGCCGCCACCGCCGAGAGCGTCGCGGAAGGTGGAGTCCGGTGCCGTGAAGTGCACCAGCACCGTGTCGTCGTCCGTCGCCTCGATGCTCGAGATCAGGGCGAAGGCCGCGTACCACTGTGACGCGGGGGTGCGGTTGCGCTCGAGGCTGTAGGCGACGTCGGATGCCGTGACCGGAGTGCCGTCCCAGAAGGTGACGCCGTCGCGGACCGTGATCTCGAACGTCACCGGGTCGATCCATTCCGCGATCTCGGCGATTCCGGCCTCGAGTGTGAAGTCGGGCTCGACGGTCAGCAGACTGTCGCAGAGGTTCGGGATGATCACGTTCGCCGAGGAAGCCGGGTCCAGCGTCTGGGGCTCGCCCTCGACGACGGCCCAGGTGACCTCGTCGACCGGTGCGGTCGCGGCGGGAAGGGCGGTCACGAGCGAGGTCGGATCGACCTGCTCGGCGTTCTCGGTCGTGTTGGCGCGCGGGGCACAGGCGGTGGCGGCGAGAACGGTCGCGGTCGCCAGGGCGGCGACGGCGATGAGTCGGCGTCGGGTGGTGCGGGTCATGTCGGGTCCTCTCGGGTGCGTGCAACGGAGGTGGTGCGGGCAGTGCGGAGGTGGTGCGGGTGGTGCGGAGGTGGTGTGGGTGGTTTGGAGGTGGTGCGGTCAGCGGACGACGTAGACGCGGATGCAGATCTGCTCGTCCTCGTCGCGGGCCAGGCCGATGAACTGGTTCCGGCTGAGCCAGCTGTGCGCTGGAGCATCCGTCTGGAACACGGGGGCCGTGCGGAAGTACGGCTCCCCGTCGTCCTCCTCGCGGTAGTAGCCGCGGTTGAGGATGTCGATCGCCGCACCGTCTTCGGCGCGCAGCAGGTAGCGCGCCTCGAGCTGATGGGTGCCGTCGCGTTCGACCGACCAGTCGCCGCCGCCCGGCAGCACGACGCCGCGCAGCAGCGGGCCATCGACGGTGCCCCCGGTGATCGGGGTGAAGGCGAGGATCTCGTGCGGCCCGCGACCGAGATGGATGTCGACGTCGACGTCCACGCGGATCTCGAAGGCGTACTCCAGGACCGGAGCAGAAAGGGCGGCGGGGTCGATCATGACAGGTCTCCTTCGAGGACGGGGAGGCGGAGGACGAGACCGGATGGTCCGCCGAGCATGAGATGCTGCCGATTCACGGCGGTCGCGCCGCCCGCCCACGGGTCAGCACCCGTGCCGGTCTGCGGGAGGAACTCGGGGTAGTCGCTGCTCGACACGTGCAGTCGCAGGCGGTGGCCGGCGCTCACGCGGTAGCCGATCTGTCCGAGGTCGATGTCGAGGTCGGCGGGCTCCGTGGCCTCGGTGACCTGACGCTGACCGCGGGCGATCCGCAGGGCCGTACCGTCGGGGGCGACGTCGAGCAGGCGCAGGAACACGTCCATCACCGGTCCATCGGAACGCACGCGCACGGCAGCCCGCACGGAGCCTGCGAGGTCGAGGTCGACGCCGAGGGGTGCGGTGCTGAAGGCGAGCACGTCATCGCGGTCGCCGAGCGGCGCCTCGTCGGGAAGTTCCAGCAGGAAGGAGAACGCGTCGTCGGCGCTCGAGGGCACGAGGTCGCCGGGATCGTGAATCCAGCCGATCTCGGTGGTCGCCGAGGCATCGGCATCCGTCGTCAGCCCGCCGTCGGCTGTCGCCCTCAGCTCTGCGGTGCGGACGCCGGCAGGCGGCCAGGCGGCCGCGACGCGGTCTTCGTTCGTGCCGGCGAGGTTCCAATGCACCGGGGCGATGTCGCCGGGCGAGCCGTTTCCCCGCAGATAGACCTCGAAGAAGGCGAGCGCGGGGTCCAGCGTGCGTGGCAGCAGCCCGCGCACCTGCTCCTCCGAGCGCTCGACGACGCGATCATCGGGCTCGCCCAGGAGCTCGTAGCCTTCATGGTCGATCGATTCGATGCGCAGGTGGTGGTGCGCGGCCCATGCCGGATGTCTCTCGATCTCGGCGACGTCGGCCCAGGACAGCGGAGCGCAGTTGTCCCACCACCCGATCGTGTGCAGCACGGGGATGGAACGGGCCGCGAAAGGTGTGCCCAGCGGGAAGCGGGGGAGATGCACAGGGCGCGGATACCACTGGTCGTAGGAGATCGAGCGGTCGCCGACGGCCGTGAGGAAGTCCTCGACCTGAGCGGCGAAGTCGCGGCGCGACCAGTCGGGCTCCCACAGGAACGTGTCGTTGCCGTGGAAGTGGCTGACCGGATACAGATAGGTGATCGCCCATTCGACACTCGAGTCGCGCTCGCCCGCGTTGCGGCGCACCGGCTCGCCCAGGCTCGTGCCCGTCACCCGCGGCGCGATCGCCTTGAGCGCCGGGTGGCCGCTGGCCGCCGCCGCCCATTGCGTGTAGCCGTAGTAGCTGTCGCCCCACATGACGACGCGTCCGTTCGACCACGGCTGCTGCACGATCCAGTCGAGCGTGTCCTCGCCGTCGCAGACCTCGTTCACGAAAAGGAGCGCTTCGCCCTCGGAGCGGAACTTTCCCCGGACGTCCTGAGCGACCACGCGGTAGCCGCGGCCCAGGAAGTACTCCGCGATGAGCGGAATGTACGTGTACGTGCCGCTCTTGTCGTAGGGAAGGCGGATGAGGACGGTGTCGCCGGCCTCCGTCTCGGAGCCCGGCAGGTAGACGTCGGCGGCGAGCTTCACTCCGTCGCGCATTCGGACGCGGGCGGGGCGGGCGAGGTCGCTCTCCGGCGCCGCCGAGATGCGGAGGTAATCCGTCATGTCTCTCCTTCGAACCCTGATCTTCGGTGTGGGTGAACACAACGTATGAGCGTCCTGGTTAATAGTCAAGTCCGACTAGACTAGAAACTTGATAACGATTCGGATATCCTGCTCGAGGCACTGCTTGAGGCAGGGAGGGGGACTGATGGCACGTCCAACGGTGGCGGCAGAGCGCCGAGACCAGATCATCGACGCAACATTGCAGACAGTCGCGCAGCACGGCATCGCCGGCACGTCGCTCGATCGCATCGCCGAAGCTGTCGGGATGTCCCGCGGGCACGTGCGGCATTTCGTGGGCAACCGCGATCAGCTGCTCGTCGAGACCGCCCGCCGCGTGTTCTCGGACGAAGCCGGGCGACTGACGATCCTGCCCGACGAGGTGACCACCTTCACCGAGGCTCTCGATTTCCTCTTCGGCGAGGACTTCACGCGCTCCGACGCGGAGAACGCCGTCGTCCTCGGCTTCGTGGAACTCTCCCGTACGACGCCCACGATCGCCGAGATCCTCGCGGACGCCTATTCGAGCACGCGCAGGGCGCTCGCCGCCTTCGCCGTCACCGCATATCCCGAAGCCGATACCGAGACCTGCGAGTTCGTGGCGGACGCGACCCTGTCGGCCGCTCTCGGCAACGTGTTCATGGGCGACTTCGATCCCGACGAGGTGCGCACGGCACGCGTGCGCCGGGCAGTGGAGAAGCTCCTCGCAGCGATCTGACCGGATGCCGCGACCGAGGACCCATGAAATGAACCTGCAGACGGAGAGAACAGCCGCGCGTCAGGCGATGTAGATCTTGCGCAGCGTCTCGCTGACGGTCCAGACCGTGCGCTGGCCGTCGGCGAGGCGGACCACGGAGCCTGCGCCGACCTCGAGGTCGGGCAGGTCCGGGTCGTCGAACGCGATGCTCGCGCGACCGCTGAGCACCACGAAGACCTCGTCGGCCTCGGTGTCGGATGCCGTGCCCGGGGTCATCTCCCAGACGCCGATCTCGGTGTCGCCGAGTGCGGCGAGGACGACACTCGCCGCCGTCGGCGCACCGTCGCGCACCTCCTCGGTCGGGAGCGGTTCGTGCGCGAGGGGCAGCGCCGCGGCATCCACTCCGGTCCCCGGCGCGAGCGCTCCGCCGGCGGGCGAGCTCACGAGTCGAAGCCCATGCCGACGGCATCCAGCGTCTTGAGGAAGAGGTTGCGCCTGCCCTCGTTGTGGTCGGCCTGGTTCATCGCGGCGCGCACCAGGTTGACGCCGATCGAGGCGGCGGGCTCCGGCGGGAAGGGGATGGGCTTCTCGCGCACCATCTGCAGCTCGGTGCGCTCGGTCTTCTCGCCCGACAGCTTGTCGAGCATGACGTCGGCGGCGAAGCGCGCGGCCCCCACGCCGAGTCCGGTGAAGCCGGTGGCGTACGCGACCCGCCCGCGACGGGCGGTGCCGAAGAAGGCGCAGAACCTGCTCGACGAGTCGATCGCCCCGGCCCAGCGGTGTGTGAATTTCAGGCCCTCGAGCTGCGGGAACGTCGTGAAGAAGTGCGAGGCGAGCTTGCGGTGGCTCTCCATGCGGTCCTCGTACTCGGGACGCACCTTGCCGCCGAAGTGGTAGATCGCGTCGTAGCCGCCGAAGAGGATGCGGTTGTCGGCGGTGAGCCGGTAGTAGTGGAACTGGTTCGCGCTGTCGGCGAGGCCCTGGCGGTTCGACCAGCCGATCGAGGCCAGCTGCTCGGTCGAGAGCGGCTCGGTCATCAGCACGTAGTCGTACACGGGCACGGTCATCAGGCGGTTGCGCTTGAGGAGCGAGGGGAAGACGTTCGTGCCGAGCGCCACGGCATCCGCCGTCACCCGCCCGCCGGGCGTCACGAGCGTGATCGGTCCCGACCCGTCGCCCTCGACGCGGCGCACCAGGCTGTGCTCGTAGATCTCGACGCCGAGCTCCACCGCGACGCGTGCCAGCTCGAGGCCGAGCTTCGCGGGGTGCACCATCGCGCAGCCCTCACGCTCCCAAGAGCCGGCGAGGAACGTGTCGGAGTGCACCTCGGCCTGCACGGCCTCCTGGTCGAGGAAGCCCGGCTCGTCGCGGTACCACTCGACCTGGTGCGGCTCGACGGCGACAGCGAGCTGTCCCGTGCGCTCGAAGTCGGCCTTCATGTCGTAGCGCGCGACCGTCTGCTCGATGCCGTCGAGGTTCTCCAGCCCCAGCTCCTCGAGGCGGTCGATCTCGTCGGGCCAGCGGGTCAGGCCGTTCTCGTGGCCGTGCGTGAGGCTCGCCTCGCAGAAGCCGCCGTTGCGTCCGGATGCCGCCCACGCGAGGCGCGACGCCTCCAGCAGCACGACGCGGCGCTCGGGGTCGCGCTCCTTGGCGCGCACGGCCGTCCACAGCCCGGTGTAGCCGCCGCCGACGATGGCGAGGTCGGCCGTCACGTGCCCGGTGAGGGCCGGATGCTCGGGGCGCGGCACGTCATCGAGCCAGAAGACGCCGAGCGCGGTGTCGCGCAGGGAGGCCTCGACCGCGATCGGGGCGGGCAGGCGGCGTTCGAAGACGGTGGTTCCCATGATCAGTCCTGGTCTCCCTGGTTTCCGTGTTTTCCGTGGCGGGCGGTGCGCGTCAGCGCGTGCCCCAGTTGTAGAGGTCTTTGTAGAGGCCCGCGTAGAGCAGGCTCTCGGTGTGCGCGACACCCGGGATCGTACGGATGCGGGTCGCGATGAGGTCGATGAGGTGCTCGTCGTCCTCGCACACGGCCTCGACGAGGATGTCGAAGGTGCCGAGGGTCACGACGACGTAGGCCAGTTCGCGCACCTTCGTGAGCTCCTGTGCGATCTCGCGCGGATCGCCTGTGACCCGGATGCCGATCATCGACATGCGGTGGAAGCCGAGCTGCATCGGGTCGGTCACCGCGACGATCTGGATGACGCCCGCCTCGGTCATGCGCTGCACGCGCTGGCGTGCGGCTGCTTCGCTGAGCCCGACCTCGCGGCCGATCTCGGCGTAGGGGCGGCGGCCGTCTTCCTGGAGGAGTTCGACGATCCGCTTCGAGATGTCGTCGAGGGCGGGTGTTGGCTTCGTGCTCATGGGTCGATATTGTCAGGCGAGAATGGATGCCGCAACTGATTCAGTCGTTTTGGTAGGAGTGAACCTTCCGATTTCGTGGCGGAGGCGTTACGCTGACGCCATGCTCAGTGATCTTCTGAAGGACTCCGCGACGCTCCAGAACTTCATCGGCGGCCGGTACGTGCCCGCGGCGGGGGGCGAACGGATGCCGCTCCTCGACCCCGTCACCGAGGAGACCTACGGCGAGATCCCGCTCTCCGACGCCGGAGATGTCGATGCGGCCTACGCCGCGGCATCCGCTGCCTTCCCGATCTGGCGCGACACGACGCCTGCCGAGCGGCAGCTCGCCCTGTTCCGCATCGCCGACGAGATGGAGGCGCGCGCCGAGGAGTTCGCGGATCTCGAGTCGCAGGACACCGGCAAGCCGCGCGCGAGTCTGGTCGCCGACGAGATCATGCAGTCGGTGGATCAGCTGCGCTTCTTCGCGGGTGCCGCCCGCAGCCTCGAGGGCCGTGCGGCGGGGGAGTACCTCGCCGGGCACACGTCGTTCGTGCGCCGCGAGCCGGTCGGCGTGATCGGCCAGGTGACGCCGTGGAACTATCCGCTGAACATGGCGGTCTGGAAGATCGGGCCCGCGCTCGCCGCCGGCAACACGGTGGTGCTGAAGCCCGCCGAGTCGACGCCCCTCACGACGCTGCTGCTGGCGGAGATCGTCGCGCTGCACACGCCCGCCGGGGTGCTCAACGTCGTGCTGGGTGCCCGCGACACGGGGGTCGCGCTGGTGGAGCATCCGGTGCCGCAGATGGTCGCCATCACCGGGTCGGTGCGGGCCGGCATGGCCGTCGCCCGGTCGGCCGCGAACGACGTCAAGCGCGTGCATCTGGAACTCGGAGGCAAGGCGCCCGCGATCGTGTTCCCGGATGCGTCGATCGAGAAGGCCGCCGCGGGGATCGTGAACGCCGCGTTCTTCAACGCCGGACAGGACTGCACGGCGGCGACGCGCGTGCTCGTGCACACGTCGATCCACGACGAGCTCGTGGAGGCGCTCGTGGCGAGTGCTCGGAGCGATGCGCGGACGGGTGGGCCGCAGGAGGAAGGCGTGCTGTACGGCCCGCTCAGCAGTGCCGCGCAGCTGGAGCAGGTGACGGGTTTCATCGAGCGGCTGCCTGCGCACGCGACCGTCGAGACTGGCGGGCGCCGTCAGGGCGACCGCGGATACTTCTTCGAGGCGACGATCGTGTCGGGCCTGCGCCAGGATGACGAGGCGGTGCAGGGCGAGATCTTCGGTCCTGTGCTCACGGTGCAGGCGTTCTCCGATGAGGAGGAGGCGCTGGCCATGGCGAACGATGTGCCGTACGCACTGGCGTCATCGGTGTGGACGACCGATCACGCGCGGGCTATGCGGTTCTCGCGCGACCTCGACTTCGGCTGCGTCTGGATCAACACCCACATCCCGTTCGTGTCGGACATGCCGCACGGCGGGTTCAAGCACTCCGGCTACGGCAAGGATCTGTCGCAGTACGGCTTCGACGACTACACCCGCATCAAGCACGTGATGACCGCGCTGGACTGATGCCGTGCGCGGGGCCAGCAGGATGCTGGTCCCGCGCGGTGACCGGGTCAGGTCACGTTCTGCGCGAGCCAGGGCCGGGGATCCACGGGGACGGTGTTGAGGTGCACCTCGAAGTGCAGGCACGAGCCGAACACGTATCCGGTCGATCCGACGTCGCCGATGTACTGGCCCGCCTCGACGCAGTCGCCGACCTCGACCGCGCGACTCCCGTAGGTCATGTGGGAGTAGACGGTGCTCACGGCCTTCCCGTCGACGATGCTCTCGATCTGGATCGTCACGCCGTAGCCCTGGAAGCTCTCGGTCGACCGGGAGACGCAGCCCCTCATGGCCGCATTGATCGGCGTGCCGAGCGGAGCGGCGAAGTCCTGGCCGAGATGGGACCGCCCGGGTCGTGAGGCGCCGAAGCCGTCGGTGAACGAGTACGTCCCATCGGCCATCGGCATCACGATGCGATCTGCGATCGGGATCTCCATCGCGCTGCTGAGCGGCATGCCGGCGGCAACCGCGGCAGCGACAGCACGGGAGCGCGTCTCCTTGATCTCCTCGGGCGTCGTCGCGGCGAAAGCTCCGCGCGGAGCGATCTCGGCGCGGATCTCGTTCTTCGCCGTGTATGCCTGAGAGTCGGCGTCTGCCGTGGTGGAGACGGCAGCTGCGGCGCTGGCTGCGGCGGTCTGATCGCTCAGTGGGTTGAGGCCGGGAAATGCTGCTCCGGTCATCATCACGCCGATGGCGAGCGTGGCACCGAGCGCCTTGACCTTCGCCCAGCGGCGCTTCGTCCGGCGGGACTGAACCCGGGAGATCGGTGCGACCGACCGCGTCGTCTTCGAGGTCGGCCGGGGTGTGATCATCGGGGGTCGCTGCGGCGGCAGCGGAACGGACATCGGTTCTGGCATCGATGCTGACGGGGGTTCTGGCATCGATGCTGACGCAGGTGGGTTCGCTCGGCGGGGGCTCTGCGCACTCGCGGATGCGGAGCGCCGGAGATCACGGCGCAACAGCGGGCGTTGCGAGTCGGAGGTGTCTGTTGCTGGTTCCGAGGCACCCTGAGCGGGCTCGGTGGGCAGGGAGTTCGTGACGGGTCCTTCCGGAGGAGGGTGTACTTCGGCGGTCGATCCCCCCGGATGCCACCGTTACCGTTCCGTAATTTATGCGCTGGGCCGCGCGGGGTCAAATCGACCGCGAGCAGCGAGTCGAAGTGGCGGAACGCCTCAGCTGGCGAGCGACTTGACCCGCCGGTGCTCCTTCAGCGTGAGGTTCGGCCGCTCGTCCACCTTCGTGGCGCCGTCGAGTTCCCAGCCTTGGCGGGCGTAGAAGGCATCGGCGCGGTCGTTGCCGTCGAGCACCCACAAGTAGGCGCGGGTGTGTCCGGCATCCGCGATGCGTTGTTCAGCGGCCTCCAGGAGGGCGCGGCCGACGCCGGTGGACCACGCGTCGGGATCGGCGTAGATGCCGTAGACCTCTCCGTCGGCAGCGCCGTCGTCGTCACGACCTGAGCCGAACGACGCCCAGCCGAGGATCGCTCCGTCACGGACCGCGACCAGGATGCCGAGGCCGGTGGGAAGCGGTGTGGCGATGAACCCGCGCCAGCTGGCCGCGCGGTCCGGGATCGACAGACCGTCCAGGACATCCTGATCGATGAGCCCGCGATATGCCGCGCGCCACGAGCGCACGTGGATGGAGGCGACCTGGTCGGCGTCATCGACTCGGCCGTCGCGGACTTCGATGGCTGTCATCGAGCCAGCCTAGTCAGGGCGCGGGAGTGTGGGCGAGTGGTGGTCATGGTGGTTATGGGGAGGAAAGGCGAGTTGTCCGTGTGTCTGGAATATCGGTCTGGACTGGGATTTTTGGGGAGGAATGTCGGTGGCCCGGGGTTGAATGAGGGGTATGGACAACACCACGGAGCATCTCGAGCAGGTCAGCGTCGACCTGCGTGAGATGCTGCGTGCGGACCGTGTGCGGGCGTTGCCGGATGCGGGGAAGATGGACTTTCTCCGGGCCGTGGGGAGGCGCAGTGGATGCTCGACGCCGCGGTCGTCGAGACGATCGCGGCCACCGACGCCGGATTCCCCGGGTCGTTCGGGTGCGCATCGATGAACGAGCTGCTTCAGCGCGTGCTGCGCACCGATGCGACAGGCGCCGGCCGCGTGGTACGGGCGGCGAAGATCGTGCACCGGGACACGGAGTTGACCTCGGGCGCACCGCTGCCCGCCTGGTGGCCGCAGCTGCGCGATGCGCTGCTCGACGGGGTCGTCGGCATCGCGGGGCTGCTGGCGGCGACCGGGCCGATCGATCAGGCCGGGAGGCGGATCAGCCCGGAGGACCGGCTGCAGGCGGATGCCGCGCTGGCGGCGTATGCGCGCGGGCTCGTCGACGACGACGAGACTGCCGGTCTTGATGCGGATCTGGATGCTGATGCGGACGATGGTGCAGAGACGGACCTGGGCGCAGATGTCGCTCCTCCGGCGACGCCGGAAGACCTGCGGTTCCGGGCGCAGCTGATCGTGGCGTACCTCGACCCGGACGGCGCGAAGCCCGCGGAGGATGTCGCCATGCGCACACGCGGTGTGACTCTCGGGCGGGAGAAGGACGGCGTGATCCCGATCCGGGGTCATCTGCTTCCGGAGCTCGCCGGGCAGATGAAGGCCGGATGGGACGCCTACCTGAATACGAAGGTGGACGGTCCGCCGATGCCGGGGGTGGCGTTTCGCCCGACCGAAGACCATGAGGGATCGGCATCCGGCCCCTCGTCCACAGATGACGAGCCGGGTGATGATTCGTCTCTGCCGCCCGGTGACTCGAGCGGTATGGTCGACACCCGCACGAGGGCTCAGAAGCAGCACGACGCGCTCGCCGCGATGCTCGGCATCGCCGCCCGACACCACGCGATGCCCAGACTCGGCGGTGCCGCGCCCACCCTGCTCGTGACAGTCACCGCCGAGGACTACGCGACCGGCCGAGGGTGGGCCCACGTCGCGGGCATCGACACCCCCGTCTCCGTAGACGTCGCGCGGCACACGGCCTGCGGCGGCAACGTGCAGCGGGTGCTGTTCGACCCGGAGGGCCGCATCATCGGCATCGGGGCGACCGATCGGATCTTCACCGTCCACCAACGCCGCGCCATCATGCAGCGCGACAGGGAGTGCCTGATCCCCGGCTGCCACGTGCCCGCGTCGTGGTGTGAGATCCATCACGTGACGGAGCACGCGAGGGGCGGCCCGACCCACACCGACAACGGCGTCACCCTGTGCTGGCATCACCATCGCACCCTCGACGGTTCCGGGTGGGAGATCCGCATGCAGAACGGGGTCCCGCAGGTGCGCGGCCCGGGCTGGTGGGATCCCCACCGACGCTGGCGCACGCCCGGGCACATCCTCGCCAGCGTCCGCCGCCGTGCGGGATGAGCGCCGAGCGGAATGAGCGGCGTGCGGCATGAGCGCCTGTGTCTATGGCATGAGCGCCGCGATCCATGGGTGTCCTGGGTGCGCTGTCTCCAAGGCGGCCCGAAGCCAGCGAGCAGATCCCGCTTCCAGCAGAGGGCTCGCAGTCTCGAAGTCTTGCTGATCCTCTGGGCGCAGACCGCGGGCCTTGTGCAGCAGTTGAACCTCCGGCCGCAGATACCGCACTCCTTCGTATTCCCAGAGGATGCTGCCGAAGGGAAGGGTGATCCTCGGGTCGCGCTTGTATGTCCAGAGTTCCTCCGTGGCATCCATGAGGATGACGTCGTACTCCCACGGACCCGCGCCGCTCCTGCGCAACCACAGATTGCTGCACGTCGGCGAGATCGCGGGATCGTCACCGACCAACGGCGTCAACGTGCCCCGGTCTGCGG
This sequence comes from Microbacterium sp. EST19A, assembly GCF_019969685.1. Taxonomy (GTDB): domain Bacteria; phylum Actinomycetota; class Actinomycetes; order Actinomycetales; family Microbacteriaceae; genus Microbacterium. The sequence goes on along the minus strand of NZ_JAHXYZ010000001.1, from coordinate 570,231 downwards.
CCCAGACGTCCCACTCGCCCTCGAGATGATCGAGCAGAGTTGCTGCATCTGCGCGCGGGACGCTCGGGTCGATGTCGCCGTGCGGGCGAGCGACTCCGGTGAACGCCTCGACGGCCCAACCACCGGCGAGCCACCAGCGGTGCGCATAACCGTCGAACAGCGCGACGACATCTGCCGGACCTCGCGAACGCCATGGCCCGTAGAGACGCACGATCTCCTCATGATCCATGGCTCCACCGTACGTTCTCGGTGCTCTCCGGCCGTCGAATCCGAGTTCCTCCGCCCCATCGACGGGTGCAACCCGATGTGGCATAGTGGGCGGGACGCCGACCCAGGGATGACATGTCGAGACCACTCGCGGGACCGCAGAGCCTGCTTCGAACCCTCAACGGCCGCGCGATCCTCGAGGCGCTCGCGCGCAGCGGTCCCCAGACCCGGGCCGAGCTGATGGCCGCCACGGGCCTCTCCCGCACAGCCGTGACGCAGGTGCTGCGGATGCTCGATGCCGCCGGGGCCGTCGCCGCTGCCGGAGTCGACCGCGACACCCGCGGCCCTGCCGCCGGCCGCGTCGGCCTGCACCCGCGCCTCGGGTTCGCCGCCGCCGTGCACGTCGACCACCGCGCAGCCCACGTCGTGCTCGTCGACGCGACCGGAGCGGTACGCGCCGAGCAGCACGCCCCGTTCCCGATGAGCGACGACCGCGTCGGGCATATCGCCGGGATCATCGACGGGTGCCGCCGCGCGCTGAAGGGACCCGTGCACCTCGCGGTCGTCGGCGTCCCCGGTATCGTCACCCCCGAGGGCGGCATCCGCGACGACCTCGGGCCCGACGGCGGCGCCTTCCGCACCGCACTCTCCGACGCTCTCGGTTGCCCCGTCCGCGTCGAGAACGACGTGAACCTCGCTGCGCTCGCCGAGCTCACCGCGGGAACAGGCGGCGAACTCGCCAGCTTCGCCCTGCTGCACCTCGACGATGGTCTCGGCGCCGGCATCGTGATCGACGGCGTCCTGCACCGCGGATTCTCCGGGGTCGCCGGAGAGGTCGCCTACCTCCCGCAGACTCCCTTGCCGATCGGCGCACCCATCGTGAACGACGCGGTCGTCGGAGACCTCGCGCTCGGACTCGGACTCGACGTCGACGCCTCACTCGTCGCCCACCTGGAAGCCGCCGCCGCAGGAGACGAGTCCGCGCAGAAGCTCGTCGCCGAGCTCGGCCGACGCATCGTGCTGGTGGCCGGCACGGTCGGGCTGGTGCTCGACCCCGAGGCGTTCATCCTGGGCGGCGACGCGGTGCATCCGATGCTCGTCGAGGCCGTCGCGCGCGTCGCCGACGAGTACGCCGCACAGCTGCCGCTGCGCTTCCTGGTCTCGTCGTTCGGACCGGAGGCCCCACTCGTCGGCGCCGTCGGCGAAGCGGCATCCGCCCTCCGGGTCGCCCTGTTCACCAGCATCCTCACCCCGCCCGCCAAGACCCGCTGACCGTTCCGACAGGATCCGCCGATGACCGCTCCGTCCGACCTCGCCGATCGCCTCGGACTCGCGCCGGGCGCGCGGGCCATCATCCTCAACGCCGACGACTTCGGCATGTGCCATGCGGCCAACACGGCCATCGTCGAGCTGCTCACCGCCGGGCGGATCGACTCGACCACGGTCATGGTGCCGTGCGCCTGGTCGCCGGAGGCCCTCGCCTTCGCCGCCTCCCGCTCCGACCTCGACGTCGGCGTGCACCTCGTGCTGACCAGCGAATGGACCCGCTACCGCTGGCGTCCGCTGACCGGCACCGCGACCACCCTCGTCGACGCCGACGGCTTCTTCCCCGCCGACACCGCCGTCGTCGAGCAGACGGCCTCCGACGACGACGTCGCCGCCGAGATCGCCGCGCAGCTGCAGGCCGCACTCGACGCCGGCGTCGACGTCACTCACCTCGACAACCACATGGGATCGGTCTACGGGCTTCTCACCGGCCGCGACTTCCTCCGTCCGGTGTTCGAGCTCGCCGCCCGCCACGGCCTCCCCTTCCGCCTGCCGCGCAGTATGGACGGCGTGGGAGCGGATGCCGCGCTGCAGGCGAAACTCGACGACGCGGCCGCCGGAGCCGACGCCGCGGGCGTCGAGATCGTCGACCGCCTGTGGAGCCACCCGTTCCCGCTCCTCGGAGAGGGGACGGCAGAGGAGGAGACCTACGAGCAGGTGCGCGACGGCTTCGTCGCTCTGCTGCGCGCCGTGCCTGCGGGCCTGACCGAGATCTACCTGCATCCGATGGTCGACGACGACGAACTGCGTGCGGCCGTCGACTTCGGCGCCGTGAAACGCGGCTACGAACTGCGGCTCCTGAGCGACCCGGTGGTCCTGCAGGCGATCGAGGATGAAGCCCTCGTGCGCGTGGGCTGGCGCGATCTGCGCGACCTGCAGCGGAGTCGCATCCGATGACTTCGCTGGGCGGGCGGCTCCGCGAGCGCCGCCTGGACGCGGCGCCCACCCGGGCGCAGTCGATCGCCTTCGGAGCCTCAGGGTTCCCCACCCAGCTGATGGCGCAGACGTTCTCGGCGTTCGTCGTCTACTTCTACGTCTCGCAGCTCGCGGTGCCCGCGGCCTGGGTCGCGGTCGCGATGATCGCGCACGGCATCCTGAACGCCGTGCTGAACCCCGTCGTCGGCGCGCTCTCCGACCGGATCCGCACGCCGTGGGGCCGCCGCATCCCCTGGATCGGCCTCGGCATCGTGCCGCTGGTCGTCGCGTTCGCCCTGGTCTGGATGCCACCCGAACTCCCGGTCGCGGGTCTCATCGCCTGGTTCCTCATCGTCGTGGCCGTGTACGACATCGCCTTCGTGGTCGTGGTGCTGAACGTCTCGGCGCTGTTCCCGGAGATCTTCCGCACCACCGACGAGCGCGCCAGAGGCAACGTGCCCCGGCAGATCTTCGCGATCCTCGGCATCGTGCTCGGCACGGCCGGCGCGCCCCTCCTGTACGACACGATCGGCTGGCCGGGCATGGCCCTCGTGCTGGGCGGAGTCTGCCTGGTGCTGCTCGTGTGGTCGTTCCTCGGCGGCATGATCGAGCGGCGTGTGCCGGAGGATGCCGCGACCGCGACGGCGCCGATGCGCTTTCGCGACCAGGTGACATACACGTTCCGGAACAGGGCCTTCGTGCCCTACGTGCTCGGGTCGTTGTTCGTGCAGACCGCGATCGCCGTGATCCTCGCCGCGATCCCGTTCTACGTCCGTTACTCGCTGGGCGCCGCCGACGGGGAGGGCAGCCTGCTGCTCGGCGCGATCTTCGTCACCGCGATCCCCTCGATCCTGTTGTGGAGTGCTGTCGTGCGTCGCACGAGCCCACGCACGGCTCTGCTGTGGAGCGTCGCCGTGTTCGGCGTCGCGGTGCTCGGATACCTGGCGCCGTCGAATGTGCTCGGCGCTGCTCTCGTCGGAGTCGCGGTCGGCGTCGGCGTCGGAGGGCTGCTGCAGCTGCTCGAGGTGATGCTCGCGCAGATCATCGACGCGGATGCCGTGCGCACCGGTCACCGCCGCGAAGGCGCCTACTTCGGGGTCAACGGCTTCGTGGTACGCGGTTCGGTCGTGCTCCAGGCGGTCGTCGCGGCCTGGGTGCTGACCGCATCCGGTTTCGATGCTGCTCTCGGCGATGCGCAGCCCGACAGCGTCGACGGCGGCATCCGCCTGATGCTCGCGGTGATCCCCCTCGCTTTCACCGCTCTCGCCTGGCTGTGCTTCTTCCTCTACCCCATCCGCACCCGCGACCTCTGACCCGCGTTGGCGGGGACGTTTCGTCTCCTCCGCTCCGCTCCGTCGCTCAACGACCGGGTAGCGCCCCCACAGACACCGCACGCAGTCGGAGAGCGAAGCGAGCCGCTGCCTCCTCGTACCTCCGCCATGGAGAACTCGGGCAGTGACGCGACTGCGGGTGCGGGGATCGCGCCGAAGCGAGCATCGGGGAGGGGACCCGCTTGCGGGGAGGGGCGCCCCGCTCTGCGAGCGGCGGCGCGTTCCCCGCACCCGCCCCCGAGAGACCTAAGAAACCACGAACGAACTAAACAGCCGCCCGCCGAGCTTCCCAACCGGTCGCCACCATTGCATCCACCGAGTACCGCATCTTCCAGTCCAGGTCGCGGGCGGCGAGCTCTCCCGTGGCGACGATGCGGTCGGGGTCGCCGGGGCGGCGCGGGCCGATCTCGGGGGTGAAGTCGATGCCGGTGACGCGGGCGACGGCATCCATGATCTGCTTCACGCTGAGGCCGTCGCCGGAGCCGAGGTTGTAGGCGGGTTCGATGGGCTGTCCGCCTGCGAGACGCTGGGCCGCTTCGACGTGTGCGGCGGCGATGTCGCCGACGTGCACGTAGTCGCGCACGTTGGTGCCGTCTTCCGTGGCGTAGTCGTCGCCGAAGATCTTCGGGGTCTTCCCGGCGATCAGTGCTTCGAAGACGATGGGGAACAGGTTGTGGGGGCTGACGTCGTAGACGGTCGGGTCGGCCGATCCGACGACGTTGAAGTAGCGCAGCGAGGTGTGGCGGAGCGGATGCTCGGAGTCGGCGGTCGCGATCGCCTGGTCGCGCAGCAGCCATTCGCCGATGAGCTTGGACTCTCCGTAGGGGCTGGCCGGCTTCTTGGCGGCGTCCTCTTCGACGAGGGCGACGTCGGGGGTGCCGAACACGGCCGCAGACGACGAGAAGACGATGTTCGCGACTCCTGCGGCCTCCATCGCCTCGAGGATCACACGGGTGCCCTCCACGTTCTGCGCGTAGGTGTGCAGCGGTCGCTGGACCGAGACTCCGGCGTACTTGTATCCGGCGACGTGGATCACGCCGTCGGCGTCGTGGTCGCGCAGCGCCTTCTCGACGAGCTCGCGGTCGAGGATGCTGCCCTGCACGAACGGCACGCCCTCTGGCACGAACGATGCGACGCCGCTGGAGAGGTCGTCGAGCACGACGGGCGTGAGACCGGCATCCGCCAGGGCGCGGACGACGTGGGCTCCGATGTAGCCGGCGCCGCCGGTCACGATCCAGGACATTGCGTTCCTCTCCTGCCGCGGGCGCGGCTCGGTCGACTGATCATTCTGTCAGGCGTCGCGGTGAGCCCCGGCCGACGGCGTGACCGTGAACAGGGCGGGGGCGCGGAAGCCGGATGCCGCGAACGCCGCGGCCACGGCATCCGACACGGTCGTGACGGCATCCTGCTCGACCAGCGCGATCGCCGCGCCGCCGAAGCCTCCGCCGGTCATCCGCGCACCCAGCGCCCCTGCGGAGAGGGCCGCGTCGACGGCGGTGTCGAGCTCGGGGACCGAGATCTCGAAGTCGTCGCGCATCGAGACGTGCGAGGCGACGAGCAGGTCACCGATCGCCCGCGCGCCCTGCTCGCGCAGCACGCGCACCGTGTCGAGCACGCGCTGGTTCTCGGTGACGATGTGGCGCACGCGGCGGAAGGTCACGTCGTCCATCAGCTCCTGGGCGCGCGGGAGGTCGGAGGTCGACACATCGCGCAGCGCCGGGACGCCCATGATCTTCGCGCCGAGCTCGCACGACGCGCGGCGCTCGCCGTAGCCGCCGGTCGAGTGCGCGTGCTTGACGCGCGTGTCCATGGCGAGGATCGCGAGCCCCGCCTCTGCCACGCCGAGGGGCACGACCTGGGCTTCGAGCGAGCGGCAGTCGAGGAAGATCGCGGCATCCGTCTCTCCGAGCATCGACGCCATCTGGTCCATGATGCCGGTCGGGGCACCTACGGCCTCGTTCTCGGCACGACGGCCCACGCGCGCGAGCGCGGTGCGATCGAGCCCCGTGCTCCAGAGCTCGTTCAGAGCGGATGCTGCCGCTCCCTCGATCGCGGCGGACGAGGAGAGCCCGGCGCCGACCGGCACATCGGAGGCGATCGCGATATCGATGCCGCGGAACCCGTGCCCATGGGCATCCGCGGCGGCCTGGCGCAGCGCCCACGCGACGCCGAGGGGATACGCGGCCCACTCGGGAACGGCCGGTTCGGCGCCCGTGGTCGTGGGGAACAGGTCGTCGAGCTCGTCGAGGGCGACCTCCACCGGCTCCTCCGCGAAGGTCGAGGCGACGCGGACACGGCCACGGTCGTCATGGCGAAGGCCGACCGCGGCGACGGTGCGGTGCGGGATCGCGAACGGGAGCACGAAGCCGTCGTTGTAGTCGGTGTGCTCGCCGATGAGGTTCACCCGCCCGGGCGCCGACCACAGTCCGTCGGGCTCACGGCCGGTCAGTTCGACGAAGAGTGCGCGCGCGGCATCCTGCGTCTCGGTCTCGTGCGTCTCGGACAGGGTCATGCGGATTCCTCCTCGCCGATCGACGGGGTCGCGCCGGCGGCGTCGGCGCGCTCGATCGCCTCGCGGATGCGGGCGGCGCCCTGTTCGGGGGTGACCTCGGCGGCCCAGGCCCACATCGCGGCCTCGGATCCGGCGAGGAACTTCAGCTTGTCGGCCGCCCGACGCGGACTCGTGAGCTGCAGGTGCAGGCGCACGGTGTCGCGGCCGACGTTCACGGGAGCCTGGTGCCAGGCGGCGATGTACGGGGTCGGGGTCTCGTAGAGCGCATCGACGCCGCGCAGCAGGCGCAGGTAGAGCGGCGCGAGCTCGTCGCGTTCGGCATCCGTCGTCTCCGCGAAATCGGGAACGTGACGGTGCGGCATCAGGTGCACCTCGAGGGGCCAGCGCGCGGCGAACGGCACGAAGGCCGTCCAGTGCTCGCCGCGGAAGACGACCCGCTCCGACGCCTGCTCGAATTCGAGGATGTGCTGGAACAGATCCGGCGCGGTCCGATCGATCGAGTCGAGGAGCCGGGTGGTGCGCGGCGTCACGTACGGGTAGGCGTAGATCTGGCCGTGCGGATGCGGCAGCGTCACGCCGATCGCCTCGCCGCGGTTCTCGAACGGGAAGATCTGCTCGATGCCCGGGAGCTGCGACAAGGCCGCGGTGCGGTCGGCCCAAGCCTCGATCACGGTGCGGGCGCGGGTGACCGACTGGGTGCCGAAGGAGCCGGAGTGCTCGGGGCTGAAGCAGACGACCTCGCAGCGGCCGACCGAGGTGCGGGTGCGACCGAGCCCGAGGGCGGCGAGATCGTCGAGGCCGCGCGGAGGATTCGCGGCCGCGGGAGCCGTGCCGAGGGCTTCGGCCAGTGCGGGGCCGAACGCGGGGGAGCGGTTCTCGAACACCGCGACGTCGTACAGCGACGGCACCTCGGAGGGGTTGTCGGGCGTCTGCGGGGCGAGCGGGTCGGCGGATGCGCTCGGCATCATGACGCGGTTCTGCCGGTTCGCGGCGACCGTGATCCAGTCACCGGTGAGCACGTCGAGGCGCATCGTGGCGGTGGCGGGGCGCGGGTCGAGCCTGCGGGCGTCGACGGCGCGCTCAGCGCCGAGCGTCGTGCCGGGGTCGTCGTAGTAGATCAGGTCGCGGCCGTCGGCCAGGGTGGTGGCCCGCTTGACGACACCAGCACCGAGTTCTTCGGTGCGCAACTCAGCAACATCTTTCGTGTTCACGTAAACATGGTACGCACATCGCCGTGATAACGTCAACATTCCTGAGTAGTGAACGGAGGATGCCGGTGACCGACAGCGATCTCGATCGTCTCGCCGACCCGCGGCCCCGGTCCCGCCGTCCGTCGTCCGGACGCGTGTCGATGGCGATGGTCGCCTCTCGCGCCGGTGTCTCCGGGCAGACCGTCTCCCGCGTGGTCAACGACAGCCCCCGCGTCGACCCCGCGACCAGGGCCCGCGTCGAGAAGGCGATGGCCGAGCTCGGATATCGCCCGCATCGCGCCGCCCGAGCCCTGCGCACCGGCCGGTCCCAGACGATCGGCCTCGTGGTCACGACGCTCGCCACGGTCGGGAACTCCCGGATGCTGCAGGCCACGGCCGAGGCCGCGGCGGAACGCGGCTACGCCCTCACCGTCGTGACCGCGGCCGACGGCGTCGCCTCGGCGTTCGACCGCTTGGCCGAGCAGGAGGTCGACGGTGCGATCGTGCTGAACGAGGCCTCGGCGCAGGTCTCCGCAGATGCGCGACCCGTGGGGCTCCGCCTCGTCGTGGTCGACGCGCCGACCGACGCCGGCTTCGCCGCCGTGCACAGCGATCACCGCGGCGGAGCGGCAGCGGCGACAGCGCGGCTGCTCGAGCTCGGGCATGACGCCGTGCACCACCTCGCGGGTCCCGTCGACTCCTACGCGGCGACGGAACGCGAGCGCGGCTGGCGCGACACCCTCGCCGCGGCGGGCATCGCGGCGCCCGACGTCGTGCGCGGCGACTGGACCGCCGATGCCGGGTTCGCCGCCGGTGCCGCCCTGGCTTCGGCATCCGCCGTCTTCTGCGCCAACGACCAGATGGCGCTCGGCCTGCTGCGCGCGTTCGCGGAGGCCGGCCGCCGCGTGCCGGAGGACGTCAGCGTGATCGGCTTCGACGACGTGCCGGATGCCGCGAACTACCGCCCTCCGCTGACCACGATCCGTCAGGACTTCACGGTCCTCGCGCAGCGCGCCGTCGGCGCCCTGGTGGCGGAGATCGAGGGTGAGGATGCCGCCGGGTCGGATGCCGGCGGATCGACCTCGGTCATCCCGACGCGACTCGTGGAGCGGGACAGCACGGCAGCGCGCTGACCTCGCACGGGTCGCCACGACAGCGCGCTGGCCGGGAATGCATGCGTATGTCAGACTGCGATATATGGCTGACCGCATCCTGACCACCCACGTCGGCTCGCTCCCGCGGAGCGCCGCCGTCACCGATCTCGTCTTCGCGCAGGAGCGCGGCGAGACCGTCGACGCATCGCAGTTCGACGCGGTCATCGGCGATGCGGTCGACGAGTCGATCCGCCGTCAGGTGGCCGCCGGGATCGATATCGTGGCCGACGGCGAGATGTCGAAGATCTCGTACGCGACGTACATCAAGGACCGGATCACGGGCTTCGACGGCGACAGCCCGCGCACGCCGCCGGCCGACCTGGAGGAGTTCCCCGGGTTCCTGCGACGGCAGGCGAGCAGTGGCGGCACGCCCACGTACCGTCGGCCGCGCTGCGTCGGTCCGATCGCACCGAAGACGCTCGCGCCGCTCGACGCCGACCTGCGGCATCTGCAGGCGGCCGTGGAGCGGCATCATCCCGCCGGCGCATTCATGAACGCGGCGTCGCCCGGCGTGATCGCGCTCTTCCAGCCGGATGAGTACTACGGCGATCCGGATGCCTACCTCGAGGCGCTCGCCGAGGCGATGCGTCCGGAGTACGAGGCGATCGTCGCCGCAGGCTTCCTCCTCCAGATCGACAGCCCCGACATCGGGCTCGGCCGGCACATGACGTACAAGCACAGCACCGACGACGAGTATCTGCGGGTCGTCGAGCGCCACGTCGAGGTGCTCGACCACGCGCTCCGCAACGTGCCGGCAGAGCGGGTGCGGATGCACGTGTGCTGGGGCAACTACGAGGGGCCGCATCACCGCGACATCGAGATGCGCACGATCCTTCCCGCACTGATGAAGGCGAAGCCCCAGGGTCTGCTCTTCGAAGCGTCGAACCCGCGGCACCAGCACGACTGGCAGGCCTTCCGCGATCACGCCGACCTCGTGCCGGACGACCGCGTGCTCATCCCCGGCGTGATCGACTCGACCACGAACTTCATCGAGCATCCCGAGGTGGTGGCGCAGCGCATCGCGCAGTTCACGGCTCTCGTCGGCGCCGACCGGGTCATCGCCGGATCGGACTGCGGGTTCTCGACCTTCGCCGGGTTCGGCGCGGTCGATCCCGACATCGTCTACGCGAAGCTCGAGACGCTGGCGGTCGGGGCCGAGATCGCGAGCTCCCGGCAGCGCTGAGTCCTCGCCGCGTCCGCAACTCGACGGCAGGTCTCTCGCAGAACGACGCGAATCTCGCAGCGTACGGGCAGAACTCTGCGACGTTCGGGTCGTTCTGCGACGTTCTCGATCGCGGATCGGGCACTCCGTTCGACCTCGGCGCCCGAAGCGGTCGGCGTCCTCGCACTAGGCTCTGGATCATGAGCGCGTCTTCGTCTCCTGCCGAGCCTGCGTCCGCCCGTCGCCCGGGAAGTCCGGGGCGAGATGCCGCACCCGCGCTGCCCGAGGTCTCGGCATGACGCGGGTCGTGCTGGCTCCGGACAGCTTCAAGGGAACGATCACGGCGGCGGATGCCGCGGCGGCTCTCGAGGCCGGATGGTCCGAGGTCGATCCGAGCGCGGAGTTCGTGCACCGGCCGATGGCCGATGGTGGCGAGGGAACGGTCGCGGCCTTCGCGGCGGCGGTTCCGGGAGCCCGGCACATGCCCGTCACGGTCGAGGGGCCGACCGGGGCGATGATCGACGCGACGTGGCTGCTGCTGCCGCCGACCCCGGATGCCGCAGACGGCACCGCGGTGATCGACCTCGCCTCGACCTCGGGGATCGAGCTCCTCGAGAAGCTCCGACCCTGGGATGCCGACACGACCGGCTTCGGCCAGGCGATCGCCGCCGCGCTCGATCACGGCGTCTCGCGGATCGTCGTCGGCATCGGCTCCAGCGGTTCGACCGACGGCGGCACCGGGATGCTGTCCGCCCTGGGCGCGCGCTTCCTCGACGCCTCGGGCGCTCCGGTCGAACGCGGGGCCCGCGGTCTCGCCGACCTCGCCTCCGTCGACCTGGCAGGGCTCCGCGCGGCCCCCGAGGTCCGTGTGCTCACCGATGTCACGAATCCGCTCGTAGGCCCGCGGGGTGCCTCCGCCGTCTTCGGCCCGCAGAAGGGGCTGAACTCCGTGACCGACATCACGCGCGCCGATCACGGCCTCGGTCACCTTGCCGCGCTGCTGGGCCTCGACGCGGATCTGCCTGGGACGGGTGCGGCCGGAGGAACCGGCGGAGCGCTCGTCGTCTGGGGCGGCGTGCTCGCCCCCGGCGCGGCCGAGGTGGCGGAACTCATCGGCCTCGCCGACGCGATCGCCGACGCCGACGTGGTCATCACCGGAGAGGGCTCGTACGACGGGCAGTCCGGCGACGGCAAGGTCCCCTCGTTCATCGCATCACTGGCCGCCGACGCCGGGGCGCGGGCGATGCTCGCCGCCGGACGCATCACCGATGATTCCGACACGAGCCTGTTCGCGGCATCCGCCTCGCTCACGCAGATCGCCGGATCGTCGGATGCCGCCCTCGCCGAACCCGCCCGCTGGCTGCGCGACGCCGGCGCGGAGCTCGCCCGCGCCTCGCTCGCCGGTCGTTGAGTGAGGGCGCAGCGAAGGAGTCGAAACGCCTCGAGGTCGTGGCAGGCCGAGGGCGTGTGTCCTAAAGCCGTGCGGCGGCGCGCGGGAAGGCATGCGGGTGACTCGTGATGCCGAGCTGACGGGCACCCAGTCCATCAACTCTCATGAGCGTCCGCTGAGCAGGCAATTGATGTTCACAGAACCATATAGAGGCGCTGCTCATGCCCGCGAACAAGGCCGAGCCGCTGATAGCGCTCGGCAAGCTCGGATGTGCCTGCTGAGGCGACCACCACTGTGCCGCTGGGTAGGTTGCGGAGCCGGGAGCGAAGGCGGGGGATCAGGTCAGAGTGCGTACCGGGTATTTGAGCCAAACCTGAGACAACGACCCGCGGCCCAGGCGGAGTCTCGGGGCCGATCGGGGCCGCCTGAGGACCTGAGCGCGCCGCCGCAACCGCGGCTCCCACCAGTATCCAAAACAGAGTCAGTACCGTCAGGGCCGAGACGATGAGAGCGAGATACGCGAACGCGAGCGTGGGGACAGCAATCAGAATGATCGACGCTAGGACGGCGGGCGTGAGGAGTGAAAGCAGTGTGACTACCGTCCGAGCGAGACTTCGGAAGGGCGCGTAAGGAGCCACGACCACGGCCCCGGTCCCGTCGGCGGAAAGAACGACATGCTGAGATCCGACCACCGCCAGAGTCCACGCATGTGCTCCGAAAGTCACGTATGCCAAAACTCCATTGCCTGAGAACACGCGAGCAATGACCCATGCGGCACGCGCTGTGCGTGCCCCGCGGCCGGTGCGACCGTCAGTCATTCGACAGGCGCCCCAGTGAATGAAGCTCGACCCGCGAACGGGAATGCTTGCCTGAAGAGCGCGGAGTCACGGGTGGGGTAGCCGGGATCCCTCGGTACTACACCCGTGGCGGCCCAGAGGGTTTCGCGCAGCCACTGCGCGCCTCCATGAACTCGGAAGTTGCCTGCACGTTCCGACGCAAGGTCTGCTCGCTCCAGTACGACGTGAATGCGTGACAACTCCTCGAGCTCGTGGGAGAAGACGGTCCATTCTTTGTTTATCTCTCCATACTCGAGCGGATCGTACTCCGGGTCTACGTCCGAGCCGAAATTCTCGAGTTCTTCAGCGATCGCACGCTGATGCAAGAGTTGCGGTGCGTGGAGTGTGAGGGCGATGGTCGCGAGCTCGGGATCCACGTATTCATCGATCAGGTTCTTGCGGTACCGGTGGAGATCTAGCGGTACCGCACCGAGCGAAGTGAGGAAGGCGACAACGTCGTTCACCAGAGGCATGGCGGGCACGGCGTACTGTTCGCGCGCCGATTCCAGCAACTGATCATAGGTCGTCATGATTTTCTCCAACGGTGCTTTGTCCGGCCCCTAAGTTCGCGCAGCCCACACCTCGGCAGAAATCACATCACGCGACACGCATGAAGAGTCGCCCGCGCGGCACCGAAACGGTTCAGCAACACGCCCTTGGGCGTTTCGACTCGCCCGCGCGTCGCTCTCCGGTCGTTGAGCGAGCGAGCGCAGCGACGTTTCGTCTCGCTGCGCTCGCTCAACGACCGGGTTCAGCCGCCGAGCGCCGCCGACACGACGGCGCGGGCCTCGGCCTGCACCTCGGCGAGGTGCTCGGGGCCGCGCAGGCTCTCGGCGTACAGCTTGTAGACGTCTTCGGTCCCCGACGGGCGCGCGGCGAACCAGGCGTGCTCGGTCTGCACCTTGAGGCCGCCGATCGCCGCGCCGTTTCCGGGCGCGTGGGTCAGCTTCGCGGTGATCTCCTCGCCGGCGATCGTCGTCGCGGTCACGGCATCCGCGGAGAGCTTGCCGAGCGTCGCCTTCTGCTCCGGCGTCGCGGGGGCGTCGACGCGCTGGTAGGCCGACGATCCGAAGGCCTCCTCGAGCTCGGCGTACCGCTCCGACGGCGTCTTGCCCGTCACCGCGATGATCTCGGCAGCGAGCAGGCACAGCAGGATGCCGTCCTTGTCGGTCGACCAGACGGAGCCGTCCCGGCGGAGGAACGACGCGCCGGCGGACTCCTCGCCGCCGAACGCGACCGAGCCGTCGAGCAGGCCCGGCACGAACCACTTGAAGCCGACGGGCACTTCCAGCAGGTGCCGGCCCAGCGATTCGGCGACGCGGTCGATGATCATCGACGACACGAGGGTCTTGCCGATCGCGGCATCCCGCGGCCACTCGCTGCGGTGCGAGTAGAGGTAGTCGATCGCGACCGCGAGGTAGTGGTTCGGGTTCATCAGCCCGGCATCTGGGGTGACGATGCCGTGCCGGTCGGCGTCGGCGTCGTTGCCCGTGAGCACGTCGTAGTCGCCCTTCTTGGCGACGAGCGACGCCATCGCCGACGGGGAGGACGGGTCCATCCGGATCTTCTCGTCCCAGTCCAGCGTCATGAAGCGCCAGGTCGGGTCGACCTCGGGGTTGACGACCGTGAGGTCGAGATCGTGGACCTCGGCGATGAGCGCCCAATACTCGACCGACGCGCCGCCGAGGGGATCGGCGCCGATGCGCACGCCCGCGCGGCGGATCGCGTCGATGTCGATGATCGAGGGGAGGTCGCGCACGTAGGCGTCGCGGAAGTCGTAGCCGGTGATCGCGTCCCAGTCGACGTCGGCGAAGCGCTCGCGCTGGACGCCCTCGAGCCCGTTCGTGATCAGCTCGTTGGCGCGGTCGGCGATCCAGCCCGTGGCATCGGTGTCGGCCGGTCCGCCGTGCGGCGGGTTGTACTTGAAGCCGCCGTCGCGGGGCGGGTTGTGCGACGGGGTGACGACGATGCCGTCGGCGCGGCCGGCGTTGCCCTCACCCGAGACGAGGGTGCGGTTGTAGGTGAGGATCGCGTGGCTCAGAGCCGGCGTCGGCACCCAGGCGTCGCGAGAGTCCACGCGCACGTCGACGCCGTTCGCGAGCAGCACCTCGATCGCGCTGCGCTCGGCGGGCAGCGAGAGGGCATGGGTGTCGCGCCCGAGGAAGAGCGGACCGGTGATGCCCTGCGAGGTGCGGTAGTCGACGATCGCCTGCGTCGTGGCGAGGATGTGCGTCTCGTTGAAGCTGTTCGACAGCGACGAGCCGCGGTGTCCGCTCGTGCCGAAGACGACCCGCTCGGCAGCGACCTCCGGGTTCGGCACGCGGTCGTAGTAGGCGGCGATCAGCTCGTCGACGTCGATCAGGTCAGTGTCCTCCGCGGGGAGGCCGGCACGGCTCGTCATTCCCTCAGTCTGCCCCCTGTTCGCAGGGATCGCATCCGTCTTGACATCCGAATCGCGGGGGAGTCGCCGAGGGCTAAGGTGAAACGCGTGACTGAACGCCGCACCTACAGCTACCTCGGCCCCGCCGGAACCTTCACGGAGGCGGCACTCGATCAGGTCGCCGAGGCGCGAGGGCAGGACTGGCGCCCCGTGCACAACGTGGGCGAGGCTCTCGACGACGTTCTCGAGGGCCGCAGCGACGCCGCCATGATCGCGATCGAGAACTCGATCGAGGGCGGTGTCTCCACCACGCAGGATGCGCTCGCCACGCTGCCGGGTCTGCGCATCATCGGCGAGTACCTCGTGCGGGTGAACTTCGTGCTCGTCGCGCCGCGCGGGACCACGCTCGATCAGGTCGAGGTCATCGCCGCCCACCCGGTCGCGTACGCGCAGTGCCACGGCTGGCTCGGTGCGAACGTGCCCTCGCACTCGCACGTGCCGGCGGCCAGCAACGTGGCCTCCGCGATCGGGGTGCTCGACGGATCGCTTCCGGCGCAGGCCGCCATCGCGGCTCCCGGCATCGTGAAGCACTACGACGTCGAGGTGCTGGCCGAGGGCATCGGCGACAACGCCCAGGCCGTGACCCGGTTCGTGCTGGTCACCCGCACGACGACGCCTCCCGAGCCGACCGGCGCCGACAAGACCTCGCTCATCGTGGAGCTGCCGCACGACCACCCCGGATCGCTCCTCGAGATGCTCGAGCAGTTCTCGACCCGCGGCATCAACCTGTCGCTGATCGAGTCGCGTCCGATCGGCGATGAGCTCGGACGCTACCGGTTCGTCATCGACGCCGACGGCCACATCGAGCATGAGCGGATGGCCGACGCGCTGCTCGGCATCCGCCGGTTCAGCCCGCGCGTCGTGTTCCTCGGCTCGTATCCCCGCGCAGACCGGCAGATCGTGCAGTACCCCGACCGCTACGCCGATGACGTCTTCGTCGAGGCGCGGGACTGGCTGCGCGGCATCCTCTCCGGCGAACCCGAGGACTAGCCCCGGGTCGACGCCGCAGCGAGCGGAGCTCAGTGCTCCTGGAAGCGGGGCCAATCGCTGCCGGGCGACATGTGCGAGTGCAGGGCGCCCTTGGCGGAGGCGAGGCTCGGGTAGGTGCCGGTCGCGGCATCCGATCCCACCATCGTGACGACGTAACCGTCGTCGTCGTGGCGGATGCTGCCGACCACCCCGTTCTGTCCGTAGGCGACCCAGAGGGCGAGGGTCTTCGTGGTGCTCATCGTCGGAACTCCTTCCACTGCCATGACACGGCTGGTGACCGTGAACGTGACGCTACGCCTGACGCCCCCGGAAAACCAGGGGGCTTGACAGGCGAGCGACGCCGCGCGTCAGGGCCGGTCGGCGGGGCGCCAGTCTCCGGCGAGCTCCGTGATCGCGGCCGCGGCGGCCGCCGATGCCGCAGGGGAGCCGCCGGCACGACCTGCGGCGAGGCCGGCCAGGAACGCACTCAGCGGAGCCGCCGGGCGGGCAACACCGTGCGCGACATCGCGTGCGAGGTCGAGGATGAGCGCCACGTCGACGTCGGCGCGATCCAGGTCGAGCCGGTCGCATGCCGCAGCGGTCCAGTCCTCCAAGGCTTCGACGGGGAGATGCCTCGGCTTGTCTGTCATGTGTCCTCCTCGTCGGTGGGGCTCCCCGCGGTGGCAGGGCGCGCTCTCGCACGTTCCAGATCGTCCCACGTGTCGACATCCGCCGCCAGGTCACCGGCATCCACGAGGTCGAGGCGCAGCCCTGCGACGAGCGATCGGATCGACGCATCGTGCCCGGCATCCGGCAGCGCGTCGAGCGCCGTGCGCAGCGCCGCCGTGCGGTAGCGGCCGACGAGCCACTGCGCAGCGCCGGTCGCGTCGGCGAGGCATGACCCGTCGACATCGGCGGACGGCTGCCGGCGCAGCAGGCCGACGGCGTCGACAGCGCGGGGGATGTCGGCGGCGAGGATGCAGACCTCGTCACGATCGACATGCGCGAGTCCCGCGGCGATCGCCGCCACCGGCCCGCCGAAAGGGGGACTCTCGCGAGCCCAGATCACGTCGGTGCGCACGGGCGCGGGCGGCCCGACCACGATGATCGGAGCGCACCACGAGACGGCGTGCACCGCGTGATCGAGCAGGGTCGCACCGTCCACGACGAGTTGCGGTTTGTCGGCGCCGCCCAGGCGGGAGGCGCGTCCTCCGGCGAGCACGATCGCGGCGGGCTCCGGCGATGTCATGAGAGCAGCACGACGTCGACGAGGTCTCCGGCGGTCACCGTCGCGACGTCCTCCGGCACGATCGCATAAGCGTCTGCCCGCGCCAATCCGGCCGCGAGGTGCGAGCCGGAACCTCCGGCGGCGGCCGGCCGCACCGTCCAACGCGCCGGATCGGAACGGTCGATGCAGGCAGGCACGAACTGCCGTCGCCCCTCCTTCGTGCGCCAGCCGGTCGCGGCGGGCAGCCGGATCGTGGGCCGCTGCAGGTCCGTCCGTCCCTGGAGTGCCAGCAGCGCCGGTCGCACGAAGGCCTCGAACGACATCGCGACGCTCACCGGATTGCCGGGCAGGCCGAAGACGAGCGCACCGCCGACCTGCCCGAAGGCCTGCGGCTCACCGGGCTGCATCGCCACCGAGGCGAACGCGATGCGGTCGCTCAGCACGCTGCGGACGACCTCGTATGCTCCGGCGCTGACCCCGCCGGATGTGACGACGAGATCGGCGTCGAGCGCGTCGACCGCGTGGGCGAACGCCGCGCCGAACACGGCGTCGTCATCGGTCACCGTCGTCACGAGCACCGGATCGGCTCCCGCCTGACGGCACGACGCGGCGAGCAGGATCGCATTCGACTCGGGGATCCGCCCGCGGGTGAACTCGCCGCCGGTCGGGGCGAGCTCGCTGCCCGTGGAGATGACGGCGACGCGCGGCCGTCGCACCGCCTCGACCCGGTCAACGCCGGATGCCGCGAACGCGGTCGCCTGCAGCGGACCGATGACGGTGCCCGCCGCGGCTACCTCCTCGCCCGCGCGCACGTCTTCGCCCCGGCGTCGGATGTGGGCGCCCTCGCCGCGCGGCGACACGGTCACGACGGCGGCGATGGTCGACTCCGCGAACCCGCCGTGGATGTGCTCGACCGGGACCACCGTGTCTGCGGCCGTGGGGACGGGTGCGCCCGTCATGATCCGGGCCGTCTCGCCCGGAAGGAGGGTGGGATCGACGGATGACCCGGCAGGGATGTCGGCGACCACGCGCAGCGTCACCGGGTGCGCGGCATCGGCGGCGGCGACGTCGGCGAAACGCACCGCGAAGCCGTCCATCGCGGAGTTGTCGAACAGCGGCACATCGACGCGGGCGTGCACCGGCGCGGCGAGTGTGCGACCGACCGCGTCGACGAGCGCGAGGCTCTCAGCAGGCAACGCGGAGGCCGCCGAGAGGATCACCGCGAGATGCTCCTCGACCGTGCGGCGCGTCGTCCCGGCGCCGATCGTCGGGGAGGCGGCGCGCATGCACTCAGCGTACGCCGCAGCGTCCGCCTTCCCGCGGCGTCACCCCTCCCGCGGCGTCAGAGCGCTGCGGCGATGAGTTCGAGTGTCTGCGCGCGAGCGGTCGGGATGCTCATCGCCTCGGACTCGGAGGATCCCGCGACCGGCGACAGCATGACCTCGTCGACGCCGTACGTCGCCGCGAAGTCGCGCAGCTCGGCGGCGACCGTCTCGCCTGTTCCGACGAACCAGCGCGACCGTGCCGCCTGGATGACCTGGTCGGTGGCGGCATCCGTCGCAGCGGCAGCGGCCTCCTCGACCGTCTCCAGCGCGACGAGGGGCTGGTTCAGACGCAGGCGCGCCATCATGCGCAGTTGCGGCAGTGCGCGCGCCTCCGCCTCCTCGGCCGTGGGCGCGGCGACGACGTTGACCGTGAGGAAGGTGCGCGGCTCCGGGTTCTCCTCGCTCGGCTGGTAGCCGGTGCGGTAGAGGTCGAGCGCCCGCTCCAGTCCCTGTCCGGAGAAGTGGTTGGCGAACACGTACGGAAGACCCTGGGCGGCTGCGAGCTGCGCGGAGTAGTCGCTCGATCCGAGCAGCCAGACCTCGGGTGCGCCGGTCGCCGCGGGTGTGGCGCGGACGGTGTATTCGCCGCCCGAGGTGAAGCGCAGAGTCGCGCCGTCGCCGGAGACCAGCGCCGCGATGTCCTGCACGTGGCGGGGGAACTGCTCGACGTCGCTCGACGTGCCCGCCTGGCGCAGCAGCTGGGTGATGACCGGGTCGCTGCCCGGTGCCCGGCCGAGGCCCAGGTCGATGCGTCCGGGGGCGATGGCCTCGAGGGCGGCGAACTGCTCGGCGACGATCAGCGGGGCGTGGTTCGGGAGCATGACGCCTCCGGAGCCCAGACGCAGCCGAGTCGTGCGGGTCGCCGCCGCGGCGATCAGCACCGGGGGTGTGGTGGAGGCCACGGCCGGCATGTTGTGGTGTTCGGCGAACCAGTAGCGGCGGTAGCCGAGCCGGTCGGCGGTCTCCGCCAGAGCGAGCGAGGAGGCGATGGCCTCGGCGCTGGTCTGGCCGGTGCGGACCGGGACGAGATCGAGGACGGAGAGCGCGATTTCAGACATCTCCTTGTGCAACCGGCGGGGTCGCCGGAGCATTCCCCCGGATCGGCTCGTGGGGTCAGGACGAGGGCGACTCGGCGGAGCGCCCGCGCCCTTCGGTGCGCAGCGTCTCCATCTCTTCGCGGTTGATGGTCGCCGCGCGCTCCAGCAGCTCGTTGGCGAACACGATCTGCTCGTCGGTCAGGGTGTCGAGGTACTCGCCCCAGCGCTCGGCGACCCTTCCGTAGACGTGTCCGACCCGGGCCATCACGGTCTCGGGGACGGCGGAGACGATCACGCGCCGCCGATCGGTCTCGTCGCGGGTGCGGGTGACGAACCCCGCGCGCTCGAGCCGGTCGATCATGGCGGTGACCGCGCCGCCGGCGGTGAGGCCGGAGCGCGCCGCCAGTTCCCCCGGGGTGGCCGGTCCTTCGCTCAGCAGCAGTCCGACTGCCTGGAGGTCGGTGCCGTTGAGTCCGCCCGAGCGTGCGACGGCTTCCTGGAACAGCACGGCTCTGGCCATGAACTCGCGCATCACCTCGCCCTGCCGGGCGATGGCGGCGTCACGTGTTGACGGTTCCTGCGGCATCCGATAATCTCTCTATATTCGAGAGGCTCTGAATTAGAGAGTCTCGCTTCTCCTCTCAGACTATCGAAGGATCGTGACATGCCCAAGGCGCTCATCATCGGCGGCGGCGTCGCCGGCCCCGCGACCGCGCTCTTCCTCCAGCGCGCAGGCTGGGACGTGGAGATGTTCGAGGCGCGCAGCGCGCCGGCCCCCTACGGCGGACTGTTCCTCAACGTGGCCACCAACGGGCTCGCGGTGCTCGACGAGCTCGGACTGCGCGACCGGCTCGTGTCGGACGGCCACCTCAGTCCGCACCTGGTGATGCTCAGCGGTCGCGGAGCACGACTCGGTGTGGTGCCGAACGGTCCGGCCGCCGACCCTGCGCGCGGGAGCGTCGTCGTGCGGCGGGCCTGGCTGCACGAGGTGCTCCGCGACGCGATCGTCGACGCCGGCATCCCGCTCACCTTCGACGCCCGGCTGCAGCGCATCGAGGAGACACCCGACGCGGTCGTCGCGCACTTCGCCGACGGACGGACCGCCCGCGGCGATGTGCTCATCGGCGCGGACGGCGTCGGATCGGTCGTGCGCGCGACCATCGATCCGGATGCCCCGGCGCCCGCGCCGAGCGGACTGATCAGCGTCGGCGGCTTCTCCCGGGTGCCCGGACTCGCGCCGACGCCGGGGGAGCAGTACATGGTGTTCGGAGCGAAGTCGTTCTTCGGCTACCTGGTACGCGACGACGGCACGACCTACTGGTTCGCGAACGTGACCGCACCCGACGAGAGCCGAGACGACATCCGCGCGGTGTCCGACGAGGACTGGCTCGCGCGCCTGCGCGGTCTGCACTCCGACGATCCGTACCCGGTGCCGCAGATCCTCGAGCACGTGGAAGGAGAGATCGGCGCCTATGCGCTGTCCGACCTCACCCACGTGCCGCACTGGCACCGCGGGCGGCTCGTGCTCGTGGGCGATGCCGTGCACGCCACCTCTCCCAGCGCCGGTCAGGGGGCGTCGCTCGCCCTCGAGGACTCGATCGTGCTCGCCCGCCACCTGCGCGACGCGGCCGATCACGAGCAGGCCTTCGCGGCATACGAGCGCGACCGGCGTCCTCGCGCGGAAGAGGTCGTGAAGTATGCGCGGGCCGTCAACCGGAACAAGCGCGTCACGAAATCCCGGCTCGGGATCGCACTCCGCGACGCGATGCTGCCCAGGTTCCTGCGCAACGCGTCGTCCGACACCCGCAACGATCACCTCTACAACCACGTCGTCCGCTGGTGAACCTCTCTCCCGTCCCCGCGCGTTCCCCCGCTAGCGTGGGCACATGGATGCCGAGATCTTCTACGTGCTCGTCGGAGCGGTCGCCGTCGCCGCGGTCGCACGTTGGCGGGGGTGGCCGGCGCCGCTCCTCGTCACGATCGTCGCGCTCGCCGTGTCCTTTCTGCCCTTCGTGCCCGAGGTCGACATCGACGGGCACCTGCTGCTGAACCTCGTGCTGCCTCCGCTGCTCTACTCGGCGGCGCTGGACGTGTCGTTCGTGGGCTTCAAGCGCAGCCTGCCGCAGATCCGCCGACTCGGCGTCACCCTCGTGCTGCTCACCGCGCTCGCCGTCGGATTCGTGGCCTGGTGGATCTTCCCGGCGCTGACGCTCCCCGGCGCCCTGCTGCTCGGGGCGATCGTCGCTCCGCCCGACGCGGTCTCCGCCGCGGCGATCGGCCGCAAGCTCGGGCTCCCACGGCGCATCATGACGGTGCTGTCGGGGGAGAGTCTCATCAACGACGCCACCTCGCTGACGCTGTACCGGGTGTTCGCGGCGATCCTGGCGGGTGCCACGCTCACCGTCTGGGACGGCATCTGGCAGTTCCTGCTCGCGGTCGGCATCGGCGTCGCGATCGGCCTCGTCTTCGGCGTCGTGCTGCACCAGCTGCGCATGCGCATCAACGACCCCGTCGTGATCGGCACGTTCGGCCTGCTCGCGCCGTTCGGGGCCTACGCGATCGCGGAGCACCTTCTCGGATCGGGAGTGCTCGCGGTCGTCGCGATGGGACTGTACGTCGGCTTCAACGCGCCGCGCACCGACTACACGACGCGGCAGCAGGAGAAGCCGCTGTGGCTCTCGGCCGACCTGCTGCTGGAGAGCTTCGTCTTCGCCTACATCGGATTGCAGTTCCCGCGGGTGCTCAGCGACCTCGGCAGCGAATCGGTCGGGCACATCCTGCTGCTCTCGGGCGCGGTGCTGCTGGTGGTGCTGGTGGTGCGTCCGCTCTACATCTACCCGGTCAGCGCGTGGTCCAACTTCCAGGACCGCAGACGGCTCGCCCGCATGGACCGCGGCTTCGAGTCCGGCGAGTTCGAGAAGCGGCAGCAGCAGTCCAGCCGTTGGAAGCAGTTCACTCCGGAGGAGCTGCGGACGCAGGTCGTGCGCGACCGGATGGCGGGTCTCCAGCTCACCTGGCGAGACAACGCGATCATCTCCTGGGCCGGGATGCGCGGCGTCGTGACGCTGGCGACCGCGCTCGCGGCAGCCGACCTCGCGGCCCTCGACTCCGATGCCTCGCACGCGATCGTCGTCGTCGCCTTCATCGTGACGGTGGCGACGCTGCTGCTGCAGGGGCTGACATTGCCGATGCTCATCCGCGGTCTCGGCATCGCGAGCGACGTCGATGAGGCGGAGGACGAGAAGGCCCTGGAAGCCGTGAAGGAGAAGAGCCGCGCCGCCGGCAAGGAGTTCCTCGCCCAGAAGCGCGTCGAGTGGGAGGCCGAGCACGGCCAGGTCGACATGCCCCTCTTCGACGCGTTCACGAAGCGGATGACCCGGGTCGAGAGGGATACCGACGAAGCCCAGCAGGTGGGGGACGCCGCGAGTCGGCCGTCGTACGAAGACCTCGTCGCGCTGTCCCGGGGCTGGCTGCAGGTGCGTCGCGACATCCTCCTGGCGGAGCGCGACGCCGGCAACCTCGACGAAGAGGTGATGCGCGAGCTGCTCACCGCGATGGATGCCGAAGAGCTCGCGCTCGACACCCGTGGTGCCACCCGCCCGCAGGAGCGCGCGTAACCCAGCGGACGCAGAAGCGCCCCGCCCCACGAGGGGACGAGGCGCTTCGGGAAGCACAGGTCAGCGGGCGCCGACCGGCTCCTTGTCGCTGGCGGCATCCGTCTCCGGCGCGTCGTCGGCGTCCTCCGCGTCATCGGCGAAGGGCAGGCCCTCGCGCGGCGCGTTGTAGAGCTCCTCGTTCAGGATGCCCTCGCGCTTGGCGACGATGGTCGGCACGAGCGCCTGGCCCGCGACGTTGACCGCGGTGCGGCCCATGTCGAGGATCGGGTCGATCGCGAGCAGCAGGCCGACGCCCTCGAGCGGCAGGCCCAGGGTCGACAGCGTCAGCGTGAGCATGACGGTCGCGCCGGTGGTGCCCGCGGTGGCCGCGGAGCCGACGACCGAGACGATCACGATCAGCAGGTACTGCACGAAGTTCAGCTCGATGCCGAAGAACTGCGCGACGAAGATCGCGGCGATCGCCGGGTAGATCGCGGCGCAGCCGTCCATCTTCGTGGTCGCGCCGAACGGCACGGCGAACGAGGCGTAGGAGCGGGGCACGCCGAGGTTCCGCTCGGTGACGCGCTCGGTCAGCGGCAGGGTGCCGATCGACGAGCGGCTGACGAAGCCGAGCTGCACGGCGGGCCACACGCCCGAGAAGTACTGCTTGATCGACAGGCCGTGCGTCTTCACCAGGATCGGGTAGACGACGAAGATCACCAGCGCGAGGCCGATGTAGACCGCGCCGGCGAACCAGGCGAGGGAAGCCAGCTTCTCCCAGCCGTACTTGATCACGGCGGCGCCGATCAGGCCGAACGTGCCGAGCGGCGCGATGCGGATGATCCACCACAGCACGCGCTGGATGA
Organism: Microbacterium sp. EST19A; assembly: GCF_019969685.1. Lineage (GTDB taxonomy): Bacteria > Actinomycetota > Actinomycetes > Actinomycetales > Microbacteriaceae > Microbacterium. Next base: position 546,747 of record NZ_JAHXYZ010000001.1, on the reverse strand, counting down.
CCTTGAGCAGCGACTCGGTGAAGGCGAGGAACGGCTCGGCCTTCTTGCCGGCCTTGAGGGCGGCGATGCCCACGGCGGCGGCCACGACGATGACCTGGAGGATGTTGAAGCTGATGCTCGAGGTCGCGCTTCCGGTCTCGAGGTCGACCTGCGTGCTCGCGCCGAGGCCGAGGAAGTTCTGCGGGATCAGGCCGAGCAGGAAGTTCCACCAGGTGCCCACCGTGTACGGCTCACCGGGGGTGAGGCCCTCGCCGGCCTTCGCGCCCGGCTGGATCACGAGACCCAGCACGATGCCGATGGTCACGGCGATGAACGCGGTGATCGCGAACCACAGCAGCGTCTGACCCGCGAGGCGGGCGGCGTTCTGCACGCGGCGCAGGTTCGAGATGCTCGCGACGATGGCCGTGAAGATCAGCGGCACGACGGCGGCGCGCAGCAGCGTCACATACGAGCTGCCGATCGTGTCGAGGGTCGCGGACAGGCCGTTCGGGTTCTCGGCGGTCGCGCCGAGCTGGCGGCCGATGAGCCCGGCGGCGATGCCGAGGACGAGGGCGGCGAGGATCTGGAAGCCGAAAGACGTCAGCAGCTTCCGGACCGGACCGCGGGTGTCAGGCGCCTTCTGGGCGCGTGCGGTGGTGCTCATGGTGTGTGGGGAACTCCAGGAATAGCGACGTGCCGAGTGCACGCCATAACGCTCAACGCTAGGAGCGTGGATTCATTCCGGAGGCCGATATGACGAAGGATGACGGATGCCGCGGCATCCGTCATCCCCTGCGCCTGATGCCGAGATCAGTCGGCGATGCACTCCTGGACGTTGTCGGAGATGATCTGCGTGGTCAGAGCCTTGTCGGCCTCGTTCTTCTGCTTGTCCTCGCCGTTGGCGAGGAACGTGAGGGTCTCGTTGCTCAGCTCGGAGTCGACGAGGTATTCCGCCAGGCACTCGGCGGCGTCGGCGTCGATCTGGTCGCCCATGCCCTGGCTGTCGAAGAACTGGGCGAGTCCCTTCGCGACATCGTCTTCGGACGGGCGGCTGGGCCCTGCGCACGCGGCGAGCGAGAACGCGAGCGCGGCGATGGGCAGGGCGAGGAGGAGGCGGCTGGGGGTGCGCAGGTTCCGGTCGTTGATCTTCATAGTGCTCACGCTAGCGCTACACAGCCGATTCATAGAGGGGTTTGCATGGGGAGTATTGCCCACCCCCTCCCGCCGGGGGTGTCGCTCTGCCACCATGGCCTCATGTTCATCGTGACCACGAACGACGTCCCCGGCTATCGCATCACGCAGGTGCTGGGCGAGGTCATGGGCCTCACCGTCCGCTCGACCGACTTCGGGCAGAGCTTCACCGCCGGTTTCCGTGCGCTCGGCGGCGGCGAGATCCCGGAGTACACGCAGGTCATGTACGAGAGTCGTCAGGTCGTCATGGGCCGGATGTGGGCCGAGGCGCAGCAGCGCGGGGCCAATGCGATCGTCGCCATGCGCTTCGACACCGGGTCGATCGGCACGTTCAGCGAGGTCTGCGGCTACGGCACCGCCGTGGTCGTGGAACCGCTCGCTGCGGCATCCGCCCCGACTCCGCCGCCCGCGGCATCCGCTCCGACTCCGCCGCCCGCGGCCGCCGTCTGAACCATCCACCTCTGCTCCGGTCGCAGTCGAGGTCGCCCGCCTCGGCTCAGGTCGCAGTTCGTGCCGCCTGCCGCCGTCGAAGGCGGCAGAAACTGCGACCGGAACGGCGTCCGCACAACCGTCAGCGCGGCGAGAGCACGAGCAGCTCGCCGACCTCGCAGCCGAGAGCGTCGCAGATCGCTCGCAGCGTCGAGTAGCGGATCGCGCGAGCGCGGTCGTTCTTCAGCACCGACAGGTTGACGATGCTGACGCCGACCAGCCCGCTCAGCTCTGTGAGCGTCATCCCGCGTGCGGCGAGCAGCTCGTCGAGTCGGCAGTGGATGCCGGTGAACTCGTCGTCGTTCTCCGCGGGGCTCACACCAGGCCCTCCGTCTCCTTCTCGAGGCGGGTGCCGCGTCGGAACACGATCACCAGCACTCCTACGGCGATCGCGGCGACGAACAGCGGGATGCCGTCGCGGAAGAGCAGCCAACGGGCGTCTTCGAAGTCACCGCCGAGAGCGGCGAAGACGCCGTTCAGGCCCATGTTCTCGAACCACGGCCCTGCGAGCCCCGCGGCGAGAAGGCCCATCGACATGATGAGGGTGAGCCGCGCGTTGAGCTGGTCGAACACGACACCGCCCAGAAGCCTGCGGCACAGCACCACTCCCAGCGCTGCGACTCCGATGAGGCACAGCCCGCGCAGGACGATCGCGAGCACCAGGCAGATCACGCTGATCAGGTTCACGTCGCCGACGACGAGGGTCGCCATGTCGGTCGTGGCGGGGGCTCCGTCGCCGATCGTTGCCGTGATCGTCTGCGAGGGAATCGGTGCGGTCACCGTCACGGCACCGGCGGTCCCGAAGAGAGCGCCGAGGCGCTGCACGCTGTCGTAGATCAGCACTCCGATCACGAGTGCGCCGACGACGATCGCGGTGAGGAGGTCGTTCTTGTCGGCTTTCGCCTGGGTCGCGGCATCCTTGGCCATGTCAGACCAGTCCTTCCGTCTCGCGCTGCAGCCGGTCGCCGATGACGAACACGGTGCCGATGACCGAGATGATGAACGCGGCCAGGATGAAGGTGAACGGCTCGACGGTGATGACCGCGTTGTCCAGTGCGTTGTCGGTGACGACGCTGACGGCCGCATTCGCGAGCATGTTGTCGAAGAACTGCACGGCGGCGAAGCCGACGAGGCCGGTGATCCCGGCGGTCATCACGAGGGCCGTGTTCCGGCGGTTGAAGACCGTGCCGGTGAGGATGCTGCGCGCCAGCAGCAGCAGGCATCCGATCACGACGATGATCGTGAGGATCTGGATGACCTGCCCGAGGATGCCCGGAACGGTCGCGATCGGCGGCAGGGTGTCGGCCGTGATCGCCGCACGATCCAGTTCGAGGGTGACGTTCGCTCCGTCGGCACCGAGCGGCGCTTCGACGGGCTGGTCCGCGAACTCGATCATCACCGGCACACCCACGCCCGACCCCAGCGCGATGATGCGGATGATCGACGTCACGCTGATGTACGCCGCGATGGCGGCGCCGGCGATGCAGAAGGCGATGAGGCCTGCTCTGTCTCCGCGGGTCAGCGTTCCCTGCTGCCCGGCCTGCTTCTCGGCGTTCATCATCATCTCTCCTTTATCGATAGTCGTTGTTAGCGATAAACGTTAACTTATCGACTGTCGATAGGTCCGTCAACCCCGGACCCGGCATCCGGCCCCTCCGCGGTGTTCCGGAGGCTCCGCGTCACGCCCACGGCGAACACGGGCATACACCGCCCGGGCGGTGGTTACTCTCGATGTACAAGCGCAGATCGCCGTCTCTGACGTAGCGCTTCGCCCCAGTGCGAATAAGGAGTCACAGCATGTTCGAGAGATTCACGGACCGAGCCCGTCGAGTGGTCGTCCTCGCCCAAGAAGAGGCGAAGATGCTCAACCACAACTACATCGGCACCGAGCACATCCTGCTCGGCCTCATCCACGAGGGCGAGGGCGTCGCCGCCAAGGCGCTCGAAAGTCTCGGCATCTCGCTCGACGCCGTGCGCGAGCAGGTGCAGGACATCATCGGCCAGGGCCAGCAGCAGCCGACCGGGCACATCCCGTTCACGCCGCGCGCCAAGAAGGTGCTCGAGCTGAGCCTCCGCGAGGCCCTGCAGCTCGGCCACAACTACATCGGCACCGAGCACATCCTGCTCGGCCTCATCCGCGAAGGTGAGGGCGTCGCCGCCCAGGTGCTCGTCAAGCTCGGCGCCGACCTCAACAAGGTCCGCCAGCAGGTCATCCAGCTGCTCTCGGGTGCTCCCGGCCGCGAGCCGGCATCCGTCGGCGCGCAGACCAACGACACCCCGAGCGCGCAGGGCGGCTCGCAGGTGCTCGACCAGTTCGGTCGCAACCTGACCCAGGCCGCGCGCGACAACAAGCTCGACCCGGTCATCGGGCGCGAGAAGGAGGCGGAGCGGGTCATGCAGATCCTCTCCCGCCGCTCCAAGAACAACCCGGTCCTGATCGGTGAGCCCGGCGTCGGCAAGACCGCCGTCGTCGAGGGCCTCGCCCAGGCGATCGTCAAGGGCGATGTCCCCGAGACGCTGAAGGACAAGCAGCTCTACTCGCTCGACCTCGGCTCGCTCATCGCCGGCTCCCGCTACCGCGGAGACTTCGAGGAGCGCCTGAAGAAGGTCACCAAGGAGATCCGCACGCGCGGCGACATCATCGTCTTCATCGACGAGATCCACACCCTCGTGGGTGCGGGTGCCGCCGAGGGCGCGATCGACGCGGCCAGCATCCTGAAGCCGCTGCTCGCCCGCGGTGAGCTCCAGACGATCGGTGCGACCACGCTCGACGAGTACCGCAAGCACTTCGAGAAGGATGCTGCGCTCGAGCGCCGCTTCCAGCCGGTGCAGGTCAACGAGCCGACGCTGCCGCACACGATCAACATCCTCAAGGGTCTCCGCGACCGCTACGAGGCGCACCACAAGGTGCAGATCACCGACGGCGCCCTCGTGGCCGCGGCGAACCTCGCCGACCGCTACGTCTCCGACCGGTTCCTGCCCGACAAGGCGATCGACCTGATCGATGAGGCCGGCGCTCGACTGCGCCTCAGCATCCTGTCGAGCCCGCCCGAGCTGCGGGAGTTCGACGAGAAGATCGCCAAGGTCCGCGAGCAGAAGGAAGTCGCCTCCGAGGAGCAGGACTTCGAGCGCGCGGCCTCGCTCCGCGACGAGGAGAAGAGCCTTCTCGCCGAGCGACTGCGCCTCGAGAAGCAGTGGCGTGCGGGTGACATCGCGACCTCCGCGGTCGTCGACGAGGGTCTGATCGCCGAGGTCCTCGCGCAGGCCACCGGCATCCCGGTGTTCAAGCTCACCGAGGAGGAGTCCTCGCGGCTCGTCTTCATGGAGAAGGCCCTGCACCAGCGCGTCATCGGTCAGGAAGAGGCGATCGCCGCCCTCTCCAAGACGATCCGTCGCCAGCGCGCCGGACTCAAGGACCCGAAGCGCCCCTCTGGTTCGTTCATCTTCGCCGGCCCCACGGGTGTCGGAAAGACCGAGCTCGCCAAGGCTCTCGCGGAGTTCCTGTTCGACGACGAGGCCGCGCTGATCGCGCTCGACATGAGCGAGTTCGGCGAGAAGCACACCGTCTCGCGTCTGTTCGGTGCCCCTCCTGGATTCGTCGGATTCGAAGAGGGCGGACAGCTCACCGAGAAGGTGCGCCGCAAGCCGTTCAGCGTGGTCCTCTTCGATGAGATCGAGAAGGCCCACCCCGACATCTTCAACTCGCTCCTGCAGATCCTGGAAGAGGGTCGTCTGACCGACGGCCAGGGTCGCGTGATCGACTTCAAGAACACCGTCATCATCATGACCACCAACCTCGGTGCTCGTGACATCGCCGGTGGTCCGGTCGGCTTCCAGATCGAGGGCAGCAACGCCACGACCTACGAGCGGATGAAGGGCAAGGTCAACGAAGAGCTCAAGCGCAACTTCAAGCCCGAGTTCCTCAACCGTGTCGACGACATCATCGTGTTCCCGCAGCTGAACAAGGAGGAGCTGGTGCAGATCGTCGATCTGTTCACCAAGCGCCTCGGCGAGCGTCTGCTGGACCGCGACATGACGATCGAGCTCTCGCTCGCGGCCAAGGAGCGTCTCATCGAGATCGGGTTCGACCCGTCGCTCGGTGCCCGCCCGCTGCGCCGCGCGATGCAGCACGAGGTCGAGGACCGCCTGTCGGAGAAGATCCTGCACGGCGAGCTCAACTCCGGAGACCACGTCAAGGTGGATGCGAAGGACGGCGAGTTCCTCTTCGAGCACGGCCCGCGTGGCGAGAAGGTCGCGGTCGGCATCAACACCGCCGGCGCCGGCATCTCGGGCACTCCCGACCTGGCGGTCGCCAGCGGAGAGTAATTCATCGGAAGGGGCGGATGCTGCGGCATCCGCCCCTTTCCTGTGCCCGGCTCAGACGATGACGGTTCGCGGGTTCTAGGCTGGAGCCGTGAGCGAGTACATCGTCCGACCGGCGCGCAGCGCCGACGTCGTCGGCATCCGGAACCTGCTGCAGCCGCTCGTGGAGCAGCGCATCCTGCTCGGCAAGGACCTGGCGGTGCTCTACGGCTCGGTGCAGGAGTTCATCGTCGCGGAAGCCGACGGCGAGCTGATCGGATGCGGCGCGCTGCACGTGATCTGGGAGGACCTCGGCGAGGTGCGCACCCTGCTCGTCCGTCAGGACTGGCTGCACCACGGCGTCGGCCGCGGAATCGTCGACCGCCTGGAGGAGACCGCCCAGGCGCTCGGGCTGTCGCGCCTGTTCTGCCTGACGTTCGAGGTCGAGTTCTTCGGGCGACGCGGCTACACGCCGATCGGCGAGCAGGTCGTCGACCCCGACGTGTACTCGCAGCTCCTGCGCAGCGGTGACGCGGGTGTCGAGGAGTTCCTCGACCTCGCGCACGTGAAGCCGAACACGCTCGGCAACACCCGCATGCTCAAGGTGCTCTGACGCGACCGGCATCCGCGCGTAGACGATCCATCGAATCGTCCATGTTCTTCCCCGTTCACGCCATAGGGCTCCGCCGGGTGCGGCGATAGCTTCGTCGCAGGACTTCGCGTCCTGTCGTCGGATGCAGCACGCCGACGGCACGCGCCTGCACGAAGGATCAACGGATGAACGACGATGTCATCGACGTCGGATCGACCATGGCCGGTCATGAGGAAAGCCCGCAGAGCGATCACCGCATCGTTCTCCCGGAGGCGTCGGGCTCCCTGCGCGCCGACCTCGATCGCGGCGACGCGGTCGCGTGGAGCGAACCGCTGAGCATCCTCACCTACGACGCCGCCGAGCCGAGCATCCACCCGATGTACCTCGATCACCGCGTCTATCAGGGGTCGAGCGGCAAGGTGTACCCGATCCCGTTCACCGAGCAGATCGCCGATGAGGGCGTGGTCCGCGAGTGGCAGGCGATCCACCTCGAGAACGAGTACGTGCGACTCGTGGTCCTCCCTGAACTGGGCGGACGCATCCACATCGGATACGACAAGACCACCGGCTACGACTTCTTCTACCGGAACAACGTCATCAAGCCGGCCCTCGTCGGCCTCGCGGGGCCGTGGATCAGCGGCGGCGTCGAGTTCAACTGGCCGCAGCATCACCGCCCCGGCACCTACCTGCCGGTGGAGACATCGATCGAGCACGGCGACGACGGGTCGGTCACCGTGTGGTGCCACGACCACGACCCGTTCACGCGGATGTCGGCGCAGCACGGCATCCGTCTCCATGCGGGAAGCTCGGTCGTCGAGCTCGTCGTGCGCCTGCACAACCGCACGAGCGAACGGCAGTCCTTCCTGTGGTGGGCGAACGTCGCTGCCCGCGTGCACGACGACTACCAGTCCTTCTTCCCGCAGGACGTGCGGTACGTCGCCGACCATGCGCGCCGCGCGCTGACCGCGTTCCCCGAGGCCGATCGCCCGTACTACGGCGTCGACTACCCGGCGCTCGCGGCCGAGCACGAGGGCGCGGACCGCATCGACTTCTACCGGAACATCCCCGTGCCGACGTCGTACATGATCGTCGACTCCCAGCAGGACTTCTTCGGGGGCTACGACCACGCCGCAGGCGCGGGCTTCGTGCACTGGGCGGAGCGGCGGCTGGCCCCGGGCAAGAAGCAGTGGACGTGGGGCGACGCGCCCTTCGGCCACGCCTGGGACGCTCAGCTCACCGACGCCGACGGGCCGTACATCGAGCTCATGGCCGGCGTGTACACCGACAACCAGCCGGATTTCGCGTGGCTGCTGCCGGGCGAGACGAAGGTGTTCAGCCAGTACTGGTACCCGATCCCGGCGATCGGTGCCGCGCACCAGGCGACGACGGATGCCGCCGTGCACGTCGAGCAGGGATCGCGGGTGTCGGCGAGCTTCGCGGTGACGAGTCGCCGCCTCGGTGCGACGCTGCGGATCCTCGACGGCGCCGCTGTCGTCGCGAGCACCACGGCCGACCTCGTTCCCGGCGTGCCGCTGACCATCGAGACGGATGCCGCGCCGTCTCATGCGATCACGGCCGAACTCCTCGACGCCGACGGTCGCGTGCTCGTGCGCTGGACGCCGACGGATGCCGACGACGACGAGCCCTGGGTCGCCGACGAGCCGCCGTCGCCGGACGAGATCGACAGCGTCGAGGAGCTCTACCTCACCGGTCTGCACCTGCAGCAGAACCGTCACCCCACGCGGTCGCCGTTGCCGTACTGGCGGGCTGCGCTCGCCCGTGACGCCGGCGATGCCCGGACGAACCTGGCCCTCGCGGACCGGGCCTATCGAGCGGGTCGCTTCGACGTCGCGCTCGAGCATGCGCAGACCGCGATCACCCGGCTGACCCGCCGCAACGCGAATCCGACCGACACCGAGGCCTCCTACCTGGCCGGTCTCATCCTGGCGCGACTGGGGCGGGAGACGGAGGCGCAGCGCGCGTTCGGGAAGGCCGGGTGGGACGGGACCTGGGCGGCGGCATCCGGTGTCGAGCTCGTCCGGTCGCTCCTGCGCACCGGTCAGCAACGAGCCGCGCTGCGCGTCCTCGACACGCTCGACGGCGTCGTCGGGCACGACACCCGCCGCACCGCTCTCCGTGCGCTCATCCTGCGGACGCGGGGCGAGCTGGCCGCCAGCACGGCGATCGCGCGGGAAGCGCTGGCGACCGATCCGCTCGACGCGACACTCCGCGTGCTCGCGGGGGAAGAGCGGGAAGCGGATGCCGGGCTGCTGCTCGACGTCGCCCTCGACCTGAAGCTCGCGGGTGCGACCGATGATGCGCTCCGACTGATCGAGGCGGCCATCGCTGCCCCGATCCGGCATGCGGGCAACGTGCGCCCCGTCGCGGCGTACGTCGCCGCCGAGATCATCGCGAGGCGCGGAGACGAGGACGCGGCGGCGCGGCAGCGATCGCGCGCCAGGTCGGGCGACCTGCGCTGGGCGTTCCCCGCCGGCCTCGACGCGCTGCAGGCGCTGGAAGCCGCTGTCGCCGCCGAACCCGATGACGCGGTCGCCCTGTCGCTGCTCGGCATGCTGCTGTACTCGGTCGGACGGCGCCGGGATGCGGCCGAGGCGTGGAACCGCGCGATCGCGCACGGCCGCCACGACCCGGTGCTGTTCCGCAACGCCGCCCTCGCCGCCTACAACGTCGAGCACGATGAGGCGAAGGCCTGGCGGCTGTACGCGCAGGCGGTCGAGAGCGCTCCCGACGACGCGCGCATCCGCTACGAGCAGGATCAGCTCGCCGCACGCCTCGGGCACAGCACGACGGATCGCCTCGCGGCGCTCCGTCCGGTGGAGGAGCTCGTCCTCACGCGTGACGACTTCGCGATCGAGTACGCACGGCTGCTCATCGCCGAGGGTGACGCGGCCCGGGCGCACCGCATGCTCCTCACGCGTCCGTTCCACCCCTGGGAGGGCGGAGAGGGCCAGGCGATCGCCACGTGGGATCTCACGCTCGAGGCGCTCGGGCTGTCGCTGACCGATCCGCCGGCGACGCTCGGCGAAGCACGCGCGGCCTACGTGCCGCCCGTTGCCGTGCGCGACGACGGGGTGACCGACTACTTCGCGACGAGCCTGCCCGAGCTCCTGCTGTTCACCCCTGCCGGTGACGAGGGCGAGAGCGAGGACGCCTGAGGATGCCGGTGCCGCTCTCGGGGAAGCCGTTCGTGCTGCGATCCGGGGCCTATGAGGCGCGGATCGCGAGCGTCGGGGCCAGCCTGCGATCGCTGCGACACGACGGCGTCGACCTCGTCGTGCCGTTCGCGGAGGAGGAGATCCGTCCGTCGATGCGCGGTGCGCTGCTCGCCCCGTGGCCGAATCGGATCGCCGACGGGGCGTACGCGTTCGGCGGCGAGACCCACCGGCTCGTGCAGAACGAGCCCGAGACCCGCACCGCCGCTCATGGTCTCGTGGCGTGGACCGATTTCGACGTTGTCTCCGCGTCGACGGGCCGTGTCGTCCTCACCGCGACGATCGCGGCCCAGCCGGGGTATCCGTGGCGCCTGCGCATCGATGCCGAGTTCCGCCTCGGCGCAGACGGCCTCACCCAGGAGGTCACCGCCACCAACGAGAGTGCGAGGGATGCGCCCGTCGGACTCGGCGGGCACCCGTACCTCGTGGCGGGGCCGGTGCGCGAGCGCGGCATCGATGATCTGACGCTCGCGATGGACGCCGAGCAGATCCTGCTCGTCTCCGCCGATCGGCTGCTGCCCGAGCGGACCGTGTCCGTGGCCGACGCCGCGGCGGGCGGCCGGGACTTCCGGGAGCCGCGGCGCCTCGCGGGTACCGAGATCAACCATGCGTACACCGGGCTCGGTCGACAGCAGGGTCTGGCGTCGGCTCGCGTGCTCGCCGACGACGGCACAGGTGTCGAGATCGAGTGGGATGCACGCTGTCCGTGGGTGCAGGTCTACACGACCGACCGCGGCATCGGCGAGGAGTTCCGCAACGGTGTCGCCGTCGAGCCGATGACCTGTCCGCCGGACGCGTTCAACTCGGGCCGCGACCTGCACGTGGTGCCGGCGGGCGGATCTGCGAGTGCCGGATGGACGATCCGCCGCGTCGGGCGCTGAACCTCACCCCTTGTGCTGCGCGCGGTACGACGTCGGGTTGAGACCGTGCAGGCGCCGGAAATGCCGGGAGAAGTACAGCGGATCGGCGTAGCCGACGGCGGCCGCGATCTCGCGCACGGAGAGCGAGGTGGTGTCGAGCAGATTCCGTGCGTGTGACATGCGGAGCGACGTGTGGAAGGCGGCGGGGCCGCTTCCGGTGGCCTGGCGGAACAGCGCGCTCAGGTGCGACGGCGACATGTCGACGAGGGCGGCCAGCTCGCTGACCTGGATGTTGCCATCGACCCGCGCCTCCAGATAGCGCATGGCGCGCTCGAGCGCGGATCCCTCGCTCGGCAGGATGCTGTCCGCGGCGATGCGCGTGAGCAGGTTCCACGCGATGCCGGATGCCATGAGCAGCTGCGGCGGGGAGAGCCGGCGCTCCAGCGTGGAGACGAGCTCGTCGAACAGCGCCACGACGCGATCCATCGCGCGCAGCCTCGTCACCGGACTCTGCCGTCCGAGGGTCTGCGCCGTGAGCTCGGCGGCGTCCGTCCCGCGCACGTGCACCCACCAGATGGTCCACGGGTCCTCCTCCGAGGCCTCGTAGACGTGTGGGGCACCCGCGGCGATCGCGATCGAGGTGGACGCGGTGAGCGGATGCACCTCGCCGGCGATGGTCACCGTGCCGCGCCCTGCGACGCAGAGCAGCACGACCGTCTCGGGGCAGCCGCGCGGGCGGACGCGCAGGTGACCGCGCGCTTTCGGGAAGTACCCGGCATCGGTCACCAGAAGGCGGCGGGTGCCGGCGGCGCCGAGAGCCGTCTCGACCTGAGGGCGGGGCAGCACGCACAGGCGCTGATGCTCGAACCCCTCCATCCGGTAGTGGGGTTCCGGTGGGATAGGCGTCTCGTCCATGAGGCCTCGCAGAAGAATGACAGGTGGTCCGGCCATGTCGACAGGCCGGTCCTGCCAGGGTAACCGCAGAATGGCGGCGAAAGGCTTCGCAATCTTCCGTAGTCTGTTTCATCGGGTCAGAGAAAAGTCCATATGTTCCGTGAGATCGTCCTCAAGCGACGCGCGACGATCGATGTACGTTCGATCTGTTCCACACAGCATCCGGCCCCACAGCCGGCCATCGCACGAAGACGAAGGAGTCTCAATGTTCGCCACACGCAGCCGCCTCTGGGCGCGAACTGCCGCCGGCGGGGTCGCCGTCCTGGCTCTCGCCGCCCTCACCGCCTGTTCGTCCGGGATGGAGTCGGCCGAACCCGCCGCGGGTGACAAGGGCCCTTCCGACGGCCCGCTCACCATCGCCCTGATCCAGAAGCAGGGTGACCAGCAGTACTTCATCGACGAGGCCGACGGCGCCAAGGAGGCCGCGAAGGCCGACGGCGACGTCACCATCAACGTCGTCGACGTCAGCACCGACTCGAACAAGGCGATCTCCGAGGTCGAGGCAGCGATCGCGCAGGGCGTCGACGCGATCATCATCGTCGTTCCCGACACGCAGATCGGCCCGCAGGTGATCCAGCTCGCGACCGACGCCGGCATCCCGATCATGGCCGCCGACGACCCGATCGTCGACGCGAAGGGCGACGCGGCCGCGTTCACCGGCTTCGACGGCACGTCTATGGGCGAGAAGGTCGGCGCAGACGCCGCACGTCTCTACCAGGAGGCCGGTTGGGCCGCCGCCGACACCCGCATCCTCTCCGCGTACAAGCAGGACCAGCCGAACTGCGTCGAGCGCGTCGACGGCGCTGTCGCGGCGTTCTCCGAGGCGGTGCCCGACGGCCCCGAGGTCATCGAGGTCGGCACCGACAACTCCGCCACCGACGCGCAGGACAAGGCGGGCGCCATCATCACGGCCAACGCCGGCGTGAAGCACTGGGTGGTCTGGGGCTGCAACGACGAGAACGAGACCGGCGTCGTGACGGCGCTGCAGAACTCGGGCGTCGCCCCGGCCGACATCGTCGGCGTCGGACTCGGCGCCTACCTGACCTGCAAGGACTGGAACGCCGGACAGGAGACGGGCAACAAGTCCGCGCTGTTCATCTCCGGCGTCGAGGTCGGCAAGGCGGCGGTCACCTCGATGATCGACCTGCTGCGCAACGGCACGGAGCTGCCGCCGAAGACGGTGGCCAACACCGAGATCGTCGATGCCTCCAACTGGGAGGAGAAGGGCGTCGTCTGCACCTGACGTTCTTCCCGGGGACGGCCGCAGAGCGGCCGTCCCCGTCCGTCCGCGATCACGCATCGGCACGCCACTCGAAGGCTCGCCACGAGAGGAAAGCATGACTGAGCAGGCCGCAGCGCTGCGGGCCCACGCGATCACCAAGTCGTTCGGTCCCGTCCACGCCCTCCGCGGCGTGGACCTCGAGCTCCGCGCCGGAGAGGTGACCGCCCTCATGGGCGAGAACGGCGCGGGCAAGTCCACGCTCCTCAAGATCCTCGGCGGCGACTACCGCCCCGACGGCGGCGAACTGCTCCTCGCGGGAGCGCCGGCGGACTTCGCCGGTCCCGCGGATGCGCGGGATGCCGGGCTGCGCGTGATCGCCCAGGAGCCGGAGATCGTGCCCTGGGTGTCGGTCGCGGAGAACATCTACATCGGCGCTCTCGGTGCGGTCGGCTTCCGCCGCGGTCAGCTCGAGCGCACCGCGACCGAGGAGCTGCGGCGCTGGGGCTTCGACAGGGTCATCGACGCCCGCACGCTCGGTGCCGACCTGTCGCCGGCGCAGCGCCAGATCGTCGAGATCATGCGCGCGGTGATCGCCCGGCCCAAGGTCATCTGCTTCGATGAGCCCACGTCCTCGCTGGGTGACGAAGAGGTCGCGCTGCTGTTCGCGCTGATCCGCCAGTTGAAGGCCGACGGCGTCGCCATCGGCTACGTGTCGCATCGGATGGGAGAGATCTTCCAGCTCGCCGACCACATCACGGTGCTGCGCGACGGCGCGTATGTGGGCACCAAGGCCGTGGGAGAGACCGATCACGACGAGCTCGTGCGCATGATGGTCGGCCGCGACCTCACCCAGTTCTTCCACCGCGAGCCGGCCGCGCTCGGCGACGTCGTGCTCGAGCTCGCCGGCGTCTCCAACGACGAGGTGCAGGACATCTCGCTCACCGTGCGCGCCGGGGAGGTGGTCGGCGTCGCCGGCCTCGTCGGCGCCGGGCGCAGCGAACTCATGAAGACGATCGCCGGCGACCTCCTGATCAGCGGCGGTGAGATCCGCATGCACGGGGTCGTGCGACGGTTCCGCAGCCCTCAGGACAGCATCCGGGCCGGCATCGGCTTCGCACCGGAGGAGCGCAAGGCCGAGGCCCTGCTGCTCGACCGGAGCGTGCGCGACAACACGGCGCTGGCCGTGCTCCGATCCCTCTCGCGGTGGATCTTCGTCAAGGACTCCGCCGAGTCGGCGCTCGCCAAGAGCTACATCGAGTCCCTGCGCATCCGGACCCCCAGCCCTGAACAGCTGGTGGGGCGTCTGTCGGGCGGCAACCAGCAGAAGGTGGTGCTCGCCCGCTGGCTCGCCACCAAGCCGAAGCTGCTGCTGCTCGACGAGCCCACCCGCGGCATCGACGTCGGGGCGAAGGCCGAGATCTACGCGATCATCGACCGCCTCGCGCACGAAGGGGTCGCGGTCATCGTGGTCTCGAGCGAACTCCCCGAGGTGCTCGGCGTCTCGGACCGCATCTATGTCATGGCCCACGGGCGCATCACGGGAGAGCTCCCGCGTGCCGAGGCAACCGAAGAGAGCATTCTCGCGCTCGCGATGGACGAGGAGGTCGCCGCATGAGCGACGACGCTATGAAGGACGGCGCCGTGAAGACAGCGACCACGACCATGACCGCCCCGGCTCCCACAGCGGCAGCGGCATCACCGCTGCGACGGCTGATCAGCGGGGTCGGCGCGCAGAACATCTCGCTGATCATCGCGATCGTGCTGGTGGTCGCCGTGATCGGGCTGCAGAATCCGCTGTTCTTCAGCGTCGGCAACCTCAAGGTGATCGGCACGGCCATCGCGATCATGGGCCTCCTCGCCGTGGTGCAGACCATCGTCATCATCCTCGGCGCCCTCGACATCTCGGTCGGATCGATCGCCGGACTCACCTCGGTGACCTCGGCGATGCTGTTCACCGCCGCAGGCCCCGCCGTGGGCGTGGTCGGCGCGATCGGCATCGGCATCCTCTGCGGTCTGGTCAACGGCTGCATCATCGTCTTCGGACGCGTGAACCCCGTCATCGCGACCCTCGCCACGCTGGCGGCGTTCAAGGGCGTGGCGCAGCTGATCTCGGATGGGCGAGCGCAGGGCTACACGGGCGCCGATCCGTTCTTCGTCTTCCTCGCCCGCGGCGGCGTCGCCGGCATCCCCACGCTCATCCTCGTGCTGCTCGTGGTCGCGCTGCTCGCGCACATCGTCCTGCGTTATACGTCGTGGGGTCGCAACATCTACGCGGTCGGCGGCAACAACATCGCGTCCCGGCTCGCGGGCATCAACATCAACCGCTACATCATCGGCGTCTACATGGTGACCGGTGCGATCGCCGCGATCGCCGGCATCCTGATCACCGCCCGAACCGGGTCGGGTCAGCCGATCTCCGGCTCGGAGGGGCTGGAACTGCAGGCGATCACGGCGGCGGCCCTGGGTGGTGCGGCGCTGAAGGGCGGCAAGGGCACGATCGCCGGCACGATCCTCGCGGTGATCCTGCTCGGTGTTCTGACGAACGGCATGACCATCCTCGGCGTCAACACGTTCTGGCAGAACGTCGCCCAGGGTGCGCTCCTCGTGATCGCGGTCGTGATCCAGCAGCTCCGGTCCGGCGAGCGTCGTATCGGAATTCCGGGCTGATCGTCCGGTCGGTCGCCGGACGATCGCCAGGTCGATCGCTTAGCCTGGACGCATGCCCCGTCACTCCGCCGCCGTCTATCGTCGACGACGGGTGGTGCTGCTGATCGGTCTGATCCTCGCGGTCGCCGTGATCGGGGTGTCGGTGTGGCTGCTGGTCACGCGGCCGTGGGCGAATGCCGACGCCGGTCCCGCGCCGACCAGCTCCGCGACCGCATCGAGCACTCCGTCGTCGACGCCCGCCGCGGGCACGGAATCGCCGGAGCCGACGCCGTCGGGCGAAGCGACCCCGGCGATCGTCGCGTGCGCGGCGAAGGACATCGAGGTGGCGGCCGTCTCCGATGCCGACACCTATGCGGCCGGCGTCACGCCTCAGCTGTCCATCTCCCTGACGAACAAGGGCGCCACGGACTGCACGATCGACGTGGGCTCGACGACCCAGGTGTTCACGATCTCGAGCGGCGCCGACGTCTGGTGGCGTTCGACCGACTGCCAGGAGAACCCCAGCAGCATGATCGCCACGCTCGCGGCGGGGACCACCGTCACCAGCAAGGATCCGGTGATCTGGGACCGCACGCGCTCGAGCGTCGAGACGTGCGCGGCCGAGAACCGTCAGCGCGCCCCGGGCGGCGGTGCCTCGTACCACGTCGAGGTCTCGATCGGCGGGTTCACGAGCCTGACGACGAAGCAGATCCTGCTGTACTGATCGCGTTCGCACGCCTCGACCCGTAGCACCGTGTCCTCCCGGTGCGGCATCATCCGTCGTAGGGGTGTATCCCGAGACGCGGTACTCACCGGTCGAGGTCCGTCGGCTGCTCCACGGGGTGGACGTTCTTCCGCAGAGTGTCCTCAGCGAGTCATCGCCGACGTCGCCCTGACAGGAGAACGACTCGAGAAGGAGAGAGCACATGCAGTATCTGCTGTTCATCATCAGCGACCCGGCCGCCCCGGAGTACGTGCCCGAAGAGGACAACATCGAGGAGTGGGTGGCCGACGTCGAACGCCGTGACGTCTCGTGGACGGGGAGCCGCCTGCGTCCGCCGTCCGATGCGACCACGGTGACCGTGCGTGACGGCCGGACCATCCTCACGGACGGGCCCTTCACCGAGACCAAGGAGTGGATCGCCGGGTTCGACCTGATCGACGTCGCCGATCTCGACGAAGCCGTCGAGATCGCGTCGAAGCATCCGATGGCCCGATTCGGACGTGTCGAAGTGCGGCCCACGTGGCCGTTCGAGTGATCCGATGAGCGATCCGACCGCGGTCGTGGAGGCGGGCCGCGTGCTCGCCGCCACGGTCGCGGCCGAACGTCTGCGCATCGTGGCGTCGCTCATCCGCCGCACGGGCGACTGGGATCTCGCGGAGGATGCCGTGCAGGATGCCGTGGCCAGTGCGCTCACCGCGTGGCCGCAGCGCGGCATCCCCGACAACCCCGGCGCCTGGCTCACCACGGCCGCGAAGAACGCGGCGGTGGATGCGCTGCGTCGCGCCGAGACCCAGCGCCGCACCGCGTCGCGCGCCGCGATCGAGGCGGCGGTCGACCTCGATGCACAGCAGTCTCCGGCATCCGTGCCCGATCGCACCGACGATGCGTTCGGTGTGATGGACGACGACCGGCTGCGCCTCATCTTCACGTGCTGTCATCCTGCGCTGCCCACGGGGGCGCGAATCGCGTTGACACTGCGCACGATCGCCGGGCTCGAGGTGGCGGAGATCGCGCGCGCGTTCCTCGTGACGGAGGCAGCTATGCAGAAGCGGCTCGTGCGGGCCCGCGCCAAGATCCGTGACGCGGGGATCCCGTACCGAGTGCCGGGTCCGGAGCAGCTGCCTGAGCGCACCCAGGGTGTGCTCGCGGTGCTGTACCTGCTCTTCACGGAGGGCTACTCGGGCGGTGCCGAGCTGGTGCGGGTGCCCCTGGCGGAGGAGGCGATCCGTCTCGGCCGCCTGCTCGCGTCGCTCATGGCCGGCTCGGCGCTGCTGCCCGAGGTCCTCGGTCTGCTGTCGCTGATGCTGTTCCAGCACTCCCGCGCGGCGACGCGTCTCGACGCGGCGGGCGACCTGGTCCTCCTGGAGGATCAGGATCGCGCGAGATGGGATGCGACCATGATCGGTGACGGTGTCGCCGCCCTGGCCGCATCCGAATCGGCTCGTCGCCGGTTCGACGGCGTCGTCGGGCCGTACCGGCTGCAGGCGGAGATCGCGAAGCAGCATGCGACCGCGTCGTCTGCCGACTCGACCGACTTCCGCCGGATCGCCGAACTGTACGCTCAGCTCGCGCGGGTGGCGCCGTCGCCGGTCATCGAGATCAATCGGGCCGTCGCCGTCGGGCTTGCCGAGGGCGCGACCGCAGGTCTCGCGATCCTCGACACGATCGACGACCCGCGCCTCGACGGATACCACCTGCTGCCCGCGGCGCGAGCGGACCTGCTGCGCCGTGCCGGCAGGGATGCCGAGGCGCTGCCGCACTACGCCCGCGCTCTCGAGCTCGCACCATCCGATCCGGAGCGCCGCTTCCTCGCACGTCGAATCGCCGCGCTTCGAGGCGAAGAGCGCCCCTGAACGTCGGAAGGGGCGCGTTCGTCGGGGAATACCGCACGGCATCTCCTCCTTACCTCCCACTGTGAGTCTCAACGAGTCCGCCGTCTTCGGCGCCCTGCACCTGTCCAACCGCGTCGTCATGGCGCCGCTGACCCGCACGCGCGCCGACGCCGACGGTGTGCCGACCGACGTGATGGTCGACTACTACCGTCAGCGCGCCGGGGTGGGGCTCATCATCACCGAGGGGACCTGGCCGGCCCCCGAGGGCAAGTCGTACCCGGGGCAGCCCGGCATCGTCACCCCCGCGCAGATCGAAGGATGGCGACGCATCGCGGATGCCGTGCACGAGGCCGGCGGCTCGATCGTGATGCAGCTCATGCACGGTGGCCGGGTGGGGCACCCGGCGATCTCCGGGGAGCCGAGGGTCGTGGGGCCGAGTGCGCTCGCCGCACCGGGGCAGACGCGCACGCCCGAGGGCAAGTTCGACCTGCCGGTCGCGCACGCCCTGACCGCCGGCGAGATCCCCGTCGTGGTCGAGCAGTTCGCGCAGGCCGCGCGCAACGCGATCGCCGCCGGACTCGACGGCGTCGAGGTGCACGGCGCGAACGGCTACCTCGTGCACGAGTTCCTGTCGCCGGTGTCGAACATCCGCGACGACCAGTACGGCGGATCACCCGAGAACCGCGCCCGCTTCGCGATCGAGGTCGTCACCGCTGTCGCCGCAGCCGTGGGCGCCGACCGCACCGGCATCCGTCTCTCTCCCCAGCACAACATCCAGGGTGTGCTCGAGGAGGACGACGCAGACGTCCGGTCGACGTACGCTGCCGTCGCCGAGGGGCTCGCGCCACTCGGCCTCGCCTTCGTCGATGTGCTCCAGGCTGCGCCGACCGGCGAACTCGTACAGCGCATTCGCCGCACCGCCGGCGCACCCCTCATCGTCAACACCGGCTTCGCGGTCGAGACCACCCGCGCCGAGGCCGAGTCGCTCGTCGCGGAGGGGTGGGCGGATGCCGTCGCCGTCGGGCGTCCGGTCATCGCCAACCCCGATCTGGTCGCTCGTTGGCAGCAGGATGCGGAGTTGAACACGCCTCGCCCCGAGCTGTTCTACGGATCCACCGCCGAGGGCTACACCGATTACCCGGCGCTCGAAACGGTGGGCGCCGAGGCCTGAGCGTCAGAGCCGCACGCTCCGACTCGCCGTACTTCGAAGCGAAGAGGGGCCCGTGAGTGCGGAAAGGACCGCCGGAGAGGCGCCGGGATTCGGAATACCTCGACGTCAGAGGTTTTATGTACCGGGGGCAGACAGCCGGGTTTCTTTGGGATACCATTGAGACGACTCTCCGCACTAGCGGCACATGCCATCCCCAGTGGCGTCGAACTACAGCGTCCCCAGCGCTTCGACATCGCCGTTCGAGAGTCCGAGGGCCCTCTCGAGTATTCCAGTCCCCACTGTGAGACTCGAGAGGGCCCCAATCTTTTCCGGGACGGGCACGCCCGCCGACGGATGCCGCGCACCGCGTCGCCCTGCGCGAATAGGCTGGGCTCATGGCAGCGAAGAAGGCGAAGGCCGCGAAGAACAAGCCCGCACCGGAGGACTTCCGCTCGGAAGCCCTGGCTCAGGCGCTCGAGAAGCAGGACGTGGCCGCTGTCGCCTTCGCCCTGCGCAACGGCACGACCGTCGTTCCCCTGATCACGCCCGGCGCGCGCGACAACCCGCTCGACAGCGGCGAGGTGTGGACCTACCGCGACCCGAAGACCGGCGACCTCGCGCTGCTGCTCTTCAGCGACGCGAAGAACAAGCCGGCGAACCTCCCGCCGGGCGTGGGCATCTACACCGCGGAATGGCTGCGGAAGTTCCTCGCGGAGCACCCCATCACGACCGTGTTCCTCGACATCGCCGGGCCTCATCCGATGCAGGCCGACCCGGTCGAGGTGCTGAAGGCACTCGACGCCTAGTCGTTCGAAGGGGCGGTCACGTCAGAACGGCGGGATGTCGCGCTGATCGCGGGGCGAGCGGTCGCGTGCCTTGATGTCTTTCAGGGCTCCGACGAGCGTCTTCGAGCGGTCATCGACGACCTGCTCGTAGCCGAGGCGAGATGCCTCGGACCGGCGCTGTGCGGCCTGGGTGACCGGACGGATCTCGCCCGCCAGGCTGAGTTCGCCCACCGCGGCGACCGTGCGCGGCACCGAGGTGCGCTGCACGGAACCGGCGACGGCGATCGCGATGGCGAGGTCGGCCGCGGGCTCGGTGAAGCGCACGCCCCCGACGGTCGAGACGTAGACGTCGAGGTCGCTGGTCTTGATGTTCGCGCGACGCTCGAGGATCGCGAGCACCATCGCGACTCGGGAGGAGTCGACGCCGTGCACGATGCGGCGGGGGTTCGGAGCGTTCGAGGGCACGGTCAGCGCCTGCACCTCGACCGGGAGCGCGCGACGCCCTTCGAGCGAGATCGCGACGCAGGTGCCCTCGGCCGTGGACTTCGAGAGGAACAGGCCGGACGGATCGGGTACCTCGGAGATGCCGGCGCCGGTCATCTCGAAGCAGCCGACCTCGTCGGTCGGACCGAAGCGGTTCTTGAGCGCTCGGATGAAACGGAGCGCGGTCTGCCGGTCGCCCTCGAAGTGGCAGACGACGTCGACGAGGTGCTCGAGCACACGGGGACCGGCGACCTGTCCGTCTTTCGTCACGTGACCCACGAGGATGATCGGCAGGTCGCGGTCTTTCGCGATCCGGATCAGCGTGGACGCGACCTCGCGCACCTGGCTCGGCTGCCCGGCCGCGCCATCGGTCAGCGACGACGACACGGTCTGGACCGAGTCGACGATGACGAGCTCGGGCTTCACCTCGTCGATGTGGCCCAGGATCGTCGCGAGATCGGTCTCGCTCGCGAGGTACAGCTCGTCGTGCAGGGCGCCGGTGCGCTCGGCGCGCAGTCGCACCTGGCCCGGCGACTCCTCGGCGCTGGCGTAGAGCACCCGCCGCCCTGATCGGGCGGCTTGAGCGGCGACCTCGAGCAGCAGCGTCGACTTGCCGACGCCGGGCTCGCCGCTGAGCAGGATCGCCGCTCCCGGCACGATGCCGCCGCCGAGGACCCGATCGAACTCGCCGACGCCGCTGGTGCGCCGCGGCGCGTCTTGCGTGGTGATCTGCGTGATCGGCCGCGCCGTGCGCTCGGCGGTCGGTGCGAGGGCCGTCACGCGCCGGAGGATGCCGGTCGGAGCGGCTTGCTCCTGCACCGTTCCCCACTGCTGGCATTCGCCGCAGCGACCGACCCACTTCGCCGTCGTCCACCCGCATTCGGTGCAGACGTACGCCGGGGGAGCGGGTTTTCGGGTGGCCATGCAGCCAGGCTATCGCCGGCATCCGACATCCCTATCGCTCGGCGCATTATTCACGGCCGAACCGCTCGATCCGCCAGCTCGCCTCTGGGACGATGGAGGCATGCGCAACGGCGGGCCCGTCTGCGGGCCGATCTCGACCTACTCCAGGGTGCAGCTCCTGCACCTGCTGTTCGAGGCGGAGCGTGCGCACGGGCGGGCCGAGCTCACGATCGGCGAGCTGTGCGGGGCCACCGGCCTCCACGCCAACACGGTGCGAGAGCACCTGCAGCGCCTCATCGAGGGCGGCTACGTCATCCCCACGATCGAGCACCGCACGGTGCGCGGTCGGCCACGCACGTTCTACCGTGCCGCGACCGGGGCACCGGGCGCATCGAGCCCCGTCGCCCGCGACAAGGCGAAGGCGGCTGCGCGCCGGGGAGACCTCATGCGCCGGATGCTGCCCGCTGCGGCATCCGCTCTGTCCACACCTGCCACCTACCAGCTCGACGCGCTCGTCGAGCATCTGGAGGAGAGCGGTTTCGAGCCCGTCGTCGACGACGTGCGGCTCACGGTCGACCTCAGCCCGTGTCCGCACGCGGCCGGTCGCCCCGAGGATCGCCCGATGCTGTGCCAGGTGCACCTCGGGCTCATGCAGGGCGTGCTGAACGAGGCCGGCGGGCCTCTGGTCGCGGCGTGCGTGCAGCCATCGGCCGACCCGGCGGACTGCCGGGTGCTGTTGACCGACCGAACAGGAGTCGCGCATGGAATGGCTTGACCCGCTCGTCCTCTCCCGATGGCAGTTCGGGCTGACGACCGTCTACCACTACCTGTTCGTGCCGCTGACGATCGGTATGGCGCTGGTCTCCGCGATCTTCCAGACCGCGTGGGTGCGTACCGGCAAGGTGCAGTACCTGCATCTGACCCGGTTCTTCGGCAAGATCTTCCTGATCAACTTCGCGATGGGCGTGGTCACCGGCATCGTGCAGGAGTTCCAGTTCGGCATGAACTGGTCGGACTACTCCCGCTTCGTCGGCGACGTGTTCGGCGCCCCCCTCGCCTTCGAGGGACTGCTCGCCTTCTTCTTCGAGGCCACGTTCATCGGGCTGTGGATCTTCGGCTGGGACAAGCTCCCGCAGAAGCTGCATCTCGCGACGATCTGGTGCGTATCGATCGGCAGCATCCTGTCGGCGTACTTCATCATCGCGGCCAACGCCTTCATGCAGAACCCCGTCGGGTACACGTACAACCCCGTGACGAACCGCGCCGAGCTCACCGACTTCTGGGCGCTGCTGACGAACCCCGTCGCGCTCGCCGCCTTCCCGCACACGATCTTCGGCGCGCTGATGTTCGCCGCCGGTGTCGTGATCTCGGTGTCGGCCTGGCACCTCTCCCGCGGCCAGCACTTCGACACCATGCGCATCTCGCTGAAGTTCGGACTGTGGGCCATGATCTTCTCGACCGCCGGCGTGGTGCTGACCGGCGACCAGCTCGGGCTCGCGATGTACGCGGCGCAGCCGATGAAGATGGCGGCGGCCGAGGCGACCTTCAACACCGTCTGCGGACCCGACGCCTCGTTCAGCCTCTTCACGCTCGGCACACCGGACGGCAGCTCCGAGCTCTTCTCCATCCGCGTGCCGTATCTGCTGTCGCTGCTGTCGACGCACACCCTCGATGCGTGCGTGCACGGCATCAACGACCTGAACGCCGAGTACAGCCAGACGTATGCCGACACCGGCATGACGGACTTCGCCCCGGTCCTCTGGGTCACGTACTGGGCTTTCCGCTGGATGATCGGCCTCGGCATGGCCGCCGGCCTCGTCGCCGTGATCGGCCTGTGGCTCACCCGCAAGAGCGCCAAGAAGCCGCCGGCGCAGTGGATGTGGAAGCTCGCCATCTGGTCGTTCCCGCTCGCGCTCGCCGCGAACATCATGGGTTGGGTCTTCACCGAGATGGGCCGGCAGCCCTGGATCGTGTTCGGGTTGATGAGCACGCAGGACGGCGTCTCGCCCGGTGTCTCCGGGCTCGAGGTGCTCATCTCGCTCATCTCCTTCACCGCGATCTACGCGGCGCTCGCGGTCGTCGAGATCCGCCTCATCGTCCGGGCCGCGCAGAAGGGCCCCGACACCGAAGAGCAACCCCACGATGAGACGGCCCAACTGCCGTCGGTCGTCTACTGAGAGGAAGGAGCATCATGGATCTCGCAACGCTCTGGTTCTGGATCGTCGGCTTCCTCTTCGTCGGCTACTTCGTGCTCGACGGGTTCGACTTCGGCGTCGGGATGTCGCTGCCCTTCCTCGGCCGCAACGACGTGTCGCGCCGTCAGGTCATCAACACGATCGGCCCCATCTGGGACCTCAACGAGACCTGGGTCATCGTCGCCGGCGCCTGCCTGTTCGCGTCTTTCCCGGAGTGGTACGCGACCCTGTTCAGCGGCTTCTACCTGCCGCTGCTGCTGATCCTTCTCGCTCTGATCCTGCGCGGCGTCTCGTTCGAGTACCGCCACCAGCGCGAGAGCGCGGCATGGAAGCGCGGCTTCGACCGGATGATCGTGATCGGCTCGGCCGTGCCGGCGTTCCTCTGGGGCGTCGCGTTCGGCAACATCGTGCAGGGCGTCGCGCTGGATGAGAACCACATCTACGTGGGCGGATTCTTCGCGCTCCTGAACCCCTACTCGCTGCTGGTCGGCCTCACGACGCTGCTGGTGTTCTTCCTGCACGGCGTGCTGTTCGTGGCGCTCAAGACCGACGGTCAGGTGCACGCGGATGCGCGGCGCCTCGCGAAGATCGCCGCCGTGCCGACGATCGTCGTGGCCGCCGGGACCGTGCTGTGGACGATCGGGATCGCCGCAGGCCGGGAGGCGCCGCTCCTCGGGCTGGTCGTCGTCGCCGGAGCGCTCGCCGCGGTCAGCCTCATCGCCGCCGTGCTCTTCTCGCTGCGCGGGCGGGACGGCCGGGCCTTCACCGCGGGAGCCGCGACCGTGCTGTTCGCGGTGGTCATGCTGTTCTTCGCACTGTTCCCGTTCGTCATGCCCTCGACGATCGACCCGGCGTACAGCCTCACGATCGCGAACGCCTCGAGCACGCCGTATACGCTGCAGATCATGAGCTGGACCGCGCTGATCGCCCTTCCGCTGGTCATCGCGTACCAGACCTGGACGTACTGGATCTTCCGCAAGCGCGTCACGCGCTCGTCGATCGAGGCGGCACCGGCACACGCATGAAACCCGTCGATCCGCGGCTGCTGCGATACGCGGGTGCCGCACGAGGGTTCCTCGCGGCATCCGCGCTGATCGGCGTCGTGCAGACGGCCGTGACGATCGCGTTCGCCTGGCTGCTGACGGATGCCGTGACCGGCGCGCTCGCCGGAAGAGATGTCTCCGGCTCGCTGCTGTGGCTGCTCGCCGCGGCTCTCCTGCGCGGCATCCTCATCGCGGCGTCGGATGCGGCCGGAACGCGCGCCGCCGCGAAGACGGGGATGCAGCTGCGGTCGGGCCTGATCGCCGCCGTCGGGCGGCTCGGGCCGGGGTGGCTCGCGCAGCGGAACCAGACCGAGCTCGCCGTGACCGCGGGCCACGGACTCGAGGCGCTCGACGCGTACTTCGCCCGGTACATCCCGCAGCTCGTGCTCACCGTGATCGCGACCCCAGTGATCGTCGCGGTGATGTGGTGGCAGGACTGGCCGAGTGGACTCACCGCGATCATCACCCTCCCGCTGATCCCGCTCTTCCTGATCCTCATCGGCATGGCGACGCGGACGGTTCAGAAGAAGCAGTGGCAGACGCTGCAGCGGCTCGCGGCACGGTTCGCCGACACGGTGCAGGGACTCTCGACGCTGCGGCTGTTCGGCCGTGACCGGCGTGCGGCCGACCGTATCGAGCAGACCGCCGACGAGTACCGCCGCGAGACGATGAAGGTGCTGCGGTTCTCGTTCCTCTCGGGCTTCGCGATGGAGCTGCTCGCCTCGCTCGCCGTCGCGCTGATCGCGGTGGCGGTGGGGTTCCGACTCCTCTCCGGCGACCTGTCCCTCGAGGTCGGGCTCTTCGTGCTGCTGCTCGCCCCGGAAGCGTTCCTGCCGATCCGGCAGGTGGGCGTGCAGTTCCACGCGGCGGCCGAGGGGGTCGCGGCGACCGAAGACGTGTTCGATGTGCTCGATCAGGCCGGGTCGCGCGTGCGGGGTGTTCACAACTCAGGACGAGCACCGGAAGGGGCGCCCCGAACGGGCCGTGCGGACTCCTCGCCGCCCGTTCTTCCTGACTTGCGCACGGGCGACCGGCGGCTCGTGGTCTCGGACCTCCGGGTACGCGACCTCCCACCCGTCTCGTTCACCGCCGACCCCGGCGCCATCACTCTGATCGAGGGTCCCAGCGGCTCCGGCAAGTCGAGTCTCCTCGCGGCCCTTCGGGGTGCGGCAGAGTTCGACGGCAGCGCCGTCTTCGCGGGCCGCGATGTGCGCGACCTGTCGCCCGCCGCGTGGCTGGCGTGGGCGGGACAGAAGCCGGGGCTGCTGCGCGGCACAGTCGGAGAGAACGTGGCCCTCGGGGATCCGGAGCCCGATGCCGACGGCATCCGCTCGGCTCTGGATGACGCGTGCGCCGACTCGATCGACGGGGACCGGATGCTCGGTGTGCAGGGCAGCGGGCTCTCGGGCGGGCAGGCGCAGCGTGTCGCCGTCGCCCGCGCGCTCTACCGGCACGCGACCGGTCCTGACCGGGTGCTCGCGCTCGACGAGCCGTCGAGCGCCCTCGATCCCGAGACCGAGGAGCGCCTGTGGCGGTCCCTGCGGGAGCGGGCGGATGCCGGGGCGACGATCCTGCTCGTCTCGCACCGCCGGTCGGCGCGGGACATCGCGGACCAGGTCGTGGCACTGGGGGTGAGCGCATGAGCTCTCTCACCCGTGCGGAGCGCGTGCGCGGTGTCCTCCGTCTCGCGCAGCCGCCGATCGGGCGGTTCCTGCCGGGGCTCGTCTGGGGTGTGCTCTCGGCCACCGCCGCGGTGAGTCTGCTCGCGGTGAGCGGATGGCTCATCGTGAGCGCCTCGATCGTGGATTCTCTCGTGGCACTGTCGATCGCCGTCGTCGGCGTGCGGTTCTTCGCGGTGTCGCGCGCGGTGACCCGGTACCTCGAGCGGCTGAGCGGACACGACGCGGCGCTGCGGCAGCTCGCGAGAACACGCTCCGACATGGTGCGCCGCCTCATTCCGCTGTCGCCGGCGGGACTCGGCGCGACCGACCGCGGCCGCGTGCTCGCCGCGCTCGCGGACGATGTCGAGAACCTGCAGAACCTTCCCCTGCGGGTGGTGCAGCCGCTCGCGGTCGCCGCCCTGGTCGCCCTCGGCGCCGTCGGGTTCCTCGTGTTCGTCTCGCCGATCGCCGCGCTCACGCTGGCCGTGTGCCTGCTCGTCGCCGCGGCGGCATCCGTCGGTCTCGGGTGGGTCTTCGGCTCGCGGGCCGAGGCGCTCGTCTCCGCCCGCCGGGCAGATCTCTCGTCGGCGCTCGTCGACTACTTCGGCAGCCTCGACGTGCTCCTGGCCTACGGTGCCGAGGAACAGGCGCGGGATCAGGTGCGCGAGGCGGATGCCGCGCTCCGAAGGCTTGTCGCCCGGGCGTCGCTCGCCCAGGCGATCGCGGCGGGTGCGGTGTCGGCGGTCGCGGGCGCCGCGTCGGTCTGGGCGCTCGCCGCGGCGGCTCCGGGACTCGCGACCGGCGCGATCGACGGGCCCTGGCTCGCGGTCGCCGTGCTCGTGCCGATGGTGGTGTTCGAGATCTTCGGCGCGGTGCCGATCGCGGCGGCATCCTGGCGGAGCGTGCGGGCGAGCGCCGAGCGCATCGTCGACGTGCTGCCCGAGCGGATGCCGGAAGAACTGCGGAGCGACGACGGCAAAGGTGCCGAGATCACGGGCACGCCCGCCCTGCGGCTGCGCGATGTCCGGGCGCACTGGCCGGGAGGCGCGGTGGCGTTGAACGGTGTCGACCTCGATCTGCGACCCGGAGAGCGAGTGCTGGTCGCGGGTCCGAGCGGCGCGGGGAAGAGCTCGCTCGCCGCGGTGCTCGTGGGCTTCTTGCGGGCTGAGGGGGAGTACCGCGTCGGGGACGAGGAAGGGGCGACGCTCTCGGGCCCGGCCCTGCGACGCACGATCGGACTGTGCGAGCAGAGCCCACAGCTGTTCGACGAGGACATCCGGCAGAACCTGCTGTTCGCGCGCGACACCGCGACCGATGAAGAGCTCCGCGAGGTGCTCGACCGCGTCGGGCTGGGGGAGTGGATGCAGGAGCGCGGTGGCCTCGACGCGCGGGTCGGAGATCGGGGTGCACTCGTCTCGGGCGGTCAGGCGCAGCGCATCGCCCTCGCCCGCGCGCTGCTGCGCGGCTTCCCGGTGCTGGTGCTCGACGAGCCGACCGCGGGCGTCGATCCGGATGCCTCCGACGCGCTGCTGCGCGACCTGCTCGGGGCGGCCGGTGACCAGTCGGTGCTGCTGATCTCGCACGTTGCGCCGCCGGACGGCACGGTGGACCGGGTGGTCCGGCTGGAGGCCGGGCGGACGGTCTGAGAGCGGTCAGACGGTCCCACCCTCGCGGAGAGCATCGAGCCGCGTGACGATCGCCGCGCGAAGGTCGTCATGCACGGACGAGAGAGCCGTGGCCGGATCGGCCCAGTTCGACGGGTCGTACAGCCAGACCGGCTTGCCGACGAGGTCCGCGGGCTCCCAGTCGTACCTCGGCCAGAGGTGCGCATGGATGTACGCGTCGGTGTTGCCGAGGATCTCGATGTTCATGCGTCGGAACCCGCGATCGAGCGATCGGCACGCGTCCTCGACGGCCGTGCCGAGCAGGTCGACATCCGCGAGGAACGCGAGCCGCTCGTCGCGGGGCAGTTCCGACAGTGCGGTTGCCGATGGGTCGCGGCTGAGGAGCACGCTGTATCCCGGCAGGAACTGCACGTCGCCGATGACGGCATATCCCGAGTCGAGACTCGCGAGCACCGTGGGGTTCTCTCCGCGCGCCGCCGCGCCGATCCTGTCTTCGCGCCAATCCATGTCCTCGAACGTAGCCGACGGACGAGGACGGTCAACCGTAGAGCGGCGTCGGCGGTTCCATGACGATGCCCTGCGCCTCGAAGGCCTTGCGGCGCTCCTCGATGCGGCGGTGCAGCTCGACTTGCGCGTCGTCGACGACCTGCGGATCGAGCGTAACCGTGTACGGATGCGGGTCGCCGTGGTGCGCCGCGATGTACGCGTCGAGCTCCGGGCCGCTCGTCCACGACGCGATCAGCGCGTAACGCGGTGCCGTGCCGCGGTGCCAGACCGCGTGCCAGAACCGCTGCGTGTCGACGACGATCCGCGACCCCGCGCGCAGCGGCAGGCGCACCTCGGTCGCCGGGTCGAAGCGGTCCGAACGCAGGATCAGCATCGACTCGGTGTCGTCGGTGAGGTTGAAGAAGCCGCGCACGACCCAGCCGGTGCCGTCGTCGTTGAGGCGGTTGTTGTCGTCCTGGTGCAGGTTGTAGACGGCGTCGGCGTACTCGTTCGGCTGCAGCTCGATCACTCGGCAGCGCCCGACGCCGGCGCCCGGCTCGAGTGCCCACTGCTGCAGGGTCGGCGCGATTGCGATCTGGGAGGCGACCCAGACGCCGTCCTTGTCGGTGCGGGGAGGCGTGTGGTTCCAGAATCCGTTGCAGTCGACGTCGCCGGCATAGCTGGTGAGCGGGGCGAACCGCGTGATGCCGGAGGAGCGCCAGCGCACGTACTCGAGTCCGAGCCATTCCGCGGGGTCGACATCGGCGGAGTGGTCGTCGAGGATGACGTAGCCGGTCTCCGCCAATGCGTCGGACGTGATGAAGCCCATCGGTCGCATCCTTCCCTCGGGGTGCTTAGGCCATCCTAACTCGGGAGGCGCAGCGAACCGGGGAGGTGTTCAGGCGATCTCGACGGTCCGTGCTGCCCCGGTGAGCGCGGTGAGGTCGCCCGTCGACAGCTCCGAGGTGACGACGGCGTCGGGGGCGTCGATCGCGCACAGCGAGACGAAGCACGTGGTGCCGAACTTGCTCGCATCGATCGCCGCTATCGTGCGCTGCGACGACGCGCGCGCCGTGCGCTTCACGGCCGCATCCTCGACGTTCCACTCCGAGAAGCCGTGATCGAGCGAGAATCCGCTGGCCGTCATGACGTACACGTCGAAGCGGTGAGCGAGGAGGTACTCGACGGTCTCGGCACCGCTGATGCTGAGCTCGCCGGTGCGGACGAGGCCCGGGGGCATCAGCAGGCGCACCGACGTGGATCCGGCGAACTCCCACGCGACGCGAAGCGAGAGCGGGCACACCGTGATCTGCCGGTCGGTCAGCGCCTGCGCGATCGCGATGCCGGTCGTGCCGCCGTCGAGCACGACAGTGCTGCCGTCGTCGATCAGCTGTGCGACCCGTGCGGCGATCGCCTTCTTGTCGGCGGAATGCGTCTGCTCCCGCACGGCGATGGGGGGTTCGTAACTGCTGCCGATGGCGAGCTGTGCACCGCCGTGATACCGCTTGACGGCTCCCGCGTTCTCGAGCGCCTCCAGGTCGCGGCGGATCGTGATCTCCGTGACGCCGATGCGCGTGCCCAGGTCGGCGACCGACAGCGACCCCGCGTCTTTGAGCATCGCGATGATCTCCTGATGCCGGAGGTCCTTTGCGTTCACCATGCCTCCATTCTCTTTCACCGTCGCCGGAATCGCTTCGAACGAAAGTCAGCGTACCCTCTTGACGGATCAAATGATCATTACTTATGATCATTCAAACATCACGACTGTTTGAATCGATCGGGATTCAGGCGGGCTTTCAACGAAAAGAGTTGCCATGGCGGATCGCACGCCCTTCGAAGAGGACATCCTGGAACAGCCCGAGGCGCTGCGCCGTCTCGCCGCATCCGCCGCGTTCCCCGCCGCGGGGCTGGGCGCCGTCGAACGGGCGGAGCAGCGCATCATCCTCACGGGGATGGGCTCGTCTCACTTCGCCGGCATCCCCACCTGGCGCCGTCTCGTCACCGCCGGCCGTCCGGCATGGAACGTCGATGCCGGCCAGCTGCTCGATGCTCCGGGTCTTCTGCGCACCGGCAGCACCCTCGTCGCGACGTCGCAGTCGGGTGCCAGCGGAGAGGTCGCGGAACTCCTCGAGCGCCGGGCCGCCGGAACGCTGAGCTTCGACCAGGCGATCGGCATCGCAGATGCTCCGGACAGCCTCCTCGCCCAGGGCTCCGACACGTTCCTCCCGCTGCTGAGCGGCACCGAGGCGACGGTCAGCACCAAGAGCTATCTGAACACTCTCGGCGTGCACCGCCTGTTCTCGGCATCCGTGCTCGGCGAGGACTCGCTCTCCGTCCGCGCCGAGCTGCTCGCCGCGGCTGACCTGGTCGAGCAGGCGATCATCGGCGTCGACACCGCCGAACTCGCCGCCTCTGTCGCCGGGCACCCTCGGCGCCGCCTCGCCTTCGTCGGTCGCGGCGATCACGCGGCGACGGCGCTCTACTCGGCACTGATCACGAAGGAGTCGTCGAAGGTGGCGGCCGAGGGGTACATCGGCGGCCAGTTCCGTCACGGCCCGTTCGAGCTCGCCGGCGACGGCCTGACCGTCGTGCTGTTCGGCTCGCGCGCCGACGAGCCTGATCCGAGCCAGCGTCGCCTGGCCGAGGACCTCGTGGCCAGCGGGTCACGCGTCGTCTTCGTCGGCGACGACTCCGTGCCGGGTGCGCTGACCATCGAGGTGGACCGGGGGAGCGACCTCACCGCCCTCCTCGTCGACTCCGTCGTCGCACAGCTCCTCGCGGTCGAGCTGGCGAAGGCCAACGGCGTCGTGCCCGGCGAGTTCCTGTTCGGCAGCAAGATCACGACGGTGGTGTGACGATGGCATCCGCAGCGCTCCCGACGAGCGTCGACACGCTGGTGATCGGCGGCGGCACCGGCGGCACCGCCTTCACCGGGGTTCTCGCCGCGCACTCCGACGAGTCGATCCTGCTCGTCGAGGCCGGACCCGACTACGGCTCCTTCGCCGATCAGCAGTGGCCGGCCGACATGCTCGACGCGCTGAACATCCCGCTGTCCCACGATTACGACCTCGCGACGTCAGAGAACGACTTCACGCCCGGCGTCGACCTTCCCCGGGCGCGCATCATCGGCGGCTGCTCGGCGCACAACGGATGCACCGCATCGATCGGCGCTGCCCACGAATACGACGAGTGGGCCCGGGTCGCGGGCGACGCGCGCTGGACCGCCGACGAGGTCGTGCCGCTGCTCGAATGGGCACGCGAGCGCTTCCGCGTGAGTCATACGACCATGGAGGAGCTCACCCCGCCGCAGCGTGCTTTCGTCGACGCCGGCATCGCGGCCGGGATGCCGCTCGACTTCGATCTCGACGACATCGCGGCGGGCGAGGGCATCGGCCCGATGCCTGTCAACATCGTCGACGGGGTGCGCTGGAACGGCGCCTTCGCCTTCCTCGATGCGGTCCGGTCGCGACCGAACCTGCGGATCGCGGGTGGCGTGCAGGCCGAGCAGATCGTCGTCGACGGCGGTGCGGTCACGGGCGCGTGGCTTCTCGTCGACGGCGAGCGGATGCTGATCACCGCGAAGCGCGTCGTCATCGCGGCGGGCGCCTATCACTCTCCGGCGCTACTCCTGCGGTCCGGCATCGGACCGCGGGGTGAGCTCGCCGCTCTCGGCATCGAGACCGTCGTCGACCTTCCCGGAGTCGGGAAACACCTCTTGGATCACTCATGCGTGCAGCTGAACTTCGCGGGACGCGCGGGTCTGGTCGACGAGCTCCGTGCGCTGCCGTTTCACCCCGACGAGCAGACCGTCGGGCGCTTCCGCTCGACCGTGTGCGACGACGGTCCCTACGACATCCACGTCTTCATGGTCGCCGGTGAGAACAGCGGCCACCCCGGCCTGCCGCCGATCTCGCTGTACGGCGGGGCGATGCGTGCCCGATCCGAGGGCGAGGTCACGCTCGGCGCGGACCTCGACGTCGTCAGCCCCGTCATCGATCACCGCTACGGCACGGACGCTGCGGGACACGACCGCCAGGTTCTCGCCGAGGCACTGCAGCTGCTGCGCACGATGGCGGAGCACCAGGGCCTCGCCGACGTGCTGGGCGACGAGGTCACCGACGGCACCGATCCACTCGATCGGATCGTGAACTACTGCCACCCGGCGGGCAGCTGCAAGATGGGCGCGGCATCCGATCCCCGGGCCGTCGTCGACGGCGCCGCTCAGGTGCACGGGGTGCAGGGACTGCTCGTCGCCGACGCGTCGATCATGCCGAGCATCACCCGCGGCAACATCAACCTGCCGACCGCGATGATCGGCGCCCGTGTCGCCGCGACGGCGCTGGGCATCTCTGCCGCCGTCGTCGCACGCACCGACTGAACTGACCCCTCGCATCGACTCGAAAACCCCCGCACCGACCCGAACTAGGAGCCACTCATGTACCCACGCAACAGACGACGGGCAGTGCAGGCCGTCGCAGCGCTCACCGGACTCGCCCTCGCCGCCACCGGCTGCAGCGCGGGGATGGGCGGCGGCTCCGGCTCCGACGACGCCGAAGACGCCTCCGGCGCGTTCGACTGGAAACGCTACGACGGTCAGGAGATCTCGGTGATGCTCAACGAGCACCCCTGGACGACCGGCATCAAGGAGCACCTGCCCGAGTTCGAGAAGCTCACCGGCATCAAGGTGTCGCTCAACACCTACTCCGAGGATCTGTACACCGCGAAGGTCGAGCAGGCCGTCCGCTCGGGCTCGGCGCCCGGCGTCTACATGCTGCCGATGGACGACTTCGCCGCCACGCAGTTCGACGCCGACCTGATCGAGCCGCTGTCGCCTTACCTCGAGAACGCGTCCCTGACCAGCGACGACTACGACTTCGACGACTTCCCGGCGGGCCTCGTCGACCCGGGGCGGTTCCCCGCCGGAGAAGCGGATGCCGCCGTCTACGAGATCCCGATCGCCACGGAGTCGTACATCCTCTTCTACAACAAGCAGATCGTCGACGAGTACCTCGGAGGCGTGGTGCCCGAGACCATGGACGACCTCATCGCCGCAGCGCAGAAGGTCACGGCCGAGGGGAACGGCGATGTCTTCGGCTCGGTCGTCCGCGGCGTGCGCTCCGACGGGCCCCGCGACACGATCACCGGCATGGTGCTGAACCAATGGCCGCTGGACCGTGAGATCGAGTCGCCGTACAACGTGTGGTTCGACGGTGCATGGGATCAGCCGCGGCTCACCGATCCGTCGATCGTGAAGGGCCTCTCCGACTATGCGGCGCTGATCGCGGCCGGTCCGAGCAACCGCTTCAACATCGACTGGCCCGACGCGACCAGCCTCTTCGCGCAGGGCAAGGCTGCGTTCTTCATCGACGCGAGCGTGTTCGGGCCCGGCTTCGAAGATTCCGAGACCTCGACGATCAGCGGAGACGTCGGCTACGCCGCCATCCCCGCGGGAGACGTCGAAGGCAGCGCGGGCGTGTGGTCGTGGGGACTCGCCATGGCGAAGAACGCGCAGAACAAGGGCGCGAGCTGGCTGTTCCTGCAGTGGGCGACGAGCAAGGAGATGACCGCGAAGCTCGGCACCTACACCGGAGGAGCGCCGCGTCAGTCCTCGGCATCCGACGCCGCGTATCTCGAGTCGCTGAACCCCGAGTTCGTCGAGGTGACGACGGATGCCGCGGCCACCGCCCGTACGACGGCGGTGCTGCGGGCCAACTGGAAGCCGGGCGTGCTCGTGATCGTCGACGGCATCCTGGCGGTCGCGAACGGCGATGATCCCGAGCAGGTCTTCTCCCGGGCGAACGAGCAGATGAAGTCGGCGCTCGAATGACCGCCACCGAGCTCCTCGTCACGACGGACGGCACTCGGGGCGCGCGTCGCCCCGGGGTCGTCCCCGGGAAGGGGCCGGCTCCCCGCCGAGCGGCATCCGGCGGGGGAGCGGCGCTCTACCTCGTGCCGATGATCGTGCTCCTCGGTCTGACCTCGGTCGTGCCGATCGTCTACTCGCTCTCGCTCAGCCTGTTCAACTGGAACTGGGGATCGCGGTTCGACTTCGTGGGGCTCGAGAACTACGCGGCCCTCCTCGGCGATGGGGAGTTCTGGGCCTCGCTGCTCCGCACCGCGCTGTTCACCGTGCTGGCCGTCGTGTTCGAGATCGTCCTCGGTCTCGCGATCGCCATGGCCGTGCAGTCGATGACCCGGGGTCTCGGGTGGCTGCGCACGATCTTCATCCTGCCGCTCATGGTGTCGGGGATGGTCGTCGCGCTGGTGTGGAAGGTGATGCTCGACCCGACGCTGGGCGTCATCCCCTTCCTGCTGGGGAAGATCGGACTCTCGGGCGTCGACGTGCTGGGATCTGCGACCACCGCCCTGCCGGCGCTCGCCGGCATCGACACCTGGTGGCAGACCGGCTTCGTCTTCATCATCCTCAGCGCCGGTCTCGCCGGTCTCCCGAAGGAGCCGTTCGAGGCGTCGCACGTCGACGGCGCGAACGCGCTGCAGCGCTTCCGGTACCTCACGCTGCCGATGATGGTGCCGATCCTGCTGACGGTCGCGGCGATCCGCACGGTCGACTGCCTCAAGGTGTTCGCCCTGGCCTTCGGAACGACCAACGGGGGCCCTGCCCAGTCCACCGACTTCACCCAGATGCTCGCGTATCGCACCGCGTTCCGCGAGTTCAAGATGAGCGAGAGCATGACGATGATGATCACCTACACGCTCCTGATCGTCGTGGTGCTCGCCGTCGTCGGCCTCATCCGGAAAGCAGGACGACGTGCGCTCTAGCCTCTCCAGTCGGATCGGCCGTGGCGTGTTCGTCGCGCTCGCCGTGCTCGCCACGATCTTCCCGTTCGTGTGGACGCTGAACCTCGCCACGCAGAACACCGCTGCCGGCAACGGCCCGACCTTCTTCTCGGCGCCGTCGTTCGAGGCGTTCGCCGCGGTCTGGGAGAACAGCGACTTCGTCGGGTCGATGATCATGAGCGTCGTCGTGGTCGCGCTCACGGTCGTCCTCTCGCTCCTCGTCACCGTGCCGGCCGCGTACGCCCTCGTGCGCTTCCGGGTGCGGGGGAAGTCCGGTGTCGTCGTCTGGCTGCTGCTCGCCTACCTGCTGCCCGACTTCCTCATCGCGATCCCGATGTTCGCCCTGCTGCAGAACGTCGGTCTCTACGACACTCCGCTCGGGTTGGCGTTCGCCTATCAGGTGTTCATGGTGCCGCTCGCGATGTGGCTGCTGCTGCGCTTCTTCGAGGAGGTGCCGGCGGAGCTCGCCGAGGCGGCCAGTATCGACGGCGCCTCGCGGTTCGCGACCCTCGTGCGGGTGTACCTGCCGATCGTGCGTCCGGGGATCGCGACGACGGCCGTGCTCATCGCCGTGACGGTCTGGAACGAGGTCACGCTCGCGCTCTCGCTGACCCTCAACAACCCCACGGTGCCGATCGCGATCGCCGCATACAAGGGCTACGCTTCGATCCAATGGGATCAGCTGGCTGCTGCATCGCTGCTGGCCATGGCGCCGGTGATCATCTTCGCGATCTTCGCGCAGCGGCACATCGTCAGCGGACTGACGGCGGGGACGGGCAAGTGAAGGTCATCGGCGTCGACATGGGCGGGACGAACATCCGCGCCGCGCTCTTCGACGGTGGTGCGGAGATTCGCACGGTGGTGCGTTCTGCGACTCTGGGGGCGGGTGAGCGGCCGGCCGAGACGATGCTGGCACTCGTCCGTGAGGTGGCCGGTGAGGAGCCGGTCGCCGCTGTCGGGATGGCGATCACGGGCCCGGTCGACGTGCGGACGCGGATCGTGCACAACCCGCACACCCTCCCCGACTGGTCGGGATCCGCGTGGGTCGACGAGGTGGAGGCCGCCCTCGGCCGGCCGGTCGTCGTCGAGAACGACGCGATGGGCGCGGCGTTCGGAGAGTTCGCGCGCGGTGGCGGACGCGAGGCCGAGGTCATGGCCATGGTCACGCTCGGCACCGGGATCGGCGTCGCCGTCGTGTCGCGGGCGACCGGCGCGCTCCGGGGGGCCGCAGCCTTCCACCCCGAGGGCGGGCACCTGCTGATCGGAACCGGCGCGCTCGAACGCGTCGACCGCTGCTACTGCGGTCAGGTCGGATGCTGGGAGGAGCTGTGCAGCGGCACCAGCATCCCGAAGTACTGGACCACCGACGGCCGCATTCGCTGGGACGACTACGGGCAGATGCTCGCTCGCGGCATCCGCAACGTCACGCGGGCCTACGCACCCGACACGGTCGTGTTCGGCGGCGGTGTGAGTGCCAACTTCGACGACTTCGCGCCGGCGCTGCGGGAGGCGTTCGCGGACCCCGATCCGATGGGCGCACCGGTGGTCTTCGTGCAGGCGGAGCTGGACGAGCCCGGATGCGTCGGCGCTGCTCACCTGGCGGCCGCGCTCGCCGACTGACCCCCGCCCGCCGCCTGACCGTCGATATTCTGGAGCGATGACTCAGCCGCAGGGCGCCCTCCTCGTAGGCAGCGTGAACTTTGACGATGCCGAGACCACGATGCGCACCGCCGTGGAGCTGCTCGGCTCGCACCTGCGGCGACTCCCGGACGGCGAGGTCGGCAAGCGGTTCCACTGGATCATGTTCCAGCCCGACGTGATCGGCCAGGCCGACGGCATCGAGCGCATCGGCGACGAGCCGATCCCGTTTCCGGCCGGCATCGACGCCCGCGGCCTGCGCATCGCAGAAGGGACGGATGCCGCCGCGATCGCGCTCCCGCCCCTCGGCTACGCCTCGGCGGCCATCGAGTCGTATGCCGTGTTCACGCGCCTCCGTGAAGAAGGGGCCGTGCCCGCCGGCATCCGCTTCCAGGTCTCGCTGCCGACGCCGCTCGCCGTGATCTCGTCGTTCTTCCACGGCGACGACCGCGCCGCGATCGAGCCCGTCTACACGGCGGCGATCCTGCGCGAGCTCGACGAGATCCTCGCCGCCATCCCGCACGACGACCTCGCCGTGCAGTGGGACGTCGCGAGCGAGATGGGCATCATCGAGCGGGCCTCGGGATACGGAGCCCTCATGGAGGCCTGGTGGCCGGGCGACCCGTTCGACGGCCTCGTCTCGAGCCTCGCCGCGTTGGTCGATGCCGTGCCGACCGACGTCGAGGTGGGCGTGCACCTCTGTTACGGCGACGCGGGGGAGAAGCACTTCTTCGAGCCGACGGATGCCGCGAACCTCGTCCGCTACGCGAACGCCGTGGTCGCGGCATCCGCTCGATCGATCACGTGGCTGCACCTGCCGGTGCCGATCACGCGCGACGACGAGGCGTATTTCGCGCCGCTCGCGGGGTTGGTTCCGGTGGAGGAGCTGTACCTCGGAGTCGTGCACCGCGAGGACGGGGTCGAGGGTGCGGCACGACGGGTCGCCGCCGCTGCAACTTTCGCGCCCGAGTTCGGCGTCGCGACCGAGTGCGGCATCGGGCGAGCGCCGGCCGGGTCGACCGAGGGCATCCTCCGGACGCACGCCGAAGTCGCCTCCGCCTGGTGAGATTCCCGCTGGTTCACGGATTCGCGCGGCGGGCCGGTCTCGCGTAAGCTGTTCCGCGGTGACGTGTCCGAGCGGCCGAAGGTGCAACTCTCGAAAAGTTGTGTAGGGTAACCCCCTACCGTGGGTTCAAATCCCACCGTCACCGCCACCACGAAGGCCCCGACTCCCTTGGAAACACTGGGATGCGGGGCCTTCGTCATGCCTCAGCCGCGACCCAGACCTCAGAGGTTTATCTGATGTAGTCTGTAGTCATGAGCACCGCAACTTTCACCGACCTCCTCCGTAAGCCGAAGGACGTCCTCGCGCATGTCGACGAGGGCATGGTGCGCATCACCCGTCGGGATGGCGAAGACCTGGTGATTCTGCGCGACCATGACCTCGAGACGCTCGAGCACGGCGTGAAGCTCTCCAGCGAGCTGCTTCGTGCGATCGGACGAAAAAAGGGCGATGTCACCGCTGCGCTCCAAGAGCTGTTCGCATGGACGAGCGAGTTCAGTGAGGGCGAGCTTGTTTCCTACGCCAAGGAGATCGAGCGGTTGGTGTACTCGGCGAGCGAGCTGGGCACGTTCGAACGCCTGCTGCGCGCCCAGCAGGAGTGGCGCGAGACGGCTGCGGCCTACGCGATGGGTATGCGGCCGGCGACGCCGATTGAGCTGCTGGAAGAACCTGTGCGGGTCGAGCGCCCGTAATGGCGGGCAAGCGGGGATCAGCGGTTCCGCGGCCGACGAAGGGGAGCGAGTGCGAGATCGTCTTCGGGGACAATGCGGCCGAACGCGGGTGGCGTGATCTCGGGGCCACGGCGAGGAACGCGCTCGTTGACGCCTGGGACTACCTGACAGTCCATCCGACACGGTTCGACAGCTCGCGCTGTTATCAGTTGAAGGGGAACCTGGCGACGGCGGTCGTCGACGGCAAGACCCTGCCCGTATGGCAGTACAAGGTCACCGATGGCGCCAGGCTCCGCTATGCCGTGGATGAGCCTGACCCGAAGGCGAAGAAGCGGGGCCGCGTCATCTTGCTTGAGGCATCCCCGTCGCACCCGAACGATACAGACTCGTCGAAGAACTTCCGATGACGCCCGTTCCCTCGCGGCGCGGCGGGGCGGCAGGTGTCGCGCAATTCATCGCTTCTGGCAGCTGGCCAGCGCGACTCTAACTATCGCCCAGATTTCGCGGGATATCCCTTTGGCGGTTCTCCGGCGAACGAGAAGGAACGAGGCTCCCGATCCAACGAGAATAGGTCCGCTGATCCTCTGGACAACCGACGCGTCAGTCGCGCGTAGAGTACCCAGAACTAAGCGACCCGCGCAGAACGTCGTGCGTTGCGGTCAGAGCTTCCCCGCGCTCGAACGGCCGACAGAGATACAGATGAGTGCCGAGGCCATCGGTACAAGCGCGGTACCCACCAGGAACATCACAACGGAGGCGCTGGCGAACTCGAGTGCTTCCGTGCGCACGTCACCGAAGGCGGCGATGACAACAGCGGCGAGTATCCCGGCTGCGCCAGGGATGTAGACCGTAATCGTGGACTCGACCAGGCTCATCACCAGCGAACCGCGGTGCGAGAGACCCAGTTGTTGGTAGACGGCGAAGTCATGCCGCCGGCTCCAGACTGAGGACCCCACAGCGAACACGATGGTGCCGACGGCGCAGAGAATGACCCAGAGCTGAGGGCTGGAGGAGAGGAGCTCTTGGCTCGTCGCTCCAGCTGGCTTCCCCGGTACCAAAGGAATGGTGCGGGCACCCTCCGTAGCGGGGAACCATGCTGCGGCGACCGCGACGATCCCTGCTTCGGCACCCGGAGTCGCCTCGATGTAGCATTCGGACGCCACGTTCTGGATCGATGACGGGATCATTACCATCGAGTGAAGACTGGAGATGCGACCCGCCGAGATGGCGGCACCACCGGCCGTGAGGTGGTGCTCGGTTCCGTCGATGATCACGGCGGTGGGAACCCCGATTGTAAGAGCGTTCTCTGTCGAAGGCGCCACGATGCTCCCCGGGGTGAGATCCGGGAGCTCTGGCCACTGCAGAACTGGAAGCCCGGGAGTGACCAGCACTGCGGAGATCGGGCGGCCGCCAGCGGATCTCAACTCGATCGTGCGCAGGACGGCGCCGGCGGTGGTGACTCCCGCAACCGAGCGGAACAGATCGCAGCGCTCGGTGGAGATTCGTCCCCCGCTGCTGCCGACCACCATGGTCGATCGCCCCTCGGCGATGTCCTGCTCGAGCATGGCGTGCGCCTGGGAGACGGTCGCCCACGGGAGGATGAATGCTGCGAAGGCCAGGGTCACCGAGAGGACGGCGATCACGGCTGTCTGAAGCGGGCGGGCGAAGGTGTTGCTGATCGATTCGGAGACGCAATCGACGATCTTCATCGGGTAGTTCTCTGGCCGATGTCAAACACTCTGTCGGCGAAGGCCGCCACGTCCTTATCGTGCGTCGCCATGATGACAAGGGCACCGTTGTCGGCCGCGGCACGCAGTGCCTTCGCCACCCGTATCTTCGCCTCCGCGTCGAGAGAGGACGTGGGTTCATCGGCGAGAATCAGTCGAGCCTGGGATGCGAGAGCGCGAGCGACAGTGACCCGCTGACGCTCGCCACCGGAGAGCTTCTTGGCGCGGACTCTCGATAAATGTTCGATGCCCAGGCGGGCCATCTCTCGCTCTGCCCGGGCCAGCGCTTCGGGCTGTGGAACGCGCTGAAAGAGAGGACCGAGCGCCACGTTCTCCAGCGCTGTTCGGCTGACAAGAAGGGGGCTGTTCTGCACGATCCATCCAGCGGAGGACGGAGCCCCGCTCTCATCGGTGTCTGCGATGCATTCACCGGCTGTCGATGGGATGGAGCCGGAGATGACGCCAAGAAGTGTCGTTTTGCCAGAACCAGAGGGACCGGTGACGCTCACGAAAGAGGGAGGCTCCCACGCAAAGTCCAGGCCCTGGAATAGCCATCGGGAGCCGAATCTCATGCCGAGGTCTCTTGCGATTATGCGCATCTTGCGCCTGTTGCTGTGGGATTGACCAGCACGCTCTCGCCGGACTTCACCTTCGCGGAGATGAGAGAGGTGCCGTCGACTGACTCGATCGTCTCGGCGGCCACTACTCGGCGCTTCTGTCCATCGCGGACGACGACACAGGTTCCGTCAGTGCCGGTGAGAATTGCGGCTGCGGGCACGACGATCGCCGCAGCCTGAGGGGTGACGACGCGCGCGGATGAGGTGAGAGACCCCTGTACGACGCCGGCGGCTAATTGAGGGAGCGCTGCGGGATCGATTGCGGTCCGGGCTTCGTCGACTGCGAGCTCATTCTTGCCGACCAGAACGACGGCGTCTTCGGGAACAGTGAAGGTGGAGGAAGCAATGGCTTCTGGGGTGATGGGGTTGTCCTCGGTGACTTCAGCGATTGCCTCGGGAGTGACGATGTGCGCCGACATGAGTTGGTCCATGGCTGTTACGACGGGTTCGCCGCTGGCGGGAGCTGGTCGACCGGCCTTCACGTGCACTTCGCTGACGGTGAGTTCGGCCGCCGGGATGAAGACCAGCCATCCTGGATCGAACGCCTGCAACCCTTGGGAGGTGTCGACGCCGATGGACTTCGCGAATGAGGAGACCTGCAGCCATGTGTCCCAGCTGAGTCGGTCGCTATCCGGGACGTCGATGCCCTGGCCGCGGAGGAACTCGAGCAGCGACTTGACGTCCTCCCCGGTGGATCCGGGGAGGAGGGCACGGTACAGCGGCACGTTCATGTAAGCCGCGATACGCTTCACGCCATCGACATCGACGACCGCCTCCCCACTCTTGAGAATGCCGCCAGGCTGGACAAAGACGCGAACGACTATGCCTGACCACGCCGGCGCGGGTAGTTCGGCACCGTCGCTCCACTCGAGTGCGAGACCGACCGTCTGGGCGCGCGTTTCTTCGGCGCTGAGCGCCGGGGCCCAGACTTCTTGAGTCGCGACGATGGTCTTCGTGGAGAGGTGTTGATAGAGCAACCCAACGCCGATGACTGGCGCCAGAAGCCAGCATGCAGCGACGACCCAGAAGGCTACATCGCGGCGTCGGCGCGGGGATTGCCCAGCGGATATGTTCAATACGCCACTCCGACATACGGCAGGTCCGGGAAGAGTCGCAACGCCTCGTCATTGATGCATGTCGCGGCGGCTTCACGCTGCACACCTTCGTCAGCAGCAGGGTCACCGCTGAAGGCGCGAATGTCGCGCGCATCGTCCGGGATCTCGTAATCCAGCTTGGACATGCATTCTTGCGCAGCAATGCGAAGCGACTCATCCATTCGCTGTTTGCCAGTGTTCAGATAGGCCGCCTCAATGACATTCAAGTCAGGATCTTTGCACGAGAGGTCGTCCTCCCCGAAGGCATCCGGATCGCGTGTGCCCATGTCGATGTCGTAGATGTGCGTCATCGAATTCGTGGGGTTCACCATGGGCGCAGGGACTTCGTATCCGAGATCGCGCATGCACGACGCGTAGCGCTCCGATGCGGCTGCATAGTCGGAGGCATCCACTTCACCGTCCTCCAGTAACCCAGCCAGCCACTCGTTGCCGTCTTCGCGGAACATATCCGCGGTGCTCGTGATCTGCTCGGCCGTCAAGGACCCGCCACTCTGACCCGGCGCCTGTGCGGAGCATGCGGTCAGAAACAGCATGCTCGCGGCACTCGTGATGACGAGGGTCCTGAGCAGCGGGCCCCTAGAGAATCGGCTCAACTCGCGACCTTTGCGCCCCAGACGTGCCATCCACCGACGTAGCCGTTCGCTGCGAGTGCTGACGCCTGAGCGAAGCTCACACCGGCGGTACCGTTCCACAGGGTGCTGCCGCCGGACAGGCGCAGGCCGGCGTGAACAGGGACGATCGCGACGCAGAGGTTTCCTGACTCAGCGGTGCTGGCGTAGGCGGTCGAACCGCTTTTCCAGCTCTTGCCCGTCGCATGACCCGTACAGCCCGCGGGCGCTCCTACCGAGACGGTGCCCCACGCCATGGCGGGTGCGGCGATGCCGCCGACGAGTCCCATCACTCCGATCGCTGCGGCTGCAGCGATGCCGAGGGGACGTTTGCTGCGGCGGCGTGGCGCCGCTGAATGCGTACGACTCATGGATTCCTCACTTCTCTCAGAGGTCGAAGTTGACCTGCTTCGAGGGTGGAACACGCGCGCGTAGGGCGATATGTATCGATGGATACATATCGTGCAATTCCCGAGGTTCTTCAGCATCGATGCAACACTTCGGCGATGATCGGACATGAGCAGTAGTGAACGGATCATCGGAGGAAACCCATGGACGACACACAGCTCAACCGGCTGCTCACTCCATATGACAAGTGGGCGGAGTCGCCGGAACTCCTGGACGCGATGCTTGAACGTGTCGCCACGAACGCGGCCGAACAGCACGCACGACCCCCGCGTCGTCGGCGGGGCGCCCGCATCGCAGCCACTGTAGGTGCAGTTCTGGGCGTCGGGGTTCTCGCGACCGCGGCAGCGGTCTACGTCGCACCGAACTTCACACCTGACGCGGTCATCCCGATCTCCTACGTCACCGATGAGGGAAACGCAGTCGAGTGCACCTACTCCCTCGCGGTCACCTCCTGGGACGGCACGAACGTCACTGAGGCCAAAGAGTGGATCTCCTCCCACGACTGGACCGGAATCGGTCAGCGTGGCTACGACCTCGGCGAAAAGAATCCCACCAACCTGGGCGACGCTGACGTCGATTCCGAGCTCACCCAGGAGGACTTGGACCAGGTGACCGTGTCCACCGGCATTGTCACGGCCGTCGTGGAGGAGATCCCGAGCGAACTACTGGACGGAGTCGGGATCGGCACGTCCGGTACCTCGACCTGCACATGGGTGCGTCACTGATGTCCGGCCGTCCAGACGAGTCCGTCGATGCCCTGGTGTCGATGTGGAGCGGCGAGAGGCTCGAACTTCCTCGCCTGATCGACGAGAGCAAGCGCGCACTATTCGCCTACTTCGCTCGACGGGTTGTCTCCACCGACGATGCGGCGGACCTCACCGGCGAGGTGCTGCTCACGATGTGGCGCAAGGTCGACGCCATGCCGTCTGAGCCCGTCGATGCTCGAATGTGGACGTTCGGGATCGCACGGAACGTCCTCGCCAACCATCGTCGTGCAGTCTCCCGCAGGCGAAAG
Organism: Microbacterium sp. EST19A; assembly: GCF_019969685.1. Taxonomy (GTDB): domain Bacteria; phylum Actinomycetota; class Actinomycetes; order Actinomycetales; family Microbacteriaceae; genus Microbacterium. The sequence goes on along the minus strand of NZ_JAHXYZ010000001.1, from coordinate 502,732 downwards.
CTCAGCGAGACGCTCAAGGGGGAAGCGCTCGTCAGCGGCGACTCTCGCCCTGTGCGTGACGACGTGTGGGAAGCGCTCGAAGCACTTCCTACGGGCGATCGCGAGATCATCCAGCTCGTCCACTGGGATGGGTTCTCCCTGGCGGAGACCGCGAAGATCCTCAGCAAGAAGCCGGCGACCGTGCGCAGCAGGTACTCCCGTGCACGCGCCAAGCTCCGGGCCGACCTCACCCTCGAGACTGACTCCTAAGAGCTTTCCGCCAATCGGCGGAACGACACCTTGCGGAGTCTTGGACCCCAGGTAAGCGTGTGTCTGGCATCGGAGCTCCTGGCCGACGCTGTGGAACACGTTCTCCTCTCAGAGGGCCACCGGGTGCAGCGGATGGCTGATCCGGAGGCGAATTTGTTGCGCCCGGACGATGTGCTGGTCAGCGATCCAACCGTCCTCTCGCCGCGGCAGGCCCGACGCACTGGGTGCGTCCGCACTATCTTGTTGCACGAGTCCGGGTTGCAGTCGACGCACGACTCCCGCTTTCGTCCGTCACATTTCGGCAGGCGGTGGCATCCGAGCGCTGCTCACGGAAGTGAGAATCGGAATGACGCGCGGAGCAACGCATAACCAACTCACCCCAAGACAGCTGCAGGTGCTCTCCCATGCAGCTCATGGCGCGACCAATAGGGACATCGCACAAGCTCTCGTCATATCCGTGGGAACCGTCAAACGGCATCTTCACGACGCCTACGCAGCGTTGCAGGTCAGCACACGACTCGAAGCTCTTCGCGTCTGCGGCCTACTATCCCCGCCACATGAGCACTCCCGCTTGGTGCGCGCTCGGGTATCTGCCGGACGGGAGGTGCGAGCGACCGAAGAAATGCGTGGGGCTGTCGCCACATAGCCGGAGTTGGAGCAACCATCTACGGTGTCACTGACCGTCCATCATGTCCGCCATTTTGGAGGGCATGTCCATTGCCTCGCCGACGCGGCTCTTGGGTGTGCAGCGTTCTGAGGCGAAACATACTGAAGGTGGAGAAGATGACAAACCAATCATGTCATAAGTAATTTCGTCGGCGAATGAGCCTGACGGCTGTCGCCGTCGCAACGTTGTGTCTCGTCGTACCAGTCGCGACAACCGCGACAGCCGCCGATGCAGTGCCGGCGCCTGACTACCTGATCCCCTATGACGGGAACATCCCTGCCGAACTAGCAGAGGCAGGTCCCGTTCCGGAGCAGTTCCAGACCCCGGGCAACGCGGACCAGCGCGTGCTGCAGCTGCTCACCCAGGCGCAGGTCGAGCACCCCGAGCTCGGCGTGGCAGGTACGGAATGGGATGCCGAGAACCAGCGCACCCTGCTCTATGCGACGGCCAGTTCGAACGACGTCGCGAAAGTGCTGACTCAGTACTGATTGGCGGGCGACGTCGAGCACCGTGAGGCTGCGTATAGCCGAGAGGAGATGACGGCTCAGATCCAGACCCTGATCGGAGACACGGGAGTCCTGCTGCCGGGGCGGTGAGCACCAACCTCGCGGAGAGCAGGCTCGCGGCGGCTGCGCGCCTGACCGACACGATGACCCCCGAGCAGCGTCGACGCTACGCCGAGCTGGGCAAGGCGTTCATCACGCAGGCCGAGGGCTCGCCCGAGACGGCGTCTCATCTGACACGCGGCCGGGGTCGTCTCCAAGGCGGTGAACGCGCGGCGACCGAAGACCCGCTACACGATAGGCCGCGACGGCGCGATGTTGACCCTCATGCCGCGCATTGCGTCCGACCGGCTGCTCGACGCGATGCTGTGCTTCCAGAACTGGAGGCGCGCGATAGGCGCAACGCCGAGGGCGGTCCCGACAGGTCTGGGGAACCCTCGGGACCACCTGCCGGTGTTGCTGGGGACTTCACCGGCCCGTGATCGCTGTCACGTGCGATCAACCACACGGTATTGCTGACCCTCGGGGGACTGTCAACCCCCTTCGATCCAGCCGCGAGGTAGGTATCGTGGCCCGTTGCAGCGCGCGCCGGCTTTCTGGGGAAAGCCGGGGGTAACCCTGCAGGCTGGCGGCCTGCCGTGGTGTGAAGAGGATGCGACGGTAGGCCGCTGGGTCCCCAGGCCTGCTCAGCCGAGCAACGTCACGCCGAAACCGGCGACGACCGCTCTCAGTTCTGACAGATAGCGCTGCGCTTGCTCGGTGAGCGGGATCGCGGAGTGGGCGATCCAGCCGATCTCGATGCGTTCGTCGACGTCGAGCGGGATCGCGACGATCTCGGGGTCGAGATCATCGCTGATGATGCCTGTCGAGATGGTGTAGCCGTCGAGCCCGATCATGAGGTTGAAGATGGTCGCGCGGTCGGAGACCCGGATCTCCTGCGGGCTGGAGAGGGTGGAGAGGATCTCCTCGGCGAAGTAGAAGGAGTTGTTCGCACCCTGGTCGAAGGTGAGCCGCGGCACATCGGCGAGATCGGCGAGGGTCACGCGGTCTCGGGATGCGAGGGGATTCTTGCGGGAGATGAAGATGTGCGGCTCGGCGACGAAGAGCGGGCGGAACGCGAGCCCGGAGTCCCGGAGCAGCTTGTCGATGACGTTCCGGTTGAAGTCGTTGCGGTAGAGGATGCCCAGCTCACTGCGGAGAGTGCGGACGTCTTCGATGATGTCCCACGTGCGCGTCTCGCGCAGGGAGAACTCGTATTCGGTCGCCGAGCTCGCCTTGACCATCCGGACCAGGGCGTCGACAGCGAACGAGTAGTGCTGCGTCGACACCCCGAGCAGGCGTCGTGACGGCGGCCGGCCGAGATAGCGCTGTTCGAGGAGCGCGACCTGCTCGACGACCTGCCGGGCATAGCCGAGGAACTCCGCACCGTCGGTGGTGAGTGTCACTCCTCGGGCGGAACGGAGGAGGAGGACTCGCCCCACCCGGCTCTCGAGGTCTTTCATCGCTGCGGACATGGTGGGCTGGGCGACGTAGAGCAGGTCGGCGGCGGCACTGATCGAACCCTCCGCCGCGACCTCGATGTAATAGGTGAGTTGCTGGAGGGTGATGCCGCTGGACCGCTTTGCCATAGCTGAAGACTATGGCATGCCATAGTCAGAGAACATTTCTCGATAACAGGTCGAGGAGCGCACCATGGAGACATGGCGCACGACTTCACGTTCCGCATCACGACGACCCGCTTCGACGAGGACTACTCACCCTCCGAGAGTTCCCGGATCACCACGAACTTCGCCAACCTGGCGCGAGGTGAGCATCGTCAGGAGAACCTCCGCAACGCGCTGACGATGATCGACCGGCGGTTCAACGATCTGGCGGAGTGGGACAACCCGAACCGAGACCGCTACACCCTCGAACTCGAGATCATCTCCGTCGCGGTGCAGTTCGCCGCCGAGGGTGAGGACCAGGAGTTCCCTCTGCTCGAGATTCTCGACATCCGCATCCTCGACCGTCTCACCGGAAAGCGCAGTCAGGGGATCGTCGGGAACAACTTCTCGTCCTATGTCCGCGACTTCGACTTCAGCGTGCGGCTGCCGGCAGCCACTGAGGCCGCAGGCAGGTTCACCGTTCCTGCGGACTTCGGCGACCTGCACGGCAAGCTCTTCCAGCACTTCCTCGAGTCGGAGACGTACCAGCAGCGCTTCACGGTGTCGCCGGTGATCTGCATCAGCGTCTCGACGAGCAAGACCTACCGTCGCACCGAGAATCATCACCCGATCCTCGGTGTCGAGTACGAGCAGAAGGATCCCTCGTTGACCGACGCGTACTTCGGGAAGATGGGGCTCTCCGTCCGCTACTTCATGCCGCGTGGCAGCGTCGCGCCGCTGGCTTTCTACTTCCGCGGGGATCTGCTCGGCGACTACACGAATCTCCAGCTCATCGGCACGATCAGCACGATGGAGACGTTCCAGAAGATCTACCGCCCGGAGATCTACAACGCGAACTCGGCCGCCGCGAGCGTCTACCAGCCGACTCTCGACCAGCAGGACTACTCGGTGACGAAGATCGCGTACGACCGCGACGAGCGCAGTCGTCTCGCGGCCGAGCAGGGGAAGTATGCGGACGAGCATCTCATGAAGCCGCACCGAGACCTCCTCGAGCGGTGGGCCGCCGACTCCCTCGTTCTCGTCGGATGACCCACGGAGAATCGCCGATCATGAACACGCTTCTTCCCACGTCGATCGTCGGCAGCCTGCCGAAACCGTCCTGGCTGGCTTCGCCCGAGACCCTCTGGGCTCCGTGGAAACTGCAGGGTGATGCCCTGGTCGAGGGCACCCAGGATGCGCTGCGCATCACCGTCGAGGAGCAGCGTCACGCGGGCCTCGACATCATCAGCGACGGCGAGCAGTCGCGCCAGCACTTTGTCACCACCTTCATCGAGCATCTCTCCGGAGTCGATTTCGAGCAGCGCGAGACGGTCCGGATCCGCGACCGGTACGACGCCAGCGTGCCGACGGTCGTCGGGGCTGTGAGCCGCGAGAAGCCGGTGTTCGTAGAAGACGCGAAGTTCCTCCGCCAGCAGACCGATCAGCCGATCAAATGGGCACTGCCCGGCCCGATGACGATGATCGACACTCTCTACGATCGCCACTACAAGAGCCGGGAGAAACTCGCCTGGGAGTTCGCGACGATCCTCAACGAGGAGGCGAGGGAGCTCGAGGCGGCGGGGGTGGACATCATCCAGTTCGACGAGCCGGCCTTCAACGTCTTCTTCGATGACGTGCAGGACTGGGGGGTGGCGGTGCTGGAGCGGGCGGCCGAGGGGCTGCGCGCGGAGACCGTGGTGCACATCTGCTACGGCTACGGCATCAAGGCGAACACCGACTGGAAGGCGACCCTCGGGGCGGAGTGGCGCCAGTACGAGAAGTCGTTCCCGCTGCTGCAGAGTTCGAGCATCGACACCGTCTCGCTGGAGAGCCACCACTCGCACGTCCCTCTGGATCTCATCGAGCTCATCCGGGGCAAGAAGGTGATGCTGGGCGCCATCGACGTCGCGAGCGACGTCATCGAGACTCCGGAGGAGGTCGCGGACACTCTTCGGAACGCGCTTCGTTTCGTCGACGCCGACAAGCTCATCCCCAGCACGAACTGCGGCCTCGCGCCGCTGTCTCGGGGCGTCGCGCGCGGGAAGCTGCGCGCGCTCAGTGCCGGCGCCGGCCTCCTTCGCGACGAGCTCGCCGCCGGGAGCCGCTGACCGTCGGCCGGCGTGCGATCAGTCGAAGACCACGCTGCAGGAACTATCTTCCAAGGAATATAGTTGCCGGATGCCGGTTACAACTCATATGGACTTCTTCGACGCACTCGTCCGGTACGAGACCGACCTCTGGAACACCGCGGAGCGCGAGCTCCAGCGTGAGACCGGCCTGGGGCTCGGAACGCTGCAGGCGCTCCGCGTGATCGTGCGTCACTCGCCCGCGGCACGGGTGAATGAGCTGAGCCGTGACCTCGGCATCACGATCGGGGCCGCGAGCAAGTTCGTCGACAGGCTCGAGCGTGATGGACTGGCGGCACGGGAGCCGCATCCGGATGACCGGCGTTCGTCGCTCATCACGCTCACACAGACCGGGGAGCGGGCGAGGAGCGAGGGGGAGGGTGCTCTCGCCCGCTCTCTGGAGCGACTGGTCGGCGACGTCGACCTCGCCGCAGCGACGGCGGTCCTGGGTGCGCTTCAGGCGCGGCTCGCCTCTTCCGGAGAGGGGGCCGCGGCATGAGCGGCACCATGCGGGCAGTGGTCGTCGAGCATCCGGGCGGTCCGGAGGCGCTCGAGATCCGCGAGGTCACCGTACCGACGCCCGCGAGCGGCGAGGTGCTGATCAGAGTGAAGGCGTTCGGGTTGAACCGCTCCGAGCTGCACTTCCGCCGAGGGGCTGCGTACAGCGGCAGCTTCCCGCGCATCCCCGGCATCGAAGCCACCGGCGTCGTGATGGAGGCGCCGGGAGGCGAGTTCGCTCACGGAACGCAGGTGATGACGATGATGGGCGGCATGGGGAGGGAGTTCGACGGCGGCTACGCCGAGTACGTCGTGGTGCCGGCCGCGCAGGTCATCCCGTTCCGCAGCGAGCTGCCGTGGGAGCAGCTCGGAGCGGTTCCCGAGATGTTGCAGACGGCCAACGGATCGCTCCAGGTCGGTCTGCAGGCGCAGGCCGGGCAGTCCGTACTCATCCGCGGCGGCACCTCATCCGTCGGCCTCGCAGCCGCGGTGCTGGCGAAGCTGCGCGGGCTCACCGTCGTCTCGACCACGCGCCGCGAGGAGGCGCGCCCGCTGCTGGAGTCGATCGGGGTCGACCACGTGATCATCGATGACGGTGACGTCGCCGCGCGCGCCCGTGAACTCGTGCCCGGCGGGGTCGACGGTGCCATCGAGCTCGTCGGCGTGAACGTGATGCGAGACACCCTCCGGTCGGTGCGCACCGGTGGCACGGTGTGCTTCACCGGGATGCTCTCGGATGACTGGACGATCCCGGAGTTCTACCCGATGGACTGGCTCCCCAACGGGGTGCGCCTCACGGCGTACTCGGGTGAGGCCTCCGACCTCGAAGCCCAGGTGCTCCAGGACTACCTGGATGCGGTAGCCGCCGGAGCCGCGCGGATACCGGTGGGGCGCGTCTACGCCATGGACGAGATCGTGCAGGCGCATCGCGACATGGAGGCGGGCGTCGTCGGAGGCAAGGGCGTGGTCCTCCCATGATCGGCTCGCTCGAGATCGCTCAGGCCCGGGTGCTCGCGGCCCGCGCCGCCGAGCGATCCGGGCAGAAGGCGCGGGACGCCGATTCGCCGCACGACGAGACGGCCCCCGCGTCACCGGGCATCCATCTCGATCGGCCGCTTCCCCGCGACGGCGCTGATTAGTCGGGCGCCGGACGGTACCGCATCGCCCTTCCGGCCAGGTGCCGGATCAGCGCGCGATCGAGAGCGCGAACGGCGCGAACCCCAGCGCGCCGAGCAGGCTGGGCACCAGGAGCGCGAACGCCTCGGTGCCGCGCGCGGTCTCGATGCCGCCGAGGTCGACGATCCACGTCTCGTCCCAGCCGAGAGCGGCGAGGAGCTCGCGCACACGTGCCTTGGCGTCGATGTCGTCTGCGGAGAGGAACACTGTCGGGGCGGACCCCAGGCTGGCGGGCGAGCCCATCGCCGAGAAGAGCATCGTGTTCAAGGTCTTGACGACGGCCACGTCGGGGAGCGCCCGCTGGAGGAGCTCGCCGAGGCTCGATCCCTGGTAGACGAGTCCGCCCGGCATTCCGTCGTCGCCTCGCGTCGTCGCGTTGGAGACGTCGACGAGAATCTTGCCGGCCAGCTGGTCTGCGAGCGCGGTGAAGCGCTCGAGGCTGGTGTCGCCGGGGGTGGCGTTGATGATCACGTCGGAGCGATCGATCGCGTCATGGATGTCGGTCGCCTCGACGTCGGTCCCTGCCCACTCGGTGCGGACGCGCTCCGGGTCGCGGGTTCCGATGACGACGGCGGCGCCGTTCTGCGCGAGGGCGGTGGCCAGTGCGGTTCCGACGCGTCCGGAGCCGAGGATGCTGATGGTGTTCATGTGTGTCTTCTTTCGTGTTCGGTCGGGGGTCAGGGGATCAGTGAGAGTGCCGCGGTCATCGCGGTGGCGAGGGCAGGTGTCGTCGCGACGAATGCGTCGCTGGCGAGCGTCCAGTCCGCACCCCGTGCGTCGAGCACGACGCCTCCCGCTTCGCGGACGAGCAGCGCTCCGGCGACGAGGCCCGATCGGATCTGGCCGTACTGCCAGAACGCATCGGTGTGCCCGGAGGCGACGGGGAGGATCTGCAGGGTCGCCGGGACGGCGGCGGCCACGAGGAGTGCGTGGTCGAGCAGCGCGTCGATCGAGGCGCTGAGACGGCGGCGGACCTGAGGGTCCTCGCCGGGCTTCGCCTGCCCCGTCGAGACGAGGGCGGCCGCGAGGTCCGTCTTCTGCGAGACGCTGAGCGGCGCCCCGTCGAGGAACGCGCCGCCGCCCTGTGCGGCTGTGTAGGTCTCGCCGGCGAGGGGGATGTGCACCGCGGTGAGGACAGGAACGTCGTCGCGCACGAGCGTCGCGGTCACGGCCCAGCCCGAGGAGCCGTGGATGTGGTTGACGTTGCCCTCCGCGGCATCCGTGACCCACCATTCGCCGGCGCCGAGCGGGCCGGTGCCCTCTTCATCGTCATCCCAGCGGGCGCTCGGCCGTGCGTGCTCGAGAGCGGGGCGGAGGACTGTTGTCGATGCCTCGTCGTTCGCGTCGATGGCCGCCAGCAGAGACTCTCCGTCGCTGATGCGGGCGGCAGGAGAATAGCGCCGGAGCAGCACGCTGCCGGCGGACTCCACCGCCTCGACCATCCGCGCGAGGATCTCGCGATCCTCTCCTCCGGGAACGTCGTCGATCATCTTTCTGCCCTTCTTCTCTGTGCGACGTGATGCGCCGCCACGTCCGAAGCTACGACCGTGCGGGAATAACGTCAAAGACAATCCATGCATAGGTAGAATTACCCACATGCAACTGGATCTGAACCTGCTCACCACGCTCGACGCACTGCTCGACGAGCAGAGTGTGACGGGGGCGGCCGAGCGACTGCATCTCTCCGAGCCCGCGGTCAGTCGCACGCTGGGGCGGATCCGCAAGGCCACGGGCGATCCGATCCTCGTGCGGTCGGGGCGGACGATGCGGCCAACGCCCCGTGCGCTGGAGATGCACGAGGAGGTGCGCTCCCTCGTCCTCCGAGCGCGCGCGGTCCTCGCGCCCGAAACCCGTCTCGACATCGCCGACCTCGAGCGCACCTTCACCATCCGTTCCCACGACGCCCTCACCTCGGCGCTGGCACCTGCTCTCGTCGAGCACGTCAGCAGCGTCGCGCCCGGCATCCGTTTCCGCTTCCTCGGCGAGGTACCGCTCGATACGACCGATCTGGCCCGCGGGCTCATCGACCTTGAGATCGGGTCCGCCGCATCCGGACCCGGCGACATCGCCTTCGATCACGTCGCCGACGATCGGCTGGTGGGTCTCGCCCGCCGGGGCAACCCGATGCTGGATGCCGATATCGACCTCGACGCATACGTGTCGGTGCCGCACGTCATCGTGTCGCGACGGGGTCGATTCGAGGACTCCGTCGACACCGCGCTCGCCGCGGCGCATCGTCGACGTCGTGTCGTCGCATCCCTGGTGTCGACCGCCGGGGCCCTCGAGATCGTCCGCGACACGGATGCCGTCGTCACCGTGCCGTCCGCGATCGCCGGCCGCCTCATCGCTGACGGGGCGCTGCGCGGCTTCGCTCTTCCGGTCGATCTGCCGACCGTTCCCATCGTTCTCGCGTGGCCGAAGCGCTTCTCGTCCGATCTGGCGCACGGGTGGCTGCGTCAACTGGTCCGTGACGCCGTCCTCGCGGTGGTCGACGGTCGATCTGACGGTGTCAGATAGAATCCTGGGATGATCTCACGGGCTGAATCCGCGGCCGCGACAGGGCGCGCCCTGCTGGATGCCGCGTCCGGACTTCTGGACGAAGGTGGGCCCGATGCAGTGACGCTCCGGGCGGTCGGCGCCAAGGCCGGCGTCTCCAGAGGGGCTCCCTACGGTCACTTCGCCGACAAGGAGGAGCTGCTCGCTGCCCTCGCGATCCGCGGGTGGACGCAGATGACCGCCGAGCTCGAGCGGGTGACGGCGGATGCGGATGCGACGCCCGATGAGCGCCTGTACCGCGCGGTGCTCGTCTTCCTCACGGTCGCCCGCACGCGCCCGCATCTCTACGGTCTCATGTTCATCACGCCGTCGCGCGACCCGGAGTCCATCGTCGCCGCGGCCTCGAAGTCTCAGGATGTCTTCCTCTCCGTGGTGGCCGAGGTCGTCGGCCACGAGGAGGCGCGCAGCACGGGAGCGCTCCTGATGTCCAGCGCTCACGGTATCGCCGGGATGGAGAGAAGCAGGCAGCTGGGGGAGGCGAAGTGGGGAACGACGGGTGATCAACTGGTGCGCCGACTGATCGCGCTGCTCGGCTGACGGGGAGGACGACAGGGGACCCGACCATTGAGTTGACAGTGTCAGATGAATGGCCGTATGGTCACGCATATGACAACGTCAACTCAAATTCAACGGCTCGCCATCGTCACCGGCGCATCCACCGGGATCGGCAGGGCGACCGCGGTGCGCCTCGCCGCCGACGGCTTCCACGTGCTCGCGGGAGTGCGCAAGCGGTCTGATGGCGACAGGATCGCCTCGTCGCGGATCGAACCGATCATTCTCGACGTCACGAACGACGAGCACATCGCCGCACTCGTCGAGCGTGTGGCTCAGGACCCCGCCGGCCGCCCTCTGAGTGTCCTCGTCAACAACGCGGGCGTCGCGGTCAACGCGCCGGTCGAGGTGCTGTCGCTCGACGACTGGCGCTTCCAGTTCGACGTCTCCGTCTTCGGCCAGATCGCACTCATCCGCGCTCTGCTCCCCACTCTCCTCTCCACCCGCGGTCGCGTACTGAACGTCACCTCTGTCGGCGGCCGGGTCGCCATGGCGAACTTCGGGGCGTACTCCGCCGCCAAGTTCGCGATGGAGGCGGTGTCGGACTCGCTGCGTCGCGAGGTCGAACCGTTCGGCGTCGCCGTCGTGAAGATCACTCCCGGAGCGGTGAGCACCAACCTCACCGAGAGCGGGCTCGCGGCGGCCGCGCGCGTGACCGACACCATGACCCCCGAGCAGCGGCGACGCTACGCCGAGCTCAGCCGGGCGTTCATCGCGCAGGCCGAGGGGTTCGCGCGAGACGGTGTCTCTCCTGAGCATGCCGCCGCAGTCATCTCGAAGGCGGTGAACGCGCGGCGGCCGAAGACCCGGTACACGATCGGCCGCGACGGCGCGATGTTCACCTTCATGCCTCGGATCGTGTCCGACCGGCTGCTCGACGCGATGCTGCGCAGCCAGAACAAGAGTCTCGCCCAGGAGAAGCGCTGAGCCTTCCGGGGCACGCAGCAGCATCCTGCCTCGACGTCGGGGCAGGTCCATCACAGAACAAGAGAGCAAGGAAGTCGGACGATGAGCACATCAGACGTCACCTCCTTGTGCACATCTCAGTCGAAGACCGGACTGAGGAAACGGCGCTCGTAGCGGCGGATGCACTGGGTTCTGCGAGCGAAATCGAACGCCTCGATGCACTCGGGGTCGGTCTTCGAGGCGGTCCGGTACACCTCGTACTCCGCGAGCGAGGGGAACGTGAACAGCGCGAATGCTTCGTCGCTGTCGCCTTCGCTGGGCAGGAAGTAGCCGTGGTGGGTACCGCCGTGCTTCGCGACCAGCCGGATCCACGTGCGTCCGTACTCGGTGAAGTCGTCGAGCTTGTCGGGGTCGATCTCATAGCGCAGGTGAACGGTGATCATCCGATCATCCTCTCAGAGCACGGCCTGTAGCACTCGCGCCCGAGGGCGTCCAGGGGGCGCGCGTGGCCGCGATCCTCCATAGGCTCGGAACCATGGACTACACGCAGCTGGGTCGCACGGGTACCTCGGTCTCACGGATCGTGCTGGGCACGATGAACTTCGGTGAACGCACGACTGAGGAAGACGCGTTCGCGATCATGGACCGCGCGCTCGAACTGGGCGTGAACTTCTTCGACACGGCGAACGCCTATGGCGGGTCGGCGGGTCGAGGTGCGACCGAGGAGATCATCGGCCGGTGGTTCGCGGCTCGTCCCGGCGCGCGCGACGGCATCGTGCTGGCGACCAAGGTGCATTCCCCGATGGTCGCCCCGACCTCGGACGGCGACGTGGTCAACTCTCGCGGTGCGTCCGCCTGGCAGGTGCGTCGGGAGGCCATCGCGTCGCTGCGCCGATTGCAGACCGACCGGATCGACCTGTACCAGTTCCATCACATCGACCGCCACATCTCCTGGCCGGAGCTGTGGCAGGCGATGGAGGTGCTCGTGAACCGCGGCGAGGTCATCTACACCGGCAGCTCGAATTTCGCGGCGTGGAACATCGCGCAGGCGAACGAGATCGCGCAGCAGCGCAACTTCCTCGGCCTCGTGAGCGAGCAGTCGCTCTACAACCTCGCCCAGCGCTCGATCGAACTCGAGGTCATTCCCGCAGCGCAGAACTACGGTCTCGGCATCCTGCCCTGGTCGCCGCTGTCGGGCGGGCTGTTGAGCGGCGGATCGTCGGATGCCAAGGCGCGGTCGAACACCGAGCGGGTGGCAGCCCAGCGCGCCGAGCGCCAGGACCAGGTCGACGCGTACGAGCTCTTCGCGAAGGAGCGCGGGTGGAGCCCGTCTTCGCTGGGTCTCGCCTGGCTTCTCCACCAGCGCGGCGTGACCGGACCGATCATCGGTCCGCGCACGGTCGAGCAACTCGAATCGGCCGTGTCGGCCCTGGATATCACGCTCAGCGAAGACGATCTCCGCAGACTCGACGAGATCTTCCCCGGTCCTGGCGGACAGGCCCCCGAGGCTTACGCCTGGTAGAGCGCGGGGCGTCCCCGGCGATGACGGCTATCGTCTTCTCATGGGAACGATCATGTACGGCGGTGCGACCGCGCCGATTCACATCGAGGACCGCGCGCTCGCGCACCTGAAAGTGGTCATCGCCACGAAGCTGCGACGGAATGAGGCCTTCACCCTCTCCTGGCGCCATCCGGAGGACGAGCCCGATGGGCGGTCGACGATCTGGCTGCATCCGTCGATCCCGCTGCGCTTCACGTTCGAAGAGCCCGAGACGCCGCCGCTGAACGTGAAGTGGATCGAGGAGCTCATGCACTCCGCGAACTCGACCGGCGGCATCTCGCTCGTCGACGAAGTCCTGGACACCCCCGAACCGGAGTAAGCAGGTCTGCACGTGAGGAGCGGGTAGCACGTCTGCCGCCGTCCGCAAGGCCCTGGTCCCGCCCTCGTCGGATTTCCTAGCGTGGGGGCATGAACGTTCGCCATCGTGCCCGTCTCATCGTTCCCGCTGCCATCGCACTCGCCTGCTTCGTCACCGGATGCACCGCCACGAACGCGCCCGAACCCACCGAGGCCGACGCGCCTTCTCCGTCGGCATCCGCCGCACCGTCACCGACACCGACCGCGGCAGACTTCGTCATCCCCGACACGACCGATCCTGTGCAGGTCGCGATCACGCTCAAGTACGACGGAGACGACCCGTCGGGAGAGATCATCGCCGGGCCCGCCGTGCTCGTCGCCGACCGGCCGTTCTCGATCGAGGGGCAGTGCCAGGGCGACGGCGTCGGGTTCGAGGTGATGACGGCCGACGGTGAGAAGCGCGTGATCGCCGACGGCGACTTCGACTGCGACGACCCTCCCGCCGGAGAGTTCACCTACCAGCTGCCGTACGCCGGACCGGTGCAGGTGAACCTCACCGACGCGGACGACGTCGACCAGGCGTGGGTGCGCGTCGTGCAGCCGTAGCCGTAGCCGTAGCCGCAGCCGCGCAGAGTGGAGGACCCGCCGGCGGGAGCATGCTCGACCGTCGGCGGGTCCTCGATCTCCAGGAGTCAGGGACGCTGGCCGCCGCCCGGCCCTTCTCCTGTCCCACCGCCGGGGCCTCCGCCGGTTCCGCCTCCGGGGGCGCCCATCCCGCCCTCGGTCGCCGTGCCCTCGGTGGCTGTCGCGGCGGTCTCGCCGTCGACCGTCACGGTGTACGCGGCGCCGTCGAGGATCTCCGCGGAGGAGAACACCACCGACTGGAACGTCTTCTCGGCGGTGAACGAGGCCACCGTCGTGCCCGAGGAGTCGACCAGCTCGACCTCGTCTCCGGCGCTGCCGCTCGCCAGGGCGGCGACCCAGGCCTGGGCGGAATCCGCATCGGGCGACTCGGCCATACCTGAGCTGCCCACCGCGAGCAGTGTGCCGCCGGTGATGGTGAAGGCGCCGTTGGTGTCGAGTGCGCCGTTGCCGCTGTCGGTCGGACCGAACACGGTGATGGTGCCGCCGCTGATGGTCATCGACCCGTTGGAGTCGAGGCCGTCACCGCCGGCGTCGACCACGAGGGTGCCGCCGCTGATCGTGAGCGTCTCGCCGCTGTCGGCCATTCCGCCGCCTGTGGCCGCCGCAGCCCCGCCGGCGGCGTTGATGCCGTCGTCGGATGCCGTCAGGTCGATGTCGCCGCCCTCGATGAAGATGTCGACGCCCTCCACGGCCTCATTCGACTCGGTCACGACCACGGTGCCGCCGGCGAGGGCGAGGGACGCGTCGGCGTGGAGGCCGTCGCCCGTGGCAGCGACCGAGAGAGTGCCGCCGGTGACCACGACGTCGGTCGTGGCATCCAACCCGTCGTCGTCCGCCGTGGCGTCCACGGTGCCGCCTTCGATCAGGATGTACCCGCGACCCTCCTCCTCGGCGTTGTCGCTCTTGAGCGCGTCGCCGCCGGCATCGAGCGCGAGCGTGCCGCCCTCGATCGACAGCGAGTCCTTGCCCCGCAACGCGTCGTCCGCCGCACGGACGGAGATCGTGCCGGAGAGGATCGCGAGGTCATCGGTGCTCGTGATGCCGTCGTTGCCGTTGCCCTCGACGGTCAGCGTGCCGGTGCCGCTGATGGTGAGGTCGGCCGAGCTGTACAGGGCGGCGTTGGCATCGGCATCCTCCGCATAGGCCGAGGCATCCGACAGCGTGTTGTCGCTGCCCTCCGCGAGGAAGACGGCCGCATCGTCGGCGGTGACCACGTTCACCGCCGGGCCGTCGGCGTTCGAGATGTCGACGCCGTCGAGGATCAGCACGACCTGCGCGTCGTCGGCGGCCGACACGACGACCGACCCCTCCAGTGAACCGGAGAGCCGAAACACCCCGGCCTCGCTGATCGTCACGGTCGATCCGGCGACCGAGACTCCGGATGCCGTCGTGGTCGCTCCGTCTCCGGTCAGCTCGATGTCGACCGCATCGGCATCCGACCACTCGTCGTCGCGGACGACGGTGGCGTTCTCGTTCGCGGCCAGGATGGCCTCCGCGCTGACGGCGGTGGATGCCGAGGCGGCGCTTCCTGTCGCGGTGGTGTCGCTCGTCGTGTCGGCGGGCGTCGCGGTCACGGCGCAGCCGGCGAGGACGATCGCGGCGACCCCGACCGGGATGGCGGGCAGGATCAGGCGGCGTGTGCGCATGGTGTCTCCTCTGTGGGGGTGTGGTCGGTGGTGCGAGTGTCGGTGTCGGTGTCGTTCAGGCTGAGCGTCGCTCCGGCGAAGGGCCCGCGCAGGAGCCGCGACCAGCGGTTGCGGGGCAGCTCGGGGTGGAGCGCGGCCAGGCCGGTCGCGTATTTGCTGATGCTCACCGGGCGGTGCCCGGCGCGCCACAGGGCACGATCGAAATCGGATGCCGCGGAGCCCGACTTCGTCTCGATGATCGCGAGGCGCGGGGTCGAGAGCGTCCCGCCGGACACGTCCCGCCATTCGAGCTCGGTGTCGATGGTCGAGCGTGCCGAGCCGTCGGGAGCGATGAAGGTGGCCCGGCGGTACCGCGTCGTGAGCCGCATCCGCAGATCGTCGGCACGTTCGCCGTCGATGCCGATGGCGTCGAGGCCCTCCGCGGCGTACCCGCGCGCCTCATCGGTGAGGATGCCTCGGTCGGTCACGCGGTAGCCGACGCGGTCCTTGACCGTCGCGCTCCGCGCTCCCCGGGTCTTCAGCTCGAGGAACGCGGTTCGCGATTCCACGTAGGTGCGGGTGCGGATCTTGAACCGGCGCCGGCGCGGCTGGGCGGCCAGTCGGAAGCTCAGGAGGTCGGGCGTGTCGAAGTAGACCGATTCGTAGCGGAAGGCGCGGGTCCCGTCCGTATCGAGGATGCGGATGCCGGAATCGAGCGCATCGACGACGCCGGCAGCGGCGCTCTGCGGAAGCACGTACTTGCGATCGACGCGCGTCTGCAGGGCGGCCTCCTCGATGAGCTGCTCGAGGCTGATCGACGCGAACCGGTCGTAGTCGAGGGGAGTCGTCATCGCACGCCCCCGACCGACAGCGGTGCGCGTGCCGGGCGCGTCGGGGAGGCGACGCGGGGAAGGCGGTAGCGCACGTCGACGAGCGTCGTGTCGTCCACGAGATCGAGGTGCTGGACGGTCAGCGACGTGACGGTCGCACCGAGTCGGCTCTCCAGCTCGGCGCGGAGCTCCTCCTCGTCGGCGATCGCCCGATCGACGTGGACGGTCTGGTGGCGGGACCGGCCCAGGAGCGCCGGGTGGTCCGCCGCCCACAGCACGGCGAGGATCAGCGCCATCAGGGCGATCGGGATCCACGGATCGGCGGAGGGGAGGCCGGCGACGAGGCCGATCGCGAGGGCGGCGAAGTAGTACGCGACCTCGCGCTGCGAGATCTCTGACGACCGCAGCCGGATGATCGAGAGCACGCCGAAGAGGCCGAGTCCGAGGCCCGCGGCGACCTCTGCCGAGCCCAGCACCGTCGTGACCGCGAGGACGCCGATGTTCACACCCAGGAAGGCGACCACCAGGTCGCGGCGGCGGTGCCGGCGGTAGTAGATGGCGAGACTCAGAATGATCGCGGCGATCAGGTCGGCGCTCATCAGGAGCAGTGTGGCGTTCATCGGGGATTCCTCTCGAGGTGCGGTGCGTCTGCATCCATAGGAGTCGAGATTCCTAAACGCTTCCTAAGACGTTCCTTGGGCGCAGAGAAGTCTCCGAAGACGAACTGCCTCTGCAGCTGGTAGCTCAGGAGGAAGAGCACCGCTTCGGTCAGGATCTTGGCCGGGACGAGCGCGACACCGAACCCCGTCAGCGCCTCCATCCACATGATGTTCGAGGCGAGCAGCAGCACGGCGAGGAACCCGTAGCGCAGCGCCTGCCGCCGGGCATCGGGGGCGCTCTCGCCCCGGAACACGAACCGTCGGTTGACGAGGAAGTTGAGCGAGGCGCTCACGATCCGCGCGATGATGACGGCCAGCACCAGCGAGGCGCTTCCCGCGGGAAGGACGACGGGGAGCACCGCGGTGAGCAGCAGCAGTGCGACGGTGTCGGCGAAGAAGGCGAGCAGGGAGGATCCGGCGAACGCGATCAGCGGGAGCATCACCCGGAGGGAGTCGGCGACCG
The DNA here is from genome assembly GCF_019969685.1 of Microbacterium sp. EST19A. GTDB lineage: Bacteria > Actinomycetota > Actinomycetes > Actinomycetales > Microbacteriaceae > Microbacterium. The sequence continues at coordinate 485,776 of NZ_JAHXYZ010000001.1, read as the reverse complement.
GCCGGAAGTGACTCGAGGCGTTCTCTTCGAGGTACACGGTCTCGATCGGGATCTCGCGTGCCTCGAGGCCCGATCTGCGCACGCGCAGCAGCATCTCGATCTCGTACTCGAACCGCTCGCCCGGCACCTCCCTCGCCCATTCCCGCATCGTCGACGGAATGCCCCGCAGGCCTGTCTGGGTATCGGTCGAGCGCCACCCGGCCGCCACACGGAACAGCCCGCGCGCCACGGCGTTGCCGAAGCGGCTGCGCAGCGGCACGTCGCCGCGCAGGTCTCGCACGCCGAGCAGCAGCGCCTCCGCGCCGGACTCCGCATCCGCGCGCAGGCCGTCTGCGATGCGCAGGATGTCGACCGGGGTGTGCTGGCCGTCGGCATCCGCCGTGACGATGTCGTCGTCGGGATGGCGGTCGGCGATGAACGCGAATCCGGTCTTCAGGGCCGCGCCCTTGCCCCGGTTCTCGTCGTGGCGGATCACTGTCGCGCCGGCCCGCTCTGCGCCGGTGAAAGCCTCCGCATACGCCGCACCGCTGCCGTCGTCGACGACGATCACCCGGGTGTCGGGGCAGAGGCTCCGCACGCTGCGGACGAGCGGCACCAGATGCGCGCCGGGTTCGTACGAGGGGATGAGGACGATCATGATCTCATCCGGCCACGTAGAGGATGTCGCTCGTGCCGCGCTCGCCGCCGTTGGACGGCTGGTTGATCACGGCACCGTTGAAGTACATCGTGGAGGAGCCCCCGCCGTCGAGGTTGTACGCCGTCGTGGCCCCCAGCCCGGTCATGATGTCGGCGAGCTCGGTCAGCGTCACCCCGCGGCTGTAACCCTCATCGCGTCCGTCGACCACGACGAAGACGTAGTGGTTCTCGTCGATGATCCCGACGGCCGTGCGCGGCTGCTCGCCCTGGATGGAGTGGTTGCCGACGTTCGTGTCGACCTCGACGTCTTCGATGCCGTCGACGACTGTGCCGTCTTCGACGATCGCGGGGCCGAAGGAGAGGGTGTTCCACACGCCGGCGGCGACGAGCTCGTCGGCGGTCGTCGAGGTCTCGTCATAGACCTCGACGTGGCCGTCGGTGTAGAACGCGAGCCCTTCGCGCGCACCCTCGTCGCGGTAGACCACGCCGTTGCGGATCTCGATCCCGGTCGTGCGGAACCCGTAGTAGTCGCCGTTGATGGCGAAGACCGCGTCGTTGTCGGCGGCGATCTCGCTGGTGAGCTCGGTGATGTTCTCACCGAACTGGTCCTTGGCGAAGGCCGAGCGCAGCTGGGTGGCATCCGCGACGACGACGTCGGCGACGTAGTACGTGACGGTGTCGGCTCCGGATCCGGTGGTGACCTGGGAGACGGTGACCGTGGTGTCGCCGTCGGTGTACGACGTGTCGGTCGTGACGGCGGAGGAGTCGTCGTCCGCCGCGCTCGAGGCGTCGGAGGTGGACGTGTTCTGCGCCTCGTACGCGGAGACATCCGAGATCTCGACATGCTCGACGAGGAATCGGTCGACCGCCCAGGCGGCCGTGCCTCCCGCGCTGAGGAGCACGGCGAGCCCGCCGGCGATCATCCCGTTGCGGAGTCGGCGCCGCTTCTGCTTTCGCTCGGAAGACGGGGCGGGGGCGGGGTCGGGGGTGCGGGGTGTGTCCATGACTCATGGATACCGACGCCGTCTTGGTCGATCTTTGCGCTGACCTAAGAGCCCGCTAAGAGAGCGGAAGCGCACCTGCGCCGTGCGACCTCAGCGCGGGAGGCGCACCGTGAACACCGTCTCGCCCGGCCGGCTCTGCACGGCGATGTCACCTCGAAGCGCGGCCACGATGGCGTGCGCGATCGAGAGGCCCAGTCCCGTGCTGCCCGCCTCGCGACTGCGTGCCTGGTCGCCTCGGGCGAACCTCTCGAACAGACGGTCCCGCACCTCCGGATCGATCCCGGGACCGTCGTCGGTCACCTCGAGCACGGCGTCATCACCGTCGACGCGGAGGGATGTCGTGACGACGGTGCCGGGCGGCGTGTGGACACGGGCGTTGCGCAGCAGATTGCCCACGACCTGACGCAGGCGGTTCTCGTCTCCGGCGACCGTGATCACCTCTTCGGGCACATCGATGCGCCATTCGCGGCTCGCGTCGGCGGCGTGGGCGTCGCTGACGGCGTCGATCGCGAGAAGAGTGAGATCGACGGTCTCCCGCCGCATCGGCTGGCCGGCGTCGAGGCGGGCCAGCAGCAGCAGGTCGTCGACGAGTGCCGACATCCGCGCGGATTCTGCGGCGATCCGATCGAACGAGCGCTGCTGCGTCGGGGTCATCGGCGCGTCCTCGCCGAGGGAGAGCTGGGCGTACCCGCGGATGGAGGCGAGCGGTGTGCGCAGCTCGTGACTGGCGTCCGCGATGAAGCGCTGCAGCTGCTCCTCGCTGTGCTGCCGTGACGCGAGAGCCGACTCGATGTGCCCGAGGAGGGTGTTCAGCGAGCTGCCGACCCGCCCCACCTCGGTGTGCTCGTCCGTGTCGCCGTCATCCACCCGCTCCGGGATCTCGACCGCCCCGTCGGCGAGGCGGCGTCCGGCGACGGTCTGCGCGACGGTCGCCACCCGATCGAGAGGACGGAGGTTCCGTCGCACGATCAGCGAGAGCGCGACGACCACGAGAAGCAGGGTCAGGCCCGCCACGATCACGAGGATCGTCGTCAGCGCACCGGTCGTGGCGGTGACGTCGGCCAGGGAGTTTCCGGCCACCACCGTCGTGTCGCCGTCTTCCTGCGCGGCCACGCGGAAGCTGCCGAGCTCTCCGCCGAGTTCGACCGTCACGGGAACGCGCGACGGGAACGAGGTCGTCTCGAACACCTCGGCCTGTGCATCCGTGAGGGCGATCTCCGTCCCGTCGGCCGCGACGAACAGTGAACTCGAGACCTGCCCGTCCGCATCGAGGACCACCTGGAGGGTGCCGACGCGAGGGGAAGGGCCCGAGCCGGAATCGCTCCCGCCCTGGTCCTCGGGGTCTCCCTGGGGTCCGCCGCCGCCTCCTCCTCCGGGGCCGGTGGCGAAGTCGAGCCCCTCCAGCACCTGGCGATCGAGTCGCTCATAGACGAACGACCGCAGCGACAGGATCGTGGCGAGGCTCGTCACCACGAGTCCGGCGGCGACGAGCGCGGCGACCGCGACGACGAGCTTGCGGCGCAGCGTCCAGCGGCGGACGCTCATCGAGCGGGCTTGATCGTGTAGCCCACTCCCCGCACGGTGTGGATGAGCGGTTCGCCGACGGTGTCGATCTTCTTGCGCAGGTACGAGATGTAGATCTCGACGACGCTCGACGTGCCGCCGAAGTCGTAGCTCCACACGTGATCGAGGATCTGCGCCCTGCTGAGCACTCGTCGGGGGTTCTGCATCAGGTAGCGAAGCAGCTCGAACTCCTTCGCCGTCAGCTTGATCGGTTCGCCGGCGCGCTCCACCTCGTAGGTCTCCTCGTCGAGGGTGAGATCTCCGACCTGCAGGCGCGGATCGCTCTCGGCGGCCACGGCCACATGACGCCGCGCCATCCCTCGCAGTCGCACGATGACCTCTTCGAGATTGAAGGGCTTGGTGAGGTAGTCGTCGCCACCGGCCGTGATGCCGGCGATCCTGTCCTCCACGGCATCCTTCGCGGTGAGGAAGAGCACCGGCACGTCGTTGCCGCCGGCGCGCACCCGCTTCAGCACCTCCATGCCGTCGAGCCCGGGCATCATGATGTCGAGCACCAGCAGATCGGGTGCGAACTCGCGGACGAGGTTCAGCGCTTCCTGCCCGTTGGAGGCGGTGCGCGCGTCCCATCCCTCATTGGTCAGCGCCATGCGCAGGAGATCGCTGAGGTTCGCCTCGTCGTCGACGACGAGGGCGCGGATCGGCGAGCCGTCGGGCCGGGTCAGCGCGCGAGTCTCGGGTGATGCTGGTGTCATCGTCCTAGCTTCTCCCGTTCTGCGGCGCAGGGCCAGCGGCGCGCGACGTGATCAGCTTTCGACGTGATCAGCTTTCGACACCGTGCACTCGACCGTCGCCGATCCGGCGGCCGCTCAGTCGAGTGCCGCGATGGCCTCGATCTCGACGAGCAGATCCGGACGCCACAGGGTCTGCACGCCGATGACGGTGACCGGGGGCAGGGGAGAGGGGAAGCCGTCGGATGCCTGCGCGCGAGCGGTCCCCTCCCAGAGAGCGTCCGCCAGGTCGGTCTGCCAGCCGGCGACGTAGAAGGTCAGTCGCGCGATGTCCTCGACCTTCCCTCCGGCTCCGGTCACGGCCGTCGCGACGTTGCGGAGCGCGGCGTGCACCTGCCCTGCGAGGTCGGCGTCGGTCGTCTCGCCCGCGGGCGTCACGGCGAGCTGGCCCGCGAGCAGCAGCAGACGAGAGCCGCTCGTCGTGGCGACGGGCGCGTAGTCGGTCTGCTGGAGCAGGCCGTCGGGGCGGCTGAGAGAGGTGATCATCGGGATTCTCCTTCGGAGGTGGAACGGATGGTGGAGGAGGAGGTCAGAGCGTGCACGACAGCTCTCCCTCGGGCAGCTCGAGGTCGATGAGATAGGCCGCGGCGATCTCGTCGACGCACGGGCTCGCCCCCGACGAGACGACGGTGTGCCCCTCGCCCTCGACGGTCAGCAGGGTGCTGCCGAGCGACTCGGCGAGGCGGATACCGCCGGCATGCGGTGTGGTCGGATCGCCCGTGATCGACACCACGAGCGTCGCCGGGAGCCCCTCGACGTCGGTCGCGTACGGCACGCCCAGCTCGCCGGTGCGCGGCCAGTCGGCGCACTTGTCGCGAGCCGCCTCGGTCACGTCGGTGCCGGGATCCATGAACGGGGCGCGGGCGTAGGTGTCGGCCCGCAGCTGCGCGAGGTCGTCGGGGGAGAGCACGCTCTCGTCGACGCAGTTGATGGCCATGAGAGCCTCGGCGGTGCCGTCGGACGCATCGCCGTCGACCTCCAGTCCGCCGATGCCGTACGCGAGTTCGAGCAGCTCGTCGCCGCGGCCCGCCTGCACCTCGTGCAGTCCGGCGATGATGCGCGGCCAGGCGTCGGGCGAGTACAGGCCGCCCATGACGCCGCTGAGCGCGACCTCGAAGGTCAGCTCCTCGCCCAACGCCGGCACCGGGGCGTCGGCGAGCGGACGGATGATGTCGTGGAACGTCGAGGTCCAGGCGGCGGGGTCGGTGCCCAGCGGGCAGTCGGGCTGTGTCGCGCACGACGCCGCCATCGTGTCGAACGTCGCCTGGAACCCGGCGTAGGAGGCGACGAGCCGGTCCTGCTGCTCGAGCGTGGGATCGAACGCGCCGTCCAGGATCATCGCCCGCACGTTCTCGGGGAACTGCTCGGCGTAGACGGACCCGAGCCGTGAGCCGTAGCTCTGGCCGAGGAAGTTGAGCTGCTCCTCGCCGAGCACCGCGCGGAGCACGTCCATGTCGTTCGCCGTCGTGCGGGTGCCCACGTTCGCCAGCGCGTTCATGCCGCCCGAGCCGTCGGCGCAGCGGTCGACGAGCGCCTGCGTGTCGGCCGCGGTGAGTGCGGGGGCGATCGTGCCGAGGCGTTCGAACACGGCGTCACCCGCGGTCGTTCCGTCGTCGGAGTAGCAGTCGATAGCGGGCTCCGACGCGCCGACTCCGCGGGGGTCGAACCCGATCAGGTCGAATCGCTCGGTGATCGCGCTGTCGGCCAAAGTCACGGATGCCGCCATGGTGGTGAGCAGTCCCGGGCCGCCCGGGCCACCAGGGTTGTACAGCAGCGATCCCATCGATTCGCCGCGGGCGGCGATCCGCACGACCGCGACGGATGCCGTGTCACCCTCGGGTTCGGAGTAGTCCAGCGGCACCTCGAGCCGCGCGCATTCGGCCTCGGGCGCGAGAGGGAAGTACTGCTCGTCCAGCGAGGTCACGGCATAGTCGGCGCAGTCCTCCCAGGTGAGCTCCTGCGCGTGGAACCGGTCGAGCGATTCCGCCGCCGAGGGCTCCTCCGTCGAGGGAGTCGGCGGGGTGCACGCTGCCAGCACCGCCACGAGTGCGGCCGATGTCGCGAGGGCCGCGGCTCGGCGCAGATGCGAGCGACGCGAGAGGGGCGGTGCTGCCGGTCCGGATACGGGGAGACGTCTCATGCAGACGACTGCACACCGTGTTCCCGGCACAGGGTCAAGTCAGGAGATCGAGATCGCTCCCCGCGGCGCCGCTCAGGTCGGAACGTCGATGCGACCGCCGGGATTCTGCTCAGTCGGCTCCGGCACCAGGTAGAGACCGCTCGGCGAGTTGGCGGTGAAGGCGAGGGCTTCGACCCACTCGCGGTTGATCGAGGGCTGGCGGCTGCCGCTGTACTTGAACACCAGCGAGCTCCGCGCCTGCACCCAGACGGTGGTGCGCCCGCCGCCGACGCTGAGGTCTTCGCGCCAGGTGAAGGGGAACGGCTCTCCGCGGCGGAGCTTCGCCGTCATGACGAGCTGAAGGTGGGTCAGGGCTCGGTCTTCGACATCGGTCTTGACATTGCCCTCATAGATGAATCGCCCCATCGTGCCTGTTGACTCCCGATTCCAGACTTACACCGTAAACAACTTACAGTGTAAGGCTAACGGGAGAGTTCGGCGCCCAGCCGGTCGAGCAGGCTCTCGAGCGAGGCCTCGAACTCCTCGTCGCTGCGATCCTCGCTCAGCAGGGGACGGAGCCGGACGATCTGCGCGTCGTCATCGATCTCGGTCTCGCCGTCGCCTTCGGGCACGTCGGAGCCGCCCTCGTCGAGAGGCTCGTCGAGCGGGCTGATCTCCGCTCCTCGCACGGCGGCCTCCAACAGCAGCTGACCGAGCAGGAAGCTGCTGAACGACCGATACGTGTCGACGGCCTGCTGGTCGGAGAAGCCGCGAGCGATGAGGGTGTCGAGGAACAGCTCGACGACCTCCACGCTGCGCAGCGGCGGGCGCAGCCAGGGCGCGGCGGGGTGCCGTGTCGCAACCAGCGGGAAGGCGCGAGGGTGATCGATCGCGATCTGCCGCACACGGTGCGCGACCGTCTGGAGGAATCCCTGCCAATGCTCGGTCAGCTCGACATCGAAGCTGGCCGTCAGATCGCTCATCAGCTGATCGACGACACCCTCCAGGAGATCTTCCCTGCCGTGGACGTAGCGGTACAGCGACATCGCCTCCACGCCGAGCTCCTGCGCCAGGGAGCGCATCGACAGACTCTGCGCGCCGAGGGTGTCGATCTGCCCGAGGGCGGTCTCGACGATCAGCTCGCGGCTGAGACTCCCGGCCGCCGAGCCCCGCTGCTTGTCCCGCGAACGATCCGGCATGCGCCAACGCTACTCGCATGACGGCGAATGAGACGGCTAGCAGGAGAGCGAAGTCCGGGCAAGGGGCGCGGGGATCCGCCGGCGATGCCGTAGAACAGCATCATGCAGTTGATCATGTACGGCGGCGAAGAGTTCCTGACGGGCGACGAGATCGCGGATGCCCTGCTGGCATACGGTCGTGCATTGGGCCAGGAGGAGCGCGCGGAGATCATCGAGATCCCCGTCCGCGAAGAGGACGGATCGATCCTGACGGCGAAGTTCCTGATCGGCCCGGCGAGCCAGATCGTCGCGAAGGATGTGAGGGATCGGGGTCCGGAGCTCGAGGATCATGAGTTGGTCGTCCGGCTGAAGGATCTCACCCGCGCCGTCGAGTCGCCGACCGCGGGACCTCTGGAGATGTCGCCCGACGACGTTCCCGAGATCGACTGATCCTCCCCGTCGGAGTGTCTCCGCCGGTCTCCGCCTCGCGGTACATCCTGCGCTCGCGGCTTCTCCGCGGGGCCTTCATCAGTCTGGTGATCTCGGGCATCGGGATCTCGATCACCATTCCCCAGATCACCCTGTTCCTCGTCGGAGAGCTGCACCTCACCGACGCGCAGGCGGGGCTCTACTTCCTCACCAACCTGACGGCGCCGATCGTCGGATACGTGGTCGGATCGTTGTCGGACCGTGCGGGTTCCCGGCTGCTCGTCTTCCGGCTCTCCGCGCTCGCCGGCTTCGCCGGCTGGGTGCTGATGGCTGTCGCGATGCAGGCCTGGATGCCGTTCGCCATCAACGCGATCCTCCTCAGCGCGGCCGGCGCCGGCGCCGCGCAGCTGCAGGCGGCGGTGCGCGACGAGCTGAACCGGTCGCCCACCCCGGCCGACAACGAGGTCGTCGCCGTGATCCGGATGGCCATGGCGTTCGGGTGGATCGTCGGTCCCGTCCTGGGTGCGGTGCTCGGCGCCGTGATCGGGTTGCGGCCCCTCCTCCTCGTGACGGGGATCAGCGTGCTGCTCTCGCTCGTGCCGCTGATCGGGGTGCGAACGGATGCCGTCGTGCGCGATGTGACGCCGACGCGCTCGTCGCAGATGAACAGCGCAGCGCGGGCGGCGCATCCGCGTTCGATGCTGCCGCTGGTCGTCTTCACCGGGATCTACGTGCTCATCATGTGCGGCGAGACCGTGAAGCTCGCGTATCTGCCCCTCTACATGGACGGGGATCTCCGCGTCGACGCCGGAGTCCGCGGCGCCGTCATCGGCCTGCAGCCGCTCGTGGAGCTGCTGTTGATGCCGATCGCCGCGAAGCTGGCGAGCCGGTTCGGCTTCGCCCGCGTGCTGATCGTCGGCGCGATGATGGCCGTCGCGGCCCATGTCTCCTACGCCTCGGCGGGTTTCGTCGTGCCGCACCTCGTGCCGCTCGTCATCGGCCAGCTGCTGATGGCCGGCGTGATCGCGACCTTCGGTGTGCTCGGCATCACGGTGGCCCAGCGCCTGGTTCCGACGCGGGTCGGGATGGCGTCGAGCGTCTTCCTCAGCGCCTACGCGATCAACGCGGCGGTCGGAGGATTCGCCGGCAGCGTGGGGTCGAGCTGGCTCGGCATCCCTCAGCTGTTCTGGATCCCCGCCGTGATCGCCACCCTGGGGGTCATCGCACTCGTCGTGCTGAACGCGCGAGTGCCGCTCGATGCGGGGACCGCATCCGCCTCAATCCCCGAGCAGCCGTGAACTCAGCCAATCCGCCATCGCGTCATTCTGCGCGCGGCGGACCACCGGCGCCTCGTTGACCGAGCCGGCGTGCGACGCGCCGGGGAGCATGAGCAGTTCGGCCTCGCATCCGGTCGAGACCAGGCGCTGATAGAACTGCAGTGCCTGCTCGGGCGGGCAGCGGTGGTCCTCGTCCGAGACGATGAGGAGTGTCGGCGTCGTGACGGCCTCCGCTGCCGTGATCGGCGAGCTCCGCACGAACTGGTCGAACGCCGTGTCGATGGGGCCGCCGAGCTGGCGAGGCGCGAACGTCAGGCCGATGTCGCTGGTGCCGTAGAAGCTCACGAGGTTGGTGACCGGGTTCTCGGCGACGGCTGCTGCGAAGCGGTCGGAGTGGCCGATGAGCCACGTCGTCATGTAGCCGCCGTAGGAGAGCCCGGCGACACCGAGTCGTTCGGGGTCCGCCAGTCCGCGGGCGATCGCGAGATCGAGCGCGGCGTGGAAGTCGTCGGCGTCGATGCCGCCCCAGTCCCCGCGGATCGCGGCGATGTGCGCGTTGCCGTAGCCGCGTGAGCCGCGCGGGTTGACCAGCAGCACGCCGAGCCCCGCTTCGCAGAGGAGTTGCGCGTCGAGGAACAGGGCTTCCCCGAATCCCGCTTCGGGCCCGCCGTGGATGAGCAGTACGGTCGGCAGCGGACCCGTGCTGTCGGCCGGGGCGAGGAAGGTCGTCTGCACGTCCGGTCCGTCGGCGGTGTGCGCCCACAGGTGCTCGACGCGCAGGGGCGTCAGGATGCGGCGATTGTGCGATGCCGTGTCGGTGATCGCGGTGTCTTCGCCGCTGACCAGATCGCGCACGCGCAGGTCGGGCGCCGTGAGTCGATCGCCGACCGCGTACAGCAGCACGTCGCCGCGGAGCGCGAGGGCGTAGACCGAGCCTTCGGCGGCCAGCTCGAGGCTCTGGTGGGGTGCGCCGGTCAGAGCGACGCGGTGCAGCTCATGCCGGTCGCCGGTGTGCGTGCGCACGAGGGCGTCGTCACCATGCAGCAGGATCACGGGCGAGGGGTCGGTGAACGGGACCGGCAGGTCGGGGATGACGTCGCCGTGCACGTCCAGATCGCCGGAGCGCGCGGTCGTCCGCCCCGCGGAGTCGAGCGTGAGCAGCCGGCCGTTGATGATGTCGTCCTTGACGGCGCTGCCGCGAGACGTCACGACCAGCCCGTCACCATGGACGGCCAGCGCGAAGACATCCGGGAGCTCCGCATCGGTGCGGATGCCGCCGGCGAGGTCCACGGTGCTGATCCTGCCCTCGTGGTGCCATTCGTCGTGACCGGCGCTGCTCGTGAAGCTGAGGCTCGCGGAGTCCGCGTGCCACTCGGGTGAGCCCGAGATCCGATCCTCGTGCGTCAGCCGTGTGACGGTCTCGTCGGCCAGTTCGAGCACGTGCACGTCGGTGACGGCGTCGTCGACGAGACCGATGCCGTCCAGCCATCCGATCGCCCGCGTCACGCGGAAAGGCAGGCGTCGATCCACCGGCTCCGGCCCGACGGTGAAGGCGATCCTCGTGCCGTCGGGGCTCCATCGCGGACGAGATGCGACGCCCTGCGGGATGGCCGTCACCTCTCGGACGGAGCCGCCGGCCGCGTCGACGAGGGCGATCTGCGTCGGGCGCCCGGGCATCGAGCGCAGGAAGGCGACGGTGCGTCCGTCGGGCGAGAACTCGGGTTGCGTGTTCCGGCCTCCGGTGGCGAGCACGGAATGATCGCTCTCGCCGACGATCGTGAGCCGCAGTTCGATGGGTTCCTCGTCGCCGTCGATGCGGCTGTGCGCCCAGGCCACGCGCGTGCCGTCGGGGGAGAGGTCGGCGGTGTGCACGAACTCGAGCGCCGCGATGACGTCGGCGGCAGGGTGATGCGCGAGAGCGGGGCTGGCCACGGTTCGCCTTTCGTAAGTTACTTATGAAGTACTACTGGGGACGATACACACGGTCGGCATGCTCGTCCAGACCGGACGCGATCAGGGCGCCCAGGTGATCGGGAGATCGAGGAGGTGACCGGAGAGGGTCTTGCCGTGGGGGTCCACGCGCAGCGACCGGGTGACTCCGCCCTCCAGGGCGTGCCGCACCACGATCGACACGGCGCCGAGCAGCGGAGCGGAGGTCACCGTCACATTCTCGGGAGTCGTCCCGAAATGCGCGGCGATCGTGGTCGACGTCAGGATCTCGGCGAGTGCGACGGCGTGATCGGGCTCGTATGCCGCGACCAGCAGGATCGAGGAGTCGCCCTTGTCTCCCGCCCTCGCGTGGGCGATCGCGCCGAGGTGCCCCCCGGCGTCCTTCCGCTGTTCGAGAGTCATGACAGCACCTCGACGGACGGCGAGGCGAGGTCGCGCGGGATGAGGGTCGAGACGATCCCGATCGTTTCTCGGATCTGCGTCGTGACGCCCCCGCCCCCGTACGGGCCGTTGGTGTAGAGCGCCTCGACCTCCTCGCACAGGGCCTCGGCGACCGGCCGCTCCCAGGTGCGCACCGAGAAGCGCACGCGCACCTCCGGCGGTTCCGAGAGGTCCGGTGCGAACCACGGCCGAGAGGAGTTGACGCCGATGACGGCGATCGACAGCTCTTCGGATGTGCGCCCCCGCACCTCTGCCCATCTCTCGCGGATGATGTCGGCCGCGAGCTCACCGCGGATGCCGGAGCCGAACCCCGCGTAGCCGATCTCGGCGGTCGCGACGAGGCCGTCTCGAACGCCGACGCTCACCTTGAGCTGCTCGGGCACGCCGTTCGCACGCCCGCCGCGGACGAGCACACGGTCGTCCGCGAGCTCGGAGATCTCGACGGCGGAGAGGTCGAGGGTGACGTCCGGCGTCGGGTAGCGGAAGGGGTCGTCGATCTCGTAGAGGAGCTGCTCGAGCACCGTCCGGCGGTCGAGCACGCCGCCCGTGCCGGGCACCTTGCCGTAGGTGGCGGAGCCGTCTGCGCGCACATCCGCGAAGGGGAAGCCGAGGCGGGCCAGTCCGTCGACGCGCTTGCGCACGCCGTCGGCGAAATAGCCGCCGGTGAGCTGTCCCGCGCACTCGAGCAGGTGCCCGACGAGCGTGCCCTCGGCGACGATGTCGAGTCGCGCCTCGCCGACGGATGCCGGATGCAGATCCCACCCGTGATGATGGGCGAGGGGCGCGAGGAACAGCGCGGCATCCGAACTCCGACCGGTCACGATGATGCGGGCTCCCTGCGACAGGCCGTCGACGAGCGGACCCGCGCCGAGATAGGCGTTGGCCGACACGATGCGCTCGCGGATGTCCCACAGGGTGTCGTCCGAGCCGAGAATGCGGGACTCCCGAAGATCGAGCGCGTCGAGCACGTCGTCACCGGTCACGGCGGCGACGGGCACGGCGGGCAGGTCCTCCCGCGCGAGGAGGTCGACGATCGCACGCGCCGCGCCTGCCGGGTCGGCGGCGCCGGCGTTCGTCGTGACGACGGGTGAGGGTCGCGCGTCGGAGCGGCCCTGGGGGGACAAGAGATGCGGCAAGGTTCCCGAGAGGCGGCGAAGGATGCGGGTGTCCCACCCGGGCTCCGACCCGACCGATCGCCGATGCTGGGCGATGCCGATCGTACGCTCGGCGAGGCACTCGAAGGCGAGGGCGTCGAGGTCGCCGAACCGGGCGAGCACCTCGGCCCCGTCGTGTCGATCTCCGGCGAATCCGGCTCCGGATCCGATCCGGAAGACGTCGTCGTCGGGCGGCGTCGTCGCCTGCAGCCTCGGCCGGTTCGTGAGCGACTGCGGGATCATCGCGCTGCTCCTCTCTGAGGGTTCACGAGTCGGCTTCACACGAGCCAGATCCGCGCGGCCACGACGAGCGCACGGGTGCCCGCGCTGATCGTCGGCTGCGGCAGCGGAGCGAAGCGCGGAGAGTGATTGGAGGGGATCCGTTCCGCGAAGGTCCCGGTGGCGCGTGCCTCCGCGATCGCGTCGGGGTCTCCACCGCCGAGGATCCAGTAGACCAGCGGCACGCCGGCGGCGATCGCCAGGGCCCCGACGTCTTCGCTGCCGATGTGCTGCGTGGGGTCGGAGACCCGCTCGTCGCCGAACTCGGCCTCGAAGGCCTGCATGACCCGCGCGGTGGATTCGGGGTCGTTGTAGGTGAGCGGGTACTGCTCTCCGTAGACGATGTCGGGGAGAGCGGGCGACCCGGAGGCGACCGCTTCCGCCCGGATGATGCGCTCGACGGCGTCGAGCACGCGCGTCCGCACAGCGGCGTCGAAGCTGCGCACGCTGACGCCCAGTCGTGCGTCGTCGGGGATGATGTTGTTCTTGGTCCCGGCATTGAGGTGTCCCACCGTCACGACGGCCGCGTTCTGCGCAGCCACCTCGCGGGAGACCACTCCCTGGAGGCGCACCACGGTCGACGCCGCCATGAGGACGGGGTCGATGGTCGTCTCCGGCCGGGAGCCGTGTCCGCCCCGGCCGTGCATCGTGACCTCCATCGTGTCGATGGCGGAGAAGGCGGCGCCGCTGTGCGCGCCCACCACGCCCGCGGGGCGCTGGAAGACATGCTGTCCGAGCACGATGTCGGGATGCGGGATGCGGGTGAACAGACCGTCGGCCACCATGGCCGCCGCGCCGCCGCCACGCTCTTCGGCCGGTTGGAAGAGGGCGATCACCGTGCCGCTCCACTCGTTGCGCGTGTCGGCCAGCTCTTCGGCTGCGGCGATCAGGCAGGTCATGTGGATGTCGTGGCCGCAGGCGTGCATGACCGGCACGCGGTCGCCGTTGTGGTCGACGGCCGTGTCGACGCTCGCCCAGGGGAGTCCGGTCTCCTCGCGGACCGGGAGGCCGTCCATGTCCGCGCGCAGCAGCACGGTCCCTCCGTCGCCGTTGCGGAGTATTCCGACGAGGCCGGTGCCGGCGATCCCCGTGATCACCTCGTACCCGAGCTCGCCGAGGAGTCCCGCGAGCAGGGCGGCGGTCTCGTGCTCGGCGAAGGACAGTTCCGGGTGGGCATGCAGCTGCTTGTACAGCGCATCCGCGTCGATGGCCACGATGTTCTCCTGTTTCGGGGGTGGACGGCAGCGGGCAGATGGCACCGCGTGACGCCGACGATACTCACAATCGGGACGATCTTCCTCCTTTTTCGTAAATTGATTACGAATGACGATCTTCGAGTACCATGACGACATGGTCGAGTCCACCGACGTCACTCCGTCCCGCGCCAGCGCACAGCCGAAGTCTGCCGAGCGTCCGCGCCGCCGGCACCGACCGCGGGATGAGACCCGCGCACTCCTGCTCCAGGCCGCTGCACGCGTGGCCATCGAGCGAGTGTCGGAGGACGCGCCGCAGGCGCACAATGCGCTGGCCGACATCCGCATCAAGGACGTCCTCGACGAAGTCAACCGCGCCGAGGCCTCGGCGGGCGGCGGCCCGCTCACCACGGGCGCCTTCTACCAGATCTGGGCAGACCAGGCCGAGTTCCAGCGCGAGCTGCTCGCACATCTGATGGATCAGATCGCCAACCCGGGGGCCTCCGAGATCGAAGCCCTCGCCTTCCAGATGGTCTCTGATGGCGAACCGGCCGACGAGATCCTCCGCCGCGTCGGCGACCTCGACTTCACGCTCAGCCGCAAGTCGCCGGAGATGTTCCTCGCTCTGGGGCTGGGGGCGATGGTGCCCGCCGAGCTCGTGCGCGGCGCCCAGCGCGAGGCGAACAGCCGGTACATCGCGGCGCTCTCGGATCTGCTCGGCAACGTGCTCCGCTACGGGGGGCGGCGTCTGCGCGACGGCCACACGATGGAGGACCTCATCTGGGCGACGGAGGCGCTGGAGGTCGGCTACCTGCTGCGCTCGCGCACCGATCCGGACATCCCGGCGAAGACCGACGCCCGCGGCTGGTCGTCGCATGCGATCGCCTTCGTCGGCATCGTGCACGCCTTCACCGAGACGGGCGACGCGAATGGCTGAGGCCGCCGACGCCGATCGGGCCGACACGATCGTCATCGGCGGCGGCACGGCCGGTGCCGTGATCGCCGCGCGCCTGGTGGAGTCCGGCCGTTCGGTGCTCCTGCTGGAGGCCGGCCCCGACTACGGACCGCTCGATGATGGTGGCTGGCCCGACGATCTCCTCGACGCGGCCAGCCTGCCGACCAGTCACGACTGGGGCTACACCGGCGCCGGGGCCGGAGGACAGCCGCTGCTCTTCGATCGTGCACGCGTCATCGGCGGATGCTCGAGCCACAACGGCTGCACGCAGACGGCCGGCTGGTCGGGAGACTGGGATGCGCTCGCCGAGGATGCCGGCGACGGCTGGAGCGCCCGCTCGATGCGCCCGTTCTTCGCGAGCGCCGCCGAACGCATGCGCCTGCGTGAGTACACGGCGGCCGAGATCCAGCCGTTCCATGCGGCCTTCCTCGGCGCCTGCACCTCGGCGGGCCTTCCGCGCCGGGACGACCTCGTCGACCTCGACGGAGGTGTCGGCGCGGGCGTGGCGCCGGTCAACACGCGCGGCACCGTGCGGATCAACACCGCCGGCGCCTATCTGGACGCCGTCCGCGACGACCCGCTCCTCACGATTCGCGCGAACGCCCTGGTCGATCGGATCACCTTCTCCGGTGCGCGCGCGGACGGCGTGGAGTACTTCGTCGGCGCGGAGCGCCGGACCGCTCGCGCCGACCTGATCGTGCTGAGCGCCGGTGCCTACGGCTCTCCCGAGGTGCTGCTGCGATCGGGCGTCGGCCCTGCAGAGGAGCTGCGCGCGCTCGGCATCCCCGTCGTCCGCGATCTGCCTGCCGTCGGCAGGAACCTGCACGACCACCCCACCGTGCAGCTGGAGTTCGCGGGAACCGCCGCGCTCGCCGAGGCGCCGCGCGAGTTCGGCCGAACGCAATGGGTGCCCGAGGAGCAGGCGATGGCGAAACTGCGGTCACCGTTCGCGGACGGCCCGTTCGATCTGCACGTGTACCCCTGGGTGGAGCCTGACGAGGCGCAGGCGTCGGGCTGGCGGGTCATCCTGCCGGTCAGTCAGCTGCGCCCGCGGTCGCGGGGGAGCGTGCGGCTGCGTTCGACGGATCCCTCGATCACCGCTGCTGTGGATCCGCGCTTCTTCAGCGACAGGGAGGGCGCGGATCTGGGCAGTGTCGAGTTCGGCATCCGCTGGGTCGCCGACGAGCTGTGCGCCGGTCCGCTGGCCGAGTACCTCGGCGATCCGATCGGCACCGATCCGCGCGAGCTCGCCGGGGAGGGGCTGCGCGACTGGATGCGCCGGTCCCACACGCATTACTGGCATCCGGCGGGGACGCTGCGGATGGGACGCACGGACGACCCGTCCTCGGTCGTCGACGGCGCAGCGGCGGTGCTCGGGATCGACGGGCTGCACGTCGCCGACGCATCGATCTTCCCCGACATCCCTCGTGCGACCCCGGCGCTGCCGACCGTGGCTGCGGCAGAGCGGATCGCCGCCCTCCTCGTCGCCGTTCACGCCCCGTGAGCCCCTCTCCGAGGCATTCGTAACATGATCGATACCCACGACGCGGTGGACAGGCGTAGCGTCAGTTAGTAATTTAATTACGAACTTGAAAATCATGGAGTGAAGTCAACGTCGTCTTCCCTCTTCGAGTTCCCCCGATGCAGAACCGAGGTCAGAAATGAAGATCGCCAGAATCGCCGCCCTCACGTCGATCGTGACCGGGGCAGCCCTCCTCGCCGGATGCGCGTCACCGTCCGGTACGGCCGCGCCGGACGACACGCTGGACATCGCCCTCAGCGATGCCATCGACTCGTGGAACCCGCAGGAGGCACTCGCCTCGGCGAGCTTCTCCGTGTTCCCGCAGGTCTTCGGGGCACTGCTGGACACCTCGCCCGACGGGTCCGAACTCGAGCCGGGCGTCGCCACCGAGTACGAGTTCGACGACGCGGCGCTCACGATCACGTTCCACCTCGACCCCGAGGCGAAGTTCAGCGACGGCGCCGACGTCACTCCGGAAGACGTCATCTACTCCGAAGGGCTGTGGGCCGCCGGAGCCCTCTACGGGAGCTACTTCGCATCGATCGACGCGGTCACCTCGCCGGACGAGGACACGGTCGTGTTCGCTCTGAACCGTCCTGACCATTCGCTGCTCGGCATCCTCGCGACCACCAACGCGGCGATCGTGCCCGCCGACCTCGGCGGCACGGATCCTGAGGAGTTCTGGAAGAAGCCGATCTCGACGGGCGCCTACGCCATCGAGAGCGAAGAGGTCGGCGAGTCCATCGTGCTCACCAGCAACCCGCACTACACGACGCACGAGGACCGTCCCGCGACCGTGAAGTACTCCGTCGTCGAGGACGGTGCGCAGCAGCTCCTCCAATTCCAGAGCGGTGAGATCGACGTGGTCAACCAGGTCGAGCTCAGCTCCGCGAGCCAGTTCGATCAGGCGCTCCTGCAGTCCACGGAGTCCTCCGGGGTCTCCACGCTGATGTTCCAGACGGCCGTCGCCCCGTTCGACGACCCGAATTTCCGCAAGGCGGTCGCGCTCGCGATCAACTACGACGACCTGCTGGTCGGCGGCTACGCGGACCTCGCCACACAGGCCGACACCGTGCTCCCGCAGACCATTCCCGGGGTCGCCCCCTGCGCGACCTGCGCCTGGGCGTCGAGGGACATCGACGAGGCCAAGCGCCTCGTCGAGGAGTCGTCCTACGACGGCAGCGACATCACCCTCTACGTGAAGAGCGGTGCCGGCGCGGACCAGCTCGCCGCGCAGGCGCTCGTGCCGATGCTCGCCGAAGCGGGGATCACGGTGACGGTCGAGCCCATGGCCCTGTCGTCCTACGTCGAGAAGCTCGGCGCCGGGGACTTCCAGATGGGCGTCCTGACCTACAACGCGCTCGCCCCGAGCGCGGTCGATCCGCTCGGCTTCCTCGCCGTCACCGGCGTGCTCTTCACCCAGAGCGACCCGGCCGCCGCGAACACCGCCCTCGACGCCCTGACCTCGTCGAAGGACGACACCGAGACCGAGGCGGCGACCGCGATCTTCGAGGACTGGGCGTTCGCGAACACCCCGGTGGTGCCGCTCGCGGTGCCCGACGCGATCTACGCCGTGTCCTCGCACGTGAAGGGCTTCACGCCGAACCACTACCGCTCGTGGTCGGTGAAGAACGTCACGCTCGAGTGAGTCCGAGGGTCCGCCGGTCGTCCG
Organism: Microbacterium sp. EST19A; assembly: GCF_019969685.1. Taxonomy (GTDB): domain Bacteria; phylum Actinomycetota; class Actinomycetes; order Actinomycetales; family Microbacteriaceae; genus Microbacterium. The sequence continues at coordinate 467,655 of NZ_JAHXYZ010000001.1, read as the reverse complement.
AACCGGCGGACCCCCCACCGGCGGTCCCGACCGCGGGTTCCGGCAGTCGCCGCCGACATGAAAGGGAGATCATGCGATACCTCCGCCTCGCGGGTGCGCGCCTCGGTCAGCTGCTGCTCGTGCTGCTGGCCGTGACGCTCGCGGTCTTCATCCTCACGCAGGTCGCGCCCGGCGACGCCGCGCGACTGCGGCTCGGGCCGCGTGCGTCGGAGGAGGCGGTCGCGGCTCTCCGTCACGAGCTCGGTCTCGACCGCCCCGCGATCATCCAGTACTTCGACTACCTCGGGCGCGTCCTGCGCGGCGATCTCGGCACCTCCGTCGACGGCCGCCCGGTCACCGACATCATCGGGCAGGGGATCTCCTCGACGCTCCTGCTGGTGGTCAGCGTGCTCGTGCTCTCGCTGGTCGCCGCCGTCGTCATCGCGGTGGCGGCCGCCCTCAAGCGCGACACCGGGTTCGACCACGCGCTGCGGCTGATCCTCCTGCTCAGCCTCTTCCTTCCGACGTTCTGGGTCGGATTCCTCCTGCTGCGGTTCGTCGCCATCCCCACGGGGTGGTTCCCCGTCGCAGGGCTGGGCACGACGCCGCAGGCGCTGCTGCTCTCGCTGGTCCTCCCGGCGGTCGCCGGCGCGACCGCGCTCACCCCGGTGCTCGCCCGCAGCCTGCGGTCCAGCCTCGTCGACGTCCTCGACTCGGAGTACATCTCGGTCGCGCGGTCGCTCGGCATCCGGGGTGCGTCCTTCTACGGCCGCCATGTCCTCCGGAACGCGGCGGGCCCCGTGGTCACCCTTCTCGCCCTCAACGTCGGGTACCTCTTCTTCGGGGTGGTGATCCTCGAGGCGACCTTCAACATCTCCGGGCTCGGAAGCTCGCTGGTCCGGGCCAGCGCCACACAGGACGTGTTCGTGGTCCAGGGGATCACCCTGGTCTTCGCGGTCGGCGTCGTGGTCGCCAACTTCGCCGGCGAGATCCTCTCCGGCCTCCTCGACCCCAGAGGGGCACGCTCGTGATCGATCTCGCTCTCACCTCCTCCGTCCCCGTCGCCGGATCGGAGAAGGCACGCCGCCGGTGGCGCCGAGGCAGCGGCAAGCTCGTCGTCGGCGGCGTCATCGTCGGCGCGTTCGTGCTCGCCGCGATCTTCGCCCCGTGGATCACCCACGGGGATCCGCAGGTGCAGGACCTCACGAACCGTCTGGCGTTCCCCTCGGCGGAGCACTGGCTCGGCACCGACAGCCTCGGCCGCGACGTCTGGACCCGCCTCGTCTTCGCGACGCGCGTCGACCTGCGCGTCGGCATCCTCGGAACGATCATCCCCGCCGTGATCGGCTCGATCATCGGGATCATCGCGGGCTTCAGCAACCGCCACGTCGACAACGGCATCATGCGCCTGTCGGACATCATCGTCTCGTTCCCGCTGTTCATCTTCTTCCTGGCGCTGGTCGGCCTGGTCGGCCCCGGCACCGGATTCCTCTTCCTCGGTCCGGGTGAGCTGCCGATCGTGATCGGCTTCGCGGTGATCTCGTGGGTCGTCTACGCGCGGCTGCTGCGCTCGGAGATCCGCCGCGTGCGGTTGCTCGACTACGTGCGTGCGGCCGAGACGGGCGGGCTGCCGAAGCTTCGCGTGATCACGGGACATGTGTTGCCGAACGCCATCAATCAGAGCTTCGTCTACATGTTCGTCGACATCGGCCTCGCGATCGTCGCCGTGTCGACGCTCGCCTTCCTCGGCGTCGGCATCCCGCTCGACACCGCCGAATGGGGAGCGATGATCAGCTCGGGCCGCAGCTTCATCAGCACCAACTGGTGGCTGATCGCCGCACCCGGAGCCGCGATCGCCACCCTCGCCGTCGGTCTCGCCCTCCTCGGCGACGGCCTGGACGATCGGATCAAATCGAAATGACCACCGACTCCCTGCTCCTCCAGGTCGACGGACTCCGCGTGGCCGCCGGCCGCGACGGTGAGACCACGCTCGTCGACGGCGTCTCCCTGTCGGTCGCTCCCGGCGAATGCCTGGGTCTGGTGGGCGAATCGGGCTCCGGCAAGAGCCTGACCCTGCGGTCTGTCCTCAGCCTGCTCCCGCCATCGATCCGGCAGACCGCCGGGGCGATCCGTCTCGCCGACGACGCGGGGGTGCTCGCCGAACGGCATCCGAAGGATCTGCGGGGCAACGGGGTCTCGATGATCTTCCAGGAGCCGATGAGCTCTCTCAACCCGACGATGCGCATCGGCGACCTCGTGGCCGCCGGCGCCAGGGCGCACGGGCAGTCCCGCGCCGAGGCGCGCCGCACGGCCCTGCGACTGCTCGAGGAGGTCGGCATCCCCGATCCGCAGCAGCGCCTTCGCGCCTGGCCGCACGAGCTCTCCGGCGGTCTCCGCCAACGCGTCATGATTGCGATGGCGCTGTCGGTCGAGCCTCGCCTGCTGCTCTGCGACGAGCCGACGACCGCGCTCGACGCGACCATCCAGGATCAGATCCTCACGCTGCTCGAGCGCCTGCGCCGCGAGCGCGGACTCGCCGTCGTCTTCGTGAGCCACGACCTCGGGGTGATCTCCCGCATCGCGGATCGGACGGCCGTCATGTACGCCGGCACGATCGTGGAAGAGGGCCCGACGGCGGCACTCATCTCCGCTCCTCGGCACCCGTACACGCGGGCCCTGGTGGCGTCGATGCCGAGCGCCGACCGCAAGTCCGGGCGGCTCGCGACCATCCCCGGCTCCCCTCCGACGGCGGGGCAGTGGCCGAGCGGATGCCGCTTCGCGCCGCGTTGCGCGTACGCCATCGATGAGTGCCGCATCGCGCAGCCCGCTCTCGTGCCTGTCGCCCCGGAACGCACGAGCGCCTGTCTGCGCGATCACGAACTGCAGGAGATGCACATGACCGAACCGCTGGCCTCATGAGCGCCGTCACCCTGCGCGATGTCGTCGTGGAGTATCCGGTGCACGGCGCCCCGGGCACGAAGCCGCAGCTGCGCCGAGCGCTCGACGGCATCTCGCTGCAGGTGCGGTCGGGGGAGTCGTTCGGCCTGGTGGGGGAATCGGGATGCGGGAAGTCGACGACCGCCAACGTGATGCTCGGCCTCGCCCCTCTCGCTGCGGGGGAGATGCTCTTCGACGATGTGCCCGCGCCCGCGCGGCGCCCACCGGCCCTGCGACGGCATATCCAGATGGTGTTCCAGGACCCGGCGTCGTCGCTGAACCCCCGTCGCCGTGTGCGGTCGATGCTGAGCGAGCTCATCACTCATCACCGTCTGGCGACCTCGTCGAGCATGGACGCCCGACTGCGCGAGCTCATGGAGATGGTGGGACTGCCCGACAGCGTGCTGAGCGCCCTGCCCGGCAACCTGTCCGGCGGCCAGCGGCAGCGCGTCGCGATCGCACGGGCGCTCGCCGTGGAGCCGAAGATCCTCGTCGCGGACGAGGCCGTGTCGGCGCTGGACGTGTCGGCGCAGGCGAAGGTGATCAACCTGCTCGCCGATCTGCGCGACGACCTCGGCCTGACTCTCGTGTTCATCTCGCATGACCTCGCGGTCGTGCGCGCGCTCTGCGACCGTGCCGCCGTGATGAACGCCGGACAGGTTGTGGAGGTGGCCGACACCGAGGCGCTCTTCACCGATCCGCAGGAGCCCTACACCCGCCAGCTGCTGGCTGCGATCCCCGGGTTCGACCCCGCGGGCTGACGGCGATCCCGTCGCGCCGCGGGGTCGGACGACCTCAGCCCGCGGCGGTGATCCAGATCGTCTTGAGCTCGGTGTACTGGTCGAAGGCCTCGATGCCGTTGTCCCGACCCCCGAAGCCGGACGACTTCCAGCCGCCGAACGGGGTCGTCACGTCGCCCTCGGCGTAGCCGTTGACGGCCACCGTGCCGGCGCGGACGCCGCGGGCGAGCCGCAGGGCCTGGTCGATGTCGCGTGACCAGACGGTGGCGGCGAGCCCGTAGTCGGTGTCATTCGCCAGGGCCAGCGCCTCGTCCTCGTCGTCGAAGCCGATCACGACGACGACCGGGCCGAACAGCTCGGTGCGGGAGATCGGATCGCGGTTCGTGACGCCGCTCACGATGGTCGGCGCGACGAAGCTGCCGCCGGAGCTCTCGAGAGTGCGGGTCCCGCCTGCGACGATCTCTGCGCCGCCTTCCCGTGCGCGGTCGACGGCACCGAGGATGCTCTCGAGTGCGTGTTCGTGGATCACCGGCCCCACTGCGGTGTCATGATCGAGAGGGTCGCCGACGACGATGCCCTCGGTGACGGCGACGAGCTCCCTCAGGAGGTCGGCCTTGATGCTGTTGTCCACGAGGATCCGCGACCCGGCGGTGCAGTTCTGGCCGGCGTTCCAGAAGGCGGCGTCCGCGAGGTCCTTCGCGACCTCGGGCAGCTCGTCGCGGACGCTGCGGGTGACGATCTGCGGACTCTTGCCGCCGAGCTCCAGCACGATCTGCTTGAGGTTGCTCTCGGCGGCATACCGCAGGAACTCGCGCCCCACGCGCGTCGAGCCGGTGAACGAGATGATGTCGACCTCGGGGTGGAGGCCGAGGGCGCGGCCCGCGACGGCACCGGTACCCGGGACCACGTTGAGCACGCCGTCGGGCAGCCCCGCCTCCGCGGCGAGCTCGGCCAGCCGCAGCGCGCTGAGGCTGGCGAGCTCGGACGGCTTCACGACGACGGAGTTGCCGGCGGCCAGCGCCGGTGCGAGCTTCATCGCGAGGGTGGCGAGCGGGAAGTTCCATGGCACCACCGTGCCGACCACGCCGATCGGCTCGCGCACGATGAGCGCGAGGTGGTCGGCGCCGCCCGGTGCGACCTTGCCGAAGACCTTGTCTGCGGCCTCCGCGAACCACCGGAACGTCGCGATGGTGTCGGGCAGGTCGCCGTCCTCGCAGTCCGCGATGGGCTTGCCGGCTTCGACGGCGTCGAGGAGGGCGAGTTCCTCGGAGTGCGCCTCGAGGGCGTCGGCGACCGCGAGCAGCACGTCCTTGCGCTCCGACGGCGCTGCCCGGCTCCACTCGCCGCGGTCGAAGGCGCTGCGCGCGGCGGCGACGGCGCGGTCGATGTCGGCCGCGCCCCCCGAGGCGACCTCGGCGAGCAGTTCCCCGGTCGAGGGGGCGAAGGTCTCGAACGTCGTGCCGTCGTGCGCATCGGCGAAGGCGCCGTCGATGAAGAGCCGCGTCGGCGTGGACGACGGGATGGTGCGGAGCATGCGGTGCCTCTCGGGCGAGTTTCGTAATTTGTTTACGAAGAGTATATGCGGGATCAGGGGCGGGGTGCGGGGGTCGACGTGCGGGACTCGTCGAAGCCCGCGCCCGCGGCATCCGTCCCCGCGTGATGCGGCCCGTCGATCGCGGTCGGGGCGAACGTCGCGAACGCGAGGTAGACGGCCGCCGCGATCAGTCCCGATCCGAGCGCACTCGGGTCGATGCCGCCGAGGACGTTCGCGAGGGGGCCTTCGTAGAGGTCCGTGTACACGCTCAGCAGTCCGAACACCGATCCGGCGAACCAGGCGACGAGCGCGGGAAGGTTCCACCCGCCGGTGAACCAGTAGCGTCCGCCTCTCCGGCGCTGGGCGAACGCCTGCAGATCGTGCGGGTCGTAGAGCCGCGTGCGGACGGCGCCGATCACGAGCACGACCACCCACGGCATGGTGACAGCGTTCAGGATGACGGTCGCCGAGGTGATCGCGTCGACCGCGTCGAAGACGAAGACGCCGAGGTACAGGAGCGCGACGGCGACCGCCGCCGCGAGTGCGGTCGTATGCACCCGCCGAAGGCGCGGGAAGAAGGTCTCGAGGTCGAGGCCCGTGGCGTAGATGCACAGCACGCCCTGACCGAAGCCGCCGATGACGGAGACGATCAGGATCGGCGCGAGGTACCACAGCGGCGACGAGCCGACGAGGTCGGTCATGAAGTCGCCGGTGTCGACCGTCATCGATGCGCCGGCGAAGGCGCCCAGGATCGCGGGGAGCAGGGTGCCGATGGTCATGCCGCCGAAGAGCGCCCACCGGATCGCGGAGTCGGAATGGCGCCGGATCGAGATGCGGCGCGTGTAGTCGCCGATCACCGGTGCATACGAGATCGGGCCGGCGGTCGCGAGCACCGTGGACAGGATGAACGTCTGCCAGAATCCGCCGACGCTGTACTCGCCGGTGGAGAAGGTCGGATCGAACGTGCCGCTGAAGGCGAGGAAGCCGAGGATCAGCACGATCCCGGCGATCGGGACGATCCACTTCTGCATCGCGACGATGGTCGCGTGGCCGTACAGCGCCACCACGACGATCAGCGCCGAGACGAAGCCGTACGCGATGCCGCGGGCGAGGTCGGTCTGCGGCAGGCCGAACATCCGATGCGCCGTGGCGACCAGGGCGTCGCCGCTGGTCCACACGGTGATGGCCGCGAACACGATCGCGATGAGCAGGGAGAGCCCGGAACCCAGGAGCCGCCCGCGGATGCCGAAGAACGCGCCGCTCGACACCGTCATGTTGGTGCCGGTGCGCGGGGAGATGCGGGTCAGCGGCAGTACGAGGAGCGTTCCGAGCAGCGTGCCGATCACGGTCGATGCGACGGCGCTCCAGAAATCGAGGCCTAACTGGATGGCGACCCAGCCGTACACGGCGCTGATCCATCCGAAGTTGGCGCCGGTGAACACGGCGAACAGGTTGCGCGGGCTCGAATCCCGAGCGGACTCGGGGAGGAACTCGACGCCGGCCTCTTCGACGTGACCGACGCGGTCGCCGGATTCCGTTGAGCTCATCGGGGTGCTCCTCTGCAGCCGGACAGCGCGGGCGCCCGACGAGTTCTCGGGACCTGCGCCGGAATCATTTCGTAATAACTTTACGAAGCGTGCTCCGACGGTACACCGGGGCGGCGGTCGCGTCTACTCCCGGATGTCGCAGCCGCTCTTGCCTCGCCGATCGGCGGATGGCAGAGTGAGCGAGGTTCGTACAAAATTTACGAAGGAGTCGAAGTGGTGGAGACAGTCGGGACCGGAGAGCGGCTGCTGCCGCTCTTCCCCGAGAACGCCGCGGTCGACGACGCGGGGATGCTGAGCGTCGGCGGCTGCGCTGTGGACGAGCTCGCCGAGCGCTTCGGCACGCCGCTCTACGTCGTGGACGAGGCGGGAATGCGCGCGCAGGGCCGTCGATTCGTGGAGGGACTCCGCGAGCGGTGGCCGCGATCCCGCGTGCTCTTCGCCTCGAAGTCGCTGCCGGTCGTGGCCGTCTACCGCCTGTTCGCGGACGAGGGGCTCGGCGTCGATGTCGCCGGGGCCGGGGAGCTGCGGATGGCGCTCGCTGCCGGAGTCGATCCGGCATCGATCTACCTGCACGGCAGTGCGAAGACGGACGCCGAGCTGCGGCTCGCCCTGGAGAACGGCGTCGGCACCATCGTCGTGGACAACGTCGACGACATCGACCGGATCGAGCGGTTCGGGGCGGTGCGGCAGCGCGTGCTGCTGCGACTCATCCCCGGGGTGGCCCCAGAGACGCACGCCTCGCAATCCACCGGCGGCGACTCGTCGAAATTCGGGTTGCCGTTCGCGCAGGCGCTCGCCGCGATCGAGCGGATGGGCGCCTCGGAGGCGTTCGACGTCGCCGGCGTGCACCTGCACATCGGCTCGCAGGTGCTCGCGACCGCGCCGTTCGCTCAGGCGGTGGAGGCGGTGTCGGCCGTCGGCCGCTTCGATCAGTACGACGTCGGCGGCGGGCTGGGCGTGCGCTACACGCTCGATGACGCGGTGCCGTCGGTCGAGAGCTACCTCACCGCCGTCGTCGAGGCCGCTCGGGGCCATCTGCCGGCGGATGCGGAGCTCGTGATCGAGCCGGGCCGTTCGCTGGTGGGCCGCGCGGTCACGCTCGTGTATCGGGTGTCGACCGTGAAGCGCACGGCGCGCACCTTCGTCGCGGTGGACGGGGGGATGAGCGATCTCCTGGATGCCGCGCTCACGCAGCAGCCGTACGAGATCGCGAGCGCCACGCGCATGCACGATCCGTGCACGGCCGTGGTGGACGTGGTCGGACGGCAGTGCGAATCCGGTGATCTGCTCGTCGGCGGCGCCGCACTCCCCGAGACGCAGCCGGGTGATCTGCTGGCCGTTCCCGCAGCCGGGGCCTATTCGTTCACGTTCGCCAACAACTACAACGGCGCGCTCCGGCCGGCCGTCGTGTTCTGCGATGGGGGAGAGGCGCGCGTCGTCGTGCGCCGGCAGACGTACGACGAGCTTCTCGCTCCGCACCTGGTGTGAGCGCATCCGTGATCGACGAGGAGGACGACGTGACGCCAGCGTGGACGAACTGGGTGGGCAACCAGAGCTGCAGGCCCGCGGAGATCGTGAGTCCCGAGACGGAGGCCGAGGTGCAGAGCGCGGTGCGCTCGGCGGCGTCGGCGGGGCGCTCCCTGCGGGCGGCCGCCTCCGGACACAGTTTCAGTCCGATCTGCACCACCGACGGGACGCTGCTCGACATGTCCCGTCTCGCGGGCATCGTCGGGATCGATGCCCAGGCCGAGACCGTGACCGTGTACCCGGGGACGACGATCGCCGCGCTCGGCGACCCCCTCTGGGAGCACGGCCTCGCCCTGCGCAATCAGGGCGACATCGATTCCCAGCAGATCGCGGGCGCCGTGTCGACAGCGACGCACGGGTCGGGCATCGCCTTGCAGAACATGTCCGCGTCCCTGCGCGCGGCGCGGCTCGTGACAGCATCCGGCGAGGTCGTGGAGATCGACGAGCGGATGCCGGAGCTCCTCGCCGCCGCGCAGGTCTCGGTCGGGATGCTCGGCGTGTTCACCGAGCTCACCCTCGCGCTGCGGCCGGCGTATCAGCTGCGGGAGACCCTCCGGTACTGGGATCTGGACGAGCTGTCGCGAGGGTGGGCCGACGGTTTCCGATCGTCGCATCACTTCACCTTCCATTACTTCCCCACGGCCGCCGCGAACGACCTGTTCGACTTCGAGGCGCCGCCCGGGCTCGATCTCACGCGGATGTCGAGGGTGACGACCTGCGAGATCGTCGGGCTCGACGAGACGGAGGATCTGCAGAGCGAGCCGCGTGTCGGCCGACCGTACCGGGTGTATCCGCAGTACTGCGCGCCGAACTTCCACGAGCTGGAGTACATGGTCGATCTCGCGGACGGGCAGGATGCCTTCGGTGAGGTGCTCGAGGTGTTCGATCGGTTCCCCGAATTCGCCACCTACCCCATCGAAGTCCGGTCGACGGCCGCGGACGGCGCCCACCTGTCGCCGAATCACGAGCGCGCGAGCCTGGTGATCTCGGTCTCCGGTGAGCCGGGCCGCGCATATCAGCCCTTCCTGCAGGCCGTGCACGATGTGCTTCTGGGGTATCGGGCCCGTCCGCACTGGGGAAAGCTCAGCCGCTTCACGAGGGAGGAGCTCGAATCCGTGCTCCCGCGACACGGCGACTTCGTCGCACTGCGTCGGCAGCTCGACCCGGAGGGCATATTCCTGAACGAGTGGCTGCGACCCCTCTTCGCCTGAGAATCGTCCTCTCGCGATACTCTCGGCGCATGCCAGAGTTCAGGGACCACTACGACGTCGCCGTGATCGGAGCAGGGCCGGCCGGCACGGCCGCCGCACTCCGCGCATCCGAGTTGGGGGCGAAGGTCGTCGTGCTCGAGGCCGGGCGCACGGGCGGGACGTGCGTCAACACCGGCTGCGTGCCGACCCGCGTGCTGGCCAAGACCGCCCGACTCCTGCGGGAGTCCCGTCACGCCGACGACTACGGCGTGCGCGTCGGAGCGCCGACGATCGACTGGGCGACCACGGTCGAGCGGGTGCACGAACGCGTCGAGCGGGTGCGTTCGATCAAGCGGGAGGCCGAGCGGTTCGCCGTGGCGGGTGTCGACCTGATCCACGAGGGGCGTGCGCGCTTCGCGGACGATCGCACCCTGGTGCTGGACAGCGGGCGGCGCCTCACGGCCGACACGATCCTGATCTGCGTCGGCGGGCACTCGAAACGCCTGCCGGTCCCTGGCGCAGAGCTCGCCACGGTTCCGGAGGATGTGCTCTCGCTGCCGACCCTCCCGCGCCGGGTGGCCGTGATCGGCGCCGGGAACACCGGCGCGCAGCTGGTCACCGTCTTCTCGTCCTTCGGGTCGGAGGTCACGCTCCTCGACGTCGCTCCGCGGGTGCTGATGGCTTCGGACTCCTCGATCGCGGCGACCGTCGAGTCGGCGTTCTCCGCGCAGGGCATCGACGTGCGCACCGGCATCGAGACCGTCACGAGCCTCGAGCAGGCGGACGGCGACGGCATCCGCCTCACCTGGCGCGAGGCCGGCGAGTCTCAGGAGGCGACGTTCGACGCGGTCGTCATGGCGACGGGCTGGCCCGCCGACGTCGAAGACCTCGGCCTCGAGAACGCCGGCATCGAGATCGAGCGCTCGGCGATCCCCGCCGACCGGTACTTCCGGACCGTCGTGCCGCACATCTTCGCGGTCGGAGATGCGAACGGCCGCGACATGCTGGTGCAGGCCGCGCAGTTCGAAGGCGAAGCAGCGGCCGAGAACGCCGTGCTGGGTGCGAACCGCCGCACGCCGCATCACCTGCTCCCCGCGGGCGGCTTCACCGATCCCGACTACGCGGGAGTGGGGCTCACCGAGGATCAGGCCCGCGAGCGCGACGCCCGGTGCGTCGTCGTCTCGGTTCCCTACGCGAGTCTCGAGCGCGCGGTGATCGATGACCGCGAGATCGGCTTCCTGAAGCTCATCGCGGATCGTCGGCGCGAGCTCATCCTCGGTGCGCACGCGGTCGGGGAGAACGCGATCGAGGTGATCCAGTCGGTCACGACCGCGATGGCCGCAGGCGTGGACGTCTCGACGCTCGCCGGAGTCCGCTTCGCCTACCCGACCTACAGCGCGATCATCGGCCTCGCCGCCCGCGCTGTCCTCGCGGAGCCGGATCGCACGTCGGACGAGTAACCGACACCATTCTGGGAGCGATCATGCCGAACACCGTCGTCCACTTCGAGATCATCGGGCGTGACCCCGCCGCGTTGCGGCGCTTCTACGCCGACCTGTTCGGCTGGCACGCCGACACCGATTCTCCCGTGGCGCCCGAGATCTCGGATGCCGGTGACTACGGCTTCCTCACTCCGGCCGCCGACGCGCACCCGGTCGCGGGTGGGATCGGCGGCGGCCCGGCCTTCCGACCGCACGCCCTCTTCTACGTCGGCGTCGACGACGTGGCCGCCGCGCTGGACGAGGCCGAGCGCCTCGGCGGGTCACGGGTGCTCGGGCCGGCGGAGAACCCGAGCGGCGCGCTCGTCGTCGGGCAGTTCACCGACCCGGAGGGCAACCTGATCGGAGTGGCTGGGCCGCGCTGACCTGCGGCCGTCATTCGTGCTCCGGGAGCAGCGGCGTCGACCAGCCCGGATCGCGGCCGAGCTGCGTGGCGCGCGCGACCGACGTCGCCCCGTAGCGATCGCGCACGGCGTCGAGCACCGAGTCGAGGCGCTCTCCGTCGTCGTTGAATCCGAGATCGTCGAGCGGAAGCTCGGGCTGCACGCGGTCGGCGCGGTCGAGCTGCGACAGAGATATGCCGATGAGCGTGATGCCGCGTTCGGCGATCTCCGGCTGCGCGGCGGTGAGCAGCATCCGCGCCACCGTGAGCAGCCGGGTCGTGCGATCGGTCGGAGCGCCGAGAGAGCGCGACCGGGTGGCCTTCGTGAAGTCGCCGAAGCGCAGCCGCAGCACCACCGTGCGGCACACCCGGTCGCCGTCGCGCAGGCGGCGGCCGAGCCGGTCGACGATCTGCGTGAGAATGAGGTCGAGCTCCTCGGGCGACCGCGGTCGGCTGCCCAGCGCCCGTTGCGAGCCGATGGATCCACGGCGCCGCGTCGTATCGACCGGGCGCGGATCGCGCAGCCGGGCCAGCGCGTGCACGTGGGCGCCCGTCGCCTTGCCGAGGAGTCTCTCGGCGGTCGCGGCCTCGAGCTCGGCCAGCTGCCCGACGGTGCGGATGCCGAGCCGGTGCAGCTTCTCGGCGGTCACGGCGCCGACGCCCCACAGCCGCTCGACGGGCAGAGGCAGCAGGAACTCCTCCTCGCGATCGGGCTCGACCACGAGCAGGCCGTCGGGTTTGCTCACGGCGCTGGCGACCTTGGCGAGGAACTTGGTGCGCGCGACGCCGACCGAGATCGCGAGCCCGACCTCGGTGCGCACCCGTTGGCGCAGTCGCACGGCGATCTCCTCCGGGGTGCCAGCGATGCGCCGCAGGCCGCCGACCTCGAGGAAGGCCTCGTCGATCGAGAGACCCTCCACGAGGGGAGTCGTGTCGCGGAACACGGTGAACACGTCTTTGCTCGCCGCAGAGTATGCCTCCATCCGCGGCGGGACGATCACGGCATCCGGACACAGCTCCCGCGCCTGCCGCCCGCCCATGGCGGTGCGCACGCCACGGGCCTTCGCCTCGTAGCTCGCGGCGAGCACGACGCCGCCGCCCACGATCACGGGCCGGCCGCGGAGCGCGGGCGCATCACGCTGTTCGACCGAGGCGTAGAACGCATCGAGGTCGGCGTGCAGCACGGTCGCCTCGCCTCGCATCCCGTCTCCCGTCGACGGGGAGATCGTCGCACGCACCCCGGACATCGGGGCGCGGTGCGGACCCGATGGTTGCCTCCGGTCGATAGTTGCGTTATAGCAACTACAGGCGTATAGTTGACACTTATCAACTTTCTACACAGGAGCATCCTCCCCGTGACAAACGCCTCACCTTCTTCCGCACCCGAGACCGTGCGCTCACCGCGCGAGGTCTTCACCGCGATCTCCGGCCTCGTCGTCGGCATGTTCGTCGCCGTGCTCTCGGGCACCGTCGTGTCGACCTCGATGCCGGTGATCATCGCCGACCTCGGCGGCACCCAGTCCCAGTACACCTGGGTGATCACCGCGAGCCTGCTGGCGACCGCGGTGTCCACCCCGATCTGGGGCAAGCTCGCCGACCTCGTCGATCGCAAGATCCTCGTCCAGGCCTCGCTCGTCCTCTTCACCGTCGGCACCGTGATCGCCGGATTCTCGACCGACACCAACATGCTGATCGCCGTCCGCGTCGTGCAGGGCATCGGCGTCGGCGGCCTGATGTCGCTGGTCATGATCGCCGTGGCCCTCATCATCTCCCCGCGTGAGCGCGGCAAGTACATGGGCGTCGTCGGCGGCATCATGGCCCTCGGCACCATCGGCGGCCCGCTGCTCGGCGGCCTCCTCACCGACGTGTGGGGCTGGCGCTCCAACTTCTTCGTCGGCGTGCCGTTCGCGATCCTCGCCCTCGTGCTGCTGCAGTTCACGCTGCACCTGCCGAAGCCCCAGCGTGACACCAAGGTGTCGATCGACTACTTCGGCATCGTGCTGCTCGCGGTCGGCGTCTCGACCCTGCTCATCTGGGTCTCCATGGGCGGCAACCAGTTCGACTGGGACTCCTCGACGAGCATCATGCTCGCCGTGATCGCCGGTGTCGCGATCGCCGGATTCATCACCGTCGAGTTCTTCGTCAAGGAACCGATCGTGCCGATGTCGCTGTTCCGCAACCGCACCTTCACGCTCTCGGTCATCGCCTCGATCGCCATCGGCGTCTCGATGTTCGCGACCTCCGTGTTCCTCGCGCAGTACTTCCAGCTGGCGCGTGGCGCCACGCCGACCGAGTCGGGCCTCATGACCATCCCGATGATCATCGGTCAGATGGGCGCGTCGATCATCATCGGCCAGCTCGTGAGCCGCTTCGGCAAGTGGAAGGGCTGGATGCTCACGGGCTCCGTCCTGACCACGGCCGGCGTCACCCTGATGTCGACGCTGCGCTACGACACCCCGTTCCCGCAGGTCGCCGTCTACATGTTCGTGCTCGGCGCAGGCCTCGGCATGGTCATGCAGAACCTCACACTCATCGTGCAGAACGACACCTCCCCGCGGCAGCTCGGTGCTGCCTCGTCGAACGTCAACTTCTTCCGCACGATCGCCGGCACCATCGGCGTCACCGTCATGGGATCCCTGCTGTCGACCAGCGTCGCCACGTACATGACCGACGCGCTCAAGGGCTTCACGCCGACGACCCCCGACGAGGTCGACGCGCTGCAGCACCTCGCATCGGGCGACGTCCCGAAGGTGACGCAGCTCCCTGACACGATCCGCTCGATCGTCGAGGGCGCCTACGGCCACGGCATCGCGGACGCGTTCATCATCGCCATCCCGCTCGCCGTGATCGCCATCATCGCGATCGCGTTCATCAAGAACAAGCCGCTGTCGACGAAGAACGCCGCCGAGCAGCTGCGCGAGCAGGCCGAGGAATCGGTCATCGAGGTCGCTGAGGCCGAGGTGGGTGCATCGCTCTCCACCGGCACCATCCGGATCGCGGGCACCGAGCCCACGAAGCCGGCGACCGGATCGGTGACCGTGCTCGAGCGCGAAGATCGGGAGCCGAAGGGCTGAGATGGTCACCTCGGAAGCGGTGACGTCACCGGACGCGGACAGCGCCCTCGGTGATCTCCAGACGCATCTGAACCTCATCTTCGCGAGGACCAGGACGCTCTGGAAGGAATCCGCGGCGCGGATCGATCCGGAGCTGCAGGTCGGCGGGTACAAGCTGCTCACCTTCATCGACCGGGCCGGCACGACCAATGCGCACGAGCTCGCCGAGCGCTTCGAGATGGACAAGTCCGTCATCAGCCGCCAGGTGCGGATGCTGGAGGACCTGCGCCTGATCGAGTCGCGTCCGGACGACCGCGACGGACGGCTGCGCGTGCTGACGGCGACACCGTCGGCACGCGCCGCCCTCGCCGGGTTGCGCCGCGACCACGGCGAGCGGCTGCGCACGGTCATGGCCGAGCTCACTCCCGACGAGATCCACGCCGCATCCAAGGCCTTCCGACTCCTCTCGGAGATCTGACGCCGGCTGGCCCTCGACGGCAGTCGCGCACACGCGGAATCAGGCGAACACGTGAGATCATGCAGATGCACGGCGAAACCGCCTGATTCCGCGTGTTCGCCTGATCTCGCGCGACGGGGCTTCGCCGTAAGCTGGCGATCATGAGCGCCTCGCCCGACGAACCCGCCCGCACGGGCGCGCCCGCCGCCGCGCCCGACGGCCCCGGAAGCCCCGACCTCGACCAGGCGATCTCGCGGGTCGAGCACGAGCTGGGGCGTCTCTTCGCCCGGATCCGGGTGAGCTGGCGCGAGGCCGCGGCGACCGTGCATCCCGATCTCCAGCCACTCGGGTATCAGGTGCTCACATCGATCGCGACGGGCAAGGCGACCTCGGCCGGCGCGATCATCGAGCGTCTGCAGACCGACAAGTCGGCGGTCAGCCGGCACGTGCGGCAGCTCGAGGAGCTCGGACTCGTGGAGAGCGTCCGTGACCCCGACGACCGCCGGGCGCGGGTGCTCGTGGCGACCGAGCTGGCGCAGGAGCGGGTCGCGCTCGCCCGGTCGCGCTACGAAGCGCGTCTGGGGGAGCGGCTGCGCCGCTGGACGGCCGAGGATCTCGATCATTTCGCCGAGCTGCTCGCCCAGTTCGGCGACTGACCGTCAGCGCACGGACTTGATGGGCAGGATCGCGAACCCGCCGATGACGGCCATCGCGCCGGCGAACACCCACAGCCCCGGGTAGCCCCACAGGGCGATGACGACGCTGGCGAGCGCCGGAGCGAGCGCCTGCCCTCCCGCCTGCGCGATGTTCAGGACGCCGAGGTCCTTGCCGGCCTGCCCGGAGTCGGGGAGCACGAGCGTCATCAGGGCCTGATCCACCGAGATGTAAGCCCCGAGGGCGAGGCCGGCGAGTGCGAGGGAGACCATGAGTCCGCCCACGGTCGGGCTCACGAGCGGCGGGATGACGGAGATCCCGAGCATGATCGAAGCGCCGAGCACGATCGGCTTGCGGCGGCCGGTTCGGTCGGAGATCGCCCCGGCGGGAAGGATCGCCACCAGGATCCCGACCAGGAGCACGAGCGAGAGCATCGGGAACGTCGCCGCGGCATCCTCGCGGCTGAGGCCGACGTAGTCCTGCAGCTGGTAGAGCAGGAACGACACGATGCCCCAGTATCCGGCCATCAGGACCAAGCGCGAGGTGAAGGCCCAGGCGAAGTCGGGATGCGTGCGCGGTGACACCCAGAACGAGGCGATCGATGCGCGCAGCCCCTGCCGCGGCGCGACCGGCAGAGCCCGGGAGTCGCGCCGGATCAGCAGTGTCAGGGGTGTGCCGACGATCAGGATCAGCGCCGCGAAAACGATGTACCCGGTGGGCACGTCGGCGGCGAACGGCGAGGCGGCGAACAGGCCGGCGATGCTGCCGATGTAGATGCCGAGGCCGCCCAGGGCCGAGAAGGTTCCGCGTCGGTGGACGGGCGTGCGGTCGGGGAGCAGAGCGAACAGCGGTGCCGACACCATCGAGTAGAAGGCTGCGGTCGCGGCGGCGAAGATGAAGATCGCGAGGAAGTTGCTCGAGAGTGCCAGGGCGATCATGCAGCCGGCGAGGCCTGCCACGCCGCCGAGCACCCACGGCACGCGTCGGCCGAATCGGGTGCGCGAGCGGTCGGAGAGTGCTCCCCAGAGCGGCTGGGCGATGATGGCGATGATGGCGCCCACGGTGCCGATGAGGCCCAGGTTGGCCACCTTCGCCGCGGGATCGAGCACGTCGAGCTGAAGCGGCACGAGGAAGCTCGCCACCCCCGAGTTGGCCGTGTTGATGATGAGCTGCACGCCGAAGTAGCTGGCCATGAGCATGCCCAGGCTGCGCGGAGCGGCGGGGTAGGGGGTGGGGACTTCGGTTGCTTCGGGATCGGCGACGGTGCTCATCCTCGAACCTCTTCCGTAGGGGGCGGTCCGCCGAGCATAGCCAAGTGAACATCGGTTAGGCTAGAGTTTCACCGAAATAAGTGAATCTGCGTTAGTCGACGTGCTACCGTGAACGCCACCCCGCCGAGGAGGACCGGATGCCCGAAGTCATGTCTGTCACCACGGAACACGGCGCCGTCTCGGGCGTCGAGAGCGAAGGGCTGCACTGCTTCCGCAACATCCCGTACGCCGCACCTCCCTTCGGGAAGCGCCGGTTTCTGCCGCCGCAGCCACCCGAGCCGTGGGACGGCGTGCGCAACGGAACGACATCCGGCCCCGCCGCTCCGCAGCCCTCCGGCGGCGATGCTCTCGCCGCGCTCTACTCGCCCGCGACGACCGGCGAGGACTGCCTGACCCTCGAGGTCTGGACCCCTGATCCCAGTCCCGAGGCGAAGCTCCCCGTCGTGGTGCACATCCACGGCGGCGGCTACACCTTCGGCGCCGGGTCGCCTCCGGGATACTCGGGTCGCACCTTCGCCCGCGACGGCGTCGTGCACGTCGGCATCAACTACCGCCTCGGCATCGACGGCTTCCTGTTCCTGGGGGAGGGTCACGACAACCTCGGCCTGCGTGATCAGGCGGCCGCTCTCGAATGGGTACAGCGCAACATCGCCGCCTTCGGTGGGGATCCATCGCGTGTGACGATCTTCGGTCAATCGGGCGGCGGCGTGTCGGTCATGCTGCAGCTGGCTCTGCCGGCCAGCCGCGGTCTCTTCCAGGGCGCGATCGCGCAGAGCGGATGCTCGATGGCGACCGTGGATGCCGACGAGGCGATGCGAATCACTCGGCAGGTGGCGAAGGGCCTCGGCGTGGCTCCGACCGTCGAGGGTCTGCGCGACGTGCCCCTGGACCGCACCGTGAAGGCGACATTCACCGCGCTGACGCGCTTCGCCGCGCTCGGACTCGCCCTCGGCGACCCGAGATCCCTCCTGCTCAGTCCCTTCCGCGGCGTGCATGACACGGCCGTGCTTCCGCGCAATCCCGTGGAGTCCGCCGGCACATCGCCCGGTGTGCCCCTCATGACGGGCACCACGACGAACGAGATGGCCTCCCTCATCGAGGGCATCACGATCGCTGCGCCGCTGGCAGCGCCCTTCGTGCGTCACGGCCTGAAGCGCGCGCTGCGGATGGACCGGACGATCGTCGACGCGTACGCGAACGGCCGACGCCGTGTTCACGGGCTCGGCGCGCTCGTCGAGGCAGGCTGGACGGACTGGGGCTTCCGCATCCCCACGATCCGTCTCGTGGAGGCCCGACCGGAGCCGAGCTGGCTCTACGAGTTCCGTTGGCAGCGCGACGATGTGCCGCCCTTCACGGCCTCGCATCACGCGATCGATCTGCCCTTCGCCCGCGACGACCTCGCCACCGTGGCGGAACTCGGCGGCGACATCGGCAAGCGGATCTTCGGGACGAACCCGCCGCAGCGGCTGGCCGAGGAGTTCCACGCGGCGTTCGTCGACTTCGCGACGAACGGCGATCCGGGCTGGGCGCCGTACGACAAGACGGGCGGCCGGGTCACGAAGATCTTCGACACCGAGAGTTCGATCGTGAACGATGCGGCCGGCGCGGAGCGCGAGGCGTGGAGCGGGCGCCGCTGATCCGCGCGTCGCTAGACGGTGCGCGCGGTCTCCACGACGGCGAACCAGGCGAGAGCATCCTGCAGCACCTGCGTGAGCGCGACCGGCTGGTCGAGCATCATCGCATGCCCGGCATCCGGGATCTCGATCACCCGCACCTCGGTCGACGCATCGAGCGCCGCTCGCCCCTGCGGGCTCAGGATGCCGTGCTCGCCCGCCACGTACACGGCAGGGCATGCCAGGCCGTCGAGGGTGTGCGGCAGATCGCCGGTCATCGCGACGAAGGCGGGATCGAACTTCCAGCTCCAGCCGCCCGCGACCTCGCGCAGCGACGCGGCGGCGATGTGCGCCGCTGTGTAGGGCAGGGAGTGCTGCGGCGGGACGGGGCGGAAGCGCGCGACGCCGTCGGCGAGCGACCGATAGACCCGGGGCGTGCTGAACGTGGCGTCGGCCTCGGTGCGCGGCCATGGTCCGCTCGGCTCGATGGGCGAGTCGACGACGATGAGACCGCCGAGCTCGGGCGTCGTGCGCCCGGCGAGGGCGGAGGCGATCATGCCGCCGAGGCTGTGACCGGCGACGACGGGACGGGGTCGCAGCTGCGCCGCGTCGATGACGGCATCCAGCTCGTCGATCCACTGCTCGACGGAGTACGCGGGGCGACGCCCGCTGTCGCCGTGCCCGGAGAGGTCGACGGCGACCACGCGGCGGCCGGCGGCGAGCTGCGGGGCGATGAAGTCCCACCACCGGGAATGCGCGGCCCCGCCGTGCACGAGAAGGACGTCATGGGGATCGTCGCCGATCGTGCCCCACGTCCGATACGCGATGCGCGCGCCGGCCACCTCGACGGTGCCGACGGCGGTGGTGACGGCGAGGGCTTCGGTGAACCAGGCGGGTGCGTCAGTCATCGGTCCCTGCGTCTTCTCGAAGAGTGTTCGGCGCGGAGCGCACCGAACCGCTGTTCACTTACGCTATCACGGGCCCTCAGGCGTCGGTTATGGTCAGGAGCAGCTTCGACATGCGCTTCATGGTCCGCTCAAACCGGTCCCTCTCGCGCAGATGCGGGGTCTGCACGGCGTCGTTGACGACGAGCAGCACCGCCTGCACACGGATGCGCGCCGACGTGGCGTCGGTGTCGGTGAAGGCGCGCAGCAGCTCGACCCAGGCGTCGATGTAGTCCCGCTGCAACTGACGCGCCGTGCGGCGATCCTCCTCGGGGAGGTTCATCAGCTCGGAGAGCAGGATGCGGATGACCGCGCGGTCGCTGTTCGCGACGGTCACGTAGGAATCGACGAGGCGGGAGAGCTTCTGCTCGGGCGGGAGTTCCGTCGCGAGGATCTCATCGCGATCGATACGCAGGATGGCGTGGGCGCGATCGATCGCGGCGACGAGGATCGCGGCCTTGTTCTCGAAGTGGCTGTAGACGCTGGGTCCTGCGATCCCGACGGCTTCGCCGATCTCGTCGATGCCCGTGGCGGCGAAGCCGCGCTCGGCGAAGAGCTCGGTCGCGACCGTGATGATCATGTCGCGGCGTGACTCGTGCGGCGGTGCGGCGGTGACCGCGGCATCCGCCTGCTCGCCCGACGGGATCGGCATCGACACGATCGTCGAGACCATGTCGACCATCACGGCGACGAAGTCGGGTGTCGGCAGGGTGGCGGAGTGGAAGCTGGGGCTGACGAGGACGCCCATCGCGCACCATGCGAGCAGGTCGGCCGCTCCCGCATCCAGTTCGGGGCGGTCGGCGAGGATGATCTCGGCCACCCGGTGGGTGTGCCGGGCCAGCTCATCCCGCAACAGGCGCTGCTCGGGCTCGTCGAGGCTGCGGGCCTCGCGCTGCCACAGTGCGCCGAGAGCGCGGTGATCGAGCGAGGTCTCGGCGAGGCGCCGCAGCAGGAAGGGGAGTCGCCCCTCCTGCTCGTGCTCTCCGGCATCGACCTCGTCGAGCACGGCCCCGTAGCCCGCGAGTCCGGTCTGGACGGCCGCGACCAGCACCTCGGCTTTACCGGGGAAGTGGCGGTAGAGGGCGGATGCTCCGACGTTGGTGGCCTCGGCGATGTCGCTCATGCTGACACCGGCGTAACCGCGCTTCCAGAAGAGCTCCGTCGCCGCCTCGATCGTGATCGCCCGACGATTGCGCGGCCGAGTGCCCCTGGGGGGCGTCTCTGCGGCGACCGACGTCATGCTCCCATGATCGCAGAGGCGCCGGGACCGCGGCTCGTTCGTCCGGTGTTTTGCTAACTCGGATTCACATCGCCCTCGCCCTTGCCGGGAATCCGTGTTACATTCCTCGCAAGTGAATCGCGGTTAGTCAGATCGAGGAGGATCGGATGCCAGTACCGAAGGATGCGGTGGGACGGGCGCTGCCCGAGCACGTCGCCGTCATCGAGCGCGGGAGACTCCGGTTCTTCGCCGAAGCCATCGGCGAGACCGACCCCCGCTATCTCGATGTGGACGCCGCCGTCGACGCGGGGTACCCCGACCTTCCGGTGCCGCCGACGTTCCTCTTCGGACTCAAGCTCGACAAGCCCGACCCGATGTCCTGGCTCGCGGACCTCGGCGTCGATCCCCGCTTCGTCCTGCACGGATCCCAGCGCTACGACTACGCGCGCATGGCCTTCGCCGGCGACGAGCTGCGTCTCGCTCCGCGCATCGCCGAGGTATACGAGAAGCGCGGCGGCGCGCTCGAGTTCATCGTCGTCGACACCGAGGTCACCCGCGACGGCGAGCCGATCGCCACACTGACCGACACCGTCGTCGTGCGGCATCCCGAGCAGGAGGCGGCGCGATGATCGGGCTTCAGGAACTCGCCGTCGGCACACGGCTGCCCGCCCTCGAGCTCGCGCCGATCAGCCGCACCACGCTCGCGCTCTTCGCCGGCGCCTCCGGCGACCACAATCCGATCCACCTCGACAGCGACCTCGCGAGGTCCGCCGGACTCGACGACGTGTTCGCGCAGGGGATGCTGTCGATGGCGTATCTCGGACGGATGCTGACCGGGTGGGTGCCGCAGGAGCGGATCCGCTCGTTCGAGGTGCGGTTCGCCGCCATCACCCCCATCCATGCCCAGCCCACCTGCACCGGCGTCGTGGCCGCGGTCGACGACGGTCTCGCGACCGTCGACGTCGCCGTCACGCTCGCCGACGGCACCGTGACCCTGACCGGCCGCGCTGTCGTCACCGTCGATTGAGAAGAGGAACGCACATGGGAACGTTGGAAGGCAGAGTCGCCCTCGTCTCGGGCTCCGGTCGAGGGATCGGCCGGGAGATCGCCCTCAAGCTCGCGAGCGAGGGAGCGTCGGTCGTCGTCAACGACCTCGACGCCGAGCCCGCGAACGACACCATCGACACGATCCTCGCCGCCGGCGGCCAAGCCGTCGGCTGCATCGGCAGCGTGACCGACGCCGACTTCGGCGAGCGGTTCGTGCAGACCGCGGTCGAGGCCTTCGGCGGCATCGACATCATCATCAACAACGCCGGGTACACCTGGGACTCGGTCATCCAGAAGATGACCGACGAGCAGTGGGATGCGATCCTCGACGTGCATCTCAAGGCGCCGTTCCGCATCCTCCGCGCCGCGCAGCCGATCATCTCGGCAGCCGCGAAGCGGGAAGCCGCCGAGCACGGCGTCGCCCGAGCCCGGAAGGTCGTCAACATCTCGTCGCTCGCCGGCCTCGGAGGCAACGCCGGGCAGTCGAACTACTCGACCGCGAAGGCGGGGATCGTCGGCCTGACCAAGACCCTCGCCAAGGAGTGGGGTCGCTACAACGTCACGGTCAATGCGGTCGCATTCGGCCTCATCGAGACGCGGCTCACATCGACCGACGGCGCCGACCACATCGACGTCGCCGGCAACTCCATCAAGGTCGGCATCAGCGATCAGCTCAAGACGATGACCGAGCAGCTCATCCCGCTCGGCCGCGCCGGCACCCCGAAGGACGCCGCCGGCGCCGTGTACCTCTTCTGTCTGCCCGAGTCCGACTACGTCAGCGCGCAGGTGGTCGTCTGCGGCGGAGGGTTCTTCCTCTGATGAGACGTCACCTGTACGAAGCGGAGCACGAGGACTACCGTTCCCGTGTGCGCGAGTTCCTCGAGCGCGTGGTCGTGCCGGCGAACCCCACCTGGATCGAGAACGGCGTCGTCGGGGACGAGCTCTACACCGGGCTCGCCGAGATCGGCGCGCTCGCCCACGGGATGCCGGCCGAGTACGGCGGCACCGGGGTCGCCGACTTCCGGTACAACATGATCCTCACGGAAGAGGCCACGCGGCTGCTCGTCTTCCCGCCGATCGTCGGTCCGAGCCTCGTGGTCGACATCATCGCCCCGTACCTCGTCGACATGGGCACCGAGGAGCAGAAGGCCCGCTGGCTGCCCGGCGTCATCCGTGGGGAGACCGTCCTCGGCATCGCGATGACCGAGCCGGGCACGGGATCCGATCTCGCCGGCATCCGCACCACCGCGGTGCGCGACGGCGATCACTGGGTCGTCAACGGCACCAAGAAGTTCATCGGCAACGGGCTGAACGCCGGACTCCTCATCGTCGCGGCGCGGACGAGTGAGGACCGTCATCGCGGGCTCACGCTGCTCGTGGTCGACACGAGCACACCCGGCTATTCGGCACGCAACCTCGTCAAGGTCGGAATGGCCGCGCACAACACCACCGAGATCACCTTCACCGACGTGCGCGTCCCCGTCGCCGACACCCTCGGCACCGAGGGCGAGGGGTTCCGCGGACTCACCCGCAACCTCGCTCAGGAGCGGGTCACGGCATCCGCGCACGCATTGGCGACCGCGCGGGTCGGGCTCGATCTGACGATCGATCATGTGCGGTCGCGCGAGACGTTCGGCAAGCCGATCGGCGCGAACCAGACCGTGCGCTTCACGATCGCCGAGCTCGTGACCGAGCTCGACATCGCGCAGTCCTTCGTCGACGACTGCGTGCGCGCGCTCAACGCGGGCGACCTGACGCCGGTGGATGCCGCCGAAGCCAAGTGGTGGACGACGGAGTTCATGTGGCGGGTGCTCGACACGGGCGTGCAGCTGCACGGCGGCAACGGCTATCTGCCGGAGCATCCGATCACGCAGCTCTGGCTCGACTCGCGGGCGCAGCGCATCTACGCCGGCAGCACCGAGATCATGAAGGACCTCATCGGCAAGTCCCTGCGGCTCGCCTGAGCCACAGCAGCCACCACGTCTCACAGTCACCACGTCTCAAAGGAGAGAACATGGAAGTCACACAGCCCCTGCACCGCTCGCTGCAGCTCACCCCCGACCGTGAGCACACCGTGGCCGGCGACCGTATCCGCACGGTCGCGGCATCCGCCGATCGCATCGCCCGCCTTGCGGGCGCGCTGCGGGAAGCCGGCGTCGACGACGGCGACCGCGTCGCCGTCGTCTCCCTGAACTCCGACGTGTTCCACGAGTCGCTCCTCGGGATCCCGTGGGCCGGCGGCGTCGTCGTCCCCGTCAACTACCGGTGGAGCCCGGCCGAGATCGCGCACTCGTTCGCGGAGTGCGAGATCGCGACCCTCATCGTCGACGACACTTGGCTGGAGCTGGTCGAGTCGGTGCGCCCCCTCGCGCCCGGGCTGACGACGCTCATCCACGCGGGCGAGAAGCCGACTCCCGACGGGATGCTGCGCTACGAGGATCAGATCGCCGACACCGCCCCCATCGAGGACGCCCGCCGCGGCGGTTCCGACATCTTCGGCATCTTCTACACCGGCGGCACGACGGGCGTGCCCAAGGGCGTAGTGCTGTCGCACGACAACATGATGACCTCGGGCTTCGGCTGCGTCGCGTCGGGGGAGTTCCTCACCCCCGAGGGGCGGCTGCTGCACGTGGCGCCGATGTTCCACCTCGCCGACATCGCGTCGTGGATCGGCGGACTGATCCTCAACTCCACGCACGTGTTCGTGCCCGCGTTCACCCCGGCCGGGGTGCTCGACACGATGGAGAAGCGCGGCGGCACCGACGTGCTCGTCGTCCCGACGATGCTGCAGATGATGGTCGATCTGCCCGGTGCGAGCGACCGCGACCTGTCGTCGATGAAGCACATCGTCTACGGGGCGTCTCCGATCTCCGAGGCGCTGCTCGATCGCGCCGCGCTCCTCTTCCCGCAGGCGACCTTCCTGCAGGCGTATGGCATGAGCGAGCTCGCGCCCGTCGCGACCATGCTGCTCTCGGTCGACCATCACCATCCGGTGCGACGGCGCTCCGCCGGTCGCGCGGGCTGGCACACCGAGGTCCAGATCGTCGACGAGGACGACGTCGAGGTGCCTCGCGGTACGGTCGGCGAGATCGTCGCACGCGGCGGGGCGACCATGGTCGGCTACTGGAACAAGCCCGCGGAGACGGCCGACGCCCTGCGGGGCGGCTGGATGCACACCGGCGACGGCGGTTATATGGACGAGGACGGGTACGTGTACGTCGTCGACCGCATCAAGGACATGATCATCACCGGGGGCGAGAACGTGTACTCCGTCGAGGTGGAGAACGTGGTGGCGAAGCATCCGTCCGTCGCCGCGGTCGCGATCATCGGCCTTCCCGACGACCGCTGGGGCGAACGCGTGCACGCGGTCGTCGTGCGGCAGCCCGGGCAGGAGGTGACGCTCGACGAGATCCAGGTGCTGGCGCGCGAGCACATCGCGGGATACAAGATCCCCCGCAGCCTGAGCTTCCTCGAGGCGCTGCCCCTCTCGGCCCAGGGCAAGGTGCTCAAGCGCGACCTCCGGCTGCGCGACTACGAACCGGTCGCCGTCTCGTGAAGCTGAACACCGTCATCGTCGGCGCGGGGTCGCGCACCGCGGCCCTGGTGCACGGCGCCTCGCGCAGCAGCGACGTGTGGCGGGAGTTCGCGCCTTACCTGCAGGAGCACGACCTGAGGCTGATCCTGGTCGACCAGCGCGGGCACGGCGACAGTCCGCGGGGCGACCGCTATCGCGTCGCGGACTTCGCCGAGGACCTCGTCGACACGCTGCCGAAGGATCTCGACCTGCTCATCGGCCAGTCGCTCGGCGGCCTCACCACCGCGTGGGCCGCCGAGGAGCTGCAGCCGAAGCGCCTCATCGGGATCGACCCGGCACTCGCGATGGCGCCCTTCCACCTCTGGCTGATCCCGTTCCTCGGGCCGCGGCAGAAGAGGTTCCCGGACTGGATGCTGCGCGCGCTGAGCCGCGAGCAGCCGCCCGAGGCCCTCGGGCGGCTCCGCGCGGAATGGGCGAAATGGGACGAGACGAGCCTCATCGACATCAAATCGTCGTATCTCGAGCGTCCGTTCCCGGTGGGCGCGCCGGTGGTGCCGTCGACCCTGGTGCTCGCCGAGAAGAGCTTCGCCGTCCGCCCGGAGGTCGCTGCGGCGCTCGCCGCTGCAGGATGGGATGTCCGCCGCATGAAGGGCGGACACGACCTCCACACCGAGAACCCTGCGGGTCTCGCTGAGGTGCTGCGCGATGTGCTGGTGCCCGAGGGTGCTCAGCGCTCCGCAGGGCGGTAAGCGGTCACGACCGCCGCGCCGCCCAGGCCGATGTTGTGCTGCAGCGCCACCGTCGCGCCGGCGACCTGTCGCTTGTCGGCGGTGCCGCGCAGCTGCCAGGTGAGCTCGGCGCACTGCGCCAGGCCGGTCGCGCCGAGGGGGTGGCCTTTGGAGATGAGCCCTCCGGACGGGTTGACGACCCACCGGCCGCCGTAGGTCGTGTCGCCGGAGTCGACGAGGTGATGCCCTTCGCCCACGGCTGCCAGCCCGAGAGCCTCGTACGTCAGCAGCTCATTGGCCGAGAAGCAGTCGTGCAGCTCGATCACGTCGATGTCGGCGGGAGCGATCTGGGCCTGCTCGTAGACGGCTGCCGCGGCTTTGCGGCTCATGTCCGCGCCGACGAGGTCGCGGGCGGTGTGCGAGTCGAAGGTCGAGCGCATGTCGGTGACCATCGACTGGCCGACGATCTCGACGGCCTGGCCTGCGAGGCCGTGCTTCTCGACGAAGTCCTCGCTGACCACGATCGCCGCACCGGAGCCGTCGGACGTGGGCGAGCACTGCAGTCGGGTGAGCGACATCGGCTCGTAGATCATCTTGTCGCCCTGGATCTGCTCGAGCGTGTACTCGTCCTGGAACTGCGCGTAGGGGTTGTTCGTGGAGTGACGGTGGTTCTTCTGCGCGATCTTCGCGAAGTGCTCGGCCGTGGAGCCGTAGGTGCGCATGTGCTCGGCGCCGGCGGAGCCGAACATCCAGGCCGCGGGCGGGCCGCTCATCGGCGACGATTCCTCGAGGGCCTTCATGTGCCGGCGCAGCGGAGCCTCGCGGTCGGCGAACGTGTCGAGCGCGAGGGATCCGGGCTGCATCTTCTCGAAGCCGAGTGCGAGGACGCAGTCGGCGAGGCCGCCGCGGATGGCGCGCGCTGCGAGGTAGAGGGCCGTGGAACCCGTCGAGCAGTTGTTGTTGACGTTGGTGATCGGGATGCCGGTCATGCCGAGCTCGTACACGGCGCGCTCGCCGGCGGTCGACTCCCCGTACACGTAGCCGACGTAGGCCTCTTCGATCGCGTCGAAGTCGAGGCCGGCGTCTTCGAGTGCCTTCGTGCCGGACTCCCGTGCCATGTCGGGGTAGTCCCAGCCTTCGCGTCGCCCGGGCTTCTCGAACTTCGTCATGCCGACGCCGACGACGAACACGCGCGCACCAGTTCTGGTCATGTCTTGATACTAACCGCAATTCACTTACTGATGTCAAGGGGGGACCCGGAATCGGCCTCGACGGGGGAGACCCCCGTAGCCTGGAAATCGCGAGGGTCACGCAGATCCTCGCGAACACGCACGCTCGATCGAAAGGAACACCATGTCCGTCACCCTCGAGGATGCCCGCCGGATCATCGCCGCCGCCGAGGTGCGCGCCGACGAGATCGGTCAGCCCATGAACATCGCCGTCGTCGACGCCGGAGGCAACCTGGTCGCTCATGTGCGACAGGACGGCGCGTGGATCGGCAGCATCGACATCTCGATCAGCAAGGCCTGGACCTCCCGCGCCTTCGACATCACCACGAAGGACCTCGGCGACAACGCGCAGCCGACGCAGCAGTTCT
Source organism: Microbacterium sp. EST19A (assembly GCF_019969685.1). Lineage (GTDB taxonomy): Bacteria > Actinomycetota > Actinomycetes > Actinomycetales > Microbacteriaceae > Microbacterium. The sequence goes on along the minus strand of NZ_JAHXYZ010000001.1, from coordinate 440,202 downwards.
TCGGCATCCACACCACGAACGCCCACGGTCGCGGCGTCGCGATCTTCGCCGGCGGCATCCCGCTGAAGCGCGACGGCGTCGTCGTCGGCGCGGTCGGCGTCAGCGGCGGTTCCGGCGAGCAGGACCACAGCGTCGCCGAGGCGGGCGCCGCTGCCCTGTAGAGCACGTGCCGAGCGGGCGGCTCCCTTCGATCGGGAGCCGCCCGCTCGGCGCATCCGGTCGCATCCGGTCGCATCCCCGGAGATCAGCCCGACCTGAGTCCGCCCGCGCGTAGCCTGGGGAGCATGACGCTCACGAAAGCCCGCACCGCCGCCGAAGTCGTCGACTGGCGCCGCCGCGTCTTCGCTCTCTACGACGCCGTGCGCCGTGCCGCGTCTCCGGAAGAGGCGCACGAGCTCTGGCGGATCGAACGCGACGACCTGATGGCACGGCATCCGGCGACTCCGCTGCTTTCCGAGGATCGGCTGATGTTCGAGGGGCTGCCGATCGCGTCGTACGACCCGCAATGGCGCTTCGAGCTGCCGGTCCTCGAGGCGGAGCCCGGTGGCTTCGACTTCGCCACGGGCACCGATGGTGTCGTGCCGTTCGAGCGCATCGGCAAGGTCGAGATCCCGGATGCCGGAACCCTCGACATCTGGCGCCTGACGACCTACGGCGGGGGACTGTTCATCCCGGTGCGCGATGCGCTGGCCGGACGCCCCGACGGCACCTACGGCGGAGGACGCTACCTGATCGACACGATCAAGGGGGCCGACCTCGGATCGGATGCCGAGCGCGGCACGATCGTGCTCGACTTCAACTTCGCCTACAACCCGTCGTGCGCCTACGACCCGGCGTGGGCCTGCCCGCTCGCGCAGCCCGGCAACGTGCTGCCGATCGCGATCCCCGTCGGAGAGCGGTACGCCGGCACGGACTGAACCGACGTCAGCGGCGCACGAGAGCTCGCGTCCTGGTCACGCTCCCGAGGGTCGCCCGCACCGGGGTGCCGAGGTAGAGGCCCAGCGACGCACCGGAGGCCAAGCCGACCCCGATCACCGCCGCGTAGATGAGAGAGCCGCCGGCGCCCACGACGTCGGATGCCGAGCCGCCGCCGGTGTGGACCATCTCGAGCAGGCCCTGGAAGACGGCGACACCGGGCACGAGCGGCACGATCGCGGCGGTCGTCACGGCCACCGACGGCACGTGCAGATTGTGCGCGATCAGCACGCCGACGAAGCTGGCGAGCAGGGCACCGAGGGCGCTCGCGGCGGCCGGATGGAGCTGCAGCAGAGAGGCGAGCGTGTATCCCGCGATCGTGATGGCGCTGAGGAGGGCGCTCACGAGGATGATCCGGATGCCGGCACCGTTGAACACCGCCACGGCGACCGCGATGATGATGGCTCCGGCGAACACGCTCACGAGCGGCCCGAACGGTGCGGGGTCATCGGGGAGGTCCATCGTGAACCCCAGCACGCTGCCCAGCTCCAGACCCACGAGGATGCCGATCACGACACCGAGGGTCTGCATCGTGAGATCGAGGATGCGCCCGCCTGCCGTCAGGGCGAAGCCGTCGATCGCATCCTGCGCCGCACCGACCACCGTGAGACCGGCGAGCATGAGCACGATTCCGGAGGCGACGATGATCGACGGACGGATGCCGACGAACGGCGCGATTCCGGCCGTGCCCAGGGCCGACACGGCGACCGCGACGACCGTGGTCACGAAACCGCCGGCGATCTGACTGAAGAACAGCGGCACGCGAAGACGCGCGAGACCCGCCTGGGTGATCGCGGCCGCGAGGGCCGCGACGAAGGTGAGGCCGACGACGATCGGCGACGCACCGAGAAGGATGCTGACACCGACGGCGAGCATCGCGCGGGCGACCACGACGACCGGCTGCTGATAGCGGAACGGCATCCGGCGGATCACGCGGAACGCCGTGCGGGCGGAGTCCAGGTCGAGCCCGCGGTCGATGTCCGAGACCAGCGCCTGCACCCGCTGGAGCTTCGCATGGTCGGGTGCGGCGACGCGGACCACCCTCACGAGAGTTTCCGGCCAGACCTCGCCGCTGAGGTGGAACGAGACGGTGATCGAGTTGTACGTGACATCGACCTGGACGTCGCGGAGACCGTAGGCGTCGCAGACCCGCGTGATGGCGAGGGTCACCTCGTGCGCGGACGCTCCGATGGCGAACATCGACTCGCCGATGCGGGTCGACAGGTCCAGCACCCTGGGCACCATGCGCTCGTCGATGACGGGCATGACCTCGGTGGGTGCCACGCTTGCGGGATCGGTGTGCACGATGCGGCGCACGGAGGCGAGCAGCCGTCGCGGGGACTTCGAGGACATCGTTCCATTCTCCCGGCTCCGCGCGGTGCGCCCAGGCGGGGCGCTCGATCAGCGCAGGTACGCGTCGACCATCAGCGCCCCGCGGATGTCGCGCAGCCGGTCGACGATGAGCGCGACCCCGCGCGCGCCGATCGACGCCAGCTGCACGTCGTGCGGTCCGAGGGGCTCGAGCTTTCCGGTGCGCACGCGCACGACCTCCCACCCGGCGCCCCGTAGGGCGCGGTCCTTGCGGCGATCGGTCTCCTCGCGCGAGCCGACGTGCTCGAGGCCGTGCCGGCCGACGGTGTCGTATTCGAGGGCGATCCGCAGCTCGGGGAGGAGGATGTCGGGCCACACCTCGGTGTGTCGGAAGAACGGTCGCGCGACCTTCACCGCATTCACGTCCCCGGTGAAGACCAGGCGATCGGTCAGTGCGGCCCGCAGCTTCGCCTCGGCGGCCGACGCCGGCTTCGGCGCGCACACGCTGAGGAACGCGGTGCCCTTCGGCAGATCCGGCGTCTTGGTGCACAGCGCGGGTGCGGGCTTTCGGGGTCGCGCGGGGATCGCCCGCGCCTCGCCGAGGATGACGGGCTGCGGCCGCGCCAGCGTCGAGCATTCCGGACACCACGCCGAGCGTCGACGCACGCGTCCGGGTCGCTCGCGCTGCTCGGTCGGGGTCGCGGCGAACCGGTGACCGACGGCGCACTCCCAGCACAGCAGCACGTCGGCACCCAGCGGCACCTGCGAGAGCGTCACTCCGTGGTTCAGCTCGGGGTGGTACTGCCGGATCAGCTCGGGATACGCCGCCCACGCCGCGCGGAACGTGCCCACCGCGTAGGGCACGGCGACGCCGCGCGAGAACTGTCTCCTCGCCCACCACTGCTGCACTGGCTCCGGCACGAGGGCGACGATAGTCGCGCCGACCGACATCGGTTCCCGCAGCGCAGGCCGCCATAGGCTGGAGGCATGAAGACGATCGGGGTTCTCGGCGGCATGAGCTGGGAGTCGTCCCTCGAGTGGTATCGGCTCGCGAACGAGCGCGTGCACGACGCGCTCGGCGGTCACCACTCCGCGCGCATCATCCTCGATTCGCTCGACTTCGCCGAGATCGAAGAGCTGCAGGGCCGTGGGGACTGGGACGCTGCCGAGGCCCTGCTCGCGGAGCACGCGCAGGGGCTGGAGCGCGCCGGTGCAGACATGATCGTGCTCTGCACGAACACCATGCACCTCGTCGCGGACGTGATCGAGGCCGCGATCGGCATCCCGTTCCTCCACATCGCCGACACGACCGCCGCAGCCGTGCTCGGCGCCGGAGTCCGCAGAGTCGGCCTGCTCGGCACGGCGTTCACGATGGAGAAGCCGTTCTACCGCGAGCGGCTCGAGCAGCAGGAAATCGAGGTGCTCGTTCCCGACGCCGAGGACCGGGCGGCCGTGCACGCCGTGATCTACGACGAACTCGTGCACGGTGTCATCCGAGCCGAATCACGTGCGCTCTACCGCGAGGTCATCGAGAGGTTGGTCGCGCAGGGGGCCGAGGGCATCATCCTCGGCTGCACCGAGATCGAGCTGCTGGTGTCGTCCGACGACGCTCCGGTGCCGGTGTTCCCGACGACCGCGCTGCACGTCGATGCCGCGCTCGCCGCGGCGGGAGTGGACCTCCGGCCGGGCGCCTGAGCTGCCGGCCTCAGAGATGATTCGCGACCGAGCCCGTCAGGGCGTGCGCACGTCCGCCGGCAGGGCGGGGAGGATGATCGTCGCCTCCCGCAGCGAGGTCAGTGCCTGCCGGAAGAGCGTGCGGTAGTCGGTGCGGTGGTCGCCCTTCCACTGCTCGTCGACGCGGTAGAAGAGGTCGAGGGCGATGCCGACGGTCACCTGCACGCTGTGATCGGTCGGCTCCTTGCCCATGCGCTCGGCGAGGGCCACCTCGAAGTCGGCGCGGCTGCTGAGGTAGATGTCCCACAGTCGCGCGCGCGGCACGGCGGAGGCGTCGATGATCCGGCGGATCTCCGGGATGCGTCGACTGTCGTCGGAGAACTCGTCCGCGAGATCGAGCAACGCCGACGTGAGCGCGACGTCGACGGGTTCATCCGCCGGCCGGTCGCGGAGGAATCGTCCGTAGTCGAGCACCTCGGAGAAGGGCTCGAGGATGAGCAGCTCTTTGCTGGGGAAGTAGCGGTAGAGCGTGGAGGTGCCGATCTCCGCGGACTCCGCGATCTGCTCCATCGTGGTCTCGTCGTACCCCTGCTCGATGAACGCCGTGACGGCCACGTCGGCGATCTGTCGCCGCGTGCGTTCCGCCTTCATCTGTCGCAGTCCCACGACAGCAGTCTAGGTCGGATGCACGAGGTTGTTGACAGGAACATGGGGCAAGCTCCATAGTGGGAGTCACTTCCACTATGGAGTGACTTTCATCTGCACGAAGGAGTGCCATGACGACCCCATCCGACGTCGCCGTCGAGGATCGACCCGATCAGCCCGCGACCCGTCTGCCTCGCCTCATCGCCGCGATGTTCTCGTCGAACGTCGGAGCGCTGATCGCCCTACTCACCCCGCTGCAGCTTCTCCTCACGCTGCAGACCACCCGGATCGCCGGCGCGGACGCGGCTGCCGCGTTCGGTTTCATCACGGGCATCGGCGCGCTGTTCGCCCTCGTCGCCAACCCGCTCGCCGGCCGCATCAGCGACCGGACGGCCGGGCGCTTCGGTCGGCGGCGCACATGGATCCTGACCGGCGCGATCGGCGGATCCCTCGCGGTCTTCGCCTTCGCCTTCACGACCGAGATCTGGCAGGTCGCCGTGGTGTGGGCCATCACCCAGACCCTCTTCAACTTCCAGCAGGCCGCGACCAGCGCTCTGCTCGCCGATCAGGTACCGAAGTTCCGCCGCGGCACCGTGTCGGGCTTCGTCGGTCTGGCAGGCGCCGTCGGGCCCCTTGCCGGCATCGCCGCAGTCAGCACCATGACCGATCCGATCGCCCAGTGGGGGACCGTCGCCGCGATCTCGATCGTGCTGGGCATCGTCGCCGTCTTCCTGCTCCGAGACCCGCAGCACATCCCCGCTCCAGGCCAGGAGGGCCTGAACCTCAAGCAGCTCGCGCTCTCGTTCTGGCTGAACCCGCGCAAGCACCCGGCGTTCGGCTGGGCCTGGCTGGTGCGCTTCCTCCTCACCTGCGCCTACGCGAGCGGCACCTACAACGCGTTCTTCCTGATGGACCGCTTCGGCATCTCGCCAGAGGAGGTCGGCGGCACGGTTCTGCTGCTGTCCCTGATCTCGGTCGGCCTGCTCGCCGTCACGAGCGTGGTCGCCGGACCGATCTCGGATCGCATCCGCCGGCAGAAGCCCTTCGTCATCGCCGCCGGCATCCTCGGGGCTGGCGCGCTCATCCTGCAGGGCTCGGCGCAGACGATCGAGGTCGTCTACGTCGCGGTCGCGATCCTGGGTGTCGGCACCGGGCTGTTCTTCTCCATCGACAGCGCACTCTGCGTGCGCATGCTGCCGAGCGCCGAGAACGCCGGCAAGGACTTCGCCATCATCAACATGGCCAACACCCTCCCGCAGTCGTTCGTCCCACTCATCGCGCCCTTCCTGCTCGGTCTCGGCGGGTTCGGGGCTCTCTACACGACGCTCGCGGTGCTCGCGATCGTCGGTGCGCTGTTCGTGCTGCGCCTTCCGGAACTCGGACGCGAGGGAGACAAGCGCTGGGCCCTGATCACCCGCGAGGCCGACGAGCCGACCACCGTTCCGACGGGCGTCTGACGCGCCCTCTCTGACCCACCCCTGACAGGAGAAACACCATGACATCACTGTCCATGTCGTCGTACAGCGTGCGCGAGCATCTCGGCCCGGTCGAGTTCAGCTTCACCGATCCCGAGGGCGAGACCAAGACCTTCTCGTTCCCGTACCAGAGCCTCACCACCCTCGCCGAGTTCCCCGCGAGGGCGAAGGAGGCGTTCGGCGTCGACCAGATCGAGACGGTCGCGTTCCAGTTCCGCGGCGGCCTGGAGGATCCCGAGCTCGACGCGTTCGCCGAGGGGCTCTCGGCATCCGGTGTGCGTCTGCTGAACGTCGCGATCGACGCCGGCGACCTGCTCGAAGCCGATGACGCGAAGCGCGCGGCGGATGTGGCCGAGCTGAAGCGCTGGATCACGCGCTTCGCCGAGATGGGTGCCCGCTTCGTGCGGGTGAACCCGGGGTCTCCCTTCAGCCCGCACCACGGCGAACAGCCGCCGGTGCACCTCGTCGAGGCGCTGGTCGAACTCGGCGATCATGCCGCCGCACAGGGTGCGCGCCTGCTCGTCGAGAACCACGGCGGCCCGAGCAGCGACCCGGACTGGATGCTCGGTCTGCTCGACGCCGTCGGCTCCGAGCATCTCGGGCTGCTGCTCGATCTGGGCAACTTCGACGCCCTGATGCAGCCCGTGATGGCGCTCATGTTCCAGCCGCCGGGCGCGCCCGAGATCGATCCGGTCGCGCTCCTCGAGAACGTCGATCTCACGTCGGTCTACGCCGGGATCGAGGCCCTGGCGCCGCGCGCCGAGCTCGTACACGTCAAGGCGCACGACGTCGATGACGAGGGTGTCGTCCGCCCGGTGGATCTCGGCCGCGCGATCGGGATCCTCCGGGATCACGGCTTCGACGGCCCGCTCACGATCGAGTACGAGGGGTCGGGAGGCGATCCGTGGGCCAAGAGCGCGCGCGTGCTCGAGGTCGCTCGCGAGGCGGCCGAGGTCCGCGCATGAGCGCGCGCAACGATGACGTCGACGTCCTCATCGTGGGCAGCGGTCCCGCGGGATCGATGTACGCACGCACCCTCGGCGAACTCGTTCCGCAGGCGCGCATCCTCATGGTCGAGCTCGGTCCCCGGGTGCCGGGCGCACGGGGCAATCACACGCAGAACATGGACGACGAGGAGCGGGCCGCAGCCCAGCTCCTGACTCAGGGTCCCGACGCCGGTGTCGAGCGCGCCGCCGCGCTGCTCGACATCGCCGAGGGTCTCGATCCCAGCCTCGAGTTCCGCCAGACGATTCTCCCCGGCCTGCATTTCGTCGACTCGCGGCCGATGCTGCGCGAGGGCGAGGTGGGCCTGCCCGCCGCGAGCATGTCGACCGGAGTGGGCGGGATGGGCATCCACTGGGGCACTTCCACCCCGCGTCCGCATCAGTCGGAGCGGATCCCGTTCATCCCCGAGGACGAGATGGATGCGGCGCTGTCGCACGCGGAGGAGGTGCTCGGCGTCACCGTGCAGGCTCCTCCCGGGACCGGCCTCGCCGCCGAGATCTATGCGGCGATGGCCGATGAGTTCGACGGCCCGGGGCTCACCCCGGTGGGCTTCATGCCCAGCGCGACCCACTGGGAGGGCGACCGCCTGACGTTCTCGGGCACCGGGGCGATCCTCGGCGACATCGAGGAATCCGTGCCGGGATTCGAGCTGCGACCGCAGACGCTCGCCCGGCGGGTCGTCGTCGAGAACGGCGTCGCCGTGGGTGCGGAACTCGAGGACCGCGTCAGCGGTGAGATCTACACCGTCCGCGCGGCACGCGTGGTCGTGTGCGCCGACGGTCTGCGCACACCGCAGGTGCTGTTCGCCTCCGGCGTCCGTCCCGACGCACTCGGCCACCACCTCAACGAGCATTTCCAGATGGCCTCGTTCGTGCAGCTGTCCGACGAGTTCGATCCGGCGGCGTTCGATCGCGATCCGAAGGCGCTCGGCTACGTGCTGATCCCGTTCTCGGATGCACGACCCATGCAGGGCGGCGTCATGGCGCTCGCCGGTTCGCCGTACGCCCTCGCGATGGGTGACGATGCGGCGGCGATGCGCCTCGGCATCCTCGCCTGGTACGCCGCGAAGGACGTCCGCTACGAGGACGCCGTCGAGTTCAGCGAGACGGAGACGGACTTCTACGGCATGCCGAAGATGTCGATCCGGTACGCGCGCACCGAGCGCGATCTGGAGACCATCGCCGAGATGCGGGCGAACTCGATCCGGTCGGCCGAACGCATCGGCATGCTCGTCGAGGAGCCGACGCTCGCCGCCGGCGGGTCGTCGCTGCACTATCAGGGCACGGTACGGATGGGTGCGGTCGATGACGGCAACTCCGTGTGCGACGAGCGGCTGCGGGTCTGGGGCGTCGAGAACCTGTATGTCGGAGGCAACGGCGTGATCCCGACTTCGACCGCGGCGAACCCGACGCTCACGACCGTCGCGCTCGCCTGGCGCGCGGCGACGGAACTCGCGGCGTCTCTCGCCGCAGAGTTCGCCACGGAGACGTCAGCCGCGCGCTGACCCGGACGGGGCGGATGCCGGGCCTCCGGCATCCGCCCGCCATCGACGAAGGGAGAGACGATGACACGAGGTATCCGCTCCGCCATCATCGGCAGCGGCATGATCGCGACCGTCCACGCGCGGGCGGTCCGGGCGGCCGGCGGCGAGGTGGTCGGCTTCCTCGGCTCGCGTCCCGGGAGGGCGGCCGCGATCGCGGACGCCTGGGACGCCGTCGAATTCCGGGACCTGGACGCGCTCCTGAGAGCCGATGTCGACGTCGTGCACGTCTGCACGCCGAACGGCACGCACGTCGCCTACAGCGAGGCCGTGCTGCGCGCCGGCCGGCACGTCATCTGCGAGAAGCCGCTGGCGACATCCGTCGAGGGTGCCGTGCGTCTCGTCGATCTCGCGGCGTCATCGGGGCTCGTCGCAACGGTGCCCTTCGTCTACCGGTACCACCCGGTGGTGCGGGAGTTGCGGGCGCGACGACTGTCCGGGTCGTTCGGGCGGTGGAACGCACTGCACGGTTCGTACACGCAGGATTGGATGCTGTCGCCGGATGCCGGGAACTGGCGGGTCGACGACACGACCGGCGGTGTCTCCCGCGCCTTTGCCGACATCGGCTCGCACTGGTGCGACCTGGTGGAGTTCGTCAGCGGTGAGCGCCTCGCGTCCGCGAGCGCCGTGTTCTCGATCGCGGTGCCGGAGCGTCCGGTGGCCTCGGCGGCCTCGTTCTCGCTCGCCGATGCCGGAGCCCGTACGGCCAGGGTGACGACGGAGGACGTCGCCATCGCGACCTTCGTGACCGACGCCGGCGTGCCGGCGAACGTCGTCGTGTCGCAGGTCGCGGCCGGCCGCCGCAACCGGCTCTGGTTCGAGCTCGACGGCGCGGAGGGCTCCGCGGTCTTCGACCAGGAGCAGCCGGAGACGGCGTGGCTCGGCGCGGCCGACGGAGCACGCATCATCGCCCGGGGGACGGCGCCGATGTCGCCGGACCAGAATCGTCTCGCCTACCTCCCGGCGGGGCATGCCCAGGGGTACCAGGACTGCTTCACAGCCTTCGTCGCCGACACGTTTGCCGCCATCCGGGGCGACAATCCGGAGGGGCTTCCCGACTTCGCGGACGGCCTCCGCTCGGCGCGCATCGTCGACGCCGTCGCGCGTTCCGCGGCATCCCGATCCTGGATCGACATCGCGGATGCCGAGGTGCGCAGCATCCGCGAACCTTTGCGCCTCTGACCCGAGCGTTCTGCGAAGTTGCGGCGAGCCCGCGGCGAGCCCGCGGCGAGCCCTGCGGCGCGGTCAGGCCTCTTCGACGTCGGAGAACAGGCCGATGAACGGCACTCCGGCGCCGATGAGGCGCTGGAAGAACTCTCCGGCGACCGGTGTCGCGACCGCAGCCGACGCGGCGTCGTAGCTCTCGAAGTACAGGTCGAGGGTCCGGTGCGCGGGCGTCGGCGTTCCGTCCTCCTTGGGCCAGACCTTGGCGGACTCGAAGCGCTGCAGCGCCGGCAGCTGCCGGGCGAGTCCGGCGATCTCCGGGTAGGCGGCCTCGAATGCGGTCGGGTCGGCGGGGTTCTCGATGACGATGGTGATCTTCGTGGGCATGATCTCTTCTCTCTATATGGTTGCTGCGGGTGTCAGGCGGCCGGTCGGCCGTAGGTCTCGAGAAGGCGGAGCCAGATCTCGCTGATGGTCGGGTAGGCGGGCACGGCGTGCCAGAGCCGCTCGATGGGCACTTCGCCGACGATCGCGATGGTCGCCGCCTGCACGAGCTCGGCGACGTCCTGTCCGACGAACGTGGCGCCGACGACCACGCCGCGCGCCTCGTCGACGATGAGCTTCGCGCGTCCGCTGTAGCCGTCGGCATGGAGCTTCGCTCCGCCGACCCAGCCGAGGTCGTACTCGACGGCGCGGTAGTCGAGCTGCTTCTGCCTCGCGCCCTCCTCGGTGAGACCCACCGCCGCCACCTCGGGATCGGTGAAGACGACCCGCGGCACAGCGACATGGTCGGCGGTGGCGACGTGCTGTCCCCACGCCTCGTCCGAGACGGGCGAGCCGTTCAACCGTGCGGCGATGGCCTCGCCGGCCGCTCGCGCCTGGTACTTGCCCTGATGGGTGAGCAGCGCGCGCCCGTTGACGTCACCCACGGCGTAGAGCCAGTCGGTGCCGGTGACGAGCAGGGTGTCATCGACGGCGATCCCGCGGCGGACGTCCAGTCCCAGGGCCTCGAGTCCGAGGTCGTCGGTGGCAGGACGTCGCCCCGTCGCCACGAGAAGTTCGTCGGCGCTGATCGTGGTGCCGTCCTCGAGGGTGATCGTGACGATGCCGTCGGCGTCGCGATCGACCCGCGACGGGCGCGCGGCGGTATAGACCGTCACCCCTTCGGTGTCGAGTGCCGCTTCGACATGCTCGCCCACGAACGGCTCCTCGCGCTCGAGCAGGCGGGTGCGGGAGAGCAGCGTGACCTGCGAGCCGAGCGAGGAGAACGCGAAGGCGAGCTCCGTGCCCGCGACGCCGCCCCCGATGATCGCGAGCCGGGGAGGAACACGGTCGGCCGAGGTGGCCTCCCTCGTGCCCCACGGCGCGGCATCCGCGAGCCCGGGGATCGGCGGCAGCACCGGAACGGAACCGGTCGCGAGCGCGACGGCCCTCGCGGTGTAGATGCGATCGCCGACGGTCACCTCCCCGGTTCCGGTGATGCGGCCGCGCCCGCGGATGAGGTCGATGCCGGCGGAGTCGAGCCAGGAGACCTGGCCGTCGTCCTTCCAGTCGTCGGTGAACGCCGTCCGTCGTGCGAGCACCGCGGCGGCATCCAGGTGATCGGCGACCGCTTCGCGCGCCCCGGCCAGGCGGCGGGCGGCGCGGATCGCGTGCCCGCTGCGGAGGAGCGCCTTCGACGGCATGCACGCCCAGTAGGAGCATTCGCCACCGACGAGTTCGGATTCGACGATCGCCACACGGATGCCGCGCTTCGTGGCGTAGTCGGCGACGTTCTCGCCGACCGGTCCGCCGCCGATCACGATCAGGTCGTAGTCGTGTGCGGTGGTGGCGGTCATGCTGCGGCCTTCTTGCGCAGCAGGCTCGAGAGACGGATGGCGGAGATGAGGAAGAACACCGCGCCGAGAAGCGCGTAGCCCGCGACTCCGGTGATCATCCCGTTGCCCTGCAGACCCTGCGCCACGAAGGCCGCGCCGGCGAACAGCGAGATCCCGCCCGACAGCATCTGCGGCACCTGTCCGCCGGTACGACGGTTGCGGATGGCGGTGATCAGCTGCGGAAGACCGGCGCCGATCGCCCACACGCCCCACACGGTGAGGGCGATCGCGGGTGACACCGTCGACGCCCAGCCGAGCGTGATCGCGACGAGCACGCTGACGATGACGTTGATCCATTCCGAGACCTTCGCCCGGCGGTTGTCGCCTTCGGCGCGGATCTGCCAGAAGACGGATGCCGCGTCGAAGAGCGGATAGACGATCAGCAGGATCGTGAGGAACGGACCCATCGTCCCGCCGGTCGCGAACAGGAGCGCGGCCCAGACGATGGTGAACCCGAAGCGGATGAAGTACAGGCGGCGCAGTGCGCTGCTGAGGACGGTGGGGGAAGCGGTATCGGACATGCTCGACATTTCCTTCTGAGAGAGTTTGTGGATGGTAGAGTTACTAGTACGTCTACATTGGAAACCATAGACTGCTTCCAGCGCTGGCGCAACCAGCCCGACCACGACCGGAGCCCGAAGTGCACGACGAGACCATCGCCCCCGAGGGGAGGACCCGCGGCGCGAGCACGCGTCAGCGGATCCTCGACGCCGCCAACGAGCTCTTCTACAACCACGGCATCCGGGCGACGAGCGCCGATCGCATCATCGAGCAGGTCGGCATCACGAAGGTCACCTTCTACCGTCACTTCCGCGCCAAGAGCGACCTCGTCGTCTCCTACCTCGAGCAGCAGTCGGCTGCCGAGCAGGCGTGGATGACGAGCACCGTCCATGACGGAGATCCGCTCTCCACCGCGCGCACGATCGCCGCAGGGATCGGAGCCGCGAGCTGCAGCCCGGGGTTCCGCGGCTGCGCGTTCATCAATGCGGCGGCGGAGTATCCCGATCCCGACGATCCGGTGCGCGTCGCCGTCGACACGCACCGCGGATGGATGCGGGACTTCTTCGCCGGGATCGCCGAGCAGGCCGGCGCGCGCGACGTCGGCTCCGTGGCGAATCAGCTCATGATCCTCCGGGACGGCGCGATGGTGAACGGCTACCTGGGTGACTCGCCCGCGGTCGCCGGATCCCTGGAGGCGGCATACGTCTCGATCCTCGGCGACGGTCGCGCCTGATCGTCGCATCCGACGATCGCGGGCGGTCGTTCCTGTGCGATGCGCCGATGCACCGACGCTGAGCGGCGACGAGACTCGACGCAGAGCGCAGGAAGGGAACCGGCATGAGAGTCTTCGTCTCCGTCGACATGGAGGGCGTCGCCGGGGTCTCGACTCCGGACCAGGCGTACCACGGCGGCCATAACTACCCGGCGTCGCAGCGCCTCATGACCGAAGAGGCCAACGCGGCCATCGCGGGCGCCTTCGACGCCGGAGCCACATCGGTGGTGGTGAACGACGCGCACGGGTCGATGGACAATCTGCTCGCCGAACTGCTGGACGAGCGGGCGGAGCTCGTGAACGGGCGCCCCAAGGCGCAGTGCATGATCCAGGGCCTGACCCCGGATCACGATGTCGCGCTCTTCGTCGGATTCCATGCCCCGGCCGGCGCCCCGGGCGTCTTCTCGCACACCCTGTCATCGCTCGCGTTCACCCGATTCCGTGTGAACGGGGAGACGGCGTCGGAGACCGATCTCGGCGTGCTCCAGGCGGCGGCCCTCGGTGTACCGGTCGGGCTCGTCACCGGCGATGATCAGATCTGCGGGCTCACCCGCGCTGCGTACCCGTGGATCCGCACGGCTCAGGTGAAGCAGGCGGTCGCCCAGTTCTCCGCGCAGTCGGTGCATCCGTTCCGTGCGCGGGAGATGATCCGCGCCGAGGCGCGCGCTGCCGTCGAGAACGTGGATCGGATGCCGGTGCCCGCAGTGCCCGATCGGCTGGAACTCACCGTCGACCTGAAGACGCCGGTCCACGCGGAGATCGGTGCGCTGATCCCTGGCATGCGGCAGATCGATCGCCTGCAGCTCTCCTTCGACGCGGAGTCTCCGCAGCAGCTGCTCGACGTCTGCGCGCTGCTGTGGGAGACCGCGGGCTGACGAGCCCCTGCCTCACGCCTCGGACAGGCGGTCGACGACCGGCCGGAACTTCGCGGCGTAGGCGGCGATCTCGCCGTCGTCGCGGAAGGTGCTGTCCAGGAGGTAGAGCCCGGGCAGCGTCACGGCACCGAGTTCGGTGAGCACGGGGCGCAGCGTGAGTTCCGGCGCGAGGGCGTGCCGCTCGCTCGCGCCGAGCATGAGCGGCACGACGGTGACGCCGGCGAGGCCGGTGCCGCCGTCGAACTTCTCGAGGAACAGCTTGAGGAGGCCGGTGTAGGTCGCCTTGAAGGTCGGGCTGGCGAAGACGGCGAGGCGGGCTCCGGCCACGGCATCCCGCGCGGCGGCGACCGACTCATCGCCCCAGCCGAGCAGTGACGGCCCGAGCGGCGCGAGCTCGATGGTGGTGCGCGGTCCGTCGGTCAGTGCCTCCGCCAGGAGCTCGGCCGCTTCGCGCGTGCGCGAGCCTTCCTTCGGGTTCCCGATCACCTGTATCGACGTCATGCCGTCCCCGCCTTCCTCATCCACGAATGGGCACCATTGTGCTCGAATTCCGGATGCTCGACACCCGCGATGTCACCGGGCGACGCAGAGGGATCGCGAACACCGCCCCTGTCGTCACCTGCTTCCCAGCCGCGGTCATCTACCCTCTCTCGAGTCTTCCGCCCCCGCGAGTGCTGCAAGTAATTCACAGGCGCAACATATCGGACAGCAGATCATGAAAAGGATTTGACAAACCGGATGACGCTTGTCATCCTTGAGGCAACCGATTTACAGCACGGAGCACCCATGACGTCGATGTCTGTTGTGAAGAAGCGCCCACGGCGCGGGCGAGGCGCACTCGTCGGCCTGCTCTTCATCGCCCCCTTCCTGTTGGTGTTCCTCTTCGCCACGGTGATGCCACTGATCTACTCGCTCGGACTGAGCCTGTTCCAGGAGCGCATGATCGGCGGAGTCTCCTTCGTCGGCTTCGAGAACTACGCGCGTCAGCTCGCCGATCCGGCGTTCTGGGAGTCGGTCGGCCGGGTCGCGCTGTTCGTGGCGATTCAGATGCCGGTGATGATGGGCCTGGCCCTGCTGGCGGCACTCGCTCTGGACAGCGCCCGCCTCCACGCACCCGCTCTCTTCCGGCTGGGCATCTTCCTTCCCTACGCGGTGCCCGGCGTCGTGGCGACGCTGCTGTGGGGATACATCTACGGGCCCAAGTTCGGCCTCGTAGGGAATCTGAACGACCTGCTCGGCTGGTCTCTGCCCGACCCGCTGTCCGCCGCGCTCGTCCTGCCCGCCATCAGCAACATCGGTCTGTGGCTCTACATGGGCTACAACATGCTCGTGTTCTACGCCGCGCTGCGCGTCGTCCCCACGGAGCTGTACGAGGCGGCGACCATCGACGGCGCCGGCGCCTGGCGCATCATCTTCTCGATCAAGCTGCCCGCCATCTGGCCGGCGGTCATCGTCGCGGCGACCTTCTCGGTGATCGGCGGATTCCAGCTGTTCAACGAGCCCAACATCCTCCGTTCGCTCGCGCCCAACGTGATCAGCACGGACTTCACCCCGAACATGTACGCCTACACCCTGTCCTTCGCCGGAGGCCAGTACAACGCCGCAGCAGCCGTCGCCCTGATCATGGGCGTCATCACCGGCGTGGTCGCCTTCCTGGTGCAGCGTCGCGGATTCCGGAGGGACATCTGATGGCCACGATCACCGATGCCGCGACACCCGCCGCATCCGCCTCGGCTCAGGCCGCGCGCAGCACGAGACGCAGAAGGTACAAGCCGGTGCGCTTCGCCCCCACCCCGAGTCGCACCCCCCGGCGGTCGTGGCTGCTCACCGGCGCGATGACGCTCGTGCTCCTCTACAGCCTGTTCCCGCTGTTCTGGCTCGTCGTCAACTCCACCAAGTCGGTGGACGACCTCTTCACGACGTTCGGTCTCTGGTTCTCCGACACCAACTCCTTCGTGGACAACGTCGTCGGCGTCTTCACCTACGATGACGGCGTCTTCCTGACCTGGTTCCGCAACACCGTCATGTACACGCTGATCGGTGCCGGCGGTTCGACGCTGATCGCGGCCCTGGCCGGATACGGACTCGCGAAGTTCTCATTCCCCGGTCGGCGCGCTGTCTTCGCCGTCGTCCTCGCCGCGATCGCCGTGCCCGGCTCCGCACTCGCCGTCCCGACCTTCCTTCTCTTCAGCCAGCTGGGCCTCACCAACACGCCCTGGGCGATCATCATCCCGTCGCTCGTGACACCCTTCGGCCTCTACCTGCTCTGGGTCTACGCCGCCGATTCCATACCGAACGAACTGCTGGAAGCGGCGCGCGTCGACGGATCGGGGGAGTTCCGCACGTTCTTCACGATCGGGCTGCGCCTGATGGCTCCCGGTCTCCTCGCGGTGTTCCTCCTGGAGATCGTCGGCAGCTGGAACAACTACTTCCTGCCGCTGATCATGCTCAACGATCCGCAGTGGTATCCGCTCACGGTCGGGCTGAACCAATGGAACGCCCAGGCATCCACCGCCGACGGCGACGTCATCTTCAACCTCGTGATCACCGGATCCCTGCTCGCGATCATCCCCATCATCATCGTCTTCCTCGCCCTGCAGCGTTTCTGGCAATCCGGACTCGCCGCCGGAAGCGTGAAGGGCTGACGCCTCGTCGTCGGCCGCTCTTCCTCCTCCTCCCAACCCGAAAGGAACCCCGTGCACTCTCGTCACCGCGGCCGAACGCTCCGGCGCGCCTCCCTCGTGGCCTCTGCCACCGTCGTCCTCACCCTCCTCGCCGGCTGTGCGACCGGCACGGGCGCCGGGCCGGGCACCGACCAGTACACCGACGCCGACATCACGGCGGCCCTGCAGGAGAAGACGGAGATCACCGTCTGGACCTGGTCCGCCAGCCTCCCCGACATCGCCAAGGCCTTCGAGGAGAAGTACCCGAAGATCACGGTCAACGTCGAGAACGTCGGCACCGGAGCCGACCAGTACAACAAGCTGCTCAACGCGGTGAAGGCGGGCAAGGGTGCCCCCGACCTCGCGACGATCGAGTACGCGACCCTGCCGCAGTTCGCGCTCTCCGGCGCGATCGTCGATCTGAAGAAGTTCGGCTTCGACGACCTCGAGGACAAGTTCACGCCCGCCACCTGGGGCAGCGTCAACATCGCGGACGCGCTCTACGAGCTGCCGCTGAACGCAGGACCCATGGCCATGTTCTACAACAAGGCCACGTTCGACCGCCTCGGCGTCGAGGTTCCGACGACGTGGGACGAGTACCTCGACGCGGCACGCAAGATCCATGCCGCGGACCCCAATGCCTACATCGCGGCGGATTCGGGCAACGCCGGTCTGACCGAGAGCCTCATCTGGGCCGCCGGCGGGCACCCCTTCCAGGTGGACGGCGAGGACATCACCATCGACCTCGCCGACGAGGGCACGATCAAGTTCGCCGACTTCTATCAGAAGCTCGTCGACGAGAAGCTGCTGGCGACCACGGCGGGATGGAGCCCGGAGTGGTACACCGGCCTCGCCAACGGCAACATCGCGACCCTGCTCTCCGGAGCCTGGATGTCCGGCACCCTCAAGTCGGGCGCCGCAGACGGTGCCGGGAACTGGCGCGTCGCTGCACTGCCGAGCTTCGATGGCGAGAAGGGCAGCTCGATGAACGGCGGCGGCAGCCTCGCGATGATCAAGCAGGGCAAGAACCAGCTCGTCGCGGCCGCGTTCCAGCGCTTCGTGAGCCTGGAAGAGGGCGCCGATCTCACGCTGCAGTCCGGATCCTTCCCCGCTCGCACGAGCGTTCTCGAGGACGAGGCGTTCCTCGGCGCCAAGGACGACTACTTCGGCGGCCAGGAAGTGAACCGCGTGTTCGTCGAGTCGCTCGACTCCGTCGTGGACGGCTGGCAGTTCCTGCCCTACGAGGTCTACGCCGCCACGAAGTTCGGCGACACCGTCGGCCCGGCCTTCATCGGCGAGACGACCATCGCAAAGGGACTCCTCGCCTGGCAGGACGACCTCGTCGACTACGGCAACGAGCAGGGGTTCAGCGTCACAGGAGAGTAGCGCTGCCCTTCCTGCGGCCGGTCCCTGAGGTTCGGGGGCCGGCCGCACACTCGCGCCGTACGGGGCGGGCGGATCCGGGCGGTATGTTCGAACGGTCGGCGGCAGCGTCGAAACCAGGAGGTAACGGTGGCAGACGACACGAATATCAGCCCGCTCGAGGTGCTGCGCGCCGCGATTCCGAAGTTGACCGGGGCGAAGCTGCGGGTCGCCGAGATGATCCTTCGCGATCCGCTCGTGGCAGGCGAGAACTCCATCACCTGGCTGGCGGCCGAGGCGGAGACGTCTCCTGCCACCATCACCCGGCTCGCCGCGTCGCTGGGGTTCACCGGATTCCCGGCCCTGCGCGCAGCGATCGCACTCGAGAACGGGCGGGGGGCACAGGCGGGCTGGGAGCGTGACATCGGCTCGGCGATCCTCCCCGACGACCCCGCAGACAAGGTGCTGAGCACCCTGGCGGGCAATCAGTTCCAGGCGGCCCGCAACGCGATGGCCGCTGTCGATCTCTCGGCGCTCGAGCGGCTCGCCGACTCGATCGTCGCGGCCGGACGCGTCCACCTGTTCGGCGAGTGGGGCGATGCGCCGGTCGCTTACGAGCTCTATCTGCGGCTGTTCCGCATCGGCATCCCCATCTGGTTCCACGAGGGTGCGTACTTCGCGCAGGTGGGGGCCGGGCGCCTCGGCGAACGCGACCTCGCACTCGTGATGTCGCGGTCAGGTGAGAGCGTCATCGCCGAGCGCTTCGTCGACGTCGCGCGTGCGCACGGCGCCACGACCGCGGTGATCACCGGTGACGCGAAGGCCGCGATCTCCAGGAAGGTCGACATCGCCGTCGTGACGGGCACCGCCACCGTGGGCGTGACCTCGTGGACGGACTACTTCGCCGGCCGCTCGAGCGACACGCTGATCTGTGCGGCGCTCTGGGCGCTCGTGGCGCAGCGCATGCCGGACTTCGTCTTCGATCGTCTGGAAGCCGATGACCCCGCGGCGCCTCCCGGCTCCTCTGCGAAGCCGCGGAGGAAGCGCCGCTAGGGCACTCGTCTCATCGCGCCCGGTCCGAACCGAAAGCGCGCAGAGAGACCACGCTGGCCCACTCCGATCCGTTGGTCGCCCCCACGACGAGGCGGATGCCGGTCGTCGTGACGGGGGCCTCGAGCAGGTGGCTCCGGTGACGTTCCCGGTTCTCCACGACGGAGGCGACCGGCATCCATTCGCCGTCGGAGAGCGCCTCGAGCCGATAGTCGCGGACGAGCTCCGGGATCACCGGCCACGGCGTGCGGTGATGGTGGAGGTTCACCAGGTCGATGTCGACGTCGTCGTTGAACACGATGTCGATCTTCGCGATCTCGACCGGCTGCGGCCAGTCCAGGGCCAGCCACGGTGTCGGATCGATGCGCAGCCGATCGGAGGACCACAGACGCGGTCCGTCGTACGGTCGCTGCAGGCCGCCGATCGCCTGCGCCGGCGAGAGGGCCTCGGTCGCGCCGTGCACGCGCATGATCGGCGCGCGACGACGGAGTTCCTCCGCCGACCACGCGTTGCTCTGCGCCTGCGCGCTCGAGGTCCGGGGCGTGCGACTCACGAGACCGAGGATGCCGTACGGCGCCGGCCTGTCCTCGTACACGAGGCTCGCGTGCGCGTTGCGGCGCAGGACCACCACGACGTTGGCGCCGTCGGGTGCCTCGTGCGAGAACGGGAGCGATGCCCAGTGCTCGCCCGCGTCGACGGTGAGCCGAGCGGCATCCAGGCGGTGCACCGGAATGTGGTTCTCACCGCCGCCCGTCGACCACAGCTCGGCCTCGAGCTCCGTCGATCCGGAGAGATGCAGCAGCAGATCGACGCCGTCGAACGACGGCTGCACGGGGAACAGGATCGCGAGGTCGCGATCGTGGAACGGGAAGGTCCGACGGTCCAGGATGTCGTGGTCCCGATCCGTCGTGAGGTGCTCGAGGGTGGACGACGCGGTCGCGGTGGCCTGGAGTGCGAGGTCGGCGGGATCGCTCCATTCGATGCCCAGCATGGAGGAGTCGTGGCGCAGCAGGGTCTGCTGCAGCATCCCGATCCGTTCGTCGGCGAGGGTGCGGGGAGTGATGCTCTCGCGGGCGCAGATCGCGGCGGCGACGCCTGCTGCCTCTCCGGTGACGGCACAGGTCGCCATGACGCGTGTGGTTCCGAAGGCGACGTGGCTCGCCGAGATATCGCGGCCCGCGATCAGCATGTTCGACACGTTGCGCGAGTACAGGCTGCGGAACGGGATGTGGTAGATCCCGGCGGTGAACAGGTGCTCGGAGCCCTTGTCGTCGGAGTACATGCCCCCTGACGGGTGCAGATCGATGCTCCATCCGCCGAAGCCGACCGAGTCGGGGAACCGCGTCTGGGCCATGATGTCGTGCTGCGTCAGCATGACATCGCCTTCGAACCGGCGGTATTCGCGCTTTCCGGGAACGGATCCCACCCACTCGAGAGTGAGGGTCTCCGCGTCGAACTCGCCCGAATTCTTGATGTGGTCCCAGACGCCGTAGACGACCCCCCACAGCTCATCGCGGATGTGCTCGGCATCCTGCACCGAATCCAGCTCGCCGCCGTATTCGATCCACCAGTAGTCGCAGCCGTTCGCGGTCGTGCTGATCGGACGGTTTCGCACGATCGATGTCGCCGAGATGTCCTTCGTGATCGAGGGCGGGACGAAGCGCACGGGCTCACCGGCATCCTTCGTGTAGAAGAACATCGTGCTTCCGAGCATGTCGTCGTCGGGGACCTCGGGAGCCCAGGGCTCCCCGAACTCGGAGTGCGGCTCGCGACCCATCCGGTAGTGAGCGCCCGCCAGATGCCCCACCAATCCGTCGCCGGTGGCGTCGATGAAGTGCGAGGAGGTGAAGGTCAGCACCCGTTCGGTGTCCATCTGCCAGGCGGTGACCGAGCGGATGCTGCGCTCATCGGCATCGCCGTCGGCGTCGACCGACCGGACGTCGGTGTTGAGGAAGAGGCGGATGTTGGGTTCCGCGCGCACGGCATCGAGGACGACCTGATCCCAGAGGAACGGATTTCCTTCGGGGTTCCGGTACTGGTTCTCCCGGAACAGTTCGCCCATCACCCCGGTCTCGCGGGCGAACTTCTGCGCCCCGTGCGCGGTCGCGCCGCACACCCACACCCGGATCTCGCTGCTCGCGTTGCCACCGAGCACCGGGCGGTTGTTGATCAGCGCGACGGTCGCGCCTTCTCGCGCCGCACCGATCGCCGCTGCCGTCCCGGCCAGTCCGCCCCCGATCACGGTCACGTCGGCGTGTACCGGCAGGTGTTGCATCTCAGATCTCCTCGGCGTCGCAGTGGCGCAAAACAATATCGTAACTGTACTGTAGTGGATCAGAACGTGCAAAGAATTTGCAGAGGAGAGACGGATGCTCTGGTATGGCGGGGACTACAACCCTGAGCAGTGGCCACGCGAGGTGTGGGCGGAGGACATCGCCCTCATGCAGCGCGCCGGCGTCACCGTGGCAACGGTCGGCGTGTTCGCCTGGGCGAAGCTCGAGCCGGCGGACGGAGCGTTCGATTTCGCGTGGCTGGACGACGTGATCGACGGGCTGCACGAGGCCGGAATCGGCGTCGATCTGGCGACGGCGACCGCATCGCCGCCGCCGTGGCTCACGGCAGCGCATCCCGACGTGCTGGCGGTGGAAGCATCCGGACGCCGGTGGTCGATCGGCAGCCGTGCACACCACAATCCCGGGTCTCCGACGTTCCGGTACTACGCGGACCGGCTCGTAGGGAAGCTGGCGGAGCGGTACGCGCATCACCCCGCGCTGGTGGCCTGGCACGTGGGGAACGAATTCGGCAACGAGGTGCCGCGGGACTACGGCGCCGAATCGGCAGCCGCCTTCCGCACGTGGCTCCGGGCGCGGTACGGCACGCTGGAGCGGCTGAACGACGCGTGGGGCACGGCCTTCTGGTCGCAGCAGTACGGCTCGTTCGAGGAGGTCCAGCCGGCACGGGACACCCCGACCTTTCCGAACCCGGCGCAGGCACTCGACTACGAGCGATTCGGTTCAGACGCGCTGATCGCGGCCTATCGTGCAGAGGCGGCGATCCTGCGGGCGGCCAATCCGGCGATTCCGATCACCACGAACTTCATGGGCCCCTTCAAGCCGGCCGACTACTGGAAATGGGCGCAGGAGGTCGACTTCGTCAGCGACGACTGCTATCCCGACCCGCTCGACCCCGAGGGGCACATATACGGGGCGATGAGGCGCGATCTCCTGCGCTCGCTCGCCGGAGGCAAGCCATGGCTGCTGATGGAGCAGTCGACGAGCGCGGTCAACTGGCGTCCGATCAACGGCGCCAAGCGGCCCGGCCAGATGCGTGCCCTGTCGTATCAGGCGATCGCGCGCGGAGCCGACGGCATCATGTTCTTCCAATGGCGGCAGGCCGCTCGTGGCGCGGAGAAGTTCCACTCCGCGATGCTGCCCAGTGCCGGCACTGGCAGCCGGATCTGGCGCGAGGTCACGCAGCTCGGTCACGAACTCGGCGCGCTGGAGGGCATCGCCGGCACCCCTGTCGAACCGGCGCAGGTCGCGATCCTGTTCGACTGGGAGTCGTGGTGGGCCGTGGAGCAGAAGGCGATGCCGGCACGCACCGACTATCTCGCCGCCGTCACAGAGTGGTACTCGGCGCTGCACGAGCTCGGCGTGCTCGTCGACTTCGCACGTCCGACCGATGACCTGTCCGGGTACAGGGCAGTGCTCGCGGTATCGACGACCGTGCTCTCCGACGATGCGATGCACAACCTGGATCGGTACGTGCGAGAGGGCGGGCACCTCGTCGCCACGTACCTGACCGGCGTCCTCGATCCGGCAGCCGGGCTCATGTCGGGCGGACCTCTCGGATCGCTCACCGAGACCTTCGGAATCGAGATCGACGAGGTCAGCCCGCGCCCGCCCGTCGACCAGCCCGAGATCCGAGCCCGCCTCGGTCTCTCCGTCGAAGTGGTCGGGGAGGTCGCCGGACCGGTCGGCGTGTGGGCGGAGATCGTGCGCACGACGGGCGCGTCCGCTGTCGCGCGTTATGGCCCGGGAGATCTCGAGGGCAGTCCCGCCATTACCCGGCATCCGCACGGGAGGGGGATCGGTTGGTACGTCAGTGCGGAGCTGGAGCGCCCGGGGTGTGCCGATCTTCTGCGGATCGTCGCCGCAGAAGCCGGTGTCTCGTCGACGAATGCCCCTCCCGGCGTGGAGATCGTGCGTCGCGGTGATCTGGTCTTCGCGATCAATCACCGCATCACGCCCGTGCGTCTTTCGCTGCCCGGCCGTGATGCCCTGACCGGTGCCGCCACGAACGTGGTGGAGCTGGCGCCGTTCGACGTGGCTGTGCTGCACCCGAGCAGTTCGGACGAGCCCGGCGCAGACGACGACCGTGCCCGGTCGGCCGACCTCCTGCAAGCGTCGACAGCCTGATGTCCCTGCCGAACGATCACGACATCCGCACCGACGAGGAGCCGGCGATGCGCACTTTCACCATCGGCGAGAACGACTTCCTCCTGGACGGGCGCCCCCACCGGGTGCTGTCCGGAGCCGTGCACTACTTCCGGGTGCACCCGGATGACTGGGCAGCTCGGATCCGCGCGGCTCGACTCATGGGGCTGAACACCATCGAGACGTACGTCGCGTGGAATGAGCACGCGCCCCGGCGCGGTCGGTTCGACCTGTCCGGCCGGCTCGATCTCGGCCGATTCCTCGACACGGTCGCAGCCGAGGGGATGCACGCGATCGTACGCCCCGGGCCCTACATCTGCGCAGAATTCGACAACGGAGGCCTCCCCGCCTGGCTGACGGGAGCCCCCGATGTCGAACTGCGCCGCACGAACACCGCTTACCTCGACGCCGTTCGGGAGTACCTCGAGCAGCTTGCTCCGGTGCTCGTGCCGCGTCAGATCCACCGCGGCGGGCCGATCATCCTCGTGCAGGTCGAGAACGAATACGGAGCGTACGGCGACGACCACGCGTACCTGAGACGCCTCACCGAGTTGACCAGGCAGGTCGGCATCACCGTTCCCCTCACCTCGATCGACCAGCCCACCGACGAGATGCTGGCGGCCGGCGGCATCCCCGAGCTGCACAGGACCGGATCGTTCGGGTCCGACGCCGCCGTGCGGCTCGCGACGCTCCGTCGGCATCAGCCGAGCGGACCTCTGCTGTGCGCGGAATTCTGGGATGGCTGGTTCGACAGCTGGGGCACCCGTCACCACACGACGTCGGCAGAGAAGTCAGCCGCCGAGCTCGACGCCCTCCTTGCCGCCGGGGCATCGGTCAACATCTACATGTTCCACGGTGGGACCAACTTCGGACTCACGAACGGCGCCAACCACAAGGGCCGTTACGTTCCCATCGCCACGTCGTACGACTACGACGCACCGCTCGACGAAGCGGGGCGTCCGACCGCGAAGTACTGGGCGTTCCGCGACGTGATCGCCAAGTACGCACCCGTTCCCGAAGAGCAGCCGGCGGACCCGGCGGATGCTCCGACGCTCGAGGTGGATCTCGCGCAGCGGAGCCTGCTGTCGAGCGAGGTCTTCGCGGAGCCGACGTACTCCGAGCATCCCCTCGCCTTCGACGTCATCGGGCACGCGCGAGGCTACGGCGTCTATCGCGCGCACCTCGACGCAGGCCCGTCGCCCGTGCTCCTCGAGGTGGGGGAGGTGCGCGACCGCGCCTGGGTGCGACTCGACGGTCGATATGTGGGCACGCTCGCCCGCGATGCGCACGAGCGGGCGCTTGTGCTGCCCGCGGGCCGCGGCGAGCTCGAGCTCTTCGTCGAGGATCAGGGGCGGGTCAACTACGGGCCGCTGATCGGCGAGGAGAAGGGGCTGATCGGGCCGATCACGGTGGATGGCAGGCCCGTCACCGAGTGGAGCGTGGCGCCCCTGCGACTCGACGCGATTCCGGAGATCGTCCGCACGCCGAGCTCCGGGACGGACTCGTCGCTGTGGCCGGGCGGCTCGACCGCGCGAGGCGTCTTCCGCCTCAGCAGACCCTCTGGCCTCTTCTTGGAGACCGGTGACTGGGGCAAGGGCCTCGTCTGGATCAACGGATTCCTCCTCGGGCGCTACTGGCGGCGCGGTCCGCAGCAGACTCTGTTCGTTCCCGAAGGTGCGACTCGCAGAGGGGCGAACGAACTGACGGTCCTCGAACTCGAGACGCGCGCGCCCGACACGGCTCGTCTGGTCAGCGGCCCGGAATACGGCCCGGTCGAGGACTAGTCCACGTCGCTGAGCATGCGCGACAGCATCCCGCGCTCTCAGGTCGCCGGATGGTGACCCGGCTACCCTCGGAGCATGCGCCGCATCGTCGTCCTTCCCCTCCTGCTCGTCGCCGGCCTCCTCGCGGGGTGCTCGCAGGTCACGCAGATCGCCGGAGACGTCGTCGGAGTGCCGGTGGAGGAGACCTGCACCACGATCGACGATGCCTACGCGCAGTACCAGTCGGTGATCGACCAGGGCGGCGCGACCGAGGAACAGCTCGACGCGGCCCGCGATGACCTCGTGGTGACGCTGAACGGTCTCGCCGACGACGTCGACGGACAGATCGGCGATGTGATCCGCTCCGGTGCGCAGCAGCTCGGCGAGGTGACCGACCTGCAGGCCCCGGAGACGGTCGAGGCGATCGAGCAGCTGAAGGAGTCTGCTTCGGCGTTCTGCGGCTGAGCGTCTTCGCCGCGACCGCGGGCGAAGTTCTGCCCGCGGCGTCCGGTACGCAGGACTCGGCCCCGCACCCTCCGGCCGCTCGTAGGCTGGATGCATGAGCGCGAGCGCCGTCGATCCCCGGGTCTGTCCGACCTGCGGCGATGCCCTCACGTTCGAGATCCTCGACGACGAACGGTTCCTCGTCGTGTGGTCGTGCGTCGAATGCGGTCTGATCCGCGCGACCGAACCCTCGTGACGGGTGCGGCCTCTACGTGCTCGCGCGCACGACGAGCGACGGCATGAGGTCGACCCGACGCACGGGGCCGGCGTTGCCCGCGGCGATCCCGAGCAGCAGGTCGAGCGCGACGCGTCCTGATTCCTCGAAGGGCTGACGCACCGTCGTGAGGCCCAGCCCGTCGGCGAGCGGGCCGTCGTCGAAGCCCACGATCGCGACGTCGTCGGGCACCGAGAGTCCGGCCTCGCGCAGTCCGCGCCAGGCACGGGATGCCAGCTCGTCGTGGTTCGCCATCACCGCGGTCGGCGCGTCGGGGCCCGAGAGCGCGCGCAGCAGTGCAGGCGTCGGGTCGGTGTCGAGCGGAGAGCGGACCTGGTCGATCGTCACGTACTCGGAGAGGCCCTTCATGCGCAGCATCCCCGCGGAGATGTAGTCCTCGGAGAGCTGAGGCTCGCCCAGATAGACGACGCGGCGGTGCCCGCGTTCCCGCAGGTGCTCGCCGACCATCCGTCCTCCGGCTTCGTCGTCGAGCAGCACGACGGGAGCATCGTCGCCGACCGGTCGGGCGCGGCGCACATCGATGAGCACGAGGGGGAGCGCGGCCTCGCGGCTCGCCCGCATGGCCGCGGTGCCGAGCGGCACGCCCATCACGATCAGTCCCTCGATCCCGCGGCGCACCGGAAGGGCGTCCAGCAACGGGGCGTCCACGCTCGCGGCGGATTCGAGATCGTGCGCGGTCAGCTCGATCGCCGTCTCCCGTGCGCGCACCAGCATCCCGGAGAAGCGGCGGAAGTAGGTGGAGTACGTGCTGAACGGGGCGGCGACCGCGATGCGAGTGCCTCCCGCGGTGCGTCCGGCCGAGGATCCGGCCCGGTAGCCGAGCGCGCCGGCGGCGGCGATGACCCGGGCACGCGTCTGCTCGCTCACGCGGTGCGGCGCGTTGATGACGAGGGAGACCGTCGAGATGCTCACGCCCGCGCGCTCGGCGACCGTGTAGATCGTGACCTTGCCTGCGTCCGGCATCCGCTCGCACCTCCTTCTCAAAAAGTACTTCATCGAAGTGCTTCGATGCGCTCACAATGATCCTGACACCAAAGGAGGACGTCACGCATGAGTTTCACGAAAGCGCAGCCGGATTCGTTCGTCACCGCCGTCGAGGCGCGACTCGCCCCGCTGCAGGAGCCGCGGGGCAAGACCGCGCAGGACCGTCGGCGCATCGCCGAGGCCTTCGACGTCGTGATGACCACGGAACTCGGCATCGCCCCCGTCGACGTCGCGACCGAGGAGCACACCATTCCCGTCGACGGCCATCCCGATGCCCGGCTGCGGGTGTACTGGCCCACCCCCGAACGGTCCGATCCTGCGACCGCGGGCGGGCTGCCGGTGTTCGTCTACTTCTTCGGCGGCGGCTTCGAGATCGCCGGCATCGACTGGGTGTGGTGGGATGCCGCCTTCCGCGAGCGTGCACGAGACGCAGGCATCATCGTCGTCGCGGGGGAGTACTCGCACGCACCGGAGGTGACCTACCCCGCCCAGCCGGAGCAATGCTGGTCGATCTTCGAGTGGGCGGCCACCCACGCGGCGGACCTCGGCGGCGACGCCGCGAAGCTCGCCATCGGCGGCGCCTCGGCCGGAGGCAACCTCGCCGCCGCGACGGCGCTGATGAATCGCGATCGCGCGAACCGACCCGTGCGCCTGCAGCTGCTCGAGGTGCCGCTCCTCGACCTGACCATGAAGCACCTCGATCTCGACGGGCAGGCCGCGATCGTGCCCAAGCCCCTGTTCCGTCGGATGGCCGGGATGATCGTCGACCAGTACGTCGGCTCAGCCAAGGCGACGCGACACGAACCCTATGCATCGCCGCTCCTCGCGGCATCGCTGGTGGGGATGCCGCCCG
Organism: Microbacterium sp. EST19A; assembly: GCF_019969685.1. GTDB lineage: Bacteria > Actinomycetota > Actinomycetes > Actinomycetales > Microbacteriaceae > Microbacterium. The sequence continues at coordinate 412,538 of NZ_JAHXYZ010000001.1, read as the reverse complement.
CCGTCATCTACACCGCCGAGCTCGACGCGCTGCGCGGAGACGGCGAGGCCTACGCCCGCGCCCTGAGCCAGGCCGGCGTACCGGTCACGTGCCTGCGGCTGATCGGCCAGAACCACGGCTCCGGCAGTTATCGCGGTCATGTGCCCGCCGCGGATCACCTGCACCGTGACATCATCGCGACGCTGCGCACGCTCCACGACGAGCCGGTCGACTACGCGGGGACGGTGGCGCGATGACCACGCTCGCCGATCTCGACCTCGATCCCGGGATCCGCCGATGGATCGCCCGGCTCGAACAGCTCTCGCCCGGCATCCCCGGCATCGACAGCCCCGACCCGGCTGTGCAGCGGGTGGCGGCCCGCGAGCTCTCCGACCTGCTCGCCGTCGACTTCACCCTCCCCGTGCCCGACGGCGTGGAGATCGATGAGGTGGTCATCGACGGGCCGGGCGGCCCGCTTCGGCTGCGCCGCTACCGTCCGGATGCCGCGACCGGTGCCGCGCCGACTCAGCTGTGGCTCCATGGCGGAGGCTTCTACGCCGGCACGATCGACGAGATCCTGAACGAGCGGCTCTGCGCGCGCCGCGCGCTCGAGAGCGGCGTGCAGATCTTCTCGCTCGAGTACCGGCTCGCGCCGGAGCATCCGTATCCCGCTCCGGTCCTCGATGCCGTCGCGGCTCTCGACGCCCTCGTCGTCGATGCGACGCGGCTCGGAGTCGACCCCGAGCGCCTCGGGATCGGCGGCAACTCGGCCGGCGCGGCGATCGCGGCCAGCACTGCCCTGCGGCTGCGTGACCTGGGCGGACCCCGGCTGGTGCACGTCGACCTGGAGGTGCCGCCCGCGGCCATGCACCGGGTCGGTCGTTCGGCAGAGGACTACGGCGTCGGGTTCGGACTCGACCAGCTCGAGCAGATCGTCGCGATGTACGCCGGACCCGACGGGGCCGTCGACGGCCGCATCTCGCCCCTCGACGTCGACGACCTCCACGGCCTTCCCTCGACGCTGATCATGGCGGGCGAGCACGACCCCCTCCGCGACGCCGGGGTGCAGTACGCCGAGCGGCTGCAGGATGCCGGGGTCCCCGTCGAGCTGTACGTCGGCCTGGGACACCTGCACGGCACCCCCGGTCTCACCGCCGCCTTCGACGGCGCCCGCGAGTGGCAGGAGCTGCACGCCCGCCACCTCGCATTCGCGTACGACACGATCCCCGTCCGGTCCGCCGGCTGAACACCCACACTCCAGGAGACGACGATGTCCCAGACCACGCTCGACCCGATCGGCGCCCTCGGGCCCGACGTCATCCCCGGCACGAAGCAGCCGCGCGGATTCCTGTTCACGTTCGTCGCCGCATGGTTCGGGCTCAGCCTGGTGCTCAGCACGCTGGCCGGCGCCTCGATCCCGAAGGTGTTCGCGTTCCTCGACGACTCCACGAAGGGCGTGAACCTCTCGATCGTGGCGGCCGTCGGCGGTGTCGTCGTGATCATCATCACCCCGCTGTTCGGGCGCCTCAGCGACCGGACGATGTCCCGGCTCGGCAAGCGCCGGCCGTGGATCCTCGGCGGTGCCCTCGCCGGCATGGTCGGGGTCGTCGTGCTCGCGTTCTCGACCGAGCTCTGGCAGGTCATCGTCGGCTGGGCGATCGTGCAGACCGGCTTCGGCGCGACGAATGCCGCGGTGCACGCGCTGCTCGCGGATCAGATCCGGATGAGCATCCGGGCCCGCGTCTCGGCGGCCGCGAGTGCGGCGAACGCGATCGCGCTGATCTTCGGCTCGCTGCTGATCGCCGCTCTGCCCAACGAGCAGCAGTGGACGTGGTTCCTGGTGCCCGGCGTGATCGGGGCCGTGTTCAGCGTGCTGCTCTTCTTCCGCCTGCACGACATCGTGCGCACCGAGAAGCCCGCGCCGTGGAGCTGGGCGGATGTCGTGTCGACCTACTGGCTGAATCCGGTGAAGTACCGCGACTTCTTCTGGGCATGGGCCTGCCGGCTGTTCGTCACGATGTCGATCCTCACGGTGTCGACCTACCTGCTGTTCTTCATCATCGATCGGCTCGAGGTGCCGAAGGAGGAGGCGTCGGGCGTCTTCGCCACGGTCCTCATCGCCTTCACGCTCACCAGCATCCTCACCACCGTCGTCTTCGGATGGATCTCCGACCGCACGGGCCGCCGCAAGGCGATCGTCTGGGTGTCGGCGCTGCTCTCGGCCGGCGGGCTCATCATCGCGGCGATGTCGCCCGACCTCACGACGTTCCTCATCGCGATGGCGCTCGTCGGCGGGGCGCAGGGAGCGTTCGTCTCGGTCGACATCGCCATGATGACCGAGGTGCTGCCCACCTTCGACGAGGCGGGCAAGGACCTCGGAATCGTCTCGCTCTCGTTCCAGGTGCCGCAGGTACTCGTCCCGGTGCTGGCCATCCCGCTGCTCGCGATCGGCGGGACGGGGGAGAACTACTCGGCTCTGTTCATCGCCGCGATCGTGTTCGGCGTACTCGGCGGGCTCTCGGTACTGCCGATCAAGAGCGTGAAGTAGGTCCTTCTCCGCCGCGGGCGCGCCGATCCCGGCGCACCCGCGGCGTTTTCGCGCGCCTCGAAAGCAATTTCAGCGCACCTCTCGACAAAACAGAAATTTCCGGTAGAGTCCTCTTGTCGGTAATCATTTCTCACTTACGTGTCGAGAGGAAATCATGCACGCACGTACTCGCAGCATCGTCGCTGCGGCAGCGGCCGGAGCGATGGCGCTCGTCGGCCTCAGCGGCTGCGCCGCCTCCGCCGGATCGGACGAACCACTCGTCGGACTCGTCATCAAGACCCAGGACAACCCCTTCTACGTCAAGATGACCGAGGGGGCGAAGGACGAGGCGGAAGCCCTCGGGCTCAACCTCCAGGTCGCCAGCGGTGACGGGCAGAGCGACGTCGACTCGCAGATCAAGGCGATCGAGAACTTCACGGCGCAGGGCGCCAAGGCGATCCTCGTCACCCCGGCCGGCGACGGCATCATCCCGGCCATCAAGAAGGCGCAGGATGCCGGCGTGGTCGTCTTCGCCATGGACTCGCCGCTCGGCGCGGACTCCGGCATCGACGGCACCTTCGCCACGGACAACCACCTCGCGGGCGTGCTCGTCGGCGAATGGGCGAAGGCCGCGCTCGGCGACACCGAGCCCCGCGTCGCCACGCTCGACCTCAGCACCGACCAGATCCCCGTCGACGTCGCGCGCAACCAGGGCTTCCTCGAGGGCTTCGGCATCGACGTCGGCGATGACACCAAGATGTGGGACGAGACGGACCCGCGACTCATCGGGCACGAGGTGACCGACGCCAACGAGGCGGGCGGGCGCACCGGCATGGAGAAGCTCCTGCAGAAGGACCCGACCATCAACCTCGTCTACACGATCAACGAGCCCACGGCGGCCGGCGCTTACCAGGCCGTGGTCGCCGCGGGCCTCGAAGACGAGATCACCATCGTCTCGGTCGACGGCGGCTGCCCCGGCGTGAGCAACGTCCAGAAGGGGATCATCGCGGCGACGTCGATGCAGTTCCCGCTCGAGATGGCGAAACAGGCGCTGCAGGCCGTGCAGGACTACCTCGACGACGGCACGAAGCCCAAGAACAGCGACGGCCTGGACTTCACCAACACCGGCGTCACCCTCGTGACCGACCAGCCGCAGGACGGCGTCGAATCCGAGGACACGACCTTCGGACTGGAGCAGTGCTGGGGCTGAGACGCCCCGCGCTGCATCCCTACCGGGTGAGGGTCGGCTCTTGCCGACCGGCCCTCACCCTCTCCTCCATACAACGACGTAGGAAAGCCGATCATGAACCGAAGCGCCACCGATCTCCCGGACGACGAGCGCCCCAGCACCGTCACCGCCGGATTCTCGATGGGACTGGTCGAAATCGACCAGGGAGCCCGTCTCAGCCCTCTGCAGTGGATCGAACGACGGATGCTGTCGCGACCACTGATCGGACCCGTCGCGGTGCTGATCATCGCGCTGATCGTCTTCTCGATCGTGTCGCCGAACTTCGGCACCCTCCAGAACTTCTCGCTGATCCTGCAGCAGGTCCAGGTGATCGCGATGCTCGGGATCGCGCAGACGCTCATCATCCTCACCGCCGGCATCGACCTGTCGGTGGCCGCGGTCATGCTGCTCGCCCAGGTCGCCATGGGCCGGTTCGCGGTCTCGGTCGGACTTCCGGTCGAGCTGGCGCTCGTGCTCGGCATCGTCGTCGGCATCGCCTGCGGGGCGATCAACGGGTTCATCGTGACGAAGCTCAACATCCCGCCGTTCATCGCGACGCTCGGCACCCTGAGCATCTTCTATGCGCTGAACATCTTCATCTCCGACGGCGAGAGCGTTCCGTACGCCGATGTGCCCCCGTTGTTCAACTGGCTCGGCACCGGCTTCCGGGTGTTCGGCACGACATTCACCTTCGGCCAGGTGCTCACGATCCTCATGTTCATCCTCTTCGCGTACATCCTCCGCAACACCGCCTGGGGAACCCATATCTACGCCGTGGGCGACAACCTCGAGGCCGCGCGACTGAGCGGTATCCGCGTCAACCGCGTGCTGATGTCGGTGTACGTCGTCGCAGGCCTCATCATCGGCGTCACCGCATGGCTGCTGATCGGCCGCATCGGCTCGATCTCACCCACCGCCGGCGCCTCGTACAACCTCGCCTCCATCACCGCCGTGGTGATCGGCGGGACGAGCCTCTTCGGCGGCCGCGGACGGATCATGGGCACCCTGCTCGGATCCCTCATCGTCGGCGTCTTCTCCAGCGGCCTCTCTCTCGCCGGATTCGACAGCCTCTGGCAGGAGTTCACCATCGGCCTCCTCATCATCGGCGCGGTCGCCGTCGACCAGCGCCTCCGCAAGATCGGACGTTGACCATGACCACCGAAACCCGGACCCCGCGCTCCACCGACCTGGTGCTCGAAGCGCGCGGCATCGTGAAGCGTTACGGGCGCGTCGTCGCCCTCGACCAGACCGACTTCGAGATCCGCCAGGGGGAGGTGCTCGCCGTGATCGGCGACAACGGCGCCGGCAAGTCCTCGCTGATCCAGTGCCTCTCGGGTGCCGTGCAGCCCGACGAGGGCGAGCTGCTCGTCAGCGGCGAGCCCACCGCGCTGAAGACGCCCGTCGACGCCCGCCGACTCGGCATCGAGACGGTCTTCCAGAGCCTCGCGGTCTCGCCGGCGCTCGACATCGCCAGCAACATCTTCCTCGGGCGCGAGCTGCGCCGCCCCGGCATCGCCGGGTCCGTGTTCCGGATGCTCGACAAGAAGCGGATGCGCGCGGAATCGCTCGAGGTGATGTCCCAGCTGGGACTGCAGACGCTCCAGAACATCGGCCAGTCGGTCGAGACCCTCTCGGGTGGGCAGCGGCAGGGCGTCGCCGTGGCGCGGGCCGCCGCGTTCGGATCGAAGGTCGTCATCCTCGACGAGCCGACCGCCGCGCTCGGCGTCAAGGAATCGGGCCGCGTGGTGAAGCTCATCAAGGACATCAACGCGCGCGGCATCCCGGTCATCCTCATCAGCCACAACATGCCGCAGATCTTCGAGGTCGCCGACCGCATACACATCCAGCGCCTCGGAAAGCGCATCGCCCTCGTCGAGACGTCGCAGATCGACATGGCGGATGCGGTGGCGCTCATGGTCGGCGCGAAGACCCCCGAGCAGCTCGGGCTCGCGTCATGAGCCCGCTCGAACCCCTGGACACTTCTCACGAAAGGAGCACCCGCATGGTGCCCAACTACCTCCCCGCACCCGGCTCGGCCCTCGAGGGCAAGGTGGCGTTGATCACCGGCGCCGCCTCCGGGATCGGCGAAGCGGTCGCCCGCATCTACGCCGCCAACGGATGCCGCGTCGCGCTCGTCGACATCGACACTGCCCGCCTCGAAGAGGTCGCCGCCGACATCACGGAACGCGGCGGCGACGTGCTCTCCCTCGTCGGGAACGTCGTGGATGAAGACGAGGTCCGCGCGTTCTTCGCCGCGACCGTCGCCCGCTGGGGCCGGATCGATCTCGTGATCAACAGTGCCGGCCGCGACTCGCTCGCGCCCCCGGTCACCCAGGTGACGCTGGAGGAGTGGAACAAGACGATCGGACCGAACCTGACCGGCGTCTTCCTCTGCTGCCGAGAGGCGTTCCTCGTGATGGAGGGCCAGGAGACCGGAGGGCGCATCATCAACATGGGCTCCTCCTCGACGAAGGTCGCCTCCGGGCCGGGGCACAGCCCGTACCGCGCCTCGAAGCACGGCATGCTCGGCTTCTCGAAGAACATCCTCATCGAGGGCATGCACAAGAACATCGGCGTCACCGTCCTGAACCCGTCGCACGTGCGCACGCCGATGACCGAGATCATCGACAAGGGCCTCTACGACGGGGACCTGCCCGCCTACACGGACGGATGGCTCGACGAGAAGGAGATCGCGGAGGGCCTGTCGGCCAGCTGCATCGACGTCTCGAACGTCGCTGAAGCGGCCCTCTACATCGGGACGCGCACGCCGGACGTGACCATCCCCACCTTCTCGCTGTACCCGACGCACAAGGTGCTGCGATACGGCATGGAGGTCTGAGCGACCGTGAAGGCTGCAGTTCTGCGCGGCATCCGCGACCTCGCCGTCCTCGACGTGCCGATGCCGGAACCCGTCGGCGTCGATTCCGTGCTCGTGCGGGTCGGTGCGGTCGGGGTCTGCGGGTCCGACGTCCTGCGCTTCGGCATCGGCAAGGGATACGGCTTCCCCCTGGTGCTCGGCCATGAGATGTCGGGAACCCTGGCCGAGGACTCTCCTTCGGGTGGGCTGAAGGCCGGCGATCGCGTGGCGATCTTCCCGTGCATCCCCGAACCGTCCGACCCGATGAGCGAGATCGGCGAGTACGCGCTCGCCGATCGGTACGACTACTTCGGCTCCCGGCGGGACGGCGGGCTCGAGGAGTACCTGCGGGTGCCGGAGCGCAACCTCATCCCGCTGCGCCCGGGCACGTCGCTCATCGACGGGGCGATGGTGGAGCCGGCGGGAGTCGCGCTGCACGCCGTGCGCCGCGCCGAGATCCCGCCGAACGCGACCGCCCTCGTCATCGGGGCGGGACCGATCGGCATCCTCGCCGCGCAGTGGCTGCGGATCCTCGGCGTCGTGCGTGTGCTGGTCGCCGACGTGGATGCGCGCAAGCGCGAGATCGCGGAGAGCCTCGGATTCGAGACGCTCGACGCGTCCACCGCTCCGTCCGACGAACTCGCATCCGCGGCGACGGCCGGCCGCGGCGTCGACATCGCCGTCGAGGCATCGGGGCTCTCCGTGACGTTCCTCCAGGCGATCCGCTCGGCGGCGCATCGTGGGCAGGTGGTGCTGCTCGGCGATCTCGCCGACGACGTCGCCTTGCCGAAGGAGCTCGTCTCCCGCGTGCTGCGCCGCGAGCTCGTGCTGCGGGGAACCTGGAACGCCGTGATCACTCCGCGGGTGACGAACGACTGGGAGATGGTCGTCGCCTGCCTCGGCCGATCGCTCGTGGTCGTGGGACTGGTCAGCCACGTCGAGAGCATCGACGATGCGCAGGAGGTCTTCACCCGGCTCGCCGACCGTGGGGCCTGGTCGAACAAGACCATCTTCGCCGTGTCCGACGAGGCGATCGCCGAGGCGGATGCCGCGCTGAGCGGATCGCTCTCCGCACGATTGGCCCGGCGATGAAGGCCGCGGTCTTCCTCGGACCGGGGCGCATCGAGGTCACCGACATCCCGGTGCCCGAGGTCGGAGCGGGCGATGTGCTCGTCGAGGTGCGGGCGGCCAGCATCTGCGGCACCGACCTGCGCATCATGAAGCACGGGCACTTCCGCATCCCCGAGGGGACGCGACGCGTGCTCGGGCACGAGCTCACCGGCCGGATCGTCGACGCAGGACCGGAGGTCCGCGGCTTCGCCGTGGGGGATCGCGTGAGCGTCGCGCCGAACGTCGGCTGCGGCGAGTGCGCGATGTGCCGGCGAGGACTCAATCAGCTGTGCCCCACGTACGACGCCTTCGGAATCACGCTCGACGGCGGCTTCGAGGAGTACATGCTGGTGCCGCAGGTGGCGATCGAGCGCGGCAACCTGTTCCACGTGCCCGACGCGGTCGGTGACGAGATCGCCGCGATCATGGAGCCGATGTCATGCTGTCTGCACGGTCAGCGCAAGGTCGAGCTCTCTGCGGACGACTCGGTGCTCATCATCGGCGCCGGTCCCATCGGCTGCTTCCACACCGTGCTGGCGAAGAGGGCGGGAGCGCGCCAGGTCATCGTGGCCAACACGCGACAGCCGCGACTGGACATCGCCGGACGGCTGGGGGCGGACCACCTCATCAACGTCTCGGAACAGGACCTGCGCGAGCAGGTGATGGCGCTGACCGGGGGCGAAGGCGTCGACGTGGTGATCACCTGCGTCTCCAAGCCCGAGGTCATCGCCTCGACGACGGATCTGGCCGGACGTCTCGGGCGGATCAACGTCTTCTCGGGCCTCGGCGATCAGGCACGGCCCGCGATCGATGTGAACGCGCTCCACTACCAGGAGCAGACGCTCACCGGCACCACCGGGTCGAGCGTCACCGACTACGGCGACGTCATCGGCATCATCGCGGAGACCGACGTGGATCTCAGCCCCATCATCACGGCGCGTTTCGCGCTCGACGACATCGAAGCGGCCATGGAGCACTCCCGCTCCGGCGTCGGCATGAAGTCGCTGATCACCTTCCCTCAGAGATAGGACAGACATGAGCACCGCATCCCCGACTCCCACCATCCGTTCCGTCGCGACGCAGTTCGACCTGTCGACCGGCCTCGCCTCCGAGACGGCGTCGCTGCGTCGTCCTCTCTCGGCCATGGCCGGCATGTATGCGGACTCGGAGGCGTTCGCGGCGGCCGTCGCCGTCGATGACGTGCTGAGCTACGAGTTCTACGACATGGGCGTGCCGTCGCTCGAGACCGAGATCGCCTACGGCACGAGCGTGACGTACCCCGGCCGCGTCGGCGACGAGTACTTCATGACCAAGGGTCACTTCCACACCCGCCTGGAGGCCGCCGAGATCTACCTGTGCCTCTCGGGCGAGGGCCTCATGCTGATGGAGAGCCCGGAGGGCGACGTGCAGGTCGAGGAGTTCCGCGCCGGCCGGTCGGTGTACGTGCCGGGCCGCTACGCGCATCGCAGCATCAACACCTCCGCCACGGAGCCGCTGATCACGTTCTTCGCCTTCCCCGGCGACGCCGGGCATGACTACGGCACCATCGAGACCAAGGGGTTCCGGAAGATCGTCGTCGATCGCGACGGTGTGCCCACGCTGCAGGACAACCCGCGCTGGCAGAGCTGACGTCCGGAGCCCCGGAGCGCTGCCCATGGAACTGCCGGACGACCGTCTAGACTCCACACGTGACTGACCAGGACACGGGAGGGAACCTCCTCCACCAGATCTCCCGTCGCGCGGGCTCGCTCAGCCCGGCACTGCGCGGCGTCGCCGACGTGATCCTCTCGGATCCCGAAGAGGCGCAGGCCCTGTCGATCACCGAGCTCGCCGGACGAGCGGGCGTCGCGGATTCCACCGTCTCCCGGTTCCTCCGCGAGCTCCAGCTCGACGGGTACAACCAGCTGCGCCTCGGCATCGCGCAGGCGATCTACTCACGGCCCGTCTCGACCGAGCAGCGCACCAACTGGGTCTACGAGGGCGTGCTCAAGGGCGACAGCAGCGAGCAGATCGTCGAGAAGGTGCTGCACGGCAGCTTCGAGTCGCTCACGCGCACGACGGAGCGGCTCGATCCCGAGGTCATGAGCGCTGCCGTCGACCGCATCCATGACGCGTCCGCGGTGTACTTCGCCGCGATGGGATCGTCGGCGACGGCGGCCGAGAGTGCCATGATGCGCTTCGTGCGCGCGGGAAAGCGCTGCCACTTCTTCCGCGACCAGAGCGTGCAGACCATGGGGAGCGCGACTCTCCGCGAGGGCGACGTGCTGATCGCGATCAGCGACTCCGGCGACTCGACCTCTGTCGTCTCGTCCGCCCAGATCGCGAAGTTCCACGGCGCCTACGTGCTCGGTGTCACCTCGAACGTGGACTCCGCGCTGGCCTCGGTGGTCGACGACGTGCTGCTGACCGCCGGCACCGTCGCGAGCTCCGACGTCTACGGCGAATCGGTCACAGCGAAGTGGGGTCAGCTCCTGGCGATCGACGTCCTGTACGCGACCTACGCCACGCGCTTCTTCGAGGAGACCGCCGACTACCTGCAGGAGAGCTACCTCTCGGCGATCAAGCCGACGCGGGGGAGCGGCGGAGACTGACGCCGCACGCCCCCGTCGGGTGTGGCGGGGTGCTCAGTGGTCGACCCAGTCGAGCGACCGCGCCACGGCTTTCGTCCACCCGGCGTAGAGGCGTTCCCTCGTGCCGGCATCCATCTGCGGCTCGAAGGTGCGCTCGATCTCGATCGACGCACGCAGCTCGTCCTGCGAGGCCCAGAAGCCGACGGCGAGCCCTGCGAGGAACGCCGCGCCGCGCGCGGTCGACTCCGTGACGCGGGGCCGGTGCACGGGCACGCCGAGCTGGTCGGCCTGGAACTGCAGGTGGAAGTCGTTGGCCACGGCGCCGCCGTCGACCCGGAGCTCGGGGAGGGGCGTGCCGGACTCCGCCGTCATGGCGTCGATGACGTCGCGGTAGGAGTAGCTCATCGATTCCAGGGCGGCGCGCACGAGGTGGGCGCGTCCGGTGCCCGGTGTGATGCCGAACACCGCGGCTCGCGCGTACTGATCCCAGTACGGCGATGCGAGCCCTGTGAAGGCGGGCACGAGATACACCCCGCCCGTGTCGGGAACGGATGCCGCGATCGCAGCAGTCTCCTCGACGTCGTCGATGATGCGCATCTCGTCGCGGAGCCATTTGATCGTGACCCCGACGCCGAAGAAGACTCCCTCCAGGGCGTACTCGACGCGGCCGTCGAGTCCCCAGGCGATCGTGGTGATGAGCCCGGCCTCGGAGTGGACGGGCGTCGTGCCGGTGTTCATCATGACCGAGCCGCCCGTACCGTAGGTGGCCTTGACGGCGCCAGGCGTGAAGCACGCCTGCCCGAAGAGCGCGCCCTGCTGGTCGCCCGTGGCCGAGGCGACGGGGATGGCCGCGGCGAATCCTGCTGCGGTGCCTGTCGTGCCGTACACCTCGCTGGAGGGGCGGACGTCGGGCAGGATGCTGCGGGGGATGTCGAGGATGTCGAGGATCTTCTGGTCCCAGGCGAGCTCGCGGATGTTGAAGCACATCGTGCGCGAGGCGTTGGAGTAGTCGGTGACGTGCGCGGCGCCGTCGGTCAGCTTCCAGATGAGCCACGAATCGATGGTTCCGCAGAGCAGATCGCCCGCCTCGGCGCGCTCGCGCACTCCGGGGACGTTCTCGAGCAGCCAGCGGATCTTGGTGCCGGAGAAGTAGGTGTCGATCGGCAGTCCGGTCGATTCCCGGATGTAGTCCGCGTGGCCCTCGGTGCGCAGCACGTCGCAGAACTCGGCGGTGCGCCCGTCCTGCCAGACGAGGGCGTTGTGGACCGGTCGGCCGGTCACGCGGTCCCAGATGACGCACGTCTCGCGCTGGTTGGTGATGCCGATCGCCGCGACGGCTTCGGCGGGCACTCCCGACTCGGACAGCACGCGGTGGGCGACACGGAGCTGCGACTCCCAGATGACCTCGGCGTCGTGCTCGGCCCAGCCGGGTGCGGGGTAGTGCTGCTCGAACTCCTCCTGGGCGATGTGCTCGATGGACCCGTCATCTCTGAAGAGAATGGCGCGAACGCTGCCGGTGCCGGCGTCGAGAGCCATCACGTGTGTCTTGTTCATCCTCGAACCGATTCCACTTCGTCGTGTGTTGACCGGGCATCATGCCCGTGACTAGAGTGACCGAAGTTTATTCTGAACGCAAGTCGATCAGAGAAATATTTACCGAATGGAGCTTCCATGCGCGCCGCCGTCCTGTTCAGCCCGCACGAACCGCTGCGGATCGAGGAGGTGCAGACGCCCGATATCCTCGAGCCTCACGAGGTGCGGGTCGCGACCGCCGCGGTGGGGCTCTGCCACTCCGACCTGCACGTGATCGACGGGCGCGTCGCGCGACCCATGCCGATCGTGCTGGGCCACGAGGCGTCGGGGATCGTGAGCGAGATCGGATCGGCTGTGGACGACGTCGCGGTCGGGGACCACGTCATCGCCTGCTTCGTCGTGTTCTGCGGGGAGTGCCGGATGTGTCGCAGCGGACGACCGGCCATGTGCCAGGACCGGGAGGCGACGATGCGCGGCCAGGGCGCGGAGCCGCGCCTGTCGCAGGGCGGTGTCGAGGTGCAGCAGTGGACGAACGTCGGCGGCTTCGCCGAGGAGATGGTGCTGCACCGCAACGCCGTCACGGTGATCGACCGGCGGATGCCGCTCGACCTCGCCGCGATGCTCGGCTGCGCCGTGGCGACCGGTGTCGGCTCGGCACGCAAGGTCGCCGGCGTCGCGACGGGGGATCACGTGGTGGTGATCGGCGCCGGCGGTGTCGGGCTCAACGTCTGCCAGGGCGCGGCTCTCGCGGGAGCGGCCACGGTGATCGCGATCGACCGGAGCGACGAGCGGCTGCGGCTCGCCCAGGAGCGGTTCGGCGCGACGCACGGGATCAACACCTCGCAGGTGGCGGATGCCGCCGCCGCCGTCCGCGCACTCACCGACGGTGGGGCGGATCACGTCTTCGAGGCCGTCGGGATCCCCGGCCTCGTCGGGCTGGCGCTCGACGCGACGGCACGCGGCGGATCGGTCTGGGCCGTCGGGGTGTTCGGCGACGAGGCGGAGATCGGGTTCTCGGCCGGGCATCTGCACGCGGGCAAGGGCGTGCACGGGGTCAGGGCGGGGTCGCTCGAGCCGCAGACGGACCTGCCTCGGCTCGTGGAGGAATATCTGTCCGGGCGGCTCGAGCTCGACGCGCTCGCCGGTCGCCGGATCTCGCTCGACGAGATCAACGACGGGATCGCCGACCTCGAAGCCGGGGTCGGCGCCCGAACGCTGGTGGTGTTTCAGCCGATCGAATAGCCGCCGTCGACGTTGAGCACCGTGCCGGTGATGTAGCCCGCGTCGGGCGACACGAGGAACCCGATCGCCCGGGCGACGTCTTCGGCCTCGCCCCAGCGCGCCAGCGGGATGCGGGCGCTGATCCGCTCGAAGCGCGCGGCGTCGTCGCGGGCGCGGCGCGACATCGGCGTGGCGATCCAGCCGGGCGCCACGGCGTTCACACGGATGCCCTGCGGGGCATAGGCGACGGCCTGGGACCGCGTGAGCGACACGACCGCGCCCTTCGACGCGGCGTAGGCCGGCGAGTTCGGCGAGCCGAAGTAGCTCCACATCGAGGCGAAGTTCACGATCGATCCCTCGGCATCGGCCAGGCGGCCACGGAGCAGCTCGGCGACCGCCAGCACGCCGGTGACGTTCACGCCGAGCACCGCGTCGAACTGCTCGGGCTGCCACTCGTCGTCGCGGAGGATGGCGGCACAGGTCACCAGGGCACTCACCGGGCCGATATCGGCGAGCGATGCCTCGAGGGCGGCGCCGTCGCTGACGTCGCAGCGGCGGAAGGAGATCTCCTCCGGGAGGTCTGTGTCGGCATCGAGCCCGAGGGCCACGATGCGCCAGCCGCGCTCTCGCAGCAGCGTCGCCACGGCGCGGCCGATGCCGGTGCCTCCTCCGGTGATCACGGCGAGAGGTTCGGTGAGGGGTGTGCGGGACATGTCGTCTCCTGACGTATCGAAATTTATTCGACCGTAGCTTGACACCGGGTGAAATTTCAATGAGCATGTCTCACGTGCCCTCATCGACGACGCTCACACCCGACCGCCCCACCGCCGACGCCGCTCGCCTCGCGGACCGCGCCGCCTTCGTGCGCACCGAGACGATCCGTCTCATCGAGATCGCAAAGGTCGGCCACTACAGCTCGGTCTTCTCCGCCGCCGAGATCTTCGCCGCGCTGTACTACGGCGTGATGCGCACGGATTCCGCGCGGCCCGACTGGCCGGACCGCGACCGCTTCCTGATGGGGAAGGGTCACGCCGCGGTCGGTCTGTTCCCGATCCTGGCCGACCTCGGCTACTTCCCGAAGGAGGTGCTCGACGGATACACGCGCCTGGGCAGCCCGCTCGGGGACCACCCGGACATGACCAAGGTCCCCGGCATCGACTTCAGCTCCGGATCGATCGGCCATGCCCTCTCCAACGGGCTCGGGATGGCGCTCGGCGGGCGCATGGCTGGGCGCGACTTCAGCGTGTTCGTGATGCTCGGTGACGGTGAGATGCAGGAGGGGCAGGTCTGGGAGGCGGCGCTCGGCGCCGCGCACCACCGGCTCGGCAAGCTCGTCGCCATCGTCGACCGCAACGGGTTCCAGCTCGACGGCAGCGTCGACGACGTGATCGGCATCGAGCCGCTCGCCGACAAATGGCGCGCCTTCGGGTGGGAGGTCCACGAGGTCGACGGCCATGACGCGACCGCCGTGCGCGATCTGCTGCGCGACCTGGCCGCGCGCCCCGACGGCGACGCGCCCAGCTGCGTCATCGCACAGACCAAGAAGGGGAAGGGCGTGTCGTACATGGAGGAGGAGCCGGGATGGCACCTCGGGTACCTCGTGCCCGCCGACGCCGACAGGGCCGTCGCCGAGATCCTCGAGGGAGGTCGCGCATGAGCGCCCCGCAGCTGGCCGCCGGCTCCTGGCAGTACCGGAGCATCAACGCGCAGAACCCCGGGCTCGACCACCTCTCCGACGGCCTGCTCGACCTCGTCGAGGCCGGTGTGCCCGTCGTCGCGGGGACCGCCGACCTGCAGTACTCGAACGGGCTCGTGAAGTTCGCGCAGCGGCATCCGGATCGGTTCGTGCAGTTCGGGATCTCCGAGCAGAACATGGTGTCGGCTGCAGCGGGGCTGGCCACCACCGGCGCCGTCCCATTCGTCGCGACTTTCGCCTCGTTCCTCGCGCTGCTGTGCTGCGAGCAGATCCGCATGGACGTCGCATACACCCGCCTCCCGGTGCGGCTCATCGGTCATCACACCGGCATCGCGCTCGGCTTCTACGGCACGAGCCACCACGCCACCGAGGACATCTCGGCGCTGCGCGCCATCGCCGGCCTGACGATCGTCTCCCCGGCCGACGGCCCGCAGCTGCGCGCCGCGATCCGCGCCTCGGCCGACTGGCCGGAGCCGATCTACTTCCGCACCAGCAGAGGCCGCGATCCGCAGGTCTACGGTGACGATGTCGTCTTCGAGTTCGGCAAGGGCATCGAGCACTCGACCGGGACGGACCTGACGATCATCGCCTGCGGCACGCAGGTGCACCCGGCGCTCGCCGCGGCGGAGGCGCTCCGCGGCGAGGGACTCTCGGTCGGCGTGATCGACATGCCGACGATCAAGCCGCTCGACGACGAGCTGGTCCGCACGATCGCCGGGCGCAGTGCGGTCGTGCTCACGGTGGAGGAGCACAACGTGCTCGGGGGGCTCGGCGCGGCGGTCGCCGAGGTGATGGCGGAGATCCCGTCGGGTGCGCGGCTCGTGCGCCACGGCATCCGCGACGAGTACAGCCTCATCGCTCCGCCGACGCACCTGTACGCCCACTACCGCCTCGACGCGCCGGGCATCGCCGCCGTCGCGCGAGAGGCACTCGCATGACCACCTCCGCGACGCTTCCGCACGCGCACTGGCATGCCGCCACGGCCGTGCGTCCCGGCCCGGCCGTCATCTTCGACCTCGACGGGGTGCTCGCAGACGCGATGCACCGGCAGCACTTCCTCCATCGCGAGGTCCCCGACTGGGAGGCGTTCTACCGCGACGTCCATGCCGACGCGGTCATCGAGGCGGGTCGTGCCCTGCTCGCGTGCATGCGCGACGACGTCACGATCATCATCCTCACCGCGCGCGTCGACGAGGTCGCGGTCGTGACGCGTGAGTGGCTCGCAGCGCAGGGGCTGCGCTTCGACCTGCTCGTGTGCCGGCCACCGCGCGAGGACGACGATGCGACCGTGGCCGTGGACTACAAGCGCATCGAGATCGGCCGCATGCTCGCCTGGGGCATCGAGCCCATCCTCGGCATCGACGACAACCGCAAGATCGTCGACATGTACGACGAGTTCGGCATCCCGAGCCTGTACTTCCCCAGTGGCTACTACGACAGCAGCTCGCGCTACGACGGCGGCGTCTAGCAGCCCAGACGAGGAGAGCGGCGGGGATCCCCCGCCGCTCTCCTCGTCGGTTGCCGCCCGTTGCGGGATCAGGCGATCGCCGAGCGGGCGATGTCGGACAGGCGGGTGAAGAGCTCGCCGCGGGCCGGGATGTCGATCCCGTGCACCTCCGCGACGACCGACGTCCACGAGTACACGAAGTAGTCCCAGCCGTCCTCGACAGTGAGCTCGCGCTCCGCCCGCCGTGCTTCGGCCTGCGTGAGGAACAGGCGGGGTCCGCGGTAGTTCATGTCCCAGATGATCGAGCCGAGCGGGTACTCGACGTCGTCGGTGAGCGGCGAGCCCGGACGGTCCTTGCCCATGCCGGTCGCGTTGACGAGGACGGATGCCGGCGGCAGCCCGGCGACGACGGCGTCGGCCTCGCGAGCATCGTCCGTGACGTGCGCGACGACGGGGATCGGGAAGCCGATCTCCTCGTGCAGTGCGCGCATCTCCTCGAGGCGCTGCGGGGACCGCGCGGTCACGTGGATGCGCGCAGGAATCCGGCGTCCCTCGGACGCCGCTCGGTGCAGGCCCAGGGTCGTCGCTATCGACGCGCCCCCGGCGCCCAGCAGGAGCAGCTCCCCGCCGCGCTCCCAGTGCCCGTCGGGGATGAGGGACTCCAGTGCGAGGCGGCTGGTGCGGTCGTCGAGGGCCGCGCCGTGCAGCACGCCGTCGCGGACCGCCAGGCAGCTCACCTCGTGGAGCAGGCGCGCCGAATCATCGAGGTCGGCGAAGAGGTCGCCCGCTGCGGCGAGCACGTTGAGCTTGTGCGTCGTGATGAGGCCGCCGATCGAGCCGGGCTCATCGATCACCCGTTCGACCGCGGACCGGTACGCGGCGGCAGGGGCGTCGAGCGGAAAGTCCACACCGACGAGGCGGGAGTCGATGCCGAGCTCGTCCATCCACCGCGGATAGATCCGCTGCATCGCGGACTCCGCCGTCGAGACCCCGAAGAACCAGAACGTCGAGGTCATGCGGAGACCTCCGCCGCCGTGAACGGCACGCCGAGCTCGGGGATCCGCCACGCGATGTCGTCCACGTCGGCCAGGCGCCTCTCGAGGTCTGCCGGGTCGGCGGAGTTGAACTCGAACAGCCCCCAGTGGTGGCAGACGAGCGCGGGGATGTCCGCGTCGCGGCAGAGCGCCACCGCCTCCTCCAGGGTGAAGTTGCCCGGCACGCCGTGGTCGCGACGATGCGGGTCCCGACCGTTGACGGGCAGCAGAGCGATGTCGACGCCGAGGGCGCGGACGATGTCGGCCTGGCCGGGGTACGGCGCGCAGTCGCCGGAGTGGTAGATCCGGACCGATCCGATCTCGATGACGAATCCGAGGAAGAGGTTCTGCGCGTGCTCATCGGTCGTCAGCTCCTCGTGGGCGGCGGGCACGGCCGTCACCGAGATGCCGCCGCGGCTGCGGAAGGTCTCACCGGCATCCAGGCCGAGCAGACGCGGCGCCGGGATGCCGCGGGCGACGCCCTTCACGGCCTCCGATCGTGGGACCACGAACAGGGGGTCGCTCGAGCTCTGCAGGTAGGGGATCGACCCGAGGTCCATGTGGTCGGTATGTCCGTGCGTGCACAGCACGAGCGAGAGCCCGGTGACGTCGGACGGATTGACGGGGCTCGGGTGCAGGCGGCGGTGCGGGAACAGCCGGCCGCGGTACTTGTCCGCGAGGACGTCGCTCAGGTACGGATCGACGAACAGGAGCTCGTCTCCCGCGCGGATGGCGAAGCCGGCCTGGCCGAGCCACCAGAGGACGACCGCGTCCTCCTGGCCCGCCGGCGCGGGGAAAAGGGGATCCAACGGGAATCGGGCAGGCGTCATCGCAGCTCCTTCGAAAGAATTTCTCTAACGATAGCTACACCAGAAATATCCTGCAAGACGTGTCAGTCGTCGGTGCGGAACCCCGCGGCCTTATGGGTGCCGTCGCAGAACGGCTTGATGGCCGAGACACCGCACCGGCACAGTGCCACGGTGCGGCGCTGCGGGACGATCGTCTCGCCGTCCGGCGTGCGCAGCTCGATCTCGCCGCGCACCAGCAGCGGCCCGTCGGGGTACGGGGTGATGGTCGTCGGCTCCGGTGCGGCGCTCACGATCCCGCCGATGCCCGGAGCGAAGACTCGCCGGCCGCCCACGCGTCCAGCATGTGCGCGCCCGACCAGCCGTCGACCGTGAGACAGGCGGCAGCGCCGAACATGATGTCGGCGAGCAGGTCGGGTCGGTCTTCGGCGAGACCTCCGGCGAGATCGCGGGCGGCGATCTGCTCGTGCACGGCATCCGCCTCGATGTGCTCGTCGAAGTACTCCACGACATCCTGATCGAACTCGAGGCGGCGCAGCCCGTCGGCGTACAGCTTGCAGGGGATCGACGAGGTCATCTCGAACGCGGCGAGGTGGCCGACGATGGCCCCGAGCAGCCGGCGGTTGAGCCCGAACATCGACATCATGTTGAACGACGCGAGCGTGAGTGCCGGAACGTCGTCGATGTAGGTGCCGTACGTGGCATCGAGGCCGGCGGCGCGCATCGCATTCGCGAAGAGCACGGCGTGCACGCGCTGCGGGCGGCCCCCGCCGTACTCGTCGGCCTGGATCTCGACGAGCGCCGCCTTCGGCCGCCCGGTCAGGCGCGGGATCGCCCAGGAGTGCGGGTCCGCCTCGCGCAACGTGTACACCGAGCGCTGGACGAGCATCTCCTCGGCCTGCTCCCTGGTCGCCTTCTTCGCGAAGTAGCGCGACAGGCTGGGGCCCGTGTCGGCGGCGGCGAGGGCGAAGAGGGCTCGGCCGACGGCATCCATCGTCGGTTCGGGAAGCTCGGGCATCGGAACGTTCTCGCGCACGGCCCGCTCGAACGCGTCCTCGAGGATGCGGCGGGTCGTGAGCAGATGCGGATCCCACTCGAGTCCGGGATCCAGCGCGGGGAGGGATCCGTAGGCGGAGGAGTAGAGCAGGAACAACGCGAGCTGGATGTCGTCGTCGCGGATGACGTCGACGGTCTCGGCGACGGCTCCGAGAGCGAGGGCTGCGTGATCCGGGTCGCCGCCGGCGCCGGTGAGACCGCGGAGCACCGCGTCGCTGAGCGGGCCACGAGCGGCGAAGGGGACGGCGGTGTCGGTGACGAGCGCAGTGACGGTCATTGTTTCGGGGCTCCGATCGAGGCGATGAACGCCATCCTGCCGGGGCATTCGCGGTCGACGTAGGGACTTGACGCGCGCCTCGCGATGGTACATGGCGACACGCGGCGACATGTGTCGTCATGGTGCGGAACGTCCCTTCGCGTCCCGCGGAGGGGGCGCTTATATGGGCAGACACCCGAGCCCGCAGAGGAGCCCCCATGTCTCAGACCACCGCAGAGAGCACGCACAGCGTCACCACCGAACCCGCCGCCCACCGCGTGCGCGTGACCGCCGGTGACCAGATCATCGCCGACTCCGTGCGCGCCGTCGTGCTGCACGAGACGAACCACGCCGACCGCTACTACCTGCCCCGCGACGACGTCGACTGGTCGCTCCTGCAGACGACGGAATCGCGCACGCATTGCCCCGTCAAGGGCGACGCCGACGACTACTGGGCGCTCACGACCGACACGGCCACCGATGTCGCCTGGTCCTACCCGAACCCGTTCGACTACCTGCAGTCGATCGCCGGGTACGTCGCCTTCTACTCCGAGCGCGTCCGGGTGGACGCCGACGAGCTCCTGCCGCACTGACGCAACATCGCACCCTGACCCGAGGACACCGCACATGACCCTTCTCACCTCTCACCCCTCTCGCCGACGGCGAACGCTCGTCGCGGTCGCCGCCGTCAGCGCGACGCTGCTGGCGCTCACGGGATGCGCGACCAGCACGGCCTCCGGTGACGACGCCGAAGGGTCGGGCGACGCCGTCTACCGCATCGGGATCACCGAGCCCGGCGCCGAGATCGATCCGCTCACCGTCGCCGACAGCGACGCCCAGCTGATCGCGGGCCTCGTCACCGAGCAGCTCGTGAGCTTCACCGCCGACGGGGAAGCGCTGCCCCGTCTCGCGACCGAATGGTCGGCATCCGAGGACGGGCTGACCTGGACGTTCACCCTCCGTGACGGCGCGGTCTTCAACGACGGCACCCCGGTGACAGCCGCCGACGTCGTGGCGACGTTCGACGCGATCATCGGGGAGGACAGCGTCTCCCCGGCGAAGAGCGCGTTCACCGGCATCCTCGCCTCGGTGGCGGATGCCGGCGACGGCGACGTCGCCTTCACGCTCGCGCGGCCGTTCTCGGACTTCCCGCGGCTCCTGGCCGGCAACAACACCGGCATCCTTCCCGCCGACTACGAGCCCGGCACCTGGCTCGACGAGCCCGTCGGTGCGGGGCAGTTCCTGCTCGAGGACTACAAGGTCGGCCAGAGCATCACGTTCGCGAAGAACCCGGACTACTGGAACGCCGACGAGATCGAGCTCGACGGCGTGGAGCTGAAGATCTACAAGGATCCGCAGGCGTCGGTGCTCGCGTTCCAGGCCGGCGACATCGACCGCATCTCGATCACGCCCGACGTGCTCGCCACGGTGGACGTCGACGACTACGACACGCTCTCGAGCGGCTACAGCTACTTCTACGGCATCCACCTCAACGTCACGGAGGCTCCGTTCGACGACCCCACGATCCGCGAGGCGCTGGCGTGGGCGGTCGACCGTCAGGGCATCGTCGACAACGTCTACGGAGGCACGGCCGCTGTCGGCAACGACTACCCGGTGCTGCCGGACTACCTGCCGCAGCCCGAAGGCATCCCGCAGCGCGAACAGGACCTCGACAAGGTCGCCGAGCTGCTCGACGGTCGCACGGTGTCGTTCACGATCACCACGTCGTTCCAGCTGTTCGGCGAGGTGCTCCAGCAGCAGCTCAACGCCGTCGACGGCTTCGACGTCGAACTCGAGGTGCTCTCCGACGAGCAGTACTACGCGGAGGGCGCGGACTCGCCGTGGCTCAACGCGCCGCTCACCGTGACCAGCTGGGGCAAGCGCGTGCCGTCGCAGTACTACGGCCTGTTCTACGCCGACGGTGCGGCCTGGAACGCGGCGCACTACGCCAATCCCGAACTCGCCCGGCTCGTCGGCGACTTCGACGCCACGACCGACGAGGCCGAGCGCGAAGGACTGCTCACCGAGATCTCGCAGATCGAGTGGGCGGACGTGCCGACCATCATCCCCGCCCTGGCGCGATCGGAAGTCCTGCAGAGCAAGCGCGTGCAGGGCGAGTTCATCGCGCCGCTGGACTTCTGGTCCGGCTACAACTTCGCCGGCATCTCCGTCGAAGGGAAGTGACAGCCATGACCGTCAGCTTCTCGTCGGACGCGAACGCCTCGGTGCAGGCGTCCGCGCGACGAGGGCTGGCGGTCCTGCGCGGCCGGCACAATCAGGTGCCGCGCCTGATCGGTCAGCGCCTGCTCCAGGTGCCGCTCGTGCTGCTCGTGGTCTCGGTGCTGGTGTTCTGGCTCATCAAGATCGTGCCGGGCGACCCGGGGCGCAACGCGCTCGGACAGTATGCGACGGCCGAGCAGGTGCAGGCGTGGAACGAGGCGCACGGCCTCACCGGACCGATCGTCGAACGCTACTTCTCGTGGTTGATCGGCTTCGTCACGGGCGACTGGGGGACGAGCCTCATCTACGGCGCACCCGTGCGCGATCTCGTGATCGAGCGCCTCGGCAACTCGCTGTTCCTCGGCGCGGTGGCGTTCGTGGTCCTGGTGCCGGTGGCGTTCGCGCTCGGTGCCCTCCAGGCCCGCCGGGAGGGCTCCCGCACCGATCGGGCACTGACGATCGGGCTCATGTCGCTCGCCTCGGTGCCGGAGTTCGTCGTCGGCGTGCTGCTGCTGATCGTCTTCAGCCTCACCCTCGGGTGGTTCCCGATCCAATCCTCGATCAGTCTCGACGGCGCTCCCGGCGACGTGACCCGGGCCCTCGTGCTTCCGGCCGTCACGCTCGCCCTCGGCTACCTGTCGGTGCTGGCGCGGATGACGCGCACTGGCGTGCTCGAGACGCTCGACTCGCAGTACTACCGCACGGCGGTGATCAAGGGGCTTCACGGTGCACCGTTGACCGTCGGCCATGTCGCGCGCAACGCCGTGATCCCCACGGTCTCGCTGCTCGGCATCTACCTCGGCAGCCTTCTCGGCGGCAGCGCGATCGTCGAGACGCTCTTCGGGTATCCGGGCCTCGGCGCGCTGCTGGTCTCGGCCACGGTCGAGAAGGACATCTTCCTCCTCGAATCCGGCGTGATGGTGACGGGTGTGATCTCGCTGCTCGCGCTGCTCCTGACCGACATCGCGCTCGTGCTCATCGATCCGCGGGTCCGTTTCGAAGAGGGGGAATGACATGACCGTCACCGCCGCACTGCCGGATGCCGAGATCGCCGAGCTCCTCGTCTCCCCCCGCACGCGCTCGTCGCGACTGCGGAGGTGGCGGGTGCTCGTCGCCCGACCGAGCTTCACGATCAGCGCGGTCATCGTGCTCTTCTGGGTGTTCGCCGCCGTGGGCTGGCGGCTGCTCGGACTCGATCCCTTCGCCGACACCGGGCAGCGGCTCTCCGCCCCGAGTGCCGCCCACTGGTTCGGCACCGACCGCATCGGCCGCGACGTCTTCGCCCGGGTGCTCGCCGGCGCCGAGCCCGCCCTGCTCGTCGGACCGTTCGGCGCAGCGCTCGCCACGGCTCTCGGCTCGACGCTCGGACTCATCGCCGGATATCGCCGGGGCTGGGTGGACCAGCTGTTCATGCGCGGCTTCGACATCTTCCTGACCCTGCCGACACTGATCTTCCTGCTCGTGATCGTCGGGGCCTTCGGGGGGAGCCCGCTGACGATCATCATCGCCGTCGGCATCCTGTTCGCCCCCGGCATCGCGCGGATCGTGCGGGCCGCCGTCCTCGTCGAGATGGGCAAGCAGTATGTGCCGAGCGCGCGGATCCAGGGCGAGAGCGCCGCACGGCTGATCTTCCGCGAGCTGCTGCCGAACGTGTGGCCGCAGGTGCTCGTGCAGGCCACGCTGAGCATCGCCGGCGCGATCTTCATCTCGTCATCGCTCTCGTTCCTCGGCCTCGCCTCGGCGCCGCCGTCGCCCGACTGGGGCCTCGCCGTGAACGAGAACCGCACGTACCTGCAGGCCGCCTGGTGGACGCTCGCCTTCCCCACCCTGGCGATCGCCTCTCTCGTGGTGTCTCTCAACCTGATCGCCGACAACTTCCGAGAGGTCTTCCGACGATGACTGAACCCCTGGTGAGCGTGCGGGGCCTGACCGTGGACTACGAGGTCGACGGGCAGTTGCAGCGCGCGGTCGACCGCGTCGACTTCGACGTGGCACCCCACGGCGCGCTCGGGCTCGTCGGCGAGTCCGGCTCGGGCAAGAGCACGATCGCCTTCTCGCTCGCGCGCTTCCTTCCGGCGGGCGCGGTGATCTCGGCGGACCACCTGATCGTCGACGGCGTCGACGTGCTGAGCCTGGGCACACGGGCCCTGCGCGACTACCGCCGCACCCGCATCGGCTTCGTGTACCAGGAGCCGGCGCGGGCGCTGAATCCCACGCGCACGGTCGGCAGTCAGGTCGCCGAGACGTACCGGCTGCAGGGACTCCGCGCCGCCGCCGCACGTCGGGCGACCCTGGCCGCGTTCGACGACGTCGGTCTTCCCGATCCGCCGCAGCTCGTGCACCGCTTCCCGCACGAGCTCTCCGGCGGACAGCAGCAGCGCGTCGTGATCGCGATGGCGCTCGCCGCGGACCCCCGCCTGCTGATCCTCGACGAGCCGACGACCGGCCTCGACAGCCGTGTCGAGGCCGAGGTGATCGCGCTCGTCGGGCGCCTCCGTCGCGAACGCGGCTTCGCGACCCTGCTGATCAGTCACAACCTGCCCCTCGTCGCGAGTCATGCGGAGCGCATCGGCGTGCTCGAGCACGGAGAGCTCGTCGAGTACGGCGAGGCGCAGGACGTGGTCGAGAAGCCGCAGCACGCCTACTCGCGGCTGCTCGTCGATGCCGTCCCGCCGCTCGATGCGCCGTCACGACCTGTGGTGCCCTCGCACGCCGAGCCGCTGCTCTCGGTGCGCAGGGTGACCAAGCGCTACGGCTCGGCCCTCGCGCTCGACGACGTGAGCCTCGACATCGGCCGTGGCGAGGTGCTCGGCCTCGTCGGCGAATCGGGCAGCGGCAAGACGACGCTCGGGCGGGTCATCGCCGGCCTCGCGCGCGCGGAGGGCGCGGTGACCCTGAACACGACGGATGCCGCGTCGAAGGTGCCCGTGCAGTTCGTGTTCCAGAGCCCCGACGCCTCACTGAACCCGCGTCGCACGGTGCGGCAGACCCTCGCCCGATCGATCCAGCTGCTGCACGGCGAGACCGACCCGGAGGAGCTCGCGCTCTCGACCGGACTCTCGCCGGACGTTCTCGACAAGCTCCCCGACGAGCTCTCCGGTGGGCAGAAGCAGCGCGTGGCGATCGCCCGGGCGTTCGCCGGCCGCAGTCCGCTCGTCATCTGCGATGAACCGACCTCTGCGCTCGACGTGAGCGTGCAGGCGAAGGTGCTCGACCTGCTCGTCGAGCTCCAGGAGCGCACCGGGGTCTCGTACCTGTTCATCACGCACGATCTCGCCGTGGTCCGTCGCATCGCCCACCGCGTCGCCGTGCTGCGGCACGGCCGGATCGTCGAGACCGGCAGCGTCGACGACGTGCTCGGCGACCCCCGGCATCCCTACTCGGCATCGCTCGTCGATGCTGCACGAAGCCTCCGCGGCGGCACCACGCGAAGCGTCCCGATCACCGCCGCCGCGTGAGGACGGCGCTGACCGCGCGCGCACAGGAGGGCAGCGCGCGCGGTCAGCGTACGGGGAGGCCGGCAGGACGTGTGCGGGTGTTCCGGTCGCACTTCGTGCCGCCCCGCGCGCGCCGAGGCGACCAGAACTGCGACCGGAACGCACGAAGTCGGCACGAACTGCGACCGGAGCGGATGCCGGCGGCGACGGGATGCCGGCGGCGACGGGCTCAGGCGGCGCCGGGGCTCAGCCGGCTGGCAGCACCAGCGCGCGGATCGCGGCGCCCTCGGCGTCGTCGATGCGCGACCAGAACGCGAGTGCTCGCTCGCGCAGCGCAGGATCGACGATGTCGACGAGCTGCGACACGACGGTCGCCCGCAGACGCGCACGTGCGGCATCGTCGAGCACGCGGCGCACCAGATCTCCCGCCTGGCGGAAGTCGTCGTCGGGGTTCCAGACGCGAGCGCGCCGCGCGAAGTCGTCATCCCAGCCGGCGTCGACCGCGGCGAACGGCACGGCGGCGCGGCTCGCGAACCCCTCCTTGACCCGGTGCTGGTGGAACCGCCAGTAGGCGTCGATGCGCGAGAGCAGCATCGGGTCGGGGCTCGGTCCGATGCCGGGCACGAAGCTCGAGGGCGCGAACGCGGCCTGCTCGATCTCGGCCAGCTCGTCGTCGGGGTTGCGGTCGAGCACGAGCTTCCCCACCTCGATCAGGGGGTGGTCGGCTTTGGGCCAGATCTTCGTCAGATCGAAGGCGTTGAAGTGATCGGTGCGCGCGTCCTCGTAGGGCATCACCTGCACGGAGAGCGTCCACGACGGATGCTCTCCTCGCTCGATGGCCGCGCGCAGATCTGCGCGCTGATGGTCGACCTCGGTGTCGGCGATGTCCTCCGCCTCCGCGTCGGTCAGGTACTCGATGCCCTGATCCGTGCGCAGATGGTACTTGATCCAGAAGCGCTCCCCGGCGGCGTTCACCCACTGATACGTGTGCGAGCCGAAGCCGTCCTGATGCCGCCAGGATCTCGGGATGCCGCGGTCGCTCAGCAGCCAGGCGACCTGGTGGGCGGTCTCGGGACGAGCGGTCCAGAAGTCCCACAGCCGGTCGTAGTCGTAGACGGTGCCGTCGCGGTACATCTTGTGCGCCACGACGAGTGACGCGAAGGCCGCCTCATCGCGCAGGAAGAACACGGGGGAGTTGTTGCCGACCAGGTCGTACTCGCCCTCGTCGGTGAGGAACTTCACGGCGAAGCCGCGCAGGTCCCGCCACGCCTCGCGGCTGCCGCGGAACCCGACCGTCGCCGAGAACCGTGTGACGACGTCGACCCGTGCGCCCGGCTGGAACAGCGATGCCGACGTGAACGCGCTCACATCGCCCGTCGTCTGGAAGAAGCCGAGTGCGCCGCCTCCCTTGGAATGCCGGATGCGCACGGGGACCGGGCCGGGATCGGCGGCCGGGTAGTCGGCGCGGCGCGGCGCGGTCCCCGTGCCCGTCATCGGGTCACGCCCCCTCGTCGACGAGGCGGATGTCGAGCGTGTCGTAGAACGCGATGTGCCCGGCGATCGGCGTGAAGGCGCTGATCGGCTCGGGGTACGACCACGCCGCGGGGGCGTCGTCGTCGGTGCCGGCCAGAGCCCAGTAGTCGCTCGCCACGCCCTTGAACGGGCAGAACGTCGTGCCCTCGATCGAGCGGAGCTGCGCGAGGTCGACGTCGCCGCGCGGGAAGTACAGCCGCGTCGGCACATCGACCTCGTGCAGCTCGATCACCCGGGTGCTCGACGCGATCCGCGTGTCACCGCTCCACACTTCGACGGTTCCGTCGTGCTGTTCGAGGTGCACGAGTCCGTTCGTGGCGATTCCCGGTGCGTCCAGGACTGCGGAATCTGTCATGTCACTGCTCCTTCTCTGTGGGGTACTGCTTCTCTACGGGGGTCTGCGGGTGGGGCGGGCGGGAGGCGCCGTGCCCGAGCGGGCACGGCGGCGAGCAGGATGCCGACGATCGCGAGCGCGCCGCCCAGCACCTTGACGCCCTCCACGGGCTCGCCCAGCGCGACCGCGAAGGCGTAGCCGAGAGCGGGCACGGCTCCGGTCGCGGTGCCGGCGAAGGCGGCGGGCACCCGCTCGGCGCCGTAGTTGTAGAGCGCCATCGTCGGCCCGGTCACGATGAGCGAGAGGAACAGGATGCTGACCCAGCCCGGGCCGCCCGAGGGCCAGGCCGCGGCCCCCGTCGCCACCTCCCAGGCGAACCAGGGGAGCAGCAGCACCGCACCCCAGATCGCCGTCGCCGTGGCGAGCACGACGGCATCCGTCGGCGGTTCCGCGGTCTCGCCCACCGGGAGGGCGACGGAGGGCGCCGGCTTCCGCAGCAGCACCGTGTAGAGGGCGTAGGAGGCGAGTCCCGCGACGAGCAGCACCGCACCGAGCCCGAACCGCACGGCGCCGGCGGACGCCACGACGATCCCCACGGTGGTGAGCGCGAGGCCGGCGAGCACTCTCGCGGTGGGCTTCTCGCGGATCAGCCACCAGGCGATCAGCGCGGTCAGCACGGGAAGGGATGCCGACATCAGCGACGCGGTGCCGGCGGTGGACAGAACGAGCCCGAGATTGCTCGGCAGGTAGAACAGGGCCACGCCGGTGAGGGCGAGAACGACCGTGCGGGGTCGCCGCAGCGTCCGCAGCAGGGCGGTGATCCCGTGGCGCGGCCGGAGCACCGCGACCAGCACCAGCATGAGAGGGACGGCGAGCACCAGCCTCAACTCGGAGAGCACCGCCGGTGACGCCGTCACGAGCACGATCGCGCTCAGGCCGTACGTCGTCGACCACAGCGCCACCGAGACGATGACCGCGACGACGGGCAGCCAGGGACGCGGGACGGCGGTCATCGGCGGGCAGGCCGAGGGTTGCCGACCGCGACGCCGTCGACCGTGACCTCCACATGCTCCGAGTAGAAGGCGATGCGCCCGGCGACGGGTGCGATCACGGGCAGCGGCGCGGGATACGACCATGCGATCTCACGGTCGGAGCGGTCGGCCGTCGCCCAGTACCTGCTCGCCTCACCCTTGTACGGGCATTCGCTCCACCCGTCGATCTCCTGCAGCTGCGACCAGTCGACGTCTTCGGCCGGCAGGTAGTAGCGCGCGGGCAGCCCGGTCTCGTAGACGATCACCGGATGCCGTGACTCGGCGAGCACTCGTTCGCCGGCACGCACGACCACGTGACGTGTGGAGGGCAGCGCATCGACGCGGTTGCGGGGGTCGCGCGGGTGCGCGAACACCCGATCCTCCTCCTCGGTCCATCCGTCCAGCACGCCGGGGTACCAGGTCACCGCCAGGAAGCCGTCGAGCTCGTCGAGGTCCCAGGCCCACGC
Organism: Microbacterium sp. EST19A; assembly: GCF_019969685.1. Classification (GTDB taxonomy): domain Bacteria; phylum Actinomycetota; class Actinomycetes; order Actinomycetales; family Microbacteriaceae; genus Microbacterium. The sequence goes on along the minus strand of NZ_JAHXYZ010000001.1, from coordinate 384,196 downwards.
CGCCGCCGGAATGCGCCGGTCGCCCACGATCAGGTCGAACCACCGACGGGCCGCTCCCTTCGGACGGTAGTACTCCGCCGCAGGCGGCTCTCCCGGAGTCAGCAGGTCCGTGCGGACGTCGGCGAGCGGGAAGCCGTACTCCGGAACCTTCGCCTCGGGCTCCCACACGAGGATCGGGCGGCGGGAGTCGACGACGGCGAGGTCGTCGATCCAGCCGCGCACCCAGCGTTCGCTCGGCTCCCAGCGCCATGTCGGCGCCGTGAGCGGGACCCGTCGCACCAGCCGGGCGCTCTCGCGCGGTTCCAGGACGGGAGACGCGGCGGTCTCGGACATCGGTCCTCCTCGGGATGACGGTGGACTCATCCAAGGGCAGAACCGTCGCTTCCGGGCGTCCGGTTGCCGTGCGTGACAGCACATGACTCCGCATGACGTGCGCTGACGTCGGATGACCGCGGCCCTCGTCATCGATGCGCCGCGCTCTAGCGTGGCGCCATGTCATCCACCGTCGCGTCTTCACCCACGGCTCCTGTCGGCGCCTCCGCTCCGCTGCGCATCGGGCTGTTCGCCCACCTCGCCGACCATCGCGGCGCCGTCGAGCAGACCTACCTGGATCATCTGGACCTGTTCGTGCACGCCGAGTCCCTCGGCGTCGAATCGGCCTGGGTGCGCCAGTTCCACCTCGCCCGACCGGATGCCGGACGCCTGGGCGGACTGCCGTCGCCGTTCGTGTTCCTCGGTGCGCTCGCCGCACGGACAACCACGCTGCGACTCGGAACGGCCGCGATCACGCTCCCGCTGGAGCAGGAGCTGCGTGTCGCGGAGGATGCTGCCGTGCTCGACGCGATCAGCGGCGGCCGTGTGGAGCTCGGGCTGGCGAACGGAGGGCAGCCGCAGACCGCAGCAGCCTTCGGCGTCACGCCCATCGACGACCGCGAGAAGAGCCGCAGGGCCTACCTCGGGTCGGTGGACCGGCTGACGGCCGCACTGCGCGGACGCCCGGTCACTCCCGACGGCGAGGTCCTCTCCCCGGCGCGGCCGGAGCTCGCGGATCGCGTCTGGCACGCGACGCTCACCGAGCGCAGCGCGTTCGAGACCGGGCGACGAGGCGAAGGCGTGCTGATCGGCACGACGCAGGTGGTGCCCGCCGAGATCTCGGCCGCCGCGTACCACCAGGGTCTCGCCGAGGGTGCCGCTCCACGGCTCGGGCTGTCGACCTGGATCTTCCCCGGCCGCAGCAGGGAGGAGGCCCTCGCCCGCGCCGAAGAGGGGCTGCATGCGAAGTGGGAGTGGGCGCGGGACTTCCTGCCGGAAGCCCACTCGACCGGGCAGATCGCCGACCGGCTCACGCTCCACTACGGGACGGCGGACGACATCGCCGCGTCGATCGCCCGACATCCGGCGTTCGAGCACACGACCCACGTGCAGTTGCAGCTCGACGGCCTGTACCGCGATCTCGAGGAGCAGAAGGACGCTCTCGAACTCTTCACGACCCAGGTCGCCCCGGCGCTCGAGGGCATCTCGCGTGCGGCGGTGGCGGCATGACGCGCGCGCCGCTGGTCTTCGCCGCCGGCGTCTTCTATCCGGGTGGCGAGCACATCACGGGCTGGCGCTCCCCGGGGGCGGATCCGCACTCGTACCTCGACCTCGACTACTGGACCCGCTTCGCTGCCACGGCGGAGGAAGGCCGGTTCGCGACCCTATTCCTCGCCGATGAGCTCTACGTGTGGGATCGCTTCCGCTCCGGCATCGAGCACGGCACCAACGTGCGGCTGGAGCCGTTCACCCTGCTCGGCGCGCTCTCGCAGCGGACGAAGAACATCGGGCTCGCGGCGACCGTGTCGACCACCTACAACGAGCCGTTCCACGTGGCCCGGAAGCTCGCGTCGCTCGATCACCTGAGCGGAGGCCGTGCCGCCTGGAACCTCGTGACGAGCGCGAGCGACGAGGAGGCGCGCAACTTCGGCCGCGACGCCCACCTCGAGCACGGCATCCGCTACGCCCGCGGCGAGGAGTTCGTCGAGGTCGTCACCGGCCTCTGGGACGGCTGGGACGACGACGCCTTCGTGTTCGACAAGGCGACCGGTCGTTACGCGGACAGGGCCAAGCTGCACGTGCTCGAGCATCGCGGCGCGCACTTCTCGGTGCGCGGTCCCCTCAACATCCCGCGTCCGGTGCAGGGGCATCCGCCGCTGTTCCAGGCCGGCGCCTCGGAGGCCGGGCGCGCACTGGCAGGACGGACGGCCGACGCGGTCTTCACCCTCGGCGGAGGCTCGCTCGCCTCGTCGCAGGCGCTCTACGACGACTACAAGAATCGGGCCGTCGCGGCGGGCCGCGAAGCCGACGACCTGAAGGTGCTGCCCTGGTTCTCGCCCATCATCGGAGACACGCAGGCGGATGCCGAGGAGCGGTTCCGCGAGCTCGCCGAGCTCACGCCCGAGCGCGTGCAGGTCGACCTGCTCGCCCACTACCTCGGCGTCGACCTGGGCGAGCGCGACGTCGACGAGCCGTTCACGTTCGACTTCGATCTCGAGAACTTCAACCAGTCGAAATCCGGATACCAGGCGATCGCCGACCTGCTCGCGCAGCGTCCGTACACGCTGCGTGAACTGGCGTGGGAGGTGCTGCGCAAGCGGTTCACGGTCGGCACCCCCGACACGCTCGCCGCCCACCTCATCGAGCGGTACGAGCAGCGCGCCGCCGACGGATTCATCCTGATGGCGCCGACGCTGCCCGACACCCTGACCCGTTTCGTCGAGCACATCGTGCCTCGGCTCACCGACCGCGGCATCTACCCGAGCGACTACGCGGGCAGCACGCTGCGGGAGAACCTCGGCCTCGAACGCCCCGCCGGAAGGTATGCCGCATGACCCGTCGACTGCTCCTCGGAGCCTTCCTGTTCCACCCCGGCGGCTCGCACGTGTCGGGCTGGCGTCACGAGACGGCGGAACCGCACCGGCACGTCGACGTCGACTACTACGCCGACTTCGCCGAGACCGCGGAGCGCGGAATCTTCGACACGATCTTCCTCGCCGACGGACTGTACTTCTGGGACCGCTTCCCGTCGGGCGTCGACCACTACGGACAGACCCGGCTCGAACCGCTCACCCTGCTGTCGGCGCTCGCCGCGCGCACGAGCAGCATCGGGCTGGCCGCGACCGTGTCGACGAGCTACAACGAGCCGTACCACGTCGCGCGCGCGATCGCCTCGCTCGACCACATCAGCAAGGGACGCGCGGCGTGGAACCTCGTCACCTCGCGGTATCCCGAGGAGGCGCGCAACTTCGGCGGCGATGAGCACCTCGATCACGCCCTGCGCTACGAGCGCGGCGCGGAGTTCGTCGGCCTCGTGCAGCGGCTCTGGGACAGCTGGGCCGACGATGCGATCATCGCCGATCGGGAGAGCGGGATCTTCGCCGACCCCGACAAGCTGCACGTGGCGGAGCACCGCGGCGCGCACTTCGCCGTGCGCGGCCCGCTCAACGTCAGCCGGCCGCCGCAGGGATACCCGGTGCTCTTCCAGGCCGGAGGGTCGGATGCCGGGCAGGAGCTGGCCGCGGCGACGGCGGATGCCGTGTTCGCCCGTTCGCTTCCCTTCGTCGAGGCGCAGCGCTTCTACGCCGGACTCAAGGCACGCGTCGTGGCGCACGGCCGCGACGCCGACGACGTGTCGATCCTGCCCCAGCTGCGACCGGTGGTCGCGAGGACATCGGCGGAGGCGCGGGCGCTCGCCGCCGGCATCCTGGCCTCGACGCCCGATGCGATCGTCGTCGAAGACGTGGCGCACTCGATCGGACAGGCGCTGCCCGACGACCCGGATGCCGTGATCGTCGCCGCACCCGACACCGACATCGCGAACGAGTCGAAGTCGCCCAACCGCCGCCTCGCGCGGCTGCATTCGGGGGAGCGGCTGACACCGCGCGACCTCTACGCGGAATCGTTCTGGGAGTCGGTGTCGGTCGGCAGCGCGCAAGAGGTCGCCGACGACGTGCAGGAGCGCTTCGAGAACGGCGCGGCCGACGGCTTCGTCGTGCAGGCGCTCACGCAGCCGCAGGGGTTCCGTGATTTCGTCGACCTCGTCGTACCGGAGCTGCAGCGTCGCGGTCTCACGCGCACGGCCTACGAGGAGAGCACGCTGCGCGAGCGCCTGGGCCTCGTGCGTCCCGCTCGCCGCGTCCCTGAGCCGGTGGCGCGATGAGCACGCTGGGCTTCAGCACGCGTCAGCTCCACGCGGGAGACGAGCACGACGGTCCGCATCGTCCGCGGGCGACGCCCATCCATCTCACGGCCGGCTTCGTGTTCGACGACTTCGACCAGGCCCACTCCCGCTTCGCCGGCACCGACGACGGCTTCAGCTACACGCGGGTCGGCAACCCGACCAACGCCGCGGCGGAGCGCCGCATCGCCGACCTCGAGTCGGGCACGGGTGCGCTGCTCGTGAGCACGGGCCAGGCGGCGGTCGCCACGACGATCCTCGCGCTCGTGAACACGGGCGATCACGTGCTGTCGTCCTCGAGCATCTACGAGGGCACCCGCGAGCTGTTGCGCGACGACCTCGCGCGTCTCGGTGTCGCCGTCGACTTCGTCAGCGACCCGAACGACAGCGCGGCCTGGGCAGCGGGCATCCGACCGAACACGCGGCTCGTGTTCGCCGAGTCGATCCCGAATCCGAAGAACGACGTGCTCGACATCGCCGCGCTCGCCGGTATCGCCCATCGGAACGGGGTGCCGCTCGTCGTCGACAACACGCTCGCGACACCGTATCTGCTGCGCCCCATCGAGCACGGGGCCGACATCGTCATCCACTCGGCGAGCAAGTTCCTCGCCGGCCATGGCACCGTCCTCGGAGGGGTGATCGTCGACGCCGGGTCGTTCCCCTGGGTAGCGCATGCCGCGGCGTACCCGCAGCTCGCCGAGACCCGCGGTCCCGACGGGCGGACGGTCGTCGAGCGGTCGCCGCACACCGCGTTCCTCGAGTTCGCCCGGCGTGTGGCCATGCGCTACGGCCCCGCGCCGTCCCCGCTCAACGCCTTCCTCATCCTCCAGGGGATCGAGACGCTCTCGCTGCGCGTGCAGCGGCAGTCGGACTCGGCCCTGCACCTCGCGCAGTGGCTCGAACGGCACCCGCACGTCGAATCCGTCGACTACAGCGGGCTCGCGTCCAGCCCCCACCACGCTCTGGCAGAGCGGTATCTCCCTCGCGGGTACGGCGGCGTGCTCGCCGTCACGGTGCGCGGCGGCACCGCGGGAGCACGAGCGTTCACGAACGCCCTGCGGGTCTTCACGCGGATGACGCACCTCGGAGACGTGCGCTCACTCGTGCTGCACCCGGCGACCACGACGCACGTGCTGCGCGATGCGGACGAGCTCGCAGCCGGCGGCATCGGCCCGGGCCTGCTCCGGCTGTCGATCGGCCTGGAGGATCTGCCCGACCTGATCGCCGATCTCGACCAGGCGCTGACGGCGGCGGCGCAGGCGTCGGAGCCGGTGCCGGCGCAGGTGCCGGAGCGGGCGCTCGCCGCGGTCTGAGCATCCGGCCCGATACGGTGGGGGCATGCTCCAGGCCCTCCGCACCTTCGGGCGCATCCTCGCGCGGCACTGGCCCGCGCTGATCGCCTGGTATCTCGGGGGCGAGGCCGTGCATCAGCTGCTGCTGCAGCTGGCGGGGTTCGTGGGCGGCCTCACCACGCTCGGCGGCCTTCTCCTGCTGCCGCTCGCGGTGTCCGCGCGGCTCATCTCCTACGTCGCGATGTATCTCACGGTGCAGCGCTCGCTGCCGCACAGTGCCCCTGAAGACGGTGCGGCCGAGGGCGAGACCGGTCCGCGGCGCTTCGCCCAGGCCGTGCTCACCGCGATCCTGCCCTTCTTCGCCTTCTCCGCCGCGTGGGGCATGATCGACGCCGATCTCATCGACTTCTTCCGGATCGCGAGCAGCATCGCGCTGCGGGATGCCGGATACGACCTCGACCAGCTCGGCGATCGCGGCGGGCTCGTCTCGATCGGCGTGCTGCCGGTCGTGGTGCTCGTGATCGCGCTCGCGGTCCGCATCCTGATCGCGCGATTCGGCGGACGACTGCCGTCGTGGACTCTGATCGTCGCCGCCTACGCCGAGGTCCTCTGGACCTTCATGCTCTTCACCCTCGTCGGGCAGTGGTGGGCGGATGCCAAGGAATGGATCGGCGAGCGCGCGGGAGCCGTCTGGCTCGAGGGTATCGGCGACTGGTTCGCCGCGAACCTTGTGCCGGTCGCGGCGCTGTGGGAGGGCGCGCTGTGGCTCGTCGGCATCCTGGTCGCGGCGGTCTTCATGCCCGCGGCCTGGCTGACGATCGCCGGCGTCACGTACGGCACCACGTTCGACACGACGCCGCCGGTGCTCCGTCGCTTCGAGGAGTCGCCGAAGGGCACGGTCTCACGCCTGACACGCATCGTGGCGGAGCGCTTCGAGGAGCTGTGGGCCGCTGTCGCGTTGATCTGGCGGGGTGGCCCGGTCATCTTCGGATGCCTGGCTCTGGCCTACGCGCTCTGGGCCTGGGCGGAGCAGCTCGGCTCCCGCGCCGCGCTCGGCGTCTTCGGCGGACAGGAGGTCGCGTTCTGGTCGAGCTTCCTCCCGCTGCTGCTCATCGCCGTCGGGGTGATCGCCGAGCCGCTGCGCGTCGCGATCGTGGCGACGGCTTTCGACGCGGTCATCGGCCGCCCGGAGGCGGCGATGGGAACGAGCGACTCAGAGCTCGACGACGAACCGCGCGACCTCGCCGTCGCCGGGGATCTCGAGCACGAACGGCCCATCGGCGTCGTCGGGCAGCAGGAACACGGCGAGGATGGCGTAGGGGCCTGACGCCTCCTGGCAGTACGACTCGCCCGCCTCGAACGGCACGTCGAGCACGGACCGCGCGTTGCTCCAGACGCGGTCGCCCTCCGCCTCGGCGAGCGTGAACTGTCCGCAGGTCGTCGCGTCGGATCCGCCGCCCGATTCGATCCGGATGCTGAGGGTGCGGGAGCCGGCCGGGGCGTCGAACTCGCCCCACCTCGCCGAGTCGAGCGCGAGCGTCTGGCCGGCGATCTCGGCCGACCCGTCCCGCGCCTCGACCACGGTCGTGTCGTCGGTCGAGGCGGGCAGCACGTCGAACCACACGTGCACGCCGACGACCGCCACCGCGGCCACCAGCAGGGAGACGAGGGGGACGCGCTGCCTCCGCCACCATGACGTCATGGCGCCCCCAGCCGTGGTTCCTCGATCTCGACGGCGGACGCGGTCGGCACATCGGCGAGATCCACCGGGAAGACGAGCACGTCATCGAGTTCGGGCGTCGGATAGCGACCGCTCAGGCGCAGCTCCCCGGTTCCGGAACGCAGGTCGGCGGGCAGCTCGAAGGCCAGCATCCCGACCGTGTCCGTACCCACACGGAGGGCGGTGCCGACGAGCGTCGCGGGCGGGCGCTCACTGGCCTGGAACAGCCGTCCGTCGATCAGGAGGCTCGCCACGCCTATCGCGGCGTCCACCTCGGTGGTCGGTGCGGACACGGCGAGCTCGACGACGATCCAGTTGCCCTCGGCCTCCCACTCGCTGTCGGCCACGGTCACCCGCTCGGTGCGGGTGACATCGACCACTGCGGCGGCGAGCGTGCGGGCCGTCGCGGTGCCGTCGTCCGCCGCCCCGATCGTGAACGGGTCGAGCAGGGCGGACTCCGGCGGGGTCGCCGCCGTCACCGCACCCGCGACGAGGACGAGCCCGGCGCCGATCAGCAAGGGGAGCGCCCTGCCCGCGGGACGGCGGGTCACGGTGCCGGCTCCAGGGCGAGCTGTGCGCTGAGCTCGGACCGCCGCCAGCTGATCGTCGACGCCGCGAGGATGACCTGGCCCGACTGCTCCACCGCGTCGTAGGCGTCGAGCCGGATCGTCCCCTCATCCAGGGCGGTGGCGTCGTCGTCGGCGATCGGCCACGCGATCGTCACGTCGGCCGGCACTCCGGGCTGCAGGATGACCGCCCGCTGCGACTCGTCGGCGCGCCACGATCGTGCCGTGCCCGTTGGCGTCACACCGGAGAGCTCGAGCATCGGCTCGCGGCCGATGATCATGCGGGACTCGACCCGGTCGGCCGAGCGTTCCACGCCGACGGCGCGATCGGACAGGTTCTCCAGTCGCACGGTCACCAGGAGCAGCGTCTCGCCGGGCTCCGCCTCGAGGAACTGGCTCTCCACGGTGTCGGTGAGCTCGACGTCGAGCACCGAGACGGAGTAGAGCGAGGTGCGTGCCTCGGAGCCCGCGGCGACCATGGTCGGAGTGCGGGATGCCGGGGCGAGGCCGCCGAAGCCGATGAATCCGGCGACGAGGCCGATGACCGCGGCGACGGCGATCCAGAACGGCACGGCTCGACGGCTGATCGCCGCGCGCGCCGCTCCGGCCGCGGCGTTGCGCGCGCCGGCCGCCACCCCCTGCGTCCTCGTCACGAGGTCAGCCTAGCCGGGGCGGTCCGCCCGTCGATCGACGGGCGGCTGCGGGTGTCAGTCGCCTTCTTCGAGCGGATCGGTCTCGCCGTCTTCGTGGTCGATGCCGTCGTCGGGGGTGAACACCTTGTCGTCGGAGGGTGTCTCGGTCGCAGCCTCGGCGGCCGCGTCGAAGGGGCCGGAGTCCTCGGGGTACGTGCGGGGATCGGTCATGGGGTGTCCTCTCGGGTCGGATGCTCAGACTCGCGCACGATGCGTCCGCGTGCGCGCCCGTTGACAGGGCGCCGATCGTCTGAGAGCACCCGCCGAGACGTCAGCCGGCGCAGGTCTCGAACACCCAGCCCTCGTCCGCCGGCGTGAGCAGGTCGCGGTCGCGCAGCACCATCGAGGCGGGTGATTCCCCGTCGACGCACATCTCGGCGAACGGCCGCGGAAGCTCATCCGTGTACTCGATGTCGATCACGGCATCCCCGTAGACCTCCGTGTACGCCCCGCACTCCCCGTAGGCGGCGCACTCCTCGGTGACCGCGAAATCGAAACCCGCCCTCTCACGCAGCACGCCGGCATCCTCCGCGGAGTTCTTCTGCCCGGCCGCGAGTCCGGCCCCGTGTGCGGCATCGACGAAGGCCGTGGCCAGCGCCAGGTTGTCGTCGAGGGACAGCGCACCGTCGGAGCGGGTGTAGGTGTCGAGGTTGTCGAACTCCACCGCGTCGAATCCGGCATCCGCGCAGCCCTCGATCCACACGATGACCTGGGCGGCGATCCGCTCGCGCCGATCGGCGGACGAGGTGTCGAGGAGCGCCTCATCCGGCCAGTCCGGGTCGAAGAACACCTCTCCGTCGCGGTGCAGAAGCAGATCGGCATCCCAGGTGTCGAACTCGCCGGGCTGGGTCTGGAACCCGTTCACGTAGCAGACCGAGTAGACGCCGGGAGCGGGCTCGGCCGACCGGTCGCGGCCGACGATGCCCACCTCGGCGGCCGGTTCGTAGGCGCCGCCGAGCTGATAGTCCGGCACGGCGCCCGCGGGAGGCTTCGACCATTCTCCGGAGGGATCGGATGCCGGGGGAGCATCCGTCGTGCCGGCGCAGCCGGCGAGTGCGAGCAGGATGCCGGCGGCCACGACGGCCGGGAGGCGGCGGACGGCGGCGGAGCCGAGGATCATCCCTGCGCCCACCGGCCGTCGCCTGCGAGCTCGGCGACGATCGCGGCTGCGGCGGCGCGACCCTCCGGCGCGGGCACGAGGGGGTACACATGCACGGCGCCTTCGCAGACGGTCAGCGTGACCGCCACTCCTGCCGCCCTGGCCTGCTCGCTCCAGAGCGCCGCATCGGGATGGAGGATGTCGCGGGTGCCCACGTAGAGGTGAACAGGGGGAAGGCCGGTGAGAGGCCCGTTGATCGGACTCAGCCGCGGGTCGTCAGGGTCGGTGCCGCCTGCCCAGGCGCGGGCGCACTCGCTCAGAACGGTGCGACTCAACCACGGGTCGTCGATCTTCGCGATACTCGGGTTCTCCAGCGTGAGATCGAGCCAGGGCGCGATCAGCAGCAGGCTGTCCGGCCCGTCTTCGTCGTAGGTGCGGAGGGCCTGCGCCAGCCCGAGAGCGAGGCCGCCGCCGGCGGAGTCTCCGACGACGCGGACGCGCCCGGCACCCAGCTGGCCGCGCAGCTCCCGGAACGCCCGGATCAGGAAGGGGTAGGCGTCGTGGTGGGTCCAGCGCGGCGCGAGACCGTAGTCCGGAACATCGACGCGAAGCCCGGCATCCACCATCCGCGAGACGAGCGACCAGTGCTGCGGCGCCATGCCGGCGACGTACGCGCCGCCGTGGAGGTAGAGGACTCCGTTCGTGACTCGGCCCGTGCGCGGCGTCACGGTGAAGACCGTGAACCCTTCGATCACGCGCTCGGTCACGGCGTGACGCGCCGTGAGCCGGTGCGGTGGTCGCGATTGCGGCTTCTGTCGGTCGAGGCGCTTCCGTGCCGATTCGACCGTCGCCGAGCCGGGACGATTCAGCGCGCGGAGGAGGACGGCGACTCCTCGCATCGAAAGGCTGGGCACGGCGGGCACATCGTCATCATATGTTCGTGTCGGATCGGGAATTCCCGGCGAGCGTCGGTCGTTGTGGCTACATGCAATTGCATGGACCTTGGAAAGGACCTCTTCGGTATGACCATCTACAACGTCGGCTACCTCGTCGGCAGCATCTCCTCGACCTCGATCAACCGCCGGCTCGCCCGTGCGCTGGAGAAGCTCGCGCCCCAGGCCGATCTGAACCTCTCCGACATCGCGATCTCGGACCTGCCGTTCTACACCGTCGACCACGACGGCGCGATCCCGGCCGAGGCTGCCGCATTCAAGGACAAGATCGAAGCATCCGACGCGATCATCGTCGTGACGCCGGAGTACAACCGCTCGGTCCCCGGGGTGCTCAAGAACGCGCTCGACACCGCGAGCCGCCCGTGGGGCGACAACAGCTTCGCCGGCAAGCCGTCCGCCGTCATCGGCACCTCGTCCGGCGCGATCGGCACCGCTGTCGCCCAGCAGCACCTCCGCTCGATCCTGTCGTTCCTCGCCTCTCCCGAGATGGCGCAGCCCGAGGCTTACGTGCAGATGCGCGAGGGACTGATCACCGAAGACGGCGAGGTCACCGACGAGTCCACTGCCGAGTTCCTCGTCTCCTGGCTCAAGGCCGTGCACACCCACATCGCCAAGTCGCTCAGCCCCGTCAGCTGACTCTCATGAACAGAGAAGGGGCCCGCGCGCTGCGCGGGCCCCTTCTGCGTGCCCGGGCCTCAGTTCTTGGCGCCGTACAGCTCCGCGACCTCTTTCGAACCCATGCCCTGCGTATAGGTCCCGTGCTGCGGCCAGCCCTCCGGCGAGTCCTCCCACTCCTCCTGCCGGCCGTAGGGGAGGAGATCGACGAGCCCCTGCAGCTGACTCAGCCGCTCGGTGCCGCGGCCTCCCGTGTGCCAGGTGCGGTACACCGTGTCGCCGTCGCGGAGGAACACGTTCACCGCGAACCCACCGTTCGGAGGCGCGTCGACGTCGGAGCCGAACGTGCTGTCGGCGCTGGAGTACCACTGCATGCGGTGGCCCACGCGGTCGCGGTAGGCGAGCGCCTCGTCGATCGGGCCGTTCGTGACGATCACGAAGCGCGCGTCGTAGTAGCGGTCGAGGAAGTCGAGGCGCGTGAACTGCGAGGTGAACCCGGTGCAGCCCGGGCACTGCCATTCGTTGCCGTCGGACCACATGTGGTTGTAGACGATGAGCTGCGAGCGTCCGTCGAAGATGTCGGCGAGCCGCACGGGCCCGTCGGCGCTCTCGAGCGTGTACTCCGGCATCCGCACCATCGGCAGCCGACGGCGCTGAGCGGCGATCGCGTCGAGTTCGCGCGTGGCGGCCTTCTCACGCACACGCAGCGCTTCGAGCTCGCGCTGCCACGTCTCGGCGTCGACGACGGGCGGAAGGGGTGTCTGGGCGGTGCTCACGGTGACCTCCGGATGCTGGGGCGACAGTGCATCCAGTGTGCGCGCGGCCACCGACAGCGTCAACGGCAGTCGAGCGTCAGCGGCAGTCGAGCGTCAGCGGGGGTCGAGATCGGATGCCGCGGCTTCGACCGGCGCCGCCTCGGCGGGGTTGCGACGGATGCCGATCCACGACACGACTCCGCCGAGCACCAGCAGCGAGGCGGTGACCAGGGCGGCGTTGTGGAATCCGCCGAGGTCGAGCGCCCCTCCGACGATCGTCGACAGCATCGCGACGACGAGCAGACCGGCGACGCGCGACACCGCGTTGTTCACGGCCGAGGCGATGCCCGAGTGATCCTCGTCGATGGCGCCGAGGATCGCCGCGGTCAGCGGCGCGACGGTCAGGGAGAGGCCGAGACCCATCACGATCATCGCCGGCAGCACCTGCCACCAGTAGTCGAAGTCCGCGCCGACGGTGAGCAGCAGCAGCGCCCCCGCCGCCATCACGATCGGACCGACCGTCATGAAGATGCGCGGACCCCAGCGCCCCGCCCACGCGCCGGCGCGCGAGCTGAGCAGGATCATCAGGATCGTCATGGGCAGGCTAGCCAATCCCGCGGCGGTCGCGGTGAGCCCCGCGCCCTGCTGCAGGTAGACGCCGACCACGAAGCCGTTGAGCGACAGGGCGGCGTAGACGAAGAGGGTGGCGAGGTTGCCCCACCCGAAGTCGCGCACACGGAACAGCCACAGCGGCATGAGCGGTGTCGCGGTTCCGCGCTGACGCAGCAGGAACATCACGAACAGGGCGACGCCGACGACGGCGGGAAGCCAGATCGCGGGCGACTGCCAGCCGAGGTTCGGCTGCTCGATGAGCGCGAACACGACCGCGCCGAGGCCCACGGCGCACAGTGCGCCGCTCCACCAGTCGACCTTCACGGTGCGCTGGTGCTCCGGCAGGTGCAGGCGGGCGAGCAGGAGCAGGGTGATCGCGATCGGGACGACGTTGATGAGGAACACGAAGCGCCACGACAGGAAGTCGACGAACAGGCCGCCGAGCAGGGGCCCGACGAGCATGGCGCCGGTGGTGAAGGCCGTCCACACGCCGATCGCCCTGGCCTGCACGTCGGCGCGCATGGTCGCCGTGATCAGGGCCAGCGAGCTCGGCACGAGGAGGGCACCCGCCGCCCCCTGCGCCGCGCGGGCGATGATCAGCGTCAGCGGGTCGAACGAGGCCGCCACCGCGATCGACGCCACCCCGAAGGCGATCAGCCCGATGCGCATCACGAGCACGCGGCCGTAGGCGTCGGACACCGACCCCGCGAGCAGGATCAGAGCGCTCAGCGTGATCAGGTAGGCGTCGACCACCCACTGCTGGGTCGTGATGCCGCCGCCGATCTCGCGGCTGATCGCGGGCAGCGCGACGTTGACGACGGTGCCGTCGAGGAAGGTGACGAAGGAGGCGAGCACCGCGATCGAGATCACGAGTCGCTGGACGGGGGCGAAGGATGCCACAGGCCGAGACTACTCCCGGCCGCAGACCCCGAGGGCGGCGCCGGTCACGCGACCGACGTGGGTTCCCGTCCCTGGACCGGTGCGGGGGTGCCGGCGCGGAGCAGTTCGGCGAGCCCGCGCGTGCCGTCCTGCGCGAACGCCCGGCGCTGCCGGGTCGCGCCGGTGCCGTCGACGCGGAGTCGTTCCAGGCGGTCGACGACGAACTCCTGGTCGCCGAACTGCTGCAGCGCGGGAGCGCTCGCGGTCAGCATCCGATCGACCACCGCCCAGGCGTCGGAGGCCTCACCCGTCGTGGGATCGATGAGGCGGGCGTCCATGCCGGAACGTGCGGCGGTCCAGAGCGAGGCGTCGATGCCGTCGAGGCGGTCGGCGTGCAGCGATCTGTCATCGGAAAGCATGAGGGCGCGGCAGAGCAGCGCCGCGAGCACCGCATCCTCCGGGTCGAGCTGCACGTCGAAGACCCGCACCTCGACCGTCGGGAACCGCTCCGACAGGCGCACCGCCCACGAGAGCGACGACGTCTCGCCGATCGCGTCGAGGTCGAGGAGCTGCCCGATGCGGGCGCGGTAGTCGTCCAGGTCGTGGAACCGCGGCGGAGACCACGACGACGGCAGACGGTGGATCAGCACGCTCCGCCAGCTGGCGAAAGCGGTGTCGAGGCCGTTCGCGAAAGGGCTGTTGCCGGTGAGGGCCAGCAGCACCGGGAGCCAGCCGCGGATGCGGTTCAGCGCGCGGATCCGCTCCTCGTCGTCGGCGACCTCCACGTGGACGTGCAGGCCGTTCACCTCGTGGTCGCGGCTGAGGTGCCCGAGACGGGCGGCGACGTCGTCGTAGTGCGGGGAGGGAGAGATGATCGACGTCCGCGTCGTGGCGAAGGGATGCCCCGTGGCGGCGGCGATGGCCTTCTGCTCCTGTGCATGCCAGCCCACGATGCCGCGCAGGTGTCGCACCTGAGCTTCGGCATCCTCCCGGGTGCTCACCGGTTCGGTGGCGGTCTCCAGCTGGGAGGTCAGATACTCCGCCGTGACACTGCCACCGGTGCGGAGTCGCGTGAAGCGCTCACGCGTTCCTTCGGCCATGGCCAGGGGGACGAGGGAATCCCCGTCGAGAAGGAGGAACTCCTCCTCGATGCCGAATCGAGCCATGTCGCGCTCAGTGATTCCGGAGCGCGGAGATCAGCTCGGACTTCCGCTTCTTGCTGTAGCCCGTGAGTCCGATCTCCTTGGCGCGCTTCTTCAGCTCGGGAACCGTCCAGTCGTCGTAGTCGCCCGACTCGCCGCCGCGGCGACCGACCGCCTTGCGTCCGTCGCGTGCGGCGGCGTTGGAGATGCGGGCGGCCTTCTCCTTCGAAGCGCCGTCGTCGCGGAGCTCCTCGTACAGCTCCGGATCCTTCAGCGAGTTGTTCCGTCGTCCTGGCATGATCCGTGTCTCCTCCCGATGGCACCTGAGAGGTACCTGAGTCAACCCCCTGACGGGGAAAGTCGTCCGTGGCTACGTTTGATCGCTGTAGACGGGCGCACTGTGCCCCGGCGAAAGGAAATCTGATGAACATTCTCTTGATCATCGTCATCGTCGTCGCTGTGATCCTCGCGATCACCGGCGGACTTGTGCAGTCGCTTCAGTTCCTGCTCTGGGTCGGACTGGTCCTGCTGGCCATCGCCGTGATCGCCTGGTTGATCCGAGCGATCAGCGGGAGCCGACGGGCCTGACCTCCACAAGTGAGGCCCGCCCGTCGGCGGGCCTCACTTGTCGAAGGCGTTCTTCGCGGCGTCCTTCACGTTCTCGCCGGCCTGCTTCACGTCGGCCTTGGCCTGATCGGCCTTGCCCTCGGCTTCGAGGCGCTCGTTGTCGGTGACCTTCCCGACGCCTTCCTTGACCTTTCCGCCGGCCTTCTCAGCGGCGTTCTTGATGTCATCTGCGGCACTCATGTGCTGCTCCTCTCCTAGGCGGATCGTTTGCACTCTCACCCTCGCAAATCCTCGAGGAGACGGCCAAGGGATTGACAATCTGAGGATGCCGTGTCAACGCGGCGTACCCGTCGACGGGAGCCGATCGAAGGACTAGCCTGGCGCCAGGCGGGTGCCCTGCCCGCGGACCTCGATGAAGGAAGCGGTGTGCGATGGATTCGATGATGATGGGCGCCATGTCGAAGAACATGGAGTCGATGACCGACGACATGGCGATGATGGACATGTCGGTGATGCAGGCGTGCATGGACGCCTGTTCCGCCTGCGAGCAGGCGTGCACCGTCTGCTCCACTCAGCTCATGGACTGCGCGCCGGCCTGTATGAACTGCGCTGACATGTGCAACACGATGATGCGCTCCATGATGCGGATGCAGGGGATGAACCCGGCGTCGATGATGACGATGCTCAACGCCTGCATCGCGATGTGCCAGCTCTGCATGGACGAGTGCATGCGGCACGCCGACCACAGCGAGGTCTGCAAGATGTGCGCTCAGGCCTGCCAGGCCTGCATGGACGCCTGCATGGCCATGAAGGACATGATGATGGCGAGCGCCTGACCCTTCGTCGGGCTCAGGGACCGTCGGATCGAGGATCAGGCCGCGGCGACGTTGAACTGCGTGCGTCCGACGGCGAGCACGCCGTAGCGGGCGTGCAGGGCGACCGGCGTGCCCGGTGCCGCTTCGAGCGCTGCGCCCGAGCCGTTCCACAGCGCATGCGCGGTGCCGTCGAGGCTGCGCACGACGAGGTGGCCGGAAACGGCATCCGCCGACTCCACGATGCCGTCGACCCACTCGGCCGGCGTGGCCGACGCGATGCGCGCCTGGATCAGGTGCAGGGCGTGGCCGGGCGCGAACGAGGAGCACCGGTCGCCGTGCTGGCACATGCACGCCGCACGCTCACGCACCGGGAGGGGCGAAAGGCGGTTCAGCGGCGTGGACACGGCGGTCTCCTTCGGATCGGACGTTTCGGACAGCGTAGGTCGGCATCCTGCGAGGCGGTAGGCACACCGACACGGAGTGAAACAAACAGGTGTAGGCTCGCCGGGTGCTGTTTTCGATGAGCGCCGTCTCGGCGCAGAACGGAGCCGCAGGCGCCCTCCGCGCCGCGGACAGAGGCTGAGGCCCAGCCGGAGGCGGAACCCCCGTCCCCGGTGCTGCGTCATACCCGGCATCCATCGCCGGGAACCTCTCTCTCCGATCGATTCGCCCCTTGCGGCGACCACTCCGAAAGCACTCATCTCATGCGTCCCATCGACGAGCGCGACATCCGCGCCTCCTTCATCAACGCCTCCCGCAAAGAGATCTCCGTCGTCACCCTGCCCGCGGACTTCGCCGAGCTCGACTTCGACAAGCTCGACTACCTCGGCTGGACCGATCCGAAGATGCCGCGCCGTGCGTACGTCGTGGCGTGGATCGACGACCAGCCGGTCGGCGTCGTGCTGCAGCGCGCCGAGCAGCGCGTCCTCTCCCGCGCCCAGTGCTCATGGTGCGAGGACGTGACTCTCCGCAACGACGTGCAGCTCTTCGTCGCCCGCAAGGCCGGTCCCGCCGGACGCAAGGGCGACACGGTCGGCAACCTCGCCTGCGCCGAGTTCGGCTGCTCGCGCAACGTGCGCGTGCTGCCGCCGCTGGCGTACCAGGGCTACGACCGCGAGCTCGCCCGCGAGATGCGCATCCTGCGGCTGCAGGAGCACATCGCGGGGTTCCTTCAGGCGGTCGCCGGGTGAGGATTCCTTTCCCGCCCTGACGCGCGACGGCCGGACACCGTCCGGCCGTCGCGGGTCGATTCTTGTGATCGCGCCGGGTGGGTCGTACTCTGTGACTGTCAGATGCTCGACCCACCCCGGGCACGACGACGGCGTCAGCCTCCTGCATTGCGCAAAGGACCCGCCGTGAATCACTCTCAGCACATCGCTCTCGTCGCTCACGACAACATGAAGTCCGCCCTCCTCCAGTGGGCCGAATTCAACCGGGGCTCGCTCTCCCACCATCATCTCTACGCCACGGGAACCACCGGCGCGATGCTGTCGTTGGCGCTCGATCTGCCCGTCGCACGGTTCCTGTCGGGACCGCACGGGGGTGATCAGCAGATCGGCGCGAAGATCGCCGAAGGGCAGCTCGACATGCTTGTCTTCTTCTGGGACCCGCTCTCCGCGCAGCCGCACGACCCCGATGTGAAGGCGCTGCTGCGCATGGCCACGGTGTGGAACGTTCCCACCGCACTCAACACCGCCAGCGCCGACATGCTCATCTCCTCTCCTCTCCTCACCAACGGCTATTCACGCGCGCGCCCACTTCTCGCGAGGAGCGGTTCCGCGTACGCCGTCGACTGAGGATGACGATCCGGAGGAGCGTCGTCCTCGAGATCCGTCTCACATGGGGTCATCCCGGCGCGGCACGTCGAACGTCGTCACGGTCTCCTCGTCGTCGCAGGCTTCGCCGACCCACAGCCGGAACCTTCCTGGTTCCACCCTGCGGATGCCGTCGGTGCCGGTGAAGGCGAGGCGTTCGACGGGTATGTCGAACGTCACGCGCTCCTCGGCGCCGGAGGCGAGGGGCATCCGCTGGAAGCCGATCAGCTGCGCCACCGGACGAGTGACGCTCGCGACCTCGTCGTGCGCGTAGAGCTGCACGACATCCACCCCGTCCCGGTCGCCCGTATTGCGCACCAGCACTGACGCCCGCACGACGTCGGCGCGCGGCGTGACCGCGAGGTCTTCATGGCTGAATGTGGTGTAGCCGAGCCCGAAGCCGAACGGCCGGACGGGAGTCGGGTCGGCGCTGGTGACGTCGGCCCGGCCACCCAGCACCGGATGCAGGTACGAGTACGGCTGCGCTCCGGCTGAGCGCGGCATCGACACCGGCAGTCGTCCCGAGGGGGAGACCCGACCGCTGAGCAGGTGGGCCAGCGCCGGGCCGCCTTCCTCGCCGGGGAAGAACGCCTGCAGGACGGCCGCCGGGCGCAGCGCGGGTTCCACGGAGCCGGCTGTCGCCGACGGCGCCGCGGAGTTCACGGCACCCAGCCCGACCATCGCCCCGACCGCTCCGGCGCGCGGAGGCAGCGCCCAGTCCAGGGCGTACGGGCGGCCGGTCATCGCGATCAGGATCACCGGAGTGCCGGTCGCGACGACCGCCTCGACGAGTTCGCGCTGGATGCCGGGGAGTTCGAGCGACTCGACGTCGTTGCCCTCACCGACGGTGCCGCGCCCGAAGAGCCCGGCCCGATCCCCGACCACGAGGATCGCGACATCCGCCGTCTCGGCATCCGCCACGGCCGCGGCGATACCGGTGCGATCGGCGCTCTCCACATCGGTTCCGACGGCGTGCGTGATCACGGCATCCGTGTACTCGTCGCGCAGCGCGTCGAGAACCGTCGGCAGCGCGATCCCGGCGGGCACGCCGGGGTGATGCGCGAGCACGTGATTGACGAACGAGTAGCAGCCCATGAGTGCCTCGGCGCTGTCGGCGTTGGGGCCGATCACCGCGATCCTCGAGCCGGTCGAGGACGTCAGCGGCAGGATGCCGTCGTTGCTCAGCAGCACGATCGACTCCTCCGCGAGCCGCTGCGCCAGCGCGCGGTGCGCGGGGGAGTCCAGCTCGACGGATGCCGGTGGCTCCGAGAAGTCGGCATCCAGCAGTCCGAGGTCCTCTTTTTGCGACAGCACCCGCGCGACGGCGCGATCGAGCGCGGCCTCGGGCAGCCGTCCGTCGCGCACCTGCGCAGCGAGCGTCGTGTAGGCATCGGGCGACGGCAACTCGACGTCGATGCCGGCGGTGAGCGCGAGGCGGGCGGCATCCGCGGAGTCCGCTGCGACCCGGTGCATGCTGCGCAGGAAGTCGACCGCGAAGTAGTCCGACACGACGACGCCGTCGAAGCCCCAGCGCTCCCGCAGCACGCCGGTGAGATACCGAGGGTCGGCTCCGACGGGCACCCCGTCGATGTCGGCGTACGAGTTCATCACGCTGCGCGCCCCGCCCTCCCGCAGGGCCATCTCGAACGGAGGCAGCAGGACGTCCTCGATCTCGCGCGGCCCCGCGTGCACGGGCGCGTGGTTGCGCCCGGCACGCGAGGCGGAGTAGCCGATGAAGTGCTTCAGCGTCGCGTGCACGCCGGCCGACTGCAGACCCTTCACGTACGCGGTGCCGATCGTCCCGACGACCAGCGGGTCCTCGGCGATGCACTCGTCGACCCGGCCCCACCGCGGGTCGCGGATCACGTCGAGCACCGGGGCGAGGCCCTGGTGGATGCCGAGCGCCCGCATCGATTCGCCGATCGCCGCTCCCACCACTTCGACGAGCTCCGGGTCGAAGGACGCGCCCCACGCGAGCGGCGTCGGGAACGTCGCCGCCTTCCAGGCCGCGAGGCCGGTCAGGCACTCCTCGTGCACGATGGCGGGGATGCCGAGACGCGTCTCGCGCTGCAGCCGCGCCTGCTCGGCCCAGAGCCACTGCGCGCGCTCGATCGGGTCGACCGGGCGGGTGCCGTAGACGCGGGTGAGGTGGCCGATGCCGTCTGCACTCGCCTCCTCGTAGCGCGTCGAGCTCTTCTTCTCGCCGGCGAGCGGGGCGACGACCTCGTCGCCCTGGTCCACCCAGAACCCCACGAGCTGGGCCTGCTTCTCCTCGAGCGTCATCTGCCCGAGGAGGGCCTCGACGCGGGGCGAGAGGTGGGGAAGGGTGGTCTGCGGGAGCACGTCTGTCTCTTTCATCGTCGGGGATCCTGCCGTCGGGCGCACCGCGGTCATCCCTTCACCGCGCCGGTGAGCCCGCCGACGATGCGCCGTTCGAAGACGCTGAAGAAGATGAGCGCCGGGATCATCGACAGCGAGGTGAACGCCAGCACTTTCGCGGTGTCCACCGAGTACTGCGACGCGAACGACTGCACACCGAGCGGGAGGGTGAACGCGGACGCGTCATTGAGGATGAACAGCGGCAGCAGATAGCCGTTCCAGCTGCCGATGAAGGCCAGGATGCCGGTGGTGATCACCCCCGGCAACGACAGCGGCAGGACCATCCTCCAGAAGAACCCGAGGCGGCTGCATCCGTCGATGAATGCGGCCTCCTGGATCTCATCCGGGATGGCGCGCAGGAACGGTACGAGGATGATGATCGTCGTCGGCAGGGCGAACGCGATCTGCGGCAGGATCACGCCGCCGAGGGAGTTCATCAGCCCGAGGCTGCGCACGACGATGTAGAGCGGGGTGATCGCCACCGTCAGCGGGAACATGAGCCCGGCCGCGAAGAACGCGTAGAGCACGCCGCGGCCGGCGAAGCGGTAGCGCGCGAGCACGTACGCCGCCATGAGACCGAGCGCGACCACGCCCAGCGTCGTCGTGAGGGCGACGATCAGCGAGTTGAGCACCTGCCGCCAGAAGATGCCGCCGGTGAGCACATCGAGGTAGTTCGAGATCACCCAGGGCTGCGGCAGACCGGACGGGTCGGTCGTGATCTGCGCGTTGGTGCGGAATCCGCCGACGATGATGTACGCGATCGGGGCCAGCATCAGCCCGACGACGATCAACGCGACGAAATACACCGCGGGGCTCGCCCAGGGCAGCCGTGGGCGGGAGGCTTTCCGGCCGTCGAACCGCTGCGTGACGAGTGTGGAGGTGGCGGTCATCGCTTGACCTTCTTCCTTCCGGCGCCGGTGAGGGCGCCATCCGTGTCGCGCTTGAGGACGGCCCGCTGATAGATCAGGGCGACCACGAGCGAGATCAGGAACAGCACCACCGCGACGGCGTTGCCGTAGCCGAAGTTCCCGGCGTTGCGACCCTCCGAGACCATGTAGGTCGCCATGGTCGAGGTGCCGGCGGTGGAGGCGATGTACTGCCCCCAGATGATGTAGACGAGATCGAACAGCTGCAGCGAGCCGATGATCGACAGGAACGCCCAGATGCGCAGCGTCGGTGCCAGCAGAGGCAGGGTGATCCGCCACTGGATCTGCCAGTACGAGGCGCCGTCGATGGCCGCGGCCTCGTGCAGCTCATCGGGGATGCCCTGGAGACCTGCGAGGAAGAGGATGACGGCGAAGCCCACGTACTTCCACGTGATGATCGCCATCAGCGTCCAGATCGCGATGCCGGGGTCGGACAGCCAGTCGTTCGCCAGGAAGCCCAGCCCCATGTTCGTCAGCAGCGCGTTGAGGGCGCCGCTGGTCTGCAGCATCAGGCTCCAGCCCGTGCCCACGACGACCTCGGAGATCACGTACGGCACGAAGATCAGCACGCGGATCAGCGACTGTCCCCGCATCCGCCGGTTCAGAAGCAGCGCGAGCAGGATCGCCACCGGCCCCTGGAGCACGAGCGACATCACCAGGATGACGCCGTTGTGCGCGAGGGCGTCGTGGAAGAGCGGGTCCTGCAGGATCGTGAGGTAGTTCTTCAGGCCGACGAAGTCCGTCGGCGGGCCGTATCCCTGCCAGCTGAAGAAGCCGTAGTACGCGGCCATCAGCACCGGGAAGATGACGAAGGCGAGGAAGACGAGCAGGGCGGGCCCGGCCAGAAGGATCACTTCCAGCCGGGCGAGCGCCTTACGCCTTCGCTGCAGCATCCTTGACAGCCTGGACGATGTCCTCCGGGGATCCCTGGCCGGCGAGCATCGTCACCACGGCCACGTTGAGGGCGTTGCCGACGTTCTGTCCGTAGACGGTGTCGAGCCACTGCGACGCGTAGGGCGCCGCGTTGTAGGCCTCGAGGATCGTCTGCAGGTACGGCTCGGTGACGGCCTCCTGCGCGACGGTGTTGACCGGCGGGGCGTTGAAGGCCTTGTAGTACGCCGTCTGTACCTCGGAGGTGCCGAGGAAGTTGAGGAAGTCGACGCACGCGTCGGGCGCATCGACCGAGCACGAGTAGCCGTCGACGCCGCCCATCATCGATCCGGGCTCGCCTTCGCCGCCCTCGACCTCGGGGAACGGGAACCAGGAGAGGTCAGCGAGCGGCTTCTGGTCGGGGGTGAGCGAGCCGATGACGCCGGGGTTCCAGGCGCCCATGAGCTCCATGGCGGCCTGATGGTTGGCGATGAGTCCGGCGGAGCTCGCGGCGCCCTGCTGCGCGGTCGTGGTCAGGAAGCCGCTGTTGAACGGCTCGGTGGCGGCGAAGTCCTGCAGGTCCTCGCCGGCGCGGATCCAGCACTCGTCGTCGAAGTTCATCTCGTCGGCGGCCTGCGCGAGCGTGTCAGAGCTGCACTCGCGGAGTGCGAACCAGTAGTACCAGTGCGCGGCCGGCCAGGCGTCCTTCGCGCCGAGCGCGATGGGCTCGACGCCCGCTGCCTTGAGCGCTTCCGTCGCCGTCTCGAGCTCGTCGATCGTGGTGGGGGTCTCGGTGATGCCCGCCCTGTCGAACAGATCCTGGCTGTAGAAGAGCCCGCCGGGGAGCACGGCGACCGGCATCGCGTAGATCTTGTCGTCGAGGCTGCTGGCGGAGTATGCGGCATCCGGGATCTCGTCGGCAGCGGGCCCGTCGATCGCGTCGGTGAGGTCTTTGAGCTGTCCGGCCTTCACCATCGCGGCCATCTTGCCGCCGCCGCGCTGCAGGAAGATGTCGGGGGCATCGCCCGAGTTGAGCGCGGTCTGCAGCTTGCCGTCGAGGTCTTCGTTCTGGATGGACTGGATCTCGATCGTGACGCCGGGGTTCGCCTTCTCGAAGTCGGCGACCGTGGCCTCCCAGAACTCGACACCGGGACCGGTGGTCGAGTTGTGCCAGAGGGTCATGCTGTCGCCGTCACCACCGGAGCCGCCGCCGGTGTCGCCTGCTGTACATCCCGAGAGTGCGAGTGCTCCGACGGCGAGTAGCGCCGCGGAGGCGAGGGGGAGCCTTCTGCTGATCATGTGATTGTTCTCCTCATCGAGTTGCGCGCCGCGTCACTGCGGGGCGCCCGCGGCAGCTCGGGTGAGACCGCGGTGGGATGCAGTCTTCTGCGGTCCACCACTGGCGTCAAACGTTTTCGAAAACAGTTTCCGTCCGGCGCCTGCGGGGGTCTACGCTGACGAGTCATGAGCGGGAGAACGACGATCCACGACGTCGCGAAGGCGGCAGGCGTGTCGGTGTCGACCGTGTCCAAGGCGGTCAACGGGCGATACGGCATCGCGGATGCCACCGTGCAGCGCGTGCTCGACACGGTGCGCGAACTCGGCTACGAGTCGAGCCTGGTCGCCAGCAGCATGCGCGCGCGGCGGACCGGAGTCATCGGCGTGCTCCTGGCGGACTTCGAGCCGTTCAGTGCCGAGATCCTCAAGGGCGTCGGCACCGCCGTGCACGACACGGCCTTCGACCTCCTCGCCTACAGCGGCTCGCATCACGGCGCCGGGGACGGGTGGGAGCGGCGCTCACTGAGCCGCCTGTCCGGCACACTGATCGACGCCGCCATCATGGTGACGCCGACCGTGGTGAGCGCCTCGACCGAGATACCGGTCGTCGCGATCGACCCGCACACCGGGCGGGCGGACCTGCCGACGGTCGAATCCGACAGCTTCGGCGGCGCGCTCACGGCGACACGGCACCTGATCGAGCTCGGCCACCGTCGGATCGGATTCCTCGCCGGTCGGCCCGACCTTCGCTCGGCCGGGCTGCGTGACGCCGGTTACCGGCGTGCCCTGTCGGATGCCGGCATCCCGATCGATCCCGCCCTGGTCGGCGTGGGGCGGTACGAGTTGCAGACGACGCGTGAATCAGCGCGCCTGCTCCTGGCCGGCGACTCCCGCCCGACGGCCGTGTTCGCCGCGAACGACCTGTCCGCGATCGCGGTCATCGAGGTCGCGCGTGAGATGGGGCTGCGCGTGCCGGAGGACCTGTCGGTGATCGGCTTCGACGACGTACCGGAGGCATCGCGACGGGCCCTCCCGCTGACCACGATCCAGCAGCCGATGCGACGCCTCGGCCAGGTCGCGGCCGACATGGTGTTCACGCTGCTCGAGGGGCGGGAGATCGAGCAGATGCACGTGACCCTGCCGACGCGTCTGGTGGTCAGGGCGACGACGGCGCGCTACGCGGAGTGAGCGCTCGCACCTGCTCCCACGCCGGCTCGGCGAGCTCTGCCGACAGCCGCGCGAACTCGTCGAAGCTGCGGCGTCCGGGCCAGTCGGCGGGCAGCATCGACGGCGGCAGTCCGGGGTCGGTGTACGGCAGCACGCGCCAGCTGTCGATCAGACGCACGTAGGCGGCGAACGGCTCGGCGGGGAGCGCGGTCAGCGAATCCTGGAATGCCAGGTGCTCGGCGCGGAGAGCTTCGAGGTCCCACCACTGCGCGGCCGCCTCGACCAGCGACCCGGGCGGCACCGGCGCCGAGGCCCGGAAGAGCGTGGCCCAGGCGCGGGCATCGAGGCCGTCGAGGATCTCGAGCACCTCATCCTGCAGGTGGCCGGGGCAGATCCACAGCGCGGGCGAGACGATGCCGGCACCTATCCACTGCAGCCGGCGACGGAGCTGGTGACGGATGCGGCGCTCGCTCTCCGGGATCGAGAACGAGACGAGGCACCAGTCGTCGGCATCGGTCATCTCGCGCATCTCGAAGATGCGCCGATCGCCGCGCTCCAGCATCCCGACGGCATCCGGGTCGAGCCGGTAGCCGATCGACTCGGATCGCTCGGCGAGCAGCAGCCCCTTCTGCTTGAGACGCGTCACGCCGGTGCGCGCCTGCGCGGAAGGGATGCCGAGGGCGCCGGCCAGTGCCACCAGGTCGGCGGTCGAGATCCAGCCGCCGAGCGGTCGCAGGTAGACGCCGATCAGCGTGCGGAGGAGCGACGCGGTGCTGCCGGGCCGCGCATCGATGTCATCGAGCACGGCCCGCTCAGCGGCCATGGGACTCCAGGGCGTCGCGCACGGCGAGGATGCCGGTGATCGTCTCGACATGCGAGGTGCTCAGCGGAGAGAGACCCAGGCGGATGCCGTCGGGGAAGCGGAAATCCGGGATGATGCCGTCGGCCCACAGTCGCTGCGTGACCTCGCGGAAGTCCGGGTGGCCGATCGTCACGTGGCTGCCGCGGAGATCCGGGTCGCGGGGGCTCAGCAGGCGCACGCCGAGCGGCGCGAGCACCTCGTCGTACCCGCGCACGGCGAGGTCGGTGAGGGAGGAAGACTTCGCGCGCACGCCGTCGATCGTGGCCTGCTCGATGAGGTCCAGCATCCCCTGCATCGCGAGCATCGAGGTCACCGGCGGGGTGCCGCTGAGGAGCTGGCGGATGTCACCGGACGGCGCGTACTCCGGACCCATCGCGAAGATGTCGGCGGCGCTCCACCAGCCCTGGATCGGCTGGCGCAGCAGGCCCTGCAGATCGTGGCGGAGGTAGGCGAAGGCGGGGGATCCGGGGCCGCCGTTGAGGTATTTGTAGGTGCAGCCGACGGCCATGTCGACGCCCCATGCGTCGAGCTGCGTCGGGATCACGCCGGCGGAGTGGCAGAGGTCCCACATCATCAGGGCGCCGGCCTCGTGCACCGCTGCGGTGATCCCCGGCATATCGGAGAGAGCGCCGGAGCGGTAGTCGACGTGGCTCAGCGACACGAGGGCGGTGCGCTCCGACACAACGGCCTCGACGTCGGCGATCGTCACGCCGCGTACCGGGTCGGGCTCGAGCCAGCGCAGCGTCATGCCCGCCTCGGCGGCGACGCCCTCGGCCAGGAACCGGTCGGTGGGGAAGTTGCCCGCTTCCATCACGAGCTCGGTGCGTCCTTCGCCGGCGGCACCGAGCGCGGCGCGCAGGAGCTTGTAGATGAGCACGCTGGTGGAGTCGGCGACGACCGTCTGCCCGGCAGCGGCACCCAGCGCGACGCGGCCGATGCGGTCGCCGAGCTCCATCGGCAGGGCCATCCACTGCTCGTCCCACGAGCGGATGAGCCGCGTGCCCCAGTCCTCGCGCACGAACGCGGCGAGCTTCTCAGGGATGTCGCGCAGCGGTCGGCCGAGCGAGTTGCCGTCGAGGTAGGCGGTGACGCCCGGGGCGTCGAGGAACGCGTCGAGGTGCGCGCCGAGCGGGTCGGCGGCGTCGAGGGCGCGGGCGGTGTCGAGGAGGTCGGTCATGTCACACCTTCAGGTCGGCGGGGGTGAGGCGGCGGGCGCGGAGGGGGTCGGCGTCGCCGGGGAGGAGGAAGAGGGCGGATGCCGGATCGCGCGGGTCGGCCGGGGCGAGCGCACGGAGCAGGTCGAGGCCGTCGATGCCCGCCTCGCGCAGAGCATCGATCTCCCGCGGGTTCAGGTCGACCGGCGTCGGGCCGTTGCCCATGTCGGTGCCGTAGCGCACGGTACCGCCGGCCGCGTGGAACCGACGGACGTTGTCGACGGCGGTGCGGTAGTCGACGCCGTCGTGGATCGAGAGCGTCGAGATCCAGGTGACGGATGCCGCCTGCGCGAGGATCTCGTCCTCATCGAGGAGCTCGGAGAACGGAGCGTGTGCGAGGGCGTGCGCGCCGAGACGGGCCGCGCGCTGCGCCTGGCCCGGGCCCTGCGCGTGCACCACCACCGGGATATCACGCTCAGCGGCGAGCTCGACGATCGTGCGGAGGAGCTCGTCGGTGAACACCGGCCCCGCGTCGCTGTTGTTCGTGACCTTGACGCGGGTGGCTCCGGCATCCGCCATCTCGGCGACGGCCGCGGCGGCGTCTTCGGCATTCACGATCTCCCGGAACGACCCGGCCGGCGCCCAGTCGCGATCGGAGGGGTAGCCGCCGGGCGGGGTGAGGAAGGCGCCCGCGAACTCGATCGCGGTTTCCGCGTGCCGGGAGACCTCGCGGAGCACCTCGGGATCGCCGCCCAGATCCACCACGCGACCGAGCACCGACGACGCGAGGAGCCCCGCGTCGACGAGCTGCAGGTGCACGTGGTGATCGGTGAAGCCGCCGGTGACGACGCCGTCGAGCCGGGGAAGGGCTGTGGGGACGGGCTCTTCTCGCAGCAGCATCCGTCCATCGGCGTCGGTCGTGACGACGCCCTCGTGCCAGCCGTCGCCGTTGAAGAACGTGACGGCGAACATCAGCCGCCGATCTCCGTGCGCACGGTGTACAGCTCGGGGAAGAACGTGAGATCGAGCGCGCGCTGCAGGAAGCCGACGCCGCTGGACCCGCCCGTGCCGACCTTCATGCCGATCGTGCGGGCGACGGTCTTCAGGTGGCGGAAGCGCCAGAACTGGAAGTTGTCCTCGAGGTCGACGAGGTCTTCGCACGCCTCGTACAGGTCCCAGTTCTTCTGGTGGTTCTGGTAGATCTCGCGGATGGCCGGCACGAGCTCGGGCGTCTCGCGGTACGGCTGGCGCACGTCGCGCTCGAGGATCGATGCGGGTACGGGCAGCCCGCGCCGCGAGGCGTAGCGCAGGAACTCGTCGTAGAGGGTCGGCTTCTCCCACTCGGCCGTGAGCAGCGCGAGGTTCGCGGGGTGATCGCGGAAGACCTGCAGCATCTTCTCGTTCTTGTTGCCGAGGGCGAACTCGACGGCGCGGTACTGCACCGACTGGAAGCCGGAGGAGTTGCCGAGCGATCCGCGGAACTGCGCGTACTCCGTCGGCGTGAGCGTGGCGAGAATGCCCCACTGCTGCGTCATCACATCCTGGATCTTCTTGACGCGCGCGACCCGCTTCAGCGCTTCGCGGAGGTCATCGCTCGCGAGCAGCTCGCGGGCCGACGAGAGCTCATGCAGCAGCTGCTTGAGCCAGAGCTCGGTCGTCTGGTGCTGGATGATGAACAGCATCTCGTCGTGATGCTCGGGCACGCTGACCGGATGCTGCGCCGTGAGCAGCTGGTCGAGCGCGAGGTACGACCCGTAGGTCATCTTTCCGGTCAGGTCCGTGACGATGCCGGACTCCAGGCTGCGCTCGTTCTCAGGGCTCATGCCTCGAATGTATCAGTTTCGTGGCGAGCGTCACAGTAGTGAAATATGGCGGCCCTTGCTCGACGAGGCGGCGCCCGGTGGATACCGTCGGCGTATGGGCGACAGCATCGAGGCGCGGACGTTCACGCGCCAGGACCGCACGCAGTTCCGCGCGAAGACCGAGCAGTGCCTCGACGCCTTGGCGTCCATGCTGGCGGACGGGCGATTCGCCGCCGTCGACGCCCCTGATTCGCAGCTCGGTCTGGAGATCGAGTTGAATCTGGTCGACGGGCAGGGCGCACCGGCCCGCGGGAACGATGCGGTGCTCGACGCGATCGCGTCACCGGCCTTCCAGACGGAGCTCGCGCGCTTCAACGTCGAGCTCAACGTGGCGCCGCGGCCGATCGGACGCGGGGCTCTCCGAGAGCTCGAGAACGTCTTGCGGAGGGCGCTCGACATCGCCGACGATCGGGCACGGCCGACCGGCAGCGGCCTGGCCATGATCGGGATGCTCCCGACGCTCGACGAGACGCACTTCACCGAGCGCTGGTTCTCAGCCGATCCCCGATACAGCCTGCTGGGCCAGCAGATCCTCTCCGCGCGGGGTGAGGACATCGAGCTGCAGCTCGACGGGATCGCGCTGAGCGACGACCAGCCGGGCGAGCAGCTCGCGATGGTCTGCGACACGATCCTGCCCGAGGCCGCGTGCACCTCCGTGCAGCTGCATCTGCAGGTCGCGCCCGAGTCGTTCGCGGCGTACTGGAACGGGGCGCAGGCGATCGCCGGCGTGCAGGTGGCGTTGGCGGCGAACTCCCCATTCTTCGCAGGGAAGGCGCTGTGGCACGAGACGCGCATCCCGATGTTCGAACAGGCCACCGACACCCGCCCGCAGGAGCTGAAGAACCAGGGCGTGCGCCCCCGTGTCTGGTTCGGCGAGCGCTGGGTGACGTCGATCTTCGACCTCTTCGAGGAGAACTCGCGATACTTCCCTGCGCTGCTGCCCGTGACCTCGGACGAGGATCCGTTCGAGGCGCTCGAGGAGGGGCGCGCACCGGAACTCGCCGAGCTGCGCATGCACAACGGCACGGTCTACCGCTGGAACCGTCCGATCTACGATGCCGGCGACGGGACCGCGCACCTGCGCCTCGAGAACCGGGTGCTGCCGGCCGGACCGAGCGTCGTCGACGTGGTGGCGGATGCCGCGTTCTACTACGGCCTCGTGCGCAGCCTCGCCGAAGCCGACCGGCCGATCTGGACGCAGATGACCTTCGATGCGGCGGCGGAGAACCTGCACGCCGCTGCCCGCGGCGGCATCGAGTCGCGGTTGTACTGGCCGGAGGTCGGCTGGATCAGCCCGAGCGAGCTGGTGCTGCGACGGTTGCTGCCTGCGGCGGCCGAGGGATTGGATGCGTACGGCGTCGACCCGGAGGTCCGCGACCGGTATCTCGGCATCATCGAGCAGCGGTGCCTCACCGGGCGCAACGGCGCGGTCTGGCAGCGGGAGAACGTGGCGGCCCGTGAGCGCTCCGGCGCGTCAAGGGCTGACGCGCTGCACGGCATGCTCGGGGATTACGTCGAGCGGATGCGGGCCGGTGAGCCCGTGCACACCTGGACGCACTGACCTCGACCCGAGCTCTAGAGTTCCGGCGTGCGTGGCGGTGGGGTGCGGCGCGTGCCGGGAGCACCCGCCGCCTCGAACGCCGCGGCCAGCCGCAGCAGCCTCGTGTCGTCGTAGGCGCGCCCGGCGAAGGTCAGTCCGATCGGCATGCCGATGTCGGCCATCAGCCCCATCGGCACGGTGACCGTCGGGATGCCGAGGTGCCGCACGGCGAGGTTGCCGTTCGCGATCCAGGTGCCGTTGCGCCAGCCGAGATCGGCGGATGCGGTGTTCACGTCCATGTCGGCCGGCCCGACGTCGGCGACCGCCGGGAAGACGACGGCGTCGAGGCCCTGCTCGTCCATCCACACCTCGAGATCGAGCCGGCGGGTCTCCTCCAGACCGCGCAGCCCGTCTGCGAGCTCCGGCATATCGGTGAAGTCCGCTCCCGGGTGTGCGCGCACCCAGTCCGGGTAGTCGGCGATGTCGTCCTCGAAGCCCGTATACCGGTCGGGGAGGGCGCCCTCCGGATGCGGGAAGATCGTGGCACCGTCGACGTCGGCGAGTGTGGAGAGCGCCGGGTCGCCGTTCGCCTGCAGGAAGTCCTCCCAGCTCCACGCCGACAGGTCGACGATCTCGCGGTGCAGGTACTCCGGCGACACCAGGCCGCGGGTCGCCAGCGTCGGCGCACCCGGCCGGTCGCCCTCGTAGTTCGACACGACGGGGAAGTCGACCTCGACCACGGTGGCACCGGCGGCCTCGAGGTCTCGGCGAGCCGTCTCCCACTGCGCGATCACGGAGGCCCGCGTGTCGATGCGCTGCCCGGTCGGTCCGCCCATTCCCGGGGAGTCGGCGGTGCCGGCATCCGGGTCGGCGTTGATGTACATCCGCGGGATGCCGATGCGGATGCCGTCGAGCGAGGCGCCGTCGGCCACCGCGCGGTACGACGACGGACGCACGGCGGATGCGGCGGGAAGCTCGACCCACGGCTGCGCGCGCCAGAAGTCGCCCCGGGTCTCGGCGTCGTCGGCGACGATCACGTCGAGCACCTCGAGCAGATCGGCCATGGTGCGGGCGTGCGGCACGACGACGTCCATCGTCGGAACCAGGGGCCAGTTGCCCCGGGTCGAGATCACGCCGCGGGAGGGCGTGTAGGCGCAGAGCGCGTTGTTGGTCGCGGGGCCGCGCCCGCTCGACCAGGTCTCCTCGCCGAGGCCGAAGGCGGCGAAGCTCGCGGCGGTCGCGGTGCCCGATCCGTTCGACGAACCCGAGGCGAAGGGGGCCGTGAGGAACTCCGCGTTGTAGGGGCTCTCGGCGCGGCCGTAGACGCCGCGCTGCATGCCACCGTTGGCCATGGGCGGCATATTGGTCAGCCCGAGACAGATCGCTCCGGCCGCCCGCAGGCGCTCGATCGTGAACGCGTCCCGCTGAGCGACGAGCTCCGCGAAGGCGGGGCTGCCGGCCGCGGCAGTGAGTCCCGCCACGAGGTAGCTGTCCTTCGCCGTGTACGGGATGCCGTCGAGCGCACCGCGCGTCTCGCCGCGTGCACGGCGGGCGTCGGATGCCGCGGCCTCGTCACGGGCGGCGGGATTCGCGACGACGACCGCGTTGAGGGCCGTCGCCGTGTCGGGTCCGTCGTACGCGGCGATGCGGGCGAGGTAGGCGTCGACGAGCTCGACCGACGTGGTCGCGCCCGTCTCGAGCGCATGGCGCAGGTCGGCGATCGTGACTTCGGTGACGTCGATCATGAGCGCGCGCCTTCGAGCGAGGGCTGCTGCTGGGTGATGCAGTGGATGCCTCCGCCGCGGGCGAACAGGGAGCGGGCGTCGACTGTGACGACGCGGCGACCGGGATACACCTCGGCGAGGATCTCGCGCGCTGCGGCATCCGCCTTCTCCTCGCCGAACCCGCAGGCGACGACGCCGTCGTTCGTGACGAGGTGGTTGACGTAGCTCCAGTCGACGAAGCCCTCCTCATCGCGCAGGGTGGCGGGCGCCGGCAGGTCGACGATCTCGAAGCGGCGGCCCGCGGCATCCGTCTGCTCGGCGAGCAGGGCGCGCAGGTCGCGGGTGACCGCGTGGTCGGGGTGGTCGGGATCCTGCTGGTCGTGCAGCAGCAGGCGCCCGGGTGCGACGATCGTCGCGACGATGTCGACGTGGCCGTTGGTGCCGAAGTCGTCGTAGTCGCGGGTGAGGCCGCGGGGGAGCCAGATGGCCTTCGTCGCCCCGATCGTGCGGAGCATCTCGGCCTCGACGCGCGTCTTGTCGGCGAAGGGATTGCGTCGCGGGTCGAGCTGTACGGTCTCGGTGAGCAGCACCGTGCCCTCGCCGTCGACGTGGATGCCGCCGCCCTCGTTCACGAGCACCGAGCTGACGAGCTCCGCACCGACGGCGCCGGCGACGATGCGCCCGTGCTCGCCCGCCAGTCGCCATTCGGCCCAGTCCGGGGCGCCCCAGCCGTTGAAGATCCAGTCGACCGCGCCGAGCACGCCGGGGCGCTCGTCGTCGATCACGAAGGTGGGGCCGGAGTCGCGCATCCAGAACTCATCGACCGGGGCTTCGATGAGCTCGATGCTGCCGGCGAGCATGCGCCGGGCGCGGGCGGTCTCGCTCGGGTCGACGAGCATCGAGACCGGCTCGAACTCGGCGACGGCGTTCGCGACGGCGGTCCAGGTCGCGTAGCCGTCCTCGCGCTCGGCGTCGGTCTCGCCGAGCGTCTGGCCCTCGGCGGGGAACGCCATCCAGGTGCGGTCGTGGCGTGCGGTCTCGGCAGGCATGCGCCAGCTCATCGTGATCTCCTCGCTTCGTGATCGCTTCGACGGCCTCAATGCTGTTGAACAAGCGATCAACAGGTGCTACGGTAGCCCTCGATGAACACGACGTCAAGAGCACCCGCAGCGCGGCGGCTGCCACCCGAAGAGCGCGAGCGCACCATCCTCGACGGCGCCATCGCGCTCGCCAGGGAGAACGGTCTCGACACCCTCACCGTGCGTGCCGTCGCGGCCCGCGTCGGCGTGACGCCGGCGCTCGTGGCGCACTACCGCCCCGTCATGGACGCCTTCGTCGCCGAGGTCTTCGGCACGATCGTCGCGACCGAGCGCGACGAGGTGATCGCCGCCTTCACGCCCGCGGGCGGCCTGCGTGCGAGCCTGCAGCAGCTGGTCGAGACGCTGCTCGACGACTCCCGCGACGACGTCGCCCTGATCTGGGTGCAGGCATGGTCGCAGGGTGTGCGCAACGAGCCCCTGGGGGAGCGCGTGCGCTCCGAGATGGACCTGTGGCAGAGCAGGCTCGAAGAGGTCATCTCCGGTGCCGCAGCAGCCGACCCCGACGATTCCGCCGACCCGCCCTTCGCCGCCTGGATGCTGCTCGCCATGGTCGACGGCATGAGCGCGCACTCCCTCGTGAAGTGGGCGCCCCGCGACCGCGCCGATCTCGCCCGCCGCACGGTCGCCGCCGTGCTCGACCGACCTTCCGCCGACCCGACCAGTGAGGACCGCTCATGAGCGCCGACCGCATGCACGCCGCATCGCCCGAATCGACCGCGATCGTCGACGCCGTGCTCGACTACTCCCGACGACGGATGCTGGCCACCGACGTGCCGCTCGACAAGCCGCAGACCGAGGCCGAGCTCAACCGTCTGATCGGTGCGACCATCACCGATTCCGGGCTCGGGGCCCCCCGCGCCCTGAGCCTGTTCGAGCACGTGCTCGCCCCGGCCTGCCTGACCACGAGCCATCCTCTGTACCTGTCGTTCATCCCGACGGCTCCGACCATGGCGGCCATCGCGTTCGACCTCGTCGTCTCGGCATCGGGCCTCTACGGCGGCAGCTGGCTGGAAGGCGCGGGTGCCGTGCACGCCGAGAACGAGGTCCTGTCGTTCCTCGCCGCCGAGTTCGGTCTGCCCGACACCGCCGGCGGCGTGTTCGTGCAGGGCGGCACGATCGGCAACCTCTCGGCGCTGGTCGCCGCCCGCGAGGCCGCGAAGGCGCGCCTGATCGCGGCCGGCAAGGACCTGCCCACGCGCTGGAAGATCGTCTGCAGCGTCGAGGCGCACTCCTCGAACAAGTCGGCTGCGAAGGTCATGGACGCCGACGTGCTGCTCGTTCCCGCGGGCGACGACGGCGTGCTGCGGGCGGATGCCGTGCGCGAGGCGCTGGCCGAGCACGGCGACGAGATCTGCGCGGTGGTCGCGACCGGCGGCTCGACGAACTTCGGCATCGTCGACGACATCAAGGGGATCGCGGCGCTGAAGGACGAGTTCGACTTCTGGCTGCACATCGACGGCGCGTACGGCCTCACGGCGATGCTCGCCCCGGAGGCGCGGAAGATCTTCGCGGGCGTCGAGCGCGCCGACTCGGTCATCGTCGACCCGCACAAGTGGCTGTTCGCGCCGTTCGACTGCTGCGCCCTGATCTACCGCGACCCCGACAGCGGTCGGCGTGCGCACACGCAGCACGCCGAGTACCTCGACATCCTCACCGACGTCGACGAGTTCAGCCCCTCGGACTACTCGATCCAGCTCACCCGGCGCCCGCGCGGCCTGCCGATGTGGTTCTCGCTCGCGACGTACGGCGTGACCGCGTACCGGGATGCCGTCAGCAGCACGATCGCCCTGACGAAGCGCATCGCCGGCGAGATCGCCCGACGCCCCGAGCTGCGGCTCGTGCGGGATCCGCAGCTGTCGGTCGTCGTGTTCGAGCGCGACGGCTGGGAGCGCGCCGACTACGACCGCTGGTCGGCGGAGCTCCTCGACTCGCAGCGGGCGTTCGTGGTGCCCAGCTCGCACCAGGGTCGCCCCAACACGCGCTTCGCGATCCTCAACCCGCTCACGACCTTCGACGACCTGGTCGGCATCCTCGACACGATGAAGTAGGCGAGCTGCGCGACGGATGCCGTCAGCGCGTGGTGTGCGCGTTCAGGAAGTCGATGGTCTTCTGCAGCGCGGTCTGCGCGTCGGGCATGTCGAGGTGGAACTGGTACTCGTGCGGCAGCGCCGGTTCGTGCGGAGCAGGCCAGAACTGGGTCGTCACGTCGACGCCGAGCTCTTCGAGGCGCTGCGCCATCGGGATCGACTGCAGCCAGGTGAGGCCGTCGCCGTTGCCGCCGGAGATGTACGTCGTGGGGAAGTCCTTCGTCACCCAGTCGACGGTCGACATGGTCGCTCCGGTCGAGTCCTCGGCCCAGGTCTTCGTGCCCGAGTAGGCCCACATCGCCGACTTGAAGCCCCAGCCGGCGAGCCCATCGAGTTGAGCGAGGGCTCCGAGGTCGTACACGCCGCAGTTGAGCACGGTGGCGATGAGCTGGTCGGCCTCGAGAGTGGGCGTGATGCCCATGATCTCGGCGTATCCCGGGCTCGTGATGAGCGTCGCCATCTGACTGGCGAGCTGGCCGCCGGCCGAGTCGCCCGCGAGCACGATCTGCGTCGGGTCGACGCCGAGCTCCTCGGCGTGCTCGTCGATGTACGCGAGCGCGTCGTTGAGCTGGTGCACCGCGAGCGGATAGACGCCCTCGGGGCCGATCGTGTAGTTCACCGCGATGGTGGTGTACCCCTCCGCAGCGAGGATGCGCATGTAGGGGTCGACGTTCTCCTTCGCGCCCGAGATCCAGGCGCCGCCATGGATCCAGACGACGGTCGGCAGCGGGCCGGTCGCGGATGCCGGGGCGAAGACGTCCATCGTCGTGTCGGCGCCCGCGTCGCCGTAGGAGACGTCGAGCTTCTCGGTGAGCTTCGTGTCGGGAACGTGCTTGTCCATCTCGGCGGCGGTCTCGTCGCCGCCCTTGGTGAAGACGGCGCGGATGATCATCGCCGACGGCCAGGGGCTGATCGAGCCGACGATCGCCACCACCGCGACGACGGCCACGATGATGCCGAGAGCGACCTTGGTGCGGTGCCAGGGCCGACGGGCCTTCTTCGGGTGATCGGACTCTTCGGCGTGCGCGCCAGTGCTCATTGGAACCCCTCCCTGCGCATCAGTGTGCCAGTATTCCGGTTCGCGCATGCGTGAATCCGGCCCGTGCGCGAATGCGGCCGGTGCGCGGCGACGTCGAGGGTCGGTTAGTTTACTAAGGACACCCTTACTGCGATCCCAGGAGTCTCATGTCCTTCCGCCCCTGTCCGGCGACGTCGTCGTGACGACGGTCGGAGGAGTCTTCCGGGAAGTCGTGTGGGGAGCGGGCCGCCGCAGGCGCGCCGCACTCTCGATCGCCGGATTCTGCGGACATCAGCTGGCCGAGGTGTTGGTCCCGGTCGCCGTCGGCATCGTGATCGACCGCGCCATCGCCCCGCACGACCCGGTGGCGCTGGGCTGGTCGCTCGCCTTCCTCGTGGCCGTCTTCGCGGTGCTCATCTGCGCCTGGCAGCTCGGCGACCGCGTGGGCACCGTCGTCTACGCGCGCGGTGAGCACGTGCTCCGACAGGGCATCCTCGGGCTGGCGCTCCGTCGCCGCACTCGCCGCCCGGCGGGTGAGATCCTCACGATCTCCTCTTCGGATGCCGGTGAGACGGCCGGGTTCTTCTGGACCGTCGCCGAGCAGGCGGCTGCCGCCACAGCCGTCATCGTCGCCTGCGCGACCCTGCTGGTGATCGCCTGGCCGCTCGCCATCGCCGTCGTCATCGGCACACTGCTGCAGGCGCTCGTCGTCAACGCCGTCAGCGGCGGACTGCGTCGTCGCGGATACGAGGCACAGCGGCAGGCCGCGCGGCTCGACGCCGTCAGCACCGACTTCGCGACCGGGCTCCGCGTGCTCGGCGCGCTCGGCGGTGCGTCGCGGGCGACCGAGCGCTACGTCGCCGAGAGCGCGGTCGCTGCGGAGGCCGCCTACCGCGCGGAGAAGTCCGCCGCCGCCCTGACCGCCCTCAACCTCGTCGTCAGCGGCCTCGCGTTCACCGGGATCGCGGTGCTCGGCGGATGGCTCGCCCTCGACGGGGCGATCACGGTCGGCGGCTTCGTCACCGCGATGGGCCTCGCGCAGACCATCCGCGGACCCTTGGAGACCCTCGGGTACCTGCCCGCGGAGATCGCGTCGAAGCACGGTTCCGCGACCCGCATCGCCGAGTTCTCCCGCGAGGCGGGACACCCGCACGGCGCCCCGGATGCCGCTGCCGAACTGCCGACCGGTGGCAGCGAGATCGTGGCCCGGGTGCTCGTCGACGGGCGGCGCCTCGACGTCGCCGCGGGCGAGATCACCGGCATCCGGGCAGACCCCGAGCGCATCTCCGATCTCGCGCAGCTGTTCGGCGGGCGCAGGGAGGCCTCTGCCGGCGAGCTCGTGGTCGACGGCATCGACGCGATCCACCTCGGGCGCGAGGGCCTGCGGGCTCTGGTGTTCGCGCCGCCCCACGATGCGGCCGTGTTCACCGGGACCGCCGCCGAGAACATCGCCGAGACGATCGAGGATGCCCACCTCACGGCATCCGCGTTCGACGAGGTCGTGCACCGGCTTCCCGACGGGCTCGACGAGCGCATCGGCGAGCGGGGCCTCCGCCTGTCGGGAGGGCAGCGCCAGCGGCTGCTGCTGGCCCGCGCGCTGCATCAGCCGCAGCGCGTGCTCGTGCTGCACGAGCCCACCACCGCGATCGACCCCATCACCGAGGCGCAGGTCGCCGCCGGGCTCGCGACCGAGGGACGCACGATCGTGCTGCTCACGGATCGCGCGTCGCTGCTGTCGGCCTGCCACCGCGTGCACGACCTGAGGGGAGCGGCCTCATGACCGACGAGAAGCTGCCCATCGCCTCGGGGCGTGACACCGCGCGCGGCCTGCTCGCGGCGCTCGGCCGGCGACGGGGCCTCACGATCTTCGCCCTGTTCACGCTGTGCGCGGGAGTCGGCGCGGCGCTCGTCGCCCCCTGGATCATCGGCCTCATGGTCGACGACATCACCCGGGGCGGCGGATCGCTGCTGCCCTACGGTCTCGCCCTCGTCGGTTCGGTGACCATCGGCGCCGCGCTCACCTGGGCCGGACGCGTGCTGCTCGCCCGCCTCGGTCAGGGCACGATCCGCGAGGTGCGCGAGGCGGCGTTCCGCACCGCTCTCGCTCAGCCCACGGCCCGCATCGAGGCCGCGGGGACCGGTGACCTGGTCGCCCGTCTCTCCGGCGATGTGCGCGCCGTCGGGCAGGTCGTCGAAGAGGCGCTTCCCGCCTTCCTCGCGGCGCTGTTCGGCGTCGTGCTCAGCCTCGCCGGGATGGGGCTGCTCGATTGGCGGTTCGCGCTCGCGGCGCTTCTCGCCGCCCCGATGCAATATCTCGCGCTGCGCCGATTCCTCCGCCGGTCTGGTCCGGTGTATCGCCGGCACCGCGCTGTCGTGGCAGAACGTGGCCAGCGCACGATCGAGGCGGTCCGCGGCGTCGACACCGTGCTCGCGCTGCGTACGGAGGAGCGGCACCTCGACGGGATCGCCGAGGCGAGCGAGGAGGCCATCGGGCTCGAGGTGAGGGCCACCGCCGTGCGCAACGATTTCAACTTCTTCCTCAACGGTGCCGAGCTGATCGGACTCTCCGCCGTGCTCGTCGTCGGCTACTTCCTCGTCGCCGACGGCCAGGTCGAGCTGGGCGCCGCCACCGCCGCGGCGCTGTACTTCCTCGGGCTGTTCGGGCCGATGGGAACACTGCTCTTCCGGATCGACGAGCTTCAGGACGCCGGCGCGAGCCTCGCCCGCCTGTTCGGTGTGATCGGGTTGCCGTCGCCGAGCCCGCGGGAGGGCGCGGCGTCGGTGCGCCGGGGAGCGATCGAGGTCGACGGCCTCGGGTTCGCCCACCGTCCGGGCCAGCGCGACCTCGACGCCGTGTCGATGTCGGCGGCGCCCGGGGAGGCGATCGCGGTCGTCGGCGCGAGCGGAGCAGGAAAGACGACTCTCGCGCGCGTGCTGGCCGGCGCCCTTCCGCGCGGTGAAGGAGCGGTCCGGCACGACGAGGTCGACATCGACGCCTGGCATCCGCACGATCTGCGCGACGCCGTGGTGATGCTGACGCAGGAGCCGCATGTGTTCGCGGGGTCGATCCGCGACGACCTCGCGCTCTTCAGCGACGCCGACGAGGAGCGGATGCACCGCAAGATCGAACAGCTCGGCGCCGGCTGGATCCTCGCCCTGCCCGACGGCCTCGACACGGTCGTCGGAGAAGCGGGTCTTCCGCTCACGCCGGGGCAGACGCAGCACCTCGCGCTCGTGCGGGTCGCGCTCGCCGCGGCATCCGTCGTCATCCTCGACGAGGCCACCGCCGAGGCGGGATCCGCCGACGCGGAGCTGCTCGACCAGGCCGCGCGCGCGGCGATCGGCGATCGTACGGGCATCGTGATCGCCCACCGGCTGAGTCAGGCCGTCACGGCGGACCGGATCCTCGTGATGCAGGACGGTCGCGTGGTGCAGTCCGGCACGCACGAGGAGCTGGTCGCCGCGCCGGGGCCGTACGCCGACCTCTGGGCGGCCTGGACCGCGTGGTGAGCAGGGTCGTCAGGCGGTGAGGCCGGCGATGAGGCGCCGCAGCCCGTAGTCGAAGGCACGGTCGACATCGCCGCCGAGCCGGAAGGCTCCCGAGAGCTCCATCTGCAGGAAGCCCGTCGCCCAGGCCGTGAACAGGCGGGCCGCATCGAGGGCGTCGTCCTCGCCGACCAGGGCGGCGGAGGCGCGGATGAGCGGCGCGGCCGAGCGCTGCAGGGCGGCGTGCGGAGCCGCGGCGCTGAACATGAGCCGGAAAGCCTCGGGCTGCTGCTGGGCGAAGGACCGGTAGGCGCCCGCGATGCCCGTGAGATCGGCATCCGCGGCGTCGAGGCGGGCCGTGAGCTCATCGATGATCGACTCGGCGATGGCAGAGAGAAGGGCGTCACGATCGCGCACGCGCTTGTAGAGCGAAGGAGCCCGCACGCCGACGCGCGTGGCGACGGCCTGCATCGTGACGCTCGCGGGGCCCGTCGCATCCAGGATCTCCCGGCCCGCGGCGATGATCTGCGCGAGCGAGGTCCGATCGGGTGTCGGCATGACTTCTCCTTGATAGCTATTGACAATAGCCATCATAGCTACGTATCGTAGCCATCGCAATCATCTTCGGAAGGAATCCCCATGAAGCTCGCACCGCACCTCCATCGACTGGGTAACGACATCGTCGCCTCGTACCTCATCGATCTCCCGGAGGGGATCACGCTGATCGACGCGGGACTCCCCGGCCACTGGAACGACCTGCAGCGCGAGCTCGCCGAGATCGGGCGGCCGCTGTCCGACATCCGCGGACTCGTGCTCACCCACGGAGACAGCGACCACATCGGTTTCGCCGAGCGGCTGCGCCGGGAAGCCGGGGTGCCGGTCTTCATCCATGCCGCCGATGCCCACCGCGTGCGCACGGGGGAGAAGCCGAAGACGGCGATGGGGCCCGCACGGCTCGGGCCGATGCTGGGGTTCTTCGCCTACGGCATCCGCAAGAACGCCCTGCGCACCCATTACGTGACCGAGGTCGTCGAGGTCGCCGACGGAGACGTGCTCGACCTGCCCGGAGCGCCCGTGATCATCGGGATGCCGGGGCACTCGCCGGGAAGCATCGCGGTGCACGTGCCCGCGGCCGACGCCGTCTTCGTGGGCGACGCCCTCACCACACGCCACGTGCTCACCGGGAAGGTCGGCGCGCAGCCGGCCCCGTTCACCGACGAGCCCGAGACCGCGTCGGCCTCGCTCGACCGGATCGCCGAGGTCTCGGCGTCGTGGGTGCTGCCGGGTCACGGCGCACCCTGGCAGGGTTCGCCCGCCGACATCGCCGCCGCCGTGCGGGCCTCGGGCTGACCGCTACCGCGCCGCCAGGACGGATGCCGTGTCGCTCACCGTGATCTGCGGCGGGTACAGCCCCATCACCTGGATCGCGGCGGCGTGGTTCTCGGCCGTCGATCCCGCGCACGCATCGGCGGCGACGGTCACGTGGGCTCCGGCATCCGCTGCGGCCAGGGCCGTCGAGATCACGCAGCAGTCCGTCGAGA
Organism: Microbacterium sp. EST19A; assembly: GCF_019969685.1. GTDB lineage: Bacteria > Actinomycetota > Actinomycetes > Actinomycetales > Microbacteriaceae > Microbacterium. Next base: position 343,468 of record NZ_JAHXYZ010000001.1, on the reverse strand, counting down.
CCCCGGCCAGCACGACATGCGCGCCGCGCCCGACGAGGGCCTCGATCTCCGGTCCCCACTTCCCGAAGGTCGGCAGATCGAGGGTCGGATGCGGCGACAGCCCGACCGCCTCGGGCACGAGGTCGAACAGCGGATCGGTCGGCGGCTGGTCGGCGAAGGGCCACACGGCGAAGTACGCGCCCCACGAGGTGGAGCGGTCGGCAGTCGGCATCCAGCGGGTCACGATCACGCGCTCGCCGAAGGACTCTGCCAGAGAGCGGATGCGCGGCATCGTCTCAGCGAAGAACGGCGAGCCCCACGCGGAGTCCGGCGACGCGAAGATCGTCTGCGGGTCGATCACGACCAGCCAGGGGTCAGGCGCTTTGTCTCGTCGCTGCGCTCCTCGCTCAACGACCGACTTCTGGGCCCCTGAGCTCGTCGAAGGGCTCACGCCTCTTCCTGCCGGCGGATCTTCGCCGCCCGCGCGAAGTAGGTCACGAGGAACGACAGCACGAGGGCGAAGAACACGCCGAGGTTCGCGTAGGCCCAGTCGCCGTCGCGTCCGCCGACGAGGAACAGCAGGTAGCCCTGCCAGTTGTTCCACGGCGCGGCATCCGCGAAGTTGTTGATGACGAGACCCCACCCGATCACGCTCGTGACGACCATGGTGCCGATCGAGGTCCAGTCCCAGGCGCCGTAGCGGCCGCGGCTGTCGAACAGGGCGTCCTCGTCGTAGTCCTTCTTCCGGCGCAGGATGTCGGCGATGAGGATGCCGGCCCACGAGGCGAGAGGCACACCGAGCGTGATCAGGAAGCTCTGGAACGGCCCGAGGAAGTCGGTCGCGAAGAACACCACGAAGATCGTGCCGATCGTGAGGATGACTCCGTCGATCGCGGCGGCCGACGGCCGGGGGATGCGGATGCCGAGGCTGAGCAGCGTCAGTCCGGAGGAGTAGATGCCGAGCACCGCACCCGAGACGAGCGCGAGCACGGCCGTGAGCAGGAACGGCACGAGCACCCACACCGGCAGGATCGAGGCGAGGGCGCCGATCGGGTCGGCGGCGATCGCGTTCATGAGGTCGTCGTCGGAGCCGCCGAGCAGCAGTCCGAACACCACGAGGATCACCGGGGCCACCGAGCCGCCGATCGTGTTCCAGGCGACGATCGCCCCGTCGGATGCCGTGCGCTTCTGGTACCGCGACCAGTCCGCGGCGATGTTGATCCAGCCGAGGCCGAATCCGGTCATCACCATGACGAGGGCGCCGATGACCTGCCCGATGCCGCCGTCCGGACGGGCCATGACGGCCGCGAGATCGATCTGCGGCGCCGCGAGGATGATGTACAGCACCGTCACGATGCCGGTGATCCAGGTGAGCACCGACTGCAGCTTCATGATCGTGTGATATCCGAGCACGGATGCGGCGACGATCAGCGCCGCGACGATCACGGTCGCGATGATCTTCAGCGCGATGCTGTCGCCGTCACCGCCGAGCTGCGTGATGATCGTCACGGTCGCGAGCACCGCGAGGATCGCGAGGAACGTCTCCCACCCGATCGACGTCAGCCACGAGATGATGCCGGGCACCTTCTGCCCCTGCACGCCGAACGCGGCACGCGAGAGCACCATGGTCGGGGCCGAGCCGCGCTTGCCGGCGATCGCGATGAGCCCGCACAGCAGGAACGACACCACGATGCCGATGATCGACACGAGGGTCGCCTGCCAGAACGAGATGCCGAAGCCGAGCACGAACGACCCGTACGACATGCCGAACACCGACACGTTCGCCGCGAACCAGGGCCAGAACAGGTCGCGGGGCTTCGCGTTCCGGTCGGATTCGGGGATGATCTCGATGCCCGCACGCTCGATGAGAGCCGGCTTGATGTCCGTCATGAGCAACATCTTGGCACTGCCCGGGCGTGCCGGGGCGGCAATCGGGATCAGGCGGTGAAGAACGACTCCGCGGTGCGGGACAGGTCGTACAGGTCGGAGACGCCGGCGAGCTCGCGCGCGGAGTGCATCGACAGGATCGGGATGCCGACGTCGACGGTGCGGATGCCGAGCCGGGTGGCGGTGATCGGGCCGATCGTGGAGCCGCACGGCACGGCGTTGTTCGAGACGAACTCCTGCGTGCTGACTCCGACGCGCTCGCACCATTCGCGCCAGGCGGCCGTGCCCACGGCATCCGTCGCGTAGCGCTGATTCGCGTTCAGCTTGAGGATCGGACCCGAGCCGAGCACGGGCTGCACGACCGGGTCGTGCTTGGCGACGTAGTTCGGGTGCACGGAGTGGCCGACGTCGCTGGAGAGGCACCACGACGAGGCGTAGGCCCGGCGACGCTCCGAGGCGTCGGCGCCGAGTCCGGCGTACAGGCGTTCGAGCACGTCTTCGAGGAACGGGCCGGCGGCTCCGGAGCGCGACGCGGAACCGAGCTCCTCGTGGTCGAACGCGGCGAGCACCGCGATCGGGGCCTTCGTGCGCGTACGGTCGGCGATCTCGACGAGCGCGACGACGCCGGCGTGCACCGAGGCCAGGTCGTCGAGGCGCCCGGCGGCGAAGAACGCATCGTCCTTGCCGAAGACGGCGCCGCGCGCGGTGTCGGCGATCACGACGTCGTAGCCGCGGATGTCGGATGCCGCGACGTCGGCCGACGAGCCGAGCTCGGCGAGGATGTCCTGCTGCGTCGGGTCGCCGAGGCCCCACACGGGCTGGGTCTCGGTCTGCTTGTCGAGCGCCAGGCCGGAGTTCGCGGTGCGGTCGAGGTGGATGGCGAGCTGGGGCAGGCGCAGCAGGGGGCCCGTGTCGGCCAGCACCACGCGACCGTCCGCGAGGGCGAGGCGTCCGGCGAGGCGCAGCTCGCGATCGAGCCACGAGTTCAGCAGCGGGCCGCCGTACACCTCGACGGCGGCCTGCAGCCAGCCGCGGGCGCCGGTGGTCGGCTGCGGCTTGAGCTTGAAGCCGGGGGAGTCGGTGTGCGCGCCGAACACGTGCGCGGGCGTCGTCGCGGCGGCGTCCGTCGGCACCACCCAGGCGATCGTCGCGCCGTCGCGCACGACGACGAAGCGGCCGCCGGCCTGCGCCGGCCACGGCTCCTCCTCGTGAAGGCGGGTGAAACCTGCGTCTTCGAGGCGTCGCGCGACCTCGGCCGCCGCGTGGTAGCTCGACGGGGAGGCGGCGACGAAATCGGCGAGATCCTCGGCGTGGGCGAGAGCGTCGGGGGTGACGGGCATGGCGACCTTCCTGAATACGGGCGTGATTCGAGCGTAGTCGCGCGATGACGACCCTCTGCGCGTGTCGCGGGGGCGCCGTTTGCCCGGCGTTCATCTGGCGCGACTATCGTGTACCGCGATAGCGCCTAGGGTTCCGGGGTTCGCGCCCGCCTGGTCCGAGCGGCGCCACGGCTCACCTCCGCAGGAGAGCCGTCATCTGACAGGACAAAAGCCCGGAGGACCCTGTTCGTCGCGCCCGCGTCGAACGGAAGGGTCTCGTCATGTCCCCTCTCGCCTTCGTCCTCGTCTTCGGAGCCGCGATCGCCCACGCCGCGTGGAACGTCATCGCCCACGGGGTGAGCCGCGCGGGATTCCCCTTCCTCTGGTGGGGAGCGGTCGCCAGCACGGTCGTCTGGATAGGGGCGGTGCCGTTCACCGGCGGGATCGGCGCCGACGACCTCGGCTCCTTCGCCCTCGGGGTCGCCGTCTCCGCGACGCTGCACGTCGGATACATGGTCGTGCTGCAGCGCGGTTACCGGGAGGGGAATCTCTCCACGGTCTACGCGACCGCCCGTGGCACGGGCCCTTTCCTCTCGGTGATCGTCGCGGTGCTGCTGCTCGGCGAGAGGCCGTCGGTGGTGGCGCTGATCGGCGTCGCCGCGGTGATCGTCGGGGTCGTGGCGATCGGGCTCGTCGACCGCGGGAGGGGAGCGAAGACCGGGCGCATCGATCCGGGCCTGCTGTTCGGCCTGCTCACCGGTGTCGCGATCGCGATCTACACGATCTGGGACGCGCACGCGGTGCGCACCTGGAACCTCTCGCCGGTCGCCTTCATGGTCGGCACGACGTTGCTGCAGGTGCCGTTCTACTCGTTCGCGGTACGGCGGCGCTGGGATGCCGTCTGGTCGCTCGGACGCCGGCACTGGCGACGCATCCTCGTCTTCGGCATCCTGTCGCCGCTCTCGTACATCCTCGTGCTGACGGCGATACAGATCGCGCCGGTCGCGCTCGTCGCACCGCTGCGCGAGGTGAGCGTGGTGCTCGTGAGCCTGTTCGGCGTCATGGTGCTGCGGGAGTCGCGACCACGGTGGCGGATCGGGGCCTCGCTGGTCGTCGTCCTCGGGATCGTGCTGCTCGCGCTGTGAGTGAGCGGAGCGCGACGAAACGGTGATTTCGTACCGCATTCCGGTATATCGGGAAAGTAGCTCTGATCTGGGTCTTTTCGGGGCATCAATGTCGGTGGTCCCGGGTTGACTGAGCGTATGAACAGCACCACGGACGTCTTGGATCGGGTCGTCACCGACCTGGATTCCGTGCTGTCCGGAGATGCGCTGGCAGGGTTGCCGGATGCGGAGCGGATGGACGTGCTGCGGGTCGCGGGCGAGGCGTTCCGACGCGTGGAGGCGGTGGTCGTCGAGACGACCGCGTCCGCGGATCCGGAATTTTCTCACTCCTTCGGGTGTCGGGGGCAGAACGAGTTGTTGCAGCGGGTGCTGCGGGTGGATGTCGCGGGCGCAACGCGGGTCGGGAAGGTCGCGGATGCCGTGCGGCGGGATGTGAGCCCGTCGTCGGGGGAGCGGTTGCCTGCGAGGTATCCGGCGTTGCGGGAGGCGCTGCTCGACGGTGTGGTCGGGGTTTCGGGGTTCCTGGCGGCGATCACCCCGATCGACAAGGCTGCGCACCGATTCGGGCGGGAGGTTCTCCGGGAGGCGGATGCCGCGCTCGCGGACTACGCCCGCGGATATCGTGCGACGGAGCGGGATGTCGAGACCGACGCGGATGACAGCGACACGGATGCTGCGCCCAAGGCGGATGCGGCGCCGCCGGCGACGCCGGAGGATCTGCGGCAGTTCGCCCTGGTGTTGGCGATGGTGTTGGATCCGGATGGGCCGGAACCTTCGGAGCACGGGGCGCGGCATCAACGGTTCGTGACGATCGGCCGGTTGAAGGACGGGTTGCATGCGATCCGCGGGCATCTGCTCCCTGATGTCGCGGCCCAATTGCAGGCCATCATAGACGCGCAATGCAATCCGAAGACCGACGGACCGCCCATGCCCGGCGTGCAATTCCAGCCCATTGATGATGCTTGGCCCGGTGAGCCCGGTGAGCCCGGTGAGCTGGGTGATCCGAGTGGGCCGGAGTCGGTCGACCGGCGCAGTGCCGGGCAGAAGCGGCATGACGCCTTGGCCACAGCGCTCGGGATCGCGGCGCGGCATGAGGAGATGCCGACCCTGGGCGGGGCATCACCGACCCTGGTGGTGCATGTGGATGCGAAGGATGTCGCCGCCGGTACCGGGTGGGCGCGGATCGCCGGATCCCTCGCTCCGGTCGGGTTGCACGTGGCGGCGCACACAGCGTGCACCGGTTCGATTCAGCGGGTGTTGTTCGATGAGGGACGGATCGTGGGGATCACGGTCACGGACCGTGTCTTCCCGGTGCATCAAAGGCGGGCGATCCTCGCCCGGGACAAGGAGTGCCTGATCCCGGGGTGTCACGTGCCCGCGTCGTGGTGTGAGATCCATCACGTGGTCGAGCATTCGCGGGGAGGCCCGACGCATACCGACAACGGGGTCGCGTTGTGCTGGTGGCATCACCGATCCCTCGACACGTCGGGGTGGGAGATTCGGATGAACGCGGGTGTCCCCGAGATCCGCGGACCCGCCTGGTGGGACCCCCACGGAAGATGGCGAGCCCCGAGACCCAGCATCCCTACCCGACTCACACGCACCTGATTGTCGACCCAGCCGAACGCGAGCGTGTCCAGACCTGCGTCAGCGGAAGTTCACGAGCCCGGCGTGCGCCGCGGCGACGAGGATCTGCACACGGTCGCGCAGGTGCCACTTCGACATCATGCGTCCGAGGTGCGCCTTCACCGTGCCCTCGGAGACGATGAGCGCCTTGGCGATCTCGGCGTTGGACATGCCCTTGGCCAGGCACTGGAGCACCTCGGCCTCGCGATCGGTGAGAGCTTCGAGAGCTGTGGCATCGCCGGTCACGGGCTCGGAATCGCGCACGTGCTTGATGAGCATCGATGCGATCCGCGGCGAGAGCGAGCTCTGACCGCTGTGCACCTCGCGCACGCCGATCACGATCTCCTCCGCGCTGGAGTCCTTCAGCAGATACCCTGAGGCGCCGGCACTCAGCATCGGCAACACCGTGTCCCGGCCGTCCAGCGTCGTGACCGCGAGAACCCGGACATGCGGCCATCGTTCGACGATGACACCCGTCGCCTCGATCCCGTTCATCTCCGGCATCTGGACATCCATCATGACCACGTCAGGCTGTTCGCTCTCCACCATGGCGATGCCCTCGACGCCGTCCTCCGCCTGGCCGATGACCTTGATATCAGGGTCACGGGAGACGAAGTGCGAGAGCGCCGAGCGGACCAGGGGGTCGTCATCGACGATCAGGACTCGGATGTCAGGCATGAGGGAAGCCTAACGGCGGCGGCTTGTGGTCGCTCACATGTAGACCTTTGGCCAAAAAGGTCTGTCTAGAAGTCAGATGTGCTCCGTGTTCATCGCCGAGAAGATGGGTACAGACATCGACAAACGACTAGGAAATGGAGGTGAGCACTATGCCTTTCTGGCAGCAGGTTGGTAAGTTTTTTGGCCTCGTACGATAGATTACCTGGCGAATAGGAGATAGTGAACCATGGCCTTCGACCAGTCCGCTGGAGCCTCTACTGATGCTCTCCGGTTAGGTCGGGGCGAGAAGCTCAGCAGAGTCGAGCGGATCGTCGTCCTGGTCATCGTCTCCATCACTGTCGCCCTCGACCTCATATCGCTCATCACGACCCCGGGTGGGAATCCACTCGGCATCCTGGTGAGCATCGCGTCGACGGCCAGTTTCGCCCTCTACCTCTGGAATCCCCTTATCGCGACATGCGCCCTCGGCGTCGTGTTCGCACTGTCCTTCTTCGTAGGAACCGAGTCTCTGGTTCTGACTGCCGCAGCTGTGGCAGCAGGGCTCGTGATGAGACTGGGGTGGACCTCGCTGGTCCTCTCCTACACCGGTGCTTTCCTGGTCGCCGCGGCGCTCGTCGCCAACGGCGACCTGGAAGCCGGGGTCAACGTCGGACTGTTCCTCATCTTCGCGGCCGTGGCAGGTGCCGTCGGCTTCGCGCTGCGGATCGCCTTCGCCCGCGGGCGACGCCTCGAGCTCGCGCTCGAGGAGAGCGCCGAGCAGGAGCGTCAGGCCGTACTCGCCGAGCGGCGTTGGATCGCCGGTGAGTTGCATGACAGCATCGCGCACCACCTGACCGTGGTGGCGCTGCACGTGCAGATGCTCGAAGACCCCTCCACAAGTCAAGACTCTCGAGAAGCGATCCGTGTCGCCGCGAGAAAGGCGATGGCGGATCTCCGATTCGTGATCGAACTCGCGGATGACGGACCACGCGCCTCCGAGATGCAGACGGGTGACCTCGCCGACGCGATCGACGAGGCTCGGCAGGAGTTCGAATCCGCCGGGCACGCTGTGCGCCTCGAAGGAGACCTGCGGGACGAACGCATCCCGCGTGCCGCAGAGATCGTCCTTGCGAGGATCGTGCGCGAGTCTGCGACCAACATCCTGAAGTACGCCGGCCCCGGAGAGGTGCTGGTCAGCCTTGACCTCGATGACGACGCGGCCGCACTCACGCTGCGGAGCCCGCTCCCGACGACACCGCGACGCGAACTGTCCTCCAGTCGCACCGGTCTCGGCCGCATGGCGGAGCGCGTGATCGGCGCGAGCGGCGAGTTCAGCGCGGGCGAGGTCGACGGACACTGGCTGGTCTCCGCTCGCCTGCCCATCGCATGAGCCCCGGCAGGGTATAGTGAGCCGACACTTCGCGTGAGATCACCGCGAATATGGACGAAAGTCCACTAAAGGTCTCGACCTTTGGCCCTACGATCAGGGCTCCCCTCCGAAATATCCTGGAGGCTCCCCAGATAAAGCGTCCCCAGCGCTGCGATCGCGAGCGCGGTCTTTCTGGCTTCTGAAACACTTGCGCGCTCGCGATCGCCTTCTGTCCTTCCGGACGACGTCTCCTCGTCGCATCCGATGTCCGGGCGCTAGCCGCCCACCGCTCGCATGTAGTGGCCGTCATTCGAGATTCCGGATGCGGCAACCGTGAAGCGCACCACCTCGCTGAGGTACCGGTCCTCCGACGCCTCGAAGATCCGGCCGTCCGCATCGCGCGACGTGCGGCTGAGGCGCAGGATCGGCGTGCCCCGGGGTACGCGCAGCAGCGCAGCATCCTGATCGTCCGCCGCGACGGCATCGATCACATGCTGCAGGCTCACGATCGGATGCCCGACCGAGGCGAGGTGCTCGGTGATCGAGACCTCGTCCAGATCGACCTCGAAGAGCCGCCGCCCTGCGACCTCCGTGTACGCCAGACGTTCGAGCATCGTCGGGCGCCCGTCGAGCAGACGCAGGCGGACGACGCTGACGATCGTGTCGTCCGGGCCCACGCCCAGTGCTGTCGCCATGTCGCCGGCACGCCGCAGGCTCAGCTCCTGCGTCTGCGCGCCGGGGGAGACCCCTAGCTCTCGCGCCCAGCGGGTGAACGGCACCGAGACGTCGACGGCCTGGTTCGCCTTGCGGGCGACCACCCGCGCCGGTCGCCCGCGGCTGGTCTCGATCAGGCCCTCGCCGCGCAGCGCGGCCAGCGCGTTGCGGATGGGGCCGCGCGACGTGCGCCACTTCTCGGCGAGCTCCGCCTCGGTCGGCACATCATCGCCGGGCCGCAGGGCGCCGCCGGCTATCTGGGCGCGGAGGTCGTCCGCGATCTGGGTGTACACAGCTTCAGCCACATAGGTACATTACTTGACCACTTCGATCAGCGTCACCCCGTTACTGCAGAGTTCATCCAAGCGAATGCGGGGTAAACGGCCGCTGAACTCTTCCAAGTTAGGTATATTTCTCGACTCGACGCGTGCGAGAGTCTTCCGTGGATCACCCCTCACACCCCTGAAAGGTCCTCATGAAGCTTCGCGCTCTCCCCGCCCTCGCCGGCGCGGCGATCCTCGCAATCGGTCTCGCCGCCTGTTCCGGCTCGGCCGACGCCAGCTCCACCTCCGCCCCCGACGACTCGTCCACCGGCGGCACCTTCGCCGTCGACGAGAACACCCTCGTCTTCGGCGTCGTCCCCGACTCGGTCGACACCGAGACCAACTACCAGCCGCTGATGGACTACATCGCCGAGATCACCGGCAAGACCGTCGAGTACCACGAGTCGACCGACTACGCCGCACTCATCGAGGCCGCTGTCGCCGGGAAGGTCGACGTCGCCTCGTTCTCGGGCTTCACCTACGTCACCGCCACCAACAACGGCGCCAAGCTCACCCCGATCTCCTCCATCGTCACCGACGAAGGTCAGGAGCCGGGCTACTACTCGCAGGCGATCGTCCCCAAGGACAGCGACATCTCGAGCATCGCCGACTTCAAGGGCAAGAAGGTCTGCTTCGTCGACCCGTCCTCGACGTCGGGCTACCTCTTCCCGTCGTACAACCTGCTGAAGGCCGGCATCGACCCCACGACCGACATCACCCCGGTGTTCGCCGGCAAGCACGACGTCAGCGTGCAGAAGACCGGTGAGGGTGTCGAGTGCGAGGTCGGCTTCGCCGAGGACTCCGAGGTCGAGAAGTCGGACGCCGTGAAGGTCATCGACGAGACGATGGTCCCGGGCGCACCGCTGGTCTTCTCCTCCACCCTTCCGGAGGAGGTCTCGCAGAAGCTGATCGACGGCCTGGCCGAGATCACGATCGACGACATCATCGCCGCGGGCATCGACAGCGCCGACTCCGACTCCTTCCGCAGCGTGTTCTACGCCACGAAGCCGGTCGACGACGCGTACTACGACCTGATCCGCGACATCTGCAAGGAGACCGAAGCCGAGCAGTGCCAGGGCTGATGCCCTGAGCCCGCTTCGCTCCCGTCCGTTGAGCGAGGGAGCGAGGCGAGCGAGACGAAACGCCGTCCGTGAGGACACGTTTCGTCTCGCTCCGCTCGCTCAACGACCGAGCTTCAGAGAATCACAGGAGAACCCATGAACGCCGCATCCGATGCCCTCGTCCGCCTGGCAGGCGTGACGAAGACCTTCGGGACGACCACCGCCCTGAAGGACGTGTCGCTCGAGGTCTCCCGTGGTGAGATCGTCGTGCTGCTCGGACTCAGCGGCTCCGGCAAGTCGACCCTGCTCCGCCACCTCGACGGTCTCGAGCTGCCGACCGCGGGTTCGGTCGAGGTGCTCGGTCAGCAGGTCCCGGCGCTGAAGGGCCGGCCGCTCCGGAACCTGCGCAGTCGGGTCGGGTTCATCTTCCAGCAGTTCGAGCTGGTGCCCTCGCTCACGGTGCTCGAGAACGTGCTGACCGGCTCGCTCTCGGGTGTGCGCGGTCCGCGCCTCGGGCTCTGGGGCTACAGCAAGGCGTCGAAGCTGACGGCACTCGAGCACCTCGACCGCGTCGGCCTGCTCGACCGGGCCTACCAGCGCAGCGACACCCTCTCCGGCGGGCAGCAGCAGCGGGTGGCCATCGCCCGCGCGCTCATGCAGAGGCCCGACATCCTGCTCGCCGACGAGCCGGTCGCCTCGCTCGACCCCGAGTCGAGCGACCAGGTCATGGCGCTGATCCGCGAGATCGCCGCCGACGAAGGTCTCACGGTCGTCTGCAGTCTGCACCAGGTCGATCTCGCGATCTCCTGGGCCGACCGCATCGTCGGACTCCGCCACGGCGAAGTCGTGCTCGACACCCCGACGACCGACCTCACCAAGGCCGAGGTCATGGAGATCTACGGCCGCGTCGCGACGACGACCGCCGAGATCGCGGCCGTGGCCATGGAACTGGCGGATGCCGCGACGCAGGTGGCGGCGTCATGACGGTCATCGCCGGGCGTCCGTCGACAGGCTCAGGGACGCGGGGCGGAGGCTCGGCGCCCCACGTCGGCGTCGCCGAACGCGCTCCGAAGCGCCCGATCTCGCCGGAGCGCATCGCCGCATCCCTGACCCTCCTGGCACTCCTCGTGATCGGCATCCTGGCCGTGGGCGAGGTCGGCATCTCGATCCCGGCGATGGTGCAGAGCTGGGGCAACGCCGAGAACTTCATGGCGCGCGTCGGTGGCCTGTCGTTCCCCGAGCCGGGTGATCTCCTCTGGCTGATCGCGCTCACGGTCGGTCTGGTGCTCGTGGGAACGCTGCTCGCCGCGGTGCTCTCCGTGCCGATCGCCTACCTCGCAGCCTCCAACACGACCCCCGGCAACGGCTGGCGTGCGGCCGCCCGCTTCATCGGCGTGCTGACCCGCGCCCTCCCCGACGTCGTCCTCGCGATGGCGTTCGTGCTGATGTTCTCCCTCGGCACGCTCCCCGGCATCCTCGCCATCGGCATCCACTCGATCGGCATGATCTCGAAGATGTTCGCCGATGCGATCGAGCAGGTCGACGAAGGTCCTCGTCTCGCGATCCGTGCCGCCGGTGGATCGAAGATGCAGGAGTTCACCTCCGGCATCCTTCCGCAGGTGCTGCCCAGCTGGGTGGCCACGGTGCTGCACCGCAACGACATCAACCTGCGCGGCAGCGTGGTGCTCGGCTACGTCGGCGTCGCCGGCCTCGGCCTCGAGATGTCGTACGCGTTCAAGGCGCTCAACTACGGCAAGGGCCTCGGTATAGCCCTGGTCATCTTCATCCTCTGCGTCGTGATGGAGATCATCTCGAGCGTGGTGCGCGGCGCGATGCTCGGGCAGCAGAAGCAGACCCGCTCGTGGATGGACCGCATCGTGCACCCGCGGCTGCGCGGGCGCAGCGCCGAGTCGGCGACCGGTCGACCCGCGTGGGCGACCAGCCCGCAGACGGCCGTGCGCCGGCCCTGGACCGCGCAGCGCGTGCAGCACACGATCGCGGGCATCGTCGCCGTGCTCGTCGTGGTCGGCAGCGTCGTGGTCAGCCAGATCAACTGGCTCGACTTCTTCACCTTCTGGGCGAAGCTCCCCGAGGTCGCCCAGAAGTTCTGGCCGCCGTCCTTCGGCAGCTACGACGCCTCCGTGATGTTCGAGGCCATGCGCGACACCGTCGCGATCGCGCTCGCCGCGACCGTGCTGACCTTGCTGCCCTCGGTCGTCCTCGGCTCGCTCGCCGCGAGCAACGTCGCCCCGAGCTCGGGCGCGAGAGGCGTCGCCCGGTTCCTGCTGGTCGGCATCCGCGGCATCCCCGAGCTGATCCTCGCGATCGTTCTCGTCGTGATCACCGGCCTCGGTCCGCAGGCCGGCGTCATCGCGCTCGCGATCGGGGGCATCGGACTGCTCGGCAAGCTGATCGCCGACTCCTTCGAAGAGGTCGATCGCGGACCGGAACGCGCTCTGCGCGCGGTCGGCGCCACCCGCCTGCAGACCTACACCTCGGCCACCGTCCCGCAGGGGATGCAGGCGCTCATCGGTCACAGCTTCTACATGCTCGACACCAACATCCGCGCGGCGACGATCCTCGGCATCGTGGGCGGCGGCGGTGTCGGCTACTACCTGCTGAACGCGAGTCAGGGGTCGCGCTACGAGACCGTGACCGCGATCGTGCTGATGATCCTCGCCACCGTGCTGGTGGTCGAAGGGCTCGCGATGTGGATGAGGAAGGTATTCCGATGACCCGCACGAACGACACCGCCGACGTGGTCGTGGTCGGATCCGGGATCGTGGGCCTCGGCGCCGCGTATGCCGCTGCCCGGCGCGGCCTGAGCGTGATCGTGGTCGACCGCACCGACGGCCCGGGCGGGGCGACGATCCGCAACTTCGGACACCTCTGCATCGGTGCCCAGGCGGGGGAGGCACGACGCTACGCCGACGCCTCGCGCGAGCTCTGGCTGCGACTGTCCCGTGATGCCGGCTTCTGGCTGCGCGAGTCGGGCACCCTGGTCGCCGCGCGGCACGACGACGAGATCGCGGTGCTGGAAGCGGCCGTCCCGGACGGCGGAATCCGGATGCTGGACGCGGACGAGCTGCTGCGTCGGGCTCCGCTCCGTCGCGACGGGATCGTCGGCGGTGCGCTCATCGAGACCGATCTGCAGACCGATCCGCGCACGGCAGCCGACGCCATCGTGCGTCACCTCCACGGCCTCGGCGTGCGGTTCCGCTTCCGCACCGCCGTCACCCAGCTCAGCGCAGGACGGGTCGAGACGACCAGGGGCACCATCGTCACCGGACACACGGTCGTCGCCGTGAATCACGACCTCGACCAGCTGCTGCCCGAGATCGCCGAGCGGCACGGCATCCAGCGCTGCGCCCTCGACATGATGCGTGCGGCCGTGACGCTGCGGCATCCGCTGACCGCACCGCTGCTCACCGGCTGGTCGCTCGTGCGCTACGGGCGGTTCTCCGAGGGTTCGGAGGCGGCCGCCCTCCGCGAGCGGCTGCACACCGAGCGGCCCGACCTCGCGGCCCTCGACCTCAACCAGATGTACACGCAGCTGCCCGACGGCACGCTCATCATCGGCGACTCCCACGCCACCGCCCCCTCGCCTGCGCCGTTCCAGCCCGAGGCCGCGTTCACCGCATTCCTCGCCGAGGCCGAGGCCCTGTTCGACATGCCGGCCCCTCGGGTGCTCGAGCGCTGGCAGGGCGTCTATGCCAAGGGGGCCGAGGAGTTCCTCATCGAACGCGGCGACGAGGGCGCGCTGGTGCTCGCCGCGACGACCGGCATCGGAATGACCACGGGTCTGGGGCTCGCCGAAGAGAATCTCACCGCCGCCTTCGGGTGGACCCCTGCGATGGAAGGAACCTCATGACCACTCCGCTCGAACTGCTCGTCCTCGACATGGCGGGAACCACGGTGCTCGACGACGGCGTCGTGGAGCAGGCGTTCCAGCGCGCTGCCGAGCGCACCGGCGTCGCGGATCGGATGCCGTGGGCCGAGGCCCTGGACCACGTCCGCGTCACCATGGGACAGTCCAAGATCGACGTGTTCACCCACCTCGCCGGCGGCGACGTCGCGGCCGCCGAGCGTGCCACCGCCGCGTTCGAGGGCGCATACGCCGAGATCGTCGCGGAGCAGGGCGTCACCGAGATCCCGGGGGCGGCGGATGCCATCCAGGGTCTGAAGGATGCCGGACTCACGGTCGTGCTCACCACCGGGTTCGCTCCGGTCACCCGCGACGCGCTGATCGACGGACTCGGCTGGCGCGGTCTCATCGACCTGGCCCTGTCGCCCGTCGACGCCGGGCGGGGGCGCCCCGCGCCCGACCTCGTGCTCGCCGCCCTGGTGCGCACCCAGACGTCTTCGGTTCGTGCGGTCGCGGTCGCGGGCGACACCGTCAGCGACGTCGAGTCCGGCCGGCGTGCCGGGGCGGGCTTCGTCGCCGGCGTGCTCAGCGGCGCACACGATCGGGCGGCTCTCGACGCCGCCGGAGCCGATGCGGTGCTCGACGACGTGACCGGTCTCCGTGACGTGCTGGCCGAGCGCGGACTGCTCCGCGTCGTCGCCGCTTCCTGAGACGGCGGCATGACATGGGCACCCTGCTGATCCGTCCGCCCGGCCACCGGCGCGACGTCGCCCTGCGCCCGGCGGCCACGGCGATGGTCTGGGTGGGTGAAGGACACCCGCACGAGACGATCGCCGTGCCCGGCGTCGCCCTCGCCGACGGCGACGTGCTGGTCGCGGTCGAGATGTCCACCATCTGCGGTTCCGACGTGCACACGGTGCAGGGCCGCCGATCCGCTCCGACGCCGCTGGTGCTCGGACACGAGAGCGTCGGGCGTGTGATCGCCACCGGCGACCACGGAGCGGATGCCGTCGACGGCACGCCGCTGCGCATCGGAGACCGCGTGGTCTGGTCGGTCACGATCTCGTGCGGGAGCTGCGACCGCTGCCTGCACGGCATGCCGCAGAAGTGCCGGACACTCGGCAAGTACGGTCACGACCGCGTGGGCGTGCACGGCGATCTCACCGGGGCGTTCGCGACCCATGTACAGCTGCGGGAAGGGACCGCGATCGTCCGGGTGCCCGAGGCGCTCCCGGCATCCGTCCTCGCCCCCGCCTCCTGCGCGACCGCGACGGCGTGGGCCGCCGTGGCGCGCGCCGCACGGGACCGTGATCTCGAGGGCGCCACAGTGCGGATCCACGGAGCGGGGCTCGTCGGTCTGTCGGCCGCGGCCATCGCCGCGGAGCACGGAGCGACGGTGGAGGTGCTCGATCCGAACCCCGTTCGTCGGGCCATGGCCGAGCGCTTCGGTGCGACCTCCGTCGACGGCGAGCCCGACGTCGTCATCGAGGCCTCGGGGCACGCCGTGGTCGACGCGCTCGAGGGGGTGGCGGTCGGCGGCACGGTCGTGCTCGTCGGAAGCGTGTTCCCTGCCGATCCCGTCTCGTTCGACGCGGAGAGCATCGTGCGGCGACTGGTCACGGTCGCCGGCATCCACAACTACACCGGGGCGGAGCTGGCCGAGGCCGTCGCGTTCCTGGCCGGTCGTGGTCGCGCCTATCCCTTCGCCGACGCCGTCGGTGCCGTGCGGCCGCTCCTCGACATCGACGACGCGCTCGTCGACGCCGCCGCCCCCGCAGCGCCGTTGCGCATCGGGCTCGTTCCGGGCCGATGAGGCCGCGGGCGGGAGACCGATCCCGCAGGAATCCCGCGGAACAGCACGAATCTCGCAGAGATCAGTTCGATTCCTGCGAGATTCGTGTCGTTCTGCGTCGTTCTGGTCGCGCGCGAACCCGTCAGATGCCGCGGTCGGGAGCGCCCTGCGGCTCGTTCGACTGCGTTCCCTCGGTGGAGTCCGCGTCCTCGGGAAGCGGCTCATCGGCGGGGGTCGGCGACTCGCCGGCCTCGTAGTCCGGGCGGGGCGGCTGCAGCGGCTGGTCCGAGAGCTCGCCGCCCTTGCGTCCGCCGAAGGGGCGCCCGTGGTCGGCGAACTCTTCCCGGGCGAAGACGAGAGTCCATGGTCCTGCGGTGAATCGGGCACCGGTGCGCAACGTCTCGGTCGCGTCGCCCTCGTGCGTGGCATCCGCGCTCGCGTTGGCGTTCATCTCGCCCTCGCCGTGGAGCGTCAGCACGTATTCATCGCGCTCGTCGTGGGTGATGGTCGCGTGCACCGGGTCCGTGTCGGACAGGCGCAGCTCGTTGCCCTCGGCGGAGCCGATGCGCACGACGTCGGCTTCCAGGGCGAACTCGGAGCGCTCGTCGTCGCGCGTGACGCGCAGGAGCGGGTTGCCGGCACCCCATTCGGCGTGCGTGGTCGTCGGGGTGTAGCCCTCGTCGGGCCGGTCATCGATGTGTCGTGCGTTCATGGCAATGCCCTCCTCGGAGTCGAGATCACCAAGCTATGGGGTGCGACCTGTTCCGCCGAGGGGGTTGACTTCGCTCCACCGCAACATCACGCAACCCCGCGGACACCGTTTGGGAGGGTGGCCACGATAGAATGAGCCCTCGATCTGGATCCGATACTTCGCACAGCGAACCGAGGGGCACATGGGCAAGTTCATCTACGAGGGCGGCGTGAAGACCGAGATCGAGGATCGCGCTCTCACCCACCTCCAGCTCGTCATCACGGCGAAGCTCCGCCGAGGTGAGCCGTTCCCGTTCAGCTGGCGAGAAGACGCCAGTGTCGGCGGCGGACGCACGACCGTGTGGATCCAGCCGGGCAGCTCGCTCGTCTTCAAGTACTTCGGCAGCCGGCAGCCGGCGATCAACCGCGCCTGGATCGAAGCCCTTGCCTTCACGGCGAACGCGCCGAGCGGCCTGTACCTCGTTCCCGAGCCCGCCGAGACGGGCGAGGCGCAGGGTTCGGGAGAGGTTCCCGTCGGCGCACCCGCGTAGCACCGCGAAGCAACGGGCCCGAGGTCGGGAGCGACGGGGCGCCGCCGCCGATCGCGCCTAGGCTGGGCAGGTGCAGAAGCCCACGGCATCCGGTCCCCTCGTGGGCGTCGCCCTCGTCGTCGGCTCCTGCCTCTCGCTGCCCTTCGGGGCTGCGGTCGCCGCGCAGCTCTTCCCTGTTCTCGGCCCGTGGGGCGTGACCTCGTTGCGCGTCGCCATCGCCGCGCTGCTGCTGGTCGTCATCGTGCGGCCACGGCCCGGCCGCTGGACGCGCAAGCAGTGGCTCGCCGCCACCCTGTTCGGTGTCTCGCTGGCGGCGATGAACGGATTCTTCTACGCCGCGATCGACCGGATCCCCCTGGGGCCGGCGGTGGCCATCGAGTTCCTCGGGCCGCTCGTTCTCGCGGCGATCCTGACCCGGAAGCTCGCGGACGCCGCGTGGGTCGGTGTCGCGCTCCTCGGCATGGCGCTGCTGGGGATCGACGGCCTGATCGGTGCCGAGCCGCTCGACCCCCTCGGTGTGCTGTTCATCCTCATCGCGGCCGGATTCTGGATCATGTACATCCGGATGAGCGCCCGCGTCGGCGCCCTCATCCCGGGCAGCAGCGGCCTCGCGATGGGGCTCGTCGTCGCGGCGGTGCTGCTCCTGCCGGTGGGTGTTCCGACCGTGTCGGTCGTCGCCGGTGACATGCAGCTGCTGCTGCTCGCCGCGATCACCGCCGTGCTGTCGTCGGTCATCCCGTACAGCTTCGAGCTCGCGGCGCTGCGGCGCCTGCCCCAGCGGGTGTTCGGGGTGCTGCTGAGCCTCGAGCCGGCTTTCGCCACACTGGCCGGCTGGCTGATCCTCGGGCAGGACGCCACCGTGCTGCGGATGCTGGCCGTCGTGCTCGTGATCGCGGCCAGCGTCGGCACCACGCTCGGCGTGCGACGGGAGCGCCGGTCGGACGGCGGCTCCGGCCCCTTCACGGCGCCGATCCCGCTGCCCGACTGACGCTTCGTCTCGCTCGGCGGTTCCTGAGCGAGACGAAGTGATGCGGCGAGACGAAGGCGCTCAGCGACCGGGGGGCGTTCAGGCTCGAACCGGCACCGCCAGCGGGAACCGTCGCCGCAGCACGATGCGCTGCACGAGGGTCCAGGCGACCGTCACCGTGAGATAGAGGGCGGCGGCGAGCGGCACGAACACCGCGAAGACCGCGGTCAGGTAGTGCAGCGCGGACGTGATCCGCAGCATCGTGGGCGAGTTCATCGGCGAGTCGTCGCCTTCGACCGGCGTCGGGCGGAAGACACGGCGGGTGATCTCGGCGACCGCGATCATGATGACCAGGAGCGCGCCGAAGACGAGACCCGTGGCCGGCGTCATCGTGCCGCCGAACACGGCCGAGACCAGGCTCTGCCCGAGGGGCGCCCCGAACAGGTCGTGGGCGAGCAGGTCGTTGGCGTGCCCGGCGATGTCGGGGCGGATGAACAGCGTGTACAGGATGCCGACGACGGGGGCCTGCGCGAGCACCGGCAGCATCCCGGCGAACGGCGAGGTGTTCTCTTCGCGGTACAGCGCCAGCGTCTCCTTCTGGAGGCGCTCCGGGCTCTTCTTGTACCGGCGCTGCAGCGCACGCAGCTTCGGCGCCAGGCGCGACCGGGTCTGCTCGGCCTTGGCCTGCGAGATGCCGACCGGGATGAGGATCGCGCGCACGAGCAGCGTGACGAGCACGACGGCCAGGGCCGCGGCGGATGCTCCGGCGAGAGGTTCGAGGAAGGTGGAGAGCCCGGCGAGGGCTCCGTAGGCGGCGTTCAGGAGGGCGGTCAGAGGCGGAAAGGCAAAGGGGTCCATGGAGATGTCCGTTTCGAGGCGTCGGGAAGGGTCGGCGAAGGCCGCGTCATCCCACGCGAACAGACGGCCCTGTCAGGGCGTCTCGTTGCCGGTGGACTACGCGGCGGTCGCGAATCCCGGCGCTCGCGGGCGAGGGTGGCCCGCGGCATCCGGATCGCTCTGCGCGAGCAGCGTGCCGACGTCGATCGCGCGCAGCGGATGCGGCTCATCGGCACGGACGACCGGGCGCACGCTCAGCACGACGGCGAGCGTGAGGACGGTCACGGCGAGGAGGGCGATGGCGAGGCCGAGGGCCGCGGCATCCGGCATCGAGACGAGCCCGAGCGCGGTCGCGACGAAGCTCAGCATCTGCCCGAACCACTCGCTCATGCGCGCTCCCTTCCTCCAGCGAGATTAGCACCGGCGGCTGCGCCTAGGCTCGAAGCATGAGTGACCTGCGCGCGCTGCTCGGGATCGAGCATCCGATCTTCCTCGGCCCGTTCGGAGGACTTTCCTCCGTCGGACTCACCGCCGCCGTGAGCGAAGCCGGCGGCTTCGGTTCGTTCGGGCTCTACGGGTACGACGGCGACCGCATCCGGGCGACCGGTGCCGCGTTGCGGGCCGCGACCGACCGCCCGTTCGGCGTCAACATCTGGCTGCCCACCGGCGACGAGGTCGCCCCGAACGCGCAGCACATGATCTTCGCCCAGGCGCTGGAGCCCTTCTACGAGGCGGTGGGCGTCGCCGTTCCGGCCCGCCCCGAGCAGTACGTGCCGTCGCTCGACGAGCAGCTCGAGGCCATCTGGGAGATCGCCCCGGCCGTGCTGAGCGTGGTGTTCGGCGTGCCCTCGGCCGACCTGGTCGCGGAGGCGCATCGCCGCGGCATCCGCATCGTGGGCACGGCGACGACGGTGGCGGAGGCCACAGCTCTCGCCGAGGGCGGCGTGGACGCGATCGTCGCGACGGGCATGGAGGCCGCGGGGCACCGCGTGTCGTTCCTGCGTCCGGCCGAGGAGTCGCTCGTCGGGACGTTCACCCTCGTGCCGCAGGTCGTCGACGCGGTCGACGTGCCGGTCATCGCGGCGGGCGGCATCGCCGATCGACGAGGAGTCGCGGCGGCGTTCGCACTCGGAGCCTCGGGCGTGCAGGTCGGGACGGCGTTCCTCGCCACCGCCGAGTCGGCGACGACAGATGCGCACCGCGCGGCGATCCGCTCCACCGCGGCCGACGAGACCGTGCTCACCCGGGCGATGAGCGGACGCCTCGCCCGCGGGGCGCGCAACCGGGCCGTGCGGGCGATCGAGGCGAGTGGCACGATCGCCCCCTTCCCGATGCAGAACTGGCTCACCGGCCGCTTCCGCACGGCGGCCAATGAGCAGGGCCTGGGAGAGCTGCAGGGGCTGTGGATGGGCCAGGTCGCGCCGCTGATCCGCTTCGACACCACGGCCGAGGTCTTCGCGGAGCTGGTGGCCGGGGTGCCCGACGGGCGCTAGAGGATGACGGTGGACTTGCCGTGCACGATCACGCGGTCCTCCGCGTGCCACTGCACGGCGCGGGCGAGCACCTGACGCTCGACGTCGGCTCCACGGCTCTGCAGCTGCGCGGCCGAGTCCGAGTGCGTGACGCGGGTCACGTCCTGCTCGATGATGGGGCCCTCGTCGAGGTCGGCCGTCGCGTAGTGCGCGGTCGCGCCGATCAGCTTCACGCCGCGATCCTTGGCCCTGGCGTACGGGTTCGCGCCGATGAAGGCGGGCAGGAACGAGTGGTGGATGTTGATGACCGGAGCCTCGAGCCGCTCGATGAAGTCGTCGGTGAGGATCTGCATGTAGCGCGCGAGCACGACGAGGTCGACGTTGCCGCGGAGCAGATCGAGCTGACGCTCCTCCATGAGCTGCTTGTCGCCGGACGGGATGTGCACGAACGGCACGCCGAACGACCGGACGGCTTCGGCGAGATCGGGGTGGTTCGACACGACCATCGTGATGTCGATGTCGAGCTGGCCGCGCTGCGTTCGCCAGAGCAGCTCCATCAGGCAGTGGTCGTACTTCGACACGAAGATCGCGACGCGCTTGCGGCGTGCGACGTCGTGCAGCGACCACTCCATGCCGAACCGCTCGGCGACGGCCGCGATGTCCGCCTCCAGTGCGGGGCGTGCGGCGGCGAGTCCGTCGAGGTGGATCACCGTGCGCTGGAAGAAGCGGCCACCCTCGGAATCCGTCGAGTGCTGGTCGAGCGAGATGATGTTCGCGCCGTGCCGCGCGAGCACTCCGGCCACCGCTGCGACGATGCCGGGCTGGTCATCGCAGGCGATCAGGAGGCGGGCGGTATCGGGCTGAGACATGGAAGCTCCTCGGGGGTGTGCATCGATTCTGCCGTGGATGCGTGCTGGCGGGCGAATCGTCGCGGTCCGCTCGCTACTCTGAGACCGTGGAAGCGAGCGACCTGGCCCTGGTGCTGATCCCCCTGCTGGCCGTCGCCGCGCCCCTGCTCGCCCGGGGAGTCCGGCGGGTGGTGCGCGTGCCCATCATCGTGTTCGAGCTCGTGCTCGGCATCCTGGTCGGTCCCGCCGTGCTGGGGTGGGTGGAGACCGGGGACCTTCTGGAGAAGCTGAGCGACTTCGGACTCGCGGCGCTGTTCTTCGTCGCAGGGTCGGAGATCGATTTCCGGGCCGTCTCGGGCAAGCCCCTCGCACGCGCCTCGCTCGGCTGGCTCTTCAGCGTGGCGCTCGGCATCGCCGTCGGGTTCTTCTTCTCTCCCGGCGAAGGCATGGTGGTGATCGGTATCGCCCTCAGCTCCACTGCCCTGGGCACCCTGATGCCGATCCTGCGCGATGCCCGCGAGATGGACACTCCTTTCGGTCGGGCGATCACCGTCGTCGGGGCCGTGGGCGAGTTCCTGCCGCTCATCGCCATCTCGATCTTCCTCAGCACGCAGACGACGGGGATCGCGACCGTCGTCCTGCTCGCATTCGTCGCGCTCGCCGCGATCACGGTCATCGCCGCCCAGCGGATGCCGCACGGCCGGCTGCACCGCTTCGTGAGCGCGACGCTGCACACCTCCGACCAGTTCGGAGTGCGTTTCGTGCTCCTGCTCATCGCGGCGCTCGTCGGACTCAGCGTGATGCTCGACCTCGACATGCTGCTCGGCGCGTTCGTCGCGGGCGCGGTGTGGCGCATCATCATGGCGCGCGCTCCGAAGAAGGACGCGGAGGAGATCGAGAGCAAGATCGAGGCGATCGCGTTCGGGTTCCTGGTTCCGATCTTCTTCCTGTACACCGGTGTGACCTTCGATCTGCAGGCCCTGCTGGCCTCGCCCGCTGCACTCGGGCTCGTCCCGGTGTTCCTCATCGCCCTGCTGGTGATCCGCGGTTCGGCCGCCCAGCTCTCGGCGCCCGCCGGTGCGAGCATTCGAGATCGGGCGGCGCTCGGGCTGCTCGCCGCCACTGGACTGCCGATCGTCGTGGCCGTCACCGCGGTCGGCGTGGACCAGAACATGATCGACACCGGCACGGCGGCGGCTCTCGTCGGCGCAGGGATGCTGTCGGTGCTGCTGTACCCCCTGATCGGGATGATCCTGCGGGGTGATCGGCCGCAGGTCGTGGGCCCGCAGCCGGTTCACGAGCAGCCGCAGGGGGAGCTGTGACGACCGCGAGTGCCCTGCTCACGCAGGCCGTGCAGGATCTCGCCGGCGCCCCGAAGGAGGGTCTGGGCGAGCAGAAGGACTCCCGGTGGCGCGGTCGGCGCATCGTGCGGGTCGGCGAGGCCTGGCATCTGGGCGCGCTGCTGCTGACCGAAACGCATGCACTGGCGACCGCGGAGGTGCTGCGGGCCGCAGATCCCGGTCGTCGCGGCTACACCGCCGAGTCGGCACGCGCGCGGGCGGAACGCCGGGCGGAAGCGCTGCGCGGCGGCTTCGACGAGGGCGATGTCGTGCATGTCGGATGGACCGTGATCGATGTGGATGCCGTGGATGCCGGCGGCTCATCGGGTCCACTGGCCCTGATCGACGGCGTCCCCTCGGTGCGGTGGAGTGCCGCGGGAGGTTTCATGCCGCTGGAGGCATACCTGCGCGAGCGCGTGGAGCTGCTACGCGGGGGACCTGCCTGACCCGAGCGACCTTCAGGCGAAGGTCTCGGCGAAGCGGCGGAGGAGGGCTGCGCCCTCGGTGACGGATGCCGAGAGCACCTGCCCCTGGACCTGGTCGAACTCGTCCGGGTCGAAGTATCCGGTGGTGCGATAGAACGTCATCCGGTCGGCGAAGTCGCGCGGGGTGGGCTCAGGGTGGAACTGCGCGGCATACAGATGCGTGCCCACGCGGTAGGCCTGCACCGGGCACACCTCGTTCGTCGCGAGCAGCACGGCGCCGGGCGGTGTGCTCGCCGCGCTCTCCTTATGGGCGGTGAACACCGTCAGAGCACGGCCACTGGGTCCGAAGACCGGATCGACGGCGCCCTCCGGAGTCGTGTCGATGACCGTAGCGCTGGCCGACTCGGGCATGTCGGTGACGACCTCGCCGCCCAGCATCCGGGTGACGACGCCGATGCTGAAGCAGGTGAAGAACACGGCGATCTCGCCGGCGATGGCGGAGTGTGCGAGAGCCTCGAGGTTCGCCTCGACCCGTTGCTGCACAGGCGACTTCGCCTCATCGCTCACGTTGAACGGCGACCCGCCGACGACGACACCTCGGTAACCCCGCAGGCGTGCGGGATCCAGCGGCTCCTGGAGCAGATCGAGACGGTCGACCACGTCGACGCCGAGCGCACGCCGGAAAGAGGCGTGCTCGGCATCCGCCGCCCCGGTCTCGGGTCGCACGCAGACGTAGAGAAGCGAGGCCATCAGGAGATTCTAACGAGCGTGAGAGGGCGCGCCGTCCGCGGTCGTCACCGGGAGGAATTCGCCGTGCGGCCGCGCACGATGCCCACGAAGGTGTCGACGTCGGGGGTGGTGCGCTCCCGCGGCCACACCAGCGCGACCGTCGAGTGCGGTCCGTCGACGAGCGGCCGGTGGTCAGCGTCCTTCCGACGGTGCAGACGGGCGAGAGACATCGGGACGACGACGATGCCCACGCCGGAGGCGGCCGTCGCGATCGCCTCGCTCGTCGGCAGCGGGGCGAACCTCGCAGGGAGCGTGCCGGGGAGTTCGAGCGCGTCGAGGGCGTCGTCGGTCAGCCCGATGACGACCTCGCCGGCGAGATCCGTCGTGGAGAGCTCGTCGACGGCCATCAGGTGGGAATCCGCCGCGGCGACCACCACCGGGATCTCGTCGTACAGCGTGATGATATGCAGCGTCGGATCGAGGAGCGGGAGACGGACGAGTGCCGCATCCAGGTCCTTGAGCGCGGCGTGCGTCGCGCGGGCCTCGATCGGCACGAGTTCGAGCGGGACGCGCGGCATCCGCTGCTTCCACGCATCGATCCACTTGCCGGGCGTCGCGCCGGGAACGACGCCGAGGCGGAACGTGCGCGGCTCCTCCGACTCGGTCGACGGGGCATCGAAGACGACCTTCTCGGAGGTCTTCGCGGTCTTGCGCGGAGGCTTCGGCGGCGGGAAGCGCTCGGCGGGGGCGGCCTTGTTCCGGCGCACCGGCGTCGGCTTGCCTGTGCCGCGTCCGGGTCGTCGTGCCTGCTTCGCCATGCCGTCCAGGCTACGCGCCCGCTGCCATCCGTCGTTGCACTCGGCGGAGGAGGCCGGCGGCGCCCGCGACGAGCAGCAGCACGCCGACCGTCAGGATCGCGATGGTGCCGATCGTGGCCGGGGTCAGGGAAGCCGTCCAGTCGGCGATGCCGGATCGACGGTCGTCGTCGGCGAGCAGCCACAGCGCGCTGGCGGCGACGGCGGCGAACAGGAGGCCCCAGACGATCGCGGCCCAGCGGGTGCGCGGCGGGGTGAGCTCTTCGGAGGTCGAGGTCGAGGTCGCGGTCGTGCTCGCGGTCGTGGAGGTCATCGTTCTTCGTCCTTCGGCTCGTAGATCGTGATCGTGACGGTGCCGCTGCCCTGGTCGATGGTGACCGGTTGCACGGTCGTCGTCGACGCGGTCTCCGACGTCAGCTTCTCGGTGACGGTGTGCACGTCGCCGTCGCCCTGGCCGCCCCAGGTGCCGCTGTCGATGATGGTGCCGGTCTCCATCTCGACCCGCACCCACTCCACGGTCGCGGTGTCGACGGTGGCGCGCAGGTCGAGCTCGACACCGGGATCCACGTAGATGAGAGTCGTTCCGGACCCCTTGTCGACCACGATCGGGCGGGTGCCGGCGTCGTGCTGGTTGAGGTTGATGTAGAGCTCACCGAACGGCTGCCGCACGTGCGCGGCCCGGTTGTTCGAGATCGACGCCCATCCGAGGCTCACGTCCTGGAAGGCGGAGAAGCCGCCGGCCACCAGGCCGCCCGCGAGGGTGAGCACGGTCGCGAAGGCGAGGAAGCCGCTCCGTCGGCGGAACGCCCCGGCCACGATCATCCCGACCGCGAGCACGAGTGCCGCGGAGAGCAGGCCGAGCGCTCCGCTCGTGCCGTCGCCGCCGCTCCGGAGTCCGACGACGGCTCCGGTCACGATCGCGAGGCCGATCACGGATGCGACGATCGCGAATCCGGCGCGGGGGTTGGCGGCGCGGCGGATGCGGCGACGCTCGGCCGCCTCTGCGGCGAACACGCCGGCCGCCGCCTGGCGCTCACGACGCAGCTCGTCTCGGGCCGCGCGCTCGGCATCCTGCTGGCGGCGACGCCAGGCCTGGTCCTGTTCCTTCCACGCGGTGTGCTGGGCCCGCCAGGCGGCGACGTCGGCCGGATCCTGGACGCCTGACGGCAGCGGTGCCGGGGGAGCAGGCGGAACCTCGGTGGTGACCGCGGCGGATGCGGACGGCGAGGACGGCGCGGCTGGCGCGGCCGGTGCGGCGTACGCGTCGACGGAAGTGGCGTCCGCCCCTTCAGCGGTACCCGAACCGCTGAAGGGGACGGACGCGGCCGGGGCCGCCGGATCTGCGGAAGCCATCGGCAGATCCGGCGCGGAAGCACCCGGGGTGCGGCTCGCAGCACGCACGATCAGGAAGAGCAGGCCGCCCACGATGACGAGGCCGACGATCCAGCTGAACAGGGCCAGGGCCGACCAGCTCTCATAGCCGAAGCCGAACAGTCGGCCGGTGAGCGGAGCGGTCGGGACGAGCCCCACGATCGCCATCCCGAGAATGCCGAGCTGCACGGGCTGGTAGTTCTGTCGCAGCAGGTCGCGGGCATGCACGCGGCCGTCGATGTCGGGCAGCAGGGCCCATGCGACCGCGTAGAGGAAGATCACCGGCAGGCCGAACAGGGCGGCGATCACGAGCACGCCGCGCACGATCAGCGGATCGATCCGCAGCCGGGCGGCGATGCCGGCGGCGACGCCGCCGAGCCATCCGTCGGAACGGGCGACGCCGAGACCGGCGACCCAGAGGAGGAAGCGCTCGGCGCCCTGCGGGGCGACCGGGCCCGGTGTGCCGGCGCCGGGATCGGCGTGGTCGGCAGGGGGCGGAGGCGCAGTCGGAATCGTCATGCTTCGATCCTGACGGCAGGCGTCCCTCTCCAGCTATGGGGGGAACCCCTGAGCGACCCCTGGTTCTGCACGGGGGAGGCCCCGGATCGCGCTCGCGGATGATTGGATGTCGACATGTCCTCTTCGGCGCCCGCTCCCGCGCGGACCTCTCCTGCAGAGGTGCCGCCGCGCCCGGCGCTGACCCGCGATCGCGACTGCCTCGTGTCCGGCGTGAGCGCCGGCCTCGCCCGCCACCTCGGCGCGAAGGTGTGGATGGTGCGGGCGCTCTTCGTCGCTCTCGCGCTCTGCGGCGGTGCCGGCATCCTGCTCTACGCCTGGTGCTGGACCTTCACGCCGTGGGCCGAGGGTGAGGGATCGCCGACGCGACGGATGCCGGTGGCCTGGATCCTGTTGGCCCCTGCCGTGCTCGGTGTGCTGCTCGTCGCTCTCGGGGGCCAGGGCGCGGATGAGGTGCGCGCGGAGATGCCGCCGGATGCCGCTGCCGTGGTGGTTTCCTCTGCCACGGTGGTTTCCGCGACCGTCGCTCTCGCCGCCGGTGCGGGGCTCTGGGCCACGCTCATCGACCGCACCGATACGGCCAGAGGACCGCGGCACACGGCGATTCTCCGCATCCTGTCGGTCCTGCTCCTCGCGGTGGTGTTCGGTCTGCTCCTCACGAGGCCCGTCGGCAGCGTGGCCCTCGTGCTGATCCCGCTCGCCGGTCTCCTCGCCGTCGTGTCGTCCACGCTGATCCCGCGCTGGCGCGAGCTCGCGGGCGAGCGCGTGCGCCGCATCCGTGAGGAGCAGCGCAGCGAGATGGCCGCGCATCTGCATGACTCGGTGCTGCAGACCCTCGCGCTGATCCAGAACAGGGCGGGGGCGTCGAGCGAGGCGGCCCGTCTCGCGAGGGCGCAGGAGCGCGAGCTGCGCGCCTGGCTGTACGACGGCGATGCCCCGGCGGACAGCGACCTCGCGACGGACCTGCGCGACTACGCCGGCGGGCTGGAGCTCGACTACCCGGTGCGGATCGAGGTCGTGTCCGCGGGCCTCTCCACGGAGCGGGCGAGCGGGGAGCTCGCCGCCGCAGCGCGTGAGGCGATGCTGAACGCCGCCCGCCATGCCGCCGGGGAGATCTCGGTGTACATCGAGGGGAGTGTCACCGACGTCGACGTCTTCGTGCGCGACCGCGGCCCCGGCTTCCGGCTCGACGACGTGCCGAGCGATCGTCTGGGCGTGCGCGAGTCGATCATCGGCCGGATGCGACGCGCAGGGGGCGCAGGCTCCGTGCGCAGCGACGAGAACGGCACCGAGGTGCATCTGCGCATCACGACCGGGCAGCGCGGCGGCAGCGGCCCACAGCCGGCGAATCCATCACAGGGCGAGGAGAGTGACCGTGGGTGACAGCATCCGGATCGTGATCGTCGACGACCACTCGATCTTCCGCTCGGGGCTCCGTGCCGACCTCGATGCGAGCGTGGACGTGGTCGGCGAGGCAGCGGACGTGCCGTCGGCGATCGCGGTCATCCGTGAGACTCAGCCCGACGTGGTGCTGCTCGACGTGCATCTTCCCGGCGGCAGCGGCGACGACTCGACCGGAGGGGAGTCGGTGATCCGCGGCTCGCTGCCGACGGCATCCCGCTTCCTGGCGCTGAGCGTGTCGGATGCCGCGGCCGACGTCGTGCGCGTCATCCGGGCCGGAGCCCGCGGGTACATCACGAAGGGCTCGTCCGGTGCCGAGGTGAGCGGTGCCGTGCACGCGGTGGCCGGCGGCGACGCGGTGTTCTCGCCACGGCTCGCCGGGTTCGTGCTCGATGCGTTCGGCGCGGTCGCGGGCGAGATCGCCACGGCGACCGACGAACTCGATCGGCTGTCGGCACGCGAGCAGGAGGTCATGCGCCTCATCGCCCGCGGATACGCCTACAAGGAGGTCGCGTCGGAGCTGTTCATCTCGATCAAGACGGTCGAGACGCACGTGTCATCCGTGCTGCGGAAGCTCCAGCTCTCGTCACGGCATGAACTCACCGTGTGGGCGTCGGAGCGACGCCTGCTCTGAGGGCAGGCGATCGCCGGGGGCCGCTCAGGCGGCGAGCCAGAGGCCCTTCGACGTCGTCGCGACGGTGAGACCGGCGGCGACCGTCTCGTCGTCGCCGATGCGGGCGCCGCGTACGATGCGGGCTCCGGCTCCGACCTCGGTGCGGACGCCGACGTGGGCGTTGTCGCCGATCGCTGCGCCCTGACCGATGTGCGCGTGGGCCTCGATGTGAGCTCCCTCGCCGATCACGGCGTCCGGTTCGATCCAGGCGCCGCGTGCGATCGTCGCCCCGGCGCCGATGCGCGCTCCCGGTTCGATGTACGCGCCGGCCTCGATGTGCGCCTTGGGGTGCACCTTCGCTCCGTGCGCGACGAGACCGCGGCCATTGGCGTGCTTGCGGTAACGCAGCGTCGCTCCCTGGTCGTTCTCGATGTCGACGTAGTTCTTGCCCACGATTCCTCCCGTGTTCCGGAGTTCCCCGGATATATCAACAACCACAGGAGGTGCGGATTCATTCCCGCGGATGGATGATGCTCAGCGCTGGCAGAACGGGCACCAGAACGTGACGCGTTCGCGGGTCGGATCGGCGCCGAGCTCGCCGCGCAGGATCCTCGTTCCACAGCGCCGACAGGGGCGCCCGGAGCGTCCGTACACCCACGCCGCCTGACCCGGCCGGTCGATGCCGGTGAAGGTGCGGGCGGAGCGATCGCGGTTGGCGCGGATCGTGCGGACCCCGAGGGAGAGGAGTGCGGCGACATCGACGTCGGGTGTCGGCGTGGTCGGCAGGATTCCCCGCAGGAACAGGAGTTCCGCGGCGTACTCGTTGCCGAATCCTGCGACGTTGCGCTGGTCGAGAAGGGCGACATGGATGCTGCGTGTGTCGGCGCCGAGACGGCGGATCGCCTCGGCGATGTCCCAGTCGTCGGCGAGCGGATCGGGCCCGAGATAGCCGACGAGCTGTTCTTCGTCGCGGGTCGGCACGACCTCGATCTCGGCGATGTCGACGCCGACGGCCTCGCGCTCGGCGGTGCCCACGATCGCTCGCACCTTGTACGCCGGATGCCGCCACTTCTCGCCGGGCTTGTAGACGAACCAGGCGCCGTCCATGCGCAGATGGGAATGAATCGTGGTGTCGCCGATGCGCAGCAGCAGATGCTTGCCGCGCGACACGGCGCCGTGCACCGGCTGACCGGTGAGGTCGACGGTCGCGAAGCGCGGAACCCGCAGGTCGAAGCGCGTGACCTCGCCGCCGGCCAGCGCCTCGTCGAGGCGCCGTGCCGTGCGGAAGACGGTATCGCCCTCGGGCATCAGGAGGCTCCGGGGCTGGTCGGGAGGGAGTGGGTGCCGGCGCCGGCCGCCGCGCCTGACGGCAGAGCGGTACGGGCGAGCATGTCGCGGGCGAGCATCGTGCTGCCCGCGACGGCCACCGGCATGACGACGACGGCGCCACCGGGGATGAGGAAGCACAACTGGGTCGCGACGCCGAACCCGAGCACGCGGGCGCGGCTGCCGGAGAACAGGGCGGCGCGATCGGCCGGCGACAGGTCGCGCGCGTCGAAGGCCCGGCCGGTGAGCTCGCGCGCGAGCAGCCGTCCGGTGAGGACCACACCCGCGACAGGCCCGAGGAATCCGCCGACGGCGGGGATGAGTCCGATGAACAGCACGAGGATCGCGATCAGGATGCCGAGCACGACGAGCCGCAGGCCCTCCGCCACCGTGGTCCAGAAGCCGCCGCCGTCCGCCGGCGGAGCATCGCCGAGTTGGACCTCGACCGCGTGCCAGATGCGCTGGTAGAACGGGTCGCCGATGGTCAGGGTCAACGCGGTGAACACGGCGCTGGCGAGGGCGAGCGACGCGACGACGACCACGAAGCCGACCGCGCCGCGGACCAGGCCCTTCCACGGCGCCGGCCATTCCTCGGCGAACGGCGTGATCCACGACGCGATCGTTCCCATGTTGAGCGCCAGGGGCAGCAGCACGGCTCCGAGCACGACGATCGTGATGATCGCGGGGATCAGGCCGAGGTTCATCAGCCCCGGGCGGGTGCGCCACAGTCCGAACCCGCGCAGCAGCGTGCGGATGCCGGCGGCGAACTCTCGGATCATGGCTCTCAGCGTAGGCGGTCCTCAGACCGCCTTGCGCAGGGTGTACCCGCGCGGGGTCGCCACGAAGCCCGCTTCCTGCAGGGCGACCGCCAGATCGGTGCCGTAGACGCCTTCGCCGTTGGTCTTCTCCACCGTGAGCGTGTCGAGGCGGCGGGCGCGGGCCGTCGCGGCGAGGTCGGAGGCGGCGGCGCGCAGCACGTCGCCGTCGTCGGTGAAGGAGATCACGGTGCGGCCGCCGCGCTCGAGGTACAGCACGAGCTCGCCGTCGACGAGCACGACCAGGCCGCCCGCCTTGCGCCCGGGGCGGTGCGACACGTCGTCGCGCTTGGGCCACCCGAGAGCCGCTCCGTACGGGTTGGCCGGGTCGGTCGCGGCGAGGGTGACGGCGTTCCGCGGGGGCGGGTCGTTGAGGCCGGCGTAGGTGCGCAGCCGGTCGACGGTGGCGGATGCCGCGAACTGCGCCGCCCCGAGGCGCTCGATCACGTAGCCGCGGCGGCAGTGCCCCGCCTCTTCGAAGCCGGCGAGCACGCGGTACGCCTGGGCGAAGCCGCCGGGCACGCCCTCGGACTGCACGGCGCCGCGCGTGACGACGCCGTAGCGGTCGAGCAGCAGGCCCGCCGTCACGGTCGCCCGGCGGGCGGCATCCGTCTCGATCGTGGGCAGCAGCGACCAGCGTCCGCCGATCGAGGTCGGGCGCGGGGCGGTGCGGGTGAGCGACATACCGCGATAGGTGCGGGCACGAGGTGCGCGACGCGTGACCTTGTGCGCCTGCGAACCGCCCGCGAGCAGGGAGCGGATCGGCGCGAACGTGTCGTTCGTGACATGCCCCGACCAGGTGAGACCCCACAGCGCCTCGAGCACCGACTGTTCGTTCTCGGCACCGGCCATCTCTTTCAGCTGCCCGGCGAAGTACGCGCCGCCCACCTGCAGCGCGGTGAGGATGCGCGCCTCCAGGGAGTCGGTCGCGATCTCGGTGTCGGGCTCGGGAAGGGTGAAGGGAGCGAGATCGGCCGGGTGCAGCGACACCCAGCCGTCGCGTCCGGGCAGCGTGCCGTGGCCCGACCAGATGACCTCGCCGGCCGTCGTCAGCTCGTCGAGCATGGTGGGGGAGTAGTCGCGCACCCGTGACGGCAGCACCAGCGACTCCCAGGCGCTCGCGGGGATCGGCACACCGGCGAACTGCTCGATCACCGTGAGCACCCCGTCGAGGCCCTCCAGCGGTCGGCCCAGGTGCTGCCACTCGGGCAGGAAGCGCGCATAGGCCTCGGGGGAGACCGGCTCGACGGATCCGCGGATCGCCGCGAGCGACCGCATCCGCAGACGCCGCAGCACCTCGGTGTCGCACCACTCGATGTCGGACCCGGAGCCCGCGGCCTCGGGCAGGAAGTACCCGCTCGTGAGCCGCCCGGAGTTCTCGAGGCGCTGAAGGGTGTGCCGCGCGACGGCCGAGCCGATGCCGAACCGGGAGGCGACGGCATCCGTCGTGAACGGTCCGTGGGTGCGCGCGTGCCGGGCGACGAGGTCGCCGAGCGGGTCGGCGATCGGCTCGAGGAAGGCGACGGGGATGCCGGTGGGGAGCGCCGCGCCCAGTGCGTCGCGGAGGCGTCCGGCGTCTTCGATCGCGGCGACCCGACTGACCCCGCCGATGGTCACGGGAATGGCGCGGCGGGCGGTGATCAGGTCGTCGCGGAGAGCGGATGCCGACGAGGTGACGGTCTCGGGATCGAGACGCGCGGCGACCTCGTCGGCGTCGAGCGGGCCGAGCATGCGCAGCAGGTCGGCGACGCCCTCGAGGCCGCGGGCGCGTCGCTCGGGGTCGAGACGCTGCGCCTCGCGCTCGAACTGCGCGATCACCTCGGGGTCGAGGAGCTCCCGCAGCTCGACCGTGCCGAGCAGCTCGCCGAGCAGCGCCGGGTCGACCGAGAGCGCTGCCGCCCGCCGCTCGGCAAGGGGGGAGTCGCCTTCGTACATGAACGCGCCGACGTAGCCGAACAGCAGATCGCGCGCGTACGGAGAGGGCTGACCGGGCTGCGTCTCGACGAGGCGGATGCGCCGGTCGGCGATCGAGGTCGCGAGCTTGCGCAGCGACGGGAGGTCGTAGACGTCTTGCAGCACCTCGCGGAGGGTCTCGAGGATCACCGGGAACGTCGGATGCCGCCGGGCGACCTCGAGCAGCTGCGCCGACCGTTGGCGCTGCTGCCAGAGCGGGCTGCGGCGGTTCGGGTTGGTGCGCGGCATGAGCAGCGCCCGCGCCGCGCACTCCCGGAAGCGCGAGGCGAACAGCGCGGAGCCGCCGACCTCCTGCGTGACCAGGACCTCGAGCTCATCGGGGTCGAAGACGAACAGCTCGGCACCGGGCGGCTCGGCCTCGGCATCCGGTATCCGCACGATGATGCCGTCGTCGCTCGCGACCGCCGAACCCTCGACGCCGAGGCGCTCGCGCATGCGGGCGTTGATCGCCAGCGCCCACGGTGCGTGCACCTTCATGCCGTACGGCGAATGCAGGATGACGCGCCAGTCGCCCACCTCGTCGTGACCACGCTCGACGGTGAGGGTGCGATCGGTCGGCAGGGTGCCCGTGGCCTCGCGCTGCTCGGTGAGGTGGGCCATCAGGTTGCCCCGCGCCTGCTCGTCGAGCCCGGCCTCGATGAGACGCTGCGCCGCCTTCTCGGGGGTGGCGGCGGCGACTTCGCGCGAGAATTTGCCGAGGGCCTCGCCGAGCTCGAACGGTCGTCCGATGCCGTCGCCGTGCCAGAACGGCACCTTGCCCGGCTGTCCGTAGGCGGGGATCACGTTGACCCGGTCGTGGGTGATCTCAGCGATCCGCCAGCTGGTGGTGCCGAGGGTGAAGACGTCGCCGACGCGCGACTCGTAGACCATCTCCTCGTCGAGCTCGCCGACGCGCCGGCCTGCGCCCTCGCCCGCGACGAAGACGCCGAAGAGTCCGCGGTCGGGGATCGTGCCGCCGCTGGTGACGGCGATGCGCTGGGCGCCCGGGCGGCCGGTGAGCGTGCCGGCGTCGCGGTCCCAGACGAGGCGCGGCCGGAGCTCGGCGAACTCGTCGGACGGGAAGCGACCGGCGAGCAGATCGAGCGTCGCCTCGTAGGCGGAGCGCGGCAGCGACTGGAAGGGTGCCGAGCGGCGGACCGTCTCGAACCACTCCTCGACGCTGATCGCGCCGAGCGCGCTCGCCGCGACGGTCTGCTGGGCGAGGATGTCGAGCGGATTGCGCGGCACCTGGATCGCCTCGATCCGCCCCGCCAGCATGCGCTCGGTGACGATCGCGGTGTGCAGCACGTCGCCGCGGTGCTTGGGGAAGAGGGCGGCGCGGCTGATCTCGCCGACCTGGTGGCCGGCACGGCCGACACGCTGCAGACCGGATGCCGCGGACGGCGGGGCTTCGACCTGGATCACGAGGTCGACGGCACCCATGTCGATGCCGAGCTCGAGGCTGCTGGTCGCCACGACGCAGCGCAGGACGCCCGACTTCAGCTCTTCTTCGACCTGTGCGCGCTGCTCTTTCGAGACCGAGCCGTGGTGCGCCTTCGCGAGAACGGGGTCTGCGCCGGCTGTCGCGCCGGCCTGGGCCATCATCGCGGCGGGTGATCCGACGGCGGCGGGGAGGGCTGCGCCGATGCGCTCGGAGTAGATCTCGTTGAGGCGCCCGGTCAGTCGCTCCGCCAGTCGGCGGGAGTTCGAGAACACGATGGTCGAGTTGTTCTCGAGGATGCGGTCGACGATCGCCTCTTCGACGTGCGGCCAGACGGAACCGGTGACCTCGGAGTACTCCGCGTCGGCAGGGTCGTCGGACTGAGCCGGCGCGCCGGGCGGCGGCGGGGGATTGGTCATGTCGTCCATCGGCACGACGACGGAGAGCTCGAACGTCTTGGATGCTGGGGGAGCGACGATGTCGACCGGCGCGGAACCGCCGAGGAAACGCGCGACCTCGTCGATCGGCCGCACGGTCGCCGACAGGCCGATGCGCTGGGCGGCGGTCTCGTTGCCGTGCGAGGCGCGGAGGGCGTCGAGCCGCTCCAGGCTCACCGCGAGATGAGCGCCGCGCTTCGTCGCGGCGACGGCGTGCACCTCGTCGATGATCACGGTGTGCACGTCGCGCAGGGTCTCGCCGGCGCGGCTCGTGAGCATCAGGTACAGCGACTCGGGAGTCGTGATGAGGATGTCGGGCGGGTCGGAGACGAGCTTGCGACGGTCGCTCGACGTGGTGTCGCCCGACCGCACGCCGACCGTGACCGAGGGAGCGGCCAGGCCGAGGCGTCGCGCGGACTGGCCAATGCCGATCAGCGGCGAGCGGAGGTTGCGCTCGACGTCGACGCCGAGCGCCTTCAGCGGCGAGATGTAGAGGATGCGGGTGCGCGACGCATCCTTCTTGGGTTTGTCGTCGTGGGTCTCGAGGCGCTCGCGGAAGACGCTGTCGATCGCCCAGAGGAACGCCGACAGGGTCTTGCCCGATCCGGTCGGCGCGACGACGAGCGCGTGCTTGCCCGCGGAGATCGCATCCCAGGCGCCGGCCTGGGCGGGGGTGGGCGCGGGGAACGCCCCCCGGAACCAGTCCTGCGTGGCCGGAGTGAAGCGCTCGAGCACATCCCCCATCCGTCCATCTTCCCCGAGACCACCGACATCGGGGCGGGATTGACGGAGTGCTCGACGGATGTCCGACCTGTGCGCGATGCTGAGGCCATGGCGACGCACACGACGAACTATCGCGAGACCTTCATCGAGGTCGCAGAGGACTGTCCGACCGACCACGCGGAAGAGCCGCCCGTGGCGGAGTCGCCGTCGATCGCCGCCCTGCATCACCGCCTGATCGCGGAAGAGCCGTACCGCCGCACCTCCGACGACGTCATCTTCGAGACGTATGCGCTCCGGCGGGGCATCGCGGTCGACGATGCGGCGGCCCGCGAGGAGTTCTTCTCGAAGGGGCAGCCCTGCCTGCGCTCCTCGCCCCTCGGCAAGCGCTACGGGTGGGGCACCCATCACGACGCCGAGGGCCGGGTGGCTCTGGTGCCGCGTGAATCCGCGCAGTACGAGCTGCTCGCGGCCGACCCCGCACTCGCGCACACGAGGGCGATGAGATCGAAGCGTCTGTGACCGGCGCCGTCAGAGCTGTACCCGCGCCGGTGCCCACGCGGTCGCGAAGGCGGCCCACATGATCGGCGAGTGACGCGGATCCCCGGTCGAGGTCCACAGCTCCCGCTGTTCGCGTTGCCACGTGCCCAGTGCGCTGATGGGGTCATCCGACTCGTGTGCCGCGTTCACGGTGACGATCGCCGCCGTCAGCATCTCCTCGGCCCGATCGTCGAGTCCGGGCACGAGACGACGCAGCCCCGCCTCGGTCGGCAGTGTCCAGCGCGTGGCGGTGACGAACTCGGCGCCGCGGTGCAGGAAGGCCGCCACGAGTCCGGTCGGCTCGGCGAAGCGCAGGTCCGTCCCCGAGTCGCACGCGATCAGCGCGACCCGGTTCGGCGCACGGAGGGGCGACAGGCCCCCGCCGCCCAGGGCGATCTCGGCGGCGGAGTACGGGCGGTGCGCACCGACGGGCGGGGTCGTGCCGGGCGCATCCGCTCCGTCCGACAGGTGGAGGCGCGCGTCCAGCGCGTGCGTCGAGGCCGTGACGTGGCCGACGTAGAGGAGCCTTCCGGCGTCGGTGAGAGCCTCCGCCAGGGCGAGCCGACCGATGTCCGATCGACGGAAGGCTTCGCCGGCCGGCATCCG
Source organism: Microbacterium sp. EST19A (assembly GCF_019969685.1). Taxonomy (GTDB): domain Bacteria; phylum Actinomycetota; class Actinomycetes; order Actinomycetales; family Microbacteriaceae; genus Microbacterium. The sequence continues at coordinate 307,339 of NZ_JAHXYZ010000001.1, read as the reverse complement.
TCGCGGTCCGAGGTCGGCGATCGCCGTCGCCAGAGGTGAGTCGGCACCGACGGGCCCGAGCACGCTCCCCAGCTCGCCGGTTGCGGAGAATCCGGGGACCACGGGATCCAGCACGGCGACCGCGGGCGACGACGCCGACCACGGAGACACCGCCCGCGACGGATCGTTCCGCAGGGTCGCGGGCAGCAGCACCGAGACGTCGGCCATGTCGATGGCCCGCTCCACGCCCGAGGTGCTCAGCAGCTCCCACGGCACCTGGGCGGTCGACGGCGACAGCTGCACGCGCAGGTGCGGCCGCAGGCCGGCCTGCTCGAGCGTGTTCAGCTCGGAGCCCAGCCACTGCGGCACCAGCACGGACGTCAGCAGCGCGGCGAGATGCTGCTCGCGCTCGAGATCGAACAGCACCCCGTCGGTGAGGGCGCGCTGCAGCGCCTGCAGCCCCGTCTCTCCGGGCAACGGAGACGGCAGGGCCCGTGCGAGTTCGTCGAGCACGGGCGTGACCTGCGCGCGCGGGACGATCGTCATCCGGGGCGAGCTGCGCTGATGCTCCCACACCCAGCTCACGATGAGGTCGTCGGCGTCGATGTAGCGCAGTCGTGCGGTCGGGCGGACGCCGTCCGGCAGATCCCGCAGCACGGCGTCGCCATCGGTCTGCGCCACCGGCATCGGTGCGCCGAGCTGCGGGACGTCACGCCAGTTGCCGCCGCTCACCACGACGCCACCACCGCAGATGAGCGCAGGGTCATCCCGTACTCGGCCTCCGCCGCCGTGATCCAGCCGTCGAGCACGGGGGCCGCCCCGGGTATCGCGACCACACGCGGCGGTGCCGTGAAGCGGACGGATGCCGTCGTCGACGCGCCCCCTCCGAGCCCGGCGGCTGCGGCCGGCAGTTCATCGAGATCGGCACCCGACTCCGTGTGATCGGCGCGGGCCGCGGGCGCCTCGAACGGCAGCAGCGCACCGACGGCAGGTTCGGCGCCGAGGGAATCGGCGACAGCCTGCAGCGTGACCGCGGCCGCCGCGTTCTCCACGAGCTCGAACAGCAGGGTCGCGTCGCCGAGAGTGCGGGCGAGCCGGAAAGCCAGCTCGCGCGCGGGGGCCGCGACCTGCAGACTCCAGCGCTCGCGGGTGCCGCCGGGTGCGAAGCCGTCGCGGAGCGCCTCGGTGACGAGCAGCACGGGGACCGCGAGGTCTCTGGCCTTCTCCAGCCGCTGCATCCGCGAGCGCGAGGTGATCGACATGGCCGCCCACTCGGCGTGCATCTCGGCGCGCCGCAGGTTCACCCTCGCCCGCTCGCCCGGGGAGCGCGCGAGGTCGAGAGCCGCCCGGTAGGCCTCGTCGGCGGCGGGGTAGCGGTGCCGCGCCGACTCGGCGTCGCCCAGGAAGGCCTGTGCTTCGAGGCGCTCGTGCACGGCGGCATCCTGATCGAGGTCGGCCAGGAGGATGCGTAGGGTCTTCGCCGCGGCCCCGGCGCGGCCGGACTGCAGGAGCGCGGCGGCGAGGCCCGTGCGGCTCGCGGCGAGACGGGTCTTCAGCCCGATCTGGTCGGCGAGTTCGGCGGCTTCGCGGAAGCCGGCCTCGGCCTCACGATGCCGTCCTTCCTGCATCGCCGCGCGCGCGAGGTTCTCGACCGCGAGCTGTCGACTGGTGGCATCTCCGCCGAGCGCCTGCGCCTGCTGGGCGAGCTGCAGATACTCCCGGGCGGCGGCGGCGTCGCCGGTGCGCTGCGCGATCACGCCGAGGTTCGCATAGGCGTGGCCGGACAGTTCCGGACCGACCGTGACGGCGATCGCCAGGCCGCGCTGCGCCTCGTCCTCTGCCTCCTGCAGGCGCCCGGTCATGATCAGCACCGCGGTCCGCGCGTTGTGCACGGCGAAGGCGAGCAGTTCGCGCTGATCGATGTCGGAGGCTTTCCCGAGCCGGTGCTCGGCGTCGGCGATGCCGGCGAGTGCGTCGTCGAGCCGGTCCATGAGCGTCAGGGTCTGCGCGCGCGCCAGCATCCCGTTGATCTGCACGGTGCGGGTCGCGCGTTCGTCGCCGATCAGGGCGATCGCCGCGGATGCCGCATCGAGTCCCTCGTCGGTGACGCGGAGCGCTTCGACGAGGTCGCCGGTGAACTCGTGCCCGGCGGCGAGGTTGAGCAGGGCCCTGGCACGCAGGTCGAGCCCCTCGCCGTCGACGTCGGGCACGCGGGTCAGCGCGACCGCCTGCCGCAGCCTCCCCATGGCCTCGTCGATGCGCCCGGTGTGCAGCATCATCGCGGCCTCGTTGTTGATGTCGCGGCCGCCCCGCCAGCGGGCGGTCGCAGGGATCCGTCCGCGCACGGCGCTCGGCGGGCGCTGCTCCGGGCCGGTCGCGGGGTCGGTCACCGCGCTGCTCCGGCGGCCCGCTCGGCGAGCGAGGCGTGCGGCGCGTGCAGGCGGAGCGTCGCGAACTGCAGGGTGCGCTCCCGGTCGTCGGCGCTCTCGGGGGCACCGGGCGACGGCGCCAGCACGGGATCGCGCACCCAGAGCGTGCGTTCGTGCGCGGGGAGGAAGACGAGGGATGCCACGACCACGGCCTCGCCCTCGAACCGGTCGGCCACCCGCGCGAGCGCGACCTCCACAGCGGTGTCGCCCGGACCGAACCGCGCCCGCAGCGACTCGGTCGTCGCACGATCGACAGCCGGGACCTCCACACGCAGGGTCGTGCCGCCGCCCCGCTGTCGGAGCGACCAGCGAGCTTCGCCCTCGGCATCCACCGTCTGCGCCGGAACGTCCGTCCACCGGATCGGCGCGGTCCCGGACGCGACCTCGATCCCCGCAGGGGAAGGTCCCGCGCCCCCGGCGGCGAGGGCCCACTCCGCGCGCCTCGTCGTCGCGGGCAGCAGGTCGACGCCGTGGTCATCGGCCAGCTCGGCCAGCGCGCCGGACAGCTCCGCACCTTCGGCCGCGAGCACCTCGGAGAGGGCGGCGAGGGCAGTGCCGGCATCCGCCGCATCCTGCAGCGCACGCTCGACGGCGTCGTCATCGTCGAGGAGATGCGAGACCGTGTGGCTCGCCACGGCGACCTCGGCCGCGAGCAGCGCGGGATCGAGCGCCGGGATGCGCGCACCCGCCGGCCACCAGGCCCTCGCCCACGCCAGGTGCCCGAGTCGGAGCACGGCGTCGACGAGTCGCGGGTCATCCGGATCGACGTCGACGGCGGCGGCGTCGCCGCCCGCCCGCACGGCATCGGAGACGGCCGCCCCGTAGATGTCGGCGAGCCAGCCCGACGCGGCCGCGACGTCGTCGATGTCGGCGTCGGGAGACGCGACGCCCGCCGTCGGATCCCAGTGCAGCAGCGCGCCCGAAGCCTCGACGATCGCGGTCAGGAACGGCGCACCCTGCGGAGTGCCGAGGCCCGTGGAGATGTGCGCGACGCCGTCTCGCACCCGGATCAGCGTGCTCATGCGGCCTCCGATCCTGCGGACTCCCGCGCGCCGCGGCCCATCGCCATCTTCAGCCGCTGGCGCTGATCCATCACGACCGAGCGCAGCACCCCATCGAGCAGATCCCAGAGGTCGTCGGCGGTGATCGTCTGCTCCCGCAGCTCGCGGCCGTGCAGGCGCACCCAGAGCCGCCGCAGATATCCGCGGCGCACGTCGCGGACGTCCGAGACGACGGATGCCGGAACCCCGCTGAGCTCCACCGGAAGCCGCAACGCCCGGCGGACGTACGCTTCGCGCCGCCAGCGGGCGGCCAGCTGTCGATGAGCCGCCGTCGGATGCCGGGAGTCGATGCCCGCCTCCGACGCGTCGAGCGCGCGGCTCGCCTCGACGCCGAGGACCAGCGCGACGCGGCTCTCCTCCTCGCCGAGCTCCCAGCCCCGTGCCGAGCGGAGGATCTCCTCCTCGACGAGGCAATGGGCGTCCACGCCGAGGTCGGGTGCCGCGCCGCCGGAGAGCGCCGCGAACAGCCGCTCGAAGATCGACCGGTCGAACGGCAGCGGCAGGTCGCGCTTCGACGCCGTCCCGCCCAGCGCCGGCGGCCCGGGCACCGCGTCGAGCGTCAGCCCCAGCGCACGGGCGGCGCCGTCATCGTCGAGGGAGGATGCGGCCGCGGTGCCGGCATCCGTCTCCACGAGGGCGGCGAAGGCGAGTCCGGGGCCGGCCTGCGTGCAGGCCTCGAGCGCATCGGCGATCGCGTCGTGAGACGGCGGCGTCCCCGCGACGCGGGACTCCCGTCGCAGCCAGGCACCCGCGAGCTCGGCGTCCAGACGCGCGGACTGCTCGTCGTCGTGCAGCAGCAGCCGCACCTGGGCGAGCAGCGAGTCGCCGGAGGCCCGCGCGATCTCGGACACGACCTCGGTCGCCACGGCATCCGCATCGGCGCTCGGCGCTCCCGCGAGACGGGCCAGCTCGTAGCACCGCTGGAAGTACTTCTCCTGGGGGTTGCCGTCGGTGATGCGCAGGCGCCTGCGGGCGGCCTTCAGCTCCAGGAACCAGGCGGATGCCGCGGCGAGCTCGTCGCGCGCCGACCGGATGCGGTCACGGAGCTCATCGGCCGCCGCCGCGGTCAAGGCGCCTCCGGCCAATCCGGGATTCTGCACCGGCCGGATCACCAGCGGGTCGAGGATCAGCTTCATCGTGCGCGCCAGCGGACGGCCCGAGCCGTTGCTGAACGGGGCGACGCCATCGCCGAGCTCCTGCCACGCCTGGGCGATCACCTGCGCACGTGGATACAGCGCCGCCACCGCGACGACGTCGGGGCTCGCAGGTGTGAGCTCGGCAGGCGCACTCATGCCGCCAGCCTATAGAGGGTGGATGAGGTCGAGTGCGAGCCGGGGAACCCGTGATCGGGAGATCTCACGGTCGCGCGATCCTGGCGGCATGAACATCAACGAGACGCGAGGGTACGTGCTGAACGGCACGACGGTCCTGCCGCTGCAGTCGACGTCGCCTCCGACGCGAGGGCCGCGGGATCCGCGCAAGGTGCGCCGGCGCATCCGGATGCGCTTCCTCGGCTTCTTCCTCGCGCCGGTGATCGTCGGAGGAGGGATCTTCCTCGCGACGTGGATCCTCACACCGCCGACTCGCGATGTCGAGATCCTGCCGGGTTCGGCGATCGTCAGCATCGACGAGCAGGACGTGGCGGTCGTCGTCTACGCCGACACGTCGCGCCCCGGTATGTTCGAGCCGCTCTTCCAGACCAGGGCGACGGCGATCCGCCTCACGGACGGCAAGGCCCTGTGGGACCAGCGGCTGAACGAGGACCTCGCGAACGAGGCGATCGCCCTGGCCGGCGACTCGTCGCGGGTCTACGTCGGCACCGACGACGGTCTCGTCATCCTCGACGCGGCGACCGGTGCGATCGAGGCGCAGGGCACCGGCATCGCCGGGCTCGGTGCGGATGCCGTGCTCTCGGCATCCGCCTACGGCTACGACTCCGAGGCGAACGCGGTGGTCGCGCTCGCCGCGACCGGAGGATTCGTGCAGATCCCACTGGGTTCGCTCGAGGCGCAGCCGGCGGATGCCGCGGTGGCGAGCCGCTGGCAGGGCACGTTGAGCGCGTCGGCGTTCCTCGACACGAGCACGCTCACGCGGCTCGTCGACACCGCGATCGCACCGGATGGCACGACGTTCGCCATCGAGCCGGTCTCCGAGGCGGTCGGACGCGACGCGCTCGTGATCTCCTCGCCCGATCGGACGACGGTGAGCCGCACCGACCTCGTCGACGCCGAGATCCTCCCGGCGTCCGGCCTGGAGCCGCAGCTCGGCCTCATGCTCGACAGCGGCCAGTTCCTGGAGGGCGATTTCACCGGGATCGACGCCGACGACATCGAGGCTCTGCTCGAAGCGGCGAGCCGGATGACCGGAGAGACCGTTCTCGCGCCCGCGGCATCCGGCAGCGGATTCCTGCTCGTGCAGCACCGCGAATCGGTGAACGCCGACCGCACCCTGCTCAGCAGCGTCGAGATCGCGACCGGCCGCCTCGTCGACACGGTCGAGATGCAGACGGATGCCGTCCGCGCGATGACGGGACCATCGGGGACGACGGCGGTGATCGCCGCCGCCCCCGATTCCTGGTTCCCGAACACCCTGCTCGTGCTCGAAGAGGACGGTGCCCTGCGCGAGGTCGCCGTCGGCGTCGTGCCCTGGTGGGTGGCTCCGCTGCGCTAGAGCTCCCGCAGCGAGCCCTCGGCGTCGATCTCGAGAGTGAGATCGAGGTCGAGCCGTGCCAGGAACGCGTCGTCGTGGCTCACGACGAGCACGGCTCCGCGATACGCGCGGAGCGCCTCGACCAGCTGGTCGACCGTGTCGATGTCGAGGTTGTTCGTCGGTTCGTCCAGCACCACGAGGTGCGGTGGCGGATCCGAGAGCAGCAGCTTCGCCAGAGCGACGCGGAACCGCTCGCCGCCGGAGAGCGCCGACACCGGACGATCAGCCGTCGCCCCGCGGATGAGGAACCGGGCGAGCCGGTTGCGCAGCTCCTTCTCCGGAACCTGCGGGGCGGCATCCGCGATGTTCTCGAACACCGAGCGTTCGGCGTCCAGGCCGTCGATCCGCTGCGGCAGGTAGCCGATCCGGTCGGTGAGGGCCTCGGCGACGAGCGTCGATCCGACCGTCGGTCCGGAGGAACCGCGCACCAGACGCTCCAGCAGAGTCGTCTTGCCCGCTCCGTTCCGCCCGACCAGCGCGACGCGCTCGGGACCCTGGAGCACCCAGGCCCGCTCGTCGTCGCCGAGCATCGCGATGCGTCGCGAGCGGGAGACCTGCGGATCCGGCAGCTCGATCTTCATCGACGCGTCCGAGCGCACGCGGCGTCCGGCTTCGTCGAGGCTCGCTCGTGCGGCATCCTCCTTCGCGCCGACCTCGGTGCGCAGCTTGCCCGCCGACACCTCGGCCTCCATCCTGCGACCGTGCGCGATGATCTTCGGGACCCGCTTCTCGAGCTCGGCCTTCCTGGCCGTCCGCGCCCGATGCGAGAGCTTGATCTCGGCCTCGATGCGCTGACGCTTCTCCTTGCGGAACGCCTGCGCGGCGGTGGCCTCGGCCTGCTTCGCGGCATCCTGCTCGGCGTCCAGCCAGGCACGCCACTCGGAGTACGGGCCTCCGAAGACGCTCAGCGTCTGCGCGTACAGCTCGGCGGTGTCGTCCATGAGCTCGAGCAGGGACAGGTCGTGACTGACGACGATGAGCGTGCCCTTCCAGGCCTGCACCATCGCACCCAGCTTCGCCCTGGCGTCGCGGTCGAGGTTGTTGGTCGGCTCGTCGAGGAGCGTGATCGGCGCACGACGCAGGCGGATGCCGGCGATCGCGACCAGGACGGCCTCGCCGCCGGAGAGCGCGCCGACTGTGCGGTCGAGGAAGTCCGGGGCGAGCCCGGCCTCCGCGAGCGACGCCTCGGCGCGCGCCTCGATGTCCCAGTCGTCGCCGACCGCGTCGAACTGCGCCGGGTCGACGTCGCCGGCGCTGATCGCGCGCACCGCGTCGAGCGCCTCGGACACGCCGAGGAGCTCTGCGACGCGGCGATCGACGTCGAGCGTCAGCTGCTGCGGCAGGTACGCGACCTCGCCGGATGCCGCGACGAACCCGGACGTCGGTTCGAGTTCGCCGGCCATCAGGCGCAGCAGCGTGGACTTGCCGGCGCCGTTGCGTCCGACGAGGCCGGTGCGACCGGAGCCGAACGCCCCGGAGAGGCCGTCGAGCGCGGTGGAGCCGTCCGGCCAGGTGAAGGTGAGCCGGTCGAGAATGACCGACGCGTGAAGGGTGGGTTGTGACATGGGGTGTCTCCTGTCGAGTGCGAGGGTGCACTGACACCGGGACCTCGGTCACGAGCCATGAGGGGTCGGAGCGGAGGCGGGGTCTGCCGTGGAGTCGGCGATCGTCGGGTCAGCGCGCGGAAAGAGGAGCGCGGAGGCGACGGATCAGATCAAAGGACTTCCAGACACGGCGGACAGGACGCATCGACGATACCCGGGCGTGTCGCGACGCGCAACCCCGGGCGTGTCGCGGGGTCAGCCCTTCTCGATCCCCTCGAGCCACTTCGTGAGGAACAGCCGCACATCGGCGAGCTCCTCTTCGGAGATGCTGTGCGTGAGGCCCGTGTAGACCCGGCCGGAGAGCTCGGAATGGTCGGGCAGCCACTGCGCCGTGTGGTCGATCAGCGCGGGAGGGATGACGTCGTCGTTCGTGCCGCGGCCCCAGAAGACGGCAGGCCGGAGCTCGCGCAGTTCCTCGTCACGAGGCAGATCGCCGGGCGACGCGTACCCGCTCAGCGCGACGACCGCCCCGAAGCGCTCGGGAGCGAGGCGGAGGGCCTGGAGGGCGACCGCCGCACCCTGGGAGAAGCCGAGCAGCGCGATCGACGGCGCCTCACCGGCCGCGGCATCGAGCCAGCGGAGGAAGGAGTCGGCGGCGCCGGTCACCGCGTCGGGGCTGCGGCCGTCGAGACCCTCGATCGGGTACCAGGAGCGCCCCGGCATCGGCCACGGCGGTGCCAGCGGGGCGGCGACGGATGCCACGGCGATGCCCTCGGGAAGGTAGGGGACCAGGCCGAACAGGTCGTGCTCGTCGGCGCCGTAGCCGTGCAGCAGCACGAGCAGCGGCATCCGTCCTCTGTCGGTGGACGACCATCTGGTTGCCGCATCGTCGATCGTCAGGTTCTCGCTCACACCGATATCCTGCCAGCGGATGCCGACACGTCGACCCCGGACGGTCAGGCGCGGCTGGTAGAAAGGACACATGTCCGTCCGTACACCTGATCCCGACCCGGAACCCGAAGACGACGGTCTCGGCGCGTTCCGCGATGCGAATCCCTCGGCGCCCGGCTCGAATCCCGGGTGGCTGAGCGACATCGAGCTCGAAGAGGCGCGGCGGCATCTGCCGATGCTCTACGTCGAGGCGATCCCGGTGCGCACCGACGGGTCCGGCCAGGTCACCGAGGTCGGCATCCTGCTGCGGTCCACGCCGATGGGTGAGATGACCCGCACGATCGTGTCGGGTCGCGTCCGCTTCGGCGAGACCATCCGCGACGCCCTCTTCCGCCACGTCGAGAACGACCTCGGACCGATGGCGTTCCCGCTGCTGCCACCGCAGCCGCTGCCGTTCACGGTGGCCGAGTACTTCCCGATGCCTGGTCTCAGCGCCTACCACGACGACCGCCAGCACGCGGTGTCGCTGGCGTTCGTGGTGCCGGTGACGGGCACCTGCGAACCTCGGCAGGACGCGCTCGAGGTGACCTGGTTCCCGCCCGAGGCCGCCGCATCCGACGCGGTCGCCGCCGAGATGGAGGGCGGCCGCGGCACGCTCATCCGCCTGGCCCTCGCGAACCTCGGACTGCTGCGCTAGCGATTCCCGACCGGCGCCGCGGCGCCGGCATCCATGCCTCTGGACGTGGCTCTGGACGGGTCTCTCGAAGGATGTCGAGAGACCCCGCTCCACAGGCGACTCTTGCGTTGGCTGAACTAATGGGCTAGAAAGTAGACCATTAGTCCAATCGGCAAAGGATGTTCGCATGGATGCTTCGACAACGACGTCGCGCAGTGCAGGAGCAGAACAGGACCGCAACCTCCGCGGAAACCTCGGGGCGGTCTCGGTCACCTTCATGGTGATCGCCGCGGCGGCTCCGCTCACGGTGGTCGGCGGCCTCGTGCCGATCGGCTACCTCGTGGGGAACGGCATCGGCTTCCCGGTCATGTTCCTCGTGGCCACCGTGATCCTGCTGCTCTTCTCGGTGGGGCTCACCGCGATGAGCCGCTACCTCCCCAAGGCCGGATCCTTCTTCGTCTTCGCCACGCACGGGCTCGGTCGCACCCCGGGGCTGGCCACGGCGTACCTCGCTCTGATCTGCTACACGACCGTGCAGATCGCGGTGTTCTCCTACCTGGGTGCGACCATCAGCTCGAGCATCGTGCTCCTGGGCGGTCCCGAGATCCCGTGGTGGCTGCTCACCCTCGCCACCGTCGCGATCGTCGGCGCCCTCGGCTTCCGGCAGATCGAGCTCAGCTCCCGCGTGCTGGTCATCGTGCTGCTCGCCGAGATCGGCATCGTCGTGCTGCTGGGCGTCGTGATCCTGGTCACCGGGGGAGCGGACGGCGTGACCTACGGCTCGTTCCTGCTCGAGAACGTGCTCTCCGGCGCCCCCGCCCTCGGTCTCATGTTCGCGATCGCGAGCTTCATCGGGTTCGAGTCGACGGTCGTCTACCGTGACGAGGTACGCACACCGGAGCGCACGATCCCGCGCGCCACCTACGCATCGGCCATCGTCATCGGCGTGTTCTACGCGTTCGCCGCCTGGGCGATCGTGGTCGGCGTCGGCGAAGGCGCGATCGTCGACGAGGCGGCCGCCGACCCGACCACGCTGATCGCCCGCGTGACCGAGCAGTACCTGGGCCCGATCGGCTCGATCGCCGTCGCCGTGCTGTTCCTCGGGAGCATGTTCGCCGCGGTCCTGTCGCTGCACAACGTGCTGACCCGCTACCACCATGCGATGGCGAACGCCCGCGTGCTGCCGCACCGCGTCGGCGCGGTCCACCCGCGCCACGGCTCGCCGCACGTGGCCTCGATCGTGCAGGTGGCGACCTCCGGACTCGCGATCATCGTGCTCGCGCTGATCGGCTTCGCGCCGGAGAACATCTTCGCCTGGTTCGCCGGTATCGGCACCCTCGCGATCGTCATCCTCATGGCGGTCACCTGCCTCGCGGTCGTCGTGTACTTCGCCCGCACGCGCCTGCTGCGGAGCCCCTGGCACACCGTGATCGCTCCCGCGCTCGGCTTCCTCGGGCTCGCGGTCTCCGCCGTGCTCATCGCCGCGAACTTCCCGCTGCTGGTGAGCGACGTCGATGCGGAGGGGAACCCCGCCTGGGGGCCGATCAGCATCACGCTGGTCGCCGTCGTCGTGCTCGCTCCCGTGATCGGCCTCGTGCAGGCCGCCGTCATGCGCGCGAGGGCACCGGAGGCGTACGCGCAGATCATGCGCCGCTTCGACGAGAACGCCTGACCCCCGCCCACCGCAGACGAAGGATGGACATCATCGGCACCTCCGCCCTGACCCGACCACTGATCGGCATCTCCGGACGGCGCCTGCGCGGCGCCGCGATCGGCGCACCGCACGGCTTCGCCGACGCACCCCTGGAGGCGTATCTCAGCGAGTATTCGACATCCGTCCTCCGCGCCGGCGGCCTGCCGGTGCACCTGCCGATGGATGCGGCTCCGGCGGAGCTCGTCGAACGCCTCGACGGCGTCGTGATCGTCGGCGGCGACGACGTGGACCCGCGCCGCTACGGTCGCACGCCGGGGCCCTTCACGCCTCTGGTCGACCCGCAGCGCGACGAGTTCGAGGCCGGACTGATCGAGGCCGCGATCGACGGGGCGGTTCCGCTGCTCGGCGTCTGCCGGGGCGCACAGCTCCTCAACGTGGTGCGCGGCGGCACGCTCCACCCGCACCTGGCGCACGGTGAAGGCGAGTCGCACGGCTCATACGCCTACCCGCGCGCGCATCTCGTGCACGACGTGCGCACCGCGGCGGGCAGCGTCGCGCACGCCCTCTACGGCGAGACGACGCGCGTCAACTCGTTCCACCATCAGGCGGTCGACGTGCCGGGCCGCGGGATCGTGGTCACCGGCTGGGCTCCCGACGGCATCGTCGAGGCCATCGAGCTCGAGGGCCTCCCCGTCGTCGGGGTGCAGTGGCACCCCGAGGTCTTCGAGACCGATCCGATCTTCGGCTGGCTGGTCGATCAGGCAGCCGCCCGCGCGACGCTCGGCGTCGCGTCCGCAACGCAGAACGTCGCCTAGGCGTCACCGAACAAGGAGAAGAGAATGCGACACGCAGACAAGAACGCCTTCATCACCGGCGCAGGCTCCGGGATCGGACGCGAGACGGCTCGCCGTCTCGCGAGCGAGGGTGCCCGGGTTCTCGTGACCGACGTCTCGGCAGAGGGGGCGGCCGAGACCGTGCGTCTCATCGAGGAGGCCGGCGGCACCGCTGTCGCAGCCGTCGTCGACGTGCGTTCGCGGGAACAGATCCGCGCCGCCGTCGAGCGCGCCCGCGAGGAATGGGGTGCGCTCCACCTGCTGATCAACAACGCCGGCGTCGTCACGGAGCACTCGTTCGAGACCCTCACCGAAGAGGCATGGGACTTCGTCTTCGACATCAACCTCAAAGGCCAGTTCCTCGTCGCACAGGAGGTCGCCCCGCTCATCGCCGAGTCCGGCGGCGGCGCGATCGTGAACCTCTCCACGGTCGAGGCTCTCGTGGTCGTGACGAGCACCGGCACCGCGCAGCCGCACTACAACGCGAGCAAGGGCGGAGTGCCCATGCTCACCAAAGCGCTGGCCGTGGAGCTCGCCGCGAAGAACATCCGCGTCAACTGCGTCGCGCCGGGCCCCATCGCCACCGACTTCTTCGACTACGAGAGCGTGACGAGTGACGAGGCGCTGGAGTTCATGAAGCAGCGCCTCCTCGTGCCCAGGGTCGGGCTCCCCGCCGACATCGCGTCGGCCGTATCCTGGCTGCTCAGCGACGAGGCGTCCTGGATCGACGGCATCCAGCTGCCTGTCGACGGAGGGTGGCTGACACGATGATCGACGACGTACGCCTCGCACCGGACGAGCTCGAGGCCGCCGGCATCCGCACGGTGATCGTCGCGACGCCCGACATGCAGGGCCGTCTCGTCGGCCGGCGCATCCCCGTCGAAGGATTCGGCCGCGTGGTGGAGAACGGCGTCGACATCTGCACGTGCGCGTGGTCGTGGGACATCGAGCAGGGCCTCGAGCTGATCGACGCCAACCGGTTCGCCCTCTGCGGCATGCACAACGGCGTGCCCGACGTCACGCTCATCCCCGACCTCGAGACCCTCCGCCCCGCGGCGTGGCTCGATGGCGTGGCCATCTGCCTCGCCGACCCGGTCGACGTGCACTCGCACGAGCCGATGCCGATCTCGCCCCGCGTGCTCCTGAAGCAGGAGCTCGCGCGGCTCCGGGAGAGGGGCCTGACGCCGCTCGCCGGCACGGAGCTCGAGTTCTACCTCTTCCGCAACGAACCGCGCGCGCTGCGCCGTGCGGGATTCCGCGACCTGGATCCGACGACGCTCACCCCGTCGGACTTCATGATCCACGAGGGGAACCTCTACGAGCCGTTCTTCCAGAAGCTGCGCTCCGACCTCCGTGCCAGCGGCATCCTCGTCGAGACGGCGCAGAGCGAGTGGGGACTCGGCCAGTGGGAGATGACGTTCGAGTACGGGGATCCTCTGGAGATGGCCGACCGTCATGCGCTCTACAAGCTGGCCGTGCGCGACACCGCGGCGCGCGCCGGCATGTCCGCGACCTTCATGGCCCGCCCGCTCAACGACCAGCCGGGGTCGTCCTGCCATGTCCACGTGTCGTTCGTGGACGACGAGGGCACGGCGGTGTTCTGGGACGAGTCGGCCGCCGATCACCTCAGCGGGCGCATGCGGGCGGCGATCGCCGGCGCGCTCGAACACGCTCCGGCCCTGATGGCCTGGTACGCCCCGACCGTCAACGCGTACCGCCGCAGCAACTCCTCAGACGTCGCGGGGAGCGGACGCACCTGGGGCTTCGACAACCGCACCACGACGGTGCGCGTGGTGGGACACTCGCCGAAGGCGCTGCGCTTCGAGTTCCGGCTGCCCGGTGCCGACACGAACCCGTACTTCACCCTCACCGGGCTGCTCGCCTCGGCGCGCGACGGCATGGACAAGGACACCGCGCTCGCGGATCCCGTGATCGGCAGCGCCTACGACCTTCCCGGTGACGGGACGATGCCCGCGGATCCGCGTCAGGCGAGCATCCTGTTCGGCGAGAGCGCGCTGGTGCAGGACCTGCTCACGCCCGACATCATCTCCCACCAGCAGGTGCTGCTCGAGCACGAGTGGACGACGTTCATGTCCCGTGTCACGGACTGGGACCTGCAGCGCTACTTCGATCGGATCTGACATGACCTACCCCGCCCTGCGCACTTGGATCGGCGGCGCCGCCGAGGAGAGCCCCGAGAACGACGGCACCTGGCTGCACGACCCCAACACGGGGGAGGCGCTGGCCGCCTCCGCCTCGAGCACGCTCGACCAGGTCGAGCGCGCCGTGACCGCCGCGCAGGAGGCGCACGACGACGCTCGCTGGCGCGGCCTCGCACCGGAGCGTCGGGCCGAGAGGCTGATCGCCCTCGCCGACTGGCTCGACGACCGCGCCGAGGAGATCGCCCGTCTCGACGCGCTCAACAGCGGTGTCCCGATCTCGGTCACACGGCTGTTCGGCGGGGCGAACGGCGCGACCCTGCGAGATGCCGCACGGCGAGCGGTGGAGGTCGGCGATGCACGCGAGCTGCCCTCTTCGCAGGGCGGCGTGCGACTGCACCGCGTGCCGTGGGGACCGACCGCGCTGATCCTGCCGTGGAACGCCCCCTCGGCGATGGCGGTCAAGAAGACGGCGTTCGCGCTCGCGGCAGGTGCGACGGTCGTGCTCAAGCCCTCGTCGTTCTCGCCGTGGAGCGCCCAACTCCTGCTGGAGGGCGTGCACGCGGCCGGCATCCCCGACGGGGTGGTCGGACTCGTGCAGGGCAGCGGGGGGATCGGACGCGCCCTCGTCGCCGATGAGCGGATCGCCGCGATCTCGATGACGGGATCCACGCCGACCGGACGCGCGATCGCCGCGACGGCCGCGCCGCGCTTCGCCAGGCTGCAACTGGAGCTCGGCTCCAACAACGCCGCCATCGTCCGCGCGGATGCCGACCTGGAGGCCGCGGCGAAGTCCCTGGCCGACGGAGTTCTCAAACTCTCCGGCCAGTGGTGCGAGGCGCCCCGACGTGTGCTCGTCGACCGGGCGCGCCGCGACGAGCTCGCGGGACTGCTGATCGCCGAGTTCGGGCGGCGCCGGATCGGCTCGAGCCTCGACGATGCGACCGAGGTTGGACCTGTCGCCTTCGCCGCGCGCCGTGACGAGCTCGCCGAGCAGCGGGAGCGGCTGGCGCAGGCCGGTGCGGAAGTGCTGAGCGTCTCGCGGATTCCGGCGCAGGGGTGGTTCTTCGCGCCGACGGTGGCCGTGCTCGACGGCCCGGGTCCCGCCGACGAGGTGTTCGGACCGATGCTGCTCGTGGGCGGCTACGCCGACGAGGACGATGCCGTCGCCCTCGCCAACACCGGTCAGGTGGGGCTCGCCGGGTACGTGTTCGGCGCCGACGAGGAGGCTGCGGCGGCCCTCGGCACCCGGCTCGTCGCGGGAGAGGTCAAGGTCAACGGCACCAGCGTGCTCGACATGTCGCCCGAATCGGCGCAGAGCTTCTTCGGTGCGAGTGGGCTGGGCGGGCACGGAGACGGCGATGTGCTTGACTTCTTCGTGGGGAAGCAGGTCGTGGGCTCCGATCGCCCAGGGCTCCCCCTCTGAGCGGAGGAGTACGGATGAGCGAGCGTGACGACGCGCCGCACGACTTCTCCCGTGCCGTGCTGCAGCCCGTGTCCGGCTACCAGGCCGTCGCCGGGTTCCTTCGGCGCGAGATGGCACTCGGCCGCATCCGGCCCGGCGATCGGCTGCCGCCGGAACGTCGGCTCTCCGAGCAGCTGGGCGTCTCGCGGGAGACGCTGCGTCAGGCCCTGCGCATCCTCGAGGGGAGCGGCCAGATCGTGATCTCGCGCGGTGCGTCCGGCGGGGCGATCGTGCAGGATGCCGCGCTGGATCCGCGGCTCATCCGCGAAGAGGTGCGCACGCGTTCGGGCGAGATCGGCGAACTCACCGAGTTCCGCGCGATCGTCGAATCGGGCGGAGCGGCGCTGGCCGCGGTCCGCCGCAGCGACGACGACCTGGAGGCGATGGCGCAGGCCCAGCGCGACCTCGCCGAGGCGACCACCAAGGCGGATTCGCGCATCGCCGACACGGACTTCCACATCGCGCTCGCCGAGGCGTCGGGCAATTCCTTCGTGCGCGACGCGGTCGAGGAGGCGAGGGTGCGGATGTTCGAGCCCGTCGACCTGATCAGCTTCGACTTCGTGAAGGAGTCGAGCTGGGACGCGCACGAGCAGATCCTCGAGGCGGTGCGCCGTGGAGACGCCGAGGCGGCGGATGCCGCGATGCGCGCGCACCTGCGCACCACGCGCGAGGAGTTCACCCGCGTCGTCGAATCCTGACGCGCCGCGGGAGTGGCTCGGGGCGCATGAGCCGTGCGCTCAGGCCGTCGTGAGGCGAGACAGCTCCGCGACGAAGGCGTCGACGTCGGACTCCTCCGTGTCGAAGCTGCACATCCAGCGCACCTCGTTGCGCGCGGCATCCCAGTCGTAGAAGCGGAACGACTCGCGCAGGCTGTCGGCGACGCCGTCGGGCAGCGTCGCGAAGACGCCGTTGGACTGCGTCGGCTGCGTGAACGAGACGCCGGTGATCGAGCCGTCGGCGATGCCCGCCTCGACGGACGTGCGCAGCCGGGCCGCCATCGCGTTGGAGTGGCGCGCGTTGCGCAGCCACAGGTCGCCCTCGAGCAGCGCGATCAGCTGGGCCGACACGAAGCGCATCTTCGAGGAGAGCTGCATGTTGAACTTGCGCGAGTAGACGAGACCATCGGATGCCGAGGGGTTCAGCACGACCACGGCCTCGCCGAGCATCGCGCCGTTCTTCGTGCCGCCGAAGCTGAGCACGTCGACGCCGGCGTCGCGCGTGAACGCCCGCAGCGGCAGATCGAGGGCGGCGGCGGCGTTCGACAGGCGTGCGCCGTCGAGGTGCAGCTTCATGCCGCGTTCGTGCGCGTGATCGGCGATCGTGCGGATCTCGTCGGCCGTGTACAGGGTGCCGAGTTCGGAGGACTGCGTGATCGAGACGACCAGCGGCTGCGCGCGGTGCTCGTCGCCCCAGCCCCAGGCCTCGCGGTCGATGAGGTCGGGGGTGAGCTTGCCGTCGTCGGTCGGGACGGTGAGCAGCTTGAACCCGCCGATCTTCTCGGGGGCGCCGCCTTCGTCGACGTTGATGTGCGCCGTCGAGGCCGCGACGACCGCACCCCAACGGGGGAGCATCGACTGCAGGCCGGTCACGTTGGCGCCGGTGCCGTTGAACACCGGGAACGCCTGCACGCCCTCGCCGAACTGCGCCTGGAAGACCTCCTGCAGGCGTGTCGTGTAGAAGTCCTCGCCGTAGGCGACCTGGTGGCCCCCGTTCGCCGCGGCGATCGCCGCGAGGACCTCGGGGTGGATGCCGGAGTAGTTGTCACTGGCGAATCCCCGGATCGCGGGGTCATGCGTAAGGCTCACCGCACAAGCCTACGGCCAGGACGAGCGCGGTCGCGCGTTCGGGAGTGCTCAGGGGGTTACGGATGTCGGAGGGTCGCCCTACCCTCATAGGCATGGAGCGCACCGCGGCGAAGACCGCCTTCGCGAACGTCCTCGTCAACACGTTGATCGCCAACGTGACGACGAGCTTCCTGTGGTTCGCCCTCACGTTCTGGGTCTACATCGAGACGCAGTCGGTGCTGGCGACCGGCATCATCGGCGGCGTCTACATGCTGTTCGTCGCGTTCTTCGCGATGCTGTTCGGCACGATCGTCGACCGGCATCGCAAGCACACGGTCATGCTGCTCTCCAGCGTCATCTCGGCCGTGGCCTTCCTCATCGCCGGCGTTCTGTACGTCTGGCAGGGCGAGGCGTCGCTGCTCGATCTCGGCGGCCCGTGGTTCTGGCTGTTCTCCGGGTTCATCCTGTTCGGCGGCGTGATCGAGCAGCTGCGCAACATCGCGCTGTCGACCACGGTGACCCTGCTCGTGCCCGAAGAGAAGCGCGTGAACGCCAACGGCCTCGTCGGCACCGTGCAGGGCATCGCCTTCCTGGTCACGAGCGTCTTCTCCGGGCTCTCGATCGGCTTCCTGGGCATGGGGTGGACCCTCGCCATCGCGATCGCGGCGATGGCCGTCACGTTCGCGCACCTGCTCTTCATCCGCATCCCCGAGGGCACACCGCAACCCGATCCGAACGGCAAGAGCGCGCTCGATTTCCGCGGCAGCGTGCAGGCGATCCGGCTCGCGCCCGGCCTGTTCGCCCTGATCGTCTTCTCGACGTTCAACAACCTCATCGGCGGCGTCTACATGGCGCTGATGGACCCCTACGGACTCACGCTGTTCGACGCGCAGACGTGGGGCTTCGCGCTGGCCTTCGCGTCGACCGGCTTCCTGATCGGCGGCGGACTGGTCGCGAAGTTCGGGCTCGGCAAGAAGCCGATGCGCACGATGCTGCTCGTGGTGATCGCGATGGGACTGCTCGGTGCGGTCTTCATGCTGCGCGAGTGGTGGCCGCTCTATGTCATCGGCATCTGGGTGTACATGGCGCTGGTGCCGCCGGTCGAGGCCGCCGAGCAGACCGTGATCCAGAAGGTCGTGCCGTTCGAACGGCAGGGGCGCGTCTTCGGTGTGGCGGCGGCGATGGAGGCGGCCGCAGCGCCCATCACCGCGTTCCTCATCGCGCCGATCGCCGAGTTCCTGATCATCCCGTACATGGACAGCTCGGCAGGGCAGCAGCAGTGGGGCTGGCTGCTCGGCGAGGGCGAGGCGAGAGGCATCGCCCTGATCTGCCTGTTCGCCGGACTGATCATGGTCGTGGCGGCGACGCTGGCCTTCTTCACCCGTTCGTACCGTCGCCTCACCGAGCTCTACGCCACGGCGCCCGATCCGAAGCCGGAAGACGAGGCAGAGGGCGAAGACGGTGCGGATGCCGAGAGCGACGTGCCGGAAGATCGCGGCGTCGATGCTCCCGCGCCGGTGCGCGGACTGCCGCCGGAACTGCCCGAGCGCTCCATCTGACGCCCCCGGGGCGGCTCAGGCCAGGTCGATGATCCGGTCGTTGAGCTCGGCGGCATCCGTGTCCCAGAGTGCGAGCACCGCGGGAGCGAGTGACGCCGGATCGAGCGCTTTCGCGCGGAAGACGACGGATGCCGCGCGCAGCGGCTCATCGGCATCTCGAGCGGCCTTCGCGTACCCCTGCGCGACCGCGCGGGTCCACGCCTCACTCGCGGCCTTCACCGCCGCGTAGTTCGCGCCGCCGGCGAGCGGTCGAGCGACCGCCGTCGAGGAGACGATCGCGTAGCGTCCGGCATCCGCGGCGCGCAGCGCTCCGTCGAAGGCGCGGCTCGTGGCGCGCACCGCCTCGAGCGCGGGCAGCAGCGCGTGGAAGTCGTCGTCGGACTGCCCGGCGAGCCCGCCGCCTCCGCGCCAGCCGCCGACCAGGGAGATCACGCCGTCAACGGAGCCGAGGCGCGCAGCGAGAGCGGTCATGTCGTCGAGCGACGTCGCATCGGCGACCTCGATGTCGGCCCCGGCATCCGCCAGCGGCTGGAGGCGCTCGCTGGAGCGCCCCGTGGCGACGACGCGCGCGCCGGCGTCGACCAGGGCCCGCGCGACGGCGAGGCCGGACGCGCTGGTCGCCCCGGCGAGGACGATGTTGCGATCAGTGACAGTCATGTGCTCAACTTTCGCGGATGATGCGAACTTCTGCGGCCGATCCGGCGCGGAAGGGCCGCAGAAGTTCGGAAAGGCCGCAGAAGTCGGCGGCTGGATCAGTCGTCGGTACCGCGGATGCCGACCGTCGACTCGATCACGGGCTTCATCTTCTTGTCGAGCGCCTCGAAGAACATCGACAGCGGGAACTCGTCGTCCAGCACCGCGTCGGTGTAGCCCTTGGGGGCGCCGGAGAGGATCTCGTCCGACAGCCCGCGCGCCCAGTTCGACGCCGGGTGCGGAGTCAGCACGCCACGGACCAGGTCGTAGGCCGCGAGCCAGTGCGCGACCTTCGGCCGGTCGATCGAACGCCAGTACAGCTCGTCGATCGCGTCGCCCAGCGCGACGACCGCGTCGGGCACGGCATCCCAGTCGAACGCCAGCGCGGTGTCGGTCCAGTGCAGCACTCCGCGCTGGTGCAGCCAGGCGAACAGCAGCTGTCCGCCGAGGCCGTCGTAGTTGCGCACGCGCGAGCCCGTGATGGCGAAGCGGAAGATGCGGTCGAAGATCACGGCGTACTGCACGAGACCGGCCTGGTCGAGCGTCTCCTGCTCGATGGCGGTGAGCTGCTCATCCGCAGCGACGCGCGCCGACAGCGCACGCTCGATCTTGACCGACTCGCGGAACGCGGTCAGGTCGCAGCGCAGCTCTTCCAGCGAGTACAGGAAGAACGGCATCCGCTGCTTGATCATGAACGGGTCGAACGGCAGGTCGCCGCGCATGTGCGTGCGGTCGTGGATGATGTCCCACATCACGAACGCGCGCTCGGTGAGCGCCTGGTCGTCGAGCATCGCCGCGGCGCGCTCCGGCAGGTCGAGCTTGGTGATCGCGGATGCGGCGCGCGTGACGCGACGGTAGCGTGCGGCCTCGCGGTCCTGGAAGATCGCACCCCAGGTGAAGCTCGGGATCTCGCGCATCGCGACGGTCTCGGGGAACAGCACGGCCGAGTTGGTGTCGTAGCCGGGCGTGAAGTCGACCAGGCGCAGCGAGACGAACAGCTTGTTGCCGTAGTCGCCGGCCTCGAGAGCGGCGATGAACTCCGGCCAGATCGTCTCGACGATGAGCGCCTCGACGAGGCGGTCGCTCGACCCGTTCTGCGTGTACATCGGGAAGACCACGAGATGACGGATGCCGTCGACGCGGTGCTGCTGCGGCTGGAAGGCCACGAGCGAGTCGAGGAAGTCCGGCACGCCGAAGCCCTCCGACTCCCAGCGGTCGAAGTCGACGATCGACGCGGCCAGGTAGTCGGCGTCGTGCGGGAAGGCGGGGGACAGGGCGCGGATGCCGGCGGTGATCGCCGCGACCAGTTCACGGGCGACCGCGTGGTGCGCGGCATCCGGGATCGAGCCGTCCTTGATCTGGAACTCGCGGATCGCGATCGCGGCGTCCTTGAGCTGCGCCCAGGCGGCGGACTGTTCGGCGATCGATGCATCTTCGACGACCTCGGGTTCGCCGACGATGGCCTGTGCAGCAGAGCTGTTGGCGGAAATGATGGACATCGGGACCTCCGATCGCGCGGCATGCCGGAAATTTTCCGGTCATAACGGAATACTCACGATAATCTTACATCCATGGATGATTCTGTCGACCGCGCGATCGTCGCGGAGATCGCCCGCGACGGGCGGGCCACGCTGTCCCAGTTGTCCGAATCCGTCGGTCTCTCCGTCTCGGCCGTGCAATCGCGGCTGCGCCGACTCGAGACGCGCGGGGTGATCTCCGGGTACCGGGCGATCCTCGACCCCGAACTCGTGGGCACGCCGCTGTCGGCCTTCATCGAGATCACGCCGCTCGACCCGGCTCAGCCCGACAACGCCCCCGAGCTCCTCGAGCACCTCGACGCCATCGAGGCGTGCCATTCGATCGCCGGCGACGCCAGCTACATGCTCTTCGTGCGGGTCGCCTCTCCGCGCGCGCTCGAGGAACTGGTGCGCGACGTGCGCACCGCCGCGAACGTCAGCACCCGCACCACGGTCGTGCTGCAGACCTACTACGAGCACCGTCCGATCATCCCGCTGGCCGCCGAGGCGTAGGCGCGCGCTCGACTACTGCGGCCAGTCACAACTTC
Source organism: Microbacterium sp. EST19A (assembly GCF_019969685.1). Taxonomy (GTDB): domain Bacteria; phylum Actinomycetota; class Actinomycetes; order Actinomycetales; family Microbacteriaceae; genus Microbacterium. The sequence goes on along the minus strand of NZ_JAHXYZ010000001.1, from coordinate 285,838 downwards.
TGCGGCCTCTCGCCTCGAGATCGGCCGCACAAGTTCGGTCTGGCCGCAGAAGTTCAGCCGTGGAAGGAAGCCGGCGACACCGCGACCGATCCCGCTTCCACGCCGCATTGCTCACGAACGCCGGGGGCGGCATGCTGAAGATCATCGGCATCCCTGCATCCGCCACCATCATCCAGACGTTCCTCGACGAGGACTGAATCACAGGAGAACACGATGTCCTTCCAGGCATACCTCGACAAGGTCGAGACCCAGACCGGCCTCACCCCGCGGCAGTTCATCGCTCTCGCGAAGGAAAAGGGCTTCGACGAGACGACGAAATCCACCGTCGTCCTCAACTGGCTGAAGGAGGAGTACAGCCTCGGTCACGGCCACGCGCAGGCGATGGTGCACGTGATCCTCAAGGGACCGAAGATCAGCGACAAGCATGTCGGCACGGGTGGAACGCACGCCGACGCCTCCGACACTCTCTGGCTCGACGGCAAGGACAGCAACCCGAATCCCTGAGCACCCGAGCGCCACCGTGTAGACGCCGGGTCTCTTGCGAAACTGTCATAAAGTGACTACAGTCACAATGTGACCAATGCACCCGCGCTCTCTCCTGTCCTCCGTATCGGCCTGCCGGTCGCCGCCGTCGGCACCTGGATCGGCACGCTCATCTGGATCGGCGCCCGCATCGGCGTCGGCGGGATCGCGGCCGGGCTCGCGCTCTCGATCATCATCGGAGGATTGGTCGTCCTCGCGATCCTCTGGCTCGACCGGGGGAGGGCGCAGCGCCGGGGACTCCTGGTGTCGGCGTTCCTGTACGGCGCGACGTTCACGACGCTCGCCGGCATCGGACTGCAGGCGCTGCTGCAGGTGATCGTGGAAGGTCTCTGGGGTGTGGACGCCGGAGTCTGGATCCGACCGCTCCTGATCGCGCCGCTCACCGAGGACGGCCTCAAGGGGCTGTTCCTCATCTGGATGCTGATCGCGATGCGCCGGCAGCTGACCGGCGTGCTCGACGGGATCGTCTTCGGTGCTCTCGTCGGCGCCGGCTTCACGTTCACGGAGAACATCCTGTATTTCGGCGACATGGTGAACACCCTCATCGCGTCGTCCGCCGCCGGCGACCCGAACGCCATCGCCGACTTCGCCTTCATCTTCACGCTCCGCGGAATCATCGTCCCCTTCTTCCATCCCCTGATGGGCGCGCTGATCGGAATCGGGGTCGCTCTCGCCGCGCATCGCACTCGGCCGGCGGCGCGGGTGGGTCTCGTCGCCCTCGGCTACCTGGCGGCGATGCTCATCCACGGCCTCTGGGATTGGGCGGCGATCGCGAGTGCCCAGCCCGAGCCCTACGTGGCCGCCGTGCTGCTCCTCGTGCTGCTTCCCGCGATCATCGCCACCGCCGTCGTCGCCATCGTGCTGCGCCGCCGCCGCGGTCTCCTGCTCGATGCACCACCACCACCGGCCGCGGACGACATCACCGCTCGCGGCGACGTACGCGCAGAACGGAGCACACGATGAAGAGCCTGATCCGTGACATCGCGGACCCCATCCGGGAGGACCGTCGCGCGTTCGTCGTCCTCAACCTCGCCTATCTCGGGCTGTTCGGTCTCGGCATCCTCGCCACCGTCGTGATCCCCGAGCTGCGGCCCGGCGGCCTCGGCGCGCTGCAAGGAGAGCCCGGCACGGGTGGACTCGGCGCGGTGATCGGTGACGCGTACCGCAGCGGCAACGTCGCGATCGCCGCACTGGTGACCTTCGGCGTCAACCTCCTGTCCGCATCGCTGCTGCAGACCACGGTCCCTTCTCTCGTCATCCCGTTCCTCGGAGTCGCCCTGACGCTGGCGCGGGGTCTCTCCTGGGGCGTGCTGTTCACGCCGGTCGGCGCCGAGGATCCGACCTTCATGATCCACTGGGTGACCCTCGCGATCGAGGGCGCGGCCTACGTCGTGGTGGGTTTCGCCGCATGGGTGCACGGGCGCATGTTCCTGCAGCCGCGGCGCTACGGCTTCGCGACACGGCGGGCCGGATACGTGGGCGGCCTGGTGGCGACGCTGAAGCTCTACGTGCTCGTGATCGTGCTGCTCGTCATCGGCGCGCTGTACGAGGCGATCACCGTGATCCACCTCATCGCGTGATTCCGATGCCTGATACCGTCGCGGAGTGACAGAGATGCGGATGCCGATCGACCTACGCCGTAACGCCGACGCCAAGCTGCAGGTCTCCCGCATCGCCGCCGAGCTGTTCTGGCGCGACGGCGTCGCCGCGACTCGGGGCGAGGACATCGCCGCGGAGGCGGGGATCGCGACGCGGACGCTGTGGCGATACTTCCGCTCGAAGGAGTCGTGCGTCGAGCCGGTGCTCGCTCAGCTCGGCCAGCGCTTCTCGACCGTGCTCCGCGCCTGGCCACTCGAGATCTCGCTCGCGGACTACCTGCACGCGGCGAGCGTCCCGGGGCCCGCCGAGTATTCTCCCGACGACATCGCCGCGATGCGCATCGTCGTCCTGGGATTCGATGAGCCGGCGCTGCGCAGCGCGTGGCTCATGGTCTGCGACGCGGCAGAGCGCGAGGCCGCCGCCGTCTTCGGGCCTCGGCTCGGCCTGCCGGCGGACGCGGATGCCGTGCGTCAGGTCACCGCGGCGATCTCGGGTGCGATCCGCGCGCAGAGCGACGCGATAAGTCGCGACTACGTCGTCTCCGGGATCGTCCCGCGCAGCGAAGACGTGCTCGAGGCACTGGTCGCCGCCATCGTCGAGGCGAGCAACGGGCGCATCGGTCCGGCGGTCTGACGTTGCGGCGCTGAGCCGAACGGCCGACATCGCCGCGCCCAGTAGGATTCCCTGCGTGGCAGCATCCTCACAGCGCAAGAAGAAGAGCACGAGCGCGAAGCGCACCCCGGCCCGCACGAGCGGCAACCCGGCGAGGCGTCCGGTCGTCGAGGCGGGACCGGTCAGGGCATCCGACTGGATCGGCGCCGCGCGCCTGCGCACGCTCCCGCTCGCCGTGGCTCCTGTCGTGATCGGCACCGGGGCCGCGCGCAGCACGGGACCCGAGTTCCACTGGGTGATCGCGCTCGCGTGCCTCGCGGTCGCGGTGCTGCTGCAGATCGGCGTGAACTTTACGAACGACTACAGCGACGGCATCCGCGGCACCGACGCGCACCGCGTGGGCCCCGCCCGGCTCACGGCATCCGGCCGGGTGAAGCCCCGCACGGTGCTCATCATCGGGCTGATCTTCTTCGCGCTCGCCGCGGCCGTCGGCGTCGCGATCGTCGTGCGCACCGGACAGTGGTGGATGCTGGCCGTCGGCGCCGCGTGCATCGTGGCGGCCTGGTTCTACACGGGTGGCAAGCGGCCGTACGGGTACTTCGGCCTGGGCGAGGTGTTCGTCTTCGTCTTCTTCGGACTCGTCGCCACCCTCGGCACCACGTGGGTGCAGATCTTCGACCTGCCGCAGCAGGCCTGGCTCGGCGCGATCGCGGCCGGCCTCTTCGCGTGCGCGGTGCTGCTCGCCAACAATCTCCGCGACATCGACCAGGACCGCGAGGTCGGCAAGCGCACCCTGACCGTGCTGATCGGCCGTCGTGCGACCCAGGTGCTCTTCACGCTCTTCGTGCTCGCGCCGTTCGGGATCTCGATCTTCTTGGCGCTGCTGTTCCCGATCGCGTGGATCGCGCTGCTCGCGCTGCTCGCGGGACTCCCCGCCATCCTCATCGTGTGGACCTACCGCCAGCCGCGCGAGCTCGTCGTCGCCCTGGCGCTCACGTCGCTCACCGCGCTGCTGTACGCGGGCGCGCTGTTCTGGGCTTTCGTCGGCTAGATCGCGGCAGGCACGTGCGGGCTGTACGGCACGTGGAGCGTCGCGGCGAACCGGTCGAACAGCGCGGGGTCGCCCTCGAGCTGCACCGCGCCGGTCTCGACGGCGGTCTTCGGATCCAGCTCGCCGGCCAGCAGATCGCGGATCTGTGGTCCGGCGATGATCGTGAGGTCGGGGTTCTCGGCCGGACTCGCACTGACCGTGATCGCGCCACCGCTCATCCGCAGCTGCACGGCGACCTCGCCGACGTGCACGGCGTAGGTGGTGTTCCAGTCGTCGGGCACGACGCCGTCACCGGCCGCGACCCGCAGCGCGGCGACGATGGAGGACGTGGTGACGATCTCTCCTTCGCGCGGTGTGCGCATGCCGCCGGCGCCCCATCGTGAGAGGGCATCCAGCGCCGGGCCGAGTTCCGCGCCGCGCGGCGTGAGCTCGTAGACGACCGTTCGCTCGCCGGCGGGGGGAGCGGCGCGCATGACGAGCCCCTCCTCTTCGAGGTCTTTCAGGCGCGACGCGAGGGTGTTCGTCGGGATGCCGGGCAGCCCGGTCACCAGGTCGGAATAGCGCCGCGGACCCACGCTCAGGTCGCGGAGGATCAGCAGCGTCCATCGCTGCCCGACGATCTCCGCTGCGCGGGCGAGCCCGCAGAACTGGCCGTAGTGCTGGTTCGTCATGTTTCTCACTCTAGCACTTGACTGCATTAATTGCAGTGTGCTTTAGTTTTTGCAGTAACCAACCGAGGAGAAGGAAATGACCGACACCATCGCCCTCGCGGGCACCGACGCAGGCACCGACGTCACTGCCCCCACCGAACAGGGCCTCAGTGCTCGCAACCGCACCACCCTGGGCCTGCTGCTCGCGGCCGTGTTCGTCGTGTTCCTGAACGAGACGATGATGGCCGTCGCGCTGCCCCGCATCCAGGAATCCCTGCACATCGACGCGACCAAGGGGCAATGGCTGACGACGGCCTTCGCGCTCACCATGGCCGTGGTCATCCCGACCACCGGATGGCTGATGCAGCGCCTCCGCACCCGCACCGTCTTCACGTTGGCCATGTCGAGCTTCGTCGCCGGCACGCTCGTCGCCGCCCTGTCGCCCGCCTTCGAGATGCTCGTGGCCGGCCGGGTCATCCAGGCCGTCGGCACGGCCATCATGATGCCGCTGATGATGACCACGGTGATGACCCTGGTCCCCTCCGGTGAGCGCGGCCGGGTGATGGGCCAGGTCTCCATCGTCATGTCGGTGGCGCCGGCCATCGGTCCGGTCGTGTCGGGCGCCCTCATCCAGGTGCTGCCCTGGCAGGGACTGTTCTGGGTGATGCTGCCGATCGGTGTGACGATGCTCGTGATCGGCATCCGCCGGGTGCCCGACGTCTCCGAGACCCGGAACGTGCCCCTCGACGTGGCATCCGTCGTGCTGGCGGCACTCGCCTTCTCCGCCGTCGTGTTCGGGCTCAGCCAGATCGGTGCCGCAGCCGTGGGAGGAGCGGCCGTCGCGCCGTGGATTCCGATCGTCATCGGCATCGCCACGCTCGGAGTCTTCGGATGGCGGCAGATCGTGCTCCAGCGCACCGACTCGGCACTCCTCGACCTGCGCACCTTCCGGTCGCGCGACTTCGCGGTGTCGGCCGCCATGATGACGGCCGCGATGGTGTCGCTGTTCGGCGCCTTCATCGTGCTGCCCCAGTTCGCCCGCTACGCACTCGGCCTCGACCCGCTGTGGGTCGGCGCGATCCTTCTGCCGGGCGGTCTGCTGATGGGGCTCGCCGGCCCGAGCGTCGGACGCCTGTACGACCGCTTCGGTCCGCGTCCGCTCGTCATCCCGGGGTCCATCGGCCTCGCGGCATCCCTCTCGACGCTCGCGTTCGGTCTCGGTGAGGGCTCCTCGTGGCTCGTGCTGCTCGGCGCGCACATCGCCCTGATGCTGTCGCTCGCCTTCCTGTTCACACCGGCGTTCAGCGCGTCGCTCGGGTCGCTGGCGCCGCACCTGTACTCGCACGGCAGCGCCACCATCGCCACGCTGCAGCAGGTCGCAGGAGCGGCGGGCACGGCGATCTTCGTCGCGCTCTACACGACGGGCGTCGTCTCCACGGGCAGCGCCGACCCTGAGCTGCCGTCGCAGGCAGCCGCGGCCGCCGGCGCGCACCTCGCATTCCTCGCCGGAGCCGTGCTGTCGCTCGGCGTGGTCGTGCTGGCACTGTTCGTCCGCACGCCTCCCGTCGCCGCCGAGCACGCGGCGCACTGAGCGCGTCTCGCGCCCACGAGCTGGCGGACGGAGGCGAGATCGGGGTGACCGCCGGCGACATCGGCGGTCAGGCGTTCGCCCTGGGGTTGATCGACCACGTCGCCATCGATATCGTTCCGGTGGTGTTCGGGGGATGCCCCGCGACTGCTCGAAGACCCCGATGAGGTCATCCGGGGCGAGCGGGTGCTCCACCTGCGGTACCCCGTCCGCAAGAACTGACCCGCCCTGTCCGACCCCGAGAGAATCGAGAGAGACGCATCATGGCCGACCGCTCCACCTTCGATCATCTTCTCGACGTGAACCGCTACGGCGTGATCGCCACCGCGGACCGGGCGGGGAAGCCGTGGGCGACGCCCGTCTTCTTCGCGCCTCTCGGTGCCGACCGGATCTGCTGGGTCTCCTCCCCGGACGCGAGACACTCCCGCAACATCGAGAGCCGGGCCGACGTGGCCGTCACGGTCTTCGATTCCACGGTGCCGGTCGGCGGGGCCGACGCCGCCTACGTCGAGGCGGAGGCGTCGAGGCTTCCCGACGACGGGATCACGGCGGCGCTGCAGGCGCTCAACGTGCGGCTTCCCGCGCACAAGCAGCTCGAGGCCGATGACCTGCAGCCGCACGGATCGCTGGTGGTCTACGCGGCGCGCGTGCAGCACCGACACCTGCTGGTGCGCGGAGGCGACCCCGACCACGGCAATGCCATCGACATGAGGCTCGAGGTCTGAGTGCCTCGGCGGCGCCGGGGGTCAGGCCTTGGCGTCGCCGTCCGCAGCGCGGTTCACGCCGTCGATCGCGTCGTCTTCCACATCCGCGTCGGCCTGGCCGCCGGAGGTGCGGCTCTCGCGACGCTCGAGCAGGCGTGCCGATGCGTCGGTCAGCGGTGAGCGCAGGAAGAGCATCGAGATGCTCACGCCGATGAGCGCGGCGAAGATCGCGGCGAGCCACCAGAACTCCCGGAAGATCGGGAACAGCCAGAGGATCCCGAGCGGCACGAGGAATGCCAGCAGCCGCAGCACGGTATAGACGAGGAAAGGCGCGGGCTTCTTCACCGGACCAGTCTACGTTCGCGGGCTATGAGCTCTCCGACCGCTCAGCCGTCGATGCCGAGGCGGTCCAGCGGGATGCCGCGCACCACGCGCCGCCAGGGGTGCTCGCCGAGCGACCAGAGCAGTCCGTCGTCGAGGTCGAGCGCGAGATCCTCGCATCCGACGGGCAGCGAGACCGGGTCGCGTTCGAGCGCATCGCGTCGGCCGCGCCAGAGGATGCCGGGACGCAGCCGATCCGACTGCGAGACGAAGTATCGATCGCCCCAGCGGACCGCGCCCTGCATCGAGCGGATGCCGGGGGAGAAGCGGTCCTGCTCCTCGAAGCCCTGCTCCGGGCCGTCGGGGATGGAGAACTCGCCGATCCGGCCGCGCTCGTCGGTGCGATATTCGCCGATCATGACCCGACGCAGCGGCTCGCCCGCCTCGTCGAACACCCGGCCGAGGTAGGAGCACCGCAGATCGACCGGATGCACATGCGTGCGCACCGCGACCTGCGCGGTGGCACGCCAGCCGCGTCCGCGTGCACCCGCGAGACGTCGGGCGAGGCTGCCGCGCACGCGGCGGATGTCGGAGAGATCGAACTCCCAGATGCCCTGCCCCGTCGCCGCGACGAACAGCCGATCGTCGAACCAGGCGAGTCCGCCGGCATGGATCGGCGCGGGGGCGAGCTCCCCGTCATCGCCCTCCACCGCGAGCAGGACGTCGAGGTGCCGGGAGCGCTCGAGATCGACGAAGGCGACGCGCGAAGCGAGATGCGTGCGGTCCCGGTCCTGCCGGAACCAGCTCACGGCCAGGGTGCGCCGCCCGTGCCAGCGGCCGAGGTCGATGCCCTGCGGATACCAGCGCTGCGTCCACGACCGCGCGCTGAGCCATCGCAGATCCACGGTGTCGCGGCGCTTCTGGCGCACCGGGCGCCAGGTCGATCCGAAGGGCCAGAGCATGCTGACCATCGTCGCCGATCGCAGCCCGCGGCGCGAACCGGCGGGCATGCGCGCGCCCTGCAGGACACCCCGCGTTCACCTCCGCGTCCTCGACCGGCAACGAACGACTGCGACCATGCGTGTCATCGCCGACCCCGGGAGATCCGTGCGCACACCCCTCGTCACCGTCATCCTGCCCGCCAAAGACGCCGGCGAGTACATCGGGACGACGCTCGAGACGCTCACCCGCCAGTTCGACGACCCGGCAGCGCTCCAGCTCGTCGCGATCGACGACGGCTCCCGCGACGACACGGGCGCGCTCATGCGGCAGTATGCGGACCGGTTCGGACGGGCCGACGTCATCCGCAACCCGCGCCCGCGGGGCCTGGCCAGCGCGCGCAACCAAGGCCTCGCGCTCGTCGAGGGCGACGCGTTCTGCTTCCTCGACGGCGACGACTGGATGCAGCCGCGGCGCCTCGAGGTGCTGGTATCGCGGCTCACGGATCTCGACTGCGACTTCCTCCGCACCGACCACGTCACGGTCGCCGAGGGCCGTCGCACGCTCGTCCGGGCGCCGCATCCCTGGCGTGAGCAGGTCGCGTCGCCGCGGGAGGCGATCCTCCCCGAGCACGAGTCGACGATGGTCGACTACCCGTACGCCTGGGCCGGGATCTTCCACCGCCGGATCATCGACCGCGGCCTGGCCGCCTTCCCCTCGGGGCTGTTCACGGCGGAGGACAGGCCGTGGATCTGGCGGCTGCACCTGGAGGCCGAGTCGTTCGCCGTCGTCGACGCCCCGGCGCTGCTCTACCGCCGCGGCGTCGCGACCTCGCTGACACAGGTGCGGGACCGACGGCAGCTCGACTTCGCGACGGCCATGGACCAGGTGCTCGACATCGTGGAGGGCGATCGCGAGGCGGACCGCTTCCGCGCGAAGGCCGTGTGGACCGCGCTCGCCCTGAGCTCGCACCACCTCGTGCGCGCACGACGGATGCGGCCGCGGCTTCGCGCCGAGATGCGCGCCGGCATCCGGGACATGCTGGGCCGGCTGCCCGACCGCGAGGTCTCCACCGTGCTGAACCGCTTCGACGGTCCGCGACGCCGCGTGCTCGCGCGGATCCTCCGCGAGGCGGGGAGCGCCGCATGACCCAGCTCTTCGCGCTGCACAGCGCCTACGGACTCGCGACGGCGGCCGCGGCGATCGACGCCGGTCTCCTCGACGGCGCATCCCCCGCGGACCGCCTGCTCGTCCCGTTCACCTCCTCGCGGATTCCCGAGACGACCGTCGGGATCGCGGTCGATCCTGCGCTGCGGTCGCTGCGTTCGCGCTTCGATCGCGTCGAGGAGCTCGAGGCGATCCTCGGGCCGCTGCATCCGAGCTCGTGGGAGCCGTCCGACGGCGATCTCCCGATCCTCGAGCGACTGCTGACCCGCGCGTGGCATCTGGACCCCCACGACCTGGAGCTCTTCGTGCAGAGCCCGCAGGTGGCGCCGGCGCGCACGCTGATGTCGCTGTTCCCACAGGCGCGGATCACCCTCATCGGCGACGGCCTGATGACCTATTCGCCGATGCGCGTGAGTCTTCCGCACACGGTGGCCGCCCGCATCGGGCGCGTGGTGCATGCAGACGTCGTGCCCGGTGTGCGTCCGCTCGTCGGATCGCCGCACGCCGAGATCGTTCCGGTGCCGCCGGAGTCCTTCGCCGCCGCGCTGCGCGAGACCGATGCCGGAGAGACGGATGCCGGTGACCCGGCCCTCGACGACGACCCGGAAGGTGCGACGGTGCTCGTGCTGGGTCAGTATCTGTCGGCGCTCGGGCTGGTGAGTCCTGCCGAGGAGATCGCCCTCCAGAAGGACATGATCGACCGGGCCGCGGACTGGTCCCCGCAGCGGATCGTGTTCAAGCCGCACCCGGCCGCTCCGCCGCTGCACACCGACGCGGTGCGCGCGCGGGCGGCGGCGCAGGGCATCGCGTTCGTCGAGCACCGCGGGGGGCCCGCTGCCGAGCTGCTCGCAGAACGGCTCGACGCGGTGGCGGTCGTCGCGGGATTCTCCACCGCGCTCCCGACCGTGCGCACGCTCTTCGGCAGGGAGATCGGCGCGGCCGGCACCGAGACGGTACTCCGCGTGCTGACTCCGTTCGAGAACAGCAACAGGATCCCCGCGACCATCGTCGACGCCCTCACGCGCGACCGGTCGCCGTATCAGGATCCCGCCCGGCTCCAGCTCCTGGTCGACGCGGTCGGCTACGCGATGCAGCCGGAGATCGCCGGCCATCTGCGCCCGCGCGCCGAGGAGCTGCTGACCGGACTCGATCCCGTCGAACGCGACCGGTACTTCACGCCCGAGCGGCTGTCGATGCTGCGACTGCCGGGTGCTCCTGCCGAGAGCGCTGTGCGAAGGATGCTGCGCCCGGCCGGGGGAGTGGGCAGGGTGGAGGAGTGGCGACTCACCGCCATCGGCGCGCGCCGACGTGCCGGGCGGGCGTGGCGGGCGATACGAGGAAGATGAGGATGATGACGACGGTTCCGAAGACGGTGGCGATCATCCCGGCGCGGGGCGGGTCGAAGGGGGTTCCGCGCAAGAACCTGCAGCGCGTCGGCGGTGTGCCCCTCGTCGCCCGCGCCGTGCGAGCGGCAGCGGCCGCCGGCATCGACCTCGTCGTGGTCTCGACCGACGACGACGAGATCGCTGCGGTCTCGGCGGCGGCGGGGGCGCGGATCGTCCATCGTCCTGCCGAGATCTCCGGCGACACGGCCACCTCCGAGAGCGCGATCCTGCACGCGCTCGACGCCCTCGACGCCGACGGCGAGCGGTTCGAGGTCGTCGCCTTCCTGCAGGCGACGTCGCCGTTCATCCCGAGCGACACCCTGGCCGCGGCGGTCGACGAGGTGCGCGCCGACCGCGCCGACAGCGTGTTCTCGGCGTACGAGACCTACGGATTCCTATGGCGGCGCGACGCCCAGGGTGCGGCAGTCGCGATCAACCACGATGCGTCGCACCGCCCTCGGCGGCAGGACCGCGAGCCGCACCACCTCGAGACGGGCGCCTTCTACGTGTTCCGTGCGGACGGCTTCCGGGAGAGCCGGCACCGCTTCTTCGGGCGCACCCGTATCGCGGAGGTGCCGGAGTGGACCGCGATCGAGATCGACGACGAGCAGCAGCTCCGGATCGCCCGTGCGCTCGCCGTCCTGCACGAAGCACCCGAGGCGATCCCGGTCCGCGCGATCGTGACCGACTTCGACGGCGTGCACACCGACGACACCGCGATCGTCGACGCCGACGGCGGGGAGCGCGTGCGCGTCAGCCGGGAGGACGGCATGGGCGTCTCCCTGCTCCGCCGGGCCGGTGTGCCGATGCTGATCCTCTCGACCGAGGTCAACCCGGTCGTCCGCGCGCGGGCCGACAAGCTGCGCGTCCCGGTGCTGCACGGCATCGACGACAAGGAGACGGCCCTGCGAGCCTGGGCGAGTGAGAACGGTGTGGCCCTCGCCGACATCGCCTACCTCGGCAACGACGTCAACGACCTCCCCGCGATGCGGATCGTCGGATGGCCGGTCGCCGTCGCGAACGCCCATCCGCTGGTCCTGGAGGAGGCGCGTGTCGTGCTCCGTCGTCGCGGCGGCGAGGGCGCCGTCCGCGAACTGATCGAACGGGTGTTGTCGAGCTGACCGACCCCGGTAACCCTCCGGACGCACGGTGTTCACCCCCGCCGCGTACTCAGGAGGGAAGGGCCCGCGAGGGCCGTTCGACGACCGGAGGAATCATGACTGTCAGCATCGGTTCGCGGGTGATCGGCGGGGGCCGTCCCGCGTACGTCATCGCAGAGATCGGCTTGAACCACAACGGCGACGTCGACATCGCGAAGCGTCTCATCGACGTCGCGGCCCGTGCCGGCGCCGACGCGGTGAAGTTCCAGAAGCGCACGCCGGAGATCTCCACGCCGGAGCACATGCGCGACGTCCCGCGCGAGACGCCGTGGGGCACCATGACGTACCTCGAGTACCGCCGCCGCGTCGAGTTCGGGCGCGACGAGTACATCGAGATCGGCGACCACGCCACGATGCGCGGCCTCGACTGGTTCGCTTCGCCGTGGGACGTGCCGAGCGTCGCGTTCCTCGAAGAGCTCAACGTGGTGGCGCACAAGGTCGCCTCCGCGAGCCTCACCGACACCGAGCTGCTGGTCGCGCTGCGCGAGACCGGCAAGCCCGTCATCCTCTCCACCGGGATGTCGACCATCGAGCAGATCGACCGCGCGCTCGACACGCTCGGCACCGACCGTGTGGTGCTCATGCACGCCACCTCGACGTACCCGCTGGAGCCGGAGGAGGCGAACCTGCGGGTCATCTCGACTCTCCGTGACCGCTATGCCGGTGTGCCCGTCGGCTACTCCGGCCACGAGCGCGGACTGCAGATCTCCCTCGCCGCGGTCGCTCTCGGAGCCGTCGCCGTCGAGCGCCACATCACGCTCGACCGCACGATGTGGGGCTCCGACCACGCGGCCTCCCTCGAGCCCACCGGTCTCGAGCACCTCGTGCGCGACATCCGCGTGATCGAGAAGGCGCTCGGCGACGGCGTCAAGCGGGTGTTCGACAGCGAGCGCGCACCGATGGCGAAGCTCCGCCGCATCCCCGCATGACGGATGCCGAGGGCATCCGCGTCGTCGCGATCGCGGATGCCGACTCGTTCGTGAAGTGGTCGGCCGCACTGCTCGGCGAGGTGCCCGGACTCCGGCCGCACCTGCTCCTGGTGCGCACGCCGCTGGCCGCCAGCGCCGCGCAGCAGCGCACGGCGCTCGCCGGCACCGGGCTGCGGCCGCAGGACGTCACGCGCATCGGCTTCGCAGAGACCGCGGGATGGCTCGAGGGGCAGCGGCCCGACGTCGTGCTGCTGGCGGGTCGTGGCCCGTTCGTGCGGCTGATGGGACGCGTGATCGACTCGCTGCGGCACCGGCCGGTCACGGTCTCGGGCCTTCCCGGCATGGCGATCCCTGCGCAGCGCGGAGCCCTCGACTACCGGCGGCACACCGATCTGCTGGTGCTGCACTCGCACCGGGAGGAGCGCGCGTTCGCCGAGCTCGGCGAACGCATCGGCGTCTCGATGCCGACGGCCCTCGCCACCCTGCCGTTCGCACGGCGCCGACAGCGGATGCTGCGCCCCGAGCGTGTCCTCGTCGACGCGCTCTCCGCCCGTCCCGGTGGCGTCGCGGTGGCGGAACGGCCTCCGCAGCCGGTCGCCGTGCGGCCCCCGGCGACCGACATCGTGTTCGCCGCTCAGGCCCTCGTCCCGGTCGCCCACGAGGAGCGGGCCGAGATCGCCGCGACCCTGGTGCGCGCCGCCGAGGCCGATCCGAGCCGCCGCGTCGTGGTGAAGCTGCGCTCGCGGCCGGGGGAGTCCGAGACGCACCTCGAACGCGACCCGTACACCGCGATGCTGCCGAGCCGACGACCGCGCAACCTCGTCTTCTCGTACGACTCGATGGCGACGGCGCTGGAGAGCGCGGCGGGGCTCGTCACCGTCAGCTCGACCGCGGCCATCGAGGCGACGGCCCTCGGCATCCCGGTGATCGCGCTCGACTCCTTCGGGGTGAGCAAGAGCCTGCTGAACACGGTGTTCGTGGGGAGCGGTCTGCTCGGCGGGCGGAACGAGGTCGTGGCCGGTCGGTTCCGGCATCCGCACCCCGACTGGCTGCGCGACAACTACTTCCACCCCGAGACGGAGTCGAACTGGTGGCACCGGGTGCAGGAGCTCGTGGCCATGCGCCGGGCGGGTGCGCTCCCGCATCACCGCGTGCCCGCCGCGCGGGGCGGCGCACTGCACGAGGCGTGGCACCGCGCGAGCGTGCTCGGGCGCGAGGATCGATCGCTCAGCGGAGCTCTCGCGCTGACGGTCGGCGCTCCGGCCACGCGCGCGCTGTCGGCGGTGCGCCGTCGGAGCGAGCCTTCTGACGGCGGCACCTGGGCGGACGCCTCGACCGACTTCACGCTCGAGCCCAACCCGTTCCACGACTCGATCCGGCGCTGAGCGCCCCTCGCCCCACCGGGCGAGAGGCGCTCAGGCGCCGTGTTCTCAGCTGCTGCGCTTGATCGCGCGCACCCCGACCACGAGTCCGACCACCGCGACGGCGAGAGCCGAGACCCAGCCCCAGAGCACGGTCACGTCGCCGAGGTCTCCGGCGAACAGGGCGCGTTCGGCCTGCACGACCCAGTTGACCGGGTTCACCGACGCGACGACCCGCATCCAGCCCGGGGCGTCGTCGAGCGGCAGCAGCATGCCCGACAGGATCAGCAGCGGGAAGATGAGCGCCTGCTGCACGCCCCAGAACAGCCACTCGCGGTCCTTCGTCGCCAGCGCCAGGGAATACGACAGCGATCCGAGGCCCACGCCGAAGACCGCCAGCAGCGCCAGGCCGATGAGCAGGCCCGGGATGTCGGCCGCGAAGCCGAACGGCCACGCGATCAGCACGATCACCAGGGCCTGCACGACGATCGGCGCGATCTCCTTGAGTGCGCGGCCGACCAGCAGCGAGGAGCGGGCGAGCGGCGCGACGAGCGTGCGCTCGTGCGAGCCGGTCATCATCTCGTACTGCAGGTTCGATCCGGTCGCCCCGGTGCCGAACAGCACGATCATCACCAGCACGCCGGGCACGAACCAGGCCAGCGTCTCACCGGCCGACTGCCCGGAGTCGCCGATCAGCAGCGGGGCGAACAGCCCGAGGAAGACGAGCGGCTGCAGCAGGCTGAAGATGAGCGTGAACGGGTCGCGGAGCACCGGCTTGAGCTCGCGGGTCAGCACGTTCCGGGTGTCGCGGGCGAGGTTCGGGCGCACGAGCGTGTCGATGGCGGTCATGAGAGGACTCCTGTCTTGCTGATGTCGGATGCGGTGTCTGCCGTGTCGGAATCGGATGCCTCGCCCTCGGCATCCGTCCCTTCGCCCGCTTCGCGGAGGGTGCGTCCGGTGAGGGCGAGGAACACGTCGTCGAGCGTGGGCGGAACGCCCGTCGCGCGGGTGACCGAGATGCCGGCCGCGTCGAGTTCCCTCACGATCACCGGCAGTAGCCGGTCGCCGTCCGGCACCGCGAGGGAGAGTGCATCGCCGTCAAGGGTGACCGGCGCCGTGCTGAGGCGCGCGACCACGGAGCGGGCGGATGCCGCCGCCGCGGCATCCGCGAATCCGAAGGTGAGCACGTCGCCGGCGAGCGTCGCCTTCAGCGCCGTCGCGCTGTCGTCGGCGATGATGCGGCCCTTGTCCATGACCATCACGCGCTCCGCGTAGCGGTCCGCCTCCTCGAGGTAGTGCGTGGTGAGGAAGACCGTCGTGCCGTGCTGGGTGCGCAGATCGAGGATGTGCTCCCACAGGTTCGCCCGGCTCTGCGGGTCGAGCCCGGTCGAGGGCTCGTCGAGGAAGATCAGCGGCGGCGCGTGCATCAGTCCGAGGGCGATGTCGAGCCGGCGCTTCTGCCCGCCGCTCAGCTGCTGCACGCTGCGGGTCGCGAACGAGGACAGGTCGAGCGACTCGATGAGCTCGTCGGCCCGGCGGATGCTGTCGCGCTTCGACATCCCGTAGAACGAGCCCTGGCTGAGCAGCTCGTCGCGCACCCGCTGCGAGAAGCTGCCGCTGGTGAGCTGGCCGACGTAGCCGATGCGGGCGCGCACGCCCGCGGCATCCGTCCTGATGTCGTGTCCGACGACCCTGGCCGTTCCCGAGGTGGGCGGGATGAGGGTGGTCAGCATGCGGAGGCTGGTGGATTTTCCGGCGCCGTTCGGGCCGAGGAACGCGACGAGCTCGCCGGTCGTCGCTGCGAAGGAGACGTCGGTGACCGCGTGCACCGGCTTCTTCTTGACGGTGAAGACCTTGGTGAGGCCCTCGGTTTCGATGATGGATTGGTTCGTCATGCTGCGAAGGTAGAAGCCAACCAGGACAGATACTGTCCTCGATGTCTGGCAATCTTTGAGTCATGTCCGACACCACCACTCGCGCTCTCTCGCTGCTGAATCTGCTGCAGACGCACCGGCATTGGCCGGGGACCGAACTCGCCGCCCGCCTCGGAGTCACGGAGCGCACCGTGCGCCGCGACGTCGACCGTCTGCGCGACCTCGGCTATCGCGTCGAGTCCACGCCCGGCGCCGCGGGCGGCTATCGGCTCGAGGCGGGCAGTGCCGTGCCGCCGCTGCTCCTCACCGACGACGAGGCCGTCACGATGGCGATCGGGCTGCGCGTCGCGGCCACGCAGCAACTCGTCGGCGGACCCGAGGTCACGCTCACGGCCCTGGCGAAGCTCGAGCAGGTGCTGCCGTCGGCCCTGCGGCAGCGGGTGAACGCGCTCGCGGCATCCGTGCAGCCTCCGCGCATCGGCGACGGCCCCGTGGTCTCACCCGACGTGCTCGGCGAGATCGCGCTCGCGACCCGCGACACCGAGCGGCTGCGGCTGCGGTACGTGGATGCCGAGGGTGCCGAGAGCGTCCGCCGGGTCGAGCCTCACGCGCTGGCACCCGCCGGGCGCAAGTGGTTCCTGCTCTGCTGGGATCTCGACCGGGAGGACTGGCGCACGTTCCGCGTCGACCGGGTCGCGTCGGTCGAGCACACCCGCGTGCTCTTCGCCCGGCGCGAGATCACGGAGGCCGAGATCGAGGAGCGGGTGCTCGTCGCGTCGTCGTGGTCGCCGCAGAAGGTCGAGGGGGATGCCGTGATGGACCTGTCGCTCGCCGAGGTGCACGACCGCTTCGGGCCGTGGTCGCAGGGCGCGACGGCGGAGGATGCCGAGCACACGCGCTGGCCCATCGGCGGCTCGGACTGGCGCGAGGCGATGTACGCATTCCTCTGGATCCCGGAAGGTGTCGAGTACGCGATGACCTTCCCCGAGCCGGATCGCTCTGAGCTGCGGGAGGCGGCGGAGCGGATGCTGCGGGCGATCGACCGGCCGGTGCCGCCGGCGCGGGGGTGAGGGGCCGCAGGCTCAGGCGAGTCCCGGAGGGTTCGCGTCCGTCCAGCGCTGGAAGGTCTGCACTCCCCAGAATCCGGCGAACAGGCAGAGCGCGATGACCTCGCCGATGAGCACCGCCGGGAAGCCGTCCAGCGCGTCGCGGAAGAGGAAAGCGGCGATCAGCAGCGCCAGGTCGGCGATCATGAGACGCGTCACCCAGCGGTAGAACGTCTTCTGCCCCGGGGTCGGCGGCGTCTCCTGCTCATCGAGAGGCTCGCGGGAGAGCAGGACGGGCACGGCCGCGAACGTGCCGAAGAACGCGATCGTCACGGCGAAGTGGATGCTCGACGGGAACGGCCAGAAATTGAACGGGAAGTCGGCGTTCAGCGCCGGGATGAAGGCCAGCGCGGCGATCACGACGGCGGTGACGATGGCGATGGCCGAGACGAGACGGGCACCGGGGACGCGGATCCGTTTCCTGCCCCGGATCACGGCCATGGTGACCACCGCGGCGATGACGACGATCACGTAGGCGACGACGCCGGCACGGACGTCGCCCAGATACGGCGCCGGGATGCATTCCTCGGGTCCGGGGCAGCTCAGCCCGTCGACGGGGCGATCCGCGTCGATCCCCGTGGGGATGAGCGCGATCAGCGGCGCGAAGGTCGCGGAGATGTCGAGCAGCACGGTCGCGCGGTTGCGACCGGAGAGCGCGAGCAGCGCGAGCGACGCGGCGATCAGGGCGCCGACGAAGACGCTCCGCGCCGACGTGTAGAAGTAGTGGCTGAGCGAGGGGAGCGGATCCCACCCGAGCGCGAACGGCTCCCACGACACGACGACGGTCTCGAGCATCACGCTCACCAGGAGCGCGAACACCACGAACACGAGCGACAGCCGAAGGTAGCGGTGCGTCTTCTGCCCGGTGGTGGCGGGGTCGAGCGCAGGGGCCATGCCCGAGACGGTACACCCGAGCGCCGACGGCGAGCTCCCGCGTCTCCGCAGGCTCGGCCCTGTCATCCGCCGACTCATAGGGTTGTCCCAGGTAACGATCCTGGCGGGAAAGATCACGGCGAGGTAACGTCATCCTCATCGCGGCGATCCGGGCGGTCCCGGGCCTCAGCTCATATCTGACGGCGTTGCGGGTTCGACTCCCGCCGTCGCGTCCACTCAGAGGCCGAGCTCATCCAGCCTCTCCTCGAACCGCACCTGCACGTCTTCCGGTTCCGCATCCTCGGACTCGGTCCAGATCGCGTCGAGCTCCTTCTGCACCGAGTCGGGGAGTGCGGCGAACTTCTCGTCCCAGGCGGCGATCGGCGTCCAGTAGCCGACGACCTTGAACCGGGTCGCCGGCAGGCCGAGCTCTTTGCGCAGGTACTTGCGCACATCGCGCAGCGCGACGGTCTCCCCGGCGACCCACACGTAGCCCTCGTCGAGGGGCAGGCGGTCGTCGACGATGCCGCGCACCAGGTGGCCGAGCGCGCTCGGGGCGTGGCCGTTGCCGCCGATCACCCAGGTGACCTCGACATCGGGGCCGACGTCGAACGACACGCGGTCGTTCTCGTGCGGAACCTCGAGCACCACGCGGGTGCGCACGCCTGCCGGAGCCTCCGCGGCGATCCGCGCCACGGCCGGCAGACCGGTGAGGTCGGCGACCAGCACCTGCCACGTGATGTCGGAGGGCGGGGAGTACAGGCCGGTCGGCGAGTTCAGTCCGAGCACGTGGCCCGGCTCCGCGCGCGCAGCCCACGGGCCCGCGATCCCGGCGTCGTGCAGCACGAAGTCGATGTCGAGCTCGCCGGCATCCGGTCGCACCCCGCTGATCGTGTACGTGCGCATCGGCGCCTCGGGTGCGCCCTCCGGCGTCTCCCACCAGTCGCCCGCAGGCACCGGCAGGGAAACGTCTGTCGGGTCGTCGCCGTGCGGGAAGAACACGCGGACGTACTCGTCGCCGATGCCCGTGCTGAGGAAGTCCTCGATTCCGGGGCCGGCGAGGGTGACGCGGGTCAGGGTCGGGGCGAGGGTGATGGTGCTGCTGACGATGCCGCGGTGGATGTTCACGGGGTCTCCGTCTCTCCGGACTCGTGCGGAGTCCGGGTCGGGTTCGAGGTCGGGTTCGGGGTCTGGGTCGGGCGGTCGAGTGGGCTCTGAGTCTGGGCGAGCCAGGAGCGGCGGTACGGTCCGTCGGATGCGAGGAGCTCCTCGTGCGTGCCGCGCTGCGTCGCTCTCCCATCGGCGAAGACGACGATCTGCTCGGCCGTGGACGCCTGCTGCAGCCGGTGGGCGATGAGCAGCGCGGTGCGGCCTTCGCGCAGCGCGGTGATCGCGCCCTCCACCGCGTCCCGGTGGTGCAGGCCGACATCGGCGGTGGCCTCGTCGAGGATCACGACCGCGGGGTCGGCGAGCAGTGCGCGCGCGACGGCGAGCTGCTGGATCCGCCCCTCATCGAGGGGGACGGTCGGGGCATCGGACGGATGCTGCGCGCCCCCGCTCTCAGATGCCATCGCATCGACCGCCCAAGCCGCGCCGACGGCGTGCAGCACCGCGACCATCTCGCCGTGGCTCGCATCCGGGGCGACCAGTCGGAGGTTGTCGGCGATCGTGCCGCGGAAGTGGTGCAGCTCCTGCGAGAGGTAGTACGGGTCGGCGATCTCGGAGGCGAGATGCACGCTGCCGGAGCTCGGCGGGTGGTGCCCGGCGATCACCCGCGCGAGGGTGCTCTTGCCGGATCCGGAGCTGCCGACCAGTGCGGCCGTCGTCCCCGGATCGACCGTGAGCGTGACCTCGCTGATCCCGCGGCCCGTCGTGGGGTAGAGGAACGTGACGTCGCGCACCTCGATCCCGGTGGACGTCGCCGGGACGGCATCCGGTTCTGTGGTCTCCGACCGCTGCGGGGCGAGGTCGATCACGCCGACGAGGCGAGCGAGACCGATCGTCGCCCGCTGGATGTCGTCGAGGCCGAAGATCAGCTGCCCGACGGGACCGAACAGGCGGTGGAACAACAGGGCGGCGGTCGTGACCATGCCCACCGTGATCGCGCCGGCCGACTGCAGCAGGAACCCGGTGGCGAGGATCGCCGCCAGCCCGACGAGCTCGCCGCCGTTGATCCAGCGGAACAGCCGGTTCGTCAGCCGCACACCCTCGATCTGCGTGCGGATCGACCCCTCGGCGCGCTCACGGACGCGCTCGAGCGCGTGCTCCTGCTCGTTGAACGCGGTGAGGGTCTCGATTCCCTCGACCGCCTCGAGCACGGCCTGGCTGCGGGCAGCCTCGCGCACCCGCACCTCGCGGAACACGACGCGTGAACGACGCAGGAAGGCGCGGGTGCCGAGGATGTAGCAGGGCGCCGATGCGAGCCCGGCGAGGGCGAGCCACGGGTCGAGCGCGGTCAGGGCGGCCACCGAGACCGCGATCGCGAATCCGGCGGACAGCAGGGTCGGCGCGACGTTCCCGCCGGCCTCCGCCACGGCGTCCACGTCACCCGTCACGCGCGACAGCAGGTCGGCGCTCTCGCCGTCGTCGACCGAGCTGACCGGCAGCCGCATGGCCGAGGCGAACCCGTCTTCGCGGAGGCTCGCGAGCATGTCCTGCACGAGTCCGGTGAGCACGCGCGTGGCCCACAGCATCATGACGGCGGCGCCGATCGCACCGGCGCCGGCTCCGGCGACCCAGCCGGCGATGGTGGGGAGTCCTGCGTCGGTCGAGACGGCGTCGACGATGCGTCCGAGGCAGGCCGGCATCACGATACCGAGGGCGGATGCCGCGAGGAAAAGCACCGCGACCGCCGCCGTCCGGCCGGGATGCTGCCGCAGCAGCGCGCCGACGGCGGCGCGGACTCGAGCGCTCGAGGCGATCGGCAGCAGCGCGCTGCGCGAGGGGTCAGTCATGTCGAGCATCCGATCCGGCAGCGGGGAGGTCGACGACGCGGTCGCACGCGCCGAGCAGCAGCGGCGAGGTCGTGATCACGATCATGGTCGCGGTGTGGTCGGCGAGGGCGCGGGCGATATGCGCCTCGGTGATGGCATCCACCGCCGAGGTCGGCTCGTCCAGCACGAGCACCTCGGCATCCGCGTGCAGGCCGCGGGCGATGCCGATGCGCTGACGCTGTCCGCCCGAGAGCCGCCGACCGGCCTCGCCGACCTGCGCCTCCCAGCCGCCGACCTGCGCGACCGTGTCGTGCAGCGCCGCCATCTCGATGAGCTCGGGCTGCGGAGTGTCCGCCGACCCGTGGCCACGCACCGCTTCGAGCAGCGTGCCGCTCACGATCGTCTGTCCGTGCGGCGGGGCGACGACGCGACGACGATACTCCACCGGATCGAGGTGAATGAGATCGCGGAACGTCCCGTCGACCGCGAGCGAGACCGTGCCGGGCACGGGGCGCGTGCGCAGACCCAGCAGGCGGGACAGCGCACGCGCGGTGTCGCTGTCTGCCGGACGGATGCCGAGAAGCTCGCCCTCGCGCACCTCGACGGGCGGCGAGCCGGCGGGGCCTGCGCGGAACGCCAGGACGACGTCGGCCGCAGATGCCGTGACGTGCGCGCCGCCGGCCTCCGGCTCGTCGAGCAGGTCCTCCGCGTCGATGACCTCGGCGAGGCGCTTGGCCGAGGCCAGCTTGTGGATCCAGTTCGAGGGGAACGACCCCGCGTACGCGAGGTAGCCGCTGATGAACTGCGCGAGTCCGAGCACGGTCACGAGCTCTCCGATGCTGATGCGGCCCTCCGCCGCGAACCAGGCCGACATGCCGGCGAGCGCCGTGGTGACCACGGCCGCGAGGGTGCCGCTGACCGCCTCGGATGCGGCCAGTGAACGGCCGGCCGCCGTCGCCGCGCGGCGCGAGACATCGCTCGCGGCGACATATCGGCGCACGGCCTCTTCGCGCGCGCCGATGCCGACGAGCACGCGGAACCCGCTCATGAAGTCGGCGGCGACCGCGCCGGCCTCGGTCGCCGCGTGCTGCTCGGCGAATCCTCGGCGCTCGAGCGGGCGCGAGACGACGCGCATCACGAGCATCATCGCGATCGTGGAGCCGAAGACCACGAGCGTCGCGATCGGCGAGATCACGAGCATGGCCAGCGCCGCCCCGACGATCGCCGCGATGGTCGAGCACTGCTGCGCCACCGACCAGGCGACGCCGGCCACGCGATAGGTGTCCGAGGTCACGAAGGTCAGGGCCTCGCCGGGCGTCACGCTCCGCCGGGACAAGCGGGGGCGCAGCATCCGTGACAGCGTCAGGTGTCGCAGCGCCTGCTCGCCGTAGCCGTAGATCGTCACCATGAAGCGGGATGCCGACTGGTAGCTCACGGTCAGCACCAGGAACGTGCCGACCAGCACACCGAGCCAGAGGGCGAGCGCGCCGGGATCGGCAGGGAGCACCGCGCGGTCGATCGTGGCGCCGATGATCACCGGGATCGCCGCCTCGGCGAGCGAGTGCACGACGAGGAGCGCGGTCGCGGCGGTCAGCGCGATGCCTCGCCCCTCGGAGGTGAGTGCGATCGCGAAGAGCTGCCGGGGTGTGCGCGTCACGAGGTTCGCCGGCCGAGCGGCAGCACCAGCGGGGTGCCGGACACGGGGTCGGTGATGACCTTGCACGGCAGGTCGTACACGGCTTCGACGAGCTCGGCGGTGATGATCTCGCGCGGGTCGCCCTGCGCCACGACCGCACCGTCGCGCATCGCGACGAGGTGGGTCGCGTAGCGGGCGGCGTGATTCAGGTCGTGCAGCACGGCGACGAGCGTCGTGCCGTTGCGGTGCAGGTCGGCGAACAGCTCCATCAGGTCGATCTGGTGGGCGATGTCGAGGAAGGTCGTCGGCTCGTCGAGCAGCAGATGCCTGGTCTGCTGGGCGAGCGCCATCGCCACCCAGACGCGCTGGCGCTGGCCGCCGGAGAGCTCGTCGACCAGGCGGCGGGACAGGTCCGTGACGCCGGTGGCCGCCATCGCCTCGGAGACCGCGCGGTCGTCGGCGCTGCTCCAGGTGCGCATCGCGTTCTGATGCGGGAACCGGCCTCGTCCCACGAGGTCGGCGACCGTGATGCCGTCGGGCGCGATCGACGACTGGGGGAGGAGCCCGAGGCGGCGGGCGGCCTCCTTCGGCTTGTACGTCTTCAGCTCTGCGCCGTCGAGCAGCACGGCCCCGGTGGTCGGACGCAGGAGCCGTGCGAACCCGCGCAGCAGCGTCGACTTGCCGCACGCGTTCGGGCCGATGATGATCGTGAACGAGCCGTCCGGCACCTCGAGCGAGAGCTCCGAGATGATGGGGGTGTCTCCGTAGCCCAGGCTGATGTCGCGGGCCAGCAGCGAAGCGGTCATGGGTGTTCCTTTCAGGCGCGGCGCGCGTACTGGGCGGCGAGCAGCCAGGCGAGATAGATGCCGCCGACCGACACGGTCACGACGCCGACGGGCACGGCGACGAGCTGGGCGACAGCGTCGGAGACCACGACGAGGGCGGCGCCGGTCAGCATCACGGGAGCTGTGCCCATCGGGGTGTTCGAGCGGGTGAGGCGCTGCGAGATCTGGGGAGCTGCGAGCGCGATGAAGGAGATCGGGCCGGCGGCGGCGGTCACGAGCGCGACCAGCGCCACGCCGAAGATCATCGCGGCGAGTCGGGTGCGGCCCGGACGGATGCCGAGCGCCGTCGCCGCGTCGTCGCCCATCTCGAGCACCGGGAGGGTGCGGTTGAGCGGGAGGGCAGCGAGCGTGACGACCGCGAACACGATCGCGGCCGGGATGAGCTGGTCGAAGCCGAGCGAGGCGAGGGACCCGGCTCCCCAGGTCGCGGCCATCATGGCCTTCTCGATGCTGACCGAGATCATGATCCACGACGTGAGCGAGCCGAGGCCGGCCGAGACGCCGATGCCGACGATGATCAGCCGGAACGACGACATGGTGTTCCTGCTCGCCAGCACGTACACGAGCAGCGCCGTGATCAGGCCGCCGACCAGTGCGCCGGCCGCCTTGAACATGTACGTGTTCAGCTCCAGCACCACCATGGTGAGCGTCACGCCGAACTGGGCGCCGATGCCGAAGCCGATGATGTCGGGGGAGCCGAGGGGGTTGCGGGTGAGCGACTGGAAGATGCCGCCGGCGAGGGCGAGCGCCGCACCGCAGAGCACGGCGAAGAGCACGCGCGGCAGCCGCCACTCGAAGACGACCTGGCGGATGTCCGGGTCGGATGCGGGGTCGACGATCGCGCGCAGCACGGACGGGAAGTCCACCTCGTAGGCGCCGATCGTCATGGAGAGCAGTCCGGCGACGACGATCACGACGACGAGCACGGCGCACACGACGATCGAGCGCACCGGGATCAGGGCGGCCAGTCGGCTCGTCTCGATGCGGAGCAGGCGTCGGCCGAAGTCGACGGGCGCGATGGCTGCGGGGCGTTCGTCGACGGCCGGGGAGAGCGGGCGCTGGTCGATGCTCACAGTCCGCTCACCCGCTTGCGACGAACGAGGAGGATCAGGATCGGGGCGCCGAGCAGGGCCGTGACGATGCCGACGCGCAGCTCGCCGTTCGGCAGCACGATGCGGCCGAGGATGTCGGCGAGCAGCAGGAACGCGGGGCCGATGATCATCGAATAGGTGAGCACCCAGCGCTGGTCGGGGCCGGTGAACCAGCGGACGATGTGGGGGATCATGAGTCCGACGAAGGCGATGGGACCGGCCGCGGCGACGCTCGTGCCGGCGAGCAGGGTGACGGCGATGATGACGAGCACACGGGTCACCCGCACGCGGGCGCCGAGGGCCTGCGCCAGATCGTCGCCGAGCGCCAGCACGTTCAGCGAGCGCGCGCAGAGCAGGCCGATGAGGAGGCCGGCGGCGA
The DNA here is from genome assembly GCF_019969685.1 of Microbacterium sp. EST19A. Classification (GTDB taxonomy): domain Bacteria; phylum Actinomycetota; class Actinomycetes; order Actinomycetales; family Microbacteriaceae; genus Microbacterium. The sequence continues at coordinate 261,092 of NZ_JAHXYZ010000001.1, read as the reverse complement.
TCAGCGGTGCGGCCCAGGCGAGCTGGTCGAGCGTGCGGCCGCCGATGGAGCCGACGCCCCAGAAGCGCATGACCTGCAGCGTGCCGACGTCGCGCAGCACGATCGCGGTCGTGAAGCCGGTGAATGCTGCACCGAGGGCGACGCCGGCAAGAGTGAGCTTCATGGGGGTCGCTCCGGATGCTCCGAACGACCCGAGCGTATAGACGAGCAGAGTGAGCACGAGTGCCCCGCCCAGGGCGAAGGGCACGTAGGCGCCGGGAGTCGTCAGACCGAGCACACCGACGGCGAAGGTGACGGCGAAGGATGCTCCGGCGTTCACACCGAGGATGCCGGGATCGGCGAGCGGATTGCGCGTGAAGGCCTGGATCAGCCCACCGCAGACGGCGAGTGCCGCGCCGACCACGATGCCGAGCAGCGTGCGCGGCACGCGCAGCTCCTGCACCATCAGGTGCAGCGGGTTCTCGTCGTCGTAGGAGAACAGGGCACTCAGCACGGTCGCCGGGTCGATGGCCCGGTTGCCGACCGCGAGCGAGGCGATCGCTGCGAGCACCAGCACCGCGATGGCCAGGGCGAGGCCGACCGCGAGTGCGGCGGTGCGGCGCGGGGAGTCGTCTGCACGACTCCCCGCGCCGGTGTTCGAGACATCGCTGCCGTCTTCCGTCGCCAGCGGAGCCGGGGGTGGAGTCGGCCGCGACATCTCGGAGATCACTCTCCCGCGATCGTCGGCTCGCCCTGCAGCGCGGCCGCGAGGTCGTCGACGTACTTCGGGAGGATGTGCTTCAGCGACAGCACGGTCGGCGCGCTGATGGCGGATGCCTCGGCATCGTCGGCGTAGATCACGTACGACCCGGCCGCGATCGGCTCCCACCGGGAGACGACCTTGTTCTCGACCGTGTACTCACCCTCGTCCGCGCTGCTGCCCCACGCGGCGAAGAGATCGGCCTGCACGTCGTAGAGCTTCTCCAGGCTGACGCCGGTGTACCAGTTGTCGCCCTCGGCGGTCGAGAGGAAGTCGTCCATCGCCGAGGTCGAGGTGAAGCCGAGGGCTTCCGTGATGCGCACGCGCGGGTCGTACTCGAGGTAGACGCCGAGGTCGGTGCCGCCTTCGTTCAGGGTCAGGCCCCAGACGAACGTCTTGCCGTCGAACTCGGGGTGCGCGTCGGCGAGCGTGGTGATCTGCTCCTCGGTCTCGGCGATCAGCTCTTCCGCCTTCGCGTCCTCCGACATCGCCTTGCCGATGGTGCGGGTCATGTCCTGCCACGTGCTCGGGTCCCAGGCGCGCTCGATGTAGGGGACGGTCGGCGCGATCTCGGTGAGGCGCTCGTACTGCACGTCGGTGATGCCCGAGTAGAGGCTCAGGATCAGGTCGGGCTTCAGCGCCTTGATGGCCTCGTAGTTGGGGCCGTCATCGGTGAAGGGGATGATCTCGGGCAGCTCGCCGTACTCTTCGGTGACGTAGTCCTCGAACCACGGCTGGAAGCCGCTCTCGTCGGCGCCCCAGACCTCTTCCATGCCGACCGGGTTGGTGCCGAGGGCGGCGACGATGTCGGAGGTCATCCAGCCGAGGGTGACGATGCGCTGCGGCTTCTCGGCGATCACGGTCTCGCCGTGGGCGTGCTCGATGACCACACCGTCGGTCGACGTCGGCGCCGATGCGGCTGTGTCGGCGGATGCCGTGCAGCCGGCGAGGGTGAGAGCGGCGGCGATGGCGGCAGCGACGAGCGCGGCACCTCGACGTGTTTTCGGGCGCGCGAGAGCGTGCGTCATGATTCTCCTTCAGAGAAAGGGGGAGGGGAGTGCCGCGTCAGCGCAGCGGAGGTTAGGTAAGCATGCCCTAACACATCGATGCTAGAACGCCCAGCGTGGGATCAGTGTCGATCGACAGACGACTTGTGTCGCTGAACAGACAGATCCGGTCGGATCGGCGAGGATCAGCGCCAGTACAGGTGATGCGCCGAGTCGGCCTGCACGCGGGCGACATGCTGACGTGGCGTCAGTCCGAACCGCTCTTTGAAGCTCGCGGAGAACGCGCTCGTCGTGGCGTAGCCGCAGCGGTGCGCTGCGGCGCCGATCGGCGTGCCGTCGACGATCAGTCGCGCCCCCAGGGTCATGCGCACGCCGGTGCGCCACCGTCCGAAGGTCATGCCCACGTCGTTCTGGAAGATCCGCAGCACGGTGCGCTCGTGCAGCCCGTGGGCGAGGAACAGCTCGTTGGCGCTGCGCGGGTCGCCCGGGTCGTCCAGCACCGTCTGTACGAGGGCCCGCACCCGCTCGTCGGTCGGCAGCGGCACCTCGCCCCAGCCTTCGAGCGCCTCGGGCGCCGGCTGCTGCATCATCTCGATCAGCGTGGACTGGATGCGCACGCGCAGATCGGTCGGCATGTCGTTGATGCCCAGGTGGAGAAGCATCTCCTGCACGGCGCGCGGCACGAGAACCCGGCTGATGTCGTCGATCGGGGTGATCGCCGATGACGCCGGCAGGTAGGTGTAGCAGCCGATGGAGTCCCGCTCGTGATGGGCGGTGTGCGGTGTGCGGGCCGGAATCCAGACGCCCTGGCCCGGTGCGAGCCGCCACATGGTGTCCTGCAGATGCACCCACACGGTGCCGCGGTAGCACCACGCGAGCATCGCATCGGCGTGGGAGTGCGGAGGAGAGAGGGGGCGGGTGCCGGTGTCGTCGCCGGTCACGACGCCGGTGCCCATCAGGTACGGCGCCGTGACGGTCGACGGATGCTCCGGGCTCGCGTCCCAGTCGTCCTGTCGGTATGAGTTCATCGTGCGCTCCGCGTGGCCGTCACCAGCGCAGCCATGACGCGCTGCCGCTGGGACGGCGATGTCTCCGCAATCGTAATCCGCTCGCGCCGTCTATCCGGTCGCACTCCTGGCCAGCGGCGCACCCGACTTGTGGGTTCCCGGGCGCGCGCCGCGCACGGTGGTGACGCCGACGCAGAAGACCCAGACCAACCACGGGAAGATCGCGAGGATCGCGTTGCCGGCGCCGCCGACCGCGAAGAAGTCGTTGGGGGACGTGCCGTTCAGGCCGACGATCGCCCAGGCGAGGTTCGAGCCGGCGGTCGCCGCCGCGAGCACACCGGTCCAGCGCGGCACGACCCTCGACGCGAACGTGAGGTAGGCGGCGGTCGCCGACGTGAGGGCGAGCAGCACGGCTCCGGTCGATCCGAACATGATGCTGTGCCCCAGGATCAGCGTGCGGATGACGGAGGCATCCGGTTCGATGCCCATCACGGCCAGCGCGGCGCCGCCGTCCATCGCGTCGCCGACGAGCGTGACCGCGACGAAGGTGAGGCCGGCGCCGAAGGTGATGTCGGCGATCCACTGCAGATCGGTTCGGGCCTTCGTCACCAGCTGCCGGAAGCATGCCAGGAAGACGATGAGGAACGCCATCAGGAAGGTGTCCGACAGGATCACGATGATGGTCTGGGTGCTCGTGGCCACGGTGTAGTCGATGAGCGCCTGCGACTCGTCCAGCTCCGGGCGGGTGCCGGTCGTGATCTTGGTCGTGCCCTCGATGCCGAGGAAGACCGCGACCGCGATCGCCGAGATTCCGGTCCAGCGCCTGACATCCGGTGTGTACATGCAAAAGAGGATAGAGGGCGGGCCCGACTCCGTGCAGAATTTCGCAGAACGACGCGAACCTCGCAGGGATTCCATGGATTCCTGCGAGGTCCGTGTCGTTCTGCGAAATTCACGCGATGGTGCTCACCGCGGAATCGCCATCGTGATCACCCAGAACAGGGTGGTGAGGGCGCAGATCGCGAGGCTCGTGTACGCGAGCACCAGCGCTGTGGTCACCTTGCGTCGCCCCGCCCCCGACGTGCGCGACGTCTTCAGGCGCGAGTGGCCGCCCACGAGCGCGGCGATCCCCAGTGGCACGGCCAGGAACAGCATGAAGAGCCCCCAGACGGGGATCGGGACGGACAGCGCGAAGAAGAGGCTCGCGATGGCGAGTCCGAGGGAGCGCCCCGCCGGCTTGTCGGTGGGCGACGTCTGCGCCGCTGACGCGGCCGCGCTCCGCGGGGCGGGTGTCGTGTCGGTCATTCTGTTGGCTCCATTTCATCGGGTTGTCCCCGGCCAGGGCGGATAGGGCTTCAGCAGGTCCGCGTCGGGCAGGGGAGAGCGGATGCTCGCACCGGCCACTTCGTCCAGCTGTTCATTGGTGAGCGGATCGGACGCGGGGATCGGCTTCTCCTTCTTGTGCTCGGTCACCGTTTCCTCCCTTCACCACACACCGGCCGGGCGGGGCTCGCGGGCTGGTCAGACCATGCTGCGTCGGCGCGACGAGGACGCACCATGGACGCAGGTCGCCCCTTCCACCGGATGCCGCACCCTCGGTGCGTGCACGTCAGGACAGGGGATTCAGGTCCATGGTCGTACCCGCGCGGAACCGGGATCGTTGAGACATCGAGCGGGGATCCCTCCGTGCTCGAGCATCCGACTCATATCGAACGAGAGGTTCTCATGTCCGACCAGAACGAATACGCCAAGATCATTGCCAAGGCCTGGGCCGACGACGGCTTCCGCGCCCGGCTCATCGCCGACCCGGGTGCGACCCTCCTGGCGGAGGGCGTCGAACTGCCGGCAGGCAAGAGCATCGTCATCAATGAGGACACCGCTGACGTGATCAACCTCACCCTGCCTGCCCGTCCGAGCGAACTCTCCGACGACGCGCTCGACTCGGTCGCGGGCGGCACCGCGTTCTGGTACCCGACGCTGTCGACGCCCGAGGACTACAAGCGGCTCGGCAAGTAGCAGCAGGGAACTCGCCGGGGGCGGACGATGTCGCCGTGACGTGGTGCGCGGGGGCGCCCATGGCACGGCGATCATCGTCCGCCCTTCTTCTCGGTCTTCGACGGAACGGACATCCGATGGTCGACACGCGCGATGCGCCGCCCTGGGCCCTCGATCCTCGCGTCAGCGTGCAGGTTCTCGACGGGGCAGGCGTGGTCGTGCTGCGGGGCGAGGAGTCGTCGCTGCTGCGCGGTGCGGTGCTCGAGGCGGTCATCGAGCTCGTCGACGGCACGCGCACGTCGGACGAGATCGTCGAGATGATCGGTCGTACGCATGCGCCCGAACGGGTGCTGTTCGCGATCCACCAGTTGCACCGGCGCGGCGTGATCGCGCCGGGCACCGACCGCGCCGCTGCTCGGGAGCGGGCGTTCTGGGCCGAACTCGGCGGGGATGATGGCCGACGCGCGCGGCACGGCGTCGCGGTCTTCGCGACGGCCGGCGTGCCGGACGACGTGCTGGAGGTCATCGCGCAGGAGCTTCGCGACGACGCCGCCGTCGTCCACGTGTCCCGTGATCCGTCCGCGTTCCTCGCCGTCGTCTCGGATCTCCGGCTGGTGGTGGCGGAGGACTACACCGATCCCGTGCTCGAGCGGATCAACCTGTCGGGTCTGGAGGCGGGGGTGCCCTGGCTCCTCGTGCGCCCCGATGCCCTCGACGTCTGGATCGGCCCGTTCTTCCGGCCAGGTACGACCGCGTGCTGGGAATGTCTGATGAACCGGCGCCGCATGCGCCGGCGGCTCCATGCCGTGCTCCGTGCGTCCGACGGCTCCGCGCTCACCGTCCCGATGCTCTCCACCGCGCGATCGGCGGCGTCGGTCGGGCGCCTCGTCGCCCTCGAAGCCGCGAAGCTGCTGCGGGGCATCCTTCCGGTCGCGGTCGACGATGCGCCTCCGGGCTCGGCCGGCATCCTCCGCCTGGCTGTCGCGGACTGGTCGACGTCCCGCCACGTGGTCGTGCGCCGCCCGCAGTGCCCCGCGTGCGGCGAACCGACGCTGCCGGGGGATCCGCGCGTGCGGCCGATGCCGGAACGAGCGCGCACCGATGACGGCGGCGGGCTGCGCACCGCGCCGCCCGAGGAGACGTACCGACGGTTCCGGCACCACGTCAGCGCGATATCGGGAGCGGTCGCCGAACTCGAGGAGCAGCCGACCCGGTACGACGGCATCCACGTCTGGTACGCCGGCTCCAATCTCGGTCTCGAACCCGAAGACCTCCTGACCCTGAAGATGACGGTCCGCGCGCGGTCCGCGGGCAAGGGCGCGACGAGAGAGCAGGCGCGCACCGGCGCGCTGGCGGAGGCACTCGAGCGGTACTCGTCCACGCGCCACGGCGAGGAGCCCGTGGTGCGGGGGAGTCTGCGCGGTCTCGGCGACCGTGCCCTGCACCCCAACCGCATCATGCTCTTCAGCGAGCACCAGCTGGATGCGGCGCCGCGCCCGGATGCCGGGTGGTTCAACCGCGTTCCCGCGCGCTTCGACGAGGAGGCGGTGATCGACTGGACGCCGGTCTGGTCCCTCACCGACGACCGCGAGGTGCTGCTGCCCACAGCGCTCTGCTTCTACGGCACCGCGGGAGCGAGGGAGATGGGGATCTCTTCGAACTCCAACGGCTGCGCTGCGGGGAACACGCTCACCGAGGCGATCCTGCAGGGGTTCTTCGAGCTCGTGGAACGCGACGGCGTCGCGATGTGGTGGTACAACCGCGTCCGCCGGCCAGCCGTCGATCTCGGGAGCTTCGAGGACCCGTGGATCGACGGCACGGTGCGGGAGTACGCCGCGAAGGGGCGCGAGGTCTGGGCGATCGACCTCACGACGGATCTGGGGATCCCCACCTTCGCGGCGCTCTCCCGCCGCGCCGCCGGCTCACCCGAGGCGCTGCTCATGGGTTTCGGCGCGCATCTCGACCCGCGCATCGCGATCACGCGGGCTCTCGGTGAGATCGGGCAGATGTCGACGACGGATGAGCACCTCGATGACCCCGCGTTCCTGGACACCGATGAGGAACTGGGTGCCTGGCTGCGCACGGCGACGCTCGAGAACCAGCCGCACTTCACCCCTGATCCCGCCGCTTCGCCGTGGCGACTCGAAGATCATCCGAGCCTCGTGGGCGCCGACCTCGCCGAAGACGTGCGCCTCTGCCGTGAGCGGGTCGAGCGCGCGGGAATGTCTCTTCTCGTGCTCGATCAGACCCGTCGCGACATCGGCCTGCCGGTCGCTCGGGTGTTCGTGCCGGGCCTGCGGCCGTTCTGGTCGAGGCTCGCCCCGGGACGCCTCTACGACGTGCCCGTGCAGCTCGGCTGGCTCGACCGGCCGAACACCCCGGCGCAGCTCAACCCCATCCCCTTCTTCCTGTGAACGGGCCGGTTCACGTCGCGCTCCGCGGCGAGGTGATCGCGGCTCCGGCGGAGCACGGCGATGCATCCGTCCTGGTGGGCTCGCGGTCGGCCATGGCCGTGCCGCGCCCGGGAACGCCGGAACGTCGAGCGTTCGATCTTCTCCGCACCGGTCCGGCGGATGCGGCGACGCTCGACGCGGTGGCAGAGGAGAGCGGCGCGCTCGGACTCGCACGGTGGCTGCGCTGGAGCCGACGAGCCATCGAGAGCGGGCTCATCGACTTCCGACGCTTCGCCCAAGACGGTTCGCCTCAGGCGGTCTTCGTCCCGGTCCACGCCGACGCCCCCGATCTCGCCCATGCACCGGCGTCGTCGTCGGGGCGGCTGCGACTGTCGCGTTTCGCGTCGCTGGCCCGTCAGGGCGATGCCATCGTGCTGGAGTCGCCGATCGCGTCGATGCGTGTGGAGCTCTCACTCGGCGCGGCCGCGACCGTGCTGCGGTTCGCTGATCGGGCGGTGGCATCCGACGACCTGCAGGCGGATGCCGACCTCGCGGCCGACCTCCGCGCCGCGGGTCTCCTGGTCGAGGTCCATCAGGACGGCCTCGCGCGGGAGGATCGCGACCCCGTTCAGGCGCCGTGGGAGCCGCACGACCTGCGGCTGCATGTCCGCTCGCGCGGCGCACGGGGAGACCGCCCCGGCGGCGCGACGTTCCGGTTCGCCGACGTGTGTCCGGCGCCCCGCGCGCTCCGCCACACCGCGGGATCGAGCGGCGTCGCCCTGCCGCGCCCGGATCTGGCCGCGCTCCTGGCGGAGGACGTGCCGCTCGCGCGGGTGATGGAGGAGCGGACATCGCGCCGTGCTCTGGGACCGCTCGACCTCCCTCGTCTCGGCGAGTTCCTGTTCCGCACCGTGCGGGTCCGCCGAGAGATCGCGGCCGGGCCGGAACCGCACGACTACCCCCGACTGGACCGCCCGCATCCGGCAGCGGGCGGAATCAGCGAACTCATCACCTACCTGGCGGTGTCGGCCTGCGAGGGCATCGACGCCGGGCTCTACCGCTACGACTCGGTCGGCCACCGGCTGGATCTCGTGACACCCGCCGGACCGCTCGTCGCCCGGCTCCTCGACGACGCCCGTCGCGCCTCCGGTGCCCCGGGGGTTCCGCCCGTGCTCGTGATCCTCGCCGCCGACGTCGCCCGATTGTCCTGGAAGTACGAGGGCATCGCCTACGCGCTCCTCCTGAAGAACGTCGGCGTCGTCTACCAGTCCATGCAGCTGGTGGCCACCGCGATGGGGCTCGGGAGCTGTCCGCTGGGCGGTGGCGACAGCGAGGCCTTCGCCACCGCCGCCGGCACGGATCCGCTCGAGGAGCCCTCCGTGGGCGAGCTCATGCTCGGTGCCTGACGCCCCGTGCGCCGGATGGGACCTGGGTCTATGGCCCGCGAACCGTCGCACTGCGATCGTGGGCTGTCGGGGCGCGAGACGCCGATCAGAAGCGCACAGGACAGGAGGGCACGGTGAGTTCACCCGTCTACCGGGCGAGCGCGATGGGGCATCTGTCCAGCCCGGAGCAGCTCGACACCGAGGTGCGCCTGGTGCGTCCCGCAGGCTGGATCGCGCTCGGCGCCGTGGGGCTCGTGCTGGCCGGATTCGTCGCCTGGTGCTTCCTCGGCACCGTGCAGACGACCGTTCCCGCCGCAGGAGTGCTGACGACGCCGTCCGGCAGCTCGAACAGCCTCTCGCCCGAGGAGGGCATCGTCTCCGAGATGCTGGTCTCGCAGGGGGACCAGGTGTCGCAGGGTGACCCGGTCGCCGTGATCGCGACCGCCACGGGAGAGGTCACCGTCCCGGCGAGTGCGAGCGGCGAGGTCGTCGAGATGCTCGCGTACCCGACCGATGCGGTGCTGGCGGGCGGAACAGTGGTCTCGATCCAGCCCGAGGACGAGCTCCGGTCGTACCTGTTCATCCCGGTGGCCGAGAGCCAGCCGATCCGGCCGGGGATGACCGTGCAGATCGCGGTCACGACCGTCGCGCCGGAGGACTACGGACTGCTGCTCGGCACGGTCACGAGGGTCGGGACCCATCCGGCCACGCGCGCCGGCGTCGGAGCGCTCCTGAACAACGACGACATCACCAACATCGTCGTGGGCGGCGTGCCCGTGTTCCAGATCGAGGTGGCCCTGACCCCGGCCGAGACGCCGAGCGGCTACGCCTGGACCTCCGGTGCCGGGCCATCCGAAGAGCTGAGCGCGGGGACGCTCGTGAACTCGACGGTGACGATCGCCACACAGACCCCGATCACCCTTCTCTTCCCGTCGGATCGTGCCGGCGGATGACCGAGACCGAGACGACGAGCGGGCGCACCGCGGCCCTCCTCCCCCGAGCGCGGCGCGAGCGGGTGCCCACGGTGATCCAGATGGAGGCCGCGGAATGCGGTGCGGCATCGCTGCGGATGGTCCTCGCGCACCACGGCCGCTGGGTGCCTCTGGACGAGCTGCGGGAGACGAGCGGGGTGTCCCGCGACGGGGTGAAGGCGAGCAGCATCGTCAAGGCCGCACGCACGTACGGGATGACGGCGAAGGGATTCCGGCAGGAGCCGGACGAGCTGCGTGCGGGAACCCTGCCGGCGATCGTCTTCTGGAACTTCAACCACTTCCTCGTCGTCGAGGGCTACGCGCCGGGCCGCTGGTTCCTGAAGGATCCCGCGGTGGGCTCGCGCACGGTCACGGATGACGAGTTCGACAAGGGCTTCACGGGCGTCGTGCTGCGCCTCGAGCCGGGCGTGGACTTCGTGAAGGGCGGGAAGCCGCCGCCCCTGCTGACGAGTCTCGGGCGACGGCTGCGCAACTCGCTGTCCGGACTGCTGTACGTCGTCCTCGCCGGTCTCGCATTGGTGATCCCGGGGCTGGCGACCGCCGTGCTGATGAAGGCGTTCGTGGACCAGGTGCTGGTCGCCGAGACGCCGGGCGCGATCTGGCCGATCCTCGCCCTGCTCGCGGGCGCCGCCGCGACGATCGGACTGCTCACGGGCCTCCGGCAGCACTACCTCCTCGCGCTCGAGACGAAGCTCTCGCTGCAGAGCTCGAGCTCCTTCCTGTGGCATGTCCTGCGACTGCCGATCCGGTTCCATGCCTCCCGCTCGCCAGGCGAGATCTCGGGGCGCGTCCCCCGGAACGACCGTGTCGCCGTGCTGCTGTCGAGCGAGGTGGCGACCGCTCTCATCGACTCGGTCGTGGTCGTGTTCTACTTCGTCGTCATGTTCGGCTACAGCCCGGGGCTCGCCCTGCTCGGGGTCGTCGGGATCGCTGTCGACGTCCTCGTCCTCCGCCTCGTCGGCGCCCGCCGTCGCGACGAGGTACTCCGGATGCTGCAGGATGCCGGGTTGCTGCTCGGAAGCGCGATGAGCGGCATCCGCTCCATCGAATCGATCAAGGCGGCCGGTCGTGAGTCGGACCTCTTCACCAAGATCACGGGGCTGCATGCCCGGACGGTCTCCGGCACGCAGCGGCTCGGGTGGGCCTCGTTGCCGCTGACCATCGTCCCCCCGCTGGTCGCCGCCCTCACGACGGCGGCGATTCTGGGGTGGGGCGGGCGTGAGGTGATCGCGGGCGCGTTGAGTCTCGGCACCCTCATCGCGTTCCAGACCCTCATGGGGCGGGCCACCGAGCCGATCGGGCGTTTCGTGCAGCTCGGCGGAACGCTGCAGGAGATCGGCGGCGACCTCGCGCGGCTCGACGATGTGCTCGCGAATCCGGTGGTCGACGCGGGTGAGCGCCTCAGAGCCGAGGAGCTCGAGATCCGGCTCACCGGGATGGTGGAGCTCCGCGCCGTCACGTTCGGCTACAGCCCTCTCGAGCCGCCGCTGCTGGATGCCGTCGACATCACGGTGCACCCCGGAAGCCGGGTGGCGCTCGTGGGCGGTTCCGGCAGCGGCAAGTCGACGATCAGTCGGCTCGTCGCCGGACTCCATGAGCCGTGGAGCGGAGAGATCCTCTTCGACGGCCGTGCTCGCGACGAATGGCCTGCCGATACCATCACCTCGTCCGTCGCCCTCGTCGACCAGGACATCCGGCTGTTCAGCGGCACCGTGCGCGACAACCTCACGCTCTGGGACGCGACGGTCCCCACGGCGCGCGTGGTCGGCGCCGCGCAGGACGCGCTGATCCACGAGCAGATCGCTCGCCGACCCGGCGGCTACTCCGCCGACGTGCGCGAGAGCGGCGGGAACTTCAGCGGCGGTGAGGCGCAACGGCTCGAGATCGCCCGCGCTCTCGTCGCGGAGCCGAGCATCCTGATCCTCGACGAGGCGACGAGCGCCCTCGACCCGACGACCGAGGAGCTCATCGACCGGAACATCCGCCGACGCGGATGCACGACGCTGATCGTGGCCCACCGGCTGAGCACGATCCGGGACTGCGACGAGATCATCGTCCTGGATCGCGGTCGCATCGTCGAACGCGGGACCCACGACGAGATGATCGTCAGCGGCGGCCCCTACAGCCTCCTCTTCTCGGCCGAGAGCGGTGCCCGATGAACGTCGACGACAGCGAGCTCCACGGCGCCGCGCGTGTGCGCGCCCGACGAGCGGGCCGGATGTCGGCGATGGCGAACGCTCTCGCCGAGCTCCGCTCGCTGGTCGGCACGCCGGATCCGGTCGCGGCCGGCACCGCCGGGGGAGATCCTCTCGACGCGGCGTTCGCCGTGATCATCAAGGCGCTCGGAGCGGCGTTCACGCCGATGCCCGCGGACGCCGGCGGCGCGGATCGCGTCTCGACCCTCGCGCGGCTCGCCCGGGTCCGCACGCGTCCGGTGCGGCTGACGGCCGGATGGTGGACGCACGGCACCGGTCCGATGCTCGCGCGGCTCGTCGACGGCGGTGCGCCGGTCGCGCTGCTGCCTCGGGGTCTCTCGCGGTACGAACTGATCGATCCGCGGACACGTGCGCGCGTGCTCGTCGACGCCACGATCGCGGCGACGATCGACGAAGATGCCGTCGTCGTGTACCGGCCCCTCCCCGAGGGAGCTGTCACGCTCCCGGCGCTGCTGCGTGCCGCGCTGATCCCCTCGCGCCGTGACATCATCCGGCTGGTGGCGGTCGCTCTCGGGGCGGCCGTCGTCGCGCTCGCGGTGCCGATCGTGACGGGCCGCATCGTCGGGGCGGTGATCCCGGAGGCGGACCTGCCGGACCTCCTGCAGCTCTCGCTCGCCCTCGTCGTGGCGGCGCTCGCCGGAGCTCTGCTGCAGCTGGCCACGGCGATCTCCGCGCTGCGCGTGCAGGGGAGGGTCAGCACCTTCCTGGTCGCCGCAGTCTGGAATCGGCTGCTCTCGCTGCCCGCGACTTTCTTCCGCCGCTACTCGTCCGGTGACCTCGCAGTCCGGATGCAATCCGTGGAGACCATCGTGCAGGTCGTCGGCGGCGGCGCGGTGGTCGCGCTCCTCGGCGTCGCGACCACGGTCCTGAGCCTCGGCCTCATCTGGTTCTACAGCATCGTGTTCGGGGTGATCGCGACGCTGCTGATCGCCGTCCTCGCAGCGCTCGTCGTCATCTCGAGCCGCGCCCAGCTGCGGCGTTCGCAGGCCGTGGAGGAGACCGCGGGACAGCTGAGCGGGCTCGTGCTCGAGCTCGTCACCGGCATCAGCAAGCTGCGCGTCGCGGGAGCGCACGAGAAGGCGTTCGAGCGCTGGGCCGAGCGGTTCCGCGCGCGGCGCGCGGCGCAGAACGACGTCCGCCGGGCGCAGAACCTGATGAACGTCACCCTGGCGGTCTTCCCCGTCATCGGGTCGCTCGTGCTCTTCGCGGCCGTCGGGTTGAGTGATCCACCGCTCGCCGGACCGGGGGAGTTCCTCGCCATCAACGCGGCGTTCGGGCAGGTGGTCGGTGCGGTGCTCTCGATCATCGCCATCGTCACGCAGCTCGTGCAGGCCGCACCCGGGATGACGCGCGTCCTGCCCGTGCTGAGCGAACACCCCGAAGACGACGAGGCCAAGGCCGAGCCGGGCGAGCTCCGCGGAGACGTGCAGTTCAGCGGTGTCACGTTCCGCTACGACCCGGATGGTCCGGCCGTGCTGGACGACGTCTCGATCAGCATCCCGCCGGGAAGCGCGGTCGCGCTCGTCGGCCCGTCCGGTTCCGGCAAGTCGACGCTCGGGCGTCTGCTGCTCGGATTCGAGACACCGGAGGAGGGTGGTGTCTATCTCGACGACCAGGATCTCTCCGGCCTCGATCTGCGTGCCGTGCGCCGACAGTTCGGCGTGGTGCTGCAGACGGTCGAGCCGCTGCCGGGGTCGATCCTGACGAACATCCTCGGGGATGCCGTCGGTCTCACCATCGACGCCGCGTGGCGTGCGGCGGAGCGGGCCGGCTTCGCCGACGACGTGCGTGCGATGCCGATGGGCATGCACACGGTCATCACCGAGGGCGGGTCCACCTTGTCCGGAGGGCAGCGACAGCGGCTGCTCATCGCCCGGGCGCTCGCGGGGGATCCGCGCATCCTGCTCTTCGACGAGGCCACGAGCGCTCTCGACAACGTGACGCAGGCGGTCGTCGCCGAGAGCCTGGCACGCCTCTCGGTGACGCGGATCGTGATCGCGCACCGCCTCAGCACCGTGATGGATGCCGACCGCATCCACTACCTCGAGCGCGGGCGCGTCGTCGAATCGGGCACGTTCGACGAGCTCATGGCGCGCGACGGGGCCTTCGCGGCGCAGGCCCGTCGTCAGCTCGCCTGAGACGCGCTCCGCGGTTCGCTGAGTCCGCCGACGCACTCAGCGGGCGGGCGGAACCGCTGCCTGCAGGTGACGGATCACGGCGAGCACGCGGCGGTGGTCGTCGGCATCCACCGGCAGCCCCAGGGCGTCGTAGATGTGCGAGGTGTGCTGCACGACGGCCTTCTCGCTCAGCACCAGCTGCGCGGCGATCGCGGCGTTGCTGCGACCCTCCGCCATCAGCCCGAGCACCTCGACCTGCCGCGGAGTCAGACGCCCGAGGGGCGACGCGCCGCGGCTCGCCCGCGCCACCAGCACCGACACCACCTCGGGATCGAGCGCGGTCCCTCCGGCGGCGACGCGGCGGATGTCGGCGGTGAACGTGTGCGCGTCGGCGATCCGCTGCTTCAGCAGGTACCCGAAGCCGCCTTCTCCGCCCTCGAGGAGTTCGCTGGCGTAGCGGCGCTGCACGTGCTGCGACACGACGACCACGCCGATCGCAGGGCGCGTGCGACGGATGCGGAGGGCTGCCACGAGGCCCTCGTCCGTGTACGTCGGTGGCATCCGGATGTCGGTCACGACGAGCTCCGGCTCGTGGCGTGCCACTTCGCGTTCGAGCTGCGCGGCATCGCTCACGGTCGCGAGCACGTCGAATCCGTCTCTCGCGAGGATGTGCGCGATGCCTTCGCGCAGCAGCACCTCGTCTTCGCCGATCACGACGCGCATGGCAGCTCCACTCGAACGGTGGTTCCCCGACCGGGCGAGGACTGGATGTCGATCGTGCCCTTGAGCGCCTCGACGCGGTCCGCGAGGCCCCGGAGGCCGATCCCCGCGCCGATGCGCGCGCCGCCGATGCCGTCGTCCTCGATCGCGAGGGTCATGGTCTCGTCGTCCTGCGACATCGCGACGCGCACGTTCGACGCCCGCGCGTGCTTGACCGTGTTGGCGAGGGCCTCGGCGACGATGAAGTAGGCGGTGTGGGCCGTGGAGGTCGCGATCGTCGACTCATCGAGTTCGGCTTCCAGGGTGGCGGGGACCGCCAGGCGGTCGACGAGATCCTCGGTCGCGGCGACGAGCCCCTGCTCGAGCAGAGCGGCCGGCAGCACGTTGTGCACGAGGTGCCGCAGGTCGGCTGCCGCCGTGTCGATACCGTGGCGGAGCCCCTCGATGTCGCCGCCCATGGGGGAGTCCGGTGCGGAGTTGGCGATCGTCTGGGCTTCGATCGCGAGCAGCACGAGCTGCATCTGCAGACCGTCGTGCAGATCGCGGGCGATGCGGAAGCGCTCGCGGTCAGCCGCTTCGACGATACGCACCCGGGAGAGGGTGAGCGCCTCATTGCTGGAGAGCAGCTGCGTTGTCAGACGCTCTCGGTCGAGGGCGATCGCGAGCACCTCGGCGGCGCGGCGCACGGGAGTCGGCTCGGCGATGATCCGCGCGTCGTAGGCCACTGCGCCGACCAGCTCCTCATCGACGACGACCTGCAACCACCCGCGCTCGGAGTCGGACGAGTCGACGACGACCTCGTCGCCGTCTTCGTCGACGAACCGGTTCTGCGGCGCATCCCAGTAGACGACCCGCAGCGTGCTGTCGCCGAGCGTCGTGGCGAGCGCCTGGGCCACGGCAGGACGGCTCGCTCCGCGGATGGCGAGCCACTCGCTCAGAGCCTCGAGCGGGGTCGTGCGCGTGAAGCTGCCCAGGAGCACCCCGAGGAGGAACGCGATCGGGAGGCCGGCCATGAGGAGGATCTGCAGCGAGATGATCAGCACTGCGGGTGCGCCCAGGGGGAACAGGATGTTCGGGACGTTCGGCAGCCCCACGACGGCGATGATCCCGTAGGCGAAGAGCGGGAGCAGCACACGGCGGTGCACCGGGTCGGCGGCGCGCAGGCGTCGCGCCATCACGATGGCCGCCATGATCATCGCGCTGAGTCCGAGCCAGGTCTGCGCGAACGACAGGGGGCCGAAGGCCGCGGTGTCCTGTGCCAGTGCCCGGGCGGTGTCGAAGCCGATCGCGATGATGTAGACGTACACGACGATGAAGGTCGAGAACCGGCCGCGCAGCCGACCGGAGGGGAAGGCGAGCAGCAGGTGCACGGCGACGGCGAGCGTGCTGCTGCCGAAGACCATGTACAACGGGACCAGTCCGGGAACACCGAGGTATCCGGTCGAGACGATCAGGATCGAGACGGCGCCGACGAGGAGCAGGCCGCCGATCCCGTTCGTGGGCCGCCGCCACCAGGCGCAGACGCCCGCCGCCACCCAGATCCAGAACAGTGCGACGAACTCGAGGACCTCGAAGAGGCTGCCTTCCGGGCCGGCTCCGACAGCGATCACGATCACGCCGATCAGGACCGAGAGCACGACGAGGAAGATCAGGGCGAGCTCGAGCGATCCCACGCGCCCGCCCTGCAGGCGTCGCGGGGTCGGATCGGTGAGCGGGGAGACAGAACTGTCGGAAGACACAGGGGTCCCTCTCGAGCGATGGACGCGATCACGTCCCACACTCGCCGACGCCGGGACGGCGCTCAAGGGACCTGGGTCCCCTTTCCTCGACGGCGGCATCCCCCTGCCGGAGACACCCGCGACCCAGGTCCATGGTGTCGGTCCACGGGCCCCCGGAGCATGGATCGGGAGTGGCGCGTCGCGTCATCCACCGTGCTCCGGTGGCTCGCACCGGAGCGACCGACTCCAGGGACGAGAACATGGGAATTCGAAGAAAGGCCACCGCGATCGTGACAGCAGGGATGCTGATCGCGTCATCGCTCGCCATGGGGGGCGCGTTCGCGCTTCCCGCCGCCGCGGACGACGGAGCGGCGGAACAGCCGATCGTCGAGACGGTCGACCCGGCGGTGTCGCCGCCCGACACCGGAGGGGCACCGGATGCCGGTGCGCCGGATGCCGGTGCGCCGGAGAAGACCGACGATGAGAGCGCAGCGCCGGAGCCGGGCCTCGATGAGGCCGTGGCGAGCGCCGACGAGCTGCCTGCCGGTGACGACGCCGTTGACGACGCCGGTGACGAAGCAGCGGAAGACGACGGCGGCGTCGGCGCGCTCGCCGAGCAGCGTGGGACCCTCTGGGCCAGTGTCGATCTGCACCGCGTCACTCTCTCCGACGGGGCGCTGACGGGCACGACGAAGGGCTTCGTGGCCTCTCTCGCGGGGAACGTCTCGGCAACCACCTCGAACGTCTACAGCGTCTCGGGAGGCTACAACGACCCGGCCGCGTCGGGCATCGATGCGACCGTCGTCTACAAGGTCCGCATGGCCATGCCGGGCGCACCCGACGAGAACACCTGGATCCAGACGCGCATGCATGTCGAGGGCGGATCCAGCTACGCGCAGTGCGACGTCTACAAGGGCGACCCGCGCGCGGGCGGCGTGATCGCGAACCCGGCGCCGTACACGTGCTTCCCGCACATGACGCAGAACTTCCCGAACGTGCGCTACACGTTCGCGATCGAGATGAACCGCTACGTCGAGTCGTCCGGAACCATCCACACGGTCGGCCCGGTATCGCTCGCGGACGGCCAGTACTACTTCGAGCAGCCGTTCCGGATCGCCGGAGCGCCCTCCGTGGGAACCGCGGCGACGACGTTCTTCTCGACCGTCATGCGCGAGTCGGACAAGGGCATCTCCGTCGAGGACGACATGGCCAAGACGCGATTCTCCTACCGGATCCAGGACACGCAGGACGTCAACGGCGTTCCGACCGTGGTCGATTCGAAGTACTTCATCGCCGGGATCGTGAGCCGGAACCGCTCGGGATCGAACGAGACGTCCTGTTGGGTCTTCGACCTGGAGCCGACCGGAAGCACCGCGTGGCGCGACCTGAAGCCCGCGAAGGCGGCGCCGTTCACCTGCACCGCGACCGGAGAACGAGCCGACAGCGGGAACTGGGTCGCGACCATCATCGTCGCCAAGCGCGACATCACGGTGATCCCGGCGACCGAGCGACCCCGTCAGACCGACCTCTACCGTGACGTCTGCTCGGTTCGACCCGACGACTGCGACCTGCGTCTCGCGACCGTGGTCTCGAAGGAGGGCGACCCCCGGGCGATGTCCGGGAAGTGGGAGAACCGGAGCAGTGAGAAGCCGATCACGCACGGGTTCAAGTTCGAATCCAAGCAGTCCACCACGACCACGTTCGGCACGGAACTGACCCTCGGCGTCGAAGGCGGGATCGGGTTCAAGTACAAGGCCGAGATCAAGGCCTCGTTCGAGTACGAGATCGCCTCCGAGACCTCGGTGGCCGATGAGCAGGACGTCGAGATCGAGCACGGGAAGAGAGCCTTCATCGTGGGTGCGCCGACCATCGTGCACACCGAGGGCGACATCTACGTGCTGCGCGGAGACCGTCTGTTCCTGCTGCAGGGCGTCGTCGCCGACTTCCCGCTCGCCGGCGACAACACCTGGAACTACTGGGTCGAGACCGAGGCGATCCCCGGCTGGACCGGCGGGGGTGTGGGCGGCGTGCAGAACCCGCCGCTGACCGATCTCGATCCGGCAGCCGCTGCGGCCGCCGCGGAAGCGGCTGCGGCTGCCGCACGCGCAGCGGGGCGCTCGGGCTCTCTGGCTCAGACGGGCGGAACGGCTGACGTGCTGACGGTGACCCTGGCGGCGGGCCTCACCCTCGCCGGTGGCCTGCTGCTGGTGTTGCGCCGTCGGCGTCACCAGCGGATCGAGTAGCCGGATCCGCACACGAAAGAGGACGCCCGGGCTCAGGCCCGGGCGTCCTCTTCTTTCGTGCGGTGGCCTGGTTCAGTAGGCCTGCTGGATGATCGCGGCGACGGCACCCACGTCGTCGTTGGCGTCGAGGATGCCGTTCGGATCGGAGAGGAACCCCTGGGTGACGATGATCGTGAACGCGAGGTCGCGACCTGACGCGGTCTCCATCACACCGCCGAGGGTCTTGGTCGAGAGGCGGAACCTCTCGTTGAACGAATCGCCGTTGAGCAGGGTGCCGGTCTTCGCGAAGACCTTGCCGGCGGCCGGGCTGTCGGCCTGCACCATGGAGAGCGAGCCGTCGACGCCGAGCACGGGCATGGTCGCCTTCCAGCGCTCCGCATCAGGACGCTCGGCCATCAGCGTCTGGATCTGGAGGGCGTTCTCGGGCGTGACGTAGTTGCCCTCGAGGCCCGATCCGTCGATGAGCGAGGCCCCGGTGACTTCGAGACCCGCGTCCTTCCAGATCTCTCCCGCGATCGGCATCCCCGCGTCGCACTTCGTCTCGCCGCGCTCCACCGCGAGCCGGCAGATGAGCGTCTGCGCACCCCGGTTGTAGCTGATCTTCATGACGTAGGTGACCTCCTCCTCGAGGGGGAGCGACTCCAGTTCGGCGATCGACGGCAGCGCGTCGACGGCCGCACGGTCGGCAAGGGCCCCCGCGGGGTTCGGCGCGAGCGGATCCGTGCCGACCGTCACGCCCGCACGGTCCAGTGCCTCGATGAACGCCGTCCGCGCGAAGGTGGCGGGGTCGTCGAACGCGTAGGCCTTGAGCTGCGGCTCGCTGTCGGCGGCGATGGTCCCCGAGACGATGACCTCGCCGTCGTGCGACGACTCCTCGAGGGTGATGTCCGTCTCGCCGCCGGCTTCGACGGTCTCGACCGTGGAGGTCACGATCCACGGCGAGACGGCGGGCGTCAGTTCGGCGGTCGCGGGCTCTCCCGGCTCGGACGGATGCACCATCACGTCGACCAGATTCTGGTTGATGATGATCGGGGTCACCGCCTGGCCGCCGAGCGTGCCGGTGAACAGCCGGTCATCGATGATCACGTCGCCGGCGACCGTATCGATGCCCGCCGCCTTCACCTGTGCGGCGAGGTCGTCGAGCCCGGTGAGGGGGTCCTGCGGGGTGAGGCTCGATCCCGGAAGGAAGTTCGCGTCGTTGTGGTCGAAGTCGGCGAAGTCGACCGTCCCGTCGTCCTTGGTGCGACCGCCCATCGTGAGGTCGCCCATGCCCACGAGCACCAGGTCGCCGCCGAGGACGCCGGCGGTGATCTCGCCCGTGCGCTTCACCGGCGTCGTGATGGTGTGATCCGGCCCCCACTCGAGCCATGCGGCACCCGCGCTGTACGTCTTCACGAACGAACCCGGTTCGACCATCCGATCGGCGCCGAGGTCGATGAGCACCTCGCCGGTCTCGAGGTCGTGCACCGCGATCGACCACGTGGCGTGGGCGTAGCGGTCCTGGTTCATGACGTCGAGAGCGGCGTCCGGCAGGCCGTCGACCGCCCAGGGATCGGAGGGTCTCTCCGGGGTGCAGGCGGTCGCGCCCGCGAGCACGAGGCCCGCGACGGCGGCGACCGCGGCGCCGCGGCGCACGGATACCGCGCTCATTCCGCGGTCCGATCGGCGAGGAGCTCGGCGATCCGGCGGAACGTCTGGTCTGCGGGATGCGCCTTGGGCTCCACGTTCGACGCGTTCATGAAGACGGCGATGCTCGCCCCGGACGCGGGGTCGTGGAACACGGCGGCCGTGAAGCCGAGACCCTCGCCGTTGTGTCCCCACCAGCCGTTCGTCTCGCCCATGCCCAGGGCGTACAGGTCGTACGGCGGCCCGGCGTCGAGGGGCGCGCCGTTCTGCCGCTCGGTCTGCGTCGCGGGCTCGAGCAGCAGTCCCGACCCCAGCGCCTCAGCCCAGACGCGGGCGTCATCGAGCGTCGAGACCATGGAGCCTGCGGGCCCGTAGATGGACAGGTTGTCGTTCTGCACGACCTGCTCGCCGTCGAGCAGCACATAGCCGTTCGGGTGATCCGTCCAGGCCGAGGCGTCGAGCAGATAGCGGGTGCCGCTCTGGCCGAGCGGCTGCAGGATCCGCTCGTCGAGGACCTCCTCGAACGGCTGCCCCGTGACCTTCTCGACGACACCGCCCAGCAGGTTGGTGTTGGCGTTCGTGTAGACCTTCTGCGTGCCCGGGTCGAAGGCAGCCGGCTGGTCGACGAGGAAGCCGTTCAGGTCGGCGAGGGAGAAGATCGTCGCCTCATCCGCGCTGTAGGCGGCGCCGAACGCGTCGGTCGTCGTGTAGTCGGAGTTCCCGCTCGACATGTCGGCGAGCTGGCGGAGCGTGATGCTGTCGCCGTTCGTGATCCCCTCGACGTACTGGTCGATCGTGTCGTCGAGGGTGATCTTCCCCTCGTCGACGAGCTGGAGGATGAGCGTCACGGTGTACGACTTCGTGACGCTGCGCAGGGGCCAGGTCATGTCGAGCGACACCGGCGCATCGGCCTCGATGTCGGCGAGGCCGCTCGCCGAGGTCCACGATCCCTCACCGGGGATCCAGACGCCGACGGCGGCGCCGGGCACCACGTACTCGGTCATGGTCTGGTCGACGATCTGCTGGAGCTCGGTCTGCAGCTCATCGGGCAGCTCGCCCTCGGGGGCCGCGGGGCGGAGCGACTCCGGCGCGGCGGGGGCGGGGGTGCTCGCTTCGGGCGTGGGGGATGCCGTGCATCCCGCCAGCGCGACGACGATCACCCCCAGCGCGGCGAGGTGGTGCACACCGGGTCGCGCGGGGGCGTGCGCGCGCGTGCGCGCGAGCGGCCGGCGTCGAATGCGGTCGGTCATGAGGGTCTCCCTGCGTCGAATGGGAAGGGCGCGATGGGCCCCATCCTGATCAGCCTCCTCTCCGGGCACACGCGCCACCATGGGTCTGGGTCGTCGGACGACTGGGGACCCAGGTCCATGGCTGCCGGGGTTCGGGCGCGGCCAGACTGATGCGGTGATCGTCAAGAATGTGGTGACCAGAATCTCGCTCGTCGCGGCCGCAGCCCTGGTGCTGACGACGGCCGGCTGTGCAGCGCCCGCTCCCGAACCCACGGCATCCGCCGGGGCGTCGGCCTCGTCGGAAGGCGCGGTGGCGTTCGACGCCGACGCGCTGACCGCCCTGTTCGAGGAACAGGCCGAGGAGATGATGCTTCCCGGTGCGGTCGTCATCGTGCGGACGCCCGACGGCAAGATCGAGGTGCCGTACGGGGTGACCGAGTGGGGTGGCTCGACCCCGGTCACGCTGGATGACCGCATCCGGATCGGGTCGAACACGAAGACCTGGACGGGAACCGTGATCCTGCAGCTGGTCGAGGAGGGCAAGATCGCCCTCGACGATCCGGTGTCGACCTACCGCCCCGACGTTCCGAACGGGGAGAACATCACGATCGAGCAGCTGCTGACGATGCGCAGCGGACTCTTCAACTACACGACGACGCTCGAGCTGAACACGGCACTCGACGAGACTCCCGACCGGGTGTGGGACCCGGAGGAGCTGGTGCGGATGGGGCTGGCGGGGGAGCCGTACTTCGCACCGGGCGAGGGGTACACGTACTCCAACACCAACACGGTGCTGCTGGGCCTGATCGCCGAGAAGCTCGAGGGCAAGGAGCTGCCCGAGATCTTCGAGGAGCGTCTGTTCGAGCCGCTGGGGCTCGCGCACACATCGTTCCCGGCGCTCGCGGATTCGTCGATCGCGGAGCCGAGCGCGCACGGCTACATGTTCTCGAACAACGTCGACACGATGGACGGATCGGCGCTGTCGGAGGAGGATCTCGCCGCGGTCGCAGCCGGGGAGCTGCTTCCGACCGATCACACGGACGACAACCCGTCCTGGGCATGGTCGGCGGGATCGGGCATCTCGACCGCGCCGGATCTGGCGACGTGGGTCGAGGCGCTGGGGGGCGGCGGAGTCCTGAGCGATGACATGCAGCAGCGCCGTATCGAGAGCGTGCAGCCGTCCGAGGGCGAAGGCGCGTACGGCTGGGGAGTCGCAGGAATGGGATCGTTCTACGGTCACATCGGGGAGCTGCCCGGGTACAACTCGTTCATGGGGTACGACCCGGAGACGGATGTCACGGTCGTCGTCTGGGCGACGCTCGCCCCGAACATGGAGGGGCAGCCGGCTGCCGCCATCATCGCCCGATCCCTGATCGACGCGATGTACGACGGCGACTGATCCGGCAGGTCCCGTCCGTGCGGGGGATCACCCGATGGGCGGGACCGCAGCCTGCAGGTGGCGGACGACGGCCAGCACCCGCCGGTGATCGTCGGCGTCGACCGGAAGGCCGAGGGCGTCGTAGATCCTCGACGTGTGCTGCACGACGGCCTTCTCGCTCAACACCAGCTGTGCGGCGATCGCGGCGTTGCTGCGCCCCTGCGCCATCAGCCCCAGCACTTCGAGCTGGCGGGGTGTCAGATTCGCCATCGCCGAGGCGCCGCGACTCGCCCGCGCCACGAGCACCGAGACCACCTCCGGGTCGAGCGCGGTGCCTCCGGCGGCGACGCGGCGGATGTCGGCAGTGAACGTGCGCACATCGGCGATCCGCTGCTTGAGGAGGTATCCGAACCCTCCGGCTCCGCCTTCGAGGAGCTCGACGGCGTAGCGGCGCTGCACGTGCTGAGACACGACGACCACTCCGATACCCGGGTGGGCGCGGCGGATCCGCAGCGCGGCCAGCAGCCCCTCGTCGGTGTAGGTCGGCGGCATCCGGATGTCGGTGAGCACGAGGTCGGGGACGTGGCGCTCCACCTCGCGTTCGAGCTGGACCGCGTCGCTCACGCTGGCCAGCACCTCCCAGCCGTCGGTCGTGAGGATATGGGCGATGCCCTCGCGCAGCAGCACCTCGTCTTCGCCGATCACGACGCGCATGGCAGCTCCACTCGCACCGAGGTGCCGTTGAGCGGCTCCGACCGGATGGAGATGGTTCCGCGGAGGGCGTCGACGCGGTCGGCGAGTCCGCGCAGCCCCACACCGGCGCCGATCCGTGCGCCGCCGATGCCGTCGTCCTCGATCTCGAGGGTCATCCTGCCCGCGTCCTGGGTCAGGCTCACGCGCACGCGGGATGCGCTCGCGTGCTTGACGGTGTTCGACAGTGCCTCGGCGATGATGAAGTAGGCGGTGTGGGCGGTCGAGGCCGGGATCGTGGTCTCGTCGATCTCCGCGACGAGCGTCGCGGGCACCGACAGGCGGTCCATGAGGTCTTCCGTCGCGGCGATGAGTCCTCGCTCGAACAGCGCCGCCGGCAGCACGTCGTGCACGAGACGGCGCAGGTCTGCGGCGGCCACGTCGATGCCGCGGCGCAGCTTCTCGATGTCGTCGGTCGTGGCCGTCTCGGCCGCCGTGTTCGCGATGGTCTGGGCTTCGATGGCGAGCAGCACGAGCTGCATCTGCAGGCCGTCGTGCAGGTCGCGGGCGATGCGGGAGCGTTCGCGGTCGGCGGCTTCGACGATGCGCACGCGCGACTGGGTGAGCTCGTCGTTGCTGACGAGCAGCTGGGTGGTCAGACGCTCGCGGTCGAGGGCGATGGCGAGCACCTCGGCGGCACGACGCACCGGCCAGGGCTCGGCGATCATGCGCGCGTCGTAATCGATCCGCCCCACCAGATCATCGTCGACGTGCACCTGCAGAGAGGCGCGGTCGGGATCGAGAGCGTCGGGGATGCCGAGCACTTCGGCGCCGTGCTCGTCGATGAAATGGCCTCTCGACGAGTCCCAGTACGCGACCCGGAGCGTGTCGTCCCCGACGGTCGTCGCCAGCGCCTGCGCGACGGCGGGCCGGCTCGCTCCGCGGATCGCGAGCCATTCGCTCAGAGCCTCCAGAGGCGTCGTGCGCGTGAAGCCGCCGCGGAGCACGCCGAGGAGGAACGCGATCGGGAGCCCGGCGAGCAGCAGACCCTGCATCGACACGACCACGTCGAAGCCGACGCCCATCGGGAACAGCAGGTTGGGGAGCAAAGGGAGGCAGATCACGGCGAGGAGGCCGTAGGTGAAGAGCGGGAGCAGCACCCGCCGGTGCGCGGCATCCGCTGCCCGTAGCCGCTGCGCGAGCACGATCGCGGCCAGCCCCATGGCCGTGAGGCCGCACAGGCTCTGGACGAAGGACAGCAGCTCGAACGCCGGAGTGCCTGCGGTGAGGGCGCGCGCGGTGTCGAACACCACGCACGTCACGTAGCCGAGCACGACGGCGACGACGGACAGGCGACCCCGGACGCGGCCGGAGGGGAAGGCCAGCAGCAGGTGGATCGCCACGC
Organism: Microbacterium sp. EST19A; assembly: GCF_019969685.1. Lineage (GTDB taxonomy): Bacteria > Actinomycetota > Actinomycetes > Actinomycetales > Microbacteriaceae > Microbacterium. The sequence goes on along the minus strand of NZ_JAHXYZ010000001.1, from coordinate 236,232 downwards.
CGAGCGGGGTGGTGGCGAACACGGCGTTCACCCAGAAGAGTCCCGGCGCACCGACGTATCCCGTGCTCACGAGGAACACCGAGAGGGCCCCGATCAGGAGCAGACCGCCGATGCCGTTGGTCGGTCTCCGCCACCAGGCGAGGATCCCTGCGGCCGCCCAGATCCACGCGAGCCCGATCAGGCCGACGACCGCCACAGGCTCGCCGGTGCCCTGGAAGCCGACGGCGATCACGATGACGCCGACCAGCACCGCGAGGGCGGCGATGAAGATCAGCGCGATCTCCAGCGATCCCATCCGGCCGCCCTGCAGACGTCGCGGGGTCGGGCGGGTGAGCGGTGAGACGGAAGTCTGAGACGACACGGGGGATCTTTCTCGATCGAGGTCTGTGGGCACACTACCGAAATATCGGTGCGCGGCGGGTGCCCCTCCACGATCGGGCGGCGTTCATCCTCCGGCGACAGCCGCGCTCGGGAGCGCGAGCCGTGAGCGACTCCCAGAACGCTGCGATCTCGGTCGCCGCTACAGGCGGGAACCTATCGCGCGGTGCCGCCGTCGGCCAGCCGCGCCTCGATGGGCGACCAGCCGCCGTCCAGGATCGCGAACCCCGCCTCCAGCGTGCCGAAAGGGTCGTCGTTCTCGTTGACGAGAAGCTGCATCTGCAGCACGAAGCGGGCGTAGACGCGGATCTCCGGCGTCGGCTCCGACAGTCCGAGTTCGTCGGCGATGGTATCCGCGAGCGCATCCTCATGCCGGAGCCACATCTTCGCCGCGTAGTCGCGCAGCGCGGGCGTCTCGTTGAGGAAGCGCATGAAGGTGCGGGTGATGTCGTCGCCGTGCTCGTCGACGTTCGCCTTCAGCTCCGTCGCGTAGAAGGTGTGGATGGCGCCGTTGATCGTGGTGCCCGACGGGCGGTCGCGAACGGCGGAGACGAGACGGTCGCGCTGCTCGTCGTCCTCGTCGAAGACGAGCGCCTCCTTCTGGGCGAAGTGCGCGAACACCGTGGTGGGGGAGACGTCGGCGGCATCGGCGACCTCGCGGATGCTGACGTCATCGAAGCCGCGCTCCAGGAACAGAGCGGTCGCGACGTCGGAGATGTTCTTGCGGGTCGCCGCCTTCTTCCGCTCGCGTCGTCCCATCGGCTCGATGTTGGTCATGAGACCAGCTTAGCGCGGAGTCGCTACAAAACTGGCTTGACACCAAAACTGGTATCGGTACACTTAAGGTATGACTTCACCCATCCACTCGATCAAGAGCGCCAACCGCGCCTGGATCATGCTCATCGTGCTCACGATGCTCACCGTCATCGGTATGACGGTCGTCCTCCCCGTCCTCCCGTTCGTCGTGCTGCAGTACGTGTCCGAGGAGAAGGACCTCGCGATCTGGGTCGGCGTTCTGGAGGCCGTCAACGGCTTGTGCGCCTTCCTGGTCGCTCCGTTCCTCGGGCGTCTCTCCGACCGCTTCGGTCGCCGGCCCGTCATCATCGCCGCCGCCTTCGGTGCGGCCTTCGCCATGGCGCTGTTCGGCATCGGCGGAGCGATCTGGGTCCTGGTGCTCGCACGCGTCATCCAGGGCCTCACCGCCGGCGACCTCCCGGCCCTGTTCGCGTACCTCGCCGACATCACCCCGCCCGAGAAGCGCGCCCAGCGGTTCGGTCTGCTCGGCGCCCTCTCCGGCATCGGCATGATGATCGGCCCGGCGATCGGCGGACTCCTCGCCGCGATCAGCATCCAGCTCCCCGTCTTCCTCACCGCAGCTGTGGGTCTGACGATCGCGATCCTCAGCATCTTCCTGCTGCCGGAGAGCCTGAAGCCCGAGAACCGCATCTCGACGATCCGCCTGCGCGACGTCCAGCCGTTCGCCGTCTTCAAGAACGCGTTCGGCCGCAAGGAGCTCCGCGGTCTCATGATCGCCTTCGGGCTGCTCGCCCTGCCGTTCGGCTTCTTCGTGAACAACTTCAGCGTCCTCGCGCTGGACTCCATCCAGTGGGGGCCGACCCAGATCGGCCTGCTCACCGCGGCCGTCGGCATCATCGACATCCTCATCCAGGGCGTGCTGCTCGGCATCCTGCTCCCGCGCATCGGTGAGCGCGGCGTGATCGTCAGCGGCATCGTCGCGCAGATGGTCGGGCTGCTCGGTCTCGCGGTGGTCGCGTCGATCTTCGCCCAGCCGTGGGTGTTCATCGTCGGTGCGCTGATGCTCGCCGCCGGTCAGGGCGCCTCGACGGCCGCGATGGACGGCGCCATGTCGAATGCGGTCGGCGACGACGAGCAGGGCTGGCTCGGCGGAGCCACCCAGTCGCTCAACGCCGCCATGGGCACGGTCGCTCCGCTGATCGCCGGCGCCCTCTACGTCACCGTCAGCCACGCCGCCCCGTACTGGCTCGGCGCCGCCCTCATGGTCGTCGCCGCGATCGTCGTCGGCCGCGCCCACATCGCGAACACCGCGAAGAGGTCGCCGATCGATGCGCCGGATGCCCCGGTCGAGCAGGTAGCGGTCGTCGGCTGAGGACGGATGCCGCTCCGCGCGCACGCCGCGGAACGTCGCAGAACGACACGAACCTCGCAGACGATCTCCGGATCCTCTGCGAGGTTCGTGCTGTTCTGCGAGATCCGTGCGCGGGCGAAGTGCGCGCGCGAAGAGGATGATGGAGGCATGGCCGCTCCTCACCGCCCCGGTCTCCGGGTGACCTCGGGGGTCACGATCCCCGAGTCGGAGCTGTCGTGGCGGTTCTCCCGGTCGTCGGGTCCGGGCGGGCAGGGGGTGAACACCGCGGATTCCCGCGTGGAGCTCCTGTGGGATGCCGCGCGCTCGGCAGCGCTGTCACCGGTGCAGCGTGAGCGGGTCCTCGAGCGGCTGAGCGGTCGCCTCGTCGACGGCATCCTGACGATCGCGGCATCCGAGCATCGCGCGCAGCTGCGCAACCGGGATGCCGCTCGCGCCCGGCTCGCCGCGCTCGTCGGCGATGCCCTGCGTCCCCCGGCGCCGTCGCGGCGTCCGACGAAGCCGAGTCGAGGGTCCAAGGAGCGCCGGCTGAAGGCGAAGCAGCGCCGCACCGACGTCAAGCAGCTCCGGCAGCGGCCCCGCGACTCCTGACCGCGCTGCCCTAGTCCTTCCCGCCCCCGCGCACGAGCTCGAGACCCGCTCCCGCGAACTGCCGGATCGTCGCATCCGGGAGGAACGCCCGCGTGAGCGCGCCGCCGATGCGCGTGAGATCGCTCTCGTCGCGGAACAGCAGGTACATGGTCTCGTACCGCGGGTGGAACTTCTGCTTGAACCGGTGCAGCGACCCGAAGCCGTAGACGGGCTCCAGAGCCTCGGCGAGCTTGTCGCTCAGCGCCGCGATCATCCCGGCATCCGGCGGGTAGTCGTGCGCCAGCGGAGCTCCGGAGAGCGACATGATCTCGGCGCCCTCGTCCGAGAACTGCCGGGCGGAGGAGCCGATGAGGAACTCCATCACCGGGCCGAACCCGCCGTCGCGCCGCCGCATGAGGTCGAGCGTCCATCCGCGCACCACGCCCTCGTCGCCGTACACGGGGAGCCAGGAGAGGAACCCGTCGACATCGCCGTTCGGCGCGAGGGCCAGCGCGAGCCGCACCTCGGGATCCTCCGCCTCCTCGAGCGTGCCGAGGGTGAAGCGCATCTCGGGCAGGTCCTTGTCGCCCACCCAGGCCTCCGAGATCGCGCGCAGCTGCTGCTGCACACCCCACGGCTCGGCCTTGAACTGCGTCATGCGGAAGGTCATCGATTCGCGACCGGCGCGGTTGAGCGACGACCGCACCGAGTTCCAGCGCTTGCCCGTGAACTCGAGCCCGGCCAGGTCGACGATCGTGTCGTCCGCCACGACGATGCTCCGCCACGTCGACGGCACGGCGGCGAGCGTCGCGGCATCCGCGCTGAAGAAGCACGGCACGAGCCCGGCGTGCTCGGCGGCGCTGATGAAGCCGGCCACCGCCTCCGCTCGGTTCTCCGCCGGTCCGATCGGGTCGGCGAGCGCCAGCGCGACCCCGTTGCGGCGCTGATACGCGACGACACCCCCGGCGACGCGGGCGTAGCTGTTGCCCTCCCAGGTCGACATCCACGACAGCGTCCCGCCGCCGTGCGCGCGCAGCTGCGTCTTGACATCGTCGATCGTGGGGGAGGGCTGGATGCCGAGAGCCGAGCGCCGCCGGGCACGGAACGCCCGCCGCACCCAGACGAGGTAGACGAGCACGATCAACCAGAGGAAGCCGTTCGCGAGGGCGAGCTCGGTCTCTCCGTCCCATCGGAGATCGAGCTGAGCCTGGCTGAAGACGGTGATGAGGGTGAGCACGAGCGCGGCGACCAGCACGTTGAAGATGCCCAGCAGGAGAGCGAGCACCCACGCGAACCGCCGCCCGCGGCGCAGGCCGTTCACGAGCACGAGGATCACCACGAGGTCGATCGCCAGGTCGATGAAGCCGCCGGATGCCGGTTCCGTCGGCCCGAAGGGCCCGTCCGTCGCGACGAGCGTCGTGATGATCTCGACGGCGCCGAGCACGAGGATCGCCACCACCGCGATGAGCCGCTGCTCGCGCACCGTCGTGTGCCGCACGCGCATGGTGCGATCCACGACCAGGATCAGCAGCACCGAGAGCAGATGCTCGAGATCGGCGACCTTGCCCCAGAACAGCATCGCGATGAAGACGAAGCCGAGCAGGATCAACCAGCCGCGTACGCGCCACGGCGGTCGGAAGAGCCCCACGGCGGCGGCGATGCAGGCCATCGTGCCGCCGGAGGCGCCCACATCGAGCGCCTGCGCCTGCGTGGTGGCCCAGGCCCAGGGGAACTGCGATAGCGCGAACAGCAGCAGTGCGGTGGCGAGGATCGCGAAGAGCTGGCCGACCCAGTAGTAGGCGAGCGCCACCCGCGATCCGCGCCGGAACTCCAGGTAGCCCATGCCCCAGAAGCCGGAGATCGTGAAGATGTACACCCAGGGCTGGTTGACGAAGAACGTGCCCGTCAGGGGCGTCCACCACTTGCCGTCGGCGAGGTTCGGCAGCCCGTAGGCCACGTTCTTGAACAGGGCGGTGTCCTCGAACGGGGCCCACAGTCCGTGCCAGACGACGCCCACGATGAGGATCAGCAGCACCGTCGTCAGGGTGGCCGGCATCCGGCGCACGACGGAGAGGACGGGGTTCGGCGTTCGCGTGGGAGCCTCGCTCATGCGCTCAGCGTAGCGAGGGAGGCGTCGATCCGGGGGTCTTCCGCCGCGGGACGTACTGCTTCCACGCCGAACGGAACCCGACGCCGCCGAAAGTCATGAACCCGGCGGCGAACACAGTACCGGCCGCGATCCCGAGACCGACGGCCCATCCGAACGTCCCTCCGCCGGCGGCGATCGCCGATCCGACGAGGAGTCCGGTCACGCAGGCGTTCACCACGATCAGCAGCATCACCGAGCTGCCGAGCAGGATGCTGACGCTGCGGCGCCGCAGGAACGAGTAGGTCAGCTTCATGCCGTCCTGATCGTCGTAGGTCGAAGCGAGGAAGATCTCCTCGACGTGCGGGTCGAGGTCGACGTACGCGCCGCGGAGTCGGTTCATCGCGACGACATACATCATGTCCTCCTCCGAGACGTTCATGACCCGCACCTGCGTCATGAAGCCGATGAGGGTCAGGAACGCCAGGATCGCGATGGATGCACCGCCGAACCATCCGGCGAACCCGGATGCCTGTCCGAGGAGGCCGATCGTCACGAGTCCCGCCGACACCAGCGTGAGGAAGATCGTGATGCGCGTCAGCACCTCGCTCTGGGCGGTGCTGCGCGCCGCGAGCAGCCCCCAGTGCTCGGTCGCCAGGATCTGGGCGCGCCGACCCAGCGCCGCATCCGACTCCCTCGTCGGTGCGGCGCGCTCCTGCTCGGATGCCGGGATCCTCACGTCTTCCGGAGGCGAGTCCTCCGGCGATGAGCGCTCGCCCATACCGACATCATGCACCGGGGCCGGTCTGCGCGACAGGCGCTCAGCCGTTCACGGCCTTCTCGATCGCCTGCTCCAGGTCGTCCCACTCCTGCAGCACGAGGGGTTCGCCGTCGATGAAGAACGACGGCGTGCTGCTCACGCCGAGCGCCTCGCCGTCGCTCTTGTCGGATTCCACGCGCTCCCGCGTCGCCGGGTCGGCGATCGCGGCGTCGTAGGCCGCCATGTCGAGTCCGAGTTCTTCGGCGTACGCGCGGAACGCGGCAGGGGTCTCCTCCGTGCCGTGCGACCACTGGGCCTGGGTCTCGAACAGCAGGTGGTACATGTCCTCGAAACGGTCCTGCTGCGCCGCAGCCTCCGCAGCGAGGGCGGCCTGGGTCGAGTTCGGATGCCCGGGCAGGGGGAAGTAGCGGACGACATAGGTGATGTCGCCCAAGTACGTCTCGCGCAGCTCCTCGACGACCGGGTAGAACGCACCGCACGCCTCGCATTCGAAATCGAGGAACTCGACGACGGTGACGGCATCCGCTCCGCCCTCGTCGAGGACGTGCGAGTCGGAGCGGACGACCTGCGGCCCTCCGTCTGCCGAGGGATCGGGCGCGGCGGCTCGCTGGGTGATGGTGTAGACGATGCCGACGATCAGCAGGACGACGGCGACGGCGATGGCGATCAGGGTCGCCTTGACAGAGGTTTTCATGGGGTCTCCAGACACACGGGTACGACGGGGAAGGATGCCGCGCGCGGCGGCCCGATGCACGCGTCGAGGTTCAGGTGCGGGAGATCGAGAGCTGAGTGAGGGTGAGAGCCGGGAGCGACCGGGCAGGGCCGGCGCGCGGCGGTGACGTCAGGCGGCCCGTGTGGCCGCGGAGCGCGCGGGCGGTTCCGCCGCGCAGCCGCAGGAAGAGCAGTGCCAGCGCGACGCCGCAGAGCACCGCGATGACGCAGAGCGCGGCGTCGGATGACAGGACGTCGACGGCCGACACCGTGTCGTGGTGCGCATCGCCGATCGAGGCATCAGCCGTATGGGCGACGCCCGGCGCGAGGCAGAGCGAGGCGTGCACGTCGGCCGAGCCGTGCGAGGTGGACCAGGCGCCGACGACAAGGAGGAGCGCGAGGCCGACGGCGATGGCGACCCGGAGGATCAGCACCTGCTCGGCTCGCGCTCGCGGCATCCGATCCGGCGATGAGGGCAGCATTTCCCGCGCAGTCTAGCAACGGCGCCTCTGCCCTCTCCGGAGCTACGGCCCCGCGGACGTGCCTACACTGTAAGGGTGGCGAGACTACTGATCGTCGGCGGTTTCCTGGCCGCCGTGTTCTGGGTGTTCAGCATCGTCGACTGCGCAGTGCAGCCGGCGACGCGGCACCGTGGCGTGCCCAAGGCCGCCTGGATCGCGATCGTGGTGCTCATCCCGGTGATCGGCGGCATCCTCTGGTTCACGATCGGCCGCCGTCGCGCGAACGACGAGAGCCTCCGTCGCGTGCTCGCCCCCGACGACGACCCTGCCTTCCTGCAGAGCATCAGCAAGACGGAGCAGGACGCGCGCATCAAGCGCCTCGAGGAGGAGCTCGCACGCCTCGACGAGGAGACCGACGAGCCTCCCGCCGCGGAACCGCGCCCGTGACCTCATCGCCGGCGACGGATGCTGCGGCATCGCTGGTCGCCGATCTCATCGCGCACGGGGTGCGCGACGTCGTGCTCTCGCCGGGCTCCCGCTCGCAGGCGCTCGCGCTCGCCGCAGTGCGCTTCGCGGATGAGGGCGTGCTGCGGGTGCACGTGCGCATCGACGAGCGCGTCGCCGGCTTCACCGCTCTCGGCATCGGACGGGAGACGGGCGTCCCCGCCGCGGTGATCTGCACCTCGGGCACGGCCGTCGGCAACCTGCTCCCGGCCGCCATGGAGGCGTTCCACTCGGGCGTGCCGCTGCTGCTCCTCACTGCCGATCGCCCGCCTGAGCTGCGCGGTGTCGGCGCGAACCAGGCGACGCGACAAGAGGGCTTCTTCGACCGCTGGGTGCGCGATCAGATCGACGCGCCGGTTCCCGGAGACGGTGACTGGAGCGGGCTGGCCGCGCGCGCCGTCGCCGCTTCTCTCGGAACGTCGGATGCCGCGCACGGTCTTCCGGGAGTCGCCGGGCCCGTCCATCTCAATCTGCCGTCCCGCGAGCCCCTCTCGGGCGGGCTGCCCCCCATCGCCGTCGAGCCGGGCGAGGCCCCGCGTCCGACGCCGGCCGAGGCGCACCTGCTCGAGCGCGGACCGCGCACCGTCGTCGTCGCCGGAGCGGATGCCGGACCGGATGCGGAGGAGATCGCGCACGCCGGGGGCTGGCCGCTCATCGCCGAGATCGTCAGCGGCGCCCGTTTCGGGCGTCAGATCGTGCACGGCTACCGCGCGCTGCTGCGGCGCGACGGCCTCGGCGGCCGCATCGAGCGCGTCGTGGTGCTCGGGCATCCGACGTTGAGCCGCGAGGTCGCGGGGCTCCTCTCACGCGACGGCATCGAGGTCATCGCGGTCCGTCACGGCGGCGAGGAGCTGAACCTCAACGGGCGCACCCGCCCCGTCGCCGCAGTCGCGGTCGAGACCGGGGACACCGATCGCGAGTGGCTGGGCGCGTGGCTCGCCACCTCCGCCGCCGAGGCGGTCGACCTGAGCGAGCACGCGCCCGACCCTGAGGCCCTCGCCTCCACCGACTTCGCCGCCCGCCGAGAGGCCGTCAAGGCCGAGCTCGATGCCGTGCGCCGTCCCCTCGACCGTGAACTCCTCGTCGACGCCGTGTGGCGGGCGACCTGGCCGCACGACCGCCTGATGTTCGGCTCCTCCCGGCTGGTGCGGGTCGCCGACGAGGTGCTCGGCGGCAAGAAGGTGCCGGTGCACGCCAACCGCGGGCTCGCCGGGATCGACGGCACGATCGCCACCGCGACGGGCATCGCGCTCGCCAGCCAGGCCGGTGGCGCTCCCGGGATCACCCGCGTGCTGCTCGGCGATCTCGCCTTCCTGCACGATGTCGGAGCGCTGCTGCTCCCGCCCGGCGAGGTCGAGCCGCGGGTGCAGGTCATCGTCGGCAACGACGGAGGCGGCACGATCTTCGATGCGCTGGAGGTGGCGGCATCCGCCCGCCCGGCCGATCTCGACCGGGCCTTCTACACGCCGCACACCGTGCGGCTCGAGCACCTCGCCCTCGCCTACGGATGGGAGTACCAGCGCGTCACCACCCGCACGGCGCTCGATCAGGCGCTCACCTCGCCGCGCGGCGGCCGTCAGATCATCGAGGTCCCGCTGGCGCGATGACTGGCAGGATGTGCGTATGAACGCGCACAGCTGGACGCAGACGCTGCGAGTCACCGACGGTTTCCGCCTCGCCGATGTCGACCCCGACGCCAAGCCCGGCTACGACAGAGGCAAGGCGCACGGCGCGAAGGATCTCGCCGCCGGACTCGTGAGGCTCAACGACCTGCAGGAGCGGCTCTTCGCCGAGAGCCGGGTCGGCGTCGCGAAGGACGCCGTGCTGCTCGTGCTGCAGGCCATGGACTCCGCAGGCAAGGGCGGCATCGTGCGCCATGTGGTCGGCGGCGTCGACCCGCAGGGCGTCTCGCTCGCCGCGTTCAAGGCGCCGACGGCGGAGGAGCGCGAGCACGACTTCCTCTGGCGCATCGAGAAGCGCCTGCCCGAGCCGGGGTTCATCGGGGTCTTCGACCGCTCCCACTACGAGGACGTGCTGATCGGTCGGGTGCGCGAGCTCGCCGACGCTCCCGAGATCGAGCGCCGCTACGACGCCATCAACGAGTTCGAGGCGAGGGTCGCGGCATCCGGCACGCGCATCGTCAAGGTCATGCTGCACATCTCTCCCGACGAGCAGAAGGCGCGGCTGATGGAGCGCCTCGAGCGGCCGGACAAGTACTGGAAGTACAACCCCGGCGACGTCGACGAGCGGCTGGTCTGGCCGCAGTACATGGAGGCCTACCAGACCGTGTTCGACCGCACCTCGACCGAGGCCGCTCCCTGGTACGTCGTGCCGGCGAACGCGAAGTGGTTCGCGCGACTCGCCGTGCAGGAGCTGCTGCTCGCCGCACTCGAGGACATCGATCCGCAGTGGCCCGGCGCCGACTTCGACGTCGAGGCCGAGAAGAAGCGCCTCGCCGCGAGCTGATCCTCAGGCGAGCGCGTCGACGAGCGGGCGGAACTTCACCCTGGTCTCCAGCAGCTCGGACTCCGGGTCCGATCCCGCGACGATCCCCGCACCGGCGTAAGCCGTGACGCGGATGTCGTCGGCGCGGGTGGTGAACTGCGCGCACCGCAGTGCGATGGCCCATTCGCCGTTGCCCGCGGCATCCACCCAGCCGACCGGTCCGGCGTAGCGGCCGCGATCGAACGGCTCCAGGTCGCGGATGGCCTCGATGGCCGCAGCCGTCGGCGTGCCGGCCACGGCGGCCGTCGGGTGCAGCACGCGCACGAGATCGAGTGCCGACTCGCCGTTGCCCAGCTCGCCCTCCACATCGGTGGCGAGGTGGAACAGGTTCGGCAGCTTGAGCAGGAACGGCTGCTCGCTCGCCGCGAGGGCGCGCGTGTGCGGCCGCAGCGACGCGAGCACGCTCTGCACCGCGTACTGGTGCTCGTCGAGGTCCTTGGTGCTGGAAGCGAGATGAGCGGATGCCGCGGTGTCGGCATCCGCGTCGGCGCCGCGTCCGATCGTTCCCGCGAGAACGCGCGCCGTGACGGTGCCGTTCTGGACCGTCACGAGCGTCTCGGGGCTTGCGCCGATCAACCCGTCCACCGCGAACGCCCAGGTGTCGGGGTAGCCGGTGGAGACGGCGCGCACGAGACGGCGCAGATCGGAGCCGGCGGGGATGCTGCCGGTGAGGTCTCTCGCGAGCACCACCTTGCTCAGTGCGCCGTCGGCGATGCGGCCGAGCGCGGCGCGGACGGAGTCCTGGTAGCCCTGCGGGCTCTGCGCGCCGGGCCCGACCGTGCCCGCCCAATGCGGACCGTACGGCTGGGTGACGAGTTCGCCGCGCTCCTCCGGGAAGGCCGCGATGCGGATGCGGGTGCGCCAGAAGCGGTCGCCGTGCCGCCCGAGCACCTGCGACGGGACGATCAGCACGCTGTCGGCGGCGGACTCCTCGTCGAACGCGAAGGCGCCGAAGGCGACGAGACCGGTGCCGGGGAGTCCGACGGCGTCGTCGACCTCGGCCTGAGCGGCCATGCCCTTCCAGAAGGTGCTGAGCGCGGCGCTGCGTGATTCCTCGCCGTCAGCGGGCGGACGCACCTCCACCAGGGGCTCGCCGACCGAGACGATGCCGTCGCCACGACGGAGCCACGCGAGGGGGCGAGCGGGATCCGCGTAGGCCAGGAGATCCTCGACGGGGTCGATCTCACGGGTCTCCACGACCAGGTGGGTGGTGTGCACGTCTCCAGCCTAAGCCGCGGCGCTCACCCGCGATCGCGCCGTCGTAGGGTGGGCGCATGAGCGATGCACGACCCGCCCCCGGCGCCGAGATGATCTTCCAGTGGCGCAAGTGGGACGGATCGCCGCACTGGCGTCACGACTGCGTGTACCTCGGCTCCGACGAGTGGGGCGATTGGATCGGGCAGCCGGTCGGATGGGAGAGCGCCCGCCCCGGCGCGCGGTTCGTCGCCGCCGGACCCAACGTCACCCTCGTACCCCGGCAGACCGACTTCGCCCTCACGGTCAACCGCGACCACCCGCACGGCATGCGCGTCTACATCGACCTGGGGTGGGACGTCCGGTGGTCGGACGACCCTCTCCTGGCGACGGGCATCGACATGGACCTCGACGTCGTGCGCGTCGAGGGGGAGCGCGGCACCTGGGTCGACGATCGCGACGAGTGGGCCGAGCACAGCGTGCAGTACGGGTACCCGGCCGAGATCGTGACCCGCCTCGAAGCCCTCGCCCTCGACCTCGAGGAGCGCGTCCGCGCGCAGGTGGCCCCGTTCGACGATGCCACGCCGGACGCCTGGCTCGACCGGCTCGAAGCGCTGGGCCTCGCGCCTAGACTGAACGCGTGACCCCGAACGATGTGAACCGCGCCGATCTCGGCAAGGACCCCGCCCGCGTCAGCGGCATGTTCGACCAGGTCGCCGCAGGGTACGACCGCACGAACACGGCGATGACCTTCGGCAACGACGCGCTGTGGCGCGCCGCCACCACGCGGGCGGTCGCGCCGAAGCCGGGGGAGCGCATCCTCGATCTCGGAGCGGGGACCGCCTCGTCGTCGGCATCCCTCGCGCGCAGCGGCGCCCAGGTGGTCGCCGCCGACTTCTCGCCGGGCATGCTGGCCGAGGGGCAGCGCCGGCACGGCGCGATGCGCAACCTCTCCTTCGTCCAGGCCGACGCCACCGACCTTCCCTTCGCGGATGCCGAATTCGACGCGGTCACGATGTCGTACGCCCTCCGCAACGTGAGCGACCCGAAGAAGGCGCTCCGTGAACTGCTGCGGGTGACCAGGCCCGGCGGACGACTCGTGATCAACGAGTTCTCCACCCCGCCGGGCAAGCTGTTCCGGGGCGCCTACCGGTTCTACAACGACCAGGTGCTGCCGCGTGTGGCCCGCGTCGCCGGCACGAACGGCGAGGCCTACGACTACCTCAACGAGTCGATCCGCGAGTGGCCGAACCAGAAGAAGCTCTCGGCCTGGATCCGCGAGGCCGGATGGACCGACGTCGCGTATCGCAACCTCTCCTTCGGCATCGTGGCCCTGCACAGAGCGCGCAAGCCCGAGTGAGAACGTCCGGCGCAAACCGCCGCACCCGACGAAGGTAGGCTGGGACCGTGACTTCGAGCCCCATCGCGCCGGGTTCGCGACTGGCGAGCCGTCTCGGCTTCAGTGATCGCGTCTTCATCGGCCCCGCCGCACGACGCATCGCGCGCGCCATCGAAGACGGCCTCGAGCGCGTCGAGACCGGGCTCGCCGAAGACGTGCGCGTCGCCGATCCGCTCGCCGACGCCGCCAGCCGCTACCTCTACGAAGCCGGCGGCAAGCGCATCCGTCCGGTGCTGACCCTCCTCGCGGCCCAGCTCGGCGACGGGAACACCGACGAGGTCATCGACGTCGCCAAGGCGCTCGAGATCACTCACCTCGGCTCGCTCTACCACGACGACGTCATGGACGGCGCCGACCGACGACGGGGCGTCCCCGCCGCGCACGCGGTCTGGGGCAACAGCATCGCGATCCTCACCGGCGACATCCTCTTCTCGCGTGCCAGCCAGCTGATGTCGCGGCTCGGCGAACGCGCGATCCGGCTCCAGGCCGACACGTTCGAGCGTCTCGTCCTCGGTCAGATGCACGAGACCCTCGGCGCGCAGCCCGACGACGACGCGATCCAGTTCTACATCCAGGTGCTCGCCGACAAGACCGGTTCGCTGATCGCCGCCGCCACGCAGGGCGGAGTGATCTTCTCCAACGCTCCGGCCGAGTACGAGGAGCCGATGCGGGTCTACGGCGAGAAGATCGGCGTCGCCTTCCAGCTCCTCGACGACGTGATCGACCTGTCGGCGAAGCCCGAGGACACCGGGAAGGTGCCGGGAACCGACCTCCGCGCCGGCGTGCCGACCATGCCGTACCTGCTGCTCAAGGCCGAGCCGGACGCGGCATCGATCGACCTCGCCGCCCGCATCGACGACGGCGTGGCCCGCATCGCCGACGGAGCCGATCCGGCGATCCTCGACGGACCGCTGGACGAGTTGCGCGACCACGCCGTGACGCAGAAGACCCGCGAACTCGCCCACGCCTGGACGCAGGACGCGATCGATGCGCTCGCGCCTCTTCCGCGGGGCACGGTGCGCGAGGCGCTGACCCGATTCGCAGAGACCCTCGTCGAGCGCTCCAGCTGAATCCGGCCGTGCGACCGGGCGGTCGCACGAACGGGCGCGACGGCATACGAAAGGACCTCCCATGACCAAGCTCAGACTGGCCATCGTCGGAGCAGGCCCCGCGGGCATCTACGCCGCGGACATCCTGCTGAAGGCCGAGCGCAAGTTCGACGTCTCCATCGACCTGTTCGAACAGCTCCCCGCCCCCTACGGCCTGGTCCGTTACGGCGTCGCCCCCGACCACCCCCGCATCAAGGGAATCATCACGGCGCTCCGAGACGTGCTGGACCGCGGTGACATCCGCCTGTTCGGGAACGTCCGCTTCGGCGAGGACATCACCCTCGACGACCTCAAGCGCCACTATCACGCCGTGATCTTCGCGACCGGAGCGATCCGTGACACGTCGATGGAGATCCCCGGCGTCGACGCGGTCGCGTCCTACGGCGCCGCCGACTACGTGAGCTGGTTCGACGGCCACCCCGACGTCCCGCGCGAGTGGCCGCTGGATGCGGAATCGGTCGCGGTCATCGGCAACGGCAACGTCGCGCTCGACGTGGCGCGCATGCTGGCCAAGCACGCGGAGGACCTGCTCGTCACCGAGGTGCCCGCGAACGTCTACGAGGGCCTGCAGGCGAGCGAGATCACCGACGTGCACGTGTTCGGGCGCCGCGGCCCCGCGCAGGTGAAGTTCACCCCGCTCGAGCTGCGCGAGCTCGGCGAGCTGCGCGACGTCGACATGGTCGTCTACGACGAGGACTTCGACTACGACGAGGCCTCGAAGGAGGCCGTCGCCAGCAACAAGCAGGTCATGGTGATCGACCGCGTGCTGCAGTCGTGGCGCAAGCGCGATTCCGTGAACAACGCGGGCGGCACCGCGTCGCGTCGCCTGCACCTGCACTTCTGGGCGCGACCCGTCGAGGTCCGCAAGGATGAGAACGGCCGCGTGGCCGCTCTCGTCTACGAGCGCACCCAGCCCGACGGCGAGGGCGGCGCGGTCGGTACGGGCGAGCTGCGCGAGGTGCCGATCCAGGCCCTGTACCGCGCGATCGGCTACTTCGGATCGCCGCTTCCGGGTGTGCCCTTCGACAAGAAGCACGGTGTGATCCCGAACCGCGAGGGTCAGGTGCTCGCGAAGGACTCCAACCAGCGCGTCCCCGGCATCTACGCCACCGGCTGGATCAAGCGCGGTCCGGTGGGCCTGATCGGGCACACCAAGTCGGACGCGATGGAGACCGTCCGCCACATCATCAACGACCAGGGGTCGTGGTGGCAGCCGGAGGACCCGTCGGAGGAGTCGATCCCCGCACTCCTGCAGGAGCGTGGCGTGCAGTGGACCGACCTCGAGGGCTGGCACCGCCTCGACGAGCACGAGATCGGACTCGGCGCGCCGCACGAGCGCGCCCGCGTCAAGGTCGTCCCGCGCGACGAGATGGTGCGGGTCTCGCGCGGCGAGTAGCTCCGTCACCGGATCGTTGCCAGACGCTCCCGGTGTGTCGCCGATCCGCCTCCTAGGCTGAGAGCATGCGACGGCGATCTCTTCTCATCCTGGGCGCTGTGGCGCTGCTGCTGGTCTCCGGGTGTGCACCGACCCCGGAGCCGGAGCCGACGGCATCCGCTTCCCCGAGTCCCACGCCGACTCCCACCGTGGAGCCGGCCGTCGAGCCGACGCCCGCCTTCGACGTGACCTGCGACGACGTCGCGGCGGAGATGACGACGCTGGTCGGCGCCCCGAGCGGTGCCGTCGCCGAGACGCTCAGCCTGGTCTCCGCGCCGAACTGGTACCCCGGTCCGGCGATCCACGCGTTCCAGCGCCCCGGAGGCATCGCCTGCTCGACGGGAGACGATGACCGCAGCTGGGAGATCACGATCCTTCCCGGCGCGCAGGCGGTGACCGAGGGGGCGGCATCCCGGGGCGGGTACTTCGGCGAAGAGGCCCGCTGTGAAGACAGCGGAATGTGCTTCTTCCAGTTGATCGAGGGCGAAGTACTGGTCTCCGGTCTCGTGGTCGATCCCGAACTGGCCCCCGGAGACGCGCCGCGCATCGAGGAGGGGCTGCGTCGGCTCGGTGCCTCCGCGGTCTCGACTCTGCGGGCCGTCGAGCTCGCGCCGAGCGAGATCGTCGGTGTGGAATGCACCCGCTTCCTCACCGCGGAAGAGACCGCCGAATTCGTCGGCGGCGAGGCGTTCCTGATCGACGCCTTCGGCGGCTGGGGCATTCCGTCCGAGGTGTATCAGGTCGTCAACGGATCGCGCATCTGCTACTACGCCTCCGGCGAGACCGAGTACGAGTCGCAGGGATATCTGACGATCACGACCCTCCCCGGCGGGGCCTGGGCGTTCGAGCGGATCGAAGACGGCACGGCGGTCGACATCGAAGGAGCGGATGCCGCGCTCACGGGAGTCGACGAGTTCGAGCGCCCGGTGCTCGACCTGCGCATCGGCACGGACTGGATCCGCCTCACCACGTACGAGGGCTCCGGCATCTCCGACCTAGTGCCGCTCGCGGACCAGATCGTGCAGAACTTCACCGTCGGGCGTCCTGCACCGCAGTGACCTGCTCGGCTAGCCTGGCTGGCGAGGGGGGAGGCGCACATGGCCGACTGGATCGCAGATGTTCTCGGCGACGAGTTCGAGCAGCTCACCCTCGACCTCGGTGCCGACGATCAAGGGCCGGTCGTGGCCACACTGGTGCGGGCCCTGCCCGCCGACGAGCGATGGTGGGATCGGGTCCGCGGACGCCGTCCGCTCCTCGACGGTGTCGACGTGCTGTACATCCACGGCTGGTCGGACTACTTCTTCCAGAAGCGACTCGCACGCTTCTGGACGTCCCGGGGGGCGCGCTTCTTCGCTCTGGACCTCCGGAAGTACGGCCGGAGCCTCCGCGAGGGGCAGACCCCCGGGTACGTCGCCGATCTCGCGACGTATGACGAGGACATCGCCGCCGCGCTCTCGGCGATGGGGCACGCCGTCGACGGATCCGACGCCCGAAGGCTCGTGCTCCTCGGTCACTCCACGGGCGGCCTGACGCTGAGCCTGTGGGCCTCGCGTCATCCGGGAGCGGCGGACGCCGTGATCCTGAACAGTCCCTGGCTCGAGTTCCAGATCGCGCCGGTGCGGGCGGCACTCGCGCCGGTCGTCGAGCTGCAGGCGAGGATCCGTCCGCTCGAGGTGGCTCCCCAGATCGATCTCGGCTTCTACACGCGGGCGCAGCAGGAGGTCGCCGATCCGGACGACCCGATGGACGTGAACCCGCTGTGGCGCCCGGCGCAGACGATGGCCGTCTACGCGGGCTGGCTGCACGCGATCCTGTCCGGTCACCGGACCGTCGCCTCCGGGCTGTCGATCAGCGCCCCGGTGTGCGTGCTGCTCTCCGCGCGTTCGGTGCCCCCGACGCGGTGGTCGGCCGATCTCACCGCCGCAGACTCCGTCCTGGTGGTCGACGACATCGCGCGCGCGGCGCTCCGGCTCGGGCCGTCGGTCACGGTGGAGCGGATCGACGGTGCCCTGCACGACGTCTTCCTCTCACGGCATGACGCGAGGGAAGACGCCTATCGCCGCCTGGACCGCTGGGTGACCGGCTGGTGCGCGATCGCGGCGGGACCGGTCACACGTAGTGCATCTCCCGGGTGAGGCGCTCCGCCTCGTCGCCGTCGCCGCGGAGGATGGCGTCGTGGAAGTCGACGTAGACCTGCAGCATCCGCTCCCGGTCGTCGATGGGTACCGTCCACTGCCGGAGGTTGCGCAGGAGCGCCACGGTGGTCTCCTCGATGACCACGCAGTGCTGCGCGTTGTCGCTGTGCTCGCCGAGGTAGGCGAACACCGCCCAGCGGGTGTTCATCGTCTGCACACTGTCGGGGAGGGAACCGTACATCGCCTCCACGAGTTCGGCGACGTGTTCGCGCTGCACGGCGCTGAGCCGCGGCACGGCCAGCCGGGCGGCGATGCCGGCCTGGTAGCCGGCGAAGGCCAGTGACTGCGCGACGGTGTCGGTGGTCACCTCGGTGACCTCGGTGTACCGGCTCGGGTACATCATCACCATGCCGAGCCGTTCGAGGCGCTGCAGTGCCTCGCGTACCGGTGTGCGTGAGACGTGAAGCCGTTCGGCCACGTCGAGGTCGCGGATGCGCTGCCCCGGGGCCAGCGTCCCGTCGACGATCTGCCAGCCGATGTGTTGGAAGACCTCTTCGGCCAGCAGCTGCTTGCCTTCGCCGATGCTCTTCGATGCCACGTCGTCCATGGACCCCCGCCCCAGTTGCTTTCCTTCTCCCGACCACCCGTGAGCCGCCCGGGAGGGGCGACCTCATCACAGTTCGCGCAGGATGCCAACACACTACGCGCAAAAGTCCTAACGCCGCGTACATGTTGCACAGTGGCATCAGGCCTCGCGAGAGTTTCGTCTCAGTGCGCTCTGTGGCCGGCGGGCGCAGAGCCCCCGCCGGCACAGACGACGCGAGCGCGTGGGACCACCGTGAACCCCGTCCCCACGGGGGGGAGGCTCGCGATCCCGAGAGCGCGAAACCGTTCGACGGCAATCCGTCACGCGGCACGCGCGTCGTCGGTCGTCCCGAAAGACGACCATCTCTCAGTCTCAGCCATTCCTATCGATATACCGGAATGCAATGGAGATATGACAGAACTTTGGAGAACTGGCGCGCGGAGGCCTCCCCGACGGGTTCGCCGCGGGGGAGTGATGGGGGTCGCGACCGGACCGCGAAGTCAGCGGTAGTTGATGAACTGCAGGTCGACCTCGAGGTCGGAGCCGCGGAGCAGCGCCATCACGGCCTGGAGGTCGTCACGGCTCTTGGACTGCACGCGCAGCTCGTCGCCCTGGATCTGGCTCTTCACGCCCTTCGGGCCCTCGTCGCGGATGATCTTGCCGATCTTCTTCGCGTTCTCGGAGGAGATCCCGTCCTTGAGGCTCGAGACGATGCGGAACTCCTTGCCGCTGGCGAAAGGCTCTCCCGAGTCGAGGCTCTTCAGCGAGATGCCGCGCTTGATGAGCTTGGACTGGAACACGTCGAGGATCGCGTTCGCGCGCTCCTCGGTGTTGGCGATGATGAGGATCTGCTCGCCGCTCCACGCGATCGATGCTCCGGTGCCCTTGAAGTCGTAGCGCTGCTCGACCTCCTTGCGGGCCTGGTTGAGGGCGTTCTCGGCCTCTTGGTGATCCACTTTCGAGACGATGTCAAAGGAACTGTCAGCCATGGGAGCAGTGTACCGAGCCTGCTGCGACGATGAGCGGATCCACCGGTAACGTGCGTGGCATGCTACCTTGTGATGCATGACAGACGTCGGTGCGCAGATGCGCAAGGGAGTGGTCGAGTACTGCGTGCTCGGACTGCTCGCGCGTGAGCAGATGTACGGCTGGCAGCTGGCCGAAGAGCTCACGGGTGCGGGCCTGATCGCCAGCATCGGCACGCTCTACCCGTTGCTCGGAAGGCTCAGGGACAACGGCTGGGTGAGCACCTTCGACCTGCCGTCGGAGAGCGGGCCGGTGCGCAGGTACTACCGGTTGACGGATGCCGGAACCGAACAGCTCGCGCGCTTCCGCGCGCAGTGGACGCCGTTCGCCCGAGTCGTCTCGGGCATCGTCGGAG
Source organism: Microbacterium sp. EST19A (assembly GCF_019969685.1). GTDB lineage: Bacteria > Actinomycetota > Actinomycetes > Actinomycetales > Microbacteriaceae > Microbacterium. The sequence continues at coordinate 216,872 of NZ_JAHXYZ010000001.1, read as the reverse complement.
AGGAACGAGCATGACAGAGAACACCCCGGAGACGGTTCGTGAGGACTACCTCGCCCGACTGGACGCCGCGATGCGCGACCTGCCCCACGGAGTCGCCGCGGACATCCGCGACGGCATCGCCGAGGAACTCCACGGCCTCGATGACGAGCGCGTCATCGCGCGCATCGCGCAGTTGGGCGACCCGCGGGAGATCGCACGCGAGGCACAGCGCGAAGTGCCGGGGAGCGGCCCGGAGATCGTCGTGCCGTCCCCGAGCGCACCTCCTGCGAGACGACGCGGGCCTGCGACGGCCACTCGGGGCTTCGCGATCACGGCCGCGCTGACGCTGAGCTTCGGCGGGTTCATCGTCCCGATGCTCGGCTGGATCGTCGGCGTCGGCCTCGTCACCTCCGCCACCCTCTGGAAGCGGTGGGAGAAGCTGGTCGCGATCGCGGTGCCCGTCGTCGTGACCGGGCTGTCGCTCCTGATCTCCTCGTTGGTCTCCGGCTTCTCCGGAGGCGGCGACCCGGGCGGCGGGACGGCGAACAATCCGCTCGTGCCGGGCCTCGCCGGCTGGCACCTCCTGATCCTGCTCGGATTCCTCCTCATCCCGGCATCCGGTCTCTGGCTGCTGTGGCGTCTTCGGGGTCGAGACCCCCGCTGATCGGCGTTGCGACCGGTCGGTCGGCGGTCGCGGTCGTAGCGTGGAGACATGGCACGGGTCGGCGGACGCAACCTCGGGATGAGTTGGGTGGCCGGCGTGATCTGCGCCGGCATCATCGCGGCGCTCATATGGCTCTCGATGCCCATGCTCCCCGTCCTCGCCGAGTTCGCCGGCGACGCCCTGCGCAGCGCGCTCCCCTGAGGAGGCGTGAACGGCCGCGAACACGGCGAATGGCGACACGTCGGCACGCCTCCGGGAGTGGCCGCACGAGCGGCGGTAACCTCGCAGAGCACACATCCGATGAGAGGCGCACCCCATGAGCGATCCTGAGGTTCACAAGACCGACAAGCCGGCGAACGTCGACGACGTGGTCGGCAGCGCCAACGCCAGTCTCGACGACGCGGCCGCTGCAGGCGCCGACGTCCCCGGCACCCCCGTGACGGAGTCCGAGGGCGATGCCCCCGAGAGCAAGCCCGTCGACCCGGATCTCGCCGCCTTCGAGGAAGCGGAGCGTGAGCACCCCGGTCTCTTCTCATCACCGGCAGTCACGCAGACGACGCCGTCATCCGATGGCTCGTACGAGCGCACCGATGCCGATGCGACTCCGGCGTTCGTCGCCCCCGTCTCCGGCGACGACACCGCGACCTCCGCGTACGACCGCTCGGACTCGTTCGATCGGACCGCCGCCTACGACCGCGACGCGACCGGAGTGGCGGACACCGCCTACACCCCGTCTGCCGACCTGACCGAGACGCGCGTCGTGCCGTCCGAGCCGCTGGTCGCCGCCACGGCGCAGTCTCCTCAGCCGATCTTCGTGCAGGCGCCGGAGCCACCGCGTGACCGCGGCAACCGCGGGACCGCCGGCGCCATCGGCCTGCTCGCGACCGTGGTGTTCGCCGTCCTCTACCTCGGTGCCACGATCGGCTTCGGAGCGATCGCCGGCGACGTGACCGGAGAGAACATCGGCGAGTCCCTCGTGGCCCCGCTGCTCACCTGGGGCTTCTGGACGCCGGTCGTGGTCTTCTTCCTTGGGTTCTGGCTGCTGGGTGCCGTCATCAACCGTGGCCGCTGGGGACTGTGGGTGGTCTTCGGCATCATCGTCGGCATCATCGCCTACGCGGGGCACATCCTCGGCCAGCTCTTCGAAGCGCCGTTCTGGAAGCTCACCGCGTCGGAGGGCCTCGATCTCGTCGGGGCGCAGATGCTCGCACCGCTCGCCATCGCCGCCTTCGTCTTCGCGCGCGAGCTGACGATCTGGTTCGGAGCATGGGTCGCACGCAGCGGCGCCCGCAAGACCGAGCTCAACGCCGAGGCGCAGCGCGAGTACGAGCGCACCCTCGAAGCCGGTCCCACCCTCGCGAGGTAATCACGAACTCCACGACGCCGAACCCCCGCGGACCCGAGTCCGCGGGGGTTTCGGCTGTCCTGGCGCTGGTGTTCGCCACCGTAGGATTCTTCGCCCTCGCCGTGTTCGGGCTGGGAGCGGTGAGCGTGCTGACGGATGCCGACATCATCGCGGTGCCGGGGCTCGGACCCGGGCCCGGCGTCATCGGGATGCTCGCCGCGGTGGTCGGCTTCGCCCTCATGCTGTGGTCGACGCTCCGGCGGACGCACCCGTCGTTCCTCGCGACGTTCTCGATCGCCCTCGTGACCGGACTCGCTCATCTCGCGGGCGTCTGGGGCGCTGTGCTGGTCGGATCCGGCAATGTCGTCATCGCCACGGCGGTGGCGGGAGACCTGGTGCGCGGCGGCGCGAGTGCCGTGCTGCTGCTGGCGGCCGCGATCGGTGCGTGGGGCGGCATCGCGCTCCGACGTACCCGTGCCGCACGGCCGCGCTGGCCCTGGGAGGGTGAAGAAGACGAGTGACGCCCCGCCGAGACGCGGGAAATCGCGGCGGCTCCGCACGACGCGCCGTACGCTGGTGGGGTGGAGCGCTCATTGGAGACGCAGGTCGACCAGGCCGTCGAGGCCTGGTTGCGCTGGGTGCCGCGCTGGGAGCCGGCGACTCATCGCGGCCGCGTCGCGCCGTGCCGTCGATGCCTCGGCTCGCCGATCCTGTCCGCCGCCGGCATCGGCGCCAACGCCCCGCACGGGGTGCAGCACGGACTGTCGACGCGGATGAAGACCATCGTCGACCATGCGGTCGCCGACTACACGGCACGAAACCTCCCCATGCTGCAGCGGGAGCTGGACGATCAGGCCGCGAGGAACCGCGCCCGCAGCTATCGGCCGGCGGAAGACCTCGACCCCGAGTTCGACGGCCTGCCGCTCGACCCCGAGCCGGTGGCGGGTGCGCCTTTCCTGTTCACGATCGCCGGGCTCGCCGACGACGCAGGGGATGAGCTTCCTCCCCTGCCGCCGCTGACGGAGGAGGCCAAGGTCGCACTCCGTCAGGAGGTCGCGCTCGCCGACGAGTACGCCAACATGGTCGGCCGCGAGATCTGCGGCATCCTGCTCCGGCATCGTCTCCACATCCAGGCCGCCATCTCGCAGCATGTCGAGCCGCAGATCGAGGCACTGCTCGCGGAACTCACCCAGTCTCTGGACTCGCCGTTCGATCCGGATGCCGGCTGATCCCGCATCATCCTGATGTATCGGCATACAGCGCCGAGATCCGTTGCCGCGCGTGCGCTCGCGAATCTAGTCTGACCGGATTCCTGCCCCCAGGCGCAGGAATGGACGCCCAGCAGCGCCGATGACGGCGATGCTCCGACGAAAGGATCGATCATGTTCGAATTCCCTCCCGCGGATGATCCGTGGTGGCTGACCTGCGACGCGCAGTTCATCTGGGATCTGTACGGCCCCGGCAACTGATCGCGATCTCTCCACGACGAGCCCCGCAGCCGATGCTGCGGGGCTCGTCCGCGTGCGGCGCTCATTTGACCGGCAGGTTACGCGGCATTACACTTGGTCAGGTGTGTGCACGTCTTGACGTGCGCACCGGGCGTCGGCACCTTGCCGGTCCGCCTCCACGGCATACCCACCACACAAAAAGCGCACCGATTCCGGCGCGCCGGTGGGGCATGATGTGAAACCCATCACGCTGTCACCGTGCAGCACTATGAGGAGAGAACGTGCCAACCATTCAGCAGTTGGTTCGCAAGGGTCGCTCGCCGAAGGTCACCAAGACCAAGACGCCCGCCCTGAAGTCGAACCCGCAGCAGGCCGGGGTATGCACCCGCGTCTACACCACCACCCCGAAGAAGCCGAACTCGGCGATGCGCAAGGTCGCTCGTGTGAAGCTCCGCAACGGGACCGAGGTCACGGCCTACATCCCCGGTGAGGGCCACAACCTGCAGGAGCACTCGCTGGTGCTCGTCCGCGGCGGTCGAGTCAAGGACCTCCCCGGTGTGCGTTACAAGATCGTCCGCGGCGCCCTGGACACCCAGGCCGTCAAGAACCGTAAGCAGGCTCGTTCCCGCTACGGCGCGAAGAAGGGTTGAGTTAGATGCCTCGTAAGGGTCCCGCCCCCAAGCGCCCCGTGGTCAACGACCCGGTATACGGCGCTCCGATCGTCACCTCGCTGGTGAACAAGATCCTCGTCGACGGCAAGAAGTCGATCGCCGAGGCCATCGTCTACGGCGCCCTGAGCGGTGTCGAGGCGAAGAACGGCGGCCAGGACGCCGTCGCCACCCTGAAGAAGGCGCTCGACAACGTGCGCCCGACTCTCGAGGTCCGCAGCCGCCGCGTCGGTGGCTCGACCTACCAGGTTCCGATCGAGGTCAAGCCGCACCGCGCGAACACCCTCGCGCTGCGCTGGCTCGTGAGCTACGCCAAGGGTCGTCGTGAGAAGACGATGACCGAGCGTCTCCAGAACGAGATCCTGGACGCGTCGAACGGCCTGGGTGCCGCGGTCAAGCGCCGCGAAGACACTCACAAGATGGCCGAGTCGAACCGCGCGTTCGCTCACTACCGCTGGTAAACACTTCGCCCGCTCCCGGCCACACGCCGGGAGCGGGCACCCCCTCCGCGCAGTACGACTGCACGAAAAGATAAGGACACTCCTGTGGCACAAGACGTGCTCACCGACCTGAGCAAGGTCCGCAACATCGGCATCATGGCGCACATCGATGCCGGCAAGACGACGACGACCGAGCGCATCCTGTTCTACACGGGCGTCAACCACAAGCTCGGCGAGACGCACGATGGCGCCTCGACCACCGACTGGATGGAGCAGGAGAAGGAGCGCGGCATCACGATCACGTCTGCCGCCGTGACCTGCTACTGGAACAAGAACCAGATCAACATCATCGACACCCCCGGTCACGTGGACTTCACGGTCGAGGTGGAGCGCTCGCTCCGCGTCCTCGACGGTGCCGTCGCCGTCTTCGACGGCAAGGAGGGCGTCGAGCCCCAGTCCGAGACCGTCTGGCGTCAGGCCGACAAGTACAACGTCCCGCGCATCTGCTTCGTCAACAAGATGGACAAGCTCGGCGCCGACTTCTACTTCACGGTCGACACGATCATCAACCGCCTCGGCGCGAAGCCGCTGGTCATCCAGCTGCCCATCGGCGCGGAGAACGACTTCATCGGCGTCGTCGACCTGGTCGAGATGCGCGCACTCGTCTGGGCGGGTGACTCCAAGGGTGACGTCACCATGGGCGCCTCCTACGAGATCCAGGAGATCCCGGCCGACCTCAAGGAGAAGGCGGACGAGTACCGTCAGCAGCTCCTCGAGACCGTCGCCGAGACCGACGACGCGCTGCTCGAGAAGTTCTTCGGCGGCGAAGAGCTGACCGTCGCCGAGATCAAGGGCGCGATCCGCAAGCTCACCGTGGCTTCCGAGATCTACCCGGTCCTCTGCGGCTCGGCCTTCAAGAACCGTGGCGTTCAGCCGATGCTCGATGCGGTCGTCGACTACCTCCCGAACCCGCTCGACGTGGGCTCGATCGAGGCGCACGACCCGAAGGACTACGACACGATCATCGAGCGTCACCCCGACGCCAACGACCCGTTCGCGGCGCTGGCGTTCAAGGTCGCGGTGCACCCGTTCTTCGGTCGCCTCACCTACGTGCGCGTCTACTCGGGTCACCTCGATTCCGGCTCCGCGGTCGTCAACTCGACCAAGGGCAAGAAGGAGCGCATCGGGAAGATCTTCCAGATGCACGCCAACAAGGAGATCCCCGTCGCCTCGGTGACCGCCGGAAACATCTACGCGGTCATCGGTCTGAAGGACACCACCACCGGTGACACCCTGACCGACCCGACGTCGCCGGTCGTCCTCGAGTCGATGACGTTCCCCGAGCCCGTCATCGAGGTCGCCATCGAGCCGAAGACCAAGGCCGACCAGGAGAAGCTGGGTGTCGCCATCCAGAAGCTCGCTGAGGAGGACCCGACCTTCCGCACGGAGCTCAACCCCGAGACCGGTCAGACGACCATCAAGGGCATGGGCGAGCTGCACCTCGACATCCTCGTCGATCGCATGAAGCGCGAGTTCAACGTCGAGGCCAACGTCGGCAAGCCGCAGGTGGCGTACCGCGAGACGATCCGCAAGAACGTCGAGAAGTACGACTACACCCACAAGAAGCAGACGGGTGGATCGGGTCAGTTCGCGAAGATCCAGTTCAACATCGAGCCGCTCGATCTGGACGACGAGAAGACCTACGAGTTCGTGAACGCCGTCACCGGTGGTCGCATCCCTCGTGAGTACATCGGCTCGATCGACGCCGGTTTCCAGGACGCCATGAACGTCGGAGTCCTCGCGGGCTACCCGATCGTCGGTGTCAAGGCGACCATCGTCGATGGTGCGGCGCACGACGTCGACTCCTCGGAGATGGCGTTCAAGATCGCCGGATCGATGGGTATGAAGGAGGCTCTCCGTCGGGCGAACCCCGTGCTGCTCGAGCCGCTGATGGCCGTCGAGGTGCGTACTCCTGAGGAGTACATGGGCGACGTCATCGGTGACCTGAACTCGCGTCGTGGCCAGATCCAGTCGATGGAGGATGCCGCCGGCGTCAAGGTCGTGCGTGCACACGTGCCGCTGTCCGAGATGTTCGGCTACATCGGCGACCTGCGTTCGAAGACCTCGGGTCGCGCCGTCTACTCGATGGAGTTCAACAGCTACGCTGAGGTTCCCCGGAACGTGGCCGACGAGATCGTCCAGAAGCACCAGGGCGGCGAGTAATCATCTTCCTGGGAGCCGGGTTCCGGCCCGGCTCCCAGGTCCCCTACAACTTCACATTCCCTCTCTACTAAACTGAGATTCACACCCGTAGAGAACCGGTCGCAAACCAGTGCCCGGCAACCTCTACATGACGTCCTGAGGAGGACCCAGTGGCTAAGGCCAAGTTCGAGCGGACCAAGCCGCACGTCAACATCGGAACCATCGGTCACGTTGACCACGGCAAGACCACGCTCTCCGCAGCGATCTCGAAGGTGCTTGCTGACAAGTTCCCGTCTGACACCAACGTGCAGCGCGACTTCGCTTCCATCGACTCGGCGCCGGAAGAGCGCCAGCGTGGTATCACCATCAACATCTCGCACATCGAGTACGAGACCCCCAAGCGCCACTACGCGCACGTTGACGCTCCCGGCCACGCCGACTACGTCAAGAACATGATCACCGGTGCGGCTCAGATGGACGGCGCGATCCTCGTGGTCGCCGCCACCGACGGCCCCATGGCTCAGACGCGCGAGCACGTCCTGCTCGCCAAGCAGGTCGGCGTGCCGTACCTGCTGGTCGCGCTGAACAAGGCCGACATGGTCGACGACGAGGAGATCCTGGAGCTCGTCGAGCTCGAGGTCTCCGAACTGCTCGCGTCGCAGGGCTTCGCCGAGGACGCGCCTGTCGTCCGCGTCTCCGCTCTGAAGGCCCTCGAGGGCGACGAGAAGTGGACCCAGTCCATTCTCGACCTCATGGAGGCCGTCGACAACAACGTCCCCGACCCCGTGCGCGATAAGGACAAGCCGTTCCTGATGCCCGTCGAGGACGTCTTCACGATCACCGGTCGTGGAACCGTCGTCACGGGTCGCGCCGAGCGTGGCACGCTGGCCATCAACTCCGAGGTCGAGATCGTCGGACTCCGTCCGACCGTCAAGACCACGGTCACGGGTATCGAGATGTTCCACAAGCAGCTCGACGAGGCCTGGGCCGGCGAGAACTGCGGTCTTCTGCTCCGTGGCACGAAGCGTGAGGACGTCGAGCGCGGTCAGGTCATCGTCAAGCCGGGTTCGGTCACGCCGCACACCGACTTCGCGGGCACCGCGTACATCCTCTCCAAGGACGAGGGTGGGCGTCACAACCCCTTCTACACGAACTACCGCCCGCAGTTCTACTTCCGCACCACCGACGTCACCGGCGTCATCACGCTGCCTGAGGGCACCGAGATGGTCATGCCCGGCGACACCACCGACGTGACGGTCGAGCTGATCCAGCCGATCGCCATGGAGGAGGGCCTCGGCTTCGCCATCCGTGAGGGTGGACGCACCGTCGGCGCCGGTACGGTCACGAAGATCATCAAGTAAGCATCTGCTTCCTCGCAGTGGGGTCGGGCCTTCGGGTCCGGCCCCACTGTCGTTAACGGGCGTCTCAAGGGTTCCCTTTGCCGAGGCGGGGATGCACAATGAGTCTTGCCGATCCCTACCGGTCGGCAGCACACACCTGAGAAGGGGAATCATGGGTATCGAGGACGCCGTCAACAAGGGCAAGGACCTGTACGAGCAGAACAAGGACAAGATCGCCGAGGCCGTCAAGAGCGAGCAGGCCGAGGACATCAGCGACAAGGTCCTCGACGGTGTCGCGGACTTCGCCAAGAAGGTCGCTCCCGGTGCTGCCGACAAGATCGACGAGATCCGCGACAGCGCGGACAAGGCAGTCGGCAACGAGTAGCACTCGTCACGCTCTCTGAAACGGCGGTTCACCGATGGTGAACCGCCGTTTCTCACGTTTCACCAGTATTCAGGCGTCCGCGGACTCGCGCCGGAGGCCTCGGACCACGTATGATGTTCGAGACCGCCTGGGGATCTTGCGGTCGGGGCAGCCGAAGGGGTTCGGCTCCCGCAACTCGCGTTCTTCGCGAACAAACTGGGGATAAGCGATCTTGGGGATCATCGTACGACGCGCGCACTCTGTGCGCCTGAGCGTCTCCCTGCCTGCGCGGCGGGTCATCCGTCGCGCCCTCGATCGAGGATCCCGGCGTCCCTTCACGCCGGCATCCTCGCGTTCGGTGTGCCCCCTCGCACTGGACGTCCTCCCCAAGCGGGGCGAGGCATGGGGATGCCTCGCCCCGCTCTCCTCCACGTTCTGACCTCCTTTTCCGACCCGTTCAGAGGTCGGCAGGAGAGGCGCGACACGCCCGGGTTTGCAGAAGTGAAATCGGGCATGGCAGAATAGACAGGTTCGATATTCCGTCGCCGCTGTGCGTGCGATGGATCACTGCCAGGGCAGTGCATAGACGGCGCCTCCTCCGGGATGGTGCAGGGTTCTAGGCCGCGGGTAGCAGAACAAATCCCCGACACCTTCTTCCGAGGAGGTTCGCCGTGCGCGGCGGAGGTCGGCATCCGCATGTCGGAAGACACGCGGCTGACATGAGAACAGTGGTGCAGCAGATCGACTCGCAGGAGTCCTTCTCGTGCCGATGGCGCGAACAGCGCCGACGTGCGTCCAATGCCCCTGGGTCACCCGGCCCAGGACGGTAAGACGCCTGAAGAGAGTGAGCAGACAATGGCGGGACAGAAAATCCGCATTCGCCTGAAGTCGTATGACCACGAGGTCATCGACTCATCGGCACGCAAGATCGTCGACACCGTGACCCGTGCGGGCGCGACCGTCGTCGGCCCTGTGCCGCTTCCGACCGAGAAGAACGTCGTGTGCGTCATCCGGTCGCCCCACAAGTACAAGGACAGCCGCGAGCACTTCGAGATGCGCACCCACAAGCGTCTGATCGACATCGTCGACCCGACGCCCAAGGCTGTCGACTCGCTGATGCGCCTCGACCTCCCGGCCGATGTCAACATCGAGATCAAGCTCTGAGGCCCGGCATGGTTGACATCAACTCCAAGATCTCCAAGGGCATGCTGGGCACCAAGCTCGGCATGACCCAGGTGTGGAACGAGAGCGGCAAGCTCATTCCCGTCACCGTCATCGAACTCGCACCGAACGTGGTCACGCAGGTTCGTACCCCCGAGAAGGACGGCTACAACGCCGTCCAGATCGCGTACGGCCAGATCGACCCCCGCAAGGTGAACCAGCCGCTCACGGCTCACTTCGAGGCAGCCGGCGTCACGCCGCGCCGTCACATCACCGAGATCCGCACCGCGGATGCTGCTGACTACTCACTCGGTCAGGAGCTCACGGTGGACGGCACGTTCGAAGCCGGTCAGCTCGTCGACGTCGTCGGCACGAGCAAGGGCAAGGGCTTCGCCGGTGTCATGAAGCGTCACAACTTCAAGGGCGTCTCGGCTTCCCACGGTTCGCACCGCAACCACCGCAAGCCCGGCTCCATCGGCGCATCGTCGACCCCGAGCCGCGTCTTCAAGGGCATGCGCATGGCCGGCCGTATGGGTGGCGAGCGCGTGACCGTCCTCAACCTCACGGTGCACGCCGTCGACATCGAGAAGGGTCTGCTGCTCGTCAAGGGCGCCGTCCCCGGTGCTCGTGGCCGCATCGTCTATGTCCGCAACGCAGTGAAGGGTGCCTGAACATGGCTGACTCCACTCTCGCGCTCGACGTCCTCAAGGCAGACGGCAAGAAGGCAGGCTCCATCGAGCTTCCCGCCGCGCTGTTCGACGCCAAGACGAACATCCCGCTCATCCACCAGGTCGTCGTCGCGCAGCTCGCGGCGGCTCGCCAGGGCACGCACTCGACCAAGCGTCGCGGCGAGGTCTCCGGTGCCGGCCGCAAGCCCTTCAAGCAGAAGGGCACGGGTAACGCCCGTCAGGGTTCCATCCGCGCGCCGCACATGACCGGTGGTGGCATCGTGCACGGCCCGAAGCCGCGCGACTACTCGCAGCGCACCCCCAAGAAGATGATCGCCGCCGCCCTGCTGGGCGCGCTCAGCGACCGTCACCGCGGGGACCGCATCCACGCCATCGAGTCCTTCGGGATCGACGGCACGCCCTCGACCAAGACCGCGGTGAACTTCCTCACCAACGTCGTCTCGTCGAAGAACGTGCTCGTCGTGATCGAGCGCAACGACGACGTGACGCTGAAGAGCATCCGCAACCTGTCGAACCTGCACGTGCTGACGTTCGACCAGCTCAACGCCTACGACGTGCTCGTCTCCGACGACATCGTCTTCACCCAGGCCGCGCTCGAGGGCTTCATCGCCTCGAAGTCCGGCGCCAACCAGGAGGTCTCCGCATGAGCGAGCAGGCATCTGTTCTCCAGACGGCCCTGAACAAGGACCCGCGCGACATCATCCTGAAGCCGGTCGTGTCCGAGAAGAGCTACGGTCTCATCGACGAAGGCAAGTACACCTTCCTCGTCGACCCGCGCGCTTCGAAGACCGAGATCAAGCTCGCCATCGAGAAGATCTTCGGCGTCAAGGTCGCAGGGGTCAACACCCTCAACCGCGTCGGCAAGGCTCGCCGCACCCGCTTCGGCACCGGTAAGCGCAAGGACACCAAGCGCGCCATCGTCACCCTGAAGTCGGGCACCATCGACATCTTCACGGCAATCGGCTGATCCGGGGGATAAGGACAATAATGGCTATTCGCAAGTACAAGCCCACGACCCCGGGCCGTCGCGGCTCGTCGGTGGCTGACTTCGCCGAGATCACCCGATCGACGCCGGAGAAGTCGCTGCTGCGCCCGCTCTCGAAGACCGGTGGTCGCAACAACCAGGGCCGCATCACGACCCGTCACATCGGTGGTGGCCACAAGCGCCAGTACCGCGTCATCGACTTCCGTCGCAATGACAAGGACGGCGTCAACGCCCGTGTCGCTCACATCGAGTACGACCCCAACCGCACCGCGCGCATCGCGCTGCTGCACTACTTCGACGGCGAGAAGCGCTACATCCTCGCGCCGGCGAAGCTGAAGCAGGGCGACGTCGTCGAGTCGGGCGCCGGGGCCGACATCAAGCCGGGCAACAACCTCCCGCTGAAGAACATCCCGACGGGTACCGTCATCCACGCGATCGAGCTCCGCCCCGGTGGCGGCGCGAAGATGGCACGTTCGGCGGGCGCATCCGTGCGTCTCGTCGCCAAGGACGGCGTCTACGCCCAGCTGCGTCTGCCCTCGGGTGAGATCCGCAACGTCGATGCGCGCTGCCGCGCGACCATCGGCGAGGTCGGAAACGCCGAGCAGTCGAACATCAACTGGGGAAAGGCCGGCCGTATGCGCTGGAAGGGCGTCCGCCCGACCGTGCGTGGTGTCGCCATGAACCCGGTCGACCACCCGCACGGTGGTGGTGAGGGCAAGACGTCCGGTGGACGTCACCCCGTCACTCCTTGGGGTCAGGCTGAGGGTCGCACCCGTCACGCCAACAAGGAAAGCGACAAGTACATCGTGCGTCGTCGTAACGCCGGCAAGAAGCGCAAGTAGGAGAAGAGAAGATGCCTCGCAGTCTTAAGAAGGGCCCCTTCGTCGACGATCACCTGCTTCGCAAGGTGGTCGTGCAGAACGAAGCCGGCACCAAGAACGTCATCAAGACCTGGTCTCGCCGGTCCATGATCATCCCGGCCATGCTGGGTCACACGATCGCGGTCCACGACGGACGCAAGCACATCCCTGTGTTCGTGTCCGAGTCCATGGTCGGTCACAAGCTGGGCGAGTTCGCGCCCACCCGCACCTTCCGCGGCCACGAGAAGGACGACAAGAAGGGGCGGCGCCGCTAATGGTCGAATCGATCGCACGCGTGCGACACATCCGCGTGACCCCGCAAAAGGCTCGTCGTGTCGTCGCGCTCATCAAGGGCAAGCAGGCCCAGGAGGCTCTGGCGATCCTGAAGTTCGCGCAGCAGAGCGCCAGCGAGCCGATCTACAAGCTTGTCGCGTCAGCCATGGCCAACGCGCAGGTCAAGGCGGATCGTGACGGCGAGTTCCTCGACGAGCAGGACCTGTACGTGGCAAACGCGTACGTGGACGAGGGCACGACGCTCAAGCGTTTCCAGCCCCGTGCACAGGGTCGCGCTTTCCAGATCAAGAAGCGCACGAGCCACATCACGGTCGTGCTCTCGACGCCTGAGGCGGCTCCGGCCGCTGCGGGCGACAGCAAGAAGAAGGCGAGCAAGTAATGGGCCAGAAGGTAAACCCGTACGGCTTCCGCCTCGGCATCACGACGGACCACGTCTCGCGCTGGTTCTCTGATTCGACGAAGCCGGGTCAGCGTTACGCCGACTACGTGGCCGAGGACATCAAGATCCGCAACCTGCTGAAGACGCAGCTCGACCGCGCCGGTGTCTCGAACATCGAGATCGAGCGCACCCGTGACCGCGTCCGCGTCGACATCCACACCGCCCGTCCGGGCATCGTGATCGGTCGTCGTGGCGCCGAGGCCGAGCGCATCCGCGGCGACCTCGAGAAGCTCTCGGGCAAGCAGATCCAGCTGAACATCCTCGAGGTCAAGAACCCCGAGGCCGATGCTCAGCTCGTCGCACAGGGCATCGCCGAGCAGCTCTCTGCTCGCGTGGCGTTCCGTCGTGCGATGCGCAAGGGTCTGCAGGGCGCTCAGCGCGCCGGCGCCAAGGGCATCCGCATCCAGGTCTCCGGCCGCCTCGGCGGCGCCGAGATGAGCCGCTCGGAGTTCTACCGCGAGGGTCGTGTGCCGCTGCACACGCTGCGCGCGAACATCGACTACGGCTTCTACGAGGCGAAGACCACCTTCGGCCGCATCGGCGTGAAGGTCTGGATCTACAAGGGCGACCTGACCGCTAAGGAGCTCGCTCGCGAGCAGGCCAATGCACCCAAGGCCCGTCGTGACGACCGTGGTGGCGACCGCCGCCGCGCGCCGCGCAACGAGGCACCTGTCGCAGAAGGAGCGTCGGCATAATGCTCATCCCCCGTAAGGTCAAGTTCCGCAAGCAGCACCACCCGGGTCGTTCGGGTCAGGCCACCGGCGGCACGAAGGTCTCCTTCGGCGAGTTCGGCATCCAGGCGCTCACGCCTGCGTATGTCACGAACCGTCAGATCGAGTCCGCTCGTATCGCGGTCACGCGTCACATCAAGCGCGGCGGAAAGGTGTGGATCAACATCTACCCGGACCGTCCGCTCACCAAGAAGCCTGCGGAAACCCGCATGGGTTCCGGTAAGGGTTCGCCCGAGTGGTGGGTCGCGAACGTCAAGCCCGGTCGCGTCCTCTTCGAGGTCGGCGGAGTGAGCGAAGAGCTCGCCCGCGAGGCACTGACCCGTGCCATTCACAAGCTGCCTCTCAAGGCACGCATCATCAAGCGCGAGGAGGGCGACGCGTAATGGCGATCGGCACCAAGGAGCTCGCTCCGGCAGAGCTCGACACGTTCGAAGACCAGCGCCTCGTCGAGGAGCTGCGCAAGGCCAAGGAGGAGCTGTTCAACCTCCGTTTCCAGTCGGCCACCGGCCAGCTGGAGAGCCATGGCCGCATCCGCGCCGTCAAGCGCGACATCGCACGTCTCTACACCGTGATCCGCGAACGCGAGCTGGGCATCCGTGCGACGCCCGCTCCGGTCGAGGCTCCGGCGAAGAAGGCGACCAAGTCGAAGGCGAAGAAGGCGGACTCCGCCGACGACGCCGTGAAGGAAGAGGCTGAGTGATGGCCACCAAGAAGGAAGCGACTGTCGAGACGCAGTCCGCAGGACACGAGTCGTCCGCACACGACGTGCGCGACGCCGCGGCCCGCGGTTACCGCAAGACGCGTCGCGGCTACGTCGTCAGCGACAAGATGGACAAGACCATCGTGGTCGAGGTCGAGGACCGCGTGAAGCACCCGCTTTACGGCAAGGTCATCCGCCGCACCTCGAAGGTCAAGGCGCACGATGAGGCGAACACCGCCGGCATCGGCGACCTGGTCCTCATCAACGAGACCCGCCCGCTCAGCGCCACGAAGCGCTGGCGTCTGGTGGAGATTCTGGAGAAGGCCAAGTGATCCAGCAGGAGTCCCGCCTCAAGGTCGCCGACAACACCGGCGCCAAGGAACTGCTCACGATTCGCGTGCTCGGTGGCTCGAAGCGTCGTTACGCCGGTCTCGGCGACACGATCGTCGCGACCGTCAAGGACGCGATCCCGGGCGGCAACGTCAAGAAGGGCGACGTCGTCAAGGCGGTCATCGTCCGCACCAAGAAGGAGGTCCGTCGTCCGGACGGCTCCTACATCAAGTTCGACGAGAACGCCGCCGTCATCCTGAAGGCAGACGGGGAGCCCCGCGGCACCCGCATCTTCGGACCGGTCGGCCGTGAGCTTCGCGACAAGAAGTTCATGAAGATCGTCTCGCTCGCGCCGGAGGTTATTTAGTCATGGCGAAGATCAAGAAGGGTGACCTGGTTCAGGTCATCAGTGGTGCACCCGAGAAGCCGAACAAGGAAGGGCGCAAGCCTGGATATCGCGGCAAGCAGGGCAAGGTTCTCGACATCCTCGACGGTGGTCAGCGCATCGTCGTCGAGGGCGTGAACTACGTCACCAAGCACACGCGTGTCGGTCAGACGCAGCGTGGCACGAAGACCGGTGGCCTCGAGACCGTTGAGGCCCCCATCCACATCTCGAACGTCGCACTCGTCGACCCCTCGACCAAGAAGCCGACGAAGGTCGGCCACCGGGTCGAGGAGAAGACCAAGGACGGCGTCAAGCGCACCGTCCGCGTGCGCTTCGCGAAGAAGAGCGGTAAGGACCTCTGATGAGCACCGACACTGCCGCGCCGGCTGGCAAGATCCAGCCGCGCCTGAAGCAGAAGTACAACGCCGAGATCAAGAAGGCGCTGCAGGACGAGTTCGGCTACTCGAACGTCATGCAGATCCCCGGACTGGTCAAGGTCGTCGTGAACACCGGTGTCGGCGAGGCAGCTCGCGACAGCAAGGTGATCGATGGCGCGGTCGACGACCTCACCAAGATCACCGGCCAGAAGCCGATCGTCACGAAGGCCCGCAAGTCCATCGCGCAGTTCAAGCTGCGCGAGGGCCAGGCCATCGGCGCGCACGTCACCCTCCGCGGTGACCGCGCGTGGGAGTTCGTGGATCGCCTCGTCTCGCTCGCACTGCCGCGCATCCGCGACTTCCGCGGTCTGTCGCCCAAGCAGTTCGACGGCAACGGCAACTACACCTTCGGTCTCCAGGAGCAGAGCGTGTTCCACGAGATCGATCAGGACAAGATCGACCGGGTTCGCGGTTTCGACATCACCGTCGTCACCACCGCGAAGACGGATGACGAGGGTCGGGCACTGCTCCGCCACCTCGGCTTCCCGTTCCAGTCGACCGAAGCACAGGCGTAAGCCTTCGACGGGCTCAGTGGTCACTGGTCACTGAGCCCGTCGATCTGCACGTACAATTGAAGATTGCGTGTCATCGCAGGCCGTCTGTCGTGTAACGGCAGCCGGAACCTCATGAACAAAGGAAAACAACAATGACAATGACAGACCCGGTCGCAGATCTGCTGACCCGTCTGCGTAACGCGAACTCGGCGCACCACGACTCCGTGACCCTGCCGTCGAGCAAGCTCAAGACGCACATCGCCGAGATCCTCCAGCAGGAGGGCTACATCGCCGGCTGGGAGACCTCTGACGCTCGCGTCGGGAAGAACCTCACGCTGTCGCTGAAGTACGGCCCGAACCGCGAGCGCTCGATCGCTGGCATCAAGCGCGTGTCGAAGCCCGGCCTTCGCGTGTACGCGAAGTCGACGGAGCTCCCCAAGGTGCTCGGCGGCCTCGGCGTGGCCATCCTGTCCACTTCCTCCGGTCTTCTCACCGACCGTCAGGCTGAGCAGAAGGGCGTGGGCGGAGAAGTTCTCGCCTACGTGTGGTAGTCCCTCATGTCGCGTATTGGACGACTTCCCATCGACGTGCCTGCGGGCGTCACCGTTTCGGTCGACGGCCGTGAGGTCGCGGTGAAGGGCCCCAAGGGTGAACTCACCCTCACGGTGGCCAGCCCCATCGAGGTCGCGGTCGAGGAGAACCAGGTTCTGGTCTCCCGTCCCGACGACGAGCGCGAGTCGCGGTCGCTTCACGGCCTGACCCGCACGCTCATCAGCAACAACATCATCGGCGTGACCCAGGGCTACACCAAGGGTCTCGAGGTCGTCGGAACCGGTTACCGCGTGGCTCAGAAGGGCAGCTCGGTCGAGTTCGCCCTGGGCTTCTCGCACCCGGTCCTCATCGACCCGCCCGCCGGCATCACGCTCACGGTCGAGGGCACCAACAAGCTCACCGTCAGCGGGATCGACAAGCAGGCTGTCGGCGAGGCAGCTGCCAACATCCGCAAGATCCGCAAGCCCGAGCCGTACAAGGGCAAGGGTGTGCGCTACGCCGGCGAGAACGTGCGTCGCAAGGCCGGAAAGAGTGGTAAGTAACCATGGCTCTCAAGTCAAAGTCTGACGCCCGCGCGCGTCGTCACGCCCGCCTTCGCAAGAAGGTCGTCGGCACCGAGGCGCGTCCGCGTCTCGTCGTCAACCGTTCGGCTCGCCACGTCTTCGTGCAGCTCGTCGACGACAGCAAGGGTCACACCGTGGCGTCGGCCTCGACGCTCGAGACCGACCTGCGCTCCATCGAGGGTGACAAGACCGCCAAGGCACGCAAGGTCGGCGAGCTCCTCGCCGAGCGCGCGAAGGCCGCTGGCGTTTCCGAGGCAGTGTTCGACCGTGGCGGCAACCGCTACGCAGGTCGTGTCGCCGCCATCGCCGACGGCGCCCGCGAAGGGGGTCTGGCACTGTGAGTGACAACAAGGAGAACGAAGTGACCGAAACGGCTGCTGCCGCTCCCGAGGCGGCTGCGGTCGTCTCTGAGACGGCCGCCGGCACGACCCAGGCTGAGCCTGCTCGCGAAGGCCGCCGTGGCGGCGGTCGCGATCGCAACCAGGGTGGCGGCCGCGACCGCAACTCGCGCGACCGCGGCGACAACCAGTTCCTGGAGCGCGTCGTCACCATCAACCGCGTCTCGAAGGTCGTGAAGGGTGGTCGTCGCTTCAGCTTCACCGCTCTCGTGGTCGTCGGCGACGGCAACGGTCTGGTCGGCGTCGGCTACGGCAAGGCCCGTGAGGTCCCCCTGGCGATCTCGAAGGGTGTCGAAGAGGCCAAGCGCAACTTCTTCCGCGTTCCGCGCGTCGGCAGCACCATCCCGCACCCCGTGCAGGGTGAGGCGGCCGCCGGTGTGGTCCTGCTTCGTCCGGCCGCTGCCGGTACCGGTGTCATCGCCGGTGGTCCGGTCCGCGCCGTGCTCGAGTGCGCCGGTATCCACGACGTGCTGTCGAAGTCGCTCGGTTCGTCGAACACGATCAACATCGTGCACGCGACCGTCGCTGCCCTGAAGCAGCTCGAGGAGCCCCGTGCGGTCGCCGCACGTCGTGGCCTCGAGTTCGACCAGGTTGCTCCGGCGCGTCTCGTCCGTGCGGAGGCTGACGCCATCGCCGCACAGAAGGTAGGTGCCTGATGGCTTCGCGCCTCAAGGTCACGCAGGTCAAGTCCAAGGTGAGCGAGAAGCAGAACCAGCGTGACACGCTGCGCAGCCTCGGTCTGAAGCGCATCGGTGACAGCACCGTTCGCCCCGACGACGCGCAGACGCGCGGTTACGTCAAGACCGTCGCCCACCTCGTCAAGGTTGAGGAGATCGACTAATGGCTGAGAAGAACGACGCCGTCGAGGCCGAGAAGGCCCCGAAGAAGGCTGCCGCTCCCAAGGCTGCCGCCGAGAAGAAGACGGCTGAGAAGAAGCCCGCTGCGAAGAAGGCGCCGGCCAAGACCGCCGCTGCCGACGCCAAGGCCGACGCTCCCGCCAAGAAGCCCGCCGCCAAGAAGGCTGCGCCGAAGAAGGATGCTCCGGCATCCCGCCCCGGCGTGCTGAAGGTGCACCACCTGCGTCCGGTCCCCGGATCCAACACCGCGAAGACCCGTGTCGGTCGCGGTGAGGGCTCCAAGGGCAAGACCGCCGGTCGCGGCACCAAGGGCACCAAGGCTCGCAACACCGTTCGCGTCGGCTTCGAGGGTGGGCAGATGCCTCTGCACATGCGCACCCCGAAGCTGCGCGGGTTCAAGAACCCGTTCCGCGTCGAGTACCAGGTCGTGAACCTGGAGAAGCTCGCGGAGCTGTACCCGAAGGGCGGCGACGTCACCGTCACCGACCTGGTTGCCAAGGGCGCCGTTCGCAAGAACGAGAAGGTCAAGGTTCTCGGAAACGGCGACATCGCCGTGAAGCTCACCGTCGCGGTCGACAAGGTCTCGGGTTCCGCCGAGCAGAAGATCGTTGCAGCGGGCGGTTCCGTCAAGTAACCACTGCACAAGAGGGGCCGGAGGATTCTCCGGCCCCTCTTGTGGTTACGCAGTGCGGGCCGAGGTCCGCTCTCGCAGTCCGGGGTGCTCGGATGGGTTACCCTGGTCTTTCAGCCGTCCTTCGGGAATCGGCAACTTTTCAGGAGGAACGTTCTTGTTCAGCGCCATCGCGCGGATCTTCCGCACGCCCGACCTGCGTCGGAAGATCGGTTTCACTCTCGCCATCGTCGCGATCTACCGACTCGGTTCCAACGTCCCCGCACCGTTCGTCAACTTCCCGAACGTCGAGGAGTGCCTGGCCGCCAACTCGGGCACCGATGGACTGCTCGGTCTCGTCAACCTCTTCTCCGGCGGTGCGCTCCTGCAGCTGTCGATCTTCGCGCTCGGTGTGATGCCGTACATCACCGCGACGATCATCACGCAGCTCCTCCGCGTCGTCATCCCGCACTTCGAGGCGCTGCACAAGGAGGGTCAGGCCGGTCAGGCTCGACTCACCCAGTACACGCGCTACCTGACCATCGCGCTCGCGCTGCTCCAGTCGACGACTCTCGTCACCGTCGCGCGCAGCGGCCAGCTCTTCGGCACGACCGACCTCGCCGCCTGCCAGCAGCTCCTGACCAACGACGTGTGGTGGGCGCAGCTGCTCATCATCATGGCGATGACCGCAGGTACCGGTCTGATCATGTGGTTCGCCGAGCTCGTCACCGAGCGCGGCATCGGCAACGGCATGTCGCTCCTCATCTTCACCTCGATCGCCGCGACCTTCCCCGGCGCCATGGGCCTCATCTGGCAGACCAAGGGCTTCGAGGTGTTCCTCCTGGTATTGGCGGTCGGCATCATCGTGATGGGGCTCGTCGTCTTCGTCGAGCAATCCCAGCGACGCATCCCGGTGCAGTACGCCAAGCGCATGGTCGGGCGCCGCACCTACGGCGGCACGAACACGTACATCCCGATCAAGGTGAACATGGCGGGTGTTATCCCTGTCATCTTCGCCTCGTCGCTGCTGTACATCCCAGCGCTCATCGCGCAGTTCAACACCCCGCAGGACGGCTCCGTGCCGGCGCCGTGGGTCACCTGGATCAGCGCGAACTTCACCACGGGCAACCACCCGGTCTACATGGCGGCGTACTTCCTGCTGATCATCGGGTTCACCTACTTCTACGTCGCGATCACGTTCAACCCGGTCGAGGTCGCCGACAACATGAAGAAGTACGGCGGGTTCATCCCCGGCATCCGTGCCGGCCGGCCGACCGCCGAGTACCTCGACTACGTGCTCACCCGCATCACGCTCCCCGGCTCGCTCTACCTCGGCCTGATCGCGCTCATCCCGCTGATCGCCCTGGCCACCGTCGGCGCCAACCAGAACTTCCCGTTCGGTGGCGCATCGATCCTGATCATCGTCGGTGTCGGTCTCGAGACGGTCAAGCAGATCGATGCCCAGCTGCAGCAGCGCCATTACGAAGGGCTCCTCCGATGACAGCATCCGCCCGTCTCCTCATCGTCGGCCCTCAGGGCTCCGGAAAGGGCACGCAGGGCGTGCGCATCGCCGAGTCCTACGGCATCCCGGTCGTGTCGACGGGTGACATCTTCCGCGCGAACATCAAGGAGGGGACACCCCTCGGCCAGCAGGTCACGGCGATCCTCGACAAGGGCGATCTCGTGCCGGATGAGCTGACGAGCGAGATCGTGCGCGATCGTCTGTCCCAGGCGGATGCCGCGAACGGCTTCCTGCTCGACGGATACCCGCGCAACGTGGCCCAGGTGGCGCACCTCGAGGAGTTCCTCGCCGCGCGCGGGGAGTCCCTCGACGCCGTCATCCTGCTCCAGGTGCCGCGTGAGGAGAGCATGACCCGCCTCGGCCTGCGTGCCGCGGAGCAGGGGCGCTCGGATGACACCGACGAGGCCATCGCGCACCGTCTGGACATCTACGAGCACGAGACGGCTCCGATCATCGAGGTCTACGGCGCGAAGGGCATCGTCGACCGCATCGACGGCGTCGGCTCGCTGGACGAGATCACCGAGCGCATCTCCGCGGCCCTGGCTGCGCGCGGCCTGCGCCTCGCGGCCTGAGGTCTCGCGATGTTCCGCCGGTCGATCTACAAGACCCCGGCCCAGCTCCGATCCATGGTCGAGCCCGGACTCATCACGGCGGCGGCGCTCGACGCCGTGCGCCCGCTGATCAAGCCGGGCGTCACGACTCTGGAGCTGGATGCCGCGGCGAACCGCACCATCCTCGACCGCGGCGCGGAGTCGAACTTCCAGCTCGTGCGCGGCTATCACCACACCATCTGCGTGTCGGTGAACGAGCAGGTCGTGCACGGCATCCCGGGGGAGCGCGTGCTCGTGCCCGGCGACATCGTCTCGGTCGACTGCGGTGCCCAGTTCCAAGGCTGGAACGGCGACAGCGCGATCACCGTGGTCGTGCCGGATCCGGAGCGCCCCGAGCTGGTGGCGCAGCGCGAGGAGCTCTCGCGTGTCACCGAGGGCTCGATGTGGGCAGGGATCGCCGCGATGGCCTCCGTGTCGTCGATCGACGAGATCGGTGCCGCCATCCAGGAGTACATCGAGGCCCAGGGGCCTTCCGCGGTGTCGGGGGAGCCCTACGGCATCCTCCGCGAGTACGTGGGGCACGGCATCGGACGGAAGATGCACGAGGCGCCCAGCGTGTTCAACTACCGCACCCCGGACCGCGGCGCCGACGTCAAGCCGGGGCTCGTCCTGGCGATCGAGCCGATGGTGACGGCCGGCGGTGAGGCGACCTACGTCGAGGACGACGACTGGACCGTCACGACCGTCGACGGCACAGACGGCTCACATTGGGAACATAGCGTGGCCCTGCATGATGGGGGTGTCTGGGTGCTCACCGCGCCCGATGGTGGAAGAGCCGGACTCGCCCCGTTCGGGGTCGAGCCTCGAGAGATCGGAAAGTAATGGCAGCGGCGAAGAGCAACACGAACTGGTTCGCGATCGGCGTCTCCATCGCCGTGGTCGTGGTGCTGGTCGTGCTGGGTGGTCTCGTGGTGTTCCTCAACAACCAGGCGACCTCTCCGGGTGCTGCGCCGACGAGCAACGGAACGTTCGATGCCGACGCCGGGTCGATCTCCGTCGGCGAGGGCGAGGACACTGTCGCGGTGTTCGTCGACTTCCAGTGCCCCGTGTGCAAGAGCTTCGAAGACCAGTACGGACCGGCGCTCGAGGCGGCTGCGGAGGACGGGCGCATCACCCTGCAGTACCACCCGATCGCGATCCTCGACCGCTACTCGCAGGGAACCGACTACTCGTCGCGCTCGGCCGGTGCGGCTGTGTGCGTCGCCGAGTCCAACCCCGACCTCTACCTCGACTACGCCAAGGTGCTGTTCGAGAACCAGCCCGCCGAGAACTCCGCGGGCCTCACGACCGAGGAGCTCGCCGGGTTCGCTTCCCAGGTCGGTGCGGATGACGCCGTCTCCTGCATCAACGACGAGACGTACCGCAAGTTCGGGGTCGCCCAGGCGAAGGCGAACGAGATCGGTGGAACCCCCACGATCGAGATCAACGGCACCCGACTCGACCTGCAGAACAACCCGGACGACCTCAAGAAGCTCACCGATCTGATCGGCTGAGCCCGGCAGCACCGGCCGAGTTGCCGGATGCCTCCCGAGCGTCTAATATTGATCTTTGGTGCTTTGTGCCTTGATTCGGCGTGTCTGATCGGTGCAGCACCGCAAACCACCCACCCACCGCAGATCGACCGGTCTGCAGAAGCGTCAGCGAGGCTATGGCTAAGAAAGACGGTGTCATCGAGATCGAGGGCGTGATCTCCGAGGCTCTGCCCAACGCGATGTTCCGCGTTGAGCTCAGCAACGGACACAAGGTCCTGGCAACGATCTCAGGAAAGATGCGGCAGAACTACATCCGTATCATCCCCGAGGACCGCGTGGTCGTGGAGCTCAGCCCCTACGACCTCACCCGCGGCCGTATCGTCTACCGCTACCGCTGATCGGTCGAGAAGTAACGGCCTGCCTCGGAGACGGGGCGGTACGAAGACAGCGAACAGGATAAATCATGAAGGTCAACCCCAGCGTCAAGCCGATCTGCGATCACTGCAAGGTGATCCGCCGCCACGGCCGCGTCATGGTGATCTGCAAGAGCAACCCGCGTCACAAGCAGCGCCAGGGCTGACCTGCGCTGCGCGGCACCGCTCGCGCACATCTCACAACTCAATACGAAACGGCAGGATCAGAACCCGTGAAAGCGGGGGACACCTCGGGGCGGAGGCCCGGGCACCGATCCTGTTCCATACCTCCACTACATCCAGGAGAACCGCATGGCACGTCTTGCCGGCGTTGACATCCCGCGCGACAAGCGCGTGGTGATCGCCCTTACCTACATCTACGGCGTCGGCCGTACCCGCTCGGTCGCGATCCTCAAGGCGACCGAGATCGACGAGAGCATCCGCGTGAAGGACCTCAGCGACGACCAGCTGATCGTCCTCCGCGACTACATCGAAGGCAACTACAAGGTGGAGGGTGACCTCCGCCGCGAGGTGGCCGCAGACATCCGCCGCAAGGTCGAGATCGGCTCCTACGAGGGCATCCGCCACCGTCGTGGTCTCCCGGTCCGTGGTCAGCGCACCAAGACCAACGCCCGTACCCGCAAGGGCCCGAAGCGCACCGTCGCCGGCAAGAAGAAGGCCCGCTAAACGCGGCCCCAGGGACTAGGAGAACATTTTCATGGCTGCACCCAAGGCCGCCGCGCGCAAGCCGCGCCGCAAGGAAAAGAAGAACATCGCGCTGGGCCAGGCCCACATCAAGTCGACGTTCAACAACACGATCGTCTCGATCACCGACCCGTCCGGCGCTGTCATCAGCTGGGCATCGTCGGGTGGCGTGGGCTTCAAGGGCTCGCGCAAGTCGACCCCGTACGCCGCAGGTCTTGCTGCCGAGTCCGCTGCGCGTCAGGCGCAGGAGCACGGTGTCAAGAAGGTCGACGTCTTCGTGAAGGGTCCGGGCTCCGGCCGCGAGACCGCGATCCGCTCGCTCCAGGCCGCCGGCCTCGAGGTGGGCTCGATCCAGGACGTCACCCCGCAGGCGCACAACGGTTGCCGCCCGCCGAAGCGCCGCCGCGTCTGACACGGCTCGTCGAGCCGCTCGGCCCTTCGGGGTGCGAGCGGCTCGACGCCCGCATGCGGGCATCGACTTCCACAATTGAAGACCTCACCACACCACATGTCATATAGCGGGCATGTGATCGAAAGGAACACAGAGTGCTCATTGCACAGCGTCCCACACTGACCGAGGAAAAGATCGTCGAGAACCGTAGCCGGTTCATCATCGAGCCTCTGGAGCCCGGCTTCGGCTACACGATCGGCAACGCGCTGCGTCGCAGCCTGCTGTCGTCGATCCCCGGCGCCGCTGTCACCAGCGTTCGTCTCGACGGCGTGCTGCACGAGTTCAGCACCATCCCCGGCGTGAAGGAGGATGTCACCGAGATCATCCTCAACATCAAGCAGCTCGTGGTCTCGTCGGAGCGCGACGAGCCGATCACGGCGTACCTGCGCAAGACCGGTTCGGGCGAAGTGACCGCCGCTGACATCTCGGCTCCGGCCGGTGTCGAGGTGCAGAACCCCGAGCTCGTCATCGCGACCCTCAACGAGACCGCGAAGTTCGAGCTCGAGCTCACCATCGAGCGTGGCCGCGGCTACGTCTCCGCCACGCAGAACCGCAACGAGTACGCCGAGGCCGGTCAGATCCCGATCGACTCGATCTACTCGCCGGTCCTGAAGGTCAGCTACCGCGTCGAGGCGACTCGTGCCGGTGAGCGCACCGACTTCGACAAGCTCGTCCTCGACGTCGAGACCAAGTCGTCGATCAGCCCGCGCGACGCTGTCGCGTCGGCCGCCAAGACGCTCACCGAGCTGTTCGGTCTCGCCCGCGAGCTGAACGTCGAGGCCGAGGGCATCGAGATCGGCCCGGCACCGGTGGAGGCAGTGAACTCCAGCGAGCTGTCGATGCCGATCGAAGACCTCGACCTGTCGGTCCGCTCGTACAACTGCCTGAAGCGTGAAGGCATCAACACTGTTTCCGAGCTCGTCGCCCTGTCGGAGACGCAGCTCATGAACATCCGCAATTTCGGCCAGAAGTCGGTCGACGAGGTGCGCGACAAGCTCATCTCGCTCGGTCTGTCGCTCAAGGATTCGGTGCCCGGTTTCGACGGCGCCCACTTCTACGGCGGCAGCGAAGACGAGTCCTTCTGATACCCGACCCTTCTGACCAGGAGTTAGACGATTATGCCCAAGCCCACTAAGGGTCCCCGCCTCGGAGGCGGCCCCGCCCACGAGCGCCTGCTGCTTGCCAACCTCGCGGCGGCTCTGTTCACCCACAAGTCGATCAAGACGACCGAGACCAAGGCCAAGCGCCTGCGTCCGCTCGCCGAGCGTCTGATCACGTTCGCGAAGCGCGGCGACCTGCACGCGCGTCGTCGCGTGCTGTCGGTCATCGGCGACAAGAGCGTCGTGCACACGCTCTTCGCCGAGATCGCGCCGCTGGTCGCTGACCGCGAGGGTGGCTACACCCGTATCACCAAGGTCGGCAACCGCAAGGGCGACAACGCTCCGATGGCCGTGATCGAGCTCGTTCTCGAGCCGGTCAACCCGAAGCCGAAGTCCGCCAAGAAGTCGGCTGCTGCCGCTCCGAAGGCCGAGAAGCCCGCTGAGGTCGTCGAGGAGGCTCCCGCTGAGGAGGCTCCCGCCGAGGACGCAGCCGTCGAGGAGACGCCGGACGCCGGCGCCGAGTCGCAGGCCGAGGGCGAAGCAGCCGAGGCTGCCGCCGAGGATGCTGTCGAGAAGTAAGCACCTCTCACCGCGAAGCCCGCCGCCCCTTCCGGGGTGGCGGGCTTCGTCGTTTCCGGATGCAGGTTCCGCGGCCAGGAGCAGCTTCTGCGGCCCGATTCGCGAGATGTGGCCGCAGAAGTTCGGAATGGCCGCAGAACTCGGGCGGGGTCAGCGGGCGCGCAGGTCCTTCCGGAGGATCTTGCCCGACGTGGACTTCGGGATCGCGTCGATGAACTCCACCTGGCGGACCTTCTCGTGCGGGGCGACATGGGCGGCGACGTGCGCCATGACGGCATCCGCGTCGAGATCGGCATCCGCCTGCCGCACGACGAACGCCTTCGGCACCTCCTGACCGTCCTCGTCGGGAGCGCCGATGACCGCAGCGTCCGCGATGGACGGATGCTCGAGCAGCACGGCCTCCAGCACAGCCGGTGCGACCTGGTAGCCCTTGTACTTGATGAGCTCCTTGAGCCGGTCGACAATGCGGAAGATGCCGTCGTGCGTGACGGTCGCGACGTCGCCGGTGCGCAGCCAGCCGTCAGCG
Organism: Microbacterium sp. EST19A; assembly: GCF_019969685.1. GTDB lineage: Bacteria > Actinomycetota > Actinomycetes > Actinomycetales > Microbacteriaceae > Microbacterium. Next base: position 190,558 of record NZ_JAHXYZ010000001.1, on the reverse strand, counting down.
TCGAGCATCTCGGCGGTGGCGTCCGGGCGGTTGAGGTAGCCCTTCATGACCTGCGGGCCGCGGATCAGCAGCTCGCCGGGTTCGCTCGCGCCCTCGTCGGGCACGGTGACGTCGGCCCCGCTCTCGGGGTCGATCAGCCGTGCCTCGGTGTTGCTGATGAGCATCCCGACGGAGGAACGGTCGATGTCGTCACGAGCAGCGGGGATGGCGTGGGTCACCGGGCTGGTCTCGGTCATGCCGTACCCCTGGCAGACCGTGCAGTCCAGCCGCGTCGCCACGGCCGAGGCCAGCGCGCCGTCGAGGGGAGCGGCCCCCGAGAAGATCACCTTGATGGAGGAGAGATCGTACTGATCGATCAGCGGATGCTTCGCCAGGGCGACAGCGATCGGCGGGGCGATGAACACCCAGGTGGTGCGATGCTCGGCGACGACCCGCAGGAACTCGGTCAGATCGAACTTCGGCATCGTGACGAGGGCGGCACGCTGTCGCAGCGCGAAGTTCAGCAGAACCGTCATCCCGTAGATGTGGAAGAACGGCAGCACCGCGAGGACGCGATCGCCGTCGGCCAGGGAGATCGTCGAACGGCACTGGCTGACGTTCGCGACGAGGTTGCGGTGCGTGAGCATCACGCCCTTCGGCCGTCCGGTCGTCCCCGAGGAGTAGGGGAGCACCGCGAGGTGCTCAGCGGGGTCGAAGGAGACCTCCGGGGCGGCGTGGCCCTCGCCGAGGAGATCGCGGAGGGAGGGATGCCCCTCGGCGCCGTCGAGCACGATGAGGTGATCCGCGTCGATCCCGACCTTCGCGGCCGCGGCCTCCGCGCCGGGCAGAAGCGGAGAGACCGTGATCAGCCATTCCGCCCCCGCATCGGTGAGCTGGTTCACGATCTCGTCGGGGGTGTAGAGCGAGTTGATCGTCGTCGCGGTGGCCCCGGCGCGGAGGATGCCGTGGAAGACCGTCGCGAACGCCGGGATGTTCGGACACAGCACGCCGATGCGGGTGCCGACGCCGACGCCCCGGGCTGCCAGCGCTCCGGCGAACAGATCGATCTGGGCAACCAGCTGCCGGTACGTCGTCTCGGCGCCGCTGGTCCCGTCGATCAGTGCGACGGCGTCGAGGCGGTCCTCGTCGAGATCGCCGAACAGGTAGTCGTACACGGAGACGGCGGGGATCTCCACCTCGGGAAGAGTGCTGCGAACCATGAGATCTCCTTCGATCAGGTCTCGACGTCATCGTCGTACGGGATTCAGTTTCTCATGACGCGGAACTCCGTGCCAGCCTCTGGCGGAGATGGTCGCCGGGCGCGAGTAGGCTGATGCGGTGAGCGACGCACAGACCCTGAACCGAGGGCCTCGTGCCTACACGGCATTCGTCGGGATCGGCCTCCTCGCGGGCCTCCTGTCCGGCCTCTTCGGAGTGGGCGGCGGTACAGTCATCGTCCCGCTGCTGGTCCTCCTGCTGCACTTCAACCAGCGGCTCGGAGCGGGAACCTCGCTCGCCGCGATCGTGCCCACGGCCACGGTGGGCGTGGTGTCGTATGCGATCCACGGCTCGGTCGCCTGGATCCCCGGGCTCATCCTCGCCGCGGGTTCCGTGGTCGGCGCGCAGATCGGCACACGCCTGCTTCCCAAGGTCTCCCAGACCGTGCTCCGGTGGCTGTTCGTCGGCTTCCTCGTGGTGGTGATCGTGAGCCTCTTCCTGGTGATCCCGTCGCGCGACGCGGAATTCGAGGTCCAGCTGCTGAACGGACTCGCGCTTGTCGCGACAGGCGTCGTCACCGGCATCCTCGCCGGGCTCATCGGTGTCGGAGGCGGCGTGATCGTCGTGCCGGTCCTGATGCTCGCCTTCGGGACGAGCGACCTGATCGCCAAGGGCACGTCGCTGCTCATGATGATCCCCACAGCGATCTCCGGAACCATCGGCAACCTCCGCAACCACAACGTGGACCTCGTCGCCGCCGCCATCGTCGGCGTCTCCGCGTGCACCACGACCGCGCTGGGCGCGTGGCTCGCGACCCTCATCGATCCGTTCGTCGGAAACATGCTGTTCGCGGCATACCTCGTCGTCATCGCGGTGCAGATGGCGCTGAAGGCGATCCGCGGGCGCAAGAAGGACTGACTCGTCCCGCCTCGGTAGGATCGAGGGGTGGCAGTGAACCAAGATCTTGTCGGCCGGGAGTTCCCGCCGACCGCCCCGTACCTCGTCGGACGCGAGAAGGTGCGCGAGTTCGCGCGCGCCGTGTTCGCCGATGCTCCGCAGCACACCGATGTCGACGCGGCCCGCGCACTCGGCTTCGACGACGTGGTCGCACCGCCGACCTTCGCGATGGTCATCCAGGACCACACGCTCCAGCAGCTGCTGGCGCAGGAGGACTCCGGCATCGTGCTGGCGCGCACGATCCACGCCGAGCAGCGCTTCGGATACACGCGGCCGATCGTCGCCGGAGATGAGCTCACCGGACAGCTGCGCGTCACCGGCATCCGCATGATGGGCGGCAACGCGATGATCACCAGCGAAGCCGAGATCACGGATGCCGCCGGAGCGCATGTCGTGACCGCCACCAGTGTGCTGCTCGTCGGCGCCGGCGACGACACCGAGGGAGAGGCCGCCTGATGGGCTACACCGTCGGAGACGTGGTCGCCGAGCGCACCGTACACCTCACCCGCGAGTCGCTGGTGCGGTACGCGGGCGCGTCCGGGGACTTCAACCCCATCCACTACCGTGACGACATCGCGGCGGCCGTCGGTCTGCCGGGGGTGCTCGCCCACGGCATGCTCACGATGGGCATCGCGTCGTCCGTGGTGGTCGCGGCCCTCGAGCCCGGCGCGAAGATCCTCGACTACGGCGTGCGCTTCACCAAACCAGTGGTCGTCGATCCCGAGCGCGGCGCCGACCTGCACGTCGTCGCCACCGTCGGGGTCGTCGACGACACCGCAGCACGCATCGACCTGAAGGTCACGTTCGGCGAGACGACCGTCCTGGTCAAGGCGCAGCTGCGCATCGCCGTCTGATGGGGACGACCGAGGTGCGGGACATCGAGCCCATCCGTCTGTCGCAGCTCACGACGCTGCGCACCGGGGCGGCTCCTGCGCGGATGCTCGAGGCGTCGACGACCGCAGAGCTCATCGACGCGCTGCGCGCCACCTGGGCCACGCGTGACCCGTGGTTCGTGCTCGGCGGCGGCTCGAACCTCTTCGTGGGTGATGAGCCCTTCGACGGCACGGTGATCCGCGTGCGCACGGAAGGCATCGAGGAACTCCCCTCTCCGCATCTCGGGCGCATCCGTCTGCGGGCGCAGGCCGGCCACGGATGGGACGCCCTGGTCGCCTATGCGGTCGAACACGGCTACGCGGGGCTCGAGGCCATGAGCGGCATCCCCGGGACCGTCGGCGCGGCGCCCGTGCAGAACATCGGCGCGTACGGGCAGGAGATCCAGGAGACCCTGGTCGAGGTCGAGCTCATCGACGAGGCCACAGGCGAGGTCTCGACGGTTCCGGCATCCGAACTCGGACTCGGGTTCCGCACCTCCGTGCTGAAGCACCACTACGGCGGCGAACCGCTGCGTCGTGCCGTCATCCTCTCGATCACCGTCGACCTGTTCGTCGCGGGCGAGCGCGTCGTGCGCGGCGAGCAGCTGCGCCGAGCCCTCGGGCTCGACCACGATGCGCCCGTGGCGCTCGGCTGGGTGCGGGAGCGCATCCTCGCCACACGGGCGTCCAAGGGGATGCTCCTGGACGACGCAGACCCCGACACCCACGGCGTCGGCTCGTTCTTCCAGAATGCGATCGTGCCCGAGTCCGTGGCGCGAGCCCTGCCGCCGGAATGCCCCCGCTGGCCTGTCGCGCCCGACCTCGACACCGTCACCGTGATCCCGCTCGCCTCGTACGACGGGCTCGTCCCGCAGACGAAGACCGAGGCCTCGGACGTGAAGGTGAGCGCCGCCTGGCTGATCGAGCAGGCCGGCATCCGCAAGGGCTTCAAGCTCCCGCGTTCCCGCGCCTCCGTCTCGACGAAGCACGCGCTCGCGCTGACGAACCGCGGCGGCGCCAGCGCGGGCGAGGTCGCCGAGCTGGCGCGCTTCATCCAGAGCAGGGTGCATGCCGAGTTCGGACTCGTGCTGCAGCCGGAGCCTGTGCTGGTCGGCGTCGAGCTCTAGCCCGCGCGCTACACTCGCCGCATGACCGGACTGACCCCGTACCTGCTGTTCCCCGGTAACGCCGCCGAGGCGATGCGGCACTACCAGTCGGTCTTCGGCGGCGAGCTGCGGATGTTCGATTACGCGCAGTTCGGTCGGCACGACGGTCCGGCCGACGCGATCGCCCACGCCATGCTCGAGGGCGTCGTCGACCTGTCGGGGGCGGATGCCGGGATCGATGCCGATGCGGTGCAGATGGGAGGGATGTTCTTCTCCCTGCTCGGCACCGCGGATGCATCGACGCTCACCGGCTGGTTCGCCGACCTCGCCATGGGCGGGAGGGTCATCGATCCGCTGCAACGCCGCCCGTGGGGCGACTGGGACGGCACGCTCGTCGACCGCTACGGCATCCGCTGGCTCATCGGGTACCAGCCCGAGTCGTCCTGACCCGCGACCTGCGCGCCGGTCAGGCGAACAGGCGCTGCAGGCGCTGCACGCCCTCGAGCAGCTGGTCGTCGCCGAGGGCGTACGACAGGCGCAGGTAGCCGCTCGGGCCGAACGCCTCGCCCGGCACGACCGCAACCTCGGCCTGCTCGAGGATGAGGTCGGCCAGCTCGAGCGAGGTCGTGGGCGTCACTCCACCCCAGGTGCGGCCGAGCAGGCCCTGCACGTCGGGGTAGACGTAGAACGCGCCGAGGGGGTTCGGCACGCGGATGCCGTCGATCTTCGACAGCTCCGCGACGATGAGGCGGCGGCGCCGGTCGAAGGCCTCGCGCATCTGCTCGGCCTCGGTCTGCGGGCCGTTGAGAGCGGCGATCGCTGCCTTCTGCGCGACGTTGTTCACGTTGCTCGACAGGTGCGACTGCAGGTTTCCGGCGATCTTGATCGCGTCGGCGGGTCCGACCATCCAGCCGACGCGCCATCCGGTCATGGCGTAGGTCTTCGCCACGCCGTTCACCAGGATCGTCTGACCGGCGACCTCGGGAACCGCTGCGACGATCGACGTCGCCTTCACGCCTTCGTAGGTGAGGTTCTGGTAGATCTCGTCGCTGATGATCCAGATGCCGTGCTCGACGGCCCACTCGCCGATCGCCTTCGTCTCTTCGGCGGTGTAGACGGAACCGGTCGGGTTCGAGGGCGACACGAAGACGAGGACCGTGGTGCGCTCGGTGCGCGCGGCCTCCAGCTGCTCGACCGTGACCTTGTAGTCCTGGTCTGCTCCGGCGAACACCTCGACGGGCGTGCCGTCGGCGAGACGGATGGCCTCGGGGTACGTCGTCCAGTACGGAGCGGGGAGCAGCACCTCGTCGCCCGGGTTCACGACGGCCTGGAACGCCTGGTACACGGACTGCTTGCCGCCGTTCGTGACGATGACCTGGCTCGGAGAGACCTCGAGGCCGGAGTCGCGGAGGGTCTTCGCGGCGACCGCCTCCCGCAGCGCCGGAAGGCCGGCAGCCGGCGTGTACCGGTAGTTCGCCGGGTCGGCGAGTGCCTCGGCCGCGGCATCCACGATGAACTGCGGCGTCGCGAAGTCCGGTTCGCCGGCCGCATACGAGATGACGGGCTTGCCTTCGGCCTTGAGGGCCTTCGCCTTCGCGTCGACCTTGAGGGTCGCCGACTCGGCGATGGCGGACAGCTTGCGGGAGAGAGGAGCGCGTTCGGTCACGATTACGAGCGTACTCGGGTGGGCATGCCGGATGCCGGGCGCGTCGTCATGAAGAACCGGGGTTCTTTCGCTCGCGTGGACCTTCGAACTCAGTCGCGGATCTCCCACCACAGCGAGAACAGCATGAGTGGTCCGACGGAGAGGGCGTAGAGCGTTCCCACGATGAGAGCGATCGCGACGATCGTGATCACGACGGTCGCGAGTAAGCGCAGCAGCATCCGTACCGGCAGGGGAAGCAGACGCTCGGCCTCGCCCTCAACCGTCGGGTCCATGACCCGATGATAGTGCGGTGGATCAGAAACGTCGTTCCGCGGACTCCAGAGTATACGTTTCTGATCCAGACCGCGTCCGGAGGACGACTCAGGCGTTCGCGAAGCCGTGCGCCTGGGCGACGGCGTCGAGAGTGATGCGTCCGCCCTGCACGTTCAGACCCTTGGCGAGGGAGGGATCCTCGGATGCCGCGCGCTCCCAGCCCTTGCCGGCGATCGCCGACACGTACGGGAGCGTGGCGTTGGTCAGCGCGCGGGTCGCCGTCTCGGGCACAGCGCCGGGCATGTTTGCGACGCAGTAGTAGATGGCGTCGTGCACCGCGAACGTCGGATCGTCGTGCGTCGTGGGGCGCGAGTCCTCGAAGCATCCGCCCTGGTCGATCGCGATGTCGACGAGCACCGAGCCCGGCTTCATTCCGGCGACCATGTCGTCGGTGACGAGCTTGGGCGCAGCGGCGCCGGGGATCAGCACCGAGCCGATCACGAGGTCTGCGGTCGCGAGCTCCTCGGCGATGTCGTAGCGGCTCGACGCGCGCGTCTGCAGCGCGCCGCCGTAGCGGTGCTCGAGCTCGCGCAGGCGGGGGAGGGAGATGTCGATGACGGTGACCTGCGAACCGAGGCCGAGGGCGTTGGCCGCCGCGTGCTCGCCGGCGACACCGCCGCCGATGACGACCGTCTTCGCGCGAGGCGTGCCGGCGATGCCGCCGAGCAGCATGCCGCGGCCGCCGTTCGAGCGCAGCAGCGAGTACGAGCCCATCGTGACCGAGAGTCGCCCGGCGATCTCACTCATCGGCACGAGCAGGGGAAGGCTGCGGTCAGGCAGCTGCACCGTCTCGTAGGCGACCGCGGTCGTGCCGGCGTCGACCAGTGCGGTCGTCAGCGCGCGGTCCGCCGCGAGATGCAAGTAGGTGAAGAGCGTCAGGTCGGGCCGGAGGAAGCCGTACTCCTGTGCGATCGGCTCCTTGACCTTGATCAGCAGGTCGGCCTCGCCCCAGGCGTCGGCGGCCGTCGCGACGATCTCGGCGCCCGCCGCGCGGAAGGCGTCGTCGGAGATGCGCGAGCCGAGGCCCGCGCCGGACTGCACGAGCACCCGGTGGCCTTCGCGCACGAGGCGGTCGGCGCCGGCGGGAGTGAGCGCGACACGGCTCTCGTTGTTCTTTACCTCGGTGGGCACGCCGATCTTCATCGATCCTCCAGGACTAGGTTCTGCGTGGATACAGAATCGCAGAAACGTCGACCAGGCAACAGATTTTCTGAAGATGATTCGGTTCAGGCGCTAATCCTGAATAATGGTTCAGATGGAGACGACGTCGCAGGGTCCTCAGCCGAACACTCTTCGGGCCCCCGCCCTGGACCCGATCGATGCGAGGATCGTGCAGCTGCTCGCCGATGACGGGCGGATGACGAATGCCGAACTCGCCGGCCACCTCGGCGTCGCCCCGTCGACGGCGCACGCGCGGCTGCGTGCCCTCGTCGAACGCGGGGTCATCACCGGATTCCACGCCAGCGTGGACGAGCGGATGCTGGGCGCAGGTCTCCAGGCGATCATCGGTGTGACGCTGCGTCCGAGCGGACGGCGCGAGAGCATCGTCGAGTTCGCGGAACGTGTGCGCGTGCTGCCGCAGGTGATCCAGGTGTTCTTCCTCGGCGGCGACGACGACTTCCTGCTGCACATCGCGGTCGCGGACTCGTCGGAGATGCGCGAGTTCGTGCTCGAGCACCTGTCGGCGCAGAGCAGTGTGGCGTCGACGCGCACGAGCATCGTGTTCGACTATCACCGCAACTCGGTGGCCGCCTCGTTCGCGTAGGGATCCGCGGTCACGCGCCGTAGGAGGCGGGGAGGGCGCAGTAGTCGGCGAATCTTCGGGTCGGGTTCGCGGGGTCGGTGACGTCGACGATCGCGGCGGCGACGGTATGCGGCGCCTCGTCGTCGGCGAGCTGCCAGACGACGTAGTGCCACATGCCACGGGCCGTGTCGCTCAGCAGTGCGGACGGGCCGGAGACGACGAGCACGCTGTCGCCCGCGGACGTCGCGCGGAACGGTGCGATCACCTCGGTGCGGAGCAACTGCTCATCGCCGTCGGCGGTGTGCACCCGCTCGACCTGCAACCCCGCGGCCTCCAGCGCTGCCGCGAGTTCGTCGGCACTGTGGCGCGAGCGTTCGGCATCCGCTCCTGCCACGGCGAGAAGCCGTCGCCCGCGGGGATACAGGTGCAGGAACTCGGAGGCGATGTCGGTCCATACTTCAGCCATGCCCCCAGGCTACGCCCGGTGATCGGAGGGCGGACCGGTCAGCACAGGCTCGGGAGCAGCACCGAGTCATCCACAGGCGCAGAGAGGCCCTCGGATGCCGGATCGCATACGAGGGCCTCGTCCGTCCGCTTCAGTCCTCGTCGATCAGTCCTCGTCGATCAGGAACCGGCTGTAGGCGCCGAGCGTGAGGAAGGTGGGGAACTCCTCGCGCAGGGCGACCTCGCGGAAGATCTCCGCGGCGTCGTCGAAGCGGTCACCGGCGCTCCTCGTCGCGGCCGCCAGGATCTGACCGATCAGCCCTTCGACGTACTCGGCCGTGATGGCGGTGCCCTCCTGCGTGACGCGATCCTGGTGGATCCACTGCCACACCTGCGACCGGCTGATCTCCGCCGTCGCGGCATCCTCCATCAGATTGTCGATCGCGACGGCACCGAGTCCGCGCAGCCACGCCTCCAGGTAGCGGATGGCGACCGACACGTTGTCGCGCACGCCCCGGTCGGTGACGGCGCTCCCGATGCGCAGGTCGAGCAGATCACGCGCCTGCACCTGCACGTCGTCCCTCCGGCGGTCGACCTGGTTCGGACGATCGCCGAGCACCGCGTCGAACTCCGCCTGAGCCGTGGGGATCAGATCGGGGTGCGCGACCCAGGTGCCGTCGAAGCCGTCGCCGGCCTCGCGCTTCTTGTCGGCGGAGACCTTCTCGATCGCTCGCGCCGTCACCTCGGGGTCGCGGCGGTTCGGGATGAACGCGCTCATGCCGCCGATCGCGAAGGCGCCCCGCTTGTGGCAGGTCTGCACGAGCAGGTCGGTGTACGCCCGCATGAACGGCACGGTCATCGTGACCTCGCTGCGGTCGGGGAGCACGAAGCGCGCCCCGCGGCCGCGGTAGTTCTTGATGATCGAGAAGATGTAGTCCCAGCGGCCGGCGTTGAGGCCGGCGCAGTGGTCCCGCAGCTCGTAGAGGATCTCGTCCATCTCGAACGCCGCGGGCAGCGTCTCGATGAGGACGGTGGCCCGGATGGTGCCGTGCGGGATGCCGATGTACTCCTCGCTGAAGGAGAACACGTCGTCCCACAGCTTCGCCTCCTCGCTGGACTCGAGCTTGGCGAGGTAGAAGTACGGGCCGCGGCCGCCGTCGATCAGCGCCTGCGCGTTGTGCAGGAAGTAGAGACCGAAGTCGACGAGCGAGCCGGATGCCGCGGTGCGGCGCCCTGCCCGATCGATGAACGAGACGTGCTTCTCGGGCAGGTGCCAGCCGCGCGGACGCATCACGATCGTGGGCGTGCGCTCGGCGGTGACGCGGTACTCCTTGCCGTCCGGTGAGGTGAAGGACAGCTCGCCCCGGATCGCGTCGCGGAGCGAGAGCTGCCCCTCGATCACGTTCTTCCAGGTGGGGCTCGTGGCATCCTCCTGGTCGGCGAGCCAGACCCGCGCGCCGGAGTTCAGCGCGTTGATCGTCATCTTCGGATCGGTCGGACCGGTGATCTCCACGCGACGGTCTTCGAGGCCGGGGCCGGCACCGGCGACGCGCCAGTCCGCGTCTTCACGGATGTGGGCGGTGTCGTCGCGGAAGCGCGGGTCGTGCCCGTTGCCGATCTCGAAACGGCGGCGCATCCGGTCGGCGAGGCGGTCGTGGCGACGCGACGCGAAGCGGTGGTGCAGCTCGGTGAGGAAGGCGATGGCCTCGGGGGTGAGGATCTCTTCGTACCGGTCGCGGATCGTGCCGGTGATGTCGATCGCCGGTCCCTGCTGGGTCGTCTGGACGGGAGCGGTCGTCGGGGGAGCGGTGGGAGTGGTCATGATCTGAAGTCCTTCGAAAGTCAATGGAACTGCGCGGCTTCGGTGGAGCCGGCGAGGGCGAGGGTCGCGCTGTCGGGGTTGAGCGCGGTGGAGATGACGTCGAAGTAGCCGGTGCCCGCCTCGCGCTGGTGCTTGGTGGCGGTGTAGCCGTCTGCCTCGGCGGCGAACTCGGCTTCCTGCAGCTCGACGTACGCGCTCATGGCGCGTTCGGCGTAGCCGCGGGCGAGGTCGAACATCGAGTGGTTCAGGGCATGGAACCCGGCCAGGGTGATGAACTGGAACTTGTAGCCCAGGTCGGCCAGGTCCTGCTGGAAGGTCGCGATCTCGGCGTCGGAGAGGTGCCGCTTCCAGTTGAAGCTCGGTGAGCAGTTGTAGGCCAGGAGCTTACCGGGGAACTCCGCGTGGATCGCGGCGGCGAACTCGCGGGCGAGCTCGATGTCGGGCTCGCCGGTCTCCACCCACAGCAGGTCGGCGTAGGGGGCGAAGGCGAGGCCGCGGCTGATGACCGATTCGATGCCGGGACGGATCCGGTAGAACCCCTCGGTCGTGCGCTCGCCGGTGGTGAACTGCTGGTCGCGCTCGTCGACGTCGCTGGTGAGCAGGTCGGCGGCGAGGGCGTCGGTGCGGGCGATGATGACGGTCGGCACCCCGGCGACGTCGGCCGCGAGGCGTGCGGCATTCAGGGTGCGGATGTGCTGCTGGGTGGGCACCAGCACCTTGCCGCCGAGGTGGCCGCACTTCTTCTCACTGGCCAACTGGTCCTCCCAGTGGATGCCGGCGGCACCCGACTGGATCAGCGACTGTGCGAGCTCGTAGGCGTTCAACGGGCCACCGAACCCGGCCTCGGCGTCGGCGACGATCGGAGCCAGCCAGTCCTGCGTGATCTCGCCCTCGCCGGCGAGGGCCTCGGCGTGCTCGAGCTGGTCCTGGCGGATCAGCGCGTTGTTGATGCGGCGGACGACGGCAGGCACCGAGTTCGCCGGGTACAGCGACTGGTCGGGGTACGTCTGGCCGGCGAGGTTGCCGTCGGCCGCGACCTGCCAGCCCGAGAGGTAGATGGCCTTGAGGCCCGCGCGCACCTGCTGCACGGCCTGGCCGCCGGTGTAGGCGCCGAGCGCGCGGACGTAGTCCTCGGTGTGCAGGAGGTTCCAGAGGTTCTCGGCGCCGCGGTGGGCGAGCGTCGACTCCTCCCGGACCGAGCCGCGGATGCGGATGACGTCTTCGGCGGTGTACGTGCGCTCGACACCGTCCCAGCGGGGATCGCTCTCCCAGATCTCCCGGAGCTCGGCGGCCGTCTGAACCTGGTCTCCGGCGCGGAGGCCGGCGGGACGGGGTGCGGTGGTTCCTGCGGTGTTCGTCATGATGTCTCCTCGGTGAGAGTGGTGGCTTGGCATCCACTCTGTGTGAAGTTCGGGTCCGCAACTCACCGAATCCGGGGTGAAGAATGCCCGAAATTCTGTTTCTGTGACAGAATCGCCGCCATGACCCCTTCGACAGGCTCCGGGACCCAGGTCTCCGACTCAGAAGACACCGACGCCCTCACGATCGGTCGCCGCATCCGTCAGTTGCGCACGGCGCAGGGACTGACGCTCGAAGACCTGGCCGCGGCGGTCGAACGTGCGCCGAGCCAGCTGTCGATGATCGAGACCGGCAAGCGCGAGCCCAAGCTCACGCTGCTCCAGGCGATCGCCCGAGCGCTGGGCGTGACGATCGACGCACTGCTCGAGGGGGAGCCGCTCGACGAGCGGAGTGCGGTCGAGATCGCGCTCGAGCGCGCGATGAAGGGTCAGACCTTCCGGGCGCTGGGCATCGATCCGTTCCGCATCGCCAAATCCGTGCCGACCGACGCCCTCAAGGCGCTGCTCGCTCTGCACGGCGAGATCGACCGACTGCGCGACGAGCGCGCGGCCACGCCCGAGGAGGCCCGGCGAGCGAACGTCGAACTGCGCCACCTCATGCGGCGCCAGGACAACCACTTCGCCGACCTGGAGCAGAAAGCCGCGGAGATCCTCGCTGCGGTCGGACACCCGGGCGGTCCGCTCACTCAGCGCACGGCATCCGAGATCGCCGCCTATCTGGGGTTCACGCTGCACTACGCGCCCGACCTGCCGCAGACCACGCGCAGCGTCGCCGATCTCGCGAACGGACGACTGTACCTGTCGAGCAGCGTGCCGGCGAAGGGTGACGCCCGCACGGCCGTGCTGCAGGCCCTGTCGAGTCGAATGCTCGGTCACTCCGAACCGCACAGCTACGCGGAGTTCCTGCGTCAGCGCGTCGAGACCAACTACCTCACCGGGGCTCTCCTCATCCCCGAGGCGCACGTCGTGCCCTCACTGAAGGACGCCAAGGCCCGCCGGTCGATCTCGATCGAAGATCTGCGGGACGCGTACTCGGTGTCGTACGAGACCGCCGCGCATCGGTTCACCAACCTGGCCACGCGCCACCTCGACATCCCGGTGCACTTTCTCAAGGTGCACGAGTCGGGCACGATCACGAAGGCGTACGAGAACGACGACGTCAATTTCCCGACCGACCGCCTCGGGGCGATCGAGGGACAGATGTGCTGCCGACGCTGGACGAGCCGTGTCGTGTTCGACGAGGACGACCGCTTCAACCCGTACTACCAGTACACCGACACCGGCAACGGCACCTACTGGTGCACGGCCAGGGTCGAGGCGTCGAGCGAGGGCCTGCACTCCGTGAGCGTGGGCGTGCGCTTCGACGACACGAAGTGGTTCGTCGGGCGGGACACCGGCCATCGCGGGGTCTCGAAGCATTCCGTCGAGGTCTGCTGCCGGCAGGCTCCTGCCGAGCTCGAGGCGCGTTGGCGCGAGAACTCCTGGCCGAACGTGAAGACCCCGCGCACGCTGCTCGCGACCCTCCCGACCGGTGCCTTCCCGGGCGTCGACACCACGGACGTGTACGAGTTCCTCGAGGCTCACGCCCCGCGGTGAGTCGGTCTTCGCCGACGAGGCCTGCCCCGAGGAGGGGGTTGAGTCAACACTGAACACATGTTAGGTTTTCGCATATCGGTGTGCTGCCGACTGCAGCGCGTTCTCGATGAGGAGACACGATGAAGCGATGGATGAGTGCAGTGGCGACAGTCGGACTGGTCGTCGCCGGCCTGACTGTGGCCGGCCCCGCAGTGGCGGGCCCCGCAGTGGCGGGCGGCGATCGATCGGGCACCCAGGACCTGAACCGATGGGCGGCGGACACCTGGCAATCCCTGGTGGCGATGACCGACGAGGAGACGGGACTTCCGGCCGACAACGTCACCGGCGACCTGACGACACCCAGCGCCTACACCTCGCCGACGAACATCGGCGGCTATCTGTGGTCGACCGTTACCGCGCGCGATCTCGGGATCATCAGCCCCGACGAAGCGCGCGACCGCCTGTCCGCCACGCTCGAGACCCTGACCGGACTCGAGCGCAATGACGCGAGCGGCATGTTCTACAACTGGTACTCGCCGTCCACGGGGGAGAAGCTGACGACCTGGCCCGACTCCGGCGACCCGGTCTATCCGTTCCTCAGCACCGTGGACAACGGATGGCTGGCTGCCGCCCTGCGCATCGTGCGCGAGGCGGATCCCACGCTCGCCGAACAGGCGGACGCGCTCTACGACTCGATGGACTTCGCCTCGTTCTTCGACCCCGCCGGTGCGGCCGGACTCCCCGCGGGCACCAACCGCGGCGGATTCTGGGACGCGCCGCCGCCGGACTGCAGCGTCGAGGCGCCGATGTACAACGGGTCGGGTGAGACGTCCTACTACACGTGCCACCACTACGACACGACGGTGAGCGAGAGCCGCATCGCGACCTACCTCGGCATCGCCAACGGACAGATCCCCGCGACGGCGCTGTACGGCACGCATCGCACGATGCCTCCTGGCTGTGACTTCGCCTGGCAGGAGCAGCTCCCCGAGGGCGAGTACCGCACGTACGACGGCGTCGAGGTCTGGGAGGGCGCGTACCGCTACGGCGAGATGTCGTTCGTCCCGAGCTGGGGCGGCAGCATGTTCGAGTCGCTGATGCCCGATCTGCTCGTGCCGGAGACCAAGTGGGGGCCGAAGTCCTGGAAGCTCAACCATCCGATCACGGTCGAGGTGCAGAAGCAGCACGGACTCGATGAGGCCGGATACGGATACTGGGGCTTCTCGCCCGCGAGCAACCCCTTCGGCGGCTACGCGGAGTACGGCGTCGACATCGCCGGGATGCGCTCGGACGGGTACACCTCCGACGCCGAGCAGACCGACGTCGACATCGACCGGCCCGGGTGCACGGTCGGTACGAACCCTGCCCCGGAGTTCGGCGACGGCGTGGTGACGCCGCACGCGGCCTTCCTCGCGCTGCCGTACGACAAGAAGGGCGTGCTGAGCAACCTCCGCGGCATCGAGCACGACCTCGGCGCCTACGGCCCCGGCGGGTTCTACGACGCCGTCGCCGTGCACAGCGGCACGGTCGCCGAGCGCTATCTGTCGCTCGATCAGTCGATGATCATGGCCGCGATCGGCAACGAGCTCACGCGGGATAAGCTCAAGGACTACTTCGTGGATCGCGAGATGGAGCAGCTTCTGCGCCCGGCGATGAAGCAGCAGGTATTCGGCTCCTCGTGGGGACCGGGAGGCGGTCACCACGGCTGAATCCCTCCCTCGCTTCGCCGAAGGACAGGAGCGAGCAGTGGGCACGGATGATCGACCGACGGCAGCTCGCGGGCCCCGCGGCCCCTATGCGACGGGGCAGGCGCGACGGCAGGCGATCGTCGACGAAGCGCTCGTGGTGTTCTCCCGCACGGGGTTCCATAGCGGATCCCTGCGGGAGATCGCGAAGCGCGTCGGAGTGACTCCTGCCGGACTCCTGCATCACTTCGCGAACAAAGAGGAGCTGTTCGCCGAGGTTCTCCGTCAGCGAGATGAGAAGGTGCGCGCGGCGGCGGGCGATCCCGCCGTGCACACGCTGGTCGAGCAGGCGAAGAGGGTCGTCGCGCACAACCAGACGTCGCGGGGTCTCACGTCGCTGTACGCGATCGTGTCGGCGGAGGCGACCGACTCCGACCATCCCTCGCACGCCGACTTCGCCGCGCGCTACCGGACGCGCGCCGACGAGGCGAGGGAGATCCTCCGCCGCGGTCAGGAAGTCGGCGAGGTGCGCGACGACATCGACCCCGCGCTCGCGGCGCGACTGATCAGTGCCGTCATGGACGGGATCCAGCTCCAGTGGCTGCTCGACGAGTCGGTCGACATGGTCCCGCTCTTCGACGAGTTCGTGAGTCGCTACCTGCACCCGTCGGATCCGCCGAACGACTGAGGCGCCTGACGCGCTCAGTCCCGGGCGGTCTGCAGCAGTGTCCAGAGCTCGGCCCGCGCGGGGAACGACGACAGGTCGATGCCGAGCATGCCCCCCGCCTGCGCGATGCGGGAGCGCAGGGTGTGCCGGTGCACGCCGAGCGCCGCGGCCGCCGACTCGGCCCGGGCGTCGTGCTCCAGCCAGGTGCGCAGGGAGTGCTCGAGGTCGGCGCCGGTGCGGGCGTCGTGCTCGCGCAGGGGCGCGAGGCGGGACTCGGCCACGAGTCGGGCCTCATCGGTCGCGAGCGCGGTGAGGATGCTGGAGCCGACGGTATCGGCATACCGCACGGCGCCGTGCTCGCCGTGCTGGCGCAGAGCGGTGAGAGCCTGCGCGTGCGCGCGGGAGAAGGCGTCGTAGCCCTCCGGTGCGGAGACGCCGATGCGGATGCCGAAGCGCGCAGCGACCTCGTCGAGGAGCTGCTCGTCGCTCGCGGAGAGGCACACTGTCACGCCGTCCTCGGACTCGGCGATGAAGGAGGGCGTGCCGTGCTCGGACCGGTGCCTCTCCCACCAGTCGGTCAGCGGGCCCGCCGGAGCGTCTCCCGCGACCGCGACCACCATCGGGGTGGGTGGGAGCGTGCCGAGCACCCGTCGGGCGAGGCCGGGGTCGTCGGCGAGGAGCGAGCCGAGCAGCTGTGCGTGCAGACGCCGTCGGCTGCGCGCCAGCTGTTCGCTCTGCTCCATCGCCAGGCCCGCCATCGCGATCACCGAGGTCACGACCGAACGCGCCTCCGGGTCGAGCACGTCGACCGCGAGTGCGATGACCCCGCGCAGGTGACCGCCGCGCCCGACGGTAAACAGGGTGAACGTGCGGTCGTCGAGCGTCAGGGACTGCCCGGCCTCGAGTCCCCGGGTGAGGATCTCGATGACCCTCTCGCCGAGGTCGTCGAGCACGCGGGACTCGATCGCGCCGCGGGGATGCGAGCTGAGCAGTGCCCCGGCCGCGTCGAACATGCCCGCCCACACGTCGAGGCGACGGCCGAGTTCGGCCACGGTCGCGTCGAGACCGTGCGGGCGGAGGGCGGCGAGGGCGAGGGCGCGCTGCGTGTCCAGGGCCCAGGACCGCCGGGCGTACGCCTGTGCCGCGATGGCCTCGGAGTGCGCACGGGCGACCGCGATGAACGGCGTGCGGTAGGGGACCTCGAACAGCGGCATCCCGTTCTCGGCGCAGGCCTGCACGAGTTCCTCGGGGATGCCGGAGCGGTGCACCTCCGTGCCGAAACCGAGACCGAGCACGCCGCGTCCGGCGAGGCGACGCACGTACGTGTCGATGTCGACCGCGTCGTCGAACTGGTTGCCGGTCGTCAGCAGGGCGAGGTCCTCCGACAGGAACGGCGTGGGGTCGGCGAGGTCGGAGCTGTGCACCCAGCGCAGCGGCCGGTCGAGCGCGCCCTCCGGCAGATCCTCGGCAGGGGAGACCAGGGCGAGGCCGAGGTCCCTCCGTCGCAGCAGTGCACGGAGAGTGGGTTCCTCGGCTACGGCCATGACGAACTCCTCTTGTACACGTCGGCGATCTCTTGCTTCAGATTGTACAAGTCGGCGAGTGCGACGGTGTCCTGAGCCGCCGTACGCTCGCGGACATGGCACTCCTCGACACCGCAGCTGTTGCAGTTCCCCTCGGCGGACCCGAGCTCCCTCAGGAGCGACGCCTCGTCACCGAGCTTCCCGGCCCCCGGTCGGCGGAGATCCTCGCTCGCAAGGCGGATGCCGTCGCCGCAGGCGTCGGTCACACCGTGCCGGTCGCGACCGTCGCCGCCGGCGGCGGAGTCGTGGTGGACGCCGACGGCAACTCGCTCATCGACCTCGGCTCCGGCATCGCCGTGACCACCGTGGGCAACGCCCACCCGAAGGTCGCCGCAGCCGTCGCCGCGCAGGCGGCCCAGTTCACGCACACCTGCTTCATGATCTCGCCGTACGAGTCGTACATCGAGGTGGCCGAGGCCCTCAACCGGATCACGCCCGGCGACTTCGCCAAGAAGAGCGCCCTGTTCAACTCGGGCGCCGAGGCTGTCGAGAACGCGATCAAGATCGCCCGCAAGCACACCGGTCGCCAGGCCGTCGTCGCGTTCGACCACGGTTACCACGGCCGCACGAACCTGACGATGGCGCTCACCGCCAAGTCGATGCCGTACAAGAGCGGCTTCGGACCGTTCGCCCCCGAGGTGTACCGCGCCCCGATGTCGTACCCGTTCCGCGACGGCCTCGCCGGCCCCGAGGCCGCGGCCCGCGTGATCCTGCAGCTCGAGAAGCAGATCGGCGCCGACAACCTCGCCGCGGTCATCATCGAGCCCATCCAGGGCGAGGGCGGCTTCATCGTCCCGGCCGAGGGCTTCCTGCCGGCCATCGTCGACTGGTGCCGTGCGAACGGCGTCGTCTTCATCGCCGACGAGGTGCAGACCGGCTTCGCCCGCACCGGACACATGTTCGCGAGCGAGATCTTCGGCATCGAGCCCGACCTGATCACCACGGCCAAGGGCATCGCCGGCGGTCTTCCGCTCGCCGCCGTCACCGGCCGCTCCGAGATCATGGACGCCTCGCACTCCGGCGGACTCGGAGGCACGTACGGCGGCAACCCGATCGCCTGCGCCGCGGCGCTCGCCGCGATCGACGTGTTCGAGAACGACGGCGTCATCGAGCGCGCCCGCGAGATCGGCACAATCCTCACCGATCGTCTCACCGCGATCCAGCAGGGCGACGCCCGCGTCGGAGACATCCGAGGCCACGGCGCGATGATCGCCGCGGAGTTCGTCGACCCCGAGACCAACGCTCCGGATGCCGCGCTCACGGCCGCCGTCGCGAAGGCCTGCATCGCCCAGGGCGTGATCGTGCTCACCTGCGGCACCTACGGCAACGTCATCCGCTTCCTCCCTCCGCTCGCGATCGGCGACGACCTGCTGAACGAAGGACTCGACGTGGTCGCCGAGGCGCTCGCCGCCGCAGGCTGACCATCCGACCGCGGTCCGCCGCGGTCCGCACCAGATGTCCGGTCGCGACCCCAAATCGGGGGATTCCGGGTCGCGACCGGCACTTCATCCCCCAACGAAGGAGTTGCACATGGCTGAGATCACACGAGACGTCCTGATCATCGGCGCCGGAGCCGCAGGGCTCACGGCGGCGAACGACCTGCGCAAGGCCGGCCTCTCGGTGGCCGTGCTGGAAGCACGCGACCGCGTCGGCGGCCGCCTGTGGACCGACGTGATCGAGGGCGCGATGCTCGAGATCGGCGGCCAGTGGGTCTCTCCCGATCAGGACGCGCTGAAGGACGCCATCGAGGAGCTGGGCCTCGAGACGTACAGCCGCTTCCGCGAGGGGGAGAGCGTCTACGTGGGTCCCGACGGCCAGTCGCACCGCTTCACCGGCGAGATGTTCCCGGTGGCGCCGGCGACCGAGGCCGTGATCGCCGAGATCACCGAGCGCCTCGACGCCATGGTCGCCGAGATCGACCCGGATCGCCCCTGGGCGCATCCGAAGGCCGAGGAGTGGGACACCGTCACGTGGGATGCCTGGCTGCGGCAGCAGACCGATGACGACGAGGCCGTGCGCAACCTGGCCTTCGCCACCGGCACCGCGATGCTGACCAAGCCGACGCACTCCTTCTCGCTGCTGCAGTCGCTGCTGATGGCCTCATCCGCCGGCTCCTACTCGAACCTCGTCGACGCCGACTTCATCCTGGACAAGCGCGTCGTCGGCGGCCTCCAGCAGGTGCCGCTGCGTCTCGCCGAGCGGCTGGGCGACGACGTGCTCCTGAACCAGCCGGTACGGAGCCTGGAATGGGGAGCGAACGGCGTCACCGCCACGACCGACGACCTCACCGTCAGCGCCCGTTACGCGATCCTCGCCCACGCGCCGGTGCTCTACAGCCGGATCTCGTTCGTGCCGCCGCTCCCGCGTCGCCAGCACCAGATGCACCAGCACCTGTCGATGGGCTTCGTCATCAAGGTGCACGCGGTCTACGAGACGCCGTTCTGGCGTGAGCAGGGTCTGAGCGGCACCGCCTTCAGCCCCTACGAGCTCGTGCACGAGGCGTACGACAACACGAACCACGGCGACGAGCGCGGCACCCTGGTCGGCTTCGTCTCCGACGCGAACGCCGACGGCGTCTTCGAGCTGTCGGCCGAGGAGCGCAAGGAGCGCATCCTCGAGTCGCTCTCGCACTACTACGGCGACGGCGCGAAGAACACGGTCGTCTACTACGAGAGCGACTGGGGCAGCGAGGAGTGGACCCGCGGCGCCTACGCCGCGAGCTTCGACATGGGCGGTCTGCACCGTTACGGCGCCGACCTGCGCACCCCCGTCGGCCCGATCCACTTCGCGTGCAGCGACCTGGCGGGCGCCGGATACCAGCACGTCGACGGAGCGATCCGCATGGGTCACCTCGCCGCGGCGAACATCGTCGACGCGATCCGCGACGCCGGCCCCACCGAGGGCGGCGACTGATGACCGGCTCTGTCGTCGTCGGCTACACGGCGACGGACACCGGAGCGGATGCCGCGGCGCTCGGCGCCCGACTCGCCCGCAGCCTCGGCGCGACGCTGCACCTGGTGATCGTGCTCCCGAACGAGGGCACGCGCAGCGCGGCGGTCCCGCCGGAGCGCGCATACGAGGAGCACATCCGCGGCCAGGCGAAGAAGTGGCTCGCCGACGCGATCGTCTCGCTGCCGCAGGAGCTCACCCGCAGCGGGCACGTGCGCTTCGCCGAGTCGTTCGCCGAGGGGCTCATCGCCGCCGGCGAGGAGTTCGGCGCGAGGGTGATCGTGGTCGGCGCCGCGGGCGGCGGCATCCTGGGCCGGCACCGCCTCGGCAGCGTCGCCTCCGAACTGCTGCACTCGTCGACCATCCCGGTCGCGCTCGCACCCGTGGGCGCCGCGCAGCAGGATGATCACGTCATCCCTCGCGTCACCGTCGCCGTCGGCACCCGCCCGGGCGCCGACGCGCTGCTCGACGAAGGGGTCTCCCTCGCCGGCGACGCCGGCGTCGATCTCCGGCTCGTGTCGCTCGTGCCGTTCGACGTGCCCCCGGGACTCGACACCGGAGCGATCCGCGTGGTCGGCGACGAGCACTCGCAGGAGGTTCTCGCGGTCGCCTCGGAGCTTCTGCCCGACGGCAGGACCGCCGCCGTCGAGCGGGCGCCCGGCGACACCGTGGAGGACGCCGTCGCGCATCTCTCCTGGCTCCCCGGCGAGGTCGTCCTCGTCGGCTCCAGCCGGCTCGCTCAGCCCCGCCGGCTGTTCCTGGGCTCCACGGCAGCGAAGATGCTGCACGAGCTGCCCGTCCCGATGATCGTCGTCCCGCGCACCCGCGCCGAAGCAGGAGTCCGCTGATGAGCAGCACGAATCGGGCGACGGAGCCCGAATCCGGTGTCACGACCGGCATCTCCACGAAGGGCCTGAGCGCCGGAACCATCGGCCTCATCGGCGCCGTCGTCATCGGGATCTCCTGCATCGCCCCGGCCTACACGTTCACGGCGGCGGTCGGGCCCACGGCATCCGTCGTCGGCGCGCAGATCCCGGCCATCATCCTCGTCGGGTTCATCCCGATGCTGCTGGTGGCGTTCGGGTATCGCGAGCTGAACAACCGGATGCCGGACTCGGGCACGTCGTTCACCTGGGCGACCAGGGCCTTCGGGCCGTGGATCGGCTGGATGGCCGGATGGGGTCTGATCGTCGCGACGATCCTCGTGCTGTCGAATCTCGCCGGCGTCGCGGTCGACTTCCTGTTCCTGCTGCTCTCGCAGATCACGAGCAACCCCGACATCGCCGCTCTCGCGAGCAACACCTGGATCAACATCGGCGTCTGCCTGCTGTTCATGCTCGGCGCGACGATGATCTCCTACCGCGACATGCAGACGACGCAGAAGCTGCAGTACTGGCTCGTCAGTTTCCAGATCCTGGTGCTGGTGTTCTTCGCCGGCGCCGCGATCGTGCAGGCGGTGAACGGCAACGGCTTCGACTTCCAGCCGTTCGACCTCAACTGGTTCAACCCCTTCGCGATCTCGTCGTTCAGCGCCGTCGCCGCGGGCCTCTCGCTCTCGATCTTCATCTTCTGGGGCTGGGACGTCACGCTGACGATGAACGAGGAGACCAAGGACCCGGAGAAGACACCGGGGCGCGCCGCCACGGCCACCGTGCTCACGATCGTCTCCCTGTACCTGCTCCTCGCTGTCGCGATGATCATGTTCGCGGGCGTCGGCACCGGAGAGCTCGGCCTCGGCAACGAGGACATCCAGGAGAACGTGTTCTTCCACCTCTCCGGTCCGATCCTCGGCCCGCTCGCGTTCCTCGTGTCGCTGGCCGTGCTCACGAGCTCCGCGTCGTCGCTGCAATCGACGTTCGTCGGCCCGGCGCGCACCCTGCTCGCCATGGGGCACTACGGCGCCCTGCCGAAGTCGTTCGCCAAGGTCAGCCCGCGGTTCTTCACCCCGGGCTACGCCACCATCGTCTCCGCGATCGTGGCCTCCGCGTTCTACGCCGTCATGCGCGTGGTCAGCGAGGACACGCTCTGGGACACGATCCTCACGCTCGGCATGATGATCTGCTTCTACTACGGGATCACGGCCTTCGCGTGCGTGTGGTACTTCCGCAAGCAGTGGTTCGACTCGACGAGGAACTTCTTCTTCACGTTCCTGTTCCCGCTCGTCGGCGGCGCCATCCTCGCGGTGCTGTTCTTCACCACCCTCATCGACTCGATGGACCCGGCCTACGGCTCCGGCACGCAGATCGGCGGCGTCGGCATCGTGTTCATCCTCGGGATGCTCATCATCGTGGTGGGCATCGTCGTGATGATCTGGCAGCGCATCAAGCGCCCGGCGTTCTTCCGCGGTGAGACCCTCGGCATCGACGCTCCGCCGAGCGTCCGCCGTCGCTGACCCCGCACTCCTCCCCACAGAAAGAGAATCCATGAGCACTCAGACCGAGCAGGCCCTGCTCGACAGCATCCCCACCGGCCTCTTCATCGGCGGCGAGTGGACGGATGCCGAGACCGGCGGCACCTTCGACGTGCAGGACCCCGCGACCGGGGCCGTCATCAAGACGATCGCCGACGCGACGCCCGCCGACGGCAAGCGTGCACTCGACGCGGCCGTCGCCGCGCAGGAGTCGTGGGCCGCGACCGCGCCCCGCGTGCGCAGCGAGATCCTCCGCCGGGCGTTCGACCTGGTGCAGGTGCACAAGGAGGACCTGGCCCTGCTGATGACGCTCGAGATGGGCAAGCCGCTCGCCGAGGCGCGCGGTGAGGTCGTCTACGGCGGCGAATTCCTGCGCTGGTTCAGCGAGGAGGCCGTGCGCATCAGCGGCCGCTACGGCATCAACCCCGAGGGTACGGGCAACATGGTCGTGTCGCAGCGTCCGGTCGGCCCGTCGTTCTTCGTGACGCCGTGGAACTTCCCGTTCGCGATGGCGACCCGCAAGATCGCTCCGGCACTCGCCGCCGGCTGCACCGTGATCATCAAGCCCCCGGCACTCACGCCGCTGACGACGATCTTCTTCACGAAGCTGCTGGAGGAGGCGGGTCTTCCCGCCGGTGTCGTCAACGTCGTGCAGACGTCGAAGTCGAGCGCCCTGTCGGCTCCGATCATCGCCGACCCGCGGCTGCGCAAGCTCTCGTTCACGGGTTCGACCGAGGTCGGCCGCAAGCTCATCGCCCAGGCGGCCGAGGGCGTGCTGCGCGTGTCGATGGAGCTCGGCGGCAACGCCCCGTTCGTCGTGTTCGAGGACGCCGATCTGGACAAGGCCGTGGAGGGCGCCCTGCTGGCGAAGTTCCGCAACATCGGCCAGGCGTGCACGGCGGCCAACCGCTTCATCGTGCAGGCATCCGTCGCCGAGGAGTTCGCACGCAAGGTCACCGAGCGCGTGAACGCCATGAAGATCGGCCGCGGCACCGAGGAGGACGTCGCGATCGGACCGCTCATCGATGAGGATGCCGTCGCCAAGGCGGGCGAGCTCGTCGGCGACGCGGTCGACCGCGGAGCGAAGCTGCTCGCCGGCGGCAAGGCCGTCGAGGGCACGGGCACCTTCTACGAGCCCACCGTGCTCACCGACGTCGTGCCGGGATCCGCGATCCTCCGTGAAGAGATCTTCGGACCGGTGCTGGCGATCGCGACCTTCGACACCGAGGACGAGGCCGTGCACCTCGCGAACGACACCGAGTACGGGCTCGTCTCGTACGTCTTCACCGAGAACCTGCAGCGCGGCCAGCGCATGATCGACAAGCTCGAGACCGGCATGATGGGCCTCAACGTGGGTGTCGTGTCGAACGCGGCCGCACCCTTCGGCGGCGTCAAGCAGTCCGGCGTCGGCCGCGAGGGCGGTTTCGAGGGCATCCACGAATACCTGTCCACCAAGTACACGCTGATCCCCGTCTCCTGACCGGCATCCGAACGAGAGGACGAATCATGACCGATTACGCCGTCATCAACCCCGCCACCGGAGAGACGCTGGCGTCCTTCGACACCTTCACGGACGCGCAGATCGACGAGGCGGTCGCGGCCGCCGACGAGGCGCACCGCGAGTGGTCGCGCTCGTCGACCGTCGCGGAGCGCTCCGCACTCCTGCGCCGCGCGGCCGAGCTGCACCGCGAGCGCCGCGAGGAGCTCGCCGACGTGTTCGTGCGCGAGATGGGCAAGCCGCGCGAGGCGGCCCTCGGCGAGGTGGACTTCGCCGCCGACATCGCGGAGTACTACGCCGACCAGGCCGACGCCATCATGGCCGACCAGCCGATCTCGATCCTCGGAGACGGCTCGGCGATCATCCGCCGGTCGTCTCTCGGGCCGCTGATCGGGATCATGCCGTGGAACTTCCCGGCGTACCAGATCGTGCGCTTCGCCGCCCCGAACCTCATCGTGGGCAACACGATCCTCCTCAAGCCGGCGCCGCAGTGCCCCGAGTCGTCGACCGCCCTCGAGGCGATCTACCACGACGCCGGATTCCCGAAGGGCGCATACCAGAGCGTGCTCGCCACCAACGAGCAGATCGCGACGATGATCGCCGACCCGCGCGTGCAGGGCGTCTCGCTCACGGGCTCCGAGCGGGCGGGTGCGGCTGTCGCCGAGGTCGCCGGACGCAACCTCAAGAAGGTCGCGCTCGAGCTCGGCGGCTCCGACCCGTTCATCGTGCTGTCCACGGACGACCTGGACGCGACCGTGCAGGCGGGCGTCGACGCGCGCCTCGACAACAACGGTCAGGCGTGCAACGGCGCCAAGCGCTTCATCATCGTCGACGCCCTGTACGACGACTTCGTGGAGAAGTTCACGGCGTCGATGGCCGCGGTCGAGGCGACGGATCCCATGCTCGACGACACCGTGCTCGGCCCCGTGTCGTCGGAGACCGCGGCGGAGAACCTGCAGAAGCAGATCGACCAGGCCGTCGAGCAGGGGGCGACGCTCCTCACCGGCGGCACCCGCGAAGGCGCGTTCTTCGCACCGACCGTGCTCGCCGACGTGACCCCGTCGATGAACGTCTACCGCGAAGAGCTCTTCGGCCCCGCGGCGGTCGTCTACCGCGTCGCCGACGAGGACGCGGCGGTCGCGCTGGCGAACGACACGACCTTCGGTCTCGGCTCGTACGTCTTCACGACGGATGCCGAGCAGGCCGAACGCGTCGCCGACAAGATCGAGGCCGGCATGGTCTACGTCAACCTGGTGCTCGCCGACAGCCCCGAGCTGCCGTTCGGCGGCATCAAGCGCAGTGGCACCGCGCGTGAGCTCGGCCACCTCGCCGCGGATGAGTTCGTCAACAAGAAGCTCATCCGCATCGGCTGATCCGGCCGGAAACGTGCGAGGCGGCATCCCTTCGGGGGTGCCGCCTCGCATGCTGTCGCCCCGGGGCGGTCAGTACGATGGCCTGGTGGATGATGCAGACGGAGCCCGTGGGCTCACGCGAGGCGGCCGGCTGCTTGAGCTGCGCAAGCGGAGTGCGGCGCTGACCGCGCAGTTCCTCCGGGACAACGGTCCGGTCGTGCTCACGGATGTCGCGGCGGCCACGGGGCTGTCGCGTCCCACGGTGATGGACCGTGTCGGAGAGCTCGTCGAGCTCGGCGCGGCCGACGTCGCCGGCAAGCGGGTGGCGACCTCCAAGGAGTCGGGGCGCCCTGCCATGCGGTATCGCTTCCGGGGCGAGATCGGTTACGTCGCCGCCGTCGAGATCGGCAAGCGGTCCACGCACCTGCTCGTGAGCGACCTCGCGGGCACGGTGGTGGCGGCGCGGCGATGGGTCGACGAGCGGATCGATCCGGATGCACCGGCTTCCGGCGAGGTCGTCGACGCGCGTCTCGAGGAGGTGTGGTCCGCGATCGCGGCACTCGTGCCGCGCCCCGAACGCAGCGCTGGCCTGCTGGGGGTGGGCGTCTGCCTTCAGGGGCTGCTCGGCGCGGACGGCGTCGTCACACGCTCCACGGACTTCCCGGGTCTCATCGGCGTCGATGTCGCCGGGCGCACGCGGGAGAAGCTCGGCGTCCCGGCGCGCGTGGACCACGATCTGGCGGCAGCCGGAGTCGCGGAGCACCGGCTCGGCGCGGCTCAGGGGCTCGCATCCTTCGTGCTGGCGACGGCATGGCCGACGGTCGCCGCGTCCCTGATGATCGACGGGGTGCCGTACGGCGGCGCCGAGAACCGCGCCGGGGTGATGTACCGGATGGACCTGTCGTCGCTGCTGCCGAACCCGTACGCCGGAGACGACGCCGGCCTCCTGCGGGACCTGACGGATCATCGGGCGGGTGCGCCGCTGTCGACCGGCCTGCGTGCGGTCGACGACCTGATCGCGGTCCAGCTGGCGGCGGCAGGTGCGACCCTCGACCCTCAGGCCGTCCTGCTCCTCGGGCCCGCGGTCGAGGCCGACCCCGGGGTGATCGATCGGCTCGCCGAGCGACTGCCCGCCTTCGTCTCGGCCGACTTCCCGATCGAGCTGCGGCGGGCGGTGCTCGGTCCGATCGCCCCGGTCGTCGGCACTCTCCTGCGCACTCTCGACGAGGCGAGCAGCCGGTTCTTCGAGGACAGGATGTCGCCGATTCCCCGGCTCACGCGTGCGGCGAAGGTGACGGATGCCTGGCTCGAGGGCATCCGTCCCGAGGAGTCGCAGCGGGCGTAGGGTCAAATCATGACCAATGTCGCCGAGAACATCGTCAGGACTCTGCGGGTCAACGGGATCGACCGTGTCTACGGCCTTCCCGGGGACTCCCTCAACGGCTTCACGGATGCGCTCCGCAAGGACGGCACGATCCGCTGGGTGCACGTGCGCCACGAGGAGGCCGCGGCCTTCGCCGCCGCTGCGGATGCCGCCACCACGGGTGAGCTCGCCGTCGTCGCGGGCTCCTGCGGTCCCGGCAACCTGCACCTGATCAACGGCCTCTACGACGCGAACCGGTCGCGTGTTCCCGTGCTCGCCATCGCCGCGCACATCCCGACGACGGAGATCGGCACGGGCTACTTCCAGGAGACGCATCCGCAGGAGCTCTTCCGCGAGTGCAGCGTCTACGTCGAGTACGTCGCCGACGCGGCGCAGATGCCCCGGCTGATGGAGATCGCGATGCGCGCCGCCATCGAGCAGCGCGGTGTCGCGGTGCTGGTGATCCCCGGCGACGTCGCCCTCGCCGACATCGCCGACGACCGGGCCGTGGTCATCGAGCGGGCACGCCCGGTGATCACCCCGAGCGGTGCCGAGCTCGACAGGGCCGCGACGCTGCTGAACGCGGCGAAGAAGGTCACGATCCTCGCCGGTGCCGGTGTGGAGGGCGCGCATGACGAGGTCGTCGCCCTCGCCGACCGGCTGGCCGCGCCGATCGTGCACGCGCTCCGCGGCAAGGAGTTCATCGAGTACGACAACCCCTTCGACGTCGGCATGACCGGGCTGCTCGGCTTCGCGTCCGGGTTCCGGGCCATGGAGGCCGCCGATGCCCTGCTGGTGCTGGGCAGCGATTTCCCCTACGAGCAGTTCTACCCCGAGCACGCCACGACCATCCAGGTCGACATCCGCGGATCGCAGCTCGGCAAGCGGCATCCGCTGGATCTGGGTCTCGTGGGCGACGTACGCGCCACGGCGGAGGCGCTCCTGCCGCGCCTTGCCACACGCGACGACCGCGGTCACCTCGACGATGCGACCGCCCACTACCGGAAGACGCGGACGAAGCTCGACGAGCTGGCCGTTCCCGCGAAGGGCAAGCGCCCGATCCACCCGCAGTATCTCGCGAGGCTCCTCGACGAGTATGCCGAGGACGACGCGATCTTCACGGCCGACGTGGGCTCGCCGACCGTGTGGGCGGCGCGGTATCTCACGATGACGAAGGAACGTCGCCTCATCGGCTCGTTCACGCACGGCTCCATGGCGAACGCGCTCATGCACGGCATCGGCGCGCAGGTCGCTCACCCGCACCGGCAGGTCGTCGCGCTCGCCGGAGACGGCGGGCTCTCGATGATGCTCGGCGAGCTCCTCACCCTCACCCAGAACAAGCTGCCGGTGAAGACGATCGTCGTGAACAACTCCTCGCTGAACTTCGTGGAGCTGGAGATGAAGGCCGCCGGATTCGTCACGTACGGGACGGGACTCGAGAACCCCAGTTTCGCCGCGATCGCCGAGGCGATGGGGATCTTCGCGCGTCGCGTGGAACGCAGCGAGGATCTTCCCGCTGCCGTCCGCGAGGTGCTCGACCACGACGGACCCGCCCTGCTCGACGTCGTCACCGAGCGGCAGGAGCTGTCGATGCCGCCGGCGATCGAGGCCGCACAGGTCAAGGGCTTCGCGCTCTACGCGATCCGCACGGTCATGTCGGGACGCGGCGACGAGCTCCTCGACCTCGCCAAGGCCAACTGGCGGCAGCTCTTCTGAGCCGCGCCTCAGCTCTCGGCCAGCGTGCGCACCTCGGCGGCCTCGCCGTGCCGTCCGAGCGCCTCGAGCACGTCGCCGAGCTCGAGAGCCGCGACCTGACGCAGCGGCGGGTGATCGGCGCCGTGCTCGAGGGCGCTGCGGTACACGGGCACGGCGTCGGCAGGGCGCTCGTTGCCGGCGAGCACCCGGGCCGCGAACAGCTCGGATCCTCCGGCCATTCCGGTGTCGCCGAGTGCCGCGAATCCATCGGCGGCGGTGAGAGCTGCGGCCACCGCCTCGTCGACCCGCCCGATCTCGGCGAGGGCACGCCCGCGGGAGTCGGTCACATCCGCCAGCAGCCAGCCGGCCTCGTGCTCCTGGGCGAGGGCGGCGACCTCGTCGAAGAGCCCGAACGCGCGCTCGTCGCCGCGCCCGCCATAGGCCTGGCCGAGGCTGTGCAGCACCTCCGCGACCGCTCCGACTGAGTCCTCCGCCTTCCGCACGATCTCGACGGCCGATTCCAGGAGGGCGATCGCGTCGTCGTTCTCGTCGAAGCGGGCGAGGATCTTGGCCTGCTCGGTCATCGCCATGGCCTGGTCGGCATGCTCCTCGGCCTCGCCGAACAGGTCGGACGCGTACCCGTGGGCCCCCACCGCCTGGCCGAACTCGCCGGAGGCGCTCAGCGCGCGGGCGAGCATCGACGCGGTCACCGCGCGGGAGCCGGGGGAGACCTCGGCCTGCTCCTCCTGCTGCAGCACCTCGCCGAACAGCTCGGCGGCCTCCACGGCGTCGCCGGCGCGGAGCATGGCGCGTGCCATGCGGAAGTTCGTCGCGGTGGCATCGCCTCCTGCTTCGCTGCCGATGCGGGCCGCGACCCGGTAACGCGACACGGCCTTCTCCGGCTCGTCGGCGTCCTCCCAGAGTGCGCCGGCCAGCAGATGCGCCTCCGCCAGCGCACGGGTCGCACCGAGTTCGGCGAGCAGACGGCAAGACTCATCGGCGTCGCCCGCTCCGTCGACGTAGTCGCCGTTGCCGCCGCGCACGCGGGCCCTGGTCTGATGCGCCTGAGCACGGTGCCCCGCGCTGACGTCGTCCTGATCGAGGAAGCGGTCGAGCACGGATGTGGCCGACTCGATGTCGCCCTTGTTCAGCAGGGCCGAGATCGCCACCAGCGTGGTCGTGTTCGACAGGCGGGTGTCGTCGGCCTCGGCGAACGCCCGGGCCGCCACCTCGGCGTGGTCGAGCGCGGCATCCGCCTCATCCGCCTGCAGATGCAGGGCCGCACGGCTGAGAGCGAGGTCGCCCCGTGACCAGGCCGGCAGCGTGGCGGACGCGGCGATCTCTTCTTCGAGTCCGGCTGCAGCCTCGTCCGTGCTCGCCCCGAACGTCGCGAGCCCGAGCCGCTCTTCGAGGTCGGCCTGCTCGTTCCTGCCCGCGGCGCGGAGAGCCGCGATCCGCTCCGGAAGCAGGTCGGCGGCCTCATCGGCGCGATCGAGAGCGATGAGGATGCCGAGACGCATCGACTGCAGCTGTGCCAGCTTCGCGGGGTCGTCGACCTCCAGTGCGCGCGGCAGGGCCTCGAGCATCTCGTGCTCCGCGCCGTACTGCGCGAGCTGCATCGCGCGCTCGTACCAGCCGTCGGCATCGACCGGGGTCACCGACGGGGTCGGCGCCGCGAAGGCGTCGGACCGGATCGGCACGTCGTACTGCTCGGTCTCGAGCGCCCGCATGCGTGCCAGCATCCTTGCATGGCCGTCGGTGCCGTCACGCCGGTCGAACTCCGCGCCGATCCGCTCGGCGGCGGCCCACGCGTTCGCGGCGAGGTCGGCGGCGCTCCAGGTGCCGTCGTGCGCGCCGAACAGCTCGATGAGGGAGGCGGCGTCGGCTCCGCGCACGGGGGTGTCGCCGTGCCCGGTCGCGACCACCCGGTCGAGGGCCACGGCGAACGCGGCGAGGGCGGCGAAGTGCGCGTCGACGTTCAGTCCGTCGTGCGCCAGCCAGCCGATGTGCCGTTCGACCATCGCGAGCGCACGTGCTTCGTTGCCGGTGAGGGCTGCGAACACGATGTTGTTGGCGACGATGCGGAGGTTGTCGGGGTTGTCCTTCGCCAGCCGGTAGCTGCGCAGATGCGCCGTCTTCGCCTCGTCGAGGCGTCCGGCGCGCAGGTAGGGGATCAGCACGCGCGACAGGGCGTGCTCGGGCTCCTCGCCGCACGAGAAGCCGCCCTCGATCATCTCCTCCACCAGGCGGATGGCGTCGGCGTCGCGATCGGTCTCCGCGAAGAAGCCCGCGAACTGGCTGCGACCGCACGCGTCGCAGTGGCTGTGGTCGTCGCGGGGTGTCGCCTCGAGCTGCACGCGCAGCCGCTCGGCGTCGTCGAAGCGCCCGGCGTCCCAGGCGTCCTCGAACCGCGCCGTGAGCACACCGCTGGCGCCCAGCCCCGCCGCGCGGTAGTGGGTCTCCATGTCGTCGAGCACGGCGGCGATCTGCTCCTGCGAGAAGGCAGGGGACGAGCGCAGCGACGAAGCCATCCACTTGAACTGCCACATGAGGTCGGCGCCGCCGTTGTCGAGATCGGCGGGGAAGCGCTGCGGGTCGGCGTCGTGATGCGCCAGGCACCACGCGAACGAGTTCAGCATGACGTCGGTCGCCCCGCCCATGTTCGCCGATGCCGTCTGCCGCATCCGGGCCTCGTACTCGAGACGCTCGTCGCCCATCTCGACGGCCAGGGCCACGGCCTCGTTGACCAGAGCCTGCTCGGCCGGACCCCACGGCGTGCGGTCGATCTCCTCGATGAGCTGCTGGAAGCGCTTCTTCGGACGTGCCATGGACGGAACCCTTCGGTGAGGTGTCAGTGGGCGTCGTCGAAGGGGATCGAGTCCCCTTCGAGGCCGGCCGAGAGCGAGACGAGGTCGGAGAGCGCGGTGGTCATGAGCGCGCGGTCGGAGTCGCTGAGCGGGTGGTGCCCGGCGAGCAGCGCCTGGATGTAGAGCAGCTGCACGGTGCGGGCGAACACCGCGTCGTCCTGCACCCGCACGAGAGCGCGCACCACGCGGTTCGACCAGTTCAGGCACAGACGCGCACGGAGGTCGTCCTCCCGCGCCGCGGACAGCGTGCGGTCGATGCGGTCGAGAACCCCGCCCCACAGCGCGCCGGTGACGCCCTTGGTGCGTCCGCGATCGATCGCGCGCAGCACCTCGGGGTCGGCGACGTAGAGGCCGGCGAGGTCGGGCCGGTCGATCGAGCGGACGACGACCGAGCAGTCGGATGCCGCGAGCACGGCGCCCGCGCGCGTCTCGAGCGCCACCGCCGCGTCGCGGTCGTCGAGAGGAGGCGGGTCGAGCCGGTCGAGCTCGCCGGTGACGTCGACCTGCTCGACCGAGACGTGCGGATGCAGCTCCGGCAGCATCCGGATCAGGTCGGCGTCGTAGAGGTAGCCGCCGTTCACGAGCACCTCGTCGGCGGGGGCGATGCCGGCCACCTGACGGAACTCGTCGACGCTCTGCGCGTAGCGGATATGGGGGTAGCGCTCGACGAGGTCGCCGACGCGCATCGTGCCGTGCGTCGTCTCGACCGTGAGCCAGCGCGTGATGAACCGCGCGAGCTCCTCGTCGTGCCGCACGAGCGACTTGAGCCCGACCTCGTGCACCGCGACGAACTGCGCGAGACGGTGCGGCTCGCGCAGCCCCAGCTCGAGCACCCAGCGGCGGATGCCGGCGCCGAGCTGTTCGCGCACCCGCTCCAGCGCGGCATCCTCCACCAGCGATTCCCGGCTGGCGGTGGGCGCGAGCCCGGTGGAGTCGATGACGGCCCGGACGAAGAACGCCCAGTCCGGCAGCACGTCGTCGACGCGCTCGGCGAGCAGCATCCGCCCGAGGTACATCCGCGTCGCCTGGCGCGCGCCGGGCGGGGGAGCGTAGGGGAGCACGTACGCGAGACCGCGGGTTCCGGTGGCGGGCTCCGAGAGCTCGATCACGTCGAGGGGAGCGGCGCCGAGGAGATCGCGGCCGTACTCGACGGCGGCCGCGAGGTCGCGCGCCGGGTCGAGGAACGGCGCATCCCGCGTGATGTCGATGCCGCCGGCGGCCGTGTCGACGGTCACCCGCACCGGGAGGAACTCGCCGAACGTCGTCGCCAGCTCGCGCACGGCGGTGGGGCGCAGCAGCTCGTCCGCGTCGAACCGGGGCACGAGGTGCACGCTGGTGCCGATCGGCAGCTCCTCGTCGATCTCGGCCACCTGGAAGGTGCCGTCGGCGCTGCCGGTCCACTCCACCGACGCGCCGCCCTTGGCGCTGCGGGAGCGGATCACGATCGTGTCGGCCACCATGAAGCAGCTGAGCAGTCCGATGCCGAACTGACCGAGGTAGTCGCTGCGGGGCAGGTCGAAGATGTCGCGCTTGGAGCTGCGCCCGACGGTCGCGAGCAGGTCGGCGACCTCGGCGGCGGTGAGGCCGATGCCGTCGTCGCGTAGGACGAACTCGCCGTTCTCGGCGGTCAGCGGGGAGATGCGGATGCTGCCGCCCCCGCCGTCCACCTCGCGGCGTGCCGTGATCGCGTCGCGGGCGTTCTGCAGGAGCTCCCGCAGATACACCCGAGGACTGGAGTAGATGTGCCTGCTGAGCAGGTCGACGACTCCGCGCAGGTCCACCTGGAACTGCTGTACCTCAGCGCTCACCGGCGCTCCCTCCCACTGCATCCGCTCGCCGAGCCTAACAACAACCGGGCCTCGGCCCGGTTCGGCTTCCCTCGGAGGATGCCGTATGCTGGTGGAGCAGTTGTTGTCTGCATTCTTTCGCCGTGCCTGGGATCTCCCGATCACAGTTCGGTGGCAGGGTGAAGAGAACACCCCGAGGCCTCGGAGCCTCTAGGGCGGTAGCTCAATTGGCAGAGCAGCGGTCTCCAAAACCGCAGGTTGCAGGTTCGATTCCTGTCCGCCCTGCGCGTCAGCGCAACGCTGACACACGAAAGGTACATTCAGGATGGATCAGGAAGAACCGCGCGGCGAGCTGGTCGCGGCTGGCGCCACCCGCGAGAAGAAGTCCGGCTTCTTCGGCAGGTTCTTCGGGGGAATCGCCCTGTTCATCCGTCAGGTCATCTCCGAACTGCGCAAGGTCGTCACCCCGACGCGCAAGGAGCTGTTCAAGTTCACCGGTGTGGTGCTCGTCTTCGTTCTGATCGTCATGGGCATCGTCTACGGCTTGGACACTCTGTTCGCGTACGTGACGCACTGGGTGTTCGGAATCCCCGGCTGATGACGCCCGCGGCTCACGCCGCAGCTATGGAGAAGAAACAACGTGTCTGAACGATATTCCGACGACGCCGACTGGGCGACCGCCGCAGAGCAGTCCAGCGAGGAGGACGAGGCCCAGGAGGGCAACGTCCTCGCCGCGGAGGAGCTCTCGGTGACCTCGGCCGAGCACGTCGCCGTGCACGTCGAAGACGAAGACGGCGAAGAAGACGACACCGACAACGATGGTGACATCGAGGTCGACGACCCGGAGGCGGATGCGATCGTGAACGACGCTCTCAACCTGGACGAAGCGGCTGAGTCTGAGGCTGCCGCTGAGGTCCTCAATGATTCTGTGGCCGAGGAGTCCGCCGAGCAGGAAGCTGCGGCGGCCGACGAGGTCACCCCCTACGACGGCCCCGACGTGAACGGCGAAGAGGACCGTCCGTCCATCGAGGACTCCGACGACCCCGTCGCATCGGTCGTCGAGGCCGAAGACGCCGACGAGGACGCATCCGACGAGGATGAGGACGCCGAGGAGGACCCGTACGAGGCCTTCCGCATGGACCTCCGCATGCTCCCGGGCAAGTGGTACGTCATCCACTCCTACGCCGGCTTCGAGCGCAAGGTCAAGGCGAACATCGAGCAGCGCAAGTCGACGCTCGAGGTCGAGGACGAGATCTACCAGATCGAGGTCCCGATGGAGGACGTCGTCGAGATCAAGAACGGCCAGCGCAAGATGGTCACCCGCGTGCGCATCCCGGGCTACGTGCTCGTGCGCATGGAGCTGACCGAAGACACCTGGTCGGTCGTCCGTCACACGCCGGGCGTCACCGGCTTCGTGGGCAACGCCCACAACCCGACGCCGCTGCGCTTCGAAGAGGCCTTCAACATGCTGAAGGCCCTCGTCGAGGTCAAGGACGTCCCGACCGCCAAGAACATCGCGTCGAAGGGCGGCGTCGCCGTCGCTCGTCCGCTGCCGGCCGAGGTCGACTTCGAGGTCGGCGAGACCATCACGATCAAGGAAGGCTCGTTCGCGGGTCTTCCCGGTTCGATCAGCGAGATCAAGCCGGAGAGCGGCAAGCTCACCGTCCTCGTCTCGCTCTTCGAGCGTGAGACCCCGGTCGAGCTGTCGTTCGACCAGGTCACGAAGATGGTCTGACACCCAGACGTACGAGAACGGCCGTCCCCTTCGGGGGGCGGCCGTTCTCGCGTCTGCCGTCGTTCAGCCGGCGTGCTGGGCCGCCCAGTGCGGGCTCTGGATGAGACCGACCAGGTTGCCGAACGGATCGCTGACGGATGCCGACCACCAGCCCTCTCCGCGCTGGGTCACCGGGTCGAAGGCCGTCGCGCCGAGTTCGATGAGCCGGTCGTACGTGGAGCGGACGTCGTCGACGTGGATGCTGATGAGCGCGCCGCCGGGCTGGGACAGGGCGGGCCGGAAGCGGGCGTCCATGAGGGCGAACTCGTCGTCGTCGTCGCCGAACCGCCACTCGGCGTACTGGACGGGGCCCTCTTCGGGACGGACGAAGTAGGGCGCGGAGTCGAAGACCTCGGCGTACCAGGCCACGGCTGCGGTCATGTCTTCGGCGACGAGGTTGAGATTGGCGAGACCACGGAACATGATTTTCTCCTTCTGAGTGGGTTGTTCCCTCTATGCTTTCGGGTGAAGTGATCACCGAATGATCACTTCTGAAAAGAGGTTCGAAGATTCGCGCCGACCGTCTCATCCAGGCTCTGCTGCTGCTGCAGGGGCGCCCGCAGATCACTGCGGCCGACCTGGCCCGTGAGCTCGAGGTCTCGGTGCCGACCGCGCGCCGCGACCTCGAGGCGCTCGCCATGTCCGGGGTGCCGATCTATCCATCGCGTGGACGAGGCGGCGGGTGGCGGCTGATCGGCGGGGCGCGCACCGATCTCACCGGTCTCACCCAGGGCGAGGTGAGCTCTCTGCTCGTCGCTCTCGCCCAGAGCGGAGCCGCGACGCCGGAGCGGATCGCGGCGATGCGAAAGCTCGTGCGCGCGGTGCCGGAGCCGTTCCGCGAAGGGGCGCAGCGGGTGGCCGAGTCGACCGTGCGCGATGCGCCCTGGGGGATCACCGAGCACGACACCCCACCGGCCGTGGTCGCGGAGCTGCAGCGGGCGATCGCCGGATCCCTGCGGGTCGCGCTGCAGTACGAGGGCTCGTCCGGTCGGAGCGCGGCGGAGGTCGTGCCGCTGATGGTCGGCAGCCGCGGGCCGCGCTGGTACCTCCTCGCGGCGCCGGTCGCCGAAGGGACGGATGCCGCCGACGAGACCCGGCTCCGCACCTACCGGGCGGATCGGATCGCGGACGCGCGGGTGCTCACCGCTCGGGGGACCGCGCCGGCCGGCTTCGATCGCGCACAGGCGTGGGCGGAGATGGTGGAGCGGGTCGAGAGCTTCCGTGGGACAGCCCGGGCGGTCGTACACGTCGAGCCCTGGGCGGTGAAGGCGCTGATCGACCGGTTCGGCGCGCAGGCACGAATGCTCGACGAGGCGCCCGACGGTGCCGGACGGGTGCGGATGGAGGTGAGCGCGCATCGCGTGGATGCCCTGGCCGAGCAGCTGGCCGGGTGGACCGGTGCCGCCGAAGTGGTGGAGCCGACCGAGGTGCGCGTCGCCCTCCGTGAGCTGGGCGAGCGGATGGTGTCGGTCTACCGCGACCCTGATGCCTCGCTGCCGCAGGCGTGACTCAGACGCGCCGCCGATCAGGTAGACTTGTGTGGTTTGTGTGCCGCTTCGGCGTGCGCAGAGACGACCGCAGCCCGGAGATGCCGGGTTCGCGGGAGAAACGGATGCGACTCGCATCCGATTCGATGAAAGGAAAGAGAATGGCACCGAAGAAGAAGGTGACCGGCCTGATCAAGCTTCAGATCAACGCCGGTGCAGCCAACCCGGCGCCGCCGATCGGCCCCGCGCTCGGTCAGCATGGCGTCAACATCATGGAGTTCTGCAAGGCGTACAACGCCGCGACCGAGTCGCAGCGCGGCAACGTCATCCCCGTCGAGATCACCGTCTACGAGGACCGCAGCTTCACGTTCATCCTGAAGACCCCGCCTGCTGCGGAGCTCATCAAGAAGGCCGCGGGCATCCCCAAGGGATCCGCGACCCCGCACACGGTCAAGGTCGCGAAGATCACCAAGGACCAGGTCCGTCAGATCGCTGAGACCAAGCAGGCCGACCTGAACGCGAACGACATCGAGGCCGCCTCGAAGATCATCGCCGGCACCGCCCGTTCCATGGGCATCACGGTCGAGGGCTGAGGAGAATAATCATGGCTAAGTCCAAGGCTTACAACGCTGCTGCCGAGAAGATCGAGGCAGACCGTTTCTACACCCCGTCCGAGGCCGTCGCCCTCGCGAAGGAGACCGGCTCCGCGAAGTTCGACTCGACCGTCGAGGTCGCGCTGAAGCTCGCCGTCGACCCTCGCAAGGCCGACCAGATGGTGCGTGGCACCGTCATCCTTCCGCACGGCACCGGCAAGACCGCCCGCGTCATCGTGTTCGCGACGGGACCGGCCGCTGAGGCCGCGATCGCCGCCGGCGCCGACGAGGTCGGTGGCGCCGAGCTGATCCAGAAGGTCGCCGACGGCTGGACCAACTTCGACGCCGCGGTCTCCACCCCGGAGCTCATGGGCCAGGTCGGTCGTCTCGGAAAGGTCCTGGGTCCGCGTGGCCTGATGCCGAACCCGAAGACCGGCACCGTGACCCCGAACACGGCCAAGGCCGTCGAGGAGATCAAGGGCGGAAAGATCGAGTTCCGCGTCGACAAGCACGCCAACGTGCACTTCGTCGTCGGCAAGGCCTCCTTCACCGCCGAGCAGCTGAACGAGAACATCGACGCAGCGCTCGAGGAGATCGTGCGCCTCAAGCCGTCGAGCTCGAAGGGCCGTTACATCCAGAAGGGTGCGGTGTCGACCACGTTCGGCCCCGGCATCCCGCTGGACGTCAACGCCATCTGACGCTGAGTCACCGAAACGCCCCCGGGTTCCGCCCGGGGGCGTTTCTGCGTCCGCCCCCGGTCGCCGACATCTGGAGTCATCGGATGCAGGCGGTCGCCGCATCGGCGCGTACTGTGGATGGGTTCCATCACTGCGCCACAGCACTGCGCACACCGCACCCCAGGAGGGTCTCATGTCTCGTCGTCTCATCGCCGTCACGGCACTCGTTCTCACCGCCGCAGCACTCACCGCCTGCAGCGGCTCGAGCGCACCGGAGCAGTCGGGCGCGGGCGACGACGCCGGCTCGGCATCCGACTTCGGTCTCGTGAACGACGGCGTGCTGACGGTCGCGACCGAGGGAACCTATCGTCCCTTCAGCTTCCACGGCGACAACGGCGCCGGCGACCTGACGGGCTTCGACGTCGAGATCATCCAGGCCGTCGCCGACAAGCTCGACCTCGAGGTGAAGTTCGAGGAGACCCAGTGGGATGCGATCTTCGCCGGTCTCGACGCCGACCGCTTCGACGTGATCGCCAACCAGGTCACGATCAACGACGAGCGCACGGCGAAGTACCTCTTCAGTGAGGCGTACACGGTCTCGCCGGGCGTGATCGTGGTGGCCGAGGACGACGACTCGATCTCTTCGTTCGACGACCTCGACGGCAAGACGACCGCGCAGTCGCTCACGAGCAACTGGTACGAGCTGGCGACCGAGTCCGGTGCCCAGGTCGAGGGCGTCGAAGGCTGGGCGCAGGCCGTCGAGCTGCTGCGTCAGGGCCGCGTCGACGCGACCATCAACGACAAGCTCACGTTCCTCGACTACGAGACGACGAACAGCCCCTCGGGTCTGAAGATCGCCGCCGAGACCGACGAGGCGGGCGAGCAGGCCTTCGTGTTCACGAAGGACAAGAAGTCCCTGGTCGAGGCCGTCGACGCCGCGCTCGACGAGCTGCGGGCCGACGGCACCCTCGCCGAGATCAGCGACAAGTACTTCGGCGAAGACGTCACCCAGTAGCCCATGGATTCGACGTCGCTCTGGCAGCTGTTCCTCGACTCGCTCGGGCCCATCGCCCTGGCGGGTCTGACGGCGACGGTGCCGCTGGCGCTGGCGTCGTTCGCCCTGGGGCTCGTGATCGCGATCGGCATCGCGCTGATGCGGATCTCGGTCAACCCGCTCGTCTCGGGCATCGCGCGGTTCTACATCTCGATCATCCGCGGAACGCCGATGATCGTGCAGCTGTTCGTGATCTTCTACGGCCTCGGGTCGATCGGACTCAAGATCGACCCGTGGCCGAGCGCGATCATCGCGCTGTCGCTGAACGTGGGCGGCTACGGTGCCGAGGTGGTGCGCGCCGCCATCCTCTCGGTGCCGAAGGGCCAGTGGGAGGCCGCGTACACGGTCGGCATGAACCGCACGCGCACGCTCACCCGGGTCATCCTGCCGCAGGCCGCGCGCGTCTCCGTGCCGCCGCTGTCGAACACGTTCATCTCGCTCGTGAAGGACACCTCGCTCGCGTCGCTGATCCTCGTGACGGAGCTGTTCAAGGTGGCGCAGCAGATCGCGTCGGCCACGCTGGAGTTCATGGTGCTGTATCTCGCGGCGGCGCTCGTCTACTGGGTGCTCTGCCTGGCGCTGTCGTTCGGGCAGAGCGCACTCGAGAGGAGACTGGACCGCCATGTCGCACACTGATCCCGCAGCCGCGACCGCTGCGGAGCCCCTCCTCACCGCACGAGGGATCCGCAAGAGCTTCGGCGACAACGAGGTGCTCCGCGGCATCGATCTGACGCTGCACCGCGGCGAGGTCGTCGTGCTCATCGGCCCGAGCGGTTCCGGCAAGACGACCGTGCTGCGTGCGCTCAACGGCCTCGAGACGCCGGATGCCGGCACGATCGAGGTCGCCGGCGGACCGGACATCGACTTCGGAGCGTCGGGTGTGAGCGCGCGGGACCGGAAGCAGCAGCGACTCGCGCTGCGCGACCGCTCGGCCATGGTGTTCCAGCACCACAACCTCTTCCCGCACTTCACCGTGCTGCAGAACGTGATCGAGGGGCCCTGGCGGGTGCAGGGGCGGCCGAAGGACGAGGTCGTCGCCGAAGGGCTGGCGCTGCTCGAGCGGGTCGGCCTGAGCGACAAGGCGGATGCTCGTCCGCACCAGCTCTCGGGTGGTCAGCAGCAGCGCGTCGGCATCGTCCGCGCCCTCGCGCTGAAGCCCGACCTGCTGCTGTTCGACGAGCCGACCAGCGCTCTCGACCCCGAGCTCGTCGGTGACGTGCTCGTCGTCATCAAGGAGCTCGCCGACGAGGGATGGACCATGGCCGTGGTCACCCACGAGCTGAGCTTCGCCCGGGAGGCGGCGGATCACGTGCTGTTCATGGACGGCGGCGTCGTCGTCGAGCAGGGGGCGCCGCAGCAGCTTTTCACGGCCCCGCAGCACGAGCGCACGCAGCGGTTCCTGACCCGCATCATGCGCCCGCTCGACGGCGCCTGACCGGCGGGACGAGTATCGAGGTGGCAGGATGCCGGGATGGGCACCATCGACGACTATGTGGCCGACCTCGATCAGGCCGATCGTGACAGCATCCAGCGCGTGTACGCCGTCGCGAAGACGCTCGCCCCGGAGGCGGAGCAGGGCAAGGGCTACGGAATGCCGGCGCTCGTCTATCGCGGGAAGTCATTGCTCTCCGTGATGCGCGCGAAGAAGCACATCGGCGTCTATCCGTTCAGTCCTGCGGCCGTGGCCGAGGTCGCTGACCTGCTCGCGGACCATCCAGGTGTCAGCGTGGACAAGGGCACGATCCGGTTCCAGCCGGAGCATCCGCTGCCCGTGAGCGCGATCACCGCACTCGTGCGCGCGCGCATGGCGCAGATCGACGGCTAGACGCGGCTCAGCCGGCGAGGACCGGGAGCACGAGGCTCACGGCGATCGTGATCATCACGACGGCGATCACGGCGTCGAGGATGCGCCACGACAGCGGCGTGCGCAGCCAGCGTCCCACGTAGCGAGCGCCGAACCCCAGGGCGGTGAACCACAGGATGCTGGCCGCGACCGCGCCGACGGCGAACAGCCAGCGCTCCTCGCCGTGCGTGGCCGCGATCGAGCCGAGCATCAGGACCGTGTCGAGGTAGACGTGCGGGTTCAGCCAGGTGAGCGCGAGGACGGT
Organism: Microbacterium sp. EST19A; assembly: GCF_019969685.1. GTDB lineage: Bacteria > Actinomycetota > Actinomycetes > Actinomycetales > Microbacteriaceae > Microbacterium. The sequence continues at coordinate 149,956 of NZ_JAHXYZ010000001.1, read as the reverse complement.
CAGGATCACCGGGGCGAGACGCGTGCGGGTCATCGTGGATGTGCTGCCCGTGCCGGTGGGGGAGGATGCCGCGTCTGCGGTATCGGCATCCAGGCCCGCCTCGCCGCCCCGCCAGGCGCGGCGGGCGGCGAGCAGGCCGTAGGTCAGCAGGAAGAGCGCTCCGGCCCAACGGGCGACGACGACCAGCCACGGGGCGGCCGCCACGACGAAGCCGAGCCCGGCGACGCCCGCGATGATCAGCACCGCGTCGGAGACCGCGCAGATCACGACGACGGCGAGCACGTGCTCGCGCCGGATCCCCTGCCGCAGCACGAAGACGTTCTGCGCGCCGATGGCGACGATGAGCGAGAGGCCGAGACCGAGGCCGGCGAGGACGGAGAGCATGATCTCAGACTAGGAAGTCCAGATCAACAGCACCAGCGAAGATTCCTACTGAACCATTAGCCTGGCTTACGTGAGGATCGACCCGGAACTTGCGGCCACCGTCGCCGCCGTCGCGGACGAGGGCACGCTGGACGCCGCGTCCCGGCGACTCAGCATCACCCCGTCCGCGGTGAGCCAGAGGCTCAAGACGCTCGAACAGCAGCTGGGCCGCGTCCTCGTGGTGCGCACGAAGCCCGCGACGCTCACGGAGGCGGGGGAGGCGGTCGTGCGGCTCGCGCGGCAGATCGCGCTGCTCGAGCACGACGCACTCGCCGGCGTGGGTGTGGATGACGGCGCGGGGGCTCGACGCGCCGGCATCCCGCTGGCAGTGAACGCCGACTCGATGGCGACCTGGTTCCTGGCGCCGCTCGCGCGGCTGTCCGCGATGCACGACATCGATTTCGACCTGCACCGCGACGATCAGAACTTCACGGCACGCCTTCTCGAGTCCGGCACGGTGATGGCCGCGGTGACGAGCGAGGAGAACCCCGTGGCCGGATGCTCGGTCGCGCCGCTGGGCATGATCGAGTACCAGGCCGTGGCCGCTCCCGCGTTCGCCGCACGCTGGTTCGCCGACGGCGTCGACGCCGCGGCGCTGGCCGTCGCACCGTTCGTCGACTTCGATCGGCGCGACACCCTGCAGCACGAGTGGCTGCGGGCGCAGGGGGTGTCGCAGCAGGGAGTCCCGCGGCACTATGTCCCGGCATCGCACGATTACGCGCTGGCGGTGGAACTCGGTCTCGGGTGGGGCATGCTTCCGAAGCTGCAGGAGTCGCCGGGGCTCATCCCGCTGGGCGGGCCGACCCTGCGCGTGAAGCTGTACTGGCAGCAGTGGAACCTGCGCTCCGACCTGCTCGACACCATCGCCGCCGAGATCGCCGGAGAGGCGCGGCGCGTCCTGCAGAGGTGACGCCCGCCGGTATGGTCAGGCGGCGGCGTCCGGGCTGACACCGGAGGCAAGGGCGTGCAGCAGTCGGGAGAGGTTCCCGATGTCGGCGATGCTCCAGTCCTGCAGCGTCTGCAGCAGCATCCCCTCCTGGGGGAGGCGTGCGGCCGTGAGACGCTCGGCGCCGACGTCCGTCAGACGCAGCAGGGAGGAGCGTCCGTCGTGGGGATCCGGGGACCGCTCGACGAGCCCGAGGTCCTCGAGCTCACGGACCGAACGGCTCACCTGACCCTTGTCCATCAGCATCCGCTCCGCCAGCGTCGACGACGTCACCTGCTCGCACCGGGCGATCGTCGTGAGCGTCTTGTACGCGCCGGGGAGCATGCCGGGGCTGACCCGGTTCGCGTTCTCCATGATGAGCCGCCGGAAGTGCGTGATCAGCTCGCTGAACTCCGCCTCGAGGGCGCGGACCGCGTCGGCCCGCGCCTCGGGGGATTCGGGGAGCTGCTCAGCGACGGTCATCGGATGCCGCATCATCACGTCGGTCGTTCGACCCCGTGACGACGGTGACCGTGCCGGTCGTCGCCCCGGAGAGGGCGGTCGCGTCGGCGATCGCGACGTCGGCCGCGTCGTCGACCGGCGAGCCGGTCTTCGCGGCATCCGCGTGGGCGCGTTCGCTGGTCGTCATCGTCGTGAGCGGACGGTTCGGCAGGAACAGGATCGCGATGAGGCTGATCACCGCGAGCGGGATGCCGATCAGGAAGGCGTGCGAGATCGCCTGGGCGTAGAAGTCCTCGATGATTCCGCGGACGGGCTCGGGCAGGAGGCGCACCTCGGGGAGCGTCCCGCTGGAGAGCTGCGCTGCGACCTCGGCACCCTTGTCGCCGAGCTTGGCGATCGCCTCGCCGATGCGCTCCTTGCCGTCGCTGAAGAGACCGGTGAGGCTGTTCGCGAGCACCGCACCCATGACCGAGACGCCGACGGTGCCGCCGAGGCTGCGGAAGAACGTGACTCCCGAGCTCGCGACGCCCATCTCGCTGGGCTTCGCGACGTTTTGCACGATGAGCACGAGGTTCTGCATCGTCATGCCGACACCGGCGCCCATGGCGAACATGTAGAGCGAGACGAGGAAGAAGTTCGTGTCGTAGTGCAGGGTCGACAGCGTCACGGAGCCGACGATCAGCAGCACGGAGCCGAGGATCAGGTAGCCCTTCCACTTGCCGAAGCGGGTGACCAGCTGTCCGACGACCATCGAGGCAATGAGGAGCCCCGCCATCATCGGCAGCGTCATCAGGCCCGCCTCCGTCGGCGTCGCGCCACGCGAGAGCTGCATGTACTGCGCGAGGTAGACCGAGGTGCCGAACATCGCGACGCCGATCGAGATCGACGCGAGCACCGAGAGGGTGAAGGTGCGGCCCTTGAACAGCGAGAGCGGGATCAGCGGCTCGCGCACCTTGAGCTCGACGATCACGAACGCGACCGCGGCGACGATCGCGCCGCCGACCATGAGCATCGTCTCGATGCCCCACCAGTCGAAGGTCGATCCGGCGTTGGTGATCCAGATGAGGATCAGCGAGACGGCGGCGGAGAGCAGCACGATGCCGGTGTAGTCGATCGACGCCTTACGGGTGCGCGCCGTGCTGATGTGCAGGGTCTTCTGCAGGATGATGAGCGCGGCGATCGCGAACGGCAGGGCGACGAAGAAGTTCCAGCGCCAGTTGGCCGCATCCGTGATCCAGCCGCCGAGGAGCGGACCGCCGACGGTGGCGACGGCCATGACCGCGCCGAAGAGCCCCATGTAGCGACCGCGCTCGCGCGGGCTGATGATGTCGGCCATGATGACCTGGCTGAGGGCGGCGAGCCCACCGCCGCCGATGCCCTGGAGGGCGCGGAAGGCGATGAGGGTGTTGGTGTCCTGCGCGAAGCCGGCAGCGGCCGTCGCACCGACGAAGATGACGATCGCGAGCTGGATGAGCAGCTTGCGGTTGAACAGGTCGGCGAGCTTGCCCCAGATCGGGGTGGAGATCGCCGTGGTCAGCAGGGTGGCCGTGATCACCCAGGTGTAGGCGGCCTGGTCGCCGCCGAGGTCGTGCACGATGACGGGCATCGAGGTGGAGACGACCGTCGTGGCGATCATCGAGACGAACATGCCGAGCAGGAGGCCGGTGAGGGCTTCCAGCACCTGGCGGTGCGTCATCTTGACGGGGGAATCCGTGGTCATTGCCGGGCACCTTTCGGGTGGTCGCGGGTGGATGCTGCGACAGCTCTGGCGCGCACGAGATAGTTGAACTTCGTCAACTATACGCACATCGTTGACAATCGTCAACCATTCCCGGCGAGAGGTGGCGATTCCGCGACGAGAGCAGGGGTCGCCTGCGCGCGATGTGCGTTCTTCGTGCGCGGAAACTGCTTGTCACCTGGGATTTGCCTGAAAGACTGAAACCGGCGGAATGAGAGGTCTCGGAGGAGGCCCGTGTTCCTGCCGGCGACCGATCCTGAGGGGGAACGAGACATGGCAAAGACAGACACCAGGCGGAAGGTGGCCGCGGTTCTCGCGGGCGGGCTCGTGCTCGGGGTCGGCGCAGCGGTGACGCTCGCCGCGTGGAACGACTCCGAATTCGCCACCGGCACCTTCACCGCGGGATCGTTCACGTTCACCGGATCGACCGACGGGACTACATTCGCGGAGCATCCGACGAGCCCGGGCGCGACCTTGAGCTTCGCGCTCAACCCCACCAACCTCAGCCCCGACGACGTGGTGTACGCGCCCTACGCGCTCCGACTCGGCGGCACCTACGACGCGACGCTCGACTCGGTCGCTCCTGTGGGAACGGGTGACTTCGTCACCGCGGGAAAGCTGGGCTACGCCGTCGTGTCGACGGGGGCGACGTTCGGCTGTGATGCGGCCGCGTTCGCCGCCGGCACCGCCGTGCCCACCACGATGACACCCGGTACCGATGTGAACCTGTGCATCCAGGTCACGGCGGAGGATGGCGCGGGAGGCATCGAGCAGGGCGACACGGGGACCGTCACATGGCAGTGGAACGCGACCTCGGTGCAGTGAGTCCCTCCCGTCGCGAGCGACGGACAGCCGGGCGGCGCCCCGCGCGCGCCTTCCGGCGGGTGCGAGCGCTGCTCGCCGGCGGACTCGTCCTCGGCGTGGGGGCGACCATGACGATCGCGGCGTGGACGGATCAGGAGATCGCGACGTCCGCGGTCAGCGCGGGAACCTTCTCGATCGTGTCCCGATCGGACACCGCGACGGCCTTCGCGTCGCACGGACCCACCGAGACGGTGCTGACGGTGCCGCTGAACGCCGGGGGACTCTGGCCGGGGCAGACGCGAGCCGCCTACGTGCAGGTCCAAGCGTCCGGAACCCTCCCGGGAACCGTGAACCTGACCGGAGTGGCGGTGACCAACAACGCGAACGGCACTCCGACCGGAGCCGATCTCGCTCTGCAGGACGCGCTGCGAGTGGGCATCTCGGTGGTCGCCGCACCGGCGAACTGCACGACGGCGCTGCCGGCGACCGGCGCGCTCACGGCGGTCCCCGCACTCACCGCTCAGGCGCTCACGGTCGGCCCGGTGAACACCATCACCTACTGCATCGTGCTCACCCTGCCCACGGACGCCGCGACCACCGCACAAGGGGGAGCCGTCAAACCCACGTGGACCTTCACCGGAACCACGAACTGAGTCGCCCCGTGGACACGATCGCTCGCGGGGCGCGGACCGTCGGTCGCGGTGTGCGCGAGGCGCTCCTCACTCTCGCCGCACTCGGCGGCGTGGTCTGCATCGTGCTCGTCATCATGGCGTACACCGGCGGCTACTCGTTGATCATGTTCAAGACCGGGTCGATGTCGCCGACCATTCCGGCCGGCTCCGTGGCGCTGGTGCAGAAGATCCCGGCATCCGAGGTCGTCGTGGGCGACGTCGTGACGGTCGATCGGGCAGATGCTCTGCCGATCACGCACCGCGTGATCGCCGTCGAGGCCGCAGGCGATGATGGGGCACGGACCATCCGGATGCGAGGCGACGCGAACGATGTCGAGGATCCCGATCCCTACCTCGTCGAGGAGGTCAGGATCGTGCGCGGCTCGGTGCCCGGCCTCGCCTACGTCGTGGTGTGGTTCGGCAGCCCGTGGGTGCTCGGCGGGGTGACTCTCGGGGCCACCGCGCTCGTCGTCTGGGCGTTCTGGCCCCGGAAGGAGCGCGCCTCACCTCCGGCATCCGAAGCTCCGGCGGAGGCGTCCCCCGTGTCCTCCGTCGGACCATCCGTCGTCGAGGTCCCCGACGACGGACTCGCGGCCGGCGGAGCACTCCGGAGGGACAGGCGCTCATGAACCGCCGGTCGATCACCCGTGCCGGTGCGAGTGCCGTCGTCGCGCTTGCGCTCGTCGCCTCCGCCTCACCCGCATGGGCGGCGCCCACGACCGAGGTGATCCAGGGGCAGGTCCTGAGGCTCGTGTCCGTCGCCGATTGGGACGCGGCCGGCACCCTGCTGCCCGACCAGCCCGTGCAGTGGGACGTGGCCGTGAGCGCCGATGCCCCCGACCCCGGCACGGTGACGATCGGTGTCAGCGCCACCGGCGATGCTCCACTGCTCCTGGACGCCTCGCTCTGCGGAGAGGAATGGGAGGCCGACGGATGCCCGGGAGGAGAGATCGTGCTGCGGTCGGGGTGGGACATCCCGCGCGACGGCAGCGAAGTGAGGCTCGCCGAGATGGCCGACACCGACATCGCGCACCTTCGGCTCAGCATCGCGATCCGCGGTGACGCGGAGTCCGGCTCCACGAATGTGCGGGTCCACGCCAGCGGCGAAGGCGAGACCGTCGTCGCCGGACCGGACGGCGGGCTGGCGACCACCGGTCCGTCGTCCCCCGTGCCCTGGATCCTCACGGGCGGCGCGGTGCTCGTCCTGGGCGCGGGGCTGTTCGTCCTGGCGCGCCGCCGAGCTGCCCCCGATGCGGACCCCCTGGGTCTGAGCCGAGGCTCCCGATGACCCGCGGGATGCGACGGCGGGTGACCGCTGCCGTTCTCGGACTGTCGGTTCTCGTCGGGGTCGCGGCTGCTCCCTCTGCCGGTCTCACGGAGGCGGCATGGACCGACGCCGAGTTGACGACGGCGCCGGCCTCCGCGCTGACGCTGTCGACGCCGACGATCACGGGCTGCACCATCCAGAACCTCTCCGTGATCGGTGTCGGTCTGGTCTTCCAGAGCGTGACGATCACGTGGACGTCGGCGTATCCGCTCGCCAATGTGCGGATGACGGCGACATCCGGCTCCAACACGGGCACGGTACCGGCGGCGAACATCGCTTCCAGCGGCCCGGTGGGCGGCCTCTACACGTACTCGACCACGCTCAACCAGGCGCTGCTGACGAGCCTGGTCGTGAACCTCCTCGGGAGCACGACCACTCTGACCGCGACGAACGTCATGGGGAGCAACTGGGTGTCCGCCGGAGCATCGAGGAGACTGGCCATCGGGTTGCTCGGGTTGGGCGCGACCTGCACGGTCTGAGACGTGCGGAGTCCGGCGGGTCAGTCCGCCAAGGCCAGGGCGCGGAACGCGTCGCGATCACGCAGCTGCTCGCGGCGACTGGCGGCCACGTCGGCGATGCGCGTGGGCGGCTGCTGCCCCGTGGTGCGGCGGTAGAGCTCGTCGATGAGGTCGGTCGCGAGGCTCACGAGCTTCGCGATCTCGCGGTCGTCGCGGTCGATCCACACGCACTTCGGCTCGTCGTGGATGGGGGAGAAGTCCTCGTGCTGCTCCCAGACGAACAGCGTGCGCTCGGCACCCAGCACGTGCTGCTGCCACCACATCTGGCGGAGGTACGTGCGGGGGATGCCGTTCCACGGCTTGTTCGTGGTCTTGATCTCGGCGAGCTTCACGCGCCCCGCCGCATCGACGGCGATGCCGTCGGGGGTCGCGAGGTGCCGGTGCTCCACCTCGGCGCGGAAGAGCGCCGAGGACGGGAGGATGCCGTGGGTCGCGGCGACCCAGGCGGCGATCTCCGGCTCGCGACGACGACCGTGGTCGGTGTACGCGTTGCCGCCGAACCGCGGTCCGCCGCCGAGCTTGGCATCGGCAGCGCGGGAGATCGACTTCTCACTGGTGAGCCCGGCGACGTCGGTCGCGGTGATGCCGCGGGATCTAGCCCGCATCCACGCCACGCGATCGCGGGAGTCCGCGACGATGCGAGCGGCGAGTTCGGGGTTCACTCCTCGACCCTAACCCCGCGCACCGACGTCTTCGTCCGTACACGCCGCGCTCCGGCATCCGCCCTCCCGGCATCGCGGAGCGGTCAGCGCACGTCGGGCCACCCCTCGGGGCCGGCGGTGCCGGCGGCGTACTCCTCGAGCGGCACGGCGCCTTCGCGCCACGCCTTCAGGATCGGATCGACGATCCGCCAGCACTGCTCGGCGGCATCGCCGCGGACGGCCAGCAGAGGGTCGCCGTCGAGCACACCTGAGAGCACCTCGGCATAGGCCTTCAGCGCCCCTTCTCCCAGCTCGGCCGAGAGCGTCGCGCGCTCCAGCTCGAACGGGTCCTCCGCGGCGTTGAGGTTCAGTTCGAGCGACATGCGGTCCGGGCCGAGCGAGAAGCGCAGGATCGCGCCGTCCGACGATCCGGTGAGACCGGCCGGGATGTGCCGGACGGGGCGGAAGCGCACCACGATCTCGGTCGCGGGCTCGCCGAGAGCCTTGCCCGAGCGGAGCCGGAAGGGCACCCCCGCCCAGCGGGCGTTGCGCACCTCGAACGTCGCCTCGGCGAGCGTCTCGGTCTCGCGGGACGGGTCCACTCCGGGCTCGTCGACGTACGAGGGCTTGTCCACGCCGTCGACGCTCCCCGCTGTGTACCGCGCGCGGCGCGTCGACGCCACCGGATCGTCGTCCCACACCGATGTCGCCCGCAGCACCGCCCCGGTCGCCGCACGGAAGTCGACCTCGTCGAGCGTCGCGGGCTCCTCCATGGCGAGCACGGCCAGCACCTGGAGCAGGTGGCTCTGGATCATGTCGACCAGTGCGCCGGCCGAGTCGTAGTACCCGGCGCGTCCCTCGAGCGCCAGCCGCTCGTCGTAGACGATGCCGACCGATTCGATGCTCTCCGCCGACCAGAGCGGTTCGAGGATGCGGTTGGCGAAGCGCGCGCCGAGCAGGTTCAGCGTCGTGGACCGGCCGAGGAAGTGATCGACGCGGAACACCTGGCTCTCCGGCACGAGCGCCGTGAGCGTCCGGTTCAGTTCCCTGGCGCTGGCCTCGTCGGTACCGAACGGCTTCTCCATGACCAGCATCGCGCCGGCGGGCAGCATCTCGGGCGTCATGGCGTCGACCGACGCCGCAGCGATCGAGGGCGGTACGGCGAAGTACAGGGCGACCTGCCCCGTGCACTCCTCCAGCAGCGCGCGCAGGTCGTCGGGCCGGGTGATGTCGGTCTTGCGATAGGTCACCTCGACGCGGGATGCCGCCTCTTCGGCCTTCATCGTCGCGAACGACTTCCGGACCACTGCTTCGAGGTCGGCATCCGTCCAGTCCTCGCGGTCGGCGCCGACGACGTGGACCACACGCGAAGGCTCGCGAAGGAGCAGCTGTCCCAGAGCCGGAAGCAGGAGGCGGGCGGCGAGATCGCCACCGGCCCCGAAGATCACCAGCGTCGTCGCATCGGTCATGGTCCCACCGTAACCGCTCCACAGCCGGGCATGTCAGACTCAGCGGATGCCCGCTCCGATCGAGGACTACGCCCTGCTCAGCGACTGCCGCACCGGCGCCCTCGTGTCCCGCGAGGGAAGCATCGACTGGCTCTGTCTTCCCCGGTTCGACGCGCCGTCGCTGTTCGGCGCCCTGCTCGGCGAACCGCGCAACGGATGCTGGAGCCTCCGTCCCACCGACGACACGGCGACCTCGCACCGGCACTACATCTCCGACACGTTCATCCTTGTGACCCGCTGGGAGACCGCCGGCGGCATCGCGGAGGTGCAGGAGTTCCTCCCGTACCAGCCGGTGCGCACCGACGTCGTGCGTCGGATCGTGGGCATCTCGGGCGAGGTCGAGTTCACCACCGAGCTGCGGCTGCACTTCGACTACTCCCGCCGGCTGCCGTGGGTGCGCCAGGTCGGCACGCCTCGGGAACCGGCACTGCGCGCGACGGCGGGCCCCGAGGCGGTGATCGTGCGCGGCGTGCAGCTCGTCGCCGACGATCACGTGCACCGCGGGACCCTGACGGTCGGCGCCGACGAGCACCGCGATCTGGTGCTCAGCTGGTTCCCCTCTCACGAGCATCAGCCGAAACCCCTCGACGTCGACGAGGCCCTCGCGGCGACCCGGTCCTGGTGGCAGGGCTGGGCCAGCGGGATCGCGCACGAAGGCCCGCACCGCGACGAGGTCGTGCGGTCGCTGCTGGTGCTGCGGGGACTCACGAACAAGGACACGGGTGGCATCGTCGCGGCGGCGACGACCTCTCTTCCCGAGCAGTTCGGCGGCGCGCGCAACTGGGACTACCGCTTCGTCTGGCTGCGGGATGCCGCGCTGACGCTCGAGGCCCTGATCGCGCACGGCTTCCTCGAAGAGGCGCATCAATGGCGGCGCTGGCTGCTGCGCGCCGTGGCCGGTGAACCGGGCGAGGTGCAGATCATGTACGGGATCGCGGGGGAGCGCGACCTGATGGAGCGGGAGATGCCGAGCCTGCCGGGGTACGACGGCGCGGCGCCGGTGCGCATCGGCAACGGCGCGGTCGATCAGTACCAGGGCGACGTCGTCGGCGAGGTGCTCGTCGCGCTGGAGGCGGCCAGGATCGCCGGACTCGAGGAGGGCGATTTCTCCTGGCCGTTGCAGCGTGCCCTCATCGAGCATGTGGTCGCCTCGCTCGATCGACCCGACAACGGCATCTGGGAGGTCCGCGGCGAACCCCGGTGGTTCACGCATTCGCGCGTCATGATGTGGGCCGCGATGGACCGAGGCGTCCGGGCGGTGCGTGAGCACGGGCTCCGCGGCGATGCCGAGCGCTGGGAGCGGACCCGAGACGCTCTGCGTCGCGAGATCGACGAGCGCGGAGTGCACGCCGAGGGCTTCTTCGTGCAGCACTACGAATCGGCGGATGTCGACGCGTCGCTGCTGATCCTTCCGCAGGTCGGGTACTGCGCCCCCGACGACCCTCGGATGCTGCGGACCGTGGATCAGCTGGAGAGCACGCTGCTCCACGACGGGCTGCTGCTGCGCTACCGCACGGAGTCCGGGGTCGACGGGCTCGCCGGGCGTGAGCATCCGTTCCTCGCCTGCAGCTTCTGGCTCGTCGAGCAGTACGCGGCGACCGGCCGGGTCGACGAGGCCGCCGCCTTGATGGAGCGACTCGTCGCGATGGCGAACGACCTCGGACTCCTGTCCGAGGAGTACGACGTCGAGGGCGATCGCCAGGCGGGCAACACCCCGCAGGCGCTGTCGCACCTGAGCCTCATCCGTGCAGCCGATGCGCTCGCCGGACACGTCGGCCGGGCCGCCGATCGGCGCTGATTTGGGGGACGGCTCCGGGTGAGGTAACCTGGACACAACCGAAGACCGCTGGTCATCGTCGTGCGTGCGAACGCGAGGCGATCGAAGCTCTGCACAGCAGGGGCCCGCGCAGGACACGAACTTCTCGAAGCTCCGTGCGCTTGCGCCGGAGCTTCTTTCTTTTGCAGGTGGTCCGAGGCCGGCGCCCCACCACCGTGCGGCGCCACGTACACACCAAGGAGTGACCATGGCGCAGAAGGATGCATCGGTCGCCGAGCTCACGAAGTCATTCGAGAACTCGAACGCCGTCCTGCTGACCGAGTACCGCGGTCTGACGGTTGCCCAGCTCAAGGAGCTGCGCAACAGCATCCGTCAGGACGCCGAGTACGCCGTGGTGAAGAACACGCTGACCAAGATCGCGGCCAACAAGGCCGGGATCACTGCGCTGGATGACGACCTCAAGGGTCCGTCGGCCGTCGCTTTCGTGCACGGTGACTTCGTCGCCACCGCCAAGGCTCTTCGTGACTTCGCCAAGGCCAACCCGCTTCTCGTGATCAAGTCCGGCGTCTTCGAGGGCAACGCCCTCACCGCCGACGAGGTCAACAAGTACGCCGCGCTGGAGAGCCGTGAGGTTCTGCTGGCGAAGGCTGCGGGCATGATGAAGGCGACGATGGGCAAGGCTGCCGCCACCATCGACGCGCTTCGCGAAAAGCTGGAGACCGCACAGGCCGCGTGAGCGACCGGCGATCTCTTCACACAAACCCCATTAATTAGGAGATACATCATGGCGAAGCTTTCCACCGAGGAGCTGCTGGAGCAGTTCGCTGGCCTGACCCTCGTTGAGCTCAACGACTTCGTGAAGGCGTTCGAGGAGAAGTTCGAGGTCACCGCTGCTGCACCCGTCGCCGTTGCCGGCGCTGCGGGCGCGGGTGGCGCTGCCGAGGCCGAGGAGGAGAAGGACTCGTTCGACGTCATCCTCGAGGCTGCCGGCGACAAGAAGATCCAGGTCATCAAGACCGTCCGCGAGCTCACCTCGCTGGGCCTCGGCGAGGCCAAGGCTGTCGTCGACGGCGCTCCGAAGGCCGTGCTCGAGGGCGCGAACAAGGAAGCCGCCGAGAAGGCCAAGGCCGCTCTCGAAGAGGCTGGCGCCACGGTTACCCTCAAGTAATCACCGCGTCTCAGCGTTTCATCGAAGGCCCCGGGTTCTCCCGGGGCCTTCGTGCGTCCCCGGTGCGTGCGCGATGCGTTCAGCGCGGCGGGGCCGTGGAGCTGCGGATCACGAGAGCGGATGTCGCGGCGACGTGCTCGAGCGGATCCTCGGGATGGGTCATCCGCTGGGTGAGCAGTCGTACCGCCTCATGCCCCTGCTCTCTGGGCGACTGCCCGATGGTCGTCAGGGAGAACATCTCCGCGTGCTCGTGGTCGTCGATGCCGACGACGCTCAGTTCGGTCGGCACGGCGATCCCGAGGCGGCGTGCCGCGATCACCGCACCGATCGCCGCCTCGTCGCAGACGCCGACGATCGCGGTCGGCCGGTCCCGCCGATCTCCGAGCAGCCCCGCCGCGGCGGCGTACCCGCCCGGCATGGTCGGGGTGGCCCCGACGATGCGGGCGTGCGCGGCGAGTCCGGCGGCCTGCAGGGCGACCTGATAGCCGTCGAGGCGGCGGGCGTCGCCGAAGCTCAGCTCCGCGGCATCCGTCGATCCGCCGACGAACGCGATGGCGGTGTGACCGAGCTGGATGAGGTGTTCGGTGGCGATGCGCGCGGCGGCGGTGTCGTCGATCGACACGGCGCTCGAACCCTGGTTGTAGGGACCCACGCTCACGAGCGGCCGGCCGGTGCGCTGCAGCCGCTCCAGCTCGCGCGCGCTCGGCTGGATGCCGATGGCGATGATGCCGTCGAACCGGCGGCGGGGGAGCACGTGCTCGAACAGCCTCTCCCGGGTCTGCGACCCTTCGGGCACGCCGTAGAGCGAGAGGTCGTAGTCGAGCGCGAACAGCGACTCCTGGATGCCGGCGAGCAGCTCGGCGAAGAACCAGCGGTCGACAGGCGGCATCACGACCCCGACGGTCTGCGTGCGGCCGGTGGCGAGGCTGGTGGCCGAAGAATGCGCGACGTACGACAGTTCGCGCGCGGCATCCGTCACCCGCTGACGCGTGTCGTCCGAGACGTAGCCGTGGCCGGTGAGGGCACGGCTCGCCGTGGCCTTCGACACGCCGGCACGAGCGGCGACGTCCGCGATCGTGCTCATCGGTCCTCCTCGACCAGGCCACGCGGATGCGTGAGAGGCGACACGCCGAGGCGCTCGCCGGTCGTTAGCGTAGTCGCTCGGCGCGGGAAAAGGAACCGGTTCCATATACCGGTTGAGGGAGCGCTCCCATCCGCGTGGACGAGCGGGCGCGAAAGGTTGTCAGCTTGTGACCCTTGCTTATTGTGCGGGGGAGCCGAAGCCCAGTAGGTTGGCCTGGAATCGGTTCCCGAACGACGCCGGGGGTGGCGTCTGTCGAAGCGGGACCCTGTACTCGAAGAGGAGAATTCACATGGCTCTGTCACAGCGTTCACGGCGGCTGGTGCCGCTCGCCCTGCTGGGGGTCGCGGGCGTCGCGCTCGCCGGATGCGGGGCTCCCGGCGGTGCCCCCTCAGGCGGCGGAGGCGGTGGAGGCGGAGACAACACCGTCACGATCTACGGCACGATCGTCGAAGGAGAGGCCGAACTCCTCGCGCAGTCCTGGGCGGACTTCGAGAAGGAGAACGACATCACCATCAAGTACGAGGGCAGCCAGGACTTCGAGACCCAGCTCGGCACCCGCGCACAGGGTGGCAACCCGCCCGACATCGCGATCTTCCCGCAGCCGGGTCTGTTCGCCGACTACGCGTCGCGCGACCTGCTGAAGCCCGCTCCGGATGCCGTCAAGAAGAACGCCGAAGAGGGCTGGACCCAGGGCTGGATCGACTTCGGCACCTACGACGGCACCTTCTACGGCGCGCCGCTGATGGCGAGCGTCAAGGGATGGATCTGGTACTCGCCGACCAAGTTCGCCGAGTGGGGCGTCGAAGAGCCCACGACGTGGGACGAGCTGCTGACGCTCACCCAGACGATCAAGGAGAAGAGCGGCGCGGCCCCGTGGTGCGCCGGCTTCGAGTCGGGCGTCGCGACCGGGTGGCCGGGCACGGACTGGATCGAGGACCTCGTGCTCCGCAACGCGGGCCCCGACGTCTACGACCAGTGGGTCAAGAACGAGATCCCGTTCACCGACCCGCAGATCAAGGAAGCGTTCGACGCGACCGGCGAGATCCTGCTCAACCCGGAGTACGTCAACGCCAGCTTCGGTGACGTGCGCTCGATCAACTCGACCGCGTTCGGCGATGTGGCAGGCAAGGTCGCCAGCGGCGAGTGCGCGCTGACGCACCAGGCCTCGTTCCTCTCGGGCTTCTTCCCCGAGGGCACGAACTTCGCCGAGGACGGCGACGTGTGGGCGTTCCTGACTCCGAGCTCGAGCCCGGACGAGACGCTCATCACCGGTGGTGGCGAGATCGTCGGCGCGTTCAGCGACGACGAGGCGACGCAGAAGGTGCTGGAGTACCTGTCCAGCCCCGAGTGGGCGAACAGCCGCCTCGCTCTCGGCGGCGTGACCTCGGCCAACAAGGGCGTGGACCTCGACGTGGTCGAGGACCCGATCCTGCAGGAGTCGATCAAGCTCCTCCAGGACGACGAGGTGACGTTCCGCTTCGACGGATCCGACCAGATGCCGGGTGCGGTCGGTTCGGGCACGTTCTGGAAGGGCATCGTGGCCTGGGTGAACGGCACCTCCACCGACGAGGTGCTGACGCAGATCCAGACCGGCTGGCCCTCCAGCTGATCGCATGAGGAGGGCCGCCCGGGTGGGCGGCCCTCCTTCTCACACCCGGTCCGCGCAACGTCGCTCGGGCCGCTGATCAGCTCCGTCTCATGAAGGGGAATCCGTGAACGCGACTGTGTTCTTCCAATGGATCGGGGCGCTGCCGCCGATCCTCCAGGCCGTCGCCGTGGTCATCGCATTCGCGGTGGTCGTGGTGGTGATCCTGCTTCTCGTCGACATCGCGCCGCGCAAGGGTGCGGTCTACACCGTCATCCGCCTCGCGATGTGCCTGCTCATCCCGCTCGCGGTGATGTGGTTCTTCAACTCCTACTACTGGGCGATGGGAGTGGCCGTCGCCGTCGGCGCACTGTTCTTCTTCCTCGACTACCGCTCCCGCGACGGCGCGGGATACCTGATCCAGCTGGTCGCCTTCATGGCGCCGGCGATGCTGCTGCTCCTGGCCGGCCTGATCCTGCCGTCGATCCAGACCGTGTACGCGTCGTTCTGGAACTCGACGGGGCAGAACTTCGTCGGCTTCTCGAACTACCTCTGGATCTTCACGCAGTCCGACGGTGTCAGCTCGGTCGTCAACACGATCGTGTGGGTGCTGCTCGTGCCGACGCTCTCGACGCTGATCGGCCTCGCCTACGCCGTGTTCATCGACAAGACCCGCGGCGAGAAGGTCTACAAGCTCCTGGTGTTCATGCCGATGGCGATCTCGTTCGTCGGCGCCAGCATCATCTGGCGGTTCGTGTACGCGTATCGCGGTGGTGAGTTCGAGCAGATCGGCCTGCTCAACCAGATCCTGGTCTGGTTCGGCGGGCAGCCGCAGCAGTTCCTGCTGAACGGCCCGTGGAACAACCTCGCCCTCATCGTGGTGCTGATCTGGGTGCAGACCGGTTTCGCCATGGTCGTGCTCTCGGCATCCATCAAGGGCGTGCCGGCCGAGCTCCTCGAAGCGGCCGAACTCGACGGCGCCAACGCCTGGGAGCGCTTCTGGTCGGTGACGATCCCGTCGATCCGACCGGCACTCATCGTCGTGCTGACCACGATCTCGATCGCCTCGCTGAAGGTCTTCGACATCGTGCGCACGATGACCGGCGGCAACTACGGCACATCGGTGCTCGCGAACGAGATGTACACGCAGTTCTCGAAGTTCGAGGCGGGACGCAGTGCTGCGCTCTCCGTCATCCTGTTCATCCTGGTGCTGCCGATCGTCATCTACAACGCGCGCCAGATCAAGAAGCAGCGGGAGATCCGATGACCGACACCGTGAAGTCAGAGACCCCGGCCAGCACGAGAGCGATCACGACCGGCAGCAGGTTCGAAGCCTCCGCCGGGCGTGCGCGCAAGCGTCTCAGCCGGCCGTGGGCGACCGTCGCGTCGATCGTCATCGCCGTGCTGTGGACGATCCCGACGGTCGGGCTGTTCGTCTCGTCGTTCCGCGAGCGGGACGCGATCGAGACGACCGGCTGGTGGACGTTCTTCACCAACCCGCAGCTGACGCTGGACAACTACGCGGCCGTGCTGCAGTCCGGCACGACCCAGCTGACGATCCTCGAGTCGTTCTTCAACTCGATCGTGATCACGATCCCGGCCACGATCATCCCCCTGATGATCGCGGCGATGGCCGCATACGCCTTCTCGTGGATCGAGTTCAAGGGACGCAACGCGCTGTTCATCTTCGTGTTCGCGCTGCAGATCGTGCCCATCCAGATGGCCCTGGTGCCGCTGCTGTCGTCGTTCTCCCGAGGGATCAACCTCTTCGGGGTGCAGGTGACCCTGGGGCTCGACGTCGCGGGTGGCTATGCGCAGGTCTGGTTCGCCCACACCATGTTCGCGCTGCCGCTGGCGATCTACCTGCTGCACAACTTCATGTCGGAGATCCCGGGAGAGATCATCGAGGCCGCGCGCGTCGACGGCGCCTCGCGCGGGCAGATCTTCTTCCGCGTGGTGCTGCCGTTGACGATGCCGGCGATCGCGTCGGTCGCGATCTTCCAGTTCCTGTGGGTGTGGAACGACCTGATCGTCGCGCTGGTGTTCGCCGACGGCGCCGCCTCGCCGATCACGAAGGTGCTCGCCGAGATCACGGGCCGCGGAGAAGGCTGGTACCTGCTCACGGCCGGTGCGTTCGTGTCGATCATCGTTCCGCTGATCGTGTTCTTCTCGCTGCAGAGGTTCTTCGTCCGAGGGCTCCTGGCGGGTTCCACGAAGGGCTGAGGGACGGATGCCGCGGGTGGTGCAACACAGCACCACCCGCGGCATCCGTCCCCGTACCCTGAAGTCATGAAGTACGCAGACTCGATCGTCGACCTCGTCGGCGACACGCCCCTCGTGAAGCTCCAGCACGTCACCGAGGGCGTCGCGTGCACGGTGCTGGTCAAGCTCGAGTACATGAACCCCGGCGGTTCGTCCAAAGACCGCATCGCTTCGCGCATCATCGACGCGGCCGAGGCCGCGGGCGACCTGAAGCCGGGTGGCACGATCGTCGAGCCGACCAGCGGGAACACCGGTGTCGGGCTCGCGCTCGTCGCGCAGCAGCGTGGGTACAAGTGCGTGTTCGTGCTGCCCGACAAGGTCGGCGACGACAAGATCGACGTGCTGCGGGCCTATGGAGCCGAGGTCGTGGTGACGCCGACCTCGGTGGCACCCGACAGCCCCGAGTCGTACTACAGCGTGAGCGACCGGCTCACCCGCGAGATCCCCGGCGCCTTCAAGCCGAACCAGTACGAGAACCCGAACGGTCCGCGCAGCCACTACGAGACCACCGGACCCGAGATCTGGCGCGACACCGACGGGAAGGTCACGCACTTCGTGGCCGGCGTCGGCACGGGCGGCACGATCACCGGGACCGGGCGATTCCTCCGCGAGGTGTCCGACGAGCGGGTGCGCATCGTCGGCGTCGACCCGGAGGGCAGCGTCTACAGCGGCGGCACCGGACGCCCGTACCTCGTCGAGGGCGTGGGCGAGGACATCTGGCCCGGCTCGTACGATCCGACCGTGCCGCACGAGATCGTGGCGGTGAGCGACGCCGAGTCGTTCTCGATGACGCGCCGTCTCGCACGCGAAGAGGGCATCCTCGTCGGCGGGTCCAGCGGCATGGCGGTCGTCGGCGCCCTGCGCATCGCGCGCGACCTGCCCGCGGACACCGTGATGGTGGTGCTCCTGCCGGACGGCGGCCGCGGCTACCTCGCCAAGATCTTCAACGACGGATGGATGCGCTCCTACGGCTTCAGCGAGGTGGAGGAGGGGGAGACCGTCGCCGACGTGCTCGCCGCCCGCACTCAGCGCCAGGCGCAGGGTCCGAGCGCCGGCATCCCCGACCTCGTGCACGCCCACCCGACCGACACCGTGCTCGAGGCGATCGGGATGATGACCGAGTACGACGTCTCGCAGCTCGTCGTGCTCAGCGCCGAGCCCCCCGTGATGATGGGCGAGGTCGTCGGCACCGTCGACGAGAAGGGACTGCTCGACCTGCTGTTCCGGGGCGAGGCGCAGCCGACCGATGCACTCGGCGCGCACGTGGGGGAGCGGCTGCCGCTCGTCGGCATCCACACGTCGGTGGCGCAGGCGCGCGCCGCGCTCGCGGATGCCGATGCGCTGCTCGTGACCGAAGACGGCAAGCCGCACACGGTGCTCACCCGTCAGGATCTGCTCTCGTACCTGTCGCGCTGACGCGCGGCGTAACAGGCCCGGCCGCCCCCGGGAGGCGGGACGTAGGCTGAGGTAATGCCCGAGCACTCCTTCGCCACCCGAGCCATCCACGCCGGTCAGGCGCCCGACCCGACCACGGGTGCGATCATCCCGCCGATCTACCAGGCCTCCACGCACGTGCAGGACGGCGTGGGAGGACTGCGCCAGGGGTTCGAGTACAACCGCTCCGGCAACCCCACGCGCTCGTCGCTCGAGACGCAGGTCGCCGCTCTCGAGGGCGGCACCGCCGCGCTGTCGTTCGCCTCGGGGCTCTCCGCGGAGGACGCGCTGCTGCGCGGCATCCTGA
Organism: Microbacterium sp. EST19A; assembly: GCF_019969685.1. Taxonomy (GTDB): domain Bacteria; phylum Actinomycetota; class Actinomycetes; order Actinomycetales; family Microbacteriaceae; genus Microbacterium. The sequence continues at coordinate 131,322 of NZ_JAHXYZ010000001.1, read as the reverse complement.
AGCCGGGTGACCATGTGGTGCTGGGCAACGACGTCTATGGCGGCACCTACCGCCTGCTCACCAAGGTGCTGGCGCCCTGGGGCATCGAGACGAGCACCATCGAGCTCGCCGACGTCGATGCTCTCCGCGCGGCCATCCGCCCCGAGACGAAGATCGTCTGGCTGGAGACGCCGAGCAACCCGCTGCTGAAGGTCGTGGACATCGCGCTGATCGCCGAGATCGCGCACGAGGCGGGCCTCCTCCTGGTCGTGGACAACACGTTCGCGTCCCCGGCTCTGCAGCTGCCCCTTTCTCTCGGTGCCGACTTCGTGGTGCACTCCACCACGAAGTACCTCGGCGGACACTCCGACGTGCTCGGCGGCGCGGTGGTGTTCGGCGACGACCGCTACTTCGACCAGATCAAGTTCCAGCAGTTCGCCGTCGGCGCGGTCTCGGCCCCGCTCGACGCCTGGCTGACGACCCGCGGCATCAAGACGCTCGCGGTGCGGATGCGCCAGCACTCCGAGAACGCGCAGGCGATCGCGGAGTGGGCGACCGATCGTCCGGAGTTCACCGAGGTGTTCTACCCCGGCCTCGCCTCGCACCCGGGGCACGACATCGCCGCGAAGCAGATGAGCGGGTTCGGCGGCATGCTGTCGCTCGGCCTCGCCGCCGGCGGCGACGCGGCCCGCGCCTTCGCCGAGAGCACCTCGCTGTTCGCGCTCGCCGAATCGCTCGGCGGCGTGGAATCGCTGATCGGCTACCCCTCCGACATGACCCATGCATCGGTGCGCGGCACGCCGCTCGCGGTGCCGGAGAACGTGGTGCGTCTCTCGGTCGGCATCGAGGATGCGAGCGACCTGATCGCGGACCTCGAGCAGGGGCTCGCGAGCATCGGTCGCTGACCCTTCGGGACGCCTCTTCGGCGATCTCGGCGGTGCGGACGGAGACGTCCTCCGATAGCATGGGTGCTTCCCCGGTCGAATCGTTTCGATCTCGCGCGCCCCACGCCTGACCTCCGGAAGGACCGTCGTGTCCGACGCTCCACGCACTGACTCCATCCCGACGACCCCGCAGCCCGAGCCCACTGAGACCGGCAGCATCCGCACCTCGACCGGCAGCATCCGCACCGTGACGGGCAGCATCCGCACGTCCACGGCCACCGGCGCGATCCGCACGCTCGGGAGCAACCCGGCGACCGCGCCGATCATGCTGCACCCGGGCGACGCCATCTCGCATGGTCGCCGCACCCTGTACATCATCCTTCTCGGTGCCCTCACGGCGCTCGGGCCGTTCACGATCGACCTGTACCTGCCGGCGTTCCCGGTGTTGGAGCAGGACTTCCAGACCACGTCCGCCGCGATCCAGCTGACGCTCACCGGCACGATGATCGGCTTCGCGGTCGGCCAGCTCGTGGTCGGTCCGCTCAGCGACAAGGTCGGGCGACGCGTGCCGCTGATCACCGTCACCGCGCTGCACGTGCTCGCCAGCCTCGCGGCCGCGTTCGCGCCGGACCTCGGTCTGCTCAGCGCCGCCCGCGTGCTGATGGGCATCGGCGCCGCGGCCGGCGGCGTCGTGGCCATGGCCATCGTGCGCGACCTGTTCGGCGGACGACGTCTGGTCGTGATGCTGTCGCGGCTCGCGCTGGTGTCGGGCGTGGCCCCGGTGATCGCGCCGCTGATCGGCTCGTGGCTGCTGACGCTCATGCCGTGGCGGGGCATCTTCGGTGTGCTCGCGGCCTACGGAGTGATCATGCTGCTGTCGGCGATCATCTTCGTGCCCGAGACTCTGCCCGTCGCGCGTCGTCAGGGCGGACGCGGTGGTGCGACGATGCTGCAGCGCTACAAGTCGGTGCTCACGGACCGCGTGTTCATCGGTGTGCTGATCATCGGCGGCATGAGCTTCTCCGGGCTGTTCTCCTACCTCTCGGCCTCGCCGTTCCTGTTCCAGGAGACGCACGGACTCGACGCGCAGCAGTACGGCCTGCTGTTCGCGGTCAACTCGCTCGGCGTGGTCACGGGTGTGCAGGTCGCGTCCCGCCTCGCCGCGCGCTTCGGGCCGCAGTGGGTGCTGGCCTTCTCGACGGCGGTGCTGCTGACGGCGGGTGTCGCGATCATCGTCACCGACCAGCTCGGTCTCGGCCTCTGGGGAACGGTCATCCCGCTCTTCGTGTTCATGACCGCGTGCGGGTTCACCTTCCCGAACGTGCAGGTGCTGGCACTCGACCGGCACGGCAAGGCGGCAGGAACCGCCGCATCGATCCTCGGGGCGACGAACTTCGGTGTCGCCGGACTCATCTCGCCGGTCGTCGGCTGGATCTCGCGGGATGCCGGGATCACGGCGACCACCATGGCCTCGGTCATGGTCGGCTGTGCCACGATCGGGATCCTTTCGCTGTGGCTGATCGTGCGGCCACGCACCGTCGGGATGCTCACTCCCTGAGTCCACAGGGTTCGTCGGCCATGATGGAACGATGAACAGACGGATGCTGCTGTGGTGGGGCGTCGCGTGCCTCGTGCTCGCTACGGCTCTCGGCGCCTTCGTGGTGTACGCGTACACCGAGACTCCCGGGTTCGACCGCTGGTGGAACGAGCTCATCGAGAGCATCCGCAGTGACGGGATGTACTCGTTCGCCCTGGTCCTGAACTGGATCGGCGGCGGATGGGTGGCCATCCTCGGGATACCGCTCCTCGCGATCGTCGCCCTGCTGCTCGCACGGCGCTGGCGAAGCGCCGTGTTCGCGGCCGTCTGTTTCGCGCTGAGCGCCGGCGCCGTGCAGCTGCTCAAAGAGATCTTCGGCAGGGCGCGACCCGAAGACATGCTGGTCGTGAGCGACTACGGATCGTTCCCGTCCGGGCACACCGCGAACGCCGCGACCATCGCACTCGTGCTGTGGGTGCTCTTCCCCCGGGTCTGGACGGCCATCGTCGGCGTTCTCTGGATCCTTGCGATGGCGCTCTCGCGCACCTTCCTGTCGGTGCACTGGGCGAGCGACACGCTCGGCGGCGCTCTCGTGGGCGCCGGCGTCGTGCTGGTGCTCGCCGCCTGGCTGCTGCCGTGGGTGCGGCAGCGTCGCGAGCAGGCCATCGAGGCGCCGATAGGCTGAGACTTCCGATTCATCGAGGAGTCTCCGTGTCGCACATCCGCCCGTATCGCCCTTCGGATCGCCCCGCGCTCTCCGAGATCTGCGTGAAGACGGCGGATGCCGGGGCCGATGCATCCGGCATCCTCTCGGACGACGATCTCTGGGGCGACCTCTTCGCGGTGCCCTATGTCGAACGGCATCCGGACCTCGCCTGGGTAGTGGAGACCGACGACGGACGCACGATCGGCTATATCGTGGCGACCGACGACACCGACGCCTTCTACACCTGGTTCCGCGACGAGTGGTGGCCGCCGCTCCGGGAGCGCTTCCCGCGCGTGGAAGAGCCCGCGACCCGCGAAGAGAAGATGATCGAGTACGGCTACGAGCGGATGCCGGGGATCGAGCCGAACGCGGCCGAGTATCCCGCGCACCTGCACATCGACCTGCTCCCTGAGACGCAGGGGCAGGGGCTCGGCCGCCGCCTCATGGAGACACTGTTCGCCGAGCTCACCCGTCGGGGAGTGCGTGGACTGCACCTCGGCATCGACCCGAACAACACCGGTGCGGCCGCCTTCTACGAGCGCCTCGGCATGGTGCGGCTTCCCGGCTCCGGGCACATGTACGGCGTGAAGTTCGACGAGGCCGGCTGAACCGGAACGAAACGCCCATCACGACATGCCCCGGGTGAGCAGCGACTACTTCTCGTCTCCGGCGGCTTCCAGCATCGCCCGCACCTCGCCCAGTTCTCGACGCAGTGCTTCGACTTGATCCGCGGTCGCCGTTGCCGCGGTGGAGGAGTCGAGCGAGACGCGTTCCACGATCCAGGAGGCGAGTGTCGCGGTGACGACTCCGATCAACGCGATCCCGCCGACCATGAGGCCCGCGGCGACCACCCGCCCGGTGAAGGTGACAGGGAAGTAGTCGCCGTAGCCGACCGTCGTCATGGTGACGAATGCCCACCAGAGGGCTTCGCCGAAGGTGTCGATGTTGCCTGCGCCCTGCTCGGCGTCGAGCACGGCGAGGGCGGCGATGACGATGATCAGAAGGGCAGCGCCGATCGTATAGATCGCGACTCGACCCCGCAGGACATTGCCGGCGGAACGCTGCACGAGGGCGACGACGGTGAGGAATCGCATCAGGCGCAACGGCCGGAGCATGGGAAGAGCCACGATGGCGAGGTCGAGGAGGTGCCGGTAGAACCACCGCCATCTGTGCTCCGTGATCGTGAGCCGCACCAGATAGTCGACGAGGAACATCCCCCAGGTGATCCAGATCGTCGCTTCCGCAACCGCTCCCCACGCGCCCTCGGGGCTTGTGATGATCTGACTCGCATACGCGACGAAGAATACGAGCGCGGAAATCGTCAGGGGCCATTCAACGGCTTTGGACCATCGCTCAAGTCGCTCCCCATACATCCGCCCAGATTAGCGTCGCGGCCGAACTCCTACGAGAATCGGTCGGAATGCGGCGAACGCCGGTCGAGGGAACGAAGAAGGCCCCGGTTCTCAAGAGAATCAGGGCCTTCGGTCGTGGCGGTGACGGCGGGATTCGAACCCGCGGTTGCTTGCACAACACACGCTTTCCAAGCGTGCTCCTTCGGCCGCTCGGACACGTCACCAGGAACAACCTGTTCATCTTATCCGATCGGCCGGGTGCCGCGTGACCGGGTCAGGCGGCGGGGATCTCCTGGACGCTCCGATACACGGGCAGACCGCGCTCGCGTGCGATCGCGACGTCCGTGTCGGCGCCGGCCGATTCGCCCGGCAGTCGCAGGACGGCATCGCAGTGCTGCAGGAGGCGGGCGGCCGTCTCGTACATCACGTCGTTGTCCGCGGTCTCGGTGTCGTCGAGCCCGCGGAGTGTCGGCAGCGCGACCCATTCGCCGATCATGGGCACGTGGCCGAGCCGGTGGATGGGCGCCGCGGCGGTCTCGAGGCGCTCGAGGTTGCGGCCGATCGCGGCGGGGTCGCCGCCCGTCCCGGAGCGGTAGGGGCCGGCGATCAGGATCAGGAGTGGTTTCTTCATGCGAGACACAGTAGCGTTAACCATGCAACAACGTGCAATAACAGGAAGAAGTGTGAATGCTGAGTGTGCAGCGCAAGGACCATCTCCGTGGGATCCTCTCGGCGGAGGGTCGCGTCGTCGCAAAGGCGGTCGCCGCCGAACTGGGCGTGTCGGAGGACTCGATCCGTCGCGATCTGCGCGAACTCGCTGAGGCCGGCCTGTGCATCCGCGTGTACGGCGGCGCGCTGCCCGTGCCGGCCGCCGACGCTCCTGTCGAGCAGCGACTGAGCGTGGCGACCGAAAGCAAGGAGAGGGTCGCCCGAGCGGCCGTCTCGATGATCCATCCCGGGTCGACGATCATCCTGGATGCCGGGACGACCACATTGGCGATGGCGCGGATGCTGCCGCACGGCGCCGACCTGACCGTCATCACCCCGAGTCCCGCCGTCGCGCTGACCACCCTGGAGCACTCCTCCGCCCGAGTCCTGATGATCGGCGGCGAGCTCAGCAGGCATTCCTCCGTGTCGGGAGGAGCGCTGGCGCAGGAGGCGATCGCCCGACTCGCCGCGGATGTGTTCTTCCTCGGTGCGACCGGGGTCGACCCCGTGCACGGACTGACGACCGGAGATCTCGATGATGCGGTGACGAAGCGCGCACTCGCGGCACGCAGCGCCGATGTCTTCGTCCTGGCCAGTGCGGAGAAGGTCGGCGCCGTCTCGCGATTCCCGGTGCTCGGCCTCGACGAGATCTCGGGCGTGATCTTCGATCCTCACGGCCCGCGATTCCGCGCGAGCTGAGATCTCCGCGGCGCCCGCTTCCTCCACCGCGGCGCTGCGGCTGAAATATTGCACTCGATGGATGAAATCTCTATCCTCAGGTGAGGACGTAAAGTCCTCGCATGGGGATGCGAAAGAGTCGACCGGATGATGTCTTCGCTGTCCCGGCGCGTCTTCTGGGGGACGAATCGACATGAGATCAGCGACGTCGGCGAGACGGGTTCACCACGCGGGGACCGCTGTCGCGCAGCACCGGGGCGGCCGGCCGCCGGCAGAGCGGCCTCAGGTCGCGAGGCCTGCCGACTTCGTCACCGCACCGTCAACGTCGAGAACTCCTCCGGTCGACTCCATCCCTCACGCGAGCGGGGCGCCGCCGATGACGGGCGACGGTGCCCGCCGGAAGTCCGACGACGCGAACCAGCGGGAAGTCGCGTGATGCGAGACGGCGGACGGTCAACTGAATCAGAGCAGGTCGGAGCGCGGGCGATACGCGAATGGATCACCGGACAGCGCGAAGAGTACTCCCGGGTATTCCTCGTGGAGAGCGGAGCCCCGACAGAGGGCATCCGCGAAGTGGCCGGCCGCGATGACGTGGTCCTTCTGCCGGAGACCAGCGGCCGGTACGAAGGGCCTGCTCGCGCGGTCCGCTACCGCGGCGCGTTGGATGAGATCGGCGACGAGCTGTTCCTCGGGGAGACGTCCGTCGAGGTGCAGGACTACGTCGCTGCGGTGTTCGTTCAGATCGTCGGCCCGACAGCGGTGTGCCTGCTCGACGCCGCCGGGTGGTACGCCTTCCTGACGGATGCCGAGATCGCTCGTGACACGGGCGTGTTCCCGTCGGCCCTGATCGACCCGCGGGTGCTCCTCGCAGATCGCGCCGCTCTGATGAACCCGCGTGAGCGCCTGACTCCGAGCGCCATCAGGGTTCGCTCCGACGGAAGGGTCAGCGTCGGCATGCGAGGCGAAGTCATCGGTACCTTCGAGGAATTGCCGACCGTGCTCGCCGCCCCTCTCCCCGGTGTCGCGGCGTGGGGAGACATGGCGACGCGAGAGGAGCTCGCCGCCGATCTCGAGACCCGCGAATCGATCGGGCGGTACCTCTTCGCGACGGACCTCATGAAGATGCTCCGGCTCTCGGCCGTCAAGATCTCGGGCTTCGGCTGGTCGCCTGTCGACGATCGCCTCGCAGACGCCGCACCGCTGACCACGGACCCTTTCCTGCTCGAGACGGCGGACGGATTCTTGCTCGCTGACACCGGGACTCCGCGCCGCCGGCTGCTGTCGCCGATCACTGCAACGGTGGTGGCCGTTGTCCAGACCTCGAGCACGCTCGAGGTGGCGGCCGCGCGGGTGGCTCGACAGCTCTCCGTTTCCCCGTCTGACGCACGCGGGTTGTGTCGTGAAGCTGCCGCCACGCTCAACATCCACTGCGGCACGCGACGCCGCCCTCACACGACAACCGCGACGTGAAGGAGCAGTTCCGCGGTGTTCGGGTCGGCGGAGGAAGACCGCGTAAAATCGCCGGGTGGCAACCCCGAAGATCGTCCTGTTCTACGCCTTCACCCCGCTCGCCGACCCGGAGGCCATCCGGCTCTGGCAACGCGACCTCGGCGAGGCGCTCGGTCTGCGCGGGCGCGTGCTCATCTCGAAGGACGGCATCAACGGCACGCTCGGCGGTGATGTGCGCGCGGTGAAGAAGTGGGCGCGATCCTTCCGCTCGTACGCGCCCTTCGCGGACGCCGACATCAAGTGGAGCGAGGGCACCGGGCTGGATGCCGACGAGCGCAGCCTCGACTTCCCCAAGCTCAGCGTCAAGGTGCGCGACGAGATCGTGTCGTTCGGCGCTCCCGGTGAACTGCAGGTCGACGAGAACGGCGTCGTCGGGGGTGGCACGAGACTCACGCCCGAGGCGTTGCACGAACTCATGGACGAGCGCGGCGACGACGTCGTGTTCTTCGACGGGCGCAACGCGCTCGAGGCGCAGATCGGGCGGTTCCGCGGCGCGGTGGTGCCCGACACCGAGACCACCAGGGACTTCGTGCAGCTCCTCGACTCCGGGGAGTACGACGACCTCAAGGGCAAGCCGGTCGTCACGTACTGCACCGGCGGCATCCGCTGCGAAGTGCTCTCGAGCCTGATGACCGCGCGCGGCTTCGGTGAGGTCTATCAACTCGAGGGCGGGATCGTCCGCTACGGCGAGAAGTACGGCGACGACGGCCTGTGGGAGGGGTCCCTCTACGTGTTCGACGGGCGCGGCTCGGTCGACTTCTCCGACCACGCGCAGGTCGTCGGAGAATGCGTCGGCTGCGGCGCGGCGACGAAGCGCACCGCCAACTGCCCCGACCCGTCCTGTCGCGCGCAGTTCGTCGTGTGCGACGACTGCGAGTCCGTGCCCTGCGCCGCGCACGCGGCCTGAACGTCGCTCAGGCCGTCGCGGCGGTGCCGGGGTTCCGGGTCGCGAACAGCGAGCGGGGCAGGAGCACGGCGCGCACCTGCATCGGGCGATCGACGCTGCGGCGCAGACGCGTGAGCACCGTGCTCAGCGGTGCGGCGAGATCGACGGGCTCTGCGTCCGAGCGCGCATAGTTCGCCCGCTCGACGGCATCCGTCAGCTCTTTCATCGCCGCAGCGTCCACGTCGTTCTGCCGCACCAGCTCCGCCGCCCTCATCCGCGGGGTGTCCGCATCGGACATCGGCAGCTGCAGATCGAGCAGAGTGTCGCGCAGCTCGGCCCACACCGCCGCGGGGTCTCCGCGCCGGGCGCGGCGCAGACGCAACCCGCGCTCGGTTCGCCGGATCAGGGCGGGCAGCAGCAGCAGGATGAGCACACCGGCGACCGTGAGCACCACGGGCATCGGGTCGAGGCTGCGCAGCTCTCCGGTCGCCCCGGGATCCGCTCCGGCGTCGCCGCGGTCGATCTCGGGACCTTGAGTCTCCTCGGTCTGCGGGGCCGCGGTCGGTGCCGGAGTCGCAGATCCGCCGGTTCCGCTGCCGTCGACCGTTCCCGCGCGGAACGCGGTCGGTACGCCGAGCGATGCGGTCGGCTCGAACGGGATCCAGCCGACCCCGGGGAACAGCACCTCGGGCCAGGAGTGCAGCTGGTCGCTCGACACCGAGAACACGGATTCCTCGCCGCGTTTCTCATCGGTCAGCGAACCGGGGAGGTAGCCGACGACGATGCGCGTCTGCATCCCGAGGCTCTCCGCCATCAGCGCGAACGCGCCCGCGAAGTGCACGCAGTAGCCGGACCGCTCATCGAGGAACTGCGCGACGGCTTCCGCGCCGGTGCCGTCGAAGCCCTCTTCCACCGGGGTCTCCAGCGAGTACTGGAACTCTGAGCGGAACCAGGTCTGCAGGGCGACGAGACGGTCGTAGTCGGTGCCGGAGTCCGCCGTGACCTCAGCAGCGAGCGAGGCGATGATGCCGGGCAGTTCCACCGGCTCCTCGTCGGGATCGGCGACGGGCTCCGCCGCGTCGAGGGCACGGATCTGCTCGAGGGTCGGGATGACCCGCGAGGAGCTGACGGTGTAGTCGTTGCCGGCGGCGTCCGCACTGCGCGAGACGAGCGTGCGGTTGTCGACCGCCACCCGCCAGGTGCCGCCCACGCCCTGCACGTCCGTCGCCGGATACGGCACCGGAAGCCAGGAGCTCGACATGCGGAGGATGCGGATCGATGTCGTCTGCTCCTCGGTCGCGATGTCCGCGCCCCACTCCGGCTCGCCGAAGCCGTCGCGCTGCGACTGCAGGTCGCCGCGGTCCGGCTGCCAGACGCGACCGTCGAAGCGCGACAGTGTGGTGAGGCGCAGGTACGGGGCGATGTCTCCCTTCGCCGCGACGGTCAGCACCTCGACCGGATTCGGCTGGCGCAGGTCGTCGCCGAGGCGCAGCGACGCGTCGACGGTGACCCCGACACCGGTGCCGGCGAGATTCGCGGCCACAGGGAGCGCCGGGGCGATCGCGACCGTCGCCGCGAGCGCCGCCGCGCCGACGGCGACGGCGATCGAGGTGGCGGATCGTCGAGGGGAGAGCGGATGCCGTCGCGCGGTGAAACGGAACAGGACGAGCACGAGCACGCCGAACATCGCGAACCAGACGACGTTGACATCACCGAGGGTGACGATCATCGGGATCGCGCCGATCGACCCGGTCAGCAGGGCGGCGATGACGGCGGAGCGGTGCGCCACGAGATGATCGAGGAGGATCGCGACGACGGCGAATCCGGCTCCCATGAGTGCCGCCAGCCCGGGCGAGGAGTCGAGGGGAGCGGTGCCGAAGACGATCTGCTCTCCGGCCGATGCTCCGAGCGCCGCGAAGACCGACACCGTCGCCGACGTGGGGAAGAGGCCGAGGAACGCGGTGTCGCCGGCGATGAGCTGCGTCACCACGGCGACCGCGACCACGATCTGCACGGCGAACGTCGCCAGGTCGCGCAGCCACGGACGCTGCCGCCGCAGCAGCCACCGCATCAGCATCCCGGATCCCACCGTCGTGACGACGACGAGCACGACGGTGAGCGACCACTCGCCCGCCTCGATGACGGAGGTGAACGGCCACATCGCCACGAAGGCCGCCACGGCGGCCAGCGCGCCCGGCGCGACGACACCCGACGGGTCGTCGCGGTCACGGTGCCAGCGAGGCGGCGTGCGAGGCGGCGCGCCCGCCGTCGCGCGTGCGCTCTCAGCCCGGAACATCGCCGACTCCGATCCGCGCGGAGACCGCGTCCTCCCACGCTTCGGCGACGTCCGCGCCGAGGGGCGACACGGTCCAGCCGTGCTGCCTCGCCGCGTCCGCGGCCCCGGGGAGCAGCTCGGTGCTGAACAGCATGGGCGCGGCCGCACCGGACGGGCGCAGCAGCGCCGCGTCCTCCTCGTCGAGACGGCCCGTGATGTACACGAGCGGTCCGGGCGGCGTTCCGCCGATGAGCGTCGCGAGATCACGGCTGTCACCGCGGGGACCGACCGTGGCGAGGGCGACGAGCAGCCCGTCGCGGTCGTCCTCATGGCCGCGCAGCGTGCCCAGGAGCCCGCCGGCACTGTCCATCACGTCGACGCTGTATCCCTCGGACGCCAGGTGGACGGCGGACGAGGCGCACAGCGACACCGCTGCCTCGAAGGCGGGATCGGCATCGGCGCCCGGAAGGTCCCAGTGCCGGCTGCTGCGATCGATCACGACCACGGCGTCGGGACTGGACTCCTCTTCCTCCTGCCGCACCATCAGCTGCCCGCGATGGGCCGTCGCCCGCCAGTGGATGCGGCGCATGGAGTCGCCGGGGATGTAACCGCGCGGGGACAGGTTGTCGCTGCCCTGGCCGAGTCTGCTGGACGAGGTGTGGGCCGTGCCGCCCGCAGCGCCCACTCGGACCGCGAGGGGAGCGAGCGTGAAGATCTCGGGGACCACCGTGATGCTCCGGGTGTCGCCGAAGGACTGCTCGCGCTGGGCGAGGCCGAACGGATCGACGGTGCGGAGCATGAGAGGGCCGAGGGGCCAGATCCCGCGGCGCACTCCGGTGATGAGATAGCTGAGCTGCCCGTTCTCGGGCGGATACTCTCCGCCCGAGTCTCCCGACACGGCATCCGGCAGCACGTCGTGCCAGAGTCCGTGCGGCACGCGCAGGGCCCGGAGCGTGAACCTCACCGTGACCCGCGAGGCCTCAGAGACCGTGAGCAGATCGGTGGAGATGCGCCGCGTGACCGTGCCGGACCGACGCGGCACGCGCACGGCGACGACGCAGAACAGCGTCAGCAAGGCGAGCAGCAGACCGATGTACAGCAGGATGCGGCTGCCGGCGAGGTTGGCCGCGATCATGCACCCGAGAGCCGCGACGAGCGCGCCCGTTCCGCGAAGGGTGAGGGTTCGGCGTCGGCGCATGAGCGGATCCGTGTCAGGAGCGGGTCGCGACGGGGACGCGCACCCGTTCCACGATCTGGGTGAGTGCGGCCTCGACCGGCTGCGCGCCGGCACGATGCGCACCGCGCGCCGGAAGCAGCCGGTGCGCGAGCACCGGGATCAGCAGCGCGGTGATGTCATCCGGGATCACGAAGTCGCGACCGTCGAGCGCCGCCCACACCTTCGCGGATCGGACGAGCTGCAGCGTCGCGCGCGGACTCGCACCGAGGTGGAGGTTCGGATCGGAGCGGGTGGCCTGGGCGAGCGACACCGCGTACTCCTCGAGCGCCGGAGCCACGTGCACCGAACGCGCCCAGGCGATGAGCTGCGCGATGGATGCCGCGTTCGCCACGGGGGAGACCGCGGCGAGGGGATTCACGACGTCGCGCTGGCGGAGCATGAGAGCCTCGGCGGCGGCATCCGGGTACCCCATCGAGATGCGCATCATGAACCGGTCCCGCTGGGCTTCGGGGAGTGCGTACGTCCCCTCCATCTCGAGCGGATTCTGCGTCGCGACGACGAGGAACGGCTTCGGGAGAAGGTGCGTGGCGCCGTCGACCGTGACCTGCCCCTCTTCCATCGCCTCGAGGAGCGCGGACTGGGTCTTGGGTGAGGAGCGGTTGATCTCGTCGGCGATCACGATGTGGGCGAAGATCGCACCGCGCTTGAACTCGAACTCGCGGTCGACCGGGTTGTAGACCGAGACGCCGGTGACGTCGCCGGGGAGCAGGTCGGGCGTGAACTGGATGCGACGCACCGTCGCATCGACGCTTGCCGCGAGAGCACGGGCGAGCATGGTCTTGCCGACCCCCGGGACGTCTTCGATCAGGAGGTGCCCCTCCGCCAGGAGGCAGACGAGCGCGCTGCGCACGGCATCCGGCTTTCCGTCGATCACCTGTCCGATCGAGGACAGGATCGCCGACGTCTGCGCGGCGAACTGGTCAGCGTCGATCATCACCGGGATCCGGGGGGAGTTGTCTGGCATGCGTTCCCTCTCGCGTCGGCGCTGCGATGCGCGTTACTCGATCGTAACCCTGTGCGGGGTGCACCGCTCTGGCAGGTTCCCCTGAGGATGCGGGCGCCGACACCGCACCCGATTCGAGTCATCGCGCGGGTCGGGCTAGGATGGGTGTCGGCTCTCCGCGTGGCGGCATCCAGGCCAATTCCCCCAGGGCGGAAACGCAGCAAGGGTAACCGGGCTCTGCTGGGTGCGCGGAGGGTCATTTTCTTTGCCCTCGCGCAGGATCTCCCCTCGGATGCCCATGCTCAGTCGTCTCCGGGGAACGCCTGCGACAATCAGCAGGTGACCGTCACGCCGCCCCGCAACACGTCGAATGCTTCCCACGCGCTCGGGCGCTTCGCGTCGCCGGTCGTGCTGCTCGCGCTGATGTGGCTCGTGCAGCTGCTGGACGCGATCCTGCCCGGCTCCTTCACCGGTTTCGGCCTGCGGTCGTGGGACGTCACCGGCCTCGGCGGCATCGTGCTCGGCCCGCTGCTGCACGCGAACTGGGGACATCTCATCGCGAACTCCGTGCCGTTCCTCGCGCTCGGCTGCCTCGTCGCCGTCGAGGGTGCACGACGATTCTGGGCGGTCACCGCGATCGTCGCGATCATCGGCGGGGTCGGCACCTGGCTCGTGAACGCGCCCGGCACCCTCACCGTCGGCGCCTCCGGGCTCGTGTTCGGCTACTTCGGCTACGTCGTTCTGCGCGTCTTCATGCCCGGCCGGGTCGCGCACCGCATCCTGTACGCCGTGATCGCGCTCATCGTCATCGCCCTGTACGGCGGATCGATGCTCGCCGGCGTCTTCGGAGCGGCCGAGGGCGTGTCGTGGCAGGGCCACCTCTTCGGGGCGATCGGCGGAGGAGTCGCCGCGCTCGCCGGCCGTCGGCGCCGACCGGACCGCGCCCCTCTCTCCGCATGAGCGCCCAGCGCGTCACACGGAAGGCGGCGAAGCGCCCCACCAGGAAGAAGAAGGCCGCGACGCGACGCCGGAAGCCCGGGGCCCGGCGTCACGCCGCGATCCGCCTGCGGCGCCGGCGGATATGGCGCCGGATCCTCGTGAGCGCCGGAGCCGTGGCGGTCGGGGTCGCTCTCCTCGTGCTCATCCCGCTGGGACTCGCGCGCGATCCTCAGGCCGTCTGCCTGGACGACCCGACGACGTTTCCCGAAGCGGGCATCGAGGGCTGGAGCGGCGAACAGCTCGACAATGCCGCGACCATCATCCGCACGGCATCCGCTCTGGGGTTCGCCCGCGACGGGCAGATCCTCGGCGTGATGACGGCGATGGGGGAGAGCAGCCTCCGCAACATCGACTACGGCGACTGGGAGACCAGCGGCTTCACCAACCCCGACGGCACGCGCACGACCAGCATCGGCCTCTTCCAGCAGCAGGAGTGGTGGGGCAGCGTCGAGCAGCGGATGGATCCCGCGTCCGCGGCGACGATGTTCTACGAGCGGTTGGGCCGGTTGCCCGACTGGCAGGCGCTGGAGCCGTCGCACGCGATCCACCGGGTGCAGATCAACACCGACCGCGACTACTACGCACGCTTCCAGGCGGACGCCACCGCGATCGTCGATACCCTGTCCGCTTCCTGCACAGCGGACCCCGCCTAAGCTGAACCCGTGGCGCGGAGCATCTACGTAACCTCGGCCGAAGGCCATTCCGGAAAATCCACGATCGCCCTCGGGGCGCTCGACGCCTTGATGCGCGTCTCTCCGCGGGTGGGGGTGTTCCGTCCCATCGCCCGCTCGGTCACCGAACGCGACGAGATCCTCGATCTGATGCTCGCGCACGACGGCGTGCATCTCGATTACGACGACTGCATCGGCGTCACCTACGACGACGTCCGCCGCGATCCCGATGCGGCCCTGTCGACCATCGTCGCCCGCTTCAAGGCCGTCGAGGCGCAGTGCGATTCTGTCGTGATCATCGGCAGCGACTACACCGATGTCGCGAGTCCGGCCGAGCTCGGCTACAACGCCCGCATCGCTGCGAACCTCGGCGCCCCCGTGCTGCTCGTGCTCAGCGGACGCGACCAGCAGCGCCAGGCCGAGCAGCTGGGCACCACGACGGCGCGCACCGGGTCGGCCGTCAGCCAGATCGCCGCGCTCGCCCTGTCGGAGCTCGCGGCCGAGCGCGCCGAGCTGTTCGCCGTCGTCGTCAACCGGGCGGATCCCGCAGCCCTCGACGACATCATCGCCGAGGTCTCCGGAGCCCTACCCGAGGCCGGGACGCCGGTGTGGGCGATCCCCGAGGACCGTGCGCTGGTGGCGCCCTCGATCCGCAGCATCCTCGCCGCCGTCGACGGAAAGCTCCTCAAGGGCGACGACGACAGGCTCGGCCGCGAGGCGCTGACGATCGTCGTCGCCGGCATGTCGATGGTGAACGTGCTTCCGCGGCTCACCGAGGAGGCGGTCGTGGTGATCCCCGCCGACCGCACCGAGGTGCTGCTCGCCGCCCTGCTCGCCGACTCCTCGGGCACGTTCCCGCGCATCGCGGGCATCATCCTCAACGGCCCCTTCCCGCTGCCGGAGCCGATCGTGCGCCTTCTCGACGGCTTCTCGTCGTCGGTGCCGATCATCACCACCGATCTGGGCACGTACGACACCGCGGTGCGGGTCATGGGCACGCGCGGCCGCATCTCGCCGGATTCCCGCGCGCGCTACGACCGCGCGCTGGGGCTGTTCCAGACGCACGTCGACATCGCCGAGCTCACCACGCAGCTGGGGCTGGCGGAGTCGCGTGTCGTGACTCCGCTGATGTTCGAGTACGGGCTCATCGAGCGCGCCAGGGCCGACCGGCGACGGATCGTCCTCCCCGAGGGCGACGACGACCGCATCCTCCGCGCCGCCGCCACCCTGCTCGCGCGGGAGGTCGCCGACCTGACCATCCTCGGCGAGGAGTCGTCGGTGCGGGCGCGGGCCATCGAGCTCGGCGTCGACATCACGGCGGCGCAGGTGCTCAGCACGACCGATCCCGAGATGGTCGAGCGCTTCGCGGCCGAATACGCGAGGCTGCGGGCACACAAGGGCATCACGCTCGCGCAGGCGGCCGACACCGTGACCGACGTGTCGTACTTCGGCACGATGATGGTGCACCTCGGCCTCGCCGACGGCATGGTCTCGGGCGCCGCCCACACCACGGCGCACACGATTCGCCCGTCGTTCGAGATCATCAAGACGAAGCCCGGGGTGAACGTCGTCTCCAGCGTCTTCCTGATGGCGCTGGCCGACCGGGTGCTGGTCTACGGCGACTGCGCCGTGATCCCCGATCCGACCAGCGAGCAGCTCGCCGACATCGCGATCTCCTCCGCGGCGACGGCCACCCAGTTCGGCATCGATCCGCGCATCGCGATGCTCTCGTACTCGACGGGGGAGTCCGGATCGGGCGCCGACGTCGACAAGGTGCGCGCGGCGACCGCGCTGGTGCGCGAGCGGGCGCCCGAGCTGCTGGTGGAGGGGCCGATCCAGTACGACGCGGCCGCCGATGCCGCCGTCGCGAAGGCCAAGCTCCCGGACTCGGCTGTGGCCGGGCGGGCGACCGTGTTCGTGTTCCCCGACCTCAACACCGGCAACAACACCTACAAGGCGGTGCAGCGCTCCGCGGGCGCCGTCGCCATCGGACCGGTGCTGCAGGGGCTGAACAAGCCGATCAACGACCTCTCCCGAGGCGCGCTCGTCGACGACATCGTGAACACCGTCGCGATCACGGCGATCCAGGCGCAGAGCACCGAGGGCGGCGCGGCATGAGCGCGATCCTCGTCATCAACAGCGGATCCTCGTCGCTGAAGTACAGCCTGATCGACGTCGACAGTGAGAACGAGCTCGCCGGCGGACTCATCGAGCGGATCGGTCAGGACCTGAGCCCCGTCGCGCACACGGTGCGCCCGGAGACGCGAGCGGATGCCGTGCCGACGATGCTCGACGCGACCTACCGCAGCGAACGGCCCGTCGCCGACCATCATGACGCGTTCGCCGTGATGCTCGAGCAGTTCTCGGCCCACGGTCCGTCGCTGGAGGAGCGCCCACCGGTCGCCGTCGGGCACCGGGTCGTGCACGGTGGCGCCCGCTTCTTCGCACCGACGCGCATCGACGCCGACGTCGAGCGGCAGATCGATGAGCTCGCCGTGCTCGCGCCACTGCACAATCCTGCGAACCTGGCCGGCATCCGCGCCGCGAAGGCCGTGTTCACGGACGTGCCGCACGTCGCCGTGTTCGACACCGCTTTCCACCAGACGCTGCCGCCTGCCGCCTACACCTACGCGATCGACGCCGCGCTGGCCGTGGAGCACCGGGTGCGTCGCTACGGCTTCCACGGCACGAGCCACCAGTACGTGAGCGAGAAGGCCGCCGCGTTCCTCGGACGCGACCTCGCCGACCTCCGTCAGATCGTCTTCCACCTGGGGAACGGCGCCTCCGTCACGGCGATCGACGGAGGCCGCTCGGTCGAGACGTCGATGGGTCTCACCCCCCTCGAAGGCCTCGTCATGGGCACGCGCTCCGGGGACCTCGACCCCGCCGCCCTCGTGCACCTGTCCCGTCGCGCCGGGCTCTCGATCGACGACCTCGACACGTTGCTCAACAGTCGCAGCGGACTTCTCGGCCTCGCCGGGCGCAGCGACATGCGCGACATCCTCACCGGCGTCGACGAGGGGGAGGAGGCGGCGACTCTCGCCTTCGAGGTGTACATCCACCGACTGCGCGCCTATGCCGGCGCCTACATCGCCCAGCTCGGCGGCGTCGACGTCATCTCCTTCACCGCGGGCGTCGGCGAGAACGCCGCGCGCGTGCGAGCCGGCGCACTGGCGACCCTCGGATTCGCCGGTGTGGAGGTCGATCCGCAGCGCAACGAGGCACGTGATCGCGGCGTCCGTCGGATCTCCACCGACGCGTCACGCGTGACCGTTCTTGTGGTCCCGACGAACGAGGAACTGCAGATCGCCCGTCAGACCGCCGTGCTGCTCTGATCGGATGACGCGCGGGGGTTACCCGACCGCGCCGCGCGCCATTACGCTTGCACAGTGGCACGGAGAGGTGCCGGACAACCATCGCTCTTCTCCTGGAGGCTCCTGTGCCAGAAGCCCTGCCCGATCTGCTCCACGCCGACGGTGTGCTCTTCGACCTCGACGGCGTGCTCACGCCGACGGCCGAGGTGCACATGCGGGCGTGGAAAGTCGTCTTCGACGACGTCTTCGAGCGGTGGGGCATCACGCCTCCCTACACGGATGCCGACTACTACGACTTCGTCGACGGCAAGAAGCGCTACGACGGTGTCGCCAGCCTGATGCAGAGCCGCAACGTCGAGGTGCCCTGGGGCGACGTGGACGACGACCCCGAGGCCGAGACGATCTGCGGCATCGGCAATCGCAAGAACGCGGCGTTCGCGGCGTCGCTGCGCGCTGAGGGGATCGAACCGTACTCGGGTTCACTCGCGGTCGTCGAGCAGCTGCACGCGGCCGGCGTACCTCTCGGCGTGGTGTCGAGCTCGAAGAACGCCGAAGAGGTGCTCGGCGCCTCCGGCATCCGCTCGTTCTTCCGGATCGTGGTGGACGGCGTCGTCGCCGAGCGCGACGGCCTCGCCTCCAAGCCCGCCGCCGACATGTTCGCCGTCGGTGCAGCGGCCCTCGGCGTCGACCCCGCCCGCTCCGTCGCCGTCGAAGACGCGACGTCGGGTGCCGCATCCGCCGCCGCAGCCGGCTTCGCGATCGTCGTCGGCGTCGACCGCGGCACGGGCGCTGAAGCCCTGCGCGATGCCGGAGCCACCGTCGTCGTGGACGATCTCGACGCCTTCCTTCCCGTCACCCGCACCAGCACCCCGGAGACCGCATGATCGACCGCGACCGCTTCCCCGTCGACCCATGGCGTCTCATCGAGACGAGCTACTCCGAGGAGGGCGTGGGCGAGACGCTGTTCTCCGTCGGCAACGGCTACCTCGGCCTGCGCGGCAACCACATCGAAGGCCGCGGTGCGCATGAGCACGGCACCTTCATCAACGGTCTTCACGAGACGTGGCCGATCCGTCATGCCGAGCAGGCCTACGGCTTCGCCGAGGTCGGCCAGACCATCGTCAACGCCCCCGACGCGAAGATCATGCGCGTCTACGTCGACGACGAGCCGATGTCCTTCGACGAGGCGGACGTGCGCGAGTACCAGCGCACCCTCGACATGCGCACCGGCGTGCTGGAGCGGCTCGTGGTGTGGGAGACGCCGTCCGGCAAGCGCGTCCGCATCCGCGACGAGCGCATCGTCAGCTTCGAGGAGCGGCACCTCGCGATCCTCCGCCTCGAGGTCACGGTCGAGAACTCCGACGCCCCGGTGACGATCAGCTGCCAGCTGCTCAACCGTCAGGACGGCGGCAACGTCTACGCCGGCACGCCCGTCCCGGCGCAGAAGAAGAAGGCCGCCTTCGACCCCCGGAAGGCCGAGAAGATCGCCGACCGCGTGCTCGAGCCCGCCGAGTACTGGCAGGACGGTCTCCGTGCCACGCTGTCGTACCAGGTCGCGGACTCCGGCATGACGGTCGCCGTGGTCGCCGATCACATCATCGAGACCGAGAACGAGTACAGCGCTCGGCAGCTCGTCGAGCCCGACATCGCCAAGAACGTGTTCCGCGTGCAGGCGAAGGCCGGTGTCCCGATCCGCATCACCAAGCTCGTGAGCTACCACACCTCCCGCGGCGTCCCCCCGCGCGAGCTCGTCGACCGCTGCCGCCGCTCACTCGACCGCGTCGCGGTGGAGGGCGTCGAGACGCAGTTCCGGCAGCAGGAGAAGTGGCTCGACGCGTTCTGGGAGCGCAGCGACGTGCAGATCGGCGGCCGCGACGACGTGCAGCAGGCGACCCGCTGGTGCCTGTTCCAGCTCGCACAGGCGTCGGCCCGCGCCGACGGCACCGGCGTCCCGGCGAAGGGCGTCTCCGGCTCGGGATACAGCGGACACTACTTCTGGGACACCGAGATCTACGTGCTCCCGTTCCTCACGTACACGTCGCCGCAGTGGGCGCGCAACGCGCTGCGCGCGCGCGTGCAGATGCTCCCGGCGGCGCGCCGACGCGCCGCGCAGCTCAACGAGGCCGGAGCGCTGTTCCCATGGCGCACCATCAACGGCGAAGAGGCCTCGGCCTACTACGCCGCCGGCACCGCGCAGTACCACATCAACGCCGACGTCAGCTTCGCGCTCGGCAAGTACGTGCGGGCGACGGGCGACGAGGACTTCCTGCGGCGCGAAGGCGCCGACATCGCCATCGAGACCGCGCGCCTGTGGGCGACCCTCGGCTTCTGGCGCGGTTCGCGCCTCGTGGAGGAGCCCGGCGCCGGAGACGGCATCGAGACCTTCCACATCCACGGCGTCACCGGCCCCGACGAGTACACGACGGTCGTCAACGACAACCTGTACACGAACGTGATGGCGCGATACAACCTGCGTTACGCGGCGCGGATCGTCCGCGAGATCCAGGAGACCTACCCCGAGGACTACACGCGGCTCGTCGAGCGCACGGGCCTCGGATCGGGTGAGGCGGAGGCCTGGGATCGTGCCGCGGAGGCCATGTTCATCCCGTACAGCGAGAGCCTCGGCATCCACCCGCAGGACTCGCTGTTCCTCGAGCGCGAGGTCTGGGACCTCGTGCAGACGCCTGCCGATCAGCGGCCGCTGCTGCTGCACTTCCACCCGCTGGTGATCTATCGGTTCCAGGTTCTCAAGCAGGCCGACGTCGTGCTGGCCCTGTTCCTGCAGGGCAACCACTTCACGCCCGAGGAGAAGCGGGCCGACTTCGACTACTACGACCCGCTGACCACGGGAGACTCGACGCTGTCCGCCGTCGTGCAGTCGATCCTCGCGGCCGAGGTCGGGTATCAGGACCTCGCCCAGCGGTACTTCGAGCAGTCCCTGTTCGTCGACCTCCACGACCTGCACCACAACGCGGCCGACGGCGTGCACGTCGCGTCGGCCGGCGGCGTCTGGACGGCTCTCGTCTGCGGTTTCGGCGGTATGCGCGACTATGCCGGGGAGCTCAGCTTCGACCCGCGCCTTCCGGCGGAATGGCCCTCGCTGTCGTTCCCGCTGCAGTGGCAGGGATCGGTCGTGCAGGTCACCGTGACGAAGGACGAGCTGCAGCTGCGGGTGCGCAGCGGGGCGCCGGTGCCGTTCACGGTGCGCGACGTCGCGTACATCGCGACGGTCGACGAGGCCGTCGTGGTGCCGCTCGCGGACCAGGGCCCGCTGATCCCCGGACGACCCACGCTGCGGCAGTTCGCCGACGCTCTGCGGGAGGACGGCACGAGGCTCTCGGCATCGGTTCCGGTCATCACCACGGCGATCCCGATCATCGAGCCGATCGACTGATCGGGTGACCCGCCGAACGTCGGTGGCACGCCGTAGGCTGTTGAGGTGACCACAGCCCTCTATCGCCGCTACCGGCCCGAGACGTTCGGCGAGATGATCGGGCAGTCGCAGGTGACCGACCCGCTGATGACCGCGCTGCGCGGAGACCGCGTCGGGCACGCCTACCTGTTCTCCGGGCCGCGCGGCTGCGGCAAGACGACGTCCGCGCGCATCCTCGCCCGCTGCCTGAACTGCGCGGCCGGGCCGACCGACACGCCCTGCGGCACCTGCGACAGCTGCGTCGAGCTGTCCCGCGCGGGTGGAGGATCGCTCGACGTCGTCGAGATCGACGCCGCGAGCCACAACGGCGTCGACGACGCGCGCGACCTGCGCGAGCGGGCGACGTTCGCGCCGAGCCGCGACCGGTACAAGATCTTCATCCTCGACGAGGCGCACATGGTGACCCCGCAGGGCTTCAACGCCCTGCTGAAGCTCGTCGAAGAGCCGCCCGAGCACGTGAAGTTCATCTTCGCGACCACCGAGCCCGAGAAGGTGCTCGGCACCATCCGCTCGCGCACCCATCACTACCCGTTCCGGCTCGTGCCGCCCGCGGCGATGCTCGAGTACGTCGCGAAGCTCTGCGGCGAAGAGGGGGTCATCGTCGAGCAGGGCGTGCTGCCGCTCGTCGTACGGGCCGGCGGAGGCTCGCCCCGCGACACGCTGTCGCTGCTCGACCAGCTCATCGCGGGGTCCGACGCCCCGGCCGGCTCCGACACCGTGACGGTCGGCTACGCGCGCGCCGTCTCACTGCTCGGGTACACGCACGGCGCGCTGCTCGACGAGATCGTCGACGCGCTCGCCGCGGGCGACGCCGCTGCGGCCTTCCCCGCCATCGACCGCGTCGTGCAGACCGGACAGGATCCGCGCCGCTTCGTCGATGACCTGCTCGAGCGCCTCCGCGACCTCATCGTGATCGCGGCGGTGGGCGCCGGTGCATCCGCCGTGCTGCGCGGCATCGCGGAAGACGATCTCGAGCGCATGCGCGGTCAGGCGGCCGCCTTCGGTTCCGCGCGACTGTCGCGCACGGCCGACGTCGTCAGCGCGGCTCTCGACGATATGACCGGCGCGACCTCGCCGCGTCTGCACCTCGAACTGATGGTGGCCCGCGTGCTCGCCGCAGCGACGGATGCCGGGGCTCCGGCCGCCGCGCCGGCCGCAGCCCCTGCGCGCGCGGTGGCTCCTGCCGCCGGGCGCGCTCCCGCTGCTCCGGCTCCTGCCGCCCGCGAGCAGGCACCTGTCGCGGCACCGGCGCCTGCCGCGGCGTCGCCCGCTGCGCCCGAGCCGGTCGCGGCTGTCGAGCCGCCTGCGGCCGAATCCGCCGAGCAGCCCGCGGTCGTCGAAGCCGCGGCAGCGACCGAGACCCCCGCTGCCGCCGCCCAGGCCGCAGCTCCCGCGGAACCCGCTCCCACGGGTCCGGTGACCTTCGAGTCGATCACCGCGGCCTGGCCCGCCGTGCTCGGGCGTCTCGAGGGAATCAGCCGCACATCGTGGCTGCTCGCGACCGCGGTCCAGCCGCTCGCGTACGTCACCGAGAACGATGTGCTGACGCTCGGCTTCACCAGCCAGCACGACGTGGCGAAGTTCAAGGGCACGACGCCGGGGTCCGGTCCGTCCGATCACCTGCGCACCGCGATCGAGCACGAGCTCGGCGTGCGGGTGAAGTACGTGCCGGCGCCCATGCCGTCCGGCGGCGCACCCCGGCAGCCGGCAGCGTCCGCTCCGCCTGCGGCCGCCGATTCCGCACCCGCATCGGAGCCTGCGTCAGCGGGTTCCTCCCGCCCGCAGTCCCGCGGCGCAGCGGCATCCTCCGTCACTGAGTGGGCCGTCGCCTCCATCCCGACGGCCGCCGAGCCGCCGAGCGAAGCGGCCGCACAGGCGTCCCCGCTGCCCGTCGACGACGAGCCGGAAGAGGTGGAGGCCGCGGCATCCGCACCGCTCCCGCCGGCGGACGGCGCCGTCGATCGCGATGAGCCGCCCCTGCCCGGCGACGACGAGGCGCCGTTCGACGACGAGCCGCCGTACGACCCGTCCTACGAGCCGCCCGCAGCACGCCAGGCGGCCCCGGCAGCTCACGCGTCGACGCCCGCATCGGCACCCGCTGCTCCGCGTGCGCAGCGTGCGGCGTCTGCTGCTCCCGTGGTCACCGAACGCGCGCCCTCCGTCGGGGGAGTGCAGCGCTACGGTGAGGCCGTGATCCGCCAGGTGCTCGGCGCGACGTTCGTGCGCGAAGAGCCCTACGAGCCCCCGACGAGGTTCTCCTGATGTACGACGGCATCGTTCAGGAACTGATCGACGAATTCGGTCGGCTCCCCGGCATCGGGCCGAAGTCGGCTCAGCGCATCACGTTCCACATCCTGCAGACGCCCACGTTCGACGTGGCCCGCCTCGCCGAGCTCCTCTCCGAGATCCGCACCCGCGTGCGCTTCTGCGAGGTGTGCGGCAACGTCGCCGAACAGGAGCGCTGTGCGATCTGCCGCGATCCGCGACGCAGCCAGGCGCTGATCTGCGTCGTCGAAGACGCGAAAGACGTCGCCGCCATCGAGCGCACGCGCGAGTTCCGCGGGCTGTACCACGTGCTCGGCGGAGTGATCAGCCCGATCGCCGGCATCGGCCCCGACGACCTGCGCATCGCCCAGCTGATGACGCGCCTCGCCGACGGCAGCGTGCAGGAGGTCATCCTCGCGACCAACCCCAACCTCGAGGGCGAGGCCACGGCGAGCTACCTCAGCCGACTGCTGACCACGATGCAGATCACCGTCTCGCGGCTGGCGTCCGGCCTGCCCGTCGGCGGCGACCTCGAGTACGCCGACGAGGTCACGCTCGGTCGCGCCTTCGAGGGCCGGCGGGTCCTGTGAACCCGCAAGGGGGCTTCACTCGTCGCGGATGGCTGCTCTTCGGAGCGATGGCGCTGCTGTGGGGCGTGCCGTACCTGTTCATCAGCATCGCGGTCGAGTCGCTCTCGCCTCCCGCGATCGTGGCCGGTCGCACGCTCATCGCGGCACTCCTGCTGCTGCCGTTCGCGCTCCGCGGGGGAGCGCTGCGCGCCGCCTGGAAGCACTGGCCCTGGGTGCTCGCCTTCGGCCTCGTCGAGATGGCGGGTCCGTTCGTCCTGCTGGGGCACGCCGAGATGACGCTGCCCTCGGGCATGACCGGACTGCTCGTCGCCACGGTGCCGCTGTTCGCCGCGCTCATCGCCCTCGGCGGCGGCGACCGCGGTGTGCTGCGCCCCACGCGCGGGATCGGCCTGCTCGTCGGCTTCATCGGCGTCGCGATCGTGGTCGCCGGCCCCGGGCTGTTCGGCGGCGACATCAGCCTCCTCGCCGCCGGCGAGGTGCTGCTCGTCGCGATCCTCTACGCCATCGCGCCCTTCATCGTCGCTCGCAAGCTCGGCGATGTGCCCTCTCTCGGCACCATCACGCTGTCGCTGCTGATGATCGGCATCATCTACCTCCCGATCGGTCTGCTCACCCAGCACGAGGTGCCGACCCTGCCGTCACTCGGAGCCCTTCTCGCGCTGGCCGTGATCTGCACCGCGGTGGCCTTCCTCGCGTTCTTCGCCCTGATCCGCGAGGTCGGTCCCGTGCGCGCGCCGCTCTTCACCTACGTCAACCCCGTCGTCGCGATCGTCCTCGGCGCGATCGTCCTCGCCGAGCCCCTGACGCCGGGCCTGCTCATCGGCTTCCCGCTGATCATCGTCGGATGCTGGTTCGCCGCGACGGGCGGTCGGCTGCGGCCGGCGGCAGCCGATGGTGCGCGCGCGTCCGCCGAGCTTCCCTCCACCACCCTGCCGCCCGCTCCCTGAGTGCTCCGGCCCGACACATGCGCGGCGCGGTATACGGGCCGATCGTAGAATGAGCGGTGGGCGGATCCGCCCGACATCCCAGGGAGTGAACGTGGCCCTCATCGTGCAGAAGTACGGCGGCTCGTCCGTCGCCGACGCAGAGAGCATCAAGCGCGTCGCCAAGCGCGTCGTCGACACGAGGCGTGCCGGGCACGACGTCGTGGTCGCCGTCAGCGCGATGGGCGACACGACCGATGAGCTCCTCGACCTCGCGAACGAGGTGGCGCCGATCCCGGCTCCGCGCGAACTCGACATGCTCCTCTCCAGCGGTGAGCGCATCTCGATGGCGCTGCTCGCGATGGCGATCCACTCGATGGGGTTCGAGGCCCGCTCGTTCACCGGCAGCCAGGCCGGCATGATCACCGACTCCCAGCACGGCGCCGCCCGCATCGTCGATGTGACCCCCGTGCGACTGCGGGAGGCCCTCGACGAGGGAGCGATCGTCATCGTCGCCGGCTTCCAGGGCTTCAACCGCGACACGCGTGACATCACGACCCTCGGCCGCGGCGGCTCCGACACCACGGCCGTCGCCCTCGCGGCAGCACTCGACGCCGACGTCTGCGAGATCTACAGCGACGTCGACGGCATCTACACGGCCGACCCCCGCGTCATCCCGAAGGCGCAGAAGCTCGACCACGTCTCGACCGAGGAGATGCTCGAGCTCGCCGCCAACGGCGCCAAGGTGCTCTACATCCGCGCCGTCGAATACGCACGCCGTCACGGCGTTCTCATCCACTCCCGGTCGACGTTCTCGTCGGCCGAGGGCACGTACGTTCTGGGCGAGGGTATGAAGAACCCCCGCGAAGCCGAGGGAGCAGTCATGGAAGAACCGATCGTCGCAGGTGTGGCCACCGATTTCAGCCATGCCAAGATCACCGTCGCCGGCGTGCCCGACGTGCCGGGCAAGGCTGCCGAGATCTTCAAGATCGTGGCGCGGTCCGGCGCGAACGTCGACATGATCGTGCAGAACGTCTCGGCGACCGGCCGTACCGACATCTCGTTCACCGTCCCCAAGGCGGATGCCGCGGCGGCACTGAAGTCGCTCGCCGCCGAGCAGAACGAGGTCGGCTTCCAGAATCTCGTGCACGACGACCAGATCGGCAAGCTGTCGGTCGTCGGCGCGGGTATGCGCACGCACTCGGGCGTCTCGGCGACCCTGTTCGAGGCGCTCTCGGCCGGCGGCATCAACATCGAGATGATCTCCACGTCCGAGATCCGCATCTCGGTCGTGCTCCGCGGCGACGACCTCGCCGAGGCGGCGCGCACCGTGCACACGGCCTACGGCCTCGACGGCGACTCCGACGTCACGGTCCACGCCGGCACCGGCCGCTGACCCGCACCGCCCTCGTCTCCGCGAGGGCACGGTAGACTCGCCGCAACCCTGACATCGGCGCCAGGCGCGGCATCCGCACCCCTGACGCTGCGCCCGACGCCTCGTACGCAGCATCCGCACGACGCCAAGGAACATCATGACCCGCATCTCCGATTCAGGACTCTCCGTCGCCATCGTCGGCGCCACCGGCCAGGTGGGCACCGTCATGCGCGAGATTCTCGCCGAGCGGTCGTTCCCGATCCGCGAGCTGCGTCTGTTCTCGTCGTCGCGCTCCGCCGGAACCGCGATCGAGTACGGCGGCGCGACCGTGATCGTCGAAGACGTCGAGACGGCGGATGCCGGGGGCATCGACATCGCGCTCTTCTCGGCCGGAGCCACCGCCAGCCGCGCCTACGCCCCGCTCTTCGCGGCGGCCGGCGCCGTGGTCGTCGACAACTCCAGCGCCTGGCGCAACGACCCCGAGGTGCCTCTCGTGGTCAGCGAGGTCAACCCGCACGCCATCGACGACCGCCCCAAGGGCATCATCGCGAACCCGAACTGCACCACCATGGCCGCGATGCCGGTGCTGAAGGTGCTGCACGCCGAGGCCGGCCTCGAGCGCCTGATCGTCTCGACGTACCAGGCCGTCTCCGGCTCCGGTCTCGCCGGGGCCCAGGAGCTGCTCGGCCAGGTCGAGGGCGTCCTCGCCCAGGGCGATACGCTCCGCCTGGTGCACGACGGATCCGCCGTCGACTTCCCCCAGCCCGAGAAGTACGTCGCGCCGATCGCCTTCGACGTCATCCCGTTCGCCGGCAACCTCGTCGACGACGGCGAGAACGAGACCGACGAGGAGAAGAAGCTCCGCAACGAGAGCCGCAAGATCCTCGAGCTCCCCGAACTCCGTGTCGCCGGCACCTGCGTCCGTGTGCCGGTGTTCACCGGTCACTCGCTGTCGATCCACGCGGAGTTCGCGAAGGACATCACCCCGGAACGCGCGACCGAGATCCTCGGTGCTGCTCCGGGAGTCGCCCTCGAAGAGATCCCGACCCCGCTGCAGGCCGCCGGCAAGGACCCGAGCTTCGTCGGGCGCATCCGCGCCGATCAGTCCGCCCCCGAGGGCAAGGGTCTCGTGCTGTTCATCAGCAACGACAACCTGCGCAAGGGTGCCGCGCTCAACGCGGTGCAGATCGCCGAGGTGCTCGCCGAGCGTCTGGCCGTCATAGCCTGACCGCATCACCGCGATGCGGATCCGGTCTCACCGGAGAGTCCGCGAGGCCGCCGACTGGCTCTGGCGTCGGCGCAGTCGAACTAGACTGATCTGGTGACTGAAAACGTCGATGTCGTCCTGATCGGCGGTGGCATCATGAGCGCCACCCTGGGTACTCTGCTGCACGAGCTGCAGCCGGAGTGGAAGATCGTCGCCTTCGAGCGACTCTCCGACGTGGGGCAGGAGAGCTCGAATCCCTGGAACAACGCCGGTACCGGTCACGCCGCCCTGTGCGAGCTGAACTACATGCCGCAGCAGGGTGACGCGCCGCTCGACCCCGCCAAGGCCGTCTCGATCAACGAGCAGTTCCAGCAGAGCCGCCAGTTCTGGTCGTCGCTGGTCGAGAAGGGCGTGCTCGACTCGCCGTCGACCTTCATCAACGCGACCCCGCACATGACGTTCGTCCGTGGCGAGAAGGATGTGGCGTACCTCAAGGACCGCTACGAGGTGCTCAAGAAGCAGCCGCTGTTCGCGGGCATCGAGTACAGCGAGGACTCGCGCGTCATCAACAAGTGGGCGCCGCTCCTCATGCAGCAGCGCCGCAAGGGCGAGCCGTTCGCCGCCACACGTGTCCCCGCCGGCACCGACGTCGACTTCGGCGCGCTCACCCACCAGCTCTTCGACCACCTCACCGATTCGGGTGTCGTGCTGCGCACGAACCACGAGGTGCGCAGCCTCAAGAAGCAGAAGGACGGCGGCTGGCTGGTCAAGTACCGCACCACCATCGGGCGCACTCCGAACGAGATGAAGGCGCGCTTCGTCTTCGTCGGCGCCGGCGGCTGGGCTCTCAAACTTCTGCAGAATTCCGGCATCCCGGAGATCAAGGGCTACGGCGTCTTTCCGATCGGCGGACAGTTCCTCAAGACCACGAACCCGAAGGTCGTCGCGCAGCACAAGGCGAAGGTGTACTCGCAGGCCTCGGTCGGTGCGCCGCCCATGTCGGTGCCGCACCTCGACACGCGTGTGGTCGGCGGTGAGGCCTCGCTGATGTTCGGCCCGTTCGCGACGTTCAGCCCGAAGTTCCTGAAGAACGGGTCGATGCTCGACATCGTCTCGCAAGTGCGTCCGCACAACCTGGTGCCGATGCTGCAGGTCGCGGTAAAGAACCCCGACCTCATCACGTACCTCGTGGGCGAGCTGCTGAAGAACCACGCCAAGAAGGTCGACAGCCTGCGCACCTTCATGCCGACCGCGAAGGACGAGGACTGGACGCTCATCGACGCCGGTCAGCGCGCGCAGGTGATGAAGAAGGACCCGAAGAAGGGCGGCATCCTGCAGTTCGGCACCGAGGTCGTCGCTTCGGCCGACGGCTCGATCGCCGGTCTGCTCGGCGCCTCGCCCGGTGCGTCGACGGCCGTCCCGATCATGCTCGACCTGCTGAAGAAGTGCTTCCCCGCGGAGTACCCGAGCTGGGAGCCCGAGCTGCGCGAGCTCATCCCGACGTTCGGCGAGAAGCTGAACACGGACGCCGCGCTCGCAGAGGAGTCCACCGCCGCGACCGCGGCCACCCTCGGCATCAGCGCCTGAGTCGGCACCGTGGCGAAGCTCTACTTCCGCTACGGCGCGATGAACTCGGGGAAGTCGACCTCGCTGCTGCAGGCTGCGTACAACTACGAGGAGCGCGGTCAGCACGTGCTGCTCGCCAAGCCCGCCATCGACACGAAGGGCGCGTCCGAGATCGCCAGCCGTCTCGGCGTCACCCGCGAGGTCGATTTCCTCATCGGCCCCGGTGACGACGCGCGGACGCTGTTCGCCGAGCACCGTGACCGTGTGCGGCGGTCGGTCGAGCAGGAGCTGATCCCCAGCGGACCGGTCGACGTGGCCTGCCTGCTCATCGACGAGGCGCAGTTCCTCACTCCGGCGCAGGTCGATGACCTCTTCCGGATCGCGATCGAAGACGGCATCCCGGTGATGGCGTACGGCATCCGCAACGACTTCCTGACCCACGCGTTCCCGGGTTCCGCCCGGCTGCTGGCGATCGCGCACTCGCTGGAGGAGCTCAAGACGATCTGCCGCTGCGGACGCAAGGCCGTCTTCAACGGTCGCGTCGTCGGTGGGCGCTTCGTGTTCGACGGCGACCAGGTCGCGATCGACGAGGGCGCCGACGGTTCCGCGGCGCCCGAGCTGACGACGTACGAGTCGCTGTGCGGCACCTGTTACCTCGAGGAGTCCGGCGGACGCCTGGGCTGACCGCCCGCCTCGCGCCCGTTTGCGTGGTCTGACCACACGCGCTACTGTGGTCGGACCACACCGACAGCGCCGCACGCACACGCCAGCAAGGAGGACGGATGCCGGAGCAGCAGCCCGCCCGCGCCTGGCGCCTCGTCCTCGAGCACATCGAGCGCGACCTCCTCGACGGCCGCCTCGGTCCCGGAGACAGGTTGGCTTCGGAGCGCGATCTGGCGAGCGAACTCGGCGTCGGGCGCTCCAGTGTGCGTGAGGCGTTCCGCGTCCTCGAGGTGATGGGGCTGATCCGCACGGCCACCGGCTCCGGACCGCAGTCGGGTGCGATCGTCATCGCGACGCCGACCGGTGGGATGTCCGCACTGCTGCGCCTGCAGGTCGCGGCGCAGGGCTTCCCGCTCACCGATGTCGTGCAGACCCGTCTCGTGCTCGAAGACGCGGTCGTCGGCGCCATGGCCGAAGCCGACGAGCGCGACACCGTGCGGGCGCACGAACTGCTCGAGGCGATGGATGCGGCGGACCTGACGCCGGAGGAGTTCCTCGCCCTCGACGCGCAGCTGCACCTCTCGCTCGCGGAGGGGAGCGGCAACACCGTGATCGCGGCGATGATGGCCGGCCTCCGCTCGTCGATCGAGTCGTACGTGCAGGGCGGCGTCGCCGCGATCTCCGATTGGGGGACGATGGCCGCGCGCCTGAGGGGCGAGCACCACGCGCTCGTCGCCGCGATCGATGCGGGCGATGCCGATGTCGCGCGCTCTCTCGTCCGCTCCCACATCACCGGCTATTACACCCAGATCCTGACCCCCTGACCCGCACCGAGAGGCACACCATGGTCCAGCGCCAGCTTCCCAATCCCGTCGAGCTTCTCGAACTGATGAAGTTCAAGAAGCCCGAGCTCGACGGCCGCAAGCGCCGCCTCGACGGCGCGCTCACGATCGACGACCTCCGCACGATCGCGAAGCGCCGCACCCCGAAGGCGGCCTTCGACTACACCGACGGCGCGGCCGAGGGCGAGCTCTCGCTCACGCGTGCACGCCAGGCGTTCCAGGACGTCGAGTTTCACCCCGGCATCCTGCGGCCGGCGCCCACGGTCGACACGTCCGTCGAGATCCTCGGCGGACCGTCGGCGCTGCCGTTCGGCATCGCGCCGACCGGATTCACGCGGCTCATGCAGACCGAGGGCGAGGTCGCCGGTGCGGGCGCCGCCGCAGCGGCAGGCATTCCGTTCACCCTGTCGACTCTCGGCACGACCTCGATCGAGGGCGTCAAGGCCGCCAACCCGCACGGCCGCAACTGGTTCCAGCTCTACGTCATGCGCGACCGTGAGATCTCCTACGAGCTCACCCGTCGCGCCGCCACCGCCGGCTTCGACACGCTGCAGTTCACGGTCGACACCCCGGTCGCCGGTGCCCGCCTGCGGGACAAGCGCAACGGGTTCAGCATCCCTCCCCAGCTCACGCTCGGCACGATCATCAACGCGATCCCGCGGCCGTGGTGGTGGTACGACTTCCTCACCACCCCGAAGCTCGAGTTCGCCTCGCTCAGCACGACCGGCGGCACCGTCGGGGAGCTGCTGGACGCCGCCATGGACCCGACCATCAGCTACGACGACCTCGCTGTGATCCGCGACATCTGGCCCGGGAAGATCGTCATCAAGGGCGTGCAGAACGTCGAGGACTCGGTGCGGCTGCGTGACGAAGGCGTCGACGGCATCGTGCTGTCCAACCATGGCGGTCGTCAGCTCGATCGGGCGCCGATCCCGTTCCACCTGCTGCCCGAGGTGCGCAAGGCCGTCGGCGACGACTTCACGGTGATGATCGACACCGGCATCATGAACGGTGCGGATGTCGTGGCCGCGGTCGCGCTCGGTGCCGACTTCACGCTCATCGGCCGCGCGTACCTCTACGGACTGATGGCGGGCGGGCGCCAGGGTGTCGACCGCACGATCGCGATCCTCCGCAGCGAGATCGAGCGCACCATGCGGCTGCTCGGTGTCTCGTCGCTCGCGGAGCTCGAGCCCGGCCATGTCACGCAGCTCACCCGGCTGGTGCCGGTGTCGCGCGCGGTGAGCGAGGCCGTCGTCCGCTGAGCGAGTTCGTCGTCGTCTGAGCCCGGCCGCCGGTCAGGACTGCGTCACCGCGGTGCGAGCGCGCGGCGGCCAGGGCACGAGCATCGATGTGGTGCGCCGGTACTCGGCGTAGGCGGGATACTTGCCCGCCGTGATGGACTCGGTGAAGATGGTCGATCCGATGAAGAGCACGGTGAGCAGCGCCGGTCCGACGATCGTCGGATTCAGTGCTCCGCCCAGGACGCCCGCGCCTCCGGCCACCGCGGCGGTCGCGCCGATCGCGTAGAACGCCCACCACTGCGCCTGCTCGAAGAAGAAGTTCGGGTGGCGACTGAACCGGAACAGGCCACCCGTTGCGAAGCCCGGTGCCAGCGTGCCGCCGGCGGCCTTCTTGCGCTGGTGAAAGCGCCACTGCTGCTGGTCGGCGACCGTCTCGCCGAAGAGGAAGCCGAGGAAGGCGACCACGAAGAGCGCGTCCCAGCCGGTCAGCGCAGCCGGATTCTGCGCGGCGACGGCGGCGGGGAGGGTGATCAGCACGAGCAGGGTCATCTGGTACGCGATGATGAACAGCACGTTGAAGATCTGGAACTGCCAGGGCTTCATCCGCTTCCGGAGGATCGCCCAGCGGTAGTCCTCCATGCCGGTGTAGCCGCCCTTGCGTGCGAAGTTGAAGGTGAGGCGTGCACCCCACAGGGTCGCGAGCACGCCCATGATCACGACGCGCACGGAGCCGTCGCCCTGGGCGAAAGCTCCGGCGACGAAGATCCACACGTAGACGATCGGCACGATCGACCACGCGCGATCGACCCAGGAGGTGTCGCGGGTGATGAGCGAGAGCAGCCAGCAGGCGAGGCTGGCGATCGCGGCCGTGATGATGACGATCAGCAGGGCATCCATGACGCCATGCTAGAGCCCTGCTGTCGGTCCGCGCCGATTCAGAGGGTCGGCAGGAGTGCGTCGAGCTTGTCGGCGGTGTCTTCCCAGCCCTCGACCGCGACCGAGGGCACGCCGATCGCGAGCACGGGGTAGTCGTTCCCGCCCTCATCGAGGCGGTCGCCGTAGAAGAGCATCGCGGAGAGAGGGATGCCGGTGTGCTCGGCGAGCCGCCGCATGCCGAAGGCCTTGTCGATGCCGGCCTGCGTGATGTCGATCGAGGTCGAGCCGCCGGAGCGCACCTCGAGCCCGGGGAGCCGTGCGCCGACCGCGTCACGGAGCAGGCCGCGCTTCGCGCCCGTCGGGTCCCATGCGTGCTTGGCCTCGCGGGGAGCGCGCTGGCCGAGCGCCGAGAAGGTGATCTGCGAGCCGCGGTCCTCGAGGATCTCGCCCCAGGGTTCGGGCTCCCACAGTCCGAGACGCTCGGCCTCTTCGCGCAGTGCGGTCAGGGCGGCGGTCTTCTCCGCATCGCTCAGGTCGTGGGCGTACACGGGAGCGAAATCCGTGCCGTCATGGCGCAGGTACCGGGTGCCGCAGGTGGGCAGCAGGTGCAGGCGCGCGAGGTCCGCGGCATCCGCACCGCCGAGCCGAGCGATCACCTGCGTACGGAACTGCTCCTCGTTGCCTCCCGAGATGATGGCCACGTCGACCGACCGCAGCAGGGCACGCAGCAGATCGGCGATGCGCTGATCGATCAGGCCCTTCGACGGGGCGAGCGTGTCGTCGAGGTCGAAGGCGACGAGAGCAGGAGAGGTCATGATGCTTCCAGCCTAGGAGATCGTCGCGGTGCAGCGCGCACGGCGAAGAAGAGCGTGCACAGCACGGCGAACACGACTCCTGCCGTGGCGCCGGACGAGTTGGCGATCACATCGGTCACCGTCGCGGCGCGATGGGGAAGGGCGATGCGCTGTGCGGCCTCGATCGAGAGGGACAGCAGCGGCCCGACCAGCAGCGACAGCATCCAGACCCGGCGGGGGAGCAGGACGAAGGCGAGGATGCCCACGGGGATGAAGACCAGGACGTTCGCGAGGACCTCGAGGCGCGTGAAGTCGAGCGAGGCCCAGCCGAGGCGGTGGGCTATCGAGAGCACGAGATCCAGCAGGTTCGGCATCGATTCCTCGACCCGCGACGGTGTCAGCGTCAGCAGGGCGAGACCCGCGAGGAACGGGATGCCGAGGGCGAGCGCCCACACGCGGGTGCGACGGCGCGGCGCGGGGAGCAGAGAGCCCATGAGTCCCTTTCGTGCGCAGTCCCTGTACAGAGAAGGCCGCCCCTGAGGGCGGCCTTCCGGTGTCACTGGTCGGGGTGACAGGATTTGAACCTGCGACCTCTTCGTCCCGAACGAAGCGCGCTACCAAGCTGCGCCACACCCCGTTTTGCAACCCTCCGAGTCTACAGGGAAATGTCCCGCGCACCGAATCGAACGGGCGATCAGGCCCGGGCGGTCAGCGTGAGCAGCGTCGCCTCCGGGCGGCAGGCGAAACGCACCGGCGCGTAGATGGAGTGACCGCAGCCGGCGCTGACGTTCAGCGGCACGGTGCGGCCGTCGCGCGCCCAGGTGCTGAGGCCCTTCGCCTGCTTGAGGGGGATGTCGCAATTCGCCACCAGTGCGCCGTAGCCGGGGAGGCAGACCTGGCCGCCGTGGGTGTGACCGCCGAAGATGGCGTCGGCGCCGAGGTCGATGAATCCATTGAGCACCCGCTGGTAGGGCGCGTGCGTGACGCCGAGCCGCGTGGTGCCGGCATCCGCGCGCCCGAGGGCGTCGATCGCCGCAGGAAGGACGTCCAGGCGATCCCAGTCGCGGTGCGCGTCGTTCACGCCGAACAGGTCCACGGGGTTGCCGGCGATGGTCATCCGGGTCGCCGCGTTGTCGAGCTCGGTCCAGCCGAGTTCCTCGGTGAAGTAGCGGTCCATCGCGTCGGTGTCGAGCGCCTCGGGCTCGTGCTGCTTCTTCGACGGGCCGAGGAAGTACCGCAGCGGGTTGCGCGGCGACGGACCGACGACGTCGTTCGAGCCGTGCACGAAGACTCCGGGGATGCCGGCGAACGGATCGAAGGAGCGCCGGATGCCCTGGAGTCCGTCACGATGGCCGAGGTTGTCGCCCGTGTTCACGATGAGGTCGGGCTTCAGCTGCGCGAGAGATGCCAGCCAGTCCTGCTTGCGGTGCTGCCACGGTGCCATGTGCGCATCAGAGATGTGCAGCACGCGGATCGGTGCCGACCCCGGGGCGAGAGCGGATGCCGTGGGCTCGCGCACCGTGAACAGGTAGCGCTCGATCCCGATGCCCCACACCGCCGCCGCGACACCCACGGCCCCCACCGCGCCGAGCGCGATGAGGGCCGGGTGTGCGGATCGGGGTTCGCCTACTGGCATGTGAACGAGACCGGGGTGCTCTTGCTCGCCGCGGTCCCGGGAGCGGGATCAGAGCTTGTGACGACCGCAGATCCTGGATTGCAGGATGGGTCGGGAGAGATCGTCGTGAACCCGGCAGCGATCAACGCGGCTTGTGCCTGGGCTTTCGACATCCCCGCCAGGTTGGCGGGGACCGTCGTGCCCTGCCCGTTGCTGGTCGACACGGTGATTGTCGCTCCCGCAGGAGCCTGACCGCTGGGGTCCTGGAGGGCGACGAGACCGGGAGCCAGGTCGCTGTTCACCTCGCCGCTCTGCGAGAACACGAACCCGGCGCCCTCGAGGGTCGCCTTGGCAGCGTCGATTGTCATTCCGACCACGCTCGGCACCTGCGTCAGCACTACCTTGATCAGGTCCTGCGAGGGGGGCGGGAACGCGTCGCCGCCGTAGGCCGCGTTCGCGGCTCGCTGCGTGATCTCGGCCAACGGGTAGCGCATCAGGTTGAGCTCGCGTCCGTTGTACCGCTGACGGTAGATGTTCTCCTGGCCCTGCGAACGGCCGACCCAGACTGCGGTCGCGACCTGGGTGCTCGATTCGATCATCATCGTCCCGTACGTGTTGTGCGTACCGGTCTTGCCGATCAACGGGGTGCCGTCATTGGGGTTCGCGTCGCGACCGGTCCCGCCCGACGCCATGACGCCTTGGAGGGCATAGGCCGCGGTCGCCGCCACCTCCGGGCTGATGACGCCGGCGGTGCAGGACGCCGCCGGGAGTTCCCGATCCTTGCCGTCGGCGCCGACGACCTTGTCGATGGCGCGCGGCGTGCAGTACGTGCCGCCGCTCGCGACGGTCGCGTACGCATTCGCCATCGCCAGAGGCGAGATGTTCTTCGACCCGAGCACGTTGAAGGGCACGTTGTCCTCGTAGGTCTTCTCACCGGTGGCGAGCGTGACACCCATGCGGTCGGCGACCTTGTTGATGTCGCAGAGATCGAGCTTCGAGGCCATCGCGAAGAACCCGCTGTTCAGCGACTGGGCGGTGAAGTTCATCACCGTTCCCGTGTAGCCGTTCTGGCTGTTGAAGTTGCCGATCTCCTTGGTGTTGGCGGTCATGGTTCCGCCGCCGCAGGCCGCGGCGGTGAACTTCATGTTCGTCGACAGTGCGCCATTGACGCGCTCATTCACCGAGTGGCCCTTCTCGAGCCAGTCGATCAGCGTGAAGAGCTTGTACGTCGAACCGACCGGGAACCCGACCGAGTCGCCGTGCTTCTTGTCGCCGGCGAACACGAGTGAGGTGTAATCCGGATTGTCGGTGACCGTCTCGCTGAACAGCGTGTTCTGCGTCATCGACAGGATGCGGCCGGTGCCGACCTGGATCGAGGTGCCGGCCGCGCCGAAGTACGCCCCGTAGCTCGTCGGAGCGATGTCGGCCATCGCCTGCGTCGCCGGGTCCTGGATACGGAAGTCCAGCGTCGTGTAGATCTTGAGGCCGCCTCGGCGGAGCAGGTCGCGGCGGTCCTGGAGGGTCTCGCCGAACGACTCGTCGGTCTCGATGATCGACTTCACGTACTGGCAGAAGTACGCGTTGCGTCCGGCGGCCGCGCAACCCTGCGTCGGCGGGTTGATCAGGGGCTCGATGACGGAGGCTTTCGCCTCGTCGTACTGCGCCTGCGTGATCTTGCCGTCGGCGAGCATGCGGCCGAGCACGTAATTGCGTCGGTCCGCCGTCTCCGCGTAGCCGTCGGCAGCGGTGTTGGTCGCCACGCCCTCCGCGTTGGTGCCGGTGCCCGCCTCCGGCTTGTCGATGCGGAAGGTGTTCGGGTTCTGCACGATGCCGGCGAGCGTCGCCGCCTGCGCCACCGTCAGGTTGGCTGCCGTGGTCGAGAAGTAGTAATTGGCTGCGGACTCGATGCCGTAGACCGTGCCGCCGAAGTTGGCGATGTTCAGGTAGCCGAGCAGGATGTCGTTCTTCGAGAAGTCCTTCTCGATCTGGATCGCGTAGCGCATCTCCTGCAGTTTGCGCTCGATGCCCTTGCTGCCCACGGCGTTCGTGGCGTCGAGCCAACACTGCTGCAGCTCTTCGGAGTACGTCTCGGAGGTCGTGTCGACATCCTGCTCGCACTGCTGGATCAGCACGTTCTTGACGAACTGCTGGCTGATCGTCGACGCGCCGCGGCTGGAGGTGCCACGGACGTTGTCGACCAGCGCTTTCACGGTGGCTCCGACGTTGACGCCGCCGTGACTGTAGAAGTTCTTGTCCTCACTGGAGAGGATCGCGTCGTACAGAACCGGTGCAACCTGGTCGTACTTCACAGGGACGCGGTTCTGCTCGTAGAAGGAGGCGAGTTCGACCGCGGTGCCGTCCGGGGCGGTGGCGTAGATGGTCGACTGCTCCATCGGGGTGCCGGGGTTGAGGTTCTCCGGCAGGTTGTCGAACAGGGTCAGTGCCTGCGTGCCGGCGACACCGGTCATCGCGAGGACCGGGGTGACGCTCGCGGTGACCAGGAGACCGGCGACGGCGCTCAGACCGACGAGCCCGACGAGACCGCCGAGCACGCCTCTCACCGTGCGATTCTTCTTTTGGGGCATACGCTTGATCGTAGGGGAGTTCCCTGAATACCGCCTTTGACGAGCCTGAACCTCATCCGACCGGGTCCTGAGCCCCTCCGTCGGGGTGCAGAGCCCGAATCGACAGGAGTGCCATGACCACGTGGGAGTACCTCACCACCCCGCTGCTGATCCACAACACGGCCGCGATCCTCAATAACTGGGGCAAGCAGGGCTGGGAGCTCGTCCAGGTCGTGCAGGGTCCCGAGGGTGGCCTCGTCGCCTACCTCAAGCGCCCCGTGACCTCCGATGCCTCCGCCAATGCCGGCCTCGCCGCCGCTGCCGAGGCGTCGCGCCAGTTCGAGGGAGGAGCAGCATGAGCGTCTCCGCGCGCCTCGCCGAGCTCGGCATCGAGCTGCCCGCCGTCGCGGCGCCCGTCGCCGCGTACGTCCCCGCCGTCGTCCACGCCGGCCTGGTCCACACGTCCGGCCAACTGCCCTTCACGGCCGGTGCCCTCCCCGCGACCGGCAAGCTCGGTGCCGAGATCACGGCGGAAGACGCCAAGGGCTATGCCCGCACCTGCGCACTGAACGCGCTCGCCGCGGCAGCGGATGCCGCAGGAGGCGTCGACCGCATCGCCGGTGTGCTGCGCGTCGGCGGCTTCGTCGCATCCGTTCCCGAGTTCTCCGGCCAGCCCGGCGTGATCAACGGTGCCAGCGAAGTGCTCGGCGAGATCTTCGGCGACGCAGGGCGGCATGCCCGCGCGGCTGTCGGCGTGCCCGTGCTCCCGCTCGACAGCCCGGTCGAGGTCGAGGTCACGTTCATCCTCGCCTGACGCTGCGGCGCAGCATCCGAACGAAGAACGCCCCCTCGCGGAAACGCAAGGGGGCGTTCTTGCTGATGTCCTACTTGACCTGCGCCGAGATGATGCTCATGACGGCCGTGTCGGCCAGTGTCGTGGTGTCGCCGACCTCGCGGCCTTCCGCGACGTCGCGCAGCAGGCGGCGCATGATCTTGCCGGAGCGCGTCTTCGGCAGCTCGCCGACGATGTACACGTCGCGCGGCCGGGCGATCGCACCGATCTGCTCGCCGACCCACAGCCGCAGCTGCTGGGCGAGGCCGGCCGGATCGTGCGCGGCGAGGTAGCTCTCCTTGATGATCACGAAGGCGACGACGGCCTGACCGGTGGTCTCGTCCGAGGCGCCCACGACGGCCGCCTCGGCGGTGGCCTCGTGCGCCACCAGCGACGATTCGATCTCGGCGGTCGACAGGCGGTGGCCGGACACGTTCATGACGTCGTCGACCCGGCCGAGCAGCCAGAGGTCGCCGTCCGCGTCGAGGCGCGCGCCGTCGCCGGCGAAGTAGTAGCCCTGCTTCTCGAACTTCTCCCAGTAGGTCTCGCGGAAGCGCTCCGGGTCGCCCCAGATGCCGCGTAGCATGCTCGGCCAGGGCTCGGTGACGACGAGCAGTCCGCCGCTGCCGTTGCCGACCTCGACGCCCTTCTCGTCGACGACGTCGATCGAGATGCCCGGGAGGGGCACCTGCGCGGACCCGGGCTTCGTCTCGGTGACGCCGGGGAGGGCCGACACCATGATCGCTCCGGTCTCGGTCTGCCACCAGGTGTCCACGATCGGGGCCTTGCTGGCTCCGATGACCTCGCGGTACCACATCCATGCTTCAGGGTTGATCGGCTCTCCGACCGAGCCGAGGAGCCGCAGCGACGAGAGGTCGAACTTCGCGGGGATGCTGCGGCCGATCTTCATGAACGAGCGGATCGCCGTGGGGGCTGTGTAGAAGATCGAGACCTTGTACTTCTCGATGATCTCCCACCAGCGACCGGGGTGCGGAGCATCCGGCGTCCCCTCGTAGAGCACCTGGGTCGCGCCGTTGGCGAGGGGACCGTAGGCGACGTACGAGTGCCCGGTCACCCAGCCAATGTCGGCCGTGCACCAGTAGACATCGGACTCCGGGTGCAGGTCGAACACGTACTTGTGCGAGTACGCCGCCTGGGTGAGGTATCCGCCGGAGGTGTGCAGGATGCCCTTCGGCTTCCCGGTGGTGCCGGAGGTGTAAAGGATGTAGAGCGGGTTCTCGGCCGGGAAGGCCTCGGCCGTGTGCTCGGCGGATGCCGCGGGCACGGCGTCGTGCCACCAGACGTCACGGCCCTCGACCCAGTCGACGTCGTTGCCGCCGCGCTTGACGACGAGCACGTGCTCGACGGTCTGCTGCTCGCCCTCGCCGCGGTCGCCGAGAGCCTGGTCGACCGCGGGCTTCAGGGCCGAGACCTTGCCCTTGCGGTAGCCGCCGTCGGCCGTGATGACGAGCTTGGCTCCGGCATCGTCGATCCGGGAGCGGAGACTGTCGGCGCTGAAACCGCCGAAGACGACCGAGTGGATGGCGCCGAGTCGGGCCACCGCGAGCATGGAGGCGATGGCCTCGGGGATCATCGGCAGGTAGATGGCGACGCGGTCGCCCTGTCCGATGCCGAGGTCGGCGAGCACGTTCGCGGTGCGCTTGACCTCTTCGGTGAGTTCCGCGTAGGTGATGCTGCGGGAGTCTCCCGGCTCGCCTTCCCAGTGCAGGGCGACCCGGTCGCCGTTGCCTGCCTCCACATGCCGGTCGAGGCAGTTGTAGGCGACGTTGAGCTCTCCGTCGTCGAACCATTTCGCGAAGGGCGGGTTGGTCCAGTCGAGAACGCGGGTGAAGGGCGTGTGCCAGTGCAGGAGCTCGCGGGACTGCTCGCCCCAGAACGCCTCGCGGTCTGCGGAGGCGCGCTCATAGAGCTCGGGCGACGACACGGTCTGGGCGACGAACTCCTCCGACGGCGGGAACTTCCGGGTCTCATCGAGAAGGTGGTCGATCTGGCTGCTCATCGGCAGGCGCTCCTTTGCGGCATCACGGGTCATGCGGGCACGGTCGTGGCGCTGCCACCACCGTGTCAGGGCGAATCTATCCTCGGCGTCCGACGTCGCATACTGCCGAAAGTCGGTAGTGCAGCGGGTTTTGTCAGGACGGTCGCCTTGCGTACACTCGACGTCAGCCGAATTCTCATTCGTGCCTTGGTGCGCCCGATTCCCCCGATCGCGGCCCACCGTGGGCGGCATCTCATTCCCCCCGTGAGATGCCGCCCATCTCTTTTGGGAGCGCTCCCTGCTTCCCCTCGGCAGCGGTTCTGCACGGATGCCGGATTTCGCGGCTTCTGCACATCGGGCGGGGTTCGCCTCGAGGACTCGACCGGCGGGTGGGCGGGTCGGCTTAGCGTCTCGACATGGCCGATTCCTTCGTCATCCAGCCCCGCGGAACAGCGCGGACGGGGCCCTCCGCGCGCACCGCCGTGGAGCCGCTCCGTCTGGATCCGGCGTTCGGTCCCCTCGCCGAGCACTGCCTCGACGAAGCCGTCACCGACGTGTTCCTCAACGGCGGGGACGGCCTGTTCGTCGACCGGGGGAGCGGCACGGAGCCCGTGCCGGGGTGGAGGGCGTCGGAACGCGAGGTCCGTGACCTCGCGGTCGCTCTGGTCGGCCTCGGAGGTCGGCACCTCGACGACCAGGCGCCGTGCGTCGACGTGCGCCTCGATTCCGGCATCCGCGTCCACGCCGTGCTGGCGCCGGTCTCGACGACGGGAACAGCCCTGTCCATCCGCATACCCCGGGTTCGGGCCGCAGATCTCGATGCGCTCGGAGCGCTCGGATCCTTCGACGCCCGTCAGCAGAGCTGGCTCGCCGGGCTGGTCGCCGAGCGCGCCAACATCCTCATCACCGGCGGGACCGGTACGGGCAAGACCACTCTCCTCTCGGCGTTGCTGTCCGAGGTGTCGTCGGCCGAGCGCATCGTCACGATCGAAGACGTCGCCGAGCTCCGGCCGCGGCATCCGCACCACGTCGCGCTCGAGGCGCGACAGGCCAACCTCGAGGGCGCGGGCGGGATCAGCCTCGCCCGGCTGGTGCGGGAGTCGCTCCGGATGCGGCCCGACCGTCTCGTCGTCGGCGAGTGCCGCGGCGAGGAGGTCCGTGAGCTGCTGACCGCACTCAACACCGGGCATGACGGCGGTGCCGGCACGCTGCACGCGAGCGGTCTGCGAGACGTCCCGGCCCGCCTCGAGGCGCTCGGCGCTCTCGCCGGCATGGATGCCACCGCCCTCGCGCGGCAGGCCGTGAGCGCGTTCACGATGGTGCTGCACCTCGAGCGCGCGCCCGACGGCGCGCGGCGCATCGGTCAGGCCGGACGATTCGTCCTCCGCGCGGATCGTCTCGACATCGAGGAGGTGCGGCCGTGGTGATCCGGTTCGGGCGACCTGCGGCGGGCGATCCCGACGGAGGGGCGGATGCTGCGACCTCGGTGCAGACGCTCGCCGTGCTATTGCAGGCCGGAGCGGTCCCGCTCGTCGCCTGGCGGCACCTCGCCGAGACGGGGGATCCGCACGCTGCGGCGATCGTGGAGCGCGTCGGATCCGGGATGCCGCTGCTCACGGCGATCGAAGCAGAAGGCGGAGCCTGGGCCGACCTCGCCGCCGCGTGGGAGGTCGCGACGACGGTCGGCGCCCCGCTCGCAGAGGTGCTGCGCATGATCGCCGAGACACTGCGCGACGCGGCGTCGGCGGCCGACGACGTGCGCATCGCGCTCGCGGAGCCGGCGGGTACGGCACGCCTGCTGCTCTGGATGCCGTTCGCCGGGCTGTTGCTCGGCTTCGCGCTCGGTTTCGACACGCTCGGCGTGATCATCGGCAATCCGCTCGGCACCGCGTGCGTCGTCGCGGGGCTGCTGCTCGTCCTGGCCGCGCGTCAGTGGACCCGCCGCCTGCTGAGACGGGCGCGCCCCGCGCCGGGCACGCCGGGGATGCGGCCGGAGCTCGTCGCCGTCGCGCTCTCCGGAGGCGCCTCCATCGATCGCGCGCTGCGGCTCGTCGCGGAGAGCTCGGTGTCAGGAGCCCGCGAGGAGGAGCGCATCCGCACCGTGCTGGATCTGTCCCGCGCGGCCGGCGTTCCGGCGGGCGAGCTGCTCCGCGCCTCGGCCGCGCAGGATCGGCACGCCGCACGGGTGCAGGGCCGCCTCCGCGCGGCGAGGCTCTCCACGCGTCTCCTCATCCCGCTCGGCGTCTGCACGCTGCCGGCGTT
Organism: Microbacterium sp. EST19A; assembly: GCF_019969685.1. Lineage (GTDB taxonomy): Bacteria > Actinomycetota > Actinomycetes > Actinomycetales > Microbacteriaceae > Microbacterium. The sequence continues at coordinate 88,597 of NZ_JAHXYZ010000001.1, read as the reverse complement.
CCTCCTGCTCGGGGTCGCGCCGCTGCTGCTCAGCGTGCTCGCGTCGACTCCGCTGCCCCTATGACCCCCGCTGCCCATGAACCACAGAGAAGAAGCACCACAGAGAAAGAGGAACACCATGAAGACGATGAACGCGATCCCCACGCTGACCCGGCGCCGCGCGGCTGTCCTGTTCGGCGATGACACGGGTGCGGCGACAGCGGAGTACGCGATCACGACGATGGCGGCCGTCGCCTTCGCGGGGCTGCTGGTCGTCATCATGCGGTCCGACGAGGTGCGGGGCATCCTGACGGACCTCGTCCGCCGGGCGCTGTCGGTGTCGTGAAGCGTTCGACGCGCGGCGGGCCGCGCTTCGGCGAGGAGCGCGGATCGGTCGCCGCCGAGCTCGCGCTCGCCCTCCCGGCTGTCGTGCTCGCGCTGCTCCTGGGTGCCGGTGCGCTGAGCACCGCCTCCCGACAGGTCTCCCTGCAGGACGCGACCGCGGACGCCGCGCGCCTGCTCGGTCGCGGCGAAGGCGGTGGTGCCGCGGCCGGTGTGGTGAGTCGAGCCGTTCCGGGGGCCGCGGTCTCCTCCTCGGGTTCCGGCGACCTCGTGTGCGTCACGGCATCGATCGATGTCTCGCTCGGCGCGCTGATCCGCATTCCGCTGCGGGCGTCGAGCTGCGCGCTCGCCGGAGGTCTCTGATGGCCGGGTCCGCCCTCGCTGCAGGTCTCCTCTCCGTCGCGGCGGCGCTCTCCCTCGGGCTCGCCGCCGTGGCCGGTGCGGCCGTCACAGCTCAACGCGCTGCCGGTGCGGCGGACGCCGCCGCGCTGGCCGCGTCGGACGCGGCCAGCGGTGCGGTGGCGTCCGCGGAAGAGCCGTGCGCGCTCGCGGCGAGGGTCGCCGCAGCGTCCGGCGCCACCCTCACCGGATGCACGATCCAGGCGTTCGTGGCGACCGTGGAGGTGCAGGCGGCGTACGCTGGTCTGGCTGCCGTCTCCCGCGCCCGTGCCGGGCCACCCGAGGGTCATTGACGGCGGCGCGACCTCACTCACTGTGAATGACCCCACACAGTGGTGTGTATGGTGTGCTTCGAAGAAAGGACGCCCCCTTGGCTGAAGGCAAGAAGCTCGTCATCGTCGAGTCCCCGACGAAGATGCGGTCTATTCAGGGATACCTCGGCGACGGCTATGAGGTGCTCAGTTCCGTCGGCCACATCCGCGACCTCGCCGACAAGAAGGACATCCCGGCCGCCGACAAAGAGGCCTACGGGAAGTACTCGATCGACATCGACAACGGCTTCGACCCCTATTACGTCGTCTCCGATCGCAAGACGAAGACGGTCGCCGAGCTCAAGCGCGCGCTAAAGACCGCCGACGAACTCCTGCTCGCCACTGATGAGGACCGCGAGGGCGAGGCGATCGCCTGGCACCTGCTGGAGACGCTGAAGCCCAAGGTGCCCGTGAAGCGCATGGTCTTCCACGAGATCACCAAAGACGCCATCCAAGCGGCGGTGGGCAACACCCGCGAACTCGACCATGACCTCGTCGACGCGCAGGAGACCCGTCGCATCCTCGACCGTCTCTACGGGTGGGATGTCTCGCCCGTGCTCTGGTACAAGGTCAAGACCGGCATCTCCGCGGGCCGCGTGCAGTCCGCCGCAACCCGTCTGATCGTCGACCGGGAGCGCGAGCGCATGGCGTTCACCTCTGCCGAGTACTGGGACGTCGACGCCGACGCCGCGGCGACCGGCACCTCGTTCAAGATCCGGCTCGTCCGCGTCGACGGCGGGCAGCTCGCCCGCGGCACCGACTTCGACGACACCGGAAAGCTCAAGAAGGCCGTCGTCATCCTCGACGAGGCCGCCGCCGCCGCGCTCGCCCAGGCCGTCGACGCCGTCGGCGCCGGCAAGGTCACCAAGGTCGAGGCCAAGCCCGGAACCCGCAGCCCGTACGCCCCGTTCACGACCTCGACGATGCAGCAGGAGGCCGGTCGCAAGCTCTCCATGGGAGCGAAGCAGGCGATGGGCGTCGCGCAGCGTCTGTACGAGAAGGGCTACATCACCTATATGCGCACCGACTCCACGTCGCTGAGCACCCAGGCGGTGCAGGCGGCGCGGAGCCAGGCTGTGGCTCTCTACGGCGACGCGGCCGTGCCGCTGAAGCCGCGTGTCTACAAGTCCAAGAGCAAGAACGCCCAGGAGGCGCACGAGGCGATCCGTCCCTCGGGTGACAACTTCCGCACGCCGGCGTCGCTCTCCGGTGAGCTCGACCGCGACGAGCAGCGCCTCTACGACCTCATCTGGAAGCGCACGGTCGCCAGCCAGATGGCTGACGCGAAGTACGAGACGACGACCGTCACGATCGCGGTCGACACCTCGTCCGAGCTCAAGGGCGCGGGCGCTGCCAAGCTCGCCGAGTTCACGGCATCCGGCACCGTCTACACCTTCAAGGGCTTCCTCGAAGCGTACGAAGAAGGACGTGACGAGAAGCGAGGAGACGCCGACGCGGCCGAGAACCAGTCGCTCCCGGCCGTCGCCGTGGGCGACGAGCTCGCCGTCTCGGATGCCGAGGCCAAGGGGCACCGCACCACGCCGAAGCCCCGCTACACCGAGGCGTCGCTGGTGAAGGTGCTCGAGGAGAAGGGCATCGGCCGTCCCTCGACCTTCGCCTCGATCCCCGAGACGATCCTCGACCGCGGCTATGCCGTCAAGCGCGGCCAGGCGCTCGTGCCGACGTGGCTCGCGTTCAGCGTGGTCCGTCTGCTCGAGGAGCATTTCGCCGACCTCGTCGACTACGACTTCACCGCGGCGCTCGAGGATGACCTCGACACCATCGCCCGTGGCGAGCAGAACCGTGTCGAGTGGTTGAAGTCCTTCTACTTCGGCTCCGACTCGCGCACAGGGCTGCGTCAGGTGGTCGACAACCTCGGCGAGATCGACGCCCGCGCGCTGAACTCCACGCGCATCACCGACACCGCCACCCTCCGCTTCGGCAAGTACGGCCCGTACCTCGAGATCACCGACCCGGAGAACCCCGAGGCCAAGCCGCGCATCGTCAACGTGCCGGAGGACCTCGCGCCGGACGAGCTCACGCAGGCCAAGGCCCAGGAGCTCATCGACGCTCCCGTCGCCGGCGACCGCGTGTTGGGGGAGAACCCCGAGAACGGCAAGATCGTCGTCGTGAAGGACGGCCGGTTCGGCCCTTACGTGCAGGAGAACGACCCGGTGTCCGAAGACGCCGCGGTCGACGAGACCACCGGTGAGGTCGTCGAGGCTCCCAAGCCGAAACGCGGCGCGAAGAAGGACACGGCGCCCAAGCCCCGCACCGGATCCCTGTTCCGCTCGATGTCGGTCGACTCGATCGACCTCGAGACCGCCCTGCAGCTGCTGAGCCTCCCGCGCATCGTCGGGACCGATCCGGAATCGGGCGACGAGATCACGGCGCAGAACGGCCGGTTCGGTCCGTACCTGAAGAAGGGCACCGACTCCCGATCGCTGGAGAGCGAATCGCAGATCTTCGACGTCACCCTCGAGCAGGCGCTCGAGATCTACGCGCAGCCGAAGTACGGCGCAGGACGCCGTGCGTCCAGCGCGCTCGCCGAGTTCGAGGCCGACCCGGTCAGCGGCAAGCCGATCCGCATCCGAGACGGCCGGTTCGGCGCCTACGTGACCGACAGCGAGACGAACGTGACGATCCCGCGCGGGCAGAAGGTCGAGGACATCACGTTCGAGATCGCCGTGCAGATGCTGGCCGACAAGCGCGCCAAGGGACCCGCTCCCAAGCGCGGCGCCCGCTCGACGGCGGCCAAGAAGGCCCCCGCGAAGAAGGCTCCTGCGAAGAAGGCTCCGGCGAAGAAGGCTCCCGCGAAGAAGCCGGCGACGAAGACCGCCGCGGCGAAGAAGACGGATGCCGCGACCTCCGCAGCGCGCTCCGCCGCAGCCAAGAAGGCAGCGGCGACCCGTGCGGCGAACGCGGCGGCGAAGGCGGACTCGTGACCCCAGGTCACGGTGTGTGGATCACGCTCGAAGGCGGTGACGGCTCGGGCAAGACCACGCAGTCGAACCTGCTCGCGTCGTGGCTGACGGATGCCGGTCGCACCGTGCTCCGAACCCGCGAGCCCGGCGGGTCCGAGGTCGGGCAGCTCATCCGCGACATCGTGCTGCACCACCGGGGCGACATCGCGCCGCGAGCGGAGGCCCTGCTGTACGCGGCCGACCGGGCGCATCATGTCTCGACGGTGGTCCGACCCGCGCTCGCGCGCGGCGAGGTCGTGCTGCAGGATCGGTATCTCGATTCCTCGGTCGCCTACCAGGGCGCCGGCCGCGTGCTCGACGCGACCGAGATCCGCGACCTTTCGCTCTGGGCCGCCGAGGGTGCGCTCCCGGACATGACGATCCTGCTCGACCTCGATCCGAGCGCCGCTCGTGTGCGCCTCGACTCGGCCGACAAGCCGTTCGACCGGCTCGAGGCGGAGAAGGCGGAGTTCCACGGCAGGGTCCGCGATGCGTATCTGGCTCTCGCCGACGCAGAACCGGAGCGCTTCCTGGTGGTCGATGCCGCGGCATCCGCCGACGAGATCGCCGCCGTGATCCGTGCCCGCGTCGACAGTCTGCTCGCCTCCGACTGAGTCACCACCGCCTGGCCGCGCACTCGGTGCGGCGGGCGTCGGTGCTCCCGATTAGGCTGAGCACATGCCCCAGACCGTCGCCGCTCCCTTCCCGTGGGCCGATGTGTGGGGTCAGGATGCGGCTGTCGAGACTCTGCGCGACGCGGCATCCGATCCGTCCGCGCTGTCGCACGCCTGGCTGATCACCGGCCCGCCCGGATCAGGGCGATCGACGCTCGCGCACGCTTTCGCCGCCGCCCTGATCGCCGACCATCCCGATGACGAGGCGAAGATGCGCCAGGTCCTCGCCGGCACTCATCCCGACGTCACGGCGCTGCGCACCGACAAGGTCATCATCACGATCGCCGAGGCCCGCGCGCTCGTGGAGCGCTCGTATTTCGCGCCGTCCGCCGGTCGCTACCGGGTCATCATCGTCGAAGACGCCGACCGCATGGTCGAGCGCACATCGAACGTCCTGCTCAAGGCACTCGAAGAGCCGCCGGAGCAGACGGTGTGGATCCTGTGCGCCCCGAGTGAGGCAGACCTGCTTCCGACGATCCGCTCCCGCGTGCGCTCGCTGCGGCTCCGCGAACCCGACGTGGCCGACGTCGCCCGCCTCATCAGCCTGCGCACCGGTGTCGACGAGGTCATCGCCGAGCAGGCCGCACGGCACGCGCAGCGCCACATCGGCATGGCGCAGCGTCTCGCGACCGACGACTCCGCCCGCCGCCGGCGCGACGAGACGCTGCGCTCCGTCCTCGGCGTGCGGGGAGTCGGCGACGCCGTCGAGGTGGCCGGCCGCATCATCCAGGCCGCCACCGAGGATGCGAAGGCCCTCACTGCTGAGCGCGACGCGACCGAGCGCGCCTCGATGCTCCGCACCGTCGGGATCGCAGAGGGCCAGTCCGTGCCGCCGGCGCTCCGCGCGCAGCTCTCCGCTCTCGAAGACGATCAGAAGAAGCGCGCGACCCGGAGCCTCCGGGATGGCATCGATCGCGTTCTCACCGATCTGCAGTCACTGTTCCGCGACGTCGTCATGCTGCAGTTCGGCAGAGGCGACGACCTGATCAACAGCGAGCTGCACACCGAGCTGAGCGCCCTCGCATCCGCCTGGGCCGAGACACGTACTCTTGTCGTACTTGACCACCTTGCCGAGACGCGGCAGTCGCTGGAGCGCAACGTCGCCCCGCTGCTCGCCCTGGAGAGCTTGCTCGTGACGATCACGAGCGGGAGGAAACCGTGAACAATCGATCGACTTCCCGCTTCCGCCGCGCTGCCGCGATCATCGCGGGACTGGCCGCGGCGACGGTCGCCCTGTCCGGGTGTCTGTACGCGATGATCCCCGAGCAGTCGGCTCCGCGCCCCTCGTCGACCAATGCCCCCGACACCGAGGGCGTCGCCGAAGACCTGCTGCCGTTCTACTCCCAGACGCTGACGTGGACCGAGTGCGGCACCGGCTTCGACTGCACCGATGTGCGGGCGCCGCTCGACTGGGAGAACCCGGGCGAGGGTGAGATCACGCTCTCCGTCGTCCGCCACCAGGCCGAGGGCACCGCGATCGGGTCGCTGCTCACCAACCCCGGGGGTCCCGGTGCGAGCGGTGTCGATCTGATCCAGAACAGCCTCGACTTCGCGGTCGGCGCCGACCTCATCGAGAACTACGACGTGATCGGCTTCGACCCTCGCGGCGTCGGCGCATCGACCGCCGTCACCTGCTTCGATGCCGCGGCGATGGACGACTACCTCTACAGCATCCCCGCCGCGCCGCGCGGCACGCCCGAGTGGGAGGCGGAGCTGCTCGACTCGCACAAGGCCTTCGCCGACGCGTGCGACGCCAACAGCGGCGGCATCCTGCCGTACATCACCACGATCAACGCCGCGCACGACATGGATCTGATCCGCGCGGTGCTCGGAGACAAGCAGCTGAACTACCTCGGCTACTCCTACGGCACCTTCCTCGGGGCGACCTACGCGAAGCTCTACCCCGAGAAGGCGGGTCGGCTCGTGCTCGACGGCGCCATCGACCCTGCCGTACCGGGCCTCGAGGTCGGCGCGACGCAGGCTCTGGGCTTCGAATCGGCGCTGCGCGCCTACATGCAGAGCTGCCTCGATTCGGGCAGCTGCCCGTTCAACGGGTCGGTCGACGACGCGATGGCCGACCTCGGAGCGCTGCTCGCGAGTGCCGACCGCACCCCGCTGGCGAGCGGTGACGGACGCATGCTGGGAGCGGACTCGCTGATGACCGGCATCATCGCGGCGCTCTACTCGGAGGACAACTGGAGCATCCTCACCCAGGCTCTCGACGAAGCGCTGCAGGGCGACCCGACGACGGCGTTCCTGCTGGCCGACTTCTACAACGGCCGCGAGAACGGCGCCTACACCGACAACTCCTCCGAGGCGTTCCGCGCCTACAACTGCATGGACTATCCGGTGGAAGACGATCCCGACGCCGAGGCCGCGATCGAGAAGAAGATCGCCGAGGGCGCCCCGACGATCGCCCCGTACTGGAACGGACCCGACTCCTGCTCGGTGTGGCCGTACCCGCCCACGGGCACGCGCGGCGAGATCACCGCCGAGGGCGCAGGTCCGATCGTCGTCGTCGGAACGACCAACGACCCGGCGACCCCGTACGAGTGGTCGGAGTCGCTCGCCGATCAGCTGGAAGAGGGTGTCCTGATCACCCGCGTCGGCGAGGGGCACACCGGATACAACAAGGGCAACTCGTGCGTCGACGACGCCGTCGAAGCCTTCCTCATCGACGACGTGGTGCCCGAAGACGGCCTGCGCTGCGAATGACGCGTGCTCGATTCGCGACCGCGAGCGAGACAGGGTAATATCGGTGATCGTGCCGCTCACGCGTCACACGCCGCCTTAGCTCAGTCGGCAGAGCATCTCACTCGTAATGAGAAGGTCGTCAGTTCGATTCTGACAGGCGGCTCCGAAGGCCCCGTGGTGCGAAGAACATCACGGGGCCTTTCCCTTTCCTCACGGCGTACCCTCGAACCATGAGCAGAGCACTCCTCATCGTCGATGTGCAGAACGACTTCACCGAAGGTGGCGCCCTCGCCGTCGAGGGAGGCAATGCGGTGGCCTCCGCGGTGTCGGCCTTCCTCGCCGCGCATGCCGCGGAGTACGCGGTGATCATCGCGTCGCGCGACTGGCATCACGCCGAAGGTGACAACGGCGGACACTTCCACGAGAGCCCCGATTTCGTGGCGACCTGGCCGGTGCACTGCGTCGCCGGCACGGAGGGCGCCGAGTACGACCCGCTTCTCGCGACGGACGCCGTGACGCATCACGTGCACAAGGGCCAGGGGATCCCCGCCTATTCGATGTTCGAGGGCGTGACGGAGAGCGGATCCACCGTGGGCGCGGTGCTGACGGATGCCGGCGTCGTCACGGCCGATGTCGTGGGCATCGCGACAGACCACTGCGTGCGCGCGTCCGCGCTCGACGCGATCGCGCACGGCGTCCGGGTTCGCGTGTTCACGGATCTCGTGGCCGGCGTCGGCGTGGAGTCGAGCGAGGCAGCGCTGGCGGAACTCGCGCACGCGGGCGCAGAGCTCGCCGAGAGCACCGACGCGTGAGCCGCAGCGTTCTGCTGCTACGGGCGGTGAACGTCAGCGGCCGCAACAAGGTGCCGATGGCACGCCTGAGGGAGGTGCTGGAAGCGGAGACCGACCTGACCGACGTGTCGACGTACATCGCCAGCGGGAACATCATCTGCGCGACGCCGAAGAAGCCTGCAGCCGCGTGCAAGGCCGTGCGCGCGGCGATCGTGGCGGAGTTCGGCGTCGATACCCCGGTGATCCATCGCACTCGTGCGCAGCTCGTCGCCTCCGAGAAGGCTCAACCCTTTCCTGAGGGTGAGGAGAAGTTCGTGCACGCCATGTTCCTGGAGGGCTCGAGCAAGGCCGGTGCCGTCGCGGCACTGGAGGATCGACTTCTTCCCGAGGAGCGGATCGAGCTGATCGGCGACGACCTCTGGATCGACTACGGGAGCGGCGGCGTGCACTCGACCAAGCTCACCGGAGCGGTGCTGGATCGTGCGCTCGGCGTCGCGGGGACGGCACGGAACCTGCGCACCGTCCGCAAGCTCATCGAGCTGACCGCGTGAGCGCGGGGGATGCCGTCGAGCTGGCGCTCCCCTTCACCGGGCGGTGGCTGGTGCAGAACAGTCCGGCATCCCGAACGCCGAGCCACGGCACCGAGCTCTTCGGTACCTCCCACGCGATCGATTTCGTGCCGGTGGGCGAAGACGGACGCAGCGCGCCCCGCACGCTGGCGAGCCTGTTCGCCACCGAGCGTCCCGAGGTGTTCGTCGGCTTCGGTCGGACGATCCTCGCGCCGGTGGCCGGCGAGGTCGTCGCCCTGCTCGACGGGGAACGGGATCATGTTGCCCGTCGCTCCGTGTTCGCACTCATCGGCTACGCGCTCACGCAGTCGTCCCGCATCCGGCGCGGCGCGGCCGCGATCGCCGGCAATCACGTCGTGATCCGCGCGGGCGATGCGCTGGTGCTGGTGGCGCATCTGCGTCAGGGGAGCGTCCGCGTGCGGACCGGCCAGCACATCGCGCAGGGCGAGCCGGTAGGCGAATGCGGCAACTCCGGGAACAGCACCGAACCGCACGTGCACGTGCAGGTGTCCACGTCCGTCGAGCGGGACGCCCGCGGCATCCCGCTCGTCTTCACGAACCCGGCCGGAGGTCGCTGGGTGCCCCGCAACGGCGAGATGGTCACCGCCTGAGGGCGGCGCTCACGACTGCGGGGAGGAGATCCCGATGCTGACGGCGGCGGGCGGCATGTGCGTATGCGCCTGCACGTCGACTCGACGCATCGCGCACTCGACGCACCGCACGTAGAGCACGACACCTTCGCTGGTCGGATGCCGCGACTCGACGAGCCACGCGTGCTCGTGCGTCGTCGTCGGCTGCGGAATGCGGGGGATGGGGAGGGTGTGCAGTGCGCTCATGTACCCAGCGTGATGTAATGCTGTTATGCATCTCAACCCTTACGGCGAGTATGCCGTCCTGCTGGCGGCATCCCTCGCCAACGACTGGCCGGAAACCCGCGCCGGGATCGAGGAGCGCACGCTGGAACTCGGGATGACGCAGACCTTCCCCGCGGCGCCCGACGATCACGCGAGGATCAGGGTGATCGTCGACGACTGGCTGAAGATCGTGGACGAGCCGGATGCCGATGCACGCGCCGAACTGCTCAACGCAGAGCTCGCCGCCGCGGCCGCCTACCCGCGGCTGACGAACCACGACGGCGAAGGATGGCACCTGCATTACCGTGACGATGTGCAGTCGCTGCCGTACGTGGTGCGGGCCATCATCAATCTCGGCACCTCGCTGCACCTCGTCACGCGGGGGATGAGTCGGCTGGGCCGCTGCCAGGCGCCCCCGTGCACGAACGTGGTGGCGGATGTGACGCGCAACGGGCGTCAGCGCTTCTGCTCCGTGCGCTGCGCGAACCGGGCCGCCGTCCGACGGCACCGGGCGCGCGTCGCCTGAGGAGGCCGCTCAGGCCGTCTGGCCGGCGTGCGTGCCCTCGCCGATCTCCTCGACGACCTTCGCGTTGAACGCGGGGAGGTCATCCGGGGTGCGGCTCGAGACCAGGCCCTCGTCGACCACGACCTCTTCGTCGACCCAGGTCGCCCCGGCATTGCGGAGGTCGGTCTGCAGGCTCGGGTAGCTCGTGAGAGTGCGCCCGTCGACGACGCCGGCCTCGATCAGGATCCAGGCGCCGTGGCAGATCACTCCCACCGGCTTGTGCTGCTCGAAGAACGCGCGGGCCAGCGCGATCGATGGCTTGTCCATGCGCAGGTGATCCGCGTTCATGACGCCGCCGGGCAGCACGAGCGCGTCGAACTGATCGGCAGTGGCATCCGTCGCCGCGAGGTCGACCGACTGCTCGTGTCCGTTCTTGCCGGTGATCCTGCCGCTTTCGGGTGCGATCAGGGTCGCACTGGCGCCCTCGGCGGTCACCGCATCCCACGGGCTCGTCAGCTCGCTGTCCTCGAATCCGTCCGTCGCCAGGAATGCCACTCGGCTGCCGGTGAGAGTCATCGTTCGTCCTTTCGTGGGGAGTCGTGTCCGCGGGGATCACGGGGACACGACTCGACCCTCTCGCGGAGTGCCGAGATGGTGAAGGGGGTGGTCGAACGCCGACGGCGGTGCTACGAGCGAGCCGCTGCGGGAGCGGCTCAGGCCAGGTATCGCCGGAGCGCCTCGAGCAGGCCTCGGGTGCCCTGCTCTCGCCCGAGCCCGCCCTCCCAGAACTGGTCGAAGAAGACGCCGTGCTCGATGTGCGTGAACCGGGTGCCCTCCTCGATCGGCTCGAACTCCAGGGACGCCACGGAGGTCGACATGTGCACGCCGTCGATCCACATGTCGTAGGTCGTCACGATGCGGACGTGCTCGACGATGTCGGTGTACGTGGCCTCGTAGCGCGAGATGGGGCGGTCATGGAACGCGCTCTCGGCGATGTCGCGCCCGCCCACCCGGAAGTCGAACGCCCATTCGCGGGCCTCCATCGATGGTCCGGAACCCCACCAGCGGAGCTTCTCCTCCTCGACGGCGAAAGCATCCCAGACGCGCTCGACGGGGGCGGGGTAATCACGAGTGAGATCGAAGCCGGAGCGGGCGAGCCGGCGCTCTGTCGTCATCGGTGCGTCCTATCGCGTCAGGGTGACGTGGATCTCGCCGCTCTCGGCGACCTCCGTCGTCACGGTGTGGGTGAGGTCGAAGCCGCGCAGATCGTCCCACAGCCGGTTGCCGCGACCGAGGAAGATCGGCGCGACCATGAGGTGCAGGTCGTCCACGAGGCCGGCGCGCAGGAAGTCCCGCGCCGTGCTGTATCCGCCGCCGATGCGCACGTCCAGATCGCCTGCAGCCTCCGTCGCCTCGGCGAGCACGTCTGCGATCGGCGCGTCACGGAAGTGGAAGGTCGTGCCGCCGTCCATCGGGATCGGCGGGCGAGGGGCCCCGTGAGTGAGCACGTAGACCGGAGTGCCGAAGGGAGGGGTGTCGCCCCACCACCCCTTCCAGTCCGCATCGTCGGGGAACGTGTGGAAGCCGAACATGCCCGCGCCCATGATCTCGGCGCCGATGCCGTCGAAGAATGCGGAAGCGTACCTGTCGTCGACGCCGGTCGTGCCGGCGCCGCTGGTGTCGCCGAAGATCTTCTCGCGGAAGGTGCGGGTCGCCGCGTACGCGGCGGTGATGCGCCCCCAGTCCTCGCCCATCGGGTTCTCGGGCGTCGGTGTCGGGTCGGCGGGCGTGTAGCCGTCGAGCGACGTGAACAGGTCCATGCGAACGCGGGTCATGTCAGTGCTCCTTCGGGGTCGTGAGGGTGAGATGGATGCCGAGGCGATCGGCGTGGTGCTCCGCGGGGGTCCGCTGCTCGCCGAGCCACAGGTGCAGCACGTCGAGAGCGCCGGGTCGAAGGGTCACGGTGCGGACGCGCCCGTGCTTCTCCGAAGTGATGACGCCCGCGTCCTCGAGCACTCGGAGGTGCTGCATGAGCGACGGAAGCGCCATCGTGAACGGGGCCGCGAGGTCGGACACGACCGCGGGCGATGCCGCCAGCCGCTCCACGACGGCGCGACGCGTCGGATCCGCGAGGGCACGGAGCACGGCGTCGACGTCATCGTGATAGTTAGGCATTTGCCTAACTGTACGACGAAGCGTCGACGGAGACAAGAGCCGATCGCGGTCGCCATGAGACGGCGACCGAAGGGACCAGCAGAGAAGCCGGTGATGACCGCGGTCCGGAGACGACGTTGCGGTGGGCCCCGTGGGGCTCGAACCCACGACCCGCGGATTAAAAGTCCGATGCTCTGCCAACTGAGCTAGAGGCCCCTGGGTTCAAGTCTAGTGCGCACAGAAGGGGCCGCCGGTGAACACAGTCACCGGCGGCCCCTTCTCCTTCTCACGTTCCTCCCCCGAGACGAGAGAAGGTCGCTTGCCGGGAAAACCCCACCCGGCAGGATGTGTCCCTGATTACATCGGGGGCATCAGAACCGTGTCGATGAGGTACACGGTCGCGTTGGCGGTCTGGACGCCACCGCAGATGACGGTGGAGGTTCCGTTGACCATCAGGTCGTCTCCGCTGCCGGTGACTTCGAGGTCAGCACCCTGAACGGTGGGGTGCGTGCCGACGATCTCGTCCGGTGCGATCTGGCCGGGAACCACGTGGTACGTCAGGATCGAGCTCAGCAGTGCGCTGTCGGTCTTGAGCGTCTCGATGGTGGCCGGGTCGATCTTCGCGAAGGCGTCGTCCACCGGTGCGAAGACGGTGAACTCGTCACCGTTCAGGGTGTCGACGAGGTCGACGTCCGGGTTGAGCTGACCGCTCACCGCGGCGACGAGCGTCTTCAGGAGCGGGTTGTTGGAGGCGGCCACGGCGACCGGGTCCTTCGACATGCCCTCGACGGAGCCTGCGCCGTCCGGAACAGCCTCGGCGTATGCGGCGCAGCCGGAGCCGACCAGGTTCGCGGCCGGGTCCATCGCCTCTTCGCTGGGCGCTGCCGACTCGGAAGTCATCGGCTCCGACGACTCCTCTTCAGCCGGGGTGCTTCCCATCGAACAGGCGGAGAGCAGGAATGCGCTCGCCAGCGTGAGAGTGATTGCCGCGGTGACCTTCTTCTTGGTGCTGAACATCTCGAGCTCCTTCAGATTGAGCCACGGCCTCTCCGTGGCGTCGAGATGTGTTCGGAGCCCCGTCGCGATCGGATGGGAGAAATCTGGAAATCTGTTTTTTCGTCACCGATCCGTGATGTTGGCGCCACAGGGAGAAGTCCTTTCGCCAATAGGGGAGTATTCGCTCACGATCGGGTGACGCTGCACGAGATCGGGGACGGGATGCGGCATGCTTGTAGGGATGGTCATCGATGGAATGGAAGTGCCCGAGGACGGGACGGCGAACGATGCCGTCGCCACCCTCCTCGTCCGCACCGCCGCCGGTGATCAGCAGGCCTTCGCAGAGCTCTACGACTCGCTCTCGTCCCGCGTTTTCGGCCTCATCCTGCGCGTGCTCGTGAACCGTTCGCAGAGCGAGGAGGTGCTGCAGGAAGTTTTCCTCGAGATCTGGCAATCCGCTTCGCGCTTCGCTCCGAACAGAGGTCAAGGACGAGCATGGGTGATGACAATCGCACATCGTCGGGCCGTGGATCGGGTGCGTGCATCCCAATCCAGTGCGGACCGTGATGTGCGGGCGGGTCTGAGGGACATCGGCGTGGCGCACGACAGTGTCGCCGAGCAGGTCGAACTCGGGATCGACGGCGAGAAGGTCGTCGAAGCACTCACAGGGCTGCCGGAGGCGCAGCGAGAAGCGCTCGTGCTCGCGTATTACGGCGGTTACAGTCAGAACGAGATTTCGGTGCTCGTGGGAGCACCGTTGGGGACGATCAAGACACGAATGCGAGACGGGCTCACCCGTCTTCGAGCAGCCATGGGGGTGACAGCATGAACGAGCAGGAGTTCGCAGAACTCGCGGCAGGAGCCGCCATGAACGCACTGACGCCCGACGACGAGCGTCGCTTCCGCGATGCCCTCGTCGCCCACCCCGAGTGGCGCGCCATCGCCGAAGCCGACATCGAGACCGCCGAGATGCTCTCCTTGTCCACTGTTCCGGAGACCCCGCCGGCCGGCATCCGCGCTGCGCTGCTCGCTCAGATCGCGGTGACCCCGCAGGGCGAGGTCCCTGCTGCACCCGCCGCACCCGCCCAGGAGCTGCCGCGTGTCGACCCCGTGTCGTCCATCTCGGCTCCGCGCCGCTGGAGCCGCGCCGTGTTCGCGCTCGCCGCGTGCCTCGCCGTGCTCGTGGGCGTCGGAATCGGCGCCGTCGCACTCAACCAGCAGCTGAACCGTCCGACATCCGTGGTCGCGCTTCAGGAGATCCAGTCGGCCCCCGATGCGCAGAAGGCCACGGTCGAGCTCGCCGACGGCGGAACGGCCACGGCGCACTGGTCCGCGTCGGCCGGAGCCGCGGTGCTCGTCACCGACGGCATCCCCGCACCTGCCGACGGCAAGAGCTACGAGCTGTGGTTCGTCCGCGGCGAGACCGCTGTTCCCGCCGGTGTCTTCGCGGTCGAGGACGGTCGCGCCACTGCAGCCCTCGAAGGCGACATGCACGCCGGCGACGTGATCGCGGTCACCGTGGAGCAGGCAGGCGGCTCTCCCACGGGTACGCCGACCAGCGACCCGTTCATCGTCATCCCCACGGCCTGATCCGCTCGGAACGCGGGTAGCCTGGTTCGATGCCCGAGCAGCATCGCCGTCCCATCCGTCGACCGACCAGTGCCTTCGACAACATCGTCGGCGCGCACGATCCCGCCGAGGAGACACGGGTCGCGCACGCGACGGCCTCCGCTCTGCTGACCCGCGTGCGCGCGGACGAGAGCGGGGCGAGCGCCGAGCGGCTGGTCGCTTTCACCGCAGAGCACGGTATCGACGAGATCGCAGAGCTCTGGTCCCAGGCGCCGTCGCGCACGCTGCCGGGTGCGCTGTGGCGGCTCTACGTGCTGCAGCTGGCGATCCACGGCGACCCGCACACGGCAGCACTGCTCTACGAAAGAGGCCGGGTCGAGCTGCATTCGGCAGACGTGGTGATCGCGGGTGCACCGGCGCCGGCCGAACCGGACGAACTCGTCGCCCTCATCGACACGATCCTCCGCGGAGCGTTCCGTGGAGACTTCGCCGTCGCACTCGATCGCGCCGCCGCGTTCTGCCGCGTGCAGGCATCAGGCGCGACCCACACGGCCGACGACTACGAGCCGACCGAGCCGGCACGCGCGAGCGAGCTCACGACGAGGGCCCTGCGTCTCAGCAGCTACGGCCAGGATCTCTCGGCCGCCGCCGTGCTCTGGCGCCAGGGCTCCCTGGCCTGACCGCGGCCGGACAGAGCCTGACCGCCGCCGGACAGAGCCTGAACCCCTCCGGACAGAGAAAGACCGGGCCGCAAGAACGCCTCTCGGCGGAAGGCCGCTCAAAGCGGCAAAAAATGGAGCCCGGGGTTATGCGGCCCGGCCATTCGATTATAACGCGAGACCCCGATCGGTATTCCCTGACCGTAGGCTCGGAGCATGAACCGGCGCTTCGCACTCATGATCGATCCCGTCGCGGCCGACGAGGACCGCTCCGACTTCGGCGACACCTTCACCACGGTGGATGCCGCGGCTCCCGCACTGAGCGTCGGGGAGCTCAGCACCCAGCGCGGCGACGGCGTCTTCGAGTCCATCGGGGTCATCGACGGACACGCGCAGGAGGTCGTGCCGCATCTCGAGCGGCTCGCGCACTCGGCGCGACTGTGCGATCTCCCGGCACCGCATCTGCCGCAGTGGCGACAAGCGATCGGTGAGGCCGCCCGCCAGTGCGGGGAGGGGGAGGCGGTCATCAAACTGATCCTCAGCCGCGGCGTCGAGCACGGACCGACCCCGACCGCCTGGGTCACCGCCGCGCCGGCAGCCGACTTCTCCCGCGTGCGCGCCGAGGGCGTGCGGGTCGTGACCCTGGATCGCGGGTACGACCTGGGAGCGGCAGAGCGGGCACCGTGGCTGCTGCTCGGCGCCAAGACGCTGTCGTACGCCGTCAACATGGCGGCGCTGCGAGAGGCGCACCGCCGCGACGCGGACGACGCGATCTTCCTGTCCAGCGACGGCTTCGTGCTCGAGGCCCCGACCGCGTCGCTCATCCTGCGCTTCGGAGACCGCTTCGTGACGCCGGCCCCGAACGGCGGCATCCTGCACGGCACGACGCAGCTGAGCGTCTACGAGCACCTGTCCGCGCGTGGGTTCGAGGTGGGCTACGACCGCATCCCGGCATCCGATCTTCCCCGGGCGGATGCCGCCTGGCTCGTGTCGAGCGTGCGTCTCGCGGCCGCGATCACCGCCGTCGACGGGGTGTCGCTGCCCGTCGACCAGGCGCTCACCGACGAGCTGAACGCCTACCTGCTTTCGCCGCGCGACTGACGCACGAAGGGCCCGGAGCCGAAGCTCCGAGCCCTTCCGTGGCGGTTCTCAGCTCATCCGAAGCGACCCGAGACGTAGTCCTCGGTGGCCTGCACGGACGGGGTCGTGAAGATCGACGTGGTGTCGTCGTATTCGATCAGCTTGCCGGGCTTGCCGGTGCCGGCGATGTTGAAGAACGCCGTCTTGTCGGAGACGCGGCTCGCCTGCTGCATGTTGTGCGTCACGATGACGATCGTGAACTCGTTCTTCAGCTCGCCGATCAGCTCCTCGATCGCGTAGGTCGAGATCGGGTCGAGGGCGGAGCAGGGCTCGTCCATCAGGAGCACCTCGGGCGACACGGCGATCGCGCGCGCGATGCACAGACGCTGCTGCTGGCCGCCGGAGAGGCCGGATCCCGGGCGGTCGAGACGGTCCTTGACCTCGTTCCACAGGTTCGCACCCGTCAGCGACTTCTCGACCAGGGCATCCTGGTCGCTCTTCGACATGCGGCTGTTGTTGAGCTTCACGCCCGCGAGCACGTTCTCTTTGATGGACATCGTGGGGAACGGGTTCGGCCGCTGGAACACCATGCCGACCTGCCGGCGCACGAGCACCGGGTCGACGCCGGGGCCGTAGAGGTCCTTGCCGTCGAGCAGCACCTCGCCCTCGACGCGCGCGCCGGGGATGACCTCGTGCATGCGGTTCAGCGTGCGGAGGAAGGTGGACTTGCCGCAGCCGGAGGGTCCGATGAAGGCGGTCACGCTGCGGGGCTGGATGTCGAGCGACACCCCTTCGACCGCGAGGAAGCTGCTGTAGTAGACGTTGAGGTCGTTGACTTCGATGCTCTTGGACACGTGGGTTCCTGTTCTGAGTGGTCGGGCGCTCAGCGGCCGGACATCTTCGGGGCGAACAGCTTCGCGATGAGACGCGCGAGCAGGTTCAGCACCATGACGATGAGGATGAGGGTGAGGGCGGCGGCCCAGGCGCGGGCGACTGCCGCATCCGGGTTCGTGCCCTGGTTCATGTACTGGTTGTAGGCGAACACCGGCAGGGTCATCATCTGGCCGTTGAAGATGTTCGTGTTGAGGCTCTGGGTGAAGCCGGCGGTGAGCAGCAGCGGGGCCGTCTCTCCGATGACGCGCGAGATGGCGAGCATGATCGACGTCGTGATGCCGGCGATGGATGTCGGCAGCACCACCTTCAGGATGGTCAGCCACTTCGGCACGCCCAGTGCGTACGACGCCTCGCGGAGTTCGTTCGGAACGATTTTCAGCAGCTCCTCGCTGCCTCGCACGACGACCGGGGTCATCAGCACCGCGAGGGCGAGGGCGCCCATGAAGCCCATCGAGATGCCGGGCTTGAACAGAAGCGCGAACACCGCGTAGATGAACAGACCGGCGACGATCGACGGGATGCCGGTCATCACGTCGACGAAGAACGTGATCGCCTTCGCGATCCGGCCGCGGCCGTACTCGACGAGGTAGATGGAGGTCATGAGCCCGATCGGCACCGAGATGATCGTCGCGGTCAGCGTGATCAGGACCGTTCCCCAGATCGCGTGCACGATGCCGCCGCCGTCTCCGACGACGTTGCGCATCGAGAAGCTGAAGAACTCCGCGTCGAACCTTTCGATGCCGTTGGCGACGACGGTCCACAGCAGCGAGATGAGCGGCAGCAGGGCGATGAGGAACGCGGTGGCGACCAGTGCGGTCATCAGGCGGTCGACGGCCTTGCGGCGGCTCTCGACGATCGAGGAGATCACGGTGATGATCACCATGTACAGCAGGATGCCGACGATCACGGTGCCGGCGATGTTGAAGTCGGCCAGGTCGGCACCGGCGGCGGCGACGCCGAAGACGGCGGCGGAGATGACGAAGGATCCGCCGAGGAGCGCCCAGGGCGCCCACTTCGGCAGCTTGCCGGATGTGAGGGCGGCCGCGTGCGGCGTGACGGGAGCGGCGGTGAGGGTGGTCATGTCAGTTCGCTCCCGAGAACTCGGCGCGGCGCGCGACGATCCAGCGCGCCAGCGCATTGACCGCGAAGGTCACGACGAAGAGGATGAGGCCGGTGGCGATCAGCGTGTTGACGCCGGTGCCGTGCGCCTCGGGGAAGGCCAGCGCGATGTTCGCCGGGATGGGCGTCGGGTTGGTCGCGGTCAGCACGAGGAAGCTGACGACCGCTGAGGGGGAGAGCACCATGGTCACGGCCATGGTCTCGCCGAGTGCGCGGCCGAGGGCCAGCATCGCGGCCGAGACCATTCCGCCGCGAGCGAAGGGGAGCACGGCCATCCGCACCATCTCCCAGCGCGTGGAGCCGAGCGCGAGCGCCGCCTCCTCGTGGAGCTTCGGCGTCTGCAGGAAGACCTCGCGGCAGATCGCGGTCATGATCGGGATGCACATCACCGAGAGCACCAGGGCTGCGGTGAGGATCGTCTTGCCGGTCGACGACACCTGGCCCTGGAAGAACGGCACCCAGGAGGCGTTGGTGTTCAGCCAGGCGTAGATGGGCTGCAGCAGCGGGGCGAGCACCAGGCCGCCCCAGAGGCCGAAGACGACCGACGGCACGGCGGCCAGCAGGTCGATGATGTACCCGAGGAAGGCGGCGAGGCGCCGGTGGGCGTAGTGCGAGATGAAGAGGGCGATGCCGATGGCGATCGGTGCCGCGATGAGCAGGGCGATGAACGAGGCCCAGAGCGTGCCGAAGACGAGTGGCCACACGTACACCCAGAACGATTCGCCCTTGAGGATGTGGTTGCCGGTCGTGTCGAGTTCGAAGGCCGGGATGCTCTGGATGACGAGGAACGCGGCGACGAGCGCGAGGACGATGAGGATGATGATCCCCGCCCCGAGCGCCGTACCGGAGAAGACCCGGTCGCCGAGCCGCTGCTTGGCCTTGATCGGTGCGGGCGGCGCCTTGGTCGGTGCCGGTGTCGGCGCCTGCGCGGTCGTGCTCATGATCTCCCTGTTTCGGGCCGGGTCGAGGTGGAGCGGGTGGTGACCTGGCGGAGCCCCCGCGTCCGGTCGGGACGCGGGGGCACCGCCGTCAGTCGGTGGGCGGGATCAGCCGACCTGGATCAGGTCGATCGCGGCCTGGACCTGCTCGCGCAGGCTGTCCGAGATCGGGGCGCTGCCGGCGTTGTCCGCGGCGGCGTCCTGGCCCTCGGCGCTCGCGATGTAGGAGAAGTACTCCTTCACGAGCTCCGCGACGTTGGTGTCCTCGTACTGCTCGCAGCCGATGAGGTAGCTGACCAGCGCGATCGGGTAGGCGCCGTCCGCGGCGGAGGCCGGGTCGACATCGAAGACGAGGTCGCCCTCGCCGCGGCCCTCGGCCAGCGGCGAGCTCTCGACGAGCTTCGCGGCCGCCTCGGCGGAGTAGGCGACGAAGTCCTCGCCGACGCCCACGTGGACCTGGCCGAGGTCTCCGACCTGCGATGCGTCGGCGAAGCCGATCGCACCGTTGCCGGCGCCGATGGCCTGGACGACACCGGAGGTGCCCTGCGCGGCCTCGCCACCCTCGATCGGCCACACGTCGGCCGGCTCGTAGGTCCAGACGTCACCCGCGGTGGCGCTGAGGTACTTGGTGAAGGTCTCCTGCGTGCCCGAGGGGTCCGAGCGGTGGACCGGCGAGATCGCCAGGTCGGGAAGCTCGACGCCGTCGTTCAGGGCGGCGATCTCCGGAGCGTTCCAGTTGGTGATCGTGCCGGCGAAGATGCCCGCGATGGTGGCGGCATCCAGGTTCAGCGTGTCGACGCCCTCGAGGTTGAAGGCGACGGCGACCGGCGAGATGTAGAGCGGGACCTCGACGATGTCGTCGGTCGTGCAGGCGCCGAAGCCGCCGGCGGCGATCTCCTCGTCGTTGAAGGCGCGGTCGGAGCCGATGAAGTTGCTGCCGCCTTCGAGGAAGTTCTCGCGACCCGTTCCGGAACCGGTGGGCTCGTAGTTGACGGTGACGTCGGGGTTGGCCGTCTGGAAGGCGGCGACCCAGGCCTCCTGGGCTGCGGTCTGCGACGACGCGCCGGTGGCGTCGATGGTGCCGGAGAGCGTGGACTCCGAGGGCTCTTCGCTGGAGCCGCCGGTGCCGCCTTCGTTCGCGGCGCAGCCGGCGAGTGCGAGAGCAGCGACGGCGCCGATGGCGCCGATGCGAGCGATTCGGGAGATCTTCACTGTGGATCCGTTCGATCAGGGAAAGGGTGAGGCCCGGTGCAGGGCACACAGTGACGCTATGGCGGGCGGTTAACGAGACTCTCCCGCACAGGTGAACGGCAGGTGAACGACGAGCGACTCTCTGGGGTGGACCGAGGCGGTTGCGGGGGACGCGAACGCGTCAGACCTTGGGGATGTGCGTCTCGATCGAGATGATGCCGGAGCCGGGATTGGTCGCCGACAGGTGCACGACCGAGAACGCCCCGGGCTCGAGGTCGGCGGCGCTGCTGAGGTACGACCCCTGGATGGTGCCGGTCGCGAGGGCGATCTCGGACAGCAGGCCGGGCAGGACCGGTCCGTGACTGCAGAGCACGGCGGGCTTGCCCGCGCGGACGCGTCGTCCGACGACGGCACGGAGGTCGGAGGTGCCGTCCTCCCAGGCGTCCTGACTGATCTTCTCGGTCTTCACGATCTTGCGGTCGAGTTCCCGGGCGAGGGGCTTCACGGTCTCGACGCAGCGCACGGCGTCGCTGGTGACGATCTTGCGCGCGCCGAACGCGCGCAGAGGACCGACGATCGACTTCGCCTGCGTCCGCCCGCGCTCGGCCAGCGGGCGCGCGGCATCCGCACCGTCCCATTCCGAGCGGGAGAGGGCCTTCGCGTGCCGCAGCACGACGACGGGGAAGGTGCGCAGCACGCCGTCGTCGACGAGGTTCGTGAAGAAGTCGAGGATCTCGAGATCGACCGGGTAGCTGAGGCGCTCCCGCGCCTTCTTGGCGCTCACCCATTCGACCGCGGCGATCTCTCGGTTCGGCACGAACGTGGACGCGCGGATGGCGTCGTCGGTCGCCTCGGCGGCCCAGTAGTGCACGACCTTCTGCTTCTGCGAGGCGAGGTGGTACCGGCTCACGCCGACGGGCACGCCCAGCGACACCCGGATGCCGGTCTCCTCGTGCACTTCGCGCACGGCGGTCTCGGCGAGCATCTCGCCCGGGTCGACCTTGCCCTTGGGCAGCGTGACGTCCCGGTACTTCGTGCGGTGGATCAGCAGGATCCGGAGCTTCCCGTCGACGAGGCGCCAGACGACGGCCCCCGCGGCGTAGACCGCCTTGTCGGTCCACTTCGAGGCGGGCGGCGGTGTGCGCGCCGCCCGGGCCTGCTGCTCCTGCCGGACCGTCATCGCACCGCCCGCGCGCGACGGCGCCGCTGGATCAACCCCATGGTCTTATCCTGCAGGTCGACGAGCGGCTTGCCCTCGGCATCCTCGGCGTGCCGCGTCCACACGCCGTCGGTGCCGAGATGCCACGAGGTGGTGCCGGCGTCCATGGCGAGGTCGAAGAACGACAGGAGCTCCTTCAGGTGATCGGGGTCGGTCACGCGCACCAGCGCCTCGACACGGCGGTCGAGGTTGCGGTGCATCATGTCGGCGCTGCCGATGTACACCTGCGGGTCGCCGTCGTTCTCGAACGCGAAGATGCGGGAGTGCTCGAGGTAGCGTCCGAGGATGCTGCGCACCGTGATGTTGTCGCTGATGCCGTCGAGGTCGGTCCGCAGGCTGCAGATGCCGCGCACCCACACCTCGACCTTCACGCCGGCGGCACTGGCGCGGTAGAGCGCGTCGATGATCTCCTCATCGACCATCGAGTTGACCTTGATGCGGATGTGCGCGGGCTTGCCGGCCTCGGCGTTCTTGCGCTCGGCGTCGATCTGGCGCACCAGACCCTTGCGGAGGTGCAGCGGTGCGACGAGCAGGCGCTTGAACTTCTTCTCGATCGCGTAGCCGCTGAGCTCGTTGAACAGACGCGTGAGGTCCTTGCCGACCTGCGCGTCGGCGGTGAACAGCCCGAAGTCCTCGTAGATGCGGCTGGTCTTCGGGTTGTAGTTGCCCGTGCCGACATGCGAATAGTGCTGGAGCTTGCCGTCTTCCTCGCGGATGACGAGGGCGAGCTTGCAGTGCGTCTTCAGTCCGACCAGGCCGTACACGACGTGCACGCCGGCCTTCTCGAGCTTGCGTGCCCAGACGATGTTGTTCGCCTCGTCGAATCGCGCCTTCACCTCGACCAGCGCGAGCACCTGCTTGCCGGACTCGGCGGCGTCGATGAGGGCCTGCACGATCGGGCTGTCGCCGGACGTGCGATACAGGGTCTGCTTGATCGCCAGCACGTGCGGGTCGCGCGCGGCCTGCTCGAGGAACGCCTGCACGCTCGTCGTGAACGACTCGTACGGGTGGTGCACGAGCACGTCGGACTTGCGGATCGCCTTGAAGATGTCGGCGCGGGTGTTCGATCCCGTCGGCTGGAAGGCGACCGCGGTGGTCGGCAGGTGCGGCGGGTAGCGCAGGTCGGGCCGATCGATGCGGGAGAGGTCGAACAGGCCGCGCAGATCGAGCAGACCCGGGAGCCGGTACACCTCCAGGTCGGTGATGTCGAGCTCGCGCACGAGCAGGTCCATCGTGACCTCGTCCATGTCGTCGGTGATCTCGAGGCGGATCGGCGGACCGAACCGACGCCGCAGGAGCTCGGCCTCGAGCGCCTGGATGAGGTTCTCGCTCTCGTCCTCCTCGATCTCGACGTCTTCGTTGCGGGTGAGCCGGAACGCATGGTGGTCGAGCACCTCCATGCCGGGGAACAGGTCGCCGAGGTGGTTGGCGATCAGCTCTTCCAGGCGCAGGAACCGCTTGATCTCGCTGTTGCCGGGCACTTCGACGAACCGCGGAAGCATCGGCGGCACCTTGAGGCGCGCGAACTCCTGGCGACCGGTGCGGGCGTTGCGGATGCGGATCGCGAGGTTCAGCGACAGGCCGGAGATGTACGGGAAGGGGTGAGCCGGGTCGACGGCCAGCGGCATCAGCACGGGGAAGACCTGGGCGCCGAAGTAATCCGACAGCGCGGAGTGCTCCTCTTCGGTGAGCTCGGACCAGTCGGTGATCTCGATGCCGGCATCCGCGAGGGCGGGACGGACGAGATCGGTCCAGGCGGCCGCGTGACGCAGCTGCAGGGCGTGCGCCTCGCGCGAGATGTCGGCGAGGGCGTCGACGGGGGAGCGGCCGATGTTCGTGGGCACGGCGAGGCCGGTCATGATGCGGCGCTTCAGGCCGGCGACGCGGACCATGAAGAACTCGTCGAGGTTGCTCGCGAAGATCGCCAGGAAGTTCGCGCGCTCGAGCTCGGGCAGCGACGGATCCTCGGCCAGCTCCAGGACACGCTGGTTGAACGCCAGCCAGCTCAGCTCGCGATCCAGGTAGCGGTGGTCGGGGAGCTGGGCATCGGGGGCCTCGATGGCATCGAAGTCGTCGTCTTCGGCATCACCGAGACCAGCGTCGGTGAGAGCGGGATCGATCATGGCTACATCTAAGCACCGCGAGGTGACGCGCGTGTGAACGGACCCGATCCGTTATCGCGCTGCGGCCGTCGCCGACACGCTCTCGTCCTCGTAGACGTTGAACCGATAGCCGACGTTGCGGACGGTGCCGATGATCTGCTCCTGGTCGCCCAGCTTCGCCCGCAGCCTCCGCACGTGCACGTCGACCGTGCGGGTGCCGCCGAAGTAGTCGTAGCCCCACACCTCGCTGAGGAGCTGCTCGCGGGTGAAAACGCGCGAGGGGTGCGTCGCGAGGAAGTGCAGCAGCTGGAACTCCTTATACGTGAGATCCAGGGGCTTGCCGCGCAGCTTGGCGGAGTAGGACTGCTCGTCGATCGTGACGCCGGACGCCTGCACCCGCGAGGGCTCGGCGACCTCGTCGCGACGGGCGAGCCCGAGGCGGACGCGCGCGTCGATCTCGGCCGGTCCCGCCGTGGAGAGCAGGACGTCGTCGATCCCCCAGTCTCCGGAGAGCGCGCTCATACCGCCCTCGGTGACGACGAGGAGGAGCGGCGCATCCTGCCCGGTCGCCCGCAGAAGCCGGCACAGCGACTTCGCCCCGACCAGGTCGTGGCGGCCGTCGACGACCACGACGTCGTAATCCGGGGCGCTGACGAGCTGCGCGGGTTCCGCCGGGATCTGACGGACGCGATGGCTCAGCAGCTCGAACGCGGGAAGCACCTGCTCCGAGAGCGGAGCGTTGGTCAGAACCAGCACCAGGGCCACGCGCACTCCTCACCGGCGCGGAAGTCGACGCCGTGCCGCCATGATACCGGCAGCGGATGCGCAACAATGGTGTCATGTCCGAACCAGCACTCGCACCGCGTAATGCCTTCGTCGGCGTGATCGTCGTGTGGGCCACGGCCTTCATCGCGACCGTGGCCGTCGGCATCTTCGTGCCCGAGGAGTGGCGGGTGCCCTGGATGCTGGTCGCCTTCGGGGGTGTCGTGCTCCTCTCGTTCACCGTGCAGCTCTGGTACGGCCGGACCCAGGGGTTCATCTTCCGTGTGGCGGGCAGCATCGTCGGATCGCTGATGCTGATGGGTCTGATCTCCATCGGATTCGGCATCGCCGCCCTGCTCCCGTCCTGAGCCGGAGCGCCGCCCGGCGCGGTAAGGTGGAGGGCATGGACCTCATGGCGCTCGAAATCTTCTTCATCGGCCTGCTGGGCCTCGCGAGCCTCGCTATCGTCTTCGTCTCGGCGGTGGTTCTGCGCAACCTCTTCCGCGGCCAGCGCTGACGCATCGTGATCGAACTGCCCACAGACCTCCCCGCCGAGCTCGTTCCGCTCTCGTGGCTGATCGGCGTGTGGGAGGGGACCGGTGTCATCGACTACCCCGTCGATGAAGAACGGCTGCAGGGCGAGTTCACGCAACGGGTGAGCTTCAGCCACGACGGCGGTCCGTTCCTCAACTACTCCTCCACCGCGACGTTCACGGGTGACGACCACGCGGTGTCGATCCCGCTGACGGCCGAGATCGGGTTCTGGCGTCTCGCGCGTCCGGCGACAGCGGCGGATGCCGGGCCGGGGCTGCTGCCCCCGCAGGGTCCGGTCGTCACGCGCACGGTCGACGACGTCGAGAGCCTGCGCGGAGAGAACGGGGCGTTCCCGATCGAAGTCTCGCTCGCCCACTCCGACGGCATGCTCGAGTTCTACCTCGGCGAGATCAACGGCCCGCGCGTCGACATCGCCTCGGACGCCGTGATCCGGGCCGCCGGCGCCAAGGAGTACGGCGCGGCGTCGCGCATGTACGGCCTGGTCGACAACCACCTGCTGTGGGCGTGGGACATCGCGGCCCTCGGCACACCGTTGCGTGCGCATGCCTCCGCGCGCCTGGCCAAGGTCTGAGACGGGCGGCATCCGACATGGGCATGTTCGAGAGCCTTCCCGGAGCCGTTGCCGGCGAGCACGGCATCGCTCACTTCGGCGCCCCCTTCCGCGAGCAGCGCCGTCTCGCCGCCGGTGACGCCGTCGTCGCGCTCGACGACCGCACGGTCATCGAGGTCGCCGGTCCCGAGCGGCTCGGCTGGCTCGACTCGATCACCTCGCAGTCCGTCGGCCGCCTGAGCGCCGGAGACAGCACAGAACTCCTGGTGCTCGATCCGCAGGGCCGCGTCGAGCACGCCGCGGGCGTCGTCGACGACGGCAGCTCGACCTGGCTGATCGCCGATGCGGCGGATGCCGAGGCGCTCGCGACCTGGCTGACGCGGATGAAGTTCCGCACGCAGGCCACCGTCGATGTGCGCCCCGAGCTGGTGCTCGTCGGCTTCGTCGACGGGGGCGCCGCCGCGCGGTCCGTGCATGCCGCGGCCGCCGCAGACGACCGCGTCCCGCTGGTGTGGGAAGACCCCTGGCAGCACGTCGCGCTCGGCGGGCATCAGTACGCCGAGATCCTCGACCACCCCGGTGCCGCTCTTGCCTGGCGCGTCGCCATCCTGTCGCCGGAAGCCGCGGACGCGCTCGCCGCAGGCCTCGACCCGGAAGCCGCCGCAGGTCTCCTGGCGGCCGAGGCGCTCCGCATCGCGGCCTGGCGTCCCCGATGGGCGGCAGAGGTGGACGACAGGTCTCTTCCGCACGAGTCCGACTGGATCCGCACCGCCGTGCACCTGAGCAAGGGGTGCTACCGGGGCCAGGAGACCGTGGCCAAGGTGCACAACCTCGGGCATCCGCCGCGCCGGCTCGCCGCCCTCCAGCTCGACGGCAGCGACGCCGTGCTGCCGGAGCCCGGTGCTCCGGTGTTCGCCGGCGACGACGAGATCGGCCACGTGACCTCGGCCGCGCGTCACCATGAGGACGGACCGATCGCACTCGCGATCCTCGCGCGGCGGGCACCCATCGGCGATCTCCTCGTGCGAGCCGACGGGATCGACATCGCCGCCTCGCAGCAGGTGATCGTGCCGGCCGACGCCGGTGCCACCGCCGACATCCCGCGACTCACGCGGCTGTCGCGTCGTCCTTCCGCGCCCGACCCCCGCAGCGCCTAGACCCTTCGCCGGTTCCGGAGCGAGCGGAGCGAGACGAAGGGTGCTCAGCGATCCGTGGCGGGAGCGACCGACTCCCACGGCAGCGTGAGCTCGCCGAGGCGCCAGCGCGTGCGCCCGCCGCGCACCGGCCAGCCCTGATCGCGCAGAGCCGTGACCGTCGCCAGGAAGCGCTGCGTGGCCCCGAAGGTCGCCAGCGCTGCCGCGCGATCCCACTCGCGGTCGAGGTCGATCAGCAGCGCGTGGATCCGCTCGCCCGGCACGTTGCGGTGGATCAGTGCCTTGGGCAGCCGCTCGGCGACGATGCTCGGGTGCTCCAACCCGGCCAGGCGCAGCGAGATCGTGAACCGCACCGGCGCACCGTCCGGCCGCACATCGACCCAGCTCGCCACGCGCCCGATCTCGTCGCAGGTGCCCTCGACGAGCAGGCCGTCGGGTGCCAGCCTCGCGGCCATCCTGCGCCAGGCCGCCGACACGTCCTCCTCGTCGTACTGCCGCAGCACGTTCATCGCCCGGATCACCGCCGGATGCCGCCCGTCGAGGAGCGGGACCTCGAAGCCCCCTCGGGCGAAGGAGACCCGGAGGTCGCGGGGGAAACCGGTACGACCCGCCCGCAGTTCGGCCAGCTGGGCGTCGGCGGTCGCGACCCGGACGGGGTCGATCTCGAGGCCGCGCACCTCGGCATCCGATCGGGTGCGGCGCAGCCGTGCGGCCAGCTCGAAAGCCGTGACACCGCTCGCTCCGTAGCCGAGGT
Source organism: Microbacterium sp. EST19A (assembly GCF_019969685.1). Taxonomy (GTDB): domain Bacteria; phylum Actinomycetota; class Actinomycetes; order Actinomycetales; family Microbacteriaceae; genus Microbacterium. The sequence continues at coordinate 60,820 of NZ_JAHXYZ010000001.1, read as the reverse complement.
CGACCACGAGCGGGTCGTCGGCTCGGCGGAACGCCGGACTCGCCGCGATCCATCGGTCGTTGCGGCGCAGCCGGTTCGTCCCGGTCGTGCCACGCGTGGGCCGGCCGAGGGGAGATGACGCCATGCGTCAATCCTCTCGCCTCGATGCGTCTCGGGATCAATCCGGAGCGGTCGGCGCGGATAAACTGGCGGCATGACTGCGACCCGCACTTTGATCCTGCTCCGCCACGGCCAGAGCGAGTGGAACGAACTGAACCTCTTCACCGGCTGGGTGGACGTCCGCCTGACCGAGCAGGGCAAGGGCGAGGCCCGCCGCGGCGGCGAGCTGCTCGCCGAGGCCGGCATCCTCCCCGATGTCCTGCACACGTCGCTGCTGAGCCGTGCGATCCAGACGGCCGACATCGCGCTCGACGCCGCCGATCGCCTGTGGATCCCGGTGACCCGGTCGTGGCGGCTGAACGAGCGCCATTACGGTGCGCTGCAGGGCAAGGACAAGGCGCAGACGCTCGAAGAGTTCGGTCCCGAGCAGTTCCAGCTGTGGCGCCGCTCCTTCGACGTGCCGCCGCCCCCGCTCGATGACGCGAGCGAGTTCAGCCAGGTCGGCGACGCCCGCTACGCCGGCATCGACGGCGAGGTGCCGCGCACCGAGTCGCTCAAGCTCGTGATCGACCGCCTGCTGCCGTACTGGGACAGCGCGATCGTCCCCGACCTCGAGGCCGGCAAGACCGTGCTCGTCACGGCGCATGGCAACTCGCTGCGCGGGCTCGTGAAGCACCTGGAGGGCATCGGCGACGACGACATCGCCGAGCTGAACATCCCGACCGGCATCCCACTGGTCTACGAGCTCGACGAGAACAACGTCCCGACCGGCCCGGGCCGCTACCTCGACCCCGAGGCCGCTGCCGCCGGCGCCGCCGCGGTCGCCGCGCAGGGCAAGAAGTAGGCCTTCAGGCCGACACGAGAAGGGGCGGATGCTGACAGCATCCGCCCCTTCTCGTGTGTGCAGGGATTAGGCGTGCCCGAGCTCCTGCTGCTGCTCGACGGCGAGGGCGATCTCGGCCTCGGAGACCTGCCAGTCGCCGGTCGCGAGGTAGACCATCTTCTTGGCGATCGCGACCGCGTGGTCGGCGAAGCGCTCGTGGTACCGGCTGGCGAGCGTGGCGTCGACCGTGGCGGTCGTCTCACCCTTCCAGTTGTCGCTGAGCACCTTCTCGAACACGTTGGCGTGCAGCTCGTCGACGTCGTCGTCCGCGTTGCGGATCGTGTCGGCGAAGCGCAGGTCGCCTGTGCGCAGCAGCTCGGAGAGCGTGCGGGAGATCTCGACATCCAGCTCGCCCATCTTCACGAACGTGCCCTTGAGGCCCTTCGGGATGGCGCGCTCGGGGAAGCGGAGACGCGCGAGCTGGGAGATGTGCTCGGCCATGTCGCCCATGCGCTCCAGCGACGCGCTCACACGCAGCGCGGTCACGACGATGCGCAGGTCGCGCGCGACCGGCTGCTGGCGGGCGAGGATCTCGATGGCCTGCTCGTCGAGCGTGACGGCCAACGCGTCGATCTTGGCGTCGTCGGCGATGACCTCTTCGGCCAGGGCGACATCGCTGGTGGCGAAGGAGCGCGTGGCTTTGTCGATCGCGATCGTGACGAGGTCGGCGATCTCCACGAGCTGGGACTGCAGGTCCTCGAGGGACTGGTGGAAGACTTCGCGCATGGTGGGGCGCACCCTTTCATTCGGATCTCGGCTGTGTGCACGGCGCGAGACGGCGGTTCGTCCGCACGGGAGCGGGTCTGCACTCCCGCACAGGCCCGAAGAGATTGTGTGCTCCGAAGGTTAACGAACGGTGCCCAGCACGTGAATAGTACTTCTCGCGTTGCCGCCAGGGCGCAGAAACCCGCCGGATGGGCGGTGAACGCACTCTACGCTGGTGTCATGACCTTGCCGCAGCTCGCGCTGTCTTCGCTCGCCATCGGGCTGGTGATCGGCATCGGCCTCTCCCTCCTGGTGGTGTGGGCGTACCGGGCACGCGCCAGGGCCGAGGAGGAGACCTCGCTCGAGATCCCGGCCGGCATCAACGACGTCCTCGGCAGCATGGACGACGCGGCGTGCGTCGTGGATTCCTCCGGGCTGGTCCTCGCGGCATCCCAGGCCGCGACACGCTTCGGCATCGAGGTGGGATCGACCCTCGACAACCCGGAGCTGCGTCAGCTGGTGCGAGGGGTGAAGGCGGCCGGCGGCTCTCGGACTGATTCCTTCCGCATCACCCGCGGGGGTCTGAGCCTGGACCCGCGGCTCGTCTCGGCCCGCGCGAGCGTGATCGCCGCACGGCTGGTGCTGCTGATCATCCGCGACGTCACCGAGCAGGAGCGCCTCGACCAGATGCGCCGCGACTTCGTGGCGAACACCAGTCATGAGCTGAAGACGCCGGTGGGCGCGGTCAGCCTCCTCGCCGAGGCCATCGAATCCGCCGCCGACGATCCCGCGCAGGTGCGCATCTTCGCCGCGCGGATCTCCGCTGAAGCAGGACGACTCGGGCAACTCACCGGCCGCATCATGAGCCTGTCGCGGCTGCAGGCCGAAGACGGACTCACCGAGGTCGCCCCTCTCGCCATCGACGAGGTGATCGCCTCTTCGATCGAGGCGCACGTGGTGCAGGCCGACTCCGCCGGGGTCGAGCTCGCCCGCGGAGGCGATCGCGGCATCTGGGTACGCGGAGACGCGCAGATCCTCGTCGAGGCGGTCGGCAACCTCATCGCCAACGCCATCGTGTACTCGCCTCGCGGTTCGCGTGTGGGCGTGGGGGTCAAGGCCGACGGAGAGATCGTCGAGATCGCCGTGTCCGATCAGGGCATCGGCATCTCCGAAGCGGACCGGGAGCGCATCTTCGAACGGTTCTACCGTGCCGACGAGGCCCGTTCACGACGCACCGGCGGCACCGGCCTCGGGCTGTCGATCGTCAAGCACGCCACGCAGCGACACGGCGGCGAAGTCCGTCTGTGGTCCCGTCCGGGGCGCGGCTCCACCTTCACCATCCGGCTTCCCCGGATCGAGACTCCCGGGCACGTCGACTCGGACAAGAAGAGCAAGAAGAAGCGCGCGCGGAAGGCGGCCAAAGCCGCAGCATCCGCCCGCGTTCGAAACGGAGAGAGAGCATGACCCGCATCCTTCTGGTCGAAGACGAGCCCGACCTCGCCGACCCGCTCGCCTACCTGCTCCGCCGTGAGGGGTACGACGTGGAGATCTCGGAGGACGGACCAGGCGCTCTCACGGCGTTCCGCGAGCGCGGCGCCGACATCATCCTGCTCGATCTGATGCTGCCCGGCATGCCGGGCACCGAGGTGTGCCGTCAGATCCGGTCCACATCGGCCGTGCCGATCATCATGCTCACGGCCAAGGACTCCGAGGTCGACATCGTGGTGGGGCTCGAGTTGGGCGCCGACGACTACATCACCAAGCCGTATTCCTCGCGCGAGCTGCTCGCCCGGATGCGGGCCGTGCTCCGTCGCGTCGTCCAGGCCGAGAGCGAGCTGGACGAGCGGGTGCTCGACGGCGGACGCGTCTCACTCGACATCGACCGTCACACCGTCGCGGTCGCCGGCGCCCAGATCAACATGCCGCTCAAGGAATTCGAGCTGCTCGAGGTGCTGATGCGCAACTCAGGCCGCGTCCTGACCCGCGGGCAGCTCATCGACCGGGTGTGGGGGAGCGACTACTTCGGCGACACGAAGACGCTCGACGTGCACATCAAGCGCATCCGCTCGCGCATCGAGGAGAATCCGAGCGAGCCGGTGATGCTCGTCACCGTGCGCGGCCTGGGCTACCGCTTCGAGGGCTGAGCCCGAGCGGACCCGCAGCACGACGAGAGAGGCCGGCACCCCCAGGGGTACCGGCCTCTCTCTGCGTCTCCGTCAGCGACGGATCACTCCGCGGGTGCGGGTGCGGCGGTGTCGGTCGGCGTCGGCTCCGGAGTCGGCTGCGATGCGCGCTCGCTGACGTCGGGGACAAGGTCCGCGTAGTAGGGAAGGGAGCCGTCGAGGACGGGCACCTCGGTCTTGACGCCGGTGGAATCGCCCGACTGGAAGTGCACCTCGATGGTCGCGCCCGGCTTCGTGTCGAGGTCGACGACACGCAGCGGGTCGGCGTTGGCTCCGAGGCTCACGGTCTCGCCGGCCGGAACGGTGACCGTGAACGGATCGATCCCCACAAGCGTGATGGTGAGGGTGGCCTTCTCGTCGGTCGGGTTCACGATCGCGGCGATGAAGTTGCCCACCGAGCCGTCCTCCGTGGCGACGATGAACGCGTTGCGGACGTCGAGCGGACCGTCGGCGTCGGAGACGTTCACGCCGTCGGACGCGGGGTACTCGATCTGCGTCGACTGCGGGGTGATGAACGTGCACCCGGTCGCACCGAGCAGAACGAGCGCGCTGAGGGCGGCAGACGCAACAAGGCGCGATTTCACGGGTCCTCCTGAGGTCCGGCGGGGTATCCGCCAACCATTCTACGGGTAAGCGGCGACGGCCTCCGAGCGGCTGAGGCGCGAACCTTAGCGCATATTCCCTGTGGTATCCTTGAGGTTGCCGAAAGGACACGTTTTTATGCTTTTTGAGGTTGGCGAGACAGTCGTCTATCCGCACCATGGCGCCGCGACCATCATCGAGGTCAAGGAACGCATCATCAAGGGTGAGGCGAAGAAATATCTGAAGCTCAACGTCACGCAGGGTGATCTCATCATCGAGGTCCCGGCTGAGAATGTCGACCTCGTCGGCGTTCGCGACGTGATCGGCAAGGAGGGCCTCGACCACGTGTTCGAGGTGCTGCGCGCGCCGTTCACGGAGGAGCCGACCAACTGGTCGCGTCGTTACAAGGCGAACCTCGAGAAGCTCGCCTCCGGCGATGTGATCAAGGTGAGCGAGGTCGTCCGCGACCTGTGGCGTCGTGATCAGGACCGTGGCCTCTCCGCAGGAGAGAAGCGGATGCTGGCCAAGGCGCGTCAGATCCTCATCTCGGAGCTCGCGCTCGCGGAGAAGACCGACGAAGACAAGGCGGGCGCTCTGCTCGACGAGGTCCTCGCGTCCTGAGTGCTTTTCACGAAAGGGGCGGATGCGGCTCGCATCCGCCCCTTCGTCGTCCCCGCCCACGCGGTAGCGTGAGACGGTGACTCTGCTCCCCGTTCCCGACACCGCGATCATCGTCGTCGCTGCGGGCTCCGGCACCCGTCTGGACGCCGGGGCGCCGAAGGCGCTGGTCGGCATCGACGTGCACTCGATCCTCCGGCATGCGCTCGACGGCGTCTTCGCCGCGGCGCCTGCCCAGGTGATTGTCGTCGCACCCGCCGGGCACGAGGGCGACGCGGAGGCCGAGCTCGAAGCGGCCGCGGGCGACCGCCGCGATCTCGGCCGCGTCGTCACCGGGGGCTCGACCCGCCAGCAGTCGGTCGCCGCCGGACTCGCTGCGCTGTGGGGCGACGTGACGACCGTGCTCGTGCACGACGCCGCCCGCGCGCTCACGCCGCCGACTCAGATCGACGCCGTCGTCGCCGCCGTGACGACCGAGACCGGCGTCATCCCGGCTCTTCCTGTGGTCGACACCCTCAAGCGGGTCGAGGCCGATGCAGTCGTCGGACCCGTGGACCGCGCGGAGCTCGCGGCGGCGCAGACTCCGCAGGGATTCCCCCGGGCTCTCCTCGAGAAGGCGTATGCGGCGGCGTTCGCCTCCGGCATCGAGTACACCGACGACGCGGCGCTGTTCGCAGCTTCCGGGCATCCCGTGCGTCATGTCGACGGTTCCGAGCTCGCGTTCAAGATCACGACGCCCGCCGACCTCGAGCGCGCACGCCACCTGCTGGCGGCAGCCGCGGGTCCGGCTGTCGCGACGTCCGCACGGCGGCCCTCCGTCATCGGCCTGCCTCGTGTCGGCCTCGGAACGGATGTGCACGCCTTCGGCGGCGAGGGCGACCTGTGGCTCGCCGGGCTGGAGTGGCCGGGGGAGCAGCCGCTGTCCGGGCACTCCGACGGCGACGCGGTCGCGCATGCGATCGTCGACGCGCTGCTCGGCGCTGCGGGCCTCGGCGACATCGGAGAGCACTTCGGCACCGCGCATCCGGAGTACGCCGGCGCGCACGCCGACGTCTTCCTCGCCCGCACCCACGAGCTGCTGGCGGAGGCCGGCTATGTGATCGGCAACGTCTCGGCGCAGTTCCAGGGGAACCGGCCGCGATTCAGCGGCCGCCGGGCCGAGGCCGAGGCGGTGCTGTCCGCAGCCCTCGGAGGTGCTCCGGTGACAGTGACGGCCACGACGACGGATGGGCTCGGGTTCCCTGGGCGCGGGGAAGGCATCTCCGTCACGGCGATCGCCCTCGTCGTCCCCGACGTTTCGCGGAGAGTGTGACGTTTCGCGGATCCTTTCCCTCGATCCGTCCGCGATTCGTCACATCGTCCGCGAAACGTGGCTGGGCGGCGGGCGTTCAGCCGTGCCCGAGTAGGCTTGAGCGGTGACACTCCGCCTCTATGACACCCGCGCTGCGGAACTGCGCGACTTCGTGCCTCTCGACCCCGAGAACGTCACGATGTACGTCTGCGGACCGACGGTGCAGTCCGGCCCGCACATCGGACACGTCCGGGCGGCCCTGAGCTTCGACCTGCTGCGCCGCTGGCTCACGCACCGGTACGGCCGGGTGACCTTCGTGCGCAACGTCACCGATATCGATGACAAGGTCCTCGCCAACGCGACGGATGCCGAGCCGTGGTGGGCTCTGGCCTACCGGATGGAGCAGGAGTTCACGGCCGCGTATGCCGGCGTCGGAATCCTCGCGCCGACCTACGAGCCGCGGGCGACGGCATCCGTCCCACAGATGCAGGAGCTCATCACCACGCTCATCGAGCGGGGGCACGCGTACGTCGCACCCGACCGCTCGGGCGACGTCTACTTCGATGTGCGCTCGTGGTCGGAGTACGGCGCGCTCACGCACCAGTCCATCGACGCGATGGAGGCGGCGGAGGACGCCGATCCGCGAGGCAAGCGCAACCCGCAGGACTTCGCCCTCTGGAAGGGCGCGAAGCCCGAGGAGCCTGCCGACGCGACCTGGGCGTCGCCTTGGGGCGCAGGACGCCCGGGGTGGCATATCGAATGCTCGGCGATGTCCAAGCGCTATCTCGGTGCGGAGTTCGACATCCACGGCGGGGGACTCGATCTCCGTTTCCCGCACCATGAGAACGAGCTCGCGCAGTCGACCGCGGCCGGCGACGCCTTCGCGCGCTACTGGGTGCACAACGGACTGGTGACCGTCGGCGGACAGAAGATGTCCAAGTCGCTCGGCAACTTCACGCTCGCCGCCGATGTCCTGGCCGAGCATGATCCGCTCGTCGTGCGGTATGCCCTCGCGGCCGCCCACTATCGGTCGAGTCTGGACCTCACGGAGTCGTCGTGGGCCGAGGCGGAGGCGGCGCTCGGGCGCATCCGCACCTTCCTGGAACGCGGTCAGCGCCTCGCGAAGCCGGGCTGGGGACAGGCCAAGGAAGGGCTGCCGACCGAGTTCTGGGAGGCGATGAACGATGACCTCGGCGTCCCGCGAGCTCTCGCCGTGATCCACAGCAGCATCCGCTCCGGGAACGCGCTCCTCGATGCGGGCAAGTACGACGAAGCCAAGCAGGACGTGATGGACGTCATTCAGATGACGGGTGTCCTCGGCGTGAATCCTCACGCCCCCGAATGGCGCACGAACGACAGCTCTGCCGAGGCGTCCGCTCTGGACTCTCTCATCCAGACGATGATCACTCAGCGCGCCCAGGCGCGGGCTGACAAGGACTGGGCGGCGGCGGATCGCATCCGTGACGCGATCGCCGCCGCAGGAATCACGCTGGAGGACTCTCCGGCCGGAACTCATTGGAGTATCGATGGCTAAGCCACAGCGCCCCGGCGCGAACAAGGGAAACAAGAAGGGCCCGACCAAGGGCACCGGCGGACTCGGACGCAAGGCCCTCGAGGGCCGCGGGCCGACGCCGAAGGCCGAGGACCGCGCCTGGCACCCCGCCGGCAAGCGCAAGGCCGCAGCCGAGCGCTACGCGGCATCCGGCGGCAAGGGCAAGCCGAACCAGCGCCAGGCGTCGGGTGGCAACCCGAACCGCTCCGCGCGGGCGAAGGACAACACCTCCGAGGCTGAGACGGTCACCGGCCGCAACTCGGTGCTCGAGGCGCTCCGCGCCAAGATCCCGGCGACCGCCTTCCACATCGCGCAGCGGGTCGAGATGGACGACCGCGTCAAGGAGATGCTGTCGATCGCGACTCACCGCGGCATCCCGGTGATGGAGGTCACCCGCCAGGAGCTCGACCGCATGGCCGGCTTCGACGGTGTGCACCAGGGCGTCGCGATCAAGGTGCCGCCGTACGAGTACGCGCACCCGCAGGATCTGCTCGAGCAGGCGATCGATCGCGGCCAGGTGCCGCTGTTCGTCGCCCTCGACGGCATCACCGATCCGCGCAACCTCGGGGCCGTCATCCGGTCGGCCGCCGCTTTCGGCGCGCACGGCGTCATCCTGCCGCAGCGCCGCTCGGCCGGCGTCAACTCCGCGGTGTGGAAGACGAGCGCCGGTGCGGTCGCGCGCACGCCGGTCGCCCTCGCGACGAACCTCACCACGCAGCTCAAGGAGTTCAAGAAGCAGGGTGTGTTCATCCTCGGGCTCGCCGGCGACGGCGACGTCTCGCTGCCCGACCTGCAGCTGGCCGACCGTCCCGTCGTCATCGTCGCGGGCTCCGAGGGCAAGGGCCTCTCGCGCCTGGTGCGCGAGACCTGCGACCAGATCGTCTCGATCCCGATCTCCGCATCCACCGAGTCGCTGAACGCCGGCATCGCGACCTCCGTCGCGCTGTACCAGGTCGCGACCGTCCGCGGCTCGAAGAAGAAGTCCTAGGAGGACGCACATGGCTCGCATCACGGTCCTCGGGGGCACCGGCTATGCCGGCCGGCACATCGTCGCGGAAGCCGTGGCCCGCGGGCACGCCGTGATCGCGGTCTCGCGCTCCGAGCCCGCCGACCCGGTGGCGGGTGCCGCGTACGTGCAGCGGTCGGTGCTCGACGGCGAATCGGTCGCGGCGACCTTCGACGGCGCGGATGCCGTGGTCTGGGCGCTGTCTCCGCGCGGCGACATGGAAGACAAGGTTCTCGGCGCGCTGAAGAGCGTCGCCACGGCGCTCACCGGCACCGAGACCCGGCTCGGCGTGATCGGCGGTGCCGGTGGCAGCCTCGCGGCCCCGGGCGGCCCCCGGCTGTTCGACCAGGACTTCCCCGAGGAGTACAAGGCCGAAGCGCAGGTCGGCATCGACTCGCTCGCGTTCCTGGAGGGCACGGATGCCGGTCTCGACTGGTTCTTCGTGCACCCGGCGGAGGAGTTCGGTCCCTGGGCCGAGGGTGAGCGCACCGGGCACTATCGCGACGGCGGCGACGTGGTCGTGCGGGATGCCGACGGGAAGTCGTGGATCTCGGGCGCCGACTTCGCGGTCGCCATGGTCGACGAGATCGAAAAGGGCAACCACCACCGCGAGCGGTTCACCGTCGGCCGCTGAGGCCGGCGGAGGTCAGACCAGGTCGCGCCAGTCGACCTCGTCCTCGTCGTCGGCGAGCGACAGATTGCCGGTGATGACCGGCAGGCTCATGGTCTCGGTGGGTGGCCCCATGATCGTGGCCTCGTCGCGTCGGTGACGCAGCACCTCGTTGATGTAGCTCGTCAGCACCTCGGCGAGGGGCACGGAGCGGCCCTGAGCCTGCGACAGGTACCAGCGGTGCTCGAGCACCTGGTGGAACACCTCGGCCGGCTCGAGCTTCGCGCGCAGCTCGTAGGGGATGGCCCGCACGACGGGCTCGAAGACGCGCGTCAGCCACTCGTGCGCGTACATCTCCTCGTCGGCCCACTGCTTGTTCGACCGGGCGCGGAACTCGTCGAGGTCGTTGAGCAGGCGACGCGCCTGGTTCTCCTCGACGTCGAGTCCGGTGAGACGGATGAGGCGGCGCTGGTGGTGACCTGCGTCGACGACCTTCGGCTGGATCTCCACCTCCGTGCCGTCAGCGGTGGTCGACATCGACATCTCGTCGATGTCGAACCCGAGGGCGTTCAGGCGCTCGACCCGCTCGGTGATGCGCCAGGTCTCCGCGGTCGAGAACGATTCCTGCGCGGTCAGCTCCGCCCACAGCGAGCGGTAGGACGACACGATGCCGTCGGCGATGGCCACGGCATCCACACCGTGCTCCAGTCGTCCGCCGGCGGCGAGGTCCATGATCTCGCCGGCGATGTTCGTGCGGGCGAGGTCGAGGTCGTAGGCGCGCTGACCGTCGGTCAGCCCCTCCTCGTGCAGCTCACCGGTCTCGGCATCGACCAGGTAGGCGGCGAAGGCGCCGGCGTCGCGGCGGAAGAGCGTGTTCGAGAGCGACACATCGCCCCAGTAGAAGCCGACGTTGTGCAGTCGCACCAGCAGCAGCGCGAGGGCGTCGACCAGGCGGGTGGCCGTGTCGGGGCGCAGCACCCGGGTGAACAGGGCGCGGTACGGCATCGAGAAGCGCAGGTGCGAGGTGACGAGCGCGGCGGGCAGCGGTTCGCCCCCGGCATCCGTCCGTCCCGCGATCACGGCCACTCGATCGACGCAGGGAACGTCGAGGCGCGCCAGGTTGCCGAGCATGTCGTACTCCCGCTGCGCCATCTCGGCGGTCGTCTCCTTCACGGCGATGACGCGTCCCGACAGGTCGGCGAAGCGCACCAGATGGCGGGAGAGACCCTTCGGAAGTGACACGATGTGCTCGGACGGCCACTTCGCCAGCGTCGTCGACCAGGGGAGGGACAGCAGTCCGGGGTCGACCTTGCTGGCGGTGATGCGGAGGGAATCCTGCATGGCGCTCCAGGGGAAGTCGGCGGGAAAGCAGAAGCGGCGCGGGCGACCCGAAGGTCGACCCGCGCCGCATCTCGTGGAATTACGAGGCCGAGACGACCGGCTTGTCGTTCAGACGCTCGCCCGACTCGATGTCGAAGGCGTGCACGTGACCGGCCGACGCGGCGAGCGTGACCGTCTCGCCGGCGTTCGGGTGGTTGCGGCCATCGACGCGGGCGACGAGGTCGGCGCGCTTCCCGTTGATCTCGGTGTGGCCGTAGAGGTAGCCGTCAGCGCCGAGCTCCTCGACGAGGTCGACCGTGACCGTGAGGCCCTTGCCGTCGGCGGGACCGACGACGATGTCCTCCGGGCGGACGCCGACCGTGACCTGCGAGCCGTTGGCACGACCCACGGTGTCGCGGTCCAGTCCGACGACCTCGGTGCCGAAGCGGATGCCGCCCTCGGCGAGGTCGGCCGAGAACAGGTTCATCGCAGGCGAGCCGATGAAGCCGGCGACGAACACGTTGTTCGGCTTCTCGTAGAGGTCGCGAGGCGTTCCGACCTGCTGGAGCAGACCGTCCTTGAGGACCGCGATGCGGTCGCCCATGGTGAGCGCCTCGGTCTGGTCGTGCGTGACGTAGACCGTGGTGACGCCGAGGCGACGCTGCAGCGACGCGATCTGCGTACGCGTCTGCACGCGGAGCTTGGCGTCGAGGTTCGACAGCGGCTCGTCCATGAGGAACACCTGCGGCTGACGGACGATCGCGCGGCCCATCGCGACGCGCTGACGCTGACCACCCGAGAGGGCCTTCGGCTTGCGGGTCAGGTAGTCCTCGAGGTCGAGGAGCTTGGCGGCCTCGAGAACGCGGGTGGCGCGCTCTTCCTTGTTGACGCCGGCGATCTTGAGCGCGAAGCCCATGTTCTCGGCGACCGTCATGTGCGGGTACAGCGCGTAGTTCTGGAACACCATCGCGATGTCGCGGTCCTTCGGCGGCACGTCGGTGACGTCGCGGTCGCCGATGAGGATGCGGCCGGCGTTGACCTCTTCGAGGCCGGCGAGCATGCGGAGCGAGGTGGACTTACCGCAACCCGAGGGGCCGACCAGGACGAGGAACTCGCCGTCTCCGACCTCGAGGTTGAGCTTGTCGACTGCAGGACGCGTTCCGCCGGGGTACAGGCGGGTCGCGTCGTCGAAAGTGACAGATGCCATTGTTGTTTCTCCTCACCGGCAGGTACGTGCCGGACGATCCGTAGTGATGGAAGTGGCGGAATGAACCGCCATGACCCGTCTTTGGGTCGGGATCAGTATGACACGAACCGCGGCACCTGGGTATTTCTCAGCCTGGCTGGTTAACATCGAACTTGGCCGCGCATCGCGGCGATCGTCGCCCCGAGCGATGGTCGGGGCCAACCCGGACCCCCTCAGACTTTCAAGAGGAACGATGTCGAGCGACGAAACGCCGAACGTCCCCACGCCTCGCAATTCCCGCGAGGCCGTGCGGGAGAAGGCCCAGCAGGTGCACGCCCAGCAGTCCCGGGCGCGACTCATGCGACGGATCATCATCGGCGCCGTCGCGGTCGTCGCGGTCGGTGCGATCGGCACAGCGGTCACGCTCGCCGTCTCCGCGCAGGTCTCCAAGCCGCAGCTCACCCCGACGGGGATGGAGTCCGATGGTGTCGTCGTGAACGACATCGCCGCCATCGCCGCATCCGGTGACGCGCTGACGACTCCGAGCCCCGAGCCCTCCGAAGCCGGCGCGACCGAGACCCCGACGCCGCAGCCGACAACGCCCGAGCGCGTCGAGATCCACGTCTACGTCGACTACCTGTCGCCCGACGCCGGAGAGTTCGAGCGCGCGAACTCGCGTCAGCTGGCGAGCTGGATCAGCGAAGGCGCGGTGTCGGTGAGCTACCACCCGGTCGCCCTGCTGACCGCGAGCTCGAACGGCACCAAGTACTCGCTCCGTGCAGCGGCCGCGGCCGCATGCGTCGCGACGCACTCGCCGGAGAAGTTCTACGCGTTCAACCACGATCTGCTCGAGAACCAGCCCAAGGTCGGCAGCGACGGTCTCTCCGACGCGCAGCTGGCCGATGCCGCCGCAGCCGTCGGCGTGGACAACGCAAAGGCCGTGCGCTCCTGCATCGAGAACGGCGACTTCGTCACCTGGGCGAAGGAGGCGACGACGCGCGCGCTCGACGGTCCGCTCGCCGGATCGGACGACCTGGTGCTGTCGTCGGCGCCGATGATCGTCGCGAACGGCGAGGCGTACGTGGGTGCGCTCGACGACCCGCAGGAGTTCTCGCAGTTCGTGCTCACCGTCGACAACGACGCCTCGCAGGAGTCGAACGAGACGCCGTCGCCGACCGCCAGCCCCACCGCGACGCCTACCCCGTAGTTCGTAGGGGGGACGATGCCATCGGTAAGCTGGTGGCATCCGCCGACTTGGCGCAATTGGTAGCGCACCGTACTTGTAATACGGGGGTTACGGGTTCGAGTCCCGTAGTCGGCTCTGTCTGTGTGCGGGAGTTCCCCCGGAGATCCGGGGCACATGCGCGCCGATGCTCATCGCTCGGCCGAACCCCGGATATGATCCAGGCGACGCGGGACCTGGAGGAAGAATCATGAGCGGACCGCTGAACACGCCCGTCGACCGGCGCGACGGCGACAGATGGCTCACCGTTCCGAACGCCATCACGGTCCTGAGGCTCGTGGTGTTCGCACCGCTGTTCGTCGTGCTCCTGCTCGTCTGGGATTCCCCGTTCTGGGCGCTGGTCGTGCTGGTCGTGCTCGGCGCGACCGACTGGGTGGACGGATGGGTGGCGCGCCGGTTCAACCAGGTCAGCGAGATCGGCAAGGCGCTCGACCCGATCGCCGACCGCATCAGCCAGATCATCGTGGCCGGTTCGATGGTCGTTGCGGGATTGCTCCCGATCTGGATGGCGGTGGCCGTGGTCGCCGCCGACGTGGTGCTCGGCTTGACGATTCTCATCGGGAAGTCCGGCCTCTTCCCGGTCCGCTGGCTGGGACGCATCCGCACCGGATTGCTCATGCTGGGTCTTCCCGCGGTCCTGGCCGTCGAGACCTTCGCCCCCGCCAGCGATGTCCTGCGGCTCGGCGCCCTCGCGATCGTGGGAATCGGCGTCGTGCTCCACGTGATCACGAATCTTCTGTACGTGCGCAGCATCCTGGTCGGAACCGCGCACGAGAAGCGCGACTCCAGGGGTCGCCGGCTCGCCGAGGGCGAATCCCGCTGACACTCCGTTGCGTCCTCGACGCGTGTCCGCAACACGCCGTCACAGGGAAATAGCTCGACCCCCGTCGCCGTTGTCCCGAACATGACTCGTATCGGAACCAGTGACCTCAACGTCTTCCCTCTGTCGCTCGGTGGCAACGTCTTCGGCTGGACGGCCGATCGCGACACCTCGTTCGCCGTGCTCGACGCCTTCGTCGCCGGCGGTGGGGACTTCATCGACACAGCCGACTCCTACAGCTCCTGGGTTCCGGGGAACTCGGGCGGGGAGAGCGAGACGATCGTGGGTGAATGGCTCGCGTCGCGGAAGCGCGCGGACGTGGTCGTCGCGACCAAGGTGAGCCAGCATCCCGACTTCAGCGGACTCTCCGGCGCGAACGTGCGCAAGGCCGCCGAGGCCTCTCTCTCGCGGCTGGGTGTCGACGCCATCGATCTCTACTACGCGCACTTCGACGACGCCTCCGTGCCGCTCGAGGAGACCGTCGAGGCGTTCGGCCAGCTCGTCGCCGACGGACTCGTCCGCAACGTCGCCGTCTCGAACTACACCGCCGAGCGCATCCGCGAGTGGATCGCGATCGCCGACCGCCTCGGCGTCGCTCGCCCGGTCGCCGTGCAGCCGCACTACAACCTCGTGCACCGCAACACCGTCGAGGAGACGATCATCCCGGTCGCGCAGGAGTTCGGGCTCAGCCTGGTTCCGTACTACTCGCTCGCGAGCGGCTTCCTGACGGGCAAGTACCGGTCGACGGATGCCGCGGGCCAGGCATCGCCGCGCGCTCAGGGCGCCGCGAAGTACGCGACCGACGCAGGACTGCGGATCATCGACACGCTCGAGGAGATCGGACAGGCCCACGACGCGTCGATCGCGGCGACCGCTCTCGCCTGGCTGCGCGCGCAGCCGACCGTGGCAGCTCCGATCGCGAGCGCCCGGACGGTCGAGCAGGTGCCGGATCTGCTCGCGGGTGCACGCCTGGAGCTCAGTGACGACGAGGTGGGGCAGCTGAACCGCGTCTCGGAGTGGACGCCGGCTCAGGCCTGAGTCGCGTCTCGGGCGCGCGGCGGCTCTTCGCCGTCCGCGCCCCCGACGAGCCCCAGACGGTGCGCGAGGATCACCGCATGGATGCGGTCGCGCGCGCCGAGCTTCGCCAGCACACGCCCGACGTGGGTCTTGACGGTGGACTCGCCGACGTAGAGGGTCTGGGCGATCTCGGAGTTCGTGAGACCCCGGCCGATCGCGAGGAAGACGTCACGCTCCCGGTCGGTGAGCTCGGCGAGTCGGGCTGCCTCGGCGGGATCGGGCTCCGCACGCGCCGAGCCCAGCTTCGGGGTGACGTGCTCGAGCAGCATCCTCGTGATCCGAGGTGCGAGCGCCGCGTCACCTCGATGCACGGCCCGCACCGCCGAGATCATCTCGTGGCGCTGCGCGTCCTTCAACAGGAACCCGCTCGCACCCGCGCGGATGGCGCCGAAGGCGTACTCGTCGAGGTCGAACGTCGTGAGCACGAGCACACGCGTCTGCGGATGATCGCGCACGATCGCCTCGGTCGCCGCGATGCCGTCGAGTCCCGGCATCCGGATGTCCATCAGCACGAGGTCGGGCGCCAGTACCGCGGTCTGGGCGATCGCATCACGGCCGTCGATCGCCTCGCCGATCACGGTGATGTCGGGTTCCGCGTCGAGAACCATCCGGAACCCGACGCGGATCAGCTCCTGGTCGTCCACCAGCAGGACCTTGATCGTGTCCGTCATGCGTTGTCCTCCATGGATGATGCTGCGGAAGTCGAGGAAGCCCCCGACGCGGGGAACTCGGCGCGGAGCACCCAGCGTCCGCCGCCGTCCGGTGCCGACTCGATCGTCCCGTTGACGTGGGCGGCACGCTCGGCGAGACCGCGCACCCCGAATCCACCGTTGCCGGTCGGGCCCGAGACCCCGTCGTTCACGACCTCGATCGTCACGCTCTCCGGGGAGTAGGCCAGGCGCACGGCGATCGTCGTCGCCGTCGGCGCGTGACGCATGGCGTTCGTGACGCCCTCCTGCACGACGCGCCCGATCGCGTGCGCGACCGCGGGTGAGACGGCGGCGTTGCCGCTCACCGCGAGGGTCGCCGGGAAACCGGCGCGCTGGGCGGCCGCGACAGTGTCGTGCGGCGGCGTCGGCTCCAGCGGCCCGAGGGGCGCCGGGGAGTCGTCGTCGCGGAGCACGCCGAGCATGGAGCGCATCTCGGTCAGGGCGCCGCGAGCAGTCTCCGCCGCCGATGCGGCCGCGGCGCGCGCCTGCTCATGATCGGGCGTCGCCGCCGCCCCTTCGGAGAGCGCGACGATCACGGTGAGCGAGTGGGAGACGATGTCGTGCATCTCGCGGGCGATGCGCGCACGCTCTGCCGCCGCCGCGAGCTGCGCCTGTTGATCCCGTTCGACGAGGAGCTGGCGCGAACGGTCGATGATCGCGGCGAGATACCGTTTGCGCTCGCCGACGTTGACGCCGATGAGGGTGCCGATGAGCCCGAGGATCACGCAGTTGAGGACGGCGTTGCCGGCGGTCTGCAGAGTGACGGCGCCGATGGCGAGCAGCGGAACAGCGATCACGGCGACAGCCCCCACGCTGATGCCATAGCCCGTCCATGCCGCGCGAGTGGATCCATAGACCGCGAGCGCGTACGCCGCGAACAGGACGAGCGGCGTGCCGCCGTCGCGCATCGTCGTGAGGAACACCAGCTCCAGCAGCACCGCCGCGGTGAAGGGCACGATCGGCATGCGTCGTCGCATCAGGAGACTCGCGCAGGCGAGGACGACCAGCACCACCAACAGCGGCCGCAGCGCTTCGGTCGCCTCGGGCGCGGGGTCTGCGCCGTTGACGATCCCCGCCGATCCCACGGACAGGAGGAGGCAGATCCCGGCGGTCAGGACATCGGTGACGACGGGATGCCGCGCCCAGAAGCGCCGGAACAGGCCCGGCGCGCGCGGAAGCCGCAGCTCCTCGTCCTCACGGATCGAGTCGCTGCGGCTTCGCGTTCTGCTCACGTGCCGACTTTACGCGTCACGCGTGCGGAGCACGGCCCACGCCGACAGCAGGCCGGCGGCGACCCAGCAACCGAGCGTGAGGTAGGCGACGGGGCCGTCCAGCCCGGACCCCGGGATGATCGCGCTCTGCGCGGCGGCCACCGGAAGGTAGGCGGCCGCGTCCATGACCCAGCGTCCTGCGTCGCCCGCGAGAGCGAACATGGTCGCCACGATGGGGAGTACGAACAGCAGTCCGACGGTCGCCGCGATCGCACCCGCACCCGAGCGCAGGATGAAGCCGAACGCGACACCGATCACCGTGAAGACGGCCATCGCCAGCGAGGCGACGAGGATCGGCAGGAACGACGCCGAAGGATCGGACCAGTCGATGCTCTGATCACGGCCCGAGACGACGACGCCGACGGCGACAGCGGCGATGCCGAAGATGATGAGCGACGACACGAACATCACCGCGGCCAGCACGACGGCCTTCGCAGCGAGGACCGAACCACGACCGGGGTTGGCCGTGAGAGTGGACCGGATCATGCCGGTCGAGTATTCGCCGGTGACCGAGATCGAACCGAGGATGCCGGCGAGCAGCATCGTGAACTGGATCGGCGACACCACGGCCTGGATCGGGTTGAACCCGGGGTCGATCACGTTCTGCGCGATCAGGACGGCGATGGCGACCGTCAGCAGGCCGGTGATCCCGATCGACCACCAGGTCGAGCGGAGCGTGGCCAGCTTGACCCACTCGCCGTGCAGTGCGCGCACGAAGGTGAGCCGATGACGGGTGTCCACGCGGGGTGGACCGGCAACGGGAGCCTGGACGGTCATGAGATCTCCTTGGTCCGGTACTCGACGGCGTCGCCGGTGAGCGCGAGATACGCGTCTTCCAGCGATCCGGTCGTCGGGGTGAGTTCGTGCAGTGGGATGCCGCGCGCGGCGGCGAGATCGCCGATCCGCGATGCCGGGAGTCCGACGATGTCGAGCAGGTCGGGTGCCGAGCTCACGACCTCGACGTCGGGGCCGCCGACGGCGGCGACGAGGTCTGCGGCGCGCGGCGTGCGCACCCGCACGGTGTTGGTGGTCCACGCGCGGACGAGCTCGGCCAGCGGAGCATCCGCCAGCACCTTGCCGCGGCCCATCACGATGACGTGATCGGCGGTCTGCGCCATCTCGCTCATCAGGTGGCTCGAGAGCAGCACCGTGCGGCCCTCGGATGCCGCATGCCGCACGAACTGCCGCACCCAGCGGACGCCCTCGGGGTCGAGGCCGTTGACCGGCTCGTCGAGGATCAGCGTGTGCGGATCGCCGAGCAGCGCCGACGCGATGCCGAGGCGCTGGCCCATGCCGAGCGAGAACTTGCCGGCGCGCTTGCGGGCCACGCTGCCGATGCCGGCGAGGTCGATGACCTCGTCGACGCGGGATGCCGCGATGCCGTGCGTCGCGGCCATCGCGCGGAGGTGGTTGCGGGCGGTCCGGCCGGTGTGCACCGCCTTCGCGTCGAGCAGCACGCCGACCTCGGTCAGCGGCGCACGCAGCTTGCGGTACTCGCGTCCGGCGACGGCTGCGCGGCCGGCCGTCGGACGGTCGAGCCCGACGATCATGCGCATGGTGGTCGACTTGCCGACGCCGTTGGGGCCGAGGAAGCCGGTGACGCTGCCGGGTTGCACGGTGAACGACACGTCATCGACGGCCGTCTTGTCTCCGAACCTCTTGGTGAGGCCTTCTGCTGTGATCATGCGGTCCACGCTACGGACCGGGCGGGACCGCCGCGTCCTCCCCGGGTACAGTTCTCGGTCGGAGAGGGTCCTCCCCGCGGTGGACGTCCGATCAGGGGCGCGGACGAGCCTGCACGCGCGCCGCCATCTCGTCGGACGCGATGATCGCCTCGTCGATGATCTCCCTGGTCGGCGGTGCCGTCAGCCAGTCATGGCTCAGCGAGGCGGGGATGAGCAGCGGCATCCGGTCATGCAGCTCGACGAGGTGGTCGGGAGCCGGACGCATCACGATCGAGTAGCAGGTGAACCAGTCGCCGTCGGCGGTGCGCCCGCGCTGGGTGACGGCTGCCATGCCGAACAGCGCGCCGTCGTCGACGAGGAACTCGTTCCACTGCCGAGACGGCTTCTGCATCTCGTACCAGCTCGTCGCGGGAACGATCGCGCGTGCCTTCGCTCCGCCGGGGCGATCCTGCAGGCGCTCGGAGCGCGTGTTGATGGAGGGGAATTTCGCCGGCTCGCCGTTCACGAGGAATCCCCACCACGCCGGCTCGAGCGTCGGAGCGGTCTCGGGCTGCACCACGATCGGGTTGAGGTTCCGCAGGTTCTTGCCGGTGGGGCGCACGGTCTCGCCGGCGTTCTCCTCTGCCCAGACACGCAGCCCTTCGAGGACGGCGTCGTCGGCCGCAGCGAGGAGCTCGACGTCGGTGAACCGCGGATCCAGACCATAACTCGCGCACATGCCGCCAGCGTAGCCCCGCCCGCGGACATCGACCCTGGCGGCCCCGCAACTCCCGCTCGGGTAGTGTCGACAGGTGCCCGAAACCCGCCGGATCCCTGTGCCTCTGGCCCTCGGCGGAGCGGTCGCCATCGGCGTCATGACCGCGATCCAGGCCCGGGTCAACGGGGTGCTGGGCGTGAAGGTCGATGACGGCATCGTCGCCGGATTCATCTCCTTCTCCGTCGGCCTGATCGCCCTCATCGTGGTGATCGCCTGCATCCCCTCGGCGCGCCGTGGGGTCGCGCGCCTCATCCGCGGCATCCGGCATCGGAGGATCCCGTTCTGGATGCTGCTCGGCGGCGCCTGCGGAGCGCTCACCGTCTCCACCCAGGGCCTCACGGCCGGAGTGCTGGGCGTCTCGCTGTTCACCGTCGGCGTCGTCGCCGGTCAGACGCTGAACGGACTCGTGCTCGACCGGATCGGCTTCGGTCCGGCGGGTGTGGTCGCCGTCACCCCGGGACGGGTGGCCGGGGGAGTGCTCGCGCTCGCCGCCGTCGCGATCTCGCTCGCCGGCGACGTGCTCGCCACCGTGCCCCTGTGGATGCTGCTGCTGCCGTTCGCCACCGGTGTCGGCATCGCGTGGCAGGCGGCCACGAACGGGCGCCTCGCCCAGCGGGTCGAGTCGCCGATCGCCGCGACGCTGATGAGCTTCATCGCCGGCACGATCGTGCTGGCGGCCGCAGCCGGCGCTAGCATCGCGGTGCGCGGCCTGCCCGACGCACCGCCGGCTGAGCCGTGGCTCTACCTGGGCGGCTTCCTGGGTGCCGCGTACATCCTGCTGGGCGCGTTCATCGTCGCGCACACGGGGGTGCTCCTGATGGGGCTCGGTTCGGTGCTCGGCCAGCTCACGACCTCGGTCGTGATCGATCTGATCTGGCCGACCGCCGCCGGTCCCGCGCTCTGGCAGATCATCGCGATGGTCGTCGTCGCGGTGGCATCCGTCGTCGTCGCGCGGATACGACCTCGGCGCAGACGGGCTACTTCTTCTTCGCTTTCTTCTTCGGCATCCGCGTGACGAGCTTTCGCGCGTCGACCGCCTTGCGCCGGCCGGGCTTGCGCCCCGCGGGCTTGCCGCCGACGTAGAGCCAGCCGAGCAGCTCCTCGTTCTTGTCGAGTCCGTGCGCCTTCGCCACGGCCTTCGTGCGCGTGTAGTGGCCGGTGCGCCAGATGACGCCCCAACCGGCTTCGTCGAGCAGCAGGCTCAGAGTGTGGGCGACACCGGAGGCGACGGCCTCCTGCTCCCAGTGCGGCACCTTGTCGCTCTTGCGGTAGCTGGCCACCACCGCGATGAGCAGCGGTGCGCGCAACGGCTTGGTCGACGGCGACTTGTCGCCCTGCGCCTTCGCGATCGCCGCGCCCAGCACCTCGCGATCCGCCCCGCGCAGCTCGATCAGCCGCCACGGGCGCAGCGAGGAGTGATCGGCGACCCGGCCGGCGGCCGCGACGAAGGTGAGGAGTTCCTCGCGCGTGGGCGCGGTGTCTTCCACCTTCGACCAGGACTGACGCGCGCGGACGGCGTCGAGCGCGCTCACGACTCGTCGGGCGTGAAGTTCATCGCGATCGAGTTCATGCAGTAGCGATCGCCGGTCGGCGTGCCGAACCCGTCGGGGAAGACGTGACCCAGGTGGGACCCGCAGTTCGCGCAGCGAACCTCGGTGCGCACCATGCCCAGGCTCGAGTCCTCGATCAGCTGGACCGCCTCGGGACGGATCGACTCGTAGAAGCTCGGCCAGCCGCATCCGGAATCGAACTTGGTGCCGCTCTTGAAGAGCTCGGCATCGCAGGCTCCGCAGGTGTAGAGGCCCGACCGGCTCTCATCGAGCAGCTCGCCCGTCCAGGCGCGCTCGGTCGCCGCCTGGCGCAGCACGGCGTACTGCTCGTCGCCGAGTTCGCGGCGCCACTCGTCTTCGGTCTTGTCCACGCTGTACGACATGTGTCCTCCTGAGTCCCCTCCATTCTCCACGTTCGCGCGGTGCTTCGGGCGCGCCGGGTCAGAATGGACGGATGACGGATGCTGTCCAGCAGCGCTACGCGCGGTTCGCCCGGGACGAGGCTCCCGGTCGCAGCGCCGTGTACGAGGGGTGGGCCGCCGGGGTCGCCGACGATCCGGAGGTGCAGCGGATCCTCGCGCGCATCCCGGAGACCCGGCGGCAGCCGCCTCTGGTCTTCGCGGTGTCGCGGCTGCTCGGCGCGGAGGTCGACGGATATCCGACATGGCGGCGCTTCGTGCTCGCGAACGCCGAAGAGCTGATCGCGGAATGCCGCTCGCGCGCGCTCCAGACCAACGAGCCGCTGCGACTCGCGGCCCTCCTGCCGGTGCTGTCCGAGATCGAGGGGCCGGTGGCGCTGCTCGAGATCGGCGCCTCCGCGGGGCTGTGCCTCTATCCCGATCGGTACTCGTTCCGCTTCCTCGGCGAGGACGGCGCGCTGCGGGCCGCCCTCGATCCTGCGGACGGGCCCTCGCCGGTCGTCCTGGAGAGCCGCGTGTCGGGCGACCTGCCCCTGCTGCGGATGCCGGATGTCGTGTGGCGCGCCGGCATCGACCTCTCGCCCCTCGACGCCGGCGAACCCCGGGATCGGCGCTGGCTGAAGGCGCTCGTCTGGCCGGGAGAGACCGGACGCGAGGAGCGCATCGACGCCGCGCTCGATGTCGCGGCATCCGATCCTCCGCATCTCGTCGCGGGGGACGCCCTGGAAGCGATCGATGCGCTCGCCGCCGCGGCACCCGCCGATGCGACCCTCGTCATCACGACTCCCGGCGTGCTCGTCCACATCCCGCGCGCGGAGCGGACCGCGCTGGTCGAGCGCATCTCCCACCTGTCCGCTCGCTGGATCACGATCGACCCGCCTGGTCTGCTGGACCTGTGGGAGCCGCCTGTCGACACCGACGACTGGCCGGGGTTCGTCGTCGCCCTCGACGGGCGCGTGCGCGCCGCTGCGGATCCGCTCGGGCGATGGTGGGAGTGGCGCGCGGCGATCGCGGCGGACGAGTCCTAACCTGGAGCCATGCTCGGAGACCTCACGGAGCGCGATCGCGCGATCCTCGCCCTGGAGTCGTCGTGGCCGCGGCACGGCGGCGCGAAGGAAGAGATCATCCGTGCCCAGCTCGGCATGAGCGCGGCGCGCTACTACCAGCTGCTGGGGCGCCTGATCGAGTCCGACATCGCGCTCGAATACGACCCGATGCTGGTGCGCAGGCTCCGTCGGCTCCGCGACACCCGTGCCACCCGCCGCACCGCACGCACCCCGGGTTTCGTGGGCTGATCCGGCAGGCTCACCTGTTCCCGGCCGTGCCGCGGAAGCGATTGACAGGAACGTGCCGCTAGCATCGAGGGGTGTCCAAGCCCAGTCGCGATCGCTTCGATGACGTCCCCCGTTCCTCCGGACGCGTAGGGGCGCACCGTGCGGAAGCCCCCGGCATGAACGGCTGGGTCGTGCTGCTGTGGTCCTTCGTGGCCGCCCTCGTGCTGATCATCGCCGGCATCTTCGGCTCGCTCGTGGTCATGGGACGCATCTCCCTCTTCCCCGAGGCGGCGCCGACCTCCGTGCCGACTCCCGAGGAGACCGGGGTCGTGGACACCACCATCTCGGTGATGATCCTCAATGCGACGCCCGAGGAGGGGCTGGACACGCTGCTGCGCGAGGACCTGATCAACAACGGCTGGGCAGCGGGAAGCGTCTACGCGAGCGACAGCGCGAGCCAGGACTTCGCGACCACCACCGTCTACTACGTCGCCGACGAGGACGAGCTCGCGGCGATCGGGCTGGCCGGCGTGATCGGCGGTGCCGAGGTGCAGCAGAGCGACTTCTACGCGGCGCTGAACGACACGGGCTCGAAGCAGATGACGATCGTCGTCGGCCTCGATCGGGCGACCACCGTGCCCGAGACGCCCGCCGAGACTCCCGCCTCCTGACATCGGGAAACGCCCCGCCCCCGGCGGCTTGCACTCGAAGGGGTCGAGTGCCAGAATGGCGTTAGCACTCTCTTACTCTGAGTGCTAAACCCAACGTCTACGTCCAGGAGGGACGAAAAAACTCATGGCAAAGATCATTGCTTTCGATGAGGAGGCCCGACGCGGCCTCGAGCGCGGCCTCAACATCCTCGCCGACGCGGTCAAGGTGACCCTCGGCCCGCGCGGCCGCAACGTCGTCCTCGAGAAGAAGTGGGGCGCCCCCACGATCACGAACGACGGTGTCTCCATCGCCAAGGAGATCGAGCTCGACGACCCGTACGAGAAGATCGGCGCGGAGCTCGTCAAGGAGGTCGCCAAGAAGACCGACGACGTCGCCGGTGACGGCACCACGACCGCCACGGTCCTGGCTCAGGCGCTCGTCCGCGAAGGCCTGCGCAACGTCGCGGCCGGCGCCGACCCGATCTCGCTGAAGCGCGGCATCGAGAAGGCCGTCGCGGCCATCACCGAGGAGCTGCTCGCCAGCGCCAAGGAGATCGACTCCAAGGAGCAGATCGCCGCGACCGCTTCCATCTCTGCCGCCGACCCCGCGATCGGCGAGCTCATCGCCGAGGCGATCGACAAGGTCGGCAAGGAGGGTGTGGTCACCGTCGAGGAGTCCCAGACCTTCGGCACCGAGCTCGAGCTCACCGAGGGCATGCGCTTCGACAAGGGCTACCTGAACCCGTACTTCGTCACGGACCCCGACCGCCAGGAGGCCGTGTTCGAGGACGCGTACATCCTGATCGCGAACCAGAAGATCTCGAACATCAAGGACCTTCTGCCCATCGTCGACAAGGTGATCCAGGACGGCAAGGAGCTCGTCATCATCGCCGAGGACGTCGAGGGCGAAGCCCTTGCGACCCTGGTGCTGAACAAGCTCAAGGGCATCTTCAAGTCGGTCGCCGTCAAGGCTCCCGGCTTCGGCGACCGTCGCAAGGCGCAGCTGCAGGACATCGCGATCCTCACCGGTGGTCAGGTCATCACCGAAGAGGTCGGCCTGAAGCTCGAGAACGCCACGCTCGACCTGCTGGGTCGTGCACGCAAGGTCATCGTCACCAAGGACGAGACCACGATCGTCGAGGGTGCCGGCGAGGCCGAGCAGATCGAGGGTCGCGTCACGCAGATCCGTCGCGAGATCGAGAACACCGACAGCGATTACGACCGTGAGAAGCTCCAGGAGCGTCTCGCCAAGCTCGCCGGTGGCGTCGCCGTCATCAAGGCGGGTGCCGCGACCGAGGTCGAGCTCAAGGAGCGCAAGCACCGCATCGAAGACGCCGTCCGCAACGCGAAGGCAGCCGTCGAGGAGGGCATCGTCCCCGGTGGTGGCGTCGCGCTCATCCAGTCGGGCACCAAGGCTCTCGACGCTCTCTCGCTCACGGGCGACGAGGCGACCGGCGCGAACATCGTGCGCGTCGCCATCGAGGCTCCGCTGAAGCAGATCGCGCTGAACGCCGGTCTCGAGCCGGGTGTCGTCGCGAACAAGGTCTCGGGTCTTCCCTCGGGCCAGGGCCTGAACGCGGCAACGGGCGAGTACGTCGACATGTTCGCCGCAGGCATCATCGACCCGGCGAAGGTGACGCGATCGGCTCTGCAGAACGCTGCATCGATCGCGGCTCTCTTCCTCACGACCGAGGTCGTCGTCGCCGACAAGCCCGAGAAGGCTTCGGCCCCGATGGGCGACCCGTCGGGTGGCATGGACTTCTGATCCACCTCGCATGACAGAACGCCCCCGGCTCCGGCCGGGGGCGTTCTGCGTTTCCGGCCTCTGGCGAGGACCGGCTCAGCGGAACAGGCTCGCCGAGTACTGATCGGCATCCGCGTACTGCACGGCCGCGGAGCCGAGCGAGGTGCCGATCGAGTCGAGCACCTGCTCCACCTGCAGCTGCGTGCCCTGCCACTGCTCGGCGCAGCCCTGGAACGCGTTCGACGCGTTACCCATCCACGACGACTGCAGCTGGCGCAGCTGCGCCATCAGCGTCGCGGACTCGCTCCGCAGGCGCTCGATCGTTGCTCTGGTCGCCGCGTGCGCGGACTCGACGGCATCGGTGTCGACGGTGAAGACAGACATGGGAACTCCTTCTCGTTGGAGCTCCGACGTTAGGCGCGAGCGAGACGCGGCATCCGGCCTCGCCCGGCGATCCGCCACCGACTGTGCACAAGCGAGCGCGGGCGCCGCCGGTGCAGGGCTGCTACAGCTCCAGGCGGTCGAGGGGCTGCGTGTCTTCGAGCAGGTGCGCCGGCGTCGCCCGCGAGGGGGCCAGGGGGAGCGTGACGGTGAACGTCGCGCCGCCGCCCCGAGTCTCCGACACGGTGACGGACCCGTGCAGGGCCTTCACGATCGACGCCACGATCGCCAGTCCCAGCCCCGATCCGCCGGTCTCCCTGGCGCGCGACGTGTCGGCACGCCAGAAGCGCTCGAAGATCTGCTCGCGGATCTGCGGCGGGATGCCCTCGCCGTGATCGACGACCGCGATGCTCCCCGTGCCCTGCACCCGATCGGAGTCGACGACGATCTCGATGGGGCCGTCCTCGGGGGAGAAGCGGCGGGCGTTGCCCAGGAGGTTCGTGACGACCTGACGCACCTTGTTGTCTTCGCCCAGCACGATCGGCGGGGTGCGCACCGGGATGTCGGGCACCTCGGAGAAGTCGATGGTGGGCGCCTGCTCCGTCGGTCGCGGACGGCGACGCAGCCTCGCGAGGGCGCCGCGGGAGAGGCCACGAGGACCGTGCGCGGGTGTCGACGCCGTCTGCGGCTCGGGTTCCGTCACCATCCGGGGGAGCACGGGTGCCATGACCTCGACGGTGCGGTCGATGACGGTCACGGTGCGCCCCGGGGCCGCCGCGCGGAGGTCGAGCGCCGCGTCGCGGGCGATCGGGCGCAGATCGAGCGGTTCGATCGCCGGTTCCCGCTCCTCGTCGAGACGGGCGAGCGCGAGCAGATCCTCGACGAGGACCCCCATGCGGATCGCCTCCTTCTCGATGCGCTCCATGGCGCGCGCCGTGTCCTCCTCGCCCTGGATCGCCCCCATCCGGTACAGCTCCGCATAGCCGCGCACGCTGACGAGCGGGGTGCGCAGCTCGTGGCTGGCGTCGCCGATGAACCGGCGCATGTGCTGCACCGTGCGATCCCGTTGGGCGAGAGAGCGGTCGACACGGTCCAGCATCGTGTTGATCGCGCTGTTGAGGCGGCCGACCTCGGTGGTCGGCTCGAGGTCCGTGAGCCTCTGGCGGAAGTCGCCGGCGGCGATCGACATGGCCGTGGCCTCGACCTGACCGAGCCGGCGGAACGTGAGGGTCACGAGTCCGCGCGTGAGCAGCGCAGCGATGAGGATCGTGATCAGCGCGATCGTGATGTAGATGCCGAAGTACTGGCTGATGATGCGGTCGACCTCGGCGAGGGGCATCGCGACCAGCTGTGTGCGCAGTACGCCGCCGTCTCCGGTGACCGTGGCGACGGACGCGCGGTACACCGAACCGTCGGCGCCGGGGAGATCGAACACGGAGTCGGCTGCCAGTTGCGCCTGCTGCACGGAGTAGCTCTCCGGGAAGACCGGGCCCTCTTCCGAGATGGCGGTCGATGCCTGCAGCACGCCGGCACCGTCGTAGATCGCGAAGGCGAAGTCGCGCGGCTGCTGGTCGCGCGGTGTGTAGATGGTGTCGCCCTCGACGTTCGTCATGTCGAAGTAGCGCTCAGCGAGGTCGCTGGAGACGAGCGCGGGCAGCTGCGCATCGATGTTCCCGACGAGCGCGGAGCGAAGGATCGGGACCGTGCCGATTCCGGCGACGAGCAGACCGAGGGCGAGAACCGCGACCGTGACGCCGGTGACCTTCGCCCTGAGGCTCGTCCGCCGCCACCAGCCGGTGACCGCATCGGGCTTGTGCGCCATGCGGTCCTCCCGTGTGCGGCGTCTGCGCCGGTGAACGGCGTCCAGGATTCTGCGGTCGTCAGACCGTCTTGCCGACCTTGAGCATGTAGCCGAAGCCGCGCTTGGTCTGGATCAGCGACTCCTCGGTGTGCGGGTCGATCTTGCGACGGAGGTACGAGATGTAGCTCTCCACGATGCCGGCGTCGCCGTTGAAGTCGTACTCCCAGACGTGGTCCAGGATCTGCGCCTTCGACAGCACGCGGTTCGGGTTGAGCATCAGATAGCGCAGCAGCTTGAACTCGGTCGGGCTGAGCTCGATCGCCTCCTTGCCGACATGGACGTCATGCGTGTCCTGATCCATCGACAGTTCGCCGGCGCGGATGATCGACTCCTCGTCGGCCTGCATCGTGCGGCGCAGGATCGCCTGCGCTCGCGCGACGATCTCATCGAGGCTGAACGGCTTGGTGACGTAGTCGTCGCCGCCCGCGTTGAGTCCCTCGATCTTGTCCTCGGTGCCGTCCTTCGCCGTGAGGAACAGGATGGGAGCCGTGAATCCGGCGCCGCGGAGGCGCTTGGTCACGCTGAACCCGTTCATGTCGGGAAGCATGACGTCGAGGATGATGAGGTCGGGCTCCTCCTCGAGGACAGCCGAGATCGTGGCGGCGCCATTGGCCACCGTCTTCACCTGGAACCCGGCGAAGCTGAGACCCGTGGAGAGCAGGTCGCGGATGTTGGGTTCGTCATCGACGACCAGGATGCGCGCATCAGTCATGTCCCCATTATGGTGACTTCGGCCATGCGGATGCTGACTATTGTCCGGAACGGCGCGGAGTCGCCCCCTCCGGGGGCGGAATCATCCCGTGGTCGGATGCGATCCACAGGCGCACCCGGAAGGATCGACGCATGAGCTCGACCGAGGACGACACCGCCGCCCCCGCCCCCGCATCCGCCGATCAGATCGCGTTCCACCAGCTCGCCCGTCTGCGCCCGAGGTATCGCTGGTGGCGGATGCTGCTGACCGGGGTTCTGGGTGTCGCGTTCTACGCGGCGATCCTGCTCGTCGTGATGGTGCCCGTCGGGGTCGCCTCGGCGCTGATCCCGGAATGGGGTGCCGAGCTGCAGATCCTGATGGGGACCATGCAGTTCTTCGACCTCGACCGCCCGTGGCTCCTCATCGCCCTCGTGCTGCCCCTGATCCTGATGATCCCGGCGCTGCTGCTGGCCTCGCGCATCGTGGAGGGACGCGGGGTGGGTCTGCTGTCGTCGGTCACCGGGCGGCTGCGTCTCGGCTGGCTCGGCAAGAGCCTGCTGCTGGCCCTGGGAGTCTTCGCGGTGTACTTCGCCGTGTCGCTCGGGGTGACGGCCGCGACCGGGACGGACATCGCCCCGGACTTCTCGCACCCGAACCTCTGGATCATGGTGCTGCTCGTCCTGCTGCTGATCCCGTTCCAGGCGGCAGCCGAGGAGTACGTGTTCCGCGGCTACCTCATGCAGCTCGTCGGCGGGTGGCTGCGGCATCCGGCGTTCGCGATCCTGCTGCCGGTGCCGCTGTTCATCCTCGGTCACGGATACGACGTCTGGGGCGCAGCGAGTGTGGGGGTCTTCGCGATCGTGGCCGCCTGGCTGACGTGGAGGACGGGCGGCCTCGAGGCCGCGATCTCGCTGCACATCGTGAACAATGCGCTCATCTTCCTGTTCGGCTCCGTCGGCATGGTCGATGCCAATGCCACGTCGGGCACGCCGATCGATCTGCTCGGCTCTGCCGCGGCGATGGTCGTCTACGCGCTGCTCGCCGATCGGTGGGCGCGCCGGCTCGGGGTGGTGCGCACCGTCCCGGCGCCGATCACGGCATCCGCCGGCGCGAACGGCACGCATCGACTCGAGCCTGTGTTCCACGGCTGAGCCGCACGGCGCGGCTCGGAGGGCTCAGGCCGCGATCGCGTCGGCGTCCATGATCGTGTAGCTGTACCCCTGCTCGGCGAGGAAGCGCTGGCGGTTCTGCGCGTAGTCCTGATCGATCGTGTCGCGGGCGACGAGCGTGTAGAAGCTCGCGGTGTGCCCCGACTGCTTGGGGCGCAGCAGGCGCCCGAGACGCTGGGCCTCCTCCTGACGCGAGCCGAAGGATCCGGACACCTGGATGGCGACGGATGCCTCGGGCAGGTCGATCGAGAAGTTCGCCACCTTCGAGACCACGAGCAGCGAGATGTCGCCCTCCCGGAACGCGCGGTAGAGCTCTTCGCGCTCATCCACGGGCGTCGCGCCGGTGATCTGCGGAGCGTCCAGTGCCGCGGAGAGCGACTCGAGCTGGTCGAGATACTGGCCGATCACGAGGATGCGCTCGCCCGGGTGCTTCGCGATGAGCTCGCGCACCGCCTGGACCTTGGCCGGAGCGGATGCCGCGAGGCGGTACCGCTCGTCGTCGGTCGCTGCCGCATACTCGAGCCGGTCGCTCGGCGGCAGGTCGACGCGCACCTCGTAGCAGGCGGCGGGGGAGATGAACCCCTGCGCCTCGATCTGCTTCCAGGGCGCATCGAACCGCTTCGGGCCGATCAGGCTGAAGACGTCTCCCTCGCGGCCGTCCTCGCGCACGAGCGTGGCGGTCAGGCCGATGCGGCGCCGAGCCTGCAGATCGGCGGTGAGCTTGAACACGGGAGCGGGGAGCAGGTGCACCTCGTCATAGACGATGAGGCCCCAGTCGAGCGCGTCGAGCAGCGCCAGGTGGGCGTACTCGCCCTTCCGCTTCGCCGTGAGGATCTGGTAGGTCGCGATCGTGACCGGCTTGACCTCTTTGACCTGGCCCGAGTACTCGCCGATCTCCTCGGCGGTCAGGCTGGTGCGCTTGAGCAGTTCGTCGCGCCACTGCCGGGCCGAGACGGTGTTGGTCACGAGGATCAGCGTCGTGGTCTTCGTCGCGGCCATGGCCCCGGCGCCCACGATCGTCTTGCCCGCGCCGCAGGGGAGCACCACGACGCCCGAGCCGTCCTTCGAGAAGGCGTCGACCGCATCCTGCTGGTACGGACGGATGTGCCAGCTGTCCTCGGCGAGGTCGATCTCGTGCGGCGTGCCGGGGGTGTAGCCGGCGAGGTCCTCGGCGGGCCAGCCGATCTTCAGCAGCTCCTGCTTGATCTGACCGCGCGCCCACGCGTCGACGACGAACGTCTCAGGGTTCGGGTGCCCGATCAGCAGGGGCTGGATGCGCTTGTTGTTCGCCACCTGCGTCAGCACGGCCGGGTCGGAGGAGCGCAGGATGAGGGTGCCCTCGTCGTCGCGCTCGATCACCAGTCGGCCGTAGCGGTTGACGGTCTCGCGGAGATCCACCGCGACCGACGGCGGGACGGGGAAGCGCGACCAGCGGTCGAGCGTCTCCAGCATGTCTTCGGCGGTGTGCCCGGCGGCCCGCGCGTTCCACAGACCGAGCCGGGTGATCCGGTAGGTGTGGATGTGCTCGGGGGCACGCTCCAGCTCCGCGAAGATCGCGAGTTCGTGCCGGGCGCTCTCCGCGTCGGCATGGGCGACTTCGAGGAGCACGGTGCGATCGCTCTGGACGATCAGGGGGCCATCAGACATAGCTGACCAGTTTACCGGGCGCGGGAGGGTGGGGGCTTACGGTGCGACGACCGAAGCCGCCAGGATGCTCGACACCGGGAGGGTGCGCTCGACATCGGCGGCACGGTCCCGACCGCGGAGGCGGCCGCCGCCGATCCCGGTGGCTTCGAGCAGAAGCTCTCTGGTCGACCCGTCCGGCATGCCCACCGTGACCTGCAGGACCGCCTTGGCGCGCACCGCCGCCTCGAGCTCGCGGTCGAGCCATGCCGCGTCGGCATCCGGTCCCTGGTGGGCGCGCAGGCGGGAGATCAGGGCACCCAGGTCGGCTTCAGCGACCGGATCCGTGGACACCTGGGGTGCGGGATGCCGTTCCCGCACCGGGATGGCACCGTCGGGCCCGACCAGTGTCGCCGGGTAGCGCGCATCGGTCAGCGCCCAGTACACGGTCTCCCGTCCGACCCGCGTGGTGAGCGAGTCGGCGTGGGCCGCGAGGGCGAGCGGGCGCAGGGACTGGTCGACGGCCATGGCCTGGATCAGGTGCAGGTCGGTGCTCTCGATCCGGGTGCGCCCGGTCTCGTCGTCGGTGGAGACGCGCACCAGGCCGTGCCGTTGCGCGGTCTGCGCGACGAGGTAGCTCAGCGGCTGCGGGATGCCGGTGAGCGAGATCTGGTCGAGGAACTCGAGGATCGACTCCTCGGTTTCGCCGGCGACGAAGGCGTGCGCCATCGATTCCGACGTGAAGCGGTACGAGGATGCCTGCGCGGCCGACTCGCGGGCGGCGATGGCCCGGAGTCGCACATCGAGTGCGGGCACCAGCGGCCCGGGGGCGATCGCGGTGAGGTCGTTCTGCAGGAAGATGCGATCGACCTCGGTCGGGAGGAGTCGGACGAGGGCGGAGGGATCGGCGCTCTCGCCCCGGCGCACGGTCGCGGCCCACTCCGGTTCTGTGCCGTCCTCGGCGACCAGGCCGAGCAGACGCGCCGCTTCCCGCAGCGTGCGGGAGCGCTCCGGCCACGACGGATCCCACGGATGCGCGACCGGCCAGGCCTCGGGCGGGATCCATCCGCCGTCGGCCGAGCGCACGCCGCGCGGCAGGGCATCGCGGAAGGCGGTCACGAGAAGGGTCCATCGCTCCGCCACGGACGAGCGCAGCCAGGTCTCCGCAACGGCGGTGGTGCGGAGCCGGCGGTCGGCGGCGACGGCGAGCCGTGCGTCGATCGCGATGCTGAGGAGCGCGTCGACGATCTCGGCGGAGATGCCCGATTCCGTGAGCTGCCTCTTCTCACCGGCGCTGATGGTGCCGCCGGCCAGCAGGGCGAACGGCGCCTCCCTGGCGATGAGCAGCACGTCGGCGAGCACGGCCACGGTGGTGAACGCGCGTTCCGCGGCATGTGCCGACGTCGTCTCCGAAGCGGGGCCGGGCGCGGCTGCCTCGAGGCCCTCGGGGACGGAGCGCCCGGCGAGCACCGGGATCAGCGGGGCGTAGGGGGTGCCGTCCGGTCGCAGCAGCGCGAGCGCGGTCAGCGCCTCGCGCTCGGGGCCGGGATCCTCGCCGGCGAGTGCCCGGAGCAGCGCCGTCGCCTCCGCTGCCGTGAGCGTCGGGAGGATCTTCGTCAGCGCCGTCGGGTCGAGCAGAGCCTCGGCCGTGTCGAAGAAGTCCTGCCACGCGACGTCGGGTCGCACTCCGCGAGAGGACAGGAGGTGATGCAGCGCTTCATCGCTCGCCGCGGCCAGCCAATCCGCCAGCGGTCGTGCGTGAGTGCTCATGGGCGATGCCTCAGGAACGCGATGCCGCGCGCCCCTTTCGGATGAAGCTCATCACGAGCAACGTGATGATCATCACGAAGGCGACCGGCAGGCCCCAGAACGGGATCGCCGCGACCAGCGGCCACAGACCCTCGCCGAAGGCGGACTGATCCATGCCCACCGCGGTGCCGATGATGATGGCGAAGAAGCAGATCACGGATGCCGCGCCGATTCCGAGCGCGGTGAACGCGAGGATGTTGTCCAGCCGGCGGACGGGAACCTCCGGTTCGGTGTTCTGCGTGCTCATCCGTCTCAGCCTACTCGTACGGGGCCCTCGATTCCGCCGGCCCGGTGACCGGTAGGCTGGGAGTGTGCGCGCATCAGCGCGTGCCCCGTTCTGCATATCGATTTCAGCGAGGTTCTCCCATGCCCACCGGCAAGGTCAGGTTCTACGACGAAGACAAGGGTTTCGGCTTCATCGCCAGCGATGACGGCCAGGACGTCTTCCTGCACGCTTCCGCGATGCCCACGGGCACCGCGGTGAAGGCCGGTGCGCGCGTGGAGTTCGGAGTGGCGGACGGGAAGCGCGGCCTGCAGGCCCTTTCGGTGCGGGTGCTCGAGGCGCCGCCGAGCCTGTCGAAGGCCAAGCGGATCCCCGCCGACGACATGGCGATCATCGTCGAGGACCTGGTGAAGCTCCTCGACACCATCGGCGGGGACCTGCGCCGTGGGCGCTACCCGTCGTCCGGTCACGGCCGCAAGATCGCGGCCGTCCTGCGCAAGGTCGCCGATGACCTCGAAGCCTGACGCCGACGCGCGTCTCCTCGACGCCCACGATCTCGCGCTGGACGCTCTCCGCGAGATCACTCCGGCGACGTCGATCGGGCCGGCCGCCGGCTATCTCCTCGAAGACGACGGCTCGGTGTCGTTGCGCTTCGAGAACCGGCTGCCCGGCTATCCCGGCTGGTACTGGACGGTGACCGTCGCCCGCGTGGACGACGAGGATCCGACAGTGCTCGAGGTCGAGCTGCTTCCCGGTGACGGCGCCCTCCTCGCGCCCGAGTGGGTGCCGTGGGCCGAGCGTCTCGCGGACTACCGCGCGCACCAGGTCGAGCTCGCCGAGCAGGCGGCCTCCGAGGCTGCCGAATCCGGCGAGGGCGTCGATGACGACATCGACGACATCGACGATGAGGATGCCGAAGACCTCGATGAGGACGACGACCTCGACGACGATGAGGACGACGACGCTCCCGCCACCGTGCTGCACGCCGGCGACGTCGACGGCGTCGACATCGACGAACTCGACCCGAGCGTGTCCGACGAGGATTCCGCAGACGACGGCTTCGACGACGATGAGGACGACGACGTGGACGCGGAAGAGTCCGACGACGACGGCCCTCTCGACGACGACTCGGACGACGACGCCCACGAAGAGGAGTGACGCGGGGGCTCAGGCCCCCTGGTTCTCCAGGACGTAGTCGAGGGCGCGGGTGAGCTGGCGCACGTCGTCGGGCTCGATGGAGACGAAGGTCGCCACGCGGAGCTGGTTGCGACCGAGCTTGCGGTACGGCTCGGTGTCGACGATGCCGTTGGCGCGCAGCGTCTTCGCGATCGAAGCCGCATCGATGCTCTCGTCGAAGTCGATCGTGACGACGACGGGCGACCGGTGGTCGGCGTCCGCGACGAACGGCGTCGCGACTGCGGACGCCTCTGCCCAGTCGTAGAGCACGGTGGAGGACTCCGCCGTGCGGCCGGCCGCCCAGGCGAGTCCGCCGTTGCCGAGGATCCAGCTCAGCTGGCTGTCGAGCAGGTGCAGCGTCGTGAGCGCCGGCGTGTTGAGCGTCTGGTTCAGCCTCGAGTTGTCGACGGCGTTCTTCAGGCTGAGGAACTCGGGGATGTAGCGGCCGGAGGCGGCGATCCGTTCGATGCGCTCGATCGCAGCGGGGGAGACCGCAGCGAACCACAGCCCTCCGTCGGATCCGAGGTTCTTCTGCGGGGCGAAGTAGTACACGTCGGCCTGGGTGACGTCGAAGTCGATGCCGCCGGCGGCGCTCGTCGCGTCGATGACCGTGAGTGCTCCGTCTGCGTGGACGCGCTCGACGGGGGCGGCGACGCCGGTCGAGGTCTCGTTGTGCGGCCAGGCGTACACGTCGACGCCCTCGACGATCTCGGCCGCGGTGCGCGAGCCCGGCTCGGCCTTGCGCACGTCGGGTGCGTCGAGCCACGGCGCGCCGGCGGAGGCGGCGAACTTGCCGCCGAACTCGCCGAACACGAGGTTCTGGCTGCGGTGCTCGATGAGGCCGAAGGCCGCCGCATCCCAGAACGCGGTGGAGCCGCCGTTGCCGACGAGGATCTCGTAGCCCTCCGGCACGCGGAAGAGGGCGGCCAGCTGCTCGCGCACGCTGCCGACGAGGTTCTTCACAGGTGCCTGGCGGTGGGAGGTGCCGAGGATCGTCGCGCCCGACGAGAGGAGCGCCTCGAGCTGCGCGGGACGCACCTTCGAGGGGCCGCAGCCGAAACGGCCGTCAGCGGGCAGGAGGTCACCGGGAATCTCGATCGCCATGCGTCGATTCTAAGGGGCGCGCGGCGGCGTCCTTCACCGGCTGCGGATCCGATGTCCCTCCGGGAATGTAGGCTTGCCTAAGAATCTCGGAGGGCCTTCACATGACCGATCTGATCGACACCACGGAGATGTATCTCCGCACCATCCTCGAGCTCGAGGAGGAGAACATCGTTCCGCTGCGGGCGCGCATCTCCGAGCGCCTCGGGCACTCCGGCCCCACGGTCTCGCAGACCGTCGGCCGCATGGAGCGCGACGGCCTCGTCGTCGTCTCCGAGGATCGCACGCTCGAGCTCACCGATGCGGGGCGCCGCAAGGCCGTCGACGTCATGCGCAAGCACCGTCTCGCCGAGCGCCTGCTGTCCGACGTGATCGGGCTGGACTGGGCCTTCGTGCACGAAGAGGCCTGCCGCTGGGAGCACGTGATGAGCGAGCAGGTCGAGCGGCGTCTGGTCGAGCTCCTCGGCCACCCCACCGAGTCTCCCTACGGCAACCCGATCCCGGGCCTGGACCAGCTGGGCGACCTGCCGGCGCGCACCTTCGACGAGGGTGTCATCGGCCTCGTCCAGAAGCTCAACGCGGCCGGCGCGCCGATCGACGGCACCGTTCGCCGCCTCGCCGAGCCCGCACAGGTCGACCCCGAACTCCTCGAGCAGCTGCGCGATGCGGGTGTCATGCCCGGTGCTCGCGGCGACTTCCGCTTCAGCGAGGGTTACGTCCTCATCCAGATGGAGGGCAAGGAAGACGGCCTCGAGCTGCCGGTCGAGCTCGCCTCGCACATCTTCCTGGTCGGCGAACCGGCCTGATCCGCGCCGGAATTCCGGGCTCTGCGTCGATTGTCAGGTTCCCGGGGTGACACGATCGTTATCTTCCGGTAACCTCGGACAGGTCGCCAGCGAAGAAGCCCGCTGGTGATGAACCGAGAAGATCGCCTTCCAGGCTCGTCGTCTTCACGGCAGGAACGCACAAAGTACCCCGAGCTACATTCGTGCCACGAGAAGCAGAGTGCCGACGAGCCAGCGCTACCCGAAAGCGCGTGGGCCCAGGAGGATCAAGTTTTGGCCGCAGACATCGAACCGACCGCGAAGAAGACATCTGAAGACCGATCACCAGCCCGCCGCAACGGCGCGCGCGTGGGTGGTCGAAAGGCCGTCAAGCCACTCCGATCCATCGCGATCTTCGGAGCAGTCGGAGCACTCGTCGCAGGGATCGCGCTTCCCGCGTTCGCCACGTCGAAGCCGTCCGAAGCAGCCACGACCACGCTCCAGCAGCTCGCTGCCGTCGATGCGCAGTCGCTCGTGGTCGCCTCGCAGGCGACGGCCGCGCCGCTGAGCCGCGGCACCTTCACCGCGACGACTCCCGAGGAGATCGAGAAGAAGAAGGCCGAGGCTGCTGCTGCGGCCCGCGCTGCTGCTGCCTCGACAGCCTCCACCCGGTTCAACACCGCCGGCTACGCTCTCGTCTCGCCCGGATCCGGTGAGGTCCGCTATCCGCTTCCCGGCGGCTCGTACTCGCAGGGCCGCACGATCGGCGGCGGTCACAACGGAGCCGACATGCTCGCTCCCGCCATGACCCCGATCTATGCCACCGCTGCCGGCGTCGTCCGCGCCTCGGCCGAGAGCATCGGCGGCTACGGCGTCTGCATCATGATCGACAGCGTCGTGGGCGGCCAGCAGGTGCAGTCCACCTACGGTCACATGACTTACGGAACGCGTCAGGTCGCCGCAGGGCAGACCGTCGCCGCAGGACAGCTCATCGGTTTCGTGGGCAGCACCGGCCGATCCACGGCGAACCACCTCCACTTCGAGGTGTGGATCAACGGCGGAATGGTCGAGCCGTACTCCTGGCTCGCCGCGAACGCCGGCTGATCCTCCACTGATCCCGGGACACGCTCCCGTCCGTTCACCTGTCGTTTCGCCCCGCATACAGCTGCATGGGTTAGCCTGAACCCGTTGTCGTACGGGCGGGAGAGGCAGATGGACCGAATATCGAGCATCCGAACCATGGATGGTCTCGATCGTCACGTCCTCCTGCATAGCCCGCAGGGATGCCACGGCGTTGCCGTGCGCGAAAGGCGCTGTCTTTAGACGGCGCCTTTTTTCGTCCTTGCGAACGCTCTGCCGTCTGCGCGACCTCGTGTGAGTCGAGAGTGCCGGGAAGCCGTCCCGGCGGATCGAGAGGATGACGAATGCGCACACTGGTCCTGAATGCCGGATACGAGCCGCTGGCGATCGTGTCGTTCAAGCGAGCCCTCGTGCTCGTGATGAACGACAAGGCGACAGTGATCGAACGCGTGGAAGACGATCCCGTCTGGGGGAGTCACGGCGTGTACGAACGCCCCGCGGTGATCATCCTGTCCCGCTACGTGCGGGTGCCGACGAGCAGACGGGTTCCGGTGACCAGACGAGGCGTGCTCCGCCGCGACAATCACCGCTGCGGGTACTGCGGGAAGGCCGCATCCACCATCGACCACGTGCTTCCGCGTTCACGCGGCGGAGCCGACTCGTGGGAGAACCTCGTGGCCTGCTGCCTGCGCTGCAACAACGTCAAGAGCGACCGGACGCCGCAGGAGATGCGGTGGCAGCTGCGGTTCACGCCGCGCCCCCCGCACGGCACCGCATGGACGGTGCGCGGGACCGAGCGCAGTGATCCTCGATGGGAGCCGTACCTCGCCCTCGCCGCGTGAGCGGGGAGCCGTCGGTGCGGGCCGCGGCCCCTTAGACTTGGGGTGCGCCCTCGTAGCTCAGGGGATAGAGCAGCCCTCTCCTAAAGGGCAGGTCGCAGGTTCGAATCCTGTCGCGGGCACCCAGCGCTATCTCTCGCCGTGCCGCCAGAGCTTCGACGGCCACCAGATGGCCTTCCCGATGTCGTAGGTCAGAGCGGGCACCAGCAGCGAGCGGACGACGAACGTGTCGAGCAGCACGCCGAACGCGACGATGAACGCGAGCTGCACGAGGAACAGGATCGGGATCACCGAGAGCGCCGCGAAGGTCGCCGCCAGCACGAGGCCGGCCGACGTGATCACCCCTCCGGTGATCGAGAGTCCGCGGAGCACGCCCTCGCGGGTGCCGTGCGCGCGCGACTCCTCTCGCACGCGGGTCATCAGGAAGATGTTGTAGTCGATGCCGAGCGCGACGAGGAAGACGAAGCCGAACAGGGGGACCGCGGGGTCGGCGCCGGGGAACCGGAAGATCCCGTCGAAGACGAGCGCCGAGACGCCCATCGCCGTGCCGAAGGACAGCACCGTCGTCAGGATCAGCAGCACGGGGGCGAGGATCGACCGCAGCAGCAGCATCAGGATGAACATGATGACGACGAGGATGACCGGGATGATGAGGTTCCGGTCGTGGATCGACGCGTCGTTCGTGTCGATCGAGGTCGCCGTGACGCCGCCCACCAGGGCATCGAGATCGTTCAGCTCGCCACGCAGCTCGCGGACCGTGGATGCAGCGGCATCGGAGTCCGCGGCATCCGTCAGCGTCGCCTGCAGCAGGACGTCGCCGTCGACGACCGTCGGCTCGGGCGCGGGCGTACCGGGAGGACCCACGGCCGTCAGACCGTCTTCCGTCACCGTCGCCGTACCGCTGGGGGAGTCGGCGGCCGTGACGGAGACCCCGTCGATGCCGTCGCTCGCGAGCAGGACGTCGGCTGCGTCCTGCAACCGGTCCTCGGCGACCACGACGTACGCCGGGCTGCCCGAGCCGCCCGGGAAGTGCTCGCCCAGCGCCGTCTGCCCGTCGCGCGCCTCGGAGGCGCCGAGCACGAGGTCGGACTGCGGCACGCCGACCGCGTCGAGCTGGGTCACGCCCGCGGCACCGGCGAGCAGGATCACGGTCGTCACGATCCAGATCACGCGCGGACGCCGCTTGATCAGGTTCGCCAGACGGGCCCACAGGCCGGTGGTGCGCATCCCGTGCTCGGCCTCGACGACGTCGGGCTCGAACTTCGGACGGCGAGGCCAGAAGACGGCACGACCGCAGAGCAGCAGCAGCGCCGGCAGCAGCGTCAGGGCCGCGAGCATCGCGAACACGATGCCGATCGCCGCGACGGGGCCCAGGGTGCTGTTCGACTTGAGGTCGCTGAGCAGCAGGCAGAGGAGCCCGGCTATCACCGTGCCGCCCGAGGCGACGATGGGCTCGAAGGAGCCCTTCCAGGCGGCCATAACGGCCGTGCCCTTGTCTTGAGCCGTGCGCAGCTCCTCGCGGAACCGCGCGACCAGCAGCAGCGCGTAATCGGTCGCCGCGCCGATCACGAGGATGAACAGGATGCCCTGGGTCTGACCGCTGAGCAGCAGGACCTCGAACTTCGCGAGCCACCAGACCACGAGCAGTGCGACGCAGAGCGCGAAGAGGCTCGTCGCGAGCACGACCAGCGGCAGCAGGAACGACCGGTACACGAGCACGAGGATCACCAGCACCGCGAGGAGCGCCACGCCGAGGAGCAGGCCGTCGATGCCCGCGAACCCGGCGACGAGATCGGCGCTGAACCCGGCAGGACCCGTGATGAAGACCGTGATGCCCTCGGGGACGGCCGCCCGCAGCTCCTCGCCGAGCGCCGCCGTGGCATCCGCCAGCTCGGCATCGCTCT
Organism: Microbacterium sp. EST19A; assembly: GCF_019969685.1. Lineage (GTDB taxonomy): Bacteria > Actinomycetota > Actinomycetes > Actinomycetales > Microbacteriaceae > Microbacterium. The sequence continues at coordinate 20,964 of NZ_JAHXYZ010000001.1, read as the reverse complement.
GGATCGGGATGAACGCCTGCACCGCCCGCCCGTCGTCGGAAGGGAGCGCCGGAGAGACGTCGTCGCCGATCCCCTCGACGGCGGGCGCGTCGGCGACGGCATCCGAGATCGCGTCGAGGTCGCTCGCACTGAGCTCGTCCTCCGACGTGAACACCGCGATCGCCGGGATGGAGTCGCTGTCGTTGAACTCGCCGAGCAGCTTCTGCACCTGGGTGGCGTCGGCCGACTCGGGGAGGTACGTCGTCTGATCGTTGGAGGAGACCTCGTCGACCTTGCCGAACAGCGGTCCGCCGAACGACGCGCCGGCGAGCCACACCAGGATCAGCGCGACCGGGATGAGCACGCGGACCCAGGAGTGGCGTCGTGAACGCTCTCGGGTCGACGGAGCGGGCGCGCGATCAGGGCGGGACATCGGGGTTCCTTTCGGAGGGAGGCCGTTCGGAGTCAGGAGATCCACGCGAGGATCAGGATCATCGTCGCGAGGAAGCCGGCGAAGTAGTTGAGGGCGATGAACCGGCGCCACGCGCGGTTCGTCGTGGCGGAGGTCTCGTCGGTCACGTTCCACCACGGTGCGGCGTTGACCACGTAGGGAAGGGCGAGGAGGGCCGCGAGCGGCCCCGGCCAGGGAGTGAGGATCATCGAGGCTCCCGCCACGACCCAGAGCCCCAGCGCCAGCCGCACGGTCGCCCGCGCCCCGATGACGGTGGCGATCGACGAGATCCCTCCCTCGCGGTCCGGCCCGATGTCCTGCACCGCTCCGAACGCGTGCGCTGCCATCCCCCAGAGGAAGAAGGCGGCGAGCGTGATGACCGCACCGGGGGTGACCTGTGCGCCGGCGAGGGCGAGCCCGACGATCGCGGGGCTCACGAAGTGCGTGCTCGAGGTCACCGAGTCGAGGAAGGGCCTCTCCTTGAAACGCAGTCCCGGCGCGGAGTATGCGATCACGGCGAACACGCTCACGGCGAGCCAGACCCAGCTCGCCGGATCGCCGACGGCGACGAGGTACACCAGGAACGGGATGTTCGTCACGGCGGCGGCCCAGAGCGTCGCCCGATGGATGCGGGGTGCCAGGAGGGCGCCCTCGATGCCGCCCTTGCGCGGGTTGGCCAGGTCGGACGCATAGTCGAAGACGTCGTTGATCCCGTACATCGCGAGGTTGTAGGGGATCAGGAAGTACAGCGTGCCGATGATCAGCGTGAGGTCGACCTCTCGGGTGCTGAGCAGATACGCCGCGGCGAACGGGAAGGCCGTGTTGATCCAGCTGATCGGGCGGGATGAGAGCACGATCTGGGCGGCATCCCGCCCGAGGGTGCGGGCGGGCGCGGGCTCGGCGCTCATGAGCGCTCCTGCGCGTCGCGGTCGACCCGGTGGCGCTGCGCTCGCCGCCGGGCGCGCAGCGCGGCCCAGAGCGCGGGCAGCAGCAGCACACCGGCGAGCGGATACGCGAAGTCCTCGATCGGCGCGAGCCCGATGTGCAGCCCGGCCAGATGGTCGGGGGAGTAGTGGAACAGTCCGCTCGCGATCATGACGGTGTCGAACACGGCCGTGAGCACGAAGAGGGCGATGAGCGTCAGGATCACCGCGACCGGACGGGGTCCCTGGCGACGGGAGGCGAGCGTCAGCACGATGCCGCCGATCGCGGCGAGGGCGAGGAAGCACGCGGCGAGCTGGAGGTAGGTCACTGCCGTGCCTCCTGCTCGGTGCGCGGCACGCGCCGCGTGCTCCGGCGTGCGAGCAGCCGTACGGCTCCGGTGTAGATCACCATCGTGCACAGCACGAGGAAGAGCAGGAAGACGGGCTCCTCGATGGGCAGCTCCGGTGCCAGCACCAGGCCCGTCGCGATGGCCGCCTCGCCGCGGAAGAAGATCCCACCGGCGATGCCTGCGACATCCCAGGCCAGGAAGAACACGAACCCGACGACCGTCACGATGGCCGCCGACACCGCGTCCTTCCAGAAGAAAAGGCGGAAACGCCGGTCGAGCAGCAGCATGCATCCGGAGAAGAGCACCAGGGCTCCGAGGTAGAGCGCGCCCATCAGACGGACTCCTCGCCGACCGGCTCCCGCGCGGGCTCCCGGAGCGGGCCGGCGGAGTGATCGCCGCGCACGCGCTTCAGGACGATCTCGGCGCTGATGAGGCACATGGGCACGCCGACCCCCGGTGCGGTCGTCGCGCCGGCGTAGTAGAGCCCGCGAACACGCCGCGAGGCGTTCTGAGCGCGGAACATCGCGCTCTGCGTGAGGATGTGCGCCGGCCCCAGCATGCCGCCCCGCCACGAGTTGTAGTCGTCCCGGAAGTCGGCAGGTCCTGTCGTCTCGCGCACGACGATGCGCTCGCGGAGGTCGGGCACCCCGGCCCACGTCGAGATCATGTCGATCGCGGCATCGGCGGCGCGCTCGATGTCGGGGGAACCTGCCCCGTCCGAGCCGCCGTGGCCGAGGTCGACGTCGGCCGGGACCGGGACCAGCACGAACAGGTTCTCGTGCCCGGCGGGAGCGACATCCGGGTCGGTCGCGCTCGGACGGCAGACGTACGTCGATGCGGGGGACGGGATGGACGGGGTGTCGCCGAAGATCGCGTCGAAGTTGTCGTCCCAGTCGTCGGTGAAGAAGAGGGAATGATGCGGAAGCTCCGGCAGGGAGCCGCGGATGCCGAGCATCACGAGCACGCCGCCCGGACCGCTCGTGCGGCGCTCCCACCAGGATTCCGGGTAGGACTGCAGTCCGCGAGGGAGCAGCGCCGTCTCGGTGTGATGCAGATCCGCCGCCGAGACGACGATGTCGGCGTCCTCGACGTGCGTGACGCCGTCGACGTCGACCCAGCTCACGCCCGTCACCTTCGGGCTGTCGGCACCTGTGTCGGTCCGGATGCCGGTGACCTCGGCATCCGTGACGATACGGACGCCGGCGTCTCGGGCGAGTTCGCCGATGCGCTCGACCACCCGCCAGAAGCCGCCCTGCGGGTAGCTGACGCCCTGGTCGAGGTCGAGCGCACTCATCAGGTGGTACATCGCGGGTGCGCTGCGCGGGTCGGTGCCGAGGAAGACGGCGGGATATCCGAGGATCTGACGGATGACGGGATGCCGGAACCGGCGCGCCGCGAACGACTGGAGACGTGTGCCGAGCAGCGAGAACAGTCGGGGGAGTGCCCCGAGGACTTCGGGAGCCATGAGCGTGCGGAGCCGCGTGAACGGGTTGTAGAGGAAGTGCTTCTCCGCCATCGTGCTCGCCTCGTGCGCCGAGTCGAGGTAATCCTGGAGAGCCGGAGCGGACCCCGGCTCCAGCGACTCGAACAGCCGCGACACGGCGGCGCGACCCGAGGGAACCGTGACGGATGCGCTCGCCGAGCCCTCGGCATCCGGGGCGCGGAACACGCGGTAGCCGGGGTCGAGCAGGGTGAGGTCGAGTTGCGCGTCGGTGGTCGTGCCCATCATCGCGAAGTAGTGGTCGAAGACCTCCGGCATCAGATACCAGGAGGGGCCGGAGTCGAACCGGAACCCGTCGCGCTCCACCGTGCCCGCGCGGCCGCCGATGCGATCGTTCTTCTCGAGCACGACGACGTCGTGTCCGTCGCGCGCGAGCAGACCGGCGGCGGCCAGCCCTGCCACGCCCGCGCCGATCACGGTCACGCGGCTCATCTGTCCCGCTCCAGGGCGGTGACGATGAGCGCACGCGCGGCCAGGCCGGCCTTCACCGGATCGGGCACGCGCACACGGGTGCGGTACAGCACCTCGACGGGTGTGTGCGCCACGCGGCGGGTGAGGGCGGCGAACAGGGCCAGCGCGCTGCGCACGGCCGCGCGCGCATCCTTGGGGAGCAGCGGGATCGCTTCGCGGGCGTCGGCCAGCTGCCGATGCACGGTCTCGACCCAGGCATCGCGATCGGCGTCGGTGAGGCGTGCGGAGCCGCCCAGGTAGCCGCGGTGCAGGCGGTCGGTGTCGTCGGCGAGGTCGCGCAGGAAGTTCACGTTCTGGAACGCCGCTCCCAGCTGGCGTGCGCCGCGGACGAGGGTCTCGCGCTCGGCATCCGTCCGCACCGCTCCACGCAGGAACACCTGCAGGCACATCAGGCCGACGACCTCCGCCGAGCCGTACACGTAACTCGCGTGCGCGTCGGCGTCGTAGGCGGCGAATCCCGCGTCGGACTCGATGTCGGCCGTCATCGAATCGAAGAACGGCTGCGTCAGGTCTTCCCCGATGGCGCACTCCCGGGCCGTGCGCGCGAAGGCATGCAGGATCAGGTCGCTGCTGTAGCCGCTGCGCATCGAGCGGTGCGTCTCGGCGATGTACGACGCGAGCGCCGCCGACTGCGCCGTCACGTCGAGTCCCGCTTCCGCGGCGACGCCGTCGACGATCTCGTCGGCGATGCGCACCATGGCGTAGATGTTGCGCACGTGCTGACGGTGGCGCCTGCCGAGGAGTCGTGTCGCGAGGCCGAACGAGGTCGAGTACGCGCGGATCACGCCGGTGGTGGCGATCTCGGCCGTGCGGTTGAAACGACGAAGGGCGCCGTCGCCCTGACTCGAAGGGCTGCCCGTCATACCGAGCGGCCTTCGATGCGCGACGTGAGTCCGAGGATCGTCCGCCCGGCGGCACGGGAGAGGGTACCGGTGGACTCCGCCTCGGCGAGAACGGCGGACACGGCTCCGAGCTGCTCCTGCACGAGGCTGCGGACGAACTTCTCGGCGCCGCACTCGCGAAGGCGGTCGCGGATGTCGGCCGCGTCGGAGTCGCTGAGGTCCACCGATCCGAAGCGCAGCTCGATGCTCGGCCAGTGCCCGGTCATGCGCGCGTAGGCGATGATCGCGGTCTCCTTGCCCTCGCGCAGATCGGAGAAGGCGTCCTTGCCGTGCGCACCGGGATCGCCGAACACCGACAGGAGGTCGTCCTGCAGCTGGTACGCGAGCCCGAGGTGCCGGCCGATCGCGGTGAGCTGCTCCTCGGCCGCGGGTGAGGAGCCGGCGAGCACCGCCGCCGCGCGCAGCGGGAGGACGAAGGAGTAGGTCGCCGTCTTGTAGGCGCTGGTCGAGAGGATGGTGCGCAGGTCGGGCGGGATGATGCCGTCGCTCAGTCCGATGTCGGTGTGCTCGCCCGCGACGGTCTCGAAGATCGTCTGCTCGAGCAGGGCGAGGAGACGAACGCGCGCATCGGGGGAGACGTCGGCTCGCGCGAATCCCAGCACCGCCGATGCGAGCAGGAGGTCGCCCATGAGGATCGCACTCGATCGAGCCCAGTGCAGCGCCGGCTCCGCGGGCTCGGACGACCGGCGCTCGACCAACGACCCGATCAGGTTCGGACGTCGGCGGCGGATCAGGTCGCCGTCGATGACGTCGTCATGGAGGAGGAACGCGAAGTGGAGCAGCTCGACGTGCACGGCCACGTCGACGGCGCGCGCGACCTCGACGGTCGTGAGATCGGCGGGCGCGAGGGAGCGCAGCAGATCGATCAGCAGTCGCGGGCGGATCAGCTTGCCGCCGAGCGCGTGCTCTGCGGCTGCCTGCCAGAGAGCGACGAACTCCGTGCCGTACTGCTCGGCCGCGGACCGGCGCTCTGAGAAGCGGTGTCGCAGCGCCTCTTCGATCCGGATGCCGAGATCTTCCTCGGTCGCCGTGGTGCTCATCGGTCAGACCTCTCCGATGGCGCGGAGCCGGGGGAGCTGCTCAGCCATCCATGGGCTGAAGGCGAACGGTGCGCGGGCGACCGCATCGACGAGGTCGTCGACCTCGACCCACGCCCATTCCGCGACCTCGTCGGGGTCGCCGGAGGGGTCGCCGTCGACGACGGCGACGTGGACCGGGCAGATCTCGTTCTCGACGATGCCGCTCGCGTCGATGGCGCGATACCGGTAGTCGGGGAGGACCTCGCGGAGGCCGCTCAGTTCCAGGCCGAGTTCGTGGAGGCCATGGCGTCGCACCGCCGCGGACATCTGCTCGTCGGGCCGCGGGTGGCCGCAGAAGCTGTTCGTCCAGACGCCCGGCCACGTGCGCTTGCCGAGAGCGCGACGGGTCACCAGCAGACGGCCTCGAGTATCGAACACGTAGCAGGAGAAGGCGAGGTGCAGCGGGGTGTCGGTCGTGTGGACTTCGCTCTTCGGACGGGTGCCGATGACCGTCCCGTCATCAGCGAGGAGTGTCACATTATCCATGGCATCCCTCCGCTCACCGATTTCGCTAACTTGGTAAGTAATCAACTTAGCATGAAACTCTTCGTGTGTAACATGATCGCATGGACTCGGAGGCTGGCACCACCCCGCGCGTCGGCGCGCAGCTGGCCAATGCCTCCGGTGCGCCGGATGGTCTCCGTCACGCCGCGATCTACGACGTGGAGTCCAGCGATCCACGCAGCACTCTGGTCGATCGAACCGGCGTTCCGCCCGAGGACCTCCGGCAGATCGCCGCCGTGATGGAAGCGCTCGGGGGACTGCGCGATGCGGAGCAGCGACTCTCGCAGGCGTCGCGACGCTACATGCGTCTCAACGAGACCGATATGCGTGCCCTGCACTACCTCATCGTGTGCGCCAACCGCGAGCTGGTCGCGACGCCGAGCGGCATCGCTCATCATCTCGGGATCTCGACGGCGGCGACCACCAAGCTGCTCGACCGGCTCGAGAACGGCGGCCACATCCACCGGGCGCCTCATCCGACGGATCGTCGAGCCCTGGCGATCACGATCACTCCGGAGACGCGCCATGCGGCCATGGAGACCGTGGGGCGTCAGCAGGCGAAGCGGTTCTACGCGGCGGCGCGCCTGAGTCGGGAGGAGCGGGACGTGGTGATCCGGTTCCTCGCCGACATGACCGACGAGATCACTCTCCGCGACGAGGCCTGGTTGACGAAGACGGCGGAGTGACGCACACCAGGTGCGTCACTCCGCCGTCTCAGGTCGGTGCTGTCTCAGATCAGTGGGCGGCGTTGTACGCCTCGACCACGGGGGCGGGGATCCGGCCGCGCTCCGAGAGGGTGTAGCCGTTGCTGTTCGCCCATGTGCGGATCGCGGCGACTTCGGGATTTCGTGCCGGTCGCTTGCGCGGGGCCGACGTGCGGGCCGATCCGGATGAGCCGGCGCGACGACCGGCCGAGATGTACGGCTCGAATGCTTTACGCAATTCCTCCACGTGCGCCGCATTCAGGTCGATCTCGTAGGAGGTGCCGTTCAGCGAGAAATGCACTGTCTCGCCTTCTCCGACCTCCAGCACGCTGCCATCGATGTCGTCTACAAGTTGGTGCACAATTCTTCTTGCCATGCGACGCACACTACCGCCGACATTTATCGGAGACAAGAACAGTGGTGAAATAAGACGACTATTCGTGTCCGGTGTCGATCAGCTTGAGGCCGACAATGCACCCGACGAGTCCCATGAGCAGCAGAATGCGCAGCCAGGATATCTCGGTATCGCCGGTGACCATCGCCCAGATCACCGTGAGCGAGGCGCCGATGCCCACCCACACGGCATAAGCCGTTCCCGTGGCGATATCCCGCATCGCGAATGCGAGCCCGAACATCGAAAGCGCGAGTCCGACGAAGAAGATGACGCTCGGCCAGAGCTTGGTGAGACCTTCGGATTTGCCGAGCGCAGTGGCCCAGACAGCCTCGAGGACTCCGGAGACGACGAGTACGATCCACGACATGATCGGTCCTTTCGGACCAGTCTTTTCGCTCACCGGGTACTGGTCTGCCTCGTCCGGGGCCGGAGTTCTCCGACCGCTTCCGATGCTAGCCGACGCGGCTGGGCAGGCGCTGGGCAGTCGGACCGGTGAGGGATCAGGTCAGGGGAGCAGCCCAGCGCGCCGCGCCCGGGTCACGGCGGAATGGCGCGTCGACGCGTCCAGCTTCGACATCGCGGTGCCGAGGTATGCCTTCACCGTGCCCTCTCGAAGGCCCAGCTGCGCGGCGATCTCCGCATTGGTCGAACCCAGCGCCGCGCAGGCGAGAACATCGGTCTCCCGAGGGGAGAGGTGCACGGTGGGAACAGGTCCGGTCACGACCGGGACGGTCTCGCCGGCGAGACTCAGCAGGCGCCGCTCGACCTGGGCGATTCGAGCGCGGAGTTCCGCATCGTCGACATCGGCGGCGATGCTGCGCAGCTCGGCGAAGCTCTCGCGCAGCTCCTCGCGCTGAGGTGCGGGAACGGGGTCGCTGCCGCGAGACGAGGCGCGAAGCCGGCGCTCGACCTCGTCGCGGATGCGCAGTTCCTCGGCGACCGACTGGGCGACCTGCATGGCCGGTGCGGTCGTCACGCCGCCGATCTGCTCCTCGTCCCACGCCCCCGCATAGAGAACCCCGCGCGGTCGGCCCTGCACCACGATCGGGAGAGCGAGCAGCGTGCGCAGGCCCTCGCCCAGCACGAAGACGTCGTAGTCGTGCGTGATCTGCTGCGAAGAGCCGTAGTCGCTCGTCATGCGCGGACGGAGCTCCATCATCGCCCTGCCGCCGAGGCCGCGCTCCGGGCGCACGCGCAGGCCGTCGAGGGCCCTGGTGCGGTTGCCGACGATGCTCGTCACGCTGACGACGCCCTCTTCGATCAGGCCGCCGAAGGCGACGGGGAAGCGCGTACGCCGGGCGAGCTCGCGCACCGCATTGGCGACGAGTTCGCCCTCGGATTCGATGGCGACCGGTGAGCTCACGACTACCTACTTTCGGGGGTGACGGCACCGTTCCCCGTTTCGTAGCGTCGACCCTATCACTCGCGCGACTCCGTCGTGCGAGCACCGGACATGAGGCAAGGAGGCCCCATGAGCGACCAGTCCCCCGCGGGTTCGAGCGGTGCGATCGATTACATCGCCATCGAGGAATCATCGAGATTCCGCACTCTGAAACGCACCCAGAGATCTTTCATCTTCCCTCTCGCCGCGTTCTTCCTCATCTGGTATTTCGCGTATGTGCTTCTTGCTGCATTCGCGACGGAGTTCATGGGCCAGCGGGTGTGGGGCGATATCACCGTCGGCCTGCTCCTCGGCCTCGGGCAGTTCGTCACGACCTTCGCCATCACGATGATCTACGTGTCATTCGCGAACAGGAAGATCGATCCTCTGGCGACGGAGATCCGTGACGAACTCGAGAAGGCGCAGGGCCAGGCATGAACATCGTCCCCTTCGCGACCGAACCCGTCGCCATCGAGAGCAACCCCGTTCTCAACATCTCGATCTTCCTGGCCTTCGTGGCGGTGACGCTCTTCATCGTCATCCGGGCCAGCCGCAACAACAAGACGGCCGCCGACTACTACGCCGCCGGCCGCTCGTTCACCGGTCCGCAGAACGGCTTCGCGATCGCCGGCGACTACCTGTCCGCGGCATCCTTCCTCGGCATCTGCGGGGCGATCGCGATCAACGGCTACGACGGCTTCCTCTACTCCATCGGATTCCTGGTGGCGTGGCTCGTCGCGCTGCTCCTCGTGGCGGAGATGATGCGCAACACGGGCAAGTTCACGATGGCGGATGTGCTGTCGTTCCGGTTGAAGCAGCGCCCGATCCGGATGGCCGCGGCGATCACCACGCTCGCGGTGTGCTTCTTCTACCTGCTCGCCCAGATGGCGGGTGCCGGCGGTCTCGTGTCGCTGCTGCTCGGCATCGACGGCCGGGTCGGGCAGTCGATCGTGATCGCGGTGGTCGGCCTGCTGATGATCGTGTACGTGCTGATCGGCGGGATGAAGGGCACGACGTGGGTGCAGATCGTGAAGGCGTTCCTCCTGATCGGCGGGGCTCTCGCGATGACCATCTGGGTGCTCGCGATCAACGGGTTCAACCTCAACACGCTGCTCGAGGCCGCGGTCGCGAACTCCGACAAGGGCGATGCGATCCTCGCGCCGGGGCTGCAGTACGGCGCGAACCCCTGGGACTTCCTGTCCCTGGGCATGGCGCTCGTGCTCGGCACCGCCGGATTGCCGCACGTGCTGATGCGCTTCTACACGGTGCCGACGGCGAAGGAGGCTCGGCGTTCGGTCGTCTGGGCGATCTGGCTGATCGGCGGGTTCTACCTGCTGACGCTCGTGCTCGGGTACGGCGCCGGTGCGCTCGTCGGAGCGGACGTCATCGCGGCGGCTCCCGGCGGTGTCAACTCCGCCGCACCGCTGCTCGCGCTCGAGCTCGGCGGACCCGTGCTGCTCGGCTTCATCTCCGCGGTGGCGTTCGCGACCATCCTCGCGGTGGTGGCGGGACTCACGATCACCGCCGCCGCATCGTTCGCGCACGACATCTACGCGAACGTGATCCAGAAGGGCAAGAAGGATGCCGCGGGCAAGCCGGTCGAGGCGGATCCCAACGCCGAGGTGCGCGTCGCCCGCCGCACGGTGATCGTGATCGGCATCCTGGCGATCATCGGCGGGATCGGCGCACAAGGGCAGAACATCGCGTTCCTCGTCGCGCTGGCCTTCGCGGTGGCGGCATCCGCCAACCTCCCGACCATCCTGTACTCGCTGTTCTGGCGGCGGTTCTCGACTCGCGGCGCGGTGTGGAGCATGTACGGGGGCCTCGGTTCGGCGATCGTGCTGATCGTGCTGTCGCCGGTGTTCTCCGGAACTCCGACCTCGATGATCCCGGGGATCGACATCGCGGTCTGGCCGCTGAACAACCCTGGCATCGTGTCGATCCCGCTCGGTTTCCTGCTGGGCTGGCTCGGCACCATCACGAGCAGTCGGAAGGAGTCGCCCGAGCTCGCCGCCGAGATGGAGGTGCGCTCGCTCACCGGCTTCGGAGCGGAGAAGGCCACCGAGCACTGACGCACTGACGCGAGAGCACGTGGACCCGGCGGCCTACTCGCCGGGTCCACGTCGTCTCGGGAGTGGCCGCGGTCAGCGGGACTCGAGGTCCAGGAGGAACCGCTTGCGCTCGGGGTGCGCCCCGTAGTGGCCCGCGGATCCGTCGGAGCGCACGACGCGATGGACGGGGACGATGATCGAGAACGGGGTGAGCCGGCAGGCCGTGCCGACAGCACGAGCAGCGCCGGGATGACCGGCGAGCACGGCGACCTCGCCGTAACTGAGGGTCTCTCCCCACTCGATCGTGCAGATCGTCTGCAGCGCCGTGCGCGGGAATCCCTCGACGAGCCGCCAGTCGAGGCGGACATGATCCTCGAAGCGGATCGGCTCGCCCTCGAAGTAGGCGGCGAGGAGGTGGGCGAGTTCATCGGCCGCACCGGGGTCGGGTTCGGGTATCTCGTGCAGCTCGCGAGCTGCTCCCTCGAGGAGCCAGGGGACCGAGGGGTCGTCGGATTCGGAGAGGTCGAACCGCACGATGCCCTCGTCGGAGAACACCGCGAGAGCATCCCCGAACGGTGTCGGTGCGAAGTCGTAGCGGAAGGTCATGTCCCCATACTGACCGGACGCGACGACCTCGAGACTGCCGCAGTACGCACTCCGTGGAGAATCCTTCCGCACAGTCTGCGTTGCAGGAGCAGTGGAGATCGGCCGTCAGGGCCAGAATTCCGGTGAAACCCGCCCGGGATACCCGGGCTCCCGCCTTCCCGCGCCTAGGGTGTCTAGTGTGTGGCGACGTGAAGACAGGTCTGCGGATGACGCAGTGGCGGACGCCGCTGTGACCCTCGGCGATCTGCGCGACTCCGGCACCGGGGTCGACATCGCGCACGCGGCCGAAGCCGAGCGCACGCGCCTCCGCGCGGAGGCCGCCGATCTCGGAGGGCCGTCCCCGCTCGTCAGCTTCCGCGACGGACCGGAATCCGGCATCGACATCTCGAAGGCGCATCCGGGCAGCCTTCCCCAGTTCATCACCGGGAAGTCCACGCTCCTGTCGAACCTGTTCCGCGACGAGGTGGGGCTGCGCACCGCCCGGCTCGCGGCGGAGCGCATCACGGCCAAGAACACCGAGCTGCGGACTGTACGGGGGATCGAGGCCGTGCACCTCGCGGTCGGCGTCGCGCACTGGCGGATCGGCGGCGCAGGATTCGCCGCGCCGGTCCTGCTGCGGCCGCTGGCCATCCGCCGCCATCACTCCGACTTCGAGCTCAAGCTGCAGGGCGCGTTCGAGGTGAACCCCGAGCTCGTGCGCATCGCGCGCGAGCACTTCGGCCTGACGATCGATGCGGCCTCCCTCGCCGCACTGGCCTACGACGGCGGCATCTTCAAGCCGCAGCCCGTGATCGACAGCCTCCGGGCGACGACACGCTCGATCGACACCTTCTCGGTCGAGCCGCGGCTCGTCGTCTCCACGTTCGCCGACGTCGCCGGGGTGATGTCCCGTGACGGCGGCAGCCTCGATCACGTCGTCCTGAACGCGCTGAACGGTCACGTCGACGATCGCGAGCAGGTGTCCGCGCCGCGCGCGGCGCCGCATCACACCTCTCCGGACGACCGTGCTCCGGCATCCGACAATCTCCTCCTCGATGCGGATGCAGAGCAGGAGGCGGTTCTCGCGCGCATCGCCGCCGGGCACTCGATCACGGTGGCCACGCTTCCCGGCACCGGGGGCACGCAGACGGTCATCAACGCGCTCGGCGAACTCGTGCGCGGCGGGAAGCGCGTCCTTGTCGTCTCGGCGCGCCGCTCCACGCTCGACGGCGTACGGCACCGGCTCGCCGGCATCGGACTCGACGGTCTCGCCATCTCACCGGCCAGCGTCCGTCGCGACCTCGTCCGCGCGATCGGACGCAACGAGAAGGCCGCGGCTCCCAAGGTGAGCGAGGTGGATGACGCGCTCGTGCGCCTGCGCACCGTGCTGCGCGACTACCGTCAGGCGCTCTCGACCCCCATCGCCGGAACCGAGGCCTCTGTCCTCGATGCGACCCGTCACCTCACTCGGCTCGCCTCGCTCCCGGTGCCGCCGTCGACCACGGCGCGGCTGGGACCCGATGCTCTCAGCCGCCTGGCCGCGGACCGGACGGACGCGGCTGCTGCGCTGGCGCAGGCCGCGCGCCTCGGCGAGTTCCGCTTCGGACCCGACGACTCGCCCTGGTACGGAGTGACGTTCGGCAGCACCGAGGCCGCCCGCGCCGCACATGAGCTCGCCGGCCGGCTGCACTCGAGCAGCGTGCCCGCGCTCCTGGAACGCGGTTACGAGCTGATCGCGCAGACGCACATGCGGCCGTTCGCGACGATCGACGAGCTCGGCGAGTATCTGCGGCTGCTCGAGGGCATCCGCGATTCCCTCGACCGGTTCAGCCCCACGGTCTTCGAGCGCCCGCTCGGGGAGCTGATCCAGGCTCACGGCTCGCGCCGCGACGCCCCCGGGCTGTCGGCCGCCAATCGACGACGACTGCGCCGTCTGGCGAAGGAGTACGTGCGCCCCGGAGTCCACGTCACCGAGATGCACGAGGCGCTGCTGCGCATCCAGTCGCAGCGCACGCAGTGGCAGCGGTGCGTCGAGGCGGGCGTCGCGCCGGAGGTCCCGCTGGGGCTCGCCGACGTCGCATCGTCGTGGCAGCGGGTCGAGGCGGAGCTCGCCGAGCTCGACGCGGCGCTCGGACGTCGCGAGCCCCTGGCGACGCTTCCCGTCGCGCGGCTGGTCCGCACGCTGGCCGGCCTCGCCGAGAAGTCCGACGTCTTCGACAACCTCGTCGAGCGCGCGCAGCTGCGCGACCGGCTCGCCCTGCTCGGGCTGGAGCCGCTGCTCGCGGAGCTCTCGGTGCGCCACGTCTCCGAGGCGCGGGTCGGGGACGAGCTCGAGTTCGCGTGGTGGCAGTCGCTGCTCGAGCGTGCGCTCCAGGACAACCGTGCTCTCCTCGGCGCCAACACGGCCGTCGTCGATCGGCTCGAACGCGACTTCCGGCTCGTCGACGAAGCTCACGCGGCGATGGCCGGTCCACTGCTCGCCTGGCAGCTCGCGAACCAGTGGCGGATCGCCATCGTCGACGAGCCGCAGCAGTCGCAGCATCTCCGTCGCGCGCTGACTCAGCCCGCGACGACGACCGCGGAGGTCGTGAGCGCCGCGCCGACGCTCGTCGATGTGCTCGCCCCGGTCTGGATCTCGTCTCCCTATCTCGTGCCGGAGATCCCGGACTCCGTCGAGTTCGACGCCGTGCTCCTCGTGGATGCCGCGGCGATCAATCTCGCGGAGGCGGCACCGGCGATCCGTCGCGCCCGCCAGATCGTGGCGTTCGGCGATCCTGTGACGCAGCGTCCCACCCCCTTCCACATCGCCGTGGACCCGGTGGAGTCGTGGGAGGCGGAGCTTCCGTTCGATGACGTCTCCGTCTTCGAGCGTCTGTCCGAGCTCCTGCCGGTCATGACGCTCACCCGCAGCTACCGCGCCGGCGGAGAGGACCTCGCCGAGCTCATCAACGACGCCTTCTACGGCGGCGAGATCGTGTCGCTGCCGTGGGCCGGTTCCTATCTCGGACGAGGCAGCCTGACGGTCGACTACGTCGAGGGCGGGACCGGTGCGCCGGACCCCGTGTCGGGCGCCGTCGAGAGCCCGGATGCCGAAGTCGCCAGGGTCGTGACCCTCGTCGTCGAGCATGCGATCCACCGGCCCGCGGAGTCCCTGATGGTCGTCACCGCGAGCACCCGCCATGCGGAACGGGTCCGTGCCGCCGTGACGTCCGCGTTCGCCGGGCGATCCGATGTCGCCGACTTCGTCGGGCGCGACACCGCAGAGCCCTTCGCCGTGCTCACCCTGGAGGAGTCGGTCGCGGAGAGCCGGGACCGCGTGATCTTCTCGCTCGGCTTCGGTCTCACCAAGCACGGTCGCGTGCTCAGCGACTTCGGCGACCTCTCGACCCCCGACGGCGAGCGGCTGCTCACGGTGGGCATGACCCGCGCGCGCAGGTCGATGGTGATCGTCTCCTCCATCCGCCCCTCCTCGTTCGACGACGGGCGTCTCGAGCACGGCGCCGCCACGCTGATGTCGATCCTCGGCGGGCTCGCGGGTCGCAGCAGGGACGCACGCCTGGAAGACCTCGCCGACCCGCTCACGCTCGCGCTGGCGCGCGAGCTGCGACGACTCGGCGCCTCGGTCGACGTCGACTACCGCGGGCTCCTTCCGCTGGTCGCGCAGCATGACGGCAAGGCCGTCGTGATCGAATCCGACCCGGAGTCCCGGGGCGAGTCGCTGCGCGAGACCCTGCGGCTTCGGCCGCACGTGCTCCGCCGCCTCGGCTGGCACTACGTGCGCGTGCACGCATTCGACCTGTACAGCGATCCGGCGACGGCGGCGACGCGGATCGCCGGCGTGCTCGGCATCTCCGAGTCGGCGCCGAGAGCCGAGAACGACACGCAGCCGATCGACATCCTCGACACCGAGAATGACTGAGCAGCCCGACGACCAGTCGAAGCGCCAGCGGGTCGAGCGGGTCTCCGGCGCGCGGAGAGCGCGGCTCACTCCGGTGCCGGGCAGCGATCCCTCGCCGGAGTCGGCTCCCGACGCCGGCGAGGATGCGGCACCATCCCGGAAGCGCCGACCGCGCGGACCGAAGGGTCCGAACGACGACCGGCTCATCCAGGACGTGCCTCCGCACTACTGAGCGCTGCGCTGGCTCTTCAGCAGGTCGCGGATCTCCACGAGCAGCTCGGCCTCGGTGGCTGCCGCCGGCTCGTCTGCGGGCGCCTCTGCACGCGTGCCCTTGCGGGCTTCGACGTGCGCCTTGAAGGTGTTCATCGGGAGGACGAACACGAAGTACACGACCACCGCGACGGCGAGGAAGCTGATGATCGCCGAGACCAGTTCGCCGAGCGGGAAGGTGACCGTGTCACCGTAGATGCTCGTGAGCTGCGGGCCGAACTTGCCCGTCGCATCCGCCTTGAAGAACAGCGAGACGAGCGGCGTGATGATGGTCGACACCACGGAGTTGACGATGGCGGTGAACGCACCGCCGATGACCACGGCGACGGCGAGATCGATCACATTGCCGCGGAGGATGAAATCCTTGAAGCCTTTGAGCATGGGAACTCCCAACGGGTCGGGACCTCAGGAAGAGGTCGGAGTCGACGCAGCTGCCGGTGCGGCGCTCGTCTTCGACTCCGCCTTCGATGATGCCGAACCCTCACCCGATCCGCCCGATTTGGCGCGCGAGTCCGTGCGGTAGAACCCCGAGCCGTTGAACGTCACGCCGATCGAGCCGTACTGCTTGCGCAGCGTGCCGCCGCATTCGGGGCACTCGGTGAGCGCGTCGTCCGAGAAGCTCTGCACGGCGTCGAAACGGTGTCCGCACGATGTGCAGGCATAGGCATAGGTGGGCATGGAGGTCCTTGCGGGTCAGCGTCGCGTGGGCGACAGTTCGAGGGTCTGCGTCGGGGTCACGACGCCGTTCACCGGCTGGTCGTGCACCTCCCGCGGCAGGGAGTCGAGTATCTCGGAATCATAGATCACGGCGTACACGGGCGGGCACTTCTCCATGGAACCGATGGTCTTGTCGAAGTAGCCGCGGCCCCAGCCCATCCGCATCCCTGCGCGGTCGACGGCCGCGGCGGGGACGATCATGAGGTCGACGTCGTTGACGGCGATCGGTCCCAGCACTTCGCCGGTCGGCTCCGGGAGTCCGAAGAGCCCCTCGGCGATCTCGTCGTCATCGGTCGCGACCGCCCAGTCCAGCAGGCCGTCGGCACGGGTGATCGGCAGCAGCACTCGGATGCCGCGGCGCACCGCCCTGGTCACGAAATCGCGGGTGCCGGGCTCGGTGGTGGTGGAGAGGAAGCAGGAGATGGATCGAGCGCCGAGCTCGTCGACGAGGAGGTCGAGGCGTTCTCCGATCGCGGATGCCGCGGCATCGCGCTGCGCATCCGAGAGCAGCTGGCGTCGCTCACGCAGCTCCGCGCGGAGTGCGCGCTTGGCGTGTTCGACGTCGTTCGACATGGCTCCGAGTCTACGGCGGTGACGACCACTAGGCTGTGAGGATGGGTTCGCACAAGATCAAGGCCGTCATTCCCGCGGCAGGACTGGGGACGCGATTCCTGCCTGCGACGAAGGCGATGCCGAAGGAGATGCTCCCCGTCGTCGACAAGCCCGCCATCCAGTACGTGGTGGAAGAGGCGGCCGACGCAGGGATCGACGACATCCTGGTCATCATCGGGCGCAACAAGAACGCGATCTCCAACCACTTCGACTCGGTCCCCGAGCTCGAGGTGAAGCTGATGGAGAAGGGCGACGACGGTCGCCTCGCCAGCGTCGTGAAGTCGAGCGATCTCGCCGACATCCACTTCGTGCGTCAGGGGGAGCCGAAGGGACTCGGCCATGCCGTGCTGCGTGCTCGCACGCACGTCGGCGACAGCTCCTTCGCGGTGCTTCTCGGTGACGACCTGATCGACGAGCGCGACCCGCTGCTGACCGACATGATCGCCGAGCACGAGCGCAGCGGCGCTGCGGTGATCGCGCTGATGGAGGTCGACCCGGCCAGCATCCACATGTACGGTGCGGCTGCCGTCGAGCCGATCGAGGGGTCGGACAACGTCCGCGTGACCGGCCTCGTCGAGAAGCCGGCGCAGGAAGACGCGCCCTCGAACCTCGCCATCATCGGCCGCTATGTGCTGCCGGCATCCGTCTTCGAGATCCTCGAGCGCACCGAGCCCGGCAAGGGCGGCGAGATCCAGCTCACCGACGCGCTGCAGGAGATGGCCGCAGACCCTGATGGCCCCGGTGTCGTGGGCGTCATCTTCCGTGGCCGTCGTTATGACACCGGCGACCGGGTGGACTACATCAAGGCGATCGTGCAGCTCGCGTCCGATCGCGCCGACCTCGGCCCGGAGCTGCGACCCTGGCTCAAGGAGTTCGCGGAACGCCTCTAGGCGACTCTGCGGGCGTCGGGACGACTCATGGATCTGGCGACGGGAATGCGACACGGTCCGATCGAGCTCCGGCTCGTGCGCACGAAGGACGCTCGTCCGCTGCAGCACGAGCTGCTCGCGAACCGGTCGTGGCTGCAGCCGTGGGAGGCCACCGTTCCGTATGGATCGGTGTCGTTCGACATGCGCCTCAGCATCCGGCGTCTGCTGCAGCAGTACCGCGACGGCTCGGGGTATCCGTTCGTCATGGAGTACGAAGGCGAGGTGGCCGGCCAGCTCAATGTATGGGGTGTCGCCCGCGGATCGCTCTGCTCGGCGACCATCGGCTACTGGGTGAGCGAACGGTTCGCCGGACGCGGGATCACGCCGACGGCCGTCGCCCTCGCGACCGACGCCTGCTTCACCGAGTACGGCCTGCACCGGATGGAGATCTGCATCCGTCCCGAGAACGCGGCGAGCCTGCGCATCGTGCAGAAGCTCGGCTTCCGGTACGAGGGACTGCGCCGGCGCTACATCCACATCGACGGGGACTGGCGCGACCACTACGCGTTCTCGCTGACCCGGGAGGACGTGCCGCAGGGCGTGCTCGCGCGCTGGCTGAACGGCCAGGTGCCGCCGGATGCCGCGACGGTGCCGCCGTCCGACCGCATCGCCCTCTGAGCCGCGGTCTCGGGCCTGTTCGGAGACGGAGTCGCCGCGACACGCTCCGCCTGCGCGGTACAGCGCCGGTCAGCCCTTACCGTTGACCCTATGGACGGGCCGGTGCTGAGCGGGGGAGTGATCGTACTCGTCGCCGTGCTCCTGTGGATGCTGTACCTGTTGCCGTCCTGGCGCGGTCGTTTCCAGTACAACGCGGCTGAACGCAACGCCGTCCGTCTGAATCAGGCGCTGCGGGTGCTCGCTGAGACGAGCGAGACTCCCGGCGAGGTGCGCATGGAGCTCAACGCGCGCACGGCCCTCGCACAGCAGAAGCTCGCCAAGCGGGTGCAGTCCGAACGAGAATCCGCCGAGCTCGAGTCGTTGCGGCAGGAGCTCGCGGCGACCCGCGCGGATCCGGTGATGCGCCGCGCGCGGGCCCGGCGTCGGGTGCGCGCGGTCGCCACGACGGCTGTTCTGCTGGGCCTCGCCGTCGCCGGCCTCGGGGTGTGGCAGATCCTCTCCTCGGGAGCGCAGCTCCTGGTGTGGGTCGGCGGTGCGATCGTCGTGGTCGCGGGCATCATGCTCCAGCGGATGGCATCGGTGGCGCAGCGTTCCGCTCGTCGACCGCTGGTCGCCGCCGAGCCGGTCCGAGAGCGCGTCACGCCGGAGCTGCATGATCAGGGACGCGCCACGTGGACTCCTCGCCCTCTGCCGGAACCGCTGGTGACGGTCGCGGGTTCACGGGCACAGGCCGCGCGCGCCGAGATCGAGGCTCAGGAAGAGCGGCGCAAGGCGGCGCGGGTCGCTGCCCTGCGCGAGCGGGCCGAGCAGATGGCGCCCCCGGCTCCTGTGCAGATGCCGGCCGCAAGCTCGCCGTATGCGCAGATGGGGTTCGTCGACGACGCCGAGATCGAGGCGCACGTCCGTGACCTGCTCTCGCGACGCGCCGCCGGCTGACGCGCGCGATGCGATCGGCTCCCGCGGCGTGATAGCGTAGAAGCCGTTCACGGGCCTATGGCGCAGTTGGTAGCGCGCCTCGTTCGCATCGAGGAGGTCAGGGGTTCGAATCCCCTTAGGTCCACCGAACAGAAAGCCCCCGGCTCGCGCCGGGGGCTTTCTTCTTTCCCCATCGGCGCTGTGCGAGCTGGTCGACGAAGGCCGCCGCCGGACGGCTGTCTGCGAAGCCCTTGCGCGCCCACGGGTGAGAGAGGAAGCTCATGAGAGCTGGGGGACTGTCACAAGGGTGGTGACGAAATGGCTGGGAGCTTCAGGGACATGCTGTTCGGCAGGCGGCAACCGCCGACGCCGACGACGATCGGGCCGGAACCCCTATCGCAATGGGAGTCCATCGCGCGCGGTCAGCGGACGGCGCGGAACGGCCTCTCCGGTTGGTGGAGGACGATGCGCGGGACTCAGCCCGAGGCGGTGCGGGTGTGTGCACAGGGCCATCTCGTCACCGATGGCAACACGACCTGCCCGTATGGTCACTGGGCGGCGTGACATGTCCCGCGAGATCTTCCGGTCGGGCGCACGCCTGACGACCGCCATCGCCGCGTACGCTGCTCTCGTTCTGGCGCTGACATCCTGCAGTGGCGGAAGCGCCAGCGCCTTGCGCGGTGTACTCAGGATCGGTGTGCAGGATGCGAGCTCCAGCCTCAGCGGGTACCTCGACGACATCACCGTGTTCGCCCGGAAGAGCGCCATCGAGGTTCCTGCCGAGCTCGACGACGCCATGCGTCAGGCGGACGATGCCGTCCGTTCGGGTGCCCAGCTCACCGACGAGGAGCGGACGCTGCTCGCTTCCGGGGAACGGTGGGTCTCGTTCTACAAGGAGCTCGACGCCGTTCTCCAACTCGCGATCGGCTGGGAGATCAGCATCAGCGACGACGCGATCCGGCTGGTCAACGCGCGCATGCGCACACAGCCCACCCCCGAGTTCCGAGCGGTCGTCGATGCGCTGGAGCAGAAGGTGCTGAAAGGACTGATGTGCCAGGCGGCCCGGCAAGGCCTGGACGGCGCCGCAGAAGCCCAGGCGGAGAGCATGACCCCGGTGTACGACTCCTTCGGTATGGAGCACAGCGATGTCGAGCTGTACATCGCCGATGCGATAGCCGGATGGCAGGGCGCCTATGAGGTCCTGGACTACGCGGGGCTCACCACTGCCTCCATCGATCTTCACAACAGCTATGTGGAGGGTGTCCTGGACGTCATCGAGTCACCGGACGGCTCCTTCGCCGCGGCCAACCTCATCTACTTCCGCACGTGCGTGGTCACCAAGTGAGCCGTCTGCGGGCGCCCTGACGCGGAATCCGGCACGACACGCCCGGCGGTCGGCCTGGATTTGCCCGACCCCCGGGATCCGCGTAAGTTATTACTTGTTCGCCCCAAACGGTTGAGCGGAGGTCCTCGGACCGGCTCCCGTCAAGCATCGAACACCTCCCGAATCCCGAACAACTCTCTGAGTGTCCGGGCTGAAGGAACTGGCTCGTGCCCACGAGCAGGTCGCCGGAAGGCGATTTGACACCGGGAACGAGATCAGTAAGATAGAGAAGTTGCCCTGCGGGCCTGGTTGTGATGACTGGGTCGTGGGAGCATCCGATCCTTGAGAACTCAACAGCGTGCACTTGTCAAATGCCAAATTATCCTCGTTCAGTCGTTTTTCGGCT
>NZ_JAHXYZ010000014.1 GCF_019969685.1 Microbacterium sp. EST19A | reverse complement strand
GCCCCAGGTCGAGCCCTTGGGATCGCTCTCCAGCACGTCGCCACCGACTGTCAGCAGCGTGCGTTCGCCCAGATCGGCTTCCAGCACGGCATAGCCGACCTTGCTGGTGCGCTGGTAGAAATCCAGATTGGAATGCTTGTCCTGCCAGGCACCTACCGCGCGCCCACGCACGCGGCCATCGGCAGTCAGCGGGCCGCCGACATCGACTTCGGCACGGTAGTCGTCCCAGCGGCCGACCCCCAGCGTCGCGATGCCAGCAAATTCCTTGCCCGGCTTCTTGCGGATCAGGTTGATGGTCGCGCCCGGATCGCCCATGCCGGTCAGCAGGCCGGTCGCGCCCTTGAGCACTTCGACCCGGTCGTAGATCGCGGTATCGCTGAGCGTATTGCCAGCCGAGTACGCCGAGTCGCGTGACATCGGAATGCCGTCGTACTG
>NZ_JAHXYZ010000013.1 GCF_019969685.1 Microbacterium sp. EST19A | reverse complement strand
TACTTGCTATTTCTTTTACTAAATCTTCTTGTTTCATAAAAGTACTTTGTTTTTCAAAGTAAATGAATAAGAATGAATTATGCAAATTTATTTTTTACCATAAAATATAAATTAGAAAATAATGAAAATTTATTGAGAAAAGACTTGCATCATATACGTTTCGTTTCTATCTTTGTGCCAACAAGAAATCCTAATGCGGAAGTGGCGTAATTGGTAGCCGCACCAGACTTAGGATCTGGCGTCGCAAGACGTGGGGGTTCGAGTCCCTTCTTCCGCACTTGAATGTCCTCCCGAAATTAAATCATCGGGAGGATTTTTTTTTATCAAAATAATGCGTAACGGTTTAGAAAGAGTATGAACATTTCACACGAAAAAGTTGACGCGATCAACGCAGTAATTAAAGTTGATTTAGCGCCAGAAGATTATAACCCACAAGTAGAC
>NZ_JAHXYZ010000012.1 GCF_019969685.1 Microbacterium sp. EST19A | reverse complement strand
CTGATGGACCTGTGCCAATCGCAGGGGAAGTGGCATGCTGCCTTCGATAGCCCGCTCTTTGAGACCGCACGCGGCTTGAGCTGAGCCGAATCTCATCCAGCAAGACGGACATCGCCGACGCTGATGGCGCCGCGACCAAGGACAGGTCATGCAATCAATCCCACCTCTTCGACGCCACGCCCCAGTCCAGGGCGCGGTGTCGCTTCGCCATGGACAACGCACCGCCACTGGGTCGCCTGAACACGGCCCTTTATCTGCTGCGACACAAGGAGTTGAATCGTGAAAGACAGCGCAACGCCAAACAGGCGAGCCGAAGCGGGAGCATTCCCCCCGAGGCTGTCAAATGCAGGAAGAAGCAGAAGCTCGTGGCGGACCGTGCTCGCCATGATTGCGTTCCTACAGGTCGGCTCAGCCGCCGCCCAAGAGAGTGGGCATAAGTGGACGCATTACGAG
>NZ_JAHXYZ010000011.1 GCF_019969685.1 Microbacterium sp. EST19A | reverse complement strand
GGTTATGCCAGCTCTATGTCTGCTTATGTCAATATCTTAGTAGCTCAAAAAAAATATAACGATGCACTTGGTTACATAGAAAATGCATTAAAATCAGCTCCTGAGCAAGCTGACGGACTAGCAACGGTTTACTACAAATCGTTGATGGGAACCGGACGAAAACTTGAGGCATACAATATCTTGACGAAATTATATACTAAAGGACAATTTGCCGTTGAGAATGATCTTAAAAAGCTTTATTTGGAATTGAACGGATCGGCTCAGGGTTACGAAAATTTCAATGCATCATTAAAAGAAACTTTAACACAGACCATACGTGACCATATTAAAGAGATGGCAACCTTCAAACCTGCTCCAAATTTTGAATTGCTCAATTTAAAAGGTGAAAAGGTATCGTTAGCCAGTTTAAAAGGAAAAGTTGTCGTTCTTGATTTCTGGGCTACTTGGTGTCAGCC
>NZ_JAHXYZ010000010.1 GCF_019969685.1 Microbacterium sp. EST19A | reverse complement strand
GCCGGAACGCTTTCAGGGACTGTTTTAGATGATCTCTGCTATCAGTACCGGTATGACGGTCTGAACCGAATGGTTGAGAAAAAGCTTCCCGGAAAAGGTTGGGAATACATGGTATATGATAAGGCTGACCGTTTGGTTGCCACTCAGGATAGTGTTTTAAAAGGAAAGGGGCAATGGCTGTACACAAAGTATGACCAGTTTGGAAGAGTTGCCATCACGGGAATAGGAACAGGATACCAAAGAAGCGTGGAGCAGAGTATGGTTGATGGCCTGGGATTGAATAATGTAAACAGAGTAACTACTGCAGCTTTCAATAGACAGGGAGTTGATGTGTATTATAATAATCAGGATATTACTTACCCTAATTCTACCAAGTGGGTAACCTTATTATCATTAAATTATTATGATACGTATCCTGCATACGGCTTCAATCCGCCAGTACCTGCAACTATATTTGGAAGTCAAATCCTAACGGATAATAT